>MERU01000006.1 GCA_001770725.1 Burkholderiales bacterium RIFCSPHIGHO2_01_FULL_63_240
GACTCAGCGCCGATGATAGTGCGGATTCCCGTGTGAAAGTAGGACATCGTCAGGCTACTTATCCTCCCCAAAGCCCCTGCTTCGCAGGGGCTTTGGCATTTCTGGGCCGCGGTTTTCTTTTGCTGCTTGCCTCACCCTCTGCTCGGCAGGCTCGGGCATGCTGGGGTATCATCTTTCTCATGTTCGACGTCCTCGCCTACCTGTACGAAACCTATTGGCGCCCGGACGCATGTCCGGAGACTGGCCAGCTCGTCAAGAAGCTTTCGGCGGTCGGATTCGAGTCAGAGGAAATCAACGATGCCCTGGCCTGGCTGGACGGACTCCAGTCTGTGACTCACAACCTCGCGACGCCGCCTGCATCGAGATCGATGCGCGTCTACGTGACGCAGGAGCTTGAGTTGCTTGGCCCAGAAGCCCTGGGCTTTCTCCATTTCCTCGAAGGCGCGGGCGTGTTGAGCCCGGCTTTGCGCGAAGTCGTGCTGGACCGCGTGCTGGCCATCCCTCGGGGACCGGTTTCCCTTGATGATTTCAAGGTGTTGTTGTTGCTCGTGTTCTGGAGCTTGGGCGAGGAGCCGGACGCACTCATCTTGGATGAGTTGTTCGTTGATGACGCTGATCGCCTGATTCACTGATCTGCATGAGCCTGGCGGATGGCGCGCCCAGGGGGCGAAATGCTCAAGCTGGGCTGCCACATGCCGAAAACCAGAGGGTGTCAACAGGCTCGGCTTCAGGCCGAGTGCAGCCATGACGTCGCAGCTTTCAGGCCCGATCCCTTCCCTCTGCCCTCCGACGCTTGTCCCCGCTCGTGCCGGGCGCTGCACCGCTGTGCGCACTTTGGCCCTTGCGGGCGTGCTGATGTGGCTCTCGGGTTGCGATCAGCTGGGGCTCGACACGCCTGCGAAGGCGGCCGAGCGCAAGCAGGCAGAGGCCCGCGCCATCGGCAGTGCCTGCAGGCATGCGATGCGTGCCATCGAAGATTGCTACGTGCTCAATCCCAAGGCGGACAAGTCTGCGGTTTTCGCCGGTTGGCGAGAGATGGATGAGTACATGCGTGAGAACAAGCTGGAAGGGGTGGCCCCGGTCGTGCCCCGCCCGGCGCCCGCGGCTTCCAAGCCTGCGGCACCTGCTGAAGACGAGGAGGAGCCGGAGGACGAGGGCAACCACGCAGCTTCTGGCGAGAAGGGCGGTAAGGCCGCTTCGGGGCATTGATGACAGCACAGGTGGGGCTTGTGCAACAAGGCCGTCGGGTGAGGCGGGGATGGCGTGCTGGCTGACAATGCCGACATGCCTTTCGATGCCCCTGCGCTGAGTTCGCTGCTTGATCCGCGTCTGCGTGCCCACCCGGCTTTTCGCTTGGGGATGAGGGACATGGCACGGGTGCTGCCAGGCATGATCGCTTGGGGCCTGGTCACCGGCATGGCCATGACCACCTCCGGTTTGCCGCTGCCGATCGTGTTGCTGATGAGTTTGCTGGTGTTTGCAGCGAGTGCCCAGTTGTCGGCGGTGCCTTTGTTGCTGGTCGGCGCGCCACTGTGGCTGATCTGGTTGACGGCCTTGTGCGTCAATCTGCGCTTCGTGATTTTCAGCGCCCAACTGCGCCCCCACATGATGACGCTGCCCCTGCGCTGGCGCCTGGTGGCGGGCTACCTCAGCGCCGACGTGACCTATGTGCTGACGGTGCACCGCCATGGCGAAGATGCACCCGCGAATGGCGCGAACCCGGAGCCCCTGGCCTATTTCCTGGGGGTGGCTCTGGTCAACTGGACGGGGTGGAACGTGGCTTCGCTGCTGGGCATTGCGTTCGCGTCTCAGATTCCGCAAACGTGGGGCCTGGGGTTCGCGGGTTCGCTGGCTTTGCTGGCCCTGCTCGTGACGCTGATCAAGGACGGGCGGGGGCTGCTGTCGGTGGTGGTGGGCGCCGTCGTGGCGGTCGTGGCCTGGGGGATGCCGATGCGCCTGCACATCGTGGTCGCCATCGTTGTGGCTGTGGCCGCGGGTCTGGCCTTCGATCGGTGGGCAGCGGTGGCGAGGGGGCAGGCGCGTGTTGGCCGATGACCTCGGCGCGCTGCGTGCCAGCGACGCCAGCATGTGGGCGGGTGCTCAACGGATGTGCAGGGGGCTGGGTGCTGCCTGGGGCCTGTGATGAGCGCGGGACACGGTGGAGGTTTGATGGACGTGATTTTTTGGGGTGCCCCGCTTTGGATGGTGCTGGCGGTGCTGGGGCTGGTGGCGCTGTCGGCGGTGACACGGGCGTTCTTCTTCCTGACGCAGGAGCCGATCCGGCTGCCCGAATGGGCTCTGCAGGGACTGAAGTACGCGCCCCTGGCGGCTTTGACGGCGATCATCGCGCCGGAGATCGTGCTGCCGTTGTCGGGGAGTGCAACGGGCTGGTTGGACCCGAAGTGGGTGGCGGCGCCGGTGGCCGCGGTCTGGGCCTGGTGGCGCAAGGACATGCTGAGCACCATCGTGGTCGGCATGGCGGTCTACCTGGCGCTCAAGCTGGGGGTGGGCTGGTGAACTGGGGGCGGGCCCGAGGCTGGGGTTTTCTATAATCCCGAGGTTTTGTATCCAGCACCCACCGACACCGCGGACGCGGCCGACACCATGAACATCATCCGATTCGAAGACCTCGTCGCCCAGGGCCAAGCCACGGGCAAGCGCGTGTTCATCCGCGCCGACCTGAACGTGCCGCTGGACGACGCCGGCAACATCACCGAAGACACCCGTGTGCGCGCTTCGGTGCCGGCCATCGAGCTGGCCCTCAAGGCCAACGCCGCCGTGATGGTGACCTCGCACCTGGGCCGCCCCACCGAGGGCGAGTTCAAGCCCGAGGATTCGCTGGCACCTGTGGCCAAGCGCCTGGGCGAGTTGCTGGGCCGCGAGGTCAAGCTGGTGAGCAACTGGGTCGATGGCGTGGACGTGGCCCCGGGCCAAGTCGTGCTGCTGGAGAACTGCCGCCTGAACAAGGGCGAGAAGAAGAACAACGAAGAGCTGGCCAAGAAGCTGGCCGCGCTGTGCGACATCTTCGTGCACGACGCCTTCGGCACCGCCCACCGTGCGGAGGCCACCACCTATGGCATCGCCCAGTTCGCCAAGGTGGCTTCGGCCGGCCCGCTGCTGGCCGCCGAAATCGATGCCATCAGCAAGGCGCTGGAAGCCCCCAAGCGCCCGCTGATCGCCATCGTGGCAGGCTCGAAGGTCTCGACCAAGCTGACGATCCTGGAGTCGCTGTCGAAGAACGTGGACGGCCTGATCGTGGGGGGCGGCATCGCCAACACCTTCATGCTGGCCGCTGGCCTGAAGATCGGCAAGTCGCTGGCCGAGCCGGACCTGGTGGGCGCGGCCAAGGCCGTGATCGAGTCGATGAAGGCGCGTGGCGCCGAGGTGCCCATCCCTGAAGACGTGGTGGTGGCCAAGACCTTTGCCGCCGATGCGCCGGCCACCGTCAAGGCCGCCACCGACGTGGCCGACGACGACATGATCCTGGACATCGGGCCGAAGACGGCCGCCAAGCTGGCCGCTCAGCTCAAGGCCGCTGGCACGGTGGTGTGGAACGGTCCGGTGGGCGTGTTCGAGTTCGCGGCCTTTGAGAATGGCACCAAGGCCATCGCGCAGGCGATCGCCGAGTCGAGCGCCTTCAGCATTGCTGGTGGCGGCGACACGCTGGCTGCCATCGCCAAGTACGGCATCGAGAAGGACGTGGGCTACATCTCGACCGGTGGTGGCGCTTTCCTGGAAGTGCTGGAAGGCAAGACGCTGCCGGCGTTCGAGATCCTCACCAAGCGCGCTGCCGGCTGATGGCATGGCCGGTTGCCCGCGTGAGCGGGTGACCGATGGCTCGCGCGCCGTGTGCTGGCGCCAGCAAGAAGGCCTCCCGTTGGGAGGCCTTTCTCATGGTGACCATACCTGCCGATGTGGCTGGGGAGCCAAGGCGAGGGTCAGGCGCCTGCCGCGTGCAGCACCTCGCCCGCCTGGATCGGGTCGCCCGTGCGGTTGAAGGTGTCGAGCCAGAGGTGGTAGGTGTGCATCTGGCCCGCCTGCCAGGGGTGAAAGCCTGGTTTGTAGTACTGCAGGTAGTGGCCGAGGATGGACATGTACAGGCCACCGGGCTTGAAGATCCACCACATGCCCTTGGCCATGAGCTTGAAGCGCTGCCAGCCTCGCAAGCCATCGACCTTGAGCATGTAGCGCGTGGTCAGCAGCGAGTGGATGTTGAAGCCGAGGGTGACGACGACCATGGCCATGACGCGGCGCAGGTAGCCCACCTTGGCGACCTTCTGCATGACGTCGAAGGCCACGGCCTTGTGCTCGATCTCTTCCATGGCGTGCCAGGCGTACATGGCGCGCATGCGCGGATCGGCCTGGGCGAGCACTTCCTTCTTCTCGAAGAAGCTGTGGGCCATGATGGCCGTCATGTGTTCGGCCGCGGCGGTTTCGGCCAGCGTCTGCTTTTTGGGCAGGTGCTTGCGCGCGAAGTTGAACAGCATGTTGTGCGTGAAGCGCTCGAGGGCGTCGACGTCGATGCCCTGTGCTTTGAGCCGCTCGTTGTACTGGCTGTGCACGATGCCGTGCTGGCCTTCCTGGCGCATGAAGTCCTTGATCTCGGCCAGCAGCTTGGGGTCGCTGACCTGGTCGCGGAAGTCGCGCACACAGGAGATGAAGTAGCGCTCGCCCTCCGGGAAGATGGTCGACATCGCGTCGAAGAATCGGGTCTTGAAGGCGTCGCCGCCGAACCAGTACTTCGGGATGTCGCCGTCCAGCCCGAAGTCGAGCTTTTCGCGTGGAACGATCGTGTGGTCGTGGCTCATGGCGTTCAGGCGTGTTGCTGGCTCAGGGCCAGTCGGTTGCCGGCTTCGACGGGGCTGCCGGTTTCCTGCAGCAGCTTCAGCCAGGGCTCGTAGCTGGGCACCACGGGCTCTTGCCAGGGGTGAAAGCTCGGCTTGAGGTAGCTGAAGTACTTGCCCATCATGGGCATGAAGATGCCGCCGGGCTTGTAGAGCCACCACAGGCCCTTGGCCCAGATCTTGGTGCGCTCCCAGCGGCTGAAGCCGTCGACCTGGAACATGTGCTTCATGATCCGGAAGACGTGATAGGGGAACAGGGCCGTGACCAGCAGCATGGAGCTGATGCGCGTCCAGTAGCTGGCCTTGGCGTGGTCGCGCAGCACGTCGAAGGCGACGCCCTTGTGCTCCATCTCTTCCATGGCGTGCCAGACGTAGAGGGCGCGGATGCGTTCGTCGGCGTTGGCGAAGATGGCGGGGCGCTCGACGAAGCAGTCGGCCATGATGGCCGTGATGTGTTCGGAGGCGGTGGTGATGCCCAGCGTGAACTCGCGCGAGAACACCTTGCGGATGATGCCGAACAGGCGGTGCTCCTGGCCCTTGAGGATGGCGTCGACGTCAACGCCCTGGGCCTTGAGGCGGTTGTTGTACTGCGTGTGCAGCATGCTGTGCTGGGCTTCCTGGCGGGTGAAGTCCTTGATTTCCTGCTGCAGCTTGGGGTCGTCGATGCGGTCCTTGAAGTCGCGCACGCAGGTGATGAAGAACTTCTCGCCCACCGGGAACAGCGTGGACAGGGCGTCGAAGAAACGCGTTTTGAACGGGTCGTTGTCCAGCCAGTACTTGGGGATGTCGCCGTCCAGGCCGAAGTCGAGCTTTTCTCGCGGGACGATGGGCGGCGGGGGTTGTTGTTCGTGCTGCATGGTTTGTCTCCTCGGACGCGTTGCGCATGACTGCTTGAGGCAATCGGTCTGATGAGACTGAACTGTAGGCAGCGCCCCCCGGGAAGACCATGCAAGGCAGCGACAGAATGGAAATTTTCGCGACATCGTCCCACTAGGGAAAACGCGCGGTGTCAGATCGGGGCGGCTTCAGCGCAGGGAGCGGCGGAACTGGCTGGGCGTCTGGCCCGACCAGCGCGTGAAAGCCAGGGTGAAGCTGCGCCGATCGGTGAAGCCCAGGCGTTCGCTGATGTCCTCGATGCTGAGCTCGGGCTGGCGCAGCCAGACCTGGGCCAGGCGGTGGCGCACCCGGGCCTGGATGGCCGAGTGGCTTTCGCCGACGTCCTTGAGGCGCCGCTGCAGGGTGCGCGGGTGCAGGCCGAGCTCTTCGGCCAGGGCCAGGGCGCCCAGCCCCAGCAAACGGGGCTTGTCGGCAAAGGCCTGCTCGATCTGCTGGGCGAGCTGCTGGCCGGGTGGGGCCGCCCCCTCGGCCGCGCCGGGCAGGACGCGTTGTGCCACCTGCCGAACCACCCGCTGGCCCGCCTGTTCGTGCAGGCTGGGGAAGGCGCCCCGCAAGGGCTGGTCAAGCAGGCTGCGCTCGAACCACAGGGCGTCGATCTCGGCGCCCCAGGTGATCGGCACCTGGAAATGCGCGTTGACCTTGTCCGCGTCCTGGTGGGGGGCGTGGCGCAGCGTGATGCGCCCGATCAGCGGCTGGCCGCCCAGCAGCATCTTGCAGAACTTGACGACGGTGGTGAAGATGCCTTCGGCGAAGGGCCAGCCGATGGCCGGGTCGTTGTCGGGCACCTCGAAGCTCAGCGCCAGGCGCGCTTCGTGGCCGTGCTCGGACAGCTTGAAGCGCATGTACGGGTTGACCAGCTGCGGGATCCATTCCAGGGCCCGCGTGGCGTCGCGCAGCGTGGCGCTGGTGGTGATGAAGGTCTCGACGTCGGACAGGTACTCGAAGGCGAAGGTCTCGCCCAGGGCCAGCGGGAAGTGATGCGGGCTGCCATGGCGGCGCGTCTCTTCCACGCAGTGGTGCATCACGTGCTGGATGGTGACGCGGTCGACCGTCGAGGTCTCGGGATGCAGGTCGCGCGTGTCCAGGCCCTCGCGGCGGAAGATGTCCTCGATGTCGACGTCGCACAGGCGGGCTGCGCGCACCCAGTTCGTCACCGTGACGAAGGGGATGCGCTGCGGCAGCGGCGGTTCGGGGCGGGTCTCAGGCACGGGGCAGGGCCTCAAAACGGCGCAGCCAGGTCAGCACCTCGGCCACGGTTTCGCGCGGTCGCTCGAAGGGGTAGAGGTGCGAGCCGTCGATCCAGGACAGGCGCTCGCCCACGATCTGCTTGGTGCCCGACAGGCCCACCAGGCGCGATTCGCGCGAACGCGTGCCGCCGATGAAAGCGACCGGGCACTGGAAGGGGTGGCGTTTGAACTCGTGCAGCAGGCCGTGAGGCATGGTGTTGTAGATGGCGGTCTCGACCTCGCGGCGAAAGCTCAGCAGGCGCGCGCGCCCATCGGCATGGCCTTCGGTGCCGCGCGCCAGGTAGTCGGCCAGCACGGCGGGATCGAAGGCTGCGAATTTGCGCTTGGCCGAGAAGTGCTCGTGCACGGCGCGCAGGTTGGGCCACTCCTGGGTGCGCTGCGCCGAGATGCGCGAAGGCATCACCTGGCCCATGGTGCGCGTCTGCTTGGCCAGGGCGATGCCGGTGGCCTTCCAGCCGTGCAGCAGCGGCGAGTCGAGCACGACCACGCCGCGCGCCAGGTGCGGGTGGCGGTTGGCCACCATCATGCTCAGGTAGCCGCCCAGGGAATGGCCGACCAGGTAGGCGGGCTCGTCGACCTCGTGCTCGATGAACTGCTTGAGCTGCTCGACCAGGTGCGGCCAGTCGGTGGTGACCGGGTGGCGCGGGTCGTGGCCCAGCTTGTCGATGGCGCGCACCTCGTAGCCAGCGGCGCGCCAGCCATCGAACAGCACGCGGTAGGTGCTGGCCGGGAAGCTGTTGGCGTGAGAGAAAACGATGGTGCGCGTGGGGGTGGTCATGCCCGGTGGGTCGGCTCGGTCGACTGGATGCTGCCAAAAAGTGTAAGCGCGATGAAGCCAGGGTGTGGCGCGGGGTGATCGTGCGGTATTTCCGCGATTCACCCCGTGGGATTTGGTGTGACACTGCTGGTCAACCTGACTCCAGATCATTTCCACCATGCCTCGTGCCACCAAGATCGTCGCCACCCTGGGCCCCGCTTCCTCCACCCCCGAGGTGCTGGACGCGATGTTGCATGCCGGGGTCGACGTGGTGCGGCTGAACTTCTCTCATGGCAAGGCGCAGGACCACATCGACCGCGCCCAGCTGGTGCGAGAGGCCGCGGCCCGCGTGGGCAAGGTGGTGGCCATCATGGCCGACCTGCAGGGCCCCAAGATCCGCGTCGGCAAGTTCGCCGAAGGCAAGGTCATGCTCGAGCCGGGCATGCCCTTCGTGCTCGATGCCAGCCGCACCGAACCGGGCGACCTGGGCGGCGTCGGCCTGGACTACAAGGAGCTGCCGCGCGACGTCAAACCCGGCGACACCCTGCTGCTCAACGACGGCCTGATCGTGCTGACGGTCGAGTCGGTCAAGGGCGACGAGGTGCACACCAAGGTCAAGCTGGGCGGCGAGCTGTCGAACAACAAGGGCATCAACAAGCAGGGCGGTGGCCTGACGGCGCCCGCGCTGACGGCCAAGGACATGGAAGACATCCGCACGGCGGCGAGCTTCCAGTGCGATTACATCGCCGTGTCCTTCCCCAAGAACGCCACCGACATGGAGATGGCCCGCCAGCTGTGCAACGTGGCCGGCGAGCCCTGGAAGCACCGCCCCGCGCTGATCGCCAAGATCGAGCGCACCGAGGCCATCCCCAACCTGGAGGCCATCCTCAAGGCTTCGGACGGCATCATGGTGGCCCGGGGTGACCTGGCCGTGGAGGTGGGCAACGCCGCCGTGCCGGCGCTTCAAAAGCGCATGATCCGCATGGCGCGTGACATGGACAAGGTCGTCATCACCGCCACGCAGATGATGGAGTCGATGATCGTCAACCCGGTGCCCACGCGCGCCGAGGTGTCCGACGTGGCCAACGCCGTGCTCGACGGCACCGACGCCGTCATGCTCAGCGCCGAGACGGCCGCCGGCAAGTACCCCGTCGAGACGGTCGAGCAGATGGCCAACATCGCCACCGAAGCCGAATGGGCCGAAGAGGTGTCGCTGGACGCCGATTTCAGCAACAAGACCTTCGCGCGCATCGACCAGTCGATCGCCATGGGGGCGCTGTTCACGGCGCACCACCTGGGCTGCAAGGCCATCATCGCGCTGACCGAGTCGGGCTCGACCGCGCTGTGGATGAGCCGGCACAAGATCCACGTGCCCATCTTCGCGCTGACGGCCCAGCCGATTTCACTTCGCAAAATGGCGCTGTACCGCAACGTGCGCCCGCTGCTGGTGCCCAGCTTCACCGACCGCGACGAGGCCCTCCAGTGCGCCGAAGCCATCCTGGTCGAGCAGGGCGTGCTGCGCCCGGGCGACACCTACGCCATCACCTGCGGCGAGCCCATGGGCCACCCCGGCGGCACCAACATGCTGAAGGTGTGCGAGGTGGGCATTGGTCAATTTGGCAAGCACTGAGCCCCTGTCCTGGGGGTGGGCGGGTATTTCCGTGAAATCCGACCGCGGTGTTCCCCATAAAGTCAGGCGAAGCTTGCTCGCCTGACGGTGGCCGCCCTGGCCCTGAAATGGTGTGCAGGCTCGACCTACACATTCATTGATTCAAGGGAGTTCACCATGGCGGTGATCAAGGGCACCAGCGGTGCCGACAAACTCGTGTCCAAGAACATCTTCGCGGACACGCTGTACGGCTACGAGGACAACGACACGCTGGATGGCGGCCTGGGCAGCAACACGCTGATCGGCGGGCTGGGCGACGATTTGTACGTGCTGCACAGCAGCTCCGAGATGATCGTGGAAAAGGCTGGAGAAGGACGCGACGCCATCCAGGCAGGCTTCAGCATCGACTTGCGCAACGCGGCATACGCCAACATCGAAGACGTCGTGCTGACGGGCTTGTTGGCCATCCGCATCGACGGTTCTGCCGAGGGCAACTTTCTCACGGGCAACGCTGCTAGCAACAAGATCTTCGGCCATGACGGCGATGACGGCCTGTTTGGCATGGCCGGCAACGACAGCCTGGACGGCGGCAATGGCAATGACTTTCTGTACGGTGGCACGGGCCGCGACACCTTGGTCGGTGGGGCCGGTGACGACCTCCTCGATGGCGGAGAGGGCAACGATTCGATGCTCGGTGGGGCTGGCAACGACACCTACGTGGTGAGTGGAGCCTCCGACGTGGTGGTGGAAGCCGCCAACGCGGGCAGCGACACCGTTGAGGTGACGTATGCCGGCAACGTGAGCCTGGGCAAATGGGCCAACGTCGAGAACCTGACGATGTCGGCTGGCGGCGCCGCGAAGATCACGGGCACCTCGGCGGCCAATGTGCTGCGAGGCAACGACGATGGCAACGTGATCGAAGGGCTGGACGGCGACGACACACTGATTGGCGGCTATGGCAACGACTCGTTGCTGGGCGGCGCTGGCAACGACACCCTTCGCCATTCGCGCGGCAACGACACGCTGATGGGTGGCGCTGGCAATGACACCTACGACCTGCCGATCATGCCGGGCACCGTGCTCATCAACGACACGGATGGCGCAAACGACCGCGTGGACCTCAGCGCCAACTACGCCGCCAATGACCTGCTGTTCAGCCGCGCGGGAGACGACCTCACGGTGAAGGTGGCCCATGGCGGTGTGTTGACCATCCAGTCGTACTTCGCAGAGGGTGCCAACTCCGTGGAGTCGCTGGTGACGCGCGACAAGACGTTCAGCCGCGCCGATGTGCTGGCGGCCATGGCGCCCGGGGAGGTGATCTACGGCACAGCTGGCGATGACGACCTGACCGCCCCGGACAGCGGCGGTCCCGACACCCTGATCGGCGGCCTGGGCAACGACACGTACCACATCGCCTCACCCAGGGACGTGGTGGTGGAAAACGCCGGTGAAGGCACCGACACCATCTACGCCACGCTGGCCACAGGCACAAGCTACAACCTCGGCGTGGCCGCGGCCCATGTCGAGAACCTGATCGCCACGTCGGGCAGCGGCAGCAACGTCACCTTGCTGGGCAACGACCTGGACAACGTCCTCCAAGATTTGTCGACCGGGGGCATGGCACTCATTGGCGGGAAGGGCAATGACACCTTGATGGGCGGAACGGGTGGCAACTATTACGACTTCCGGCTCGGCGATGGCCAGGACGTCATCGACGATGTGGGCGGCGCGGGGGATGTTCTGGGGCTGTACGTCAACAAGTCAGACCTGGCGGCGCAACGATCGGGCCAGGACCTGATCCTGAAGATCCGGGACACGCAGGACCAGGTCACGATCAAGCGCTTTTTCGACGGCCCAACGAACGGTCCTGACGTGTTCTACACACTGGACAGCGGCAGCAATTACCTGAGCCATGCGGACCTGGAGGCGATGTCGCAGCCTGGCGTGGTGAGCAACCAGTCGGTCAATGTGCTGCTGCAGGCGATGGCAGCGGGCGGGGCACCGGTCGGCAGCTTCACCACGCTGCCCACCTCGTCGGAGGTCAGCAGCAACACGCTGTTTTTTGCCTGATGGATCAAGGGGCGCCTGATGGCGCCCTGCGCTCGCCACGACGCCGAGCCCCACCCGCCACCTGAATCCGTGGTGCGGGTGGGGCTTGTCCCTCTGTAGAATCCGCAGCAGTTTTCGGTGGGCGGGCTTTGTCATGTTTGGACAAGGCGCGCTGCCCATCGTTTTTCCACAGCACTTTGGGGTTTTCCATGCCACTCGTTTCCATGCGCCAGCTGCTGGACCATGCCGCAGAACACAACTACGGCATCCCGGCGTTCAACGTCAACAACCTGGAACAGGTCCAGGCCGTGATGGCAGCGGCCGATGAAGTCGGCGCCCCGGTGATCCTGCAAGCTTCGGCAGGCGCGCGCAAGTACGCTGGCGAATCCTTCATCAAGCACCTGATCCAGGCCGCCGTCGAGGCCTACCCGCACATCCCCCTGGTCATGCACCAGGACCACGGCACCAGCCCGAAGGTCTGCGCTGGCGCCATCGACCTGGGCTTCGGCTCGGTGATGATGGACGGCTCGCTCAAGGAAGACGGCAAGACCCCGGCCGACTTCGACTACAACGTTGAAGTCACCCGCAAGGTCGTGGAAATGGCCCACAAGGTGGGCGTGACCGTCGAAGGCGAGCTGGGCTGCCTGGGCAACCTGGAAACCGGTGAAGCCGGCGAAGAAGACGGCATCGGCGCCGAAGGCAAGCTGGACCACAGCCAGATGCTGACCGACCCCGAAGAAGCCGCCGTGTTCGTCAAGGCCACCCAGCTGGACGCCCTGGCGATCGCCATCGGCACCAGCCACGGCGCCTACAAGTTCTCGCGCAAGCCCACGGGCGACATCCTGGCCATCTCGCGCGTCAAGGAAATCCACCAGCGCATCCCCAACACCCACCTGGTGATGCACGGCTCGTCCTCCGTGCCCGCCGAGCTGCTGGCCATCATCAACCAGTACGGCGGCAAGATGAAGGAAACCTACGGCGTGCCCGTCGAGGAAATCCAGGAAGCCATCAAGCACGGCGTGCGCAAGATCAACATCGACACCGACATCCGCCTGGCGATGACCGGCGCGGTGCGCAAGTTCATGTTCGAGAACCCGGACAAGTTCGACGCCCGCGAATGGCTCAAGCCCGCCCGCGAAGCCGCCAAGGCCGTGTGCAAGCAGCGCTACATCGAGTTCGGTTGCGAAGGCCAGGCCGCCAAGATCAAGGCCATCGGCCTGAGCGAGATCGCCGCCCTGTACGCCAGCGGCAAGCTGGCCCAGGTCGTGGCCTGATGCCGGGGCGGTGGGGCGGCCGCTGAGCCGACCCCTGCCCACCGGACCGGCCGGGTGCGCCCGAGCCGGTTTTTTTTCGGGTGCGATGGCACCCCGCATGAATCGAGGCTCGGGTGACGTTTCGCAAGTGGGTTGGGCGCGCGGCCCTGTTCGGCGCGCTGGCAGGTGGGGCCTGGCTGGCCAGCCAGGCTGTCGCGGCGCAGGACAAGCCGCTGGACATCCCGGTGATCGCCGGTGGCGTGGAGGCGGGCTCGACCGCCACCCGCTACCCCATCGTGCTGGTGCACGGCATGATGGGTTTTGACGAGCTGGACCTGGGTTGGTTCGGCAAACAGCCTTACTGGCGCGGCATCGTCGAGGCCCTTCAGGCCGGTGGGGCCCAGGTGCACGTGGTCCAGGTTTCTGCCTTCAACACCTCCGAGGTGCGCGGCGAGCAACTGCTGCCGCAGGTCGAGCGCATCCGCAAGGAGACCGGCGCCGAGAAGGTTCACCTCATCGGCCACAGCCATGGCAGCCAGACCAGTCGTTACGTGGCTGGCAAGAAGCCCGAGTGGGTGGCGTCGGTCACCGCGGTGGCCGGCCCGACCTTCGGCTCCGAGTTCGGTGACTGGATGCAGCAGCAGGTGCGTGATCAGACCTGGGGCGGCGCCATCATCATGTGGATGGGCGACCTGGCCGCGCGTTTCGTGGACTGGCGCAGCGGGGGCGACTTGCCGCAGGACGTGGGCGCGGCACTGGCCTCGCTGCACAGCGAGGGCGCGGCCGATTTCAACCGACGCTTCCCGGGTGGCGTGCCGGCCGAGCCTTGCGGCCAGGGCGCGGCCGAGGCCCTTGGCGTGCGCTACTACTCCTGGAGCGGGGTGGGCACCTTCCACAACTGGCTCAACCCGGCCGACTACACGATGGCGCTGTCGGGCCTGGCCTTCCGCAAGGAAGCCGGCGACGGCCTGGTCGGGCGCTGCGCCAGCCACCTGGGGCAGGTCATCCGAGACGACCTGCCGCTCAATCACTTCCACGTCGTCAACCAGATCGCTGGCCTGGTGGGTGAGGGCGCCGACCCGATTTCGCCCTATGTGGATCACGCCCGACGCCTGAAGGCGCTGGGGCTGTGAGCCCGGGCGCGGGATAATGCCGCGCTGAATCGAACGTTGATCGCGCTCCGGCGCCCGAAGGCCCTTGCCATGACCCAAGCCCTGCACACCTCCCAACTGACGTCCCTGCCGCTGCTGGCCCGCGGCAAGGTGCGCGACAACTACGCCGTCGGCGACGACCGCATCCTGATGGTCGCCTCCGACCGCATCAGCGCCTTCGACGTCATCATGGGCGAGCCGATCCCCGGCAAGGGCGCGCTGCTCACGAAGATGGCGCTGTTCTGGTTCGAGTTGCTCAAGGACGTGGCCCCCAACCACCTCACCGGTGACGACCCGGTCAGCGTGGTGAGTGCCGCCGAGCGCGCCCAGGTCGAAGGCCGTTCGATGTTGGTCAAGAAGCTCAAGCCCCTGCCGGTCGAGGCCGTGGTGCGCGGCTACCTGGCCGGCTCCGGCTGGAAGGAGTACCAGGGCAACGGCGAGGTCTGCGGCGTGAAGCTGCCCGCTGGTCTCAAGAATGCCAGCAAGCTGCCCGAGCCCATCTTCACGCCTGCCACCAAGGCCGACGTGGGCGACCACGACGAGAACATCAGCTACGACAAGATGGCCGAGATCATCGGCGCAGAGATGGCCGCCAAGGTGCGCGACCTGGCGATCGCCCTGTACAAGAAGGCCGCCGATTTCGCGCTGACCAAGGGCATCATCATCGCCGACACCAAGTTCGAGTTCGGCCTCGACGAGCACGGCACCCTGACCGTGATGGACGAGGTGCTGACGCCGGACTCGTCGCGCTTTTGGCCCATCGAGGGCTACGAAGCGGCTTTTGCCGCCGGCCAGAACCCGCCCAGCTACGACAAGCAGTTCGTGCGCGACTGGCTGGAGCAGGCCACCGTGGACGGCAAGCCCTGGGACAAGACCGCGCCTTCGCCGGCCCTGCCTCAGGACGTGATCGACAAGACCGCGGCCAAGTACCGCGAGGCGCTGGTGCGCCTGACCGGTCAGGCCTGACCGAGGTCTTGGGCTGCCGCGGCTGCGGCGGCCGCTTCCGCCAGGGCAGCTGCCTGCTCGGCCAGGGCCTGCGCTTGTTCCGCACTCAAGGCCCAGCTCTGCAGCAGCTCGGCCGCGTCGCCCACGCCTGTTTTGTTCAGCGACGAGAACAGCGCGACGCCGATGTCGGCCTCGTCGGTGGCCAGGTCAGCCAGCACCGTTTGCACCTGGCGCAGCGACTCGGCCTGTTCCTTGCGGTTGAGCTTGTCGGCTTTGGTCAACAACACCAGCAGCTTGACCTCGCCGTTGCGGATGCGCGGCGCCACGAACCCCAGCAACTGCGTGTCGAGCTCGGTGAAACCGTGTCGGCTGTCGACCATCTGCACGACGGCGCACAGGTTGCGCCGGCGGGCCAGGTAGTCGGCCATCACCTCCTGCCAGCGCAGCTTGGCTGTGCGGTCGACCGCGGCGTAGCCGTAGCCGGGCAGGTCGGCCCAGATCTGGTCGGGCGCGGTCTTGGGGCCCAGGTGGAACAGGTTGATGTGCTGGGTGCGACCGGGCGTCTTGGAGGCGTAGGCCAGCTGGCGCTGCTGGGCCAGGGTGTTGATGGCGGTCGACTTGCCGGCGTTGGAGCGGCCCACGAAGGCCACCTCGGGCAGCTCGTGCACCGGCAACTGGTGCAACTGGGCCGCCGTGGTGAAGAAACGCGCCGAATGGGCCCAGGCCAGGGCCAGCTTGGCGGGGTGCTGGGCCAGGTCTTTCGTGGGGGCCGCGCCGGTGTTGGCGACCGTCTGGCTGGTGGAAGGCGCGGGGCGCGGACGGCGCCTCGGACCGGGGTTTGTGCTCGCCTTCGGGCGAGAGGATGTCGAACGGGTCATGGGGCATTGTAAAATCCCTGGGTTTGTTTGCCCAAACTGCGTCCGCCCTGGTCGCCGCAGGGCTCGGCAACCCCCACCGCGCTCGATGGCCAAACCCGCGAGCGACCCCAACAACAAGCCCCGACTCCCAACGTCATGAAGCGCTTTTCTCACCTGATCGCCCTGGCCACGGTGGCCCTGTCCCTGTCTGGCCTGGCGCACGCCTCCGCTGCTGGCAAGGCCGCCAAGCCCGATCTCGCCGCAGGTGAAGCCAAGGCCGCCGCCTGCATGGCCTGCCACAGCGCCGATGGCTCGCGCGGCGCCCCCGCCTACCCGATCCTGCAAGGCCAGCACCCCGAGTACCTGGTCAAGCAACTGGTCGAGTTCAAGGAAGGCAAGCGCAAGAACAGCATCATGTCTGGCATGGCCGCTCCGCTGACGCCTGAAGACATGCGCAACATCGCCGCCTTCTACGCCTCCAAGAAAGCCAAGGACGGCACCGCCAAGAACGCCGCCCTGGTGGCCCTGGGCGAGAAGATCTACCGCGGTGGCATCGCCAAGAAGGGCGTGCCCGCCTGCGCTGGCTGCCACAGCCCCAACGGTGCCGGCATCCCAGCCCAGTACCCCCGCCTGGCTGGTCAGCACGCCGACTACACCAAGGTCCAGCTGACCACCTTCCGCCAGGGCGAGCGCACCAACAGCGCCCAGATGGCCTCGATCGCGGCCAACCTGAGCGACAAGGAAATCGAAGCCCTGTCCGACTACATCGCCGGCCTGCGCTGATCCGCGCAGCGGTGGCTCCGGCGGCCCTCCACGGGCCGAGACACCAGCAGCCAGCGATGCTGCCCACGACACACAGGCGGGGACCCTGACCGGGGTTGCCCGCTTTTGTTTTGGGCGCTCGCGGCCCACATTACCGATCAGCCTGACCTGACCGCGCCATGACCGCCACGGCCCTACCTTCTCACCGCCCATCCGCTTCCGACTGGCGCCGCCAGGCGCTGGAGCTGCTGTCGTCGATGCGATTTGCCATCGCGCTGCTGACGGTGATCTGCATCGCCTCGGCCATCGGCACGGTGGTCAAGCAGGGCGAGCCGCTGGTCAATTACGTCGACCAGTTCGGGCCCTTCTGGGCCGATGTGTTCGGGGCGCTGGGGCTCTACCGCATCTACAGCACGGGCTGGTTCCTGGTGATCCTGGCCTTCCTGGTGACCTCGACCAGCTTGTGCATCGCGCGCAACGCGCCCAAGATCCTGGCCGATTTGCGCACGCACAAGGAGCACATCCGCGAGCAGGCGCTGCAGGCCTTTCACCACCACGCCACGGGCGAGCGTGCCCAGCCGCTGGCCCAGACGCAGACCGAGGTGCTGCAGGTGCTGGCGCAGCAAGGCTGGTCGGTCAAGGCGCAGCAGCGCGAGGCCTCGGCCCGTGGCGAGGCCGGCTTGATGATCGGCGCGCGCCTGGGCGCGGTCAACAAGCTGGGCTACATCGCGGCGCACGGCGCCATCGTGCTGATCTGCCTGGGTGGCCTGTTCGATGGCGACCTCATCATCAAGGCGCAGATGTGGGCGCAAGGCCTGCAGCCCTTCCAGGGGGGCACCGAGACCGAGCGCGGCCGACTGAGCCCCACCAACCCGGCCTACCGCGCCCAGCTCTTCGTGCCCGAAGGCGCGCGCACCAACGCCGCGGTCATCAACCTCGAAGACGGCATGCTGCTGCAGCCCTTGCCCTTCGACATCGAGCTCAAGAAGTTCACGGTGGACTACTACGCCACCGGCATGCCCAAGCGCTTTGCCAGCGACATCGTCATCCACGACCCACGCGTGGCCGAGCCCAAGGCCTTCACGGTGGAGGTCAACCACCCGGTGGTCTACGACGGCGTGACCATCTTCCAATCGAGCTTCGAGGATGGTGGCTCGTCGGTGCGCCTCAAGCCCTTGCGCCTGGACGCCACGCCCGCGCAGGCCGCGGCGGCATCGGTCGAGTCGACCGTGGGGCAGGGCGCGCAGCCGCTGGCGCCCGAGTGGTTCGCGCATTCGGCGCAAGGGCCGATGCAGCTGGAGGTGAGCAACCTGCGCGTCATCAACGTCGAGAACCTGGCCGAGGCCCGAAGCGCGCAGGCGGCCACCGATGCCGCCACCGACACGCGCGGCGTCAACGTGAGCGAGCTCACCAAGCACCTGGGCTCGGGCGCCAAATCGCCGGGCAACAAGGACCTGGTCAACATCGGCCCCTCCATCACCTACAAGCTGCGCGACGGCGCGGGCCAGGCCCGCGAGTACCAGAACTTCATGGCGCCCGTGAAGCTCGACGGCCGCATGGTCTTTCTCTTCGGGGTGCGCGACACGCCGGCCGAAGGTTTCCGCTACCTGCGCGTGCCGGCCGATCCCAACACCTCGGTGGACACCTGGCTGCGCCTGCGCCAGGCCCTCAACGACGAGGCGATGCGCACCGAAGCCGCACGGCGTTTCGGGCGCATGGCCGCACCGGCCGACCGCACCGAGCTGCAGGGCCAGCTGGCCGATTCGGCGCAGAAGGCGCTGGGCCTGTTCGCCGGCGCGGTGGTGGCCCGCGAGGGCGCGCAGCCCGTCGGTGGCCTGCAGGGCCTGTCGGACTTCATCGAGGCGGCGGTGCCCGAGGCGCAACGCGAACAGGCCTCGGCCACGCTGGTGCGCATCCTCAATGGGGCGCTGTTCGAGCTGCTCAACGTCAGCCTGGAGCGGGCCGGCCAGCAACCCTGGTCGGCCGAAGGCGATGCCGGCGAGCCCGTGCGCGACTTCATGACGCAAGCGGTGCTGGCCCTGTCGGACGCCTACTTCTATCCTTCGCCGGTGCTGCTGACGCTGGAGGGCTTCGTGCCCAAGCAGGCCAGCGTCTTCCAGGTCACCCGCACCCCCGGTCGCAACGTGGTCTACCTGGGCTGCGTGCTGCTGATCGTCGGCGTGTTTGCCATGCTTTACATCCGCGAGCGACGCCTGTGGATCTGGCTGCAGGATGATGGCGCAGGAGGCACCCGCATCAAGCTGGCCCTGTCGTCTACCCGACAGACGCTGGACACCGATCGCGAGTTCAATCGCCTGCGCGAAACCCTGCTGGGTGCGGCCACCGACCCTGCCGCGCCACCTTCGCCCTCAGCGCCCTCAGCGCCCACCGCGGCCTGACCCCGCCGATCCCTGGCCAGCGCATCACCGACCTAGGACGCCCCTGACATGAGCACGTCGACTTCATCCGCCGCCAACGCCCCCATCGCGTTGCCCACCCAACGCCGCCCGCTGACCGACTGGCTGTTCGCCCTGCTGGTGGTGGCTGTGGCGGGCTGGGGCTGGCACACCTGGGGCGGCTTCATGGACGTCTACGAAAAGGCCATCCTGGTGGGCATGGTGCCTTCGCTGATCGCGCTGGGCTGGTTCTGGCGCCCGGTGCAGGGCCTGACGGTGGCGTCGGGCGCGGCCACCTTGCTGGCGGCCACGCTCTACCTGCGCGCGATGGACGACCACGGCGCCGACCTGGCGCAAGGCGAGAACGTCTTCCTGCTCAAGTACTTCCTCTCCAGCCAGAGCGCCATCTTGTGGATGAGCGTGCTGTTTTTCATGAGCACGGTTTTTTACTGGATCGGGCTGGCCACCCAGAGCGCCACCGGCACGCGGCTGGGTTCGCGCATCGCCTGGGCCGGGGTCTTCATGGCCACCACGGGCACGTTGGTGCGCTGGTTCGAGAGCCACCAGATCGCGCCCGACATCGGTCACATCCCGGTGAGCAACCTCTACGAGGTCTTCGTGCTGTTCGCGTGGCTGACCACGGCCTACTGGCTCTACTACGAAGACCGCTTCGCGAAGATGGGCCAGGCCCTGGGCTCGCTGGGCGCCTTCGTGATGCTGGTGGTCAGCGCGGCCGTGGGCTTTTTGCTCTGGTACGCGCTGGTGCGCGGTGCCTCCGAGATCCAGCCCCTGGTGCCCGCGCTGCAGAGCTGGTGGATGAAGCTGCACGTGCCGGCCAACTTCATCGGCTACGGCACCTTCGCGCTGGCGGCCATGGTGGCCTTCGCCTACCTGATCAAGATGCAGGCCGGCGAGACGCGCTGGTGGAAGCTGGCGCCGCTGTGGCTGATCGGCGTGATCCTGTGCTTCGAGCCGGTGGTGTTTCGCAGCAAGCCGGGTGGCGAAGAAGGCTTCATGAGCGCCTACTGGGCGATCTACTTCGGCATCGCCGCGCTGATCGTGGCGGGCATCATCGCCGCGCGCAAGCCGATCGCCGCGCAGATGCCGTCGTTCGAGGTGCTCGACGACGTCATGTACAAATCCATCGCCGTGGGCTTTGCCTTCTTCACCATCGCCACCATCCTGGGCGCCTTCTGGGCCGCCGAGGCCTGGGGTGGCTACTGGAGCTGGGACCCCAAGGAAACCTGGGCCCTGATCGTGTGGCTGAACTACGCGGCCTGGCTGCACATGCGGCTCATGAAGGGCCTGCGCGGGGCGTTTTCGGCCTGGTGGGCGCTGGTGGGGCTGCTGGTGACGTCCTTCGCCTTCCTGGGGGTGAACATGTTCCTCTCGGGCCTGC
The DNA here is from genome assembly GCA_001770725.1 of Burkholderiales bacterium RIFCSPHIGHO2_01_FULL_63_240. Lineage (GTDB taxonomy): Bacteria > Pseudomonadota > Gammaproteobacteria > Burkholderiales > Burkholderiaceae_C > Aquabacterium. Next base: position 20,167 of record MERU01000006.1, read on the forward strand.
ATTCCTACGGCGAGCTCTGAGCCTCAGATGCCGCACTGGCTCAACGACACGCTGGCGGCGCAGCTCAAGCGCGACCCGTGGTTCGGGCAGGTCTCCCCCGACTTCTCGCGGGCCCTGCTCGAGATGGGCACGCTGCGCGCGATGCAGCCGGGCGAGCACCTGTTCTTTCGCGGTGATGCGGCCGATGGCCTGTATGCCGTGCTGACGGGAGCCATCCGGATCTCGGGCGTGACGGACGCCGGCAAGGAAGCCGTGCTGGCCCTGGTCGAGCCGACGACCTGGTTTGGCGAGATCGCCGTGTTCGACCGCCTGCCGCGCACGCACGACGCCGTCGCCGATGGCCCCACGCGCGTGCTGCACGTGCCCCAGCAGCCCTTGCATGAGCGTTTGCTGCAGCACCCCGATGGCTGGCGCGAGCTGGGGGTGCTGATGGCGCTCAAATTGCGGCTGAGCTTCATCAACCTCGAGGACATGGCCTTGCTGCCGGCCGAGGCCCGCCTGGTCAGGCGCCTGCTGTGGCTGGTGGCCGGCATGATGCGCGGCGCCAGCGAGGGCGGCTGCGTGCTGCCCATCAGCCAGAGCGAGCTGGGCTCGATGCTCTCGCTTTCGCGCCAGACCACCAACCAGATCCTCATGGACCTGCAGCAGCGCGGCGTGCTGCGCCTGGCTTACGGGCGCATCGAGGTGCTGGACCGATCGGGGCTGGAGGCCGCCGCACGCCTGACGCCGGCCGAGCTGCGCATCCTGCAGCGCTGGGGCGCGGACGAGCCCCAGGCCTGAGCCTGCCTCAGGGTTTGCCAGCGCCCCACCGGGCTCCTTGAACCGATGGCGCCAGCCTGGCGGCTGGGCGTCCCGGGGCTTTCCCGCGTTTGTCAGCTGGCTGACAGAGGCCCTCGGTCGGGTTGTGAATCATCGCGCATCACACCCCACAACACGAGGAGCCACCATGCATCACCTGGCTTTGAGATCCCTTCCCGCGGCGGCCGCCTTGCTGGCCGCCTCGCTTGCGCAGGCCGCGCCCACCTACCCGAACCAGGAAGTGGTCTGCGCCTTCAACAGCGCCCGCGAGCAACAGCGCCTGGCCTCGGCCGCGAACTTCGCGCAGCCCGTGGTCCAACAGATGAAGGTCAACGGCGCCGTCGTCTGGACCGCTGGTAGCAGCGCCAGGCCCACGCTCAAGCCCGGAGATGTCGTCACGCTGACCGGCTCGGGCTTTGGTGCCGGCACCGACATCGACTTCAGCAAGATCATGGTGGGCAACAGCCGCGTTCTGGAGACCACGCTGCAGATGTACGAGCAGAAGCTCGACATCCTCTCGACGCTCAACTACGAGACGGGCGTCTCGCGCAGCAGCTGGCCCAAGGACGTGCTGAACTGGTCCGACACCGAGGTGCAGTTCACCGTGCCTTCGCACGCCAGCAAGGGCCCGCTCAAGCTGCAGGTGCAAAAGCGCGCCGGCTTCAACGGCTCGCTGACCAAGCCCGGCCAGCCACACAACGTCATCGACGCGCAGGTCTACCGCATCCAGTCGCCGGCCGACACGAACTGCGACGTGGTCTCGACGGTGTCCGCCGAGTCCAAGGCCATCCACCCCATCGACGTGGCCGTGGACAACCCGAGCTTTGCCGACATGGTCAAGCGGGGCCGCGAGATCTTCTGGTCCTACGACTACAACCTGGGCCTGAGCCACAAGTACAAGGGCCTGGAGTGGGACGCCATCCTCAAGGGCCAGGCCACCGACCCCTACACGCGGCAGAAGGCCAACCCCACCACGCTGTTCGGTGCCGTCAAGAACGTGGCCGGCCAGGTGCCCGCCGAGTCGATCAACGACGTCTACTTCAAGCCCTATCCTCAGTTCAACCCGACGCCGGGCTTCCTGGCCATCGGTGAGCAGCTCAAAGAGGGCAACACCAAGACCACGGGCTACGCGGGCTACCGCTACGCCGAGTCGCAGCACCCCTTCCTGGGCAAGGGCTCGTGGGCGGGCTTCAACTGCGCGTCCTGCCACGGCTACCAGATCAGCTACAGCAAGGGCGCCAGCAGCATCACCAAGGTCTTCCCCGGCCTGCCCAACCCGAATTGGACGATGAAGTGGGCGGTGCTGGGCACCGGCACCGGCAAGACGACGTCGAAGTTCGCCTACGTCAACGAGACCGAGCATGGCCCGAAGTGGGCGCCTGGCGACGCCAAGGTCGACAAGACCCCGCTGATGTACCTCATGCCGGCTGGCACGGGCGAAGCGACCATCACCCGCACGTCGGGCGAAGGCGGGCTGTACGACAACGACTACATGTTCAACCCGACGGCGATCCCGAACGTGACCTTCCACCTGCCGGTGCGCCGCGCGCTGTCGCACACCGAGTCGTACGTCGGCTTCGAGGGCTCGTACATCCACGCCGAGGAGCCGGACGGCGCCATGGGCTCGATGGACGCGGGCTCGCTCAAGGCGCTGACCGCCTACATGTCGGTGCTCGACCAGGACGACGACGACCTGCGCAACGTGGGCCTGCACCGCTGGCTCAAGTCCACTGGCCGACTCGAAGCCCAGACCGGCTCCAGCGTGCTCAGCGAAGGCAACTTCGTGCAGCGCGGCTGGCAGGTCTACGACGGTGTCAAGGCTGCCGTGGCGCGCGGCAAGAACACGTTCGACCAGGCTTGCGCCAGCTGCCACAGCGACAAGCTGGGCCTGAACTCGAGCGAGGTGATGGTGCCGCTCAACAAGGTCGGCCGCTTCTTTGCGCCCACCGACTTCCAGCGCAAACAGCAGTCCATCCGCGCCACCTACCTGCGCAACCTGTACTGGGTGAGCTCGCGCGGCCTGCTGTCCGATGGCCACGTGCGCAACCTCGAAGACCTGGTCAGCCCCGAGCGCTGCACCGAAGGCTCGGCCCTGTACAAGCAGTACTACACGCTGCACGCGCCGGTGCGCCCCGCACCCGGCACCGCCGACCAACCGACCCCTGCGCCTGACCTGAACCGCAAGGGCGATGTGTTCCGCGTCTACAAGGACAAGAAGAAGGACATCTTCGACACCACCTACGAAGCCCGCAACCGCTTCGTCGAGCGCCACAAGTACTTCAGCAGCGTGGCTGGCGACAACGACTTCTACTACTGGGACTACCAGAAGATGCGCGCCCAGTACGGGCCCGACGAGATGGGCACCCCGGGGCCCATCGGCATGCCGGCCGCACCGCACCCCTGGTGCGCGCCCAACGCGGGCAGCGTGGCCGACCTGGTGCAGTACCTGCTGACGCTGTGAGGCCCGCCCGATGGTGCAGGTGACGGTGCAGGTGCAGGAGCCCTCCCTGGCCCGCTCGCGGGTCTGGGCCCCGCTGGGTCTGCTGCTGGTGCTGGCCTGCGGGGCCTGGTTCTTTCGTGGCACGGCCTGGCAGGGCGCTCCGGGCACCGAAGCGCCGGTGGCCGGCGTGACCCAACCCGTGCCCGGGCAGGCCGAGCCGAACGGCGTCTTGCCTGAACCCGATGCGAAAGGCGAAGAGCCCACCGTTCCACCTGCCGCCCAGGTGCTCGAAGACGTGGCGCAACGGGGCCGCCAGGCGCCACAGGCGGCCTCGGCGACGCTGAGCGCCGAGTCGGTGCAGGCCCGGGTGCGGCAGGACGCGGCCGCCGTGCACCGCCAGACCGCCGGACAGCGCCTGCGCCTGCAAGGCACGCTGGCCGCCATCGAGGCGGGTGAGCCGGGCGTGGTCGTGCTGCACCTGGCGCTGGCAGGCGAGTCGGGCACGGTGCGCGTGGTGGCGTCGCCCGCCCTGGCTCAGGTCGCGGCCAGTTGGGTGCCCCCCCGGGCCGTGGCGCTTGACTGCCTGTCTCAGGGGGTGATGATGGGCGAGTGGCTGTTGGTCGATTGCAGGGAGTGAAAAACCCACTCAAGTCCGTGGCGTGCTGGCCGATAACCGACTCAGGAAAGCCGCTTCAGGATGCCCCTTCATGCACTACGTGGTTCGCGACCCCAACGGGTCCGTCATCAGCCTGCACCGTGAACCGGTGGACGGCGCCGAATTGCTGCCGTCGAACCACCCGGATGTGCAGGCCTTCCTGGGCCAGCAGGGCGGTCGCTCGTTCGCCGAGATGGACGCCAACCTCGTGCGCGTGCTCGAGGACCTCATCGACGCCTTGTTGCGCCGCAACGTCCTGCGCATCACCGACCTGCCGCTGGAGGCGCAGGTCAAGCTGTTCGAGCGCAAGCACTTCCGCGAGAACATGCAGGGCAGTGCCCTCAACCTGTTCGCAAGCCAGTCGCCCGAGCTGGGCGCCGACACCGGCCTGGGTGACGACTTCGGGAACTCCGGGCTGATCCCGCCGGACTGGTCGGTGCCCGACACGCCGCCGCGTTGAGCGGACGAAGCGCTGCCCGCCAGCGCACCCCAGCGTTGCCGCCGCACAGTGCTGCTCGTGTCCGGCGCCGCTTTGTGACAGCATGGCCGCTGTCATGTTCCCCTTCGACCTGCCCCCCCCAGAGCCCGACCTGCCCGCGCAGGTGGTCCGCGCCGCGCGCACGCCCGAGGCGGCCTCCGGCGTGCCGGCGTCGTTCGATGTGGTCACCGCCGCGCGCCTGCGTGAGATGGGGCCGGGCCTGCAGCTCTCCGAAGCCCTGGTGAGCGTGCCGGGCGTGGTGGCGCTCGACCGACGCAACCCGGCGCAGGACCTGCAGCTGTCCATCCGTGGCTTCGGCGCGCGTTCGACCTTCGGCGTGCGCGGGGTGCGCCTGTACGAAGACGGCATCCCCCAGACCATGCCCGACGGGCAGGGCCAGACCAGCGGTTTCGACCTGGGGGCGGCGCAACGCATCGAGGTGCTGCGCGGGCCGGCCTCGGTGCTGTTCGGCAACGCGGCGGGCGGGGTGGTGCAGGTTTTCAGCCCGGATGCGCCCGATCGACCCGAGCTGCGCCTGGGTGGCGTGGCCGGCCCCGATGGCCTGTGGCGGCTCGCCACCGAGGTGGGCGCGCAGGTGGGTGACGTCAACGTATCGGCGCGCTCCGCCTGGCAGGGCAGCGAGGGCTGGCGCGAACACAGCGCTTCGCAACGCCAGCAGTGGCGGGCGCGGCTGAAGTGGCGACTGGGTGCCGACCGCGAGCTGCTGGCCGTGGTCAGCGAGGTGCGCCTGCCCGAAGCCCAGGACCCGCTGGGCCTGACGGCCGAACAACTGGCGGCCAGCCCGCGCCAGGCAGGCTTGAACGCGCAGCTGTATGACACGCGCAAGGGCATCGCGCAACGGCAGGCTGGCCTGGTGCACACCTGGCGCAGCGGGGCGTCCGAGTGGCGCCTGATGGCGCATGGTGGGCAGCGGCAGGTCACGCAGTTCCAGGCCATCCCGGCGCCGCCGGCCAGCGCCGCACAGGCCCTGCCCGGCCACCCGGGCGGCGTCATCGACCTGGACCGCCGCTTCGCGGGCCTCGATGCCCGCTGGAGCTGGCAGGGGGACCTCATCGAGCGACCGCTGGCGCTGACCGCCGGCTGGGCCTTCGACGAGATGCGCGAGCACCGGCGCGGCTTTCAGAACTTTGCTGACAGCGAGGGAGTCACCCGGCTGGGCGTGCTCGGCGCCTTGCGCCGCGACGAAGACAACGCCGCGCGCAACGCCGACCCTTACCTGCAGGCCACGTGGGACTTCGCGCCCGACTGGTCGTTGGGCGCCGGTCTGCGGCACAGCCACGTGCGCTTCGACTCCAAGGACCGCTACATCGCGCCGGGCAATGGCGACGACAGCGGCGCGATGTCGTTTCGCGCGACCACGCCCGTGCTCAGCCTGAGCCACCGCCTGGGCGCAGCGGCGATGGCCTATGTCAGCGCGGCGCGCAGCTTCGAGACGCCGACGCTCAACGAGGTGGCTTACGCCTCGGTGTCGGGCGCGCAGCCAGGCTGGAACCGCGGCCTGCGGGCCTCCGAGGGCACGCAGGTCGAGCTGGGCGGCAAGTGGCAGGGCGATGCGGGCCGCGCCGCGCAGGTGGCGCTGTTCCAGGTGCGCACGCAGGACGAGATCGGCGTGGCGGAAAACGCCGGCGGGCGCAGCGTGTTCCGCAACGTCGGGGCCACGCAGCGGGTGGGGCTGGAGCTGTCGGCGCAGGCCCGCATCGCGCCCGGCTGGAGCACGCGGGTGGCTGCGGCCTGGACCCGGGCCGAGCACCTCGACACCTTCGCGGGCCGGGCCCTGCCGGGCGTGCCCCGCCGCACCGCCTGGGCCGAGCTGGTGTGGCGGCCGGCGGCCACGGGTTGGCACAGCGCGCTGTCGGGGCAGCACCGTGGGCGCATCTGGGTCAACGACGCCAACGACGCTTTCGCGCCGGCGGCCACGACCTGGTCATGGCGGGCCGGCTGGCGCCAGGCCTGGTCCGACTGGCGCCTGGACACGATGCTGTGGGTGGACAACCTGACCGACGAACGCACGGTGGGCTCGGTCATCGTCAACGAGGCAAGCCGACGCTACTTCGAGCCGACGCCCGGGCGCAGCGCCACGGTCTCGGCCACGCTCACGCGGGTGTTCTGAGGCGACTCAGAGCACCCGGTGCGACAGCGCGGGCAGCTGCAGGCGCACCTGCTTCTGGCGCTCGAGGCTGAGGTCGGCGAGCACCACGCCCGCGCCTTCGGAGAGCACCGCGATGACGTCGCCCCAGGGGCTCACGGCCATGGCGTGGCCGAAGGTGCGGCGGCCGTTTTCATGCAGGCCGCCCTGGGCCGGGGCGATGACGTGGCACAGGTTCTCGACCGCGCGGGCGCGCAGCAGCAGCTCCCAGTGGGCGCGGCCCGTGGTGTCGGTGAAGGCGGCGGGCAGCACGATGAGGTCGAGCGGCCTGTCTTCGCCCAGGCGGCGGAACAGCTCTGGGAAGCGCAGGTCGTAGCACACGCCCAGGCCGATGCGCCAGACCTCGCCGTCGCGCGAGCGCAGGTCGAACGCCACGGCCTCGGTGCCGGGCTGCAGCGTGGCGCCTTCGTCGTAGCGGCGCTGGCCGTCGTCGAAGCAAAAGAGGTGGATCTTGTCGTAGCGGGCCACCCGCACGCCGTTGGGGTCGAACACCAGCAGGGAGTTGAAGACCTTGCCCTCCACGTCGTCCGAGCGGATGGGCACGGTGCCGGCGATCAGCCAGACGCCGAACTCGCGCGCGGTTTCGGCCAGCACGTGCTGCATGGGCGTGCTCGGCGTGCCAGGGGTTTGCGCGTCGGCCAGCGGCTCGGCGACCTCGAGCTTGTCGGCGTCGTGCTCGCCCATCAGGCAGAAGTACTCGGGCAGGGCGACCAACTCGGCCCCGGCGGCGGCTGCCTGCGCGATCAGGCTGCGGGCGACCGCGAAGTTCTCGTCCACGCGAGGTGTGGAGACCATCTGGATGGCGGCGACTTTCATGCGCTGGCTCTCGCTTTCTGGCTGTGAACCCCTGGCTACGGACCACGCCCGTGCCGTGTGCGGTTTGCACATCATGAGGGATGGTTGCGCCTGGGTGCAAGCCAGCTCGAGCGTTGCCAGGCCGAAGTGTGGCGCGGATGGCGCGTGCGGCTGGGCAGGGCGACGAGGGCGCCGTCGCGGCAAGAAGGCGCTTCAGGCCGACCGATTCGGCAAGGGCCGGGGCGAGGTGTCGCGGTCGTCGAAGCTGACCTCGATGTCGATTCGGACCTTCACGGCCTGGCCCTGGCGCTGACCCGGCACGAAGCGGGCCTGCAGGAAGGCATTGCGGGCGGCCTCCTGAAAGGGGGCAGGCAGTTCGGTGCTGTTGACCTGCACCCGCCGCACCGCACCATTTTCGTCGATGTACAGCGTCAGGCGGCCGGTGTGAACCTGGCCCGAGGGGCCGTTGTCCGCCGCGGTCTGCACGCCTTCCGGGAAGGGGATCTGGATCAGGCTGACGGGCTGTGGGCCTTGATCGACCGCTTCGCGGCTCAGGTAGGCGTCCAGGCCAGTGTCGCTGCCGGCCTGTTCGATCCGTGTGTCGGGGGCATCGATGGCATCGGGCTCGACCGGTGGCGGTGTCTCGGCCAGGTCGACATGGGTGGGTCCGACATCGCTCGTCATGGCGATGGTCGGCTTGGCGGGGGCTTTTGTTGCCAGCCGTGCCTGCACGGTGTGGTGAACAGGCGTGGCCGAGCCGACCCCCAGGCGCTCGCTGCGATCGGCCTGCATGCCCAGCCAGATGCCGCCATGCGCGGCCACGGCGGCCCACACGGCCCACATCGGGAACGTGGGGCGGCGTGTCCGAGTGGTGGCCGAGGTCATGGGGTCAGCTCGCGCCAGGAGGTGCGGCGCAAGGAGGTGGTGCCCGAGGGCAGGGCGCTTTCCTGGACCCTGACCTCGCCATCGGCCATGGTGACGATCTCACCGCCGGTGGTCCTGAGGCCATCTTCGGAGATGAACTGCACGGTGGTCACCCCCATGATCGCGACGGTCGTCTTGACGGCCGCGGTCAGGCTGATGCCGTTGGCGATGTTGAACTTGTATTTCCACGAGTAACCCGAGCCGGTGCAAACGTCGTTGGCGGGCACCACGGTGGGCACGGTCAGGGTGGTGTAGGCGAGTTCCATGTTGACGGCCACACGCTCGCCAGCGTCCGGGAGGTCAACGTACCAGCCGGCCACCTGCGTGTCGCCCCAGTTCACGGTGCTGTTGTCCGTCATCTTGGTGGTGGCGTCCAGCGTCTTGGCGACCATTTGGGTGCGGACATCGGTCCAACCGCTGCTGTCCAGAGGGTCACGCACGGCATAAACGCTGTTGCGGGTGGTGGTGTCCAGCACGTCCGGGTCACCCAGGTAGCGGCCGGTGCCCACCAGCACCACCGGGTAGCGGTTGCCGCTGTAGCTCACTTCGGCCAACAGGGGCACGGTGGTGATGGGCTGCGGTATCGTGCCGATCTTGAACTGGGCGATGCGAACGGACCTGGCATCTGCGGTCTTGACCGAGCCTGCAGGCGGCGGGGTCAGGTTGTTGGCGTCGAAGCGCCAGAGGTTGCCGAACATGTCGCCGGCATAGAAGCGCGAGGCCACGTTGTCCGAGGGCGAGTTGACCCAGGCATTGAGCTTGTTGAGGCCATTGGGGTTGGCCGATGTGCCAACCGGGTCACCGGCGACCAGGGTGGGCACCTTGTAGACCACGGCGCCTGTCATGGCATCGAGCACGTACAGGTGACCATTGCCGTTGTTGTTGATGCCCGACGTGAAGACCACGGCCCAGAACAGGTTGCCGGACGGGTCGGGCACTTGGGTGATGACGGGGTTGCCATAGCTCAGGCCAAGGTCGGCATCGCTGAACTCCCACAGAGGCACGGGCGAGGCCGGGTCCGTGATGTCGAGGGCGTAGTAGCTGCGCCCGCCCGCGCCCATGCCACCCACCAGCACCGTGCGCCAAGTGGTCGTTCCGCTGGCCGTGGTCGAGACATCACCCACCACCGGGGTGGCGTTCAAGAAGAAGCGGTGCTGGTTGGCGTAATCCTTGTCTGCCAGCATGTACATGCGGGGCATGGCGGCGCGAGGCACGTAGGCCCAGATTTCGACCCCGCCGGTTGGGCAACTGGCGTGTTGGGTGCGGGTCGACTTGGCCGAGAAGGCGTGCAGCATGCCGTCGTTGGCTGCGACGTAAAGCGTCGGGCAGCGGTTCACATGTTCCGCGGCGAAGGCGGGGTAGCCACCACCCTTGTATTCAAAGGCTGGTTTGCCCACGTGGACCGGCGAAGCATCGACCATGTCGCCCAGCACGCTGCGGCGCGTGCGGTACAGCACCGACTCGTTGCTGCGGTCGCCGCGAAGGAAGTTGACCAGGTTCTCGCCAGAGGCGCTGGTTTTCTGTTCTGCGGTCAGCGCAGAGCACTGGCTGGGGGTCGGGGTCTTGCTGCAGTAATTGTTGAACAGGGCCTGCAGGGCCGTGCCATCGGCGTCCGTGCCCAGGTCGGTGTAGTTGAAGTTGCCCAGCGAGGCGGTGGTCTGTCCACCACTGGTGGTGCGGCGCATGTAGCGGATGTCGCGTCCGCTGTAGCTGCGGCTGTTGAGGTGCGTGCTGGCCAGCCAGTCAGCGGTGTCGCTGAGCCCGGTGCTGCTCGTGGCCGTGTTGTAGACGACCCGGACCGCCTCGATCTCACCGGTCCAGGCCTGAGTCAGATAAGAGGCCTTGAAGGTCTGGTCGGTGCCGGTCACCTGACGCTGGGAGGTGGCGGCGGCGGCGGCGCCTGCACCCTCGCGGCTGTTGATGGAGTTCAGCGCGTCCACCAGCGAGCTGGTCAGGGTGGTGGCGTTGCTGGCGCTGAAATAGCGACCATGCCCGTTCACGGCGGCATGCCACAGGTCATCGATGGTGGTCGGGGCGTCTGCGGCAGGTGCTGGCCAGTTCACCGTGCCGGCCACGAGGCCGTTGTAAGCGGCAGAGCTGCCTCCGAGGTAGTTGGCGTCATAGGGCAGCGTCCCGTTCTGACCCAGGCCCAGCGTGTAGGTGGTCATGTGCTGCTTGCGGTTCGGGTCATCCGTGGAGTAGGGAACGCTGTCCAGCAGATCGGGGCGCAGGTCTGTCTTGTAGTAGTAGGCGGCCACGTCGGCCAGGCTGTTGGACACCGGTCCGCCCACCTGACTGATCGTGGTGATGCCGCTGGCGCCGGGGGCGCTGGAGCGGCAGGAGCCTTCGCTGCTCAAGGTGCCTGGCACCTCGACCCACTCGGAGTAGGTGATGCCTGCAGGGACGCTCGTGAGGCTGCGCTGCTCCGTGAAGGAGCGGTACCTGGCCCGGCTGCCACTGCACCCGGACGTGCTGGATTTGCGGTAGTTCGTGCGCTGCTCGACAGCCGTGTAGTCTTGACTGTTGTCGTACTCCGGGCGTGGGCTGGTGGCGAGGATGCCGTCCTGGTTGCCGATGGCGGTGCTGCCGTCCAGCTGGGTCGGGTTGGTCGATTCGTTCCAGTAGCCGTCGGTGGTCAGCAGCGAGTAGTTGCGCTGGCAGGCATGTTGAACCGGGTCACTCTGGCCTGTGAATTTGTTGCCGTAGTAGCGGCCGGCCTTGGCCAGCGAGCGGCGCAGCGGGGTGGAGCCATCCGGAGTGGAACCGTAGAGGTTGCTGAAGAACTCCATCTTGTGGCTGGTGTCGAAGTCGGCGATGTCGGCGAAATGACCCAGGCTGGGGCTGACGCTGCCGTTGAAGGAGCCGTCCTTGTTGAGCGAGCTGAAACCCACCCGATAGCGGTTGTCCAGCGTGAACATCGCGCGGCCTGCGGCCGAACGCATCATCAGGATGCGCTTGCGGTAGTAGCTGTACCAGTTGGCGTAGCGTTGGCGATCGCTGGTGCTCAGGCTGGAGAAATTCACCCGGGTGAACACGCCACTGCCTGGGGCGTTGCCGATGCTGCTGCGGCACTCGTTGACGAAGTTGCTGCTGGTGTCAAAGCCGCCGTTGCTGGTGTACTTCCAGTCCATGGCGGTTTCGCTGCCGCTGTAGCGGTAGAAGTAGCGGTTCGACACGCCGTTGGTGGTGGCGGTCAGGTCGGTGGTCGACAGCTTGCCTATCACCCATGAGCTGACGGTGCCCTTGCGCACACTGGAGAAGGTGAACTGGATGGTGTAGGTGTGGTTGTAGCCGCTCGATGAGAGGGCCGTCACCGAGCCGATCAGCCAGTGAGTTTTGTCCACCGTGGACGAATCGATGCGCTCGTAAGCTCCAATGCGATCGCCGACCAGCCAGGGCTTGTTTTGTGCGTAGATGGTGAGGGTCAGGTTCACCACCGTGCTGGTGGACGGGTCGGGGGTGTTCGTGTTCAGCGAAACGCTCAGGTCGTACGTCGTGCTCGACAGCGTGGGCTGGAACCCATCGCTCCAGGCGTAGGCGGGGTCCATCTGAGGGTAGTCGCGTCCGTCCGGGGTGGTCGGACGAGCGTAAGCGGCCGCACTGGCGTCGGGGTTGAACGCGGCGCCATTGCAGTGGTTGGACCAGTAGGCGTAGCGGTCGGTGTCGCTGATGTCGTCTGGGATGTAGTCCCAGTTCATCGAGCCGGAGTTGTCCAGGATGAACATCAGGTTGGGCTTGACCGAGACCTGGCTGTTGATCAGCGGCACCTCGCTGATGCTGGTGGCGTGGCTGGGCAGCAGGAGGCCGTTGCCGCCCAGAGCGAGGGCGAGCATGCAGGCCACCTGGAGGCGACGAGGCAGTGAGGGGTTGCGACTGGGCTTCATGTTGCCTCCGGTGCGCGTCAGGCAGACGCGTTCAGAACTGGACGATGGTCTCGGTGATCGAGGCGGTGTTGCGTGCGCCCACGGCCTGTACCAGGATTCGATAAAGGTTGCCTGAGCCCGTGGTGGTCAACGGTGCCGGCTTGGTGTAGTCCAGGCTGCCTTTGTCGGCTGCGGGCCCCATGTTGGCGCTGGCTGGTTTGGCGCAGCTGTTGCCAGTGGCCGAAGGTGCTGCCGCTTGAGTGCAAAGGCGGAAGATGGTGTAGCGAAGCGTCACCGGTTCGTTGTCGCCAGCGGTGACCACCGTGCGCGCCGCCAGTGAGCACGCCGATCCCGCCGTGCCGCTGGCGTAGGCGCAGGTGTCGCCATTCCAGTCGATCAGCACGCGCCCCGCGTGGCTGCTGAGCTGCCCGGTTGCATCCAGGTTGTCGTAGGCCGTGGCGTAGTAGCCGCCCGCGGTGTTGTTGGCGTCCAGGCTCGCGGAGTTGGCGCTCAACCAGTCGATGGCGGCTTGCGTGCCACGGTCGGCCGATGTGGTGGCCTCCTGCTTGAAGCCGAGGTTGCCCAGCACCAGGGTGCCGCTGTCGACCGAGCGGACCAGGGCGACGGCACCCAGCGACAGCACCATCAGGGCCAGCAAGGCAAAGATGAGCGACAGGCCACGCTGACGGGCACTTGGTTGGCGTTGCAGGATGGGCCGGTTCATGTGGCGCTCCACAGCACGTTGCGAAGCGGCACCACCGTGTCATAGACCTTGTAGCGGTAGTGCTGCCACTCGGTGTCGGTGTCGCTGCTGCGCGGAATGGTCAGCGTCAGGCACTGGCGGCTGTCGCTGTCGGGGCAGTCTTCGCTGCCGCTGACCGTGGTGGCCGTGCCGACGTCCCAGACCGGGTCGGTGGCGGTCACGACGCCCTCGCCATCGGCGTTGTTGCGTTCGCGCTGTTCGCTGCGGGCCACCAGTGCGATGCGCACCGTCAGCACGCGCGACCAGCCATCGGCCGTGGTGGGTGTGTTGCTGTCGTACACGTCGACAATGCCGTCGCGTGTGGCGCTGGTGTCGCGGCCGTACAGAACACGCAGGGTCACGATGCCGCTGGCCAAGGTTTGCTCGGTGCCCCAAGTGCCGTCGGTTTGCAGCTCCCGCATGACCAGGTTGTTGTCGCTGACTCGGTATTCGCGCAGCACGATGCGCCCCAGGTTGACCAGGTAGGCGCTGTCGCCGACGTAGCCGCTGCTGGGCGTGACGCCAGCGCTGACGTCCTGGTTCCAGCTGGCGGTGCCCGCTGCGTGCGGCACCGAGGTGCTGCTCAGGGGATTGGTGCCGGCCGTGGACTTGACCTGATAGACCGAGCACCAGGCCGAGTTGCTCCAGGCAGCCGGCACGGCCATGATGACGTCGCCCTCGCCGATGCCCACGGTGGACGTCACGCTGAATGCCGTCGCGCTGCTGCCATGGTCCGCCTTGATGAGCATGGGCACCGAGAAGCTGGCGCGCCCCGCGCTGAGCAAACGCAGGGTGGGATTGCCGCTGGCGTCAGTGGTGATGGTGACAGGTGCCAGCGTCAGGTTCAGCATGCTGGCGCTGCCGTGCTTGGCCCGGATCGGGCAACCGAGGGCGGCGGTGTGGCTGATGAGGCCATAACCCGCCATCTGCAGGTCACGCGAGAGGCTGTACAGGCCGACCGAGCCGTTGACCTGGGCATCGCTGCCCTGAATGGTGGTGCGGCGGTTGCCCTCAGAGACGGTGATCACCTGAGCGATGATGAGCGTGGTGATCAGGCCCAGGACCATGGCGACCATCAGCTCCACCAGGGTGAAGCCGTGCTGTCCTTGTGTCGAGCGCAGCGATGGGTGGTGTGATGTCATGGCTCAGCCTGCGTCGCTCAAGCGTGTGCGGGTGGAGAAGCTTCGCGAGCCTGCGCCGCCGTGCTCCCAGTTCACGGTCACGGTCACCATCTGGGTGGCCGCATCGATGACGATGGAGCCGCTGCCGTTGGGCAGCGTGGAGCCCACCTTTTCCAGCCAGTCGTTGCAGCGCGCGTGGCTGGCGCAGGTCAGGCCGTTGTAGTTGGACCGGTTGGCCATGTCGCTCCACATCAGGCCCACGGCCTCGTTGGCCAGGTAGCTGGCGTCGGCACGGTACTTGGATTCGGACTGGGCTTCGGTCATGCGGGCCTGCAGGCCCACCAGAGCCAGCACGCCGACGCTGAAGATCAGGATCGACACCAGCACCTCCAGCAGCAGGGCGCCGCGCTGGGTGCGACGTGGCTCAGTTGCTCGGCGGTGTCTGCACATCCTGGCTCTCCGTTTGAGGGGTGCTGATGGGGGTGCCTGTGCCTGTGCCCGCTGCGGGGACAGATGCGTCCGACGCACTGCTCGGGCAGCGACGCGGGTCGGTGCTGTCGGTGATCTGGGTGTCGCACATGCGGACCATGCCTGCGGGGCTGATGTCCACGCGCAGCGGGCGGTCGGCATCCTGGCTGGTGGCGTAGGCGACGTTGATGCGCACGAGGCTGCCGCTGGCGCGCCCAAAGGCGTCGAAGGTGACGCTGCTGGCCGCGGTGGTGCCGTCCGACGCCAGACCGTTGACGCTGACGCCGCTGGCGCCATCGGCTCCCACGTGGGTGCGCACGATCAGCGGGTTGCTGCCATCGGTGCTGGTCACGGCGGGCGCGGCGTCGCACTCTCCGGCGGGGTTGCGCACGCTGACGACCCAGGAAGTGCCGCTGGAGGACACGACGCAGGTGTCATCCAGCGCATTGGCGTTGTCGCCGGACACCATGTAGAAGGTGATGGCCTGGTTGCGCCGCACCGCTTCATTGCGCGCTTGCTGCAAGCCCGACTGCAGGGCTTCGGCCTGGTTGCGCAGTTTGGCGTTGCGCATCCAGTCGCTCATCATTGGCATGGCGCTCATCAGCATCATGCCGACCACGACCAGCACGACGGCGATCTCGATGATGGAAAACCCGGTTTGTTTCTTCATGGTGGACCTTGCCGTCATCGTGGGTTCACTGGCAATCGGAGGCGTTCTTGAGCGCCCAGCAACTGGACGTCACCGTCGCGCCGGCGAATTCGGTGGTGCCCTTGGCGCCGCTGTCGGTCAGCGTGTAGGTGTAGCCGGCGGCAATCGTGCTCGTGCGACCGGTGGCAGTCAGGGTGTAGTTCTGCCCGCTGTTGCTGGTGGTGCAGCTGATCTCGAAGTACTTGTCACCGGCCAGATCCAGGACGTTGTCTGCAGCGCCGCGGCAGGTGGTCGCGGCGGCGGGGCCGTAGCGGCGGTTGTCCTGGTAGAACTGCTCCAGCCGGATGCGCTGGTCGGCCAGGGTGGTGAACGCTTCCTGCATCGCGCCGCGGCGGATGTAGTCGTTGTACGCCGGCATCGCCACCGAGGCCAGGATGGCGACGATGGCCACCACGATCATCACCTCAATGAGCGTGAAGCCGGTGGCGCGAGCGCGTGTGTGAATCGGTGTGGACATGCCAGAAACCCCTTGGTGTGGATCCATGATGTCCACATCGGGAAATTCTGGTCAGGCGTGTAGTGCAGCGAGCGCTGGAACAGCGTGACAAAGCACACGCTGTTCCTTCGGGTAACGTCTTGTTGCAGGATGGCCTTGACCGGTTGCGCCGGGGGCCTTGCCGTTCATCAGCTCGCGCCGACCGCTCGGGGATGGGCCGGGTCGGCGCACCATTCGCTCCAGGAGCCGGCGTACAGGCGCCCCATCGGCAGGCCGGCGTGGGCCAGGGCGAGCAGGTTGTGGCAGGCGGTCACGCCCGAGCCGCACTGGTGCACGAGCTGGGCAAGGTCCTGCCCAGGGAGGGTGGCCTCGAACTCGGCGAGCAGCTGGTCGGCCGGCTTGAAGCGCCCGTCCTGCAGGTTGAGCTGGAAGAAGCGGTTGGCCGCGCCAGGGATGTGGCCGCCCACCGGGTCGAGGGTTTCGTTCTCGCCGCGGAACCGGTCGGGTGCGCGGGCGTCGAGCAGTTGCACCGCTGGCGCGCGGCCTTGCAGGCTGGCGAGCACCTCGTCTGCGCGCAGCACCCAGCCGGGTTGCGGCGCCACGCTGGCCTGGGTGGGGGGGCGTTCGGGCGCGCGGAGGTCCACCGCGCCGCCTGCCGCCAGCCACGCCGACCAGCCGCCATCGAGCACCTGCACCCGAGCGTGGCCCGCCCAGCGCAGCAGCCACCAGGCTCGCGCGGCGAACATGCCGCCTGCGTCGTCGTACGCCACCACGCGGGTGGCGGGGGTCAGGCCCCAGCGGCCGAGGGTCTCGGCCAGGGCATGCGGCGAGGGCAGGGGGTGGCGGCCGTTGGTGCCGGTTTTCGGCCCCGACAGGTCCCGCTCCAGGTGGGCATGCGCCGCGCCCGGGATGTGCCCGGCGCGCCAGGCCGCTTCACCCGCGTCGGGTTGCATCAGGTTGAAGCGGGCGTCGAGCATGAGCACGTCCTCGTCGCCCGCGGCCAGCAGCGTCAGCAGGCCGGGCGCGTCGATCAGCGGGGGCAGGGCGGCGCTCATGGTCGGCTCAGAACAGCGCCATGCTCAGCTTGCGACGGTAGGCGTCGATGACCGGGTCGCCCTGGGGCACCTCGGCCTTGCCTGCGATTTCCAGCTTGGGCTTGCCGTCGGCCGCGCCGGGGGCACCCGGGCCACCCGGGCCTCGCCCGGCGACGGGCTTGGGCGCCGGCTTGCTCATCGTCTCCAGGATGGCGATGTAGAGCTTGCGCGGGGCCTCTTCGCCCCAGGCCTTGTCGCGCATGATGATCTCCAGCAGCTCGTCCATGGCCTCGGTGTTGCGGCCCATGGCCAGGTGCAGGCTGGCGAGCTCGAAGCGGGCCGCGAAATCGCGCTTGTTGGCGGCGAGGGCTTCCTGCAGCGTGCTGAGCGGGCGGCCCTCCGCGCGCACGGCGATGACGGCGTCGAGCACCCGCACGAAGGCGGCCGGGCGGGCTTCGATGACGGGGCCGGTGGTGCGCGGGCGCAGCGGCTCGGCCACCAGGCTGGCGTGCTGCAGGGCGCTGTCCGAGCCTTCGGCCAGCATCAGGGCGATCAGGTCGTAGCGGGCCTCGTCGTTGTTCGGGTCCTTCTCGAGCGCGTCGAGCAGCATGTCGACGGCGCCACCGGTCTGGCCTTCGGCGGCCAGCCCCTCGGCCTGGGCCACCTCGGCTTCGGCCTCCAGCGCGCCTTCAGAGGGCACGTGCTTGTCCAGGAAGCCGCGGATCTGCTCGGCCGGCAGGGCGCCCACGAAGCCGTCGACGGGCTGGCCGCCCACGAACATCACGCAAAACGGGATGGAGCGCACGCCGAACATCTGCGAGAGCTGGCCGGAGATCTCCGGGAACTCGTCGGCGTTGACCTTGGCCAGGGTGAAGCGGCCGCCGTACTCGACCTCGAGGCTTTCCAGGACGGGGCCGAGCTGCTTGCACGGGCCGCACCAGGGCGCCCAGATGTCCAGCAGGACGGGCTGCCGCGTGGAGGCGGCGATCAGGTCGGCTTCGAAGTTCTCGTAGGTGATGTCGATCATGGTGCGATC
This sequence comes from Burkholderiales bacterium RIFCSPHIGHO2_01_FULL_63_240, assembly GCA_001770725.1. Lineage (GTDB taxonomy): Bacteria > Pseudomonadota > Gammaproteobacteria > Burkholderiales > Burkholderiaceae_C > Aquabacterium. The sequence goes on from MERU01000006.1 coordinate 37,833, forward strand.
ACGGTGTGAAGATCACGGGGTGAAATGGGACGGGCCGGACAAGAGGCGCCAGGCCCGGGCCCTGGCCTAAAATCCGCCCTTTGACGAGACAGGAGCCCGCGGTGAGCACATCCCCCCAGACCCAGAACCCTTCCAGCCATGCCGCCATCCAGGTGGGCGTGGTGATGGGCTCCAGCAGCGACTGGGACGTGATGCGCCACGCCGCCGACATTCTCACCGAGTTCGGCATCGCCTTCGAGGCCCAGGTCGTTTCGGCCCACCGCATGCCCGATGACATGTTCCGCTACGCCGAAGCCGCCGCCGAGCGCGGCCTGGTGGCCATCATCGCCGGCGCGGGTGGCGCGGCCCACCTGCCAGGCATGCTGGCGGCCAAGACCACGGTGCCGGTGCTGGGCGTGCCGGTGCCTTCGCGCCACCTCCAGGGCGTCGACTCGCTGCATTCCATCGTGCAGATGCCCAAGGGCATCCCGGTGGCGACATTTGCCATCGGCACGGCCGGCGCGGGCAACGCGGCGCTGTTCGCCGTGGCGATGCTGGCCCACGGCAACCCTGCCCTGCGCGCCAAGCTCGATGCTTTCCGTGCCCGCCAGACCGAGGTCGCCCGCAACATGACGGCCGACCTGACGATGGAGCCCAAAGCATGAGCGCAGCCAAGGACGTGATCCTGCCCGGCGCCACCCTGGGCGTGATGGGCGGCGGCCAGCTCGGCCGCATGTTCGTGCACGCCGCGCAGAGCATGGGCTACCGCACCGCCGTGCTCGACGCCGACGCCGCCAGCCCGGCGGGCCTGGTCTCGCACGAGCACATCCGCACGCCATACCTCGATGAGTCCGGCCTGGCCGACCTGGCGCACCTGTCCGCCGCCATCACCACTGAGTTCGAGAACGTGCCCGCCGCCGCGCTGGGCAAGCTGGCCGAAACGCGCCCCGTAGCGCCGTCTGGCGCGGCCGTGGCCGTCTGCCAGGACCGCGCCCGCGAGAAGGCCCATTTCGTCGGCTGCGGCGTGGCCTGTGCCCCGCACGCCATCATCGAGACACCCGCGCAGCTCGCCGCGGTGTCCGACGACCTGCTGCCTGGCATCCTCAAGACGTCCAGCATGGGCTATGACGGCAAGGGCCAGGTCCGCGTCAAGACCCGCGAAGAGCTCAACGCCGCCTGGGGCCAGCTGCAACAAGTGCCCTGCGTGCTCGAGAAGATGCTGCCCCTGGCCTACGAGGTCAGCGTCATCGTGGCGCGTGGCCGCGACGGCCAGATCGTGCACTTCCCGCTGCAGCAGAACCTGCACAGGGACGGCATCCTGGCCGTCACCCAGGTGCCGGCGCCCAACGTGACCGAAGCCGTGTCGCAGCAGGCTTATGAGTCCGCCCACCAGATCGCCGCTTCGCTGAACTACGTCGGCGTGCTGTGCATCGAGTTCTTCGTGCTGGCCGATGGCCGCATCGTCGCCAACGAGATGGCCCCGCGTCCGCACAACAGCGGTCACCACACCATCGACGCCTGCGATGTGTCGCAGTTCGAGCTGCAGGTGCGGGCCATGACCGGCCTGCCCCTGGTCGAGCCGGTGCTGCACAGCCCCTGCTTCATGCTCAACCTGCTGGGTGACCTGTGGTTCCCGGTGCGCCACGGCGAGCGCGTGAAGGTGCAGCAAGAGCCCGACTGGGCCGCGGTGCTGGCGCTGTCTGGCACCCACCTGCACCTCTACGGCAAGACCGATGCGCGCGTGGGCCGCAAGATGGGGCACCTCACCATCACCGGCACCACGCCCGAGGCCGCCCGCGCCACGGCGCTCAAGGCCGCCGAAATCCTCGGCATCGAGCCCTTCTGACCCGCTGATCCGACCCACTTCACCATGCGCCTGCTCGACCCCGCCCACCAAGCCGATGCCATCGAGCTGGCCGCGCAACGCCTGGCCGAAGGCGGCCTCGTGGCCTTGCCCACCGAAACCGTTTACGGCCTGGGGGCCCGCGCCGACCGAGACGAGGCCGTGGCCCGCATCTTCGCGGCCAAGGGCCGGCCGGCCGATCACCCGCTGATCGTGCACGTGCCCAACCAGGCGGCGGCGCTGTACTTCGTCACCACCTTCCCGCCGGTCGCCCAGCGCCTGGTCGAGGCCTTCTGGCCCGGGCCGCTGACGGTCATCGTGCCGCGCCACCCCGACATGGCTCGCGCCGCCGCCGGTGGGCAGGACACCATCGGCCTGCGCTGCCCCGATCACCCGGTGGCCCGCCAGCTGCTCGAAGCCTGCGCACAGAAAGACATCCTGGGCATCGCCGCGCCGAGCGCCAACCGCTTCGGGCGCATCAGCCCCACGCGCGCCAGCCACGTGGTCGACGAGTTCCGCGATCAAGGCGAGGGCCTGGACGAAGTCTGGGTGCTCGATGGCGGCGCCTGCGAGGTCGGCATCGAGTCCACCATCGTCGACTGCTCGCGCGACCAGCCCGTGCTGCTGCGCCCTGGCCGCCTGACGCTGGCCGAACTCGAAGCCGCCGCTGGCGAGCCGCTGCTGTGGTCCAAGCCCGAAGCCCCCGACCCCGAAGCCCCGCGGGCATCGGGCACGCTGCTGTCGCACTACGCGCCGCGCGCCAAGGTCGTGCTCATGAGCGACGACCAGATCGACCGCAGCCTCGACGTCATCGAGCCCGAGATCACCGCCGCCCTGCTGCGCGAGCGCCACCCTGCCGCGCACACGCCGCCGCGCGTGGCCGTGTACTCGCGCAGCCTGTGGGCGCGCCGCGCGCCGCACAAGGGCGTGCTGCACCGTTCGATGCCGGGCGATGCCGCCACCGCCGCGCACGACCTGTTCGCCGACCTGCGCGAGATCGACTCGGCCGGGGTCGAGCAGATCTGGGTCGAGGTCCCGCCGGCAGACGCCGCCTGGGACGGGGTGCGCGACCGCCTCACCCGAGCGGCCGCCGCCTGACCCTTGCCTTCACAAGCCTTCACACGACCGTGGCAGACTGCCGTGTTGAGTCACCGAATTCCGAGAATCCCTGGAGAGCGTCCATGTCCCGTGTTGCCACCCGCCGCCTGTCACTGAATCCGAGCCCGCGTCTGGCGCGCCGCATGGGGGCCGTGGCCCTGGCCTGCGCCAGCATCGTGCTGGCCTCCTGCGGCGGTGGCGACCGCAAAAGCTACTTCACGCCGAGCAACATCGTGTCCTTCGGGGACGAGAACAGCGCGATCGCCGCCGTCCCCTCGTCCGATATCAACCTGTTGGACAACACACTTCCCATTCCTGGAGCAAGTGTCGGTTTCAAGGGCCTGAGCTACACGGCCAAGGCCGTTCGGGTCGATGCAAACTTTGTCTGCAGCTCTGACCCTGCCGCCACGCGGGTTCAGACTTGCGAGGCTGACAATGGCCAGGGAGCTTCCTTCGTTGCGTCGGGCAGCCCGACCTACCATGTGCTGATTGACAACTTCAACCTGGTGACAAAGTACGAAGCCGGCACGGTCGGGGCGACGGCGTCACAGCGCACCACCACGGTCGACTACGCCTGCGACGTGGCGAGTACCTGGGTGCAGATCGTCGCTCAAGCCTATGGCAAGGGTTACACCAGCCAATGCGCGCAAGACAAGCGCGGGGGCGCGGTCAGCTATGCGGCGCTCGGCGCCAAGACCGCCGACGTGATCAACCAGATCAACGCCAACCGGGGCTCGCTGGGCAGCAAGACCATCGTGACCATCATGGTCGGCCAGAACGACATCCTCGAGCAGTACCAGCTCATCAAGGCCAGCTCGCAGAGCGAGGCCGGCGCCACCGCCGTGCTGCAGTCGCGCGCGGCCGACATGGCGGCGGCCATCAAGGGCGTGATCGGCACGGGCGCCAAGGTGATGCTCGCGCTCACGCCCGACCTGGGGCAGACACCGCTGGCCACGGCTGCCGGCGACAGCACGCTGCTGACCAACCTGGTGCGCGCCTACAACGACCGCCTCTACATCACGGGCCTGGGCAACGTCTCGGGGCGTGAACTCGCGGGCATCAATCCCGAGTCGCTGACCAAGCCCGGCACCCGCAGCACCTCGTACCAGTACGTCACGCCGTTGTGTGACGCCGCTGCCGTGCTGCGTCCCGATGGCACCACGCCCGCCAACGACGACGAAAAGCTGCTGTATTGCACCAGCCAGTACTACACCTCCGGCACAGCCACCAGCACAGCCATCTGGGCGGACGCCAAGCGCCCCGCCCCCCTGTTGCACAACCTGATCGGCGTGACGGTGTTCAACCGGGGCCGCGAGCAGTTCTGACCGCCTGAGCTTCAGCGGCGCCCGTACCTGATCTTCATGACCAGGATCACCGAAGCGAAGCTCAGCGTGATCACGTTGGCCACCGTCACCGGCGTCGAGCCGATCGACAGGCCATAGACCAGCCACAGCGCCACCCCGAGGGTGAAGCAGCTGTACATGCCCAGCGAGATGCCGCTGACATCGCGGGTGCGAAAGGTCAGCCAGACCTGGGGCAGGAAGGACGCCGTGGTCAGTGCGGCGGCGATGGCGCCGATCCATTCGATGGCGGCGGGCGTCAGGGGCAGCCAGTCTGGCAGGTGGTTCACGGTGGGCATGCGGGTGGGACAGTGTCAGCGGTCCTGCCGGGCCCAGTCGACCAGGGCCTGCAGCAGCGGGCGGGCGGTGTCGGCGCGGGGGTGGTTGATCAGGCCCACGACGACGATGCGTTGCCCCGATTCTCCCAGCACGTAACCCGACACCGAGGCCACGCCGTCGAGCGAGCCGGTCTTGATGTGGGCCAGGCCGGCGGCGGCCTGCCAGCGGCGCGTGGTGCCGTCCACCCCATTGAGCGGCAGCGAGGCGATGAACTCCGGCATCACCGGGCTGCGCCACATCGCCTGCAGCCATTGCGCCATGCACCTTGCCGAGGCGTGCTCCTGGCGCGACAGGCCCGAGCCGTTGTCGAGCACCAGCGCCTCGTCGCGGCAGGCCGACGTGGCCCCACCCGTGGCCTCGATCACCTGGCGGGCGACGATGGCACGGGCTTGCGCCAGGGTGGCGGGGGCATTGCGGCCATCGCCAGCATGGGCGTTGGGGCCATTCGTGCCATTCCCGCCATTCAGCCCGTTCGATGGCCCATTCGAGGCGGCCGCCAGGCTCAGGAACAGCTGGCGCGCCATCACGTTGTTGCTGAACTTGTTGATATCGCGCACCACGGTCGCCAGCGGGGGGGAGACCCAGGTCTGCCAGGCGGGCAGGCCCGCCGGCCAGTTGCCTTCTCGCACCGGCACGCCGACCTGGCCGCCACTGCCCAGCCAGGCCGCCTCCAGCAGGCGAGCGGCGTGGTCGCCGGGGCCATCGCCGTTCCACAGCAGGGGCCACTCCTTTTCGCCGCAAGCGGCCGGGTAGGGTCCGGTCAGGCGAACGGTCCAGCGGGCGCGGCCGTCATGCGGCCAGCCTGCCTGGGCAGCGATGTCGAGCTTGAGCGCGCCACGCCAGTCGCCGCAGGCCGTCCCCGGCACCAGGGTCAGCCGATGCTCGATCTGCACGCCGTGCAAGGGCGGCTCGATCGAGGCCAGCGCCAGGCCTGGCCGGGCCGCGTCGGGCATCAGCCGCAGCGTGACCGACTGGTGGTTGAGCAGCAGGGCGTCGGGCCCGGCGTTGTACGGCCGCAGCGACTGGCCGTCGAAGGCGTTCGGGTCGTGGGCGGGCAGCTCGAACAGGCCGCGGTCGATGACGATGCCGCCGCGGATGTCGCGCAGGCCCGCGCCGCGCCAGCGAGCCATCATGCGCTGCACGTGTTCGATCAGCAGCGAGGGGTCGCCGCCACCGCGCAGGTACAGCGGCCCATCGAGCACGCCGTTGGTTTGCAGCGGGCCACCCAGGCCGACCTCGGTGCGCCACACGTGGCCCGGGCCCAGCTGGCGCAGCGCCACGCCCGTGGTGAACAGCTTCATCACCGACGCCGCCTGTCGGGGCGCATCGGCCTGGTGCTGCCAGCGCGGCTGGGGTGCGTCCACCGGCCACACCAGCAGCGACACGGCCTCGGCCGGCACGCCACTTTGCCGCAGCGCCTGCTGCAAAGGCGCGGGCCAGGCGCCGGTGGTCGTGTCGGGCGCGGACTGGGCGTGGGCTGCCGGCGCGAGCAGGCCCAGGCCGCTCAGGAGGCCGGCACCGAGTCGGGCCCACGCGGTGGGCCAGGAACGGGTGGGGAGGGGGGCGGACATGGCCTGGGATCATAGGCGCGCCGCGGTGCAGGCTGGGGCGCCCCGGCTAAACTCGGCGCATGCCTGCATCCCCCTTGCCGCCCCTTGATCCGGCCCCCGTCCTGCTGGCGCTGGACACCGCCACCGAGCGCCTGCACATCGCCCTGTCGGTGGGGGCGGGCGAGGCAGGGCGCACCCAGGCGCTGGAGCTGGCGGGTGGGCCTCAGGCTTCGGCCGGCCTGCTGCCTGCCCTGCAGTCGCTGCTGCAGGCACAAGGGCTGGGCTGGCCCGCTGTTCACGCCATCGCCTTCGGGGCCGGGCCGGGCGCGTTCACGGGTTTGCGCACCGCCTGTTCCGTGACCCAGGGCCTGGCGCTGGGCCTGGGCGTGCCGGTCATCGCGCTGGACACCCTCATGGCCGTGGCCGAAGACGCTCGCCAGCGCTCGGACAAGCCGCTGTCCGCGGGCGAGGTCGCCTGGGTGCTGCAGGATGCCCGCATGGGCGAGCTCTACGTGGCGGCCTTCAGGTGGGGGGGCGAGCGCTGGGTCGTGCAGACGCCGCCCGCCTTGTGGCCCCTCGGTGAGCCCCGTGCCCGTTGGGCATCGCGCGGCGAAGGTGTGCTCGTGTGCGGCAATGCCCTGTCGGCCTGCCCCGCCGCCTGGGACGGTCTCTTGCCCAATGACATCCGCGTGCTGGCCCCCGACGCCATGCCGCGTGGGGCGGCCCTGGCCGAACTGGCCCGCCAGGCCTGGGCCCACGGCGAGCAGGTCGATGCCGCCCTGGCCTTGCCTCGCTACGTGCGCGACAAAGTCGCCCAGACCACCGCCGAACGCGCGGCGGCTCAGGCATGATGCCGGCCTGATCCGCCCCTTCCCAGCCTGCCTTCGCCACCCCAGATGAACCGCCCGGTCCTGAGCGACACCGCCACTTCGATGCCGTCTTCGGTCATCGAGGGGCTGAGTGTGCGCTCACTGACTGATGCGGACATCGACGCCTGGGTGACCGAGGAGCGCCTGGCCTGCCTGCATGCGCTGCACGCCTGGACGCCTGAGAACTACCGCTCGTCCTTGCGGGCCGGCTACTGGAGCCAGGTGTTGTGCGAGGCCGGTGGGGCCGAAGGCGGCCGCGTGGTCGCCGTCTGCGTGGCCATGGACGGCGTTGACGAGGTCCACCTGCTCAACATCGCGGTGGCCCGAGGCTGGCAGGGCCGGGGCCTGGCGGTCGAGTTGCTGCACACGCTTTACGAACGTTGCCGCCAGCAACGCGCCGAAGCGCTGTGGCTGGAGGTCCGCCCCAGCAACGCCCGCGCACGGGCGCTCTACCAGCGCGAGGGCTTCGTCGACATCGGCGTGCGCAAGAACTATTACCCGGCCGAAGGGGGGCGTGAAGACGCCCTGGTCATGCGCCGCCAGATCAAGCTGGAGGCCTCTTATGCGCTGGAGTGAGCGGCAGCTCGCCATGCTCAAGGAAATGGGCGTGGCCGCTTTCTGGCCGGCCCAGCCCGCGCCCGTGCCCGAGGTGCCTGCGGCCCGTTCCGAGCCGGCCGAGGCCCATGCGCTGGCCGCCGAAGCCATCGCGCAGGTCGGGCGAAGCGCGCCCGCCGCGCCCCGTCCGCCCGCTCGCGTGGTGCCGCCCCCGGCTGCCCCGAGCACCAGCGGCACCACTCCTGCCGCGCCCGACGTGGTGCTCGGTCCGCGCCCCGTTGGCGTCGACACCATGGACTGGCCCGCCCTGCGCGAGGCCGTCTCCGGGTGCCAGGCCTGCGGCCTGTGCCAGAGCCGCCGCCAGACCGTGTTCGGCACGGGCAACGAGCAAGCGCGCTGGATGATCGTCGGTGAAGCCCCCGGCGAGCAGGAGGACCGCCAGGGCGAGCCCTTCGTCGGCCGCGCCGGTCAGTTGCTCGACCGCATGCTCGCGGCCATCGACCTCACGCGCAGCGAGGCCGGCCCCGAGCGCCAGGTCTTCATCGCCAACGTGCTCAAGTGCCGCCCGCCGGCCAACCGCAACCCGCTGCCCCAGGAGGTCGCGCAATGCGAGCCCTTCCTGCTGCGGCAGATGGCGCTGGTGCAGCCCGACCTCATCGTGGCCATGGGGCGCTTTGCCGTGCAGTCCCTGCTCAAGACGACGGAGCCCATCGGCAAGCTGCGTGGGCGCGTGCACGAGGTGGCGGGCGTGCCGGTGGTGGTCACCTACCACCCGGCCTACCTGCTGCGCAACCCGGCCGACAAGGGCCTGGTCTGGGACGACCTGTGCCTGGCCCGCGAGGTGCAGGCGAGGCGTCGGCAGGGCGCTTGAGCCGTCCTGCCTGACGCCCGTGCCTCAGTTGTTCGGCTCGTTCGCGTCCAGGTAGCGGCGCCGGCGGAACCACCACACCAGGCCCGCGGCCACCATCAGCATCAGGCCGATGGCCACCCAGAAGCCGACGCTGCTGTGGATCAGGGGCAGGCCATCGAAGTTCATGCCGAAGATGCCGGTGATGAGGTTCAGCGGCAGGAAGATGGCGGTGAGCACCGTGAGCGTGCGCATGATGTCGTTGGTGCGGCTGCCCTGGGCGGAGAAATGAATCTGCACGGCGCTCTCGGCCGAGCTCTCCAGCCGGCGCACGTGGGCCAGCACGCGGGCGATGTGCTCGTGCACGTCGCGTGAACGAACGCGCAGGACCTCGCGCTCGCGCTGGGCCTGCGTGTCCGAAGGCGACGGCCAGTCTTCCAGCGCATCGATCCATTCCTGCACCGCGGCGCTCTGGTCCTCGCACGTGTCTTCGAGCATGTGCAGGGTGTTGCGCGCTTCGAGCAAGGCCTGCCAGTGCTTGAACTGCTGGCGGTTGCTCAGCAGCTCCTGCTGCAGGTAGGCGAACTGTCGGGTCAGCAGCCGGCGCAGGTCCAGGTAGCTGTCGACCATGTGGTTGACGATGCGCAGCATCAGGTCCGGCGGGCTGGGTGGCAATCGGGACGTGCTGCCGCGCGTCTCGTGGAACCGAGGCACCAGCGCCTCGTTGCCATGGGCATGGGGCTCGGCCACGCCATCGGCTGGCAAGTCAGCGGGCACGTCCACCGAGGCGTCGGCCATGGGAGGGGGCGCCTCGGCGTTCGCGTTCGCTTCGAGCGACTCGTGCACGCGCCCGGCCGGCGGGATCATCTGGCTCAGCCGCGCCTCGAAGAAGTCGCGCACCGAGCAGTCGGCCGGGTGCACCGTCAGCAGCACGCGGTCGAACACCGCGAAGCCCACCGGGCTGGTGTCGATGGCCGCCATCGCCTGGCGCGCCGACGTGGCCGTGCCGTGCTCCTCGTCCAGGAAGAGTCGCTGCGTGCCCGGTCCCGCGGCCAGTCGGCGGAACACCAGCAGGTCGTACCAGGAGGTGTAGTCGTACTGCGAGGGCAGCTGGGCGTTGAGCAGGTCGGTGACGTGCAGGTCCATCAGACCGCCGCCGGCGAGCTTTTGCAGCTGCTGCTGGATCTCGGCCAGGCGCACCTCGAAGACGCGCCGGCTGGTGGTCACCCACAGGAAGCCCTGCGCCGGCAGCGTGGCAGGCCAGTCCTTGAGCTCGGTGAACTGGTCGTGAATGTGAAAGAGGCGCACGCGCTGAGGGCTCCGTCAGCCGCGCAGGCGCTCGGCGGCGTCCAGCGCGAAGTACGTCAGCACGCCATCGGCGCCGGCGCGCTTGAAGGCCAGCAGCGACTCCATCATGGTGGCGTCGTGGTCGAGCCAGCCGTTTTGCGCAGCCGCCTTGATCATGGCGTACTCGCCGCTGACCTGGTAGGCAAACGTCGGCACCTTGAACTCGTCTTTCACGCGCCGCACGATGTCCAGGTACGGCATGCCGGGCTTGACCATGACCATGTCGGCGCCCTCGGCGATGTCCATGGCCACTTCGCGCAGCGCCTCGTCGGAGTTGGCCGGGTCCATCTGGTAGACCTTCTTGTCGGCCTTGCCCAGGTTGCCCGCCGAGCCGACCGCGTCGCGGAAGGGGCCGTAGAAGGCGCTGGCGTACTTGGCGCTGTAGGCCATGATGCGGGTGTGGATCAGGCCTTGCGATTCGAGCGCTTGGCGGATCGCGCCGATTCGGCCGTCCATCATGTCCGACGGCGCGACGATGTCCACGCCGGCATCGGCCTGCACCAGGGCCTGCTGCGTGAGCACCGCGACCGTGGTGTCGTTGACGATGTAGCCGGTGTCATCGAGCAGGCCGTCCTGGCCATGGCTGGTGAAGGGGTCGAGCGCCACGTCGGTCATCACCCCGAGCTCGGGGAAGCGGCGCTTGAGTTCGCGCACCGTGCGCGGCACCAGGCCTTCTGGGTTGAGCGCCTCGCGGCCGTCCGGCGTCTTGAGTGCGGCGTCGATCACGGGAAACAGCGCCAGCACCGGCACACCCAGTTCCAGGCAACGCTCGGCGGCGGCATACAGGGCGCTGCGGCCCAGGCGCGATACCCCGGGCATGGAGCCCACCTCCTGGGTGCCCCCGTCGCTGTCAAGGACAAAAACCGGGTAGATCAGATCGGACGCTGTCAGCGCATGTTCCCTCACCAGGCGGCGGGAAAACTCGTCGCGGCGCAGTCGGCGCAGGCGGTGCTGAGGAAAGTGCAGGGACGTCATTCGGGGGGCGGTTCACCTCACGCACGGCGCCGTGGCGGCAGTGTGAAGGTTGGCAAAGTTGATAAAAAAAACACCCCTCGCAGGGTTATTTCGGACAGGGGGGGCAGCCAAGCTTGAGCAACCTCCCTATAATGGAAAGTGAATGATACGCCGCAAGGCCTCATTCCCTGCTTTTCCTCCCTGAGCAGGTGCCTTACGTGATGACAGCGTCAAGGCTTCACAGCCCCGGCTTGTGCCGGGGCTCTTTTTTTTTCTGTGCTCATAATCCCCCATGAGCTCCGCTTACCTCTGGGTCAAAGCCCTGCACATCATCTTCGTGGCCAGCTGGTTCGCGGGTCTGTTCTACCTGCCCCGGTTGTTTGTCAACCTGGCCACGGTGCCCTCCGACAGCCACGCCGAGCGCGAACGCCTGCTGCTGATGGCGCGCAAGCTCTACCGATTCAGCACCCTCTTGATGATCCCGGCGCTGGTGTTCGGCCTGCTGCTTTGGCTCTATTTCGGGGTCGGCAAGGGGCCGGGTCAAGTCTGGCTGCACATCAAGCTGACCCTGGTGCTGGGCGCCATCGGCTATCACCACGTCTGCCGCGGCCTGTTGCGCGACTTCGAGGGGCTGAAAAATCGCCGCAGCCACAAGTGGTTCCGCGTCTTCAACGAGGTGTCGGTGCTGCTGTTTGCGGCCATCGTCTGCCTGGTCGTGCTCAAGCCCTCCATGGGCTGAGATCGGGATGGCGACGCACCGCAGCGCAGCCTGGCCGCTGTCTTGGGTGGCCGGGGGGCTGATCGCCTACGCGACCCTGCACCCTCTGACGGGCTGGCACTGGCCTGGCTGGGACGCGATCCACTGGGGGTTGCCCAAGCAGTCGCACGAGCTCATGTCCGATGTGACCGCCAACCTGCTGGGCTACCTTCCCTTTGGCATGGTGCTCTGCCTGGCTTGGTTGCGCTCGGGCAAGGGCCCCTGGTCGGCCGGGTGGCGAACCTTGTTCATCGCCTCGCTGCTGTCGTACAGCCTGGAGCAGTTGCAGCACCTGCTGCCGGGGAGGGTGCCATCGGTGACCGACTGGACCTTGAACACCCTGGGTGCGGCCTGGGGGGTGCTGGGTGCACTCACGCTGCATGCGCTGGGCTTGGTTGACATGTGGCATCGACTGAGTGAGCGCTGGTTCATCCCGCAGGCCGGGCATGGGCTGGCCCTCTTGTGGCTGTGGCCGCTCGGGCTGCTGTTTCCTCCCCCTTTGCCGCTGGGGCAAGGGCAGATCTGGCCGCAGCTGAGGTTGCTGCTGATCGACCTGACCCAGGACACCCCCTGGCAGGACTGGTTGCTGCCGGACGACCCGCTGACGCTCTGGGCGGCGATGCCCGGGGACTGGTCCGGCAGTGTCTGGGCTCCCGAGCTGGAGGCCGCCACCGTGGCGCTTGGGTTGCTCGCCCCCCTTTGTGTGGCGGGGGCCCTGGCCAGTCAGCGCACCCTGCGAATCGTGCTCATGGCCTCTCTGGTGCTTTCAGGCGTGTTGTTCACGGCGCTGTCTTCTGCCCTGAACTTCGGGCCAGTGCATGCATTCAGCTGGGTCACCTTGCCCGTGGCATCGGGCATGCTGGTGGGGGCCTCTGCGGCGATCCTGCTGATCAACCGGGGGCGCTCCGTGTGCGCGGCGCTCGGCATGGTGGTGTTGGTGGGCTTGCTGATCCTGGTGCACCAGGCGCCGAGCGACCCCTATTACGCCCAAACCCTGCAGGCCTGGGAAAATGGTCGCTTTGTCCGCTTCCATGGGCTGTCGCGCTGGTTCGGCCTGCTGTGGCCCTTCGTGGCCCTGCTCTGGCTGACAGGACGCCTGCTGGGGCGTGATGCCCCCGTGCCAGTGCGGGCCGGAGGCAGCCACTAGAATCTGCGAATGGCCTATTACGAGCGTCACATCTTCTTTTGCCTGAACCAGCGCGTCAACGGCGAGGCGTCCTGCGCCGACCATGCCGCTAAGGCCGGTTTCGACCATTGCAAGGCCCGTGTGGCCGCGGCCGGGCGCAACGGCAAGGGTGGCGTGCGGGTCAACAAGGCCGGCTGCCTGGACCGCTGTGCGGGCGGCCCGGTCGCCGTGGTCTACCCCGAAGGCACCTGGTACACCTTCGTCGACCAGAGCGACATCGACGAGATCGTCGACCGTCACCTGCTCGGTGGCCAGGTCGTCGAGCGCCTGGAGCTGCCGGACGACGTCGGCCGCTGAGGCGGCTGACCGCACCGCACACCATGCTCGGGCGCCCTGCATCCCTGCTCATCGATGGCCCGGCCGGCCACATCGAGGTCGTGGTCGAAGACCCCGCCTCTTCGCCGCTTGGCCTGGCCGTGATCGCCCACCCGCACCCGCTCATGGGCGGGACGATGGACAACAAGGTGGTTCACACCCTGGTGCGGGCCTTCGTGCTGGCCGGCTGGCGGGCGGTGCGCTTCAACTTCCGCGGCGTCGGCCAGTCCGATGGGCAGTACGACGAGGGCCGGGGCGAAGCCTCCGACCTGCTCGCCGTGGTGGCCCATCACCTGAGCGATCCGGCCCTGGCTGGCAAGCCGCTGGCGCTGGCGGGTTTCTCGTTTGGCGGCTACGTGGCGGCCCAGGCGGCCAGCCGCCTCAAGCAGGCCGCGGCCGATCAGCCTGCCGTGCGCGCGCCGTCCACCCTGGTGCTGGTCAGCCCGGCAGCTTCGCGCTTCGATGTGCCGGCGGTGCCTGCGCACACCCTGGTGGTGCAGGGCGAGGCCGATGACGTCGTGCCCCTGTCCGCCATCCTCGACTGGGCGCGGCCGCAGCAACTGCCGGTGACGGTGGTGCCCGGCGCCGGCCATTTCTTCCACGGACAGCTCGGCGGCCTGCGCGACATCGTGCTGCGCCACCTGCGGGCCGAAGCCGCCCGCGAAGCCGGGGGCTGAGCGCCGAGCCGTCTCCCGGGTTTCGCTCGCGGCCGGCGCGCACCGCCTGCTTGCAAAACTTTGCATCCTCTTCCTTGTGTTCACCCTTTCTTCACCTCATATTGCCGGCATGACTGCTTCCCCCTCCCGCCGCCACATGCTGGGCGCGACCACTTCGGCCCTGGTGGCCCTGGCGTTGTCCCTGTCTTGCCTGAGCGCAGCCGCTCAAAACCAGGCCGCGCCCGCCGCCTTGTTCGCCGAACCCACCCAGGCCATGCCGCAGCCGCCCGAGGTGGCGGCGCGCGCCTTCATCCTGCAGGACCTGTCTTCTCGCCAAACCCTGGGCGCGCGCAACGCCGACCAGGCCGTCGAGCCGGCATCGCTGACCAAGCTGATGACCGCCTACCTGGTCTTTCAGGCCCTCAAGGACGGCAAGCTCTCGCTGACGCAGGACCTGCCGGTCTCCGAGCGCGCCTGGCGCACGGGCATGACCGGCGCCTCGCGCTCGTTCATCAACATCAACAGCCGCGTCAAGGTCGATGACCTCATCAAGGGCATGATCGTGCAAAGCGGCAACGACGCCACCGTGGCCCTGGCCGAAGGCGTGGGCGGCACGGTCGAGGTCTTCGTCGAGATGATGAACCGCCAGGCCCAGGCCTTTGGCCTGAAGCAAACGAAGTTCGCCAACCCCGAGGGCCTGACCGCCCCCGGCCACCTGAGCACGGCGCGCGAGCTGTCCATCATCGCCACGCGCTTGATCACCGACTTCCCCAACTCGCTGCCGTACTACTCCATGAAGGAGTTCACCTTCAACGGCATCAAGCAGGGCAACCGCAACCTGCTGCTGTTCCGCGACCCGACGGTCGATGGCCTGAAGACCGGCTACACCGACAACGCCGGCTATTGCCTGATCTCGACCTCCAAGCGCCCCACGGCCGGTGGCGAGCGCCGCCTGCTCAGCGTGGTGCTGGGTGCCGCCTCGCCCGAGGCCCGCGCCAACGAGAGCCAGAAGCTGCTGAACTGGGGCCACAGCGCCTTCGACGTCGTCAAGCTGTTCGACGCCAACCAGCCGGTCAGCACCGCCCAGGTCTGGAAGGGCGCGACCAACTCGGCGCGCCTGGGGCGCACCCAGCCCGTCGTCGTGGTGGTGCCGCGTGGGCAGGCTGCAGCCGTCAAGACATCGGTGACGCGCAATGACCCGCTGCTCGCCCCCTTGAGCAAGGGCCAGGCCGTGGGCCGCCTGCAGGTCACCTTGAACGGTCAGCCTTGGCAGACCCTGCCGCTGCAGTCGCTCGACGACGTGCCGGCCGCTGGCTGGTTGGGTCGCGCCTGGGACGCCATGCGCCTGAGCATCCAGTGAGGCCCCTGACATGAGCACGCACCAACCTGCCAACCCGCCGATCCCCCCTGAAGAGTCGCTCATCGAGTACCCGAGCCGTTTCCCGATCAAGGTCATGGGCCCTCACCACGAGGAATTCGTGGCCTCGGTCGTGGCCGTGGCCGTGCAGCACGACCCGGCGTTCGATGCCGCCACGCTGGAGCGCCGCCCCAGCAGCAGCGGCACCTACGTCGGCCTGACGGTGACCGTCACCGCCACCAGCCGCGAGCAGCTCGACAACATCTACCGCGCCCTGACCAGCCTGCCGCTGGTCAAGTACGTGCTTTGAGGCCGCCAGCGGCGCCCGCGCCCCCCGGCGCAGGCCTCGGGACACGTGTGAACGTGCCTTTACATCCGCCGCATACAATCTGAGCCACTTTCGGCCGGCGTGCCGGGCTTTTGCGCATTTCGCGCAGGGGCTCCGGCGCCTCGGCCCTTTGTTCGAGAAGGACCCTGAACCGTGTTGATTTCCGACGCCTACGCCCAAGCCGCCGCCCCCGCCGCCAGCGCCTCCGGTGGCCTGATGAGCATGCTGCCCCTGCTGCTGATGTTCGTCGTGCTGTACTTCGTGATGATCCGCCCCCAGATGAAGCGGCAAAAGGAAGTCAAGGCCATGCTCGAAGCCCTCTCCAAGGGTGACGAGGTGGTCACCCAGGGCGGCGTGATCGGCAAGATCAGCAAGCTGGGCGACACCTACGCACACATCGAAGTGGCCAATGGCGTCGAGCTGCAGGTCCAGCGCGTGGCCATCGTCCAGGTGCTGCCCAAGGGCACCGTCAGCAAGTAATTGATCGCGCCCTGAAAACAAAGCGCAGCCGAGGACCGCATGAACCGCTACCCCTGGTGGAAGTACCTGATCATCGCCGTGGCCCTGCTGGTCGGCCTGATCTACACCCTGCCCAACTTCTTTGGCGAGGCACCTGCGGTGCAGCTCTCCAGCGGCAAGGCCACGATCAAGCTGTCGACCGATGACGTCGCCCGTGTCGAGACCGTGCTCAAAGAGGCGGGCGTCACGTCCGACTTCGTCGAGCTCGACGGCACCTCGGTGCGCGCGCGCTTCAAGGACACCGACACCCAGATCAAGGCCCGTGACGCCATCGCGCGCGCCTACAACCCCGATGCGGCCGACCCACGCTACATCGTCGCGCTGAACCTGGTCTCGCGCTCGCCGCACTGGCTGCGCAGCCTGGGCGCGCACCCGATGTTCCTGGGCCTGGACCTGCGCGGTGGTGTGCACTTCCTGATGCAGGTCGACATGAAGGCCGCGCTCACGCAGAAGGCCGAGAGCATCTCCGGCGACATCCGCACCGTGCTGCGCGACAAGGACATCCGCCACAGCGGCATCCGCCGCGACGGCAACAGCGTGGTCGTGCGCTTTCGCGATGCCGCCACGCGCGACACCGCCCGCGGCGTGGTCAGCGACAGTGCGCTCGACATGGCCTGGGCCGACGGCACCGACGAGTCGGGCGACGTGACCCTGGTCGGCAAGCTCAAGCCCACCTCCGAGCGCGCCATCCAGGACCAGGCCCTCAAGCAGAACATCACCACCTTGCACAACCGGATCAACGAACTCGGCGTGGCCGAGCCCGTGATCCAGCAGCAAGGCGCCGACCGCATCGTCGTGCAGCTGCCTGGCGTGCAGGACACCGCCAAGGCCAAGGACATCATCGGCCGCACCGCCACGCTGGAAGTGCGCATGGTCGACGAGAGCACCGAGGCCCAGTCCGCGCTGTCTGGCGGCATGGTGCCCTTCGGTTCCGAGCGCTACCTCGAGCGCAGCGGCGTGCCCGTCATCGTCAAGCGCCAGGTGGTGCTGACCGGTGACAACCTCAACGACGCCCAGTCCGGCTTCGACGAGAACCACGAACCCGCCGTGCACCTGACGCTCGATTCGCGCGGCGCACGCATCTTCCGCGACGTCACCCGCGAGAACGTGGGCAAGCGCATGGCCATCATCCTGTTCGAGAAGGGCAAGGGCGAGGTCGTCACCGCCCCTGTCATCCGCGGCGAGATTTCGGGTGGCCGCGTGCAGATCTCCGGTCGCATGAGCCCCGAAGAGTCCGCCGACACCGCGCTGCTGCTGCGCGCTGGCTCCCTGGCCGCCCCGATGGAGATCATCGAAGAGCGCACCGTCGGCCCCAGCCTGGGCGCCGAGAACATCGCCCAGGGCTTCAACTCCCTGGTCTATGGCTTCGCGGCCATCGCCGTCTTCATGGTGATCTATTACCTGCTGTTCGGCGTGTTCTCGACCATCGCGCTGTCGGTCAACCTGCTGCTCCTGGTGGCGGTGCTATCCATGCTGCAGGCCACGCTGACGCTGCCGGGCATCGCGGCCATCGCCCTGACACTGGGCATGGCGATCGACTCGAACGTGCTGATCAACGAGCGGGTGCGCGAAGAGTTGCGCAGCGGCTCGGCGCCACAGACGGCCATCCACGCCGGCTACGAGCACGCCTGGGCCACCATCCTGGACTCCAACGTCACGACCCTGATCGCCGGCCTGTCCCTGCTGGCCTTCGGTTCGGGCCCGGTGCGCGGCTTTGCCGTCGTGCACTGCCTGGGCATCCTGACGTCGATGTTCTCGGCCGTGTTCTTCTCGCGTGGCCTGGTCAACCTCTGGTATGGCCGTCAGAAAAAGCTCAAGGGCGTGTCCATCGGGCAGGTCTGGAAGCCCCAGGAATAAACCGCAGCGGAGCACGACACCATGGAATTCTTCCGCATCAAGCGCGACATCCCGTTCATGCGGCATGCGCTGGTCTTCAACATCATCTCGTTTTTGACCTTCGCCGCCGCCGTCTTCTTCCTGGTCACGCGCGGCCTGCACTTCTCCATCGAATTCACCGGTGGCTCGCTCATCGAGGTGCAGTACGCCCAGACCGCCAACCTGGCCAAGACCCGCGAGGCCGTCGAGGCCCTCAACCTCGGCGAAGTGCAAGTGCAGAACTTCGGCACCTCGCGCGACGTGCTCATTCGCATCCCGCTGCGTGGCGAAATGAAGCAGGCCGAGCTGGTGGGCAAGGTGTTCGGCGCGCTGTGCTCGGCCGAAGGCGGCACGATCGGCACCCAGTCCTCCGACAAGGGGGACCGGCAGGTCTGTCAGGTCAGCGCCAGCGCCAGCGGCACGGCGACCGAGCCGGTGACCCTGCAGCGTTCCGAGTTCGTCGGCCCTCAGGTCGGTGACGAACTGGCCCGAGACGGCGCCCTGGCCCTGCTGGTGACCGTGGTCGGCATCATGATCTACCTGGCGATCCGCTTCGAATGGAAGTTCGCCGTGGCCGGCATCATCGCCAACCTGCACGACGTCGTCATCATCCTGGGCTTCTTTGCCTTCTTCCAGTGGGAGTTCTCGCTGTCGGTGCTGGCGGCCATCCTGGCGGTGCTGGGCTACTCGGTGAACGAATCGGTCGTGATCTTCGATCGCATCCGCGAGGCCTTCCGCAAGTTCCGCAAGATGACGACGCCCGAGGTCATCGACCACGCCATCACCTCGACGATGAGCCGCACCATCATCACCCACGGCTCGACCGAGGCGATGGTGCTGGCCATGCTGATCTTCGGTGGCCCGACGCTGCACTACTTTGCCCTGGCCCTGACCATCGGCATCGTCTTCGGCATCTACTCCTCGGTGTTCGTGGCCGCGGCCCTGGCGATGTGGCTGGGCGTCAAGCGCGAAGACCTCGTCAAGCCCTCGCGCAAGGACGTCGACCCCAACGATCCGCACGCCGGAGCGGTGGTGTAGAGTCGGCGATAACCGGAAAACTCATCCAGGCCGGTTGGAGCGCCTCCTCAGAGGTGCCGGCCGGCTTTTTTCATGACATTGGCCTCTCACCGAGCCCTGGCCCAGGGTGCCCGCGTCACGCACCTCGAGGCGCTGATCCACGGCGCTCGCGGCCTCGTCCAGGCGTGCCTGGACGGAGCGCGCACGCTGGCCACGCAGTCGGCGGAGCCGGCGCTGCACGCCCGCCGCCGCGACCTGGTGCTCGACCTGCCCCGTGCCGTGCGTGGCTGGCACCAGGCCCTGACCACCCACCTGAACCAGGCGCTCTCCGAGGTCCGCTTGGGGCGTCCCTTGAGCGTGCGTGGGGGCACGGCTTTCGGAACGGCTTCCGGGGTGCCGGTGGACATCCCCCTGAGCTTGGTCGATGACAGCGAGGTCGAGCAGGGCCTGACGGCGTCCCGGCTGGCCCAGGCCATCGCTGACCTGGCAGGGCAGGAGTACACCGACCTCAACGCGCGCCTGCAGTCCGTGGGGGGCGCGGTCGATGCCGGCCATGTTCAACAGGAGGTGCTGGCCGCGGCCTGGATCGCCAAGCAGGTGCTGGACGCCTGGCTGGCGGCCGAGCTGTCGATGCTGCACTGGCAGACCCTGCAGAACGTGCTGCACCAAGAGGTGGCCAATTGGGTGCAAGAGGCATATCACGCGGCCAACGAGGCTTTGCTGGACCAGGGCGTGCGCCCTGAGATCGATCTGCGGCCCTTCATCCGCCGTGCGGCACCCGGGGTCATGCCCAGCCGCCCGATGGGGCTGGACACGATTGCCAGCCTCAAAGGCGGGGGCCATGTGGGCGGTGCGCCTTGGAGCGGCACGGGGCCTGGCGCGGGACAGGGTGGGGGCGCAGGCCACGCCACGGGCTCGGGCTTTGCCACGGGCTCGCCTGCCGCCGGCAACAGCGGCCTGCAGCCCCTGGGCCATGCCTACGACGAAACCCGCATGCTCACCCAGGTGCCTGGCCTGGGCCGCATGGCGGTTCAGTCGCAGGCCTTGCTGGGCCAACTCAACCAGTTCGTGGCCCGCCATGTGCCGGGCTTCGTGCCCACCAAGCCCGATGCGCCCTTGCGCGCGCCCGGACCCGTCTCGACCTCGCTGGGGCTGGCCATTCGGCAAGTCGGTGAAGCGGTGCGGCGCCGAGCCGAGCCGGTCGATGGCAGCGCGCCCACCACGCCCGAAGCGGCCCTGCGCGACCTCGATCACGACCGGGCAACCCTCAAAAAGGCCGCCACCAGCCCGACCGAACGCGCCACCATCGAGGTCGTCGCCCTGCTGTTCCAGGCCATCCTGATGGAAGAGCGGCTGCCCGCGAGCATCCGTGTGTGGTTCGCCCGCCTGCAGATGCCCGTGCTGCGCGTGGCCGTCAGCGAGCCCGACTTCTTCGCGTCCACCAGCCACCCCGCGCGCCGCCTGATCGACCGCATGGGCTCTTGCGTGATGGGTTTCGTGGCAGGCGCCCAGGAGGGCGAAGATGCCCTGCACCGCGAGATCCGCCGCGTGGTGCAGGTCGTCGAGGCCTATCCCGACACCGGCCGCAAGGTCTTCCAGACCGTGATGACCGAGTTCGAGCGCTTCCTGGAAACCTACTTCCGCGACGAGCATGCCGCGGGGCGCAAGGGCATCTCGCTGGCCCAGCAGGTCGAGCAACGCGAGACCTGGGCAATCCAGTACACGATCGAGCTACGCAAGATGCTGGAGTCGGTGCCGGTGCACGAGGGCGTGCGCGACTTCCTCTTTCGCGTCTGGGCCGACGTGCTGGCCCACAGCGCGGTGCAGCATGGCCAGGCCAGCGACGCGACCCGCGCGCTCAAGCATGCCGCAGCCGACCTGATCTGGTCGGCCAGCGCCAAGACCTCGCGCGAGGAACGCGCCGAGGTGCTGCGCCGCCTGCCGCCCCTGCTCAAGACGGTGCGCGAGGGCATGATGCGCGCCGGCCTGCCCAACGATGCCCAGGACCGTCACATCCAGTCGCTCAACGCGGCCCTGGCGGCGGCCTTCTCGGCGCGTTCGGCGCCCCTGTCGTCCACGGTGCTGCGCGAACTCACCCAGCGCCTGGAGGCCCTCGACGAGCTGCTGCCCGACCTCACCGGGGTGGAGCTGGACGCCGACACGTTGCGCGACCTGTCCGGCCACGAAACCGAAGACCTCGAAATCGTGGCCGAAGGTGGTTCCATGCCGACCCCGGCCATGCAGGCCTGGGCGCGAGAGCTGCAGATCGGTGCCTGGTTCAACCTCGACTACCGTGGCCGCCACGAGCATGTGCAACTGGGCTGGCAGGGCCTGCACAAGCAGCTCAGCCTGTTCGTGACGCCGGGGGGGCGCGGGGTGCTGTTCCAGCTGCATCGGTTGGGCGCCTTCCTGCAGGCCGGGCTGATGGTGCCGCTGGAAGAAGAATCCTTGACCACCCGCGCCACGCGCGAGGCCCTGGCCAAGCTCGACGCCGACCCCGCGCGCCTGTTGCAGTGAGCTGCCCCCGGAGGGGGGCGGGCGGTTTGTAACTGCCCGTGACGTCCAGGCGGCCTGCGAGAAATAACGCACGAAGGCGCGTTTATTCCTTCCACTTCGTAAAAAGGGCTCTGGCAGCATCTCCGACAAGCTTCTCGGAGTCCCGCATGGCCTTTCGTCGACCGTCCAACACAACATCGCCCTGGGTGGGCCTCGCCCAGGATGGCTCCGTGTTGCTCGCCGTCGAAGTGGTCCATGGCGAAGGACGGCCTGCGGTGCAGTGGGCGGGACGGGTGGATGCCTCGAGCCTGAGCAACGGCCTGCAGACCCTCAACCGACAGCGCCGCCTGAACACGGCGAAGCTGGTGGGGCTGCTGCCCAGCGACGCGGCCCGCCTGGTGGCCATCCCCGCACCCGATGTGCCCCGCTCCGAATGGGCCGATGCCTTGCGCTGGTCGCTGCGCGATCACGTGGACTTCGAGGTCGATGACGCGCTCATCGACGTGCTGGAGGTCCCTGAGGCCACCCAGCTGCGCCAGAGCCGCCCGACGCTGACCGTGGTGCTGCCGCGCGAGAAGTTCGTGCAGGTGCAGACCGATGCCGACGACGCCGGCCTGCACTGGACCGCGCTCGACGTGCCGGAAACCGCCTTGCGCAACGTCAGCGCCCTGGGCGAAGAAGAAGGCAAGGCCCACGCGCTGCTGGCTTTCGGTGAAGCCAGCTCGCTGCTGGTCATCACCTACCAGGGCGAGCTGGTGATGGCCCGTCACATCGAGGTGCAGGGCACGGCGATGACGAGCTCGAGCGAGTCCCGCGAGGGTGCGCTCAGCCGTGCTTCGCTGGAGGTGCTGCGCACCATCGACACCTTCGAGCGCATGCACAGCGAGGTCTCGCTGCAAGGGCTGTCCGTGGTCTTGCCTCCTGGCAGCGGCGAGGACGTCCTGCCTCTGCTGTCCGACCTGATCTACGTGCCGGTTCGCGCTTTCCACTTGAGCGAATGGATCGACCTGTCCGCGCTGGGTGAGGCCCACCCCTGGCTGACCAGCGGTGTCAACCTGGCCGACCTGTGCGCCCTGGGCGCGGCACTGCGCCCGATGGCCGAGGCCGCCGGGCGGCAGCAACTGCGCTTCGTGGACGAGCGCGAGGCGGCGGGTGCAGGCGGTCCCTGGAGCGCCCAGATGGGGTTGCGCTGGGTAGGCATCGTGGCGGCGGTCGGGGTCTCGGTGGGTGTGGGCCTGAGCCTGTGGGCCAGCCACGCGACCACCCGGGCCCAGCAGGTCGAGGCCGAGCTGGCCCAGCTTCAGCGCTCGGTCTCCGAGCCCCAGGCCAGCAACGTCACCCGTGAGCTCGAAGAGCTGCAACGCAAGGAAGCGGTGCAGACGCAGCTGCGCCAGGTCCTGCAGGGCAACGTGAGCGCCACCTCCATGGGCTACTCCGACCTGTTGGTCTCGCTGGGCCGCCAGACGCAGCCTGGCCTGTGGATCACGGGCCTGAAGGTGCGGGGCGACGGGCGCGACCTCGAGCTCAGCGGTCGCATGACCAGCCCGAGCCTGTTGCCTGCCTACCTGCGTCGGCTGGAGAAAGAAGACCGCTTTCGCAGCCGGCGTTTCGCGCAGATCGAGATGCGTGACACGGTGATGGAAGAGGGCTCGGCGCCTTCGGGCGTCACCGAATTCACCTTGCGGGGCCGCGACGCGGCCGAGCGCATGGCGACCCAGAAGGAGACCCCATGAAGGGCCTCAAGCTGCCAGCTTTTTCCTTGCCGAAGCTCTCCCTGCCAGGGCTCAGGCGCGTTGCGGTGTCGGCCGACGGGAGCGTTGCGGTTGAGCTCGGTGGCGCCGCGCCGCGTCCTGCGCTGAACATCCCAGGGATGGACCAGTGGGCGCCGCAAGTGCTGCTGCGCTGGCGCCAGGTGCGCCGCCAGTTCGACGCTCGCCTGCTCAATGAGCGCCGCCTGATCATCGCCGCGCTCATCGCCCTGATCGCCTACCTGTGCGACCTGACCCTCATCACGCCAGCTTTCGAGGCGCTGAAGGCGGCACGTCAGCGCGAGCAGAACGCCACGATGGCCCGGGACGCCATGCAGACCGAACTCAACCGCAAAAGGGTGGAGCTGGCCAACCGGCTCATGGCTGCCCAGAAAGAGCAGGCCGAGTTGCGCAAGCGCCTGGCCGATGGCGAGCAGGAGCTCGCGCGCCAGCAGTCGATGATGGCCCCTGCCCGAGACATGCAGAACCTGCTGGAAGGCCTGCTGGCCCAGCATGGCCAGCTGAGGCTCAAAGCGATGCGCACCCTGCCGCCGGTCGAGGTTCAGTTCAACGGCGCCAAGGGGACCTCGGCCCCGGCGGGCGCCGCCCCGGTGCTCTACAGCCACGGCCTGGAGATCACCGTGTCCGGCCCCTACCTGGACCTGGTCGCCTGGTTGCGCAGCATCGAACAGCTGCCGCGCCGCTTGCTCTGGAGCGGCATGACCTTGAGCGTGACCGATGGCGCGCCGCCGGCCCTGATGCTGCAGGTCCAGACCTACAGCCCGGACCGCGATCCTCTGGAGATTGCCCCATGAGCCGGCTCCCGCTGACCCTCGCTCACCTGAGCGCTGCTGGCCTCCTCACCCTGTGTGCCTGGGGTGGCTCGGGCCTGGTGCACGCCAACCCGCTGCTGGGTCTGAGCGACCCGACCCGACCCCCACCCGGGCTGGCCAAGGCCGATCGGGCCGGGGCCTCGGGCGCCGCCGCAGCGCCGGAGGCGGCCAGCGCCGCCAGCGCCCCACCACCTCCGCCGCGCGAGCCCGTGCTCGTGTTGCAACTCGTGCGCATCGACCCGGCCAGTGGCCGTGGCGTGGCCCTCATCAATGACCAGTTGCTGGAACCCGGTGCGCGCATCGAGGGCTGGACGCTGCTGGCGTTGAACCCGAATGAAGCTGTCTTGCAAGGCCCGCGTGGCCGCCTGCGCCTGAGCCTGACCGGCCCCCAGGTGATCGAACGGAACCCGAAGTCGGCGCAGTCCCGGCGGGGACGAAAGGAATGAACATGATCCGTACCTGCATCCTGGTGATGGTCAGCGGTGCCCTGGTCTGCCCGCCGGCGGGCGCCAGCACGTCCACGCACCCCTGGCATCGCAGCAAATCCTCGCTCAAGGGCGCGCCTTCGATGCGCGTGACGCACGAAGCCCTCGCCGACATCGACTGGGACCGCCTGCCTCCGACCGGGGCAGGGGTGGCGCCCGCCGAAGCGAGCTCGCGCATGACGCTCACCCTTGCGTCGCTGGGGCCGGTGCATGCGCCGACCCAGCAGGTGGCTCAGGCTTCGGCCTCGACCGCCGTGCCCGCGGCCGCACCGGCACCAGCCCCCCAGGCTCGGCCCGCACCCCTGGCCCCTGTTGCCGCACCTGTTGTCGCGCCCACTGTCACGCCCGTGTACGCCGCCAGCGCCGCCCCGGCTCCGCGTGGCTTCGAGCCCCGCTTCGACCTGTCGGTCAACAACGCGCCCGCCGCGCAGGTCTTCCTGCAGTTGGGGGTGAACACGCCGTACAACATCCTGGTTTCGCCGGAGATCGCCGGCAACGTCACCCTGTCGCTCAAGCAGACCACGGTGCCCGAGGCGCTGGAGACGCTGCGCGAGCTCTTTGGCTACGACTTCCGCATGGCCTCGGGCAACCGCGTCTTCGTCTACCCGAACACGGTGCAGACGCGGCTGTACAAGATCAACTACCTGCCTGGGCGCCGCCAGGGGGCTTCTGACCTGCGTGTCAGTTCCAGCTCCATCGGCCAGTCCAGTGGTGGCGGTGGCACGACCACAGGCACCGGTTCGACGTCGGGCTCGTCGGGGGCCTCCCTCACGCGTGGGCAGGACACCTCGTCGGTGCGCATGACCTCGGACACCGACTTCTGGCGCGAGGTGCAGGACGCGCTGAACAACCTCGTGGGCAAGGAAGCGGGCCGCAACGTCACGCTCAACCCTGGCGCTGGCGTGATCGTCGTGCGCGCCACCCCGGCCGAGTTGCGCCAGGTGGCCGACTACCTGCGCGCCATCCAGCTGACCATCGAGCGCCAGGTGATGCTCGAAGCCAAGATCGTCGAAATCAAGCTCAGCAAGGGCTCCGAGACCGGCGTGAACTGGACGGCCTTCCGCGGCATCAACAGCGGCTCGACCAAGGTCGGTGGCATCGGCATGGCGCCGGGCGTGTCGCTGACCAACACGGGCGCGCTCAAGGACGCCAACTTGACCGTCACGCCGGGCGTGTCTGCCGCGGCCGAGGCGCTGGGCAAGGGCTTTTATGGCCTGGCCTTCCAGTCGGCCAACTTCGCGGCGCTGCTGTCCTTCCTGGAAACGCAGGGTGACGTGAAGGTGCTCTCGAGCCCGCGCATCGCCACGCTCAACAACCAGAAGGCCGTGCTCAAGGTGGGCAGCGACGAGCTGTTCGTCACCGGCGTGTCGACCACGCAGACCAGCACCGGCAGCACCACCACCAGCTCGCCGACCCTGTCGCTGCAGCCCTTCTTCAGCGGCATCTCGCTGGACGTGACGCCGCAGATCGACGACACCGGCACGGTGATGCTGCACGTGCACCCGGCCATCAGCTCGGTGGCCGAAAAGGAAAAGGTCATCGACCTGGGCGAGATGGGCTCGTACCGCCTGCCCCTGGCCGCCAGCTCCATCAACGAGACCGACAGCATCGTGCGGGTGCGCGACGGACAGATCGTCGCCATCGGTGGCCTGATGCAGCAGAACTCGATCAACGACCGCAGTGGCGTGCCTGGCCTGAGCAACATCCCCGGCGTGGGCGGCCTGTTCCGCTACCAGGCCAACAGCGAGACCAAGCACGAGCTGGTCATCCTGATCAAGCCGACCGTGATCGGGGAAGACGGGCAAGGCTGGCCTTCGGCCGACTCCGCGCTGGCCCGCTTCAACGAAGCGCAGCAGAACTGACCGCCCCTCGGAGAGCGCACCATGTCCCGCCCCCAGCGTTTTCGCCTCGGTGACCTGCTTGTGCAGGACGCCCTGATCTCCACCGAACAGCTGGAGCAGGCGCTGTCCGAGCAGCGCAGCAGTGGCCGCAAGCTGGGCCAGGTGCTCATCGACCACGGCTGGATCACCGAAGCGCAGATCGCCAAGGCGGTGGCGCGCCAGCTGCGCGCGCCCTACATCGACCTGGTGCATTTCCCGATCCGGCCCGAGCTGGCCCAGACCCTGCCCGAGGCCCACGCACGACGCCTGCACGCCATCGTGCTGGAGGACACGCCCTCCGGCTTGATGGTGGGCATGGCCGACCCGACCGACATCTACGCCTACGACGAGATCGGCCGCCTGCTGCGCCGCTCGATCGACATGGCGGTGGTCACCGACAGCCACCTGCAAGCCGCGCTGGACCGCGTCTACCACTCCAAGCAGGAGATCGAAGGCCTGGCCCGCGAGCTGACCACCGAGCTGGCCAGCCTGGAGACCGACCTGGGCGACCTGCTGGGCATGGACACCACCAGCAACGAAGACGCCCCCGTGGTGCGCCTGCTGTACTCGGTGTTCGAGCAGGCGCTGCGCCTGCGCGCCTCCGACATCCACATCGAGCCGCAGGAAAAGCAGCTGCGCATCCGCTTTCGCATCGACGGCGTGCTGCACGTGCAGACCGAGGCCGACGCCAAGATCGCCTCGGCCGTGGCCCTGCGCCTCAAGCTCATGTCGGGCCTCGACATCTCTGAAAAGCGCCTGCCGCAGGACGGCCGCTTCGCGGTGCGCCTCAAAGACGGCAACGTCGATGTGCGGATCTCGACCCTGCCGTCGCAGCATGGCGAGTCGGTGGTCATGCGCTTGCTCAGCCAGAGCGCCGGCATGCTCGACCTCGACCGCCTGAAGCTGCCGCCGGCCATGCGCGATGCCTTCTACCGCGCCATCGACAAGCCCAGTGGCCTGATCCTGGTCACCGGCCCCACCGGCTCGGGCAAGACGACGACCCTGTACGGCGCGCTCAACGCCCTCAACAGCACCGAGCGCAAGATCATCACCGTCGAAGACCCGGTCGAGTACCGCCTGCCTGGCCTGAACCAGGTGCAGGTGATGGACAAGATCGACCTGACCTTCGAGAAGGTGCTGCGCTCGGCCTTGCGCCAGGACCCGGACGTCATCCTCGTGGGCGAAATGCGCGACCGCGAAACCGCCGAAATCGGCATGCGCGCGGCCATGACGGGCCACCTGGTGCTCTCGACGCTGCACACCAACGACTCGATCTCCACGCCCGCTCGCCTGATGGACATGGGCGTGCCCTCGTGGATGGTGGCCATGTCGCTGCAGCTGGTGGTGGCCCAGCGCCTGGTGCGCACCATCTGCCAGAACTGCTCGGCCCCGCACGACCCCACCGACCAGGAGATCGCGATGCTGCACCGCCTGGCCGGCCCCGACGCCGACCTCACCCGGTTGCGCAAGGGCAAAGGCTGCCCCGACTGCAGCCAGACGGGCTTCCGGGGCCGCACCGGCGTGTACGAGTTCCTGGAGATGACGCTGCCGCTGATCGACGCCATCACCCACCCGCAGGCCGGCGTGTTCACGCAGAAGGCGCGCGAACAGATGGCCGGCCAGACCTTGCGCCGCGATGCCGTGCGCCTGGTGATGGAGGGCCTGACCACGGTGGACGAAGCCATGCGCGTGAGCGCGGAAATCGAAGCCTGAGGACCGCATGAGCCGCTTTCATTACACCGCTCGAGGACCCCATGGCCCCGTGCAGGGCACGCTGGAAGGGGCGTCGGCCGCCGCCGTGGCCGACGAGCTGCGCGTCAAAGGCTGGGTGCCGCTGACGATCAAGGCCGATGCGCCCGTGGCCCCGAAGGGCCTGAGCGCGCCTGTGGCCCAGCCCAGCTGGATGGCCCCCAAGGTGCAGCCGCAGGACGTGATGCTGTTCAGCAAGCAGCTGTTCACCCTGATCAAGGCGGGTGTGCCGCTGTTGCGCGCGCTCAACGGGCTGCAGGAAACGGCCATCAACCCCACCTTCAAGACCGTGGTGGGCGACTTGCGCCGCAGCCTGGAGGCCGGTGTGGACCTGTCTGCTGCGATGGCGCAGCACCCCAAGGTGTTCGACAACTTCTACGTCTCGATGGTGCGCGTGGGCGAGGCCTCGGGCCAGCTCGAAGAGGTGTTCAGGCGCCTGGCCGAGCACCTGCTTTTCGAAGCGAGCATGCGCCAGCAGGTCAAATCGGCCATGCGCTACCCCAGCTTCGTGGTCATGGCCATGGCCGGCGCCATCGGTGTCATCAACGTGATGGTGATCCCTTCCTTCGCTGGCGTGTTCAAGAGCATGGGGGCGGAACTGCCGATCCTCACCAAGCTGCTGGTGGCCACCTCCGATTTCACCGTCAACAATGGCGGCACCCTGATGGGCGCGGTGTCGGTGCTGTTCATGTTGTGGCGGCACTGGAAGAAAAGCCCGCAAGGCCGCCCCATCTGGGATCGCATGGTGCTGAGCTTTCCGTTGGTCGGCCCCATCGTGACCAAGGCGGCGCTGTCGCGGTTCGCTCGCTCCTTCTCCCTTTCCTTGCGCAGTGGCGTGCCGATGGAGCGGGCTTTGGTGGGGGTGGCGCAGACCGCCGACAACGCGCACCTGTCGGCGGCCATCGAGTCGATGAAAGACCGCGTCATGCGCGGCGAATCTCTGGCGTCTTCCGCGGCCAGCACGGGGGTGTTCACCCCCATGGCGGTGCAGATGATCGCCATCGGGGAGGAGACAGGCATGCTCGACGACCTCCTCGACGAGGTGGGCGAGATGTACAACAACGACGTGCAGTACGCGCTCAAGACGCTGTCTCAGCAGATCGAGCCGATCCTGGTCGTCTTCATGGGGGGGCTGGTGCTCGTGCTGGCCCTGGGTGTGTTTCTTCCGATGTGGAATTTGGGGCAGGTCACCCTCAAGCATTGAGGACAACTGCCGAAACAGCACGTGAACGTGCAACTTTTACCGCCGGTCAGCAGGGCATCCGGCGTCCTTCGCAGAAAGAGGTCATCATGAAATCGTCGATCCGTTCCATTTCTCGCCGCGCCCAGGCCGGCTTCACGATGATCGAGCTGATCGTCGTCATCGTGATCCTGGGCATCCTGGCCGCCACGGCCTTGCCCCGTTTCATCGACCTGCGGGCCGATGCCACGCAGGCCGCCATCGATGGCGTGGCCGGCAACCTGGGCAGCGCCATGTCGGTGAACTACGCTGGCTGTTCTGCCAACCAGAACGTCGCGGCAGCCAACCGATGCATCCAGGTCAACAATTGCCGTGATGGCATCAGCCTGCTGCAGGGTGTGTCCAACGAAGATGTGGCCGCTGGCACGTTCAACTTGGGCAGCACGGCTTACTCGATCGACGACGGGGCCATTGCAGCCAACGGCAACACCGCCAACTGCACCGTGCGAACCGGCACGGGCGGCAACGCCGTGAACGCCGTCTTCGCTGGCATCGGCGCAGCAATCTGATGAACTGGCTTCGCCGACCCGATGGTTTGGCGAAGCCGATGTGCAGCTGATGTCCCCAGGGTGCGTGAAGCCATGGCTCGCGGCTCAAGCGGCTTCACGATGATCGAATTGATCGTCGTCATCGTGATCCTGGGCATCTTGGGTGCGGTGGCCTTGCCAAGGATCGTTGACCTCGGGACCGAGGCTCGGCACGAAGCCGCCCAGGGCATGGCCGGTACCCTCAGCAGCGCCATGTCGGTGAACTACGGCGGCTGCTCGGCCACAGGGCACAGCACCGCCGGTGCCAGCGCCGACCGGTGCCGGCAGGTGAGCGACTGCACCGACGGGGCCTTGCTCCTGATGGGGGTCTCGGCCAACCCGTTCACGCAGGCCGGCACGACCTACACGATCACCGCGACAGCCCTCGGGGCCAACGGCTCGACCGCCTCTTGCGAGCTGACGGCGTCCCGGGCGGGTGGTGGGGCCGAGGTCACGCACTTCGTCGGCGTCTCCGCTGGCAACTGATTCCCCACGGCCTGGCTGCAGGCGTTATCGGGGGCGAACCCTGCTCACCGGCCTGGTCGCCGGCGGCAGGGCGCGTGACTTTCTGCACCGCTTTTAGCCGGACGTGAGCCATCGGCCTCAAGTCCGAAATTGTGTGGGCCGAAAATGTGACAAACGCATCCCCGATGTTGCAGCCGGAGTCACACCCATGCCCCACTTCACCCGGTTTCGCACCTGCCGTGCCTGGCTCACCGCCTGGCTGCTGGCTTGTGCCTTCCCGGCCATGGCAGGCCTGTCCGTCTACACCAGCTGGAGCACGCTGCCGCCGGTGAGCGCGGCCAACCAGCGCTCCATCGATTTCAGCACCACCACGCTGGCCGGCGAAGGGGCTTCGCGCCTGTCGTATTCGTCCTCCGGCGACACCTGCCCGAAGTTGTTCGGCATCTGCCTGCTCGGCACGTCTTCAGGCGGCATCAACCTGACTTCGGTGGTCACCGGCCTGCTGGGCTTCAGCGGCAACACGCTGGGCATCGACTCCGGGCACAACGCGGGCGGCTCTTCGGCCCAGACCACGATCAACTTCGTGAACCCAACGCCTTACGTCGGATTCATGTGGGATGCGCAGTTCGTCTCGGAAAGCACCCAGCTCGTCAACCTCACGCTGGAAGACAACAGCATCGTCACGCTGAAAAACTGCCGCTCGAGCGCGAACCCGCAGTGCGTGGGCGCCTATGTGTCGCCGAGTTGGATCACGGATGTCTACAACGTGCTCCTGGGGTGGGTGCTGGGTGACATCGTCACCACTTACCCGCTGTACGTCATGTACCAGCCCAGCGATGGCAAGAAAATCAAGTCGGTGCAGTTCGTGAGCAAGGAGTGCGTGGGTTGCGGCTTCCTGTCATCGAGCACGGCGCAGACCACGCACATCGACCAACTCACCTACGTCGATGCCGCCGTGGTGCCTCACCACCTGCGCGTGAGCGCCAACTCCAACGCCAAGTCAGCCAACGAGGACGTGGGCTACACGGTGACCGCCTGCGGCAACGCCGACTGCAGCCTGCCCTGGACGTCCGGCGTCACGGGCACGCTGACCTTCAGTGGCGCTTCGCCATCGACCGCCAGCCAGGGCTTTTCGATCCCCGCCGGCCCGACCAACAGCACCACGGTGACGATGCAGTACACAGGCTCGGGCACGGGCACCGTGGCCATGTCCGCCTACAGCCCCACGCCCAGCAACACGCCCAAGGTGTTCTGCGGCATGGGCGCGACCCCGACCGGCGGCGGCAGTTGCGCGATCACGGTCACGCCACCTGTCGATCATTTCCAGGTGACCACGCCCGCTTCCAACGGGCTGACTTGCGAGACCGTGACCTACACCATCAAGGCCTGCTCCAACGCCACCTGCTCGACGGTGCTGACCACCGGTGCCAGCGGCACGCTGAGCCTGGCCGGCGCCACGCCGGTCAACAGCGCCGGATTCACCACGAACGCTTCGGGCATCGCCACAGTGACCGTGCGCACCACCACGATCGGCAACGTGACCGCCAGCATCACCGGTGCCTCGCCAGCGCCTCAGAACGCCCTTCGCTGCGGCATGGGGGTGAGCGCCGGCGCCGGCAACAGTTGCGTCTACGAGGCCAAGCAGAGCAAGTTCAAGTTCGATGTGCCGCACCACGTTGGCGGCGTGGTGCAGTCGGTGGTCATCAACGCGATCAAGTCTTCCGAAGACGGCAGCCGCTGCGGCGCGGCGTTTGCCGCCACCGAGAAAAGCGTGATGTTCACCTGCACGTCGGCCAGCCACAGTGGCCTGACGGGCTCGGTGGCCTTGCAGGGCAATGGCACCGGCGCCGCGATGGGCGTCTGCAACGGGGCGGCCAAGTCGCACACGCTCAAGTTCGACGCCAACGGTCAGGCCTCGATGAACCTGAGCTACGCCGAAGCCGGCGAAACCAACGTCCTGGCCAGCTACACCGGCACGGGCGCCGAATCCGGCCTGAGCATGAGCGGCGACGACAGCTTCATCACCGTGCCCAAAACGTTGTCGATGGTGGCGACCGGCCCTTATGTCGCCGGCACCACGGCCATCACTTCGCCGGCGGCACTGACCGTGACCGCGTTGAACAACAACGACCAGGTCATGACCGCCTTCGGCAACGAAGTGAACAACCCCGCGCGCATCACTGTGAGCAAGGCGGGACAGTCTCCCACGGGGGCGGATGCCAACGTGGTGGCGCCGAGCATCGCCATGAACAACATGGCCTCCGGTCTGGCCACGGGCACCCTGCGTTGGGCCGAGGTGGGCACCTTGAGCCTGGCGGCATCCTTGAATGCGGGATCGGTCTACAACAACGCAGGCATCCCTGTCAGCGGCAGCGTCTCATCGGTCGGGCCGTTCATTCCCCATCACTTCGATGTCGAGGTCACCCAGGGCAGCTCGGACCTTTGCACGCAGGTCTTCACCTACAGCGGAGAGAGCTTCAAGACACAGGTGACGGCCCAAAACGCCGATGGCGCGAAGACGGTCAACTACGACGGCCGCAGCACCATGTCGGCCTATTTCGCCAAGGCGGTCACCTTGTCGGGCACCTCGTCCACCGGGTCGAGCGGCAGCCTGACTGGCTCGGCCATTGCGGCCTCCGATTTCGCCAAGGGCGTTGCCACCGTGAGGCCTGTCTACGCGTTCTCGGCCAAGGCCACCGCGCCGGCCAGCATCACCGTGAGCGCGGCCGAAAACGCGCCGGGCACGGTGAACTCGTCGGCAGGCAGCGCCGGGGTGGCCAAGGTGCGCAGTGGCCGCCTGTTCCTGTCCAATGCATTCGGCTCGGGCCGAACCATCCTCAGGGTGCCTGCACAGCTTCAGTACTGGAGCGGCAAGGCCTGGGTGCTCAATGGCGATGACAACTGCAGCGTGATCCCCAACAACGCGGTGATCCTGGCGCGCTACTTGGACAGCCGGGGCGTGGTGTCTGGGGCTCCCTGGGGCAACGTGACCGCCACCGGTTTCACCGCCTCCGCCGGCCAGGGAAGCATCACCCTGTCGGCGCCCGCAAACGGGGCCACCGGCAGCATCGACCTTGCAGTCAACCTGGGTGACACCAGCACCGATTCGTCCTGCCTGGTCTCGCACCCCAGCGGAGGCAATGCTCAGCGCGCCTGGTTGCGCGGGCCGCATGGCGCGTGCTCCGGGACCGGCCCCTTCGACCCCTCCGCGCGGGCTTCGATGGGGGTGTTCGCGCCCGAGACCACGCGGGTGATGCACGCTCAGGACATGTATTGACACGCCTGGTGGTTGCCCGGCACAGGCTGTCGCCGCGTGAAATTTGGCCGGCAAACGCCCCCTTCCATGCTCGATCCGGCCTGGCGGGGCTCCGCAAAATGGTGCCAGAAGAGGCCTGTGCCCTGGGCCGTCCTCCTTCACCCGGTTGCATCCACCCATGTCCAGCCTGACCGATCCCCCTCGCGCCCGCGGCGTCAGCCAGCGGGGTTTCACGATGAACGAGCTCGTCATGGTTCTCGTCATCGGCGGGATCCTTGCTGCCTACGTGGTGCCGCGGCTTGCCACCTTCTCGGGTGTGCGGGATGGCGCGTGGCGTGACGCGCTGGCCAGTTCCATGCGCATGGCCCAGAAGTTCGCCGTGGGGCACCGGCGGCTGGTCTGTGCCACCGTCACCAACACCACGGTGTCCCTGCGCATCGCCAGTGCGAACCCGGCGACAGCGTGCGACACCGACCTGCCGGGCCCAGATGGCAGTGCCGTCTTCGCCCGCGCGAGCAACAACCAAGCCACCACGGTGGTGAGCGCAGGAAACACGCCCGCTGGCGTGCTTTTCTTCCAGCCGGATGGCCGGGTCACCGTCGATGGCGCCGGCGCAACGGCTGTTGACTGGACCATCACCCCCACGGCAGCGGCGGTCATCAGCATCTTCGGGGAGACCGGTCATGTCGAGTGATCGCCGGCCCCGCTCCAGGGCGCGTGGTTTCACGTTGCTCGAAACCGTCATGGCCATCGTCATCATCGGCGTGGGTGTGGCCGGTGTGCTGTCGGTGTTCAACGTGAACGTGCGCCACAGCGCCGATCCGGTCGTGCGCAAGCAACTCATGGCCATCGCCGAAGAGATGCTCGAAGAGATCGCCCTGCGGCCGTTTGTCGGCCCCACCCTCGAGACCTCTGCTGCATGCGGGCGGGCCAACTTCGATGACCTGGGGGACTACCACCTCTACCCCGCCAACCACCGGGTGTGCGACGTCGAAGGCGTTCCCATCGCAGCCCTGGCCAATTACTGGATGGAGGTGCGGGTCACCAATGCGACGCTGGACACCGTGCCTGCGCGGCGCATCGAGGTCGAGGTGCGCCAGGGCACCGAAACGGTCACCCTGGTGACCTGGCGCACGAACTTTGCCGAGACGACGCCGTGACAAGCCTTCAACGACGCTCCGCGGGGTTCACGCTGATCGAGTTGATCTTCGTGCTGGTGCTGACCACCATCATTGGCGGGACGGTGGCTGTTTTCGTGCGGCCTGCGATCAGAGGCTACACCGACACCCGGGACCGCTCTGTCCTTGGGGACATGGGCGACACGGCCTTGCGCCGCATGGTGCGCGACATCCGCATGGCCGTGCCCAACTCGCTGCGCACCCCCAACGAGGCCTGTTTCGAGTTGGTGCCCACGGTGGCCGGAGGTCGCTACCGCATGGGGCCGAACACCGCCAACGATGCCTGGTGGGTCGACACCTCGCAGGCCACGACGGGCTTTGATGTGTTGTCGACGCTCTCGCGTCAGCCGGCGGTCGGTGACTTCGTCGTCATCAACAACCAGAACGGCAACGACGTCTACAGCGCAACGAACCGAGCCACGATCAGTGCCGTGGCCACGCCAACGGCCACCCAAGGCACGCTGCGGCTGACCATCTCTTCGCTGCAGGTCTCTCCTGGCTATGACGGCGGTCGCTTTCAGGTGGTCAATCAGAACGAGCGATCGGTGTTCTACGTCTGTGACGGTGCCGGCTTGAGTGCAGACGGCCTGACCGGCACCGGCGTGTTGTGGCGCATCCGGCGTGATTTCAATGCCACTTACCCGACGGCGTGTCCGGGCACGGGTGGTGGCACGGTGCTGGCTCGCAACATCCGCAGTTGTCGCTTCGTCTACAGCCCCAACCAGGGTGCCACGCAGCAAAGCGGTTTCGTCTACCTGGAGCTGGCCATCACCCGCAACGGCGAGACGGCCACGCTCACCCACGGCGCTCACGTGCTCAATGCGCCATGAAGGGGTCGCCAATGCCGGATCGGTTGAAAAAGCAGTTTGGCCTGGGTGCTGTGGCGGCGCTGTTCGTGCTCGTGGTGCTCAGCGTGATTGGCGCTGCCATCGCTCGCCTGGGCTGGAGTCAGCAAATTGGCTCTGTTCAGGACATGGAGGGCGCTCGTGCTCAGCGGGCGGCCAACTCCGGGGCGGAGTGGGGGCTCTTCCAGGCCTTGACCGCGGCGGGGATCTGGCGGAACTGCAATGGTGCGACCCAGACCCTGACGGGCATGCGTGCTGACCTGGGCATGAACGTGACCGTGACTTGCAACAGCACCGTGTACATCGAAGGTCAGACGGGGACAGGCGCCACGCCCGTCTTCACCGACGTGCCCGTCAGGGTCTATCGCATCGATGCGGTGGCCTGCAATGCCTCGAACGACACGATGACCTGCCCCGACGCCGCCCGCGTCGGCTCCATCGGCTACATCGAACGCCGCCGCCAGGTCCAGGCCACCGACCGGTGAGTCTCAGCGGTCCGTCACCGGCTGGTGGCTGACCTGCTCGATCGGTCTCATGGACCGGGCGTGCGCTTGCAGCATGTCGGCGAAGGCCGCGGCCGGCATGGGCCGTCCCAGGTGGTAGCCCTGCACCTCGTCGCAACCGTGGTCGCGCAGGAACTGGGCCTGGTCCTCGGTCTCCACTCCCTCGGCCACGATGCCGACCTCCAGTCGGTGTCCCATGGCGATGAGTGCGGCAACCAGGCGGCTGTCGCCCTGGCTTTGCGGCACGGAGCTCAGGAAGCTGCGGTCGAGCTTGAATCGGTCCACCGGCAACTCGCGCAGGTAGGAGAAGGACGAATAGCCCACACCGAAATCGTCGATGGCGATGCCCACGCCCAACGCACGCAACTGCGCCAGCACGTCGGCCGCGCGCAGCGACTCGCGCACCACGATGCTTTCGGTGATCTCCAGCTCCAGCGCGGTCGCGGGCAGACCGGTGTCGCGCAGCGCGCGTGAGACGGTTTCGATCAGGTCGGGTCGGTCCAGTTGCAGTGCCGACAGGTTCACCGCGATGCGCAGTGGCCAGCCGCTGAACTCTCGCCAGCGCTGGGCGGTCTCGCAGGCCTGGCGCAGCACCCACTCTCCCATCGGCACGATCAGGCCGGTCTCCTCGGCCAGCGGGATGAACTCCGAAGGCGGCACCAGGCGACCGTTGTGCTCCCAGCGAAGAAGTGCCTCTGCGCCGGTGATGTGGCCGCTGCGGCAGTCGAACTGAGGCTGGTAGTGCAGGCGCAGTTCCTGTCGTTCCAGCGCGTGGTACAGGTCGTTCTCCAGCACCAGGGTGTCGACGCTGGGCGCGTCCATCTGGTCGCTGTAGACCTGCACCCGGTTGCGCCCCTTGTTCTTGGCCTGGTACATGGCCAGGTCGGCGTGGCGCATCAGGGTGATGGCGTCGGTGCCGTGCGTGGGGTACAGCGCCAGGCCGATGCTGGGCGTCACGCGAAGCTCGTGCGGGCCGATGCGGATCGGGTCGGCGAACAACTCCAGCAGCTTGGCCGCCACGCGCTCGCCATCGGCAACCTCTCCCAGGCTGGTCAGCAGGATCACGAACTCGTCGCCGCCCAGTCGGGCCACGATGTCGGAGGTGCGCATGGCCTCGCGCAGGCGACGGCCGACCTCGATGATGACGCTGTCGCCGATGTGGTGGCCCAGTGTGTCGTTGATCTTCTTGAAGCGGTCCAGGTCCAGGAACATCATGGCCATGGCGCGCTGCTCGCGTTCGGCCGACACCAGGCTCAAACGCAGCTGCTCCTGCAGCATGTTGCGGTTGGGCAGGGCCGTCAGCGCATCGTGCATGGCCATGTGCTGAACCTGGTCCTCGGCTTCGCGGCGCGATGTCACGTCATAGGCCATCGCCACGTAGCCGGTCAGCGAGCTGAACTCGTTGCTGATCTCGGTGACCAGCAGCTCTGCCACCAGCTGAGAGCCATCCTTGCGGTGCAGCACCCACTCGGTGGGCACGCTCGACGTGGCCCGCGCCAGATGAACCAGCACCTCCGTGGGTGTGATCTGCTCGCCCAGTCGCATCGACAGCAGTTGCGCGCGTTCGCGCAGTTGCTCTTCGTCGAAGAAGTGTTGTGCCGAGCAGCGTCCCACCAGTTCGTTGGCCTTGAATCCGAGCAGGCGCTCGCCCGCCGGGTTGACCGTCTGGATCACGCCTTGCAAGTTCAGCACGAAGATGGCGTACGGCGCGTTGTGCACGATGACTCGGCGCATCTCGTCGACTTCGTTGAGCTGCTTGTGGGCCTCGACGATGGCGCGCTCGGCCGCCTGCTGGGCGCTGAGGTCTCGCACGATGCCGATGTATTGCTTGCGGCCCTCGTGCTCCATGCAACTGATGGCCAGGTCAAGAGGGAAGCTTTGGCCATTCGACCTTTGGCCCTCCGTTCGTCGGCCCAGTCCTGCCATGCCCACAGGCTGGCTCTGCAGGAAGGCCTCGACCCCCTGGCCTCCGTGGGCTTCGTTCGCGCCCGGCAGCAGCAGCCCCAGGTGCTGGCCGATCATGGCCGATTCGGGGTGACCGAAGATGCGGCAAACGGCCTGGTTGACGCTGAGGATGGTGCCAGACGGGCTGACGGTGAGGATGCCGTCGATGGTGTGGTCCACCACCGAGCGCAGGCGGGCCTCGCTGTCGCGGGCCTGCTTGCTCAGGCTTGCGGCCATGGCGGCGGCTCGGGCGTGGCGCGAGGCCGCAGCCTGCAACAGTGCAAAGAGGGCGCCGCTGCCCAGCAAGCCGCCGATCAGCAGTGCCAGCGGGAAGGGCTGGGTCAGCGCTGCCACGGGCTGGCGCGTGTAGGTCAATGTCCAGTGCCGGCTGCCAACGTTCAGGCTGGCGTTGCGCTGGTCGATGGCGTCCGTGTGGGGCGGCGGTTGGAAGGCGCGTGGCGAGGGGCCGCGGGCGCTGTCGTACAGCTCTGAGTGGTCCGTGGCCAGCGTGTCGTCGATGCGCAGGTGCAGGTCGGCCCAGTCCTGCCCTGCCTGGGCCACCAGGTCGGAGATGCGGATCACCCCGCTGACCACGCCGGCGAAAGCGGCGCGGCGCTCTGCCTCGGTGTCGATCGGGGCGCCGTGGCGGTAGAGCGGCAGGCGCACCAGCACGGCCAGGGGTTCGTTGCCGCCCTGGATGAGGCGGATCGGGGGTGAAACCTGGGGCCTGCCGCTGTCGCGGGCATCTTCCATCACCCGGCGGCGCACCGGCTCGAACGCCATGTCGTATCCGAAGGCCGCCTGGTTGCCTGCCATGGGCAGGTTGTAGGTCACGGGCAGGTAGAACTCCCGCTCGCCTTCGGGCACGAGGCGGTAGTGCGGGTAAAGCTTGCGCATCTGGTGCATGAAAGCGTCGCGCTCGCCATGCGAGACCAGCGGTGCGTACTGCACGGCTTGCAGAGCGGGGTATTCGTGGGCCACCTGCAGGGCCTGGTGGTGCGCCTGGAAGGTGGACAGGTCGACGTGGCCGTTGACGCGAAACATGGCCTGGAAGCTCACCAGCACGTCCACGTGGTGATCCACCACCTGCATGAGGTGGTGGGTGTAGGCGCGCGTGCGCCCCTCGAAAGCCAGGTCGGCTTCCGTCTGAATGCGCTGTCCGGCATTCATCCAGCTCCACAGGCTCAGCAACACGCCCGCCAGCAGGACCCCCCACGAGGCCTGTTTCAGGCGCGTGGAGTCACGGCGGGTTTCTTGGACATCAGACTGCATCCGGTTCCTTGTTGAGCGGCCACGCGGGAATTCGCCACGCGGCGCATGTCGGGCTATCGGCGTGTCTGCTGCCTGCTTGATGCCTCGGCTCAGGGGGGATGCCCTTGTGAAGGCGGGAACGTGCGGTGGATGTGGACTGCGTCACGGATCGCTTGATTCCGGCATCGGCCGAACGTCCGGGGCCTTGCGTGAAAAAAGCCCGCTCAAATTCGGTAAATACGCATTTCGTGAAATGCGCTCCGGTATATCCTGGGTTCATCGTGACCGGCTGTCGAGGTCACACAGTGCGACGAGAGGGCGGCTGCATGGCTGTTGTTTCATGGGGTTCGCGCACCCGCCGCCCGGGTGCCTGGGCCTGGCAAAAACGAGCGGGGGTCATCCTCGGCTTGTGTTGGCCGCTGCTGGGGCAGGCGGCGGCTTACCTGTTTCCGGGCAACCTGCCATCGGGTTGCAGCGGCAGCGCGGGGACCTACACCTGTGGCGCGGTCACGCTGGCCGCGGGCGACACGCTCAACATCGTCGCCACGCCCACCACCATCTCCTTTACCTCGCTGAACGTCGGCAGCGCCAGCATCAACGCAGCGGGCTCGGCCTCGAACCTGACGCTCAATGTCAGCGGCATGCTGTCTGCCTCGGCGGGCGCGATCGTCAAAGCCAACGTCAACGCGGGCAGCGTTTCCAGCACGGGGGCGGTCAGCTATGGCGGCTCGCTCTCCACCACCACCGGGGCGGTGTCGCTGGGTGCGGGCACCACGGTCACGGGCGCCCTGACCACCACCACGGGCGCCATCACGCTGCTCACCGGCACGGCCGTGACCTACACCACCGTGGGCAGCATCTCGTCGGGCGGCACCGTCACCCTGAACTCGTACAACAGCGTCAACGGCGACCTCGTTGGCTACCTCGTGTCGGCCGCGGGCCACAACAACTTCGGCGGCTCGATCACGTCAACGACCACCTATGTCAGCCTGGGCGGCTATGCGACGGTGGCGGGCAGCATCTACGCACAGACCTATGTCGACACGGGCGGCAACAGCAGCATCGGTGGCTCCATCACCTCCGCGACGTCCTACATCGACACGGGTGCGGCCACTTCGGTTGGCGGCTCGCTGGCGGCTCTGGGCACCTACGTGGACATCCATGGCAGCGCGACCGTGGGCGGCTCCATCAAGGCCGCTTCGTATGTGAGCATGACCACCAACAGCAGCGTGGGCGGCAACATCACGGCGCAGACCACGGTCCACATGGGCACGGGCAGCACCGCCGGCAAGTGCGTGCGTTCTCAGGGCTCGGGTTCGATCACGTTGCCCTCGGCCACGGCGGTGGGCGGCGCCTGCTGCGGCGTGGGCAGCACCTGCAGCAACACCTGCGTGGTGGGCTCGCCAAAACCCCCGGCCTGCGCCTGGCCTTCGAGTGGCCTGGTCGCGGAGTACCTGTTCGAGGAGAGCAGCTACAACGGCACGCATGGCGAGGTCAAGGACACCTCGGGCAGCAAGCGCCACGGCACCATGCTCGGTGGTGTCGCCTCCACGGCCAGCGGCCGGGTCTGCCGGGGCATGCAGGTGCCTCAGAACACCAGCGCCACCGTACAGGCCTTCGACACCGGTCTGGACGTCAACGCCATCGGCAACGTTGGCACCATCTCTTTTTGGTACAAGTCGATTGCCACCGGGACCGAGCACCGCATGCTGTTCGATGCCACCGAATCGGCTTCGGGCAAGTTCTACCTGTACCGCGATGACTCGGGCAGTGGTGTGGACCTCAACGGCCACATCACCGACAGCGGCGGCACCGTGCGCGACGTCGACAAGCTCAACACCGTCACGGACGGGGCCTGGGCCCACATCGTGCTGACCTGGCAGTTCAAGTCGGGTGGCGGGCCCATGAAGCTGTATGTCGATGGCAGCCTCCAGGACTCGCAGACCTACTCGTCCACCGCCATCAACAACGCCATTGGCAAGCTGGTGTTCGGTGACAACCGCAGCTCGTCGTCCGTCGAAATCAACTCGGCTTACGGCACGATAGACCAGGTCCGCATCTACGACGCCGAACTGACCGCGGCCGAAGTCTCGGCGCTTTACGCCGAGTCCACCACCTGCACCGCCGCCACGCTGCACCACGTCGAGGTGACGATGAACAGCGCCTCGGGCGTGACCTGCAAGGCCGAGACGATCACCGTCAAAGCCTGCGCCAACGCCGACTGCTCCACCCCCTACACCGGCGGGCTCAACGGCACCGTGAGCTTCACCGGCACACCCACGGTGACGGGCACGAAGACGTTCTCCATCGCATCGGGCAGCAGCTCGACCACGGTGTCGGTGCAGGTCACGACCCCGGGGTGGGTCACGCTCGGCTTGAGCGGCCTGTCCACCGCGCCCTCGGCCGGCAGCACGCCCTACTGTGGCCTGGGCACCGCGGCCGCAGCGGGCGGCAGCTGCGTGTTCACCTCGGCCGACACGGGCCTGATCTTCGACGTGCCGCACCACGTTGCGGGCGACACCCAGTCGGTCACCGTCAGCGCCGTTCGCAAGTCGGACAACAGCCTGATGTGCACGCCGGCCTTCGCCAGCGTCAGCAAGAACATCCAGTTCAGCTGTTCATACAGCAACCCCACGACGGGCTTCGTGCCCGTGCGTGTGGCGGGCACCGCACTCAACGCGGGCAACAACGCCGCTGCGGCGTGTGATGGCACGAATCGCAGCGTGTCGCTGGCCTTCAACGCCAGCGGGGTGGCCACAGCGAGCTTTGATTACGCCGATGCGGGCCAGGTGAACCTGGCCGCCACCTACACCGGTTCAGGCAGTGACGCCGGCCTGAGCATGACGGGTTCGGACACCTTCATCGCCGTGCCCGCGAACTTTGCGTTCAGTGGCGTGACGGCTGGCCCGATCAAGGCGGGAGCGACTTTTTCGGCCACGGTGACGGCGCGCAACCGTGGCAACGCGGCCACGCCCAACTTCGGTCGCGAAACCCCTGCGGTCACTCCCACGCTGAGTTTCACCAAGCGCCAGCCAACGGGTGGAGGCAGCCAGTCGGGCACCTTCTCGGGCAGCCTGGGCTCGTTCAGCAATGGCGTGGCCTCGGCCTCGGCCCTGAGCTGGACCGAGGTGGGCAATGGCGACCTGGCGCTCAATCAGGCCAGCTACCTGGGTTCGGGCATCGACGTCAGCGGCACCACCGGCAGCGGCGCGGTGGGCAACGTCGGCCCCTTCATCCCTTCTCACTTCACGGTGGAGGCCACGCAGGCCTGCACCTCGGTCTCGCCCTTCACCTACAGCGCTCAGCCCTTCAACATGACCGTGAGGGCACGCAACCTGGCTGGCGACGTGACCCGGAACTACGATGGAACGGGCGGCATGTCGCCAAGCTTTGCCAGGACCACGGGCCTGAGCGCCGTCACCAATGGTGGGTTGGGCTCCCTGGCGATCACCAGCCTCACGCCAGCGGCCTTCGCCGCCGGCGAAGCCGCCTTGACCACGCAGAGCTTCACCTACACCAACAAGCTCACGCCACCCGCCGCGGTGGTGCTGCGCGCCATCGACAGCGATGGCGTCACGTCTGAAAACAAGACCGAGCAGGGCCCGAACGTGCGCAGCGGACGGCTGCAGGTCTCCAACGCTTTTGGCTCCGTCAGAAACACCTTGCAGGTGCCCGTGTCGACCCAATACTGGTCGGGCAGGGCCTGGGTGATCAACGACGCCGACAGCGGTTGCACCGTGCTGCCCGCGGCCTCCGTGGTCAGAGCCACATACCTGGACAGCAAGGGTGCGCCAACCAACGCCTGGACGACCTCCGTCTCAGGCGCGGTGACGCTGAGCAACGGACGAAGCAGCATCGTGCTGACGGCCCCGACCAACGGCGGAACGGGATCCGTGGACCTGAGCGTGAACCTGGGGACGACCACCTCGGACCAATCCTGCCTGAGCGCGCATCCCGCCAGCGTTGGGGCACAGCAGCCCTGGTTGCGCTCGCTCAACGGCAGCTGCGCCGCCACCTATGACCGCGACCCCACGGCTCGCGCCACCTTCGGTGTTTTCTCCCCGGAGACCCAGCGCATCATCCACACGCGCGACTTGTTCTGACGAATCGGCCTTCAGCCTCCGCGGGCCATCGCCATCAGGCGGGCGATGCGCTCTTCGGTGGACGGGTGTGTCGAGAACAGGCCGCGCAGGCCACCGCCTGACAGCGGGTTCATGATCATCATCTGGGCCGTCTCGGGGTGGGCCTCGGCCGCGTGCAGCGGGATGCCCTGCGCGTAGCGGTGGATCTTGTCGAGCGCGCTGGCGAGGGCCGCCGGGTCGCCCGAGATCTCGGCGCCGCCGCGGTCGGCCTCGAACTCGCGTGCGCGGCTGATGGCCATCTGGATCACGCTGGCAGCCAGCGGGGCCAGGATGGCCACGGCGATGCCGGCGATCGGGTTGGCCGGGCGGCCTTCCGAATCACGCCCGCCAAAGAACGCGGCGAAGTTCGCCAGCATCGAGATCGCACCGGCCATGGTGGCGCTGATGGTGCTGATGAGGATGTCGCGGTGCTTGACGTGGGCCAGCTCGTGCGCCATCACGCCGCGCAGCTCGCGCTCGCTCAGCACATTGAGGATGCCGGTGGTCGCGGCCACGGCGGCGTGCTCGGGGTTGCGACCGGTGGCAAATGCGTTGGGCGCGGCTTCGTCGATCAGGTAGACCTTGGGCATGGGCAGCTGGGCACGCTGGGCCAGCTCGCGCACCATGCCGTAAAAGCGCGGCGCCGAGGTCTCATCGACCTCGCGGGCGTTGTACATCTTCAGCACCATCTTGTCGGAGAACCAGTAGCTGAAGAAATTCATGCCGACGGCCACGACCAGGGCCAGCATCATGCCGGCGCGACCGCCCAGCATGCTGCCGATGGCCATGAACAGCGCGGTGATCGCCGCCATCAGGACGGCGGTTTTCATCATGTTGAACATCGTTGCGGGCCTCCTGACCCGTCAGGCAAATGAAGACACCACCCCATGGTGGCACGGTTGACATGTGCGGATGCTGCCGCAGGCTTTCAAGCCAATGAAGCGGGCAGGGGGCAGCTTTGCAGAAATTCACGCGTGGCCACGCGTTTGCCGCCCGGGCGTTGCAGGGTGTGCAAGGCCAGGGCCTGCTCACCACAGGCCACCACGAGGGTGTCGCCCTGGGCGTGCAGCACCTCGCCGGGCGAGCCGCTGGCCGGCACCACGCTGGCGCGCCACAGCTTGACCACCTCGGCGCCCTTGTCGGTGGGCAGCGTGAAGGTGCAGCCCGGGAAGGGGTCGAAGGCACGCACGCGGCGCTCGATCGCGGCCGCCGGCTGCGACCAGTCGATGGCGGCTTCGGCCTTCTCGATTTTGTGGGCGTAGTTCACGCCTTCGGTCGGCTGAGGTGTGCGCACCAGGGCGCCGGCCTGGGCCAGCGCCGCCACGATGAGTCGGCCGCCCAGCGCAGCCAGGCGGTCATGCAGCACCGCGGTGGTGTCGCCCTCGCGGATGGGCTCGGCGCCGATCAGCAGCATGTCGCCCGTGTCCAGGCCCGCGTCCATCTGCATGATGGTGATGCCCGTCTCGGCGTCACCGGCCTCGATGGCGCGGTGGATGGGCGCCGCCCCGCGCCAGCGCGGCAGCAGCGAGCCGTGGATGTTCAGGCAGCCCAGGCGCGGCAGGTCCAGCGTCCACTGCGGCAGGATCAGGCCGTAGGCGGCCACCACCATCACGTCGGGCTGCGCGGCCAGCAGGGCGTCGCGCGCGGCGGCG
Organism: Burkholderiales bacterium RIFCSPHIGHO2_01_FULL_63_240; assembly: GCA_001770725.1. Classification (GTDB taxonomy): domain Bacteria; phylum Pseudomonadota; class Gammaproteobacteria; order Burkholderiales; family Burkholderiaceae_C; genus Aquabacterium. Next base: position 82,737 of record MERU01000006.1, read on the forward strand.
GCCTCATCCGGGTACTTGCCATCGAGCCGCAGGCTGTGCGGCTGCGCCACCGGCAGGCCATGCTGCTGCGCGAGCTGCTTGACGGGCGAGGCCTGCAGCTTCATGCCGCGCCCGGCGGGGCGGTCGGGCTGGGTCAGCACCAGGGGCACGGTGTGGCCCGCCGCCAGGATGGCGTCGAGCGCCACGGCGGCGAATTCGGGCGTGCCGGCGAAGGCCACGCGCAGCGGGGTGGTGGTCATCGGCGTGGCGTCACTCGTCGTCGCGGGCGCGCTTGACCAGCTTGGTCTTGATGCGGTTGCGCTTGAGCGGCGAGAGGTATTCCACGAAGACCTTGCCCAGCAGGTGGTCGAGCTCGTGCTGCACGCACACGGCCAGCAGCTCGTCGCCTTCGAATTCGTAGGTCTGGCCGTTGCGGTCGAGGGCGCGCACCTTCACGCGGGCGTGGCGGTCGACCTTGTCGTAGATGGTGGGCACCGACAGGCAGCCTTCTTCCCAGACGATCATCTCGTCGCTGGCCCAGGTGATCTCGGGGTTGATCAGCACGCGCGGCTCGTTGCGCTCTTCGCTGGTGTCGATGACGACCACGCGCACGTGGCGGTCGACCTGCGTGGCGGCCAGGCCCACGCCCTTGGCGTCGTACATGGTTTCCAGCATGTCGTCGACCAGCTGTTTGATGGTGTCGTCGACTTCGGCCACGGGTTTGGCAACCGTGTGCAGGCGCGGATCGGGGTAGCGGAGGATGGGCAGCAGGGCCATGAAAAAGGGTTCGTCCAGAGGAGGGAAGGCCCGGAGGCCAATGTGGGAGCAGCGCAACGAGGGCGTCGCCGAAGGGCGCGCCACCCGGGGTAACACGGCGCAATTTCCATTGCGACCGTGCGACTTTTGCGGGCAGAATCCTTCGATCCAGGGGTGGATTTTGCCGAATCCCGAGCCCCACTGTCCACGTCAAGGCCGAATTCAAGGCTGTCCATGGAGGCTGTTTCGATGTCCCAGCGTTCGCTGTCCCCGCGTTTGTCCATTCGCCGCGAGACGTTCGCACCGCTGGCCGCGGCCGCCGCCCTGTGCCTTGGCGTGTTGACCCACACCGCTTCGGCCGAGCCCAACTTCCCCATCACGGCCAAGCAGAAGGCCACCGCCCAGCAGGTCGCCGAAGCCGGCGTGCCGCTGTCCGAGCTCTCGCCCAACGCCCCAGACAGCCACACCGTCAAGCGCGGCGACACCCTGTGGGGCATCTCGGGCCTGTTCCTGAAGTCACCCTGGCGCTGGCCCGAGCTGTGGGGCATGAACCTGCAGCAGATCCGCAACCCGCACCTCATCTTCCCCGGCCAGGTGCTCTACCTGGACAAGAGCAACGGCCGTGCCCGCCTGCGCCTGGGGCAGCCCGTCAGCGGCGACGCCAAGCTCTCGCCACGCGTGCGCGAAGGCAGCCTCGACGACGCCATCGCCACGGTGCCCATCCACCTGCTCGAGCCTTTCTTCAACGAAGCGGTCATCTTCGAGTCTTCCGACGAACTGCTGACCGCGCCCCGCGTGGTCGCCACCCAGGAAGGCCGCGTCATGCTGGGTCGGGGCGAAACCGCCTACGTCCGCGGCAACCTCGAAGGCCGCCGCGACTGGCGTCTGTTCCGCCAGCCCAAGCCGCTGCGCGACCCGAGCACCCGCGAGGTCCTGGGTTACGAAGCCGCTTACGTGGGCACCATGACGCTGACCCGCGAAGGCGCCGAGGGCACGGGCGCCGACGGCAAGCCGCTGGTCATCCCGTCCACCTTCACCGTCACCAGCATCCGCCAGGAAGCCGGCACGGGTGACCGCCTGGCCCCTGTGCCGCCACGCGAGTTCGACAACATCGCGCCGCACGCCCCGAAGGACCCGGTGGGTGGCCAGATCGTGTCCATCTATGGCGACGCCCTGACCGCCGGCCAGAACCAGATCGTGGCGCTCAACCGCGGCAGCCGCGACGGCCTGGACCGGGGCACCGTGCTGGCCCTGTGGCGCGATGGCGCCACCGTGCGCGACACCACCACCGAGAGCAAGGAGCTCATCAAGCTGCCCGACGAGCGCCATGGCCTGTTGTTCGTCTTCCGGGTGTTCGAGCGCATGTCCTACGCCCTGATCCTGAACGTGCAGGAGCCGGTCAAGGCAGGTGACCGCTTCACCCAGCCCTGACCGCCTGCCACGCACCTGCCCCGGGTGCGGCGCTTGAAGTTGGAGGCCGCCCCGGTGTCCGCCCGGACACCGCCGGGCGCTTTTTTTTGATCCTCCGACGTGTCTCCCGATTTCGATGAACTGGGCGCCTGGTTGCGCCTGCTGTTGGTGCCCGGCCTGGGGCCTGCACCGGCGCGCCGCCTGCTGGCGGCCTTTGGTTCGCCCCAGGCGGTGTTCGCCGCCCAGCCCGATGCCGTGCGCGCGGTGCTGCCGCGTTTCGCCCCCGATGCGCTGCAGGCGGACACGGGCTGGCAGCCTGAACTCGAGCGCACCTGGGCCTGGTTGCAATCCGCTCAAGCCGAGGCGCCTCGGGCCGTGCTCACCCTGGCCGATGCGGCCTACCCCGCGCCCCTGCTCGAAGCGGTCGACCCGCCCCTGGTGCTCTTCGCCGAGGGCGACCTGAACCGCTGGCGTCGCCCGGCGGTGGCCATCGTCGGCAGCCGCAACCCCACGGTGCAGGGTGCCGAGAACGCCGAGGCCTTCGCCCGCGCACTCAGCGAGGCCGGCGTGGTGGTCGTGTCGGGCCTGGCGCGTGGGGTCGATGCCGCCGCGCACGACGGCGCCCTGCAACCCATCGAGTCCGGCGACATGCCCGCGGCTGGCGGCACCATCGCCGTGCTGGGCACGGGCTTGAACGAGGTCTACCCCAAGGGGCACAAGCCCCTGGCTCGCCGCGTGGCCCGCAACGGCCTGGTGCTGTCGGAGTTCACGCTGCACACGCCGCCGCTGCCCGCCAACTTCCCGCGCCGCAACCGCATCGTGGCGGCGCTGTCGCGAGGCACGCTGGTGGTCGAGGCGGCGGTGCAGTCGGGCTCGCTCATCACGGCCCGGCTGGCCAACGAGATGGGGCGCGAGGTGCTGGCCATCCCGGGCTCCATCCACTCGCCGCAATCGAAGGGCTGCCACGCGCTCATCAAGCAGGGCGCCAAGCTGGTCGAGACCGCGCAGGACGTGCTCGAAGAGCTGCGCCTGGGGACGGCGATGGCGGGCGATGCGCCTGCGGCACCTGCCGTGACGGCCCTGTCGCCCGATGGCGAGGCGCTGTCCGATGCTCAGGCCGGCGATGAAGACCCCGTCCTGCGCGCCATGGGCCACGACCCAGTCGGGCAGGACGCCCTGTCGGCGCGCACCGGCCTGGGTCCCGCCGAGCTGGGCGCACGCCTGCTGGAACTTGAACTCATGGGGCAGGTGGCGCGCCTGCCTGGGGCCTTGTTCCAGCGCCTGGCGCGCGCTTGAGGCGGCGGAGCCCACAGGGGCTCAAAGCCCCAGGTTCACGAACAACAGGTCCGAGAACTGCTTGTACAGCCAGTCGACCACCGGGCGCTTGGGCGCCTGGGATTGCTCGAAAGCCCGCATCGGCGTGCCTTGCCCGTCCAGCAGGTTGTCGACGAAAGACGTCACGCCGTCGATCCCCTGCTCCGGGATGCCGGTGTGATCGAAGGTGAACATGGTCGTGGAATGCGAATGGAACACCGATGGCCTGGCGTGGGGGATGTAGTAGCCCACATTGGGTCGGGTCTGCAGGGTGCTCAGCCACGGCCCCAGTTCCTGCTGCCATTTGTTCAGGCGGATCGCGTTGCGAGCCTGGATGCTGGTTTCCTTGCCGATTTCCGGGAAGAACTTGTCGTACGAGTACGCGGCGAAGACGACGTCCGTTTGCAGCAAGGTGTGGCCCATGCGGTCTTGCGGGAACACGCTGGCCAGGGCCGTGTTGAGCGAGCCCAGGTTGTCCGGGTTGCCCAGCCCCGGGTACTGCGCCATCAGGCGGGTCACGATCCCCTTGGGGCCGTCCAGCCCCCAGGCGCCGCGGATGCGGGTGTGCAGGGGCAGTGAAGGTTGCTGCTCGGGCGAGCCCCCGCGGTCGGCTTCGAACAAGGGGCCCGAGTCGGCCAGCATGGCGGACTTGACGGGCCGGATCGCGTTGCGGAAGTCGGCGTAGTGCGCGTTCACGCCGATGGCCCCGGCAGAAAAGCCGTACATCAGCAGGTGGGCCGGGCGGGGCATGTTGGCCGCGATCCACTTCGCGACCTCCTGCGAGTTGACGTCGCCTCGGTGGAAATAGGTCAGCGGCTTGGCCGGGTCGGCGTCTGCGTACACGTTGACCTGGTTGCCGGTGTAGACGTCACCGGTGCACTGGGGCATGTACACGATGTTCCAGCTTTGCGTCTGAACCTTGCTGGCGCTCATGCGGGCCGCGAAAGGGGTCAGGCCCAAGGCGCCCTGGTTGATCACGGCGAAGGGCGATCCCGAGGTGTTCGGCAGGTTCGACAGCAGGCCGGACATGTAGTTGGTGGCGATGCCGTTGGAATTGCTGCCGCCGAAGAAGCTGCCTTTCCAGAGGCAGGCGTTCTGGTCGAAGCAAGCCCCTCCGCCCTCCATGATGACGATGGTCTTGGTGGTGAAGGGGGTGCGGTTGACGAAGAACCGATAAGGGCTGCCGTTGCCACACGAGGCGCCGCTGGCCACCGGCAGGTCGACCCGGTTCCAGGTGAAGTAAGTGCCCGCTTGCGATGCCAGGGATGCGGTCAGGAGTGCCCCCGTCAGCGCGAGCCTGCGCCAGTTTGATGCGATGTGATGGTTCATGCCGATCCTCCGTTAACTACAGGTGTAGTTGATTCTGGCGAATGAAGGCGTTTGGTCGATGCGGGGAAACCAGGTTGTTGGCATGCCGGGCCCCCTGTCGGAGACAATGCGGGCCTGCCGGCTCGCGCGGCCTCAGCCCGCCCACACCCCGCCACCGTGAGTTCAGAACGCAAGAACACCATCGCCGACGCCGCTTTGTCGCTGTTGTCCACCCGCGGGGCCCGGGGCCTGACCCACCGCGCCGTTGACGCCCTGGCGGGGTTGCCCGCGGGCTCGACCTCGTCGTGTTGTCGCAGCAGGTTGGACCTGTTGACCCTGGCCCTGCATCGCCACGCGTCGCGCAACCTGCAGGACCTTCAGGCCGATGCGTCGAGGCTGGCGGCGCAGGAGCCATCCCTGGACCGGTTCATCGACTCGCTTGCCGAGCGCATCGAAGACTGGACATCCCCGGCCAAACGCGATCGGGTGGTGGCGCAGATCGAGATCTTCCTCATTGCTTCTCGTGAGCCTTCTCTGGAGTTGGTGGTCAGGCAGGTCCACCAGGGCTTTGTCGATGCCACGACGGCCGCGTTGGCTCGACTGGGCATTGGCTCGCCAGAAGAGGTGGCCATCGGGCTGATCGCCACGGTGGACGGCATCCTGTTCGGGCAGGTGGTCAACAGCCACCTGCGGCCTGATCGCCAGGCCTGCCGCGCCATCCTGATGCGCGCGGTTCGGGTCGACTGAGGCGGCTGCGTTGGTCGCCATCGGTGGTAAAACCGCCAGGTGACCACGCTGAAGAACCTGGGCCTGGCGCCCTACGAACCCACCATGCGTGCGATGCAGGATTTCACCGAGCAGCGCACCGACGACACCCCTGACGAGATCTGGGTCTGCCAGCACCCGCCGGTCTTCACGCAGGGCCTGGCCGGCAAGGCCGAGCACGTGCTGCTCAACCCGCCCGGGCCGGGCCACATCCCCGTGGTGCAGACCAACCGGGGCGGGCAGGTGACGTACCACGGGCCAGGCCAGGTGGTGGCCTACCCGCTGCTCGATTTGCGCCGGCGCGGCTACTTTGTCAAGGAATACGTCTACCGCGTGGAGCAGGCGGTGCTGCGCACCTTGCAGGACCTGGGCGTGACCGGCCACCGCGTGGCGGGCGCCCCCGGCATCTACGTGCGACTGGACGACCCGTTCGCGCACGCCGCGCTCACGGGCCCCGCCGACCCTTCAGACCCGTTCCGGGGCCTGGGCAAGGTGGCCGCCATCGGCATCAAGGTCACGCGCCATTGCACTTACCACGGTGTTGCGCTGAACGTGGACATGGACCTGGCGCCGTATGGCCGCATCAACCCCTGCGGCTACAACGGCCTGAAAACGGTGGACCTGGCCAGCCTGGGTGTGCAGGTGGGCTGGGACGAGGCCGCGGCGCGCCTCGTGCATCACCTGGACGTGCAACTGGCGCCCTGAGCCCAGGGCGTTGCGGCCGGCCACATGGCGTCTGCCGGGCCGATGGGCTACAGTTTCGGGATATGTCCGAGTCCACCACGTCCCCTTCGACCCCGGCCGCGCCACAAGCGCCTGCCACCGGGGCGGCCGCTGCCTCCGCACCCGTGAGCGCATCGCCTTCCAGCGCATCCCCCACCGCCTACAACCCTTCCGCCAAGCAGAAGGCCCAGGCCAAGACCGCGCGCATCCCCATCAAGATCGTGCCGGCCGGCGAGCACGCGCTTCTACGAGATCAAGAACATCCTGCGCGAGCACAAGCTGCACACGGTGTGCGAAGAGGCCTCGTGCCCCAACATCGGTGAATGCTTCGGCCACGGCACGGCCACGTTCATGATCATGGGCGACAAGTGCACGCGCCGCTGCCCCTTCTGCGACGTGGGCCACGGCCGCCCCGACCCGCTGGACGTCAACGAGCCGGCCAACCTGGCCAAGACGATTGCGGCGCTCAAGCTCAAGTACGTGGTCATCACCTCGGTGGACCGCGACGACCTGCGCGACGGCGGCGCCGGCCACTTCGTCGAGTGCATCAAGCAGGTTCGCGAGCAGTCGCCGGCCACGCGCATCGAGATCCTGGTGCCCGACTTCCGCGGCCGCGACGAGCGCGCTCTCGAGATCCTCAAGGCCGCGCCGCCCGACGTGATGAACCACAACCTGGAGACCGCGCCGCGCCTGTACAAGGAAGCGCGCCCGGGTTCGGACTACCAGTTCAGCCTGAACCTGCTCAAGAAGTTCAAGGCCCTGCACCCCGACGTGCCGACCAAGAGCGGCATCATGGTCGGCCTGGGCGAGACCGACGAAGAGGTTTACCAAGTGATGCGCGACATGCGCGAGCACGGCATCGACATGATCACCATCGGCCAGTACCTGGCGCCTTCAGGCCACCACCTGCCGGTGCGCCGCTACGTGCACCCGGACACCTTCAAGGCGTTCGAGGAAGAGGCCAAGCGCCTGGGCTTCACGCATGCGGCGGTGGGGGCGATGGTCAGGTCCTCGTACCACGCAGACCAGCAGGCGATGCAGGCCGGTGTGGCGGTCGATGGCCAGGCATGCTGACACGATCTGCCATGCGTCGCTGGCTGGTCCTGATGGCCCTGTTCCTGGCCGCGTGGCAGGTCGTTGCGCCTGCGCAGGCAACCCCATCCATGATTCACCCCTGTTGCGACACCACGTGCGACCAGGCCATGCCCTGCGGCCTGGCCGGCTGCCAGGTGTGCGCTGACAGGGCGCTGGAGGCGACGCCGGCGCTCGCCTCCCTGGTGCCGGTTGCCGATGTTTGTCCGCTTGCAAGTCACTTCTTGGTTTGGCCCACACCCGTGGAGACCATCTGGAAGCCCCCAAGGTGAAAGTGCTGACGAGAAACAGCCTCTTCACATCCACTTTGGAGTTTTCAACATGAGCAAAAAACTGACGAAACTGTTCGCGGCATTCGGCCTGATGGGCCTGAGCGCTGCCGTCTGGGCCTCTGAGGCCTGTTGCGGCGACCTGGCTTGTTGCCTGGAGCGCCTGGCGTGCTGCCTGAACTGATGCGGCCTTGACCGCAGTGTGAGCACGAAGGGGTCACCCGGTAACGGGTGACCCTTTTTTGTCTCCGGGGTTCTTGGGATGACGCCCCGGACTGGCGCGGCCTTCTGTGGCCTGCAGAACAGACGCCTTGCGCCCTGGCTGCGAGCATGCATCTCTTCACACAGGAGACAGACATGCCCCCATCCACCCAGGCGTTTGCCATCAGGACCCGCCCCGACGAAGACCTGACGGATCAGGCCCGGTCCGGTCACGGTGTTCCGTCGCAGGACCCGAACCCCGCCGCTCAATTCGCCCTTGATCCGCGGGAAGCGGAGCGCGAGGGCCACTCGGTGTTGATGGCCGGGGCGATGGTCGCCGGCATGGTCGCGGGGGCCGCGATCGGTGTCTCGGTCGCCGGGGCGGTCGGGGTGGTGGTCGGCGCGCCCATGGGCGCCGTCGCTGGTGCATTGGGCGGCGCTGCCGCCGGCGGCGTCGGGCGTTCGCTCGATCCGGAAGGTGCGTCAGGCGCCGGCTCCGCAGGTGGCCCGTCGCCCGCGAGCGCTGTGCGTCTGCACATCGACGACACCCAAGGCAGTGGGCGCGCGGTGGTGCTGATCCATGGTTGGCCCTTGTCGGCGCAGGCATGGGCGTTGCAGACCGCGGTGCTCCAGGCAGCCGGGCATCGCGTGGTGGCCTACGACCGCCGGGGCTTTGGTCGTTCGGACAAGCCCCCTTCCGGGTACGGCTACGACGAACTGGCCGATGACCTGGAACGGGTCATGGACCAGTGTGGTCTGCAGGACGTGACGCTGGTCGGTTTCTCGATGGGTGGGGGCGAGGTGGCGCGCTACATCGGCCGCCACGGCCAGTCCCGCTTGCGCAGCGTCGTGTTCGCCGCCGCCGTGACACCCTGCTTGATGAATGGGGACGACAATCCCGAAGGGCCCCTCACCGCGGAGACGGCTCAAGCCAAGACGCAGGCGCTTGAGCGAGACCGAAACGCCTATTTCGATGAGTTCATCACGGCTTTCTTCTCGGCCCATGGCGTGTTGCAGGTCACCGAGGCGCAGCGTGGCGAGGCCATTGCCCTTTGCCACCAGTCGGCGCAACACGCGGCGCTGGCCTGCATGGCGTCTTTCAGCACGACCGATTTCCGGGAGGACCTGATGAAGATCAGCGTGCCCACGCTGGTGATCCATGGCGATCAGGATGCGATCGTGCCCATCGAAGGCTCGGGGCTGCGCACCCACCGCGCCGTTCGCCACAGCCAGTTGGTGAGGGTCGGCGGCGCGCCGCACGGGCTGAACGTGTCACACCCGCAGGTGTTCAACGAGGCGTTGCTGTCGTTCTTGCGGACCTGAGCGACGGACCGTGTCGCCTCACACCAAGTACTTGCGCAGCGCCTGCTGCGTGGACCAGTTGCTGGTGTTGGTGCCCGTGCTGGCGCTCGCCTGAGAGGACATCTGGGTGGCGGCCTCCAGCAAGCGGGTCTGCTGTTGCTTGAGCTGGGTGGTCTTGCCGCTGAACAGGCTGGTGGCGGTGGCCAGCCGGCTGCTGCTGGCGAGTTCGTTGTCGGCGCGCTTGCCGATGGCCTTGCCCAGTTGGGCCAGGGTGCTCAGGCCGGTTCCGCCTGTGGCGGCGGTGCCTGTGCTGGCACCCGCTGTCAAGGCCTTGTTGAGCGCCGCGGTGTCGAGCTTGAGCGTGCCATCGGCTTGCCGAGACAGGCCCAGCTTGGCCAGTTGCGAGCGACTGGTGTCAGCGGAGGCGTTCGTCAGGGCGCGGCGCGACGAGGCCAGCGTGCTGCTCGCCTCGCTCGATGTGTCGGGGCGCGAGGCCGTGATCGCCTGGTTGTAGGCGGTCACGAAGCGCTCGACGACCTTGGCCTGGTCGGCCACGCTGCCGGTGCCGGTGCCGGTGCCGCTGCCCAGCTGGCTCAGCGCCTGGGCGGCGCTGGCGAGGTCTGCGACGGTGGCCTTGTACTTGCCCAGCTGAGACAGCGACGTCGAGTCGCTTTGAAGCTGGGACTGCACGCGCCCGTGGGCCTTGCCCAAAGCGGGCGAGATCTTGTTGAGCGCAGCGGTGGTCGGGTCTTCCTGCGCCGCAGCGGTGGTGGTGGGGCTTCCCAGCGCCACGCTTGACGACATCGATACGGCCATCGCGGCTCTCCTGTGTGTGGGTGCGGCACTTCAGGGTGTGCCTCAGGCGCAGTGTCGCGGATCTGTGTGCGCTCCCAAGGCCTGATCAACGGGGGCTTGCCGTGGCAATTGTCTGCGGTGGCCTCAGCCCCTTTTGCGTCTGACGCACCAGCGCAGCCACCCTGTGATGAACAAGGCCGCCGGCACCAGGCCCACCAGCGCCACCAGCCCCCGAAGCCCCAGTCCGCCCACCGAGGCGTCGTGCAGGGGGTGCAGCCAGTTGTTGATGCGGCTGGTGGTGCCCAAGCGCTGGCGATCGTGGACAGCCAGCACCGCGCCGCTGTGCTGGTCCAGGTAGACGTGGCTGTGCGGGAAGCGGTGGCTGGGGTCGCCCGGTTGCTGCACGCGCACCATCACCACGCCAGTGGGTTGGCCTGGGGCCTCGACCCAGGCCAGGCGAGCCTGTGGCAACACGCGGTGGGCGTTGGCCAGGGCCTGCCTCAGAGGCATGCGCGGTGCGGAAGCGGACGATGCGGCGCCCTCGGGCGGCAACGTCGAGCGAACCACCGGGGGCTTGTTCACCGGCCCGGTCCATCGGCTCAGCACGGCATTGCTTTCGTCGGGCAGGGCCAGCATCACGCCGGTTCCCACCAGCATCAGCAGCAAAGGCAAGCCCATCAGCCCGCTGAGCTTGTGGATGTCGTAGAGGCGTCGCGAGGCCACGGCTTCGCGCTTGAAGTGCAGGGCCTGGCGCCAGCTGCCACGAGGCCACCAGGCCCACAGGCCGGACAGCAGCAGCACCAGCGTGGCCAGGCCCGACCAGCCCACGAAGGCGCGGCCAGGGGCATGCAGCAGCAGATCCTTGTGCAGGTCGTACAGCCAGGTCATGAGGTAGCTGCCCCATTCGGCTTCGCGCAGCACCTGCCTGCCGTCGGGGCTCAGCCAGACCATGATGCGCTGTCCGTGGTGGCCGACACCCGGCGGTTGGTAGCGAGCGGGCAGGGCACCTGACTCACCGGTGGCCTCGAAGCGCCAGGCGCCGGCTCGCTCGGGCCAGCGCGTCCTCACGGTGGCCAGGGCCTGGTCCCAAACGGGGGAGTCCCAGCCGGGGGCGGGCAGCGAGGTGCTCACGCGCACCTCGGGGTGAAGCCAGGCATCGACTTCCTGGTAGAACACCAGGGCCGAGCCCGTCAGGCCCATCACGGCGAACAGCGCACCCAGGCTCAGGCCCAGCCAAAGGTGCACGCGGCGAACGAAGCGGCGCAGGCGAGGCATGGCGTGGCCCTCGCTCAGAAGTGCACCAGCAGCGCGACCTCGAAGCTGCGCGGCGCACCGATGTAGACGTTGGTGCTCGGGTAGCCCGAGTACTCGGCGTAGAACTGGTCGGTGAGGTTGCGCCCGCGCAGGGTCAGCGTGGCCGACTTGTCCACCTTCCAGGCCACGGCGGCGTCGTACGTGGTGCGGCCGTTGACGTGGATGGTGTTGGCCGTGTCGGTGTAGAAGCCCGAGACGTGGTGGGCAAAGCCGCTGACCGTCACCGGCGTGCCGGGGATGGCGTAGCTGGCCCAGGCGTTGGCGGTGTGCTCTGGCGTGTTGATGGGGCGGTTGCCCGTGCGCACCGCACCGCCGGCTTCGATGAGCTCGTCGTACTTCGCGCGCGTGGTGCCGATGTTGGCGCCGAGGTTCAGGCTCGCCGTCACCTTGGCCGCGAGGTTGAGTTCCACCCCCTGTGAAGACTGCTTGCCTCCTTGCACCGTCAGCGCGGGGTTGGCCGGATCGCGCGTGAGGATGTCGTCCTGCTTGACCTGGTAGACGGCGCCCGTGAGGGTCACGCGGCGGTCGAGCGCCCACAGCTTGATGCCCGCTTCGGTGGCACGGCCCTTGGTCAGCCTGAAGCTGGTGTTGGCGATCGATTGCAGCAGCATCGACGACACCGGTGTGGTCGCGGTGGTGTGCTGCGCGTACAGCGTGGTGTCGGCGTCGAGGTCAAAGGTGGTGCCGGCCCGCCATGACAGCGGGTGGTAGCGCGGGTTGGCGCGCTGAACGGTGTTCGGCGTCACGGTGAAATTGGTCACGGCACGCTCGAGGTCGATGTCGTCGTGGCGCAGTCCGGCCACCAGCAGCCACGCGGGCGTGAGGTTGAGCGCGTCTTCCAGGAACACCGACTGCGTGGTCAGGCGCGAGTCGAAGTTGACATTGCCTGCCGTGTAGGCGCTGTCGGCCTTGGGCACCGTGCCCACCACGGGCTGGTAGGGGTCAACGCGTGAGACCAGGGTGTTGGAGGAGGTCTGGCGCAGGCTGGCCAGGCGGGTGTGGTTGCGCTCGAGCCCCACCGTGAAGCGGTTGCGCAGGCCGGCCAGGGTCGCGTCGTTGCTCAGCGCTGCGCGGGCGTTCCAGAAGCGGTGGTCATGGTAGAAGCGCTGCAGCGTGCGCACGAAGCTGCCTTGCGGGTAGCCGGCGGTCGGGGCGGCGTAAGCCTGGGTGTCGCTGAGCACGAAGGCGCGATCGGCGGTGTAGGCCGTGAGGTCTGTGGCCAGGCTCCAGCCCTGTTGCAGCCGCCAGTCGATGCGCGAGCGCAGCGTGGTTTCATCGGCGCCTGAATAGCCGCCATCGGGGTTGTAGTTCTGGTGGCGCAGGGCTTTGTCGACCACCAGGCCGTTCTTGCTTTGCAGGATGTCGCTCGGGTCTCGGGCCGTGGCGGCCTGCACCAGCGGCAGGCCCTGGTAGGTGGTCTCGTACAGGTCGTTGTAATGGTCGAGCGCCACCAGCACCGAGAGGTCGCTGTTGGGCTTGAGCAGCACGCTGGCGGTCAGGCCGCGCGAGCGCGTGTCGTTGCGGTCGACGTCGTACAGGCTGTCCGACTGGAGCTGGCTGGCGTCGATGCGCACGGCCGCCGTGTCGGAGAGCTGGAAGTTGGCGCCCGCCGCCAGCGTGGTGGTGTTGAAGCTGCCGTGGCTGATCAGCGCATCGAACTCGTTGCCCTCGAAGGTGGGTTTGCGCGTGACCTTGTTGATGACGCCGCCCAGGGCGCCTTCGCCATGCAGCACGGAGGCCGGGCCCTTGATGACCTCGATGCGCTCGAAGTGCCAGGTGTTGGTGTCGCGCTGAACCACGGTGGAGGTGGACACGCGCACGCCGTCCTGCAGGATGGACACGGCGTTGCCCGAGAACCCCCGCATCATCACGGCGGCGGGGTTGCCAGGCACGTTGCCCGAGATCACGCCCGGGATGTCGGCGAAGGCCTCGCGCGCGGTGCGCAGGCCCCTGGTCTGCATCTCCTGCTGGGTGATGGCCTGCACGGTGGCGGGCGTTTCGCGGGCGGTCAGCCCCAGGCGGCTGGCGGCGCTGTTGGCTTCGTTGAGCTGCAGTCGGTCTCGAGAGCCTTTGACGACCACCTCGTTGAGCGTGGGTGCGTCGGGGGATTCTTGGGCGAAGGCGGAGGCGGCCATCAGCAGGGCTGCGGCCGAAATGGCGGAGCGAGAGCAATGCATGGAAAAACTCGTTGTCTTGTGTCACGGGGGCGCCTGGCGGCGTGCTGACACGTCGCCTTGGGCGATGGCGGTGGCTCAGGACAAGCGAGGTGGGGCGCGAGGCTGGGTGCCTCGCCACGCGTGCAGGGTGCGCGGTGCGTGCAGGAAGGCCCGTGGCAGGGCGTGCGTGGTTTCACGCAGCCAGCTCATGTCGAGTCCGGCGGGCGGCAGCCCCAGCGTCGGGGCGTGGTGGGCGCACCAGGGGCAGTGCTGGGCGGAGTGCTCGGCCGCTGGCTGATCGGCGGGGGCGTCGGTCGACACGCTCACCCAGCGCGTGCCCTGGGCCGAGCAGACCTCGGTCAGCGTCAGCCGAGCGGGGGTGTCGGCGTGCCAGGCCCGCACCAGCGTCGGCGCCAACAGCAGCATCAGGATGGCCACGATGGCGATCCAGCTGAAGGTTTGACGGTGGCGACGCAAGGCATTCACGGTGAGGCATTGTAGGCAGGCTGTTGGCGCCGGGGTTGCGCCACATCCAAGGGGCCGTTGCCAGCGCCTCCGGCGAGGGCGATCAGCCTGTCACAGCAACCTGAACGCCGCCGCCGCCACGCAGGTCGGCACCAGGGCCGCCGCGGCCAACCCCAGCGCCGACACCGACTCGTTGTCGAAGTGCCGCTTGAGGATGGCGATGCCAGCGGGGTTGGGTGCGTTGGCGATGATGGTCAGGCCCCCGCCCGTCACGGCGCCCGCCACCAGCGCGAGCTTGAATTCATCGGACAGGCCCGGCACCAGCGAGCCCAGGTAGGTCAGCGCCGCGTTGTCGGTGAAGGCCGTCAGCGCGGTGGCGCCGTAGAACACGGCCTCGCTGCTCATGCCCAACAGCACGGGCTCGAGCCACCAGCGCTGCTGCCCGCCCAGCACCACCAGCCCGGCCAGGAAGAAGGCCACCAGCAGGCCCTCGCGCAAGATGAGCCGGCCCTGGTGCTGCGGGTAGGCCGTGGCCACGCCCATGAACAGCAGGAACAGGCCCATGAACATGGCCGGGTGGTGCGCGAAGGTCACGACGCCCGCCAACAGCAGCAGGTGGATGGCGGTCAGCAGCAGCGGCACGGGGCCTTCGGTCACCGAGCGGGTGGGTGGGCGCAGGGCGATCAATTCTTTGCGAAACAGCAGCGTCACGCCCAGCGCGTTGATGGCCACCGCGATGGCCGCCTTCCAGCCGAAGTTCTGCAGCATGAAGGGCAGGTCCCAGCCCCAGGCCGCGGCCACCATCAGCACGGGCGGCGCGGCATAGGGCGTGAGCGTGCCCCCGATCGACACGTTGACGAACAGCACCCCCAGCGTCGCGTACTTCAGCTTTTGCGACACGCGCTGGGACAGCACCCGCTCGCCCAGGATCAGCGCGGCCAGCGTCATCGCCGCTGGCTCGGTGATGAACGAGCCCAGCAGCGGCACCAGCAGCATCACCGTCAGGTAAAAGCCCACCTCGCCGGGCAGCGGCAGCAGTTTCGCCACGAAGCCGATGAGCGACTTGGCCGCCTGCAGCACCGCGCGCGTGGCGGCGATCACCATGATGGCGAAGACGAACAGCGGCTCGGTGAAGTTGCGCGAGTCCACGTACTCGACCGCCACCTGCTTGCCTCCCACGGCGAACATGAATCCCACCAGCACGATGGCCCAGAAGCCGAACACCACCTCGACCTCGGCCAGCAGGTGCCACACGCCCGCGTGACGGGGGCGGCTGTGGGCCAGGCGCTCGAAGATGCCGGTGGCGAAGGTGTGGGCGATGGCCAGCGCGAACAGCGCCGCGCCGATGAGTTCGATCTGGGTGGGGTGGTTCAAAGGTCGGTCTCTCTGAAAGGAGGTGAGGTGCGCGCCAGGCCTGGGCTGCCTGCGCCGAGTTCAGGCAGCGAGCAACTGCCCGCGCATGACCCCGGCGATCAGCTCTTCCATCGTGTAGAAGCCCGCTTCGCGTTGACGCAGCTCGCGCAGCGCGAAGGACGCGCCGGTGCCGAACGCTTCGCGACGGATCGAATCATGCGTCAAGCGCACCGTCTGGTGCGGGAAACCGAACACGACCTCGTGGTGCCCGACGATGCCGCCCAGGCGCAACGAGGTGATGCGCGCCTCGTCCAGGTCCAGCGTGCGCGCCATGCGCCGCGCCGTGCCCGAGACCTCGGGCTTGTCGCGGAAGTGCTGTTCGATGATCTCGATGTCGGCCTGCGGCGCGATGGTGCGCAACAGGCGCGCCGCCACGATCAGGAAGTTGATGCCCACGGTGATGTTGGGCGAACACATGACGCGGCAGGTGTCGGCCAGCGCGCGGATCGCGGCGAGCTGCTGTGGCGCGTAGCTGGAGACGGCGCTGACCAGCATCAGGCGGTGTCGGCGCACGGCATCGAGGTAGTGCGACGCCGAATCGGCCGACGAGAAGTCGACCAGCGCGTCGATGGGGCGGTGCGAGATCAGTTCGTCCAGCGCGTCGCCGCCCGTGGCGATCACGGGCACCTGGGTGCCGGGCAGGTGGTCCAGGCTGTCGGGTGGCAGGTGGCGGCGGGCGACCCAGCGCAGGTCGATCAGTGGGTCGGCCAGCAGGGCCTGGGCCACGGCCTGGCCGGCGCGGCCATGGCCCAGCAGGCCGACGCGGGTGCGGGGGGTGGGTGTGCGGTTGGGGTGCGTGTGAACTTGGGGGTGAACTTGGGTCAGCATCCGCACAGGTTAGGCGCAAGCATTGATCAGGTAAAGTCGAATATCCCGCTTCAAATCATCGGCTGAGGTTGCGAATGTCGAGCCTGAACTTCAAGCACTTGCGCTACTTCCTGCAGGTGGCCGACACCGGCAGCATCGCGCGCGCCAGCGAGCAGTTGCACATCAGCCCGCAGACCATCAGCGAGCAGCTGCAGCAGCTCGAGGACCAGCTGGGCGGAGGGCTCTTCAACCGCCAGGGCCGCCGCCTGGCGCTGACCGACAAGGGGCGCATGGCCCAAGGCTACGCCCGCGAGATCTTCGCGCTGGGCACCGAGCTGCAAGCCAGCGCACGCAACAAGGCGCAGGCGCAGCAGCGCATCGAGTTCCGCGTCGGCGTGGCCGATGCCGTGCCCAAGTCGGTCGCGTACCGGCTGCTGGCGCCGGTGCTGCGCATGGGCGAGCACGTGCACCTGGTCTGCCGCGAATGGCGCCTCGACCGCCTGCTGGCGCAGCTGGCCCTGCACGAGCTCGACCTCGTCATCGCCGATGCGCCGCTGCCGCGCTCGGCCGGCGTGCGTGCGCAAAGCCACCCGGTGGGCGACGAGCCGGTGAGCTTCTACGCCGCCCCCTCCTTGCTGGCCGACCGGGCGCGGTCTTTCCCGGACTGCCTGGATGGCGCCCCCATGCTCATGCCCGGTGAGGACGCCGTGATGGGCCATCAACTGCGCGCCTGGTTCGACACCCACGGCGTGCACCCCCGCGTGGTGGCCGAGCTCGACGACACCGCGCTGACCCACGAATTCGGCCGCCA
This sequence comes from Burkholderiales bacterium RIFCSPHIGHO2_01_FULL_63_240, assembly GCA_001770725.1. Classification (GTDB taxonomy): domain Bacteria; phylum Pseudomonadota; class Gammaproteobacteria; order Burkholderiales; family Burkholderiaceae_C; genus Aquabacterium. Next base: position 99,617 of record MERU01000006.1, read on the forward strand.
CGGCGAGGGCTACTTCGTGGCCCCCAGCGCCATGGCCGCCGAGTTGGCGAGCCGCCTTGGCGTGTTGTGCGTGGGCGAGGCCGATGGCGTGCGCGAGCAGTACCACGCCATCGCCGTGGCGCGGCGCGTGCAGCACCCCTGCGTGGCCGTGCTGACCCGAGCGGGGGCGGCTGGCAACGGTCGCAAACGTCGCCCCTCGGCCCCCGGATGATCCCGTCCTCCATGTGGAGGGGTGGGGTGGCCTTCACCGGGTTAACGCGGTTCATCCAATGGGTTTCGGGCGGCACGATGGCGCGCAAAATCAGATGCCTCTCCCTCAGGAGCCCCGCTCATGCGCCAAGCCTTCCAACGCACCGCCTTGCTGGCCACCCTCGCATTCGGCCTGCCCACCCTGGCCCAGGCCGCCGTCGAGTACTACAAGTGGACCCCGGTGACCCTGCCCGTCGCGTCGGGCGCTTCCTGCGGCAACGGCACCCCCGCGCGCGTCTTCGTCAACCGCACCCCGATGACCACCAAGACGCTGGTGTACTTCGAGGGCGGTGGCGCGTGCTGGAACCAAAAGAGCTGCCAGGGCAAGGGCAAGCTCTCCGAGGTGGCGTCCAACCCCAATGGCGTGCCCGAGAACTACTTCAGCCAGGTCAACATCGCGGCCTTCGGCATGGGCACGCCGCTGATGACGCGCACGCCCTTGCTGGGCAAGATCTACACCCAGAGCTGGAACATCGTCTACGTGCCCTACTGCACGGGTGACGTGCACGCCGGCGTCAGCGTGCAGACCTACAGCGATGCCGACCCGGCCCACCCGACCGTCTACCACCACCGTGGTTACAAGAACGCCAAGGCGCTGTCGGCCTGGATGGCCGCCAACATGCCGCGCCCCGAGCAACTGCTGGTGTCGGGCTCCTCTGCCGGGGGCGTGGGCTCGACGGCCAACTACGGCATCCTGCGCCTGGCGCTCAAGCCGCTGAAGTCCGCCCTGGCGGCCGACTCGGGCCCGCTGTTCCCGGCGCCGCAGAACGGCACCGCCGCCCAGTACCCTTCGCTGCCGCTGCAGAACAAGGTGCGCAGTCTCTGGGGCGTGGACCGTGCGGATGGCGTGGCCTCCGAGCTCATCGCGATGTACCCCGAGGCGGGAGACGTCTCCGACCTGTCGACCCTCAACAGCGGCCTGCCCAAGGTCTTCCCCAAGGACCGCTTCGGTTACATGACCTTCCAGGAGGACGGTGTCTTCTCGGCCTTCTCGTACGTCAGCTTCTATCCGGAGATCGCGGCGCTGACGGGCAAGGCACGGGACGAAGCCCTCAACGTGCTGTGGCGCAAAGACCTGGCGAACTGGAAGTCGCAACTCGACAAGACGCCGTCGACCGTGGGCTATTACTTCCCGACCTGGCGGCCTTTCCTGAAGGCGCACACGCTGGCGACCATGGACTTCACAGGCACGGGCATCGAAGAGTCGGGCATCAAGAGCGTGGTCAGCTTCTACGAGAACCTGATCGACGAGTCCAAGCCCGTCATGCGGGTGCAGGAGCAGGACCAGGTGGGTGACCACAAGCGCGTGCTGTCGGTCAACCCACTGCAGTGGCTGGTGGCCCTGTTCGAAGGCTTCTTCCTCTGATCCAGCGATCAGGCGGCCTGACGCAGGGCTTTGGCCGCAGCGACCATGTTGGTCAGGGCCGGGATCACTTCCGGCCACTGACGGGTCTTGAGGCCGCAGTCCGGGTTCACCCACAAGCGCTCTGCGGGCACTCGCTCGGCGGCCTTCTTCATCAGCTGGACGATGTGCTCCTGCGACGGGATGTTGGGCGAGTGGATGTCGTAGACGCCCGGGCCAATCTCGTTGGGGTACTTGAAGTGGTCGAAGGCGTCGAGCAGCTCCATGTCCGAGCGAGAGGTCTCGATGGTGATCACGTCGGCGTCCATCTCGGCGATCGACGCGATGATGTCGTTGAACTCCGAATAGCACATGTGGGTGTGGATCTGGGTCTCATCCTCCACGCCGTTGGCGGCGATGCGGAATGACTCGATGGCCCAAGCCAGGTAGGTGCCCCATTGGGCTTTGCGCAGCGGCAGGCCCTCGCGCAAAGCCGCTTCGTCAATCTGGATCACGCGCACGCCGGCTTTCTCCAGGTCCAGCACCTCTTGGCGGATGGCGAGTGCCAGCTGGTAGCAGGACACCGCACGTGGCTGGTCATCACGCACGAAGGACCAGTTCAGGATGGTGACAGGTCCTGTCAGCATGCCCTTCATGGGACGGTGCGTCAGTGATTGCGCGTACTGGGTCCAGGCCACCGTCATGGCTTTCGGGCGGCTGATGTCGCCGAACAGGATGGGCGGCTTCACACAGCGGGAACCGTACGACTGCACCCAGCCAAACTGGCTGAAGGCGTAGCCATCCAGTTGTTCACCAAAGTACTCGACCATGTCGTTGCGCTCGGCTTCGCCGTGCACCAGCACGTCCAGGTCCAGGGCCTCCTGCTCGCGCACGCTGCGTTCGATCTCTGCCTTCATGGCCCGCTGGTAGCCGGCTTCATCCAGGCGACCTGCCTTGTGTTCGCTGCGGGCGTGGCGGATGTCGGCCGTCTGCGGAAACGAGCCGATGGTGGTGGTGGGGTAGGCCGGCAGCTTCAACAGGGCGGCTTGTTTGGGGGCGCGCTGGGCATAGGGGGACTTGCGCTGCCCCAGCTCGGCGTCCAGCTTGGCCACGGCGGCCTTGACGAGCGGGTTGTTCACGCGCGGGGAGTTGCGGCGGGCGTTGATGGCGGCCTGGTTCGCATCGAGCTCGGCCCTCACCGAGTCGCGGCCGTTCTGCAGCGCGGCGGCCAGCACCTGCAGTTCGTCCAGCTTTTGCAGGGCGTAGGCCAGCCATGATTTCACCTCGGCATCGAGCTGGACCTCGCTGCCCAGGTCGACCGGCACGTGCAGCAGCGAGCACGACGGAGCGATCCACAGGCGTTCGCCGAGCCGTTGCGCCACGGGCTCCAACCAGTCGAGCGTGGCGTTCAGGTCGGTTTTCCAGATGTTGCGGCCGTTGATCACGCCCAGCGACAGCACCTTGTGCGAAGGCAGGAGGTTCAACAGGGGCCGGATGTCGTCCTGGCCGTTGATCGCGTCGATGTGCAGGCCGGCCACGGGCAGGTTGGCGGCCAGGTGCAGGTTCTCCTGCAGTTGGCCGAAGTAGGTGGTCAGCAGCAGCTTGGCCTTGCTGGCCTTGAGCTGGTGGTAGGCCGTGTTGAAGGCGTGCTTCCAGTCCGCATCCAGCTCGGTCACGAGGATGGGCTCGTCGACCTGCACCCACTCGATGCCTTGAGCGACGAGGGTGTCGAGCAGTTCTGCATACGCGGGCAGCAGGCGCTCGAGCAGGTCCAGCTTGTTTGAGTGGTCTTTGGCCTTGCCCAGGGACAGGTAGGTCACGGGGCCGATGATCACGGGCTTGGCTTTGACTCCCTGATCTCGGGCTTCGGCCAGTTGATCCAGCAGGCGTGAGGCGTCCAGCTGGAAGGTGGTGTCTGCGGTGAACTCCGGCACGATGTAGTGGTAGTTGGTGTCGAACCACTTGGTCATTTCGCCTGCGGCCACACCCGCGCCGCAACATGCGGCGTGTTCTGCGTTCAGCGCGGAGCGGCCTCGGGCCACGCGGAAGTAGTTGTCCAGCACGTCGCCTTCGAAGCCTTTGACGCGCTCGGGCAGGTTGCCCAATGTGAAGCTCATGTCCAGCACCTGGTCGTAGAAGGCGAAATCGCCCACAGGCACCAGATCGAGGCTGGCCTGGTTGCGCCAGTGACGGCGCCGCAGCTCGGCGCCCTGAGCCTTGAGGGCGTCGCGCGTGGACTCGCCCTTCCAGTACGACTCCAGCGCGAACTTCAGTTCGCGTTTGGCGCCGATGCGGGGGAAGCCCAGGTTGTGTGTCGTGGTCATGGAATGGTCCGGTCTCGGGAATCAACGATGAGGCGCGAGGTTACGGATCCATTGGCATGAAGTAAAATGGTATTAATTCAGTAAACCATCAATTTGGCTCATGAATCATGTTGGAGCGCACGCACCTGACCATCGTCCAGGAAGTTGAAAAGCAGGGCTCGCTGACGGCCGCGGCCCATGTGCTGTGCCTGACGCAATCCGCCCTGAGCCACAGCATCAAGAAGCTGGAGCAGCAACTCGGCACCGACATCTGGCTGCGCGAGGGGCGCAGCTTGCGGCTGACGCAGGCAGGGCAGTACGTGCTGGCCGTGGCCAACCGTGTGCTGCCGCAACTGTCGCTGGCTGAAGAGCGGCTGCGCCAGTTCGCGCAGGGCGAGCGCGGCACCCTGCGCATCGGCATGGAGTGCCACCCTTGCTACCAGTGGCTGCTGAAAATCGTGTCACCCTACCTGGCCGCCTGGCCCGACGTGGAGGTGGACGTGAAGCAGAAGTTCCAGTTCGGGGGCATCGGCGCGCTGTTCGGCTACGAGATCGACATGCTGGTCACGCCCGACCCGCTCTACAAGCCCGGCCTGCATTTCGAGCCAGTGTTCGACTACGAGCAGGTGCTGGTGGTCAACCGTGAGCACCCCCTGGCTGGCGTGGCGCATGTCAAGCCGAAGCAACTGGCGCACGAGGTGCTGATCACCTACCCGGTGCCGACCGACCGGCTCGACATCTACACGCAGTTCCTGATGCCGGCGGGCATCTCGCCCAGGCAGCACAAGACCATCGAGACCACCGACATCATGGTGCAGATGGTGGCCAGCGGTCGGGGCGTGGCCGCGCTGCCGCGCTGGCTGGTGCAGGAGTACGCCGACAAGATGAACGTGGTGCCTGTGCGCGTGGGGCCCAAGGGCATTGCCAAGCAGATCCACCTGGGCGCCCGCGAAGCCGACATCGACATCGATTACCTCAAGGCCTTCGTGGAGCTGGCGCGCGCCTCGGCCACGATGGCCTGAGGGGTGGCGCGTTCAGGCCGTCTTGCGCTGGGCGGCCTGGGTCCGGTCGAGTTCTTCAAGTTGAAGGCGCGCGTACGCGATGCAGGCCTTGAACAGGCCCAGCAGGTTGCGCAGCACGTCTTCGAGCGGGGTCTGGCAGCGGTCGGCCACCCATTGCGTGGCGATGCGCGTGTTGGCGCCCACCAGGCCGTTGGACAGCGTCAGGGCGTCCAGGCCCAGCTCGGGCAGGCGCGGGAACATCTGCTGCATGAAGCCGGCGATCAGGTGAGCGAAGTCCTTCGAGGCCTGCTCGGCCAGCATGTTCATGCCTTCGCCTGCGTTGACGGCGTCGATCAGGGCCACGCGGGCGCGGTGCGGGTCGTCGCGGATGTATTCGAGGAAGGTGCGCAGGGCGGCTTCGGCGAGCTTTTCCGGCTCGGGTTGGCAGGCCGCCAGCGACAGGATGGTCGCCTGCATCAGGTTGCGGTTGACGTCGGAGTAGACGGCGCGGAAGAGGTCTTCCATGCTGTCGAAGGACTCGTAGAAGTAGCGCGAGGTGAGCTGCGCCTGACGGCAGACGTCTCGCACCGTGGCCTGGTGGTAGCCGCGTTCCCCGAAGACGGCCAGGCCCGCTTCGATCAGGCGGGAGCGCCGCTGGCGCTGGCGCTCCTGCGAATCGACCCCGCCATAGCGGCGACCCGAGGCCCCCGGGGTGGAGGGGGTTTCGGGGTTAACCCTTTGTCTGGAAACGGCCATTGTCAAATACCATTCTGAAATTGACGATTGTCAAAATGCATCGATGCGAACTGTGTTCCGACCGGGCAGGTGCCTGGGTTCAGGCGACGCGGGGAGGGGCGGTGCGCACCTCGGATTTTCTCATTGATGCGTGCCTGCGCGACAAAAAAGGCATCCGAGGCGACATTTTCGCTGGGAAGTGGCCATCCATGGTGCCCCAGTCCAGGGGGGCGAGCCAAGGCGGGAAAGCGCCTGTGGCCGCCAGCCGAGGGCGATGGAGCGTCAACCACTCCGATCCGACAACCAGGCGGACCCGATGGGGCCGTTTTTTGGGGCCATCAGAGAGCACGATGAAAGACTTCAAGAACAAGGTCGCGGCCATCACCGGCGCCGCATCCGGCATGGGCCGCACCCTGGCCCTCGAACTCGCCCGCCGTGGCTGCCACCTCGCGCTCAGCGACGTCAATGAAAAGGGCCTGGCCGAAACCGCCGCCCTGGCGGGCAAGTTCGGCGTCAAGGTCACGACCACCAAGGTCAACGTGGCCAGCCGCGACGAGGTGTACGCCTGGGCCGATCAGGTCGTGCGCGACCACGGCAAGGTCAACCTGATCTTCAACAACGCCGGCGTGGCGCTCGGAGCCTTCCTCGAAACCGTCAAGGCTTCGGACTTCGAGTGGATCATGGGCATCAACTTCTGGGGTGTGGTGTGGGGCACGCAAGCCTTCCTGCCGCACCTGAAGAAGGCCGGTGAGGGCCACATCATCAACACCTCGAGCCTGTTCGGTTTGCTGTCGGTGCCCACCAACGGCACTTACAACGCCAGCAAGTTCGCGGTGCGCGGCTACACCGAAGCGCTGCGCCAGGAGCTCGACATGGCCGCCTGCGGCGTGAGCGCGACCTGCGTGCACCCGGGCGGCATCCGCACCAACATCGCTCGCACGGCCAAGATGGACGAGAGCATCGACCGCGCCACCGGTGGCAAGACCGAGCAGGCCCGCGCCAACTTCGACAAGCTGCTCAACACCACCACCGCCGAGAGCGCCGCGCTGCAGATCCTGCGCGCCGTCGAGGGTAACAAGCGCCGCGTGCTCGTCGGGCTGGACGCCAAGTTCCTCGACAAGCTGGTGCGCGTGCTGGGCTCGTGGTATCAACCGCTGACCACGCTGTTTGCCAAACGTGATTTGAAGGGTTGAGCGGGCACCTCGTTGCCTGGCGCTCGCCACTGCACCGCAAGGACCGCCCCATGTCTGCCGTCATGAACAACGAATCCACTTCTTCGCCCTCGACCGCGCCCATCCAGCGCACCTACGAGCCGGTGCCCGGCCTGCGCGAGAGCATCGTCTCGACCTTGATGCGCGCCAGCCTGCGCTTTCTGTTCAAGCCGGTGATCAAGCCGCCGATGCCGGTGGGCCTGCAGCGCGCCGTGCTGCACACGCTGTCGGTGTCGATGCCGCCCGGTGGCGGCGTGAAGGTCGAGCACGTGAAGGTGGGCAACATGACGGCCGAGCGCATCACGCCCAAGGCCACGCCCCAGCCGAAGCACGCCATGCTGTACCTGCACGGCGGCGCGTTCTGCGCCGGCAGCCCGCGCAGCCACCGCAGCATCACCACGCGCCTGAGCCGACTGGCCAACTGCGAGGTGCTGGCCATCCACTACCGCCGCGTGCCGGAGCACCCCTTCCCGGCGCAGATCGAGGATTCGGTCGAGGGTTTCAAGGACCTGCTCAAGCGCGGCTACAAGCCCGAGAACATCGCCGTGGGCGGCGACTCGGCGGGTGGCACGCTGACCCTGCTGGTCTTCAAGGCCCTGGAGCTCGAAGGCCTGCCCACGCCCAAGTGCCTGGTGATGATGTCGCCCGCTTTTGACGCCAAACTCAACAGCGACAGCGTCAAGAAGTACAAGAAGCTCGACCCGATGATCAACATCGAGTGGGGCATGCAGGGCTTCGCCTGGTACCGCCCGCGCCACGACCACACGCTGGCCTTCCCCAAGCGCCAGGACCTGAGCACCTTGCCGCCCACGCTGGTGCAGGTTGGCGAGATCGAGGTGTTGCACGACGACTCGGTGTGGCTGCTGCACGCTTCCAAGCGCTTTGATCGGCACGTGGAGCTGGAGGTCTACAAGGACCGCTGGCACGTGTTCCAGATCCATGCTGGCTTGATGCCGAGTGCGACGAAGGCGCTTGAGCGGCAGGCTGCGTTCATGAAGCAGCATTGGGGTGTGTGATTTTTGTGCGCGCTGGTTGGGGCGTGGTTCGGTGGGTGAGGGGCGTGTGATCCGGCCCTGCGCGGGGCACCACCGAGCTGGTTGAGCCGTCACCCCTTGAACACCGGCCTGGTGGTTGCCGAGTCAGGACACCGCACATGTCGGGCCGGCTCACACGCCCCTCACCCACCGAACCCGAACCACCGCGCACGGCCTGGTTGGTGGAAGAAAAAGGGCGACGCAAGCGTCGCCCTTTTTCTTCCTTCTCCGCCTGCCACGGTGTGTCGCGGGATGGGGGCCAGGGGGGCCTGCGCAGGGCCCATTCGCGGTGTCCTGGCTCGGCCACCACTTGGTCGGTGTTCAAGAGGTGACGCATGCAGTGCGCGGTGGTGCCCCGCGAGCGAGGTCCCGGAGCAGGCCCCCCTGGCCCCCATCCCGCGACACACCGTGGCAAGCCCACCCCCCAAAACCACTCCCCTCACGCACCAACAAAAAAGCCACCCCAGGGGATGGCTTCCGAATCACGCCTCGCAGCAGGCGACCAGGCCTCAGCCCATCAAGCCGCCTTCTTGCGCGCCTGAGCCGCCAGCCGCGCCAGCTCCTCATCGCGCAAATCCTTGCGCAGGATCTTGCCCACGTTGCTCATCGGCAGGTCCTCGCGGAACTCGATGTGGCGGGGCCGCTTGTAGCCCGTGAGCTGCTCCTTGCAGTACTCGGCGATGTCGGCCTCGGACAGGCTGTAGTCCTTGCGCACCACGAACAGCTTGACCGCCTCGCCCGACTTCTCGTCCGGCACCCCGATGGCGCAGCACTCGGTCACGCCCGGGTGCAGGCTCACCACCTGCTCGATCTCGTTGGGGTACACGTTGAAGCCCGAGACCAGGATCATGTCCTTCTTGCGGTCGACGATCTTGAACAGGCCGTCGGCCGACATCACGCCCACGTCGCCGGTGCGGAAGAAGCCGTCGGCCGTCATGACCTTGGCGGTCTCTTCGGGGCGCTGCCAGTAGCCGGCCATCACCTGCGGGCCACGCACCGCGATCTCGCCGGGCTCGCCCTGGGCCACGGGCTGGCCGTTGTCGTCGAGCAGCACCACTTCGGTGGAGGGCAGCGGGTAGCCGATGGCGGCGTTGTAGCCCATGTTGTCCAGGCGGTTGACCGTCACCACGGGCGAGGTCTCGGACAGGCCGTAGCCTTCGACGATGGGCACGCCGGTGATGCGGTGCCAGGCCTCGGCGGTTGATTGCTGAACGGCCATGCCGCCGCCGTTGCACACCTTCAGGCGCGAGAAGTCGAGCTGTGCGAAATCGGGCTCTTCCACCAGGGCGTTGTAGAGCGTGTTGACCGCCGGGAACTGCGTGACCTTGAAGGGCTTGAGCGTCTCGATCAGCTTGCCGATGTTGCGGGCGTTGTCGATCATGACGTTGAGCGTGCCCATGCGCGCGCTCAGGAAGAAGCACACCGTCAGCGCGAACACGTGGTAGAGCGGCAAGGCCACCACGTTGACCAGCTGGCCCTCGACCTTCGAGAGCTCGGGCTTGAACCAGGCCTCGCACTGCAGGATGTTGGCCACCAGGTTGCGGTGCGTGAGCGTGGCGCCCTTGGAGACGCCCGTGGTGCCACCGGTGTACTGCAGGAAGGCGACGTCGCTGCCCTTGAGGGCCGGGCGCTGGAAGGGCAGGGACTTGCCCTGCTTGAGCGCGGCCTTGAAGGGCGTGACGCGGCAGCGGCCGTTGTCGGGCAGCTTGAAGTCGATGACGTGCTTGTCGACGTTGCGCGACTTGTACGTGACCCAGGGGCCCTTGATGGCGCCGAACACGTCGCCCAGCGAGGCCAGCAGGATGTGCTTGACCGGCGTGCGCTCGATGACTTCCTGCACCGTGGGGCCGAAGTACTCCAGCACGATGATGACCTCGGCGCCCGAGTCGACCAGCTGGTGCTCGAGCTCACGCGGCGTGTACATCGGGTTGACGTTGACGACCACGTGGCCGGCGCGCAGCACGCCGGCGATGGCCACGGCGTAGTGCGGCACGTTGGGCATCATCACGGCGACGCGGCTGCCCTTGGGCAGCTTCTGCGCCTGCAGCCAGGCGGCCAGCTGCAGCGACTGGCGGTCCACGTCGGCGAACGTCCAGCGCGAACCCAGGTAGGCCATCGAGTCGGCCTTGGCGTGGGTGCGAAAGGCCTCTTCCAGCAACTCGACCAGCGAGGGGTAGGCGTCGGGGTTGACCTCGGCCGGGACGCCTTGACCGTACTGCTGCAACCAGGGTTTGACGTTCGTCATGACACGCTTCCGAAAGAAAAGACGAGAATCTATCTGAAAACAGATCGTGTCATTTTGCGTGCAACCCGGGAATCCGGCCATCCCCGGGGTGTGTGCGTTCGCGTGCGACGGGGTGTCGTTCAGCCTTCCCTTGGCGCTGGCACGTCCGCCGGGTCGATCAGCTTGCCTTGCCACAGCACGCGCACCGCGTCGCCCTCGCGCAGCGAATGCTCGCGGTGGGTGATGATGAAGCGCCCGCAGCCCAGCGCGTTGATGGCGTCCTGCACGCGCTTTTCGGTGGCGAAGTCCAGGTGGCTGGTGTACTCGTCGAGCAGCAGGAAGCGCGGCCGCTTGTAGAGCGCACGCGCCAGCAGGATGCGCTGCTTTTGTCCGCCCGAGAGCGTGGCGCCCATGCTGCCCACCAGCGTCTGGTAGCCCATGGGCATGCGCGCGATGTCCTCGTGCACGCAGGCCAGGGCGGCGGCGGCTTCGACCTTCTCGGCGCTGGCCTCGGCGTCGTTCATGGCGATGTTGTCGTGGATGCTGCACGAGAACAGCTGGTCGTCCTGGAAGACGGTGCCCAGCACCGAGCGGAAGGCTTCGGCGCCCAGCGAGGCCATGGGCACGCCGTTGAGCAGCACCTCGCCCGCCTCGGGCGTGACCTGCCCGCACAGGATCTTCATCAGCGTGGACTTGCCGCAACCTGAAGGGCCGAGCACGGCCACCGCCTGCCCGGTGTGCAGGGTCAGGCTGACGTGGTCGAGCACCGGCGCCTCGTCGCGCGCATAGCGGAAGACGACGTCGCGCAGGCTCAGGGTCATGGGCTCTGGCTCGCCGGTGGGGGCCCCCTGGCTGCCGTGAGCCGACTGCGTGGACAAGGCCTGCAGCCCCGCGCGGTGCCCCGCCTGCGCTGGCGAGGCCGGCTCCGTCGGCGTGAGCACGATGTCGGCCAGCCGGTCGCCCTGCAGGCGCAACAGCCGCAGGCTGATGACGCGCTCGATGAGGTCGTTGGCGCGCTGCAGGAACTGCCCCTTGTAGGCCATGAAGGCCACCAGCATGCCGATGGAGAACTGCTCGGCGATGATCATCTGCGCGGCCAGGTAGAGCACCAGCGCCTGCTCGATGGCGCCGATCACGCCGTTGACGCCCTGGTGCAGCAGGTTGATGCGCTCTTGCTTGACGCGGGCGTTGACCATGCTGGCCTGCTGGTTCATCCAGCCGGCCACGCGCCAGCCGGGTCGCGAGAAGAACTTGATGGCGTTCATGCCGCGCAGCGTCTCCATCAGGAAGGTCTGCGCTTGCGCCTCGCGCACGATGAGCTCTTCCGAGGCCCGGCGGAATGGCCCGAACACCGCCAGCCGCACCAGCAGGTACAGCGTGGCCACGACCAGCACGATGGCCGCGAGTTTCGGGCTGTAGGCGAACATCAGGCCCAGCGTCACCAGGCTGACGGCGCCGTCGAGCACGGCTTCGACCAGCTCGCGCGTGAGCGTGTCCTGGATGGTGTCGACCGAAGCGAAGCGCGACATGACGTCGCCCGTGTGGCGCTTGTCGAAGTAGGACAGCGGCAGGCGGATGAGGTGGCGAAAGACCTGAGTGCTGCTGTTGAGCTTCCAGCTCAGGCTGGTGCCCAGCACGACCCAGCTGCGCATCAGCCGCGTCAGCAGCGACATCAGCGCCAGCAGGCCCAGCGAGGTCGCCAGCACCGCCAGCAATGGCGTGTCGCGGCTGACGATGACGTCGTCGATGACCCACTGGCTGAGCATCGGCATGAGGATGGCGAAGACCTCCAGCACCAGCGAGAGCACGGCCATCTGCGAGAAGGCCCGCCACAGGCCGGGCTGACCCTTGAAGAGCGAGCGCAGCTTCCAGTCGCTGCGCTCCTTGCGCGGGCGAAAGCCAGGTGCCGGCGCCAACTCCAGCGCCACGCCAGTGAAGTGCGGGCTGGCCTCCTTGAGCGTCAGCTTGCGCTCGCCCATGGCCGGGTCGTGAATGGTGATGCTTCGGGCGTCGGCGCGCACCAGCACCACGAAGTGGTTGAGGTCCCAGTGCAGCAGGCAGGGCGTGCGCAGCTCGGGCAGCTCTTGCAGCTCCAGGCGCAACGCCCGGTTGGACAGGCCCATCTGCTCGGCGATGTCCATGAGTTGCGCCAGCGTGGCCCCGCGCGACGACAGCTCGAAGCGCTGGCGCAGGCTCGCCAGGTCGGTGTCGAGGCCGTGGGCACCGGCCACCATGGCCAGGCAGGCCAGGCCGCACTCGGCGGCTTCCGACTGAAGGATCAGGGGCACGCGCTGGCGTGGCCACAGCTTGAAGGGGCTGAAGGTGGCGGGCGCTTGAGGCGAGGACGAGGGCGAGGCTGCCATGGTGGGTGGGGATCAGAGGCGGCCGCTGAAGGCGAACAGGGGGTCGAGCATCCAGCGCAGCAGCGAGCGGCGGTCGAGCTCGATGTCGGCGCTCAGCGTGTGGCCCGGGCGCAGGGGGATGTCGGTGTCGTAGGCGCGCACGGTGCTGCGCTCCAGCGTCACGCGCACCAGGAAGATGGCGCGGCGGTCGCCTTGCTCGCGGGCGCCCTGCGGCACGGGCACGTCGGACTGCGACACCGAGCGCACCACGCCGCGGTGTTGGCCGAAGCGCTGGTAGGGGAAGGCGTCGTAGGCGATGCGCACCACCTGGCCGGCGCGGATGAAGCCCATGGCGGTGCTGGGCACGTGCAGCACCGCTTCGAGCGGTGAGTCGTCGGGGACGATGCTCAGCATCGGGGCGGCCGGGCTCACGGTCTGCCCGACGCCGGCTTGCAGCCCGGTGACGGTGCCGCTCACGGGCGCTTTCAGCCAGCTCAGCTGCTGGCTGCGTTGTTGGGCCGATTCACGCTGAAGCGAGAGGCGGTCGCGCTCGAGGCCGGCCTGGCTGACGCGGTGCTCAGCCTGCAGGCGCGATTGTTCTTCGCGCGCCTGGGCCCACTCGCTGCGGGCCGCGCTGAGTTGCCGCTGCAGCCCTTGCAGCCGCGCGGTGTGGTCCAGCAGCGACTGGCGTTGCTGCTCGTACTGCAGTTGCGAGACGATGCGCTCTTCCAGCAGCGGGGCCATCTGGTCGAGCACCTTGCGCACCGAGGCGATCTGCTCCTGTTGCAAGGCGATGTCGGTCTGCAGCGACTGGGCGTCCTGCTGGTGGCGCAAGGTCTGCTGGTTGAGCGCATCCAGGCGCGCGCGCAGGGCCAGGGTTTGCGCTTCGGCCTGGTCGGTGATCCGCTCGCGCTGGCCTTGCAGGCTCGATTCGATCTGTCCTGAAGCGCTGCCGCCGTCGGTGAAGCGCTCCTGGCGCAACTCCGCCACCACGTCTCCGGCGCGCACGTGCTGTCCTTCCTGAACCCGCAGGCGGTGCAGCACCGCGGTCTGGTCGGGGGTGAGCAAGGCCACGCCGTTGCGCGGCTGCAGGCTGCCCGAGACGCGTTCCTTCTTGGTGTGTTGCCCGAACGCCAGCACCAGCACGACGGCCAGGCACAGCGTGGCGGCGAACAGCGTGAGCGCGCCACCACCGACGGGCTGGATGTGCAGGGGCGCGCCATCGGCGGTGTGGCTGCGCGCCTGGAGCACCTCGGGGCGAAAGAGGGGGGTGTCGTCGTGTGGCTCGCTCATGGTGATGGGGGGGCGAGGAGAGAAGGGGAGGCGTCAAACAGGCCCTGCCATGGCGCCACGTGGACGGCGTCGAGCTGCCCCAGCAGGGCCAGGGCATCGCAGCCAGCCTGGAGCGCGGCCACCCGGGCGCTGGCCCAGGCCATGCGTGCGTCGTGAACCCGTTGCTGGGCGTCGAGCAGGTCGGTCGTGCTGCGCAGGCCCGCCAGCCAGGCCTTCTGGATGGCCTCCAGCGTGGCCTGCGAGCTCGCCACCACGGATTCCTGGCGCGCCTGGTGGCGCAGCGCCTGTTCATGGCGCTGGTAGGCGTCCTGCAATTCGGTGCTCACACGCGATTCGGCTTCGTCGAGCTGGGCCTGTGCGGCGCTGAGCAGGGCGGCGGCTTCACGCTGGCGGGCGTCTTGCAGGCCCGAGGTGAACAGCGGCCAGTTCAGCACCAGGCCCACGGCGTCGGTGCGGACGTCCTGGCGGTCGCTCTGGCCTTCGAAGCGCTGGGTCTGGCGGGTGCGGCCGCGGCTGGCGGTGGCGTCGAGCGTTGGTTGCCATCGCTCGGCGTCGCGCGAGCGCAGCGTCTCCAGGCTGGCGCGCACACCCGCTCGCGCGTCCAGCACCTCGGGGTGTTGGGCCAGGGCTTGCGCCAGCGCGTCGGGCAGGCTGGGCAAGGCCAGGGCGACGGCGCTGGAGGCCTGTGGGTTCAGGCCCTCGGGCGGGACCACGCTCAGGCCGCTGAGCCGCTCCAAGGTCAAGGTGTGGGTGCGCAGCCGCGAGCGAAGTTGGTCGCGCTGAGCCAGTGCTTGCGCCTGCCTGGCTTGTGTCTCCAGCGTGTCGAGCACCGTGCCCAGCCCAGCCCGCAACCGTTTGTCGTGGGCGAGGGCCTGTTGGTCGAGGGCGCTGAGGTGGGTGAGGGTCAGCCGGGTGTGCTCGGCGGCTTCGGCGGCGGCCAGGTAGCTCTGGCTGAGCTCGCGCGCCAGCGTTTGCCGACGCAGTCCGAGTTGCCACTGGGCTTGCTCCGCCAAGGCGCCTTGGGCACGGGCCTCGGCGCGTTCGGCCGGTCGCCACAGGGGCAGGGTGGCCTGCAGGGAGGCCGCCGAGCTGGGGGTGCGCGAGGCGATGCCGTTGTAGCGTTGGCGTTGCTCGTCGGTGCGCAGGCTGGCGTCCAGTCGGGGCAGCCAGGCACGGGCCTGACCCTGTTGGCGAAGGGCTTCGCTGGCATCGGCCCGCGCACGGGCTTGCGTCACGCCGTGGGCCTGATCGAGTTGCCCGAGCAGGGTCACCCAGCTGGTGGCGGCCGCGCCTTCGGCCGGAGGTGGCGGCGGGGGTTCCTTGACAGCGGGGGCGGCCGTGGGCCAGCTCAAGTGCTGGCTGAGGGTCAGGGCGTGGGCGGCAGGCCAGCCGGCCGAGGCCATGACCAGGGCCAGGCACAACCGAAGCGGAGCGCCGAGCCGGCCGGGGTGAAGCTCATGGGGCACGGGAAGTCGGCCAATGGATGCGGGCTGAGAAGACGAGCTTGCATTTTCCTCGGCGGGTCGGCCCGGTATGGGCCCTTTGATTCATTTGCTTGCCGTCACCGGGAATCAATTGCGAATTTTTTGGTTCTTGACCCGCATTCAAATGGCGCGATAACCCGGTGGTTAACCATTTATGGTGATATGTCATTCCATCTGTCTTTCTGGTTTGACTGATGAATGAAATTGGGTGGGTTATTCCCGTTTCGGTAAATGGGCTGCGATAAGAAAATTCGTTGGTGGGTTCATCAATATCCACATCTCAAACCGATATAGGAAAAAATCATGAAAATCCTGAACGCGCAAGAAATCAAGCAAGTCAGCGGTGGCGCCCTGGACCCTGAGCTGGGTCTGTTCAAGCGCACGGGCATCGCCCTGATCGACGCCATCCACAAGAACGAGTGGAACACCTACGGCCGCCCCCTGTACAACACGTTCGCCGTGCTGCTGGGCTTCCCCAAGGCCCCTTGATCGCTGATTCGGCCGGGGTGCCCGCCACCCCTCGCTGATCTCGGTCACACGCGAAAAGGCCGCCTCCTGTCACCAGGGGCGGCCTTTTTCATGGTGTTTTTGGCCGGATTTTGTGGGTTTTACCCTGCCGCGGCATTCAGTTGCGTCATCCAGCTGTCCAGCCCCATCCATGCATAATGGGTGTGATCCACCACCGTCTCGATCGGGTCTGAAAAATCGCGCTCGATCCAGCGCATGGCGGTGTTGATGATCATGCCCATGCAGCCCAGCACCACATATTCCATGTTGGGTTTGTTGTAGGCGTTGGGGTATCGCTGCCTGAACCTGGATTTCAGCAGTTCGATGACAAAGGCATATTGCTCGTCGATGCGCTGTTGGGCGTTCAGCCCGCTGGCAGACGAGTCAAGGATCAGGATGCGCGCGCGACGCGGGTCGGAGCGGATGTGTTCAAAAAAGGCGGTGAGGCCGCCTCGAGCCCGAAGCAGCAGATCGCCAGGCAGGCTGCGGATGGCCATTTCAACCACTTGAGCGGCTTCCAGGCAAGCCTGGGTGTGCACCGCCACGTAACAGTCGTGGGTGCTGCCGAAGTGCTCGTAGAAATAGCGGTCGGCCAGTCGCGCTTGCGCGCAGATCAGCCTCATCGTGGTCTGCCGGTAACCCTGCTGACCGAAGACCTCGAAGGCCGCGGTCATCAGGCGCTGGCGCCGTTCCTCGGCACGCTCCTGTGCGGAGGCCCCGCCATAACGGCGGGCGGCCGCAGCAGGAGCGTGTGAGGTGGCCACGGTTGCTGTCGATCAGTTGAAGCTGAAGTGCTCGTTGCTCATCTGCATGATCGAGCTGGTCGGCGACATCATGGTCTTCTTGTGGCCGTCGGCGCGGGGCAGCAGGCGCTCGAAGTAGAACTCCGCCGTTTGCAGCTTGGCGGTGTAGAACTCCTTGGAGTCATTGCCGCCCTTGGCCAGCTTCTCGTTGGCGACGAGGGCCTGCTTGAGCCAGAAGTGACCCATCATCACGTAGCCCGAGTACATCAGGAAGTCGTTGCAGGCGGCCGAGACCACGTCGCGGTCCTTGTTGGCGCGCAGCATGATCTGCAGGGTCAGCCACTTCCATTGCAGGGCGCGCTTGAAGCAGGCGCGGGCCATCTTGCCGACCGGGCCACCATCGAGCAGGTGGGGCTTGGCCTGGGCGATCATCTCGTTGGTGAAGTTGAAGACGCACTTGCCACGCGATTGCAGCAGGGTCTTGCGGCCCAGCAGGTCAAGCGCCTGGATGCCGGTGGTGCCTTCGTACAGGGTCGAGATGCGCGCGTCACGGGCGATCTGCTCCATGCCGTGCTCCTTGATGTAGCCGTGGCCACCGAAGACCTGCATGCCCAGGTTGGCGCACTCCAGGCCCAGCTCGGTGATGAAGCCCTTGAGGATCGGGGTGTAGAAGCCCAGGCGGTCGTCGTACTCTTCGTACTTGGCCTTGTCGCCTTGGGCGACGCCAGCCACCATGTGGTCGGCCAGCTTGCCAGTGTGGTAGATCATGGCGCGAGCGCCTTCGGCCACGGCCTTTTGCGTCAGCAGCATGCGGCGCACGTCGGCGTGCCAGATCAGGGCGTCGTTGGGGTGGTCGGCGTCCTTCTTGCCGGTGAGGGCGCGCATCGAGCGGCGTTCCTTGGCATAGGGCAGGGCGCCCTGGTAGGACAGCTCGGCGTGGGCCAGGCCTTGCACGGCGGTGCCGATGCGGGCGGTGTTCATGAAGGTGAACATGGCTTCGAGGCCCTTGTTGGGCTCGGCGATCATGTAGCCGATGGCGTCGTCGAAGTTCATCACGCAAGTGGCCGAGGCGCGGATGCCCATCTTGTGCTCGAGCGCGCCGGCCTTGACCGTGTTGCGCGCACCCAGGCTGCCATCCTTGTTGACCAGGAACTTGGGCACGATGAACAGCGAGATGCCGCGTGTGCCCTTGGGGGCGTCCGGCAGGCGGGCCAGCACGATGTGGATGATGTTGTCGGCCAGGTCGTGTTCACCCGAAGAGATGAAGATCTTGGTGCCGGTGAGCTTGTAGGTGCCGTCGCCCACGGGCTCGGCCTTGGTCTTGACCTGACCCAGGTCGGTGCCGCACTGGGGCTCGGTCAGGCACATGGTGCCGGTCCACTCGCCGCTGACCAGCGGGGGCATGTAGGTGTTCTTCTGCTCGGTCGAGCCGAACTGGAAGACGGTGTTCATGCAGCCCAGCGACAGGCCGGGGTACATGGTGAACGACCAGTTGGCCGTGCCCATCATCTCGGCCTTGAGCAGGTTCAGCGACATGGGCAGCTCCTGGCCGCCGTATTCCTTCGGGTGCGACAGGCCTTGCCAGCCGCCAGCCACGTACTCCTTGTAGGCTTCCTTGAAGCCCTTGGGGGTGGTGACTTCGCCGTCCTGGATGGTGCAGCCTTCCAGGTCGCCGGGCAGGTTCAAGGGGGCCAGCACCTCTTCGCAGAAGGTGGCGCAACCCTCCAGGATGGCGTCGACCATGTCGGGCGTGGCCTCATCGCCGCCGGGCAGGGCCTTGTAGTGGCCTTCGTAGTCGAAGACTTCGTTGAGCAGGAAGCGCACGTCGCGCAAAGGAGCCTTGTACTGCGGCATATGTCACCTCGGTTGGTCTGGGGGCAGGCGGCTTGTGGCCGTTGCGGTCAAAGATGGATAAATTCGAACGATCGTTCATTTCAAACGATCGTTTGAGTCAGGCGGGTTTATACCCCATGGCGCGGCGCTTGTGTCAAGGATCTCCGCGAGGGTGGGGCGGTTTTCGCCCTTGCACGGGGCCAAGCTCCCGCGAACAAGGGGTGTGTCGTGTCTCGTTCCCAGCCTGTGAAAGGGGCCGGTTCAGGGCATTTCCCAGGGTGGTGGCGCTCACCGGCCCGGTGGTTAGCCCGTTCGTGTTGCGCAATCTCCCCATGGCGTCGTGGCGCGCCGTCTCTCCAGAATGCGCAACCCTGGCGTGTAACGCGTGTCGTTTGATGACCGGGGCCCATTCCTCAATCTGGAGAGAGACATGCAAACCGTTCGCTTCGTTCTTCGCGCGCTGCCCCTTGCCGCGCTGGTCTGCGCCCTCGGCACGGCCTCGGCCGCCCCGGTGGAAGGCCCCGCCGACATGCGCTTTTATGACGCCCCCGCTGCGCTCACTGGCCAGCACGGTGACCTGATTTCCTACCGTGGCACGACCGTCAACCTGGGTGCGGGCTCGCCCACCACCAAGGCCTGGAACGTGATGTACCAGTCGACCGATTCGCGTGGCGCCGCCAACGTGGTCACGGGCACCGTCATCGTGCCGACCACCGCCTGGACCGGCGGTGGCGAGCGCCCGGTGATCTCCTACGCCGTCGGCACCCACGGCCTGGCCCAGCGCTGCGCCCCGTCGCTGCAGCTCAGCCAGGGCAAGGACTACGAGGCCGCCAACATCGCTGCCGCGCTCAAGGCCGGCTACGCCGTGCTGGTCTCCGACTACCAGGGCTACACCAACGGCGCCACCCCGACCTACCTGGCCGGCGCTTCGCAAGGCAACGCCGTGCTCGACATCGTGCGCGCTGCCACCCAGGTGCCGCTCAGCGGCATCACCAGCTCGGCCAAAGTCGCCATCTGGGGTTATTCGCAAGGCGGCCAGAGCGCTGCCTGGGCCGCCCAGCGTCAAGCCGCCTACGCGCCCGGCGTGAAGCTGACGGCCGTGGCCGCCGGTGGCGTGCCCGCCGACTTCCCCGTGACCGCCCGCTACCTCGACGGCAGCACCGGTGCTTCCTTCCTGCTCGGCGGCGTGATCGGCCTGGCCCAGCAATACCCTGACGCCATCCCCCTAGACACCCTGGCCAACGCCGACGGCAAGGCCACCATCCAGCGCGGCAAGCAGCAGTGCGTGTTCGAGGCGTTGTTCGATCTGCAGAACGACAAGCTGTCGCAGTACACCGTGGGCAACCAGTCGCTGGACCAGTTGCTGGCCGCCAAGCCCGAGATCAACGCGGTGGTGCAGGCGCAGAACCTGGGCGCCGACAAGGTCGGCGTGCCGCTGTACCAGTACCACGGCAAGGCCGACGAGTTCATCCCGCTGGCCCAGACCGTGGCGCTCAAGAGGAAGTACTGCAGCAAGTTCTCCAACGTCACCTTTGACACCTACCCCAGCGAGCACATCGCCACGCAGTTCCAGGCCGCACCCTATGTGCTGAGCTGGCTGGCCGACCGCTTCGCCGGCAAGACCACCCTGGGCACCTGCCTGACGCTCAATGCCGAGCCGAAGTCGACCGCTTACCCGCCGGGTGGCAACCTGGTGGTGGGCCTGGACAAGTGGCCGCTGACCGCCTCGGTGGGCCTCAAGACCCTGGGCCAGACGGTGAACCTGCCGGCCGCCTCCACCTTCACGGCCGAAGCCGACGTGACCCAGCCGCGCCTGTCGGGCACCCTGAACGTGCCCAACTTCAAGCAGACCATCAGCATCATCGGCCTGCCCATCTCCGTGGGCCTGCAGATCACGCCGGTCGGCAGCGCCACGGGCACCGTCAACCTCGACACAGAGGGCCAGCTGAAGATCCGCGGCAACGCACAGGCCAACATCACCATCACCTCGGTGCTGGGCATCCCGTTTGGCGAGTGCAAGACCGAAAAGCCGGTGGACTTCCCGCTGGTCTTCGACGGTCCGGTCTCGTCGCTGGGCAATGGCGGCCTGACCTTCCAGGGCACGACCACCTTCCCGCAGATCAAGGGCTGCATGATCTCGGCCATCCTCTCGGCGCTGATGTCCGGCAGTGGTCAGACCTACAGCTTCACGGTCGCACCGCCCGCACCTGTGCGTTATTGACGCAAAGGCGACAAACCCGATGCCAGCCGTTTGGCTGAATTCGGGTTTGTCGCAGAGCCTGCGACCTCGTCCGGGGTGCACAGTGGTGCATGGCTCGGGTGGGGTCCGGGCTCAGGAGCAACCCATGTCCCAAACCATCTCCGCCGTGCAGCGCTCGTCGCCTGGACGGATGAAGTGGCGCCTCGCTGGTGGTGCGGTGGTGGCCTTGCTGATCGGTGCCCTGTGGCGCGCCGAAGATGTGCCCCCCATTCCCAGCCACCCGGACGTCAGCCTCACCGGCTCGGCGCCCGTGACCTTCGCCCCGCCTTCTGCGGGCATGGCGGATGCGTCGACCGAGTTGGCCGCCCTGAAGGCCGAGCTGAACACGGCTGCGATGGCCATCGACCAACCTAAGGTGGTGGAGTCCGAAGGCCCCGTTCGCACGCGCCCCGACTACGTCTCCCCCATGGAGTGGATGGTGCTGCAAGGCGTCGCCAACCAGCACACCAACGCCGAGCGCGAACTCTCTCGCATGGTGCACTTCCTGCGCTTCAACAAACAGCTCGAACGCTGGGAGGGCCTGAGCGCGGGTGGCGACCCAGCGCTGCGCCACGCCCTGGCGTTTGCGCTCGTCACCGACCTGCCGGCTCGCGTGCGGCAGGGTGACCTGACCGCGTCCGATGCCCGATCCCTGCTCATGCGCCTGCTCGCCGACGCCGAGCCCAACGCCGCCTTGCGCGAGTCGCGCATGGGCGACACGATGGCGCGCATCGAGGCCGCCTCCCGCGCGGCCGCCCAGGCCGTGGCCCAGAGCGGCAATGCCGTCGTGCCCGTGGGCAGCGCCCCGGCGGCGACGTCGGCGCCTGCTCGCTGAGCCGCCTTCACGCCTGCCGGGTTGAGGGCGCCAGCCCCAACTGACCTGGTTGCGGCCCGGTCGGGGTTGCCCGCCGGCCTCTGCCTTCTTCGCCGCTGACCTTGGCCCGATCCGGGCCCGATCAGGCACGCCTTGTGCTTGTATACCAGTCAGTACACCAAGACCGAGCGGCGCGCGCCTCGCGCCGGTGCAGTCGGGGTGACATCTGCAACTGACTGGTGCAAGGAGAAGCGCATGACCGTGGGCCAAGGCAATCGTTCGAGCTGGAATCGTCGGGACTGGATCAAGGGGGTGGGGGCCGGTGGCGCCGGCCTGGCCCTGGGGGGATGGGGCCCGCTGGCCCTGGCGCAAAAACCCATCACCATCGGCATGATCTACGTCGGCCCCAAGGACGACTTCGGCTACAACCAGTCGCACTACGAAGCCGCCATGGCCCTCAAGGGCATGCCCGGCGTGAAGATCGTGGGCGAAGAGAATGTGCCCGAGACCCAGGCCGTGCAAAAGACCATGCAGGGCATGATCTCGCAGGACGGCGCCACGCTGCTGTTCCCGACCTCGTTCGGCTACTTCAACCCGCACATCCTGGAAGTCGCCAAGAAGAACCCCGACGTGCGTTTCTCGCACTGCGGCGGTTTGTGGGACGCGGCCAAGCACCCCAAGAGCGTGGGCAGCTTCTTTGGCTACATCGACGAGTGCCAGTACCTCAACGGCGTGATCGCCGGGCACATGACGAAGTCCAAGAAGATCGGCTTCATCGCGGCCAAGCCCATCCCGCAGGTGCTGCGCAACATCAACGCCTTCACGCTGGGCGCCAAGTCGGTCAAGCCCGACATCACCTGCTCGGTGATCTTCACTGGTGACTGGTCGATGCCCGTCAAGGAAGCCGAGGCCACCAACAGCCTGGCCGACCAGGGCGTCGATGTGTTCACCATGCACGTCGACGGCCCGAAGGTGATCGTCGAGACGGCGGCGCGCCGTGGCAAGTTCGTCTGCGGCTACCACGCCTCGCAGGCCAAGCTCGCGCCCAACGCCTACCTGACCGGCGCCGAGTGGAACTGGGTCACCCCCTACAAGCAGATCCTCGAAGCCGCCCAGACCGGCAAACCGCACCCCAACTTCATGCGCGGGGGCCTCAAGGAAGGCTATGTGAAGACCTCGCCTTATGGCGCCATGGTGCCCGAGGGGGCGCGCAAGCAGGCCGACGCCATCAAGGCCGCCATGCTCAAGGACGAGTTCGAGATCTTCAAGGGCGAGATCAAGGACAACACCGGCAAGGTGGTGGTGCCCAAGGGCACGGTCATGAAGCAGACCGACGTGGCCCTGGAAGGCATGAACTACCTGGTCGAAGGCGTCATCGGCAAGATCTGAGGTCGCTCACCATGTCCGCACCCGCGGCCTCCGCCGCCACCTCCAACTCGGTCGCGTTGTTCGACAACGTGATGCTGCCCGTGCTGGCCCTGGCCGGCAGCCTGCTGCTGTTCGGCGGCTTTGTCTGGCTGGGTGGTGCCTCGCCGGTGGAGGCCTGGGTGCTGCTGTTCAAGGGAGCCTTCGGCGATGCGTTCTCGTGGCAGAACACGCTGCAGCGCGCCGCACCGCTGATGCTGACCGCGCTGTGCGTGGCCTTGCCCCAGCGGGCCGGGCTGATGGTGATCGGGGGCGAGGGTGCCTTGGTGCTGGGTGGCCTGGCCTGTGCCGGGCTGCCTTACCTGTTCGCGGTGCCCGACAGCGCCGCGGGCACGGTGATGGTGCTGATCGCCTCGGCGCTGGCTGGTGCGGCCTGGGTCGCGCTGGCGGGCGTGCTGAGGCAATACCGCGGGGTCAACGAAACCATCAGCTCGCTGCTGCTGAGCTACCTGGCCATCGGCCTGTTCAAGCACTGGGTCGAAGGGCCGATGCGCGATCCGGCCAGCCTCAACAAGCCTTCTACCCAGCCGCTGTCCGAAGGCGTGCTGATGGGCCTGATCCCGGGCTACGAGGTGCATTGGGGCCTGGTCATTGGCGTGGTGGCCTGCGTGGCCGCGGGGCTGTGGCTGCACGGCTCGACGCACGGTTTTGCCACCCGCGTGGTGGGGGGCAACGCCCGGGCGGCGCGGCTGGTGGGGCTGCCCAGCCACCGGCTCATCATCACGGCCTGTGCATTGGGCGGGGCCGGGGCCGGGCTGGCTGGCGGCATCGAGGTGGTGGCGGTGCACACCTCGGCCAACGCCTCCATCATCGTGGGCCTGGGCTACACGGGCATCCTGGTGTCCTTCGTGGCCCGACACAACCCCTGGGCCATCGTGCCGGTGGCCGTGCTCTTCGGGGGCTTTGGCGCGGCGGGCAGCTTGCTGCAGCGCCGGCTCGACCTGCCCGATGCCTCGGTGATGGTGCTGCAAGGTTTTGCCTTCGTGCTGATCCTGGCGGCCGAAGCCTGGCGTGGTCGCCTGGGTGGCTGGCTGCAGACGCGCGCCGCGATGGCGCCGAGCAACCCGGGGCACGAGACCAGCCGACAACGTTTGCAACGCGAGGCCCTCAAGGCGCTGCGCCAAAGCAAGGAGGCCGCATGAGCGCTGAACTTGGCATGTGGGGCGACGTGGCCCTGGCCGTCCTGGGTGGGGCCATCCGCGTGGGCACGCCCTTCCTCTTCGTGAGCCTGGGCGAATGCCTCACCGAAAAATCCGGCCGCATCAACCTGGGCCTCGAAGGCGTGCTGGTGCTGTCGGCCATGACGGGGTTCGCTGGCAGCTACCTCACGGGCTCGGCCTGGCTGGGCGTGCTGGTGGCGGCCTTCGCGGGGGCCTTGCTGGCCATGCTGCACGGCCTGCTGTGTTCGCTGCCCCGGGTCAACGACATCGCCACCGGCATCGCGCTGATGCTGCTGGGCGCGGGCCTGGCGTTCTACCTGGGCAAGCCCCTGATCCAGCCTCAGGCGGCGCAACTGCCCGCGCTGGAGTGGGGCGCCTGGAGCGACTCGCCGCAGGTGCAGGCGGCGCTGCGCATCAACGCGCTGTTCCCCATCGGGGTGGTGCTGGCGGCTTTCATGGCCTGGGCCTTCGCCAACACGCGCTGGGGCCTGATCGTGCGCATGGCCGGCGACAGCAGCGACGCGGCGCGCGCCCTGGGTTACTCCGTCAACGGCGTGCGCATCTGGGCCACGACGGCGGGCGGCTTCCTGGCCGGCATCGGCGGGGCCTCGCTGTCGCTGTACTACCCGGGCAGCTGGAACGAGGGCCTGTCCTCGGGGCAGGGGCTCATCGCCGTGGCGCTGGTCATCTTCGCGCGCTGGCGGCCGCTGGCCTGTCTGGGCGCGGCCCTGTTGTTTGGCGGCGCGGGGGCGTTGGGCCCGGCCTTGCAGTCGGTGGGCATCGGCTGGGGCTACCACCTCTTCAACGCCATGCCTTACGCCTTGACCTTGCTGATCCTGGTGTGGACCTGCAGCCCCAAGCGCTCGCTGCAAGGCGCGCCGATGGAGCTGGGTGTGTCGCGCTGACTTTGCTTTGACCGTCAAAGGAGCCTGGTGATGAGTGGACTCGGTGGCCTGAACAAGACGCCTTCGGGCATGGTGATGGGCCTGGTGCAACTGCAGCTGCCGGTGGTCGAGACCCCGGCGCAACTGGCGTCGCAAACGCAACGCATCGTGGACATGGTGGGCAAGGCCCGCCGCAGCTACCCGGGCATGGACCTGGTGGTCTTCCCGGAGTATTCCTTGCACGGCCTGAGCATGAGCACGGCCGACGAGCTCATGGTCACGCTGAGCGGCCCCGAGGTGGCGGCCTTCAAGGCGGCTTGCGTGGCCAACAGGATCTGGGGTTGCTTCTCGATCATGGAGAAGAACCCGCATGGCAACCCCTACAACACCGGCCTGATCATCGATGACCAGGGCGAGCTCAAGCTCTACTACCGCAAGTACCACCCCTGGGTGCCGGTCGAGCCCTGGGAGCCCGGCAACATGGGCATCCCGGTCATCACCGGCCCCAAGGGCGTCAAGCTCGCGCTCATCATCTGCCACGACGGGATGTTCCCCGAGATGGCCCGTGAGTGCGCCTACCAGGGCGCCGAGCTGATGATCCGCACCGCTGGCTACACGGCCCCCATCCGCCATGCGTGGCAGATCACCAACCAGGCCAACGCCTTCCAGAACCTGATGGTCACGGCCAGCGTCTGCCTGTGCGGCAGCGACGGCACGTTCGACTCGATGGGCGAGGCCATGGTCTGCAACTTCGACGGCACCGTGATGGCGCAAGGTGGCGGCCGCCCCGATGAGATCGTGTGCGCCGAGGTGCGCGCCGACCTGGTCCGCGAGGCCCGCACGCACTGGGGCGTCGAGAACAACATCCACCAGTTCTTCCACCGCGGCTACGTGGCCGTCAAAGGCGGGGCGCAGGACTGCCCCTACACCTTCATGCAGGACATGGTGGCCGGCCGTGCTCGCCTGCCCTGGGAAGACGCCATCGTGCACACCGATGGCACGTCCTGCGGCTTCGCGCCCCCCACGCGCGACTTCCGTGGCGCCGAGCCCAACCTGCTGGCCCCCTCCATGCCCACCGATCTCAAGGACGCAGCATGAGCACCCTCACCCACATCGACGCCCAGCCCTACCTGTGGCCCTACAACGGCGACCTGCGCGCGGCCAACACGGCGCTGATCATCATCGACATGCAGACCGACTTCTGCGGCGAGGGCGGCTACGTCGACAAGATGGGCTACGACATCTCGGCCACGCGCGCGCCCATCGAGCCGCTCAAGGTGCTGCTGGCCGAAGCCCGCCGCGTCGGCATGCTCGTCATCCACACCCGTGAAGGTCACCGACCCGACCTGAGCGACCTGCCGGCCAACAAGCGCTGGCGCTCGCGCCAGATCGGCACCAACGGCGTGGGCATCGGCGACGTGGGGCCTTGCGGCCGCATCCTGGTGCGGGGCGAGCCGGGCTGGGACATCATCCCCGAGCTCTACCCGATCGACGGCGAGCCCATCATCGACAAGCCCGGCAAGGGCTCCTTCTACGCGACCGACCTGGAGCTGGTGTTGCACACCAAGGGCATCCAGAACCTGGTGCTGACGGGCATCACCACCGACGTGTGCGTGCACACCACCATGCGCGACGCCAACGACCGCGGCTTCGAGTGCGTGATGCTGACCGATTGCACCGGCGCGACCGACCCCGGCAACCACGCCGCCGCCTTCTCGATGATCAAGATGCAGGGCGGGGTGTTCGGCGCGGTCTCCGACTCCAAGGCCCTGATCCGCGCGACGCAGGCCTGGCCCTCCGTGGTGCCGGCCGCGAAGGCCGCCTGAGCCCACCTTCTTCATTCACGACCCAAGGCCGACCCCGATGAGCACTTCTTCCCGCCGCCAGTTCATTCAAACCTCGGCCGCCGCGCTGGCCCTGGGTGCAGGCTTGCCTGCCGCTCGTGCGCAGGACGACAAGATCCTGATCGGCTACTGGCCCATCGCCTCGGGCCTGCCGCTGTACACGGCGCTCGAGCGCGGCTTCTTCAAGGAGGCTGGTCTGAACGTCGAGGGCGTGAAGTTCGCCAGCGCGCAGCAAGTGGCCGAGGCCATGATCGCTGGGCGCATCCACGGCTCGGCCAACGGCACGGCGTCGGCGGTGCTGGGCCTGGCCGAGATCACCTCACCGGGGCTGTTCAAGATCATCTGCTCCAACCCTTCGAACCACAAGCTGGTGCTCGACCAGTTCGTGGTGCCCAAGGACAGCCCGATCAAGTCGATCGCCGAGCTCAAAGGCAAGCGCGTGGCTTCGGGCCCAGGCATCCAGAACGTCACGCTGGCCAAGATCATCCTGGAGAAGAACGGCATCGCCGACCCCAAGGTCACCGAGCTGCCCATCGGCCAGCACGTGCCGGCGCTGGCAGCCGACCAGCTCGACGCGGTCTACACGCTCGAGCCCACTGGCACGGCCGGTCGCCTCAAGGGGCTGACCCGGGTGCTCGAAAACGGCGTCATCAGCAAGTACGTGCTGGGCGCAGCCGATGCGCCCTGGTTCGGCGGCTCGGCCAGCGTCACCACCACCTTCCTGAAAGAGCGGCCGGCCGACGCCAAGAAGTACATCGCCGCCTACGCCCGCGCCGTCGACTTCGTGCGCAAGAACCCGGCCGAGGTGCGCAAGCACATCGACGGCTTCACCGCCATCGACCCCTCGCTGGTGCAGGAGGTGCCGCTGTCGGGCTTCACGCTCTACAACGAGTTCAGCGCCTCCGACCTGGGCTACTTCCAGAAGTTCTTCGACATCTTCACCGAGCGCAAGATCTTCTCGCGTGCGGTGCCGGTCAAGCCATTGATCTACGTGGGTTGAAGCCATGATCCCCAAAGCGCTGGACCGCCTCTTCGATGCCCGACTGCTGCCATTGATCGGGCCGCTGCTGCTGTTCGGCGTGTGGCAGCTGGTGATCGCTGCGCAATGGGTCAAGCCAGTGCTGCTGCCGCCGCCGGGTGAAACGCTCGCGCACCTGTGGGAGGTGGTGGCCAGCGGTGCCATCAGGGAGGACTTCGTGTCGACCCTGGTGCGCACCCTCTCGGCCTTCGGCATCGCCGTGCTCATCGGTGTGCCGCTGGGGGTGATGCTGGGCAGCTCGGTCAACGCCTACCGCAGCGTCGAGTTCCTCATCGACTTCTTCCGCTCCACGCCTTCGTCGGCGCTGATCCCGCTGTTCCTGCTGATCTTCGGCATCACCGACGCCAACAAGATCGCGATCGCGGCCTTTGCGGCCGTGCTGCTGGTGCTCTTCAACAGCGCCTATGGCGTCATGAACGCCAAGAAGACGCGCGTGATGGCCGCGCAGATCATGGGCGTCTCGCGCTGGCACGTGTTCAAGGACGTGATGCTGATGGAGAGCCTGGCGCAGACCTTCGTGGGCTTGCGAACGGGGGTGTCGATGTCGCTGGTGATCGTCATCGTGGCCGAGATGTTCATCGGATCGGAGACGGGGTTGGGGCACCGCATCATCGATGCGCAGCAGGTCTTCAACGTCAAGGACATGTACACGTCGATCCTGATCACGGGGGCGCTGGGGTATGCGTTGAACCTGGTTTTTCTGCTGATCGAGAAGCGGCTGGTTCATTGGAGTGGCAAAGCATGAAATGCATGGGGCTGCCGCCGCTTGAGCAGGCCGTTTGGCGTGGGTGGTCGGCGCCGCTCATGTCCCCCGTCCAGGCTTTGCCTGGCCTCCTCCTTTACTTCGCTATGCCGACCACCCACGCCAAACGGCTCAGCCGCGCTCTGGCAGTGCCTTCGCTCCGCGAAGGCTGGGGAGTTGGTTGCGGCAAGCGCCGCAACCAACTCCCTTCCCACCACCGGCGCGGTGAAAGAAGCAGGCCATCGGGCATGCGGCGCAGCGAAGTAAAGGAGGAGGGCGGGCGAAGCCCGGCCGGGGGACATGAGCGGAGCCGTGTGCCCGATGGCCTGCTTCGGTTTCACCGCGCAACCTCCAAACACCCAGCCACCTCCGCCCCGCATCCCAGGTCGTTAAAGAGGATCACTCCATGAGCGCCGTAGCCTTGGCCATTGAGCCGCAGATGCCCCAGCAGGAGGCCACCAAGCCCCGCCCCCATGTCACCGTGCGCGGCCTGAGCAAGTCCTTCGCCGGCACCCCCCTCTACACCGACTTCAACCTCGACCTGCCCCGCGGCAAGATCGTCTCCATCTTCGGCCCCAACGGCTGCGGCAAGTCCACGCTGATGAACATGATCGCCGGCCTCATCCCGCTGGACGCTGGCGAGATCCTGTTCGATGGCAAGACGCTCACGGAAACGAAGATCGGCTACGTCTTCCAGAACTACCGAGACGCGCTCTTCCCCTGGATCACGGCCCGCGACAACATTGCCTACCCCCTGCGCCGCCACGGCATGAAGGAGGCCGATGTGCAAGCCCGCGTCGACGAGCTGATCAAGCTCTTCGAGATCCGCTTCGACCTGGCCCGCTACCCCTATGAACTCTCTGGCGGCCAGCAGCAGACCGTGTGCATCATGCGCGCCCTGGCGCCGCGCCCCGAGGTCATGTTCCTCGACGAGCCCTTCTCCGCACTCGACTTCGAGATGACGCTGTTCATCCGCGAAAAGCTGCAGGAGGCGCACCTGGCCACGGGCACCACGATGGTCATCGTCTCCCACGACCTCGAAGACGCCGTCTTCCTTGCCGACGAAATCCTGCTGCTGACGCGCCGCCCCACCCGCATCGCCGAGATCGTGCCCTTCACACTGCCGCGCCCCCGCGTGCCCGAGACCATGTCCGAACCCGAGTTCGTGCGCGTCAAGGCCCGCACGCTCGAAGTCTTCCGCCGCGAGATGGCGGCCTGACATCTCCATGAACTGAGCGAACAGGAGGAGCCCACCATGACCGCCCCGCTCGACCCCACACTGCAGCCCCCGCCCAAGACCGGCGCGCTGGCCCTGACCACCTACCAGCTCACCAAGCGCTTCGGCGCTTTCACCGCGCTCGACCACGTCGACATCGAGGTGCGGCCGGGCACCGTGCACGCGCTGCTCGGCGAAAACGGCGCCGGCAAATCCACCCTCGTCAAGGCCATCGTCGGCTACCACCTGCCCGACGAAGGCGCGGTGCTCATCGACGGGCGCGAGCACGCCATCACCTCGCCCGTGGTGGCGCGCGAGCTCGGCATCGGCATGGTCTACCAGCACTTCACCGTCGTGCCCGGCATGACGGTGGCCGAGAACCTGTTGCTGGCCAAGGGCCAGCTGCCCGCGGTCATCCCATGGAAGCAGGTGCGCGCAGAGCTCGAAGCCTTCATGTCGACCACGCCCTTCCAGCTCGACCTCGACGCGCGCCCGGTGGACTTGTCAGCCGGCGAAAAGCAGAAGCTCGAGATCCTCAAGCAGCTCTACCTCCAGCCGCGCCTGCTGATCCTCGACGAGCCCACCTCGGTGCTCACCCCGCAGGAAGCCGACGAGGTGCTGGGCGCGCTGCGCGACCGCGCCCACGCCGGCGATGTCAGCGTCATCATGATCTCGCACAAGTTCCGCGAGGTCATGGAGGTGGCCGACGACGTCAGCGTGCTGCGCCGGGGCAAGCTCATGGGCAGCCACCGCGTGGCCGACACCACGCCGCGCCTGCTGGGCGCCGAGATGATGGGGCAGGCCGAATCCGCCAACAGCGGCGCCGCCATGGGCACGATCGGCCAGGAGCTCGAACGCACAGCTCAGCCGCTGGACGCCGCCGAGCGCCTGCGCATCGAAGCCCTGAGCGTCGATGGCGACCGGGGCGAGCGCGCGGTGCGCGACTTCACCTTGAGCGTCAAGGCCGGCGAGATCGTCGGCGTGGCGGGCGTTTCGGGCAACGGCCAGCGCGAGCTGATGGAAGCCCTGGTCGGCCAGCGCGACCGCGCCGGTGGCCAGGTCTTCGTGGCCGGCGAGGCCTACCGCGCCACGCGCGCCCAGAACCAGCGCCTGAACGTGCGCAGCCTGCCCGAAGAGCCGCTGCGCAACGCCAGCGTGGGCGACCTCAGCGTGGCCATGAACATCGGCCTGCGCCGCTTCGACCAGGCCCCGGCCGCGCGCGGGGGCTGGCTGCGCGGCGGCGTGCTGCGCCAGCAGGCTCGCGAGCTCATCGCCACCTATGGCATCAAGACCCAGGGCGAGAACGCCCCCATCCGATCGCTGTCGGGTGGCAACGTGCAGCGCGCCGTGCTGGCGCGCGAGCTCGATGGCCAGGTCGACGTGCTGCTGGTGGCCAACCCTGTCTTCGGCCTCGACTTCGCCGCCGTGGCCGAGATCCACTCGCGCATCATGGCCGTGCGCAACGCCGGTGGCGCCGTGCTGCTCATCAGCGAAGACCTCGACGAGCTGCTCAAGCTCGCCGACCGCATCGTCGTGATGAGCGAAGGCCAGGTGGTGCACGGCTGCGACGCGCGCGACGCCGACCGGCACGTGCTGGGCAGCTTCATGGGCGGGCACCACCACGGGCCCCATGACCACGGGGCACACCAGGAGGCCGCATGAACACCCTCACCATCCAGGCCCAGCCCTTTGACTTTCACTTCGATGTCGACCACACCGCGCTGGTGGTCATCGACATGCAGCGCGACTTCGTCGAGCCCGGCGGCTTCGGCGCCTCACTCGGCAACGACGTCAACCTGCTGCGCGCCATCATCCCCACCGTGCGCCGCGTGATGGACGCCTGGCGTGCCGCCGGCGGCCTCGTCATCCACACCCGCGAAGGCCACGCGCCCGACCTGTCGGACTGCCCGCCCGCCAAGCGCCTGCGTGGCTCGCCCAGCCTGCGCATCGGCGACCCGGGCCCCATGGGGCGTGTGCTCATCCAGGGCGAGCCGGGTCACGGCATCATCCCCGAGCTGGCTCCCTGGCCCGGCGAGCCCGTCATCGACAAGCCCGGCAAAGGCTCCTTCCACCACACCTGGCTGCAGGAGTTGCTGCAAACGCGTGGCATCACCCACCTCATCATCATGGGCGTGACCACCGAGGTGTGCGTGCAGACCACCATGCGCGAGGCCAACGACCGCGGCTACGACTGCCTGCTGGTCGAAGACGGCACCGAGAGCTACTTCCCCGAATTCAAGGCCGCCACGCTGGCGATGATCCGTGCACAAGGCGGCATCGTCGGCTGGACCGCGCCCAGTGCCGAGCTGCTGTCGGCGCTGGCGCCCGTGCCCGCCACGCCCCTTTGATTGCCATGACCCTGCCTCCCGACCAAGTCAACCGCCCTGAAGTCGTCGCCGAGCTGACCGCCTTGTTCCTCGACTACGAGGCCGCGCTCATGGCCAACGATGCGGACGCGCTCAACGGCTTCTTCTGGCAACACGATGCCGTCACCCGTTATGGCATCGCCGACACGCAAAAGGGCCACGCTGCCCTGGTGGCCTACCGCGCCAGCGTGCCGCCACCCGACTTCACGCGTGCCTTGCACGACGTGCGCATCACCACCTTCGGCACGGACGTGGCGGTGGCCATGTGCGAGTTCCGCCGCAGCGACACCCCTTTGCATGGTTTCCAGACCCAGACGTGGGTGCGCATGCCTTCGGGGTGGAAAATCGTGTCTGCCCACGTGAGCATGGTGCCCCTTGCCACCGGGGCGCCGCCTGGCTCTCTCCCTCGCTGATTCACCCTGCCATGACCCTGGTCTCGGTTCTGTCTCCCACCGACCTGCCGGCCGCCACGCTCGCCGAGCGGGCCTACGCCCAGATCAAGCAGCTGATCTTCGATTTTCACCTGCTGCCCGGAGACCGATTCTCGGAAGCCGACCTCACCCAGCGCGTCCAGGTCAGCCGAACCCCCTTGCGACAGGCCCTGCAACGCCTGCAGCGCGAGGGCTTCCTGCTCGTGTTCCCCAAGAGCGGCTGGCAGGTGGCCCCGCTGAACTTCGAGGCCTTCGACCAGCTGTATGACCTGCGCATCCTGCTGGAGACCCACGCCGTGGCCCGCCTGTGCGAAGCCGAAGAAAGGCCGGCCTTGCGGGAGCTGGCCGACACGTGGTTGATCCCAGCCGAGGACCGCGTGAACCACCCGCTGCCCGTGGGGCAGATGGACGAGGAGTTCCACGCCACCCTGGTGCGGGCCGTGGGCAACAGCGAAATGACCCGGGTGCATGCCGACATCACCGAGCGCATCCGCATCATCCGTCGGCTGGATTTCATCAAGCCCGCGCGCATCGACGTGACCTACGACGAGCACGCGCGCATCATCCGGGCGATCACGCGGCGGCGCACCGACGAGGCTCAGCGCCTGCTGCGCGCTCACGTCGAGCAAAGCAAACTCGAGGTGCGGCACATCACGCTCGACATGCTGTACCAGGCGCGGCAGCGGCTGGCGGTGGGGCAAGGCTGAATCGGCGGGGGCGCCCTTGCCTCAGGCCGAGGTGGAGTGGATGCTCAGCTCGTTGAGCCGGCCCAGCACCAGGCGGTCACGCGGGTCGATGGTGAGCGTGCAGCCCCGGCCTTCGAAGCGGTAGTGGTGACCGGTGATGGACGACAGCACGCTGAGCGTGCCTTGGCCGTGGTAGACCGCATGGCAGGCCCCGCGCGGGGTGCGGGCCGTGCTGGCTGGTGCCGCTTGCGCCTTGTCGCCTGCTGAAGCCGTGGGCTGGCTGGCGCCGCCTTCGGGACGGGATGCCTGCATGGCCGGCCGCAGAGCGGCCTGAGGGGCCGATGCATGAGAGAACGGTTGCGCCGTCGGCTGCACCGGGTGCGCGGTGTGCGGTGTGGACAGCCAGCGCGAGCGCATGCGGGTTTCGCGCGAAGCTGCCAGCAGCGGGCGTTCGGCCAGAGGTGGAAAGGGGGCGAAGGGGATGGGGCCGGTGCGGCGGATGGGACGGGCGATCACGGTGAACTCCTGCAGGTCGGACAACGGGCGGATGCCAGTTTGTTGACTGGAGGCCGTGCTGAAAATCCCCTTCGGTGGGGCCTTCTTTTGGGGGTGGGTGTGTAGGGGGGGGAGGGGCTCAGCGCCCGAACACCGTCAGCACCCCCGTGTAGCCATACAGGTGGTGGCGGGCCACCTCGCCGCCAGCGAAGAAGCCGACGATGGGCAGGTTGCCCAAGGCGTGCGAGATCAGCTCCATCTCGGCGTTCAAGCCACCGAAGTGGGCCCCGCCCCGTCCGGCGCAGCTGATGTAGACCGCGCCCACGGCCTCGCGCCCCGGGTGCTCGTCGGGGTCGAACTCTTCGCGCACCTCGGCGCAGATGCGCACCAGGTCCTGCCGCGCGGCATGCTGGTTGCGCTGGCAGAAAGCCAGTTGCATGCCCACTTCGACGTTGTCGGCCAGCGCCACGCCCTGGCGGCCAGGGTCCAGGCCGATGAGGTGGCGCACGCGCGTGTCGGCACCGAAGTGGCGGCCGTGCTCGAGCAGGTCGCTGTCGGCATCGGTCAGCCCGGCGAGGGTGGCGCGCACCTTGGGCAGGGCCTGGCGCTGCCAGCCTTCGGTCGCGATGGTGGCGGTCATGCCCAGGTCCTGCAGCAGGCAGGCCAAGGCGGGGCGGCCATCGAGTTCGTAGACCACGTTGCGCTCGGCCCGGGTCACCTCGCGGCGCGGGCCCACCGGCGTGCAGCCCTGGCTGACGCGTGACACCAGCCGCACCCGCTCCGAAAACGCCACGCCGGACAGGCCACCATGCCACACGCCCTGACTGACGCCGTCGGCCAGGGGCGGGGCGTCGTCAGAGGGCCAGGCCAGGTGAGGGCTGCCATGGCGACCGGCGCTGAGCCCGCCGAACAGGTAGCCCGTGTCCGTGCGAGCGGCCAGCTCACCGATCAGTTCGGCCAACTCGGGGCTGCGGGCGTCCGCGTGCACCTGGGCGGTGTGAGCGTGCCAGCGGCTGCCTGGCTGAGCGCCGACCTGCAAGGCGGGAAGCGGCCTGCGACCGTGAAAGAGCCGGAAGTCCGCAAGGGGCAGGTTGCACACCATCACCGCCAGAGCGGGCTCGTCCATGTACTCGACGCCAGTGGCCAGCACGCCGGCCCCCACGGCGCCCACCCAGCTCACCTCGGGCATGCGCTCGCGCAAGGCCTGCATCACCTGTTCGGCGCCGTGGGCCAGCTCGTCGGTCAGGTAGCACCAGCCCAGCGTGGGGCCCAGGTCTTCGACGCCTTGTGCGCTCAGCTGTGCCCAGGCGATTTCCACGGCCAGCTCGGGCAGCGGGTGGGTGGCGTGGGCGTGCAGGAAGCTCAGCGCAGGCGGTGGCTTCGCGGGCGTGGCGGGCGACGAGGAGGGCGATTGGGGCACGGGGGCGGCTCCGTCAGCGGCTCACGCGGCGTCCGAGCCGTTGGCCTTGCGGGCGCGGGGCTTGGACGGGGTCTTGCGAGCGGTCGCGGCCTTGCGCGCCGGCCGGCGGCTGCCCTGTCTCGGGGCGTTGCCCGCCTTGTCACCCATCATCGTTTCGCCCATGGTTTGCGCGGTCTGGGCCGTCTGTGAAGCCAGGTGCGTGAACTGCTGGGTCAGCGTGTCCCACCAGCGCATGGGGTTGATCAGCTCGGCTTGCGAGTCCGCCGCTGCGGGTGCGGGGGGCGTGGCCTCTGGAGCGGGGGCAGGCGGCTCGGGCGCCTCGGGCGGTGCCTCGGCGCTGGCGGTGCGCGCCCGCAAGGCATCGCGCACGGCGTCCATCGACACGTTCATGCCCTGCAGGGTGCTGAGCGTCATCTTCTGGACTTCCAGGCCCTGGATCGTCATGGCGATCATGCGGGCGTTCTGCTCCAGCCAGAACTGCACGGTGCGCAGGTCCTGGATGCGCTTGTCGAGCTCTTGTGGGTCGAGGGTCGGCATGCTCCAGGCGGGCAGGGCGCCGGCCTGCGCGGCCGAGCCTTGCAGGTTGGGCAGGGCGCTGCCCGCCGCCTTCATCCAGTCCTGAAAGAAATCGAGGCCTGCGCCCAGGCCCGCGAAGGCGGTGCTGCTGGCGCTGGGGCCAGAAGGGTCCGGGCTGGTCGGTCGCGTGGGCATGGCCGTCTCCTTGGGGCGCCGGGGGCACCTGGTGTGTTGAACCATTGTGCCCCCAAGCGTTGCGGCCGGGCAGGGGGTGACACCGCTGGCGAGCATAATCGGCGCCTCGATGCAACGCCGCGATCTTTTCCTCAGCCTGACTCGCCTTGCCGCGGCCCTGGCCTGGCAGCAGGTGTTCTCCGCCGGCGCGCGGGCACAGCCTCACCCCGACGAGGCCTGGATGACCCAGGACGACCCCTTTCCCCTGGGGGTGGCCAGCGGCGATCCCCTGCCTGACTCGGTGGTGCTTTGGACCCGGCTGGCGCCACGCCCCTTGCAAGCCGATGGCGGCATGCCCCAGGTGGCCGTGCCGGTGCGATGGGAGGTCGCCGCCGACGCCCGTTTCACTCAGATCGTGCGCCAGGGTGTGGTCGTGGCCGAACCGGCGGTGGCGCACAGCGTGCACGTGCTGGCCGAAGGCCTGGCTCCCGGGCGCACCTACCACTACCGATTCGAAGCAGGTGGGCAGCGCAGCCCCGTCGGGCGCACCCGCACCGCCCCCGACCTGGTCGAGCCGGTGCGTCAGCTGCGCATGGCCCTGGCGTCCTGCCAGCACTACGAGCACGGCTACTTCACGGCACACCGGGAGATCGCCGCCAGCGACGTCGACCTGGTCCTGTTCGTGGGCGACTACATCTACACGACCCAGGCCCCCAACCACCTCAAGGTGCGCAGTCACGCGCAGGCGATGGATCCGGAGCCGGCGGGGCGCACCCTGGCTGACTACCGCATCCACCACGCGAACTACAAACTCGACGATGACCTGCGCGCCTCGCACGCGGCCCACCCCTGGTTGATGGTTTGGGACGATCACGAGGTCATGCCCGACTACACCGGCGACACCGCTCCAGGACTTGATGACCCACAGGCCTTCGTCGCCGCGCGCGCCGCAGCCTACAAGGCTTACTTCGAGCACATGCCGGTGTCGCCACGCCGCGTGCCCTTCAATGCGAGCATGCCCATGCAAGGCCGCTACCGCTGGGGTCAGCTTGCCGACATCTGGACACTCGACACCCGCCAGCACCGCGACCCTGCTCTGTGCGGTGAATGGCCGCGTTCGCTCATGCACGGCAAACTGTTGTGGCGTTGCGATGCCATCGGTGACGATCGCCGCACTTTCCTGGGACAGCAACAGGAAGACTGGTTGGCCGCCGGGCTTGCCGGCAGCGACGCGCAGTGGAAGTTCATCGCACAGACCACGCAGGTCACCCCGTGGCCGATTCGCTCGCCGCTGGGGCCCCTGACCTACGCCGAAGGCTGGGATGCCTTCCCGGCAGCGCGAGCCCGCATGATGGAGGCGATTGCTCAGCCTCGCGTGCAGGATGTGGTCTTTCTGGGGGGAGACGTGCACCGTCACGTGGCGGCCAACCTGCGGCATGAGCCGAGGGACCCCACATCGCCGATCATCGCCAGCGAAGTGGTCACCACGTCGATCACCAGCAAGGGCATGAGCGAGGTGGCCAACGCCTGGATCAAGGCAGGCAACCCCGACGTACTGCACATGCGCAGCGACCAGCGCGGCCACGTGATGCTCGACGTCACCCCCCGCGAGGTGCGCTGCGTGTTCCGCGGCACGCCCCACCCGGTGCGGCCCCAGTCGAAGCTGCGCACCCAGGCGACCTACGTCATCGAGCGGGGCAAGCCGGGTCTGCGCAAGGCCTGAAACCTCGGGGCTGTCTGCAGCTCAGCTCAACTCCTGCCTCAGGCGGCTGTGCGCCGGCACGCTGGCGAGCAGGAACTCCATCTGGTCGGCCACGATGCGCCGCCCGCGCAGGATCATGTCCTCGTGCAGGCTGGGCACATAGGGCAGGTAATACATCGACCAGCCCAGCTCGGACAGCGTGCGGTTGCCCTTGCGGCCGTTGCAGTTGCGGCAGGCGGTGATGCAGTTCATCCAGGAATCGACGCCACCGCGCGAGACGGGCTGGATGTGTTCGCGGGTGAGGTCGTCGAAGGCAAAACGGTGGCCGCAGTAGGCGCAGACCTGGCGGTCTCGGGCGAAGAGCTTGGCGTTCGACAGCGCGGGGCTCTGGCGCCAGGCGCGGCTGGGGACGGCGCCGTGCACCGCGACGATGGGGTGCAACTCCAGGCGCGATTGCAGGCCGGTGAGGCGCTGGATGCCCCCACGCAGGACCATGAAAGGGTCGCCCAGCGTCCAGGCGACGCTGTCACAGGCATACAGGACCGCCGCTTCCCTGGCCGTGAGCCAGGCCTGCGGACGGCCTGACACATCAAGCTGCAGCACGTCCATTCGACCTCCACGAGGTGTGACTGCACAAGAATAGAGCAGATTCCGTGCCGCGCTCAAGCTTTCGTGTGCCCACGCCGTGGCGCCTGACGCACGTCATGAAGCCGTCACATGGTTGACCCGCAGGGCCTGACGCGTCGGTTTGACGCCTTCCTGACAGAGTTGCGCAAAAAAAATCACCCAACCCGCTACACAAGCGGCTGGATTTCTGCAAAATAGCACGACCGTTCGTTTTATTCGGAGGAACGCCCTTGTCAGATGTGCTGCCCCAGGACGCCAAGACCGCCGCCGCAGAGGTGGGGCGCGAGCGTGGGCGCGAGCGCGGTGCACACAAGGGCCAGCAGACCCGGGCGACCATCCTGGAGGCCGCGCTGAACCTGGCCTCCCAGATGGGCATCGAAGGCCTGTCGATCGGGGCGCTGGCCGAGGTCACCGGCATGAGCAAATCGGGCGTCTTTGCCCACTTCGGCTCGCGCGAGGAGCTTCAGATCTCCGTCATCCGCGAATACCATGAGCGGTTCGAGGAAGAGGTCTTCCGTCCCGCGATCCGGCAGCCACGTGGCTTGCCGCGTCTGCGCGCGCTCTTTGACAACTGGGTGGCCAAGGTGGCCACTGAAATCGATTCCGGCTGCATCTACATCAGTGGTGCGGTCGAGTTCGACGATCGCCCGGGACCTGTGCGAGATGCACTGGCCGGCATGGTCCTGCTGTGGCATGGTGCGCTGGGTCGCGCCATCCGCATGGCGGTCGAGATGGGACATTTGCGGGACGACACCGATCCCATGCAGATGCTCTTTGAAATCCATGGCCTGATCCTCTCGCTGCACCACGACGCGCGCTTCCTGCGCTCGGCGGGTGCGGAGGACCGGGCCCGAACGGCATTCGAACGCTTGATCCAGCACTACACGCTGGGCGCGGCTTCGGTGTCGCCTGGACAGGTCGCGCCCTCGGGTGTGACCACTGATTGAGAACTTTCCCCCAGTCACTTTCACAAGTCAGTTCAACTGCTTTTTTACCGAGGAGCTTCACGATGCCTTCTTACACCCCCCCGCTGCGCGACATGCAATTCGTGATTCACGAGCTGCTCGGCGCTGTCGATGAACTCAAGCAGATCCCGGCCTACGCCGATCTGGACGCCGACACCGTCAACGCCGTGCTGGAAGAAGGCGGCAAGTTCGCATCCAAGGTCATCGCCCCGCTGAACCTGGTCGGTGACGTGCAAGGCTGCGTCCTGAACAAGGAAACCCACGAGGTCAAGACCCCCGATGGCTTCAAGGAAGCCTACAAGCAGTACACCGAAAACGGCTGGTCCGGTCTGTCGGCCGACCCCGAGTACGGCGGCCAGGGCATGCCCCAGCTGGTCAACCAGGCCGTGTACGAAATGATGAACTCGGCCAACCAGGCCTGGACCATGTACCCCGGCCTGAGCCACGGCGCCCACGCCTGCCTGGAAGTGCACGGCACCCCCGAGCAAAAGGCCATGTACCTGCCCAAGCTGACCTCGGGCGAATGGACCGGCACCATGTGCCTGACCGAGCCGCATTGCGGCACCGACCTGGGCCTGCTGCGCACCAAGGCTGTCCCCCAGGCCGACGGCACCTACAAGATCACCGGCGCCAAGATCTTCATCTCGGCCGGTGAGCACGACATGGCCGACAACATCATCCACCTGGTGCTGGCCCGCCTGCCGGACGCCCCCGAAGGCTCCAAGGGCATCTCGCTGTTCGCCGTGCCGAAGTTCAACGTGAACGCCGATGGCTCGCTGGGTTCGCGCAACGGCATCTACTGTGGCGGCCTCGAGCACAAGATGGGCATCCACGGCAACGCCACCTGCCAGATGGTGCTGGAAGACGCCGTCGGCACCCTGGTGGGCAAGCCCCATCGCGGTCTGCCCGCCATGTTCGTGATGATGAACGGCGCCCGCCTGGGCGTGGGCAACCAGTCGCTGGGCCTGACCCAAGTGGCTTACGAGAACGCCGTCAACTACGCCAAGGACCGCGTGCAGATGCGCTCGCTGTCGGGCGTCAAGCGCCCTGACCTGGCTGCCGACCCCATCATCGTGCACCCCGACGTGCGCAAGATGCTGCTGATCGCCCGTGCCTACGCCGAAGGCGCCCGCGCCCTGGTGTACTACGTGGCCGTCGAGCTCGACAAGTCGCACAACCACCCCGACGAAGCCGTGCGCAAGGAAGCCGACGACACCGTCGCCCTGCTGACCCCGATCGTCAAGGCCTTCATCACCGACAACGCCTGGGAAGCCACGCGCCACGCACAGCAAGTGTTCGGCGGCCACGGCTTCATCCACGAGTGGGGCATGGAGCAGTTCGTGCGCGACGCCCGCATCAACATGATCTACGAAGGCACGAACACCGTGCAGTCGCTGGACCTGCTGGGCCGCAAGGTGCTGGGTGACGGCGGCGCCAAGCTGACCGCCTTCGGCAAGAAGATCGGCCGCTTCGTCAAGGAAAACGCCGACAACGAAGCCATGCAGGAGTTCACCAAGCCCCTGGCCGACCTGGGCCAGAAGGTGCAGGCCTTCACCATGGAAATCGGCATGAAGGGCATGCAGAACCCCGACGAAGTGGGCGCCGCAGCCGTCGACTACCTGCGCGTGGTCGGCCACCTGGTCTACGCTTACTTCTTCGCCCAGTCGGCCAAGATCGCCCTGGAAAAGCAAGGCTCCGGCGACACCTTCTACAAGGCCAAGCTGGCCACCGCCCGCTTCTACTTCGCCAAGCTGGTGCCGGAAGTCGAAACCGCGATGATCACCGCCAAGGCGGGTCTGAAGCCCCTGATGGAAATGGACGAAGCCCTGTTCTGATCGACAGGCTGTCACAGGGAGGTTGCACACCAAGGGCAGCCTCCCTTCTTTCCGTCTCCATTCACTGAGTTCCTCGAGGAGAGAACATGAGTCAATTCAACGTGCGCAAGGTGGCCGTGCTCGGCGCCGGCGTGATGGGTGCCCAGATCGCTGCCCACCTGGTCAACTGCAAGGTGCCGGTCGTCCTGTTCGACCTGCCGGCCAAGGAAGGCCCCAAGAACGGCATCGTCACCAAGGCCGTCGAAAACCTCAAGAAGATGAAGCCGTCGCCCCTGGGCGTGGCCGACGACGCCGTGCTCATCCAGCAGGCCAACTACGAAGAACACCTCGAGGAACTGCGCGGCTGCGACCTGATCATCGAAGCCATCGCCGAACGCCTGGACTGGAAGGAAGACCTCTACAAGAAGATCGCTCCTTTCGTCAACGACAAGGCCATCCTGGCCACCAACACGTCCGGTCTGTCCATCACGGCCATGGCCAACGTGCTGCCCGAACAGCTGCGCTCGCGCTTTTTGGGCATCCACTTCTTCAACCCCCCGCGCTACATGTTCCTGCTGGAACTGATCCCCACCGAGTTCACCGCGCCTGACGTGGTCGACAAGCTGGAGACGTTCTCGGCAACCGTGGTCGGCAAGGGCGTGGTCCGCGCTTACGACACCCCCAACTTCATCGCCAACCGCGTGGGCGTGGCCGGCATGATGCTGACCTTCCGCGAAGTCGAGCGTTCGGGCCTGGGCTACGACATCGTCGACGACCTGACCGGCAAGAAGATGGGCCGCGCTTCGTCGGCCACCTTCCGCACCGCCGATGTGGTGGGCCTGGACACGATGGCTCACGTCATCAAGACCCTGCAAAACGGCGCCAAGGACGACCCCTTCAACGGCTGCTTCGCCAACCCCGTGGCGCTGGACAAGCTGCTGGCCCTGGGCAACTTCGGTCAGAAGACCAAGGCAGGTTTCTTCAAGAAGGAAGGCAAGACCATCCTTCAGTTCAACGCCGAGACCGGCGAATACGTGCCCGCTGGTGGCAAGGCCGACAAGGAAGTCACCGACATCCTGCGCAAGCCCGCCGCCGAGCGCGTCAAGGCCCTGCGCGAGTCCGCTCACCCGCAGGCCCAGTTCGTGTGGGCCCTGCTGCGCAACGCCTTCCACTACGCCGCCGTCACGCTGGAATCCATCGCTGAATCGGCCCGCGAAGTGGACTTCGCCATGCGCTGGGGCTTCGGCATGAAGCAAGGCCCGTTCGAGATCTGGCAGGAAGCCGGCTGGAAGCAAGTGGCCGAGTGGGTCAAGGCCGACATCGACGCCGGCAAGGCGCTGACCAAGGCCCCGCTGCCCGCCTGGGTGTTCGACGGCCGCGACGGTGTGCACACCGCCGAAGGTTCCTGGTCGCCCAAGACCGGCAAGTACGTGCCGATCCGCGACCTGCCCGTCTACCAGCGTCAGGCCTTCCGTGAAAACGTGCTGGGCTCGAACGCCCCGAGCGCTGCCACCGCTGGCAAGACCCTGTTCGAAGACGCCGCCATCCGCCTGTGGACCCTGGACGACGAAGTGGTCATCGCTTCGATCAAGTCCAAGATGCACACCATCAGCGCCGAAGTGACCGCCGGCCTGGCCAAGGGCCTGGAAATCGCCGAGTCCGGCTACAAGGGCATGGTCATCTGGACGCAAGACGGCCCGTTCTCCGCTGGCGCCGACCTGCAATCCATGATGCCCGCCTTCATGGCCGGTGGTGGCAAGGCCATCGCCCCGTTCGAGAAGCAACTGCAGGACTTCATGCTGTCGCTGCGTTACTCCAACGTGCCGACCGTCGCTGCCATGCACGGCCTGGCCCTGGGTGGTGGCTGTGAGCTGGCTGTGCACGCTGCCAAGCGCGTGGCCGCCATGGAAACCTACGTGGGCCTGGTCGAAGTCGGCGTGGGCCTGATCCCCGGCGGCGGTGGCCTGGCTTACCTGGCTCGCCGCGCTGCCGAGCAAGTCGAAGCGTCCAAGGGCGTCTCCGGCATGGTCGGCGCCGAGCTGATGGGCTTCGTCAAGGAAGGCTTCCAGGCGGCTGCCATGGCCAAGGTGGCCACCTCTGCCATCGAAGCGCGCAAGTTCGGCTACCTGCTGGACAGCGACGTCGTGGTGCCCAACAAGGACGAAGTCCTGTACGTGGCCATCGCCCAGGCCAAGGCCATGTTCGAGTCCGGCTACCGTGCCCCCGCCAAGCGCCCGTTCGCTGTGGCTGGCCGCAACGTCAAGGCCACGCTGCAGTCGTCGCTGATCAACATGCGCGATGGCGGCTTCATCTCGCAACACGACTACTACATCAGCTCGGCCATCGCCGACGTGCTGACGGGCGGTGACGTCGATGCCGGCACCCTGGTGACCGAAGAGTACCTGCACGCCCTGGAGCGCAAGCACTTCTGCACGCTGCTGGACAACCCCAAGACGCAAGAGCGCATCATGGGCATGCTGTCGACCGGCAAGCCTGTCCGCAACTGATCGATCGGAGACAAACACATGTCTAAGCAACTCCGCGACGTTTACGTCGTTGCCGCCACCCGCACCCCGATCGGCAA
The DNA here is from genome assembly GCA_001770725.1 of Burkholderiales bacterium RIFCSPHIGHO2_01_FULL_63_240. Classification (GTDB taxonomy): domain Bacteria; phylum Pseudomonadota; class Gammaproteobacteria; order Burkholderiales; family Burkholderiaceae_C; genus Aquabacterium. Next base: position 143,061 of record MERU01000006.1, read on the forward strand.
GTCTGGCCGTGGCGTGTTCAAGAACACCCGCCCTGACGATCTGCTGGTCGCGACCATCAAGAACGCCCTCAAGCAGGTTCCCACGCTGGACCCGGCTGCCATCGAAGACGCCATCGTTGGCTGCGCGATGCCCGAAGGCGAACAAGGCATGAACGTGGCCAAGATCGCCGCGCTGCTGTCGGGCCTGCCCAAGACCGTGGCCGGCGCCACCGTCAACCGCTTCTGCGCGGCTGGCATCACCGCCGTGTCGATGGCCGCCGACCGCATCCGCGTCGGTGAAGCCGAGGTCATGATCGCCGGTGGCGTGGAATCGATGTCCATGGTCCCCATGGGCGGCTCCAAGCCTTCGTTCAACCCCGCCGTGGTCAACGTCGACGAGAACGTCGGCATCGCCTACGGCATGGGCATGACCGCCGAGAAGGTGGCCGAGCAGTGGGGCATCACCCGCGAAGAGCAGGACGCGTTCGCCACCGAATCGCACCGCCGCGCCATCGCTGCCCAGCAAGCTGGTTTCTTCGACGCCGAGACCACCCCGATCGAAATCGAAGTGCGCACGCCGAACCTGGAAACGGGTGAAGTGACGATCACCAAGAAGACGATCACCCGCGACGAAGGCGCCCGTCCCGACACCTCGGTGGAAGGCCTGGCCAAGCTGCGTCCGGTGTTCGCCGCCAAGGGCTCGGTCACCGCCGGCAACTCTTCGCAGACCTCCGACGGCGCTGGCTGCCTGATCCTGGCTTCGAAGGAAGCTTGCGAGAAGTATGGCCTCAAGCCGTTGGCCAAGTTCGTGGCCTTCGCCGTCAAGGGCGTGCCGCCCGAGATCATGGGCATCGGCCCGATCGAAGCCATCCCCAAGGCCCTGGGCTACGCTGGCCTGAAGGCTTCGGACATGGATTGGGTCGAACTGAACGAAGCTTTTGCCGCTCAGTCGCTGGCCGTGCTCAAGGACCTCGACAGCAAGGGCTATGTGCTGGACCGCGCCAAGGTCAACCCGATGGGCGGCGCCATCGCCCTGGGTCACCCCCTGGGCGCCACCGGTGCCATCCGCGCAGCGACCGTGGTGCACGGCCTGCGTCGCACCGGCGGCAAGTACGGCATGGTGACGATGTGCATCGGCACCGGCCAGGGCGCTGCCGGCATCTTCGAGCGCGTCGACAGCCTGTGATCGGCTGACCTCGTGCTGGACGAATGAAAAAGCCCGCCTTTGTGCGGGCTTTTTCTTCGGCCCAGCCCAATGTTTTTTGCCCCCGATCCACCCGACTCCAGGCCTGTTCCGATGGAATCGTTTCGCGTCCTCACCGCCGATGGCCACAGCCTGGCCGCACGTTGCTTCAAGCCGCATGGCGAAGCGGCGAAGCGCGCGGTCATCATCGCGTGCGCCCTGGGCGTGCCGCAGAGTTTTTACACGCGCTACGCGACCTGGCTGACACAGCAAGGCTGCGTCGCCTACACCTTCGACTGGCGTGGCATGGGCGAGTCCGCCCCGGACAACCTGCGCCATTACCGCGCCAAGCTGATTGACTGGGCGCTGCACGATGCGCCGTCGATGATGGCCCTGGTGGCCCAGCGTCACCCCGGTCTGCCCATCAGCTGGTTCGGTCACAGCATGGGCGGCATCCTGTTCGGCGCCATGCCGCAGCACCCGCAGATCGACCACGTGGTCACGCTGGGCAGCGGCAGTGGTTACGTCGAGCACCTGGCCAAGCCCCTGCGCTATGTCATCGGGGCGTTCTGGCACGTGATCGTGCCGCTGAGCGTGGCGCGCCACGGCTATTACGCTGGCCGCCGCATCAACGCCGTCGGCGACCTTCCGCGCGGCATCGTCGCGCAATGGAAGCGCTGGTGTGCCTCGCCTAAGTTCGTGCTCAGTGAAGGCGAGCACATCCGCCAGGCCTATGCCGGCGTGAAGCTGCCCATCACGGCCGTGCTGTTCACCGACGACACCATGGCCAGCCCGGCCGGCATCCGCGCCGTGCACCAGGCCTACACCGGCACCCGCGTGGACTACCTCACCCTGCGTCCGCAGGACGTGGGCGCCCGCAGCGTGGGCCACTTCAACTTCTTCCACGGCCGCACCGGCCCGCAAGGCTGGCGCCACAGCCTGCCCTGGCTGGGCCTGGCTTGAGCGGGTCGATGCCTTGCCTTCGCACATGACCCAGCCCTTCGAGCCCCTGACCCTGCGCACCCGCGATGGCCACGACCTGGCCGCACGGGCCTACGTGCCCGCGGGCGAGGTTCGCCGCGCGGTGCTCGTCGGTGCGGCCATGGGCGTGCCGCAGCGCTTTTACCAGGCCTTCGCCACGTGGCTGGCCGAGCAGGGCGTGGCCGTGTTGACCTTCGACTGGCGTGGCACGGGCGAATCGGCCCCGCGCAGCCTGCGGGGCTTCAAGGCCAGCATCACCGACTGGGCCACGCAAGACCTGCCCGCCGCCGCCGATGCGCTGTGCGCGCGCTGGCCCGATGCGCCGCGCACCTTCCTGGGCCACAGCCTGGGTGGGCAGCTGTTTGGCTGGCTGGCGCAGCCAGAGCGCTTCGAGCGCGTGCTGACGGTGGCCAGTGGCAACGGATACTGGCGCATGAACGCGCCGGCCGTGCGACGCAAGGCGCCGCTGCTGTGGTGGGTGCTCGCGCCGGTCGGCATCGCGCTGGCGGGCCATTTCCCGGGCAAGCGCCTGGGCGCCGTGGGTGACCTGCCCGCCGGGGCCATGTGGCAGTGGCGACGCTGGTGCCTGCACCCCGACTACGTCGGCTCCGAAGGGCCGGCGCTGCGCGAGCGCTATGCCGCCATCCGCCACCCGATCACGGCCGTGCTGATGGAAGACGACGAACTCATCAGCCCCGAGGGCATCCGCGCGCTGTATCGTCTGTATGCGGGCGCGCAGGTGCGTTTCGAGGCCCTTGCCCCTCAGGCCCATGGGCTCAAGCGCCTGGGGCATTTCGGGCTGTTCCAGCCCCATGCTTCGAAGCTGTGGCCGCAGGCGCTGCGCTGGCTCGAAGCCTGAGTTTCATTCTGCCTTTCACAACGAGGAGACACCCATGTCCAACGACATCCTGGCCCACCGCGAAGGCGGCATCCTGACCCTGACCTTCAACCGCCTGGACAAGAAGAACGCCATCACCACGGTCATGTACACCCGCCTGGCCGAAGAGCTGGAGCAGGCCGCCGAGGACGACGCCGTGCGCGTGGCCGTGATCCAGGGCGACGTGAGCTGCTTCACCGCCGGCAACGACCTGGCCGACTTCCTCAACAACCCGCCGAACATGGCCGCCGATGCGGAGCCGGCGCCGGTGGTGCGCTTCCTCAACATCCTGCGCGTGTTCCCCAAGCCCGTGGTCGCCGCCGTGGCCGGCCCGGCCGTGGGCATCGGCACCACGCTCCTGCTGCACTGCGACCTGGTCTATGCCGGTGACAACGCTGCCTTCAGCCTGCCCTTCGTGAACCTGGGCCTGTGCCCCGAAGCTGGCTCGGCGCTGCTGCTGCCCTCGCTGGTGGGCTACCCGCGCGCCGCCGAGAAGCTGATGCTGGGCGAGGCCTTCTACGCCGAAGAGGCCGTGGAGATGGGCCTCATCAACCGCATCCTGCCGCCGCAGGAGGTCAACGCCTATGCGCAGGCCCAAGCCGCCAAGCTGGCCGCCAAGCCGCTGGCCGCGTTGCGCGCCACCAAGGCCGTCATGAAGATGGGCCAGGTGGGCCTCAAAGCCATCATGGACGAAGAGCTCAAGCTCTTTGGTGCGCTGCTGCGCGGCCCGGCCGCCAAGGAAGCCATCAGCGCCGTGATGGAAAAGCGCAAGCCCAACTTCCAGGGCATGTGATCGGCCCGGGGCCTGGCCGGGCGCGGATCAGGGCCCCTGGAAGCCGCCCTGGCGGAACGTCAGCACCAGGGTGTCGCGCCAGCCGCGCTCGCCCAGAGGCTGGATGGGCGTGGATTCGTGGATCACGCGTTCGTCGTCGAGCAGCAGCGTGCTCCAGGGCTGGTCGAGCGTGAAGCGCACGCCCTGAGGGCCATCGGCCTCGAACACGCGCGTCTCGCCGCCTTTGATGCCATGGCGGCCCAACATGACGACGGCCACGAAGTCGACGCCATCGCGGTGAGCGCCTTCCGGGGTCGGGCGGCCGATGCCGCCGGTGGTGTCGACGCGGAACTGGTGCGCCTCGATGTACCAGGCGGGCACGGGCTTGACGCCGGCCAGGAAGGCGCCGAGCTTGCTCAGCAGGGCCTGCCACATCGGGTGCCGGGTGACGTCGTCGCGCACGGGCTCGAACCAGCGCTCGAAGCCGCCATGCAGGGCGTTGTAGGTCACGGGCTGCCAGTGGGCGCGGTGTGGCGTCTGCGTCAGCGTTTGGGTCGCTGTGTCGTACACGAAGCAGCTGTGCCGGCGAAAGCGGTAGTGGCCGCCGTCACGCAGGTGGGTGTCGGGCGGCAGCTCGTTCCAGCTGGTGTGCAGGGCCTCGGCTTGGGTCCCGTCGGCGGGCAGCCACTGGTAGAGCAGCGGCGTGGGCAACAGGGCCCAGCCCTCGGACGTCAGCGACGATGAAACCTCGCCGAGGCTGGCGGGTGCGGTGATGGAGCGCATGGGTCTGGCAGCGTGAGGCGAAAGACGGGGGCGAAGCTCAGCCCGTCAAGCGGGTTGTGCGGGGCGTGGGCGCCCGTCGCGGTCGATGGCCACATAGGTGACATTGGCCTCGGTGACCTTGACCAGCATCGGGTCGGAAGGGCGGCGTTCGGCCCAGACCTCGACGTGCACGGTGATGGAGGTGCGGCCGATCTTCTCGACGCGGGCGTAGAAGCTCAGCAGGTCGCCCACCGAGACCGCATTGCGGAACACGAACTCGTTGACGGCGATGGTGGCCACGCGGCCGCGCGAGATGCGCGCCGGCAGCACGCAGCCAGCCAGGTCCACCTGGGCCATGATCCAGCCCCCGAAGATGTCGCCATTGCCGTTGGCGTCCTTGGGCATGGGCATGACGCGCATGACCAGCTCCATCTCGGGGTGCAGCTCGGGCGGTGTCATGAGGGCATGGGAGGTCTGGGGTGCGGTCATGGGGCAAAGGCGCCGACAATGGTCGGATCAAACAAACTGTCCGACATTGTTCCAGAATGCGCCGATCCGCACAGGCCCCAGATCAAACCCCTGTCACAACCGGGTCCACCACGCCCGGTTCAGCGACGAAGGCCCCGGCTCGCACCGACCGCGAGACGCTCGCGCGCCTGTGGCCCTACCTGTGGGCCTACAAGTGGCGCGTGGTGGCCGCGCTCGCCTTCATGGTGGGCGCCAAGCTGGCCAACGTCGGCGTGCCCGTGCTGCTCAAGGACCTGGTCGACACCCTGGCCCCCAAAGTCGGCAGCGCCGAGGCCCTGCTGGCCGTGCCCGTGGGACTGTTGCTGGCGTACGGGCTGCTGCGCCTGTCGACCTCGGTGTTCGCCGAATTGCGTGAACTGGTCTTTGCCAAGGCCACCGAAGGCGCGGCGCGCAGCATCTCGCTGCAGGTCTTCGGGCACCTGCACGCCATGAGCCTGCGCTTTCACCTCGAGCGCCAGACCGGCGGCATGACCCGCGACATCGAGCGCGGCACGCGCGCCGTGCACTCGCTGATTTCGTACTCGCTCTACAGCATCGTCCCGACGCTCATCGAGGTCACGCTGGTGCTCTCGCTGCTGGCCATCAAGTTCGACATGGCCTTTGCGTGGATCACGTTGGCGGCGCTGGTGTTTTACGTGGCCTTCACGGTGACGTTGACTCACTGGCGAACACAGTTCCGCCGCGAGATGAACGAGCTCGACTCGAAGGCCCACACGCGCGCCATCGACTCGCTGCTGAACTACGAGACGGTCAAGTACTTCAACAACGAGTCTTTTGAGGCCAGGCGCTACGACGAGGCGCTGGAGCGACTGCGCCGCGCCGGTGTCAAGTCGCAGCAGACGCTGTCGCTGCTCAACGCTGGCCAGCAAACCATCATCGCCATCGGCCTGATCGCCATGCTGTGGCGCGCCACCCAGGGCGTGGTCGAAGGGCGCATGACGGTGGGCGACCTGGTCATGGTCAACGCCTTCATGATCCAGCTCTACATCCCGCTGAACTTCCTGGGCGTGATCTACCGCGAGATCAAGCAGTCGCTGACCGACCTGGACAAGATGTTCACGCTGCTCGAGCGCGAGCGCGAAGTGGCCGATGCGCCCGATGCCAGGCCGCTGCTGCTCAAGGGCCCACCCTCGGTTCGTTTCGACCACGTCGACTTCGCCTACGACCCCGATCGCCCCATCTTGCACGACGTGAGCTTCGAGATCCCGGCGGGCAAGACCGTGGCCGTGGTCGGCCCTTCGGGCTCGGGCAAGTCGACGCTGGCGCGCCTGCTGTATCGCTTCTACGACGTGCAGGGCGGGCGCATCACCATCAATGGGCACGACGTCACCAGCATCACGCAGGACAGCTTGCGCCGCGCCATCGGCATCGTGCCGCAGGACACGGTGCTGTTCAACGACACCGTGGCCTACAACATCGCCTACGGCCGTCCCGAGGCCTCGCAGGAGGAGGTCATCGGGGCGGCGCAGGCCGCGCACATCCACGGCTTCATCGCCTCGACGCCCAAGGGCTACGAGACCATCGTGGGCGAGCGCGGCTTGAAGCTCTCAGGCGGCGAGAAGCAGCGCGTGGCGATCGCGCGCACGCTGCTGAAAGACCCGCCGATCCTTGTCTTCGACGAGGCGACGTCGGCGCTGGACTCGGCCAACGAACGCGCGATCCAGGCCGAGCTGGCCGCGGTGGGTGAGGGCAAGACGGTGCTGGTGATCGCGCACCGCCTGTCGACCATCGTGAATGCGCACGAGATCCTGGTGATGGAGCAGGGGCGCATCATCGAGCGGGGCACGCACCCGCTGCTGCTGGCGGCCAATGGGCGTTACGCCAGCATGTGGCGTCTGCAGCAGGCCTCGGGCGAGGCCGCGCCGGCTCAAGGCTGAACAGACATGCCCATCACCGCGCCCAGGCGATCGCGCTCGCGTGCCGGGCCGATCAGACCGATGAACTTCGCCTGACCTGTCTGCAGGTCGACCTCGTACAAGCGCGAGGCGGTCGAGCCGATGCGGCCGGTGACCAGGTAAGCCCGGTTGTTGATGTCGGCGATGTCGAGTGAAGCGTGGTCGAACGAGTGCACGCGCAGCAGGCCCACCGTGCTCAGCAGACCCGTGTTGGGCGAGACCACCGGCGTGGCGCCTTCGAGCGAGCCCTGCACGACCAGGTGGCCGATGCGGGCGTCGATGGCGTAGTTGGTGGTGAGCTTTTCGTTGTCCTTGTTGTAGGTGTAGCCCGCTGCCACGATGCGTGGCGCCATGCCGGCTTGTTCATCGCCATCGGTGTAGCGCAGCGGGCCATCGGGCTGCACGCCTTCCACGTCGGGCTGGCCATCGACCTGGGCGCCGGTGTCGGGGTGCAGGCGCAGGTTGTCGCCCCGGTCGCCGACCACGCGGATGCGGTCCACCGTGGGGTTGAAGTCGAAGCCGAATGCGCGCGCCTGAGGCAGGCTCACGCCTTTGCCGATCGGGGTGAGTTCACCGCTGTCGACGTTGATGCGCAGCAGCCGGCCGCGGGTGCTCAAGGCGAACAGCTCGCCGCGTGCCACGCGGTGATCGATGCCCAGGATGCCTTCGCCAGGCAGCAAGCCGATCAGCGGCACGCGGCTGAGCAGCTCTTCGGGCCGGTCGGCGCGGAAGGTGATCAGGCGGTGGCTGGCGGTGATGGCCACCAGCACCTCCTTGCGTTCGATGGCTTCGGCTCGGGCTTCCTGGACTGGCGCATGGGGGCGCGCCACGGAGGTTTCGGCTGGCCCACCCAGCCAGGAGGGCAACCAGGCGCAGCCGCCCAGCCCGAGCGACAGGACCAGGCCGGTGGTGGCCAGCAGCGATCGGGTGGGGTGGCGGGACAGCGGGTTGGTTTGAGGCGTGTTCGGCATGGGGCTCCTTGACTGCAGGGGCTTCGTCATTGGGGTCTTGGGCATCAAGGCTTGCTTGGGCTGAGCTGGATGAAGGGCGTGGCCCCACCCGTGACCTGCGGCAGCTTGCCATCCCACTTGCGGATGGCCTCGCGCTCGTTCTCGATTTTGCGCAGGGCCAGCAGGTCCGGGGTGATCTGCTGGCGTTGCAGGGCCAGGGCATCGGCTTCGGCCCTGGCGCTGGCGACCTTCTGCTTGGCCTCGACCTCGATGCGCTGCAGGTCGCGTTCGGCCTTGAGCTTTTCCTGCTCGGCCTTGACCTTGGCTTCGATGGCCTCGGCAAAGGAGCGAGAGAAGGCGAAGTTGACGATGGCGAATTCGTCGAGCACCAGGCCGTGGCGCATCATCTTTTCGCGCAGCAGCGCGCCGATGGCATCGCGCACCTCGGTGCGGCGCGTCACCAGCTCTTCGGCGGTGAACCGCGCGGTGACGGCTTTGACGGCCTCTTGCGCGGCGGGGATGATGATGCGGTCGGCCGCGATGTCGGTGGTCGGGCCGATGTTGCGAAAGACCTCGACCGCGTGCTTGGGGTCGAGGTGGTAGTTGATGGCGATGCGGGTGTGCACCGACTGCAGGTCGCGCGAGGCGGCGTCGCCTTCGCCTTCGCCCTTTTGCAGGCGCACGTCCATCACGTGCATGGTCTGGGCAAGGGGCACTTTGAAGTGGATGCCTGGCTCGTAGACGGCGTCGTCGGCCTTGCCGAAGGTGGTCTTGATGCCGCGCTGACCGGCGGAGATGACGGTGATCGGGTTGAGGGCCGACAGCACCACCACGGCGACAACGCCGAGCACCACGAACTTGAGAACCCGCGACGCACCGGACGCGGGCTGGCCGAAACTGGACATGGATCCTCCCGGGGGAACATGGCTTGTGCGGCCATGCTACCCCAGGGGATCCAGGGGCCTGTGACTCAGCTGCGACGCGAGCGCAGGCGTGCCAGCGCCAAACCACCGGCCAGCATCAGCGCCAGGGCGCCCGGCTCAGGCACCGCCACGGTCACGGTGGCGAACTTGTAGTTCGGCAAAGTGGCTTCCAGGGCGCCGTCTTCGACGAAGGGCTGCAGGCTGTTGGCCAGGGGCGTGACCAGGCTTTGGCCCACGCCGATGGCGGTGAAGTTCAGCGTGGCCAGCTTGACGTTGCCAGGCAACGGGTTGTTGGTGGCGAAGTAGGCGTCGCTGAGCGTGCCCGAGGCGTTGTCGATCAGGCCGCCGCTCTTGGCGAACTCCCAGTTGGCCGGGATGGCGACGCTGTCCAGGCGCAGCACGCCGGGGTCGAAGCTCAGCCCGAAGCCGCCGCCCAGAACGGCGTTGGTGAAGTCCGTGGCTTGCAGGGTCAGCGAGAAGGTCTCGCCGGGTGCCACGGTCAGGGCGTCGATGTCAAAGGACACGTTCTGGGCTTGGACGCTGGCGCAGGCCAGGGCCATGCACAGCGTGGAGGCGGCGGTGGCCAAGGAACGGATGGTGGTCATGGGAACTCCTGAAGGTTGGTGTGAAGGTCAGAGAAAAAGGGTGAACGAGATGCGGCTTCAACGGCTGCCCGTTTGCCAGGCCGAGGGGCCGGGGCGGGTGGAGAACAGGCGGCGAACGGCACTGAGGTCGAGGGCATTGACGACGCCGTCGCCGTTCTGGTCGCCGGCGTGGGCGTTGGTGCCGAAATCGCGGCGCACGATGGACAGGTCGATGCTGTTGACGATGCCGTCGTTGTTGATGTCGGCATCGCAGGCGTCGCCGTAGCCGTCGCTGTCGCTGTCGCGCTGGTTGGCGTTCTTGACGGTGGTGCAGTTGTCGCGGCTGTCGGGCACGCCGTCGCCATCGGTGTCGACTTCGGTGGTGGCCACCTGGTCGGCGGTGCCTTCACCGGCTGCTGCGCGCACGATCACGTTCCTGGGCGGGGCGTCGCCCAGGTCGATGCTGGCGTTGCCGCTGGCATCGGCCACGCCGCGCCCGACCACCGTGCCCTTGACCGGGTCGATGGCGACCACGGTGACCCAGTCACCCTCAGGCACCGGGCGGTCGTTGGGCTTGAGTTGGACGCGCAGGAACCTGCCCTCGAGCACCGCCTTCTCGATGAAGACCGGCCATGGCAGCAGGCCTTGCGGGCTCACACGCAGCTTGACCGTGGGGTCGCCCAGCAGGTTGTAGATGTTGAGCTCGTGGCGCAGGGTGGCCACGCCGGGCTGGGTGCCGCCGGATTGCAGCGGGTGGCTGTTGGCGGCCGAACCGGCTGCGACCTGCTTGATGTAGGTCTTGGCGTAGTTCAGCAGGTCACCCAGGCGCTTGGAGGGCGCGGCGCTGCCGTAAGGCAACAGGCCGGGGAAGATGCCGTCGAACAGGCCCAGCGTCATGTGGTTGTTGGCCGTGGTGCTGCTGATGCGGGTGTCACCGATGACGGCCAGGGCCCCATCGGACTTGCGCAGCAGCGCTTCGGAGAAGTAGGTGGTGAGCATGCCCGGGCCATAGCCGGGCGAGACGAACTGCGGCGCCAGGTCGACGGTTTCGTTGTCGAAGATGCCCGAGGCGCAGTTGATGCTCAGCACCACCGGGAAGCGGTTGCCCGTGACGGACACAGAAGCCACGTCAGCGGTGCTGAAGCCCGGGTGCGACCAGCCCGACCACCAGCCGTGGTCGCGGTGGTAGACCAGGGCGCTGCCGGCGTTGATGCTGGCAATCACGTCGGCGCTGTCGGCGTTCCAGGGGAAGCCGGGCTTGCGCAGCGCGGCAGGGATGGCCGCGCCGCTGTTGTAGAAGCGCGGATCCGAGGTGCCGGGGGCCCAGTAGTGGCGCGCCACGTTGTAGCCCAGCGAGACGGCGTGGTTGCGCACGATCTCGCTGGTTTCGACGAACCAGCGCTTGTCGGTCAGCCCGGTGTTGTCGGCCTGGAAGTGCGAGGCAAAGGTCAGGCGGTTGTAGAAGTCCGAGCCGAAGATCGGGTTGGCGGGCGGGAAAAGTTCGTAGGACTTGACCTTCGAGACGATGGTCTGGGCCTGAGCCAGCGTGTCCACCGGCAGGCGGCCGATGCCGAAGGGCGGCACCGTGAAGGCGTCGGCGCCCGGAGCGAACTGGCCGTACCACATGTCGCCGGCGGTGCGGGCGTATTCGGGCGAGTTGGGGTCTGAGACGAAGGGGCTGATCTCGTCGTAGTTGGTGGGGATGAATTCCGCGTCCCCGACGAAGAGCACCCACTTCGGTCGCACCAGGTGGGTGTTGTAGTAGTTGGCGATCCAGTTGCGGATCTGGGTGCGCGTGGCCGTCGGGCTGGCGCCGGTGATCTCGCTGGTGGTCACCACACGGGTCGAGATGCCCAGGGCCTGTTTGTGGGCCTTGAGGTCGTTGGCCGCGTCCACGAAGTTGGGGTGCGTGACGATGAGAAAGCGCGCGCCGAAGAGGTTCGGGTTGATGGTGAAAGGCGGCACGCAGCGCTGCACTTCGGCAATCTGCTTGTTGAGCGCGAAGCGCATCGCCGGTTGGGGCAGGGCCTCGATGCGCTGGTCGATGGGATCGAACCCCTTTTCCTGACGGGTGGCGACCCAGTCCTTGTTGAGCAGGCGGTCGTAGGTGAAGCAGCGGCCCGGGTGCTTGATGGTGACGATGTAGCTCGGGTACCAGGTCAGCAACTGGTTGGCCGGGTCGTAGCCATACGGCGCCAGGCGAAAGCCTTCCACGCGCACGTCACCCTGGCCGATGGGCAGGTTGCCGCGCGACTGCCCCGGCTTGAACACGCCCTTGGCCCAGGCATCGGGGTTGAAGACGAAGGGGATCTTGCTGTCTTCTTCCTTCTCGCGCGAGTGCTCGGGCGGCTGCACGGGGTAGATGCGGGCCGTCAGGCGCTGGATGCCGCCCTCGGGCACGATGCTGACGTCGGGCGACTCCTTCAGGTCGAGTGGCAGGGCGGCCGAGAAGCCACCGGCGGGCAGCTCGGGCAGGCCCGGCTGGCTGTTGTCGACCGCGAAGCCACCTTCGCGTGACGAGAAGCGCTGGAAGGCGCCCGATTCGGTCTGCACGGTTTCGAGCACGGGCTTGGGCACCGTGATGCGAACCACGGTCTGGTCGGCGTTGCTGGAGATCAACTGCACCAGCGAGGCGGTCTGGGCGTGGGCGGCCCAGGGCAGGGCCAGGGTGGCGGCCAGGGCAATGGGGCGCCAGGTCAGGGCGTGGCGGTTGGCGCGGCGCGAGCGGGCCGTCTGAGAGGGGCTGGGCATCATGGAATCCTCGTCTGCGTTGGGTGGACCCGGCCTGCAAACGCTTGCGGGCGGCGGGTGTGTGCAGACTAGGGGCTCATCCTTTTGGCCGATAGCCCCTGCTCCCTAGCCCTTGGGAGGCATTTCCCGCCGGACTGGCGGACCTAGGGGGGCCAAAAGGGGGGGGCTGGCGCGATGGGTCCACAGGGCGTCGGTGTCGGTCTCGACCACGCCGCCGCGCAGGGGGCCTGCTTGCGGCGAAAATCGGGGTTTCGACCGCGCTCCTTTCGCCACCCATGACGACCCCCACCCAGCTCACCCTGACCCGCCCCGACGACTGGCACCTGCACTTGCGCGATGGCGCGGCCATGGCCTCGGTGGTGCCGGCCACCGCCCAGCAGTTCGCGCGGGCCATCGTGATGCCCAACCTGCACCCGCCCGTGACCACCGCCGAGCAGGCCGTGGCCTACCGCGACCGCATCCGCGCGGCCGTGCCGGCGGGCCTGAAGTTCGAGCCGCTGATGGTGCTCTACCTGACCGACAACACGCCCGTGGACGAGGTCAAGCGCGCCAAGGATGCGGGCGTGGTCGCCTTCAAGCTCTACCCGGCAGGCGCCACGACCAACAGCGACGCCGGCGTGACCGACCTGCGCAAGACGCACAAGGTGCTCGAAGCCATGCAGCGCGAGGGCCTGGTGTTCTGCGTGCACGGCGAGGTCACCGACAGCGAGGTCGATGTCTTCGACCGCGAGAAGGCCTTCATCGACGACAAGCTGATCCCGCTGCGCCGCGACTTCCCTGAGCTGAAGGTGGCCTTCGAGCACATCACCACCAAGGAGGCAGCGCAGTACGTGAGCGAGGCAGACCATTTCGTGGGCGCCACCATCACGCCGCAGCACCTGCTCTACAACCGCAATGCCATCTTCATGGGCGGCGTGCGCCCGCACTACTACTGCCTGCCGATCCTCAAGCGCGAAGAGCACCGCGTGGCCCTGGTGAAGGCGGCCACGAGCGGCGATCCGAAGTTCTTCCTGGGCACGGACAGCGCGCCGCACGCCTCGCACCTCAAGGAGCACGCCTCGGGCTGCGCGGGCTGCTACACCGCGCCTTGCGCGATCGAGTTGTATGCCGAGGCGTTCGAAGCCGCCGGCGCGCTCGACAAGCTCGAAGCCTTCGCCAGCTTCCACGGCCCCGATTACTACGGCTTGCCGCGCAACACCGACGCCATCACCCTGGTGCGCGAAGACTGGGTGGTGCCCGAAGAGCTGCCCTTCGGTGAAACCGTGATCAAACCCCTGCGTGGCGGCGAGACGCTGCGCTGGAAGATGCGCTGATCAACGGGTGAGCGTCACCCGGGTCGCGGGGTGGGCGGTGCCTGCCCGGCCTCGGGCGCGGGGGAGGTCGGGGGTGTCGATGCCATCGCGCCCTCGAGCACCTGCCGGCTGGCGTGCACCTCCTGGCGCAGTCGGTCGATTTCCTGGCGCAGCTCGCGCATCTCGCGGTGCATGTCGCCCAGGATCTCTCGCTCGACCTTGCGCTCCTGCGAGCCCACGAACATGGCTGCCACCGACGCCGTCACCAGCGACAGCACCCCGTAGCCCAGCAGCACCACGAACACCGAGAAGACGCGCGAAGCGGTGGAGCTGGGCACCATGTCGCCATAGCCCACGGTGGCCGCGGTCGAGAACGCCAGCCACAGGCCGTCGTGCAGCGTCTTGACCTCGGGGTCGAGCCAGTAAAAGCCGATGCCGCACAGCACCAGCACGGCCGCGCCCATCGCCAGCAGTCGGGCCAGGCCGGTTTCCGTGAACAGCGGCTGGCTGATCTTGAGCAGCCTGTAGAGCATCAGCACCGCGATGACCAGCCGCCACACCAGGGCCGGCTCGGACTCGTTGCTCTGCGGCAGCAAGGCATTGGCCAGCAGCGCGGCGCCCAGGAACCAGTCCAGCTTGAGCTGCATGGGGCGCTCGCCCCAACTGCCGGAGTGGGCCCGATTGGGCTCGTGCGCGCGCGCGGCCAGGCTTCGTTGCACCCGCCAGGCCGAGGCCAGCACCACCACCCCGCTGACCAGGTACATCCACGTCGCCCAGGTGGCCGGCGTGGGCATCATCGAGTCGTAGAAGGCCGGCACGCTGGCGACCAGCGCGATCAGCATCGGCCAGGGTGAGTTCGCGGCGTCGGCGTGGCGGTGCTTCATGCGCGTCGGGTGTCAGAGGGCCTCAGAAGGCGTCAGGCGGGCAGGTAGCCTTCGACCGACAGGTAGCGCTCGCCCGTGTCGTAGCAAAAGCCCAGCACGCGGCTGCCGGCGGGCAATTCAGGCAGCTTTTGCGCGATGGCCGCCAGCGTGGCACCGGAAGAGATGCCCACCAGCATGCCCTCTTCGCGGGCGGCGCGGCGACCGAACTCGCGGGCGTCTTCGGCGTCGACCTGGATCACGCCGTCGAGCAACTCGGTGCGCAGGTTGGCGGGCACGAAGCCGGCGCCGATGCCCTGGATGGGGTGGGGTGCGGGGCTGCCGCCCGAGATGACCGGCGAGGCCTTGGGCTCGACCGCGAACACCTTGAGCTGCGGCCACTTGGCCTTGAGCACCTTGGCGCAGCCCGTGAGGTGGCCGCCGGTGCCCACTCCAGTGATCAGCACGTCCAGGCCCTCGGGGAAGTCGGCGAGGATCTCCTGCGCCGTGGTGCGCTCGTGCACGGCGATGTTGGCCGGGTTCTCGAACTGCTGGGGGATCCAGGCGCCGGGGGTCTGTGCGGCGAGCTCCTGCGCGCGGGCGATCGCGCCCTTCATGCCTTTTTCGCGCGGGGTCAGGTCGAACGTGGCGCCGTAGGCCAGCATCAGGCGGCGGCGCTCGATGGACATGCTGTCGGGCATCACCAGCACCAGCTTGTAGCCCTTGACGGCGGCCACCATGGCCAGGCCGATGCCGGTGTTGCCCGAGGTCGGCTCGATGATGGTGCCGCCCGGCTTGAGCGCGCCGCTGGCCTCGGCGTCTTCGATCATCGACAGCGCGATGCGGTCCTTGATGGAGCCGCCCGGGTTGCTGCGCTCGGCCTTGATCCACACCTCGGCAGCGCCGAACAGGCGATTCATGCGGACGTGCGGGGTCTGGCCGATGGTTTCGAGGATGTTCTGGGCTTTCATGGCGAGGTTCCGGAGGGCGATGCGGGTGAAATGGAAGAATGGGCTCAGGTCAGCAAGGATACGTCGGGCCGGGTCAGAATAGCCGGATGACGCTGAGGAACTCCGAGAACGGCGCTGGGTCTGTGGTGCCCGGTTTGAGCAGGATCAGGCTGGCCGGCCTGAGGAGCCTGTTGGGCCTGTGGGGCGTGCTGGCCCCGTGGGTGGGCATGGTGGTGGCCGCGTGCCTGCTGGCCACGCCCGCCCGAGCCCAGACGTTCCTGCCACCCGATCAGGCCTTCCAGGTCGACGTGCAGGCCTCGGGCCCGCGTTCGATCGAAGTGCGGTTCACGCTGGCGCGTGCCGTCTACCTTTACCGCGAGCAGATGAAGGCCACCCTGCAGCCTGCGGGGGGCGCCGAACAGGCTTTGAACTGGGATTTGCCGCCCGGCGAAACCAAGTACGACCCGACCTTCGACAAGGAGCTGGAGGTCTATCACGCCGATGTCGTCGGTGGCCTGAGCCTGCCGGCTGGGACCAAGGCAGGCAAAGGCGAGGCCGTTCTGACGATCGGCTACCAGGGCTGCGCCGATGCGGGCCTGTGCTACCCGCCGCAGACCCGCCGCCTGCGCGTGGTGACCGATGACGCGGGGGCGATTGCCAGCATCGAGCCGATGGCGGGCACCGGCGCTGCCGGACAGGGGCGGTCCGTGGGCGCAGGGGCCTCGTCCAACCAGGGCCTGGCCGATGCCGCCGGCACCGACCGCATCCGTCAGGCGCTTGACTCAGGTCAGCTGTGGCAGGTGGTGGGGGTGTTCTTCCTGGCCGGGGTGCTGCTGTCGCTGACGCCTTGCGTGCTGCCCATGGTGCCGATCCTGTCGTCGATCATCGTGGGCCAGAAGGGGCACGTCAGCCGGGGCCGGGGCCTGCTGCTGGCACTGGCTTATTCGCAGGGCATGGCCTTGGTCTACACGGGCCTGGGGGTGGCCGCGGGCCTGCTGGGTCAGGGCCTGGCCGCCTACCTTCAGCACCCCT
This sequence comes from Burkholderiales bacterium RIFCSPHIGHO2_01_FULL_63_240, assembly GCA_001770725.1. Lineage (GTDB taxonomy): Bacteria > Pseudomonadota > Gammaproteobacteria > Burkholderiales > Burkholderiaceae_C > Aquabacterium. Next base: position 159,380 of record MERU01000006.1, read on the forward strand.
GGGTGGTGCTCGCGTTCGCGGCGCTGATGGTGCTGCTGGCGCTGTCCATGTTCGGGCTCTACGAGCTGCGCCTGCCCGTGGCGCTGCAGAGCTGGCTGGGGCAGGGCAGCAACCGCCTGCCCGGTGGCAAGTTCGTCAGCGTGTTCGCCATGGGCGTGGTCTCGGCGCTGATCGTCAGCCCTTGCGTGTCGGCGCCGCTGGCCGGAGCGCTGCTCTACATCAGCCAGACCCGCGACGTGGTGCTCGGTGGCAGCGCGCTGTACGCCATGGCCTGGGGCATGAGCCTGCCGCTGTTGCTGGTGGGCGTGTCGGCGGGCAGCCTGCTGCCGCGTGCCGGTGCCTGGATGACCGCGGTCAAGGTCCTGTTCGGCGTGCTCATGCTGGGCATGGCCGTGTACGTGGCGCGACCGGCCTGGCCTTACTTCAAGACGCAGGTGCTGGGGTGGGAGGCGCCGGCCTCGGCGCACCGCAGCGTGCTGCCGTTCAAGCGCGTGCATTCGGTGGCCGAGCTGGATGCGGCCGTTGCCCAGGCCCGCACCGATGGCCGCGCCGTGATGCTCGACTTCTACGCCGACTGGTGCGTCTCGTGCATCGAGATGGAGCAGGGCACCTTCACCGACGCGCTGGTGCAATCCCGCCTCAAGGGCGTGGTGCTGCTGCAAGCCGACGTGACCCTCAACTCGGCCGACGACCGCGCCCTGATGCAGCGCTTTGGCCTGTTCGGCCCGCCCGGCATCCTGTTCTTCAACCCGCAGGGCGAAGAGCAGGCGGCCGCGCGCGTCATCGGTTTCCAGAACGCCCAGGCTTTCCTTGTCAGCCTCCGGAAAGCGGGGCTCTGAGCCATGCACCCCCAAGCCGACCAGCTCTGGAAGGGGCCACGCTGGACCATGTCCGTGCTGCTGGCGGCGCTCGGCATGCTCGGGCCGTTCGCCATCGACACCTACCTGCCGGCCTTCTCGGGCATCGCCGCCGACCTGAACGCATCGCCCATCGAGATCCAGCAGACGCTGTCGGCCTACCTGTTTGCTTTCGCCTTCATGAGCCTGTTCCATGGCTCGCTGTCGGACAGCTTCGGGCGCAGGCCGGTGGTGCTCACGGGCATCGCGGTCTTCACCATCGCCTCGGCCGGTTGCGCGCTGTCGCAGACCATCGGGCAGCTGGTGTTCTTTCGCGCGCTGCAGGGGCTGTCGACCGGGGCCGGCATCGTGGTCTCGCGCGCCGTCATCCGCGACCTCTACCCGCCGGCGCAGGCCCAGCGCGTGATGTCCCAGGTGACGCTGTTCTTCGGGGTGGCCCCCGCGGTGGCACCCATCATCGGCGGCTTCCTGTTCGTGCACGCCAGCTGGCACGCGGTGTTCTGGTTCCTCACCGGCGTGGGCGTGGTGCTGCTGGCGGCCAACGCATGGCTGTTGCCCGAGACCCTGCATGGCTCGCAGCGCCAGCCCTTCGAGATCAAGCACCTCATGCGGGGCTACCGGCAACTGGGCACCAACCCGCGCTTTTTGCTGCTGGCCTTGGCCAGCGGCGTGCCCTTCAACGGCATGTTCCTGTACGTGCTGTCGGCGCCCGCCTTCCTGGGCGAGATCCTGCGCCTGGAGCCCACGCAGTTCTTCTGGTTCTTCGTCTGCACCATCGGCGGCATCATGGGCGGGGCCCTGATCAGCGGCCGGCTGGCGGGGATCATCGAGCCCGCGCGCCAGATCCGCATTGGCTTTTCGGTGATGCTGGCGGTGTCGCTGGCCAACCTGTTGGCCAATGTGTTCTTCACGGCCCACGTCAGCTGGGCCTTGTTTCCCATCGGCCTGTACGCGCTGGGCTGGGCCATGATGACCCCGGTCGTCACGCTGATGGTGCTGGACATCGACCCGGCGCGCCGGGGCATGGCCGCTTCCATGCAGGCCTTCGTGGGCAGCGCCTCCAACGGGTTCGTGGCGGGCGTCATCGCGCCGCTGGTGATGCACGGTGCGGTCAGCCTGGCCGTGGCCTCGTTGCTGCTGATGCTGGTGGGTCTGTTCGCCTGGGGCTGGTTGCAGCGGCGATAATGGCGCGGTGAAGACAGCCAGACCGCCGCTGGTGCAAGGCCCGAAAGGGCGCACTGGAGGAAGGTCCGGACTGCACAGAGCAGCGTAGGAGGTAACACCTCTCCACCGCAAGGTGAGGATCAGAGCAACAGAGACGAGCCGGTTCGGTCCGGGTGAAACGGGCAATCTCTACGCGCAGCAACACCAAATAGGCACACGTTGACCTGGCTCGGGGAGTGTGCGGGTAGGTGGCATCGAGCCGCTCTGGCGACAGGCGGCCCAGAGGAATGGCGGTCACGGTTTCTCGTCGCAAGGCGAGGGGCTGCACAGAATCCGGCCTATCGGCTGTCTTCACACATTTTTTGTCGGCCCTGTCGTGTCACGGGGCCTGGGCGGCGTCCTCAGACGTGGGGCGATCGCACGCAGGGGTCAAGTTTTTCGCATCGTGGCCGATGAGGTGATGTGATGTGGAGATCGACCATGAAACTGCCCCTGCCTTCCTTGTTGCTTGTCTGCCTGGCCTGGGGCCTGGCGCTGGACCCCGTTGCGGCGTCGGAGTCAGGGCACAAGACCGAGAGCAAGGCCGAAAGCAAGGCCGAGACCAAAGCGGATGCCAAGGGGGAGGGCAAGGGCGAGCGCAAGACCGAGTCAAAGGCCGACGCGAAAGCCGACGCCAAGACCGAAGGGGCGCCTGAAATCAAGCTGCCCCCCTCGATGGGCGAGCTGCGCGAGATGATCGAGCACAAGATCAGCGAGGTGCGGGCCACCCGCAGCCCCGCGCCCGTGGTGCGCCTGCAGGCCAAGGGTGGCAAAGGCGCCGAAAAGTCCGCCAGGAAAGAGCCCAAGCCCGAGGCCCGTGGCCCCTGGGCCTACGACGGCCCGAGCGGCCCTGCCCACTGGCACGAGCTGAACCCCGAGTTCAAGCAATGCGGCATGGGCCAGCGCCAGAGCCCGATCGACATCCGGGACGGCATCCCGGTGGAGCTCGACCCCATCCAGTTCGACTACAAGCTCTCTGCCTTCCGCGTCATCGACAACGGGCACACCGTGCAGGTCAATGTCGAGCCGGGCAACCGCATCGTCGTCAACGGCCGCCGCTACGACCTGGTGCAGTTTCATTTCCACCGTCCCAGCGAAGAGCGGCTCAACGGCCGCCAGTTCGAGATGGTGGCCCACCTGGTGCACAAGGACCTGGAGGGCAAGCTGGCCATCGTCGCCGTGTTGATCGAAGAGGGCAAGGGGCACCCCATCGTCCAGCAGGTGTGGAACAACCTGCCGCTGGAAAAGCGCACCGAGCAAGCCGGCCTGCAGGGCCTCGATTTGCAGCAGCTGTTGCCCGAAGACCGCCGCTACGTGACCTACATGGGCTCGCTGAGCACGCCGCCTTGCACCGAGGGCGTGCTGTGGATGGTGATGAAAAAACCCGTGAGCGTGTCGGCCCAGCAGATCTCGATCTTCTCTCGCCTGTACCCGATGAACGCGAGGCCGGTTCAGCCCTTGGGGGACCGCCTGATCAAGGACGGCCAGTGAGCGTCAGTACACGCGCCCGCCCTTGATCTGGGCATGGGTGCGGCGGCTGAGGGACGTGGCCTTGGCCATCTGCGACATGAGGCTGCCGGCGTGGGCGTGGCAGATCGCCAGCCCCAAAGCGTCTGAAGCGTCGTTGTTGGGCTCGCGAGGCAGCTCCAGCAGGCGCATCACCATGTGCCTGATCTGTGCCTTGGTGGCATGCCCATGGCCCGTGACGGCCTTTTTCATCTGCAGCGCCGTGTATTCGCTGACCTGCGGCGAGGTGGGCAGCGACAACAAGCCCGCGATGGCCGCCCCGCGTGCCTGGCCCAGCAGCAGCGTGGACTGCGGATTCACGTTGACGAAGACGATTTCGACCGAAGCCTGCTGCGGTTCGTAGCGCGTGACGACCTCGCGAACCCCTTCATAGATGATTTTCAGCCGCGTGGGCAGGTCGCCCTGGGCGGCCTCGCGCGTCTTGATGGTGCCGCTGGCGACATAGTGCAGGCGGGGGCCATCGGTTTCGATGACGCCAAAGCCGGTGGTCTGCAGACCGGGGTCGATGCCGAGGATGCGCATGCCCGGGAGGATAACCGGGCGCCGCTCAGATCGTGGACTGGCGTGGCTTCATGCAGGCTCGCGCAGGGCCTGGGCCAGCAGGGGCCACAGCGCCTGGTGCGAGCTGCGGAACCAGTCGATGTGGCCGATGGACTTCAGCCCGTGCTCGCGTGGCGCGATGCGGCGCACCTGCTTGCGCGCGGCGGGGAAGGTGCGCATCAGGTCGGCCACGGTGGTGGGGTTGGCGATGTCGTCGTCGGTGGCGTGAAAGACGGTGATGGGGATGCGGATGTCGCCATGGAAGTCCTGCTGCGGCTTGTCCTTGACGGCGTTGGTGGCGTAGCCGCCTGCGGCGCACCACTGGCCCCACTGGATGCCGACCTGGGCGGGCAGGTCTTCGCCCAGGCCCAGGGCGGCGGTGGGCGCGTAGCCCTTGATGAGCGCCCCGATGGGCACGGCCATGCGCAGCCCGAAGTAGGCCTTGAGCCGAAAGCCCGTGCGCATGCCACTGAGCCAGCCGGTGGAGGTGGCCACGCCCACGACGCGGCTGACATGGCGGTGGTTGGGCAGCAGGCCCATCATCTGGCCGCCGGCGCTGTGACCGATGAGCAGGACCTGCTCGCGCCCGGTGCGGCGCACCAGCCAGTCGAGCGCGGCGACCTGATCCTGCTGGCCCCATTCGGCCAGCGTGGCGCGGCAGTCCCTCAGGCGGCCTTGCAGCGACAGGCCAATGCCCCGGTAGTCGAACACCAGCACGTCGTGGCCTTGCTCGGCCAGCCAGGTGGCAAAGCGCAGGTAGAAGTGCTGCTTGACGCCGGTGGCGGGGCACAGCAGCACCGGGTCGTGCGTGGCGGACTGCTGGCCGGTGTGTGCGGGCAGGAAGTGGCCTTTGAGCCGGGTGCCGTCCTGGCAGGTGATGTCGATGGTTTGCATCGCGGTGTTCCGGTCGTTCGGGGGCATCTCAGGTCTGCGTTGGATCGGCCTGGTCGAGTTGCTGGATGTGGGTGAGCCAGCGTGCGATGGTCTGCACTTCGGCTTCGGTGAAGCCTTCGGTCAGGCGCGCGTTGATGCGGGTGGTGGCTTGCCTGAGCAGCGGCAGGAGCTGTTGGCCGGCAGGCTGCAGCCAGACGCGCTGGGTGCGCCCATCGTCGGGGCAGGGGTGACGGGCGACCCAGTCCAGCGCCTCCATGCGCTGGACGAGGCCGGAGACGGCCGATGGGGCCAGATCAAGCGCCTGGGCGAGCTCACCCATGGTTGCACCGTCGGATTTCGCCAGGGCGAAGATGACGCCGCTTTGGCTGGGTGAAGGGGCCTGCTGGCCTGCGCGGCTGGCGGCTTCGGTCTGTTGGGCCATCCATTGCTGCAGGCGGCGCTGGGCGCTGTTGAGCAGGAAGATCAGCCTTGGTTTGTTTTGCATGCGAAATAGTCTACCGGGTTTTATTTCGCATGTGAATTAAATTCCTTGGTCGCCTTGATGGCCTTGTGGTGTGCGGGGCGCAAAAGAAAAGGGGCCCCTTGCGGAGCCCCTTTCTGATCGCCGATGGCGCTGGCCGGCTTGCGGTCAGCGCGAGGCCACGTCATCAATGACGGAAGTGGCGCGTGCCCGTGAACACCATGGCGATGCCGCGCTCGTCGGCGGCGGCAATGACTTCGTCGTCGCGCATGGAGCCGCCCGGGTGGATGACGCAGGTGGCGCCCGCATCGACCACCACGTCCAGGCCGTCGCGGAACGGGAAGAAGGCGTCAGACGCGACGGCCGTGCCTTGCAGCGTCAGGCCGGCGTGGCCGGCCTTGATCGAGGCGATGCGGGCCGAGTCCAGGCGGCTCATCTGGCCGGCGCCCACGCCCATGGTCATGCCGTCCTTGCAGAAGACGATGGCGTTGCTCTTGACGAAGCGGGCCACCGTCCAGGCGAACAGCAGGTCCTGCATCTGCTCAGGCGTCGGTTGCAGCTTGGAGACCACCTTCACGTCGCCGACGATGTCGATGTTGTCGGCCGATTGCAGCAGCATGCCGCCGCCCACGCGCTTGAAGTCCAGCGCGTTGGAGAGTTTGCGGGTGGCGTCGTCCAGCGGCACTTCCAGCAGGCGCACGTTCTGCTTGGCGGCGTAGGCGGCGCGCGCGGCGTCGGTGAACTTGGGCGCGATCACCACTTCAACGAACTGCTTGTTGGCGTTGATGGCCTCGATCACGTCGGCGTCGACCGTGCGGTTGAAGGCCATGATGCCGCCGAAGGCCGAGGTCGGGTCGGTCTTGAGGGCCTTGGTGTAGGCCTCGAGCGGGCCGGCTCCCACGGCCACGCCGCAGGGGTTGGCGTGCTTGATGATCACGCAGGCCGGTGCTTCGAAGGCCTTGACGCATTCCCAGGCGGCGTCGGCGTCGGCGATGTTGTTGAAGCTCAGCTCCTTGCCCTGGATCTGCGTCCAGTTGGCCAGGGTGCTGACCACGGGCGACGCCTCGCGGTAGAAGGCGGCCGACTGGTGCGGGTTCTCGCCGTAACGCATGCCCTGCACTTTGTGCAGCTGCAGGTTGTAGACGGCGGGGTATTCGGCCTTGGCGGGCACGGCTTCGGTTTCGAGTTCCGAACCCGCTTCCAGCGAGGTCAGGTAGTTGGTGATCATGCCGTCGTAGGCGGCGGTGTGGGCGAACACCTTCTTGGCCAGCATGAACTTGGTCGTGCGGGTGACCTGGCCGGCCTTCATCTCGGTCAGCACCTGTTCGTAGTCGACCGGGTCGATGATGACGGCGACGTCCTGCCAGTTCTTGGCGGCCGAGCGCAGCATGGTCGGGCCACCGATGTCGATGTTCTCGATGGCGTTGGCCAGGGTGCAGTCGGCTTTGGCGGTGGCTTGCGCGAAGGGGTAGAGGTTGACCACCAGCAGGTCGATGGTGTCGATGCCGTGTTCTTTCAGAGCAGCCATGTGCTCGGGCAGGTCGCGGCGGGCCAGGATGCCGCCGTGCACGCGCGGGTGCAGCGTCTTGACGCGACCGTCGAGCATTTCCGGGAAGCCGGTGATCTCGGCCACTTCGGTGACCGCCAGGCCCTTCTCAAACAGCAGCTTGGCGGTGCCGCCCGTGGACAGCAGCCGCACGCCTTGTGCATGCAGGGCTTGCGCGAATTCAACGATGCCGGTCTTGTCGGACACGGACAGCAGGGCGGTCAGGGCCATGGGGTTCCTCTGGTTCAAAGAGCGGGTGAAAACAAAAAACGAAAGCGGTTCACTTGATGAGCTTGTGCTCGAGCAGCTTGCGGCGCAAGGTGTTGCGGTTGATGCCCAGCCACTCGGCGGCCTTGGACTGGTTGCCCTCGGCGCGGTGCATCACGACTTCGAGCATGGGGCGCTCGACGGCGCTCACGACCATGTCGTAGACCGCGTGCGGCTCGGCGCCGCGCAGGTCGTGGAAATAGCCCTCGAGGTTGTCCTTGATGCAGTCCTGGATGGTCTTCTTGCTCATGGGTGTTCAGTTCGCCATGCAGGAGTGGGCCTCCTGGTCGGCGGTGTCGGTGTCGGCCAGGCCGGTGCCCGCTGCCTCGGGCAGGCGGTCATGGGTCTGGCTGAGTTGTTCGAAAAAGTCGCTCACGGCCCGCACCTGTTCGTCGATGCGGTCCAGGGTGTTCATGTGCTGGCGGAAGGCCTCGCCACCTGGCAGGGCGCGCACGGCCCAGCCGATGTGCTTGCGCGCGGTGCGCACGCCAGCGAATTCGCCGTACAGGCCGTGGTGGTCGTGCAGGTGCTCGATCAACCATTGGCGCACCTGCAGCGTCAGCGGGCGCGCGCGCCGCTGGCCGTGGGTGGCGTAGTGCGCGATGTCGCCGAAGATCCAGGGCTGCCCCTGGGCGGCTCGGCCGATCATCACGGCGTCGGCGCCGGTCAGGCGCATCACCTCGATGGCCTTTTCGGGGCTGGTGATGTCGCCATTGGCCACCACGGGCACGCGCACCGCGGCTTTCACGGCGGCGATGGTGTCGTACTCGGCCTGGCCCTTGTAGCCTTGCTCGCGGGTGCGGCCATGCACGGTCAGCATGGCGATGCCGGCGGACTCGGCCGCGCGTGCGATGCGCTCGGCGTTCTTGTGCTGCTGGCTCCAGCCGGTGCGCATCTTCAGCGTCACGGGCACGTTGTGCGGCGCGCAGGCGGCCACCACGGCTTCGATGATCTCCAGCGCCAGCGGCTCGTCCTGCATCAGCGCCGAGCCCGCCCACTTGTTGCAGACCTTCTTGGCCGGGCAGCCCATGTTGATGTCGATGATCTGGGCGCCGCGGTCGATGTTGTAGGCGGCGGCCTCGGCCATCATGGCCGCGTCGGTGCCGGCGATCTGCACCGAGATCGGCGCGGTCTCGCCCTCGTGGTTGGCTCGCCGCGAGGTCTTGAGGCTGTGCCAGAGGTCACGGCGCGAGGTCACCATCTCGCTGACCGCGTAGCCCGCGCCCAGCTGCTTGCACAGCATGCGAAACGGGCGGTCCGTCACCCCGGCCATGGGCGCCACGAAGAGGCGATTCGGCACCGTGTGGGGGCCGATCGCCATCGGGGTCGCCAAGGGGCTGACCAGGAGGCTGACCGGGGTGGGCAGGGCGGACATGCGGACAGGATCGGGGGCTGAAAAGACAGAACAGCCCCGAGCGACGCGTCGTTCAGGGCTGCTTAAAAAGGAGGCAGAGTATAGCCCCGGGGTGGGCGCCTGGGTAGGCCCCAGGCGGGCATTTTTTGGGGATGGACCCGCGGCCGATGGTCTTTTGGCATGCGCAAAACCCTCTGCTCGCGGTGGGTCGTTGCGAGGTCGGATCGGGTAAGTGTAACCATTGCAGTTACACTGCAATCGTTACGCGCTGGTGCGTCACCTGATTTTCCTTGTCATTCCCACCATGTCTGCCCGCTTCACCCTGATCGCCTCCCTGGCCGCCGCCGCGCTCGGCGCTTCTTCGGCCGCCCAAGCCCAGTACACCATCAAGCTCGGTGGTGCCTACATCGAACCGCACGCCACCAGCGAATCGCTGCGCGGCGGTGTGGCCGTGCCCTCGCCTCTGCGTGGGGCGTTCCAGCTTCAGGACGGCGTGGCGTTCCAAGTGCAACCCCAGGGCACCGCGATTTTTGCCATCGAGCGCGCCCTGACCGATCGCTGGAGCGTGGAGTTCGTGTTGGGCAACCCGCCCAAGCACGACGTGAAACTGAAGGTGAACAACCCACAGATCGATGCAACCGGGGTGACCTTGCCGAACGGCACCACCAGCACGACGCTTCAGAACAACGCCTCCGGCGTGCTGCGTCAGAAGCTCGAAAACCAGAACGGCAAGGTCGTCGCCACCGTGCGCCAGTGGGCCCCCACGGTGTTCTTCAATTACAAGTTCTTCGAGCCTTCGTCGGCGGTGCGCCCGTTCATCGGCATCGGCATCAACGTGACGCGCTTCAAGGCCCGCACCACCGCCGCAGGCGACACCTTGTACGCCGATGGCGCCAAGCCCGAAATCAGCCTGTCCGACTCGATCGGCCCGGCCGCGCAGGTGGGCGTGTCGTACAAGCTGGACCAGAACTGGTCGCTCAACGCCAGCGTGGCCACCGCCCGTGTGGACAACAAGCTGACCATCCGGACCGCGTCCGGCCTGCGCCAGGAATCGTCCTTCCGCTTCAACCCGACGGTCTACACCGCCACGGTCGGCTACAGCTTCTGAACGGCTGATCGGCCCCGCGGCGCGTGAAGGGCGTCGCAGCCCCCACAATCGGCGCCATGGACGTCGATTGGATGGCGGGCGTGCATGCCCTTCTCGGTTGGCTGGCCCTGCCCAAGGTGGGGCTGGGAGCGGTCTTCATCGTGTCGCTGGTGTCGGCGACGCTGCTGCCCATGGGCTCCGAGCCCGCGGTGTTCGGCCTGGTGACGCTGCGGCCCGACCTGTTCTGGCCGGCCGTGCTGGTGGCCACCGCGGGCAACACGGTGGGCGGCGGCATCAGCTGGTGGATGGGCTATGGCGCCCATTCGGCATCCAACCGCATCCGCCACACCCGTCGGGAAGACGAGGCGCCACCGCCCGAGCACGCCACCCGCGCCGACCAGCGCGCGATGAACTGGCTGCGCCGCTTCGGGGCCAAGGCCTGCCTGCTGTCGTGGCTGCCCGTCGTGGGCGACCCGCTGTGCGCGGTGGCCGGCTGGCTGCGACTGCCGTTCTGGCCATGCCTGTTCTACATGGCCATCGGCAAGTTCGCCCGTTACGTGACGATGACGGCGTTCCTCGTCTGGGTCACCTGATCGATCACTTGACCACGGTGATGGCCGTGACCGTGAACTGACCGTTGACCTTGGCGGCGTCGAACTTGACCTTGTCGCCGACCTGAAGGGTCTGCAACCACTTGGGGTCGGCCACGCGGAAGGCCATCTTCATGGGGGGCATGTCGATGCTCTTGATCTCGCCATGTCGCAGCGTGACCTTGCCGGCTTCGACGTCGATCTTCTCGACGGTGCCGTCGACGGTCTGGGCGGTGGCAGACAGGCTCAGCAGCAGGCCGGCGGCCAGGGCAGCGAGGTGCTTGAAGCGGTGTTGCAAAAAGGCATTCATGAGGGGCTCCTTGTGTCGATGTGGGGCGCTGAGAGGGTGTCGTCAGTGCCCATGGTGGCCATGATGGCCGGGTTTGCGGACCTTCAACTCGACCTCGTCACCACCAGGGTGGGCGTGGCCGGCGTGCGGTGAGGCGGGGGCGCGGGGGGCATCGGGCAAGGTTTCTCCTTCACCCATGAAACGCGCCACCGTGCCTTTGGGATGACGGTACCAGCCCGGGTCCTTGTGGCCATCGGGGTGAGAGGCCGGCGGCTGATCTTTGCGAACTTTCACCGTGGTGAACATGCCACCCATGCCGATCGGGCCGAAGGGGCCGGTGCCCGTCATCATCGGCAAGGTGTTGTCCGGCAGGTCCATCTCCATTTCGGCCATCTCGTGCATGCCCGTCTCGCCCATGGCCATGTAGCCGGGCACCAGGCGGTTGATCTCGCGGGCGAGGTCGTCCTGCTTGACGCCGATCAGGTTGGGCACGTCGTGGCCCATGGCGTTCATGGTGTGGTGGCTCTTGTGGCAATGGAAGGCCCAGTCGCCCAGCTCGTCGGCGACGAACTCGACCTGGCGCATCTGCCCGACGGCGATGTCGGTGGTGACCTCGGGCCAACGGGCCGACTTCGGAACCGGTCCGCCGTCCGTGCCGGTGACCTCGAACTCGTGGCCGTGGATGTGGATGGGGTGGTTGGTCATGGTGAGGTTGCCGATGCGCAGGCGCACGCGGTCGCCATGCCTGACGTTGATGCTGTCGATGCCCGGGAAGGCTCGGCTGTTCCACGTCCACAGGTTGAAGTCCAGCATCGTGTTGACCTTGGGGGTGCTGGCGCCGGGCTCAATGTCGTAGGCGTTGAGCAGGAAGCAGATGTCGCGGTCGACCTGGGCGATGTGCGGGTGCGGCTGCTTCGGGTGGGTCACCCAGAAGCCCATCATGCCCATGGCCATCTGCACCATCTCGTCGGCGTGTGGGTGGTACATGAAGGTGCCGGGGCGGCGTGCCACGAACTCGTAGACGCAGGTCTGGCCCACCGGGATGGCCGGCTGCGTGAGGCCCGAGACGCCGTCCATGCCATTGGGCAGGCGCTGGCCGTGCCAGTGCACGCTGGTGACCTCGGGCAGCTTGTTGGTGACGTAGATGCGCACGCGGTCGCCTTCGACGACCTCGATGGTGGGGCCGGGGCTTTGGCCGTTGTAGCCCCACAGGCGGGCCTTCATGCCGGGCGCGATCTCGCGCACCACGGGTTCGGCCACGAGGTGGAACTCCTTGACGCCGTCTTTCATGCGCCAGGGCAGGGTCCAGCCGTTGAGCGTGAGCACGGGGCGGTAGGGGCGGCCGTTGGGGGGCGCCAGGGGGGATTGGGTGTCGGGTGTGGTTTGGAGCACGGGCTCGGGCAGGCCCAGCAGGCTGCCCGGGCGCACGCGTTCGGCGCTGAGCGCTGCGTGGGTGGCGGAGAGCGCGGCACCGCCGAGGGCGCCGCGCAGGAAGAGTCGTCGGGTGCTCATGTCAGTGGCTCGCTTCGGTGTTGGTGGGGGCGGAGGCGGCGGGGCGGGTGCTGCCCGTGTCGGGGCCGTCCAGGCCGTCGATGGCCGCGGTCAGTGCTGCGTCGGCCAGCCAGAAGTCGCGCTGAGCGTCGAGCGCGACCAGCACGCCGGAGACGTGCGAGCGCGCTTCGTCGATCAGCTCGAAGGGGCCGATGAGCATGCCGTTGTATTGCTTGAGCCGCTCTTCGAGCAGGCGCTTGCGCACCGGCCCCAGCACCTTGGCCGCCTGCTGTGCCGTGGCCAGCGTGGCCTGGTGATCTGCGAAGCGTTCGCGCAGTTGCGACTCGGCGTTGAGGCCCACCTGCTGCCATTCGGCCAGCGCGGCCTGCTCGTCCAGGCGTGCGGCCTGGCGGCGTGTGGCCCCGAAGTCGATGGACACCAGCCGGATGCCCAGCTCAGGGCCCTGTTTCACGGGTGCTTCGTTGGAGGTGTCGCGCCGGTAGGCGGCTTCCAGGTCGATGACGCTGCGTGCCGCGCCATCGCGTCGGCTGGATTGGGTGGCCTGCCAGCGCGATTCGGCCAGGCGCAGGTCGAGCCGGCGTTGGCGGGCCGCGTCTTCGACGGCCTGGGCGGTCCAGGGCGATGTTTCGGGCACCGGCGGCAGCCGATCGGGCAGTTGCAGCCGGGCGGCTTCTGCGCGATCGAGGCCCAGCAGGCGCACCAAGGCTTCGCGGGCGGCGAGGGCCTGCCGCTGAGCCTGGGCCTGGGCCAGGCGGGCTTCGACTTCGGTGGCTTCGTGGCGGGCGGCCTGAGCGGCGCTGAAGTGTCCGGCCTGCTGCATGCGGCGGGCCAGCTCGCCAGCGGTGGTGCCGGCGCGCAGCACGTCGGCCTGATAGGCCAGCCGCTGCTGGGCCGACACGGCCATCACCCATTGCGTGCGCACGTTCTGCACGTGCTGCAGCACCTCGCGGGCCAGGGCCTGTTGCTCGGCGTCGATGCGGCGCTCGGCGGCCTGGTGGCGCCAGGGCCAGCTCAGCAGGTCGAACAGGCCCAGGCTCCAGGTGCGGCCGATCTCGACCTCGTCGCCCTGGGTCAGGCGCTCGATCGAAAAGCCCAGGAAGCCGGGGCGGGCCTGGCTGCGCTCGCGCGCCGCCTGGGCTTCGCTGCGCGCGAGCAAGGCCACGAGGGCCGGGCTGCGTTGCAGCGACAGCGTCACCGCCTGGTCCTGACCCAGCGGGCCGTCGGGCAGGGGGTGGGCCTGGCTGCGGGCCTGGTGGGCGTCGGCGCTGTCGGGCGCCGAGGCGGGCCAAGGCAGGGCGGGGGCCTCGCTCACGCGTGCCTTGAGCCAGGTGTTGGCGGGGTGGGGGTCTTGGGCGGTGGTGGTGGCGGCGCAGCCGGCCAGCGCGATCACGGGGATCAGCGTCAGCCAGGGGCGGCGGCGCCAGCTTGGGGCGGCACGGGGCCGACCAGGGCGTGTTGGGGTCATGGTGTGGGCGTCGCGCCAGGGGGCGACGGATCTCGTGAACGGGCGTCTGCACGGCGAGCGCTGTCGCGGTGCAGGGAGGGGTTCAGGGAGAGATCAGGCCCGAGGCGGTCGGAACAGGCCGTCGACCCCGTCGCGGCCATGCGCCACGCTCACGGCCCAGCTGGGCGGCGCCACCGGTGGCGCATCGTGAACCCAGGCCCAGCTCGGCGGCGCGATGACGCCAGCGTGGCACAGGTCGCACAGCGAGCAGGTGTGGTCCTGGCCGAAGCCGTCTTCGGACGGGCTGGGGGTGGCGTCGGGGCTGCCGAGCTGCGCGTGGCAGGGGAGGGCGTCGGACCCTTCCGCGGCGGCTGCTGCAGGGGCGTGAGCCGAGTGGGTCATCACCTGGGCGGGGCCGCCCGATCCAGGCACCGCCACGGGCATGACCGCCCAGGCCCAGCCGCGCAAGGGCAGCAGGGCGATGAGCAGGGTCAGCAGCGTGAAGCGCCAGAATCGGGTCATGCGTTCAAGTGTAGCGCCTGCGCTTTTAGAATGCAGGCCGGCGCACCTGTCGCCGTCCCTCGCCTTTTCCCTGTATCAGCCAACCTGCCTGCCATGCCCCACACCCCTGCTCCGGCCGATGCCGATCCCGTTGCCCACATCGCACCGCGTGACAAGGCGGAAATCCTGGCGCAGGCGCTGCCCTACATCCGGCGCTTTCACGGCAAGACCATCGTCATCAAGTACGGCGGCAACGCCATGACCGACCCCGAGCTGCAGGCCGACTTCGCCGAAGACGTGGTGCTGCTCAAGCTCGTGGGCCTGAACCCGGTCGTGGTGCACGGCGGCGGCCCCCAGATCGACGCGGCGCTGAACAAGATCGGCAAGAAGGGCCAGTTCATCCAGGGCATGCGCGTGACCGACGAAGAAACCATGGAAGTGGTGGAGTGGGTGCTCGCCGGTGAGGTGCAGCAGGACATCGTCGGCCTCATCAACGCCGCTGGCGGCAAGGCCGTGGGCCTGACCGGCCGGGACGGGGGCCTGATCCGCGCGCGCAAGCTCAAGCTGCTCGACCTGGCCGACCCCAGCAAGGAACACGACGTGGGCCAGGTCGGCGAGATCGAGTCCATCGACCCGAGCGTGGTCAAGGCCCTGCAGGACGACCAGTTCATCCCCGTCATCAGCCCGATCGGCTTTGGCTCGCGCAACGAGAGCTACAACATCAACGCCGACCTGGTGGCCTCCAAGCTGGCCCAGGTGCTCAACGCCGAGAAGCTGGTGCTGCTGACCAACATCAAGGGCGTGCTCGACAAGCAGGGCGCGCTGCTGACCGACCTGACGGCCCGCCAGATCGACGAGCTGATCGAAGACGGCACCATCAGCGGCGGCATGATCCCCAAGATCGAAGGCGCCATCGACGCGGCCAAGAGTGGCGTCAACGCCGTGCACATCGTCGATGGGCGCGTGCCGCACGCCATGCTGCTGGAGATCCTGACCGACCAGGCCTACGGCACCATGATCCGCAGCCACTGACCCACGCATGCCCCCGATCTGGCTGTTCGACCTCGACAACACGCTGCACGACGCCAGCAAGGCCGTGTTCTGGCGCCTCAATGGCGCGATGACGGACTACATCGAGGCCGAACTGCGGCTCAGCCGCGAAGAGGCCGACGCCCTGCGGCTGCATTACTGGCGGCGTTACGGCGCCACGCTGCTGGGCCTGGAGCGGCACCACGGCATCCGCGCCGCGCACTTCCTGGCGCAGACGCACACCCTGCCAGGCCTGGAGCGCGACCTGCACATGCCAGCCTCGCACCGCGCGGCGCTCAAGCGCCTGCGTGGCCGCAAGATCCTGCTGACCAACGCACCGGCCGAGTACGCCAAGCGCGTGCTCACGGCGCTGGACCTGAGCGATTGCTTTGAAGCGGTGGTGTCCATCGAGGGCATGCGTGTGTTCGGCGAGCTGCGCCCCAAGCCCGATGCGCGCAGCCTGCGCGTGGTGCTGGCGCGCCTGAAGCTGCCTGCGCACCGCTGCGTGCTGGTCGAAGACACCGTGGCCAACCTGCGCAGCGCGCGCCGCCTGCGCATGCGCACGGTGTGGATGCAGCACTACCTCAAAGACAACCCACATGGGCCGGAAGCCGGACTGGCCTTGCACGGCAAGCCCAGCTGGGTGTGTGCCAGAATCAGGTCACTGCGGTCGCTGCACGCCTGGACATGACAACACCACAAGCCCCGGAACCCGTTGTCGACCCCGAGACCGCCGCAGCGGCTGCCAAGCGCACGCGCCCCAAGCCGGGCGAGCGTCGCATCCAGATCCTGCAGGCCCTGGCGGCCATGCTCGAGTCACCCGCCACCGAACGCGTCACCACCGCGGCCCTGGCCGCCAAGCTCGACGTCAGCGAAGCCGCGCTGTACCGCCACTTCGCCAGCAAGGCCCAGATGTTCGAGGGCCTCATCGGCTTCATCGAAGACAGCCTCTTCACGCTGGCCAACCAGGTCATCGAACGCGAGGCCGACCCCGCCTCGCAGATCGCCCGCATCGTCGCCGCGGTATTGCAGTTCGCCGAGAAGAACCCGGGCATGGGCCGGGTCATGGTGGGCGACGCGCTGGTGCATGAGCACGAACGCCTGCACGCGCGCATGAACCAGTTGTTCGACCGGCTGGAGTCGCTGCTGCGCCAGCCGGCCAGGGCGCTGGCCGAGGCGCGTGGCTCGCAGATGCCCACGGTCGATGCCCAGGCGCTGGCCTCGGCGGCCATCAGCCTGGTGCTGGGGCGGCTGCACCGCCATGCGCGCACGGGCTTTCAGCGCCAACCCACCGAGCACCTCGACGCGACCTTGCGCATCTTGCTGACCTGATGGGCGCAGGTGCGATGCCGCAGCAAGGCCGATGCGCCGCGGTCCGTGCGCTGTGCGTGGTCAGCTGCGAGCGCGCCGACGGGCGGCAGCCAGGCCGCCACACACCATCAGCCCCGAGGCCATCAGGCCCCATGTCGTGGGCTCGGGCACCGGCGTGACCGCCAGGCCCTGGATGGCCAGCGCCGACGAGGTCGAGGTGTCGCCGCGATCGACCACCCCCAGGGCCAGCTCGATGTTGTTCAAGGCCAGCGAACCGGTGCCGGTGAAGGTGTGCGTGAACGTCATCCAGCCGCTGCCATGCTGGAACCCGGCCGATCCGGGTTGATCGGCGATGCTGGCCGATCCCAGCTCGATCAACTGACCACCGAGGGTGACGAAGGCCAGGTCGGGCAGGCCGGACAGCGGGTCTTCGTTGCTCAGCAATTGCCAGCGAAAGCTCAGCGTGTCGCCTGCGCTCACCCACAGCGTGCGCGAGATGACCGAGCCCTCTTGCGCCTGGTGCAGCACGCCGTCGATGGTGGTGTCGAGTGCGCCGATGGCCAGGCCGGCCAGCTCTTCCACGCCGCGCGGCTGTTGCGCTGCGATGGCGCCGCTGCCGACCACGGCCGAGGTGCCGGCGTCGTCCGTGGCATCGTAGGCGGTGGTCAGCAACAGGGTGTGCTCATCGAGGGCCGACACGTCACCCGCGGTGCTCCAGCCAGCGAAGGCCGGTGAGACCGGTTGCACGCCGATCAGCGTCGACTCCGTGGGGAGGCTGATGGTGACCGACGCTTGGGCGGTGGCCGACAGGGCGGCCCAGGTGGCCAGGGTGATGAGGGAAGTCGAGAGGCGAGGCATGACGGTTTTCCTGCAAGGGGAAGCGGTGGTCGCAATCTAGGGCGGCGGCGTGACAGGCGTGTCGTGCCGGGGTGGGGCCAGGCGATCTGATCGGATCAGGCCAGCAGGCCGATGCGCTGACCACGGCGCCCGCGAGCCAGCAAGCCGGCGACCAGCAGGCCGCCCAGGCCCAGGCCCCAGGACGCGGGTTCGGGCACGGCGGCCACGGTGAACTGGCCTTGCAGCATCACGTTGCTGGCGAATTCGGTGGTGCCGTCCAAGGTGACAGCCTGGGTCAGCAGGGCCGACTGGAAGGCGCTCAGCAGCACGGTGAATTCATCGCCCACCACACCGGCGAAGCTCAGGTTCACGCTCTCGCTGGCGCTGCCCGTTTGCAGGCCGAGGTGGCTGGCCACGGTGTCGCCGCCGCGCAGCACGTCCAGGCTCAAGGCCAGGTCGTGGGTGCCGGCAGCACCATTCAAGAGGAAGTCGGCCAGGCCGCTGAAGCTCACCGTCACCGACTGGCCCAGGGTTTCGCCGGCATCGGCCACCACGCGCAGGGTCAGCCCGTCGAGCGACAGGCTCTGCGTGAGCTCGAACGCATCGATGTGGCCGCTGCCGCTGGCCTGCCAGAAGTGCGAGGCGTCCATCGTCAGCGAGGTGCTGGCGCCTGAGGCATCGATGGCCACCAGGTGGCTGTACCCATCGCTGACGCTGGCGCCTGCCTGGGTGCTGGGGTCGAAGGCCTGGAAGTCGCTGAGCAGCAGGGTGTCGGCGCCCGAGGCATCGAGCAGGCCACCCGTCGCGCTGCGCGATGCAACGACGCCATCGATGGTGGCCGACTGGGTCAGCACATCGACCGCGGTGCCGGTGGCGACGATCTGCAGGCGGGCGGCATGGGCGTTCGTGAGCGAGGCCAGGCCGAGCAGCGCAGCCAGCGCCAGCCCGTGTTGTTGGAAGCGGGTCATGATGAACTCCTTGTCATGCCATCGGCGTGGGGCGATCAGGGCAAGCGGGTGATGCGGTTCTGGGCACCCGGGGCCACGCCGGCCGGGTTGGCCTGCAGGTAGGCCTCGAAGGCGTCGGTGTCGACCGCGCCACCCAGGCGGGCCGTGCCGTCCTTGAGCACGGCGAAGGCGTCACCGCCATCGGCCAGGAAGCTGTTGACCGTCACGCGGTAGCTGGCGGCCGGGTCGATGGCCACGCCATTGAGGGCGATGCTGCCGACCTTGTTGCCGCAGGCGGCGCCTGCGCTCCAGTTGTAGGTCAATCCCTTGGAGACCTGCAGGATGCGGTCGAAGCTGGTCTGGCCCAGGCAGTTGGCGAACTGGGTTTCCAGCAGCATCTTGATCTGCGCACCGCTGAGGGTCAGGGTGACCAGCGAGTTGCCGAAGGGCTGCACGGTGAAGGCGTCACCGTAGGTCACGTTGCCGTTGGGGGCGTTGAAGGGCAGGTCGGCGCGGATGCCGCCCGGGTTCATGAACGCGACCACCGCCTCACCCATGCCGATGTCGTCGGTGGCGTCGAGCTGCGCGTCGGCGATCACGTCACCCAGTGCCGATTCGCCGGCGGCGTTCGTGTTGCGGCTGATCGCGGCGGTGATCTTGCCGATGACGCGGGCCTTGGGCGTGGCCGCCAGGTTGTCGTAGTGCGCGACGAGGTCGACCAGGGCCGGGTCTTCAGCGGTGGCCGAGCCGGTGCCGGTGACCAGGTTGTTGGCGGTCACGCTCAGCACGTCTTTGGTGCGCGTGTCGATGAGCACGTCGATGTCGGTGAGGTTGCGGGCGTACTGGCCGCCCGAGGTCACGCGCACGTTCTTGCCGGCGCTGTTGGGGATCAGGCAGTTGTAGGCCGCGTGGGTGTGGCCGGAGACCACCAGGTCCACGGCGGGGTCCAACCGGTTGACGATGTCGACGATGGCGCCCGAGATGCCGGTGCAGCCGTTGATGCCGCCTGTGGCCGCGCCCCCTTCGTGGATCAGCACGACGATCGATTCGATGCCTTGCGCCTTGAGGTGCGGCACCAGGGCGTTCACCGTGTTGGCCTCGTCGCCGAACTGCAGGCCGGCCACGCCGGATGGCGAGACGATGGTGGGCGTGCCTTCCAGCGTCATGCCGACGAAGGCGACCTTGTTGCCCAGGAAGTCCTTGACGCCGTAGGGCGGCAAAATGGTCTGACCCGATGTGGTGTCGGTCACGTTGGCGGCCAGGAACTTGAAGCGCGCGCCAGCGAACTCGCCGTCCACGCGTTTGTCCACCGGCAGGCCCAGGCCCGAGTAGATGTCCGTCGGGTGGTTGCCGCCGTGCTGCATGCGCAACAGTTCGTCCTTGCCTTCGTCGAACTCGTGGTTGCCCACGGCGTTGAAGTCGATGCCGATGCGGTTCATGGCCTCGATGGTGGGCTCGTCCTTGAACAGGGCCGAGGTCAGGGGGCTGGCGCCGATCATGTCGCCGGCCGAGACGACGGCGTGCAGCGGGTTGGCGGCTTTGAGCGCCTGGATGCGGGTCGAAAAGCGAGCCACCCCGGGGTTGCTCGAAGAGCCCTCACCGGCCTTGATGTAGCCGTGGAAGTCGTTGAAGGCGATCAGCTTGACCTTGAGGGTGGTGCCCACGCCCGATGCCTTGGCGGCGCTGAGCAGGCGCACGCGCTCGGCCGATGAGATCTTGCGGGCCTTGAGCAGCTCGAACGACACGTTCGAGACGTGGCTGAGGAAAGCGGCCTGGCTGCCCCAGGCGGCTTCGTCGTCGAAGGCGTCGTCCAGGGTCTTGCAGTCGGTGCCGAGCACGCGGTTGTCCACGCCGGTGGCGTAGGTGTCGAATGTGAGGCTGCCAGCCGAGGCGCCCACGGTGCAGGCCTGGACGGCAGCGAGGCCACCCAACGACATCAGCAAGGCCACGGCGACGGAACGCAACTGGAACATGGGAACTCCTGGACAAGGTTCATGGACAGGGCCTGACCTTACGGACCTTGTTTGAGGTGGGCGTGAAGCGCGCGTGGTCTGTTCGGCTTGGGGGCTGGCCTACACTCGGCGCATGGAACAGACCGATCCCTTGTTGCGCCTGCTCAGCCGTGCCGAGCAGGTCCTCTCACGCCTTGAAAACGTGCTGCCTCAGGCTTTGCAGGCCCCCGACTGGTCGGCCTCTGTGGCGTTTCGCTATCGCAAGCGCAGTGCCTCGGCCTGGGCCAATGGCTGGCTGGAGCCGGTGCGTCACGTCGGTGTCATCCGCTATGAAGACCTCTGCGAGGTCGACACGCAAAAAGGCCGCTTCGAGCGCAACCTCGCGCAGTTCGTGGCCGGCCGCACCGCCAACAACGTGCTGCTGTCGGGCGCGCGCGGCACGGGCAAGTCCTCGCTGGTCAAGGCCGGCCTGCATGCCCACGCGGCACAGGGCCTGCGCCTGATCGAGGTCGACAAGGCCGACCTCATCGACCTGCCCGACCTGATCGAGCTGGTGAGCGAGCGCCCCGAGCGCTTCGTCATCTTCTGCGATGACCTCAGCTTCGACGAAGGCGAGCCGGGCTACAAGGCGCTGAAGTCGGTGCTCGATGGCACCGTGGCCGCGCACGGCGACAACGTGCTGGTCGTGGCCACCTCCAACCGCCGCCACCTGCTGCCCGAGTACCACTCGGACAACAAGACCTACTCGCGCGGCGACGACGGCGAGCTGCACCCGGGCGAGGTGGTGGAAGAAAAAATCTCGCTGTCCGAGCGTTTTGGTTTGTGGATCAGCTTCTACCCCTTCAGCCAGGACGAGTACCTGGCCATCGTGGCGCAGTGGTTGCGTCACCTGGGGCTGAGCGACGAGGCCATCGAGGCCGCGCGCCCCGAGGCGCTGGTGTGGGCCATCGAGCGTGGCTCGCGCTCGGGCCGCGTGGCGCAACAGTTCGCGCGCGACCATGCCGGCCGCGTGGCCGGTGAAGCGACCCGTCAAGGGGGTGCAGGCCATGTCTGAGCGCAAGTCCTACCACGTGATGGACGCCACCGACCGCGTGCCGGTGGACGTGGCCGTGGGCGTGCTCATCGAGCGCGATGCGCAGGGGCGCGAAGGCCGCTTCCTGCTGACCTCGCGCCCCGAGGGCAAGGTCTACGCTGGCTATTGGGAGTTCCCGGGCGGCAAGCTGGAGCAGGGCGAAACCGTCGAGCAGGCGTTGCGCCGCGAGCTGCTCGAAGAGATCGGCGTGACCATCGCCGGGGCCGAGCCCTGGAAGGTCGAGCTGATGGACTACCCGCACGCGCGCGTGCGACTGCATTTCTGCAAGGTCTTCGCGTGGGAAGGCGAGTTCGAGATGCGCGAGGGCCAGCAGATGGCCTGGGCATCGCTGCCGGTGGAATCGGTGCCCGTGCTGCCCGGCACCATCCCGGTGCTGCAGTGGCTGGCGGCGGAGCGGGGCCACACGGGCCCCACTCACCTGGGTTGATGCCAGGCCTGGTGCGCGTTGGGCGCTCAGGCCTTTTTCATCACTGCGAAGCGCCGCTGGCGACTTCGGATGCGACAACAGCCGGTGCAGCTTCGCTGGCCGGCAGGCTGGCGGCGGGCGCCGGGGCGCTGCCGTGCGCTTCTTCGGTGTGGCCGGCATCGATGCCGTGCTTTTCTCCGCTCATGTCGATGTCACCGCCGCTTTTCATCAGCACGAACATCGCGAGGGCCGCGAAAGCCACGAAGGCCACAACAATCTTCCACATGGGGATCTCCAGTCGGATGTGAACAAGAAGGCGCCTGTTGGACGCCATCGAGCCGGCACGGGTGGCACGGCGCAGGCATGGTAGGCGGGTTTTTCCATGCCAACCCCTCCGTACTGACCCGAGGTTTGCTTCGAGTTTGGCCCAAGCTTGATGCAAGGCATGGACGGCGGCGGGTGTGCCCGACACAAGCGCTGCGCTATGCTGGCCCGCTTACCGACATCACAACGAGCGAGACCCCTCATGAGCTACCAGACCCTGAGTTACGTCGTCGGCGGTGACGGCGTGCTGCTGCTGACCCTGAACCGCCCCGACCAGCTCAACGCCTTCACGGTGGAGATGGCCAACGAACTGGTCGATGCCTTCACCCGCGCCAGCGACGACGACGCGGTGCGGGCCATCGTGGTCACCGGGGCCGGCAAGGCTTTTTGCGCCGGCATGGACCTGAGCGTTGGCGGCAACGTCTTTGGCCTGGACGAGTCGCAACAGCCCACGCTGGCCGACATGCGCGAGCGCCTGACCGACCCAGCCATCCACGAAGGCGTGCGTGATACCGGAGGCCGCGTGGTGCTGTCCATCTTCAACTGCAAGAAGCCGGTGATCGGCGCCATCAACGGCGCGGCCGTGGGCATCGGCGCCACCATGACCTTGCCGATGGACATCCGCATCGCGTCCGAGAAGGCGCGCATCGGCTTCGTGTTCGGTCGCATCGGCATCGTGCCCGAGGCCTGCTCGAGCTGGTTCCTGCCGCGCATCGTGGGCATCTCGCAGGCGCTGGAATGGACCTACATGGCCGACATCTTCGACGGCCACGAGGCCCAGCGTGGTGGCCTGGTCAAGTGCGTGGTGCCGCCTGAGCAGTTGCTGGAAGAGGCGATGAAGATCGCGCGGCGAATCGCGTCGGAGCGCTCGGCCGTGGGCATCGCGCTGACGCGCCAGATGATGTACCGCAACTCCGCGCAGCCGCACCCGTTGGCCGCGCACGAGGTCGATTCGCTGGCCATGTTCTACACCAGCATCGGCGACGGCAAGGAAGGCGTGCAGGCTTTCCTTGAGAAGCGCCCCGCCCAGTTCCAGGGCAAGGCTTCGCAGATGCCGCCGTTCTACCCCTGGTGGGAATGAGGCAAGAAAAAGCCCGGCAAGAAAAAGCCCGGCGCAAGGGCCGGGCTGTCGAGGTCCTGATGCTGCCGTTCGTCAACAGCAGGCTGGGGACATGAGCATCAACTCAGGTGCTCGCTCACCAGCTTGGTCAGCTCGAACATCGTGACCTGCGGCTTCTTGAAGATGG
Source organism: Burkholderiales bacterium RIFCSPHIGHO2_01_FULL_63_240 (assembly GCA_001770725.1). Taxonomy (GTDB): domain Bacteria; phylum Pseudomonadota; class Gammaproteobacteria; order Burkholderiales; family Burkholderiaceae_C; genus Aquabacterium. Next base: position 182,597 of record MERU01000006.1, read on the forward strand.
GCTTCAATTTGTCGTCGGCGTTGATGTTGCGCTTGTTGGCGGCGTCCTGCAGGTTGTGCTTCTTGATGTACTCCCAGATCTTTTTCGTCACCTCGGTGCGAGGTGCCGGCGTGGCGCCGATCACGGCGGCCAGCGCAGGGCTGGGGGTCAGCGGCTTGGCGAAAGCCGCGTTGGGGGCGCGCTTGGCAGCGGCCTTCTTGGCTGCAGGGGCCTTGGTGGCCGCGACCTTGGTGGCCGGGGCTTTCTTCGCAGTTGCCATGTGAATTCACTCCAGAAGTCAGTCAGATCTGATGTGGCTGCGGGCGTTCGATGTGTCCCGAACGTCTCGCGTCAACCGACAGCACGCATGGTAATGCTTTCTCTAGCGCAAAACCATGGTCTGGCGCGACCTTTTGTGAGGGGATGTCGCCCGATCGCATCGGGCAACGCCCCGCTTTGGCGTCATCTGCATGAGGGCTGACACCAAGTGCCGTGTGCGGGCGGGGTGGTTTGGTGTCCAATGCCCGCTGTGTCTGCTTTGATGGAGCTTTGGATGTCGCCTCAAGCCGTGTTGGCCCAACCCTTCACCCTGCCCGGTGGCGCGGTGGTCAAGAACCGCCTTTTCAAGTCCGCGATGAGCGAAGCGCTGGGCACCCGAGACGGTGCGGCCACGCCCGAGCTGGTGCGCCTGTATGGTGCGTGGGCCGATGGCGGCATCGGGCTGTGCATCACGGGCAACGTGATGGTCGACCGTCGGGCGCTGGGCGAGCCAGGCAACGTCGTCATCGAAAGCGACCGCTTCCTGACCGAGCTCACGGCCTGGGCGCAAGCCGCCACCCGCAACGGCACGCAGTGCTGGGTGCAGCTCAACCACCCGGGCAAGCAGGCACCCAAGGGCCTGAACAAAGAAAACATCGCGCCTTCGGCCGTGCCCTTCCGCGCCGAGATGCAGGCGTTCTTCCCGACCCCGCGCGAGATGACCGAGGCCGAGATCAACGAGGTCATCCAGCGCTTCGCGCGCGCGGCCGAGCTGGTCAAGCGCGCGGGCTTCACCGGCGTGCAGATCCACGGCGCTCACGGCTACCTGGTCAGCCAGTTCCTGTCGCCGCACCACAACCGCCGCACCGACGACTGGGGCGGCACGCCCGAGAAGCGCCGCCGCTTCGTGCTGTGCGTGCTCGAAGCCATGCGCGAGAAGGTCGGCCCCGGCTTTCCCATCGGCATCAAGTTGAACTCGGCCGACTTCCAACGCGGCGGCTTCACCGAAGAAGAGTCGCTCGACACCATCCGCGCCTTGTCCGACGCCGGCATCGACCTGATCGAGATCTCGGGTGGCACCTACGAGGCCCCGGCCATGACCGGCGTCAAGAACAAGGCCGAACCCGCCAAGGCCAGCACGAAGCAGCGCGAGGCCTACTTCCTTGAATTCGCCGAGAAGGCGCGCAAGGCCGTGAAGACGCCGCTGGTGGTCACCGGTGGTTTCCGCTCGTTGCAGGGCATGGCCGATGCCATCACCTCTGGCTCGGTGGACTTTGTGGGCGTGGCCCGCGTGCTGGCCATCGAGCCCGATGCGCCAAGCCGCCTGCTGTCAGGCCAGCAGACGCGCCACCAGGTGCGACCGCTCAAGACCGGCATCGGCTACATCGACAAGATGGGCATGATGGAAGTGGTCTGGTACACGGGCCAGCTCAAGCGCATCGGCCGCGGCGAGCCACCCAAGCCCGGCGAGATGCCGCTGTGGGTGTTCATCAAGTACATCGCCAAGCAGGCCGGGTTGGGGCGCAAGAAGAGGCCGGCGAAGTTGCGGGCCAGTTGATCTGTTGACCAACCGACCGGGCTGTTGGCTCAGCGCCAGCCGGCGCGGTCCAGCAGTTTTTGTGCGGTCACCAGGTGCTGCGAGAGTTTTTCCAGCGGCAGGCTGTCGGCCTTGAATTCGCCGATGTCCTCCAGGCCTTCGTTTTCGATTTTCACGGCGCTGACCGCTGGCCACTCGTTGTTGCCTTCGGCGAAGTAGCGTTGCGCCTGATCGCTGGCCAGGTACTCCAGGAACTGCACGGCGGCCTCGCGGTTTTTCGAGGTCTTGACCACACCGGCGCCTGAAACGTTGATGTGCACGCCCTGGCTGGACTGGTTGGGCAACACGATGCCCAGGCGCTTCATCATGTTGCGCTCTTCCACCCTCTCGGAGTTGAGCATGCGCGCCAGGTAATAGGTGTTGGCAATGGCCACGCCGCATTCACCCGAGGCCACCGACTTGATGTGGTCGGTGTCGCCACCGCGCGGGGGCATGGCCAGGTTGGCCACCACGCCGCGCGCCCATTGCTCAGTGGCGGCCTCGCCGTTGTGGGCCACCAGCGATGCGACCAGCGACAGGTTGTAGGGGTGCATGCCCGAGCGCACGCAGATCAGGCCCTTGAGCTTGGGACTGGACAGCGATTCGTAGGTGGCCACGTCGGCCGGCTTGACCAGCTTGCGGTTGTGGATGATCACCCGTGCGCGAGTGGAGAACGCGAACCAGGTCGGGGTGCGCAGGTTGGCCGGGATGCGGCTTTCCAGCACCTTGGACTGCACGGGCTGGAAGATGCCCCAGGCGTCGGCCACCGAGAGGTTGGCGGCGTCCACCGTGATCAGCACATCGGCCGGGCTGTTGGCGCCTTCATTGCGGATGCGCTCCAGGAGCTCTTCCGCGCGTCCGTCGAGGCGATTGATCTTGATGCCGGTCTGCTTGGTGAAGTTGCTGTAGAGGGCCTCGTCGGTCTGGTAGTGGCGGGCAGAGTAGATGTTGAGCACACGCTCTTTGGCATGGGCGACTGACAGCAGGGCGAAAGCGAGGGTGGTGGCGGTGGCAGCGAGTGCGAAACGGCGGGTCAGGGCATGCATGGCAGGCAAGGCTTGGGTCAGGTGCGCGCCCAGCGGCGCAGCAGGTTGTGATAGACGCCGCTGAGCTTGAGCAGCCGCGGGTCATCGGCATCGGTGGAGGGGGTGAGTTCCTGGATGGCCTGATCGAGGTCGAACAGCAGGGTGCGCTCGCCGTCGTCCGGGACCAGGCTTTCGATCCAGAAGAAGGACGCGATGCGGGCGCCACGCGTGACGGGGGTGACTCGGTGCAGGCTCGACGAGGGGTAGAGCACCATGTCTCCCGCTGCCAGTTTGACGGTCTGCACGCCGAAGGGGCCTTCGATCTCGAGCTCGCCGCCATCGTATTCGTCGGGCTCGGCCAGAAAGAGCGTGGCCGAGAGGTCGCTGCGAAGGGTGAGCTGGGTGCCTGGGACCTGCATCACGGCGCTGTCCACGTGGGCGCCGTAGGTGCCTCCACCGGCATAGCGGTTGAACTTGGGCGGGTAGATCTTCGATGGCAGGGCGGCCGAGATGAACAGCGGGTGCGTGGCCAGCCGACGCAGGATGTGCTGACCCAACTGCACAGCGGTGTTGCAGCCGTCGGGCAACTGTTGGTTGCGTTTGACGGCGCGGGCCAGGGTGCCTGCGGTGCTCAGGCCGTCTTCCCATTCGGCCGCATCGAGGGCCTGGCGGAACTGGCGGACCTCGTCGGGTGAGAGAACCTGGTCGATGGCGATCAGCATGGGACCTCCGGGTTGAGTTTGAGCAGGAGGTCCGGGGTGATGTCGGCGAGGGTGGCGCAACCTGTCTGGGCCATGCACAACTCGAGTTCTTCGCGCAGGGTTCGCAGCAGGTGCGCGACACCGAGGGCGCCGCCCACGGCCAGGGCATGCAACTGAAGGCGGCCGATGAGCACGGCGTTGGCGCCCAGGGCAATCGCCTGGAACACGTCCCGGCCGCTGCGGATGCCGCTGTCGAGCAGGAGCGGGTAGTCCGCACCCAAGGTCTGGCGCAGTGCGGGGAGTCGATCGAGGCTGGCGGGGGCTCCATCGAGGGCGCGCCCGCCGTGGTTCGAGACGATTTGTGCATCGACCCCGATTTCGCGCAGGCGCAGGGCATCGTCTTCGCGCAGCACGCCTTTGACCAGCAAGGGCAGCGTCGTTTGCTGGCGCAGCCAGCGCAGGTCTTCCCAGCCAGGGGCGGTGGACATCACACCTTGGAAGATGGCGCTCTCGCCTGCACCCACGGGCGGCAGCTCGATCGGAGGCAGCTCTTGCAGGTTGACAGCTCGCACGCCTGCTGGAAAGCGAAAGCCCGCGCGTTGGGCGCGCAGCGAGGGGGTCTGGACGCTGGCGTCGAGCGTGAGCACCAGGGCTGAGTAGCCGGCGGACTCTGCGCGCCGAACCAGGCTCAGGGTGTGCTCGCGCGATGCCTGCCAGTAGAGCTGGAACCAGCGCTTGTTGGCGTGCTGGGCCACGTCTTCCAGGGAGCAGGAAGACAGGGTGCTCAGCACCATGCAGGTGTCCATTGCGCTGGCGCCCCGGGCGGTGTCGATTTCGCCGTGCGGGTGGACCAGCTGTTGCCAGGCCACTGGGGCCAGCAGGATGGGATGATCGAACTCGTGGCCCAGCAGCAGCGAGCGTGTGTGGCCATGGCCGACGGATCGCAGCAGCCTAGGCAGGATGGCATGGTGCGAGAAGGCCGCGCGGTTGCGCCTGAGCGTCACCTCCTGACCACTGCCACCTTCGATGTAGGCCAGCACGTCAGGGGGGATGCGGTCCTGGGCCAGGCGTTCGTGGTCGCTGGCGGCGTGGAGGTCTGGGGGCAGCGCTGGGATCGATTGGTCAGGCATGGTGCGGGCATCCTGATGCAAACGGCGAAGGGGCGACCTGACTCAGATCAGGTGCCCCTTGTCCTGTGAAGGTCCGAAGACGATCAGAAGTCGTAGTTCAGCGTGGCGCGGATGTTGCGGGCGTCACCCATGTAGGTGAACTTGCCGGCAGTGTAAGTCGCCAGGTAGTACTCCTTGTCGAACACGTTGTTCACGTTCACCCGGGCGCTGAGCTGGCGGTTGAACTTGTAGCTGGCGAACAGGTCCAGGGTGTTGTAGCCAGGCACCTTGAAGTTGCCTGCAGCGGATTCCGGGCTGCCAGAGAACTTGGAGCTCTGGTGAGTCAGCGTGCCGCCGAAGTTGAACTTGGGCGTGAACTTGTAGCTCAGCAGGATGGATGCGGTCTTCTTGGGCAGGTTGGCCAGTTCCTTGCCAACGTTGCTGGCGATCACCGACTTGGTGATCTCCGAGTCCATGAGCGCGAAGCCTGCGTGGGCACTCAGCTGGCTGGTGATGTTGCCTGCCAGGCCCAGCTCGATGCCCTCGACCTTATAGGAGCCGGTGTTGAGCGTGCCGTTCAGCGAGTAGTTCGTGACGGTGGAGTTGTTCTCCATGATGTCGCGCTTGCGCACCTGGAACAGGGCGCCTGTGGCGAGCAGCTTGCCTTCCATCAGCTCCCACTTGCTGCCCAGTTCGATGTTGGTCGACTTCTCAGGCTTGCTTTGGGTGAAGGTCGAGATGGCGGTTTCGCCACTGCCCACCAGGCACAGGCCACCATAGCCGCAGTTGGTCACATCCGATTCACCGCCGTTGAAGTCGCTGGCCGTGCTCAGGTTGGCATAGACGTTGGCGTAGGGCAGGAACTTGTAAACGGCACCGACCTGCGCGTTGAACAGGTTGTCCATCAGCTTGTACTTCAGGCCGCCATTGAGGTTGCTGTAGTCGAAGCGATCGACGCGCAACCCACCAGAGAGGGCGAGCTTGTCCGTCACGTCCACCGTGTCCATGGCCGAGACAGCCAGGGTTTTGGTGTTCCAGTCGCTTTTGACGGCGCCGCGGGTGACCGTGTATTTCAGGAAGCTGTTCAGGTCGGCGACGGGCACGCCGGTTGCGCTGACGAAGCAGTGGGCGTTGCTGATCGTGCTGCCGCGAACGGTCTGGCAGTTGGTCGGCGTTGCCGTGGTGACGTTGAACCCGCCGTTGGTGACCTTGTGGTTCGACAACTCGACGCTGAACAACATGGTGTGCTTCATGCCGCCGAGCACGCGCTCGAGTTCCAGGTTGGTCTGGTTGGCAAAGTACTCGACTTCCTGCCAGCCGTTGTGCCGCGCGAATGCCGCGATCGACACCGGTGTGACGAGGTTGCTGCCGCCCGATGCGCTGGTGACCACATAGCCGTTTTCGGTCGTGCCGTAGCGGGTCAGGTTGCTCAGCTTGGTGGTGTCGTCGAAGCGATACGCTGCGCGCACCGTGAAGGTGTCGATGGAAGACTCCAGGAAGTCTTCGGCCTGCGCATAGACGGGGATCTTCTTGACCGGTTTGCCGTTTTCATACCAGGTGCCGAGGTCGGGGCGGTCCTTGGTCTTGAGGTGGTAGTAATCGGTGGTGACCGTCAGCTGGGATGTGACGTGGTGGGTCAGCGACAGCGCGACGCCATTGCGCGAGCGGAAAGCCGGCGAGCGATCGGGCACGTCTTCGTAAGATTCCAGCAGGTTCACGCGCAAGGCGGTGTCGTCGCTGAAGGCGTGGTTGGCGTCCAGGGTCAGGCGGCGATGGTCGTCGCTGCCCAGGCCGACCGACAGCTTGGTGAAGTCCGCGACGGTGGTGGCCTGCTTGGTCACCGAGTTCACGGCGCCGCCGGTGGCGCCACGGCCCGCGAAGGTCGCGCTGGGGCCCTTGGTGATTTCGATCTGTTCGGTGGCGAAGCTCTCGCGCACGGTCATGCCCGGGTCGCGCAGGCCGTCAACGAAGACGTCCGAGCGCGCTTCCTGGCCGCGGATGATGTAGCGGTCGCCAAAGGCGTTGCCGTTTTCGCCGGTGCCCAGGGTGATGCCGGGCTGGGCGCGCAGGATGTCGCGCAGGTCGGTGCGGCCGGTGTCTTGCAACTGCTGACGGGTCAGCACGGTGATGGTGGCCGGGGTCTCTGCCAGGGGCTTGACGCGGCGTTCATCACCGGATTGTTTGGCCTTGTAGGGCGCACCAGCTTCGGAATACGGGTTGTGATCGGGGGCTCGCCCGGTCACCACAACGGGCTTGAGGGTGGTTTCCTTGGCTTCATCGGCCTGCGCTTGGGCTTGGGCGGTCAGCGGCAAAAGCAGGGCGGTGGACACCCCGAGGGTGAGCGTGCTGCGGCTGAGGGTCGGGGTGGCGCGCAGGCTGGTGGGGCGCTTGACGAGCGTCTTCATGTTGATCGGAGCGGAGGGGTTGTGGGGGTAGCTCACAATGATAAATGCGAATCCTTCTCAAAATCACCACCAAAACAAGGTGGATTGCTCTGGATTGGCTTGGCGTCTCGATGCACCTTGTGTAAAGGGATTGTGTAGATGCCGGGCGAAGCGCTGGGGCATCGCGCACGCCGCCTCTCATTTACACTTAGAATAATAATGATTCTCATTCATGTGATTTGATGACCCCTGGCTGGTGACGCCGGGCGGCTGGCTGCTGTCTGTCCACCCGTCGGACGGGTGGCCGAATGACGCACACCCCCATGTCCGCAAAGAAGTTCCCCAAGTTCCTGACGAGCCGCCCTGTGTGGGTGGCGGTTGCCCTGGCTGTTCTGGGCGCTGGCGCCTACGTGGGTTGGCGGCTCTGGAAGGGGCAGCAGGCCGACCTGTCTCAGTACCAGCTCATCAAGGTCCAGCGCGCCGACATCGAGGACCTGGTCACGGCCACGGGCAGCCTGCAGCCACTCGAATACGTGGACGTCGGTGCCCAGGTGTCCGGTCAGTTGCGCAAGATCCACGTTGAGATCGGCTCGGTGGTGCAGGCCGGTGACCTGCTGGCCGAGATCGATCCGACCGTGTACCGCGCCAACGTCGATGCACGGCGCGCGCAGCTGAAGAACCTGCGTGCCACGCTGGTCGAGCGCGAATCGCAACTGCTGTTGGCGCAGCAGCAGCAGGCGCGGCAGAAGGGCCTGCTGTCCGGCGACGCGACCACGCAGGAGGCGGTGCAGCAGGCCGATGCCAACCTGCGCTCGGCCCGTGCCCAGATCGACGCCCTGCAGGCGCAGATCGAGCAGAGCGAATCGACCTTGCGCGCCGACGAAGCCAACCTGAACTACGCCAACATCTACTCGCCCATGGCGGGCGTGGTGGTGTCGATCACGGCGCGCCAAGGGCAGACCATCAACGCGACGCAGCAAGCGCCGATCATTTTGCGGGTGGCCAACCTGTCGTCCATGACCGTGCAGACGCAGGTGTCCGAGGCCGACATCGGGCAGTTGCGCCCGAACATGGATGCGTACTTCACGACCCTGGGCAACCGGGGCCGCCGCTGGTGGGGCAAGCTGCGCAAGGTCGAGCCCACCCCGACGGTGACCAACAACGTGGTGCTCTACAACGCCCTGTTCGACGTGGTCAACGACCAGCGCAACCTGCTGCCGCAGATGACGGCCCAGGTCTTTTTCGTGGCCGCCAAGGTCGAGAACGCATTGGTGGTGCCGGCTTCGGCTGTGACGGTGCAGCGCGGTGCCCGTGAAGAAGGCAAGCGAGCGGGCGACGCGCCGATGGCCGCGCCTGGCGGCGCGAGCGGCGCGTCGGGGGCGGCCTCTGGGGGACGTTCCGGGGCGCGCGGTGCGGACAAGGCGGCCGCCGCTTCGGGCGTGGTGTCGGGCCAAGCACCAGCGCGTCGTGCGGCCCCGCGGCCCAAGGATGCCGGGGCGCTCGAATCGGGGCCCGACCTGTCCCAGATGAGCCGCGAGGAGCGCCGCGCCTACTTTGAAAGCCTGCCGCCCGAGGCGCGCGAAGCCATGCGTGAGCGCATGCGTGCCGCGCGTGGCGACGCAGGGCCAGCGGTCTCGCGATCAGGCGAGCCATCGGCAGCGCCATCGACAGGGCAATCGGCCGTGCGCCCTCCATCGAACGAATCGCGGGCGCGCACGCCCACCGCGGTGTGGGCGGGTGTGGGCGCTGGCCGCACGAACCGTCCGAAGGACGCGACCGTCAAGGTGGTCACCGAATCGGGTGAGATCGCAGAGCGCAAGGTCCGCATCGGCATCAGCAACCGCGTTCAGGTCGAAATCCTCGAAGGCCTCAAGGAAGGCGAGCAGGTCGTGGCCGGCGTCAAGCCGCCCCCTGGCCAGGTGCGAGCCGAAGGCGGCAACCGCAACGCCTTGCAAGGTCAGGGCGGCATGCCGGGTGGGCCGGGAGGCCTCGGTGGTGCTGGCGGCATGGGCGCAGGTGGACGCAGCCGATGAACGAGCGTGTGCCGCTGATCGCCTTGCAGGGGGTGCGCAAGGCCTACCGCAATGGCGACCTGGAAGTCGAGGTGCTGCATGGCATCGACCTGAGCATTCACGAGGGCGAGTTCGTCGCCATCATGGGCGCGTCGGGTTCGGGCAAGTCGACCTTGATGAACATCCTGGGTTGCCTGGACCGCCCCACGAGCGGCTCCTACCGTTTCATGGGGCAGGACGTCTCGGGCTTTTCTCGCGACGAGCTGGCCCGCCTGCGCCGCGAGGAGTTCGGTTTTGTCTTTCAGAGCTACCACCTCATCGCGACGGCCACTGCGGCCGAAAACGTCGAGGTGCCCGCGCTGTACGCTGGTGTCGACGCCATGCAGCGACACGCGCGTGCAGCCGAGTTGCTGACCCAGCTTGGGCTGGGCGAGCGCCTGCACCACCGCCCCAATCAGTTGTCAGGCGGGCAGCAGCAGCGCGTGTCGATCGCGCGGGCGCTGATGAACGGCGGTCGCATCATCCTGGCGGACGAGCCCACCGGGGCGCTCGACAGCAAGAGCGGCGCCGAGGTCATGAAGCTGCTGGCCGACCTCTCGCGCCAGGGGCACACGGTGATCCTCATCACCCACGCGATGGAGGTGGCGCAGCACGCCGACCGCGTCATCGAGATCCGTGACGGCAACATCCTGTCCGACCCGGGCACGGCGGACACCGGTGAGCGACCGCCCTGGGTGCCGCGTCACCCGCCAGCGAAGGAGCGCACCCGATTGGCCGACGTGGCCGAGGCCGCGCGCATGGCCTGGCGTGCCTTGCGCGCCAACGTCTTCCGCGCGGTGCTCACCTTGTTGGGCATCGTCATCGGCGTGGGGTCGGTCATCGCGATGATGGCGATCGGCGACGGGGCCAAGCACGAGGTCATGCAGCGCATCGGCTCGATGGGCTCGAACCTGCTGCTGGTGCGCCCCGGTGCGCCCAACCAGCGGGGCTTCAGCGGGGTCGCGACCCTGGTGGTGGCCGACGTGCGCGCCATCGACCGGGAGGTGCCCAATGTGCTGGCCGCCATCCCCGAGCAGAACAGCTCGGTGACGGTGCGCCACGAAGGCTCGGACTACAGCACCAGCGTGACGGGCACCTCGAGCAAGTTCCCGCTGGCACGCAACTGGCCGCTGGCCCAGGGCACCTTCTTCAGCGCGGACGACGAAGAGAACTACGCCACCGTGGCGGTGCTCGGGCAGACGGTGGCCAAGGCGCTGTTCCCGGGCGGGGAGGACCCGCTGGGCAAGTACGTGCTGGTCAACAACCTGGTCTTCCAGGTGGTCGGCGTGATGGCACCCAAGGGAGCATCGCCCAACGGCCAGGACCAGGATGACGTGATCTTCGTGCCCTACGACACCAGCAGCCTGCGCCTGTCCGGTCAGCGCTTCTTGCGCAACGTGACGGTGGCGGTGAAAGACGTGGCGCAGATCGATGACACGCAAGCAGCGGTCGAGACTTTGCTGCTGGAGCGCCATGGCACGGTGGACTTCCAGATCCGCAACATGGCCTCGATCATCGAGACCACCGAGGAGACGCAGAACACCATGACGGTGCTGCTGGGCTCCATCGCGGCCATCTCGCTGCTGGTCGGTGGCATCGGTGTGATGAACATCATGTTGGTGTCGGTGACCGAGCGCACGCGCGAGATCGGCATCCGCATGGCCACTGGTGCGCGCGAGGCCAACATCATGCAGCAGTTCCTCATCGAGGCGGTGGTGGTGTCGGTGCTGGGTGGTGCCATCGGGGTGATGGGCGGCCTGGGCGTGGCGGCCATCGTGTCGGCCTTCGGCACGCCCGTGCAGTACGCGTTGCTGCCCATCCTGCTGGCTTTTGGTTGTGCCGTCTCGACCGGCCTGGTGTTTGGCTACCTGCCCGCGCGCAAAGCCGCCCAGCTTGACCCGGTCGTGGCCTTGTCTTCGGAGTGATCGATGGGCCAACAAGTTTTCATGCCCTTGCGGCTTGTTTTCTGGGGTGCCTTGCTGGCTTTGCTGGCCGGTTGCGCGCAGTCGCCCCGGCAACAGGCGGTGCCGGTGAACCTGCCCGCCACATGGGGTGCCAGCACGCCGCGAGGCAACTGGCCCGAGCCACGCTGGTGGACGGGCTTTCAGGCCGCTGAACTCGACCGCCTGATCGAGCAGGCGCTGGCGGGCAGCCCGGACGTGCGCATCGCCGAGCAGCGCGTGCGCTCAGCCGAGTTGACGGTTCAACAGGCGGGGGCTTCGCTGTTCCCCAGCCTGGGGCTGAGTGCCTCGGGCGGCGCGCGCCGCACCGAGGCGCCTGGGTCGTCTGGCCCGGTGCGTTCCGAATCGTCGAGCGCGGCGCTGAACATCGGCTACGAAGTGGACCTGTGGGGCCGGCTGAGCGCCGGTGTGCGCGGTGCCGAGGCATCGCTCGATGGCGTGCGTTACGACCAGGAGTCGGTGCGCCTGACCCTGACCACCGGGGTGGCGAACGCCTACTTCCAGTACCTGAGCCTGGCCGATCGCCTGGAAATCGCGAGGCAGAACCTGCAACTTGCCGAACGCCTGATGGCCATCGTCGAAACGCGTGCGCGCTACGGTTCGGCTTCGGCGTTGGATGTCAGCCGTCAGCGCACCACGGTGCTGTCGCAGCGCGCGGCCCTGCTGCCCCTGGAAACCCAGTTGCGCCAGACCCGCCATGCGCTGGCCCTGCTGGTGGGGCAGCTGCCAGGCGAGCTGGTGCTGCAAGGCGATCGCATCGAGCGCCTGAGCCTGCCGGTGGTTGGTGTGGAGGTGCCAGGGGCCATCCTCAGCCGTCGCCCCGACCTGGCCCGTGCCGAAGCCGACCTGCGCGCGGCGGACGCCCAGGTCGATGCGGCGCGTGCGGCCCTGCTGCCCACGTTGCAGCTGTCGGCGGGCGGCTCGCTGGCCACCAGCGCCTTGCTGTCGCTGAGCGACCCAACGCGCGTGCTCTCGCTGACCGGATCGCTGGCGCAGAACCTGTTCGATGGCGGCAAGCTGCGCCGCCAGGTCGACCTCGGCGAGGTGAGCGTGCAGCAAAGCTGGCAGGCCTACCGCAAGACCCTGCTGACCGCGGTCAAGGAAGTCGAGGACGCGCTCGTCAACGTCGAGCGTCAGGGCACGCAGGAGCTCAACCAGGCGGCCGTGCGCGACGAGGCCCAGCGCTCGCTGCAGCTGTCCGAGCAACGCTACAAGGCGGGCGCTGCCGGCCTGTCGGACGTGCTCGACGCGCAGCGCACCTACTTCAGTGCGCAGGACCAGTTGGCGCAGATCCGCCTGTCGCGCCTGAGTGCCAGCGTCGACCTCATCAAGGCCCTGGGTGGCGGTTGGCAGGCGCCTCGGCGCGAGCCAGCCGCGCAAGCAGAGCCAGTTTCGAAACCGGGGACCGAATCTTGAGCGCACCTTCCACGCCTTCCCGATCTGGCGCAAGCTCTGGCGGCAGCGCCGCCTGGCTGCGCACCCTGCACCAATGGCACTGGATCAGCTCGGCCTTCGCGCTGGTCGGCATGATGCTGTTCGCCATCACGGGCATCACGCTCAACCACGCGTCGCAGATCGAATCCAAACCTGTCGTCACAGCCCGCAAGGCACAGGTGCCGGCCGAACTCCTGCCGCACCTGCAGGCGCTCGTCGTCGAGGGCGAGCCGCCTTCGGCCAACACCCTGTTGCCCTTGACCGTGTCCGACTGGCTGTCGCGCACCTGGGGTGCGCAAGTGGCCGAGCATGCCGTCGAGTGGTCTGCCGAAGAGGCCTACATCGCCATGCCGCGCCCAGGCGGCGACGCCTGGTTGCGCATCGACATCGCCAGCGGTGAGGCCGAATACGAGGTCACCGATCGCGGCTGGATCTCCTGGCTCAACGACCTGCACAAGGGCCGCCACACCGGCGTGCTGTGGGCCTGGTTCATCGACGCCTTCGCCGTCGTCTGCCTGATCTTCTCCGCCACGGGTCTGCTGATCCTGAAGTACCACTCGGCCAAGCGGCCCGGCACCTGGCCCCTGGTGGGCCTGGGCCTGGTGCTGCCTGCGCTGATCGCCATCTTGTTCATCCACTGAACCCAGCCTTCCTTTCAAGGAGTTCCCATGAAACGACACCATGGCCTGGCCATGACCTTGCCCCTGCTGGCCGCGCCCGCTTTCGCGGCCGACCTGGCGGTGAAGTTCAACCTGCCGCAACTGCCGGTGGCCGAGTACCACCGCCCGTACGTGGCCATCTGGGTCGAAAAGCCCGACCAGACCTTCGTGGCCAACCTCAACGTCCTGTACGACCTGAAAAAGCGCGACAACGCCGGCACCAAATGGCTCAAGGACATGCGCCAGTGGTGGCGCAAGAGTGGTCGCGACCTGACGATGCCCGTCGATGGCGTGTCGGCTGCCACCCGTGCACCGGGTGAGCACACCCTGACCTACGCAGGCGCCAAGTCGCCGCTCGACAAGCTGCCGGCCGGCGATTACCAGGTCGTGCTGGAAGCCTCGCGCGAAGGCGGTGGCCGTGAGGTCGTGCGCGTGCCCTTCCGTTGGCAGCCCAAGGCCGCGGCCACCACGTCCGCCGAGGGCCGTGAAGAACTGGGCGCCGTCTCGGTCCAGGTCCGTCCGTGATTCAACCGATCCACAAGGAATCCACCATGAAAAAGAACTGGTTCGTTGCCTCCCTCGCCGGCCTGGCCCTGCTGTCGGGCCTGCCCGCTGCCCATGCCCACCGCACCTGGCTGCTGCCCTCGATGGGCGTGGTCGATGACAAGGGCGCCTGGGTCACGTTCGACGCCGCTGTCTCCGAAGACCTGTTCGTGTTCGGCGCCAACGCCGTCAAACTCGACGGCCTGCTCATCACGGCGCCCGATGGCAGCAGGCTCGCCGCGGCCAACCCTTTCACGGGCAAGCTGCGCAGCACCTTCGACCTGCAACTCACCCAGGAAGGCACCTACCGGGTGAGCCTGGTCAACGAGTCCGCCATGGCCTCGTACAAGGTCGGCACCGAGACCAAGCGCTGGCGCGGCGCCGTGGCCGACATGGCCAAGGAAATCCCGGCCGATGCGCAAGACGTGCGCCGCACCGTGACCCAGTCCCGACTGGAGACCTTTGTGGTCGCCGTCAAGGGCAACGACACGGCCCTCAAGCCCGCTGGCAAGGGCCTGGAAGTGCTGCCCCTGTCCAGCCTCGACAGCTTCGCGCCGGGCGCACCGGCGCGCTTTCGCGTGCTGCTGGACGGCAAGCCGTTGCCCGAGCTGACCGTGGCCGTCGTGCCGGGTGGCGTGCGCCATCGCGGTGTGCTGCGCGAGCAGGCCGTCAAGACCGACGCGCAGGGCGAGTTTTCGGTGAAGTGGCTGGACGCCGGCATGTACGCGATCTCGGCCAGCTACCCGCCGCGCGCCGCGCAACCGCCCGCTGGCGCTGCACCCGCAGCCCCCCCGGCTCAACCCGCCGTGCGCTACACCTACATGGGCACCGTCGAGGTGTTGCCGGAGTGATGCGCCTGTGAGTGACGCCATGAGCCGGCCCGTTCTCTTGCCCCAGGCCATCCGGCCCGACCGCCCCCTGCCTGGTGCCGAGTGCGTCGAGCTGGGTGGCGAAACCATGGGCACGAACTGGTCGGTGAAGGTGGCCTCGCCACCCGAGGCGTTCGATGGGCACGCCGTGCGACAGGCCCTGCAGGCCTGCCTGCACGACGTCTGCGCGCAGATGAGCCACTGGGATGCGGACTCCGCGCTCATGCGCTTCAACGGTGCGGAGGCTGGCTCCTGGCACACGCTGGCGCGGCATTTCCAGCGCGTGATGCGCTGCGCACTGGAAGCCGCGCGGCTCAGTGAAGGTGCCTGTGACCCGGCGGCCGGGCATTGGGTTCGGCGCTGGGGCTTCGGTGGTTTCGAGCGGCACGACCAGCCTGGTTTCACCATGCCCGATGACGACGAGTTGCTGCGCCTGGCCGAGCGCCATCCCCATGGTTGGCGGGGCCTGCGCTGGAGCCCTGACGGGGGGCAGCTGCTGCAACCCGGGGGCGTGCAGCTCGACCTCGGGGCCATCGCCAAGGGTTTTGCCGTTGACCTGCTGTCCGAGACGCTGAGCGCAAGGGGCTTGTCCCACCACCTCGTCGAAATCGGCGGCGAGCTGCGCGGCGAAGGCATGAAGCCAGATGGTCAGCCATGGTGGGTGGAGCTGGAGCTGCCCAGCGTCCTCGCGCGAGATGCTGCCGAGGGGCGCTTCGACGCCCCCATGCTGGCCCTGCACGGCCTGTCCGTGGCCACATCAGGCGACTACCGCAAGGGCTTTCAGTCGCCCGACGGCCGCTGGCTGTCGCACACCATCGACCCGCGAAGCGGTCGCCCCGTGCGCCATGGCCTGGCTTCGGTGACGGTGCTGCACCCGCAGTGCATGTGGGCCGATGCCTGGTCCACGGCTTTGTCGGTGCTGGGCCTGAACGAGGGCCTGGACCTGGCCGATCGGCTGCGCCTGCCCGCCTTCTTTGTGTCGCGCCAGGGTGATGACCTGGTGCCTTATGCCTCGGCGCAGTTCGAGGCCATGCTGGGATGACTTTTTCTGTGGACCCCATGCGCTGGTGGACGGCGCTGGCCTTGCTCGCGACCTACGGCCTCCTGTGCGCCACGATCTGGTGGGCGCACCGCCAGCGCGAACGCGCGCGCCTGTCCCAGCAAAGCCAGTTGGGTGACGCCGCTGCCGGCGAAACACGCGTGCTGGTGGCGCATGGCAGCCAGACCGGCCAGGCCGAGCAACTCGCCTGGCGCACGGCCGAGAGCCTGCACCTGGCGAGCCGGGGCGTGCGTGTTTGCGCGCTCAACGAGGTCGACGCCGTGGCTTTGACCCAGGTCGATGAGCTCTATGTCATCACCAGCACCTATGGCGAAGGCGATCCGCCCGACAGCGCCGCACTGTTCGCCGATCACCTCGGTGCGTCCGATGCGCCTCGCCTGACCAGGCTCAAGCACGCCGTGCTGGCCCTTGGCGACCACGAATACGAAAACTTCTGTGGCTTCGGTCGCCGGGTGGATGCTTGGTTGAGCCAGCAAGGCGCGACGCCACTGTTCGATCGCATCGAGGTGGACCAGATGGACGAGGCCGCCGTTCGCGCCTGGTTCGAAAAGTTGTCGATGCATGCCGGTGCTGCGGCCATGGCCGGATGGCAGGCCGAGCAAATGGACGTGGTGGGCTGGCGCCTGGCCGAGCGCCGACTGCTCAACCCGGGCAGCCCGGGTGAGGGCGTCTACCACCTGGAGCTGGAGCCGATCGAAGGCCCCTTGCCCGATTGGGCCGCAGGCGACCTGGTGCACATCGCGCCGCCTGAAGGCGCTGTCAACGAGGCGGGCGAGCCCGACCTTCAGCCGCGCGCTTACTCGATTGCCTCGGTGCCCGAAGATGGCCGTTTGCACCTGCTGGTTCGTTTGCGCCGACTGGCCGGTGGCGGCACGGGTTGCGTCTCGGGCTGGTTGTGCCTGCACGCAGCCATCGGTGAGCGCCTCACACTGGGTGTTCGGGCGCACCCGGCCTTCCGCATTGGTGACAACGCCGGGCGACGCCTGCTGCTGGTGGGCAATGGCACGGGCATGGCGGGCCTGCGGGCGCACCTGCGTGCCCGCGCCCGTTTGCTGAGGGCTCAGCAGCCGTTGCAGGGCGCCAACCCGGCGGTGGCTCCGAGCTGGTTGTTTTTTGGCGAGCGCGACCCACAGATCGATCTTCACCACCGCGAGGAGCTGCAAGCGTGGCGTGAATCGGGCTTGCTGTCCGGTCTGGACCTGGCCTTTTCTCGCGACCCGGTTCAGCCCGCCTACGTGCAGCAACGTTTGGTCGAGCGGGGACATGACATCCGCGACTGGGTGGCGCAAGGCGCGGCCATCTATGTGTGTGGCAGCCTGGCCGGCATGGCTGCCGCGGTCGATGAAACGCTGCGAGAGGTGTTGGGCGGCGATGTCCTGCTGAGCTTGCAGCGCTCGGGTCGTTACCGACGCGACGTCTACTGAGCGCAACAACCTCCCCCCGGATGCAGGTGCGAACGAAAGATGAATTGATAAAACAAATGAGAATCATTACCATTGAGAAATGATTCGGCAACAAGGCGGCCGCACGGCTGCCTTGTTGTTTTGAGGCGCCCTGTCGGCGTTGTTGTGCTTTCTTTCATCCGACGAGTTTTCACCATGGCCAAACCAGCCTCCATCCGCAGCCGCAAGCACGCCCCGGGCGTGCACCCCTTCCTCGGCACGTCCCTGGTCGCGTTGAGCGCGCTGACCACGGTCTCGACCGCTGTCGCGCAGACCGCACCGCAGGAAACCAAAACCCTGGAAGAGGTTTCCGTCAAGGCTTCACGCACGAGTTCGTTCAAGGCAGAGGAGTCGGCTTCGAACAAGTTCACCCAGCCGCTGCTCGACACCCCCAAGACCGTGCAGGTGGTCAAGAAGGAAGTGCTCAGGGAGCAGGGCGCGGCGAGCCTGATGGAAGCACTGCGCAACACCCCTGGCATCACCATGCAGTTGGGCGAAGGCGGCAACACTTCTGCTGGAGACACCTTCCAGATGCGCGGCTTCGCCTCGCAGCAATCGACCTTTGTGGACGGCATCCGCGACCTCGGTGCGGTCAGCCGTGACATCTTCAACCTCGAGCAGGTTGAGATCGTCAAGGGCCCTGCTGGCGCGGATGTGGGACGCGGCGCTTCTTCGGGCTACATCAACCTCATCACCAAGCTGGCCACCACGGAAGATGCCAGCGAAGCGTCGCTGACCGTTGGCTCCGCCGACAAGAAGCGCGTCACGGCCGATGTCAACCGCCAGCTGGGCGAGAACTCGGCGTTCCGCATCAACGCCATGGCGCAAGACAGCGGGACCCCGGGCCGCGATTTCGTCAAGCAAAAGGGCGAGGCCATCGCGCCATCGCTGGCCTTCGGCCTGGGCACCCCGACCCGCATCCACCTCTACTCCTTGCACCAACGCCAGGACAACGTGCCCGATGGTGGCGTGCCGACCATTGGCCTCAAGGGTGCCTACCGGGGCACTGCAACGGGCACGAGCCCCGTCAATGCCACGCAGGCCGCGGCCATCAATGCAGGCCGTGCGGTCGATTCCAGCAACTTCTACGGCAGCCGCGACGACCGCGAAAAGGTCACCGCTGACATGTTCACCGCCAAGATCGAGCATGACGTGAGCCCGAAGACGACGGTGCGCAACATCACCCGCTATGGCAAGAGCCACGTGGACCGCGTGCTGACCAGTGTGGGTGCCCTGGTGGGCACCAACGTGGGCAACCCGGTGACCGATTCGTCGCAGTGGACGGTGAACCGCAGCCGCCAGCGCATCGATCAGGTCAATGAAATCCTGGTGAACCAGACCAGCATCAACACCGAGCAGACGTGGGGTGGCCTCAAGCACAGCCTGGTCGGTGGCCTGGAACTCATGCATGAAAGCCAGACCAACAAGGGCTTTGGCACCGCGGCGCAGACCATCCGGGGCGTGAGCTACGCGGCCATCACCAACCCGGCTGCCAACCTCTACAACCCGAACGCCAACGATACGCTGGGCATCCCGTACGCCACCGGTGTGAACACGGATGGCAGCACGACCACCATCGGCCTGTATGCGCTCGACACGGTGGACCTGACGCAAAACCTCAAGGTCAATGCCGGCCTGCGTCTGGATCACTACAGCATCAAGACCAAGGCCGGCACCCTGATCACCAGCGACAACCTGGCCGCCAACCCCGGCTATGCGGTGGGTGGCATCGCGCCGAGCTCCCTGTCCGACTCCGACAACCTCGTGAGCTGGAACCTGGGCGTGGTCTACAAGCCCGTGGCCAATGGCAGTGTCTATGCCGCCGTTGCCAACGCACTGACCCCGCCGGGCGGCAACAACTTCGTGCTCAGCGCCTCGGCCACCAACCAGGCCAATTCCGCGCTCGATCCGCAGGAGACCACGACGATCGAGGTGGGCACCAAGTGGGACTTGCTGGACGAGAAGCTGAACGTGTCGGCGGCCATCTACCGAGCTGAAAACGACAAGCAGACATCCGTCGACTCTTTTGGCCAGACCCTGCAGTTCGGCAAGACGCGCGTCGATGGCATCGAGTTCGCCGCAGTGGGTCAAATCACCAACTTCTGGCAAGTCTCTGCCGGCCTGGCCTTCATGGACGCCAAGCAGATCAAGCAGTTCAGCAGCGCCACCTCCGAGAACAACGGCGTGCGCTGGTCGCCCGAGATGACCGCGAGTGTCTGGACGTCCTACACCGCGGGTGACTTCACCTTGGGTGGTGGCGTGCGCCACGTCTCGGATCAAAAACGTGTCATCACCAAGGGTGCGGACCTGTCGACCCAGAACGTGCCCAAGATCCCCAGCTACACGTTGGTCGACCTGATGGCCGCGTACAAGGTCAGCAAGAACCTGAACCTTCAGCTCAATGTGTACAACCTGTTCGACAAGGACCACATCGAGAAGCTGAACAACAACGGTGGCCGCTACACCCCGGGTGCCCCGCGCACCGTGTCGCTGACCGCCAGCGTGAAGTTCTGATCTCCAGCAAAGGGGTGTGAGCCGCGCTGGCACACACTTCCAAAGACGGCCCTGCACTGCCTTCGGGTGGCGCGGGGCCTTTGGACTTTTCCGGTTCCCGAAGAATTGAAGGAAGACCATCATGCTGCTGCATGTCCCACAGGTGCTCAGCTCCCAACAGGTGCAATCCATCCGTCAGGCCTTGCATGATGCGGGCGAGGGGGCCTGGTCGGATGGCCGCTCCACCGCGGGTGCGCAGGCCGTGCAGGTCAAGGCCAATCAGCAACTGGAGCCCGGCGCACCCTTGGCTTTGCACCTGGGTGAACAGGTGGCCCAGGCGCTGCAGGCGCACCCGATGTTCGTCTCGGCTGCGCTGCCCAACCGCATGATCACGCCCTTGTTCAACCGCTACACGGGTGGCGGCACCTATGGCAACCACATCGATGGCGCGTTCCAGCGCGATGCGCGCATGGGCGGGGCAGGGCGCATCCGCAGCGATGTCTCCACCACTGTTTTCCTCAGCGACCCCGACGAATACGAAGGCGGCGAACTGATCGTGGAAGACAGCTACGGGTCGCACGAGGTCAAGCTGCAGGCGGGCGACGCCATCGTCTACCCCTCCACCAGCCTGCACCGGGTCGAGCCGGTCACACGGGGTGCGCGCCTGGCGGCCTTCCTGTGGACGCAAAGCCTGGTGCGCGAAGACGCTCGGCGCGCGATGCTGTTCGAGCTGGACATGAACATCCTGACGCTGCGCCAGCAACTGGGCGACACGCCACAGGTGGTGTCCCTCACCGGGCACTATCACAACCTGCTGAGGATGTGGGCTGAGCTCTGAGGACGGCAGCGCGACCTCTCCCGAGGCCGCGCCTGTCCTTTTCTGGTTCAAACAAAAAAGCGTTTGCCGCCAGACCCTGTCTGCCACCTTCTCGGCCCCCACAGCCAATCAGGCGACATCCCCACCACGGTCTGCCCGGCAGGCCTCAGGTCCTGCCGGCTTGTCAGACAAGGTCTGTGCGACAAACGCCTAGGCATGATAACGAGAATGATTCGTATTTCAATAGTTCCCATGTGACCGGAGGGGTGATCGGGGCGATGTGGCGCGCATGGGGCTGATTTGCAAATGAGGCGCATTCGCAACAAAACCAGCCTGGCAGGATGGTAATGAGAATGGTTATTGTTAGCAAAGAGACAATCTCGGGCTTTGTCCCATCTCTTGAGGTTGTTCATGTCTCCGACGTCTCCTGCCTGCCGCGTTCGGCCGGTCGTTTCAGCTGTCCTGTCCACCTGCTGCCTGCTGGGCATGTCTGCTTGGGCTCAGCAGGCTCCTTCCATTGCGGCGGAGTCCGACGCGTCGACCACCTTGCCGGGGGTCAGCGTGACGGCCACGCGTTCGGCGTCGAAAGACGGCTTGGTGACGCAAGGTCGCGCACCTCAGGTGGGCAAGTCGTCCGTGAGCTTGCAGGACACGCCGTTTGCCGCCGCGGTGGTGGAAGTGGCCCAGATCCGGGAAACCGGCGCGAAGAACATCCAGGACGCCCTGCTTTACACCGCCGGGGTTTACTCGGGCCGCTACGGTTTCGACACCCGGGGCGACTGGGCTGCCGTGCGCGGCATGGCGCCGTCGTTCTACCTGGATGGCTTGCGCTCTTCGTTCGGCTACTACAACAAGCCTCGTCAGGACATCTACACGCTGGAGCAGATCGAGGTCCTCAAGGGTCCTTCGTCGGTTCTGTACGGGCAGGCTGAACTGGGTGGCATCGTCAATGCCGTGACCAAGCAGCCGCGCAAGGCCACGCATCGCGAGGTCGAGGTGCAACTGGGTTCTCACGACCGCAAGCAGGTCGCCACCGACCTGACCGGCGCCTTGTCTGCCGATGGCCAATGGCTCTATCGCCTGGTGGCCCTCAAGCGTGACAGTGGCACCCAGGTCGATCACGTGCACGACGATGCCCAGGTGGTGATGCCGGCGCTGACCTGGCAGCCCAGCGCCGCGACCTCGGTAACGCTGAACTACCTGCACCAGCAGAACAAAGGCCAGGTGTCGGCGCAGTTCCTGCCTTCCAAGGGCACGATCCAGTCGGCACCGCTGGGCCAGATCCCCACCAGCGCGTTCGCGGGTGAGCCGGGCTGGGACCGCTACGACACGCTGCAAAACGAGTGGACGCTGCTCGTCAAGCAACAGCTCTCGCCTGACTGGCGGCTGAACGTGAGCCTGCGCCAGACGAACACCTCGTCGATCACGCGGGAGATCTACGCCAACACGGTCAACGTGCCGACGGATGCCGGCGTCATCGATCGCACGATCCACACGGCCGATCGCAAGACGGATGTCTTTGCGGGCGACGTGCGCATCGAAGGGCGAATCGACCTGGGGCCGACCCGTCACACGGTCAGCGCTGGCATCGATCACCAGAACGCCTACTGGGAAGAGTACAACTACAGCTCTTCCGCCACCGGTGGCGGCAAATTGAACATCTACAACCCGGTCTACGGCCACGTGAACACCGCGGCGCTGACCTGGAGCGACAACCCCGACAACCAGATCATCCAGACGGGCTTCTACGCCATGGACCACATGGAGTGGAACCAGTGGGTGCTGTCGGTGGCCCTGCGGCACGACAAGGCCCGCAACCGCACCTGGAACATCGCACCCGTGGCCGATGTGGAACTGGACAACGCTGCCACGACGGGCCGCGTGGGCCTGATGTACCGACTGGGCGCCTGGGCGCCATACGTCAGCTACTCCGAAGCCTTCATCCCCAACCTGGGGCTGGACAAGGCGGGCGGTTACCTCAAGCCCACATCGGGCGATCAGAAGGAAGCCGGTGTGAAGTACCTGTCGACTTCGGGTGACACCTCGGCAGCCTTGGCCTGGTTCGACATCCAGCAGACCAACCGAGTGGCCGACGGCAAGGAACCCGGCGGCGTGGAGCAGGTGGGCGCGCGCGTGCTGGGTTGGGAAGCCGAGGTGCGTCATCGCATGGGTGCCTGGGAATGGCTGGGCAACCTGACCAACTTCGATGCGGCCGACCGCCAGACCGGCAAACGCCTGAACTCCATCGCCGAGCGCACCGCCAGCGCCTGGACGCAATACCGCTTTGCTGGCAACTGGCGCGCTGGCCTGGGGGCGCGTTACATCGGCACGGTCACGGGCGCCGCGGGCACGCCCGAGGTGCCGTCGGTGACCTTGTACGACGCCATGATCGGTTACGCCAGCGGCCCTTGGGATGTCCGCTTCGACGTCAAGAACCTGGCCGACAAGACCTATGTGTCCTGGTGCCGTGGGCTCAACCGCGACTGCGGCTACGGCGATCGACTCAACGCCAACCTGACCGCGCGCTACACCTTCTGAGGCCGTTGAGACAAGCAACGATCTGCTCAGGGATGAAAAAGGGGGCCGAGAGGCCCCCTTTTCTTGTTGCCAGGCAGCTGTCAGGCCATCAACCGGCGGTTTTGCTGGCCCCGATCTTGGGTGCGGTCTTGACGCTCCACACCATCGTGATGGCCAGGATGCCGACCACCACGCCCAGCGACACCATCACCGGGATCTTGTAGAGGTCGATGATCATCATCTTCGTGCCGATGAACACCAGGATCACCGCCAGGCCATAGCTCAGCAGGTGGAACTTGGCAGCCATGGCGGCCAGCAGGAAGTACATCGCGCGCAGGCCCAGGATGGCGAAGATGTTCGACGTCAGCACGATGAAGGGGTCGGACGTGATGGCGTAGATGGCGGGGATGGAGTCCACCGCGAAGATCACGTCGGTGAAACCCACCAGGGCGACCACCAGCAGCAGCGGGGTAGCAATCTTCGCGCCGTTCTGCACGGTCCAGAAGTTCTCGCCGTCGAAATGCTTGCTCACGGGCATGACCTTGCGCAGGAACTTCAGCGCGGGGTTGCCTTCGAGATCGGGTTCCTGGTCGGCGGCCCACCACATCTTGATGCCGGTGAAGAACAGGAAGGCGCCGAACACGTACAGGATCCAGTGGAACTGGCTGATCAGCCAGCCGCCCACCAGGATCATCACCGTGCGCAGCACGATGGCACCGATGATCCCGATCATCAGCACGCGCTTCTGGTACGAGGGCGGCACCGCGAAGTAGGTGAAGATCATCAGGAACACGAAGATGTTGTCCACCGCCAGCGACTTCTCGATGAGGTAGCCGGTGAGGAACTCGATCGCTTTCGTGTTGGCCACCGCCGTGCCCAGCTCCTGCTGGTAGGCCCACCACAACAGGCCGTTGAAGGCCAGCGACAGGGCCACCCAGATGGCGGACCACTTGATGGCTTCGGGGACGGTGACCTCGTGCGCACCCTGTTTTTTCAGGACGACGAAATCGACGAAGAGCGCCACGATGACGATGGCGACGAAGACGGCCCACAACCAGGCCGGGACGGTGCTGAACATGCATATGCTCCGGTGAACAAACATGACGCAACGCTTCGACCGAGTCGAAGGCTGCGCGCCTGTGCACCGAAAGGTCTTGCGAGGCGGGCCGGGCGGCCTGCCGTGTCACCCGGGTCAGGGGCCTTTGCGGCCCCCGCCGTACTGACGGGTCGACACCAACCGGGTTAGCGGAGAGCTACTCCCCCTTCGGACATGCGAAGTGTACACAGGCCGCGCAATGTCTGGCGCGGCCTGGGGACTTTGAGGGGGTGGAGAAGGGGCGATCGTGATCAATCCGTCACAGCCGAGGCCATGGCGGACAGCGCCAGCCAGCTGCCCTGGCTGGCTGGACGGGGCAGGCGTTCGCACACCACACCCCAGATGCGCTGGATCAGCGACGGCTGCAACACCTCTTCGCAGCGGCCCATGGTGTCGAGCCGCCCGTCCCGCATGACCAGGGCCTGGTCGGCATAGGTTTCGGCCAGGTTGAGGTCGTGCAGCACGGCGATGACGCCATGGCCCTGCGCGGCCAGTTGCTGCATCAGGCGCATGACGCTGTGCTGGTGGGCGAGGTCGAGCGCGGCCGTGGGCTCGTCGAGCATCAGCCAGCGGGGCGTGGCGTCGTCGGGGTGGGGCGTGACCTGTGCCAGCACGCGCGCGAGTTGCACGCGAGCCTTCTCACCACCTGACAGGCCCGCATGCAGGCGGTCGATCAGGTGCAGGGCACCGACGGTGTCCAGGCATTGCTCGACCAGCTCGCCCTCCAGCGGATGCGGGCAGCCTGCATGCGGGTGGCGCCCCATGCGCACGATGTCGCGCACGCTGAAGTCGAAGGGCACTTGCAGCTCTTGCGAGAGCAGCGCGCGGTGGCGGGCGAGGGCCACGGTGTCCCAGTCGGACAGCAGGCGGCCGTGCAGGTGCACGCGCCGGGCGCTGCCGCCTTCCAGCCCGCACAGTGCGTGCATGAAAGTGGACTTGCCCGCGCCATTGGGGCCGAGCACCGCGTGCACCTGGCCGGCTTGCAACTGAACGAAGGGCACATCGAGCACGCGGCGCTCACCGTGGCGCACCAGCAGGTCGTGGGCGGACAGGCTCATGGTTGGAACTCCTTTCAGAAAGAACGGTTGGCGCGGCCATGCAGCAGCCACAGAAAAGTGGGCGCGCCGATCAGGCCGGTGAGCACGCCCAGCGGCATTTCGGCCGGGGCCAGCGCGGTGCGCGCCGCCGTGTCGGCCAGCAACACCAGGCTGGCGCCCAGCAGCGCCGAGCCGGGCAACACCGCGCGGTGCGAAGGGCCGCACAGCAGCCGCACCAGGTGGGGCGCCAGCAGGCCGATGAAGCCCACCATGCCGATGACCGCGGTGACGGCCGCCACAGCCAGCGCGGCCAGCGCCACGCAACGCCGCTGCAGCGAAGCCACGTTCACGCCCGACAGGGTGGCTTGGGCTTCACCCAGCGACAGCGCGTCGAGTTGAGGGGCCAGGCGTGGTGCGATCAGCCAGGTCAGCAGCACCGCCGGCAGCACGCAAGCCACGGCCAGCCAGTGGCTGGGCGCCAGGCTGCCCAGCATCCAGAAGGTGAGGGCACGCAGTTGGGTGTCGGTGGCGAAGTGGGTCAGCAGCCCCAGGGCGGACCCGGCCAGGGCATTCACCGCCACGCCCACCAGCAGCAAGCGGGTGACGGCCACGTGGCCATGCTGGCGCGCCAGCCGCCAGACGATGGCCGTGGTCAGCAGTGCCATGGCGAAGGCACCCAGCATGGTGCCGCTCACGCCCAGCCAGCTGGTGTGAAAACCTGCAACCGTCCAGCCAGCGAGCGGCAACAAGACGATGAAAGCGGCGGCGCCCAGCGCGGCACCGGCCTGCACGCCGATGAGGCCTGGGTCGGCCAGGGGGTTGCGAAACAGGCCCTGCACCATGGCGCCGGCCACGCCAAGCGCGGCGCCGGCCAGCAGGCCCATCGCCAGGCGCGGTGCGCGGATGTGCCAGAAGACATCGGCGCCGGAGACATCGCCCGCCTTGTCGGTGGCCAGTTGCAGCACGTCGCGCCAGCCCACGGCGAAGGGGCCATTGCTGGCCGCCACCAGCAGGCTGATGAGCAGCAGCGCGCTGGCAGCCAGCAGCGTCGTGTGCATGGACAGCAGGCGGCCTGGCTGGGGACGCCAGAGAAGGGTTCGAGATCGCGATCGCGATGCCGCAGGCAGCACCACGCTCATGCCAGGCCCTGCTGCAGTGCTTCCAGCGCCGAGGGCATGCGGGGGCCGAAGCCCAGCAGCGCCATGGTGTCGAAGCTGAGCAAACGTTGCAGCCGTCCTGCCGGGGTCATGGCCAGGCCGGGCAGTTGCCAGAACTTCTGCAGGCCCCCCAGTGCACTCACCGACTCCTGCGTGGTGACGACCCAGTCGGGGCGGGCCTGCACGGCGCTCTCGGCGTTGAGCGCGCGCCAGCCTTGCACCTCGGCCATGGCGTTGCGGGCTCCCGCGTAGCCCAGCATGGCGTGGGCGCCGGTATCGGTGCCCGCCAGCATCGGAGCGGGTCCGTGGGCCATGATGAACAGCACGCGCGGGCCTGCGTTGCCAGGGGTGGCTGCGTTGCGACGAGCCACCTGCTGCTGCGTGGCCAGCCAGCGCTTTTGCAGGTCGGCCGACAGGGCCTGGGCTGCCTTCTGGCGTCGCGTGGCCTCACCCGCCAGGCGGACCTTCTCCATCAGGTCCTCGAAGCGGTGCCTCACGTTGACCAGCCGCAGCGGCACGCCGGCCTGTCGCAACTGAGCCAGCACCGCGGGCGGGCCGGCTTCGTCGGTGCCGAGCACGGCGTTCGGCTTGAGCGACAGCAGGCCTTCGGCCGAAAGCTGGCGCAGGTAGCCCACCTTGGGCGTGCGGCTGGCTTCGGCCGGGTGGGTGCTGGTGGTGTCGGTGCCCACCAGCAGGTGCTGGGCTTCGAGCAGGTAGACGATCTCGGTCAGGCTGCCGTGGATGCTGACCAGGCGGGGCTCCCCCAAGGCCTGACCAGGCGGCGCGGCCGCGAAGGCCTGAGCCGCCGCACCCAGTGACATCGGCAGCGTGGCCAGGCCGCCCAGCCCACCGATGGCTTGCAGCAGGTGGCGACGCTGTGTGTCCCCTTCGGGGCCCATGGGGTTGCGGTGGCGACGGCTCATGCGGCCTCCTTGTGCGAGTTGGACGAGCCCTGCGGGCGGTGGCGGGACGGCGGCGTGCCTCCCACCAGCGAATGCGCCAGCTCGCGCCAGGCCGGCAGCTCCGGCTTGCCCGGCTTGCGTTCACCAAAGAACATGGTGATGAGCTCTCCGCTTTCGTCGAACAGCTCGATCGAGGTCACCGGCCCGTCATCGGTTGGCTTGGTCACCAGCCAGCTTTCGTGCACGGCGTCGCCGCGCAGGTGCAGGTTGAAGCCCTCGTCTAGCACGTTGAGCCAAGGCCCCATGGGCTCGATGCGTTGAACCGCACCGGTGTGGATCTGGATGCAGCCGGGGTTGCCCACGAAGACCATGATCGGCAGGCCCGATGCGGCCGCTTCGTTGAGCAGCCAGTCCACGGCCAGCAGCGGCGTGCGGCGCGTGTGCACGCCTTCCATCAGGCGCAGGGCCTGGCGGCGCCCCACCTGGAAGCGCTTGAGCAGCTCGAAGAACTCGTGCGTGTCGTGCATGGCCGACCAGGCTTCGCCCAGGCCCAGGCAGTCGATCTCGCTGTCGGGGCGGTCGTTGGGCAAAGAGGTGCGACCGGGCTCGAAGCGCACTTCGCGCGCGGGGTCGGCATGGCGCTGCACCAGGTCTTCGAGCGCCGGCAGCGAGGTCTGCGCGCGCGCGTGCACCTTGTGAACCGCCTGGCCATGGCGGTCGAAGAACTGCAGGCTGTGCTGCTCCCCCTTGTCACTTCGTTCGACGACGTGAAAGCCCGCATGCCAGTGGTTGAGGAACAGGCGCAGGTCGATCTCCGGTCCAATCGCCAGGCCCACCGGGCCCCTGGCGCTGACGTTGCGGTAGACGCCGATCTTCTCGTGCACGATGTGCTCGTTGCGCGTGAGCGCCATCACCGGCCCCACGGCCTCGAGTCCTTGCAGGATGGCGACCCAGTCACCGCCCAGCGGCACGGTGGCGAGCAGGCTGTCGGCCGCGGCCTGCGGTGACATCTGGCTCACAACATGGGCAGCCAGCACCTCGCCTTCCGAGAGTTTGAGCTGTGTCGCGGCGTCGCGTGCCCGCAAGCCTTGTGCGCGAAGCGCGGCGAAGGACGAGCGCAAGTGGGCGGGAGAGGTCGTTGTCATCGTCATGCTCCATGGTGGTTGCAAGTCAGTGGATGGGTCAGTAGCGGGCCGACATGGCCACGCGCAAGTTGCGGCCGGCGCCCTCCACCCCCTGGCTGGCGAAGCCGTTGTCGAGGTGGTAGGTTTCATTGGCCAGGTTCTCGGCCGCGAGGTCGAGGGTGAAGCGATCGTTGATGCGCCATTGCGCCCAGGCCCCGAGCAGTCGGTGGCTGGGCTGGCGCGCTGTGCTGGTCTGGGCGGTGGTCTGGAAGTACTCGCGGGCCCAGACCTGTTGCCAGCGCATGCCGACCTCGCCCCAGGTTTGGCGCCAGCCCAGGCTGAGCTGCAGGCGGTTGGCGGGCACGGTCAGCAGCTTGCGCTCATGCTGCCCATCGAAGGTGCGGCCCCGGATGCGGTGGCCACTGAAGCGAGCCTGCCAGTCGCGCCATTGCAGGCTGCCTTCGATCTCCAGGCCCCAGCGGTGTTCGGTGCCAGGTTGAGACATGGCTTTGCTCCCGCCAGGCACGACCATCAACGATTCCAGCAGCTGCCGGGTTCGATCATCGAAAGCGGTGAGCTTGGCGTCGAGCAGGCTGCTCGGACCCAGCAGGTTGCGTTGGCGGGTGTGCAGGCCTGCCTGCACCGAGCGTGAAACTTCAGGTTCGTAGAACTGGGAGCACATGCCACTGGCAGGCAGCACTTGAACGTACCTGGGGTAACCCGCAACGGTCCAGTTGCGTGTGAGTTGGGCGCTGCTGCAGGTGGGGTTGCCACCTGTTGTGCTGTTGGCGAAGGCCTCGTCGATCAAGGGCGGACGGAAAGCCCGGGCCATGGTGCCGAACACCGTCCAGCCTTGTGGCGACCAGGTGTGCGACAGCGTGAAGCTGGGCGATGCCCTCTGAATGGTCATCTCATCGGACTCTCCCGCCTTGATCAGTCTCGTGGCGTTGTCTCCAATCACCCTCGTCGTGAAGCGGTCCCAGCGCACGCCGGGCAAGGCTTGCCAACCACCGACGCGGGCATCGAGCTGCAGGTAGCCGCCGACCTTTTCCTGGGTGCCCGGTGGTTGTTCGGCGTTGTAGCCACCGGGGTACCTGATGGCATTGATGGCCGCATTGCCGGTGACGCGACGGTACTGGCGCTCGGCATGGTTGCCCTGCAACCCCATGTGCAGGCTCAGGCGCCATGTGTCATCGA
Organism: Burkholderiales bacterium RIFCSPHIGHO2_01_FULL_63_240; assembly: GCA_001770725.1. GTDB lineage: Bacteria > Pseudomonadota > Gammaproteobacteria > Burkholderiales > Burkholderiaceae_C > Aquabacterium. The sequence goes on from MERU01000006.1 coordinate 211,988, forward strand.
CGAGCGGGGCATCTCGCTGAGGGTTGCCGATCAGGGGCAGCGTCGCGCGCGTGTCAACGGTGGTCTGCCGGTGCGCCACGTCGTCGTCGACGGCAGCCCCGGCGCTGGAGAAGCCCCAGCCTTGCTCCATGTGGTCGCGCACATGGGTCTGGCTGCGGCCAACCGTGGCCTGCCAACTCCGGCCTGTTGCCTCGTCTTCCCACTTCGTCTGCAGCGAAAGGGTGTCATCGTCGATGCGCCGCTGCACCTTGCCGAAACCGCCTGGGTCACCGCCCGTCGTGTCATAGGGCTGCAGGCCCTGGTCCTGGTAACGGACCCAGCTCAGCGAGGCCTTCCACTGGTCGGTCAGCCACCAGCTGCCTTTGAGCAGGCTGCTGCCGGCGTCAGTGTCGGAGAGTTCGAGCCGCTGGCCATCGGGGCGACGGATGTCGTTGCTCTCGCGGCGCGATCGCGCCACCACGAGGTCGGTCTTTTCGGTTGGCCGGCCGTAGGCGGCGACGAAGGTCTGCGTCTCGTCGTTGTTGCTGGCGTGGCCGATGCGCGCGCGGGCGCCCCATTGCTGACCGGGGCGCAGCAGGTCGGCGGCGTCGCGCGTCTGGGCGCTGACGGTGCCGCCCAGGGCGCCGGCAGGCGACTCGATCTGGGCGCCTCGGCGCACCTCGATGGACTTGAGCAACTCGGGCTCGATGAAGGTGCCACCGAAGCGGTACTTCTCGAAGCCCTTGCCCACGCCGTCGAGCTCGATGCGCACGTCTTCGCCGTCGGTGTAGCCGCGGATGTTGAAGCTCATGCCGCTGCTGCGCGGGCCACCTTGAACGGCCACACCCGGCACTTCGTCGAGCACCTCGAACACCGAATCGGGCTGGCGCTGGCGCAGCACCGCTTCGCCGATCGTCGTCGTCGATCGCAGGGTCTCGGCCTGCACGGCGGGGCGCTGGCGCGTGGCCTGCACGCGCACCTCGGGCAACACGGTCATGTCGGGCTCGGGGCTGGTGGCGGAAGTCGGGGGCGTGACGTGGCCGTCGTCTGCGAGGGCCACGCCACAAAGGGTGAGCAACCAGCAACCGGTGGCGGCGACCGCCGACCGGCGCTGGCGCCGGGAACGGGGGGGACTGCAAGGCATGGCGGTCACAGGCCGCATTGCGGCGGCCCGTGTCTTTCAGGGCAGGGGCAGTCGCTCAGCGAGCCTGACGGCGGCGACGGACCAGGGCCATGGCGCCCAGGCCGGCGCCCATCAAGGCCCAGGTCTGTGGCTCTGGCACGGCCGGTGCCTGCTGCACGGCGTAGACGGCGATCTGGTCCAGGCTCATGTGTGCGGCCGAGGCACCGAAGTTGAAGACCCAGTTGCCGGTGCCGGCCAGGGTCCACTTCCACAGGCTCTCCTGCTCGGCACCGCCGAAGCCGCCCGTGATGACGTTGTCGTAGGTCAGCACGCGGGTGGCGCTCACGCCGTTGAGCGTGGCTTCCTCCAGCGCAATCGAGCCTTGCGTGCCCACGCGCAGGTAGACCTCCCACAGGCCCGTGGTCGAGCCTGCCAGGTCAACCTGGAAGCTGGTCGGGCCGCCCAGCCCATAGATGTTGCCGCCGCTGGTCGGGAAGGCGCCACCGGTCAGCTCGGTCAGCGTGCCGGCGCCGGCGATGTCGGGCGTGTTGTCCGTCGGGTAGCTCAGGATCACGTTCCATTCGGCGTAGCTGTTGCCGGCGCCGGGCGTGGTGATCCAGGCGTTGGCGCTGTTGCTGCCATTGCCGCTGTAGCCAAGGGCAGCAGAGTCCCAAACACCGGCGGTGGCGTGAGCGCTGCCATGTGCGGCCATCAGGGCGACGCCAGCCAGGGCCAGTGCACGGACGGAGGAAGGGATGGACTTGGAGATGGAAGAAAGGTGCATGTCAACCTCGGAAGGAGGAAATCGACAGCGTTCCTTCCCCACGAAGGCAACACGTCAGGGTGTGGCGATGGTTCAGTTGGGGGCAGGCCCCCGCCCAGGACGCCCTGTCCTCAGGCGGCCTCGTTGGGGCCCAGGCCGAAGCCCGGGTGGTCCACCACGAAGCGGTACTGTTTGCCGCAGTCGACGATGACCTCTTTCTGGCCCTTCTTGAGCAGGCGAACATCCACCTTGATCGAGCCGTAGCCATCGTGGGCGATCACCTCGTCCAGCAACTGGAGCAGGCGGGCCTTGACGGGGGCGACGGAGGGGGCGGAGAGGCTGCGGTCGGACATGGAGGCGTTTCGTGAGCGGTAGATGTGATCTTAATGAGAATTATTCTCAAATGAAAGATGCCCCCACCTGACTCAGGGGTTCCCCGCCCCTGCACCCCTGCACCCCGGCACGGCTCAGCGACCGCTGTCCTCGCGCATGTCCTCGCGCAGCTGGCGCTGCCAGTCCTTCAAGCGCGCGTCGAGCACGCTCAGCTCGACGATGGCCGCGGCATCGGGCTGGCGAAAGCGCTTGCGCCCGCCTTCCGCGCGGTCGATGGCGCCGGGCAGGTCACCTTCTGCCGCGGCGGCCTCGGCTTCGGCGCGCACGGCGCGGATCGGCTGGCCCAGCTGTTGCCACAGGCTGGCCAGCAGCGACCAGGCCGTGCTGTCGTGCGGGTGCACGCTCAGGTGGGTCTGCAGGCGCGCGGTGGCGTCGAGCCAGGCCTCGTTGCGGTCGGCCGAAGGCGGCAGCGCCAACGCCAGGCGCGACGAGTAGATCAACTCGGGGCGGGCCGACAGCTTGACGACCGAGGGCCGGGCGGGGCCCATCAGCTCGCGCAGGCTGGCGGCCGCGGCCTCGTGCTGCTGCGCCAGCAACTGGCCTTCGATGGCGCTGATGAGCAGCACGCGTTGCGCCACGGCCTGTTGTCCGGGGGGCAGTTGCGGCAGCAGCGCGCGGGCCTCGGCCAGCGCCTGGGCCGCGCGCGCATGCCCGTTGCTGCGCTGCCAGGTCACGGCGCGGGTGTAGTGGGTGGCGATGGCGTCCAGGGCCGAGGCGTCGGCGGGCGGGCGCAGGTTGCCCAGCTGCTCCAGCGCCACGCTGCGCGTGTCCATCAACACCCGCGAACGCGCGGCCATCAGCAGGTGCCAGGCCCATTGCTCGCTGGCGTCGGGCCGCAGCGCGGTGCGTGTGTCCCAGGCATCGGGGCCCAGGCGCGCGCGCGCTTCCCCGATGCGCTCGCTGGTCAGCGGGTGGGTGCGCAGGTAAGGGAAGCTGCCGTCGTCGTTCAGGCGCGAGGCCTGCTGCAGCGTCTCGAACATCAGCGCCATGCCGCTGCTGCGAAAGCCGGCCTCCGACAGCAGGCCAAAGCCCACGCGGTCGGCCTCGCGCTCCATGTCGCGCGAGAAATTGAGCTGCCCCTGGATGGCCGCGGCCTGGCCGCCATAAATCAGGGCTTGCGCGGCCGCCGGGTTCGCGCTGGCCGCCAGCACGCCCAGCAACAAGCTCGCAATGCCGATCCACGAGGTGCGGCTTTGCTGCCCGATCATGCGGGCGATGTGGCGCTGCGTGACGTGCGACAGCTCGTGCGCCAGCACCGAGGCGAGTTCATCCGGCGTGCGCGTGACGGCCAGCAGCCCCAGGTGCACCCCGATGTAGCCACCGGGCAGCGCGAAGGCGTTGACGCTGCGGTCCTTGACCAGGAACGGGTCCCAGGCGAGCACCTGATCGAGCTCGGCGGTGATCTCGCCGCGTTGCCGCGCGGCTTGCAGCAGCCGCTGCCAGAGTTGATCGACGTACTCGAGCACCAGCGGGTCGTCGATCACGGCCGGGTCGCCCAGGATGGCGCGCATGATGCGATCGCCCAGCTTGCGTTCGGCCGCTGGCGACAGGGCCTGCGCGCTGCTGTCACCCAGTGCAGGCAGCGAGATGACGGGGGCCGGGGTGTAAGGCTCGGTGTGCGCGAAGCTGGCCGGTGGGGCAACCAGGCTGGCGCACACCGCCGCGAGGACCAGCCGACGGCCATGGGCCGACCAAGGTGAAGGCGTCTTCGATCGCGAGGGCATCGGGGACAATCGCAAGGTCTCTCAAGATCACGGGAGGCAAGGCGCACAGTATGCGTCCCTCCGCGCCCTGGTCAGGGGGCTTCACCGAACTTGACACCCCTGTCACCGCCTCGTCACCTTCCAGGCTCCGACCCCATGAGCGAACTCACCCACTTCGATGCCCACGGCCAGGCCCACATGGTCGACGTCTCCGCCAAGGTGCCCACCGTGCGCGTGGCCGTGGCCGAAGGCCGCATCCGGATGCAGCCCGGCACGCTGGCCCTGATCCACGAAGGCCGCGCCGGCAAGGGCGATGTGCTGGGCGTGGCGCGCATCGCCGCGATCCAGGGCGCCAAGCGCACGTCGGACCTCATCCCGCTGTGCCACCCGCTGCCGCTCTCCAAGGTGGCCGTCGAGTTCGAGATCGAAGAAGCCGGGCCGGCCGTGCGCTGCCAGGTCACGGTGCAGACGGTGGGCCCCACCGGCGTCGAAATGGAGGCGCTGACCGCCGTGCAGGTCGGGCTGCTGACCATCTACGACATGTGCAAGGCCGCCGAAAAAGGCATGCGCATCACGGACGTGCGTCTGCTGGAAAAGCTGGGCGGCAAGTCCGGGCCCTGGCGCGCCGAGACCGCCGGCTGACGGCGGGCCTGGTCAGGGCTCCACGTCCCGCCAGGTGTACTGGCCTTGCGGCGCTTCGCACTGGAAGGGCAGGGGCTCGCCAGCCGGCCTGTCGGCCTCGCACACCTGGAACCAGGACTTGGCCCGCGCGTTGCGGAATTCGCTCAGGCGCTGCGCCACATAACGCGCATGGTCCACACGGTCGTGCTCGGCCAGCGAGCGCGCGTAGGCCATCATCAACCTCGCATCCATCAGCACATGGGTCGTGCGGCGGAAAGCTTGTGGCGGCAGGCTGGGTTCGTCGTCATCGGGCAGGTTGACCCAGGCGTAGTCGGCCTGGTGCCCCCACCATGGCATCTGCCGACCGAAGTCGATGCGTTCGCGCAGACCCGCCGGGCAGATGCGGCTGAGCCAGCCGGGCTGGCTCGATGCGGCCTGCGCCTGTGCGCAAGGCCGGGGCGCGTAGATGTTGGCCGCCGACTGGTAGTCCAGCGCACACCAGGTGCCCAAGGCGGCCATCAGCAGTCCCGCCAACGTTGCACCCGATGAGGGGCTCGCCATGGCCTTGGCGGCCGGCCCGGATGCCTGCATGCCCGATGCGGTCGACTCCGCCCGAGTGGACAGCCCCAGCCCGAACGCAAAGGCCGTTGGCAGCAGGAAATAGGCGTACCACAAGGGGTACTCCAGCAGGCTGTGAAGGCCTGCAGCGGCCACCATCACCGCAGCCGCACCGGCCAGGCCCACCTGGTCGGCCGCCACGGCGCGCCTGGGCCACAGCAGCGCCACGAAGGCCGCGCCGCTCAACAGCAGCAGCAAGGCGGCCAGGGGCACGCCGAACTCCACCGCCCATTGCAGCACGATGTTGTGCGTGTGGTCGAAGAAGGCCACCGGGCGGCCGGGGAAGGGCGTCATCGTCCAGGCGAAGTTGAAGCGCCCGTAGCCCACGCCTGTCCAGGGTTGCTGCCCGATCAGGCTCAGCACGTTCGACCAGATCCCGAAGCGAGAGCTGGAGATGTCGCTGCCGTCGTGCAGGCGGGCCTCGGCGGCGAAGGCCACCGACTGATCGGCATGCGACCACAGCCACATCCCACCCCAGGCCAGGCCATAGAGCAGCGGTGCGGCCACCAGGGCCAGGCGCAGGCCCGTGGGCAGGCGGCGATCGAACACGCCCCAGGCCGTCAGCAGCGCCATGGCGACCATGCCGGTGCGCGAGGCCGTCAGCACGATCACTCCGATGAAAGCCGCCAGCCCGGCACAGGTCAGGCTCACGGGCAGCCGGCCCCGTGCACCCAGCCAGGCCACGCCCACGCAGGCGAAAACCATCAAGGTGCTGAAGTGATTGGGCTGCCGAAGGTTGCCGACCGCGCGGCCCGCCATGGTCGGGATGGCGATCCATCGGCCATCTGCCCAGTCGGGTTGAAAGACCTGCACCAGCGCCAGCAGGCTGCCCGCCACGCCCGCCACCGCGAGCCCGCCAAAAAAGAGCGCGGCAAGGGTGTCGCGTTCGCTGCTGCCACCGGCTCGCCAGCCCGTCCATGCCGCCAGCGCAGCCGCCAGCGCCATGCCGCCGCCCATCAGGCCCAGGCCCAGGGGCACGGGGCTGAACACACCGGCCCACAAAGCCAGGGCGGCCTGGGTCAGCAGCACCCCGCACAGGGCAAGCAAGGCGCTGCGACCGGGCCCGTGTTGCGCCGCGGCCGGTCGCCCGCCCAGCCAGCTCAGCCAAAGGCCCCATCCCAGCACCGCCAGGGCCTGGTTGTAGAAGGTGACCGAAGGTGGGTCGTGGGGGGCGACGAGGGTCGGGGCCGCCAGGGCCAGCAAGGCCAGGGCCCAGCCGCCAGCCGGCCAGGTGCCCGCATTCGGGGCAGAGGGGAGCGCTGTCATGGCGCGTATTGTCGGGCCAACCGAGCGGGCCTTCGCCAGCTCACCAGATGGGGCGCGGCAGCGAAAAAAGGCGTTCGACAACAGGCCGATCAACGAGATTTTGACCTGTTTCAAAGCATTGTTCACACCCCGAGGAAGCCCGATGTAAAAGCTGGTGTCTTGGCCTTGTCACATCGATCGGATGGGCGCACACTGGTCTTCCGGTTGACGATTTGTGGCCTCGGTGCCCCGTCTCAGACAGCCCGCAGCGAGTCTCCCTTGCGCCCACCGGATGTGCTTGAAGTGTGTGCAACGTTTCTGCTCTCGAAAGGAGGCAGTATGAATGTGACGATCAGTGGCCATCATCTGGAAGTGACCCCCTCGCTGCGTGAGTATGTGCTCACTAAGCTGGAGCGGATCACCCGCCATTTCGATCAGGTCGTGGACATCACGGTCTTGCTCAGCGTTGAAAAGCAAAAGGAAAAGGATCGTCGCCAGAAGGCCGAAGTCAACCTCCACGTCAAGGGCAAGGACATCTTCGTCGAGACCTCTCACGAAGACCTTTATGCCGCCATCGATCAGTTGATGGACAAGCTCGATCGACAAGTCTGCCGCCACAAGGACCGCGTGCAGAACCACCAGCATGACCCGCTCAAGCGCGCCTCGGGCGCCTGGGACATGGCATCCTGAAGTCCCTCCCCAGCAAACCGCGTCGGTGCACTCGGCACCGATGCACCTCGGTCCGGCCTGATTGCGGGTCGCCAGCGCAGGTGGAACCGAGTTGACGGCCCTTCGGGGCCGTTTTTCATGGGAACAAATGCCGCCGGATCGGCCAAAGTTGGCACCGTGCCCCACTGTGAGGCGCGGCAATCGGGCATCGATCATCCGGGGCCTTGCTGCGGTGCAGCAGAGGGTGCAGAATCCCTGAAAACGGGGTTGAGTCGGCCGCCCCACGGGGCCGACACCTCCCTATAATCCGCCCTCTGCCCGCCCGGTGCGGTGGCGTTCCGTCAGTCGCTTTGCGTCACACCATGAACCGTCTCTCAGCCATCCTTCCCGCCAGCCAGGTGCTGGTGGACGTGGACGCCAGCAGCAAGAAGCGCGTCTTCGAGCACGCGGGGTTGCTGTTCGAGAACCACCACGCCATCGCGCGTGCCACGGTGACGGACAACCTCTTCGCCCGCGAGCGCCTGGGCTCCACCGGTCTGGGCCACGGCGTGGCCATTCCCCACGGCCGCATCAAGGGTTTGAAGAACCCGCTGGCCGCCGTCATCCGCCTGAGCCAGCCGATTCCTTTCGACGCACCCGACGAAGAACCCGTCGGCCTGCTCATCTTCCTGCTGGTGCCCGAGGCCGCCACCCAGCGCCACCTCGAGATCCTCTCGGAGATTGCCGAGCTGCTGTCGGACCGTGAGTTGCGCGAGCGCCTCAAGACCGAAGGCACGGCCGCCGAGGTGCACGATCTCATCGAGCGCTGGCAGCCACTGAAGTCGGTGGCCTGAGGCCCTGAGCGGCCCGGGCTTGAGGCATGATGTCCGCAAAACGCCTGCCACCGCACCTGCCACCGCACCGTCTGTGAGCCTCAAAGACCTCGCCATCATCAGCGCCGAAGCGCTGTTCGAATCCAACCGCGCCGCCCTGCGCTGGGAATGGATCGCCGGTCACGCCAACCCCGAGCGCCATTTCGACGAAGAGGCCGTCAAGTCGGCCCAGTCGGCGGCCGACCTGGTGGGCTACCTGAACTACATCCACCCCTACCGGGTGCAGATCGTCGGGCGCCGCGAGTCGGCCTACTTCACCAATTCCACGCCCGAGGACCAGGAGCGCCGCATCCAGCGCATCGTCACGCTGGAGCCGCCGGTGGTGGTGGTCGCCGATGGCGTGCCGCCTTCGGACAAGCTGGTGGCCATGTGCGGCCGCGCGGGCATCCCGCTGTTCGTCACGGCGGAGTCGGCCGGCCACGTCATCGATGTGCTGCGCAGCTACCTGACCCAGCATTTCGCCGAGCGCATCACCCGCCACGGCGTGTTCATGGACATCCTGGGCCTGGGCGTGCTGCTGACGGGCGAGTCGGGCCTGGGCAAGAGCGAACTCGGCCTGGAGCTGATTTCACGCGGCCATGGCCTGGTGGCCGATGACGCGGTCGATCTGTACCGCGTCTCGCGCACCGCCATCGAGGGGCGCTGCCCCGAGCTGCTGCAGAACCTGCTGGAAGTGCGCGGCATCGGCCTGCTCGACATCAAGGCCATCTTTGGTGAGACGGCCGTGCGCCGCAAGATGCGCCTCAAGCTCATCGTGCACCTGGTGCGAAAAGAAACGATGGAGCGCGAATTCGAGCGCCTGCCCTACGAGCCCCTGTTCGAAGAGGTCATGGGCGTGCCGATTCGCAAGGCGGTGATCGCGGTGGACGCCGGCCGAAACCTGGCCGTGCTGGTCGAAGCCGCCGTGCGCAACACCGTGCTGCAGCTGCGCGGCATCGACACCTACCGGGAGTTCATCGAGCGCCACCAGCGCGCGATGGAGCGCGGCGGCGGGCACTGAGCCCGGCCGCGCCACCCCCGTCTCCGGCTCAGAGTTTGTGGCCGGCGGACTTGCCCGAACAGCCTTCGCGGTTGCACACCACGTAAAGCGACAGCGCGTGGTCGTGCAGCTTGTAGCCCCGCTCTGCGGCGATCTGCTGCTGGCGCTTCTCGATCTCGGGGTCGAAGAACTCTTCGACGCGACCGCAGCTCACGCAGACCAGGTGGTCGTGGTGCTTGCCTTCGTTGAGCTCGAAGACGGCCTTGCCGGCCTCGAAGTGGTTGCGCGCCAGGATGCCGGCCTGCTCGAACTGCATCAGCACGCGGTAGACGGTGGCCAGGCCGATGTCCGAGCCGTCGTTGAGCAGCAGCTTGTAGACGTCTTCGGCCGTCAGGTGGCGCTGGGTGGACTGCTGGAACAGCTCCAGGATCTTGATGCGAGGCAGGGTGGCCTTGAGCCCGCTGCTTTTGAGTTCTTCGACGTTGGTCATGGGGGCTCCACAGTGCAGGCAGGCCCGTGCGGCCGCCGCTAGAATGCCCAATGATAATGAGTTGGCGCCATGATCGCACCCAGGTAGGGGTTCACCCCTGCTGCCTGGCGGCCCATTCCTGACGCCAGACTTGACCTTGCCCTCCGTCTCAACGACCCGACGCCTCGCCGGCGTCCGCCCCCTGCCCATGATGCCGACCCCGATCCGCCGTGCTGCCCTGGTCCTGGCCTCCGCCACCCTGCTGTCGGGCTGCAGCAGCCTGCGCAACCCGGAAACGCTTTTCGGCCTGCTGACGCCTTACCGCATCGATGTGGTGCAGGGCAACGTCGTCACCCAGGAGGTGATGGCCCAGATTCAGCCGGGCCTGGGCCGCCTGCAGGTGCGCGAGATCCTGGGCACGCCGCTGCTGGCCGACCCCTTCCACGCCGACCGCTGGGACTACGCCTTCACCATCCGGCGCCAGGGGGTGCCCGACCAGCAACGCCGCGTGACGGTGTTTTTCCGCAACGACGTGGTCGAACGCTTCGAAACCGACGCCTTGCCAAGCGAGCGCGAGTTCGTCGCGTCCATCGACCGCCCACTGGGCGGCGAGGAGCCGAAACTGCAGATGACGCCAGAGCAGGTCGCTGCGCTGCCCGTGCCCCTCAAGACGGAGTCCACCCGCAAGGTGCCGCAAGGCGCCGCCCGCGAGTACCCGCCCCTGGAGGCCGGCAGCCGCTGAGCCCCGCGCCGGCCCTGAGCGGCCGACTTTGTCACGCCTTTTGAAATTTCGCCACTGGATCCCCGCATGAGCGCCACCCCGACCTCCGCCTCCGAGCCCCTTGCCATCGCCATCGCCGGTGCTTCCGGCCGCATGGGGCGCATGCTGATCGAGGCCGTCCTGCAATCGCCCGACACCCGCCTGGCCGGCGCACTCGACATCACCGGCAGCCCGGCGCTGGGCATCGACGCCACCGCCTACATGGGCACGCGCAGCGGCGTCGTCATCACCGACGACCTGCACGCCGGCCTCAAGGACGCGAAGTACCTCATCGACTTCACCCGCCCAGAGGGCACGCTGGCCCACCTGAAGGCCTGCCGCGAGCTGGGTGTCAAGCTCATCATCGGCACCACCGGTTTCACGCCCGAGCAGAAGGCCGAGATCGAAGACGCCGCGCGCGACATCGGCATCGTCCTCTCGCCCAACATGGCCGTGGGCGTCAACGTCGTCTTCAAGCTGCTGGCCCAGGCCGCCAAGGCCCTCAAGGACGGCTACGACATCGAGATCATCGAGGCCCACCACCGCCACAAGGTCGATGCCCCCAGCGGCACGGCGCTCAAGATGGGCGAGGTGGTGGCCGAGGCCGTCGGGCGTGACCTCAAGACCTGCGCCGTCTATGGCCGCGAAGGCGTGACCGGTGAGCGCGACCCCAACACCATCGGCTTCGCGACGGTGCGAGGCGGCGACGTGGTGGGCGACCACACCGTGCTGTTCGCCGGCATCGGCGAGCGCATCGAGATCACGCACAAGTCCTCCAGCCGCGTGCACTACGCCCAGGGCAGCTTGCGCGCTGCGCGCTTCCTGGCACGCCAGCCGCACGGCCTGTTCGGCATGGACGACGTGCTCGGCCTGAAGTGAGCGGCTGAACCCACATGGACAGCCTGATTCGGTACTGGGAACAGGGCGACGCCATCGGGCGCGCCGTGGCCGTCATGCTGCTGATCATGTCGATCAGCGCCTGGGTGGTCATCTTCTGGAAGGGCTGGATGCTCACGCGCGCACGCCGTGACCTGGTGCTCGGAGCGCAAGCCTTCTGGCGCGCGGCCGACCTGCCTTCGGCTCGCCTGGCGCTCAAGGACCTGGACCGAGAGCAGGTGCTGCTGCCCCTGGTCGAAGCCGCGGCCGAACCCGTTGCCGCCGACACCATGGAAGCACGCGCCTTGCCCGAGGCCCAGCTCACGCGGCGCCTGCGCGACAGCCTGCACGACGTCATGCAGCGGCTCAAGGCCGGCCAGGTGTTGCTGGCCTCCGTCGGATCGGTCTCGCCTTTTGTGGGCCTGTTCGGCACCGTCTGGGGCATCTACCACGCGATGATGGGCATCGCCAACGAAGGCTCGGTCAGCATCGACAAGGTGGCCGGCCCGGTGGGCGAGGCCTTGATCATGACGGCGGCCGGCCTGGCCGTGGCCATCCCGGCGGTGCTGGCCTACAACGTCTTCGGCAAGCTGGTGTCGGCGTGCGAAGCCGACCTCGAAGGTTTCGCGCACGACCTGCGCGAGGCGCTGCTGGGCACGCCATCGCGTGACCGCGACGAGGCCTGAGGCGGCGACGATGGCGTTCGGCCGACTCGAGCGTCCCAAGGGCAGCGAGCCCATGAGCGACATCAACATGACGCCGCTCATCGACGTCATGCTGGTGCTGCTGATCATCTTCATGATCACGGCGCCGATGATGACCTCGCGCCTCAAGCTCGACCTGCCGCGCGCCGAGACCCAGGCGCCCCCGCCGCTGCCGCCTGCCGTGATCACCATCGCGCTGACGGCCGATGGGCGCACGCACCTCGACGAGCAGGCGGTGGACGCCGCGGCGCTGCAGGCCCAGGTCGAAGCGCAGGCGAAGTCCAAGCCGGACACCGAGGTGCAGCTGCGTGCCGACCGCGTCGTGCCCTACGAGCGGGTGGCCCAGTTGATCGGCATCCTGCAAAAAGCAGGGCTGACGCGGATCGCGTTCGTCACCGAAGCGACGGCGGATGCGCCGGGTGCTCAGGACGGCAAACCCTGATCCCGTCTCAAGGCAGCTCCACAGCCCCCATGCGAGCCGCGATCGTCCCTGCGCGCCCGCTCACGTAAGGCGAGCGAGGCGTTTTCTCGAAGCGCTTCGGTGCGGGCAGCATCACCGCCAGGCGCGCGGCCTGGAGTGGGGCCAGCCGGGCGGCGTCGACACCGAAGTAGTGGCGCGATGCGGCCTGCGCACCGAACACCCCTTCGCCCCATTCCACGTTGTTGAGGTAGATGTCGAGGATGCGCTGCTTGCTCAGCAGGCCCTCGAGCATGAAGGTGATGGCGAACTCCTGGCCCTTGCGCAGGAAGTTGCGCTCGCTGCTCAGGAACAGGTTCTTGGCCAGCTGTTGCGTGATCGTCGAGCCACCGATGACCTTGGCCGTGACCTGGTTGACATCCGGTGCCGCCGGCTCCGGGCGGCCGCGTTTGCGGGCGCGCTCCACCGCGCGCTGGTGTCGGGCCAGCGCGTCGGCGCGTTTTTTGTCTGCGCGAGCCTGCGCTGCGTTGTTCTTGCGCCAGGCATTCTCCAGCGCGTCCCACTCGACGCCGTTGTGGTCCGCGAAGTTGGCGTCTTCGGAGGCGATCACCGCGCGGCGCAAGTGGTCTGAAATGCGCGAGCCGTCGACCCATTCCTGCGCCCAGGCCACGCGGCCCTCGGCGCGCAGGATGCGGGCGAACTCGCTGCGCTGGAAGGTGGTGGACTGCGGGTCCAGCACGTTCATCAGCGCGATGCGCGCTGCGAAGAAGATCTGCAAGCTCAGGCCGCTGAGCACCAGCAGCACGGTGATCCGCCAGACTGCGCGCATCTTGGGTTTCCCAGGGTTGGAACAGGTGAGAGCGTGGGCGAGGCGGATCAGCCCGCCGATGCCTTGGAGGCGGCGTCGACCAGCGCGCGCATCTCGGCCAGCACGGGCGTGGTGTCGGGGCGCACGCCGCGCCACAGCGCGAAGCTTTCTGCGGCCTGCTCGACCAGCATGCCCAGGCCGTCGCGGGCCACGGCGCCGTGCGAGCGGGCCCAGTCCAGGAAGGCCTGGGCAGCGGGGCCGTACATCATGTCGAGCGCCAGGCTGCCGGCCTTGAGCACCTCGGGGCCAACCGGCACACCGCTGCCGGCCAGGCTGGCGGCCGTGCCGTTGATGAACACGTCGAAGGCGGAGCCGGTGTCGGTCAGGCCACGGGCGCTGAGCTGGACACCATGCTGCGCAGCCCAGTCGGCATGGCGAGCCACGATGGCCTCGGCCTTTTCAACCGTGCGATTGGCCATGACGATCTCGGCAGGACGGGCTTCGATCAGCGGGCCCAGCACGCCAGCGGAGGCGCCGCCCGCGCCCAGCAGCAGCACGCGGCGGCCCGCCAGCGGCACGCCGGCGTTGACGGTGATGTCCCGCACCAGGCCCACGCCATCGGTGTTGTCCGCCAGCCAGCCGCCTTGCTCTCCGGTGTCGAAACGCAGCGTGTTGGCCGCCTGGGCCAGCTCGGCGCGCGGGCTGCGGCGTGCAGCCAGCTCGAAGGCCTCGAACTTGAAGGGCACGGTGACGTTGCAGCCCTTGGCACCGGACGCGGCGAACGCCTTCACCTCGGGCGCGAAGCCATCGAGCGGGCAGAGCAGGCGACCGTAGTCGATGGCCTGGCCGGTCTGCTGTGCGAAGAGGCTGTGGATGTGCGGCGAGCGGCTGTGGGCCACGGGGTTGCCGGCGACGGCGTAGCGGTCGGGGGCGGTCATGCGGGCGTCAGGGTTGAGCGGTGGGGGGGGAGGCGTTGGGGTTCGCGGCCTGGGTGGTGGCTTCGAAGCCGGCTTCCCGCGTGAAGCGAAAGCGCGAGGTGATGAGGATCAGGTCGTGGCCGGCGCTGACCTCGGGCGGCACGGGCTCGAACTGGCCCATGCGCAGCACGATGGCGCGCGCTCGCTTGTCGAGCAGGGGCTTGCCGGAGCTTTGCACCACGATGGCATCGACCACCTTGCCGGCGCGGTTGATCCACACCTCCATGATCAGCTCGCCATAGAGCTTTTGACCATTGTTGGTGGGGAACTGCTCGGTGCCCGCGCGTTCGACCCGGGTGCGAAAGGCGCTGTAGTACAGCGCGTCGGCCGAGCGGAGGGTGGCGGGGCTGAGGTAGCGCTTCTTGGGGCGGGCGTTTTCTTCCTGGATGCGCTTTTCAAGCTCGGCCAGCAGCTTGGTGAGCTGGCGGCGCTTTTCTTCCTCGGCGCGCGCCATCTCGGTTTGCGAGGGGTTGCGCGGCTGGGGCGGGGGCAGGGCGGCGAGTTCGTCGCGCATCTGGGCCAGCAGTTGCTGCTGCTCGCGCTGCATCTGGTCGATCATGCGCGCGGTCTGCTCCAGCGAGTCGCCGACCTCGTTGGTGGGCGAAGGCGGCAGGGGCGAGGTGGCGCGACGGTTGTCGGTGGCTTCGCCGCCGCCGGCCAGGTTCTGCTGGGCCAGCGCCTGGGCCTTGTCAGGCTTGGCCTCGCTGCCGGCGTTGACCAGGATCACCTCCAGCGGGGTGTCCTGGAAGGTGCGGTTGAAGCCCTCGGGGTCGATGAAGCGGAAACCGAACAGGGCCGCGTGCACCGCCACGGACACACCGAGGCACACCTGCAGCAGGCTGAGGGACTTCAGGTACTTCCAGGGGGCGATCAAGCGGCTGGGCATCACGGCGTGGGGGCGTCTTGGTGCGTCTCTGCCCGGTTGGGCGGTGGGCGTCGGGCCGGGTCAGGCCGCCGCACCCCCTGTACCTGCCTGTGGTGCGTTCGCGGCCTCGCCCGGTTCCGCATCGGTCAGGTCGATGGCCAGCGTCAGCGGTCCCGCATTGTCCAGCACCTCGGCGTCGTCTTCCTCTCCGGCATCACCCTGGGGTGCCTGGCCGGCGTCGGCCTCGTCCAGGCGGGCGATGACGCTGGCGTGCACGTCCAGGGTCAGCAGGTCGACGCCGGTGATGCGCACGCGCACCTTGGCGTGGCGCGGCAGGTTGTCGGCGCCGATGGCCTTGAAGACCAGGGGCAGCGTGTCGGCGCGCACCAGGCCGTTGACCATGACGGCGGCATCCAGCTCGGTGATGCCGGCCTGGCCGAGGTGCTTGATCGTCCAGTAGCGCTCCATGCTCGACTGGAAGCCGTTGTAGGCGCTGTAGGCTCCGTCGAAGTTCGAGATGATGGCGAACAGCTCGGCGTCCTTGGGCTTGAAGGGCGCGACCAGCGCGGCGGTGCGGCCGTTCTTGGCGCAGGCGATGATCTGCCACTGGTTGACCAGGTCCACATAACGGCGCAGCGGCGAGGTGGCCCAGGTGTACTGCGCCACGCCCATGCCGGCGTGCGGCAGGGCCTTGGTGCCCATGCGCACCTTGATGCCGGGCGCCAGGCTCGCCTGGCTGCGGTAGATGCCGGGCACGCCCAGCTCGGCCAGCCAGCCGCCCCAGGTGCTGTTGGCCAGGATCATGGCTTCGGCCACGATCAAATCGAGCGCGGAGCCGCGTGCGCGGGTGCCGATGTGCACCTGCTCGTCGCCCTGCGGCTCGATGCCGTCGCTCATGGTGTTGACGCCGTTGGTGCCAATGAGCTTGAAGCTGTAGTCCGGGCGATTGAAGGTCTCGGGCTTGCCGCGCACGACTTCGCGCTGGGCCTTGAGGTGCCTGGCCAGGCGGAAGGCGAAGGCCAGCTCGGGCGCGAAGGCGTAGTCGGCCGGGGCCTCGCCGCTCAGCGTGGCGTCGGTGATGACGCCGTCGAGCTGGTCGTGGCGCAGGTTGGCGGCGATGGGCACGCGCTCAAGCTTCGTCTCGCTGCCGGTGACGGCCAGCGTGGCTTCGTCGAAGGTGACGTACAGCGACACGGCCGGGCAGTCGCGCCCTTCGATCAGCGTGTAGGCCTGCACCACGCTGTCGGGCAGCATGGTGATCTTGTGGCCTGGCATGTAGACGGTGGACATGCGCGCGCGGCCAAGCTGGTCGACCGGCGCGCCGGGGGCGATGGCCAGGCCCGGAGCGGCGATGTGAACGCCGTAGGTGACGCTGCCCGTGCCCAGGCCCTGCACCGACAGCGCATCGTCGATCTCGGTGGTCATCGAGTCGTCGATGGAGAAGGCTTTGACCGAAGCCAGTGGCAGCTCGTCCTTGACGGGGGGCGCTTCCAGGGCCGGGAAGCCCGTGCCCTTGGGGAAGTGCTCGAACAGGAAGCGCTTGTAGTGGAACTGGTAGGGGCTGTCGATGGCGCCCGCGTCTTTCAGCAGGTCAAGCGGTGCACGCTGCGTGGCCTTGGCGGCTTCGACCACGGCCTTGTAGGCGGGGCCGTTCTTGTCGGGCTTGAAGAGGATCTTGTAGAGCTCTTCCTTGATCGGGGCCGGGCAGTTGCCGGTGGCCAGCTCCTGGGCCCACTGCTCGATCTGCAGGGCCTGCTGCTTCTTGCGCTCGATGGCGGCCAGCGCCTGCTTGAGGATGTCCTCGGGCGCTTTCTTGAAGCGGCCCTTGCCACGGCGGTGGAAGTAGTGCGGGGCGTCGAACAGGCGCATCAGCATGGCGGCCTGCTGCACGGCGTCGGCCGATTCGCTGAAGTACTCGCGCGCCAGGTCGTCGAAGCCGAAGTCCTCGGCCGGGGCGACTTCCCAGATCAGGTCGAGGTCGATGTCGCTCGACTGGACGGCGGCCTGGGCCAGCAGCTCGGCCGGGGCCGGCTTGGCGAATTTCAGCAGCACGTTGGCGGCCTTGGCCTTCACGCGTTTGCCGGAGTCGAGCTCGATCTGCATCGAGGCGTCGGCTTCGGACATCACGCGGCCTGCCAGGAACTTGCCGGCGTCGTCGAACAGGGCGTACATGGAATCGGGATCTCAGCGGTCTTCGGACCGCGATTGTCCCACCTTGTGACCCTGGCGTCGCTCGGGCCGCTCAGGAGGTGGGCGAGGGCAGGCGGAGCCAGTCGAGCAGTTTGGGCAGGTGCTCGTCGAAATCGCTGACGGCGTGGTCGCTGCCATCGAGCAGGTGGATGCGCGCGCCCTGGTAGTGGCTGACCATTTCGCGCCAGTCCAGCACCTCGTCGCCCTCGGCGATCAGCGCCCAGCCGCGCTCGGGGTGATCGATGGGATAGGGGTCGAGCGAGCGGAACTGGTCGATGAAGTCTTCGCGGAAGAAGAACTTGTCTTGCGGATCGTGGAAGGATGTCTGCTCGCCGATGTGGCGGGCCAGGTCGCGTGCGGGCTGCACCGCTGGGTTGATGACCGCGAAGCGGCAGCCAAGTTCCTTGGCCAGCACCGTGGCGTAGAAGCCGCCCAAGGACGAGCCGATGACGACCGTCGATTCGGTCGGCCAGTGCCGCACCAGCTCGCGCAACTCGGCCATGGCCTGCTGTGGCGAAGGCGGCAGCTGCGGGCAGCACCAGACCAGCGGCAGGCCTTGGTCCTGCAGCGTCCTGACCACGCTGGCCAGGCGCTGCGCCTTGAAGGACCGGGGTGAGGAGCGAAAGCCGTGCAGGTAGAGCAGGTGGGTGGGGGCGGGCATGCCCCGATTGGACCCGGGGCCTGGGCCCCGGTCAAGCTCACTCCCCGGCCACGAAGGCGTCACGCGCCTGCTTGCCCAGGAAGGGGTGGTCGGTGAAGAAGCCGTCCATGCCCAGGGCCAGGAAGGCCTTGATCTGGCCGGCCAGGTCGCCCAGCTCGGCCGGGTTGGCGCTGCTGTCGAACTCGTTGGGCAGGAAGTTGTTTTCGGCGCGGAAGGTCCAGCCGTGCACGATCAGGCCGGCGGCGTGGGCGTCTTGCACCAGCGAGGTCGGTGTGCCCAGGCGACCGCCGACCAATGGGATCATCAGGTTGGTGTTGGCGCCGATGCCGCTGGCGTAGCGGGCGATTTCCTTGAGGCCCTCAGGCTTGGCCAGGTCGGCGTAGGTGCGGGCGTCTTCCTTGACGACGAAGTCGTAGGGTTTGCCAGAGCCGTTGAGCAACTGCACCAGGGGCACGCGGGTCATCTTGGCCAGGTCCTTGAGGTTGCTGACCTCGAAGGACTGGATGAACACCGGCGAGGTCTTGAAGCGGTAGCCGTGCTTGTGCAGGGTGCGCACCAGCGGCTCTTCCAGCGACAGGCCGATGCCGTCGAAGTAGGTGGGGTGCTTGGTCTCGGGGTAGACGCCGATGGGCTTGACCTTCAGGGCGGCCTTCCAGCCACCCGTGGCCAGGGCCTTTTGCTGGCGGCGCTCGTTGGCCTGGGCGACCAGTTGCAGCACCTCTTCGAAGGTGGGCACCTCGAGCATGTCGTCAAAGCGGGTGTTGGCTGTGCGCAGCTGGGGCAGGCGCTCGCGGGCGCGCAGCGTCTTGAGTTCGGCCAAGGTGAAGTCCTCGGTGAACCAGCCGGTGATGTTCACGCCGTCGATCAGCTTGGTGGCCTTGCGGTTGGCGAATTCAGGGCGCTCGGCCACGTCGGTGGTGGCCTCGCGGACGTTGCCATTGGCGTCAACGATGGCGATGGCGTTTTCGTGGCGGGCGACCAGCACGCCGTCCTTCGTGCTCACCAGGTCGGGCTCGACGTAGTCGGCGCCCTGCTCGATGGCCAGCCAGTAGGCGGCCAGGGTGTGCTCGGGCACGTAGCCAGAGGCGCCGCGGTGGGCGATGAGCAGGGGTTTGGCGGCTTCAGGTTGGTGGGCGCCGTGGCGAGCCGATTCGGTGGCCATGGCGGGTGTGTGGGCGCTCAGGTACACGACGGTGATGGTGGCCAGCGCGAAGGCGCTCAAGGTGCGGACGAACATCTTGGGGAACTCCTTGGGGTGTTGGGCAGGCCGGGCACCTGGCCACAGCTTGCTTCAAAGGCTACGTGTGACGTGTGTCCCTCGCATGAAGGGGGCATGGTCGCGGTGGCTGTCACAAAGCTGTCAGGGATGGGCCAATAGGATCACGCCTGTCGCGTTGACCGGGCCCACTCCAGGCCAAGGTCCAGCGCAGGAAGGATTGCCCCAAATGATCACGCGTCAGGCGCCCCGCTGTGGGGTGCAGGCTGAACTCGTCCCTGTTGTTTCGGTTGCCGATCGGTCGGCGACGGGTTCGGTTGCACGCGTGGCCCATGCGGGGCGTTGTGCAGGTCGCCATGCGGGCTTCACGTTGCTCGAGCTGCTGGTGGTGCTGGTCATCATCGGCCTGCTGGCGGGCTATGTGGGGCCGCAGTTCTTCAAGCAGATCGGCAAGTCCGAGAGCAAGACGGCCACGGCGCAGATCGACGCTTTGGGCAAGGCCTTGGACCAGTACCGACTGGACACCGGCCGCTACCCGAGCACTGAACAAGGCCTGGGCGCGCTGTGGGTACAGCCCAGTGGCGAGACGCGCTGGTGGGGCCCCTACCTGCGCAAGGCGCCGCCCAAGGACCCTTGGGGTCGCGACTACCAGTACCGTGCGCCAGGCGAGCATGGCGAGTACGACCTGTTCTCGCTGGGCAAGGACGGCCGCGAAGGCGGCGGCGGCGAAGACCAGGACCTCACCAACTGGTGAGCACGGCCCTGCCCATGAACCGCCCCATCCAACCGGTGCCCGCGCAGCGCACCATGCCACAGCAGCCCTGGTGGCAGCAGCCCCTGGCTCGGCGCCAGGCGGCCTTCCCGCGGCGCTTGTTCTGCCAGGAGCTGGCCGTGCTGCTGGACGCAGGCATTCCCCTGTTCGAAGCCATTGCCACACTGCGCGAGAAGGAGTCCTCGCCCGATGTGGCCAGGGTGCTGTCACGGCTGAACATGGCGCTGTCCGAGGGGCGCCCCTTGGCCCAGGCCATGCGCGAGCAGCCCGAGGCCTTCAGCACGCTGCTGATCGCCTCCATCGAAGCCAGCCAGCGCACCGGCCAGACACCGCAGGCGCTGCGCCAGCACGCGGCCTACCTGGCCTGGGTGACGGGCTTGCGTGACAAGCTGGTGAGCGCGGCCATCTACCCGGTCATCCTGATCTCGGCCAGCTTGCTGGTGATGGCCTTCCTGACCGTGTTCGTGGTGCCGCGCTTTGCCGAGATCTACGAAGGCATGGGGGGCGAGTTGCCGGTGCTGTCGGGCCTGCTGCTCAAGCTGGGCACGGCGGTGGGAGCGTACCCGTGGTGGTTCGTCGCAGGGCTGGTGGGCCTGGTGTTCGCGGCTCTGGCGGCTTGGCGCTCGCCCACCGTGCGTGCCGCGGCGGCCGATCAGCTCTGGCGCACGCCGGTCATCGGGCCGCGCCTGCGTTTGATCGAGCTGGCCTCGCTGTACCGCACGCTGGGGCTGCTGCTGCAGGCCGGTGTGGCCGTGGTGCCGGCGCTGGAGGCCACGCTGGAGCTGGTGGGGCCCTCGTTGCGGCCTTCGCTGATGGCCGCGAGGCGCAAAGTGCAGGAAGGCACACGCCTGTCGGACGCGCTGCAGGCCCATGGCCTGTGCACACCCGTGTCGCTGCGCATGATCCGCGTGGGCGAGCAGACCGGTGAGCTCGGCCCCATGCTCGAGCGAGCCGCCACCTTCTACGACGAAGAGCTGGCGCGGTTCACCGAGTGGGTGGGCAAGGTCATCAGCCCGGCGCTGATGCTGATCATGGGCGTGCTGATCGGCGGCATCGTGGTGCTGATGTACCTGCCCATCTTCCAAGTGGCGGAGCAAATCCAGTGAACGCCCGACTCCAACCGGTGACGGGCGCCACCTCGGCCGACGCCATGCTGGCCTGGCAACCCGACTGGCAGGCCTGGCCGCTCAACCGCGCCATGCGCCTGAAGGTGGTGGTGGTGCGCGACGAGGCAGGCGTGGCCTGGGGCCTGGCGCGGGATGCCGCAGACGCCATGCTGCGCGAGGCCGTGAGCCGCGCGGTGGCCGCGCCGGTGCGCTGGCGCGAAGTCGACGAAGACACGCTGGCGTTGTGGCTGGCGCGCGGTGAGCAGGCCTTTGAGGCGCGTGGCACGTTGTTGCCCATCGCGTCGGCGGCGGAGGCCGGGCCAGGGAGCACAGGCCAGGCCCTGTCGGTGGACACCATCTCGCGCGAAAGCAGCCCGGTGGTGCGCCTGCTGGACGCCACGCTGTTCGACGCGCTCAAGGCCCAGGCCAGCGACCTGCACCTGGAGTCCACCTCGCAAGGCATGGTCATCCGCCATCGGCTCGACGGCGTGATGGTGCACGTGGGCGACATCGGCTCGCGCGAGGTGGCCGAGCAACTGGTCTCGCGCCTGAAGGTGATGGCCGAGCTCGACATCGGCGAGCGCCGCCTGCCTCAGGACGGCCGCTTCAAGCTGCGGGTTCAGCAGTCGGCCAGCGCGGGCGAGGCGGGCGTGCGCGAGGTGGACTTTCGCGTCTCCATCATGCCCAGCAGCTTCGGCGAAGACGCGGTGCTGCGCATCCTCGACCGCTCGCGCCTGGCCGCCGAGCAGCAGGCGCTCAGCCTCGAAGGCCTGGGTTTCGAAGCCGATGACGCGTCCGTGGTGCGGCGCCTGGCGCGCAAGCCCTACGGCATGTTGCTGGTCACCGGCCCCACGGGCAGCGGCAAGACGACCACGCTGTACGCCATCGTGCAGGAGATCAACGACGGCGCCGACAAGATCATCACCATCGAGGATCCGGTCGAGTACCAGTTGGGCGGGGTGGTGCAGATCCCCGTCAACGAAAAAAAGGGCCTGACCTTCGCGCGTGGCCTGCGCAGCATCCTGCGCCACGACCCCGACCGCGTCATGGTCGGCGAGATCCGCGACGCGGAGACGGCTCAGATCGCCTCGCAGGCGGCGCTCACCGGTCACCTGGTGCTGTCCACCATCCACGCCAACAACGTGTTCGACGTGGTGGGCCGCTTCATGCACATGGGGGTGGACCTCTACAACATGGTCTCGGCGCTCAATGGGGTGGTGGCGCAGCGCCTGATGCGCAAGCTGTGCGTGCATTGCACCCTGCCTTGTCAGCCTTTGGCCAGTGACCTGCACGCAGCGCAATTGCCGCTGGATGCCAAGGGCCGCTTCATGCAAGCGGTGGGGTGCCCGCATTGCCGTGGCACCGGCTACCGGGGGCGCCAGGCCATCGCCGAGATCCTGCTGATGGACGACACGTTGCGCGACCTCATCGTGGCGCGCGCGCCGCTCACGCAGGTCAAGGCGCACGCGCGCGCCAGTGGCACGCGGCTGTTGCGCGAGGCCGCCCTGGCGGCGGTGTTGCGCGGCGAGTCCACCATCGATGAACTCAACCGCGTGACCTTGGTCGAATGAACGCCCGCACCGACTTTCCCGCTTTGGAGGAACCGAGCGTGGCACCGAACCCTGCGGCGCTGGGTCAACGGGTGGCCCGCTGGCGCACGCGCCTGCGGACCTGGCGCCGCCCGCATCACCTGATGCTGGCCGCGCTGCCCCATGCCCCTGGACAGGCCCGGGTGATCGAAGCCGCCACGCAGGCCTTTGCCGAATGGGCTGCTCGCCACGAAGGCGCGTCGGTGGACATCGCCTTGTCGTCTCACTTCATGCTGATGGCCGTGTGCGAGGCCGGGCCGGGTGCGAACGCGCAGGCCTTGCGTGAGCAGGCCTGTGCACGTTGGACGCACTACCTGGATCAGTCGGCCGAAGGCCTCGATGCCGATTGGTGTGTGCAGACGAGCCTGGACGGCGGTCGGGCGCCTGTCGCGCTGGCCTGTGCGCTGCCCCGGCCGCTCGTAGAGGGGCTGCAGCAGGTCGCCCGACAGCATGGTTTGAGGCTGTTGGCGTTGCGCCCCTGGTGGGCCGAGGCCTTGCAGCAGGCCTGGCGCGAGTTGCCGTCTCCGGCCGGCCTGCCCGAGGGCACGCTGCGCCGCTGGGCCTGGCGAGAAGGCGACTGGCAGACCCGGGCCCTGGTGGCCCTGCACGCAGGTCAATGGGTGTTGCAAGCGCTGGTGTTCCTGGCGCCTGACCAGGCCGATGAAGCCGATCTGGCTGACGCGTGGGGCGATGGAGCCACCGATGCGCCCGGGGCCGCGGTGTTGGCGGTGTCTTCGGGCGACCTGGTTTCGCTCGTCGATGTCGGCTCCGACATCGCGACGCAGGAAGGTGCGGCATGAACCCACGGTTGTCTTTCGGCGGGTGGATGCGCTTTGCACAAACCGTGCAGGGCAGCGCAGGCAATGGCCTTGGCTGGGCCGAGTCCCTGAACTTCGTTGGCCCGCGCGTGCGCATCTCGTTCTGGTCCTGGGCCTTGCTGGCCTTGGGCGCCATCGCGGTGGTGCACGCCTTGGAGCTGGCCCGGCAGGTCGATGCGGCGGGGCAGGCGGCGCATGCCGAACTCGAGCGCCTGCAGCGACATGCGCAGAGCAGCGGGGCGCCAGCGTTGCCCGCAACGGGCGCTTCGGGGGCCTCGGGGGCTTTTGTCGCGGCTGCGGCCGATGCCGGGGCATCGTCAGCCAATGAAGCGGCGCCTTCTCTGCAAGACGAAGGCTGGCGCTCGGCCGCCCAGCTGGCGGCCTGGCTCGGGCACCCCTGGGCCCAGGTGCTCGATCAGGCCGACGCCTCGGCGCACCAACGCGGCATCGCGCTGATGCGTTTCCAGCTTGACCTGGGCAGCTGGGGCACGCGGGCTGCGCAACCGCTGAGCTGGCGGCTGCAGGCAGCGGTGGCCGATGACGCCACCGCCCTGGCCTGGTTGCAGGACCTGGGGGCCGATGCCCAGCTGCTGCGCCGCGATGCGTTGGCGCAAGCCGTGTCCAGCGAGCGCGGCACCTTGGCATGGCGCATCGATGTGAGCGCGGCCGGAGGGCAGCCATGAGCGCACAACGCGTGTCGGGACTGCGCTGGCCTGCCTGGTTGCGCCAGCTGGGCTGGCCCGGCCTGCTCGGTGCGGGCCTGCTGCTGGCCTGCGCCGGGTTCATCCAGTTAGAGCTGCCCCAGCGCCGCGCGGATGTGGCTCAGGCCGAGTCCGACGCCCGCCGGCTTCGCCGCGGGCTCCTCGAGCGCGCGAATGGGGCGAATGGAGCCAGCAGGGGTGAAGCCACCTCGCGTCAGGAGGCACCCATGCAAGCCTGGTCGCGCTTGTGGGCGGGCCTGCCGGACGAAGGGCAACGACTGGTCCTGCAAGGCCGTGTGCTGGCTTCGGCGGCGCAGGTGGGCGTGCCCCTGCAGGCCGTGCAATGGCAAGGGGAAGCCGTGAAGTGGGGCCCGGGCCTTTGGCGGCAACGCATGACGATGCCGGTGCAGGCACCTTACCCCGCCTTGCGCACCTGGCTCGACCGGTTGCAGCGCGAGCCGGCGCTGAGCGTGGACACGATCGACATCCAGCGCAACGACCTGACGTCCGACCAGGTGCAGGCCCAGGTGAGCGTCTCGCTGTGGTGGCGCCAGCCGAAGCCGAAGCAGGAGTTGCCATGAAAAGCCCGCTCCTGATCGCGCTGGCCTTGGCGCTGGGCGCCACGTTCTGGTTGCAGCAAGGCGAAGACGATGGCACCGACCTGGTGGCCGATCGTCGTGCGTCGGCCAGGCCGCAGCACGCCGATCGCCCCGCACCCACCGCGGACCGCCCCGCCAGGGCAGCAGCGCCCGCCACAAACAACGCAGTCGCGCCAGATGCCGCAGGCGCCTGGCTCGCCCACAGCGTGCAAGCCTGGCAGGAGCGGCGCCAGCAAGCCGATGCCTTGCCGCCGGCTCGCACCATGACCGCCGCCGCGCCCTCGGCCTGGGGTGCTGTCGTGCCCCCGCCGCCTCCCGCACCACCCAAGCAAGACCGTGTGGCCGATGCCACACCCGTTGCCCCGCCTTTCCCGCACCAGTGGGTTGGCCGCTTCGACGACGAAGCCAGCCCCGGCTCGAAGCCACTGCGCCGCGCGGTCATCAGCGGGTCGGTCTCGACCTGGGTGGTGCGCGAAGGCGATGTGATCGAAGGCCAGTGGCGAGTCGACCAGATCCAGGAGCGGCTCGTGCGGCTGACCTACCTGCCGCTTCAGCAGAGCCAGACGGTGGCCATGAAATGAACATGCGTGAATCGATACCCCTGATGCTGTTGGCTGCGACGCTGCTCGCCAGTTGTGCCGGCCCGCAGTCCTTGATCGAGGCCGACGAAATGGCCCGTTTCGGTCAGCACGAGGCCGCGGTGCAGCGGCTCGAACAAGCCAGCCAGCAGGACCCGTCGGACGGCCGCTTGCGCCTGGCCCTGATCCAGGCGCGTGAACGCGCGGTGAACCAGTTGCTGGCCCAGGCTCCGCAAGGCCGCAGCGAAGAAAGCCGGTCTGCCCTGGAAGGCCTGCTCACGCGCCTGCAAGCCGTGGCCCCGCAACACCCGCGAACCCTGGCCCTGCAGGCCGAAGTGCAGCGCCGCCAGCGCCATGTGCAGCGCCTGGCCGAGGCCCGCCATGCGGTGGAAGGCGGCCGGCTCGACCGCGCCGAGGCCATCCTGCGCGAGCTGCTGGCCGAAGACGCCGGCCACCCCGCGGCCCGCGATCTGCTCAACGACATCGAGTCCCGCCGACAGGAACAGGTGCGCCAGCAGGCCACGCTCTCGCTGGGCACGGGCGTCAAGCCCGTGACGCTCGAATTCCGCGAAACCCCGATCAAGACGGTGTTCGAGGCCCTGGCCCGCGCGGCGAACCTCAACTTTGTCTTCGACAAGGACGTGCGAGGCGACGCCAAGACCACCGTCTTCCTGCGCAACATCTCGGTGGAAGAAGCGCTGCGCGTCATCCTTAACACCCAGCAGCTGGGACACCGCCTGCTCAACGAGAACACGGTGCAGATCTTCCCGGCCACGCAGCAAAAGAACCGCGACGTGCTGGAAACCGTCACGCGCACCTTCTACCTGGTCAACACCGACCCCAAGCAGGCCCAGGCCCTGGTGCGCACCGTGGCCAAGACGCGAGACGTCTTCATCGACGAGCGCCTGAACATGATGGTGGTGCGCGACACGCCCGAGGTCGTGCGACTGATCGAGCGCCTCATCCAGGGCCTGGACGTGGCCGAGCCCGAGGTGGTGCTCGAGCTGGAAGTCATGGAGGTCTCAAGCAAGGTGCTCGACAAGGTGGGCATCGACCTGCCGGCTTCGGCGTCGTATGGCGTCCCGGGTGCGGTGTCCACGGTGTCGTCGACCAGCGGCCTGAGCTGGCTGGTGCCCAACCCCGTGGCCGTGGCCAACCTGCGCAGCACGCGCGGCAGCAGCAACCTGCTGGCCAACCCGACCATCCGCGCACGCAACCGCGAAAAGGCCAAGGTGCTGCTGGGTGAAAAGCGCCCTGTGTTCACCACCACGTCGACCGCCAACGTGGGCGTGTCGGCCTCGGTCAGCTACCTCGATGTGGGCTTGAAGCTCGAGATCGAACCCCAGGTGCAGCTCGACAACGACGTCACCATCAAGGTGGCGCTTGAGGTCAGCAGCGTGACCAACGAGGTGACCGGCCCGCAAGGCTCGATCGCCTACCAGATCGGCACGCGCCAGGCCTCGACCACGCTGCGCATCCGCGATGGCGAAACCCAGATCCTTGCCGGTCTGCTCAACGACAGCGAAAGCCGCACCTCCACTGGCCTGCCGGGCCTGCACCAGATCCCCGGCCTGGGCAAGCTCTTTGGCACCGACATCGACACGCGCGACAAGACCGAGGTCATCTTGCTGATCACGCCGCGCATCGTGCGCAATGTCATGCAGCCGACCTCGACCGCGGGCTTCCTGCCATCGGGCACCGAGGCGCAACCAGGCCTGGCGCCCTTGAGCCTTCGGCCCGGGGTCAAGGCCAGCACGATGCAGACGCGCGGTGGCATGTCGAACTCGCTGTCTGCCGCGTCAACAGCCTCCAGCCGATCGGCGACGCCCGCTGGCGGGCCGCAAGAAGGCATCAGCGGCCCCGAGGTCGTGATGTCGGGCGCTTCCTTCCAGGTGATGGTGCACAACCCCGGCGACCAACCACTGAACACCAGCGTGCTGGTGGATGCCAGCGTGCTGAGCATCGTGGCGCCGGGCGGGGAGTCGGGGCGCATCGCGCTGACCGTGCCCCCGCGTGGCTCGGCCCCCGTCATGCTGCGCGCCCGCAAGGACGTTCGCTCGTCCGACACCGAGGTCACGCTGGACTCGGGCGGACAGCCTTTGCGCCTGAAGGTGCGCGACCCGTCTTTGGCCGACGCGGGAGAGTCGCAGGATGCCGGCGCGGGCGCGGTCCCCGACCCGTCGGACGCTGGTGGCCTGGCTGGATCGCAGCCCGATCGCTGAAGGTGGTGCCCATGCGCGGATGGCCCCACCACACCATCGCCCGGCGGCGATCGCCTGCAGCTGGCTTCACCCTCATCGAGATGGTGGTGGTGGTGATGATCGTGGGCATCCTGGCCAGCGCGGCCGTGCCCCTGGCGGCGCTGAGCAAACGCCGTGGGCAGGAGGCCGAACTGCGCCAGGCCCTGCGCACCCTGCGCATGGCCATCGACGAACACAAGCGCGCATGGGACACCGGGCGCATCGAGAAAAAGGCCGACGCCTCAGGCTACCCGCCCAGCCTGGAGGCGCTTGTTCAAGGCGTGCCGGACGCCAGCAGCCCGACGGGGCAGCGCATCTACTTCCTTCGCCGATTGCCGCGCGACCCCTTTGCCGATCCGCAACTGCCTGCCGCACAGACCTGGGCCACGCGCAGCTACGCCAGCCCACCCGATGCGCCTGCTGCCGGGGCGGATGTGTTCGATGTGGCCTCGCGCACGCCGGGCGTGGGCCTGGACGGCCAACCCTACCGGCAGTGGTGAGGAGCGAGCGCATGCCTCCCGCACGACATCCATGCCGCCCACGCGGCTTCACCCTGATCGAGCTGATCGTGGTGCTGGCCATCATCGGGCTGCTCGCCAGCATCGTTGCACCCCGGTACGTGCGCACGGTTGACAACGCGCGAGAGGCTTCTCTCAAGACCTCCCTGAACGTCATGCGCGATGCCATTGACAAGTACGCGGCGGACAAGGGCCGCTATCCGGAGTCGCTCGATGAGATGGTGCAGTTGGGCTACCTCAGGCAGGTGCCCGAGGACCCGATCACTGGCCGCCGCGACAGCTGGCAGATGCTCCCCGCCCGTGCGGACAGCGCCGTGCCGGGGCAGGTTGCCGATGTGCGGAGTGGCGCGGCAGGACGGGCTCAAGACGGGCGCCCCTACAGCGCCTGGTGAGGCGTGGAGGACGTCGCCGTGCACGTGTTTCAACAAGCTCCTCGGCGGGTGCGCGTCCGGACGGGCGGCTTCACCTACCTGATGCTGCTGTGGTGGGTGGCGCTGTCCGGCCTGATGCTGGCGGCCTTGGCCCAGAGCTGGGTGCTGGATGCGCGCCGTGCGCGCGAGGCTGAGCTGGTCTGGCGTGGCGAGCAGTTCCGCCAGGCCATCGAGGCCTACGCGAGCGTGCCGGTGGGCGAGGGGCAGTCCCACCTGCCTCGGCGACTCGAGGACCTGCTGGAGGACCGCCGCAGTGGCGAGTTGCAGCGTCACCTCAAGCGCATCTGGCCTGACCCGATGACCGGCCGCACCGAATGGGGCCTGGTGCGCGAAGGCGATGGCATCACGGGTGTGCACAGCCTGTCGACAGCGCGATCGTTGAACGCACCCGAGGGCGTGCTTCGTTACGAACAATGGACGTTTGTGCTGGGGCAACCACAGGCGCTGCGCCCTTGAGGCTGAGTGAAGTTTCGTCAAGAAACCGTCACGCGCGGTCTCTAGACTGCTGCGGTTCACCCCCACACACCATGACGACCACAACCATCGCCCCAGATCAGTCGGAAGTGCTCCTTCGCGTCATCGAAGCCGCTCCGCAGGTCTGCCGCAGGCACCAGTTCTTCGTCTGGACCCAGGGCGACTTCCAGCGGTGGCTGCCGCACAAGCTCAGCCTGTGTGGCAGCTACGACCGAGATCAACGCGAGCTGGTGTTTGACCTCTTCAACAGCTTGCCCATGCCCGATGCCGTGACCCGTGCATTGCGTGATCGGCACAGCATGCTGGTGTCTGCGGCACTGACGAGCTGGCAGCGGGGACGGGGACAGGCCGTGGTGCTGGACATCAGGCAGTTGCCGGGTCATGACGCCCTGGTCAGCGAACTCGTTGCGCTGGGCTACGGCCGCTTCATCGTTCACGGGCTCACCCGACCTGGTCGCCCCGACGAGGTCGAGAGCGTTTTCCTGTTCGGCCAGCCCGGGCCGGATGCCGACGACAACGCCAGGCAGGCGCTGGACATGCTCCTGCCCTGCGTGCACCTGGCCTACCAACGGGTGTGCGTGACCGAGCGGCAGATGAGCCAGTCCCGCACCGGGGCCTCGTCGTCGGTCAATGGCGTGGCCCTCAGGCCCTCGCCCATCACCGAGCGCGAACGCGAAATCCTGGTCTGGGTCCGCGATGGTTTGAGCAACCAGCAGATCAGCGAGAAGCTGGGCATCAGCGCGCTGACGGTCAAGAACCACGTTCAGAAGATCCTGCGCAAGCTGGGAGCGGCCAATCGGGCCCAGGCCGTGGCCAAGGCCATGAGCATGAACGCGTTGGGGGCGGCGAACTTCCACCTGGGTGAGTCCTCGGTGTGATCCGTTCGGCTCAGTTGTGAGCCGTCATGGTCTGCCCGGCTCACGGGGAACCACCTGGGTTGATCGCACGCATGTCACACGCCCCCAACACACTGCATGCAACTCGGGAGCCGGTTGTCCATGGGCCTGAGTGAAACCCACAAGTTCTGCCTAACCTTGAACGGAGAGACTCCAATGAAACTGCAACACATCGTGGCCGCTGTGGCCCTGGCCGCTTCCGGCACCGCTTTCGCCAACGTCCTGGACCCGCTGGTTACCACCGGCCAAGGCGGTGAAATGTCCCTGACCGTCTACAGCGCTCAGGCCCAGGCCTCGGTGCTGATCGACACCGGCATCATGCTGGCCGACTTCCGCAGCATCTTCACCTCCGGTGCCAAGTCCTTCAGCCTGGACCTGAGCTCCAACTCGGCTTTCAACAGCTTCCTGGCCCTGGCTGGTGACGCTTCCGACATCCGCTTCGCCTTCTTCGGTGGCGACAACTCGGGTGTGTCGGCTGCCCAGCGCACGATGATCACCACCGTGAGCGGCGACGCCACGACGGTGACCAACGGCAACATGGTCGACTCCCTGAACCAGATCAAGAACAACTACCTGGACACCGCCAACCTGAAGCCGGCCATCAACGTCACCCTGGGCGGTCAGGCCAACGGCTCGCTGCTGGCTCAGAAGGGCACCGACGGCAACGCTTATTTCCTGGAAGTCGTGGGCCCCACCTTCGGTGGCAAGTTTGTCGACACCAGCGCCGCCATCGGCACCTCGGTGGGCATCTATGACTTCGTGCGCAGCAGCACCAGCGCCCTCGGCGACGCCACCGAGTCCGCGTTGATCGGTGAAGGCGGCAGGACCGCTGTGGCCGGCCTGGCCAAGAACGCCGCTGGCAACTACGTGTTCACCGTTGCCGCTCCCGTGCCTGAACCCAGCAGCTACGCCCTGGCCCTGGCCGGTCTGGCCCTGGTGGGTGCTGCCGCCCGCCGTCGCGCTGCCAAGTGATGTCCAAGGGTGCGGGGGTCCTGCTCCGCACCCTTGTTCCTCACCTCCCGTCTGAATCGGATTCCGGGCTTCGCCCGGGGTCTCCCCCTGCGCTCCTCTTCCTGCCCTACACCCTCGAGGTCAACATGAAACTGCGTCTCCTCTCGCTGGCCGCCATGGCTGCTTTCGTCGGCCAGGCCCACGCCCTGACCCCCGCCCAGATCGACACCGCACGCGCCGACGGCAGCCTGCTGGAAGTCACCATGTCCGGCGCCACCGCGCTGTCGGGCACCATCGGTGGCCTGTTCACCCAGAACTGCAAGTCCGGCACCCAGGACATCTACCTGAACGACGCCGCCCTGTTCTCGGGTGAAACCGTCAACGGCAACATCATCAAGGCCTACAGCTGCGAGCTCAACGCCACCAACGACTTCGGCGCCGCCTACGCCAACAAGAAGGTGCTGTTCCAGAAGTCCGACCAAGGCGGGTCTGGCAACGGCGTGTTCCCCGTTGCCACCAACAGCCAGCTGCCCTTCCTGAACGTCAGCGCTGCCACCTGCAACGCCACCACCAAGGTGTGCTCGACCATCGCTCAAAAGCGCCCTGACGGCGGCGTCTCCGACGTCTCGCCCATCGGCTTCAACCCCTCGGCCAACCGCCCGCTGAGCCCGATCGACTTCTCGGCCAACCCCGACGTGTCGAACAGCGACTTCCAACAGGTCCAAGGCGTGCTGCAGATCATCTTCGGTCTGGCCGTCAGCAACGAGCTGTACACCGCCCTGCAAACCGACCAGGCCACCACCGGCCGCCCCGTGGTTTCGAAGGCCGTGATCGCTTCCATGCTGTCCAACAGCTACAACCCTGAACTGGGTTGGGCCCCGCTGTTCCGCAACGCCGCCAACATCAACGGCAAGACCCAGGTCAACATCTGCCGCCGCGTCAACGGCTCGGGCACCCAGACCTCGGCCAACCGCTTCTGGCTGGAATACGGCGCCAACGGTGGCGCCCTGACTCCGGCTGACAACGCTGGCAACTCGGCCTTCCCCAACGACTTCAACAACGCCCTGCCCAACGCCGACCTGATCCTGGTCTACGAAGGCTCGACCACCGGCAACGTGCGTGACTGCCTGGCCAAGGCCAACGACAACGGCGCTTTCGCCATCGGCCACGTGTCGCTGGAAAACGCCGAAACCGCCAAGTGGAAGTTCGCTGCCATCGACGGTGCCATCCCCTCGCGTGACAACGCCAAGCGTGGTTTCTATGACTACGTGTTCGAGTCGACCGTTCAGGTCGCCAAGACCGGCAACTCCGCCGCTGGCCGCGCCTTCCTGGTCGAGTTCACCAAGGCCGCTCAGAAGTCCACCAACCTGAACGCCCTGAGCGCTGCCAACCAGGCTGGCGTGATGACCCTGCCGACCGCTGCCGACTGCCCTGCCACCTTCACCTTCGTGGCCGCTGGCACCGCTGGCGAAACCTCGGTCAACAAGTTCTGCGGCCGCGTCACCCGCCCGAACCCCGCTGACCTGCTGACCATCGTCAAGTGATCGGCCTGAGGGCCTGAGCCCCGCAAGGGCTCGCGTTCTCTCAACCCGGCGTTGCCTTGCGCAGCGCCGGGTTTCTTTTTGCCTGCTCGCAAGCCATCGTTCATCGGAGCCATCTCGGCGTGACCACCCAGGTGGGGGTCATTGAGCCATTCGGATCATGGGTTTCCACGACCCTTTCACGGCGCGTCGCCACACTCGCGCGCACCATGCCCCACCGCCCAGCAGTCCCCATCGCAAGCCGCCTGGCCCTCGGCCTGATCCTGGCTGTCATCGCCTCATCGCCTTCGGCCCAGACGGGCGTTGCCGCAGCAACTGAAACCGCCGAGTCGAGCCAAGGCGCGCGCTTTGACGTGCTGGAGTTCGAAGTCGATGGCAACACCGTTTTGCCGGTCGAAGCGGTCGAGCGCGCCATCACGCCCTACCTGGGCCTGGGCAAGGCCTTTGCCGATGTCGAAGCCGCGCGCGCCGCACTCGAGAAGACCTACCAGGACGCCGGCTACGTCACCGTGTTCGTGGACCTGCCCGAGCAGGAGGTGTCCCAAGGTGTCGTGCGCCTGCGCGTGCTCGAAGGGCAGATCAGCCGCCTGAAGGTGACCGAAGCCAAGTACCACGACCCCGGTCTCATCCGCGATCGCGTGAGCGAGCTGGCGCCAGGCAAGGTGCCCAACTTCAACGTGGCGCAGGCCCAGCTGGCCGACCTCAACCGCACCGAAGACCGGCGCGTGCAGCCCATCTTGAGCCCGGGCCCGGTGCCTGGCACGGTCGAGGCCGAGCTCAAGGTGTCCGACAAGCTGCCGCTGAGCTTCACCGTCGAGCTCAACAACCGCCAGGTGCAGTTCACCGACCCCTTGCGCCTGCAGGTCATGGGCCGCTACGGCAACCTCTTTCAGGAAGACCACACGCTGTCTTTCATCGGCATCGTCACGCCGCAGGACCCCAAGCAGAGCAAGGCCTTTGGCCTGAACTACCTCATCCCGCTGCCCGAAGGCAGCTCCTGGCAGGCCTCGCTGCTGGTGTCCGACAGCTCGGTGCAGCCGCTGGGCGGCACCAACGTGGTGGGCAAGGGCTTCAACGTGGCGCTCAAGCGCACCTGGGGCCTGCCGGCGGGCCAGGGTTTCTATCATGGGCTCACGATCGGGCTCGAATACAAGAACACGCGCGAGCGCATCAACGCGGGCGCAGACGGCAGCACCTTGTCCAGCCCGTTGCGTTATGCGCCGCTGGTCGTGGACTACAGCGCCACCTGGGTGCGAGGCGAACAGGTCTCCACGCTCACCGCGGGCGGCACCTTTGCGCAGCGCCGCGTGGCACGCCGCAACGTCGAGTGCTTTGGCCAGGAAGACCAGTTCGGCTGCAAGCGCGAAGAGGGCGACGGCAGCTTCGCCGCTTTCCGCGTGGACGCGACCCACACGCACCCTTTGCCTGCCGGCCTGTCAGCCCGCTGGCGCCTGGGCGCGCAGTTCGCCAACCAGCCCCTGGTGGGGGCCGAGCAGTTCTCGGTCGGGGGCTTTGACACCGTGCGCGGCTACTACGAGGCCGAGATCCTGGGGGATTCGGGCTCGCACTTGGGCCTTGAAGTGTCAGGCCCCAACTGGGGCGGCGGCAGCGATGGCTCCTGGCGCGGCGCCTTCACCGAGTTGCAGGCCTATGGCTTTGCCGAAGCAGGGCGCATCAGCACGCAGAACGCATCGGACGGCAGCCCCACGCAGGTGGCGGGGGCAGGCCTGGGCTTGCGCCTGAGGATGCCCTCGAGCCTGGCCGCCAGCGTCGACGTGGCCTGGCCCTTGAAGACCACCACCGCCACTCAGAAGGGCCACCCCCGTGTGCACGCCCGACTGATCCACGAATTCTGATCGCCCCCGATCAAACCCGTTGCATGAGGCCCGCCATGGTTGTTTTTTTTCGCGCCTTCGTTCGTCGTCGCTCCGCTCTGCGTGAGGGCCGTCGTGCAGCGTTCACCCGCCGACTGAAAGCCTGGGCGGGCATCCGGCGTGATCGCCGCTGGAGCTTGCGTCCGTTGGCGGGTGCGGCGACCTGCCTGTTGATGGGGCAAGCCGCGTGGGCGGCACCGGACAAATTTGTGCTGCCCGTTGAACTGCAAGGCACCCGCACCATCCGTGGCAAGACCTTCAGCTTCCAACCCACGGGTCAAAACAGCAAGCTCGGCCCCAAGGTCGAGTTCCGCGATGCCGATGGCAAGCTCCAGAGCGTGTCGATGAAACTGGTGCAGACCAGCAAGGCCGGTTTGTACAGCTGGTCGTCCTTCGACATCGGCTCGTCCGCCACCTTCGAGATCGAGACGCCCGGATCGGGCTCGTCGTCTTTGCACCGTGTCATCGGCAGCACCAAGCTCAGCGAGGTCTACGGCACGCTCAAGTCCAACGGCTCCGTCTACCTCATCAACCCCAACGGCGTGATGTTCGGCCAGGGCGCGCAGGTCAACGTGCAAGGCCTGGTGGCCAGCACCTTGAACATCTCCGACCAGGACTTCCTGAACCTGACCGACCTCGACAACCGCACCACCCCGGTCTACGCCTGGGAAGACCTCAGCGGCGAAGACACCCCGGTCACCTTCGACCACCCGACCAACTACGTGCGGGTGGCCCCGGGCGCCAACATCACGACCCCGTCGGGTGGCAGCGTGTTCCTGATGGCCCGCAAGGTCGAGAACGCCGGCACCATCAGCACCCCGGGGGGGCAGACCGCCCTGCTGGCTGGCGACGCCGTCTACATGAAGTCGCCGGACAAGGAAAAGGACATCTACGCCTCCGAGGTGAACCCCAGCCAGCCGGTGCTGCGCGGCTTTCTTTTCGAGGTGGGGAGCAACGAGGGCGAAGCCAGCAACCTGGGCACCATCCTGACCGAGCGGGGCAACACGACGCTGATGGCCCACACCGTTCGCCAGGGCGGCACGATCCGCGCCACGACCAGCGTGCAGGAAAACGGCTCTGTCTTCCTGCTGGCGCGCTCCGGCGTGACCAGTGGTGACACCGTGCGCGCCAGCACCACGGGCAACCTGGTGCTCACCAGTGGCAGCCGCATCGAGATCACGCCCGACAACGGCGTGGCCGCTGGCGGTTCGGTCAAGATGACCCAGTCGCGCGTGGAACTGCAGGGCCAGACCATCTTGATGGAAGGCCAGGTGCGCAACGCGCAAGGCCAGGTGGTGACGCAAGGCGCCACCATCCAGGCGCCGGCCGCCAACGTGAACGTGCGTGCGGAAACCACGCCGAGCTACAAGGCCATTGCCGCCGAACCCACCTACGTGTCCGGCGCGCCCGCGGACGGCGCACGCTTCGTGATGCAGGAAGGCGCCCGCATCGACGTTTCGGGCACCACCGACACCACCGTCTCGGTGGCCCGCAACTTTGTGCAGACGGAGCTGCTGCGCAACGGCGACCTGGCCAGCAACCCCTTCCTCAAGGACGGCGAGCTGCTCAACAAGAAGGTGGTCTACGACGTGCGCAGCGCGCCCGCCGTCATCGAAGCTGCCACCCATCAGGGTTACAAGGACTCGATCAAGACCACGGCTGGCGAGCGCATGGCCCAGGGCGGCCAGGTCAACATCGTCTCCACGGGCGCCGTGCTGATGCAAGGCGGTAGCCAGGTGGACGTCTCGGGCGGCAAGGTCACCTTCACCGAGGCGGTGGTGGCCCCCACCCGCTTGTTGGGCGCCGATGGCAAAGCCTACACGCTGAACAACGCCCGAACCGATGTGCAGATCGTGGGCGTGTCGGGCTACCAGGACGCCGACGCCACCCGCTATGGCAACGTCTACCAGGGCCAGGCCAACCCCACCAAGGTGGAAGCCGGCTACACCCAGGGCGGCAGCGGCGGTGGCTTCCTGGTGCACGCCCCCACCATGGTGCTGGACGGCCAGGTGCGCGCCAACGTCATCCAGGGTGAACGCCAGCGCACGGGTGTCGATGCCCGCGCCAGCCTGGCCACCATGAAGCTGGGCCTGGGCATGCTGGGTAACCTCGTTGGCGGCCTCACCGTGCGTGCGCCCGGGGCGTCGGCGCCTTCGGTGGACTGGGCAAATCCGCTGACGGCGGCCTTGCCAGAGCGCAGCAGCGTGGCCGTTGACTGGTTCAACGCCAGTGGTGCGGGTGGCATCACCGTGTCCACCCAAGGTGGCCTGAAGATCGAAGGCGGGGCCAACTTCGCCTTGCAGCGGGGTGGGAGCCTGACCCTGTCGGCAGCCGGTGAGGAGGGCATCTACCTGGGCGGGGACATCAGCGGGGCTGGGGCCTCGGTGTCTGTCACCACGAAGTCTGCTGTTGCAGGCACGGCGCCTTTGGCTGGCGGCATCACGTTGGCGGCAGGGCGTCGCATCGACGTTGCCGGTGACGTGGTCAACCAGCGGCGTGATGGGGGCCTGGCGGGCACGGCCGTGGCGGGCGGCAAGGTGACGCTGAGCTCTGCTGCAGGCCTGGACCTGCAGGCCGGCACGGCCATCGACGTCTCGGGCGGCGCCACGGTGTCCACCACGGGGGGCATCACCGGCACCCGCGCCGGCAGCATCAGCCTGACGGCCAACACCGAAGCCAAAGAGCAGGGCTTCAAGGCGGTCGAGCTGGGTGCCAGCCTGCAAGGCCACACCTTGGCCGGCACCACCACCAAGGCCTTCAACGACGTGGGCGACGCCAACACGGGCAAGCTGACCCTCAAGGTCGGCGAGGTCGACATCGTGGGGCCGGACGCCCCGGCGCTGAAAAAGGGCGCGGCGATCGACGGCTTCGTGCTGGGCAGCGGCTTTTTCAACCAGGGCGGCTTCAGCCAGTTCGACATCGACGGCGTGCGTCGCTTGACGGTGGATGGCAGCGCGCGCATCAAGCCTCAGGTGGCGCAGTGGCTGGCCAAGTCCAGGTTGCTGAACGCCACGACTGGCAGCAAGCTTTCGGCCAACGTCAGCATGGGCGTGCAGGCGGACAACCTGGCGCCCAAGCGCAGTTTGGCCTTGCGCTCGTCAGGGCAAGCCGATGCCCAGGATGGGCACCTCCACCTCAAGACCGGCTCCCAGCTTGATGCGGGTTCTCGTGGCAACGTCACGCTGGCAGGAGGGCAGAAGCTCGAAGTGGACGGCACCGTGCGTGCAGCTGGGGGCAGCATCACCACGCAGTTGACCGTTGGCTCTGGCTTGACGGATGTGGATCTGCGCAACCAGGGCACTTACCGTTTCGGCGCCGACGCCTTGCTGGACGTTTCCGGCACCACGGTGCTGTCTGCCACCAACACGGGTCAGCAGAGGTTTGGCGCGGTCTTGGATGGCGGCAGCATCCAGATCCTGGAGCCCACCACCTTGGTCGCCACCACAGCTTTGGTGTTCGAGCGCGTTCAAGGTGCAGACGGCAAGGTGAGCAAGCAGGCCACCTTGCTGGCCAATGGTGTGCAGGACGTGATCGATGTCCGAACACAAAACAGCCAGGGGCAGGTGCGCGTTCAGCGCACCACCGTGGCGTCGAATGGCGGCAGCATCGCCATCAACGTGGGCGCCCAGGGCGCTGCGTTGGCGGGCAGCTACCAGGCCAAGGCTGGCGGTGCTGGCGCCCAAGGTGGCACGCTCAGTGTGGGCATCACCGATGGCGGCAGCACCAAGAACCCCATCGCCGCCCTGGAGATTCAGCAGGCGCTGGCGCCTCAGGCCGTGCAAACGGGCAAGGTCGTGGTCTCGGCCGACATGGTCCAGGCGGGTGGCTTTGCCCACCTCAAGCTCAAGTCCAACGACGAGATTGCCACCGTGGGCAACGTGAACCTGTCGGTGCAGGGCGACATGACGCTCGACTCGCCGGTCTTGGCTGCACGAGAAAACAGCCAGGCCGTGCTGGCCGCGGCAGGTCGCCTGGCGCGCACCAACACCGACCAGGTCACCGGCGCGCAACGCGTGGCCACGGGCGGGCAGGGCAGCGTCACCCTCCGTGGTGCCGTGGTGGACCTGTCCGGCCACCAGGTGACGCAGGGCATCGACCAGTTGACCCTGCAGGCACGTGACGAGATCCGCTTTCACGCCATCAGCCAGTCGCGCAACACCGGCAGCCTGAACACCGGCGCCACCCAGGTCACGCTGGACGCCGACCAGGTCAACGTGGCCACGGCCACCGACTTCACCGTGCAGCTCAGCGGCGTGGCCACCGATGGCAACCACTTGACCATCACTGGCGGCAACCGCGCGGCACCGCAACCCCTGTCCGCAGGCGGCAGCCTGACGCTGGCGGCCGACCACATCACGGTGGACGGCGTGGTGCGCGCGCCTTTCGGACAGATCACGCTCAAGTCCCAGGACATCACCCTGACCGGGAACGCCGACCTGTCGGTGTCGGGCGCGGGACTGTCGGTGCCCTATGGCACGACCACCGAAGCCGGCACCAACTGGCAGCTCAACGGCGTGGCCATCACCGCACCGCCTGCCAAGACGGTGACGTTTGATGCCGAAGGGGGCGAGCTGTCGGTTGAATCGGGCGCGAAGGTGGACCTGTCGGCCGGCGGTAACCTGCTGGCCTGGGAGTTCGTGCCGGGCCCGGGCGGCTCGTCCGACATCTTTCATGGCACCTACGAAAGCGGCACCTTCGCCGTGGTGCCCAGTGTCAAGGGCCTGGGCGGCATCGACGCTGGCGTGCTGGCCGGCTCGGGCCTGACGGGCAGCGTGCTCGACACCTCGGCCACCCGCACCATCACCTTCGGTGAAGGCGGCCCCGTCCCGGCGGGCACCTACACCATCCTGCCCGCACGTTATGCGCTGCTGGCTGGCGGTTACCTGGTGCGCCGCACCAGCACCACCACGCCTTTGAACTTCGGCGACGCCCTGACCCTGGCCACCGGCGCCGTGCGCGTGGGGGCCACCGTGGGGAGCGCGGGCGGCGCCTTGTCCTCTGCACCGGCCACCTTCGAGGTGATCAACCGCGAGCAGGCCCTGCGCTACAGCGAGATCAAGACCACCACCTTCGACGACCTGCTCAACGCCAAAGCCGCTCGGCAGGGCGTGGCGCCTGCTCGCCGGGCCGTGGACGCGGGCACCCTCAACATCGCCGCACAAAAGATCAACCTGGAGGGAGACCTCGCTTTCGGCCGCCTGTCTGGCGGGCGCGGCGGCGAGCTCAACATCTCGTCCAGCAAGATCCAGGTGGGCGGCGCCTTGAGCGAAGCTCAGGTGGCCGCGAAAGACACCCTGCTGTTGAACGTGGCCCAGCTCAATCGCACCGGTGTGGACTCGCTGCTCGTCGGTGGCCAGCGCGCCAAGCAAGCCGCGGACGGCTCCAGGCTGATCGACGTCAAGGCCAGCGAAGTGACCCTGGCCAATGACGCCGGCACCCCGCTGACGCTGGGCGACGTGATCCTGGCCGGCACCTCAAAGGTGGCCGTGCAGACCGGCGCCGTGCTGAGCGCCCCCGATTCGGGCAACGCGGTCAGCTCGGCCGCCATCAAGGCCGAAAACAGCACGGTTCAGGGCGATGGCGCCCTGGTGCGTGTCAGCAGCGACACCCAGGTTGAAACCCGCCGGCTCGGCACGCAAAACGAGGTCAAGACGGGCGACGTGAGCGTCGGCTCGGGCGCGGTGCTCAAGGGCGGCACCGTGGTGGTCGAGGGCACCCGCAGCACGACCTTGGACAAGGCCAGCAGCCTGCAGGCAAAAAACCTGACGCTGGGCGCCGACCGCGTGGTGCTGGGTGACGCAGCCGTGGGCACGACAGCGGGGCAGGCTGCGCCGCTGCAGGTGGGCAGCGCCTTGCTGGCCCAGCTCGCTCAGGTTGACCGGCTGACCCTGAGGGCCTTCCGAGGCGTCGAGCTGCAAAGCGGGCAGAACCTGACCGTGCAGCAATCCCTCACGCTGGACACGCCCGAGCTCAAGCAGGCCAGTGGCTCGACCAACAGCGTGACCGCTGGTTCGCTCAGCCTGCGCAACACCAGTGGTGCGAAGGGTTCGGCCCAGGGCGGCACCGCCACGCTGAACCTGAGCGCTACCGGCGCTGGCGGGCAGGACGGCCACATCCACTTCGATGACGGCGTCGTGGCCACCCAGGGCTCGGGTCAGGTGAACCTGGCCGCAGCCGGCAGCGTGGTGGTGAGCAGCCGCCGTGAAACCACGACGGTGACGCAGGCGACCGACCCGGACAATTACGCCGACGCCACCAGTGAAATCGTGGACGGCACGACGCTGACCACGGTCAGGGCCACCTCACGCGCCATCGCCTCCGGCCTGCAGGCCGATGCGGCGGTGAACCTGAGTGCGCAGTCCGTGACCACCGGCCACGGCGCCGTGGCGCAGATCAAGTCGGGCCAAGGCACGCTGACCATCGCGCAGGCAACTCCCGCCGGCGCGGTCAGCAAGGCCAGCGTGGGCACGGGTGGCCAGATCGAGTTGGCCGGCGCTTCGCTGCGCCAGCAGGGTCTGGTCGAAGTCACCTCCGGCGCCATCAAGCTGGAAGCCAGCACGGGCGACGTGACCTTCTCGTCGGGCTCGCGCACGCT
Source organism: Burkholderiales bacterium RIFCSPHIGHO2_01_FULL_63_240 (assembly GCA_001770725.1). Taxonomy (GTDB): domain Bacteria; phylum Pseudomonadota; class Gammaproteobacteria; order Burkholderiales; family Burkholderiaceae_C; genus Aquabacterium. The sequence goes on from MERU01000006.1 coordinate 252,580, forward strand.
GGCCGACGGCAGCAGCTGGAAGGTCGATGGGGTGAAGGTTCCCATCGCCGCCGGCCTGATCCAGGCCAAGGCCGCCCAGGGGGGCATCGACGTGCAAGCCGGCAGCCTGCTGAGCGCCTCGGCGCCATCGGGCCTGGCGGGCGCCGAAGCCGGCGACATCCGCCTGCTCGCGCCCAAGGGCGAGGTCAAGGTGGCTGGTGACATCCGCCTGCTGTCGGACGCCAACCAGCGGGGCGGAGCCTTGCGCATCGATGCCCGCACCGCGCCTTCGCTCGATGGCCTGGTGGACCGACTGAACGCTTCGGCCCAAGCCGCCGCCACGCAGGCAGGTGCGACGGCTGCGCGCGCCAACGCGTCTCGCGCCTTTGACCTGCAGCAGCGCGACGGACAGGCCATCACCCTGTCGGCCGGCAAGAAGCTTGTGGCACAGGACGTGCGCCTGGTGGCAGACCGAGCTGCCGACGCCAGCTCCGGCGGCAACGTCAACATCCTGGGGCAGATCGATGCCTCGGGCAGCACCGGCGGGCGCATCGCCATCAGCGCCGCGGGTGACCTCGACATCGGCCAGGACGGCATCCCAGATGGGCAGGCGCGCGCCTCGCTCGACGTGTCGGCCAAAGGCGCTGGCAAATCGGGTGGTGACATCACTCTGGCCAGCCGCTCGGGCGCGCTTCGCCTGAACGAGCAGGCCGACGTGCGCGCCTCGGGCGGCGCGGCAGGTGCCGATGGCAGCCTGACCCTGCGCGCCGGTGTCCGCGAAGACGGCGCGGCCGATGGCGACCAAGGCGTGGGCAACAGCCGCGTCGCCGCCATCCAGTCCACCTTGACTGGCGTGGGCACGCTGATCGTGCAGGGCGAAGAGCGCACCACGGTCGATGACCTGTCGGCCCAGGTGCTGACGGACGCCAAGGCCCGCAGCGATGCCTTCCAGCAATCGGCAGCGGCCCTGGACACGCTCAACAAGGTGGCCAACGGCAAGTTGGGAGCGAGCACCGTGGCCAAGGTCCAGTCCGCCCAGGTGCTGCAGTCGGAAGGCGACCTCACCTTGTCGAACGACTGGAACCTGACCCAACTGGTCAAGGAAGCCAGCGGCAGTCAGTTCGTCGTCAAGCCCAGTGCCCTCACGCCGATGAGCCTGAGCATCGTCAGCGGGGGCAACCTGAACATCCAGGCCAGCTTGTCTGGTGGTTTCGTCAACGTGCCCTTGACTGGCACCGCGCAGGCCTCTGCCGCAGCCAACACCACCCTGTCGAATGCGATGAAGGTGGGCGCCGCTGACCTGCCCCTGATGGCCGGCTCGGACATCACCCTGGTGGCCGGCGCCGACCTGGGCAGCGCCGATGTGGCCGCCACCGCAGCGGGCACCGCGGCCGATGTGCGCATCGGTGACCCGGCAGACGAGCCCACCTCGGCCAAGCAGGTCTTCGTGCGCAGCACCACCGGTGACCTGCGCGTGGTGGCCTCTCGCGACGTGGTGCTTGAAAACGACCGCGCCACGGTCTACACCACGGGGCTGCTGGCCAGTGCCGAACAGGCGCCTGGCGCCGAAGGCTTCGGCAAAGGGTCTGCGACCAGCACCAAGCTTCACGCCAACCTCATCACCCGTGGCAACGGCGTCAACACGACCCGTCAATTGCCCTTCATGCTGGGCGGTGGCAGCGTGAGCCTGCAAGCCGGTGGTGACCTGCGCACCCAAAGCATCGGCAAGGCCAGTTTCGTCAGTGACTGGACCTTCCACAAGTCTGAAGTGAATGCCGACAAGAGCCAGTCCTGGTGGGCGCGTTACGACCTGTTCGACATGGGCGTGGCCACCTTCGGCGGCGGTGACATCACCGCTCGCGCGGGTGGTGACGTGGTGGACATGGGCTTCGTGACCGCGACCAGCGGCTACAAGGACGACGCTGGCGTGGTGCGTCGCTTTGGCGGTGGTGACGTCGAGGTCAGCGCCGACGGCAACATCGCGGGCCTGCTGGCCAAGGTTGGTGGCAGCACCGGTCGGGTCGATGCCGGGCTCAACATCGAAGGCACGGCTTCGCGGGGTGCCGCCTCGCTGTTCTATGAGAACACGCAGTTGCAGGTGCAGGCTGCGCAAGATGTGCTGGTTGACCTCATCACCGAGGCGGGTCTGCAGGGCAGGGGGCCATCCAATGGCACCGACGCCACGGCATCCATCGGCATCGCTGGCCTCGGTGGAGGGGCTTCGTTGAGCCTCGTCTCCTATTCAGGCGACCTCACGATCAACAACGCAAAGCCGCCCGGGGTGAGCACTGAACGCCGAACGGCCTCTGCTTTGCCAGCGGTCAGCACCCTGGCTGCACCGGCTGGCAACGTGAGCGCTGTGGTGCTCAACCAGGTTCCGCAAGGCGATGGTGCCAGCCTGAATGCGCTGGCAGGTGGTGACCTCAAGGTGGCAGCTGTCAACGTGTGGGCTGAGTCACCTTTTGGCGAGGGTGTTGCCTGGGGTAACGCAAACAACGAAGCCATTGCCACAGTGGGCAGTGCGCGTGCAGAAGGTACCGTGTTGACTGCAGGCAGCTTCGAGGGCGGCCGCCGCGAACCGGTCCGCCTGATCGCCGAAACCGGCGACGTGACCCTGCGCGCCGAAGTCGGCGACGCCACCCGCATCATCGCGGGTGGAGACGTGAACCTGCGTGGCCTGCTCGTGCAACAGCAAGATGGCAACGAGCTCTCGCTGGTGCAGGCCGGGCGCGATTTGAACGTCATCGGCACCACCCGCGTTCGCGGCCCCGGTGACGCCTTGTTCGTGGCTGGCCGCGATGTCAACGTCACGGCCACAGACGGCATCGACACCAACGGCAACCGCGAGAACGGTGCCTTGCCAAATGGCAGCGCCAACCTCACGGTGATGGCCGGTGTGCAGCCGGGTGTCAGCGATTTCGGCGTGGCCGAGCAACGCTTCTTCCACTTGCTGGGTGGCGCGGGCGTGGCCGACCGACCGGCTGACCTGTATGCCCAGTTGCTGGCCGCTCGAGGTGGTCAGGCGGTGCCGGGCCTGGATTCGGCCGCTGCGCAGGGTTTCGCGGGCCTGGGCTTTGCCGAGCAGATCAACGCAGCCCGCGACCTGGTGGGCGCGCAGGCCTTCGAAGCCGCCGTGCTCACCTACATGCAAGGGCGCGACGCCAAACCCAACCTGAGCAGCGCACAAGCCATCGCTGCCCTGGCCACCCTGCCACAGCGGGAACAGGCGGCGCTGCTGGGCAGCGTGCTGGCCCCGGCGTGGTCTCAAGCCGTGGCGCCCGAGGTGCAGCGCAGCACGGCCCTGGCCATGGCCAACGGACGCGGGGGTGCCTACGCGCTGGCCTTGTCCGAGTACCTCCGTTTGCGAACCGGCACCCAGGACCTGGGCGGCGACCAAGCCCTGCAGGCCTTTGAGCAACTGAGCCCCGAGCACCGACTGCTGTTCACCAACCAGGTGCTCAAGCGCGAGCTGACCGTGGCCGGCACACAGGCCACGCAACAAAAAACCCCTGAGGCCAAGCTGGACGCTTACCAAAGCGGCTTCAACGCCCTGGCCACCGTCTTCCCTGGCAGCCAGGACACCAGCAGCCTGTTGATGGGCGCCAGCAGCATCAAGACGCAGCAAAACAGCGACATCAACGTCTTCACGCCGCATGGCGGCATGAACGTGGGGCGCCTGACCGGTCTGGCCGATGCAGAGGCCGCAGCCAAGCTTGGCATCGTCACCACCTCGGGTGGCGACATCACGGGCGTGGTGCGCGACAGCATCGAGGTCAACCAGTCCCGCATCTTCGTGGTCGACGACGGCGACGTTCTGTTGTGGGCCTCGTTCGGCAACATCGATGCGGGCAAGGGTTCGAAGACGGTCACGGGCGCGCCGGCTCCGGTGATCCGCGTTGTGGGCAATCGACTGGAGGTCGACACCACGGGGTCGTTCTCTGGCTCCGGCATCGCTGCGCTGGACCCTGACAGCAAGCTCTCTCTCTTCGCTCCGCGCGGCGAGATCAACGCCGGTGAAGCGGGCATCCGCGCGGGCGGCAGCATCACCCTCGACGCCCCCACCATCGTCGGCGCCAACGACATCCAGATCGCCGGTGGCGGCAACCTCGCGCCGCCACCCACCGTGGGCAACGCCGCCACCAACGTCGGCAGCCTGGGGCAGTCCGCCACCGCGGCGGGCCCAAGCCAGGCTGAGTCGCGCGGCACTTCCACGCCCAAACGTCGATTGCTGCTGGACTTCCTCGGCTTCGGCTCGGACAAGGATGAAGACAGCGAAGGCGACGACAAGAAGAAGTGACGCGAATCTGTCGTGATGCTGTCACGTGAAAACGCAAACATGCCGGGTTTGTCCGTGATCCCGACGGACCCGGCGGTGTGACACCTCCCCTGAATTGAATTGATCTGGATGACGCCAACCATGCGCAAACACCTTCTGTCCCTTCTTGCTGCCGCTGCGCTCATGCCTGGCGCCGCCCAGGCCTGGTGGAACGCCGACTACACGCAGCGCACCAAGGTGGTCCTCAACACCACCGCTGCAGGCGTTGAAACCAAAGAAGCCCTGTCTGGTGTGGTGGTGCCCGTGCGCCTGCACTCGGGCAACTTCGACTTCCTGGGCGCCAAGCCCGATGGCGCCGACCTGCGCGTGGTCGCCGCCGACGACAAAACGCCCCTGAAGTTCTGGGTCGAGCGCTTTGACGGCGCCAACGAGCTGGCCGTGGTCTGGGTTCAGTTGCCCAACACCCTGCCGGGCACCGACAAGAACGTCGTGCACGTCTACGCTGGCAACGAAGCCGCCGCGGCCGAGGCCACCAGCCCCGCGCTGTTCGACGGCGCCATGTCCGCTGCCTTCACCTTCGCTGGCAAAGCAGGCGAGCCCGCCACCGACGCATCGGGTCAGGTCGCATCGTCCGGCCCCGTGGTGCGCGAGGTCAACGGCTTGATCGGCGTGGCCGCCCGCCTGGACGGCCAGCCGCTGCAGTGGTCTTCCGACAAGCTCAAGGCCGCAGGCAGCGGCCCCTACAGCGTCAGCCTGTGGTTCAAGCCCGAGGCGCTCACCGGCACCTTGTTCAAGCAAGGCGCGCTGAGCTTGAACCTCGATGGCGGCAAAGCCTTCGCGCAACTCGACGCGGTCGTGGCTTCGGGTGGCGAGCTGCCCCCTTCGGCCTGGGCCCACCTGGCTGTCACCGTGGGCAACGGCAAGCTCACCCTCTACATCAATGGCGCGCAAGCCGCACAGGCCGACGTGCCCGCTTCGGTCACGCCCATCGAAGGCCCGGTGTCCGTGGGCCAGGGCCTGAGCGGCCTGGTGGACCAACTGGAAGTGGCCGCCTCCGTGCGCAGCGCCGATTGGTTGAAGTTCGCCCACGCCGCACAAAGCGCCGACGCCAAGCTGGTGCTGGCCAATACCCAGACGCCCGAGACCGCCGAAGCCGGTGAAGGCCACGGCGAGGCCGGTCACTTCGCCATCCTGGTCGATAACCTGACCGTCGACGCCTGGGTCGTCATCGTCATCCTGGCCGTGATGTTCGTCATCGCCGCCTGGGTGATGTACGACAAGGCCGTCCTGGTGGGCCGCGCTGACAAGGACAACCTGAAGTTCCTCGAGAACTTCCGCAACGCCCGAGACGTGCTCGCCGTCGAGACCTCCGGCATGAAGCACTCCCAGCTCGCACGCCTGTACCAGGCCGGCTTGCGGGAGCTGAAAAAGCGCGAGGTGGGCCAAGCCGGTGCACCCAAGCTCTCCGGTGCCTCCATCGATGCCGTCAAGGCCGCTGTCGACGCCGACCTCATCCGCGAAAGCCACACCCTCAACAGCAAGATCGTGCTGCTGACGATCGCCATCTCGGGCGGGCCCTTCCTGGGCCTGCTGGGCACGGTGGTGGGCGTGATGATCACCTTCGCGGCCATCGCCGCAGCGGGCGACGTCAACGTCAACGCCATCGCACCTGGCATCGCTGCAGCCCTGCTGGCCACCGTGGCGGGCCTGGCGGTCGCCATCCCGGCGCTGTTCGGCTACAACTACCTGGCCGCCCGCATCAAGAACATCTCGTCGGACATGGGCATCTTTGTCGACGAGTTCGTCACCCGCGTGGCCGAAACCCACGGAGCCCGCTGACATGGCCGGTGACGTCAAAGGTGAGCTGCAGGCGTACGACGACATCAACGTCACGCCCATGCTCGACCTCGCCTATGTGCTGCTGGTGGTCTTCATCATCATGACGACCGCCTCGGTGCAGGGCGTCAAGGTCAACAGCCCGCTCACGCAGGCCGCCAACAACCTGGCCAAGCCGCAGACCAAGGGCATCACCATCACGGCCGACGGTCAGGTCTACCTGGACGCCTACCCGGTCAGCCTCGACGAGCTGCAAGCCAGCCTGGCCCAGCACAAGGCCGCCAACCCGGCGCTGCCCGTGGTGCTCAAGGCCGATGCCGCCGCCCAGTACGACAAGGTCATGCAGGTGCTGGAGATCGCCAAGCGCCTGGACATCACCGAAATCGGCCTGGCCACCAAACGCGCGCAATGAGGCAGTGAAGGCAGGCCATGCAAGTCCAAGACGAAACCAAACCCTACGACAGCATCAACGTCACGCCGATGCTCGACCTGGCCTACGTGTTGCTGGTCGTCTTCATCCTGATGACGACGGCGTCGGTGCAGGGCTTGAGCATCAGCATGCCCAAGCCCAGCAACACCCCCAGCACCGAAAAGCACGAGCTCAAGATCGTGCAGGTGATGCCTGGTGGGCAACTGCTGCTCAACGGCGTGCCCGTCACCGTGCAGCAACTTGAAAGCGAGTTGCTGCAAGCCAAGCAGCGCGACCCGAAGATGAGCGTGGCCATCAAGGGCGACGCCCGCTCGCACTACGCCGAGGTCGTCGCCGTGATCGACCTGTGCAACAAGCTGGAGGTGTCCATGGGCCTGGTCACCTCGCGCATCGGGACCTGACATGTCGCTCAACGCCTCCCACGACGACGATCAAAAGCCTGGCCTGGCACGCTTCATCGTGCCCGGTGGCATCACCCTGGGTCTGATCGGCGCGGCCGTTCTGGTCTACAGCCTCATGGGTTCCGGCCCCACCGCACCCAAGCGGCAGACCGTCAAGATCGCGGTGCTGCCCGACACGCCCCCACCGCCGCCACCGCCCAAGCCTGAGAAGCCGCCCGAGCCCAAGCCACAAGAGAACACCCCTCAGCCGCAAGACCAGCCCAAGGTGGCCGAAGCCCCGCCTGAGGCGCAGCAGCTGAAGATGGAGGGCGCCGCCGGCGACGGCCCCAGCGCCTTCTCGGCCGGCAGCGTCAGCAGCGACTACAAGGGCGGCGCCATCGGCGCTGGCAACGGGGCCTCGAGCCCGTCGGCAGGCGATCGGGCCAAATTCAACTTCTACGCCAAGAGTGCGCAGCAGCTCTTGCGCGCCGAGCTCGATCGAACCCTGGCTCGCGACGTCATCCGCCTGGGCGCTCGCCTGCAGATCTGGATCGATGCAACCGGTCGCATCGACCGCTACGAAATCGGCGGCCTCAGCGACGCCGCAGCACAAAGCCAGGTTCGCGCCGCGATGCAGGACATCAGCAAAGGCTTTCGGCTCGTGCCGCCAGCGGGCCTGCCTCAGCCGCTGGAGATGCGCCTGTCCGTGAACCCGCTCAACGGTTGAGTGCCAACCTGAACCACCTCCCTGAACGATTGATCACCATGCCTGAAGTCATCTCCCCCCGTCGCCTCGGCATGAGGCCCATCACCGTGGCGGCGGCCCTGCTGTGCGGCCTGTTGTCTGCCCCGGCCGTGGCCAATGAGCGGGCCGAGCTCGAGCGCCTGCGTGGCACCACGCTCAACCTCATCAAGCTGTTGGTCGATGGCGGCCTGCTGTCTCAGGAGAAGGCCGATCAGTTGGTCAAGCAGGCCCAGCAAGACGCCGCACCAGCCGACGCCGCAGCGGCGCAGCAAGCTGCTCCTGCTCCCGCCACGGCTGGGGCCCCGCGCGGCGGCGTCATCCGCGTGCCCTACGTGCCGGAGTCCTTGCGCAACCAGATGCGCGACGAGATCAAGCAAGAGGTGCTCAACCAGGCTCGCTCCGAGCGTTGGGGCGAGCCGGGTGCGCTGCCCGCATGGGCTCGGCGCATCAACTTCGAAGGCGATGTGCGCTTTCGCCTGCAGTCCGAGGACTGGGACCGCCGCAACGTCTCGGCTGCCGAAGGCGAGGGCCTGGCGTTCCAGAACGACGCCGCCTACGAAGGCCCCATCGCCTGGGCTCCTGACCTGACCAACACCCAGGACCGCCGCGACCGCATGACCCTGCGCGCCCGCTTCGGCCTGACCAGCGACCTGGCCTTCGGCTTCAAGACCGGCCTGCGCCTGAGCACCGGCAACGCACAAGCGGTGTCGACCTCGCAGACCCTGGGAGGAAGCAATGGCAACTTCAGCAAGTACAGCGTTTTGCTTGACCGCGCCTGGATTCAATGGACGCCTTACCAACCTGACGTCACCGCGATCGTGGGGCGATTCAGCAGCCCCTATTTCGGTGGCGACCTCATCTGGCCCGACGACATGAACTTCGATGGCGTGGCGATCAAGGCCAACCACGCGTTCAACGACGCCAACAAGGTGTTCGTCAATGCCGGGGCGTTTCCGCTCAGCGAGTTCCAAAGCGATGCAGCCGACGCCTGGCTGTATGGCGCTCAGGTGGGCGCCATCTTCAAGCCCGACGCCAACAGCCAGTTCGACATCGGCCTGGGCTACTACGACTTCAACAACATCGAAGGCAACTTCGATCCGATGTACCGGGACACGGCCAACACCTTCGGTGCGGCCGACAAGAGCTACCTCTCCAGCGAGTACAAGAAAGCCGTTCGCCAACGGGGCAACACGCTCATCCGCATCAACCAGCCTGTGGCGGCGGCTGGCTCGGCCACGGCGGTGGCGCCCGTGTGGGGCCTGGCCAGCAAGTTCAGGCCTTTGACTTTGAGCGCTGCCTACAACCACCAGGGCTTCGAAGGGTTGAACATTCGCATCAGCGCGGATTTCATCAACAACACGGCTTTCAGCCAGGCCGACATCCGCCGCCGCGCCCAACCGGGTGCGAACATCGATCTGGCCAAGAAGACGCACGCCTGGCAGGCGCGCGCACAAATCGGCTCGACCAAGCAGGAGCTGCTGGGCGACTGGTCGGCGTACCTGGGCTGGCGCCGCTTCGAGCGCGACGCCTGGGTTGACGCTTTCACGGACACCACCTGGCACCTGGGCGGCACCAACTACGTCGGCTGGACGCTGGGCGGGTCCTACTACGTTGGCCCGCGCACCTCCCTGGGCGCGCGCGTGACCAGCACCCGCAACCTCACAGATGGCCGCACCGAGACCCTCAGTGGCGGGGCTGAAGTGCCCAACCTCAGCAGCATCCGTCAGCGCGTCGACGTGCTGCAGGTGGAGCTGAATTCGCGTTTCTGATCGGAGCCTGCTCATGAACGCAACCCCACATCGTGTCGATGTCAAACGGGCAGGCCCGGGCTTGATCGCCTGGCTGCTGCTGGCGTCCTGCGTGCTGGCCTCACCCAGCTGGGCCCAGGACAAGGGCAGTCGCGAAAAGGAGGCGCTGCGCCGCGCGCAACTGGCGCTGCGGGCCGCGCAGGACGAGGTTGCCACCCTTCAGCGGGAGCGGGCACTTTGCAGCACGGAGAGAGAAGCCGCGCTCAAGGAAAAGGCCGAGGCACAGAAGTCTTCGGGCTTGTTGGCCAGTGTCCAGGCTCAGTCGCGTCAATCACAAGGGCGCGTCAAGCAACTCGAAGGCGAGCTCGAGGCCCTGCAGCAGCAACTGGCGCAGCTCAAGGACCAGCAGGCCCTGCAAGCCAAGGAACTGGCCGAGGGCCAGCGCAGCATGCGCTCGATCAGCCAGTTGCTCGAAGCCAGCCAGCAACGCCAGCGCATCCTGCAAGAGCGCAACCAGCAGCTCTACGAAACGGGGGTGGCCGTGGTGGAGATGTACCGCAGCCGCAAGCCCGCCGAAACCGCTGCACAACAGGCGGTGGTGCTGGGCTTTGGCTTGGTGGACGTCGAGAACATCAGCGAAAAATGGCTGGACCGGCTCAACGCGGCGCGCTTTTTCCAGCAGGACCGCCTCACGTCGCCGTGACGACCTGATGCAATGGGCTATGCAGGCTCCTCGGGTCGGCGCAGAATGGGCCCATGCCAGTCACCTTCAAATCCCAAGCCACGGGCAACCTCGTGATGCTGTCGGCCCACGCCGAGGCCCTGCTGAAACTGCTGGGCAAAACCGCCGTGGAGCCGGGCATCCTGGAGGTGGCCGACATGTCCCACGCACTGGCCACTCTCCGGGCGCTCGACCCGGATCAGCTGCCAGATGCAGCCGTGGCGCCCGCCTTGCCCGAGTCCTCGCAGGCGAGTGACGGCACGCAGGCGGCTCAGGATGACAAGCCCTCCGTGGGCTTCCAGGACGAGCCCGTCAGCCTGCGCCAGCGCGCCGCGCCCTTCATCCGCCTGATCGAGCAGGCCCAGGCCGGCAACAAGCCCATCGTCTGGGGCGTCTGAAAACCCGGCGTCTTGTGCGGTGCAGCATGCCTGGTGCATGATGCCGGCATGACCGACGCCGTCACCCGCCTCATCGCCGTTCGCCATGGCGAAACCGCCTGGAACCGCGAGTCCCGCATCCAGGGCCACACCGACATCCCGCTCAACGACATCGGCCTCTGGCAGGCCGACCGGGTGGGCGCGGCGGTGGCGCAGGAAGGCATCCAGGCCATCTACAGCAGCGACTTGCAGCGTGCGCACCTCACGGCCCAGTCCATCGCGCGTGCGGCAGGGGTGACGGTGCGGCTGGAAGAGCACCTGCGCGAGCGCCACTTCGGCGAGCTCGAAGGCCTCACGCACGACGAAATCCACACCCGCTGGCCCGAGCAGGCCCGCCGCTGGAAGCAGCGTGACCCGGCCTACGGCCCCTTGGGCGGCGAGACCCTCACCGAGTTCTACGAGCGCTGCGTCGGCACCCTGACGCGCCTGGCGCAACGCCACCTGGGCCAGACCATCGTCGTCGTGGCCCATGGCGGCGTGCTCGATTGCTTCTACCGCGCGGCCAATGGCATCGAGCTGACGGCGCCGCGCAGCTGGACCATCGGCAACGCGACCATCAACCGCCTGCTCTACAGCCCCGATGGCCTGACCATGGTCGGCTGGGCCGACGACGGCCACCTGGCAGCCAGCGGCGGCGTGCTCGACGAGTCTTCCGACGGCGCATTGGCCCCAGCCTGAGGCGGGGCTTTTCCGCCCGACTTCACAAACCCTCTGCAATTCATGGGTATATTGGCGGGCCAACAATTGACTAGGCAAGTATTTGTCGAGGTGACCATGACGCGACGTTTGGGCATGTGGGTGTCTCTGGTGGCTGCTGCCGCCTTGTTCTCGGGTTGCAGCAAGCAGGACGGGGCCCAGCCAGCGGCCGCCGGTGCGGCGCCGCCAGCGCTGCCGGTCGGGGTGGTCACCGTGCAACCCGGTGAGGTGCCCCTGATGGCCGAGCTGCCTGGCCGCCTCGAGGCCTTGCGCACCGCCCAGGTCCGCGCCCGGGTGGCCGGCATCCTGCAAAAGCGCCTGTTCACCGAAGGCGCCGACGTCAAGGCCGGCCAACCCCTGTTCCAGATCGATGCGGCCACCTTCCAGGCTGCGGCCGAAAGCGCCCAGGCCACGCTGGCCCGCGCCGAAGCCAACCTGGCCCAGACCACGGCCCTGGTGCAGCGCTACGAGCCGCTGCAGGCCGCCAAGGCCATCAGCCCGCAGGAATTCCTCAACGCGCAGGTGAGCCAGCGCGCCGCCCAGGCCGATGTGGCCGCCGCCAAGGCCGCGCTGCAGACCGCGCGCATCAACCTGGGCTACGCCAGCGTCACGGCGCCCATCTCCGGCCGCATCGGCCGCGCCCTGGTCACCGAAGGCGCGCTGGTGGGGCAGGGCGAGGCCACCCAGTTGGCGCTCATCCAGCAGATCCACCCGCTGTACGTGAACTTCACCCAGTCGGCCACCGACGTGCTCAAGCTGCGCCAGGCCTTGCAGGCCGGTGCCATCAAGAAGGCCGGCGCCAACGCCGCCGAGGTGCGCGTGGTGCTCGACGATGGCCGCGAGTACCCGATGCCCGGCCGCCTGCTGTTCGCCGACCTGAGCGTTGACAGCACCTCGGGCCAGGTCTCGCTGCGCGCCGAGCTGCCCAACCCGCAAGGCCTGCTGCTGCCCGGCATGTACGTGCGCGTGCGACTGGAGCAGGCACAGGTCGATGGCGGCGTGCTGCTGCCCCAGCAGGCTGTGACGCGTGGCGCCCAGGCCGACACGGTGCTGGTGGTGGCGCAGGACGGCTCGGTGGCGCCTCGCCCCGTCAAGCTCGGTGGCGCGCGCGGCAACCAGTGGGTCGTGCTCGGTGGCCTGCAGGCTGGCGAGCAGGTCATGGTCGACGGCTTCCAGAAGTTCCAGATGGCCGGCGGCAAGGGCCCGGTGAAGGCGGTGCCATGGCAGGCGCCGCCGGTGGGTGCCGGCATGGGCTCGGGGGATGCCGCTTCCTCTGCGGCCTCCGCACCAGCATCTGCCCCCGCTGCCCCGGCCGCAGCCGCCTCTCGCTGAACGGGGGCCTCGCATGCCACGCTTTTTCATCGACCGCCCCATCTTCGCGTGGGTGATCGCGCTGTTCATCCTCGTCTTCGGCGGGGTGGCCATCACGCAGTTGCCGATCTCGCAGTACCCCAACGTGGCACCGCCCGCGGTGGTCATCAGCGCCACCTACCCCGGCGCCTCGGCCCGCACGCTCGACGATGCCGTCGTCAGCGTGATCGAGCAGGAGCTCAACGGAGCGCCCGGGCTGGCCTACATGGAATCGGTCAGCCAGGCCAACGGCACGGCGCAGATCACCGTCACCTTCGAGACCGGCACCAACATCGACCTGGCCCAGGTCGAGGTGCAGAACCGCCTCTCGCGCGCCACGCCACGCCTGCCCTCGGCGGTGACGCAGCAGGGCGTGAAGGTCGACAAGTCGCGCAGCAACTTCCTGATGTTCGTGATGCTGTCGTCGACCAACCCGGCCTACGACCCGATCGCGCTGGGCGACTACGCCTCGCGCAACGTCGTGCCCGAGATGCAGCGCGTGCCGGGCATCGGCCAGGCACAGCTCTTCGGCACCGAGCGCGCCATGCGCATCTGGGTGGACCCGGCCAAGCTGGTGTCGTTCGGCTTGAGCGTGGCCGACGTCAACAGCGCCATCCGCGCACAGAACGCGCTGGTGCCCGCTGGCGGCATCGGTGACCGCCCGAACCTGATCGACCAGACCATGTCGGCCACGGTGGTGGTCAACGGGCAGTTCACCAAGGTCGAGCAGTTCGGCGCCATCGTGCTGCGCGCCAAGGCCGATGGCTCCACCGTGCGCCTGCGCGACGTGGCCCGCATCGAGCTGGGCGCCCAGACTTACGGCACCTACGCGCGCCTGAACGGCAAGCAGTCCGCCGGCATCGGCCTGCAGCTCTCGCCCACCGGCAACGCGCTGGCCACCGCCGAGGCCGTGCGCAAGCGCCTCGACGAGCTGCGCCGCTACTTCCCGCCAGGGGTGGATTACTCCGTGCCCTATGACACCTCGGGCTTCATCGCGATCTCGATCGAGCAGGTGGTGCACACCCTCATCGAGGCCGTGGTGCTCGTGTTCCTGGTGATGTACCTGTTCCTGCAGAACATCCGCTACACCCTGATCCCGACCCTGGTGGTGCCGGTGGCGCTGCTGGGCACCTTCGGGGTCATGTTGGCGGCGGGTTTCTCCATCAACGTGCTGACCATGTTCGGCATGGTGCTGGCCATCGGCATCCTGGTGGACGACGCCATCGTGGTGGTCGAGAACGTCGAGCGCATCATGGCCGAAGAGGGCCTGAGCCCCCTGGAGGCCACGCGCAAGGCCATGGGCCAGATCAGTGGCGCCATCGTGGGCATCACGGTGGTGCTGGTGTCGGTCTTCATCCCGATGGCCTTCTTCTCGGGCTCGGTGGGCAACATCTACCGGCAGTTCTCGCTGTCGATGGTGGCCTCGATGCTGTTCTCGGCCTTCCTGGCGCTGTCGCTCACGCCCGCCTTGTGCGCCACGCTGCTCAAGCCGGTGGCACACGACCACCATGAAAAGCGCGGCTTCTTCGGCTGGTTCAATCGCTTCTTCAAGTCGACCACGCATGGCTACGAAAGCTGGGCTGGCAAGCTGGTGCACCGTGGTGGCCGCGTGCTGCTGATCTACGTTGCCATCATCGCGGTGGTGGGCTGGCTGTACGTGCGCATGCCGTCTTCCTTCCTGCCCAGCGAAGACCAGGGCAACCTGATCGTCAACATCCAGCTGCCGCCGGGTGCCACGAGCAACCGCACCGAGCAGGTGGTCAAGCAGGTCGAGGACTGGTTCCTCAAGCAGCCGCAGGTGCAGTCCATCGTCGGCGTGGTGGGCTTCAGCTTCTCGGGCACGGGCCAGAACGCGGCGCTGGGCTTTGTGACCCTCAAGGACTGGCACGAGCGGCCCGGTGCCGAAAACTCGGCGCAGGCGCTGGTGGGCCGTGCGTTCGCGGGCCTGGGCGGCATCCGCGATGCGTTCATCTTCCCGCTCAACCCGCCGGCCATCCGCGAACTGGGCAACGCCACGGGCTTTGCCGTGCGCATCCAGGACCGCGCCGGCCTGGGCCCCGATGCATTGCTGGCCGCGCGCAACCAGGTGCTGGGCATGGCCATGAAGAACCCGGTGCTCACCGGCGTTCGGCCCGATGGCCTGGAAGACGCGCCCCAGCTGCAGGTGGACATCGACCGCGAGAAAGCCGCGGCCCTGGGCGTGGGGTTTGACGCCATCAGCACGGCGCTGGGCTCTTCGCTGGGCTCGTCCTACCTCAACGACTTCCCCAACGCCGGCCGCATGCAGCGCGTGGTGGTGCAGGCCGACGCGAAGGACCGCATGCAGCCCGAGCAGATCCTGCAGCTCAACGTGGTCAACACCAGTGGCCAAAGCGTGCCGCTGTCGGCCTTCGCCAGCACGCGCTGGATCAAGGGCCAGATGCAGGCGGTGCGCTACAACGGCTACCCGGCCATGCGCATCTCGGGGGACGCGGCGGCGGGTTACTCCACCGGCCAGGCCATGGCCGAGATCGAAAAGATCGCCAAGCAGCTGCCGGCCGGCATCGGCATCGAGTGGACCGGTCTGTCGCGCGAGGAAAAGCTCTCCGGCTCTCAGGCCACGATGCTGCTGGCCTTCTCGCTGCTGGCGGTGTTCCTGTGCCTGGCTGCGTTGTACGAGAGCTGGTCGATCCCGATGGCCGTGCTGCTGGTGGTGCCGCTGGGCATCTTCGGGGCGCTGCTGGGGGCGCTGCTGGGTGCCATGCCCAACGACGTGTACTTCAAGGTCGGCCTCATCACGGTGATGGGCCTGTCGGCGAAGAACGCCATCCTGATCATCGAGTTCGCCAAGGAGCTCCAGGAAAAAGGCATGGGCCTGTTCGAGGCCACCCTGCAGGCCTGCCACCTGCGTTTTCGTCCGATCATCATGACCTCGCTGGCCTTCATCCTGGGCGTGCTGCCCCTGGTGCTGGCCAACGGCGCCGGCTCGGCCGCCCAGCGCGCCATCGGCACCGGCGTGATGAGCGGCATGATTTCCGCCACGGTGTTGGCCGTGCTGTTCGTGCCGGTATTCTTCGTGGTCATCCGTCGATTTTTCCCTGGCAAGCCTGTGTCCAAGGACGCGGCTGACCTGGAGTCCAACCATGCGTGATTCCCTGGCGCCCGTGGCGCCCACCGCTTCTGCCGTCTCCCTCTTTGATCGCTTGCCGGCCCGCCGCCTGGTCAGCTTCGCCGCCGTGCTGATGCTGGCGGGATGCTCCCTGGCGCCGACCTACCAGCGACCCGAGTTGCCGGTGCCGGCCGCCTTGCCGCAGGCAACGGGTGCGTCTGGTGCGGCCCCTGCCCAGCCCGAAGCCCCGGCGACCGACGTGGCCACGGTGCCCTGGCGCGAATACTTCCCCGATCCGCGCCTGCAGTCGCTGATCTGCGAGGCCCTGGCCAACAACCGCGACCTGCGCGTGGCCATCCTGACCATCGACGCGCAGCGCGCGGCCTACCAGATCCAGGCCGCCGACCGCGTGCCCAACGTCAACGCCAGCATCAGCGGCACCCGACAGCCCTCGAGTGCCCCGCCTTATGCGCTGGGCACGCAGGTCACCGGTGGGCTGGTCATCCCCTCGTTCGAGCTTGACCTGTTCGGCCGCGTGCGCTCGCTGACCGAAGCCGCTTCGGCCCAGGTGCTGGCCTCCGAAGAAGCCCGCCGCGCCACCCACATCAGCCTGGTGGCCGCCGTGGCCAACGCCTACTACACGGTGTGGGCCGACCGATGGCAACTGGCCCTGGCCGAGCAGACGCTGCAGACCCGCCAGGACTCGCTCAAGCTGTCGCAGCTGAAGTACGACAACGGCGTGCTCAACGAGCTGGAGCTGCGCTCTTCGCAGTCCCAGGTCGAGGCCGCCCGCGTGGCGCGTGCCCAGGCCCAGCGCCAGCTCGCGCAGGACCAGCAGTCCCTGGCCGTGCTGGTGGGCAAGCCCGTGCCCGCCGAGTGGCTGCCGCCTGCGCCCCAGTCGCTGGCCAAGGCCGCGCCCCCGGTGGCATCCGACGCCAGGCCGGCGCGCGGCAAGGCAGCCGAGCAGTTCGTCGAGGCCAGCTTGTGGCCGGGCCTGAGCGAGCTGCCGGTGGGCCTGTCCTCCGAGGTGCTGCTGCAGCGACCCGACGTGGTCCAGGCCGAACAGGCGCTGATCGGCGCCAACGCCAACATCGGCGCCGCGCGTGCCGCGCGCTTTCCGCGCATCAGCCTGACGGCCAGCGCGGGCGCCGTGAGCAACTCGCTCAGCGACCTCTTCACCGATGGCCGCTTCGCCTGGAGCTTCGGTGGCTCGCTGCTGGCGCCCATCTTCGACGCCGGCCGCACGGCGGCTGGGGTGGACGCCGCCGTGGCGCGCCGCGACATCGCCATCGCCCAGTACGACAAGGCCATCCAGTCGGCTTTCAAGGAAGTGGCCGATGCGCTGGTGGCGCGTCAGACCTACGCCGAGCAGGCCGAGGCCCAACTGGCCCAGGCCCAGGCCGAAGCCGCCCGACTGAGCCTGTCGACCCTGCGCTACGACACCGGCGTGGCCAGCCAGCTCGACCTGCTCGACGCCCAGCGTGCGCTGTTTGCGGCGCAGCAGGCCCACATCCAGGCCCAGCTCGCGCGCCAGCAGGCCCACATCAGCGTCTACAAGGCGCTGGGTGGTGGCTGGGTGGAAGGGCAGGGCCAGGCCAAGGCACCTGAGCAGACCGCGGCGCCGGCTCAGGGTGACGTGGCCGCCCGATAATCCCGGCGTGAACACGATCACCCTGACCTGGCGCGAGCGCGGCTCGCTCTACCTCGACCTGATCCGCTGGAACCGGCCCCAGGGCTGGCTGCTGCTGCTGTGGCCCACCTGGATGGCGCTGTGGCTGGCGGCGGCAGGCTTTCCCGGCTGGCACCTGCTGGCCGTCTTCACGCTCGGCACCATCCTCATGCGCAGCGCGGGTTGCGCCGTCAACGACGTGGCCGACCGCGACTTCGACCGCCACGTCGAGCGCACCGCGCAGCGCCCCGTCACCAGTGGCCGCATCTCGGTCAAGGAGTCGCTGGCCGTGGGCGCGGCGCTGGCGCTGGTCGCCTTCGCGCTGGTGCTCACCACCAACTGGCAGACCATCGCCATGTCCTTCGGGGCGCTGGCGGTGACCATCGTCTACCCCTTCACCAAGCGCTTTTTCTCGATGCCGCAGGCGGTGCTGGGCGTGGCCTTCAGCTTCGGCATCCCCATGGCCTTCACGGCCGTGCAGGGCAGTGTGCCCGCCGCGGTGTGGTGGATCGTGATCGGCAACCTGGCCTGGGTGCTGGCCTACGACACCGAGTACGCCATGGTCGACCGCAACGACGACCTCAAGATCGGCATGCGCACCTCGGCGATCACGCTGGGCCGCTTCGACGTGGCCGGCGTGATGGCCTTCTATGCCATCTGCATCGGGTGCTGGTGGCAGGCCGGCCAGGCGTTCGGGCGAGGCTGGGTGCTCGACGCTTCGCTGGTGCTGGCCGCTGCCCAGGCGCTGTGGCATTTCAGGCTGATCCGCCACCGCGAACGCATGGCGTGCTTCCAGGCCTTCCGCCTGAACCACTGGCTGGGCCTGACCGTGTGGCTGGGTGTGGCGCTGGACACCGCCCTGGTGCGCTGATCTCGGCGTGAACTCAGCGTCCGAACTCAGCGCCCGAACTCGTCGCCCAGCTCGCCCGCCCGGCGCTGGGCCGCGCGCATCGCGGCCACGAACGCCGCCTTGATGCCTGCGGCTTCCATCGAGGTCAGCGCCGCGTGGGTGGTGCCGCCCTTGGAGGTCACGCGCTCGCGCAGCGTGGCGGGGCTTTCTGCCGATTGCGCTGCCAGCGCCGTGGCGCCGCCAAAGGTGGCCAGCGCCAGCTGACGCCCTTGCTCGGCGTTCAGGCCCATGTCCTCGGCGGCCTGCACCATGGCTTCGATGAAATAGAACACGTAGGCGGGGCCGGAGCCCGACAGCGCGGTCACGGCATCGAGGTCGGCTTCTCGCTCGACCCACACGTGCTGGCCGGTCGGCTCGATCATCTTCGCGATGGCGGCCTTTTCCTCGGCCGTCACTTCGGGGCGGGCGTACACACCCGTCACGCCCTGGCCGACCAGCGCCGGGGTGTTGGGCATGGCGCGCACGATGCGGGGCGTGCCCAGCAGGCGGGCCATGTCGTCGGTGCGCAGGCCGGCCATCACGCTGTAGTGCAGGGCTTGGGGGCACTGCGCGGCGCAGGCGGCAGCGGCTTCCTTGAACTGCTGGGGCTTGACCGCCCAGACCACGGTGTGGGCTTGCGACAAGGTGGTGTCGGGGCCGGCGGCGGTCTGCACGCCCAGTGAGGCCTGCAGGCGTTCGCGCTGTTCGGCCACCGGGTCGATGACGAGGATGCTGGTGGCCACGCGGCCCTGGCGCAGCAGGCCGCCGATGATGGCGGTGGCCATGTTGCCGCCGCCGATGAAGGCGATGTCGATGGGGGAGGCGGAGGTGCTCATGGGCGAGATCATGCCGCATCCATCGGTGCGCGGTCGCTGGCCTCTTGCAACAGGGCGATGAGCCCCTCGGCGTCGATGGGTTTGCTCACCAGTTGCACGCCGGCGTCCTGCGCCGCTTCGGCCAGGCCGGCCGGCATCTCACCCGTCAGCAGCAGGGCGGGCAGGTCTTCGCCGAACTCGTAACGCAACTGACCGAGCACCTGCAGGCCGGTGACGTCCAGGCCAAGCCGGTGATCGCTGATCAGGGCGACGGGCATTTCGCCCTCGATGAGGCGGCCGTCTTCCTGCATGGTGGCCATTTCCGCCATGGCGTGGTCGGGGTGAGCGGCCGCGGCCACCAGCCAGCCGCCCTGGCGCAGCACGAGGGCGGTGCTCTCGCGCACCTGCGGGTCGTCTTCGATCAGCAGGATCAGGCCGCGACCGCTGCGCGGAAGGGGGGGCTGCTTGGCAGCGCTGGCCAAAGGCGCATCAAGCGACGGGGCCGGGGTCCTGTCCGCCAGGCCGTTCGCTTCATCGTCTGGGGTGTCAATGGCCACTTCCGTGGGCGTGGCCGGCACCAGCCTTGGCAGGCGCACGCTGAAGCAGGTCCCCTTGCCCGGCCGCGAGAGCACGCGCACCGGTGTCGGCCCCAGCAGGCTGAGTCGGCGCACCACGGCCAGGCCCAGGCCCAGGCCCTCGCTGCTGAGCCGGCCGTCGTTGTGGGCCTGGAAGTAGTCGTCGAAGATGCGGTGGCGGTATTGCTTGGGGATGCCCACCCCGGTGTCCCACACCTGGCAGATCACCCAGGGCCCCCGCTTGCGTGCCCTCAGCCTCACTTCGCCTTGCTCGGTGTAGCGCACGGCGTTGTTGAGCAGGTTGCGCAGGATGCGGTCGAGCACGTGGTCGTCGGCCTGGGCCCATTCCGTTGTGGGCTCCAGGTGCCAGCGCAGGCCCTTGCTCTGACAGAGCACCGAGAACTCGCTGTCCAGCCGTTGCCACAGCTCGGACAGGGGCAGGGCGGTGGCGCTGTAGTCAACGCGCTGTGCGTCGATGCGGGCCACGAAGAACATCTTCTCGAACATGCTGCCCAGCGAGCCCAAGGCGGTCTGCAGCTTGCGCAGCAGGTCCAGGCCCGCCTCGCCCTGGATGGAGGGCTTGAGCGCGCTGCTCAGCAGCATCATCACGTGCAGGGGCTGGCGAAGGTCGTGGCTGGCCGCGGCGAAGAACTCGCCCTTCTGGCGGTCGGCGGCCTCGGCGCGCGCCTTGGCCTGCGTGACCTTGTTGATCTCGTCGCGCAGCTGCAGCACCAGGCCGGCGTTCTCGTGGCGCAGCAGCACGGCTTCGCGCAGCCGGCGGTTGACGCCCAGGGCCACGCCCATGCAGGTCAGCAGGGCGGCCACCAGCACCAGGGCCAGGAAGTGCGAGCTGTCGTTGCGTTCGGTCAGCAGCCGGCCCGAGACCAGCAGCAGCACCGGCACGCTGCCCGCGAAGGCCACCGCCCAGTCGTGGATGGTCACCAGCATGATCGTGAAGCCGTAGACGATGGCCGCCGTCACGATGGTCATGCGCCACTCGCTGCCTGCCACGCCCAGCAAGGCCATGGCGATCAGCCCCCACAGGGTGCCTTCCAGCACGTGCCAGGTCAGCAGCCGCGTGCGCCAGGTGCCGTAGCCGGATTCGGTGATGCCGAAGCGGTTGAACTCGCGCACCAGCAGCACGACCACGCCCCAGACGATGAGCAGGCCGAACGCGGGCACCGCCCAGCGCCAGTGAGGCATGTGCCAGCCGTGCACCATCCAGCCTAGCAGCAGCATGGCGGCGAACTGGGCGATGAGTGATCCAGGGGAGTGACGCCAGCTGTCGTGCAACAGCTGCAGGTCGATCCGCGCCTCGATTGGCGACAGCCCCCTGAGCGACCGTCGCAGGAGGCTCACGCCAGGGCTTTCCTCGGGCCGCCGTCGAGGCTGCTGCCGTTGTCAGGTGAGCTCAGCATGTTGGCCTGAGGGCTGCGTGAGCACAGCAGGACCAGCTGGGTGCGGCTGTGCACGCCGTAGGCGCGGAAGATGGCGCTGACGTGCAGTTTGACCGTCTCGGCGCTGATGCCCAGGGCCGAGGCGATGGCGTGGTTGGTGCAGCCTTTGAGCAGCCACTCGAGCACGTCCTTTTGACGCGGGGTCAGGCGGATGGTGCGGCGGGCGGTCTCGTCGTCCGGGGTGGGGAAGTCAACCTCGCTGGGCGAGAGCAGTTCCGAGGGGAAGTGCAGCCGGCCTTCGACCAGGGCCTGCAGGGCGCTGGTGAAACCGTCGATTTCGGCGAGCTTGGGGATGAAGCACGAGGCGCCGTGGTGGATGCACTCCAGCGCGATCTGCACGTCGGCGTGGCCGGTGATGATGCCGATGCGCTGCGTGGCGGCGGCCTGGCGCACGGTCTGCAGCGTGGCGATGCCGCGGCTGTCGGGCAGGCCCAGGTCGAGCAGGACCACGTCGATGGGCTCGGCGGTTTTGTCGTCCAGGCAAGCCAGGGTCGAGGCCAGCGAATTGGCCTGGGAAAAGCGCGCGGAAGGATCCAGGCTGCGGATGGCCTGCATCATGCCTTCGCGGATCAGGCTGTGGTCATCGACCAGCAGGTAATGGGAGGAGGGGCGAACTGCGTCCATGACGGGTCTCTTTTCAATGGTCCATCTTAAGTGGCCATCAGCGTTGTCCGAATAGGGCTGTTCCCACCCTCACCATGGTGGAGCCCTGCGCCACGGCGGCTTCGAGGTCGGCACTCATCCCCATGGACAGGGTGTCCAAGGGAAGACCCTGAGACAGCAGGTGTTCGTACACGGCACGCACCTCGGCGAGTTGGCGGTTCTGCTCGGCCACGTCGGCCGTGGGGGCGGGCAGGGCCATCACGCCGCGCAGGCGCAGGCGGGGCAGGGCGGCCACCTCGCGGGCCAGCGCCAGCGCGTCGCCCGGGGCGACGCCGCTCTTGCTGTCCTCGCCGCTGGTGTTGACCTGGACACAGACCTGCAGCGCAGGCAGGTGCGCGGGGCGCTGGTCGTTCAGGCGCTGGGCGATTTTCAGCCGGTCGATGGTGTGAACCCAGTCGAAGTGCTCGGCCACGGCGCGGGTCTTGTTGCTCTGGAGGGGGCCGATCATGTGCCACTCGATCTGATCGCGCAGGTCGGTGAGTTCGGCCATCTTGTCCAGGGCTTCCTGCACATAGTTCTCACCAAAACGGTGCTGGCCGGCGGCCATGGCCTCGCGGACGGTTACCGCCGGAAACGTCTTGCTCACCGCCAGCAGGGCCACGCAGCCTTCGGGGCGTGCGGTTTGGGAAACAGCGGCGTGAATCCTGCCCCGAACGAGTTGTAGCTTCTCCGAGATCGTCGCCATAATGGTTCTTCACACGTCGTATCAAACCCGCATCATCCATGGATATCACCCAGCTGCTCGCGTTCTCGGTCAAGAACAAGGCATCCGACCTCCACTTGTCTGCGGGTCTGCCACCCATGATCCGGGTGCACGGCGACGTGCGCCGCATCAACGTCGATGCGCTGGACCACAAGCAGGTCCACGACATGGTGTACGACATCATGAACGACATGCAGCGCAAGCACTACGAGGAGACGCTGGAGTGCGACTTCTCGTTCGAGATCCAGGGGCTGGCGCGCTTTCGGGTCAACGCCTTCAACCAGAACCGCGGCGCCGGCGCCGTGTTCCGGACCATCCCTTCCAAGATCCTGACGCTGGAGCAGCTCAACGCGCCCAAGGTGTTCCAGGACCTGGCTCTGAAGCCCCGTGGCCTGGTGCTGGTCACCGGCCCCACAGGTTCAGGCAAGTCGACCACGCTGGCCGGCATGGTCAACCACTTGAACGAGACCGAGTACGGCCACATCCTGACGGTGGAAGACCCGATCGAATTCGTGCACGACTCCAAGAAGTGCCTGATCAACCAGCGCGAGGTCGGCCCGCACACCCTGAGTTTCGCCAACGCCCTGCGCTCGGCGCTGCGCGAAGACCCGGACGCCATCCTGGTCGGTGAAATGCGTGACCTCGAGACCATCCGCCTGGCTCTGACCGCCGCTGAAACGGGCCACCTGGTCTTCGGCACCCTGCACACCTCCAGCGCCGCCAAGACCATCGACCGGATCGTCGACGTCTTCCCCGCGGCCGAAAAAGACATGGTGCGCGCCATGCTCTCGGAGTCGCTGCAGGCCGTCATCTCGCAAACGCTTTGCAAGACCAAGGACGGCAACGGCCGCGTGGCGGCCCACGAGATCATGATCGGCACGCCCGCCATCCGCAACCTGATCCGCGAAAACAAGATCGCCCAGATGTACTCCTCGATCCAGACCGGCAATGCCATGGGCATGCAGACGCTCGACCAGAACCTCGCCGACCTGGTGCGTCGCAACGTGATCTCGCCCGCCGAGGCCCGCGCCAAGGCCAAGATCCCCGAGAACTTCCCGGGCTGACATGAAGCGTTTTCTTGATCGTTTTGTCGGTGGCCCCCGCAACCCGGGCGCCGACACCCCGGCCGAAGCCGACGACGAAGGCTTCTTCGCCACGCAGTTCATGGAGCGGCCGGAAGACTTCCGCTCCACCTCCGCCTGGAACGCCCGCGGCCTGGCGGTGGGGGCGCATGCGCTGGACCCCGAGGTCGGGCTGCGCCTGCTCACCAAGGCGTGGGGGCAGGACGCACTCATGGCCTCGCTGCCCGACGAAGACCAGCGCAAGCTGCTCGAGCACCTCGACTTCGTCACCGTGCCGCCGGGCCGCGAGCTCATCGCGCAAGACGAGAAGGGCGACTACGCCCTGATCGTGCTCGAAGGCCTGGTGGCCGTGGACCGCGTGCAGCCCACCGGTGCCCGCGCCCGCCTGGCCGAGGCCCGCGAAGGCGACGTGCTCGGCGAGATGTCGCTGCTCGACGCGGGCGCGCGTTTCGCGTCCTGCGTGACGCTCAGCCGCGTCTCGCTGGCCGTGGTCACCGCCAGCGCGCTGGAC
This sequence comes from Burkholderiales bacterium RIFCSPHIGHO2_01_FULL_63_240, assembly GCA_001770725.1. Lineage (GTDB taxonomy): Bacteria > Pseudomonadota > Gammaproteobacteria > Burkholderiales > Burkholderiaceae_C > Aquabacterium. The sequence continues at coordinate 276,630 of MERU01000006.1, forward strand.
GAACTCGCCATCGAAGAGCCGCGGCTCGGCCTGGCCCTGATGGCTTCGGTCGCGCGGCGGCTGTCGCTGCGCATGCGCCAGCTCAGCGCCCGACTCGGCGCCCTGCTGACAGCGGGCTGAACCCCGAACCCACACCAGAACCCATCACCAGGCGGACATCACCATGGAACGCGATCAGGCCTCGAAATTCATCAACGACCTCCTGCGACTGATGGTCTCGCGCGGTGGCTCCGACCTGTTCCTGACGGCCGAGTTCCCGCCGGCCATCAAGGTCGACGGCAAGGTCACCAAGGTCTCGCCCCAGCCGCTCACGCCGCAGCACACGCTGGCGCTGGCCCGCTCGGTCATGAACGACAAGCAGGCCGCCGAGTTCGAACGCACCAAGGAGTGCAACTTCGCCATCTCGCCCGGAGGCGTGGGCCGTTTCCGCGTCAACGCCTTCGTGCAGCAGGGCCACGTGGGCCTGGTCATGCGCGTGATCCCGCAAATCATCCCGACCATCGACAGCATGAGCCTGCCCCAGGTGCTCAAGGACGTGGTCATGACCAAGCGCGGCCTGGTGATCCTGGTGGGCGCCACGGGCTCGGGCAAGTCGACCACGCTGGCGGCGATGGTCGACCACCGCAACGAGAACTCGCACGGCCACATCATCACGCTGGAAGACCCGGTCGAGTTCGTGCACCCGCACAAGAACTGCATCGTCACCCAGCGCGAGATCGGCATCGACACCGATGGCTGGGAGATCGCGCTCAAGAACACCTTGCGCCAGGCGCCCGACGTCATCCTGATGGGCGAAATCCGAGACCGCGAGGCCATGGAGCACGCCGTGCAGTTCGCCGAGACCGGCCACCTGTGCATGGCCACGCTGCACGCCAACAGCGCCAACCAGGCGCTGGACCGCATCATCAACTTCTTCCCCGAAGAGCGCCGCCCGCAGCTGCTGATGGACCTGTCGCTGAACCTGCGCTCGCTGGTGTCGCAGCGCCTGATGCCGCGCCAGGCCGGCAAGGGCCGGGTGGCCGCGGTCGAGATCCTGCTCAACACGCCCCTGATTGCCGACATGATCTTCAAGGGCGAGGTCGGCGAGATCAAGGAGATCATGAAGAAGTCGCGCGAGCTGGGCATGCAGACCTTCGACCAGGCCCTGTACGACCTCTTCGAGGGCAACGACATCACCTACGAAGACGCGCTGCGCAACGCCGACTCGGTCAACGACCTGCGCCTGCAGATCAAGCTCAACAGCCAGCGTGCGCGCAGCCAGGACCTGGGTGCGGGCACGGAGCACATGCACATCGTCTGATGGACCGCGCGATGCTGGGCGACAAGACCTACGAGCCCACCGAGGCTCGCCGCGTGGCTTTCATCGGCCTGGGCACCATGGGCGCGCCGATGGCCGCGCACCTCAAGCGTGCCGGCCACGACGTCACCGTCTACAACCGCACGACCGCCAAGGCCGAGGCCTGGGTGGCCGAGCACGGTGGCCGTTTCGCCGCCACGCCGCTCGAAGCCGTGAAGCTTGGACAAGGCGCCGACATCGTGTTCACCTGCGTGGGCAACGACGACGACCTGCGCGAGGTCTGCCGTGGCGCGCAGGGTGTGCTGCACGGCCTGAAAGCCGGTGCCGTCATCGTCGACCACACCACGACCTCGGCCGAGGTCGCCCGCGAGATCGCCGCGCTGGCGTCGCAGTTGAACGTGGCCTTCATCGACGCACCCGTCTCGGGCGGCAACCTGGGCGCGCTCAACGGTGTGCTCACCGTCATGTGCGGAGGTGACCGTCAGGCCTTCGAGCAGGTCAAGCCGGTCATCGCGGCGTTCGCTCGCGCCGTGACCCACCTGGGCGACAGCGGCTCGGGCCAGCTTGCCAAGATGGTCAACCAGGTTTGTGTGGGGGGGCTGCTGCAAGGCCTGGCCGAGGCCCTGGCCTTCGGCGAGAAGGCCGGGCTGGACATGCCGCGCGTGCTCGAGGTCATCTCGCAGGGCGCGGCCAGCAGCTGGCAGATGGTCAACCGCGGCCCGACCATGGTTCGCGACGAATTCGACTTCGGCTTCGCGGTCGACTGGATGCGCAAGGACCTGGGCCTGGTGCTCGACGAGGCCCGCCGCCTTGGTGCGCGCGTGCCCGTCACCGCCCTGATCGACCAGTTCTACGCCGACGTGCAGGCCATGGGCGGCGGCCGACAGGACACCTCCAGCCTGATCCGCCGTTTGCGCTGAATTTGGCGCTGAAATCGGCGCTGAACTTCGCGCCGAACCCGAATCAGTTGCTCGAAGCAGCGGGGGCGCTGTTGGCCGGCTGGCGCGGCAGCTTGTTGGCCAGCTCGTCTTCGCTGATCACCTCGAAGGCCTTGACCACCTTCTTGACGCCCGGGATGCTGGCGGTGAGTTCGGCCGCGCGGTTGGCTTCGCGCTCGGTGACCAGGCCCATCAGGTAGACCTCGCCTCGATCGACCACGATGTCGAAGGCGTTGCTCATCAGGTCGCGTGCATCGACCAGGGTGGCGCGCACCTTGCCCGCCAGCAGCACATCGCTCGAGCGCGTGCTCAGCGAGGCGATCGGGCCCACCTGCAACTGGTTGATCACCTTGACCACGTTTTCCACGCGGGCGGCGGCTTGTTCGGCGGCGGCGCGGTCGGCGTCGGAGTCGACCTCACCGGTCAGCAGCACCGTGCGGTTGTAGGCGTTGACGTTCACGCGACCGCGGCCGCCCAGGGTGTCACGCAGGCGGCTGCCGGCCTTGATCTGGATGCTTTGGTCCTCGACCTGCATGCCGGAGGTGCGGCGGTCGGTGGCGACCAGGGCGCTGGCGGCGGCGCCGCCAAGCATCAGCGGTGCGCAGGCGCTCAGCGTGGTGGCGCCCAGGGCGATCACCAGGCCAGCCAGGGCCAGGTGGCGGGGGGAGCGGCGGACAAAAGAAGGGTTCATCGAGCGTGTCATCAGGCAGCTTCTCCAAGCAGTTGGTTGTCGACGGCGGTGCACAGCGCGTGCAGGGCGAGCCAGCCGATGGCGTAAAGGGTGGGCGCCTGGGCACCCGGCAGGGGCACCCAGACATCGGTGTCGCGCAGCAGGGGGCCCAGCACGCCGGCGGTTTCGCCGGTGAAGGCCACCAGGGTCAGGTCCTGCTCGCTGGCGGCTTGGCTGGCCGCCTTCAGGTCGGCCTCGTCGCGCTCGAGCGAGAAGGCCAGCCACAGATCGCCAGGGTGGCCGTGTGCGCGCACCTGCTGGGTCAATGTGGGCTGACCCGCGTGCGAAGCGGGCAGCAGGGCTTGTGCGGCCAGGGGCGGGCGCTCGCGGCCGGTGCCGCAGATCAGCAACTGGGCGGCCTGCTGGGCGAGCCAGGCGGCCTCACCCTCGCCGGCGCAAAGCACGCGGCCACCGGTGGTGATCGTGTGCAGGATGGCTTGGGCAGCGTAGTGGAGCTGCTGCGCCAGCCGCTCCGAGGACTGGTAGAGCCAGTCAGCGGTCTCCAGCAAAGGCTGCTGCAGCTGCGGAGACTGATAGGACGTGTCCGACATGCGGTCGATGATAAGCCAGGGGGCCGGGTCAACCCGCGATCGGCAGGTAAACGGTGGTTAATCTCCCAGGCCATCCTGGGGCCTCCATGGGCATCAACTGGCGTCGAAGGCCGCGGGCAACCAGGTCAGCTCATCGCCGTCGATGGCCACGACGTCGAAGCGGCAAGGCGGCCACACGCTCAACTGCTGCAGGTAGAACTTCGCCCCCAGGATGCAGCGCCGCTGCTTGCCCCGCGTGACCGATGCCGCCGCGCCGCCATGTTCGCCGTCGGCGCGCTGTCGCACCTCGACGAACACCAGGGTGCCGTCGCGATCGCGCATGATGAGGTCCACCTCGGCACCGCGCGCGCCGGGGCCACGCGCGACCCGATAATTGCGCTCCACCAACGCCAGGCCCTGCTGCTGCAGGTAGAGCAGGGCGCGTTCCTCTCCCTCATCGCCCCGGGATTTTGTCGTGACCCTCGATGTCAATTTGCTGCTCCAGGCGGCACAACAGGTGGCCGGCAGCCAGCAGTATCCCAAAGGGGCGCTCTACCTCGTGCCCACGCCGATCGGGAACCTGGCCGACCTGAGCCTGCGCGCCGTGCACGTGCTGGCCCTGGTCGATGCCGTGGCCTGCGAGGACACCCGCGTCAGCGGCGGCCTGCTGCGCCACCTCGGCCTCGACAAGTCGCTGATCGCCCTGCATCAGCACAACGAGCAGGCGGTGGCCGGCCAGGTCGTGGCCCGTTTGCAGGCCGGCGAGCGCATCGCCTACGTCAGCGACGCCGGCACGCCTGGCATTTCCGACCCGGGCGCGCACCTGGTGGCCGCCGTGCAGGCCGCGGGCCTGGCCGTCACGCCACTGCCCGGGCCGAGCAGCGTCACCACCGCGCTCAGCGCCTCGGGCGACGCGTCCGCGCACGGCTTCCTGTTCGAGGGCTTCCTGCCTGCCAAGGGTGCGGCACGCTTGAGTCGCCTCCGCGAGGTGCTGGGGCAGGCGCACAGCACGGTGCTTTTCGAGGCCCCTCACCGCATCGAAGCCCTGGCCACCGAGCTGCGCGAGGCCCTGCCGCAAGGCCGTGTCACCCTGTGCCGGGAACTCAGCAAGCAGTTCGAAACCATCGCCACGCTGCCGGTGGCCGAGCTGGCGGCCTGGCTCAAGGCCGACGCCAACCGCCTGCGCGGCGAGTTCGTGCTCGTGGTGCACGCACAGCCTGCACCGCCCGAGGCCGAGGGCCTGACCCCCGAAGTCGAGGCGCTGCTGGACGAGCTGGTGGCCCATGTGCCGGTCAAGCAGGCCGCCGCCCTGGTGGCCGATGTGCTGGGCCTGCCCCGCAAGGCGCTGTACGACGACGCCCTGCGCCTGCGTCAGGCGCGCGATGCCGCTCAATGAGCCCTCCAGCGGCGGACTACCCCAATCAGGTGATCTGGTGTGACGGCACACCCCATTTCACCCACATTGAGGCTGATTGCGTCGTGAATCATTCCTGTTGAAGCCGGCCTTCGGTCGGTGCTCCCCCGCATCCGAGGGGGATCGTTGCCTTTCTGCGCCGATCTGCCGCTAACCCACCAAGGGGAGAGAGCTTTCCCCTTGCCGAGGGTATGCCCGTGATTTAACGATTTGCGTTGGTTTGGATACTGGACCCGTCTGCACCGCAGCCCGTCCAACAACCATCCGAATCACAGGCTACACAGGAGTTCAGCATGATTTCCAAGTTCGCTCTCAAGGCCGTCTGCACCGCCGCCGTGGTGGCCGGTGCCGCCCTCGTCGCCCCCGCCGCCCACGCCGGCACCTCGTCGCAAACCAAGTACCCCATCGTGCTGGTTCACGGTTTCATCGGCTTCGACAACATCCTCGGCGCCGTCAACTACTTCTACGACATCCCCGGCAACCTGCGCAAGGAAGGCGCCACCGTCTACGTGGCCTCGGTCAACCCTTCGCAGACCACCGAATTCCGCGGTGAAGAGCTCATCCAGCAGATGAAGCAATGGGCCGCCAAGGACGGCGTCAAGAAGTTCAACCTGATCGGCCACAGCCATGGCGGCCCGACCGTGCGCTATGCCGCCGGCACCGTGCCCACGATGGTCGCCTCGATCACCACCATGGCCGCCACGCACTTTGGCTCCAAGGTCGCCGACGAACTGGCCCCCACCTTCTCCGAAGGCAGCACGCTCGACAGCCTGGCCACCAGCGGCCTGAAGCTGATCTCCTGGCTGACGGGCAACAAGACCACCGACAAGACCAGCCTGCAGGCCGCCCTGGCCTCGCTGTCGACCGAAGGCTCGGCCGCTTTCAACGCCAAGTTCCCCGCCGGCGCACCCACCACACCTTGCGGTGAAGGCCCTGAAGTGGCCAGCGTCGCCGGCAACAGCATCCGCTGGTACTCGGCCTCGGGCACCGCCGTCAAGACCAACGGCTGGGACATCTCCGACCTGATCCTGGCCGGCACCGCTTCGTACTTCGGCACCGAAGAAAACGACGGCCTGGTGGGTCGCTGCTCCAGCCACTGGGGCAAGGTCCTCAAGGACAACTACGCCTGGAACCACCTGGACGAAATCAACCAGGTCCTCGGCACCATCGGCAAGAACGCCCCGAGCCCCGTGGCGTTCTACCAGCAACAAGCCAACCGCCTGAAGCTGGCTGGCCTGTGACGAGGCGCCCGCCCCCGATCCGGGGCGCGGGCTGACCTCCACCTTGCGCCCCGGGCCTTCCTCCGGGGCGCTTTCTCCCTGCTCCTCTTGGCGATGCCCAACCCCTTTTCCGGGCCGGCACGGTCGGGGCTTGCTCGCCTTTTTTCTCACCTTCTGGAGACAACATGAAAACGTCCCTCTCGCTCAAGGCCGTCTGCGCCGCTGCCGTCGTGGCTGGCGTCGCCCTGACCGCCCCGGCTGCCCACGCTGGCACCCAGGCCAAGACCAAGTACCCCATCGTGCTGGTCCACGGCTTCATCGGCTTCGACAACATCCTCGGCGCTGTCAACTACTTCTACAACGTCCCCGGCACGCTGCGTGACGAAGGCGCCACCGTGTATGTGGCCTCGGTCAACCCGTCGCAGACCACCGAATTCCGCGGTGAAGAGCTCATCCAGCAGATGAAGCAATGGGCCGCCAAGGACGGCGTCAAGAAGTTCAACCTGATCGGCCACAGCCATGGCGGCCCGACCGTGCGCTATGCCGCCGGCACCGTGCCCACGATGGTCGCTTCGGTCAGCACCATGGCCGGCACGCACTTTGGCTCCAAGGTCGCCGACGACATCCTGGCCAACACCACCCCTGGTGGCGGTTTCGACCAGGCCGCCACGGCCGGCCTGAAGCTGATCTCCTGGCTGACCGGCAACAAGACCACCAGCGACACCGACCTGCTGACCGCCCTCAACGCCCTGAGCTCGACCGGCGCCGCCAAGTTCAACGCCAAGTTCCCCGCTGGCGCCCCGACCACCACCTGCGGTGTCGGTCCGGACAAGGCCACCATTTCGGGCAACAGCATCCGCTTCTACTCGTTCTCGGGCACCTCGGTGAAGACCAACGCCTGGGACGTGTCGGACGCCATCCTGGCCTACACGGGTGACTACTTCAAGGGCGAGGCCAACGACGGCCTGGTGGGCCGCTGCTCCAGCCACTGGGGCAAGGTCATCAAGGACAACTACACCTGGAACCACCTGGATGAAATCAACCAGGTCCTGGGTACCATTGGCAAGGGCTCGCCCGACCCCGTGGCCTTCTACGTCCAGCACGCCAACCGCCTGAAGTGGGCCCTGCTGTGATGTGAACCGGGCTCGCCGTCTGGCGAGTCCTGGCGACCGTTGCCTCACGAGGGCGGCGGTCGCCCCTGTTGTACTGTTTCCGTGAGTTCGTCGGCCTGATCGACAGGTCGCCGCCACCGGCGTCAGGTGCCCGTGGCCCAAGAGGTGTTCGATGCAGATGCAAGCTTGGAAGTTGGCTGGCGTGGCCGCCCTGGTCCTGGGTGCCGTGGCCGCGGCCTGGGTGGGCTTCAACCGCTCGGGTGAGACCGGTGACGCCTCATCGGATGCCGCCTCGAGCGGCTGGGTCATGATCCGCCCCGGTGTGGGGCAGGGGGGCGCCGACCAGGCAGCCGGCCCGTCCACCTTGAGCGCCGAGCAGGTGCGCAACAAGCTCTTCCAGCAAGGCTCCTTCCAGGGCACCGAGCCCAATGGCGACTGGTGCACATCCACCGGCAAACTCAGCCCTTGCAACGGCCTGCGCCGCCGTTTCGAGTACTACCTCCTGGGCATGGGCGAGGTCACGGTTGCCGACATCCGAACCCTCGTCAACGACGAGGCCCGCCGCGCCAATGGCGAAGAGCTGGGCGACGCCATCATGGCCATGTGGGACAAGTACTGGCGCCTGCGCACCCATGAGTTCCGCAACGCCTTCGTGCAGTCCGACCGCAACACCTGGATGCCCGCCTTCGAGGAGCAGCGCATGGTGCGCCGCCAGATCCTTGGCGAGGACTGGGCCCGCGCCTTCTTCGACGACGAAGAAGCCAAATTCAAGCAATACGTCGCCCAGGTGGAGTCCGGCCAGCCGCCGCCACCCGACCCGGGCGAGCCCGTGCCCCAGATGGCCCCTGGCAAGGACCCGGCCGCCGTGCACGCCGAGCGCGTCGCCCGCTACGGCCAGGACGCCGCCAACCGCCTGGCCAAGGCCGACGAGGAATGGGCCGACTGGGAGCGCCGCCTGGCCGCCGCCCGCTCCGAATGGGAGCGCCTCAAAGCCTCGCAGAACCTCTCCGAAGTTCAGCGCAAGCAGGACATGCAGGCCTACGTCAGCGCCAACTTCAAGCCCGACGAGCACCTGCGCGTCAAGGCCCTGCTCAACCTGTGAGCCCCCTGGCGTGCCAGAATGCGCCCATGATCGCCGTCGAAGCCACCCTTGCCCGCCTGCAAACCGCCCGCGACCTCCTGCTCGCGCCCTATGGTCTGGATGAATCGACCCTGCTGAACGCCTTGCGCGTCATCACGCAGCACCGTGTCGACGACGCCGACCTGTACTTCCAGTACACCCGCAGCGAGGGCTGGAGCCTCGAAGAAGGCATTGTCAAGTCCGGCAGCTTCGGCATCGACCAGGGCGTGGGCGTGCGCGCCATCTCTGGCGAAAAGACCGCCTTCGCCTACTCCGACGACATCTCCGAAGCCGCGCTGCTCGACGCCGCCCGCACCGTGCGCACCATCGCCGCCGCCGGCCAGAGCCGCCGCGTCAAGGTCGGCGCCCACCAGGTCGCGCCCAGCCGCAGCCTCTACGGCGGGTTCGACCCCATCGCCTCCATGGACAGCGCCGCCAAGGTGGCCCTCCTTGAAGACGTCGAGCGCCGCGCCCGCGCCAAGGACCTGCGCGTCGTGCAGGTCATGGCCGGCCTGGGTTGCGAATACGACGTCGTGCTGGTGGCCCGCGCCAACGGCGTGCTGGCCGCCGACGTGCGCCCGCTCATCCGCCTGTCGGTCACGGTCATCGCCGAACACAACGGCCGCCGTGAAGTGGGCTCCTCGGGCGGCGGTGGCCGCCATGACCTGGCCTACTTCACGCAAGACGTCACCCAAGGCTACGTCGACCAGGCCGTGCACGCCGCGCTGGTCAACCTCGAATCGCGCCCGGCGCCTGCCGGCGAGATGACCGTGGTGCTCGGCTCCGGCTGGCCCGGCATCCTGCTGCACGAAGCGGTGGGCCACGGCCTCGAAGGTGACTTCAACCGCAAGGGCTCGAGCGTGTTCTCCGGCCGCATCGGCCAGCGCGTGGCCGCCAAGGGCGTCACCGTGCTCGACGATGGCACGCTGCCCGACCGCCGCGGCTCGCTCAACATCGACGACGAAGGCCACGTCAGCCAGCGCAACGTGCTGATCGAAGACGGCATCCTGCGCGGCTACATGCAGGACGCCACCAACGCCCGCCTGATGAAGACCGCGCCCACGGGCAACGGCCGCCGCGAAAGCTACGCCCACCTGCCCATGCCGCGCATGACCAACACCTACATGCTGGCCGGCGACAAGCACCCCGACGAGATCGTCGAGTCCATCAAGCGGGGCGTCTACGCCGCCAACTTCGGCGGCGGTCAGGTCGACATCACCTCGGGCAAGTTCGTCTTCTCGGCCTCCGAGGCCTACTGGGTCGAAAACGGCAAGATCCAGTACCCGATCAAGGGCGCCACCCTGATCGGCAATGGCCCCGACGCCATGACCCGCGTCAGCATGGTCGGCAACGACCTCAAGCTCGACAGCGGCGTGGGCACCTGCGGCAAGGACGGCCAGAGCGTGCCGGTCGGCGTCGGCCAGCCCACCCTGCGCATCGAAGGCCTGACGGTGGGCGGCACGGCCTGAGCCCTCCGCGCGCGCCCATGGGTTCCTGATCGGCCGCCTCGTGCGGCCGTCGTCTTTTTCACCCTTGCTTGCCTGACTCGGCCCTGGCTCCCCAGCTTTGTTTGCGAGGGCGCTTGACGCAGCGGCTGAAACTCGTGCATAATGCAAGGCTTCGCTGTTAGAGCGCTTTTGTTTTCGGCTTGCCAACCCTTCGGCAAGATTCTTCGAAAGCAAAGCTTCTTTCAGATCCGCCCGTTCTACGGGCCCAAGACTGATGGTTCGTTGTTGCGCAGTGGTTTGTGCAGCCGAACGGTCAAGTTGGGATACACCATGATCCAAATGCAATCGCGACTTGACGTCGCAGACAACACGGGTGCCAAGAGCGTCATGTGCATCAAGGTGCTCGGTGGCTCTAAGCGTCGTTACGCCGGTATCGGCGACATCATCAAGGTCAGCATCAAAGAAGCTGCACCGCGTGGCCGCGTCAAGAAGGGCGAGGTCTACAGCGCTGTGGTCGTTCGCACCGCCAAGGGCGTGCGTCGCCAAGATGGCTCGCTGGTCAAGTTCGATGGCAACGCCGCAGTGCTGCTGAATGCCAAGCTCGAACCCATCGGCACGCGCATCTTCGGCCCCGTGACGCGCGAACTGCGTTCCGAGCGCTTCATGAAGATCGTGTCGCTGGCCCCCGAGGTCCTTTGATCCTTGCGGTCATCGACAGTTCAGTAAAGGACAGCTCCATGAACAAGCTCAAAACCGGCGACCAGGTCATCGTCCTGACCGGCCGTGACAAAGGCAAGCGCGGCACCGTGTCCGCTCGCGTCGACGCCGACCACCTGTTGGTCGATGGCGTGAACGTGTCCAAAAAGCACGTCAAGCCGAACCCCCTGAAGGGCACCACCGGTGGCATCGTCGACAAGACCATGCCCATCCACCAGTCCAACGTGGCGATCTTCAACCCTGCCTCTGGCAAGGCTGACCGCGTCGGTATCAAGCTCCTGGCTGACGGCAAGAAAGTGCGCGTCTTCAAGTCCAGCGGCGAAGAAATCAAGGCTTGAGGTCACAAATGGCTCAACAACAAGCTCGCCTGCAGCAGATCTACCGCGAAAAGATCGTCCCCGAACTGATGAAACAGTTCGGCTACAAGTCGATCATGGAAGTGCCGCGCCTGACCAAGATCACCCTGAACATGGGTGTCTCGGAAGCCGTCTCCGACAAGAAGGTCATGGAACACGCCGTTGGCGACCTGACCAAGATCGCCGGCCAAAAGCCCGTGGTCACCATGTCGAAGAAGGCCATCGCCGGCTTCAAGATCCGCGAAAACATGCCCATCGGCTGCATGGTCACCCTGCGTGGCGTCACCATGTTCGAATTCCTGGATCGCTTTGTCACCGTGTCGCTGCCCCGCGTGCGTGACTTCCGCGGCATCTCGGGTCGTTCGTTCGACGGTCGCGGCAACTACAACGTGGGCGTCAAGGAACAGATCATCTTCCCGGAAATCGAGTACGAGAAGATCGACGCTGTCCGTGGTCTGAACATCAGCATCACGACGACCGCCAAGACCGACGAAGAAGCCAAGGCACTGCTGACGGCTTTCAAGTTCCCGTTCAAGAACTGAGGCCCGCCATGGCAAAAGTCTCTCTGAAGCAACGCGAAGAAAAGCGCGAAAAGCTGGTCGCCAAGTACGCCAAGAAGTACGCCGAACTCAAGGCCATCATCGATGACGCCAAGAAGTCGGAAGAAGAGCGCTATGCCGCTCGCCTTGAGCTGCAAAAGCTGCCCCGCAACGCCAACCCGACCCGTCTGCGCGCACGCTGCAACCTGACTGGTCGCCCCCGTGGCACCTTCCGTCAGTTCGGCCTCGGCCGTTCCAAGATCCGTGAATTGGCTTTCGCCGGCGACATCCCCGGTGTCACCAAGGCAAGCTGGTAATCCGGCCGGGCACGAACAGGAGTTATCCCATGAGCATGAGTGATCCCATCGCCGACATGCTGACGCGCATCCGCAACGCTCAAATGGTCAACAAGACCAACGTTGCACTGCCGTCGTCGAAGCTGAAAGTCGCGATCGCCCAAGTCCTGAAGGACGAAGGCTACATCGACGGTTTTGCCGTCACCGGTGAAGCCGCCAAGCCCACGCTGGAAATTTCGCTGAAGTACTACGCTGGCCGTCCGGTCATCGAGCGCATCGAGCGTGTTTCCCGTCCCGGTCTGCGCATCTACAAGGGCCGTCACAGCATCCCTCAGGTCATGAACGGCCTGGGCGTTGCGATCGTGACCACCCCCCAAGGCGTCATGACCGACCGCAAGGCTCGCGCTGCCGGCATCGGCGGCGAAGTCATCGCGTACGTCGCCTGATAGAGGAGCAATCGCAATGTCCCGCGTTGGAAAAATGCCGATCGCCGTCCCTCAAGGTGTGGACGTCAAGATCTCGGCCGAAGCCATCACCGTCAAGGGTGGCAACGGCACGCTGAACCTGCCGGCCAACGGCCTGGTCACCGTCACGCAAGACGGCGCCACGCTGAAGGTCGCCCCGGTCAACGACACCGCCGCAGCCAATGCCATGTCCGGCACCTTCCGCGCCCTGCTGGCCAACACCATCAACGGTGTGTCCAAGGGCTTCGAGAAGAAGCTGACCCTGGTTGGCGTGGGCTTCAAGGCCCAGGCTGCTGGTCAGAAGCTGAACCTGTCGATTGGTTTCTCTCACCCCGTGGTGAAGGACATGCCCGCAGGCATCAAGGTCGAGACCCCGTCTCAGACCGAAATCGTGATCAAGGGCGCCGACCGCCAGGTCGTCGGCCAGATCGCTGCCGAAGTGCGTGCGTTCCGTCCGCCCGAGCCCTACAAGGGCAAGGGCATCCGCTATGCGGACGAGCGCGTGGTCCTCAAAGAGACCAAGAAGAAGTAAGGAGCTGATTCATCATGGCAATGAGCAAGAAGGAACAGCGCCTGCGTCGTGCGCGCCAGACCCGCGCCCGGATCGCCCTGCAAGGCGCCGTGCGTTTGACGGTCACCCGCAGCAACCTGCACATCTACGCCAGCGTGATTTCTGGCGACGGCAGCAAGGTCATCGCCACCGCGTCGACCGCCGAAAAGGAAGTGCGCGAGCAAATCAAGAACGGTGCCAACACCGAAGCTGCCTCGCTGATCGGCAAGCGCATCGCCGAAAAGGCGAAGGCTGCTGGCGTCGAGAAGGTTGCCTTCGATCGCGCTGGCTACCAATACCACGGTCGCATCAAGGCCCTGGCTGAAGCCGCGCGTGAAGCCGGCCTGCAGTTCTAAGCCTCGTCGGCAACCGGAAGGAATCTCAAATGGCTAAGTTTCAACCCAAGGTGGCAGACGAAGGTCGCGACGACGGTCTGCGCGAGAAGATGATCCAGGTGAACCGCGTGACCAAAGTGGTCAAGGGCGGTCGGATCATGGGTTTCGCAGCCCTGACCGTGGTCGGTGATGGCGATGGCCGCATCGGCATGGGCAAAGGCAAGGCTCGTGAAGTGCCCCTGGCCGTTCAAAAGGCCATGGACCAAGCGCGTCGCAACATGCTGAAGGTCTCGCTGAAGAACGGCACCGTTCACCACAACGTGACCGGCGAACACGGCGCAGCCAAAGTGCTGCTGGCTCCGGCTCCTGCTGGTACCGGCATCATCGCTGGCGGCCCGATGCGCGCTGTCTTCGAAGTGATGGGCATCACCGACATCGTCGCCAAGAGCCTGGGTTCCTCGAACCCGTACAACATGGTTCGCGCCACGTTCGACGCCCTGGCCAAGGCCACGACGCCGGCCGAAGTCGCTGCCAAGCGCGGTCTGAACGTTGAACAGCTGTTCAACTGATCGCTGGAGAGCAGACATGAGCGAAAAGAAAACCGTCACCGTCAAGCTGATCCGCAGCGTGATTGGCTGCAAGGCCGATCACCGCGCCACCGTGAAGGGCCTGGGCCTGCGTCGCATGAACAGCACCGCTGTTCTGGAAGACACGCCCGCCGTGCGCGGCATGATCACCAAGGTCCGTTACCTGGTCCAGGTGCTGTAAGGCACCCGGCAGTCAGAGGAACATCATGGAACTCAACAGCATCAAGCCCGCATCGGGTGCCAAGCATGCCAAGCGCCGTGTCGGCCGCGGCATCGGCTCCGGCCTGGGCAAGACCGCCGGTCGCGGTCACAAGGGTCAGAAGTCGCGTTCGGGCGGCTACCACAAGGTCGGTTTCGAAGGCGGTCAAATGCCTTTGCAACGTCGCCTGCCCAAGCGTGGCTTCAAGTCGCAAAGCCTGAAGTACAACGCCGAAATCACCCTGAGCGAACTGCAGGCTCTGGGCGCGTCGGAAGTCGACGTGCTGACCCTCAAGCAAGCCGGCCTCGTGCCCCAGCTCGCCAAGGTCGTCAAGGTGATCAAGTCGGGTGAACTGTCTGCCAAGGTCGTCCTCAAGGGCATCGGCGCCACCGCCGGCGCCAAGGCCGTGATCGAAGCAGCCGGCGGCTCCATCGCCGAATAAGAACGTCTCCTGAACAGGACTCAGCGTGGCAACTTCTCCCTCTCAACTGGCACAAAGCGGCAAGTACGGCGACCTCCAGCGTCGCCTGGTCTTCCTGCTGCTCGCGCTGGTCGTCTACCGCATCGGGGCGCACATCCCCGTGCCGGGGATCGACCCTGCGCAGCTGCAACAGTTGTTCAAGGGGCAGCAAGGCGGCATCCTGAGCCTGTTCAACATGTTCTCGGGCGGGGCGCTGTCGCGCTTCACCGTGTTCGCGCTGGGCATCATGCCCTACATCTCTGCGTCCATCATCATGCAGATGATGGGCTACGTGATCCCGCAGCTGGAACAGCTCAAGAAAGAGGGCGAAGCCGGCCGTCGCAAGATCACGCAATACACCCGTTACGGCACGCTGGGTCTGGCCTTGTTCCAGTCCTTCGGCATCGCTGTGGCACTGGAAGGCACCGCCGGTCTGGTCATCAGTCCTGGTTTTGGCTTCCGCATGACCACCGTCATCAGCTTGACGGCGGGCACGATGTTCCTGATGTGGCTGGGTGAGCAGATCACCGAGCGTGGTCTGGGCAACGGCATTTCGATCCTGATTTTCGGCGGCATCGCTGCGGGCCTGCCTGGTGCACTGGCTGGTCTGTTCGAGCTGATCCGCACCGGTGCCATGAGCATCCCCGCGGCCATCTTCATCGTTGCCCTGGTCGGCCTGGTGACCTACGCCGTGGTGTTCGTCGAGCGTGGCCAGCGCAAGATCCTGGTCAACTATGCGAAGCGCCAGGTCGGCAACCGTGTTTACGGCGGTCAGTCCTCGCACCTGCCGCTCAAGATCAACATGGCTGGCGTGATCCCTCCGATCTTCGCTTCGTCGATCATCCTGCTGCCGACCACCGCCGTGGGCTGGTTCGCCACGGGTGACAGCATGCGCTGGCTGAAAGACATCGCCGCCATGCTCTCGCCGGGTCAGCCGATCTACGTGATCCTGTATTCGGTGGCCATCGTTTTCTTCTGCTTCTTCTACACGGCGCTGGTGTTCAACAGCCGCGAGACCGCAGACAACCTGAAAAAGAGTGGCGCTTTCATCCCCGGGATCCGTCCTGGCGACCAAACCGCTCGATACATTGATAAAATCTTGGCCCGCCTGACCCTGGTTGGTGCCGTGTACATCACCGCGGTGTGCCTGCTGCCCGAGTTCCTCGTGCTCAAGTACAACGTTCCTTTCTACTTCGGTGGGACTTCGCTGCTCATCATCGTGGTCGTCACGATGGATTTCTGGGCCCAGGTGCAGTCCTATGTCATGTCTCAGCAGTATGACTCTCTGCTGAAGAAGGCAAATTTCAAGGCAAGCTGAGCGCGGTGGCCTACCACCGCAAACCGGAAGGTCAAGCACCTTCCGAGTGAAGCTTGAACAGGTTTGAGTCGGTGCTCGCATCGTGTTCCGGGCGAAGTGAGCTGGAGTTTGTGACCCCGGAAACGTGGGCGAATTTCCGCTAGGCAACTGGCGGTTCAGGAGAAGACCATGAAAGTCTCGGCATCCGTCAAGGTTATGTGCCGCAATTGCAAAATCATCCGTCGCAAGGGTGTGGTTCGCGTGATTTGCACCGACCCGCGTCACAAGCAGCGTCAAGGCTAATCAGCCTGACCTAGCGACGACACACGCGTTCAGAGGACAGTTATGGCACGTATTGCTGGCATCAACATTCCGCCGCACAAGCACACCGAAATCGGTCTGACTTCGATCTACGGCATTGGTCGCACCACCGCGCAGAAGCTCTGCACGGCTGCAGGCATTCCCTTCGACAAGAAGATCAAGGAATTGACCGACAGCGACCTGGAAAAGCTTCGGGAAGAAGTGGGCAAGCTCACCATTGAAGGTGACCTGCGCCGCGAGCTCTCGATGAACATCAAGCGCCTGATGGATCTGGGCTGCTATCGCGGCTTCCGCCATCGCCGTGGCCTGCCGATGCGTGGTCAACGCACCCGCACGAATGCCCGCACCCGCAAGGGTCCGCGCAAGGCCATCGCTGGCAAGAAGTGATCCGCGCTGGTTGACTGAGTTCGAAAGAGAAACATCATGGCAAAAGCACCTGCGAACAGCGCTGCCCGTCGTGTGAGCAAGAAGGTCCGCAAGAACATTGCGGACGGCATCGCCCACGTGCACGCTTCGTTCAACAACACCATCATCACCATCACCGACCGCCAAGGCAACGCTCTGTCGTGGGCCTCGTCGGGTGGTCAGGGCTTCAAGGGCTCGCGCAAGTCGACCCCCTTCGCCGCCCAGGTGGCTGCTGAAGTGGCCGGCCGCGCTGCTCAAGAGCAAGGCATCAAGAACCTGGACGTCGAGATCAAGGGCCCCGGTCCTGGTCGCGAGTCGTCGGTTCGCGCCCTGGCTTCGCTGGGCATCCGGATCAACTCCATTTCGGACGTGACCCCGGTTCCCCACAACGGCTGCCGTCCTCAGAAGCGTCGCCGCATCTGATGCCAGACCGATCGGCGCCCGCTTCGGGTGCCGATGCCACACCTCGCCCGGTTTCACATCGGCGAGGTGTTGCCGTTCCATGATCCCGACTTCAGTGTCGGGTTATTTGTGGCGCGGTTCGCCTGCAAGCTAGAATCGCAGGTTCTCCGATGTCGGGCGGCTGCATGCTGCCCGCCTTTACTGAAGCCCACCGTCTGTGCGCCCCGGCCCGCAGACTCGCGCTGGTGCCCTGCAGGGGCTGGCGTCAGATCAAACAAGGACACGAAAAGTGGCACGTTACCTCGGACCCAAGGCCAAACTGGCCCGCCGCGAAGGCACCGATCTTTTCCTCAAGAGCGCCCGCCGCCCCATCAGCGACAAGGCCAAGTTCGACACCAAGCCTGGTCAGCACGGCCGCACCTCCGGTTCGCGCACCTCTGACTTCGGTCTGCAACTGCGTGAAAAGCAGAAGGTCAAGCGCATGTACGGCGTGCTGGAAAAGCAATTCCGCCGCTACTTCGCTGAAGCCGAGCGCCGCAAGGGCAACACCGGTGCCAACCTGCTGAGCCTGCTCGAGTCGCGCCTGGACAACGTCGTCTACCGCATGGGCTACGCCTCCACCCGCGCCGAAGCCCGTCAGCTGGTCGGCCACAAGGGCATCGTGGTCAACGGCGAAGTCGTGAACATCCCGTCCTACCTGGTCAAGACCGGTGACGTGGTGGCCGTGCGTGAAAAGGCCAAGAAGCAACTGCGCGTGCAGGAAGCTTACAAGCTGGCCGAGTCCATCGGTCTGCCCGGCTGGGTGCAAGTGGACGGCGCCAAGCTGGAAGGCGTGTTCAAGAAGACCCCGGATCGCGACGAGTTCGGCTCCGACATCAACGAATCGCTGATCGTCGAACTGTATTCGCGTTGATGCGATCGCTGGCTGCGCGATGCGCCCTTCGGGTGCGTTTCGCAGCCCCTCGCCGTTGGGCTTTCGGGCTCGGCGGCGTGTGTTTTTCAGGGCCGGAGCATGGTGCTCCGGTTGGTCCAGCAGCCTTATCGGTGTAACGAGCCGAGGGTATTGACAGGAAGACCTCATGCAAACGAATTTGCTGAAACCCAAAGCCATCCAGGTGGAGCCGCTCGGCGGTCACCGTGCCAAGGTCACGCTCGAGCCTTTCGAGCGCGGCTATGGCCACACCCTCGGCAACGCGCTGCGTCGCGTGCTGCTGTCGTCGATGGTCGGTTTCGCACCCACGGAAGTCACCATCGCTGGCGTGCTGCACGAGTACTCGTCGATCGACGGCGTGCAGGAAGACGTGGTCAACATCATGCTGAACCTCAAGGGCGTGGTGTTCCGTCTGCACAACCGCGACGAAGTGACCCTGGTCCTGCGCAAGGACGGTGAAGGTCCTGTCACCGCCGCCGACATCCAGACCCCGCACGACATCGAGATCGTCAACCCTGGTCACGTCATCGGCCACCTGTCGCAAGGCGGCAAGCTGGACATGCAGATCAAGGTTGAAAAGGGCCGCGGCTACGTGCCTGGCAACGTGCGCCGCTACGGCGAAGAGTCGAGCAAGGCCATCGGCCGCATCGTGCTGGACGCTTCGTTCTCGCCCGTCAAGCGCGTGAGCTACACGGTCGAAAGCGCCCGCGTCGAGCAGCGCACCGACCTGGACAAGCTGGTCATGGAAATCGAAACCAACGGCGCCATCTCGCCTGAGGAAGCGATCCGTGCCTCGGCCAAGATCCTGGTGGAACAGCTGGCTGTGTTCGCACAACTGGAAGGCTCCGAGATCGCCGCGTTCGATGCGCCCGCCAAGTCGGCTCAGCATTTCGACCCGATCCTGCTGCGTCCGGTCGACGAGCTCGAACTCACCGTGCGCTCGGCCAACTGCCTCAAGGCAGAGAACATCTACTACATCGGCGACCTCATCCAGCGCACCGAGACCGAGCTGCTCAAGACCCCGAACCTGGGTCGCAAGTCGCTCAACGAGATCAAGGAAGTGCTGGCTTCCCGTGGTCTGGCCCTGGGCTCGCGCCTGGAAGCCTGGCCGCCCCAAGGTCTGGACAAGCGTTGATTTTTTGAAAGTGGATGCACCCAGGTCACTGGGGCATCCGGTGCACCCGGCGGTACCTTGAACCGGCCGTCGGTTTTGATAAAGAAAGGAAAGCACCATGCGTCACGGCAACGGCCTCCGTAAACTGAACCGCACTTCGTCTCACCGTGCAGCCATGTTCCGCAACATGGCCAACTCGCTGATCGAGCACGAAGCCATCAAGACCACCGTGCCCAAGGCCAAGGAACTGCGTCGCATCGTCGAGCCGCTGATCACCCTGGCCAAGGTCCCGACCGTCGCCAACCGTCGCCTGGCCTTCGACCGCCTGCGCAACCGCGACAACGTGGTCAAGCTCTTCGACGTGCTGGGTCCCCTGTTCGCCAAGCGTCCTGGCGGCTACACCCGCATCCTGAAGATGGGCTATCGCGTGGGTGACAACGCCCCCATGGCCTTCATGGAGCTGGTCGAGCGCAGCCACGCCGACGAAGCCGTCGACGCCGCTGAGTGATCGGCACCTGACGCCTGACGGATCGGCCTGGACCGATCTGCTCAAGGTCGAAGGGCACACGAGCCCGCTGTGAATGCAGCGGGTTTTTTTATTGTGTTTCTTGGTGGATTCGGTGTCGATGTGTAGCCATGGCATCAAAAACGTGCCATAATCTAAGTCTCAGTCGCGGGGTGGAGCAGTCTGGTAGCTCGTCGGGCTCATAACCCGAAGGTCGTTGGTTCAAATCCGGCCCCCGCAACCAAAGAACACATGGTCTCAAGCCACGCACACCAGTGCTTGGGATCGGGTTCGAAGCGCAAGCGCCGAGCCCATCACCTCATCAGTCGCGGGGTGGAGCAGTCTGGTAGCTCGTCGGGCTCATAACCCGAAGGTCGTTGGTTCAAATCCGGCCCCCGCAACCAAAATCAGAGACTTGCAGGTCTTGCGTGCCCTCAGGCATGCAACAGCCACAGGTCTCGCCAACAAAAGCCACTCGGAAACGGGTGGCTTTTTTGTTTGTTGCCCGCTGGCCGCACATGAAAAAGCCCGACCGAGGTCGGGCTGTGGGGGAGTCAGGCGCGGGTCTGCTGACCTGCGCTGAACCACTCAGGGCAGGGTCGGGTAGTCGGTGTAGCCGTGGGGGCCTTGGCCGCCGTACAGAGGAGCGTCCTTGAACAGCTCATTGAGCGGCGCGTTCTCCTTGAAGCGGCGCACCAGGTCGGGGTTGGTCAGGGCCAGGCGACCAAAGGACACCAGGTCGGCGCGGCCCGAGGCCACGGCTTCCTGGGCCATTTCCTTGGTGTAGCCGTTGTTGAGCATCCACACGCCGCTGTAGAGCTTGCGCAGGGCTTCGTAGTCGAAGGGAGCGTTGTCGCGCGGGCCGCCGGTGGCGCCTTCGACCACGTGGATGTAGACCGGGTGCAGCTTTTCCAGCTCACGGACCACGTGCTCGAACAGGGGCTGCGGGTTGGACTCGTTGGAGTCGTTGACCGGCGAGACGGGCGAGATGCGGATGCCGACCTTGCCGGCGCCGATTTCGCCGATGACAGCGGCCATGACCTCGACCAGGAAGCGGGCGCGGTTCTCGATCGAGCCGCCGTATTGGTCGGTGCGGTGGTTGGAGCCGTCGCGCAGGAAGGCGTCGATCAGGTAGCCGTGGGCACCGTGGATTTCGACACCGTCAAAACCGGCCTCGATGGCGTGGCGCGCAGCGGTGCGGAAGTCATCGACGATGCCGGCGATTTCCGATGTTTCGAGCGCGCGGGGCAGCGAGGTGTCGACGTAGCCGGCGCCGGGGATGTAGGTCTTGGCGTTGGCGCGGATCGAAGAGGGCGCCACGGGGGCGTTTTCACCGGGCTGGAAGGCGGTGTGCGACATGCGGCCGGTGTGCCACAGCTGCACGAAGATCTTGCCGCCGCGGGCATGGACCTCGTCGGTGACCTTGCGCCAGGCGGCGATCTGCTCGGGGGTGTGCACGCCGGGGGTGGACACGTAGCCCTGGGCCTGGGCAGAGACCTGGGTGGCCTCGGCGATGATCAGGCCGAGGCTGGCGCGCTGAGCGTAGTACTCGATGGTCATGGCGCCAGGCACGTTGCCGGGTTCGGCGCGGTTGCGCGTCAGCGGGGCCATCACCATGCGGTTGGCCAACTGGATGTCGCCCAGCTTGAAGGGATGGAACAGGTCGCGAACGGTCTCGGTCATGAGGGACTCCGGTAGACGGGGGGCAAAGGTTGCGCCCTTGGGCGCACGGGGAATGGGGTGAGGTGGTGTTGGGGCAGGGTGCCGGGCGAGGCGTTTCAGCCTGAGCCAGGCGATGGGCGCGAGCCCGCTTGCGGCGCAGGCGGTGCCAGCAGCACGTCGAGCAGCAGCGCCACGGTGTCGCTCAGCGGCCCGGTGTGGCGTTCGATCTTCATGCGCAGCAAGGCGCCTTCCCATGCGTCCCAGAACAGCAGCGAGAGCGTGCGCGGGGGCAGGTCCCGGCGGATGCTGCCCTCGGCCTGCGCGCGCTCGATGAGGCCGGCCAGGCGCACCCGCCAGTCGTCCAGGCTGGTCTGCAGGACCTCGCGGCAGCTGGTGCTGGACTCGGCGACCTCGGCGGCGAAATTGCCGACCAGGCAGCCCTGGCATTCGGTGCGTGCGTGGTGTTCGACAAAGCGCGCGAAGGTGTGGCGGATGGCGCCCAGCGCGTCGGGCGGTGCGTCGCTCAGGCACTGCTCCCAGGCCTGGTCGACCCATTCGGCGTAGTGCCGGATGATCTGGGCGGCGAAGGCTTCCTTGCTGCCGAAGTGGTTGTAGAAGGAGCCCTTGGGCACGCCGGCCTGGTCGGTGATCTGCTGGATGCCGGTGGCGTTGTAGCCGTGCCGGTTGAACAGCAGGTAACCCGCGTCGGTCAGGCGGCGGGGGATGTCGGTGGGGTCGGCGGTGCGGGGCATGGACAAAGAATATGACCAGTCGTCTTGAAATGTCGGAGCGACGGAAATGCCCGTGCAAATCAGGTGGTTTTTCGCCGCGCGTGTCGCGTGTGCCGCGTGAGCCGCGCGTGGACTGGATCTGGATCAAGGGCGCGCGTGTTGGGGCGCGCGGTGGTGCGCGAGCCGGTGTGCTGGCGCGAGCAGGCCCTATGCTTGGCGCAGACCCTGACGATGTCCGTCCGGGGGCCCACGCACACCACGCAGCGCCATGACCGCCTACCGCAACCACACCTTCGAGCAGATCGAGCCGGGCGCCAGCCTGGTCGTGCACCACACGGTCACCCGCCAGGAGGTCGAACTCATGGCGCTGGTGTCGGGCGAGGCCGATCCGTTCGCGGCCGAGGGCGATGAGGCCGCGCGCTGCGGCCCGGCCTGCGAGGGCGTCAGCGCCGAGGCGCTGGTGCACGGCATGCTCAAGCGACAGTTGCCGGGACCGGGGACCGCGATCCTGGCGCACCAGCTCAGCTACGCGGGGCACGCGAGCGCGGGTGACGAGCTGGTGGCCTCGGTCACCGTGCTGGAAAAGCAGGCGCCCGACCGGGTGCTGTTCGATTGCCAGGTGCGCCGCGGCGACACCGTGCTGCTGGCCGGCACCGTCACCGTGCGCGCACCCTTGAGCAGCCAGGTGGTCGATGGTCGCGAGGCGCCCAACGTGGTGCTGCGGCGCCATGACGTGTTCGGGCGCCTGTTCCGCGAATGCGAGGCGCAGCCGGCCGTCAGGTGCGCGGTGGTCCATCCCTGCGATGCGGCCTCGCTGGGCGGGGCGCTGGAAGCCGCCCGGCAGGGCCTGATCGAGCCGGTGCTGGTGGGCCCTCAGGGCAAGATCCGCGCGGTGGCGCTGGCCGAGGGCTGGGACCTGTCGCCCTACCGCCTGGTGCCCACCGAGCACAGCCACGCCGCGGCCGAGGCGGCCGTGGCCCTGGCCAAGACCGGTGAGGTGCAGGCGCTGATGAAGGGCAGCCTGCACACCGACGAGCTCATGGCGGCCGTGGTCGCGTCGAGCACGGGGCTGCGCACAGGGCGCCGCGTCAGCCACGTCTTCGTGATGGACGTGCCGGCCTACCCTCGCATGCTGCTGGTGACGGACGCGGCCATCAACATCGCACCAGGCATCCGCGACAAGGTCGACATCGTGCAGAACGCCATCGACCTGGCCCAGGTGCTGGGCGTGGCCGAGCCCAAGGTGGCCATCCTGGCGGCGGTCGAGACCGTCAACCCCGAGATGCCGGCGACCATCGACGCGGCCATGCTGTGCAAGATGGCCGACCGCGGCCAGATCACCGGCGGGCTGGTCGACGGGCCGCTGGCCTTCGACAACGCGGTGAGCGTGGAGGCGGCGCATACCAAGCACATCGTCTCCAGCGTGGCCGGGCGCGCCGACATCCTCGTGGTGCCGAACCTGGAGGCGGGCAACATGGTGGCCAAGCAGCTGCAGTACCTGGCGGGGGCCGACAGCGCAGGCATCGTGCTGGGCGCGCGCGTGCCGATCATCCTGACCAGCCGCGCCGACAGCGTGCGCACGCGCCTGGCTTCGGCGGCGGTGCTCAAGCTGCTGGCGCGGGCGCAGCAGCTCAAGGCCCAGCAGGCCATGCAGGCGGCGCAAGCCGATGGAGCGAAGGCATGAGCCAGGCCATCGTCGTTTTCAACGCGGGCTCGTCGAGCCTGAAGTTCTCGCTGTTCCCTGCCGACCTGGGGGCGCCCTGGCTGCATGGGCAGATCGACGGCTTGCAGGGCAAGCCCCGGCTGAGGGCGCACACGCCCGATGGCGCCGAGGTGTTGAAGCACGACTGGCCCCAGGGGCGGGCCCTGTCTCATGACGAGGCCCTGGCCTTCCTGCTCAAAGCCATCGAGCCTTTTCTCAAGGGGCACACCTTGTGCGCGGTGGGGCACCGCATCGTGCACGGTGGTGGCCGCTTCAGCGAGCCGGTGAAACTCGACGACGCGGTGCTGGCCGAGCTCGACGCCCTGGTGCCGCTGGCGCCGCTGCACCAGCCGCACAACCTGTCGCCCGTTCGGGCGCTGCAGCGCGTGGCGCCGGGCCTGCCGCAGGTGGGCTGCTTCGACACCGCTTTCCATGCCGGTTGCCCGCCGCTGCACCAGCGCTTCGCCTTGCCGCGCGAGCTGCATGACGCGGGCGTGCGCCGCTATGGTTTCCATGGCCTGTCCTACGAGTACATCGCCAGCCGGCTGCCGCAGGTGGACGCGCGCGCCGCGCAGGGCCGCACCGTGGTCATGCACCTGGGCAATGGCGCGAGCATGTGCGCCTTGCAGGGCGGGCGCAGCGTGGCCAGCAGCATGGGCTTCACGGCGCTCGATGGCCTGATGATGGGCACGCGTTGCGGCAGCCTGGACGCCGGCGTGCTGCTGTGGCTGATGGACGAACGCGGGCTGGATGCGCGGGGCATCGAGCACCTGCTCTACAGCGAGTCGGGGCTGCTGGGTGTCTCGGGCGAGTCGCCCGACATGCGCACCCTGCTGGCCAGCGAACGCGCCGAGGCGAAGGAAGCCGTCGACCTTTACGTGCACCGCATCACGCGCGAGCTGGGCGCCATGGCCGCCGTGCTGGGCGGGCTGGACGCGGTGGTGTTCACCGCCGGCATCGGCGAGCGCGCCGCCCCGGTCCGCGAGGCGGTGTGCCGGCAGGCGGCCTGGCTGGGCCTTGCGCTGGATGAAGCCGTCAACCGCGAGGCGCCCCCCTTGCCCGATGGCGAGCAGTTGCGCATCAGCGCGGCGGGCAGCGCCGTGGCGGCCTGGGTGGTGCCGACCGACGAGGAGCGCATGATCGCCCGGCACACGCGCAGGCTGGTGTTGGGCTAGCCCGCCGCAGGTCTACAATCTCGGGTTCTACACAGGTTTCAACGTGTCGCTTTTTGAGGGCGGCACCGGAAAGGACACCCCATGTCGATGGACGACCGCGACGGCAAGATCTGGATGGACGGCAAGCTGGTGGAATGGCGCGACGCCAAGGTCCACGTGCTGACCCACACGCTGCACTACGGCTGTGGCGCCTTCGAGGGCGTTCGCGCCTACAACACCGTCAACGGCCCGGCCATCTTCCGCCTGCGCGAGCACACCGAGCGCCTGTTCAACAGCGCCAAGATCCTGCGCATGCCCATGCCGTTCACGCTGGAGCAGCTCGAGCAGGCCCAGATCGACGTGGTCAAGGCCAACAACCTGGAAAGCGGCTACATCCGCCCGCTGATCTGGCTGGGCTCCGAGAAGCTGGGCGTGAGCCCCAAGGGCGCCAAGGTGCACGCCATGGTCGCGGCCTGGACCTGGGGCGCCTACCTGGGCGAAGAGGGCATGAAGCGCGGCATCCGCGTCAAGACCTCGAGCTACACCCGCCACCACGTCAACATCACCATGACGCAGGCCAAGGCGGTGAGCAATTACACCAACTCGATCCTGGCCAACATGGAAGCCACGGACGACGGCTACGACGAAGCCCTGCTGCTCGACAGCGCCGGTTTCGTCTCCGAAGGCGCGGGCGAGAACATCTTCGTGATCAAGTCCGGCGTGATCTACACGCCCGACCTGTCGGCCGGTGCGCTCAACGGCATCACCCGCAACACCATCTTCGCGATCGCCAAGGACCTGGGCCTGGAGATCGTGCAAAAGCGCATCACCCGCGACGAGATCTACATCGCCGACGAGGCCTTCTTCACCGGCACCGCCGCCGAAGTCACCCCGATCCGCGAACTCGACCGCATCGAGATCGGCATCGGCTCGCGCGGCCCGATCACCGAGAAGATCCAGTCGGCCTTCTTCGACATCGTCAACGGTCGCAACGCCAAGTACGCCGAGTGGCTGACGCCGGTGCGCTGAAAGCACGGCCCTGATCTGCTGACCCCCACGAAAGCAACATCATGAGCACCAGCACCCAAGCGCCCAAGAGTGTGATCGAAGTCGGCGCCGCTGACCTGCAAGGCCCGGGCGTCGTCTTCTGCCCGAACCCGAAGATGCCGGTTTGGAGCCACCACCCGAAGGTCTTCATCGACGTGGCCACCGAAGGCGAAGGCCGTTGCCCCTACTGCGGCACGGTCTACAAGCTCAAAGAAGGCGAGCACGTGCACCACGGCCACTGACGGCCGCACAGCTCGCGTTCGCATCCGGCCCATCGGCGCCCGACGGGGCCGGATCGACACAACGAAGCCCGGCTCATGGCCGGGCTTTTTTCATGTCCGCCCGCCACCTGTCACAGCGGGCGGGGGCATCACATGGCGGGCTTGTAGAAGGCGTAGTCGGCGCGGTAGGGCACGACCTGCTTGCGGCCCACCTGCTCGGCGCCGCAGGGCAGGGCGGGGGCCACCCCGCCGACCGTCTTGAGGCGCTGGATGAAGCTCACGCCCTTCATCGCGCCTTCGCCCGTGGCCGGGTTGGCCTGCACCAGCTGCAGCGGGATGTTGCCGGCGGGCGCGGGGCTCACGGCCAGTTGCTTGCCGGTGACCTTGGAGCCGTCGTTGGCCTCCCAGGTGGGGCCTGCGTAGTACTTGCCCACGACCTGGCCCTTGGCGTTCGTCAGCGTGGCCACGGGGGCGACAAAGGCCCATTCGTGGCCGCCACCGGCCTTCTTCTCACGGCATTCGTAGGTGATCTCGCCCGTGCCCGTCGTGTAGAGGGACTGGGCCTGGCCCGCGGGCACGCGGACGGCATCGGGCAGGGCGGCGTTGTCCACGCGGGGCTCGGCGTGCATCGTGCCGGCGCAACCCACGAGGGCGCTCAGGGCGATGACGGACAGGCAGGCGGGGGCGAAAGACAGCTTGGACATGGCAGGCTCCGGTTGGTTGAGACAGGGGGCACTCAGGCCCCACACCTCGCACTACGGTTCGAGCCGTCCGTTTGGATGCACTCAGAGCTGCAATTTGCCCACCGAGACGATGGGGCCGGTCGCCTTGCCCCCAGGCGCGCCGCCGGGCGGCTCGAGGGTGACCGCGAAGGCCGCCGTGTCGCGCAGCAGTTCGGTGCGCAGCACGGTGGTGGGCTTGTCGGGCGAGAGCAGGCCCAGCGAACGGGGCGCGCCCTGGGGCGGCACCGCCCACAGCTCCAGCGCGCGGTTGACGGCGATCGTCTGCCCCTCGCTCAAAGGCTTGACGACCAGGCTGCGCCCGTCGCCGCTCACGCTGGCCACGAAGGACAGCGGGCGCACCGCGTTGCCCTCGGGCAGGTCGGGCGAGGCCTGCATCACCACGACGATGGGCGGTTGCGTCGGGGCGGGCTGCGTCAAGGCCACGCCCAGGGCGATGGCGGCCACCGTGGCGCCCGCCGTGAGCGACTGCCACAGCACCAGGCGTTGCCACCAGCGCACGATGGCGCTGGCCTGCTCGCGCGCGACCTGGGCCGCTGGGAACAGGCGCTGCTGGATGCCTTCCCAGACGCGGGCCGCAGGCGCGACCGGCTCCGTCGAGACGGCCAGTTGCGCCAGGCGGCGCTCCCAGTCCGCCGATGCCTGCCGCAAGGCGGGGTGGGCAGGCAGCAGGGACTCGAAGCGGCGGCGCGCGCCACCGCGCAGGGTGCCCAGCGCGTACTCGGCGGCCAGGCGGTCGGCCAGATCAGGGCGGCTGTAGTCCATGTCAGCTCAAGGCCAGCGAGGCCCGCTCCAGGCAATTCTTCAAACCCTGCAGGCCGCGCCGCACCCAGCTCTTGACCGTGCCCAGCGGCTGCCCGAGGTGCTCGGCCACCTCGGAGTGACTGAGCCCCTGGTAATAGGCCAGGGCCAGGCTGTGTCGCTGGTCACCGCTGAGGTTGTCCATGCAGGTCGACAAGGCCTTGGCCGTGCTGGCCTGGGCCAGCAGGTCGAGGGGCCCGGGGGCCTCGGAAGCGATGTCGTCCAGCATGTTGGTGTCCTCGTCGTCGTCGGTGCCGCTGCCGTGGTGGCTGACGGTCTGCGGCATGGCCTGGCCACGGCG
This sequence comes from Burkholderiales bacterium RIFCSPHIGHO2_01_FULL_63_240, assembly GCA_001770725.1. Taxonomy (GTDB): domain Bacteria; phylum Pseudomonadota; class Gammaproteobacteria; order Burkholderiales; family Burkholderiaceae_C; genus Aquabacterium. The sequence continues at coordinate 304,276 of MERU01000006.1, forward strand.
CAGGCTGTCAATCGCCCGGTTGCGCGCGATGCTGCCCAGCCACGTCGTCGGCTGGCTCAGGGCCGGGTTGAAGCCCTGTGCCGAGCGCCAGATGTTGACGTAGACCTCTTGCAGCACGTCTTCGGCCTGGGCCCTGTCTGTCTGTATACGCAGGACGATGCCCAACAGATGCGGACTTGTTTCACGGTAAAGCCGCTCGAACGCGGCCTGATCGCCCAGCGCGACGCGCGAGAGCAGTTCGGCCAGGTTGTCCTGTCGGGGCGTTGACGAGGTTGACGGAGGCATGTCGCAGGGCGGCGGCGTGGAGGTGAGTCGCATTCTAGGGACGATGGCCGCTTTTGCAGCGCCCCTACAATGGATTGCATCATGAAGACCGCGAACGAATTCGTCCTGACCCTCTCGTGCCGGGACACCACCGGCATCGTCCATGCCGTGTCGGGCCTGCTGTACCAGGCTGGCTGCAACATCATCGACTCGCAGCAGTTCGGCGACGTGCAAAGCGAGGACAGCACGGGCCTGTTCTTCATGCGCGTGCACTTCGCGGCGCCGGCCCACCTGGCCGATGCGGCCACGCTCGGCAACCTCTTTGGCCACGTGCGCGAACAGTTCGGCATGGACGCCCGGATCCATGCCCTGGCGCGCAAGCCGCGGCTGCTGCTGATGGTCAGCAAGCACGGCCACTGCTTCAACGACCTGTTGTTCCGCTGGCGCTCGGGCTGGCTCAACGTGGACATCCCGGCCATCGTCTCGAACCACCCCGATTACGCCGAGCTGGCCGCCAGCTACGGCATCCCCTTTCACCACCTGCCGCTGCCCACGGGCTCGCCCGCCGAGGTCAAGCGCGCGCAGGAGCGGCAGGTCGAGGCGCTGGTGGCCGAGCAGGGGATCGACCTGGTCGTGCTGGCGCGCTACATGCAGATCTTGAGCCCCGAGTTCTGCCAGTTCCTGCAGGGTCGGGCCATCAACATCCATCACAGCTTCCTGCCCAGCTTCAAGGGCGCCAAGCCTTACTACCAGGCGCACGACCGCGGCGTCAAACTCATCGGCGCGACGGCGCACTACGTCACGGCCGACCTGGACGAAGGCCCCATCATCGAGCAGGACGTCGAGCGCGTGGACCACACCCTGAGCCCAGAAGACTTCACCGCCGTGGGCCGCGACGTGGAATGCATCGTGCTTGCCCGCGCCGTCAAGTGGCACACCGAGCACCGCGTGCTCATGAACGGCCACAAGACCGTGGTCTTTCGCTGAACCCCGCGAGCTTCGACCGGAGTTGCACCATGTCCGACCCACGCGCCCGACAGTCCGCCGCCGTGCTCATGACCACGGCCGATGAAACCGAGGTCTCTTTCTACGAAGCCATGCAGGCGGGTGACATCGACCGCATGATGCTGGTGTGGGCCGACGAAGAGGACATCGCCTGCGTGCACCCAGGTGGCCCGCGCATGGTGGGCTCCGTGGCCGTCCGCGCCGGCTTCGAGGCCGTGTTCGCCAGCGGGCCGGTGCACGTGTCGATCGAGCACGTGCGCCGAATGGAGTCGGCCGTGTGCGCCGTGCACCACGTCACCGAACGCGTCACCGCCAATGGCCCGGACGGCCCGCGCACCGCCTTCGTGATGGCGACCAACGTGTTCCTGCGCACGCCGCAGGGCTGGCGCATGGTGGCCCACCACGCCAGCCCCGGCATGGCCGAAGACGTGCCCGACATCACCGAGCCGCGCGGCGTGCTGCACTGAGGACGGCGCCCATGCAGGCCTACCGTGCGCCCCGCTGGCTGGCTGGATCCGGTCTGGTGGGCGGCAACGTGCAGACGATCTGGCCGGCGCTTTACAGCCGCGTTCACCCGGATCGCCGCGCGGGCCCCGTGAGCTACCTGCGCGAGCGCTGGGACTCGCCGGACGGCGATTTCATCGACCTCGACTTCCTGCCCGCCGAGCCCGATGCAAGGGTGGCGCACCGGCCGGTGCCCGCGCCCCTGCTGGTGCTCTTTCATGGCCTGGAGGGCTCGTCGCAGAGCCACTATTCGCGGGCGTTCGCGCTTTGGGCGCATTCGCGTGGCTGGGACTTCGTGGTGCCGCATTTCCGGGGCTGCTCCGGCGAGCTCAACCGCGCGCCGCGCACCTACTTCTCGGGTGACCACGCCGAGGTCGACTGGATCCTGCGCCGCCTGGCCTTGCGCCGCCCGGGCCCCATGCTGGCCGTGGGCGTCTCGCTGGGCGGCAACATGCTGCTGCGCTGGGCCCAGGAGGCGGCCGAAGACGCCTCTCGCATCGTGCGGGCGGTGGCGGCGGTGTCCTCGCCCGTGGACCTGACCGCGGTCAGCGAGTCCATCAACCGGGGCTTCAACAAGCAGGTCTACACGCGCATGTTCCTGGCCTCGCTGAAACCGAAGGCGCTGGCCAAGCTGCAGCAGTTCCCGAACCTGGCCGACGCAGAGGCCATTCGCCGCTCAGAGGATTTCCTGGCGTACGACAATGCGTTCACGGCGCCGATCCACGGCTTCGCCGATGCGCGCGACTACTGGGCCCGCTGTTCGGCCAAACCGCACCTGCGGCACATGCGCGATGTGCCGGCCCTGGTGCTCAACGCCCGCAACGACCCTTTCATCCCGGCTTCCTGCCTGCCCACGCGCGGCGAGGTCGGCCCGGCGGTGACGCTGTGGCAGCCGCACGAAGGCGGTCACGTGGGCTTTCCTGCCGGCAGCTTCCCAGGCCACGTGGCCGACCTGCCACAAGCCGTCGGCGCCTGGCTGCAGCAACACCTCTGAGGACCTTTTCATGGACGACATCGTCAAGGCGGCCATCAAGAAATGGCCCAACGTGCCCAATTGCTTTGACTGGCTGGGCCTGGACGCGCGTGGCGACTGGTACCTGCGCGACGCCGGCACGCAGGCGGCGGGGCCGTTTCCTCGGTCCAAAGGCAGCCGCATCACGCACGAAAAGCTGCGCGACTTCATCCAGCGCAACTACGAGCACGACGCGCAGGGGGCGTGGTTTTTCCAGAACGGGCCCCAGCGCGTGTACGTGGCGCTGGAGCTGGCCCCGCTGGTCATCGGTGTGCGGCGCCAGGCGAGCCCGGCGGCCCAAGGGGCCGGGGCCCCAGGTTTCGTGCTCGAGACCCACACCGGCCAGCTTGTCCGTGCCGTGCGGGGCAGCTGGCTGGACGAGCAGGGCCACCTCTACCTGGAGACCGAACACGGCCTGGGCGTGGTGCGTTCGCTCGACATGGACGCGGCGGCCGACGCCATCGAGGCCTGTGGCTGGGTGCCCGAGGACGTCAGCGCGGCCGAGTTGCCGGGGCGCTTCGGTTTCGTGCTGAGGCCGCAGCAGGCAGGCTGAGGGGCAAAGAAAAACCGGCCGCGAGGGCCGGTTTGTCGTTCTAGGCGGGGGCCCGATCAGGGGGCCGACGCAGCGTCGGCCGATGCCGATGCAGCCGGGGCAGCCGGTTCGGCCAGCTTGCCACCCGAGCCGTTGACCATGTAGACCATGGCGCGGTGCACTTCGAGGTCGGAGAAATCGCCGCCGCCTTGCGGTGGCATGGCGTTGAAGCCCTTGATGGCATGCTCCAGCAGCTTGGCGTCGCCCTGGCCGAGGCGGCCGGCCCAGGCACCTGCGTCGCCGAACTTGGGCGCACCCAGCATGCCGGCGCCGTGGCAGTTCACGCACGAGCCTTTGTAGACCTCTTCACCCGAGCGCGGGCCGGTGTTGGCCGAGGCCAGTTTGATCTCGACCGAGCCCACGGGCATGATGCGCTGCGACACGGCTTGCGGGCTCAAGGCGTCGCTGCCGGCAGCATCCTTGTTGGCCGAAGAGACGTAGTTGACCAGCAGGACGATGACGACAACCGGCACCACGAAGGCAGCGAGCACCGCCGCGATCAGTTGCTGAGGGGTGCTGATCGGGCCTTCGTGGCCAGACTCTTGGGATTGAGGCGCTTGGCTCATGGGGGTGTTGTGGGCTTGGGTGGAATGAACCCCGAATTATATGGGGTCGCACTGCTAGAATGCGGCACGCGCTGCGCCCGTAGCTCAATGGATAGAGTACTGCCCTCCGAAGGCAGGGGTTGCTGGTTCGATCCCAGCCGGGCGCGCCACTCATGTCTGGCACTTGACCTTGGGTCAGGTGCTTTTTTGTTTTGGGGCGTGGCTCGGCCGACTCAACTCGCCAGAACCGAGCGCCGCTGCCGATGTTTGCGATCTATGGCGCTGGGCGGAATCTCGCCTGTGCCTTTTGGGTGATCGACTTCACCTCGTGCGTCAGGTGCTCTGCGAATGTTTGGCTGCTGTGGGCCAGCAGAGGCGAGATCTCGTTCACGGCTTGATCGATGGCCGCAGGCACCTTCACGGCCACATCCTCTGCAACCGTCTGCAGGTACCTCGGTTTCATGCCCAGTTGCAGGGCCAAGCCTTGCAACTGCGCGTGGCCCATCTGCCCTGGCAGCACTTCGCCGCCCACGTTGAAGGCGAACGCTTTGGACAGCCCAGGGTAGATGCGCGTGCACATCAGGTCATAAAAGGGCGTGAGGCGAACGCCCTGGCCAGGCAATGCGTACAGCGACAGGTTCTTGGCATGGCTGTCGTTGTTGCCCACATAGATGTTGAAAAACACCCATTGCACCAGCGCTTGCAAGTCCAGGGCTGCACGTGAGCTGTGTTCGCGGATCAGTCGGGCGCAGGCTTGCAGCCCGGGCCCGCCTTCCTTTTCGTACTTCTTTTCAGACACGGTGCCGGCCAACTGGCACAGGTCGTACTGGATGACGCGGCTCAGGCCACCATCGTCTCGGCGAAGCCGGTCGAAGCGCTCGACCACACAGGCCTTGGTCAGGGGCTCGTAAAAGACCTCGGCCGTTCTGAGCCCGCAGTGCTTGGCCGTGCGCATGATGATGGCCTCGTTGACCGCGCTGTCTCGCACCTTGGCCAGTCGGCGGATGTCGGGCTTGAGGATGTGCGTGGACGGCGCGTGACCCTTGGGCAGCATGGGTTGGCCGTCGAAGATGGCGATGGTCGCTTTGTCTTGCGCGCCAGCCAGTGAGATGCGGGCGTCCTCTCCTTGAACCTGGATGGCTGCGGCCGATTGGGACTTCAGGATGTCGGCCAGGGCTTGCCAACCGGTGGCCTCGTATTGCGGAGGCTGCGGGCGTTGGCCCTGGGGCAGCATCACGTAGGCACCCGCCGTGTCGCCTGCCACCTCTTGCAGCAGTGCGAACAGGGTGGATGCCTTGCGCTGAGCCGATAGGTAGGCACGCACCTCGCCCTCGGGCAGGAGGTTCTCGAAGAAGGCCTGCACGTGGGGTTCGACCAGGCGCCCCGGCTGGAGTGCGATGCTGGACAGCGGAAAGGGGGCGGCCGGCTGTTGTCTGCCCAGCCAGGCCTGTGCGTATTCGAAGCTCAAGGGCTCGGTGTCGAAGACGGTGCCGATCAGCTCATCACCATAGAAGACGTCCAGCGCAGTGACGCGTTCCATCACAGCGTCCTGGATGTCTTGGGCTGGATCACGACTTCCAGGCCGAGGATGTCGAGCAGGTCGAGCACCTTCTGAAGCTGCACCGTGGGCTTGCCGTTTTCCACATCCACGATCAAGCGGTTGCCGGTGTTGGCCAGGCCGGCGACATCGAGCTGGCGCAGGTTCATGCCGTTGCGCTGCCGCTTGACCATCTGACCGACGTCCAGCGCGGTGCGGACCACATGCGGTGTCTGGTCGTGCAGGGGGGGGGCAGCTGTGGTGTCCATGGACTGGTCTTCGAATTACCGTTGGGTAATTCTATGCGGATGGCACGTGCACCACAAGTGGATGGTTACCGATCGGTAAGTTATCTGGGTGATCGAGGGTGTGGTGAAAGTTAATTACCGGTCGGTAATTTTTTGCTGCCTCAACGCTGTCCTGGCGATTTGAAACGGGTCCGCGCATCGGCCGCCTGCTGGCGCCACTCGCAACCGATCGCATGGTCGTTGACCAGTCCCATGGCCTGCATGAAGGCGAACACGGTGGTGGGCCCCACGAACTTCCATCCCCTGCGTTTGAGCTCTTTCGACAGGGCAATGGACTCGGGCGTGGTGGAGGCGGTCTGGGGTTCGGGCAGATCTTGACCGCGTGGCTCGAAAGCCCAGAAGAAGGCCGCGAGCGAGCCGGCCTCGGCCACCAGTTCCTGGGCCCGCGCGGCGTTGTGGATGACGGCTTCGATCTTGCCTCGGTGGCGCACGATGCCCGGGTCTTGAAGCAGGCTGGCCACGTCGGCTTCGCTGAAGCGCGCGATTCGCCGGAAGTCGAAGCCGGCAAAGGCCTGGCGAAAGCCTTCGCGCTTGTTCAAGATCGTGCGCCAGCTCAGGCCGGACTGGAAACCTTCGAGGCAGATCTTCTCGAACAGCCGCGTGTCATCGGCCACCGGGAAGCCCCATTCCCGGTCGTGATAAGGCAGGAACTCGGGCACGCCTGCACACCAGCGGCACCTCACCTGGCCATCGGGGCCGGTGAACAGGGGGCTCATGCGCCCATCCCCAACGGGCCCGCCAGGGCCGCATGGGCGTTCGTGATGGTGGCCTCGATCACCTCGGCGTGCACGACTGCGTGCTTGACGAAAGGGTCGTCGGCCAGGCGCTGCTGCAGGGTGGGCAGGTCGGGGCCCTGCGCCAGGATGCAACCACCTTGTCGCTCGGCCAGGCTGCCCGAGGCCAGGAACACGCCGTCGTCGAAGCCCTTCTGGAGCCATGCCTTGTGGGCCTGCATCCACTCGGCGGCACGCGAGCGTTGATCTGCAAACTTCAGCAGCACGATGAACATGTCAGCCTCCCTGGCTGGTCTGGGGCGCGGTGTTGGTGTCGTGCAGCCATTTCAGCAGCAGCTCGACTTCCTGGTGGATGAAGCCTTCGTCATCGAACGCATGTGCCAGGGTGGCGATGCCTTGGCTGCGGGCCAGCAGGTGCATGGCCAGCGTGTCGGCCTGATGGCCACGGCCCAGTTCGGTGAACTGGCGGGCCAGCCATTCGCGAAAAAGCGTGAACAGCTGATTGGCGTGGGGCAGCGCTGGGTGTTCGAGCTTGGCCAGCTCGGTGCACAGGGTGCCCACGGGGCAGCCATGTTGGCGGATCTTGGTGCCGTTCATCACCAGCATGTGGATGAAGCGGCCGATGCGGGCAACCGGGTTGGGTGCTTCGGTGGCCCAGCCGTCGAGCATGGCCTGCGTGCGTTGCCGACGCAGCTCGATGACCGCCTCGAGGATGTCGTCCTTGGCCTTGAAATGGTGATAGAAGTTGCCGCGCGAGAGGCCCACCCTTGCGGCGATGTCGGCGAAGGATGTGTGTTCGTAGCCGCGCTCGTAGAAGAGCTGGTCGGCGAGTTCGACGATGCGGTTGCGGGTGCCGAGGGAGCCCATGCCAAGCCTGAATGCGGTCAGGACAATTGTCCTAAGTGAGAACTTAGGACAATTGTCCTAAAGGTGTCAAGCAGGTGGCCGACTCAGTTGGCCGACCGGTCACATCTGCAGGCTGAGCTGCACGAAGATCGAGCGCCCCGCCATGGGCAGGTCGCCAGGGATCAGCACCGGGATGACTTCGCCGGGCGAATACAGGCTGGGCTCTTCGACCTTGGCGTCGAACAGGTTGCGCACCGAGGTGCGGAACTCCCACCCCGAAGACGAACGCGGCGAGCGCAGGGTCAGGTCCATCGTGGTCTGGTCGCGCACCGGCTCGCGGGTGTCGCCGGGCGGGCGGCGGCGGCCTGCCACGTGGTTGACCTGGCCGCTCCACTGCCAGCCGCTGTCCCAGCGCCAGTCGGCGCGGCCATACAGGTGGTGCCGGGGCGCATAGCCCGCATCTTTGCCACTGGTCTCGTCGATGGAGCGCTGATACGCGTAATTGCCCGACAGGCTCACGGCGTGGCTCAGGTCGTGGCGCGCTTCGAGCTCGAAGCCGCGGCCGTTCTGCTCGCCCGTGTTCTGGAACACCTGCGGGCTGCCTGTGGGCGCGATGATGTCGCGCATGCCGTAGCGGAACAGGCTGAGCTGCAGCAGGGTGTCGCTGCGCGCCTGCCACGAGAAGGCCAGCTCGGTGGTCTGGATGGTTTCGGGCTTGAGGTCGGGGTTGCCGCGCAACACCGGGTTGTTGATGCTGTAGAGCTCCATGAAGGCCGGAGCGCGGAAGGCCCGGCCATGCAGCAGCTTGGTGGTCAAGTCCAGGCTCGTGTCCCAGACCAGGGCCACACGCGGGTTGGTGGTCGAGCCGACGTCGGAGTAGCGGTCGTGGCGCACGCCGGTGGTGAGCGTCCAGTCCCGCAGGAAGTTCCATTCGTCTTGCAGGATGAGGTGGTCGACCTTGCGGCGGTGGGGCTTGAGGAAGGAGTCGTCGACCGAGACCTCGACGACCGAGCCGTCCCCCAGCGGGGTGGGGGGGGCGCTCAGCGACAGCACGAAGTTCTTGTATTCCCGGGTGCGGTACAGGTTGAGGTCTTCGTGGCCCAGGCCGATGCTCACCGTGTGGTCGGACCAGCCATCGTAAGTGGCCATCACGGTGCCGCGCCACTGGCGCTCCCAGGTGTTGGGCGAGCCGCGCATGCCGTTGGGAAAGTTGCCGCCCCAGGCGCCTGCCGGGTACAGCAGCAGCGGGTCGTGCTGGGCCGTGAAGTACAGGCCGCTGAGGTGGGCCTGCAGGCGCCAGTCGGGACTCAAGGGCAGGTCGTCGAGCGCGAAGCTGAAGTAGCTGCGCTGCGTGCGGCCTTTGCTGGACGGGTCGAGCGAGCTGGCGGTGCCGCCGCCCAGGCCGACCTGGTCGCGGCCGAGGTGGCCCAGGCGGACCTGGGCGTGGCCCCACTTCAGGCTGAGCTGGCCATCGAGCATGCGGTTGCCCATGCGCACCGAACCGGGTGCCAGGCTGGCGCGGCTGCCATAGCCTGCGTCGTACTGTGTCTGGGCGTCGGCGGCGATGGTGGGGTCGTCGCCGTCGGTCTGGGCGTGCTGCAGGTAGGCGGCCACCTCCCAGGGGCCCCATTGCCCGCCGTGCAGGGCCCAGGCGCTGCGGGCCTGGAAGCTGCCCACGCGCGCACCGACTTCGGTGCCCTGGATGTCCTTGGCGTCCTTGGTGACCAGGTTGATGACGCCGGAGTAGGCGTCGGCGCCATACATGGCCGAGCCGGGCCCACGGATGACCTCGACGCGGGCGATGTTCTCCAGCGGCATGCCGGCCCAGCCGTTGCCCCGGTTGCCGATGAACAGCATCGTCAGCGGCATGCCGTCGAGCAGGATCAGGGTCTGCGGGTTGAACTGGCCGTAGATGCCGCGGATCAGGTAGAGCGGGTTGTAGGCCTGCACGTTGCGGCTGACGTGCACGCCGGGCACGGTTTCCATCACCTCGTCGAGGTCGGTGGCGCCGATGCGGGAGATGTCTTCGGCGGTGACGACGCTGGCCACCGCCGGTGCGCGGCGCAGCGGTTGCGAGCGGCCGGTGGCGATGCTGACCTCGGGGCTTTGCATGACGACGCGGTCACCGAGCGAGGCGGCGAGCTCGTCTTCATCTCGGCCGGCCTGGGCCGTGGCGTGCGAGGCGAGCAGCAGGGTGAGCAGCGGCGAGCCGATCAGCAGGCATGCCCGCGCAATGGTTGAGACGCAGGGGCGCTGCAACTCAGAGCGTGGGCGATGCGTGCGATGACTCATGAGTTCTCTCCGGTCGGCGGCTGGGCTGGCGTGGGTGGTGGTCCGCCATCGGTCTCGCGGACCCAGTTCAGCCCCAGGGTCTGGCCGATCAGGTCGAGCAGCTCCTGGCGGTCGAAGGGCTTGGCCAGGAAGGCATTGGCACCCGACTGCTGGGCGTCCTGGCGGTGCTGCGCCGAGGCGTTGGCGGTCAGCGCGATCACGGCGATGTCCTGCGTGCCGGGCGTGTTGCGCAGCAGTCGGGTGGCAGCCAGGCCATCGAGCACGGGCATCGCCAGGTCCATGAGGACGAGGTCGGGTGGACAGCGCTGGGCCAGTTGCACGGCTTCCTGACCGTCGGCCGCCTCGAGGGTGTCAAAGCCCAGCGGGCGCAGCATTTCGAGCAGCAGCTGGCGGTTGGTGGTGACGTCGTCGACCACCAGGACCAGCTTGCGCGGCCCGTCGTAGCCGATGATGAGTCGCGCCTGGGCGGCGGCGATCGTTTCGGCGTGAACCACGGGCAGGTTGAGGTCGAACCAGAAGCAGCTGCCTTCGCCTTCGCGGCTGTCGAGGTGGATGTCGCCGCCCATCAGGCGCACCAGCTGGCGGCTGATGGCCAGGCCCAGGCCGGTGCCCTGGGCGCGGCTGCGCGAGTCGCCCGCTTGCTCGAAGGGCTCGAAGATGCGCTCGCGGTCGGCCTCGCGCACACCCGGGCCGCTGTCGCGCACCGAAAAGCGCAGCGTCACCTGTTCGCCCACGCGTGTGCCCGGCACCGCCTCGATGTCGAGGCTGACCTGGCCGACCTGGGTGAATTTCAGTGCGTTGCCCAGGAGGTTGATGAGGACCTGGCGCAGGCGTTGGTCATCGACCAGCACGCCGTCGGGCACCGTGTCGGCGCAGCGGGTGAGCAGGCTGATGTCCTTTTGCTGCGCCTTGATGCCCAGCACGTTGTGGAGCTGCTGGGCCAGCTGGCGGGGTTGCACGGGCACCGGGTTGAGCGCCGTGTGGCCCGACTCGATGCGCGAGAGGTCCAGGATGTCGATGATCAGGCGCAGCAGCAGGCCGCCACTGTCGTGCACGGTCTGCACGATGTGGCGCTGACGCTCGTTGAGCTCGCGGTCCATCTGCAGGATCTGCGCATAGCCCAGGATGGCGTTGAGCGGGGTGCGCAGCTCGTGGCTCATGCGCGCGAGGAAGTCGGTCTTGGCCTGGCTGGCCACCTCGGCGCGCTCCTTGGCGGCCTGCAGCTCGAGCGTGCGCTCGCGCACCAGGGCCGAGAGGTTGAGCTGGTGGCGCTGCAGCTCGTCGCCCCGCTCCTGCAGGGCCGAGATCATGCGGTTGAAGGCGGTGGCCATGCGCTGCACGTCCTGCGGGCCTTGCACCAGGGTGCGCACCTCGGACTCGCCGCGTTCGGCGCGGAACATGGCCTGCGACAGCGATTGCAACGGGCGGCTCAGGCGTTGGCTCAGCCAGCGCAGCATGCCCAGGAACAGCACCGAGATCAGCAGCGAGGTGCCGACGTTGACCAGGAAGATGTTGGTGACGGTGTGCGCCAGCGTGGCCTTGCTGAGCACGACGGTGACCTGGCCCAGCCGTTCGGCCACGGCAGGCTCGACGTCGAAGGGCGTGCTGCGCGGCTCCGACCAGACGGGTGCGACCACGTACCAGGCGTGGTCGTCTTCGGCGGCGAGCTGTGGTGCGCGGTCCGCACCTGGGGTGACCGAGGGCAGCTCCAGGGTCACGAAGCCGGTGCTGCCCTGCGAGGCCAGCAGCTTGTTGTCGGCGGTGCGCACCTCGATGCGCAGCACGTCGGGGAAGGCCAGGGTGGCCGTCATGGCCTCGCGCACGTTGTCCGCTGAGCCCGACAGCAGGGCCAGGCGGCTCTGCGCGGCCAGGCTGCTGGCGACCTGAAGGCTCTGGTCGAGCTGCTGGTTGCGGACCTGGTGGCTGGCTTGCCAGGCGCTGGCCAGCGAGGACAGCAAGGTCATGCTCAGCACGCCGACGGCGACGACCACGGAGAGCTGCTGCTGGAAGGTCAGGCGCTCGGCCCATCGGGTGATGGGACGCACGAGCAAGGGGATGCGAACCGCTGTCATCTCATTGCTCCGGCAGGACAAGGTGGATGGGCTGGGCCGAACCTTCGAGGTCGAGTCCCAGGTGGCGTGCGGTGCGCACGTTGACGGCGGTCAGCACCTGACGCAGGGCCTGCAGCCCACGCGGTGGTGGCGCACCGCTCGACAGCGCCGACACCGCTGTGGTGCCCAGGTGGCGGCCGAGTTCGAGGTTGTCCGGGTAAAGCGCGAACAACGCGCCGCGCCGCACGTGCGCGACGTTGCTGGAGAACACGGGCAGGCCCTCGTCCCAGGCCGTGCGCAGCAGCCATGGCAGCACCACCGATTCGTCGACGGCGGTGGCGTCCTGGGGCAGCCACAGCGCGTCGCGCCGCACATTGAGCTGCCCCACCAGTTCCTGGTAGCGCTTGAGCGAGCCCTTGAGGTCGTCGCTTTCGAACGCCAGCAGCTCCAGCCCGCTCTGGCGGGCGGCCTCACGCGCCAGCCGGATCAGCCAGTCGTTCTGGCGCGGGTTGTAGACGACGATGACGCGGCGCGCCTGCGGCACGAATGCCTTGAGTCGCGTGAACAGGATCTGCGGGTCGGGCGCGAGGCTGACCACGGTGCTGGACTGGCCTTCGCTCTCGGGCACGGACAGCACGCCCGCGGCGATGACGGGCAGCCGGGTGTCGAATGCCGTGACGGCCTTCAGGCCGCTGCGACCCAGTGCGATCACGGCCCGCACGTGGCGGTTGCGCAGCTCTTCCGACAGGGATTCGGGGGCGGCCTCGCCGGCCAGGGGCAGGCGGACGATGCGCCCACTCGCGCGCTCTTCGATGCCTCGCACGATGGCGGCAAACGCGCTGCGGTAGGGCTCGCCGATCTGGGGGTAGACCACGCCGATGAGGGCGCGGCCATCGTCATCGGCGGCCCAGCTGGTGGCGTGGGAGACGGCCATGCCCAGCAGGCCGCAGTGCGCCAGCTTGATCAGCTCCCGGCGTGTCAGCCTGGAGCGAATCGGACATGTTCCAGACAAGTCTCACCCCCGTGTGGCGGGCCCAGGCTTGCCCGATCGCCCCCATGCATACCCGGGGGTTGGCGAGGATGGTAGCGGATGCTTGCCTGCTGTGGATCAAGGGTGTGTCTGGATTGCCGGGAGGGTGTCGTGGCTTTGCCTCACCAGGCGCCTGCCCAGCCAGGCGTCCAGCGACAGACGGCCCATGCCCTGCAGGAGGAGGGCCAGGATCATCAGCCCCAGCATCAGCGGCACCTTGAAGCCCTGGCCGGCGTCGGACTCGATCTGGTTCCAGCCGGCCCAGCCCAGGTCGAAGTGCACCGTGTAGACGGCCACCCAGGTGATGAACAGCAGGCCCAGCGCCGCCAGCCGGCCCGCCAGGCCCAGCGCCAGGGCCAGCCCGAAAGCCACTTCGCCGAACCCGGCGGCAGCCCAGTTGAGGTCGGGGCCCAGCCAGGCCAGCACGGCAGGGAAGTCGAGCCCCGCGAACCACTCGGGGGCGGTGAGCCCGGCCGAGAGCTTCATCCAGCCGGCCTGCACGAACTCCTGGGCCACGAACAGCCGCAGCGCCAGCAGGCCCCAGCCGTCGGTGTGCTCACGTGTTTTGCACGCGATCGAGGTAAGCGAGGAACTCATCATGGAGGTCTCCGTAGAAGTGCGAGTCCCAGGCGGACTGGCGCACGAAGTCGGCGATCAGGGCGAGCCAGGCTTCTTCGCCCAGGCTTGCGCGCAGCTCGGGGTGGTGGGCCTCGATCATCTGGCTGGCACCCAGGTGAACGAGGTGGCGGTACACGCGCATGCCGGCTTCCGTGTGGCCTGTGGGCACCACGTCGCTGCGCCCCCTCACGTAGTCGTAGAAGTCGGCTTCAGGCATCGCAGTTCCTGGTTGATGCGGTCGGGGCCGGGCAGGTCGTTGTCCCACTCGAGCAGGATGGCCAGGCCGTGCGAGGCCTGCAGCCGGCGGGCCATGGCGGCGGTGTCGGGCTCCACCGGCTCGCTGTGGGTGTCGATGTGCAGGCCGAAGCGGGCATCGAACTCGTGGCCGGCGACGTGCAGGTAGCTCACGCGGCCCAGGTCCACTCGGGCGATGAAGCCGGCTAGATCGAGCCCGCCGTGGTTCTTGTGGTTGACGACGATGTTGTTGAGGTCGAGCAGGACCTGGCAGTCGGCGCGCTCGGCGACGGCGGCGAGGAAGTCGGCCTCGGGCATGTCGCAGCGGTTGGTGTACCAGGTGCTGTTCTCGATGGCGATGCGCCGGCCCAGCACGTCCTGCACATGGCGGATGCGGCCTGCCACGCGGGCGACTTCGGCCGCCGTGAACGGGATGGGAAAGAGGTCGTAGAGCTGGTGGGCGTCGCCGCTGGTGGCGAGGTGGTCGGACAGGTGCAGCGCACCGATGTCTTCGGCCAGCTCGCGCAGGCTCAGCAGGAAGCCGCGGTCGATGGGGGCCGGGCCCCCGAGGTTCATGGACACGCCATGCAGGTGAACCGGGCGGCCGGATGCGATCAGCGCGTGCAGCGGAGCGCGCTCGCGTCGGATCCAGTTCTCGGAGACGACCTCGAAGAAGTCGGCCTCGATGGCCGGCATGTCCCAGTCGGTCATCTCGCGCCGGTAGCCCAGTCCCACCATGGTGGCGTGTCCTTTCAGTGCTGTTCAGTGTGCGGCACCAGCCGGTTTCACTTCTTCGAGCAGGAAGCGTCCTTCTTGGAGCAGGACGATTCCTTCTTGCCGCAGGAGGCTTCCTTCTTGCCGTCCTTGCCAGCTTCGTCCTTCTTGCCGCAGCTGTGTTCCTTGCCGCTGGTTTCCTTCTTGCCGCAGGAGCCGGCGCCGCACTTGGCGTCCTTTTCACCGGCCCAGGCGGTGGTGGCGATGACGGAGGCGGCGAGGGCGGCGATGGTCTTGATGTTCATGATGGGATCCTTGCTTTGAAAAGTGAGGTGGATGTGATGTCAAAGGGCGGCACGGGTGTGCACGTTGCATATGTCGCCGCAAATCGGCCAACCTGACAAATGAATGTGTAACAGTCGGAATCGTCGCTTCTTCAGCTCAAACCAACGCACGTGAATGGGACGAACTGCCGGGGTCTTATGCCGCCTTATCCCGCTTGCTGGCAGGTGGGGTCAAAGCGGACAATGGGGTCCCCACCTTGAACACCTCAGCGCATGAGTTCCACCCCCGCTGACCAGGACGGCGCCACCGTCGACGCCGACGTCACGCTGGCCTACCTCCTGCGCCGCATGCGCAGCAAGAGCGACTTCCCGGCGCTGTCGGCCTCGGTGGCGCGGGTGCAGGCCTTGTCCGAGTCGGAAACCGACAGCCTGCAGGCCCTGTGTGACGAGATCCTCAAGGACGTGGCCCTGACGCAGAAGCTGCTGCGGGTGGTCAACACCGCCCATTACCGCCGCGCAGGCAGCGACCCCATCAGCACCATCTCGCGCGCTGTCAGCCTGATCGGCGTGGGCGGTGTGCGCAACCTGGCGCTGTCGCTGATGCTGCTGGACCACATGCAGGACCAGGGGCACGCCCACCAGCTCAAGCAGGCCTTCTTGCACACCGTGATGGCGGGCACCCTGGCCAGCGAACTGGCCGTCAACCCGCGCGAAGCCGAAGAGGTCTTCGTGGGGGCCTTGTTCAGGCGCCTGGGCTGGTTGCTGGTGGCTTTTTACCTGCCCGAAGACGCAGAGCAGATCCGCCAGCGTGGTGGCGAGCCGGGCCTGGCCACCGCCTCGGACAGCGCCCGCATCGTCCAGCAGGTGCTGGGCGTGGACCTGGAGGCCCTGGCCGACCACGTGGGCCGCGAATGGGGTCTGCCGGCGTCGCTGCTGGCGTGCATGCGCTCGCCCGGCGAAGCCGTGCCCTCGCATTCGCTGGCCGGCCACCCCAGCCGCGTGCACTGGCTGGCCAGCTTGGCCCAATCGGCCTCTGACGCCATGCTGCACACCGAACCGGCTCACCTGGGCGATGCGCTGCGCAAGCTGCAGCGTCGCTACCAGACCGCGCTTGGCCTGGAGGGTGAAGTGCTGCAGGAGGCCGCCGGGCGCTCGCGCCAGCGCCTGACCGACCTCACGCGCGCGCTCAGCCTGTCGGTGCCCGCGGCCTCGCCTGCCGAGCGCCTGCTTGACCTGTACTACGTCGACGCGCCCAACGACGGCCAGGACGCCGATGCCACCCCGGGCGAGCTCGCCGACGAGGTCGAGCTCAGCGCCCTGAACCAGGTGGCCGTGGACCCGGTGATGAACCGCGAAGCCATCCTCACCCACGGCATCCAGGACATCACCAACACCCTGGTCGAGTCGTTCAAGCTCCAGACCGTGCTGAACATGGTGCTGGAGACCATCTGGCGTGGCCTGGGCGCCCGCCGCATCATCTTCTGCCTGCGCGACGCCAAGACCAACGAGCTGGTGGGCCGGCTGGGGCTGGGCGAAGGCGCCGACGCGCTCAAGGCGGCCTTTCACATCAGCCTGAACGTGCAGCCCGGCCAACAGCCCGACCTGTTCGCCGCCGTGTGCCACCGCAACGTCGACACCCTGATCGCCGACGCCAGCGTGGCGGCCGTGGTGCGCCTGCTGCCCGGCTGGTTCCAGACCCACGTCAAGGCGCCCACCTTCCTGGTGCTGCCGCTGTGGATGAAGCGGCCCAACCAGCCCGATGTGGTCCTGGGCATGATCTACGTCGATCAGGCAGACGCGGGCAGCCTGGTGCTGGACGAGCGCACCCTTTCGCTGCTGCGCACGCTGCGCAACCAGGTCATCATGGCCTTCAAGCAGACGGCGGGCTGAGGCGGGGTGTGAGCCGGCACGGGGCAGGGCTATCATCGCGCCCCATGTTCCGCATCGTCCTGGTCCACCCCGAGATCCCGCCCAACACCGGCAACGTCATTCGGCTGGCGGCCAACACCGGCTGCGAGCTGCACCTCATCGAGCCGCTGGGCTTTTCGATGGACGACAAGCTGCTGCGCCGCGCGGGGCTCGATTACCACGAGCACGCCGAGGTCCAGCGCCACGCCAGCTGGCAGGCCTTCCTCGATGCGATGCAGCCCGATCCTTCGAGGCTTTTCGCCTTCACCACACGCGGCAGCCGGCCGTTCGGCGAGGTGACCTGGCAGGCGGGTGACTGGCTGGTCTTCGGCTGCGAGACCTCTGGCCTGCCACCTGAGTTGCGCGAGACCTTCGCCTTGCCGCAGCGCGTGCGCCTGCCCATGCGGGCCGATCAGCGCAGCCTCAACCTGAGCAACGCGGTGGCGGTGGCGGTGTTCGAGGCCTGGCGCCAGAACGGCTACGCAGGCGGGGCCTGATCGGCCTCGACTTCGGGGCTCAGCCCTCTGCCTTGGCCTCGCGGCGCATCAGCGCGCCCACGGCCTCGGCCGGGCCCATGCGGCCTTCCAGCACGGCCACCACGGCCTCGGTGATGGGCATGCTCACGCCCAGCGCCTGCGCGCGCTGCCACACGGTCGGCGCGGTGTAGACGCCTTCGGCGACGTGACCCAGCTCGTGCAGGATCTGCGGCAGCGGTTTGCCCGTGGCCAGTTGCAGCCCGACGTTGCGGTTGCGCGAGAGGCTGCCGGTGGCGGTCAGCACCAGGTCACCCAGGCCCGACAGGCCCATGAAGGTGTCGGCGCGCGCGCCCAGGGCCACGCCCAGGCGGGTCATCTCGGCCAGGCCACGCGTGATGAGGGCTGCGCGGGCGTTCAGGCCCAGCTCCAGCCCGTCGGCGATGCCCGTGGCGATCGCCAGCACGTTCTTGACCGCGCCGCCGACCTCGACGCCCACCGGGTCGGGCGAGGTGTAGACGCGCAGCGAATCGGAGTGGAAGGTGCGCACGGCCAGCTCGCCCAGCGAAGCGTCGGGGCTGGCGGCGACCAGCGCGGTCGGTCGGCCGATGGCCACCTCGTGCGCGAAGCTCGGACCGGAGAGCACCCCCGTGCGCGCCTGCGGGCTCACCGCCCGCGCGATTTCATGCCCCAGCCGACCGGTGCCCTTTTCGAAGCCCTTGCACAGCCACAGCGCTGCCGCATCCGCAGGCAGGCGCTGCAGCACCTCGGCCAGCGCCGCCATGGGCGTGCCGATGATGATGAGGCCTTGTTGCGAATGCGCGTGCGCCACGGCCTGAGCGAAATCGGCCGTGACCTGCAGGGCATCAGGGAAGGGGGCGTCGGGCAGGTAGCGCGCGTTGCGGCGCGCTTGCTGCATCTCGGCCGCCTGGGCGGCGTCGCGGGCCCACAGGTGCACCGGCACGCCTTGGCGCGCTGCGCTGATGGCCAGCGCGGTGCCCCAGGCGCCGGCCCCCAGGACCGTGATCGGTGGGGTCATCCGCTCAGGCGTTGGCCTGCTGGGCAGCGGCTTGCTGCAGCTGCGATTCGTACATGGCCTGGAAGTTGACTTCGGTCAGGTGCACGGCCGGGAAGCCGGTGCGGTTGAGCGTGTCGGCCACGGTGGCGCGCAGGTAGGGGTAGACGATCTGCGGGCAGGCGATGGCGATGATCGGCTGCAGTTGCTCTTGCGGGATGTTGCGGATCTCGAAGAGGCCGGCCTGCTTGGCTTCGACCAGGAACAGCACCTTGTCGTTGACCTTGGCGGTCACGGTGGCGGTGACGGAGACTTCGTAGATGCCTTCGACCACGGGTTCGGCGTGCAGGTTCAGTTGCACGTCGATCTGGGGCTGGCCTTGCTCCAGCAGGATCTGCGGGGCGTTGGGCAGCTCCAGGGACAGGTCCTTGAGGTAGATGCGCTGGATGGCAAAGCTGGGCTGGGCTTGTTCGCTCATGTCGATTCCTTGGTGTGTTCGGTGGGCCCTTGCGGTGCACGTTGCACGTTTCGGCGGGCCTGTCTCCGGTGCCGGCGATTATGGCGCAGGCCGATGACAGCCCTGTCACAGGGCTGAGGGGGTGGGAGAACCCCTGGGCGGGATCCGGAGCGGGCCTGCTCGGCCTCTTCTCAGAGCAGCGTGAGCGCCAGGGCGATGGCCGCAGGCAGCGCCTGAATCAGCAAGATGCGCCAGCTGGCCGTGGCACCGCCGAAGACGCCGGCCACCACCACACAGCCAAGGAAGAACACCCGGATGTCGGTGCCCGCTGCACCCAGCCAGCAGCCCCAGGCCAGACCCGCTGCCAGGAAGCCGTTGTAGAGCCCCTGGTTGGCCGCCAGCACCTTGGTGGATTCGGCGAACTCGCGCGTCAGGCCAAAGGTCTTGCGGCCTGCCGGCTTGGTCCACAGGAACATTTCCAGGACCAGGAAGCCGATGTGCTGCAGGGCGACGAAGGCGCTGAGGCCCAGGGCAAGGGTGGCAAGCGTCGACATGTTGGGTGAAAGCGTTGATATTTTTTGACTGTATGGTATAAAAATAGCCGAGTCAACGATTTTTTGGCGGGTTGGCAAGCATGGCAGTCAGGCCGCGGGGGCGTCCCCGTCACTACGATCCTGAGCACGTGATGCAGCAGGTGCTGCAGACTTTCTGGCGGCAGGGCTACGCCGACACGTCGGTGGACGAGCTGTGCGAGGCGGCCGGCCTGAACAAGGCCAGCCTCTACGCGGGCTTTGGCGACAAGGCCCAGCTTTACCGCCTGGCCCTGGGCGCCTACCTGACCCAGGCGGGGCAGGCCATGTCGTCTGCCTTGTTCGAGCCCGGTGTGGCACTGGGGCCCAGCCTTCACAGGCTGTTGGCACACACGGCCGTGGCCTACCGGGCCGGGCGAGGGTGCTTCATGGTGTCCACGGCCGCCATGGTGGCTTGGCAGGACGAGGCGGTGCGCGAAGCGATGAATCAGGCGCTCGCCGGCCAGTCGCGGTTGCTGGCAAGGCGCTTTCGTCAGGCGCGCGCCGAAGCCGAGTTGGCCTGCGCTGTCAGCGATGAAGTCTTGGCGGGGCTGGTGGCGGCCACGCTGCACTCGATGTCGCTGAGGGCTCGCGCCGGGATGCCCGAAGCGGCATTGCTGCAGTGGGCCCAGGCCGAAATCGACGGTTTGCTGGCGCTTGCCAGCGCACAGCGTTCCGCTTGACCTGGTTGCAGTGATCAGGCCTGGCCGGCCAGCAAGGGCAGCAGGCCGCCGCGCTGGTCGAGCGCGATCAGGTCGTCGCAGCCGCCCACGTGCGTCTCACCGATGAAGATCTGCGGCACCGTGCGCCGGCCGGTGATGGCCATCATGTGGTCGCGCTGGGCCGGGTCCTGGTCGATGCGGATTTCATCGATGGCCTCGACCCCGCGTTGCTTGAGCAGCATCTTGGCCCGCTGGCAGAAGGGGCAGACCTGCGTGGTGTACATCTTGACGGCTTGCATGGTGCTCGGTGGTGCTCGTGGGTGCTGGGGCAGCGAAACAACGCGATTGTCCCGCCAGAGCGATGCCCGCCTGGCGTGTGGGGACTAGCGTGAAGGCGCCACGAAAGGTGCCACGAAAGGCGTTCAGGCCTTCTCGGTTTTCTCGATCGGCAGGTTGGCTTCGCGCCAGGCCTTGAGGCCACCGGCCAGCGGCTGAACGTTCTCGTGGCCCAGCTTCTTGAGCTCGGCGGCGGCCTTGGCGGCGCGCTGGCCGCTGGCGCACACCACGATCAGCGGCAGCTTCTTGTTGCCTGGCAGGCCCTTGGCGGTGCCCAGCTCGGTCAGGGGGATGTGCTTGGCGCCTGCCACGTGGCCAGCGGCGAACTCCTCGGCGGTGCACACGTCGATGACGACGGCCTTCTCGCGGTTGATGAGCTGCACGGCGGCGGCGGGGGTGACGCCGCCGGTGCCGGCTTGCTGGAGCTGCTGCCACAGCAGGACGCCGCCCGAAGTGGCTGCGGCCAGGATCCAGATCCAGTTGTCGGCGAGGAAGCTCGTGGAGGTCATGCGGAGGGTGCTTTCGCGTGAAGAAACGTCAGGGGCCAGGGGACCCGATGCGCGGGGGCGCAGGAGCCATCTTTGGAAACGGGCGCGATTTTATAATCGAGGGCTGAGCCCTCATTTGAACCCACCGAGACCCGACCATGTACAAGCTCGTGCTGATCCGCCACGGCGAATCGACCTGGAACCTGGAAAACCGCTTCACCGGCTGGACCGACGTGGAGCTCACGCCCACCGGCGTGTCGCAGGCCATGTCGGCCGGCAAGCTGCTCAAGGCCGAAGGCTACGAGTTCGACGTCGCCTACACCTCGGTGCTCAAGCGCGCCATCCACACCCTGAACTACGCCCTCGACGAGATGGACCGCACCTGGCTGCCCGTCGTCAAGGACTGGCGCCTCAACGAGCGCCACTACGGCGGCCTGCAGGGCCTGAACAAGGCCGACATGGCCAAGCAGTACGGCGACGAGCAGGTGCTGATCTGGCGCCGCAGCTACGACACCCCGCCGCCTGCCCTGGAGGCCACCGACCCGCGCGGTCAGCGCCAGGACCTGCGCTACGCCAAGCTCAAGCCCGAGCAGGTGCCCCTGACCGAGTGCCTCAAGGACACCGTCGCCCGCGTCGTGCCCTACTGGACCGAGGTGCTGGCCCCGGCCATCAAGAGCGGCCAGCGCATCGTCATCGCCGCGCACGGCAACTCGATCCGCGCCCTGGTCAAGTACCTGGACAACATCGGCGACAACGACATCGTCAGCCTCAACATCCCCAACGGCATCCCGCTGGTGTACGAGCTCGACGCTGACCTCAAGCCCATCAAGCACTACTACCTGGGCGACGCCGAAGCCGCTGCAGCCGCCGCGGCGGCCGTGGCCAAGCAGGGCAAGGCCTGATCAGGGCTTGAGCGCCCAGATCACCGGGCAGTGGTCTGACAGCTGGCGACCTCGGTCGTCGGCATCGAACGACAGGCGCGCAAAGCGCCTGTCGCCGTTTCGGGCCGCCAGTTTCTGGTCGATGAGGATGTCGTCGATGTACTGGCGGTGCTGGTCGTCGGCGTCGCAGGCCTGGTAGCGCTGGCCCTCGGTGGCGCGCATCAGGCTGGCGCCGCGCGGCACGTCGTCGCTCCAGGCCTGCACGACGTTGAGCGGTGCGGCCTCGTCGGGGCCGGCGGGGTGGCGGGCGTCCTTGTCGAGGTGGCGGTTGAAGTCGCCGAGCAGGGCGAAGGCCGTGCCCTCGCGCACGCGCTGGTCGATCCAGGCTTCGACCACGGGCACCTGCTGGCGCAGGCGCGAGCACGGCTCGAAGCGGCGGTCGAGCTTGCCGGTGAAGCAGCCGCTTTTCAGGTGCACGGCCAGCAGTCGCACCTCGCGCGGCGTGCCGGGCCACAGGGTGACGTCGGCGCCGGCGCGCGTGCCGCCATCGATGTCGAGCGCGGCCAGGTCGCCGTTGCAGCGAAAGGGCACGCCCTCGCGGATGGCAAAGCCCACCTTCTGCGGGTGCGCCCGGCGGGTGAAGCAGTCGAGCCGCCAGCCCTGGCGAAAGACCTGCCTCGCGGCCTCGGGGCCATCGACTTCCTGCAGGGCCACGGCATCGACCTGGTGGGTGCCGTGCAGGGCCTGGGCGCTGCGGGCCAGGGCGTCGAGGTCAGCCTGGGTGCGCGAGGGCGGTGGTGTGCGACCGGGTGTGCAAGGCAGGGCCCGGTCCTGGCTGCGCGGTTGCTGGCTGGTGCAGCGCGCGGCCAGGCGGTCGTGCTCGGCGGGCAGCATCAGCCATTCCAGGTTCCAGGTGGCCAGGGTGACGCCACCACCAGCGGCAGGCGCACCGATGCCAAGGCGTTCCAGCCAGCCTGCATGGGCGTTGGGTGTGGCCGCCAAGGCGGCCGCAGCGAAGAGGGGGAGGGCCCGTACAGCAGCCAGCAGGCGGCGCACGCGTGCTCAGGCGCCCAGCGCGGCGCGGTCGAGCGTGTAGTTCTGCGGGCCGGCCACGGCGATCTTGATGGCACCGATGCGGTTGGCCAGCGTCACCGACTTGACCAGGTCCCAGCCCAGCGACAGGCCGTGCAGCAGGCCGCCACGGAAGGCGTCGCCACAGCCGGTGGGGTCGACCACGGCGGCGGCCTTGACGCCGGGCACGTGGGTCTTTTCACCTGCGATGTAGACGTTGCAGCCGTCGGCGCCCAGGGTCTCGATCAGGCCCTTGAGGTGCGATGCCTTCGAGATCTCGGCCAGGCTCTGGCCCGTGCGGTCGGCCAGCATCTTGGCTTCGTAGTCGTTGACGGCCACCCAGGTGGCTTGCGAGACGAAGCGCTTGAGGTCTTCGCCGTCGAACATGGGCAGGCCCTGGCCCGGGTCGAAGACGAAGGGGATCTTGGCCGCCTGCAACTGGGCGGCGTGCTGGATCATGGCGTCGCGGCCATCGGGGGCCACGATGGCCAGCTTGATGGACGGATCGGCCTTGATTTCCAGGCGATGGGCCTGGCCCATGGCGCCGGGGTGGAAGGCGGTGATCTGGTTGTTGTCCTGGTCCGTGATGATGATGGCCTGGGCGGTGTAGTCGTCTTCCACCGTCAGCACGTGCTGCAGGTTCAGGCCCTGCTGCTCGAGGTGGTTGCGGTAGAGGGCGCCGTCCTTGCCGAGGGTGGCCATGATCAGCGGCTCGCCACCGAGCTGCTTGAGGCTGTAGGCGATGTTGCCCGCGCAGCCACCGAACTCCTTGCGCATGGAGGGCACGAGGAAGGACACGTTGAGGATGTGCACCTGCTCGGGCAGGATCTGCTGGGCGAAGCGGCCCGGGAAGTTGGTGATGGTGTCGAAGGCCAGGGAGCCACAGATGAGCACGGACATGGGGGTGTTGCTTTCAGCGATGGACGCTCAAGGGTAGAAGAGTTCGGCCGTGTAGCCAGCCGGTGCCAGGTCGTCCAGGCGCAGCGACCATTGCAGCTGCGTGCTTTCGCCGGCCGGGACGGCCTCGGGCACGGACAGCAGGGGCATGCCTTCGCCCTTGGCGACCTGGGCGTCACGCGGCGCGAAGGCGCGGCGGGCGATCACGGCGCCGCGGTCGTCGGTGAGGGTCAGGTCGATGTGAGGCCAGGCCAGCTCGACGCTTGAGCGGCTGTTGACGGCCACGGTCAGGCGGTAGCGGTTGGGGCCTTCGGAGGCCGTGCGCACGAGCGTGGCGCTGTCGACCTGCAGGGCATCGAGGCGCATGGGCGGCTTGATCTGGCAGCCCACCTGCGCGCACCAGGCGTTGAGCAGCGGGCGCGTGGACGGGTGGTGCGCGGCGACCCAGTCGCGGAAGTGGTGGCCGAGTTGCACCGCCAAACCAAGGGTGAGCAGCAGGGCGAGCAGCCCCATCGCGGCCTGCACCGCGGGCAGGCGCCAGAAGGCCTTGCGTTGGGCGCGGCGCACGAATTCGGGGGCCTGCGAGGCCGGGTCGCGGCCGCGCGTGCCGGAGCGGCCCTTGCGCTGACTGGGAGGCTGCACGGCCTGTTCTGGCACGTAACCCGGGTCGGGGTGGCGCAGCAGCGGGGTTTCCGAGGCCGGGTCGGTCGCCAGGCTCGCGCCGCCAACTTTGGCGCCCTCTGCAGGCAGGCTGGGTCCGTCCTCGGGCTGAGCCGGATCCGTCTGAGCCAGGGCGGCTGCAGGCAGCGACGACATCGGCGGGGGCTCGGTCAACGGGGCCGGCACGCTGTCCTGGTAGCGCGCCCACTCCTGTTCGGCGTCCAGGTCGCTGGGGAACTGGGCGTCGGCGAATTCGGGGCCGCGTTCGCGGCGGCGCACGGGCCGCACGCTGTCGCGAGAGGGCAGCAGGTAGCGCGACTCCAGGGCATCGGCCTCGTCGGTGCTGGGCACGTCCTCGGGCGGGTCTTCCAGCCAGGGACGGGGCTCGTCGGCGATGCGCAGGTGGTTGGCGGCGGACGACGGCAAGGGCGTCGGGTCGGACAGGTCGACCGAGGTGTCGAGGTCGAAGTCGGTGGCCGCCGGGCGGGCGGCTGGTGCCGAAGCAGCGGGAGCGCCGAAGGCGAGGTCGGCAGAGGTCAGCTGGGTGTGGGCGCTGAGCGGCGTGGGCGCAGGCGACGACGGTGCGCGCACGGCCGCAGGCGGCGGTGTCAGACCGGACGGTTGCGTTCGGGACCAGCTCGGCGGTGGGGTGGGCGTCGAGGCAGGAGGCGACGCCATGGGCCTGGCCGGCGCTTGCGCGGGCGGCGGTGTCGAGGGCCCTTGCTGCACTTGCGGCGCTTGAGGCGGCGGGGCGAACGGTTGCGCAGGCGAAGGCACCGCTGGCACCTGCCGCGGCGGGGGCGCCTCGGTGTCGAGGTCGAACAGCGCGGGCAGGGCGTTGAAGACCTCGTGGCAGCGGCCGCAACGCACCCAGCCTTCGGAGACCTTCAATTGGTCTTGCACGACCTTGAAGATCGTGCCGCAGTGGGTGCAACGGGTGGCCAGGCTCATAGCCCGCCTTTATGCCATTTTTTCAAGGGAAAACCGCGTTGGGGCAGTGTTCATCCCACCCGCTTTTGGGCGGTCATCAGGATCCAGCCGTCTTCCTCGTTGGCGACCTGCAACTGCAGGCCCACTTCGGCGTAGGCGTCCTTGAGTTCCTGCTCCTGACGCGCCAGGATGCCGGCGAGCACCAGGTGGCCGCCCGCGGCGACGTGGCCGGCCAGCAGCGGCGAGAGCATCTTCAGCGGCGTGGCCAGGATGTTGGCCAGCACCAGCGGGTAGGCGCCACGCGCCTCGCCCACCAGGTCAGGCAGGCCCGCGCGGATGGGCACCTGGCCGGTGGCCGCCTTGAGGTGAGCCAGGTTGGCTTCGGCATTGGCCACGGTGGCCTCGACCGCCGCCGGGTCGATGTCGACCGCGTCGATGCGGCCGGAGCCGAACAGCGCCGCGCCGATGGCCAGGATGCCCGAGCCGCAGCCGTAGTCCAGCACGCTCTGACCTGCGAAAGCGCTGGCGTTCTGAGCGATCCACTTCAGGCACATGCGCGTGGTCGGGTGCGTGCCGGTGCCGAAGGCCAGGCCCGGGTCCAGGCGCATGACCGTCTTGGCCGCGGCGGGCACCTCGTGCCAGGTCGGCACGATGAAAAAGCTCTCGGTGATGGGCACGGGCTGGAACTGCGACTGCGTCAGGCGCACCCAGTCCTGCTCGTCCACGGGCTGGATGCCCTGGACGTGGATGTCCTCGGCCCAGTCTTGCGCCAGGATCAGCGTGGCGGCTTCGAGGGCCTCGGCTTCGCTGGCGAACAGGCTCTTGATGGTCGAGCGCTGCCAGGCTTCGCGTGGCACCGGCATGCCCGGCTCACCCCACAAGGCTTCTTCGTGTTCCGTGTCCGCGTCGGCGTCTTCGACGGACACGGACAGGGCCTCGATCTCCATGAGCGCATCGCTCAGGTTGTCGACTTCGGCTTCCTTGGCCAGCAGGGTGAGTTCGTACAGGGGCATGTCGGGCGCCTTGGGGCTCAGCGCTTGCGCGCGGCCATCCAGCTTTCGAGGTAGTGGATGTCGGTGCCGCCTTCGACGAACTTGGCGTCGACCATCAGCTCGCGGTGCAGCGGGATGTTGGTCTGGATGCCTTCGACGACGGTCTCGGACAGGGCGGTTCGCATGCGGGCCAGGGCCTGCTCGCGGGTGTCGCCGTGCACGATGATCTTGCCGATCATGGAGTCGTAGTTGGGCGGCACGAAGTAGTTGGTGTAGACGTGCGAGTCAACGCGCACGCCAGGCCCACCCGGTGCATGCCAGGTCGTGATGCGGCCGGGCGAGGGGATGAACTTGACCGGGTCTTCGGCGTTGATGCGGCACTCGATGGAGTGGCCGCGCATCTCGATCTGGCGTTGCGTGAAGGGCAGCTTCTCGCCGGCGGCCACGCGGATCTGCATCTGCACGATGTCGATGCCGCTGACCAGCTCGGTCACCGGGTGCTCCACCTGCACGCGGGTGTTCATCTCGATGAAATAGAACTCGCCGTTCTCGTACAGGAACTCGAAGGTGCCCGCGCCGCGGTAGCCGATCTTCTTGCAGGCGGCGGCGCAGCGCTCGCCCACCTTTTCGATCAGGCGACGGGGGATGCCGGGGGCCGGCGCTTCTTCGATGATCTTCTGGTGGCGGCGCTGCATGGAGCAGTCGCGCTCACCCAGCCAGACCGCATTTTTGTGCTGGTCGGCCATGATCTGGATCTCGATGTGGCGCGGGTGCTCCAGGAACTTTTCCATGTAGACCTGCGGGTTGCCGAATGCGGCAGCGGCCTCGCTTTTGGTGGTCTGCACGGCGTGGATCAGCGCGGCCTCGGTGTGCACGACGCGCATGCCACGACCGCCGCCGCCGCCAGCGGCCTTGATGATGACCGGGTAGCCGACGCTGCGGGCGATCTTGATGATCTCCTTCGGGTCGTCGGGCAGGGCGCCTTCGGAGCCGGGAACGCAAGGCACGCCGGACTTGATCATGGCCTGCTTGGCCGAGACCTTGTCGCCCATGATGCGGATGGACTCGGGCGTCGGGCCGATGAAGGTGAAGCCCGATTGCTCCACGCGCTCGGCGAAGTCGGCGTTCTCGGACAGGAAGCCGTAGCCGGGGTGGATGGCCTCGGCATCGGTGACTTCGGCGGCCGAGATGATGGCCGGCATGTGCAGGTAGCTCTGCGCCGAGGGGGCCGGGCCGATGCACACGGCCTCGTCGGCGAGCTTGACGTACTTGGCGTCGCGGTCGGCTTCGGAGTAGACGACCACCGACTGGATGCCCATCTCGCGGCAGGCGCGCTGGATGCGCAAGGCGATTTCGCCGCGGTTGGCGATCAGGATCTTCTTGAACATGAAGACCCCCTTTATTCGATGACGAACAGGGGCTGACCGTATTCAACGGGCTGGCCGTTGTCGACCAGGATCTTGGTGATGGTGCCGTCCTGGTCTGCCTCGATCTCGTTCATGATCTTCATGGCTTCGATGATGCAGACGGCCTGGCCGGCCTTGACCTGATCGCCGACTTCGGCGAAGGCCTTGGCGCCGGGGCTGGAGGCGCGGTAGAAGGTGCCGACCATCGGCGACTTGACCACGTGACCGGTTTCGACCGGTGCTTCGGCCACGGCGGGCGCAGCGGCGGCGGGGGCTGCGACGGCTGCGGGAGCGGCCACGGCGGGGGCGGCGGCCACGGTGTGCATGACGACGGGCGCGGCGCCGGCCTTGACGATGCGAACCTTGCCGTCGGCTTCGGTGATTTCGAGTTCAGACACGTTCGACTCGGACACGAGGTCGATCAGGGTCTTGAGTTTGCGCAGGTCCATGGATGTTCTCCAGCGAGGTCGTCGAGCGGGTGGCGCTCGGGGTGGGCGGCAGGCGCGGCGTTCCGGGTGGGAAGGCTCAGCTGCCGGATGCGGTGGGGGCCGTCGGTGGCGGGGCACCGAGGCGGTCGAGGGCGGCGTCCAGCGCGAGTCGGTAGCCCGCCGCACCCAGCCCCAGGATCACGCCTTCGGCGAGGTCCGAGAAGTAGGAGTGGTGGCGGAAGGCTTCGCGCCGGTGGATGTTCGAGAGGTGCACCTCGATGAAGGGCAGCGCCACGCCGGCGAAGGCGTCGCGCAGGGCCACGCTGGTGTGCGTGAACCCGCCCGGGTTGATGATCACGAAGGTGGTGCCGTCCGTGCGGGCGGCCTGCACCCGGTCGATGAGGGCGCCTTCGTGGTTGCTCTGGAATGCCGTCAGGGCCGCGCCGCGGCGGGTGGCGTGGGCGCTCAGATCCGAGTTGATCTGCTCCAGCGTGGTGGACCCGTAGACCTGCGGTTCACGGGTGCCCAGCAGGTTCAGGTTCGGGCCATGGAGGACGAGGATGTGCATGCGTCACCGGGTGTTTGGGGGGTGTCTCATCTGACAACGAGACTCGCAAGATCACCCGAGAAAATGAACGTAGCGAGATTTTACCTGCAATAGCCCGAAATTCTCGGTTTTTGCCGGAAATGTTTCGGGTTGTTCCGGACGCCTCAGGCGGGGCCCATGGCGCGGGCCCAGGCGGCGAGCTCGTCGAAGTGGGTGGCGCCCATCTTGCGGTGGCGGATGCGGCCCTGGGCGTCGATCAGCACCGTGAAGGGCAGGCCACCGGCCGTGTTGCCCAGCGTCTGGGCCAGCTCGGTGCCGCCGAAGCCGGCCAGCGCGACCCCGAATCCTACCTTCACTTTGGTCAGGAATTCCTTGACCGGGGTCGGGCCGTCGATCGCCAGGCCCACGACCTGCCAGCCCGCGGCGGAGAACTCGCGGCGGAAACGGTCCAGCTCGGGCATCTCCTTGACGCAGGGGGGACACCAGGTCGCCCAGAAGTTCAGCAGCAGCGGCTTGCCCTGCAGGCCGGCCCAGTTGAAGGGCGTGCCTTCCGGCGTGTCGAAGTGCACGTCCCAGAAGCCGGCGGGCAGGGGGTCACCTGCGGCGACGTTGGGGTCGTTGGCAGATGAGGTGCTGCGGGGCGACGTGGGCGAAGCCCCTGCTGCGGCCTCGGTGGCGGCGTGGCGCTGCCAGCCCCACCAGGCCCCTGCGCCCGCAGCGGCCAGACCCGCGGTGCCGAAAAGGGCGGCGCGCCGGCTCAGGCCGCGTTGGGGGTGGAGCGGGTGCCCGGGCTCGGGCGCGTGCTCGGTGGGCAGGGGGTGTTCGGACAAACGTCGGGGCATGGGGTGGGGTGGGGGTCAGGTGTCGGCCAGCAGGCGGCGCAGGGCGGCGAGGTCGCCGCGTTCAGAGCGGCCGCGGGCATCGGGCTTGAGGGCGCCGCGCAGGTCGTCGGCGTCCAGGATGGTCAGGTGCAGGCCGATGGGCTCGCCCAGGGCCTCGCAGTTCACGGTCAGGCTCAGTCGGTCGACCGGCGTGCCGCGCGGGCCGGGAGCGCTGGAGACATCGTAGTCCACGCCTTTGCTCAGCAACTGGATTTCTGCGGATTTGCTGTCGTCGCAGTAGAGCTGCAGGTGGATGTCGCTCAGGCGGGTGGCGGTGCCGCGCCAGACGGCGCCGCTCAGGTGGGGGCGGAATTCGGCCAGGCGCTGCATCCAGACAGCGGCGAGCTCGCGCAGGGCGCGCAGCTCGGTGGGCTGGGTGTCGGCGCAAAAAACGCTCAGGTACTCGAAAACCGCCTCCTCGAGTTCGTCGTTGCCTGGCAGCTCGGCGCGCGTGGGCAGGCCGAGCTGCTTGACGGCGCGGCGCTTGGCCGGGCCGTACTCAAGGCCCTCTTCGACGACGATGCGCGCCGCGGTGGCGGCGATCTCCTGGGTGAGCGGGTTCATGGTTCGCGGATTCTGCTTGAATCCGCTGATTCATGCGGCTTCGATCCAGACCGGCACGGCGCTGAAGGCCGCATTGGCGGAAATGCGATCGGTCTGGCGGTCGTCGGTCAGGTCGTTGATGCTGGCGCCGGGGTGGGCGCGGGCCACCTGCAGTTGCACGCCTTCGCGGTCGTGGCCCCAGCCGTGGGGCAGGCTGACCACGCCCGAGCGGATGTCCGGCGTGACGTGCACCGGCACCTGGATGCGGCCGGTGCGCGAGGCCACCGTCACGGTCTGGCCATCCCGCAGGGCGTGGCGTTGCGCGTCTTCGGGGTGGATCCACAGCGTGCAGCGCGCCTTGCCCGAGACCAGGCGTTCGCTGTTGTGCATCCAGGAGTTGTTGCTGCGCACCTCGCGCCGGCCGATGAGCTTGAGGGCCGGGCGGCCTGTGTCGCCCGTGGGCAGCGGGGTGGTGAAGGGGGCGATCAACTGGGGCAGCTCGCGGCGGATGGCGGCGGGCATCAGGTCGATGCGCTTGCCGCGCGCCTGCAGGGCCTTGCCCAGCGAGGGCTGGAGCGGCCCCAGGTCGATGCCTTCGGGGTGGGCGCGCAGCCTGGCCATCGTCACGCCGCGTCGAGCCGCGCCCGAGCGACTCAGGCCGATGGCCAGCAGGCGCTGGGGCGACAGGCGCTTCATCAGGGCGCGCGAGAGCAGGCCCGTCAGGCGCGAGCGCACGCCACCGCGTTCCAGCGACCAGGCGCGGCGGGCGTAGCGCTGGGCCAGCTCGCCGTAGATCTCCCAGTCGTGCAGTGCATCGGGTGCGCGCTGCACGATGGCCTCGCTGTAGCGGGCCACGTTGCGCACGGCCAGGTGCAGGAAGACCAGGTCGTAGTGATCGTGCTCGACGAAGCAGGTCGGCGGCAGGATGACGTCGGCGTGGTGCGTGGTCTCGTTGACGTAGAAGTCGACGGAGACCATGAAGTCGAGCTGGGTCAGGGCCTCGTCGAGCTGGCGGCCATTGGGCGTGGACAGCACCGGGTTGCCGGCCGAGGTCACCAGGGCGCGGATCTGGCCCTTGCCGGGCGTGAGCATCTCTTCGGCCATGACGGACACCGGCAGCTCGCCGCTGAACTCGGGCGCGCCGCGCACCCGGCTGCGCCATGCGTCGAGGTGGCCGGGGCCCATCAGCTTCATCTGGATGAGGTTGAGCGCGGGGCTGGTGAGCAGGGCGCCGCCTTCGCGGTCGATGTTGCCGGTCAGCAGGTTGATGACCTGGATGGCCCATTGGCAGACCACGCCGTGGGCCTGGGTGGACACGCCCATGCGACCGTAGGCCACGCCGCCGCCCTGGCTTGAAGCGGCGGTCAGTTCGCGCGCGATGCGCCGTGTGGTGGCCGCGTCGATGCCGGTGTGGGCCGCCGTGGCCTCGGGGCTGAAGGGGGCGACCGCGTCGCGCACGGCCTTGACCTGGTCGAGCAGGGGCTCGAGCGCACCTGGTTGCGTGAGCTCTTCGCCAAACAGGGTGTGGACGAGGCTGAGCAGCCAGGCCGCGTCGCTGCCCGGGTCGATGGCCAGGTGCTCGTCGGCGATCGCCGCGGTTTCGGTGCGGCGCGGGTCAACCACGACCAGCTTGCCGCCACGCGCCTTGAGCGCCTTGAAGCGGGCGCGCACATCGGGCACGGTCATGAGGCTGCCGTTGGAGGCCAGCGGGTTGCCGCCCAGCACCAGCATGTACATGGTGCGGTCGATGTCGGGGATGGGGATGGCGAGCTGGTGGCCATACAGCCAGTGCGCGACCACGTGGTGCGGCAGTTGGTCGGCCGAGGTGGCCGAGAAGCGCGCGCGGGTCTTCAGCTGGCTGAAAAAAAGGTGGCCGTGGGTGATGTTGCCCCAGTTGTGCACGTTGGGGTTGCCCTGGTAGACGGCCACGGCGTTGGCGCCGTGCTGTTCGCGCACCTTGACCAGGCCCTCGACGACCATGTCAAAGGCCTGCTCCCATCCGATGGGCTCCCAGCGGGTGACGCCGCCCTCGACCACGCGGCGCACGGGCTGGCGCAGCCGGTCGGGGTCTTCGTGCAGGTCCTTGAGCGCGACGGCCTTGGGGCAGATGTGGCCACGCGAGAGCGGGTCGGCGTCGTTGCCCTTGACGCTGATGATGCGTGCCTGCGGGCCGTCGCCCTGAACCTGGAAGGTCAGGCCGCAGATGGCCTCGCAGAGGTTGCACACGCCATGTTGCGTGCGGATGGGTGCGTCGGCAGCCGGCGCGTGGGAGTGGGCATGGGCCATGAGGCGTCCTCGTGGTGGGGTGACCCACGATCATGCCAGCTTGCGCCTGGCTGCGTATCATGGGGGTTCACCCTGATTTCACCCGAGCCCATGCCCATGCAGTTGCAGCCCAAACACGTTCAGCCTGTCGTCATGGCGGGCATCATGGCCTTCATCATGACGGCCTTCATCACCTGGCTGAACCTGGGGTGGCGGCCAGACTTTGTTCGCCTGTGGGTGCGGGCCTTTGTGGTCGCGTGGCCGGTGGCATCGCTGGCGGCCTTCGTGGCCTCGCCGATCGCGCCGAAGATCACGCAGGCGATCCTGAGGCGGGTGAATTCGCCGCGCTGAGTTCGCTGGCAAGGTCGGCTCCGGTCTCGGTGGTGACGCCGGCTGCAGGGGGGGCTTCCGCCTGGGGGGCGTTCTCCTCGGGTGACGCCGCCCGAGGTGGCTGACGCGCCAGCCATTGCGCCAGCAGGGGCAAGGCGACCACGGCCGCCTGGGACGTCAGCCAGGGCAGCCCCGTCGAGATCCCCCAGCGCAGCAGGCGTTGCCTCTGCGACATGGCCAGGCCGCCGGCGAGCAGGCCGGCCAGCACACACAGCCACGGGTGGCGATCGGTCCAGCCCAGCAGGGCTTGGGGGGCTGCACCGGCGCCGTTGACCGACCCGGATCCCTGGGCGTCGCCCGAGGTGGCGTCTTCGGGCCACAGGCGCGCCGAGAGCTCGGCGGCCAGCCATTCGCTCAGCGCGGTGTTCAGCGGGCTGCCCAGGGACAGGTTGCCAGCCTGCGTGTGGGCCTGGTCGCCATCGGACGCGGCCTGGCTGTTGGCGCAGCGCACCAGCCAGGCCGCACGCGTGCGCTCGAGCCGCATCAGGGCTTCGCCCCGCAGGGATTCGGGGGTGGGCTTCATGGGGTGTCCTCTCGCGCGGGCATCAGCCAGCCGGCGTCGAGTTGCCATTGCCTGGTGAGGTGTTGCATCGGCTCGGGCAGCGGGCTGCGCCAGCGCGCGAGCAGGCAGGCCAGGCCCGCCAGCGTGGTCAAAGCGGCCGGCGTGCCGAGCGCCAGCCATTGCGTGGCGCTCAGCGGGGTGGACGTCAGCGCAGGCACCAGCGCCCAGGCCATCAGCATCAGCCCCAGGAAGCCCACGCTCAGCCCTGCGCACAGCAAGGCCCCGGCCAGCAGCAAGGCCCGCCGCCGCCAAGCCTGCATCAGCAGCATGAGCTCGACCTGAGCGAGCTCACCATAGGAGCGCAGGTGGTCGAGCGCCGCCTCGGGCTGGCGCAGCACGGCGTTGAGCAGGTTCTGCATGGCGGGGCCTGGTGGCGCGCGCGGGCTCAGCGGCCCGATTGACCAGATTGCCGGCGGTGTGCCATGTGGCTGGCGATGAGGGCCACGGCCGCGCCAGCGGCCACCGCGATCAGCACCGACTTGAGCGGGTCGCGGCGGATGCGGTCGGCCGTGTGGTCGGCTGCCTGGCGAGCCTTGTCAACGGCCATGGCGCTGGTGGCCCGGGCCAGGTCGCTGCCCTTGGCGCCGAGGTTCTTCACGCGGTCGATGGCCAGGTCGACCAAGCCTGGTGCCTGGCGAGCCAGGTCCTGGGCGCCGTTCTGCACCGATGTCACGGCCTGGTCGGCGGCGTCGTGCGCCTGGTCCATGGCATGGCCGGCGGCATCGGCCAGGCGGTCGATTTGTCGGCTGGCGACGCGGCTGAGTTCTTGGGTGGTGTGGCGGCTCATGGTGGGCTCCTGTCAACGGGTTGGAAGGTCAGCCTCGCAGCAGGTTCACGAGGAACGATGCGATGGCCATCACCAGGAACACCACGAACAGGATCTTGCCGATGCTCGCGGCGCCGGACGCGATGCCTCCGAAGCCGAACACGGCGGCGATGAGGGCGATGACGAAAAAAACAACGGCGTAGTGCAGCATGGCGGGCTCCTGTGGTGGTGGTGCCTGGGCGCCACCCGTTTGGTGGCGTTGGGTTCACTTTAGGAGCCGGCGGGCGGCCGGTGTGACGGTGCAGGGCCTGTTCGCGCGTCGGTGGTCAGGAGGCGCTTTTGTCGGACAGGGCCTACACGCTGCCTTGCGCGTCGGCGCAGGCCGCGCTCAACAGAGGGAGCCGGGCCACGATGCAGGTGCCCTGGCCGGGCGCGGACGTCAGCGATAGCTCGCCGCCCGAGGCCTCGACGCGAAATCGCATGCCGCGCAGACCATGTCGCCCCAGCCTGGAGGTGTCCGGGTCGAAGCCGATGCCGTCGTCCTCGATGCTGGCCACGGCCTGCTGGCCCTGCGCGATCAGGCGCACGCGCAGGTGGCGGGCCTGGGCGTACTTGAGGGCGTTGGTGATCGCCTCCTGCACCACGCGGTAGACCGTGAGCTGGTCGTCGGCGGAGAGTTCGACCGCCTGCAGGTCCTGCTCGATCTGCAGGCCGCTGACCTTGCCGGTGTCGTGCAGCAGGGCTTCGAGCGAGGCGGCCAGGCCCAGGGTGCGCAACGAGGACGGGCACAGGTCTTCGATGATCCGCCGCTTCAGCGCGATGCCCTGGTTGAGTGCGTCGGTCAGGTGGCTGACCTTGGGCAGCATCTCGGGCATGTTCTGCTGGATGCGCGGGCGCAGCACGGCCACGTCGAGCTTGGCCGTGGTCAGCAGGGCACCGAGCTCGTCGTGCAGGTCGCGGGCCAGGCGCGCGCGCTCGTCTTCGCGAGCGGTCTGCAGGTGGCGAGCGAGGTCGCGCAGGTCGCTGGTGCGGCGTTCCACCTCCTGCTCCAGGCGGCCTTTCTCGTGCATCAGGGCCTTGCGCTGGGCCTCGCGCTCGAGCATGAGCTGGCGGCCCTGGCGGATGAGCAGCACGAGGATCAGCAGGCTGAGCACCGTCATCGCGGCGATGCCGATGCGGCCGAGCAGCAGCAGGTCATGGATCTCCAGCAGCCCTTCGGCGATCAACTGGTTGCGGTGCGCCATGTTGGCGTCGAAGGCCTGGCGCATGCGCTGCATGATCTCGCGGCCGATGCCGCTGCGCACCATGTCGAGCGCGGCCTCGCGGTTGCCGCTGTCGTGACGGCGCAGCACCTCTTGCATCTCGGCGAGCTTTTCCTCGAAGATCAGGTCCATCTTCATCTGCATGGGCGGCAGGCTGCGTTCGCCGCTGTCGTGGTCGAGGGCATGGATCTCGCGCAGGGCCACGCGCACGTCGTTGCTGGCGCGCACATAGGGCTCGAGGTAATCCTGGCCACCCACCATGAGGTAGCCCCGCTTGCCCGATTCGGCATCGGTGATGCGCTGCATCGCGTAGGTCAGCGAGAGCCGGGCCTTGCCCATCTTGGCCAGCGTGCTGAGCCGGTCGCTCTGGCTTTGGTAGGCCATCTCGGTGATGAAGAGCATGAAGGCAGCGGCCAGCGTCGCGGCGCCGATGCGCCACATGTCCCCATGCGCACCCAGGAAGAGTCGTGAAAGTCTCGAGTTCATGGCCTAGACTGGTTGTTCAGCAAGACATCGGAAGACACACGGATGATCCGAATCGGTTTGGTGGATGACCACATCATCGTGCGGGCGGGGCTCAAGCAGTACCTGGGCGAACAGGTCGACCTGCGCGTCACGGGTGAGGCCGGCAATGGCAAGGAGGCGCTCGATCTGGCACGCAGCGGCGAGGTCGATGTGCTGGTGATGGACCTGTCCATGCCCGACGAAAGCGGCGTCGATGCCCTGTCGGCCATCAAGGCCCGTTTCCCCGAGTTGCCCGTGCTCATCCTCAGCGGCTACCCCGAGCAGCACTATGCCACCCACCTGCTCAAGCAGGGCGCGAGCGGCTACCTCAACAAGGAGTGCGACCCGGGCGAGATCATCAACGCCATCCGCACGGTGTACCGCGGTCGCAAGTACATCACCGCCGGGGTGGCCGAGATGCTCGCCAGCGGCCTGTCGGCGCCGGCCGAGAAGCAGCCCCACGAGCTGTTGTCCGAGCGCGAGTTCCAGGTCTTCCTGCGGCTGGCCAAGGGCGAAACGGTGGGCGCCATGGCCGACAGCCTGTCCCTGAGCGTCAAGACGGTGAGCACCTACCGCACCCGGGTGATGGAGAAGCTGGGGCTGTCCACCAACAGCGAGCTGACCTATTACGCGCTCAAGAACGGCCTGATCCAATGACCATTGCCGCCTGCTCAGGCGGCCCTCGTCGATGAGGCGAGTTCACTGCAATAGGCGATGAGGTCTTCCAGCTCGCTGGACTTGTCGAACACGCGGTCGGCGTCCAGGGCAAGGCAGCGCTGGCGGATGGCGTCGGTGGCGTAGTTGGTCAGCACCACCCTGCGGGCCTGGGATGCGTGGCGTCGTGCCGCGACCAGCACGTTCAGACCGATGCCGGTCTTGAGGAACACGTCGATGATCATCAGGTCGCAGCCGGATGGGTGGTTGCGGATCCACTCCGTGGCGCTGTCTTCGTCGACGGCCGTGCCGACCACCTGAAGCGGCAGCACTTGTTCGAGTGTGTCCGTCAGGTTGCGCAGGATGAGCGGGCTGTCTTCGACGATGAAACAGCGCAGGGGTGGTGATGTGCTGGGCATGTTACCGATTGAATCGGAAACGCAACGGCGCGCGTGTAGGACTTGTCCGACAGGCGCGCCGTGCGAACCACCCGATTTCACCGGGTGGGAATGGGGCGGGTGATCAGGGGATCAACCGCGCACTTCCAGCGAGTTCTTCACGGCGCGCACACCCTTGACCTGATGGGCCAGCTCTTGAGCGCGGGTCTTCTCGGCGCTGGTCTTGGCAAAGCCCGAGAGGATCACTTCGCCATTGAGCGTTTCCACGCTGATGGCCGAGGCGTCGACGGACTTGTCTTCGACGAACTTGGCCTTGACCTTGGCGGTGATGGTCGCGTCGTCGATGTACTCGCCCACCGTGGACTGATCGCGGGTGACGGCGCAGCCGGGCAGGGCGGTCAGCGATGCGGCGGCGGTCACGGCGGCGATGAGCATTTTGTTGAATCGCATGGAGTTTCTCCTTGATGCCCTCTGGGGCGTTGCGTGAAGGGGCTCGTGGCCCCGGTGAAGAGATGGTGCGGTGATGGCGTGGCGGGGGGTGTCGGACGCCCTCGCGTTGGCGCGTAGGACAAGGCCCCATGAGGCCGAAATTCAGCGAGAGCTGGCCTGCTTGCGCACCAGTTCATGGATGAAGCCCAGCTTGGTGCTCACGCCCGCGTCGATCACGAAGGGATAGACGTCGGGCAGGCCCAGGGCCCGGTTCAGCGCGTTGCCATGCCGGGCACGGCTCAGCCATTGATCGAGCAAGGCGGGCAGTTCGGTGTGGCGAACCAGGTCGCCAGCCAGCGGGGCCTGGGCCGAGGCGGACTCGGCCTCTGCCTCGTCGGTGTCGGGCTCGCTCAGGCCGTCGAGCATCAGCAGGTAGTGCGCCCATGTCTCGGCCCAGTCTTCCCAGGGGTGGGCCAGTGCGTAGCGCGAGATCATGCCGGCCGGCTGCAGGGGGTCCCACGGACGCGGTTGGGCGTGGTGATCGGCCAGTGCCTGTGCGTAGTCTGATCGCTCGTCGCCGAACAGGTCGCGAAACCGCGCCAGGCTGGCGGGGTCTTCGTTCATCCACTCGTCCCAGTAGAAGTGGCCGCTTTCGTGACGCAGGTGCCCCAGCACCGTTCGCTGGACCTCGCCCATGGCGAGCTGTTCATCGAGCCGCCGTCGTGGGTCGGCTTCCTTGATGTTGACGGTGATCAGGCCCTGGGCGTGGCCGGTCATCACAGGGGGCTGGTCGGGCAGGTCTTCGAGGAAGGCAAAGCGCAGGGGCAGCCGGGTTTCACCGGGCAGGGCGGGCAGGCCGAGCTCGCGCAGGCTCAGCAACAGGCGGCGTTTGGCCAGCTCCAGCCAGTAGACGGGCTGGTCCACTTCCGGGCGCCCCAGCGCGGGCAGGCAGGTGGTCATGCGGCAGCTCAGGCAGTGCACATGCGGGTCGCCCGCTGACACCAGCCAGTTGCACAAGCCGGTGTCGCGGTGGGCGCAAGGGCGCTCGCCCCGGGCCTCGGCGGCGTCCAGGGGCATGAAGGCCCATTGTTCGGTCGAGAAGCCCAGGGGGGCTTGGCAGCGCGTGCACCAGTCGTTGCGCAGGTAGGCGGCCTGACCGCAACCGAGGCAGTGGAGTCTGTTCATGGTGGGTGTTCTCCTGGCTGAAGACATGCTGCGCGAGGCGCCTGGTTGGGTCTGTCGGACCGCACCCCCAGGCGCGTGCGGCGATGTCCGACAGGTCAGGCGCTTGTAGGACTTGGCTGACAGGTGGATGCGGTGCCCGCCGGCTGGTCGCAACGTGCGCCCTGGGCAGACTGGAGCGCTTGACACCCAGTTCATACCAAGGAGAACAGAACATGAAGCGAGTTGGCATCATCGTGGGCGCCGTCCTGCTCGTGCTGGGCATCGGGGCCCTGAGCTACGGAGGTTTCAACTACACCGAAGACCACACGGCCTTGAAGATGGGCCCGTTGCAGGTCGATGTGGAGCAGGACAAGCGCCTGAACGTGCCCGTGTGGGCTGGGGTGGCCCTGACGGCGGTGGGCGGCGTGCTCGTGCTGGTGGGGGCGACCCGCCGCTGAGGCCGGCGAGGGCGCGTTGCAGTCCCCGGGGGGCGGTGTGCGTCAGCGTCGCTGCTCGATCTCGTGAGCCGCCTGCGCCCACGCGCGCGCTTCCTGCTCGATTTGTGTCAGGCGGTGCGCCAGCCATGGCGTGGGGTCGCCGTGAGGCGCGGGCAGGCCCTGCATGGAGCCGGTGTCCAGGACCTCGGGGATGGGCATGTCAGGACTCTTTTCTGGGGGCGGCACGTCGGCGTCCGCCAGGCAAGCCCGCAAGCGCTCGCGCCCGAGCTGCACGGCCGCCATCGCGGTGGGCGTGTGCAGGTCTTCACGGCGGTGGATGAGCACGATGCGCACCACCGCCAGCAGGCCGATGAGCCGGTGGCTGCGGATCAGCAGCGCCTCGAGTTGGGGCGACCAACTGCCCGCGTAGCCGGGCTCGCGCGCCGTGCGCTGCAACGCCTGCGCGAGCAACCAGATGGCGTCGTAGACCTCGCGTCGCGTCTGTGTGCGCTCGGACAGGGGTGACGCGCTTTCCTGCCACTGGAGCACGTGGTGGCCATAGCGGCCCATGGCGTGACGCAGGTGCCGCACCAGTCCGGGCAGCTGGCCCTTTTCCCACGCGGGCAGCACGTAGCTGAAGCCCCACGCGATGGCCGCGCCGATCAGGGTGTCGGCCAGGCGCTCGGCGACGTCCTGCCAGACGGGGTGACCGGAGGCCGCAAACAGGTTGGCCTGCACCAGCGCCATCACGGCCGCGGCGGTGGTGGTGACGCGGTAGTCGCGCACCACGTAGGCGTGGGCCACGGCCATGCTGAGGGCGAGCACGCCGAATCGGGCGGCGAAGCCCGGGTGCAAGGCCAGCAGCGCGAAGCCCAATGCGCAGCCCACGATGGTGCCCACGATGCGCGCGTCGCGCCGCGCCAGGGTCTGCTCCAGGTTGCCGCGCATCACCACCGCCACCGTGAGCAGCAGCCAGTGGGGGTGGCTGTGCCAGGGCAGCACCCGGCTGAGCGCCAGGGCGCAGGCCATCGCCAGCGTGGCGCGCAGGGCGTAGCGCAGCGTGGGCGCGCGCCAGTTGAGCTGGCGGCGCAGCGGCGCCAGCGACCATCCCGTCGGCGAGATCAGCGAGCGCAGGCCTTCGGCTTGCGGGTGCGGGCCGGGCAGGTCGCCCAGCAGCGCCGTTCGCAAGGCTTCGCCATGCGCGCGCAGGTGGTGGGCGCGCCGGGCCAGCGACTGCAGTGGCCGGTCGTCGTCAGGGGCCAGCAGCACCGGTGGGGCGGGGGCGTGCGGCACAGGCAGGCCCAGTCGCAGGCACGTCGACCACGTTGCCACCTGGTCGGCCTGCCAGCTCAGGAAGCCTGCCACCTTCAACAGCGCCGAGCGCGTGGCGGGCGCGGGATGGAGCTCGTCGATGTCGAGCTGGCATGCCAGGATGACGTCGCGCAGGTTGATCACGTGGATCAGGGTGTCGACCTGGCGGCGGCGCTGCGGGTCGGCCGCCTCGGCGGCGCCATCGTAGATCAGGTCGCGTGCGCTCTGGAACACGTCGGCCAGGGCGGCTTGCTGGCGGATGAGGGCGAGCAGGTCGCGCTGGGCGGAGCGGCTGGCGTCCGGCGTGGCGCGGTCGCGGGTCCAGGCGGCTTGGGTGCGGACCATGCGCGAGAGGTTGTGCAGGCTGTCGGCCAGGGCCAGCACACGAAAACGGGGCGCCAGCCAGCGGTTGGTCAGCACCGCCCAGCCGGCCATGGCCACGGCGCCCACCGCCACCCAGGCCACATGGGCGATTTGCGCAGCAGGCTCGCTGGAGCCGGCTCGCGCGGCCGCCATCTGGAAGATGAGCGTGAGGATCATCGCGAAGCTCTGAGGCAGGCCGCGCTTGCCCCAGGCGCTCCAGAGCAGGGCCGCGAAGGTCACGCCCAGCACGACGGCCGCCGTGGCCCAGGCCTGGCCGTGTGCCAGGTGCACCAGGGCCGTCACGAGCGTGACCCCGAGCACCGCGAACAGCATGGCCAGCGCTTTGCCGCGCGGCGGGCAGACGACGTCGGCCACCGAGGTGGCGCCATAGCCGGACGAGGCCGCGATGGCGGCGCTGGCGCCCCACGTCGGGAAGATCCCAGCCGTGAGCAGCAACAGGCCCGCGCCGATGGTCAGGCCGTTGAGCAGTGAGGCGGGCAGGCGCCGCAGGGGCAGGGTCAGGAGCTCGGGCAAGGTTCGGACCTCGGGTCTGCGCAGGGCCGGCCGGTGACGCTTCTTGCCGCCTTTGTCAGACCTGGGGTCGGCGGACGCGGGTGAGGCTCGCGAAGCAGCCTTTCAATTTCCGGGTGCCAGCGTCGGTCATGTTCATGCAGGGCTGCTCGACGAGTCGGAAAGCGAGCCATGCCAGCACGATGAGGGGCGGCGTCAGCACCATCAAGCAGGCCCAGTGTTGCCAGGCTGTGAACAACGTTGCTTCGCTGCGGCCGATGACGAATGTCAGGGTAGCGTACAGCAACAAGCCGTGCAGCAGGTACACGCCATAAGCGAGCTCGCCCAGCGAGCGGGAGGCGCGCGACACAAGGACGCCGAAAAGGGTGTTGCCGGCGGCGATCAGGGTGAACGCGACGGTCAACGCGATCATCGGGCGCCACTCACGGACCTGATGCGTTGTCAGCAGGGCCAGCCCGATCGCCGCCGCGACGCATATCGAACCCAAGGGTTTGTTGGCCAGGCGCGTGACGAAAGATTTCTGGCAGAGCCAGGCGGACAGCCCCCCGGCCGCGAAGGCCCTCAACATCCAGGGGTCCTTGTGATGGGCCCAGATGGCCCATGCCGCCAGGAAAGTCGCGCCAGCCATCCACCAGGTCACGTTGCGCCTGAGCAGCAGGGCCAGGCTGGGCAACAGCAGGTAGAACATCCATTCCAGCGGCAGCGACCAGGTCACGTCCGAGGTCATCCGGGTGCTTTCGATGCCGTTGATGTTCACGGCACCTCCGATGGTGAAAAAGAGCCAGTGCAGCAATGCGCGCGCGAGCTCGGGCAGGCTGCTTCGCAGCGTCCATTCGGAGAGCACCCCGCACATCACGAGAACGCCCAGCACGGCAAGCAGGTACAGCGGTGTCAACCTGAGCACCCGTGAGACGTAAAGCCGGGTCCAGTCGATCGGCTTGTCGCGCGCAGCCAGCAGCTTGCCCACGAACAGGAAGGCGGTGATCATGAAGAACAATGTCACGCTGGCCTGCCCCAACTGGTTGAACAGTTTGGAGGCCGGGGCCTCCCAGCGTCCCGTCCTCAGGTAAGCGTGCCAGATCACGCCGTGATGCAGGAAGACGGCCAGGGCCAAGTGGCCCCGAAGTCCGTCGATGCTGGCGTGGCGGCCTGACTTTGGCAGCTCCTGGATGCGACCGAATCGGTTCAGTGCCTCGATGGTGAGCCAGGCCAGCAGCCAGGGCCCGATCAACCAGGCTGGGTGCTGTTCGCTCATTCGCGGCGCAGGGCCGGAAAGAGGATGACGTCGCGGATGTTGGGTGCATCCGTCAGCAGCATCATCAGGCGGTCGATGCCGATGCCGCAGCCGCCGGTCGGGGGCAGGCCGTATTCGAGCGCGCGGATGTAGTCGGCGTCGAAGTACATGGCTTCCTCGTCGCCAGCGTCCTTGGCGCTGGCTTGCGCGGCAAAGCGGGCGGCCTGCTCCTCGGGGTCGTTGAGCTCGGAAAAGCCATTGCCGTATTCGCGGCCGGTGATGAACAGCTCGAAGCGCTCGGTGATGCCGGGGTTGGCGTCGGAGGCGCGCGCCAGCGGGCTGACTTCCACCGGGTAGTCGATGATGAAGGTCGGCTGCCAGAGCTTTTCTTCCACCGCGGCTTCGAACAGGCCGAACTGCAGCTCGGCCAGGCTCCAGCGGGCCGGGGGCTCTTCGCCCAGGTGCTTGAGCTTTTCATGCAGCACGGCGGCGTCGTCGGCTTCGGCGGCCGTCAGTCCGGCGTGCTTGATCAGCGAGTCGCGCACCGTCAGGCGCTCGAAGGGCGATTCCAGGTCCACATCCTTGCCGCCATACGTGAGCTTGGCGGTGCCGACGGCCGCGATGGCCGCGTGGCGAAGGATGGATTCGGTGAAGTCCATCAGGTCGCGGTGGTTCCACCAGGCCGCGTAGAATTCCATCATCGTGAACTCGGGGTTGTGACGGACCGACACGCCTTCGTTGCGGAAGTTGCGGTTGATCTCGAACACGCGCTCGAAGCCTCCGACCACCAGGCGCTTGAGGTACAGCTCGGGCGCGATGCGCAGGAACATCTCCTGGTCCAGCGCGTTGTGGTGGGTGGTGAAGGGCTTGGCGTTGGCACCACCGGGGATGGGGTGCATCATGGGCGTTTCGACTTCGAGGAAGCCGTTGTCCACCATGAAGGCGCGGATGGAGGCGATGGCCTTGGAGCGGGCGATGAAGCGCGAACGCGAGTGCTCGTCGACGATCAGGTCGACGTAGCGCTGGCGGTACTTCTGTTCCTGGTCGGTCATGCCATGGAACTTGTCGGGCAGCGGACGCAGTGCCTTGGTCAGCAGGCGGATGCTGGTGACCTTGATGGAGAGCTCACCCGTCTTGGTCTTGAACAGCGTGCCTTCGGCGCCCAGGATGTCGCCCAGGTCCCAGTGCTTGAAGGCGTTGAGCGCCTCGGCGCCGACGTTGTCGAGCGTGACGTAGACCTGGATGCGACC
The DNA here is from genome assembly GCA_001770725.1 of Burkholderiales bacterium RIFCSPHIGHO2_01_FULL_63_240. Classification (GTDB taxonomy): domain Bacteria; phylum Pseudomonadota; class Gammaproteobacteria; order Burkholderiales; family Burkholderiaceae_C; genus Aquabacterium. Next base: position 347,510 of record MERU01000006.1, read on the forward strand.
GGTGGCGTCCTGCAGGGTGCCGAAGCAGGCCTTGCCCATGACGCGCTTGAGCATCAGGCGACCGCCGACGCAGGCTTTGACGGCTTGGCCTTCGAGGGCTTCGGCATCGGTGCCGTCGTGGGCGGCGTGCAGGCTGGCTGCGCGGTCGGCCGGCTTGAAGTCGTTCGGGAAGGCGACGCCCTGGGCCCGGATGGCGGCCAGTTTCTCGCGGCGCTCGGCCACCAGTTTGTTGGTGTCGACCTGAGGCTCTGCGGAAACAGCTTCTGTCTGGGTGGGGTGTTGGGGCGTGGTCATGGCGTCGGGGTGATCTTGACGGGGCGGGCGGATGCCGAACCCGACATTGTATGAAACCCTGGGCGACAATGCCGGCCATGTCCGACTCCTTGCCCCCCCGGTTTCCGGCCCCCGCATCTGCCCCGGCGCCCGCTGCCTCCGGCTGGCGCGGGCGCCTGCAGCAGGTGATGGCGAACGTGCCTCGGGCCGCCCTGGGCAACCTGCTGGCCAAGCTGGCCATCGTCGGCCTGGGCCTGGCGATCACGGTGCTGGTGGCGCGCATGGGCCCGAAGGTGCAGGGCGCATTTGCGCTGTTCGTGGCCGTGGAGTCCGGTCTGCTGACCCTGTTCTCGGGACTGGGACTGTGGCTGGCGCGGCAGATGTCGCGCCAGGTGGGCAGCGAGGCCTGGCGATCGCTGCCGATGCTGGTGGGCGTGCTTCGCGCGGCCGTGGTGCTGGGTGCGCTGGCCGCGGTCGGCCTGTCGCTGGTGTCGTGGCAGGCCACGGCCTTGCCCTATTCGCAGCTGTGGCTGCTGGCCCTGGCGGCGCCTTTTTTGTTGCTGGTGCCCACGGCCACCGGGCTGTGGCTGGGTGAAGGCCGCATGTGGCCCATCAACCTGGCCCAGGTGGCCGCGCCGGCGGTGGTGCTGGCAGGGCTGCTGGGCGCGGGCTGGCTCACGGCCGATTACGTCGGGCGCGCGCCGGTGGTCGTGATGGTGCTGATCGCGTGGGTCAGTGGCAAGGCGCTGGTGGCGCTGCTGACGGCGCTGGCCGCCTTGCGTCACGCCAGCCAGCGCGACGAAGGCCACGAGGCCAACGAAGCTTTCGCGGGCCGGGTGGGCGTCACCTGGCTGCCATCCCCGAGCTGGCGCAGCGAGTGGCGCTTCGTGGCCACCATTGGCGTGACCAACGTCATCAGCCTGCTGAACTACCGCGCTTCGCTGTTCCTGGTCGAGCGCTTTCATGGGCTGGAAACCGTGGGCACCTACTCGGTGGCCGTGACGGTGGCCGAGCTGCTGTGGCTGCTGTCTTCTTCGGTGACGGTGTCGGTGTATGCCCGCATCGGGCACCCCGACCGCGCCGTCGCCGCCGGCATGGCGGTGCACGCGGTGCGCGTCAACGTGTTGGCCACGCTGGTGGCCGCGCCCCTGCTGCTGATGGGTGCCTGGTGGGCGCTGCCGCAGGTGCTGGGCGAGGCCTACCAGGCCTCGCTGCTGCCGCTGGCGGCGCTGCTGCCGGGGGTGGCGGCCTACGCGGCGGCGTCCAGCCTGTCGGCTTTCTACACCAACCACCTGGGGCGGCCGCAGCTCTCGGGCGCCATCGCCGGGTTGTCGTTGCTCATCAGCTTCGGTCTGGGGCTGTGGTGGGTGCCGACGGCGGGTGCGGTGGGCGCTGCGCTGGCGTCGAGCGCGGGCTACATCGGCGCCATCGGGGTGGCATACGGGGTGTTCCTGCGCCACGCGGGTCTGCCGCTGAGCGCGCTCTGGCGCGGCGTGCCGACCCGGGCGGCTGTCTGATCAGGGAGAATGCGGACCCATGTCGGTTCTGATCCAGAAACTCAAAGCCCCCCTGGTGCGCGCCTTCGCGGCGTTCACCGGGCCGCGCATGGTGTACGGCTGGTCGAACCCGGATGGCAGCTGGTGCGCCAGCACGCGGGTCAGCACGCACACCTGCCTGGAGGGCCGGGAAGGCCTGGTCCTGCAGGACCACGTCTTCGTCGGCCATTTCAACCGACTGGATGGCTCCAACGGCCTGCTGATCGAAGAAGGCGTGCAGGTCACCAACTACGTGTCCATCCTCAGCCACTCCAGCCACCGCTCGGTGAGGGTCATGGGGCGGCGCTACCTGGGTGACCCGCAACCGGTGGGCTACATCCGCAAGGCCACGCGCGTCGGCGCCTACAGCTTCATCGGCCCGCACAGCGTGGTCGCGCCTGGCACGCAGATCGGCAAGGGTGTGATCGTGCAGGCCTACAGTTTTGTCTCCGGCGTGGTGCCGGACTTCGCCATCGTCGGCCCCGAGGCCCACGGCAAGCCCGCCACGGTGCTGGGCGACACGCGCGAGCTCGACCGCGCCTTGCTGCAGCGCCACCCCGAACTGCACGCCATCTACGCTCAGTGGGCCGGCAAGGACCACCTGCGCCGCGCGCTCGAGGGCCAGGTGGCGCAGGGCGACGAGAACCGGTCCATTTCCGCATGAACGCCTGCCCGACCCGCATCCTCTTTTTTGCCGACGCGGCCAGCGTGCACACGCGCCGCTGGGTGCAGGCCGTGGCCGACCGGGGCGGCGAAGCCGTGGTCATCACCCGCCAGCCGGCCGAGGTGCCCGGTGCGAAAGAGGTCATCGCCATCCGACCGGGTGCTGACAAGCTGGGCTGGTTCGCCGCTTTGCCCGAGGTGCGCCGCGTGGCCGGCGAAGTCATGGCGCGTTTTCAGCCGACCCTGGTGCACGGCCACTACGTGACCTCGTACGGGCTGTGGGCGGCGGCCTGTGGCCTGGCGCTGCCAAAGGTGCTGACCGCCTGGGGCAGCGACATCCTCGTCACGCCGCGACAAAGCCGCCTGATGCGGCTGGTCGTGGCCTGGTCGCTGCGCCGCGCCGACCTCATCACCGCCGACTCGATGGACATGATCGACGAGATCGCTCAGTACCACCCGTCGGCGCCTTGCCACCAGATCCTGTGGGGTGCGGACACCGACCTGTTCACGCCGCTGGACGCAGCCCACAAGCCCGCCAGCTTCGACGTCGTCAGCCTGCGCAGCTGGGAGCCGAACTACAACATCGACGTGATCGTCAACGCCTTCGCGCGCTTCGTGGCCGAGCGGCCCGACGCCGCCGCGCGCCTGCACCTGTTGGGCGGCGGCAGCCTGCAGGGCGACATCGAGCAGCAGGTCAAGCACCTGGGCCTGGTCGACCAGGTGGTCTTGCACGGTCGCGTGGGCGACCGCGCCATGGTCGATGCCATCCAGCAAAGCCGCGTGTCGGTGTCGGTGCCCACCTCCGACGCGACCTCGGTGTCGGTGCTCGAATCGATGGCCTGTGGCCTGCCCATCGTCGCCTCCGACCTGCCGGCCAACCGCCAGTGGATCGACGACCAAGGCGGCTGCATCGTGCCTGTGCGCGACGCCCAGGCGCTGACGCAGGCCCTGCTGCGCCTGCACGACCACCCCGAGCAGACGGCTCAGATGGGGCCGCACAACCGCGAGCGCATCGAGCGCGATGCTTCACGGCGTGGACAGATGGACGCCATGTGGCGCCATTATCAGAAGCTGCTGAACTGTGGCGGCCTGCGCCTGCAGCGCAAACGTGCGGTCAGCGGCTGAAAGGCACCCATGAGCACCGTCAGCACAGACAAGCCCGAGACGTCCCGGTGCGTTTCCGTCATCGTGCCTTGCCGCAACGAGGTCGAGCACATCGTGCCGTTCTGCCAGAGCGTGGCCGCACAGCAGTTGCCTGAAGGCTGGACGCTGGAGGTGTGGATCGCCGATGGCATGAGCAACGACGGCACGCGCGAGCGGCTGTCCGCTTTCTGTGACGGTGTCAGCGAAGGTGCCAAGCGCTTCGTGATGATCGACAACCCCGGTCGAATCGTCTCGACCGGGCTGAATCGCTGCATCGAACACGCCACGGGCGAGTTCATCGTGCGCCTGGACGTGCACACCGTCTACGCCGAGGACTACATCGCGCAATGCCTGGCCGCGTGGCAGGCCACCGGCGCCGACAACGTGGGAGGTCCCTGGCGAGCGCAAGGCGAAGAAGGCCCGCGTGGCCGGGTGCAGCGCGCCGTGGCCGCGGCCTTCCAGTCGAAGTGGGTGTCGGGTGGCGCGCTCTCGCGTGACCTGTCCTACAACGGCGAGGCCGACACCGTCTACCTGGGCGCCTGGCCGCGCGCCACCTTCGAGCGTTTCGGCGTTTTCGACGAAAACCTGGTGCGCAACCAGGACGACGAACACAACCTGCGCATCCACCTGGGTGGCGGGCGGATCTGGCAGTCGTCCTCGATCCGGTCGGTCTACTTCCCGCGCAGCAGCAAGGGCGACGTCTTTCGGCAGTACCGTCAGTATGGCTACTGGAAGCCCTTCGTGATGAAGAAGCACGGCCAGGCTGCCGCGCTGCGCCACCTTGTCCCTGGCCTGTTCGTGACCGCGTTGCTGCTGTGCGTGCTGATGATGACTGCGGGCGCAGCCGTGGCCCTGCTGATCGAGCCCGGGCAGAATTACCGGCTGGGTGCGCTGTGGGTGTCCGCCCTCGGCGCCGCCGGCCTGCTGTGCCTGGCGCTGCTGTACGGATCTGCCATGCTGGCCGTGAGTTGGCGCATCGCTGGCGTTGCGGGGCGCGACCTCTTTTGGCACCTTCCCGATGTCATCGCGGCCTACCACTTCGGCTATGGGCTGGGCTCGCTGAGCGGCTGGTTCGATGCCCTGGTGCGTGGCAAGCCCGACCCTGCGTTTGGCCGCCTGACCCGCTGACCCGCTTTGGCCCATCTCCCCTTCACCTCATCGCGCCTTGCCCATGAGCACTGACAACAAGCCTGCCTTCCTGCCCTTTGCCCTGCCCGAAATCGGCGAAGAAGAAATCGCCGAAGTCGTGGACACGCTGCGATCGGGCTGGGTCACCACTGGTCCCAAGGCGCGTCAATTTGAAGAGGCCTTCGGGGCCTTCCTGGGTGAGCCAGGCCTGCACTGCATCGCCGTCAACTCGGCCACCGCGGGGCTGCACCTGGCGCTCGAAGCGCTGGGCATCGGCCCGGGTGACGAAGTCATCACGACCACGCACACCTTCACGGCCACGGCCGAGGTCGTGCGCTACCTGGGTGCCGACGTGAAGCTGGTGGACATCGACCCGGCCACGCTCAACATCGACCTGGTCCAGCTCGAAGCGGCCATCACGCCAAAAACGAAGGCCATCATGCCGGTGCACTACGCCGGCCTGGCCGTGGACATGGACGCGGTGCAGGCCATCGCGCGCCAGCATGGCGTCAAGGTGGTCGAAGACGCGGCCCACGCCCTGCCCACCACCTGGCGCGGCAAGCTCATCGGCCTGCACGACAGCGACGCCATCGTCTTCAGCTTCTACGCCAACAAGACGATGACGACGGGCGAAGGCGGCATGCTGGTCACACGCAGCGCAGAGCTCGCGGCGCGCGCCAAGGTCATGCGCCTGCATGGCATCAACCGCGATGCCTTCGATCGCTTCACCGCCAAGGTGCCAAGCTGGTACTACGAGATCGTGGCGCCCGGCTTCAAGTACAACCTGACCGACATCGCAGCAAGCCTGGGCCTGCACCAGTTGCAGCGCATCGAGGGCTTTCAGCACAAGCGTGAGCACCTGGCCGAGCGCTTCGACGCGGCGCTGGCCGATCTGCCGCTGGTGCTGCCGCCGCGGCCCTTGCACGAGGGCGATCGCCATTCCTGGCACCTCTACGTGGTGCGCCTGAAGGACGACGCCGGCATCACGCGCGACCAGCTCATCGACCAGCTCTTTGCAGACGGCATCGGCGTGAGCGTGCACTACATCCCGTTGCACCTGCACCCCTACTGGCGCGACCGCTATGGCTTGAAAGCCGAGCAGTTCCCGCACAGCCAGCTGGCGTACGAGCGCATGGTGAGCCTGCCGCTGTACACGCGAATGTCGGATGCCGACGTGGATCGCGTGGTGGCTTCGGTGCGCAAGGCTTTCGGCCGCGCTTGATCGGCGACCGCCTCTGCGCTCTCCATGGTCAAACGCCTTTTCGACCTGCTGCTGTCTTGCATTGGCCTGCTGCTGCTGGCGCCGTTGCTGCTGCTGATCGCCCTGCTGATCAAACTCGACTCACCGGGGCCGGTGATGTTCCGCCAGGAGCGCGTGGGCCGCTTCGGCAAGCCGTTTCGCATCCACAAGTTCCGCACCATGCGCCACGAGCCGGCGGGGCAGGGCCTGCAGATCACGGTGGGGGCCGATCGGCGCATCACGCGCGTGGGCGGCTTCCTGCGCGCTTCCAAGCTCGACGAGTTGCCGCAACTGCTTGATGTGTGGCTGGGCGACATGAGCCTGGTCGGCCCACGCCCTGAGGTGCCTCGCTACGTGGCGCACTACCCGGCCGAGCTGCGCGAGAAGGTGCTGTCGGTGCGTCCAGGCATCACCGACATCGCCTCCATCGAGTACCGCGACGAGAGCGCCGTGCTGGCCAGGGCGGCCGATCCGGAGCACGCCTATGTGCACGAGGTGCTGCCGCACAAGCTGGCGCTGGCGGCGCGTTATGTGGAGCGTTCGTCGCTGTGGTTGGACGTGTGGCTCATCTGGCGCACGGTGGTGGCCATCGTGCGCCGCTGAGCCCTTGAGGGCTCAGCGATCTGCTGGGTAGGCTGGACCGAGTCAGGCGCTCAGTCGACGGCGAGCCAGTCCGATGCCTGCGAGGCCGATGAGCATCAGGGCCCAGGTGGACGCTTCGGGCACGGCCGTGACGCTCATCTTCCCAAGGCCGCCGACCGCATCCATGGTGACTTTGCCGAGCGGCGTGAGTTGAAACGATTGGTCCCAAAGCGTGCGACCTTGTTCCGTGAACTGCAGGTTGCTCAAAACAGGGTGAGCAGAAAGCGACTCGAGGTTGGCCATGCAGTGCGGCCGACCAGGCAGGCAGGTCAAGATGGGCGTGAAGGCGGTTTCGGCGAGGACGAATGCCGGGGCATCGAAGCTGAAAATGGCCGTCTCGGTGCTTGCGGAGCCGTTGACCTTTGCGAACACCTGTTTGCCCAAGTGGTCGATGCGCAGATCAGACAGCGTCATCGAGCCAGTGCCCTGGGTCAGCGCCGAGCCGGCTCCGGTCAGTGTGATGTCGCCACGCAGCTGTTCGCTGATCACGTTGAGGCTGCCATCGACAGCAGAGTGCTCCATGGTCAGGCTGACCAGGGAGAAATCCTGCAACACCGCCGTTGGCCGGCCGCGGTCCAGGGTGATCGTGGGTTGGGGATTGCCTGAGGGGGTGATGCCAAGCGCGCTCGCGGCGCCCACGAGGTTGGGGGACCAACTCCAGCGAACCGATGTGGCGGAGAAGGTGGGCGTCAGGTCATGGGGGGGAGGCGCTTCGGCGATGTGATCGATGCCGTAGGCGGTGATCGTGGCGGCGAATGCCGACGAAGAAGCGCTGACGCAAAGCGCCAGCACGCAGGTTTGCCAAGTACGAGGCATGGTTTCTCTCCTGATTTTGGTGTGGTGCGGATGTGCCGCAGTTTGTTTATCTCGGAGGACCTCGTTGGGGTCAATCGGGCCTTCCCTGGTTTGGCACGGCTTGTTCCCGCGGCTTGTTTCTGATCGTGCATTCCTGATCGTGCATTCCTGGGCGTGGATCAGTGCTTCTTCATGTGCCGAGGACAGAGAAGAGAAAGGCCCCCGTTTGGAGATCTTCGGGCGCGGGTCGACCATTTCGGACCCTGAGGACATCAGGGTGCCTTGCAAGCCGGAACGAACCGGCTTCAGGCTTGTCTCCGCTTTGCCGCCAGGAAGTGTCGCGTCACCGGTGGCTTCGGTGTGGGTCCAGAACCGTGCATTTGTCGAGCCCCGAATCCGTGGGGGCTCACCACGGTTGCGAAAGCAGTTTTGGTGCCGTGAACTGAACGACAGCGCGATGATCTTCGTGTCATTGATGACGGCATTGAACGGGTATCCGATGCATCGCTGATGCCCCGTCCGTGGCTGTGACGCTGGGGAGTCGACCGTTCGGTTTGATGACATAGAGCATCTGCACGAATGTGGGTGAAGATGTGATCACCGCCTGAGAAGGTGCGACGATCTTCGGCCCAGTCGTCGCCGTGGACGTGATGACCACTGGCACCGCCAGCGCGGCTTGAGCGACAAATGCCGGGGCAAAGCCTGACCGCCCTTTGATTCAAAGGTTCTTCATGAAAACTCCGTGTGTTCATGGTGGTTGATCGCAAGCCGCCTGACGGAGGTTTGCGCGATCCTTCATTGGAACAGCGGAGGTCGTGTCAATGACCCTGAGGGGACGTTGCCGTGGCCTGTTGGGCGCTCTCTTGTTGATCAGGCGCACGAGGCCACATCTAGGCCGAACGTTCCCCGATGAGCATGAGCCATTCGCGCAACTGGCTTTGCTCGTCAGGGGCCAGGCTTTGCGCCATGCGCTCGTCATGCAACTGCACGGCTGCGGTGATGGCCGCCAGATCGGCCTGCCCCTTCTTCGTGAGCGCCAGGCTGAACGCACGGCGGTCTTCCGGCACCGGATGCCGCTGCATGTAGCCCAGCTCTTCGAGCGCATCGACAAGGATCACGGCGCCAGAGCGTGCGATGCCCATCACCTTGGCCAGTTGCGTCAGCTTCAGGCCCGGGTTGTGCGACACGATGACCATGGCCGAGAAGCGCGGAGGCGTGATGCCCCACTGAGACAGCGACGCCACGAAGTCCTCGTAAAGGCGGATCTGTGCGCGGCGCACAGCGTAGCCGAGCAGGGTGTCAAGCACGCCATAGTCGATGCCAGGGACGCGTGGAACGAAAGGATCCGTTTCTTGCATGAGGTCCAGTCTAGGAGCGAGGCCATCACCTGTGTGACATCCGCGGTGACAGTTGGGGCCACATTGTCGTCAGCAGGCCACGATGTTGACGGCCAGGCCGCCCAGCGATGTCTCTTTGTAGCGGTTTTGCATGTCGGCGCCGGTCTGCTTCATCGTCAGGATGGCCTGGTCCAGGCTGACTCGATGTCGCCCGTCGCCCAGCAATGCCAGGCGAGCAGCGTGGATGGCCTGCACCGCCCCCACCGCGTTGCGCTCGATGCAGGGGATCTGCACCAGCCCGCCCACTGGGTCGCAGGTCAGGCCGAGGTGGTGCTCCAGGCCGATCTCGGCGGCGTTCTCGACCTGCTCGGGTGTGCCGCCCATGACCGCACACAGGCCGGCCGCGGCCATGGCACAGGCCACTCCCACCTCGCCCTGGCAGCCGACTTCTGCGCCAGAGATGGAAGCGTTTTCCTTGCACAGCAGGCCGATGGCCGCGGCCGTGAGCAAGAAGTCTTCCATGCGTTGCTCGGTGGCACCGGGCAGGTGGTGCATGGCGTGGTGCAGCACCGCGGGCACGATGCCGGCCGCGCCATTGGTGGGAGCGGTGACCACGCGCCCACCGGATGCGTTCTCCTCGTTCACGGCGAGGGCCCACAGCGTGACCCAGTCCATTTGCTGCAGCGGGTCGGTGGCGCCTTGCGCACCCAGCAGCCGTTGGTGGACTTGAGGGGCGCGGCGCTTGACCTTGAAGCCGCCAGGCAGCTCGTCGGGCTGCCTCTCATCGATGCCGCAGCCTCGTCGAACGCAGGCCTGCATCGCTTGCCAGATGGTTCGCAGGCCCTCGCACGTGGCCTGGTCACTGCGCCAATGGGTCTCGTTGCGGCGCATCAGGGTGGCGATGCTCAGGCGGTGCTGCTCGCACAGCGTGAGCAGCTCGGCCGCGCAGTGGAAGGGCAGGGGCAGCGCATCGGGACCGGGGGCGATGCCTGCCTGGCGGTCGGGGTGCTCGGCCACGTCCTGCGACACGACGAAGCCACCGCCGACCGAATACCAGGCCTCGTCGAGCAGCACCTTCCCCGATGCATCGGTGGCCGTCAACGTCATCGCATTGGGATGAAAGGGCAGGCTGCGCCGGCCATCGAGCAGGAGGTCGTGATCGGGGTTGAAGTGCGCTTCGTGTTCGCCCAGGATGGCCAGCCGGTGGGTGTCGTGCACGGCCTGCAGCCAGCCAGGGATGGCATCGATCTGAACCGAGTCGGGCTCGTGCCCCATCAGCCCGAGCTGCACGGCGCGGTCGCTGCCGTGTCCCTTGCCGGTGGCGCCCAGCGAGCCCAGCAGCTCGCAGCGCACCCGCGCCACGCGTGTCAGCAGGCCCTCGCGCTGCAGTCTGAGCGCGAAGAGGCGGGCGGCCCGCATCGGCCCCACGGTGTGGGAACTCGAGGGGCCGATGCCCACCTTGAAGAGGTCGAACACCGAGATGGCCATGGTTTGCTCCCGATGGCTTGATCGTCGCACTTGCGGCTGGGGTGGCAACGGGGGCAGACCCTGAGGCCCTTTGGGTGACTGTGAAATAGGGCTCGGGGGGTGTTGGCTCTTTTGGGGTGTGGTGCCACGGTTGAGCAACGGTCAGGGGGCGAGGGGTGCCTGCTCCGGCCCTGCGCGGGGCATCCCCGAGCGCGCTCACCATCACCCCGCCCATCGAGCCACGCACCAGCCGTCGCACGAACCCCACCCAAAATCAACCCGCCCCAACACCAGGCACGACAAAAAAGGCCGCCCCGCTGCGAACAGCGAAGGCGGCCAACACGATGCACTCAAGAGTGAGAGGGTGACGCGGCTCAGTAGGCAGCCTGAAAGAGTGCGTCCCCGGCCTTCATGGGATTGCCGGTTTCTTCAAAGGCCTTGATCCACACCGGGTAGCTGTGGATGACCTGGTGCTGCCAGGGGTGGAAGCCAGGGCGGTAGTAGTCCAGGAGCTTGAAAGTGTTGCGCGCGAAGATGCCCTTGGGGCCATACACCCACCACGAACCCTTGAGGCACAGCCACAGGCGCTTGGGCAGCGAGATCTTGTCGTCCTTCATCAGCCGGTTGGTCAGGCGCATGCTGTCGACCACGACCTTGTAGAGCGCGTGGGTCATGGCGGCGCAGCGCATGACGTAGCCCACCTTGGCCACGTCCTTCATCACGTCGAAGGCCACGGCCTTGTGCTCCATCTCTTCGATGGCGTGCCAGGCCCACATGGCGCGCACCTTCGCGTCGGCGGGGGCCATCACCTCCTTCGACTCGAACAGCATCTGCGCCATCATGGCCGTGAAGTGCTCGAAGGCGGCGGTCAGCGCGAGGTTGTACTTGGCGGAGTACTTCCTGGTGTAGTCGTCGAAGAGGGCCTTGGCCTCGGTCAGGATCAGGTCGACGTCGCAGCCCTGCTTGCGCAGCAGGTCGTTGTAATGCGTGTGGGCGATGCCGTGCTGGCCTTCCTGGCGGATGAAGTTCTTGACGTCCTCGGCCAGCTTCGGGTCGGTGATCAGGTGGCGAAAGGCCCGCACGCTGGTGATGAAGTAGCGCTCGCCATCGGGGAAGGCGGCTTGCATGCCGTCGAACAGGCGGGTCTTGAAGGCGTCGTTGCCGTACCACCAGCGAGGGGTGTTCTCGTCGAGTTCGAAATCGAGCTTTTCGCGGGGAACGATGCTCTCGGGGCCGTTGTGTTTTTGGGGGCTCATGCTGTCTCCTCGGCACTGCGAATGGGTGAAGTCTAGTAATCGTGAATTACTTGACGTGCACGTCAATGCGACAGATGGGCATCCTGGGCGACACTTGGGGGGTTGAAGCGGCGTTGACGTGGAACCGCCCCATCGGGTTTACGCCAGCTTTCCGCATCGTGGAGGCGGCCTGTGCTTGCTTCCCACTTGTTTCACCCAGAGCCAAGAGGTCCCATGAGCGCTCCCGCCACCCCCGAGTCCCCCAACATCCGCCTGGATGGCCGCGTGGCCATCGTCACCGGTGCCGGCGCCGGCCTGGGGCGCACGCACGCCCTGGCCCTGGCGGCCCGGGGGGCCAGCGTGGTGATCAACGACCTGAACCTGGCGCCGGCCGAGGCCGTGGCCCAAGAGGTGCGTGCCGCGGGTGGCCAGGCCCTGGCCTGTGCCGGCTCGGTCACCGACGAGGCCGCTGTGCAGGCCATGGTCGAGCAGGCGCTGGCGACCTTCGGGCGCATCGACATCCTGGTCAACAACGCCGGCATCCTGCGCGACAAGAGCTTCGCCAAGATGACGCTCGACGACTTCCGCCTGGTGGTCGACGTGCACCTGATGGGCGCCGTCGTCTGCACCAAGGCCGTGTGGGAGACCATGCGCGCGCAGCAGTTTGGCCGCATCGTGTTCACGACCTCGTCGTCGGGGCTGTTCGGCAACTTCGGCCAGGCCAACTATGGCGCGGCCAAGATGGCGCTGGTGGGGCTGATGCAGACGCTGGCGCTCGAGGGCGAGAAGGCCAACATCCGCGTCAACTGCCTGGCGCCCACGGCGGCCACGGCGATGACGCAGGGCATCTTGCCGCCCGAGGTGCTGGCCGTGCTGACGCCCGAGAGCGTGTCGCCGGGCCTGGTCTACCTGGTCAGCGACGAGGCGCCCACGCGCGCCATCCTCAACGCCGGTGCGGGCGTGTTCGCGGCCTCGCACGTGGGGCTGGGCGCGCCCGTGTTCATCGGTGCGGTGCCCGATGCCGTCGACCGGGTGGCCGAGGCCTGGCCGCAGATCAGCGACCGGGCGGCCTCGATCGTGCCGCGCAGCGGGCTGGAGCAGTCGATGCGCGAGATCGGGGCCGTGCAGGCGCGGTCAAAGGGTTGAGTCGCCCAGCGCGCACAGGCAGGGCTGGTGGCGCAGTTGCTGGCGGATGAGTTCATCGACCTTCTGACGCGCCAGCGGCCAGGGCCCGAAGCCCGATTCGGTGTTGATGTGGCCGACCTGCCCGAGGTTGCGAAAGCCTGCGCCCCAGGCGTGGGCCCAGTCGCGGGCTCGCTCCAGCGGCATCCAGGGGTCGTTCTCGCTGCCGATGACGCTCAGGGGCAGGCCCAGCCGGTGGCGGGGCAGTCGCTCTTCGATCTGGAACTTCACGGGGTCGGCGGGCGCCACCATCAGGGCCGCGACGATGCGGCCGTGTCGGAGGCCGACACCGGTTGCATCGTCGTGGGCTGAACCTGCGTGGGCTGTGGCCAGGTGGTGAGCCAAGGCCAGCGTGCCGAAGCTGTGGGCCACGGCCACCCAGTCGGTGTGGGCGCCTTGCCGCTCAAGCGTCTCGGCGATGCGCGTCGACCATGCCGGCAGGCTGGCACGATCCCAATCGTCCTGCTGGACGCGAACGGCACCAGCGAACTGGTTCTGCAACCAGGTTTGCCAGTGCGTCGGGCCGCTGTCGCGCAGCCCTGGCACGATCAGCACGCGCAGGGGAGGGCGGGCCCGCATGGCCTCACCTCTTGAGGTAGATCTGGTCGAACACGCCACCGTCCGCGAAGTGCGTCTTCTGGGCCTTGGTCCAGCCGCCGAAGACGTCATCGATCTTCGCCAGCTCGAGTTTCGGGAACTGCTTGGCGTACTTGGCTGCGGCCTTCGGGTCCGTGGGACGGTAGAAGTTCTTGCCGGCGATGTCCTGGCCTTCGGCGCTGTAGAGGTACTCGATGTAGGCCTTGGCGACGTCGCGGGTGCCGCGCTTGTCGACGACCTTGTCCACGATGGCCACGGGCGGCTCGGCGTAGATCGAGAACTTCGGGTAGACGATGTCGAACTTCTCGGCACCGAACTCCTTGAGCGACAGGTGGGCTTCGTTTTCCCAGGCCAGCAGCACGTCACCCTGGCCGCGTTCGGCGAAGGTCACGGTCGAGCCTCGGGCGCCGGAGTCCAGCACGGGCACATTCTCGAACAGCTTGCGCACGAAGTCCTTGGCCTTGTCTTCGGAGCCGGTCTTCTTGAGTTCATGGGCCCAGGCGGCCAGGTAGTTCCAGCGGGCGCCGCCCGAGGTCTTGGGGTTCGGGGTGATGACGCCCACGCCCGGCTTGATGAGGTCGGACCAGTCCTTGATCTGCTTGGGGTTGCCCTTGCGGACCAGGAACACGATGGTCGAGGTGTAGGGCGAGCTGTTGCCCTTGAAGGACTTCTGCCAGTCGGCCTTGAGCAGGCCCTTCTCGGCGATGGCATCGATGTCGTAGGCCAGGGCCAGGGTGACGACGTCGGCTTCCAGACCGTCGATCACCGAGCGGGCCTGCTTGCCCGAACCGCCATGCGAAGCCTTGACGGTGACGTTGTCGCCGGTCTTGGCCTTCCAGTGCTTGGCGAAGGCGGCGTTGTATTCCTGGTAGAGCTCGCGCGTCGGGTCGTACGAAACGTTCAGCAGGGAGATGTCCTTGGCGTGAGCCAGGCCACCGACGGTCAGGGCAGAGGCAAGGGCCAGGGTGTGAACAGCGCGGCGGGTGAAGGTCTTTTGGGACATGGGCTCAGTCTTGTGTGAATGGGATGAGCCGATGCTAGGCAGGTGGCGTTTCTCACGGAACGAAGGAATGCGCTCAAGCACATGCGTTCTGTGTCGGAACCTTCGCGCGGGGCGAATCCTCGCGCACGGATGTTTTTCGCATAAGAAGCTGAGCAATGGTCGCTTCTGCGCAAACCGACGACTGCATAGCATCCATCGCATTCCTCAGATGGAGCTTTGCATGCGTCGCCTTGTCCTGAAAACCACCACCCTGTTCCTGATCGCCTCCGGCCTGGGGAGCGCGAGCCTGTCCGCACACGCCCAGGTCCGCGACGTCACCTTGCTCAATGTGTCCTACGACGTGACCCGCGAGTTCTACAAGGACTACAACCAGGCCTTTGCCCGCCACTGGAAGCAGACCACCGGCGAGACCCTGACGCTCAACCAGTCGCATGGCGGCTCCAGCAAGCAGGCCAACAGCGTGGTCGAAGGCCTGCCGGCCGATGTCATCACCATGAACCAGGCCAGCGACATCGACATCCTGGCCGAGCGGGGCAAGCTCATCCCGGCCGACTGGGCCAAGCGCCTGCCCTACAACAGCTCGCCCACCGCCTCGGTCACCGTGATCCTGGTGCGCAAGGGCAACCCCAAGCAGATCAAGGACTGGTCCGACCTGGCTCGCCCGGGCGTTTCCGTCGTGATCCCCAACCCCAAGACCTCGGGCAATGGGCGCTATTCCTACCTGGCAGCCTGGGGCTCGGTCATCAAGGCCGGCGGCAAGCCCGAGCAGGCCCGCGCCCTGGTGCAGAAGATCTTCGCCAACGTGCCGGTGTTCGACGGCGGTGGCCGCGCGGCCACCACCTTCGCCCAGCGCAACATCGGCGACGCCCTGGCCACCTTCGAGAGCGAGGTGCCGCTGATCCAGAACGAGTTCAAGGGCGACTACCAGGTCGTCTACCCCAAGACGACCATCCTGGCCGAGAACCCGGTCAGCATCGTCGACAAGGTGGTCGACAAGAAGGGCACCCGCAAGCAGGCCGAGGCCTACCTGCAGTACCTCTACTCCGACGAAGGCCAGGCGATCGCCGTCAAGCACAACCTGCGTCCGCGCTCTCCTGCCCTGCTCAAGCAGCACCAGGCCAAGTTCATCGGCGTGCCCACGTTCACCGTGAACGAAGTCTTCGGCGGCTGGGGCAAGGTCCAGGCCGAGCACTTCCGCGACGGCGGCATCTATGACCAGATCACCGCAGCCGGTCGCGCCAAGTGACGCCTGCCTGAACAGAGCCTGACATGTTGTTATCCAAGACCTTGCTGCGGCGGCACAGCGTGCTGCCCGGCTTCGACCTGGCCCTGGGCCTGACGCTGCTGTACCTGTGCCTGATCGTGCTGATCCCGCTCAGCGCGGCCTTCCTGCGCACGACGGAGCTCACTTGGCCAGCCTTCGTCGACACCGTGACCTCGCCGCGCGTGGTGGCCTCGTACAAGCTGACCTTCGGGGCGTCGCTGCTGGCCGCGCTGGTCAACGCCTTCTTCGGCCTGCTGGTGGCCTGGGTGCTGGTGCGCTACGACTTTTTCGGCCGGCGCATCGTCGACGCCCTGGTGGACCTGCCCTTTGCCCTGCCCACCGCGGTGGCTGGCATCACGCTGACTGGCCTGTACGCCGGCAACGGCTGGATCGGCCAGTGGCTGGAGCCGCTGGGCATCAAGGTGGCCTTCACGCCGGTGGGCGTGTTCGTGGCCATGACCTTCATCGGACTGCCTTTTGTCGTGCGCACGGTGCAGCCCATCCTGGAAGACCTGGCTTCGGAGCTGGAAGAAGCCGCCGCCACGCTCGGCGCCAGCCGCTGGCAGAGCTTCACGAAGGTGATCTTTCCGATCCTCACGCCGGCGCTGCTGACGGGCTTCGCCCTGGCCTTCGCCCGTGCGCTGGGCGAGTACGGCTCGATCATCTTCATCGCCGGCAACATGCCGATGATCTCGGAGATCACTCCCCTGCTGATCATCACCAAGCTGGAGCAATACGACTACGCGGGCGCCACCGCCATCGCCGTGGTCATGCTGGTGATGTCCTTCATCCTGCTGCTGGCCATCAACGCCCTGCAAGCCTGGACGCGCAAGCGCCAGGGCAAGTGACCAGACGGAGCCCGCCATGACTGCTGTTTCTCAACCGGTGAACGCGCTGCCTGCATCGCGCACCATCTCCCCACCCGACGTGGCCGGGGCCACCACCGAGCCCGCATGGGTGCGGCGCCTGCTCATCGGCGTGGCGCTGGTGTTCCTGTCGCTGTTCCTGTTCGTGCCCCTGGTCACCGTGTTCTTCGAGGCCTTCAAGAAGGGCTGGGATGTCTACCTGGCTGCGGTGACCGACCCCGATGCCGTCTCGGCCATCTGGCTGACCCTGACGGCCGCGGCCATCGCCGTGCCGCTGAACCTGGTCTTCGGCGTGTCGGCCGCGTGGGCCATCGCCAAGTTCGACTTCCGTGGCAAGAGCGTGCTGCTCACGCTGATCGACCTGCCGTTCTCGGTCTCGCCCGTGATCGCGGGGCTGATCTACGTGCTGGTCTTCGGTCTGCAAGGCTGGTGGGGCGAGTGGCTGATCGCCAATGACCACAAGGTGATCTTCGCGGTGCCCGGCATCGTGCTGGCCACCATCTTCGTGACCTTCCCCTTTGTGGCGCGCGAGCTGATCCCGCTGATGCAGGCCCAGGGCCAGGAGCAGGAAGAGGCCGCCCGCGTGCTGGGCGCCTCGGGCTGGCAGACCTTCTGGAAAGTGACCCTGCCCAACGTGAAGTGGGGTCTGCTGTACGGCGTGATCCTGTGCAACGCCCGGGCCATGGGCGAGTTCGGCGCCGTCTCGGTGGTGTCGGGGCACATCCGGGGCCAGACCAACACTTTGCCCCTTCACATCGAGATCCTCTACAACGAGTACCAGTTCGCCGCGTCTTTCGCCGTGGCATCCTTGCTGGCCAGCCTGGCGTTGGTCACCCTGGTGCTGAAATACATCGTCGAGCGCCGTGTCCAGCAGCAGCTGGCCCAGGCCAAAGACACCGGAGTCCCCGCATGAGCATCGAAGTCAAGAACCTGGTCAAGCGTTTCGGTCAGACGACCGTCTGCGACAACCTCAACCTGCACATCCCTTCCGGCCAACTCGTGGCCCTGTTGGGCCCCTCGGGCTCGGGCAAGACCTCGCTGCTGCGCATCATCGCGGGCCTGGAAGTGCCCGACGGTGGCGCCGTCTACTTCAATGGCGAAGACACGACCCACGTGGCCGTGCGCGAGCGCAACGTGGGCTTCGTGTTCCAGCACTACGCGCTGTTCGGCCACATGACCATCTTCGAGAACGTGGCCTTCGGCCTGCGCGTGCGCCCCAAGGACAGCCGCCCTTCTGAAGAGGCCATCCGATCGAAGGTCACCGAGTTGCTCAAGCTCGTGCAGCTCGACTGGATCGCCGACCGCTACCCGCATCAGCTCTCCGGTGGCCAGCGTCAGCGCATCGCCCTGGCTCGAGCGCTCGCTGTCGAGCCCAAGGTGCTGCTGCTCGACGAGCCCTTCGGCGCACTCGACGCCAAGGTCCGAAAAGAGCTGCGTCGCTGGCTGCGCCGCTTGCACGACGAGATGCACATCACCAGCGTGTTCGTGACCCATGACCAGGAAGAGGCCATGGAAGTGGCCGACCGCATCGTGGTGATGAACCAGGGTCGCATCGAGCAGGAGGGTGCGCCGGACGAGGTCTACGACCACCCCGCCACGCCTTTCGTGTTGCAGTTCCTGGGCGACGTGAACCTGTTCCATGGCCGCGACCATGCGCCGGGCGCGGTGGGCGAGGGCGCTTCGGCCCAACCCGCCGTGAGCTATGTGCGTCCGCACGAGATCCAGGTGCTGGCCCACGCCGAAGAAGGCTCGCTGGCCGCCACCCTGATCGATACGCTGACCGTGGGCCCCAACACGCGCCTGGCCTTCCGCCGCACCGATGGCTCGGGCGAGATCGAGGTCGAGCTCAGCCGCGATGAGTACGCGGCCCTGCGCGACTGCGGCGTGCTGCGCGCCGGTCACGACGCGCACCTCAAGCCGCGCCGCATCCGCCAGTTCGAGTCGGGGGCACGCGCATGAATTTCCAGCAACTGCGTTCCGTTCGCGAAGCGGCGCGACGTGGCTACAACCTCACAGAGGTGGCCGCGGCCCTGCACACCTCTCAGCCGGGCGTCAGCCGCCAGATCCGCGAGCTGGAAGACGAGTTGGGCGTGGAGTTGTTCCAGCGCGCTGGCAAGCGCCTGACGGGGCTGACGCCATCCGGCCAGCAACTGCTGCCGGTGATCGAGCGCCTGCTGCGCGAAGCCGAGAACCTGCGCCAGGCCGCGCGCGATTGCGCTTCGCACGACACGGGCCCGCTCTCGCTGGCGGCCACCCACTCGCAGGCGCGTTATGCGCTGCCATCGGCCGTGCGCGACTTCCGCCTGCGCTTTCCGAAGGTCACGCTCAGCCTGCACCAGGGCTCGCCTCGCCAGGTGGCCCAGATGCTGATCGACGGCGAGGCCGACATCGGCATCGCCACCGAAGCACTTGATCAGTACCCGCAACTGGTCACGCTGCCTTGCTACACCTGGACGCACAGCGTGGTGGTGCCGCCGGGGCACCCGCTGCTCGACGGGCAGCCGCTGACGCTGGAGCGCCTGGCCAAGTTCCCGCTGATCACCTACGACGGCGGCTTCACTGGCCGCTCGCACATCGACGAGGCTTTCGCGCGGGAGGGGCTGCAGCCGAGCATCGTGCTGTCCGCCATGGACGCCGACGTGATCAAGACCTATGTCGAGTTGGGCATGGGCGTGGGCGTGGTGGCGTCCATCGCTTTCGACGAAGACCGCGACCGCAACCTGCGCGCGCTCGACGCCGGCCACCTCTTCAGCGTCAACATGACCCGCCTGGCTTTCCGCCGCGGGGCCTTCCTGCGCGGCTACGTCTACGGGTTCATCGAGACCTTTGCCTCGCCGTTGACCCGCGAGATCGTGGAGCAGGCCATTGCCAAGGCCACGGCTGAAGAGGACACATCGGCCGCCTGATCGCTGTTTGATCCACATCAAATGCCGCAGGCGTGGAGCTTGCACGCAGCCTGCCTGGACACCGCCAGGCTTGGCTCGCGTGCACCAGCGTCGATCACAAGTCGCCGCAGATCGGGGCATCGCGGGGGGTGGTGAACACCCACCCACCACGCGAGGACCGACCCATGGGCAGCACGCACCACGAACGCGCCAGCATCGAGCTGCTGACGATCTACCAGGTCAGCAAGATCCTGGGCGGCTCCCTGGACATCCACAAAACGTTCCGAGAGGCCATCAACACGCTGGTCTCGATGATGGGGTGGCGTCGCAGCGCGGTCGTGCTGTCGTCCGATGATGGCAGCCTGGTGGGCCTGTGCGCCGTGGGCCTGTCCAGCGAGGAATCCCAGCGGCTTCAGTTCGCTCCGGGTGAGGGCATCGTCGGTCGGGTGTTCGCCGCAGGTGTGCCCATGGTGGTGCCCGACATCGGCCGCGAGCCGATGTTCCTCAACCGAACGGGTGCAGCAGACCAGTCGCCCAACGAGACGGTGGCCTACATCGCCACGCCGATCAAGGCCGACCGCCGCATCCTGGGCGTGCTGACCATGGACCGGGTGGTCACGGATCGGACCGGCTCGTTCGACGAAGATGCGCGGCTGCTGGCCATGGTGGCGAGCCTGCTGGGCCAGAACCTGCTGCTGCACCGGGCTGTGAGCTTCGAGCACGACCGCATGGTCGATGAAACCAGGCGCCTGACCAAGGCGCTCAAGCCCGTCTACCAGCTCGACCAGGTCATCGGGCAGTCTGGGCGCATGCAGCAGGTGTTCGCCGAGGTGCACCAGGTGGCGCCGGCGCGAACCACCGTGCTGTTGCGCGGCGAAAGCGGCACCGGCAAGGAGGTGATCGCGCGCGCCATCCACAACCTGTCGCCACGCAAGGACCAGCCCTTCATCCGCGTCAACTGCGCAGCGCTGACCGAGTCGCTGCTCGAGTCGGAGCTCTTCGGTCACGAGAAGGGGGCCTTCACGGGGGCCATGGGCACGCGCAAGGGGCGCTTCGAGATGGCCCACGGCGGCACCCTTTTCCTTGACGAGATCGGCGACATCTCCGCCTCTTTTCAAGCCAAGCTGCTGCGGGTGCTGCAGGAGCGCGAGTTCGAGCGTGTGGGGGGCAGCCAGCCCATCCGCGTGGACGTTCGCCTGGTGCTGGCCACCAACCGCAACCTCGAGAAGATGGTGGCGTCGGGCGAGTTCCGCGCCGACCTGTACTACCGCATCAACGTGGTCAGTGTCTTCCTGCCACCGCTGCGCGAGCGCCGCGAAGACATCCCGCTGATGGTCGAGTACTTCCTCAACCGGTTCAACCGCGAGAACCAGCGCCAGATCCGCGTGACGCCGCAGGCGCTGAGGGTGCTGACCTCGTGCTACTGGCCGGGCAATGTGCGCGAGCTGGAGAACTGCGTCGAGCGCACGGCCACGATGGCCCTGAGCGAGGCGCTCACCGACCTGAGCTTTCCCTGCCACGACAACCGCTGCCTGACGCAGGTGCTCCATCACATCGAACGCGAAGACGCGGTGAGGCCCGCGCGCCCGGTGCGCATCCCCATCGAGGAGGTGCCCATGGGGCGAGGTGCTGAAGACTCCCTGGTTGAGCCGGATGCCGCGGCCGTTGAGGGGGACAAGCCCGAGGGCGAGCGCGAACGCCTGATCTGGGCCATGGAGCGTTGTGGCTGGGTGCAGGCCAAGGCGGCGCGACTGCTCAACATCACCCCCAGGCAGATGGGCTATGCGCTGCAGAAGCATCGCATCGAGGTGCGCAAGTTCTGAGGCGCGCGCGACCCAGCTTCACTCCGGCCCGAAACACAGGGCCTGGTCGTCGCAGGTCTCGCAGTGCGGTGACTTGCAGATGAGCACCTGCGCCCGCTCGCAAAGCAGTCGGTAGAAGAACTTCTTCCAGCGCATGTTGGCGTGGTTGAGCGCCTTCAGGCGAGGGAAGTGCCTTTGCATCAAGCCCTGCAGCTCGTCCCGGCTGCGCAGGCCCAGGTCTTCCCACAGGTGGTTGGGCTGCATGGCCGCCTGGGCCATGTGGTCGATCAGCCCGGACGGTGGCGGGTCCTGGTCGCAGGCGAACTCACGCAGCAAGAGCGCGAGGTCGGCGATCTCTTCGTCGAGGCAGGCGGTGTCCATGGTGGCTCCCTGGTGAAACAAGGGGTGATCGGGCTTTGCAGAAGGTGTGCCATGCGGCGCCAACCTGCAGCGGAGCGCGCGTGCGTGCGGCCGCTGTCGGCTTTGTCAGGGTTTCGACAGCCCGTCGTCGCGAGGCTGCGACAAACCTCACCACATGCGCACGATGAAAACGGTTCAGATGGACTTTTGCCCAGTGTTCATCGGTGTTCCAAGGCGATGAAAGGGGTGGCACGGATCTGGCAAACCCGGCATCGGACACACCCCTCACCCGCTGCCACCCCCCACCTCTCGCCGGGAGAAGCCCATGGAACCTTCCTCACTCGCCGCCAAGGCCTTCATCGGGATCGGTCAGATCCGACCCCTTGGCGCACCAGCGCCCGCAGCCGATTCGGCTGGCGGATGCGGCACCACCGGCGGCAGCGGCAAGGCCAGCTGCGGCTCATCGGGCGGCCCCGACGACATGCCCCCGGAGATCTGGGAGAAGGTCAAGAACCACCCCTGCTACTCCGAAGAAGCCCACCACCACTACGCCCGCATGCACGTGGCCGTGGCCCCGGCCTGCAACATCCAGTGCCACTACTGCAACCGCAAGTACGACTGCTCCAACGAGTCGCGCCCTGGCGTGGTCTCGCAAAAGCTCACGCCCGACCAGGCCGTCAAGAAGGTGCTGGCCGTGGCCAGCGAGATCCCGCAGATGACGGTGCTGGGCATCGCCGGACCGGGCGACTCGCTTGCCAACCCGGCCAAGACCTTCGAAACCTTCCGCCGCCTGCAAGAAGAGGCCCCTGACATCAAGCTCTGCCTGTCCACCAACGGCCTGGCTCTGCCCGATTACGTCGACGAGATCTGCCAGTACAACATCGACCACGTCACCATCACCATCAACATGGTGGACCCTGCCGTGGGCGAGAAGATCTACCCCTGGATCTTCTGGGACCACCGCCGCGTGACCGGCTACGAAGCCGCCAGGATCCTGCACGAGCGGCAGATGCTGGGCCTGGAGATGCTGACCGCGCGGGGCGTGCTCACCAAGGTCAACTCGGTGCTGATCCCCGGTGTCAACGACGAGCACCTCATCGAGGTCAACCGCGAGGTCAAGAAGCGCGGGGCCTTCCTGCACAACATCATGCCGCTCATCAGCGAGGCCGAGCATGGCACCCACTACGGTTTGACCGGCCAGCGTGGCCCGTCGGCCCAGGAGCTCAAGGCCGTGCAGGACGCCTGCTCGGGCGGCGCCAACCTGATGCGCCATTGCCGCCAGTGCCGCGCCGACGCGGTGGGCCTGCTCGGTGAAGACCGCAGCGAAGAGTTCACCCTCGACAAGATCGAGGAGATGGAGGTGGTCTACGACCTCGACAAGCGCCGTGCCTACCAGGACCAGGTCGAGACCGAGCGCCAGGCTCAGCACGCCGCCAAGCAGGAGGCGCTGGCTGCCCAAGGTGAGATCGCCGGTGTTGATCCGGACATGAAGGTGCTGGTGGCCGTGGCCACCGAAGGCCAGGGCCGCGTCAACCAGCACTTTGGCCACGCCACCGAGTTCCAGATTTTCGAGGTCTCGGCCGCTCAGGCGCTGTTCGTCGGTCACCGTCGCGTGGACCTTTACTGCCAGGGCGGTTATGGCGAAGACGAGCAACTGCCTTCCATCGTCAACGCCATCAACGACTGCCACGCGGTGCTGGTCTCCAAGATCGGCGCCTGCCCGCGTGACGAGCTGACGGCGGCCGGCATCGAGCCGGTGGACGCCTACGCCCACGAGTTCATCGAGAAGGCCGCCTTGAGCTGGTTCGCTGGCTACCGCGAGCGCGTGCAGCGCGGCGAGATCGCGCACCAGCCCAGGGGCGACGCCTCCATCCGCCAGGGCGCCTTCACCGCCGAGGCGGCGGCCTGACCCATCCCCCCACCACAGGAGAAGCACCATGCCCCTGAAGATCATCGCCTCCACCTGCACGGGCTGCTCGGCTTGCGAGCCTGAATGCCCGAACGTCGCCATCAGTGAAAAGGGCGGCACGTTCAAGATCGACCCCAACAAGTGCACCGAATGCGAGGGGCAGTTCGACTCGCCACAGTGTGTGGCGGTCTGCCCGGTCGATGGCTGCATCGTCAAGGTCTGAAGGAGAGAACATGTCCATCGAAATGACGGTGACCCCCGCGGCCGAACGCTTCATGAAGCGCATGGTCCGCTTCTCCGGCCTGCCTGAGGGTTCGGGCTTTCGCCTGGTGGTGAGCGCCGGCGGTTGCTCGGGCTACAACAGCGAGTTCTCGGTCGAGGCCCAGCCCCAGGCGGGCGACCAGACCGTGCTGGTGCAGGGCCTGAAGGTCTTCCTGCCTGCCGAGTCGCGCCTGATGCTGCAAGGCGTGACGGTGGATTTCGCCGACACGCCCACGCAGTCGGGTCTGACCTTCTTCAACCCGAACGCGGGTTCGTGCGCTTGCAGCAGCAGCGAGGGCTCCTCGGCCAAGGCGCCGGGCGTGGCCTCGGTGTCGCTGGGATCGATCAAGGTGGGCGGGCGCCCGCACGCGCATTGATCGACCGGACGTCAGCGCCGCAAGTGAAACACGCCATGCCTGCCACCGCCATCCATGCGAGCCAGGACGACCCCTGGGGCGGCTTCGACGCCGCCGTGCTGGGAGGGGGGCTGTCTCCCGAGGCGCAGGACCTCATCGCCCGAGCGGGGGCCTGTCGTCAGGACGTGGTGCAGGCCAGTGCGCTGCTCGACGAGGCCGAGGCCCTGGCGCCGGATCACCCGGCGGTGCTGATCGCGCGCTACCGATTTCACTTCTATGGGCACCGCCTTCAGCAGGCGCGCGCCATCGCCGCCCAGGCCTTGAAGCTGGCCAGGCGGGCCTTGCGCAGAGAAATGGTGGGCCAGGTCGATGTCTCGCCCTTGCCCAGCGACGAGCAGGTCCGCTTCGACGCGGCCGTGCGCTTTTATCTCTTCAGCCTCAAGGGCCATGCCTACCTGTGCCTGCGCCTGGGCGACATCGGCGAAGGCAGGCTGGCGCTCGATGAGCTGCGCCGGCTCGACCCGAACGACCGGCTGGGGGGCAGCCTGCTGGCCGAGATGCTTCAGCGAGCCGATGCGCGCGGGGCACCTGACGAAGACGAGGACAGCGACGCTCAGCCAGAGCCAGGCCACCCGCATCGCCGAGGATGGGGGGCCGCATGATCGACCCGAAGGACATCGACATCCCGCCGCTGAGCTGGCAAGGCACGCCACTCGATTGCGAACAATGCGTGCACCGGGGCTTGCGAGCGCGCGACGGCTGCGAGATCGGCCACGCCTGTGTGGAAGACGCCTATGCGCGTCGCATTGACCGCTTCATGCGCTGGCACCCGGAGCTGGCCAACGAGCTCACCCGCCACCCGCATTTCGAGGTGCGCGCCATCGCGGCCAGGCATGCCGATGTGTTCGCGGTTCAGCGCCTGGCCAACGATCCGGACGAGACCGTTCGCCTGCAGGTGGCGTTGCGCTTGCCGCCGCACCGCCTGCAGGCCCTGATGCACGACCCCCATCGCGAGGTCAGGTTGCGCGTGGCCCACCGCCTGCCCACCGAAGCCCTGTCCGATCTCATCGCCGATGCCGACTACGGCGTGCGCCTCGTGGTGGCCCGCCGCCTGCCCCTGGCCTTGCTGAGTCAGCTGGCCGATGACCCCGATGCGCAAGTGCGTGGCGCGGTGGCCGAGCGGCTGGAGATGCCTGCGCTGTGGCGCCTGGCCACCGACCCCGCCGAATCCGTGCGGCGCGTGGTCGCCCGGCGTGCACCGACCGGGCTGCTCGGGGCCCTGGCCAGCGACGCGGACCTGCTGGTGCGCTGGGAGGTGGCACAGCGCGCGTGCGTCGATGTGCTGCATCGCCTCTCTCAGGACCCGGCTGCGGAGATCCGCGAGCTCGCCCTGCAGCGGCTGCTCGAAGGCGACACCCCGGCTGACGTGGAGGCAAAGCATGGCTGACATCAACCGCGACGACGACGTCATCGAGATCGCCCACCCGCCGCGCTTTCAGTATGGTGAGCGGGTGGTCAGCCGAACCCTGGTGCGCAACGACGGCACCTTCAATGGCAAGGACATCGGCGAGGTGCTCGTCAGCAAGGGCGAGATCGGCTACGTGGTCTCCATCGGCACCTTCCTGCAGCAGTTCTACATCTATGCCGTCGAGTTCAACGACAGCGGCCACCGCGTCGGCATGCGGGCCAAGGAGCTGATG
Organism: Burkholderiales bacterium RIFCSPHIGHO2_01_FULL_63_240; assembly: GCA_001770725.1. Classification (GTDB taxonomy): domain Bacteria; phylum Pseudomonadota; class Gammaproteobacteria; order Burkholderiales; family Burkholderiaceae_C; genus Aquabacterium. Next base: position 373,153 of record MERU01000006.1, read on the forward strand.
ACGCTGGACAACCTGCCCGAAGACATCCTGGCTCAGCTCGGCGAGAAGGCCGACCGGTTGCAGAGCCTGCGCTGAAAGGAACCGAGATGGACCACGACACCCCCGCCACCCTCCGGCCCGAGCTGCCCCAGCCGCTTGAACTGCCCCCAGGCATCGCGCCCGTTGAAGGGCCGGCCTACCAATGGGGCCAGTGCGTGGTCGCGCTCGGCGACCTGGTCAACGATGGCAGCTTCCCGGATGTGCCCGATGGCGCCGTGCTGGTCGACGTGGGCAGCGAAGGCGAGGTCGTCCAGGTCGGCGTTCACGAGGCCAGCCAGCTGCCGGTCTACATGGTGGACTTCGCAGGTCGCGTGGTGGGCTGTGCAGAAGGCGAAATCATGCTGGCGATGGAGCTGCATGACCTGGCCAGGCAAGCCCGGCCTTCGCTGGGAGCGCAGCCGTGATCGCCATGTCCAGCCAGTCGGCCCCGCAGGCGCCGCAGCTCGCGAAGGTGCACGACCTCACCGCGCGACGCATCGAGCGCGCGCTGGCCCGCCGCCAGCGCTACCGGTATGTGCAGCCGGAGGTCCGGGCCCACGAAAGGGGCTGGGTGATCGCCAGCCCCTGCTGTTCCCGCAACGTCGATCCATCGGGGGGCGAGATCCCCATCGCTTGGCTGGAGCCCCATGCCGATGGATGGTCCCTGTACCGACGCCACCACGCCGATTCGAGCTGGGTTCTGCACAGTCAGGCGCCATGGTTGGCCGAGCTGCTTGACATCGTCTGCCGCGACGGGTCGCGGGTCTTCTGGCCTTGATCAGCCTTGCGCGCCATGCTCTACCTCGATCACAACGCCACCACGCCCGTGCTGCCCGCGGTGATCGAGGCCATGGGCGAAGCCTTGCGCCGCCACTGGGCCAACCCCTCCTCTCAACACGAAGCGGGCCAGGCTGCCCGCGGCGCGCTGCAGCACGCCAGGGCCCAGGTGGCGCGCTGCCTGGGTTGCCAGCCAGCCGAGCTGGTGTTCACCAGCGGGGCCACCGAGGCCAACCACATCGCGTTGCGCGGCGCGGTGGGCCATGGCGGCCGAGCGGGCCTGGTGGTCAGCGCGGCCGAGCACGCGGGTGTCCACAAGCTCGTGCATCAACTGGGGCGGCAACCAGGCCCGCAGGGCGTGCCCGTCGGTGTGATCGGCCTGCAGCCCTCTGGTGGGCTCGACCTGGCTGCCGCCGAGGCCCTGATTGGCGAAGCCACGGCCCTGGTCTCGGTGATGGCGGCCAACAACGAAACCGGCGTGCTCATGCCCACGGCCGAGATCGCCCGCCTGGCGCATGCGCGTGGTGCGTTGCTGCATGTCGATGCCACCCAGCTCATCGGCAAGCTGCCTTTTGACTTTGCCCGCAGCGGTGCCGACCTGGTGTCGGTGTCGGCGCACAAGTTCGGCGGGCCCAAGGGCGTGGGCGCGCTCATCGTGCGCAAGGGCCTGAACTGGCCGGCGCTGTTCGCAGGCTCCCAGGAGCGTGGACGCCGAGGGGGCACCGAGAACCTGCCGGGCATCGTCGGCTTTGGCGTGGCGGCCGAGCACCAGGCCTGGACGGCGGGCAACTGGCACGACCGCAGCGCGAAGCTGGCCGCGCTGCGCGACCGTTTCGAGGCGCGCTTGCGAACCGCTTGCCCGGAGTTGGTCGTCTACGGTGCCAGCCAGCCCCGCTTGCCGCAGACCAGCTTCCTGCGCCTGGGCCATGCGCACGCCGACCTCGCCCTGCAGAAGCTGTCGAGCCTGGGGGCGCTGGCCTCGTCGGGCTCGGCCTGCTCATCGGGTGGCCAGGCTGCGTCGCATGTCCTCGCGGCGATGGGCGTGCCGCGCGAGGAGGCGCTGTGCGCCGTTCGTCTGTCCTTCGCACCCGACACCCCGGCCGCCGATCTGCTGGCGCTGGCCGATGCCTGGCCCCGTCTCGTGAGCGACGGGCATGCCTGCTCAACTTTTTCTCATCCCCCCACTGGAGTCGCCGCATGAAGGTCATGATCCGCAAGAGCGCGCAGGGCGTGCTGTCCGCTTACGTGCCCAAGAAGGACCTGGAAGAGCCCATCGTGTCGATGGAGCGACCCGGCATGTGGGGGGGGCTCGTCACCCTGGCCAATGGCTGGGAGCTGCAGCTGCCCGAAATGGCGGCCGAAACCTCGCTGCCCGTGACGGTGGAGGCGCGCCGCACCTCCCTGGGCGAAGCCGAAGCCTGAGGAGCCTGACATGTCGCTGACCCACGAACAGATGCAGCACATCGCCGGTGTCCTGGCGCAGGCCGAGACGGTGCGGGCCGCTGCCACCCTCATCCGCCAGCAGCTGGCGCCCCTTCAGACCCTGGTGATGGACGCGTTCGACATGCGCCGGGAAACCCCGGCGATCGAGGTGGTGGACACGGGGCGCAGCGCTTACCTGATGGCCACCGATGGCCATTGCTGGATGGTGACGCCCGACCCAGCCTTGGCGCGCGCCCTGGTCCTCACGCAGGCCTGAGGCGGCCACAACGCTGGAGAGCACGATGCCCAACGACGAAGACGACCAAGGCGACGACTGGCTGGCGCTGTCCGACCCCGACATCGGCACCGACGAGATGGAGCAGGCGCTGCTGACCCTGCGAAGCCCGCAGCTCTCGATGGGCCCGAAGGTGGCCGAATTCGAGGGGGCCTTTGCTGCCTGGGTGGGGCGACCACAGGGTGTGGCCGTCTCCAGCGGCACGCTGGGGGCCTGCCTGCTGCTCAAGGCCTGGGGCGTGGGCGCGGGCGACGAGGTCATCACCACCGGCTACGCCTGGCACCAGGTGGCCCATGCCATTGCCCTGGTGGGCGCCACGCCGGTGCTGGTCGACATCGACTACTGGTCGGGCTGCATCGACCCCGCGTCGGCCGAGCGCGCCATCGGGCCTCGGACCCGGGTGCTGCTGGCGGGCAACGTCAATGGCCACCCGGCCGACTGGGCTGCCCTGCGGTCGCTGGCCGATCGGCATGGCCTGAAGCTGCTGGAAGACAGCACCGAGGCCATTGGCTCGCGCTACCAGGGGCGGCATGTGGGCACCTTCGGGGACGCGGCCGTGTTCGACTTTTCGCAACCTTCTGCGCTGTGCACGGGGCAGGGCGGCATGCTGCTGTGCGACGACGCCGGGCTGGCCGACGAGCTGCGCTACCTGCGCGAACGCCGCGTGGACGACCGCCGCTCGGTGTCGGTGGGCAGCCGCGTGCCCTGGCAGGCCGGCATGGGCGAGCTCGAAGCTGCCGTGGGCCTGGCTCAGTTGGGCCGCATCGACGACATCCTGCTGCGCCGCAAGCAGGTCGAGGCCTGGTACCACGGCGAGATGCAGAGCTTCGAGGGCATCAAGCCGCCCTACCTGGCCGATCAGGTCGACGAGGTGCACTGGATGCTCTACCAGGTTCACCTGGGCAAGCGCTTCACGGCCAGTGCGCGCAACCTGCTGATCGAAGACATGGCCTCGAACAACCTGAGCACGGCGGCCTTTTGCCAGCCCCTGCATCAGCAGTTTTTCTACCAGCAGCAGGGCTGGAAGCGGGGGGCGCTGCCCAACACCGAACGCATCGCAGACCGCTCCATGGTGTTGCCCTTCCACGGGCACCTCGACGCCGACCACGTCCGCTTCATCGTCAAGACGCTCAAGGATGCGTCGGTGAACGTGGGCGCGGGCGCGGCCATCTACCTTTGAAGGAACCCCCTCATGTCCGCCGTCCTCTCAACCGATGCCGACACCGCGCTGAACACCTTGCTCGAGGTCCGCGAGGCCTTGCTGGCCGGTGCGGCCGTGCCTTACCTGGGCCCTGGCCTGCTGAACCTGGGTGAGGCCCCACCCGTGCCGGCCACCCCGCAGGCGCTGGTGACCAAGCTGGTGGCGCACGCAACCGTGCCCCACAAGGTGCGCAACCGCCTGACCCAGGCCGCGCAGTACATCGAGAACTTCAAGCACCGCAAGACGGTGGTGAACCTGATGAACCAGGCCTTCGCCGAGGTGCCCCAGCCGCACGACGTCCACCGCTGGCTGGCAACGCTCTCGCTGCCGCTGATCGTCGAGAGCTGGTACGACGACACCATGGCCGAGGCCTTGCGCCAGGTGATGGGGCTGGCGGGCTGGGGCGAGGTGCAGGGCCTGTCGCAGTCGGAGCACTTCGGCACCTGGCACGCCCACTACGACCCGACCGGGGTGCGGGTGCGCAGCGGCTTCGACGGGTGGCCCACCCTGCTGTACCGGCCGATCGGCGGCCATGCCCCGGCAGGCAACTACCTGGTCTCGGATGCCGATTACGTCGAGGTGCTCACCGAGATCGACATCCAGACGCCGATCCCGCAAGAGGTGCAGGCGCGCCGCAGTGGCCGCTCCTTCGTTTTCATCGGTTGCCGCTTCGACGATCAGCTCACCCGCAGCTTCGCGCGCCAGATCATGAAGCGTTCTGGCGATCGCCATTGGGCGGTGCTGCCTGACGAACCCACGCGCATGGAAGCGCGCTTCCTGGCCGAGCAGGGCATCACCCGCATCCCGCTGTCGCTGGCCGAGGCGGTTCAGGGCCTCATGGCCGCCTGAGCCACCTCTGTTCTTCTTGTTCCACCACGTTTGTTTGCACGGAGACCGAATCATGACCACGCTCACCATCCTGCCGTCCAACACCACGTTCGAAGCCGCACCGGGGGCCACCCTGTTTGCTGCGCTGAAGGCGGCGGGGGCGGCGATCCTCAGCAAGTGCGATGGCAAGGGCCAATGCGGCGCCTGCCATGTGTTCGTGCACGAAGGCCGAAAGGGGATCTCCAAGATCCAGCGCGCCGAGAACGACAAGCTCGACACCATGGTGGGCGTGAGCTCCAAGTCCAGGCTGGCCTGTCAGGTGGTGCTGGGTGAAGATCCGGTCACGGTCGAGGTGTTGAGTTTTGTCTGACGCCAGCCAGGCTTGGGGCCCCGCTCTGGGTGAACGGGGCCACCGCCAGGTGGGGCGGCGTGAGCGCCGCGACAAGGCGCAGGCGCAGGCGCTCAAACCTTCGGTCGCTCTGACGGCGCGTAGTGACTGAAGTGCCCCTCTTTGGCCGCTTGCGCCCGAGCCTTCTGCAGCAGGGCCTTGGACTTGCCCGGCGCAGCAGGTGCGGTCACGCACTTGTCAAGCATGGTGGCCCCGCAATGGGGGCAGGCCAGCGACGTGTTGCTGCGCACGAGCAACTCGAAGTGCTCGCCGCAACCCTGGCATCGGTAGGCGTAGATCGGCATGTTCAGACCGGCCGGTTCTCGTTGGGGTTGCGCACCGGGCCCATGGTGGCCACGCCCTCGGCGTAGGTCATGGTGTCGAAGGTCACATCGTACTTCAGGGCGGCATCGGCGATGGCATCGAGCTTGGCCGCGGTGTCGAGCTTCTTGAGGTCGCCCTTTTCCAGGTAGAGCAGCTCCAGCAGCTCGTTGTAGACCGTGGCCTCGTCGATGGGCAGCACATAGAACATCGCGCCCTTGTAAGGCACCTGGTACTTGCGGCTGAGGTCGATGTTGTTGCAGAACAGGAAGTACTTGCCACCTGCGGTCAGGGCATCGCCCAGCACCTCGGCCACGTCCTTGAGGTGCTCGAAGGACAGCAGGTAGCCGGCGAAGAAGGGGATGGTGGACTGACCAGCGGTCGCGATGGCCATCACCTGGTCGCAGGTCAGCACGGGCGGTCGGGCTTCGTCGGCCAACTGGGTCGAAAAGCGCAGCGCCAGCTCGCCCCGGAAACCGAAGCGGCCACCGACGTGGGTGGGGCCTTTGAGGACCGGGTTCTGCAGGCGCTTTTGCACATCCAGCGGACCGAAGGCCGTCTGGTCGATGGTGAGGGGCGCGAGGATGGCTGACATGGTGTTCCTTGGGTGGTTGACGTCAGGGGCTGGGGGAAGGTGGGTGGTCGTTGCGAATGGCTTCGGCGGTGCGGGTGAACGCAGCCATCAGCTCGGCCCGCAGGCCCGCATCGGCCACGACCTCGTCGAGCGCGTGCCTCATGCACAGCAGCCAGGCATCGCGCTCGGCCTGCCCGATTGAAAACGGCAGGTGCCTGCGCCGCAGGGCCGGACGGCCTCGCTGGGCGGAATAAAGCCGGGGCCCGCCCAGCCATTCGTGGAGGTAGAGCCTGAGTACGGCCTTGGTCTGCGACAGGTCAGGCTCGTGCATGGCGCGGATGCCAACGGCCTCTGGCAGCTCGTCCATCCACCGGTAGAAGGCGTCGACCAGGCGTGCCACGGCCACCTCCCCGCCGATGCGGGCGAAGTGCGGGTTGGCGGCCGCGGTGACGACCTCGGGCAGGGGAGCGGGCTGGTTCATGCGCACTTCAGCGCAAAGCCCATGCCAGCCGGGCATTGCCCACGTGGGTGAAGGTGCATGCCCGTTGGGGCCTGTGCCCTTCGCGACGCATGCCGAGGGTTTTGTCGGCTTTCAGACAGGACCTGACCGACTCGGATGGCCAGGCAGAGCAGGGCGAACAGGGCTCCGTCACCCGAGGTCTTCCCAGGGCAAAACCATGCAGAAGTGGCCCGGCGAGAGGGGGCATCGCCTCGCATGAACAGGCTGGCACGCCAGTTGCGGAAAAGGGCTTGCGCAGACCATGTCTGGCCAGCGGGTGGCGGCAAGAAGAAGACCGACAACGGCACCGAAGGCTCTCCAGGGTCGCGACTTCGCAACCTGCTTTCAAACCTCTTCCCTCATTGGAGAACTGCAATGTCCCTCAGACAGATCGCCTTCTACGGCAAGGGTGGTATCGGCAAGTCCACCACCTCGCAAAACACCCTGGCCGCCCTGGCTGAAATGGGTCAGAAGATCCTCATCGTCGGCTGCGACCCCAAGGCCGACTCGACCCGCCTGATCCTGCACGCCAAGGCCCAGGACACCATCCTGTCGCTGGCCGCAGAAGCCGGCTCGGTCGAGGACCTCGAGCTCGAAGACGTCATGAAGATCGGCTACCGCGACATCCGTTGCGTGGAGTCCGGCGGTCCGGAGCCGGGGGTCGGCTGCGCCGGCCGCGGCGTGATCACCTCGATCAACTTCCTGGAAGAAAACGGCGCCTACGACGGCGTGGACTATGTGTCCTACGACGTGCTGGGTGACGTGGTCTGCGGTGGCTTCGCCATGCCCATTCGCGAAAACAAGGCCCAGGAAATCTACATCGTCATGTCGGGCGAGATGATGGCCATGTATGCGGCCAACAACATCTCCAAGGGCATCTTGAAGTACGCCAACAGCGGTGGCGTTCGCCTGGGCGGCCTGGTCTGCAACGAGCGCCAGACCGACAAGGAGCTCGAGCTCGCCGAGTCGCTGGCCAAGATGCTGGGCAGCAAGCTCATTCACTTCGTGCCGCGCGACAACATCGTGCAACACGCCGAGCTGCGTCGCATGACCGTGCTGGAGTACGCGCCCGACTCCAAGCAAGCCGGTGAATACCGCACGCTGGCCCAGAAGGTCCATGCCAACGCCGGCAACGGCACGATCCCGACCCCCATCACGATGGACGAGCTCGAAGACCTGCTGATGGAGCACGGGATCATGAAGACCATCGACGAAAGCCAGGTGGGCAAGGCCGCTGCCGAGCTGGCCGCCTGACGACCACAGGCTGACAGGGGGAGGGCCTCGTGCCCTCCCTGACCCACCAAGCCACGAATCCCTCCCCCCTCTGACAAGCCCCTCACCGTGGAGTCCCACCATGAGCATGACCGTAGAAGAACGCAAGGCCGCGAACAAGGCCCTGATCGATGAAGTGCTGAAGGCCTATCCCGAAAAGATGGCCAAGCGGCGCGCCAAGCACCTGGGCACGTACGAAGCCGGCAAGCCCGACTGCGGCGTGAAGTCCAACATCAAGTCCCTGCCTGGTGTGATGACCATCCGCGGTTGCGCCTACGCCGGCTCCAAGGGCGTGGTGTGGGGCCCCATCAAGGACATGATCCACATCTCCCACGGCCCCGTGGGCTGCGGCCAGTACAGCTGGGCCGCCCGCCGCAACTACTACATCGGCGTGACCGGCGTGGACACCTTCGTGACCATGCAGTTCACCTCCGACTTCCAGGAAAAAGACATCGTCTTCGGCGGCGACAAAAAGCTGGAGAAGATCGTCGACGAGATCCAGGAACTCTTCCCGCTCAACAAGGGCATCTCGGTGCAGTCCGAGTGCCCGATCGGCCTGATCGGTGACGACATCGAAGCCGTCTCCAAGAAGAAGTCCAAGGAATACGACAACCACACCATCGTGCCCGTGCGCTGCGAGGGCTTTCGTGGCGTGTCGCAGTCTCTGGGTCACCACATTGCCAACGACGCCATCCGCGACTGGGTGTTCGACGGCAAGACCAAGAAGGAACACGAGTTCCAGGCCACGCCCTACGACGTGGCCATCATTGGCGACTACAACATCGGTGGCGACGCCTGGTCCAGCCGCATCCTGCTCGAAGAGATCGGCCTGCGCGTGATCGCGCAATGGTCGGGCGACGGCACCATCGCCGAGCTGGAGAACACGCCCAAGGCCAAGCTCAACGTGCTGCACTGCTATCGCTCGATGAACTACATCAGCCGGCACATGGAAGAGAAGTACGGCATCCCATGGGTGGAGTACAACTTCTTCGGACCCACGCAGATCGAGAAGTCGCTGCGCGAGATCGCCTCGCACTTCGACGCCACCATCCAGGCCAAGGCCGAAGAGGTGATCGCCAAGTACAAGCCGCTGATGCAGGCCGTGGTCGACAAGTACAAGCCGCGCCTGCAAGGCAAGCGCGTGATGCTCTACGTCGGTGGCCTGCGCCCCCGCCACGTCATCGGCGCCTACGAGGACCTGGGCATGGAAGTGGTGGGCACCGGCTACGAGTTCGGCCACAACGACGACTACCAGCGCACCACCCACTACATCAAGGACTCCACGCTGATCTACGACGACGTGACCGGCTACGAGTTCGAGCAGTTCGTCGACAAGGTCAAGCCTGACCTGATCGGCTCCGGCATCAAGGAAAAGTACGTCTTCCAGAAGATGGGTGTGCCCTTCCGCCAGATGCACAGCTGGGACTACTCCGGCCCCTACCACGGCTACGACGGCTTCGCCATCTTCGCGCGTGACATGGACATGGCCATCAGCAGCCCGATCTGGGGCCTGACCAAGGCCCCCTGGAAAAACTGAAACCGATTGCCACCTGGAGAACACCATGCCCCAAAGTGCAGAAAAGATCCTCGATCACGAGTTCCTGTTCCGTGAGCCGGAGTACGTGGACATGCTCGAAGGCAAGAAGGCCTTCGAGTTCAACCACGCCGACGAGAAGATCAAGCAGATCGTCGAGTGGACCAAGACCGAAGACTACAAAGAAAAGAACTTCAAGCGCGACTCGCTGGTCGTCAACCCCGCCAAGGCTTGTCAGCCGCTGGGCGCCGTCTACGTCGCCAATGGCTTTGCCAAGACCATGAGCTTCGTTCATGGCTCGCAAGGCTGCGTGGCCTACTACCGCTCGCACTTCTCGCGCCACTTCAAGGAGCCGACGTCCTGCGTGTCATCGTCCATGACGGAAGACGCGGCCGTGTTCGGTGGCCTCAACAACATGATCGACGGCCTGGCCAACACCTACAACCTCTACAAGCCCGACATGATCGCCGTGTCGACGACTTGCATGGCCGAGGTGATCGGTGACGACCTGAACGCCTTCATCAAGACCAGCAAGGAAAAGGGCAGCGTTCCGGCCGAATTCGACGTGCCCTACGCCCACACACCTGCCTTCGTGGGCAGCCACGTGACCGGCTACGACAACGCGCTGCTGGGCATCCTGCAGCACTTCTGGGACGGCAAGTCCGGCACGGCCGAGGCCATCAAGCGCGTGCCCAACGAGTCGATCAACTTCATCGGTGGCTTCGACGGCTTCGTCGTGGGCAACATGAAGGAAATCCGCCGCATCTTCGAGCTCTTCGGTGTCGACCACACCATCATCTGCGACCCGTCCGAGGTGTGGAACACGCCCACCGACGGCGAGTTCCGCATGTACGAAGGTGGCACGACCAAGGAAGAAGTCGAGCGCGCCTTGCACGCCAAGGCCACCATCGTCTTCCAGGAGTACTGCTGCGAGAAGACCTCGAAGTACATCGAAGAAAAGGGTCAGGAAGTCATCCGCCTCAACAGCCCGACGGGCGTGGCCGGCACCGACGCCTTCGTGATGGCGCTGTCGCGCCTGACCGGCAAGCCCGTGCCCGCTGTGCTCGAGAAGGAGCGCGGTCAGCTGGTCGACGCCATGGCCGACAGCCAGGCCCACTTGCACGGCAAGCGCTACGCCCTGTACGGTGACCCCGACCAGATGCTGGGCCTGACCCAGTTCCTGCTGGAGCTGGGCGCAGAGCCCGCCCATGTGCTGGCCACCAACGGCGACAGCGGCTGGGAAGCCAAGGTGCAGGCCTTGTTCGATGCCTCGCCCTATGGCAAGGGCTGCAAGGCCTACGCCAAGCGCGACCTGTGGCACATGCGCTCGCTGCTGCACACCGAGCCGGTCGACTTCCTGATCGGCAACACCTACGGCAAGTACCTCGAGCGCGACACCAAGACGCCGCTGATCCGCATGGTCTTCCCGATCTTCGACCGCCACCACTACCACCGCTACCCCACCTGGGGCTACGAAGGCGCGCTGCGCGTGCTGGTGATGCTGCTCGACGAGTTCTTCGAAACGCTGGACGCCAACACCATCGTACCCGGCAAGACCGACTACTCGTACGACATCATCCGCTGAAGCTGGAGGCCACCATGGCAGAGCCCGTTTTCGTCAAGACCACCCAGGACGGCCGCAAGGTCGAGGTCATCGATGGCTGGCTCTGCCTGGCCGGCGCGCGCGAGGCCGACACCCTCGTGCCGTTGATCGAGCATCCCAACCGCCAGGCCATCGCCAAAGCGGTGCCGGGTGCCACCCACATGGCCGGCCGCATTCCCTTGCGGCACGACGAGGCCGCGATCGCACAGGGCGCGATGGACGCCGCGCGCCGCCAGTTCGAGAACGACCCCGTCGCCCTGGCCGAGCGGTTTCGCAAGGTCATGTGGGCCAAGGCCGCGCTGGAAGGGGTGGAGTGATGATCTTCGTCGTCGAGGTGCCGCACCAGGGTGAGCCACGCGCCTGGTTCGCTTACGACGCCGAAGACCTGCTCACGAAGGTGGCCGGCTCGGACCCTTTGCCGTGGTGGGAGATCCACGACCAAAGCACGCCCCGTGAGTTGATCGAGATGCTCGACCAGGACCCGGCTGACCCGACCCTGGCAGATCGCTTGCCGGCCCTGTGGTCCTTGGTCAGCGAACATGGGCTGGACACGCCCCTGTACCGTGCCGATCACCTGGGCACCGCAGGCTACCAGGCGAGCCCGGTCTCCATGGAAGAGGCATGTGAAGCCGCGTTGAAGGCCCGCGTGGGCTCGGCGCTGCAGGACGTGCGCATCTGGTGGTCGGAGCAAGAGGCTGTGCTGGCTTCCGAAGACCCTGTCGAGCCGCTGTTCACCCGCCAGGGCGGGTGGCGTTGCCTGCATGCCTTGCGCGAACAGCTGCTGGCGCTGGACGTGGTGGCGGAGAACTGAAGGGCCGAGACGTTTGGCGGCTTTCTGACAGCGTGTGTGCGCTTTGTTGATGAAATCAAGCCGCCCGCAGACGCCTGACAAGCCGGCTTCCCAGCGAAAGGGGGGCGAGGCTTGGCTGGCATCGATTGTGCTGAGTTGACTGCATCCACCGACCGGAGACCCCCATGTCCGCCTCGCTCAAGCAGAAGATCGCCGAAGTGTTCGACGAGCCCGGTTGCGACAAGAACCAGGCCAAGGGCGAGAAGGAGCGCAAGAAGGGCTGCACCAAGCAGCTCAGCCCCGGCGCCGCGGCCGGTGGGTGTGCTTTCGACGGCGCCAAGATCGCCCTGCAGCCCATCGTCGACGTGGCCCACCTCGTGCACGGCCCCATCGCCTGCGAAGGCAATTCCTGGGACAACCGCCACAGCGCTTCATCGGGCAGCACGCTCTACCGAACAGGTTTCACCACCGACATCAACGAGCTGGATGTCATCTACGGAGGCGAGAAACGCCTGTTCAAGGCCATCCGCGAGATCATCGACCGCCAGCACCCGCCCGCGGTCTTCGTCTACCAGACCTGCGTGACCGCGCTCATCGGCGACGACATCGAGGCCGTTTGCCAGCGCGCCAGCGAAAAGTTCGGCGTGCCTGTCATCCCCGTCAACAGCCCTGGCTTCGCGGGCCCCAAGAACCTGGGCAACAAGCTTGGCGGCGAGGCCTTGCTGGACCACGTCATCGGCACACGCGAGCCTGCGCACACCACGCCTTACGACATCAACATCATCGGTGAATACAACCTCTCGGGCGAGCTCTGGCAGATCAAGCCGTTGCTGGATGCGCTGGGCGTGCGCATCCTCAGTTGCATATCCGGCGATGGCCGCTACGAAGAGGTCGCCAGCAGCCACCGCGCGCGGGTCAACATGATGGTGTGCTCCAAGTCGATGATCAACATCGCCACGCGCATGCAGCAGCGATGGGACATCCCGTACTTCGAGGGCTCCTTCTACGGCATCTCCGACATGAGCGACACGCTGCGCCAGATCGCCCGCCTGCTGGTAGCTCGTGGCGCGGGAGGCGACCTGATCGACCGCACCGAGCGCCTGATCGAAGTGGAAGAGGCACGCGCCTGGCAAAGGCTGTCGGCCTACAAGGCGCGCCTGAAGGGCAAACGCGTGCTGCTCATCACCGGCGGCGTCAAGAGCTGGTCGGTGGTGTCTGCCTTGCAGGAGGTGGGCATGGAGATCGTCGGCACCTCGGTGAAGAAGTCCACCAAGGAAGACAAGGAAAAGATCAAGGAGATCATGGGTGACGACGCCCACATGATCGACGACATGACCCCGCGCCAGATGTACGACATGCTGCGCGAGGCGAGGGCGGACATCATGCTCTCGGGCGGTCGCTCGCAGTTCATCGCGCTCAAGGCGCGCATGCCCTGGCTGGACATCAACCAGGAACGCCACCACGCCTACGCCGGTTACGAAGGCATGGTCGAGCTCGTTGACGAGATCGACAAGGCCCTGCACAACCCGGTGTGGCAGCAGGTGCGCATCCCGGCACCCTGGGACGAGGTGGACGCGGGCATGTTGCCCTCGTCGCCCTCGTCCCCATCGGCTGACGCCGTGGCCGTGACGGCCAGTGTCTGAAGGAGCGCAGGCATGGCCACCGTCACCGAATCGAAGAAGGCCTGTGCGGTCAACCCGCTCAAAATGAGCCAGCCCCTGGGCGCCAGCTACGCCTTCATGGGCCTGGACCGCTGCATGCCCGTCATGCATGGCTCGCAGGGCTGCACGTCTTTTGGCCTGGTGCTGCTGGTGCGGCACTTCAAAGAAGCCATCCCGCTGCAGACCACGGCGATGAACGAGGTCACCACCATCCTCGGTGGCTACGAGAACCTGGAGCAGGCGCTGCTCAACATCCACAAACGCGCAAACCCGAAGGTCATCGCCATCTGCTCGACGGGCCTGACCGAGACCAAGGGCGACGACGTGCCGGGCTACCTCAAGCTGGTCAGGCAGAAGCAGCCGATGCTCGATGGCACCGCGCTCGTGTACGTCTCCACCCCCGACTACATCGGTGCCTTCCAGGATGGCTACGCCAAGGCGTTGACCGAGCTCGTGCGCACGCTGGTGAAGCCCGTTGACAAGGCCGACCGAGCCAACCGAGATGGCCGCTTGCCACCGCGCGTGAACCTGCTGCCCGGCTGCCACCTCACCCCTGCCGATATCGAGGAGTTGCGCGAGCTGTGCGATGCCTTCGGGCTCGACGTCACGGCCCTGCCCGACGTGTCGCGCTCGCTGGACGGCCACATCCCCGCCGACTGGCGTGGCACGACCCTGGGCGGCACCACACTGGACGAAGCTGCGGCCATGGGCGAGGCCCGGGCCACGCTGGCCATCGGCGAGCACATGCGTGAAGCGGGTGAACTGCTGGAACAACTCACCGGCGTGCCCACCCACGTGTTCGACCGCCTCACTGGCCTGGCCTGCAACGACCGCCTGGTGCAACTGCTCGCGCAACTCAGTGGCCAGCCCGTGCCAGCGCGCATCCGCCGCCAGCGCAGCCAACTGCTCGACGCCATGCTGGATGCGCACTTCCACCTCGGCAAGCTCAAAGTCGCCATCGGCGCCGAGCCCGATCTGCTGCACGCCGCCGGCAGCACGCTGCACGAGATGGGCGCCGAGCTGGTGCGCTGCGTGACCACCACCTCGTCACCCCTGCTGGCCCAGATGCCCGCCGAGCACGTGCTCATCGGCGACCTGCAAGACCTCGAGGACGGTGCGGCGGATGCCGACCTGCTCATCACGCATTCGCACGGCCGCCAGGCCGCCGACCGGCTGAACAAGCCCTTCTTGCGCCTGGGCTTCCCCATCTTCGACCGCATCGGCAACTCGCACCGCCTGATGGTCGGCTACCGAGGCACGCGCGGCTTCCTGTTCGAGGTGGCCAACCTGATGCTGGGCCACCTGCCCCACGCCACCCCCGATCACTGGCCCTTGTCCGACGCCGCGCTGCGCGTGGCCAAGCCCGGCCAGGCCCAATCCACCCCCACCGGAGTCACCCCATGAAAGTGGCCTTCAGCACCCAGGACCGCCAGCGCGTCGACGCCCACTTCGGCTGGGCCAAGAACCTCTCGGTCTACGAAGTCATGCCCGATGGCTATCACTTCGTGGAGAACTTCGAGTTCGGCGGCAAGCTCGAGGAAGACGGTGATGAAGACAAGCTCGCGCCCAAGCTCGCCGCCATCCACGACTGCGCCATCCTCTACGTGGCGGCCATCGGCGGATCGGCTGCCGCGCGCGTGGTGGCCGTGAAGATCCACCCCATCAAGGTGGCCCAGCCCGAACCCATCCTGGACATCCTGGACAAGCTGCAGGAGGTGCTCAAGGGCACCCCGCCTCCCTGGTTGCGCAAGGCCCTGCTCAAGGGCCAGGCCGCGACCCCGACCTTTGAAGACGAAGACGAGGCTCACCATGACCGTTGAAGCCGTGGCCCCGGCCACCCCCGCCGCGCCAGACGCCGACGAAGCCACCCTGATGGCGTCCCCCTTCGTGCGCGAGCTCGTGAAGATGCTGCGCGCCCAAGACACCCATGGCACCTGGGACGGCAAGTCCGACCGCAAGCTGCTCGACCCTTACATCCTGACGGCCGAGCAGCGCCGCGAGGTCCCCATCATCGGCGACCCCGACCCCGAAACCCTCTGGCGCCTGGAGCTGTTCTACAACGCCATCGGCGTGGCCATCGAGCGCGAGACCGGCCAGATGGTCACGCCCATGATGAAGATGAGCCACGAAGGCTTCGGCCGCATCGTGCTGCTGGCGGGCCGCCTGGTCGTCGTCAACAAGCAACTGCGTGACGTGCACCGCTTCGGCTTCCCCTCGCTGGCGAAGCTGGCCGAGCAAGGTGGCAAGTTCGTCAGCGATGGCGTCACGATGATCCGGGACTACCCGGCCGTGGCCAAGTACGGAACCTGACGCGGTGCCCACCACGGCACCTGATCCCGAACGAAGCATGCGAGAGACCCCATCATGGACGCCGATGAACGCAAGGCCCAGCTCAAGAAGCTGAACGCCCAGGCCACGCAGGCCAAGATGGACCTGCACGACCTCTCCGAAGAGTTGCCCACCAACTGGGAGAAGATCCTGGAAGTGGCGCAACGCTGCCACGACACCCACGCCGCGCTGATGGCCGCCCGCCAGGCCGCAGCCGCCGCTGGTTGAGCAAGGAGGGCACCATGAGCCACTTCACCGTGACCCTGCCCAGCGGCGAAAGCTGGGAGCCACGCTTCGTGCAGCAGATCAATGAAGACACCTGCATCGGATGCGGCCGTTGCTTCAAGGTCTGCCAACGCGGCGTGCTGGAACTGGTCGGCCTCAACGAGGAGGGCGAACACGTCGCCCTGGCTGGCGACGAGGACGATGACGACGAGTACGAAAAGAAAGTCATGACCATCGCCCACCAGGAGATGTGCATCGGCTGTACGGCGTGCTCGCGCATCTGCCCGAAGAAGTGCTACACGCACTCGCCGGCCAGCACTTGAAATGCGACGATGGCCGATTCAGCCGGCGCCCTTGACCAGGGCGTCGATCACGCCGGCGCCGGTGCCGTCCATGGGATCCAGCTCATGCACCTTGCGCAGGTAGGCTCGCGCACCAAAAGGGTCGCGTCGGCGCAGGCGGATGAAGGCCAGCGCCTTGAGGGTGAACAGCCAGAAGCGGGCCGGCCCGGGCGACTGGAAGTCCGCCATGCTCGCTTCGACCTGTTGCCAGCTCGCGGGCAACCCCGCCTGCATGGCGGCCACGTCCAGGCCCTTGAGGGCAGCGAACTCGGCCTGCGCCGTGTCGCCATGGCGCGCATGGAACTTGTAGAGCAGGTAGTACAGGGACGGGCAATCGGGTGCGCAGACCTGAGCTGTCCACAGCAGGGCCAGCGCCCTTTGCGGGTTGGGCTCCCGGCGGGCTTCGTCGACGAGGTGGCGCACTTGCGGCGGCACCTCGCCGCCGAAAAATTCATCTGACGACTCACCGGTGAAGAGGTTCACGCCACCGCCCGCCTGTTTGGTTCACCACGTGCCAGCCGAAGCGGCAAGGCGGGTAACGACTTCGCCACCCAGCAGGTGCTTTTCAAAGATCTCGGGCACGTCTTCGGGCTTGACGCGGCTGTAAAGCACGCTGTCGGGGAAGACGACAACGTTGACGCCACCGTCGCAAGGCCCCAGGCAGCCCGAGTAGGTCACGCCCACCTGGTCGTAGGCCTGACGGGCTTGCAGCTGCTGCCAGAAGGCCTGCAGCACGGCCTGGCTGCCTTGTGCGGCACAACAGCCGCGCGGGTGCCCGGGCGGGCGCTGTTGCGAGCAGACGAAGACGCTGCGTTCGGGTCGGGACATGGGGGCTCCAGCGGCGTTCAGCCGAACTTGAAGAGGATGCCGTGGCCGCCGCGCGGGTACTCCCACGCGACGTTGGCATGCTCGGAACAGATGATCCGGCAGCTGCCGCATTCCAGGCAGCCATCGGTGATGAGGGTGACGGCGCCATTGCCTTCGGCCTTGTAGCAACTGGCCGGGCAGACGAAGGTGCAGCTGCGGTCCTGGCAGGTGCTGCGGCAGACCTCGGCGTCCTTGATCTGGATGTGAGGGCGGCCGGCGTCGACCTTGTAGCGGTTCTGAAAGAGCTTGTCTTCCACGTTGACGGAGATGGGGGTCATGTCGTTTGCTCCTGTCTTGGCGTCAAAGTCGGCTCAGCGGAAGGCGCGCCAGAGCTTGAAGGCGTCGCCCACCAGGCCGGTGAAGCTGCGCGCGGTGCGGAAGCTCGAAAAGACCTCGCGCTCCTTGGTCTTCTTGTCGACGTTGTCCACCGTGACCATGGTGCGCGCCGCCTTGTTGAGCAGCTCGGGGTAGGTGGTGAAGAACTGCGGGTTCTCGTGGAAGACCTTGGGCATGTCGCGGTACTTCTTGAGGTCCTTCATCACGAAGGATTCGTCGAGCGCCTTCTGATAAGCCTTGAGCGTGGCCTCGTTGAGCGGCTTGCCAGCGGCCTTGGCGTTGATCACGGTTTCTGCGGCCAGGCGCCCGGTGGTCATGGCCAGGTTCGAGCCCTCGCGGTGCACGGCGTTGACGAAGCCACCCGAGTCGCCCACGATCATCCAGCCGTTGCCGTGCACCTTCGGGACAGCGAAGAAGCCGCCTTCGGGGATCAGGTGGGCGCAGTACTCCTTCATCTCGCCGCCTTCGATGAGCGGGGCCACGCTGGGGTGGCGCTTGAGGTTCTCCAGCAGCTGGTAGGGCGAGGTCTTGTTCTCGTTCTTCTTGAAGTCCGAGAGCATGCAGCCGATGCCGATGGTCAGCGAATCCTTGTTGGTGTAGAGGAAGCCCGTGCCCATCATGCCGTCGGTGATCTTGCCGACCATCTCGATGACCACGCCTTCTTCTTCCTTGATGTTGAAGCGCTGCTGGATCAGCTCTTCGGGCATGAAGAGGATTTCCTTGACGGCCAGGGCCACGTTGGAGGCCTTGATCTCGGGGTGGAAGCCGGCCTTGCGCGCCAGCGTGCTGTTGACGCCGTCCGCCAGCACCACCACGTCGGCGAACACGTCGCCGGCCTCGCGGTCGCAGCGCACGCCCACCACCTTCTCGCCATCCATGATGAGGTTCTGCACGGTGGTTTCGCAGATCAGCAGGGCGCCGGCTTCGCGCACCTTCGAGCTGAACCACTTGTCGAACTGCGCACGGATGATGGTGTAGCGGTTGTAGGGGGGCTTGTTGTAGTCCTCGCAGCGGAAGTGGCTGCCGACGAAGCTGGCGTCGTCGAGCACCCACATGCGCTGCTCGATGATGTGGCGCTCCAGCGGGGCGTCTTCGCGGAAGTCGGGGATGATGCGTTCGAGCGCGTCGGCGTAGAGGATGGCGCCCTGCACGTTCTTCGAGCCGGGGTATTCGCCGCGCTCGATCTGCAGCACCTTCAGGCCGGCCTTGGCCATGGTGTAGGCGGCGGCGTTGCCCGAGGGGCCGGCGCCCACGACGATGGCGTCGAACTTCTGGTTGGCTTTCATGGTCTTGCTCCTGCTGTGGAGGCGAGGTCAGGCGACCTTGCGGATGCGCTGGTCGAGGTGGGCCTGGAAGGCCTGTGTCAGCGCGGGCAGCACCTGCATGGCGTTGCCGACGATGCCGTGGTGGGCGAAGTCGAAGATGGGCGCGTTCGGGTCGGTGTTGATGGCGACGACCACGTCAGACGATTCCATGCCCACGCGGTGCTGGATGGCGCCGCTGATGCCGGCGGCGATGTAGAGCTTGGGGCGAACGGTCTTGCCCGTCTGTCCCACCTGGCGGTCGGCCTCAACCCAGCCGGCCTGCACGCAGGGGCGCGTGGCGCCCACCTCGCCGCCCAGCACGCGGGCCAGGTCGAACACGAGCTTGAAGTTCTCGGGGGTCTTCAGGCCCTTGCCGCCGCTGACGATCACGTCGGCGTAGGGCAGGTTGATCTTGTTGGAGCTGGCGTCGGCGATGAAGTCCAGCAGCTTGGTGACGATGTTGGTTTCGATCAGGCCCAGCGTGTCTTCCGAGGTGGTGCCGGTGCGTTCGGCGTCGGCGCGCGGCATGGCCATCACGCGGGGGCGAACCGTGGCCATCTGGGGGCGGTAGGCCAGGGTCATGATCGTGCACAGCAGCGAGCCGCCGAAGGTCGGGCGGGTGGCGGCCAGGGCGCGCGTGTTGGGGTCGATGGCCAGCTCGGTGCAGTCGGCGGTCAGGCCGGTGAGCAAGGTGGTGGCCACCGAGCCGGCCAGGTCGCGACCTTGCGAGGTGGCGCCCAGCAGCACGATCTCCGGCTTGTGTTTGTTGACCAGGTCGGTCAGGCCCTTGGTGAAGGGCTCGTTGCGGTAGCCCTTGAGCACCGCATCGCGCATGAAGTAGACGTGGTCGGCGCCGAAGGTGAAGGCCTCTTTGGCGAAGCGGTCGAGGTCTTCGTCGGGGCCGCCCAGCAGCACGCCGCACAGGGGCGATCCGAGCTGGTCGGCGAGCTTGCGTCCTTCGCCCAGCAGCTCCCACGAGACGCTGTGCACGTGGCCGCGCTCGTGCTCGATGAAGACCCACACGCCTTTGTAGGCCTTGAGTTCATCGGAGAGTTCGAGGTTGCGGCCGCGGCCCGCGGGCTTCAAGGCGGGCGGGTTGGCGGGTTTGGCTTCGCTCATGGCAGGGCTCCCGTTCGGGGTGATGACAGCGTGTGGGAAATCGGATCGATCAGGCGCTGAGCTTTTCGACCAGGTCGTCTTCCAGCGTCGTGTGGCGCGTGAAGATCGACTGGATCAGGTTGAGCGAGACGTCGCGCAGGGAAGAGGTCTCCACGTTCAGCATCTCGGCCTTCTCGGAGCGTGGCGTGGGGCCGAACACGCGGCTGACCACGGTGGGCGAGCCTTTGAGGCCGATCTTGGTGACGTCCTCGATGCCCGCGTCGTCCTTGTTCCACTTGCGCACCGGGTAGGCGGCGGCGTGGATCATCGAAGGCAGCGAGGCAAAGCGCATCTCGTTGGTGTTCTCCAGCATCGTGATGAGGCAGGGCAGCCTGGTTTGCAGCACCTGCACGCCGCCTTCGCCGCGCCGCTCGACGGTGATGGTGCCGCCTTCCAGGTCGGTCTCGACGATGCGCGAGACATAGGTCAGCAGCTGCATGCCCAGCCGCTTGGCCACCCCGGGGCCGACCTGGGCCGTGTCGCCGTCGATGGTCTGCTTGCCCGTGAACACCATGTCGACCTGCTGCTCGCTGCCGAGTTTGCGGATGGCGGCGGCCAGGGCGTAAGACGTGGCCAGGGTGTCGGCGCCGGCGAAGGCGCGGTCGGTCACCAGCACTGCGTCGTCGGCGCCGAAGGACACGCATTTGCGCAAGGCTTCTTCGGCTTGCGGTGGGCCCATGCACAGCACGGTCACGCGGCCGCCGAACTGGTCCTTCAGGCGCAGCGCCTCTTCCAGGGAGAACAGGTCATAGGGGTTGACGATGGCCGGCACGCCCTGGCGCATGATGGTGTTGGTGACGGGGTGGACGCGGATCTGGGCCGAGTCGGGCACCTGCTTGATGCAGACGACGATGTGCATGGCGCTCTCCTGGTGGGCGGTTCAGCGGTGGGCGGTCGCGGTCGAATCGGGCGTGTTCCCGGCCAGGGGTGGCACGCGGGCCGGCAGCGAGGCCTTGAGGCTTTGCAACGAGACGTGCTGCTCGCCGTTGGCTTCCTGGAAGACCTTGAAGACCTTCTCTTGCGCAGGCGTGGACCGCACGAAATCCGAGTAGGCGCGCACCAGCAGCTCGCGGTAGACGGCGTAGAGCGCCTGTTCGTTGTCGCCGGGCAGGTTGGGTGCCTGGCGGATGTACTGGTAAAAGCGCTTGAGGATGTGCAGGCGGCTGACGTGCACCACGCTCTGCTCGTGTGGCACGCCGAAGAAGTTCAGGAAGTCTTCGGCCGACGACAGCTGCTTGAGCTCCAGGGTGAGGTTGTCCATCATGGCTGCGCTCCTTTGTCAGGGGGCTGATCAAGGCGGTCTTCCAGTTCCTGGATGCGGGCGAGCATGCAGGTCATGGCGCGACCGACCGGGTCGGGGATGAGGTGGTGGTTGAGGTCCACCGGCATGAAGCCTTCGGCGGTGCGACGCGGGCGCGAGGCTTCGCGCACCACCACGCGACCGGGGATGCCGACCACGGTCGCGCCCTCGGGCACCGGGTCGATCACCACCGAGTTGGCTGCCACGCGCACGCCATGGCCGACGACGATGGGCCCCAGCACCTTGGCACCAGCCCCCACGACCACGCCGTTGCCCAGCGTGGGGTGGCGCTTGCCGGCCTGCCAGCTGGTGCCACCCAGCGTGACGCCGTGGTAGAGCGTGCAGTCGTCGCCGACCTCGGCCGTCTCGCCGATGACGACGCCCGCACCGTGATCGATGAAGAAGCGCCGGCCGATGCGCGCGCCCGGGTGGATGTCGATGTGCGTCCACCAGCGCGCCAGGTAGGACATCCAGCGCGGCAGGTAACGCCAGCCCCCGAGCCAAAGCGCATGGGCCAGGCGGTGCAGGGCGACGGCGTGCACGCCGGGGTAGAGCGTCCAGACCTCGAAGCGCGAGCGGGCGGCTGGGTCACGCTGGGCCACGCAGGCCACGTCCTCGCAGACCAGGCCCCACCAGCTCGGCGGCTGGGGCGGGGCGGGATCGGTCGCGGGAGCCTCGTCCAACGTGGCCCGCAGGGTGTGACTCAGGGCCGCGTCCAGGGGGGTGGGGTCGGTGTGGCTCACGAGGGTTGCCCTTCCAGCGAGGATGACTCGAGGTAGAACTGCTGCAGCTCTGCCGGTGTGGGCGCGCGCTTGGTGTGCACCGCATGGCCGCGCACGCGTTCCAGCAGGCGTGGCACCTGGGGCTCGTCCAGCGAGAGGCCCAGGGCCTGGTAGGCGAGCTTCACGGCCCGGGTGCCTGAGTGCTTGCCCAGCACGGTCTGGCGCGCGCGGCCCAGCTCGGCCGGATCGAACCCTTCGTAGGTGGTCGGGTGCTTGGCCAGCCCATCGACGTGTATGCCCGATTCGTGCGTGAAGATGGCGTCGCCCACGATGCTCTTGTTGGCTGCCACGAGCCGACCCGAGGCCTGCTCGACCAGCTTGGAGATGCGCACGAGGTCGGTGGTCCGGATGCCGCAATGCACGCCGTGGATGTGCTTGAGCCCCATCACCACCTCTTCCATCGCGGCGTTGCCGGCGCGCTCGCCCAGTCCGTTGACGGTGGTGTTGGCATGGGTGGCGCCAGCGCGCAGCGCGGCCAGGGTGTTGGCGGTGGCCAGGCCCAGGTCGTTGTGGGCGTGGATCTCGATGTCGACCTCCACCGCGTGGCGCAGCAGGCTGATGGCGTCGAAGGTGGAAAAGGGGTCGAGCACGCCCAGCGTGTCGGCGAAGCGGATGCGCGAAGCGCCGCAGCGCTGCGCCAGGCGGGCCAGCTCGCCCAGGAAGACGGGGTCGGCCCGAGAGGCATCTTCGGCGCCCACCGACACCTCGCGTCCGGCCGCATGCAAGGTGCTGACGTAGCGCTCGACCTGTTCCATGGCCCAGATGCGGTCGCGTTGCAGCTTGTGGCGCAGGTGGATGTCCGACACGGGGATCGACAGGTGGATGACATCGACATCGCAGGCGAGTGCGGCCAACATGTCCTCGTCTCGCATGCGGCCCCACACCATCAGCCTGCAACCCAGGCCGAGCGAAGCGATGGTGTTGATGGCCTTGACTTCGGCATCGCCCATGACGGGGATGCCCACCTCCATCTCGGGCACGCCAGCGGCCGACAAGGCCTGCGCGATGGCCACCTTCTCGTCGAGCGTGAAGGCCACGCCGGCGGTCTGTTCGCCGTCGCGCAAGGTGGTGTCGTTGATGACGGGCAGGACCATGTCGGGCTCTTTCGGGCGCTGTGTTCGTCGTGGTTGACGGGGCTTCGAGGCTTCTTTTTGCAATCGCTGTGCCACGCCTTCGAGGTGTCGTTCAGCCTGGGAAAGCCTCGCAGGACCTTGCAAGAGCCGTGTTCATGGGGTGTCCAGCGCGTCGACCTTGTCGCATTTGTCGTCGGTTTCGGCACAGCGCTGGCGGGGCCGAACGTGGCGGTGGATTGTGGGAGAGGTGGCCGAACGAATGGCGCTCAAACACGCTCTCGGGCGTGGTTGCGCGTGTGGCGTGGCAGCTCGATGGTGATGTCCGACTGGCCCATGCGAACGGCACAGGCCAGCCGCGAGCACGGCTCCACGCCCCATGCCTTGTCGAGCTGGTCTTCTTCCTCGTCGTCGGGACTGGCCAGGCTTTCGCCACCCTGGCGGATCAGCACGTGGCAGGTGGCGCAGGCCGCGACCATGTCGCAGGCGTGTTCGATGGCGATGCCGTGCTGCAGCAGGCTCTCGCACAGCGAGCGGCCTGGGCGGACCTCGAAGCTTTGGCCCCGGGGGCACAGCTCGTGGTGGGGGAGGATGGTGAGCTGTGGCATGGGCGGGCTCCGTCGATCAGGTGATGGTGTCGAGCGCGCGGCCCGAGAGGGCCTGTCGCACGGAGGCGTCCATGCGGCGCGCAGCGAATGCGGTGGTGGCGTGGTTGAGCAGCTGGCAGGCACCTTTGATGGCATCGGTGCTGCTGCTGGTTTCAAGCTGTTCGGCCACGTGGTTCATGGCGTCGACGATGTGCTGGCGCTCAGGCGGCGAGAGCAGGGCGTCGCCGTCTTCCTTCAGGGCTGCTTCGGTGGCGTCGAGCAGGCGGCGGGCGTCGATCTGCGCCTCTCGCAGCATGCGCAGCGCCATGTCCTCGCTGGCACGGCCCATGCTGTCGGCCAGCATGCGAGCGATCTGCTCATCGTCGAGGCCGTAGGCGGGCTTGACCTCCACTTGGGCCTGCACGCCTGTGCTTTGCTCGCGCGCGGTGACGGACAGCAGGCCGTCGGCGTCGATCTGGAAGCTCACGCGGATGCGCGCGGCGCCGGCCACCATCGGCGGGATGCCACGCAACTCGAAGCGAGCCAGCGATCGGCAGTCCTTGACCGACTCGCGCTCGCCTTGCAGCACGTGCAGGCTCATCGCGGTCTGGCCATCCTTGAAGGTGGTGAAGTCCTGAGCACGCGCGGCAGGCAGGGTGGTGTTGCGCGGGATGACCTTTTCGACCAGGCCTCCCATGGTTTCCAGGCCGAGCGACAGCGGGCACACGTCGAGCAGCAGCCATTCGCCATTGGTGCCATTGCCCACCAGGGCGTTGGCTTGAATGGCCGCACCCATGGCCACGACCTCGTCGGGGTTGAGGTCGGTCAAGGGTTCACGGCCGAAGAGATCGGTCACCGCGCGGCGCACCACGGGCATGCGCGTCGAGCCACCCACCAGCACGATGCCATTGACTTCGTCGAGGGCCAGTTGGGCGTCCTTCATCGCGCGCTTTGTGGCGCTCAGGGTGCGCTGAACCAGCGGTCGAACCAGGTCGGCGAAGGCCTCGCCGGTCAGGGTCTGGCCGCACACGTCGACGGCGTCGAAGCTGGAGAGCGCCTCCTTGGCGGCACGCGCGCTGATGAGCAGGTGCTGCTGCGTCACGGCGTCGAGCGCGGCCCAGTCCAGGCCCTGCTGATCGGCCAGCCAGAGCGCGACGACGCGGTCGAAGTCGTCGCCACCGAGCGCCGAATCGCCGCCGGTCGCGCACACCTCGAAGACCCCCTGGCTCAAGCGCAGCACCGACACGTCGAAGGTGCCGCCGCCGAGGTCGTAGACCAGGAAGGTGCCTCGCGCGCCTTTGTCGAGGCCATAGGCGATGGCCGCGGCCGTGGGCTCGTTGAGCAGGCGCAGCACTTGTAGTCCCGCGAGCTTGGCTGCGTCCTTCGTGGCCTGGCGCTGCGCGTCGTCGAAATAGGCGGGCACGGTGATGACCACGCCGGTGAGGTCGCCGCCCAGCGAGTTTTCGGCGCGCATGCGCAGGCTGCGCAGGATGTCGGCCGAGACCTCCACCGGCGAGCGCAGCCCGGCCGCCGTCTGCACGCCGACCATGCCGGGTTGTTCGACGATGGCATAGGGTGGGCGGCCCGCGCGCAGCACGTCGGCGTGGCTGCGTCCCATCAGGCGCTTGACCGAGGCGATGGTGTTGAGCGGGTCTTCGGCCTGCCGGGCCACCGCATCGAATCCGACGACGGGTGGTTCTCGCGGGTCGCGGTAGTGGACCACCGAGGGCAGCAGCACCCGACCTTGTTCATCGGCCAGGGCACGTGGCAGTGCGCTGCTCACGCTGGCGACCAGCGAATGCGTGGTGCCCAGGTCGATGCCGGCGGCCAGCCGGTGCTGGTGCGGCGCGGCGCTCTGGCCGGGTTCCGCGATCTGCAGCAGCGCCATGGCGTGCCCCCTTGTTTGTCGAATGTCAGACCGCGAAGCTCTCGCCGCAGCCGCAGTTGGCCTTGGCGTTCGGATTGTGGAACTTGAAGCCTTCGTTGAGCCCCTCGCGCACGAAGTCCAGTTCTGTGCCATCGAGGAAGGGCAGGCTGCGCGCGTCCACCAGCAGCTTCAGCCCGTGGCTGTCGAAGACCTGGTCGTCGGGCAAGGCCTCGTCGGCGAACTCGATCGCATAGGCCAGGCCCGAACAGCCGCTGGTCTTGACGGCCAGGCGCAGGCCCACGCCCTTGCCACGCTTGTGGAGTGAACGCTCGATGTGGCGAGCGGCCTTCTCGGTCAGGGTGACGGCCATGTCGAGCTCCTCACATCGAGAACGAGCTGCCGCAGCCACAGGTGGTCTGCGCGTTCGGGTTGTGGATGACGAAACGCGAGCCCTCCAGGCCATCTTCGTAGTCGATGTCGGCGCCCATCAGGTACTGCATGCTCATCATGTCGACCACCATGCTCACGCCGTCCTTGTCGATGCGTGTGTCATCGTCGTTGACCTGGTCGTCGAAGGCGAAGCCATACGAGAAGCCGGAGCAGCCCCCGCCCGTCACGTACAAACGCAGCTTGAGGTTGGGGTTGCCTTCGTCGGCGATGAGCTCGGCCACCTTGGCGGCCGCGGCGCTGCTGAACTGGATGGGCGATGCCGGCGGCGGCGCCGGGGTGATCGGGGCGAGTGCGGTGGTGTCCATGGCGGCTCCTTGCTGCGATGTGGATGGGGGTGCCGGGTTCAGGACGGCTGACAGGCGGCCTGCTCGGCCAGGAGCATGCTGTCGGTGCCCAGCGCGGCGGGGTCGGCCGGATTGGTCATTCGCGAGCGATAGTCGGCCACGGCCGCCTTGATCGCGTCTTCGGCCAGGATCGAGCAGTGGATCTTCACGGGCGGCAGCGCCAGCTCTTCGGCGATCTGGGTGTTCTTGATGGCCAGCGCCTCGTTGAGCGTCTTGCCGCGAACCCACTCGGTCACCAGCGAACTCGACGCGATCGCCGAGCCGCAGCCATAGGTCTTGAAACGCGCATCCTCGATCACACCGGTCGCCGGGTTGACCTTGATCTGCAGCTTCATCACGTCGCCACAGGCCGGTGCGCCCACCATGCCGGTGGCCACGCCTTCTTCGTCGGCGGAGAACCCGCCCACGTTGCGCGGGTTCTCGTAGTGGTCGATGACTTTGTCGCTGTAGGCCATGGTGGGGCTCCTGGTGTGTCGATGGGGGTGTGAGGCCGGGTGAGGCCGATCAATGGGCCGCCCACTGGATGGTGTCGAGGTCGATGCCGGCGCGCACCATGTCCCACAACGGGCTCATGTCGCGCAGTTTCTCGACCACTTCTCGCACGCGGCCGGTGGTGAAGTCGATCTCTTCGGCGGTGGTGAAGCGACCGATGGAAAAACGCACCGAGCTGTGCGCGAGCTCATCGCTGCGGCCCATGGCGCGCAGCACGTAGCTCGGCTCCAGGCTGGCCGAGGTGCAGGCCGAGCCGGAAGACACGGCGATGTCCTTCATGCCCATCAGCAACGACTCGCCTTCCACGTAGTTGAAGCTCACGTTGAGGTGGCCAGGCGCACGGCGTTCAACGTGCCCGTTGAGTGCCACCGCGTCGATGCCTTGCAGGCCGCGCCACAGGCGCTCGCGCAGGCTGATCAGCCGCTCGATCTCGGTGTTCATCTCACGCGCGGCGATGTAGAAGGCCTCGCCCATGCCGACGATCTGGTGCGTGGGCAGGGTGCCTGAACGCATGCCACGCTCGTGGCCGCCACCATGCATCTGCGCTTCGATGCGCACGCGTGGCTTGCGGCGAACGTACAAGGCGCCGATGCCCTTGGGGCCATAGGTCTTGTGGGCCGACATCGACATCAGGTCGATGGGCAGGCGATCGAGGTCGATGGCGACCTTGCCGGTGGCCTGGGCCGCATCGACGTGCAGCAGCACGGCCTTGGCACGGCACAGCTCGCCCAGCCTGGCGATGTCCTGGATCACGCCGGTCTCGTTGTTGACGAACATCACGGAGGCCAGCACCGTGTCGGGCCGCAGCGCCTCGGCGAAGCGATCGATGTCGACCAAGCCATCCGATTCCACGGGCAGCACCGTGACTTCCCAGCCCAGTCGCTCCATCTCGCGCATGGTGTCGAGCACGGCCTTGTGTTCGGTGGCCAGGGTCACCAGGTGACGGCCTTTCTGCTGGTAGAAGGTCGCCGCACCCTTGATGGCCAGGTTGTTGCTCTCGGTGGCACCCGAGGTCCACACGATCTCGCGCGGGTCGGCGCCGATCAGGTAGGCCACCTGCTCGCGGGCGATCTCCACCGCCTCCTCGGCGGCCCAGCCATACGCGTGAGAGCGGCTCGCGGGGTTGCCGAAGCGCTCTGTCAGGTAAGGCATCATCTTGCTGGCCACGCGCGGGTCCACGGGTGTGGTGGCGGCGTAATCCAGGTAGACCGGGTGAGGGTGCGGCGGCGGCGGGAAGTTCATGGTCAAGCCTTCCTGAGGTGGGCGGCAAAGGCCGGTGGGCCTTCATCCCATTGCAAACCCGGTGCCACCTCCCATGGGCCTGCGTGCCGGCCGTGTTTTGCCTGGCGATCGCCATGAAACCGCGCGCGGATGCCCATGCGCACACCGATTCCGTCGTGATCGATGTGTCGCCGATGTGTGTTGTTTGTCGGGTTTGTCGCGGCGTTGTCGGTTCGCGAAAGGAAGGGGGCGCTGGCCACTCACACGCGGCGGCATCGCTAGCGCCCTCACAAAGCAAGAAGCCCGGCCGGTGACCGGCGCGGGCTTCTTTTCAAACAAGGGGGGCAGGTGCGGCGGCTTATTCGTCGCTGCTGCCACCCATGCCGAACAGGCTCAGCAAGGCGCTGAAGAGGTTGTAGACCGACAGGTACAGGCTGGTCGTGGCCAGGATGTAGTTGGTCTCGCCACCGTTGACGATGCGGCTGGTCTCGAACAGGATCATGCCGCTCATCAGCAGGACCACCAGGGCGGACACCGCCAGGCTCAGCGCCGGCACCTCGAAGAAGATGGCACCCAGGCCCAGTGCGAAGGCGATCAGGCAGCCGATCATCAGGAAGCTGCCCATGAAGCTGAAGTCACGCTTGGTGGTCAGGGCGATGGCCGACAGGCCCAGGAAGGCGACCGCCGTGGTGCCCAGCGCCTGCGTGACCACGGCCGGGCCGTGGGGCAGGTTCAGCACCGCGTTGAGCAGCGGGCCCATGGTGAAGCCCAGGAAGCCCGTGAAAGCGAAGACGGCCAGCAGGCCCTGCGCCTTGTGCGCGGTCTTTTGCACCCAGAAGCTCAGGCCGAAGAAGCCCACCAGGGTGACGATGAGGCCCAGCGAAGGCACGTTCAGGGCCATGGCCAGGCCGGCCATGCCCGCGCTGAAAGCCAGGGTCAGGCCCAGCAGGGCGTAGGTGTTGCGGAGCACGCGACGGCTGCTGTCCGACAGGGAGGTCGAAGCAGCGGTGCCGGCCACGGGGCTCAGCGTGCGGGTCGGGTGCGAATGATCGGACATGGTGATTTCCTCGTGGGAACAGAGACGGACACAGATGACATCCTGAGGCCTTTGCAAAACGGTGTAAATTCGAAATATGAATTCGAACATTTCGGGAAAACCGATATGAACTACAAGCACCTGCTCTATTTCTGGACCGTGGCCCGCCTGGGTGGGGTCGTCAAGGCTGGCGAGCACCTGCACGTCACGCCGCAGACCATCAGCGGGCAGATCCAGTTGCTGGAAGAACACTTCGGGCGGCCGCTGTTCAAGAAGAAGGGGCGCCAGTTGGCGCTGACCGAGACCGGCGAGCTGGCCTTCAGCTACGCGCAGGACATCTTCACCCTGGGCTCGGAGCTGGACCAGGTGGTGCGCCAGCCGCGTGGCGCGCATCGCCCGCTGGAGCTGCGCGTGGGCGTGGCCGACGCCGTGCCCAAGATGGTGACCTGCCGCCTGCTGGAGCCGGCCCTGCAGCGCGAGCAGCCCTTCAAGGTGGTGTGCCGCGAATGGAAGCTCGACAGCCTGCTGGCCGAGCTGGCCGTGCACCGGCTCGACCTGGTGCTGTCAGACACGCCGCTGCCGCCCGCGCTCAGCGTCAACGCCTTCAACCACCGGCTGGGGGGCTCATCGGTGGGCTTCTACGCCACGCCGGACCTGTCTGCTCGCCTCCAGGGAGGCTTTCCCCACTGCCTGGACGACGCGCCCATGCTGATGCCGGGCAGCGACTCGGCCCTGGGGCAGCGTTTCGCCCAATGGCTGGGCCGGCACAAGCTGCACCCGCGCCCCATCGCCGAGCTGGACGACGGTGCCCTGGCCAAGGCGCTGGGCAAGTTTGGTCACGGTGTTTTCATGGCGCCCATGGTGCTCGACGAAGAGGTGCGCCAGCAGTACGGCGCCGAGTTGCTGGGCGAGGCGCCCGACCTGATCGAGGAGTTCTACCTGATCACCGTGGAGCGCCGCATCACCCACCCCGGTGTGGCGGCCATCGCCGAGGCGGCGCGCAAGGGCCTGTTCGCGGCCTGGAACCGCTGAGCTCGGGCGCGTCACCCGCTCGTGCCTGTTAACCTCGCGGGATGACTGGATTGTTCGACCGGGAGCTGGGGCAGCTGCAAGCTGCGCACCTGGCTCGACACCGCCGCCAGGTGCAGCCCGCCGTGGCACCTGCCGAGCTGGCCCCCCACGATGAAGCCCTGCGCGCCACCACCTACCTGATCGACGGGCGCACTCGCCTGTCTTTTGGCAGCAACGACTACCTGGGTTTGTCGCAGCACCCCGCCTTGCTGGCCGCCGCACACGAGGCCATCAACCGGTACGGCGTGGGCGCCACCGCCTCGCCGCTGGTGTGCGGCCACAGCCCCGAGCACGAGGCGCTGGAGCGCGAGCTGGCCGCGCGGGTGGGACTGCCTCGCGCGCTGTACTTCTACGCCGGGTACGCCGCCAACGTGGGCACGGTGCCTGCGCTGGTGGGGCGGGGCGATGCCGTGTTCTCGGACGCGCTCAACCACGCCTGCCTGATCGACGGGATCCGCCTGTCGCGTGCCGACCTGCACGTGGTGCCGCACGCGGATCTGGGTGCGCTGGAGCAGGCTTTGAAAGCCAGCACGGCCCACCGCAAGCTGGTGGTCACCGATGCCGTCTTCAGCATGGACGGCAACGTGGCCGACGTGCCCGCGCTGCTCGAGATCTGCGAGCGCCACGACGCCTGGCTGATGATCGACGACGCCCATGGCTTCGGCGTGCTGGGTGCGAACGGTGAGGGCACGCTGGCGCACCACGGCATCGCGGGCGCCTTGGGCGTGAGCCCCGCCTGGCGAGGGCGGCTGAACCGCCTCATCTACATGGCCACGCTGGGCAAGGCCGCAGGCGTGGCCGGGGCCTTTGTGGCGGGCGAGCCATCGATGGTCGAGTGGGTGATGCAGAAGGCGCGCACCTACATGTTCGCGACCGCGGCACCCGCCATGGTGGCGGCCCCTTTGCGCGCCGCCCTGCAGGTGATGCAGGACGAGCCGCAGCGTCGCAGGCACCTGGGCGCCTTGCAGCAGCGCCTGCGCGAGGGCGTGCAGGCTGCGAAGCTGCCCTGGGCGCTGATGCCCTCAGGCACCGCCATCCAGCCCCTGATCATCGGCAGCAACGAAGACGCCCTGGCCGTGATGGCCCAGCTCGACGAGCAAGGGGTGTGGGTGCCAGCCATCCGCCCGCCCACGGTGCCCGAAGGCACGGCGCGGCTGCGCATCTCGCTGTCGGCCGCGCACACGCTGGGGCACATCGATCAGCTGGTGGCGGCGCTGGCGCAGGCCGCGCAGGTGTCGCTCACCAAGCGCTGATCAGGCCTCGACCTGGTCGTACAGCCGTCGGCGGTTCAGCGTCAGCATGACCAGGCCCCGCGGCAGGGCGGCCACGACCTTGTGGTCGGGCTCGGTGGTGTCGGTGCGCTGGGTCATCAGGTAGGGCGTGCCGTCGGCGCGCAGCAGGGTGCTGACCAGGGGCGTGTCGGGCGTGGCGCCGCGGCGCAGCACGATGGCGGTGTCGCCGTTGCGCAGCTTCACGAAGGTGCCAGGCGGGTAGATGCCCATCTCCTGAACGATGGCGGTGACGTAGGGGTTCGAGGCGCCGCCGGCGCTGGTTTGCAGCTCGCGCGCGGCCACGTTGATGGCGATGGCGCCGCGCGTGGCCCGGGGGCTGAGCTTGGCCAGGTAGACGTCGGCGTAGTGCACCAGGCAGGCCAGCGGGCTCAGGCCGCTGCGGTCGGCGGGCAGGGCGTGGCCGCCGGGGGTGACGTGGTGGTGGGCCACGGTGTGCAGCAGGGCCTCGTCGGTGATGCCGATGGCAGCGAGCATGTCGCGGCCGCGCTGGGGGTGGCTGTCGATGTCCTGGCGCTGCTTGAGGGTGGGGGGCGTCGGCTGGCGCACCAGGGTGTCCTGCAGGTCCAGCATGGCGATGTTCATCGTCAGCGAGGCCTTGACCAGCGTCTGCCTGTCGCGCAGCGTCCAGCCCATGCGCTGGGCCACCAGGGCGGTGACGAAGGCGGTCTGCAGCGAGTGAGCAACCGCGTAGCCGGCGATCTCCTCGCCGTAGATCATCTCGAAGAGGCTGGCTTCTGGGGCGGCGTCGACCGTGCGCAGGATGACCTCGGTGACCGCATCGAGCTCGCCGATGAAGAAGGCCGCGTCGGCCGGGTGCCTGAGCAGGTGGGCGACCCGGGCGTGGACGCCGTGCCACGCCGAGAACGGGTCCGGCGCAGCGGGGTCATGCCATGAGGTGCTGCTCATCCCCCTGATGTTGCCAGGGTGCGCGCCGATGCGCCATGCCTGTCAAGCGTTCGGCCCACCCTGGTGGGCCTGAAGGGGCTCATGCGTGCTGCGCGAGCAACAACTCGGCGCGCAGCGAGTGCGGGTAGGCCTGGGTGATGCGGACGTCGATGAGCTGGCCGACCAGGCGTTCGCGCAGGGCCTGGGTGGGGCCGGCGGCGAAGTTGACGATGCGGTTGCACTCGGTTCGACCCATCAATTCGGACGGGTCCTTGCGGCTGGGGCCTTCGACCAGGATCGTCTGCGTGGTGCCCACCAGCATCTGGCTGTAGCGCTGCACGTTGGACTCCAGGTAGGCCTGCAGGGTCTGCAAACGCTTGAGCTTGACCTCGTGAGGGGTGTCGTCGGCCAGCGAGGCGGCCGGGGTGCCAGGGCGGGCGCTGAAGATGAAGCTGAAGGAGGCGTCGAACTCGATGTCCATGGCCAGCTTCATGAGCTTGTCGAAGTCGTCGTCGGTCTCGCCGGGAAAGCCCACGATGAAGTCGGTGGACAGGCGGATGTCCGGTCGCACGGCGCGCAGCTTGCGGATGGTGCTCTTGTACTCGAGCGTGGTGTAGCCGCGCTTCATGGCCATCAGGATGCGGTCCGAGCCGTGCTGCACGGGCAGGTGCACGTGGTTGACCAGCTTGTTCGTCTTGCCGTAGACGTCGATGAGGCGCTGGCTGAACTCGTTGGGGTGGCTGGTGGTGAAGCGGATGCGCTCGATGCCGGGGATCTCGGCGACGTATTCGAGCAGCATGGCGAAGTCGGCGATTTCTGCGGTGTCTCCCATCTTGCCGCGGTAGCCGTTGACGTTCTGGCCCAGCAGGGTGACCTCTT
Source organism: Burkholderiales bacterium RIFCSPHIGHO2_01_FULL_63_240 (assembly GCA_001770725.1). Taxonomy (GTDB): domain Bacteria; phylum Pseudomonadota; class Gammaproteobacteria; order Burkholderiales; family Burkholderiaceae_C; genus Aquabacterium. The sequence goes on from MERU01000006.1 coordinate 406,171, forward strand.
TGACGCCCTGGTCGGCCAGGTCGGCGACCTCGGTCAGCACGTCGTCAAACGGGCGCGAGACCTCTTCGCCGCGGGTGTAGGGCACCACGCAGTAGCTGCAGTACTTCGAGCAGCCTTCCATGATCGACACGAAGGCCGAGGCGCCTTCCTTGCGCGGCGGCGGCAGGTGGTCGAACTTCTCGATCTCGGGGAAGCTGATGTCGACCTGGGGGCGTTGGAGCTGCTGGCGCTTTTCCAGCATGGCGGGCAGGCGGTGCAGCGTTTGCGGCCCGAAGACGACGTCCACGTAAGGTGCGCGTTCGATGATGGAGGCACCTTCCTGGCTGGCCACGCAGCCGCCCACGCCGATCATCACGCCCTTTTCCTTGAGGTGCTTGACGCGGCCCAGGTCGGAGAACACCTTCTCTTGCGCCTTCTCGCGGATCGAGCAGGTGTTGAAGAGGATGAGGTCGGCCTCTTCGGGGTCGTTGGTGGGCACGTAGCCCTTGGCCGCGTTCATGACGTCGGACATCTTGTCCGAGTCGTACTCGTTCATCTGGCAGCCGTAGGTCTTGATGTAGACCTTTTTCTGAGGCTGGTCGGTGGTGGTCGAGGGCGTGGTGGAGGTGTCAAGGGACATGGCGATTCAGGGCCGTCTTGGCGACGGCGACCTGCCTGCTGCGGAGGGAACGGGGAAAGCGGTTCGGGCACCCTGAGGTGCCCTGCGCGATGGCGGGATGAGCGGCGACCTGCCGATCAGGGCTTGGACCAGCTCTGCGAGATCGGGTCAAACACCCACTTGGCCGCCTCTTCGGGCGTGGTGGGCCACAGGCGGGAGGCTTCGGCAGCGGTCAGCAGCCAGACGTCTTTGACGAGACCGGTTTGGCCGTCGACGTTGTAGTTGACGACGTGGGTCTGGCCACCGAGGTTGCCGGACATCACCAGCGTGTTGCTCTGGCCGCGGATGCGCGAGGCGGGCGACAGGCGGGTGGCCACCTTGCCGTTGAGCACGATCTCGGGTGGCAGGCCGAAGGTGATCTCGCCGCGCAAGGTGTTGGCGGGGATGGGCACGGGGCGGGCGGCCTGGGCGTGGGCGGCCACGGGCGCCAGCGCGACCAGGCTGGTCAGCAGCGGGGCGCCGAGCAGGGTGCCGGCCGAGCCGATGAAGGCGCTCAGCGCGGCGCGGCGGGTGGGGTGACAGCGGGGCATGGTGTAGATCCAGGGGCTGTGTGCAGAGGCCGGATTCTACCGACTCCGGGCGCGCGACGGTCAGGCCTGGTTCAGCGCAGCCAGCCTCTCGGGCGTGCCCACGTCCGTCCATTCACCGCGATGCACCCGCCCGCTCAGGCGACCGCTGTCGATCGCGCGGTCGAAGCACGGGCGCAGCGCGGCCTTCTCGCCCAGGGTCACGCCGTCGACCATGGCGGGGCGGTACAGCCCGATGGTCGAGTAGGTGAAGGTGGGTGTGCCCTCTGGCGCGCTGGCCTTGTGGTGGACGCGACCAGTGGCTTCGAGCGCGAAGTCGCCTTGTGGCACGTGGGCCGGGTTGGGCACCAGCCACAGCTGTGCCAGGTCGCCGTTTTCAGGCGCGTCGGCAAAGGCCTTGGCGGCCACCGCATCGAACCTGAAGCCCGGCACGAACACATCGCCCGCCAGCACCCAGAAAGCGCGATCGCCGCCTGCCGCCTCGGCCAGCAGCGGCAAGGCCTTGGCGATGCCGCCCGCCGTTTCCAGCGCGCCGCCGTGGTCGGCCCGCTCATGCGAGTAGCGGATGCGCAGGCCCCACTGGCTGCCATCGCCGAGCGCGGGCTCGAACTGCTCTTCGAGGTGGGCGGTGTTGATGACCACGTCGCGCACGCCATCGCGCGCCAGGGCTTCGAGGTGCCACACGATCAGCGGTTTGCCTTGCACCTTCAGCAAGGGCTTGGGGCAGGTGTCGGTCAGCGGGCGCATGCGCTCGCCACGGCCGGCGGCGAGGATGAGGGCGGGCAGGTTGGCGCTCATGGGGCCTCAGGCGGGGGTGTTGTCGAAGGCCACCACGTGGCTCATGTCCAGTCGGATGCCGATGGCTTCGCCGATGGCGTGGTCGTGGTGTGAGGGCACCATCGAGAGCACCTCGGTGCCATCGGCCAGGGCCAGGGTGTAGAGGAACTCGGCGCCCTTGAACGCCTTGTGCACCACGCGGGCCTGGATGGGGCTGGCGTCGTCGTGCACCACGTCGTCGGGGCGCAGCAGGACGTCCACGCGCGCACCCGCCGCGAAGGGCATCGCGTCTTCGGTGAAGAAGGTGGCGTCGTCGCCTTGCACCTCGCCGACGTCCAGTTTCAGCCGGTGGTCGTCGAGCACGCGGGCAGGCACGAAGGCGCCCTGGCCCACGAAGTCGGCCACGCGGCGGTTGGCGGGGCGGTGATAGAGCGCGTAGGCCGTGTCCCACTGCTGCAGCTGGCCCTCGGCGAGCACGCCCACCACGTCGGCCATGGCGAAGGCTTCGTGCTGGTCGTGGGTGACGAGCACGGCGGTGGTCTGCGTGGCCTTGAGGATGTCGCGCACCTCGCCGGCCAGGCGTTCGCGCAGGGCCACGTCGAGGTTGGAGAAGGGCTCGTCGAGCAGCAGCACGGCGGGCTGAGGCGCCAGGGCGCGAGCCAGCGCCACGCGCTGTTGCTGGCCGCCTGAGAGCTCGTGCGGGTAGCGGCGAGCGGCGTGGGCCAGGCCCACGGTTTCGAGCATCTCGGTGACGCGGCGGTCTGCGTCGGAGCGGCCACGCAGGCCGAAGCCGACGTTTTGTGCCACGGTCAGGTGCGGGAAGAGGGCGTAGTCCTGGAAGACCATGCCGATGCGGCGCTGCTCGGGGGGCACGACGCGGCCGGGTTGGCTGAGCGCGCGCCCATCGAGCGAGATGCGCCCGGCGGTGATCGGCTCGAAGCCCGCCAGGGCGCGCAGCACCGAGGTCTTGCCGCAGCCCGAGGGCCCCAGCAGGCAGGCGATCGCGCCTTGCGGCAGCGAGAACGACAGGTGCTCGACGATGGCCTTGTTGCCGTACTGCAGGGCCAGGTCTTGCACGACCAGCCAGGGCGGCCCCTCGGGGGGGGCGGGCGTGTGGTGGTGGTCGGGCAAGGTGGGCATGTGGGGCGGGTGCGGTGACAACAGGGAAGGGGCCTGCGGGGAAAGGCTCGGTAGCGATGATAATTCTCACTCACACCATGACCCTGGCCACCTCGCTTTCTTCGTCCGTCCGCAACCGCATGCCCTCGCGCTGGCTGGTGGCCTTGGCCCTGCTGGTCGGGGCCCTGGTGGCCTTGCCCGTGCTGGCCGTGCTGCTGCAGGTGCTCTCGCCCAGCGACACCGGCGACACCTGGTCGCACCTGGCCTCGACGGTGCTGCCCGATTACCTGTGGTCCACCCTCTGGCTGTGCCTGGGCGTGGGCCTGGGCACGGCGAGCATGGGCGTGGGCGCGGCCTGGCTGGTCACGCGGTACGACTTCCCGCTGCGGGGCACGCTGGAATGGGCGCTGGTGCTGCCGCTGGCCGTGCCTGGCTACGTGATGGCCTACACCTACACCGATTTGCTGCAGTTCGTGGGTCCCGTGCAGACCTGGTTGCGCGAGGCCTTCGAGTGGACCCGTGCCGATTACTGGTTCCCCGATGTGCGTTCGCTGGGCGGGGCGTTGGTGCTGTTCTCGCTGGTGCTCTATCCGTATGTGTACATGCTGGCGCGCACCGCCTTCCTCGAGCGCGCGGGCGGCATGCTGGAGGTCGGGCGCGTGCTGGGGCTGGGCCCCTGGGGCAGCTTCTTTCGGGTCTCGCTGCCGCTGGCCAGGCCGGCCATCGCCGCGGGCGTGTCGCTGGCGCTGATGGAGACCCTGGCCGACTTCGGTGCGGTGTCCTACTTCGGTGTGCAGACCTTCACCACCGGCATCTACCGCGCGTGGTTCTCGCTGGGTGACCGGGTGGCCGCGGCTCAGCTGGCCTCGACCCTGCTGGGCTTCGTGGTGCTCGTGCTGATGTTCGAGCGGCTCTCGCGCGGGCGGGCGCGCTTTCATGACACGACCTTGCGCCGCTCCCGCTTGAGCGGCATCCGCGTGGGCGGCTGGCGTGCTTGGCTGGCCGTGGTGGCCTGTGCGATCCCGGTGATCGCGGGCTTCCTGCTGCCGGCCGGCATCTTGCTGCACATGTCGCTGAGCCAGGGCGATGCGCAGTTCGGGCCGCGCTTCATCGAGCTGGCTCGCAACAGTGTCACCGTTTCGGGCCTGACGGCCTTCATCGCGGTGACGCTGGCGGTGCTGCTGGCCTATGCCGCGCGCCTGCAGCCGCACTGGCTGGTGCGGCTGACCCACCGCCTGGGCGGGCTGGGTTACGCCTTGCCGGGAACGGTCATCGCCGTGGGGGTGCTGATCCCGGTCACGCGGGTGGACAACGTGCTCACCACCTGGCTGGAGCAGACTGTGGGCTGGCAGGGCGGCCTGGTGATCACAGGCGGCATCGCGGGGCTGGTGTACGCCTGCGTGGTGCGCTTTTTGACACCGGCGGTGCAGTCGGTGGACGCGGGGCTGCTCAAGGTCACGCCCAACATGGACCACGCGGCGCGCAGCCTGGGGCTCTCGCCCTCGGCCACGCTGCGAAGGGTGCACTTCCCGCTGTTGCGCGGCAGCCTGTTGACGGCGTTGCTGCTCGTGTTCATCGACGTGATGAAGGAGCTGCCGGCGACGCTGGTGATGCGGCCCTTCAACTTCGACACGCTGGCGACGCAGGCCTACACGCTGGCGTCCGATGAGCGCCTGGCCGAGGCGTCGACCGCGGCGCTGACCATCGTGGTGGTGGGGCTGCTGCCGCTGATCGTGCTCTCACGAGAGATCGCGCGCAGCCGCTTGCCCGGGGGCGGTCGCTGAGCCTGCCCTGGCCCGCGATGGGGCCGTCGGGCAGGCCTGGACACCTCAGCGCCAGCCGGCGCGGTCGTACAGCTTCTGTGCCTTGGCGGCGTTCTTGGCCAGCTCACCCACGTTGAGGTCGTCCGGCTTGAAGGTGCCCAGGGCGGTCAGCGCTGGGTTGTTCAGCTTGACCGAGGCCACCGCCGGCCACTCGTTGTTGCCGTCGGCGAAGTAGGCCTGCGCCTGGTCGCTGCTCAGGTACTCGAGGAACTTCACGGCAGCGGCTTTGTTCGGCGCCGTCTTGATGATGCCCGCGCCCGAGACGTTGATGTGCGTGCCCCAGGTCTGCTGGTTGGGCCAGACCACACCCAGGGCCTGCACCACCTTGCGGTCTTCCGGCTTGTCCGAGCGCATCAGGCGGGCCAGGTAGTAGCTGTTGGAGATGGTCACGCCGCATTCGCCAGCGGCCACGGCCTTGAGCTGATCGGTGTCACCGCCCTTGGGTGCGCGGGCGAAGTTCTGCACCAGGCCACGGGCCCAGGCCTCGGCCTGCTGCTCACCCTGGTGGGCGATGAAGGCGCCGCCGAGCGACAGGTTGTAGGGGTGCGAGCCCGAGCGCACGCACACCTGGCCTTTCAGGCGAGGGTGGGCCAGGTCGCCGTAGCTTTGCACCCACTCGGCCTTGACGGCCTGCTTGTTGTAGGCGATCAGGCGGGCGCGGGTCGAGAAGGCGATCCAGTTGGGCGTGCGCAGCTTGGCGGGGATGCGCTGCGCCAGCACCTTCGACTGGATGGGCGCGAACAGGCCGGCCTGGTCGGCGACTTCCAGGCGCGCCGCGTCGACCGTGATCAGGATGTCGGCCGGCGACTTGGCGCCTTCGTTCTTGATGCGCTCGAGCAGCTCGTCTTCCTTGCCGTCCAGGCGGTTGACCTTGATGCCGGTCTGCTTGGTGAAGTTGGCATACAGGGCTTCGTCGGTCTGGTAGTGGCGGGCCGAGTAGATGTTGAGCACCTTGTCGTCGGCCTGGGCGGAGAACGCCAGGGTGGCAAGGGCGAGCGCACAGAGGCGCGGCAGCGAGGTGACCATGGAGCGCATTCCTGAATCGTTGATGTGAGAAAGCCCGCGGACCGGGGCCGGACGCACGTCCGGTGGCTCGCGAGCTTACTCGAAAACAAGAATGATTCGCATTGATTGCTGGCAAAGGGCGTGGGCATTGGCCTTGCCCTGGCCGAGCGTCGTCAGGCTGTTTTCAGGCTGAACCGGTTGGCCCGGCGGAAGGTGCCGAAGTCGTTGAAGCGCACGCCCATCTCGCGCATCACCTGGTGGGCGATGCCGGCGTTCCACTGGCGGATGTAGAAAGGCTCCTTGACCGCGAAGTGGTGGATGGCGTGGGTGCTGCCGAAGTTGAAGCAAAACAGCTGCATCGGCATCAGCCACCAGGGGTTGAGCACCTGGCACTGCTGCATGGTGTTGCGCGCCTCCACGTCGCCGTAGTAATGCATGTTCGAGCTGATGAAGTGCAGGCAGAAGGTGCGCAGCAGGCAGGGCAGGGCGTAGACCACGCCGAAGACGTCCAGGCCAGCCATCAACTGCGGCATCCACTGCGGCCAGGGGATGTCGACGCCCAGCAGCGGCGCGGCGAACTGCACCGCGTGCAGCACCACCCAGGCGTGAAAGCTGATGTAGTAGATGTGGCCGATGGGCATGTAGGCCATGGCCTGTTCCAGCGCCAGGCGGCGGGCCTCGGCGGCGTTGGCGGGCTTTTGCGCCTTGATGAACCGGGCGGTGGCGCGGCGCATCTCGAAGGGGCGCAGGGCCACGGCCAGCATGTTGTCGCCGGTCATGAGCAGGCGGCGCAGGCCCCAGGGTACGCCGTTGGTGATGCCGCGCTCTTCCAGGTCGGACTCGGTGCCCGAGACCTTGTGGTGGTGCAGGTGCAGCTTGCGGCGCACGAAGGGGCTGACGGTGGACGCCCGGGCCAGCCAGCCCACCAGCAGCATCAGGCTGTTCGCCCAGGGCTTGCTGCGAAAGTACATCTGGTGGATGAGGTCGTGCTCGAGCTCGTGGATGAACGACGCGAAGATGGCCACGGCCGGCACGCACACCCACCAGGGGATCAGGCCGTCGACGTAGGCCCAGCCGCTGGCGACCATGCCGAGCAAGGAGGCGACCATGATGGTCGCGCCAATGGCGTCCTGGTGGCGCAGCCAGGGGTGGCGGGCGCGCAGGTCTTCACCGGCTTTGAGCACGACGCTGCGGATGTGTTCTGACTTCTGGGCGTCGCTCATGCGGCGGGGGTCGAGCGACCTGGGTGACAACTTCTTGCTCATGTGCTCCTCGTTGGCGCCTGGATGTGGCGTTCTCTGACGAGCCTCAAGCGTAAGGAGTCGAGCCTGCTCAGCGTGAGGGGCGCGCAGGCCTGAAACTTGTCATTTCAGGCCACGGCTGGCCACCAGCCTGTCGCGCCAGGCCTTGGGCGACAGGCCCGTCCACTTGCCGAAGGCGCGCGCGAAATTGGCGGGGTCGGCATAACCCACCGCGTCGGCCACCTGCTTGATGGCCAGTTGTGGGTTGGCGAGCAGGCGCTCTGCGTCGCGCTGACGCACCTCGTCGAGCAGGGCCTGAAACGAGCAACCCTCGGCCTGCAGGCGACGCTTGAGCGTGCGCTCGGAGACGTGCAATTGCTCGGCGACCTCGGCCAACTCGGGGTAGCGGCCACCTTCGCAGCGCAGGCGCTCGACGACCTGGCCGCGCGTGCCGCTGGCCGCTGCCTGGCGGGACATCTCCTGCTCGCAGCGCTCGATGGCCAGCTGCACGCTGACCGGGTCGGCGGTGGCGATGGGCTCGTCGAGCATGCGCGCGGGGAAGTGGATTTCGACGGCGCGCTGGTTGAAGGTGAAAGGGGGCAGCCGGTCGCGGTAGCGGGCGTAGGCCTGGGGCTCGGCGTGGGGCACGTGGATGCGGCTGGCCCATCCGGCTGAGGCCGGATCCAGCCCCATGACCTTGGCGAACAGGCTGCAGAGCTCGACCACCACCAGGTCCATCACGAAGGCGCGGTAGGGCCCCAGTGGCACCGTCTCGCGCAGCTCGATGACGACCTCATCGCCCTGCACGGTCATCGCGTTGGTGAAGGCCGGCACGCGGGCGCGAAAGTAGCGTTCGCTGAACTCGATGGCTTCGCGCAGGGTGGCGCAGCTGATCAGGCCGAACCCGACGAAACCGTGCTTGGTGACCTGGCTGCGCAGGCCCAGTTCATAAGCGAGGCCGTGGTCGCGGTCCAGGCGCAGCGCGGTGGCCAGCAGCACGGCGTACTGCCAGGCGCCGATCTGGGCGCGCTGGTCCTGCAGCTGCTCGCGGGTGAGCTGCGAGCCGGCCAGCAGGTCGGCTTCGCGGTGGCCGCGCTCGAGCATCAGCGACAGCAGCGACAGCGCGTAGGTGGCCGGGATCGTGGCGGACAGCGATGGTGGGGGTGGGGACGACATCGGGGCGGATTCTAGGCACCCGGCTCAGCCGCCCCGTTGAGACAACCATGTCAGCAAGGCGCCTTCTTCCATGGGCCGAGCGAACAGCCAGCCCTGTCCTTGGTCGCAACCCATGGCCTGCAGCATGGCTTGCTGGGCCGCGGTTTCCACGCCTTCGGCGATCACCTGCATGCCCAGCAGCTGCCCCAGTTGCACCACCATGCGCGCGATGCGGCTGTCGTGCTCGATCTCGGCGATGAAGCTGCGGTCGATCTTCAGGCGCTGGGCCTGCAGGTGGCGCAGCACGCTCAGCGACGAGAAGCCGGTGCCGAAGTCGTCGATGGCCACGCTCAGGCCCAGGGCCCGGATGTCCTGCAGGCGCTGCTGGATGAGCGTGAGGTCGTCGGCGGCCATCGATTCGGTGATCTCCAACTCGATGGCCTGCGGGGCCACGCCGGTTTCTTGCAGGGTGTGCGCCAGCAGCGGCACGAAGTCTGGCTCGCGCAACTGCGCATGCGAGACGTTGATGGCCATGGTCAGGGTGGTGTGACCGGCTTCGTGCAGGCGCCGCAGCGTGGCGCAGGCGGTGTGGGTCACGAAGCTGCCCAGCACCATCATCAGGCCGGCCTGTTCTGCCAGCGGGATGAAGCGGTCGGGCGGCACCATTTCGCCATCGGGGCGGCGCCAGCGCAGCAGCGCCTCCAGGCCCAGCACGCGCTCGGTCTTGAGGCACACCTTGGGCTGGTAGACGGCAAAGAGCTGGCTGGAGCCGGTGGCGGTGCGCAGGCTGTCGAGCAGTTGCATGCGGGCGCGGGCGGCCTGACCCATCTCGGCCGAGAAGTAGCAGGCCGTGCCGCGTCGCTGGCCCTTGGCGCGCTTGAGCGCGAGGTGGGCGTCCTTGAGCAGGTCGGCGCCGCGGTCGGCGTGTTCGTCGAGCCTGACCAGGCCCATGGTGGCGGACAGCCGCACCGACTGCTGCTGGATGATGAACGGCATGGCGAACAGGGCCTGCAGCTTCTCGGCGGTGACCTCGTCCGAAGGGCCCAGCACGCCGAAGACGTCGGCACCCAGGCGGGCCAGGCTGCAACCCGGGCTGAGCTGTTCGCGCAGGCGAGCCGCCACCGCGCGCAGCACGGCATCGCCAAAGCCGTGTCCCAGCATGTCGTTGATGTCGGCGAAGCCATCGATGTCGAGCACGGCCAGCGTGGCGGGCGAGGCCAGCCCGGGCACGTGGGTCAGCGTCTGCAGCATCTGGTTGAGGTTGGGGATGTGCAGCAGCGGGTCGACGTAGGCCTGGTCGACCAGCTGGCCGTACAGCAGCACGTTCTCGAAGCCGGCCGACATGCTCGAGCAAAAGACCTCGACGAGGTGGCGGTCCAGCGCCAGCAGGGGCGCGGGGTGGTCGACGAAGGCGGCCAGGCCACGGCCATCGGAGGTGGCGAAGTACAGCGCCAGGCCGTCGTCGAAATGGCTGTGGCGTTCGTCCAGGCAGCGTTGCAGCGCGGCCTGCACGCGCGGCAGGCCCAGCTCGCTCAAGGGGCGCTGGATGAGGTCGCCATAGCGGCCTGCGGCGGCGATCACGCGGGCCGGCTCGCCGTGCCCCTGCAGCCCGGCCTGCGCGCAGATCAGGCCCTCGGGTTCGATGCCCAGCAGCGCGCACAGCTGGCTGACCACGCCTTGCGCGAACAGGTGCATGCCGTGCAGCTTGCTCAGGTCGGTGCTGGCGCGCACCACCATCTCCAGGCCGCGGCGCGTCTGCTCGTGCGCGCGCATCTGGCGGTAGACGCGCACGGCCACGGTCAGGCTGGTGAACAGGCGCACCCGCGTCAGCTCGGACTTGGTGCGGTAGTCGTTGATGTCGTAGTGGCGGATGGTGTCGAGCTCGGGCGCGTAGCCCGGCTGGCCCGTGCGCAGGATGATGCGCAGCGACTCGCGCTTGAGGGTGTTGCGCACGTCGTGCACGAGCTTGAGGCCCGCATCATCGGACTCCATCACCACGTCGAGCAGGATGACGGCCAGGTCGTCGTGCCGTGCGACCTGGTCCATGGCTTCATGGCGCGAGTAGGCGTGCAGCAGTTGCAGCGGCCGGCCTTCGATGCTCAGGTCGCGCAGCGCCATCTCGGTGGCACGGTGCACGTCGGCATCGTCGTCGACGATGAGCACCTGCCAGGGCGGCATGGTGGCCGCAGGCGGCGACGCGTCGGTGTCGTCGTCGACGAAAGGCACGAGGTCCTCGTCATCGAGGGGCATGTCGGTGGAGGCCTGGTCAGGCATGGGCAGCGCTTTCGGATGCGTCGGGTTGCGGGGCTTGCAGCGGGATCCGCAGCGTCACGGTGGTGCCCCGTCCCACCGCGCTGTCGATGTGCACCGAGCCGCCCAGCAGCTCCGTCACCAAGGAGTAGACGATGTGCATGCCCAGGCCCGACCCACCGTGGCCCAGCCGGGTGGTGAAGAAGGGGTCGAACACGCGCGAGAGGTGCTCGGGCGGGATGCCGCAGCCGTTGTCGCGCAAGCTCAGCGTGAGCTGCTCGCCGCTGACCTGGCCGTGTACCTCGATGCGCGGCTCGGCCTGCTCGGCGAAGGCGTGCACCACGGCGTTGTTGACGATGTTCATGATCACCTGGCTGAGCGGGCCGGGGTAGCTGTCGAGCGTCACGCCTGCGGGCAGGTCGTGCGTCAGCGTGACCCCGGCTCGGCGCAGGGTGGGGCTCAGCGTGAGGGTGAGCTCGTGCACGATCTCGCGCAGGTCGAACTGGCGCCGCTGGTGGCTGGACTGGTCCACCGCCACCTGCTTGAAGCCGCTGATGAGCTCGGCCGCGCGGCGCAGGTTGCGCTCCATCACGTCCAGGCCTTCCTGCACCTCGCCGACGAAGCGTGTCAGCGACGAGCGCCGCAGGCCCGCGGCCATCTCGTCGGCGAAGCGGCGCTGCTGATCGGCCAGGGTGCTGGCGACGATCACGGCATTGCCGATCGGTGTGTTGAGCTCGTGCGCCACGCCGGCCACCAGCGAGCCCAGTCCGGCGAGTTTTTCCGAGCGCACCAGCTCGCCCTGCGTGCGGTGCAGGTCGTCGATGGCGGCTTCGAGTTCGCGGGTGCGCTCGCTGACGCGTTGCTCCAGACTGGCGTTGAGCGCTTCCAAGGCATGCTGGGCCTGGCGTTGCTCGGTGACATCGACGTAGCTGGTCAGGATGGCGTCGCCCACCAACGCACCGCCCACCCGCATCGACCGCACCTCACCGCCCTTGCAGGTGACCCGCACCTCGGTCTGCTGCAGCTCGCGCCCCTCGTTGACGACGCGGCCGATGGCCTTGTTCCAGATCTCCTGCACCGCCTGCCGGTAGGTGGGGTCGGGGTAGGCCTTCTGCCACCATTGCGCCATCGTCGGGACGTCGTTGCGGTCGTACCCCAGCACACGGGACCACTGTCGGTTGAAGTCGATCAACTGGCCTTGCGGGGTGGTCAGCGCCAGGGGCACCGGCGCCAGCTCGAACAGGCGCCGGAACTGGCGCTCGCTGGCCTGCACCGCCTCGGCCGCGCGCCGTGCCTGGGTGACATCGCGAAGCACCGCCACGAAGCGCGGCACCTGGCCCGCCTCGCGCTGAAAAGCGGGGGCCAAAGCGACCTCGGCGGTGAAAGGCTCGCCGCCATGGCGCAGGTGCTCCCAAAGGAACCGCTGGGCCTCGCCTCCCATCGCCCGCGCGATGTTGGCGTTGGCCAGGTCCTCCGATCTGCCGCCGCCTGGTTGCAGCATGGGTGACAGGGAGGCCGGGTGGGCGCCCAGCAACTCAACGTGGGGCATGCCGAACATCCGCTCGGCCGCCGGGTTGCATTCGACGATGCGGCCGGCTTCCATCAGCAGGACGGCATCGTTCGTGTTCTCGACCATGGTGCGGAATTCGCGCATCTGGCGGATGGCGGTTTCGGCCTGGCCCTGCAGCCTCCTGGCTCGCGGCAACTGCCAGAGCAACGCCAGCGCGGCGCCCCCGGCAGCCGAAAGTGCGAGCAAGCCCCAGCTCACCGATGCCTCCTCGGCGTCACAGCGGTGCGGCTCCGTGAAACGAACTGGACGGGTTGATTCATGCGTGGGCGGCAGGTTGCCGGCCCAATATAGCTGCCCTGGGGGCTCCTGGGCGCTGGTGGTTGCCAGCGGCATCGCCCGATCGCGCTCAGGCGCCTGGGCCCCGCTGACGCCGCCTTGTCCGACGGCCGCACCTTCAACCCGGGCCGTGTCAGGCATGAAAAAGGCCCAGCATCTCTGCTGGGCCTTGGTGTTTTGGTGGCGCTTCACGGACTCGAACCGCGGACCTGTGGATTATGATTCCATCGCTCTAACCGACTGAGCTAAAGCGCCATCAAGCCTTGAAGTTTACACCGAAATTCTGGCCAGAAGCAAGCCCCCTTGCGTTGACGTGGGCCGAACGCATCAAAGCGCTCCCACCCCTTGAAAGCCCGGCACCTGTCCCCACCTGTGCGCCGCTGGCGCAACATGGCCTCGTCGCGAGACAGGCCCGGCGCCCATCGGTCCAACCCCAACCTGCCGCCCGCAGAGGCGAAGAGGCCCTCATCCCATGAGCAAGCAAACCCATTCGTTCCAGGCCGAAGTCAAGCAACTGCTGCACCTCGTCACGCACGCGCTTTACTCGAACAAGGAAATCTTCCTGCGCGAGCTGATCTCCAACGCGTCCGACGCGTGCGACAAGCTTCGCTTCGAAGCGCTCGACAACGCCGCCCTCTATGAAGACGCCCCCAACCTCGACGTGCGCATCCTCGTCGACAAGGAGGCCCGCACGCTCACCATCCGCGACAACGGCATCGGCATGAGCGCGCAAGAGGCCATCGACCACCTGGGCACCATCGCCAAGTCCGGCACCAAGGACTTCATGGGCCGCCTCTCGGGTGACCAGCAGAAGGACGCCCAGCTCATCGGCCAGTTCGGCGTGGGCTTCTACAGTGGCTACATCGTGGCCGACCGCATCACCGTCGAATCCCGCCGCGCGGGCCTTCAGCCGGAAGAAGGCATGCGCTGGAGCAGCGAGGGCACGGGTGACTTCGAGGTCGACACCATCACCAAGCCCACCCGCGGCACCGACATCATCCTGCACCTGCGCGAAGGCGAAGACGAGTACCTTGCTGCCTGGAAGCTGCGCAGCATCGTGGGCAAGTACTCCGACCACATCTCCCTGCCCATCCTCATGCAGAAGGAAGAGTGGGACGCCGACAAGGGCGAGTACGTGCGCAAGGACGAGTGGGAAACCATCAACCAGGCCGCTGCGCTCTGGACGCGCAGCAAGTCCGACATCACGCCCGAGCAGTACGCCGAGTTCTACAAGCAGCTCAGCCACGACAGCGAAGACCCGCTGGCCCACACCCACAACCGCGTCGAGGGCCGCAGCGAATACACCCAGCTGCTCTACATCCCGGCCAAGGCCCCTTACGACCTCTGGAACCGCGACAAGAAGGGCGGCCTCAAGCTCTACGTCAAGCGCGTCTTCATCATGGACGACGCCGAAGCCCTGCTGCCCAGCTACCTGCGCTTCGTCAAGGGCGTGGTCGACTCGTCTGACTTGCCGCTCAACGTCAGCCGCGAGATCCTGCAGGAAAGCCGCGACGTCAAGGTCATCCGAGAAGGCTGCACCAAGCGCGTGCTGTCCATGCTCGAAGACCTGGCGGGCAATGAAGACCAGGCCAAGCGCGACCAATACGCCGCTTTCTGGACCGAGTTCGGCCAGGTGCTCAAAGAGGGCGTCGGCGAGGACTTCGCCAACCGCGACCGCATCGCCAAGTTGCTGCGCTTTGCATCCACCGGCGTGGACGACGGCGCCACCCAGTCGGTGAGCCTGGCCGATTACGTGGGCCGCATGAAGGAAGGCCAGGACGCCATCTACGTCATCACCGCCGACACCCTGGCCGCGGCCAAGAACAGCCCGCAGCTCGAGCTCTTCAAGAAGAAGGGCATCGAGGTGCTGCTGCTGACCGACCGCGTCGACGAGTGGCTGCTCTCGCACCTGCACGAGTTCGAGGGCAAGCCACTGCACAACGTCACCAAGGGCGCCGTGGACCTGGGCTCGCTGCAGGACGAGGCCGAAAAGAAGCAGGCCGAAGAAGCCGCCGAGGCTTTCAAGCCTTTGCTGGAGCGCCTGAAGACCGCGCTGGCCGACCGCGCCAAGGACGTGCGCATCACCACGCGCCTGGTTGACTCGCCCGCCTGCCTGGTCACCGAGGACGGCGAGATCAGCGGCCACCTGGCGCGCCTGCTCAAGCAAGCCGGCCAGGCCGCGCCCGAGGTCAAGCCTGTGCTCGAGCTCAACCCCGAGCACGCCCTGGTCAAGAAGCTCGAAGCCAGCGAGCACCTCGACGACCTCGCCCACATCCTGTTCGACCAGGCCCTGCTGGCCGAAGGCGGCCAGCTCGACGACCCGGCCGCCTACGTGCGCCGCATCAACTCCCTGCTCGTGACGGCCGCCGTCTGACCAGGGCAGGCTGACCGGGCGGCCTGCGCCGCCGCCGTGTGCACGTGGCAAACAGCCCGGAAACAAACGGGCCCCGACGCGTCACCGCGTGCGGGGCCTTTTTTGCGGACCTTCGGGGGCTGGGTCAGATCGGGTTCACCAGCATCTTCAGCCAGTCGCTGGCGTGCATCACGTTGTAGCGGATGCGGTATAGCGCCTCGGCCGCGATCGATTGCAAGGAGCTGTCGATGTGCGTGCCCACCGTGTCGGGCGGCAGCTTCAGCCAGGCTTCGGCGTCCGGGCCATCGCGTTCGATGACGGCGCCGGCCTTGGCCGCGATGCGCAACATCGGGCCGTTCTCGCTGAGCGCGTGGATCATCATGTGGCTGGCGTGCTGGTTGCGCGCGTGCATCATGGCGTGAACGAACAGGCGCAGGCCCAGGCCCTTGCCGCGGCCCGCCGGCAACACCGAGACGCCGAACTCCATGGCGCGGCCGCGCGAAGAGCCATCACCAGCCGGGCCCTTGCCGGGCATGGCGGCCAGGTGGGCCACGGCCACCAGGTGCAGCTTGCTGTTGAAGATGCCGAAAACCTCGTCGCGCTTGAAGTCGATCGAGGCCACGTATTGCTGGATCTGCTCCGTGGTCGCCTTGTAGCCGAAGCGCAGGTAACGGTCGCGCTCGTCCAGGTCCAGCAAGTGGGCCAGGATGCGGCGGCGGTGGCGGGCGTGCAGGTCGCGGATGGGCACCCAGCCCTCGACGGGGCGGGCGTTCGCCGACCCGGAGGTGGGCGATGGTTCGGTTGGCGTTCGCATGCCGAAACGGTCGATGGGCGGACGAGAGCGGATCTTGGTCATGGCTGACCCCTTTTACTTGGCCGATTGGGAGTCGTCTCTGGAGTCTCGGATCTCCCTTTGGGACTGTCGTCACCGGCCTGCCTGGCAATGTAGGTGAAAACCCTTGGTGTCGCAAGGCATCCCCTGCGTTGACCTTGCGACGTGTCAACTACTTCACGTCATCCGGTGTCCGATCATCGCCGGCTCGCCCGGCTGCGCCAGGGTGTTGCTGCACCTTGTGGAAACCGCTAAACCTGGGCTAGAATGCTGGATTCCCGTCGCGGTTGCCGGGAATGGTGCGCTTTTGCTTTACGTTGAGTCGGGGCAGAAGGCGCGCCAGGGTTGTTGCCCCGCCAGGTCATGTAAGCGCGCTTTCGCTTGAAGCGGCACCTGGGGCGACACGACAGTCAGTTGCGAGGCCACCCCCGTTTCAAAGAAGTGGCGCCAAAGCTGACAGACAACTGTTTTTACTTCCTAATTAAGGAAACACCCATGAAGACCTTCAGCGCCAAGCCGGCCGAAGTGACGCACGAGTGGTTTGTGATCGACGCCACCGACAAGGTGCTCGGACGAGTGGCCAGCGAAGTCGCTCTCCGTCTGCGCGGCAAGCACAAGGCCATTTACACGCCTCACGTGGACACCGGCGATTTCATCGTCATCGTCAACGCCGACAAGATCCGCGTCACTGGCACCAAGGCCACCGACAAGGTTTACTACCGTCACTCGGGCTTCCCCGGCGGCATCTACGCCACGAAGTTCAAGGACATGCAAGCCAAGCACCCTGGTCGCGCCATCGAAAAGGCCGTCAAGGGCATGCTGCCCAAGGGTCCCCTGGGCTACGCCATGATCAAGAAGCTGAAGGTCTACGCAGGCAGCGAGCATCCGCACGCCGCGCAGCAGCCCAAAGCCCTGGAAATCTGAGGAGCGGCCACATGATTGGTAACTGGAACTACGGCACCGGCCGTCGCAAGTCGTCCGTCGCCCGCGTCTTCATCAAGAAGGGCACCGGCCAGATCATCATCAACGGCAAGCCCGTTGAGCAGTACTTCGGCCGTCAGACCTCCATCATGGTGGTCAAGCAGCCCCTGGTGCTGACCAACAACGCTGAAGCGTTCGACATCAAGGTCAACGTCCACGGTGGTGGCGAATCCGGTCAAGCCGGTGCCGTCCGTCACGGTGTGACCCGCGCCCTGATCGATTTCGACGCTGCCCTGAAGCCCGAACTGAGCCGCGCTGGTTTCGTCACCCGCGACGCCCGCGAAGTCGAGCGCAAGAAGGTCGGCCTGCACGGCGCTCGTCGCAGGAAGCAGTTCAGCAAGCGCTGATCGCTCCCACCTGGCATGCCGCTGCAAAGCGGTTTGCCAACCCAACCCGCCCCTGGCCTCGGCCCCGGGCGGGTTTGTCATTCAGGGTGTTCGCATTGTTCCTACAATGGCGCCTCTCCAGTTGAAAGGATCGAAGATGATCAAGGTCGGCATCGTCGGTGGCACCGGCTACACCGGGGTCGAGCTGCTGCGCCTGCTGTCGCAGCACCCGCAAGTCGAGATCAAGGCCATCACCTCCCGCAAGGAGGCTGGCCTGCCCGTGGCCGACATGTACCCGAGCCTGCGTGGCCACGTCGACCTGGCCTTCGTCACGCCCGATGAAGCCAGGCTGACCGAGTGCGACGTCGTCTTCTTCGCCACCCCGCATGGCGTGGCCATGGCCCAGGCCCGCGAGCTGCTGGCCGCTGGTGTCAAGGTCATCGACCTCGCGGCCGACTTCCGCCTGAAAGACACCGCCGAGTTCGAGAAGTGGTACGGCATGGCCCACACCTGCCCCGACCTGCTCGAAGAGGCCGTCTATGGCCTGCCCGAGATCAACCGCGAAGCCATCCAGCGCGCGCGCGTCATCGGCAACCCGGGCTGCTACCCCACCTCGGTGCAGCTGGGCTATGCGCCGCTGCTGCGCAACAAGCTGATCGAGACCACCGGCCTGATCGCCAACTGCGCTTCGGGCATTTCGGGTGCGGGCCGCAAGGCCGAGGTGCACACGCTGCACGCCGAGGCCTCGGACAACTTCAAGGCCTATGGCGTCAAGGGGCACCGTCACGGCCCCGAAATCAACCAGCAGCTGCGCGCCATCGCGGGTGATGCCAGCGTGAACTGCCTGTTCGTGCCCCATCTGCTGCCGATCATCCGCGGCATCCACTCCACGCTGTACGCGCGCCTGAACAGCGCCGGCCAGGCTGCGGACCTGCAGGCCATCTTCGAAGACGCCTACCGCGGCGAGCGTTTCGTCGACGTGCTGCCCGCCGGCAGCGCACCCGAGACCCGCAGCGTGCGCGCTTCCAACACCGTGCGCATCGCGGTGCACCGCCCGCTGCCCGACACCGTCATGGTCCTGGTCGTCGAAGACAACCTCACCAAGGGCGCGTCGGGCCAGGCCGTGCAGTGCATGAACCTGATGTGCGGCCTCGATGAGCACCTCGGCCTGACCGGCGTGCCGGTGCTGCCCTGATGCGTTGGCGCCTGCTGCGCCGGCGGCTGTCGATCAGCTCGCCGCGCATGGCCGTTCGCAGCCACCTGCCATGGCCTTTGCGTTGGGCGGTGGTCGCCATCGCGCTGGGCTTTTCCGGAGCGCTCGCTCTGTGGGCCTTCGAGTTCGGGCGAGGGCTGGCCGGGCTGGGGCAGGGCAGCCGCGGCGCTCAGGAACAGGTGGTCGAGTTGCGGCGCCAGCTCGACGAGCTCCGCGCCGATCGCGACCAGGCCCGCTCCATCGCCAACTCGGCTGACAGCCTGCTCAAGGCCGAGCGGGTCACGCAGCAGAAGCTGGCCGATCAGGTGCGGGCACTTGAGACCGAGAACCAGGCCATCAAGGCCGACCTCGGCTTCTTCGAGCGCCTGCTTCCCACCTCGGGCGAGCCCATCGCCATCCGCGGGCTGCAGGTCGAGGCCTCGGCCACCGGCCCGGTGCGCTACCAGTTGCTGGTGATGCAGCAGGGCGTGCGCGGGCAGTCCGACTTCCGAGGCACCATCGAGGTTTTCGCCACCGGCACCCGCGACGCCGCCCCCTGGTCGACCAGTGGCCCCATGGTGCGCCAGGCGGTTCAGTTCCGGCAGTACCGCCGCCTGGAGGGGCTGTTGCAGCCGCCGGCGGGGGTCGTTGTCCGCCAGATCCAGATCCGCGTGCTCGACGAGTCGGGCGCGGTCAAGGCCACGCAGGTGCACAGGCTGTGACGCAACCCACGCCACCTCGCACCCGGGGTCTTGATCTGGACGGTGGTCGGTGTACCCTTGGGGGTTTCGTCGGCTTGTCGCGTCTTTCGGCGCCCGGGCCTGCGCCTGGCCCCTGA
This sequence comes from Burkholderiales bacterium RIFCSPHIGHO2_01_FULL_63_240, assembly GCA_001770725.1. Classification (GTDB taxonomy): domain Bacteria; phylum Pseudomonadota; class Gammaproteobacteria; order Burkholderiales; family Burkholderiaceae_C; genus Aquabacterium. The sequence goes on from MERU01000006.1 coordinate 425,094, forward strand.
CCCTTGAGGAAGATCGCCATGTTCGGCTGGAAAAAAACGCCCCCCATCCGCACCTTGATCGGTGAAGGCACGGTCATCACCGGTGAGATCCGCTTCGCGGACGGCCTGCGCATCGACGGCGAGCTCCGTGGCGACGTCCAGGCCATCGGCGACGGGCGCACCTTGCTGGTCATCAGCGACAAAGCCCGCGTGCATGGCAAGGTCAGGGCCGGCCATGTCATCATCAATGGCAGCGTCGAAGGCCCCGTCATCGCCGACGACCTGCTGGAGCTGCAGCCCAAGGCCCGCATCGTGGGCGACGTCAAGTACGAAGCCCTTGAAATGCACCAGGGCGCCACCATCGATGGTGAATTGCGCGCCCTGAAGTCCGAAGCCAAACCGGGCTTGAAGCTGGCAGCCAGCGCCAATGCCGCCGGTGGCAGCGAACGCGCTGCATCCTGATTTTTCTGTTCCTGGAGTCCCCCCACCATGACCGCCGTCGCCCAAGACATCGTTGACACCCAAGCCACCGACGCGCCTCCTGCGCCCATCGTCTTCACCGACGCCGCTGCCTCCAAGGTGGCCGAGCTCGTCGCCGAAGAAGGCAACCCCGAGCTGAAGCTGCGCGTGTTCGTGCAAGGTGGCGGCTGCTCCGGCTTCCAGTACGGCTTCACCTTCGACGAGATCACCAACGAAGACGACACGCAGATGAACAAGAATGGCGTCACGCTGCTGATCGACGCCATGAGCCTGCAGTACCTGGTGGGCGCCGAGATCGACTACAAGGACGACCTCGAAGGCAGCCAGTTCGTCATCCGCAACCCGAACGCCACCACCACCTGCGGTTGCGGCTCGAGCTTCTCGGTCTGACCTCTTCAGCCTCCCCCGTCTGAACATCACAAGCGGCCCTGCGGGGCCGTTTGTCATTTCCAGGGCGTGTCAGGCGGGGTACAGCGCGCCCAGCACGCGCGGGCCGCGCGCACCGGTCACATCCGGCAGGTTGCCGGGCACGCGGTGCACATGTGCCCAGGCCAGCCAGGCGAACGCCGCGGCTTCCACCTGCATCACGTCCAGGCCACGTTCGTCGGAGCGGACGACGGGCACCCCTGGCAGCTGACGTGCCAGGCGTTGCATCAGGTCGCCGTTGAGGGCCCCTCCACCGCACACCACCACCTCGGCGGCATCGGGCGCGTGGGCCTGCACCGCGGCGGCGGCGGTGCGGGCGGTCAACTCGCACAGCGTCGCCTGGACATCCCGCGCGACGTTGGGGTCGATGGGGGGCAAGGCGCCCTGCGAGTCCCTGAGGTCAAGGGGCACGCCATGCGGCGCCAGCCAGCGGCCAAGCCAGTCGGCGTTGAACAGGTCTCGCCCGGTGCTCTTGGGTGGGGGCAGGGCAAAGAAGGGGTCGGCCAGGGCGTCGGCCAGCCAGTCCTCGCTCGCGCGGCCCCCCGCTCCCCAATCGCCGTTGGCATCGAAAGCGTGCCCGGTCTGCCGGTGGCACCACATGTCGAGCAAGGCGTTGCCCGGGCCGCAGTCAAAGCCCAGTGGCCCCCGGCCCGGCCGCAGGATGCTCAGGTTGGCCATGCCCCCGATGTTGAGCACGACCACGGTGTGGTCGGGCCTGGCGAAGACGGCTTCGTGGAAGGCAGGCACCAGTGGCGCGCCCTGGCCGCCCGCGGCCACGTCACGGGCGCGCAGGTCTGCCACCACGTCGATGCCGGTGAGTTCGGCCAGCAGGGCGGGCTGGTTGAGCTGCAGGGTGTAGCCGAGTTCGGGGCGGTGGCGCACCGTCTGCCCGTGGGCGCCGATGGCTCGCACTTCGGCTGGCAGCACCTGTGCCAGCTCGCAAACCGCCTGCACCACCTCGGCGCACAGCACCGCCAGCGCCTGGGAGGCGAGGGCGGCATGGTGAAGCTCGTTCTCGCCCGGTGTGTTCAGCTCCAGCAGGGCCTGGCGCAAGGCGGGCGGCAAGGGCCGGTGGGCATGGGCCAAGGTCTGCCATTGGCCGCCCGCCGGCTGGCTGAGCACGCCGTCGACGCCGTCGAGCGAGGTGCCCGACATCAGCCCGATGTAGAGCTCGCCCACGTCGGCCCGGGAGGGTGACGAAGGCGTGCTCATGCGGTTGCCGATGGCAAGCCGCTCATTCGAAGCGGGGGCCGGACTGGGTGCCCGCCGCTTGCCACTCGCCCGCCATCTTCAGGCGCTCGGCGATGTCAACGGCCTTGTGGCGGAACTGGGCCAGGGCCTGTGCCGACAGCTGCAGGCTCTCGGAGGCCCGTGCGATCGTCATCGGGTCGACCTGCCGGCCACCCACCTTGAACTCGAAGTGCAGGTGCGGGCCGGTGGCCCAGCCGGTGGCGCCCACGGCACCAATGCGGTCCCCCTGCTCGACGCGCTGACCCCGCCGCACGTCGATGCGGCTGAGGTGGGCGTAGACGGTGCTGCGGTCGCCGCTGTGCTGAACCTGCACCACGTTACCGTAGCCGTTCTGCCAGCCCGAGAAGGTCACCACGCCTTCGCCCACGGTGCGAACGGCGGTGCCGGTGGGGGCGCCGAAGTCCACGCCCAGGTGGGCGCGCCAGGTCTTGTGGATGGGGTGAAAGCGCATCGCGAACCCGGAGGTCACGCGCGAGAAGGCCAGCGGCGAAGACAGGAAGGCGCGCACCTTGCTGCGCCCGGTCATGTCGAAGTAGGCGCCCTTGCGGCCCGGCTCCTGGTGCCAGACGGCGTCGTGCACCTCGCCCTTGCTGATGAAGCGGGCAGCCAGCACGCGCCCGGCCGGGTTGCCCCAGGTCACGGGCTCGCCTTCGGCCAGGTGGGCCTCGTAGAGCACGCTGAAGGCGTCGCCCTTGCGCAGCTCGCGCCTGAAGTCGATGTCGTTGCCGAAGATTTCGGCGATCTGGTTCGTCACGGCGTCCGGGATGCGGGCGTCGTCGGCCGCGGCAAACAGCGAGGACTGGATCGTGGCCGATGCCATCTGCGGCGTGCGCTCCAGCGGCAGCACGGCGCGCTGCACCGAGAAGCCGCCCTGAGGCAGGCGGCTGATCAGGACCTTGGTGAAGTGGATGTCGATGTCGGCGCTGGTGTCGGCCGGGCCGCGCACCACGAGCTCGATCAGCTTGCCGTCTTCCACGATGGCCTTGACCGACTTGCCCAGGCGCCCTTGCAGGATGGTGCTGGCCACCGGGTCGTTGCGCACGAACTGCGCGGCTTCCATGTCATCGACGCCCAGGCGCTTGAGCAGGCTGTCGGCGGTGTCGGCCGAGCGGGTGACCTCGCTGCGGTACAGGCGCAGGGCCTGCAGGTCCAGGCGCTGCAGCTGCACAGACAGGTCTGCCGGCTCGACGGCCTGGGTGATCTGGGTGATGACGGGCGAGGGGCCTTCGGGCAGGCTGGTCAGCGGGGCCACGCCAAAGGCGGTGACGGCAGAACCGGCCAGCAGGGTCAGCACAGCGGCGCTGACGCGGCGGGGATGGCGATGGGCCGCGTTCTGGAAGGCTTGGGCAGCGGCGGCGATGGGTGCCAGTCGAAGGGACTGGAGCGCGTCGATCAGGCGATCGACCAGTCGGGAAGAAGCCAAAACGGGTTTCCTGTCAGCGTGCGAAGGGGTGTTCATGCCACCCCCCTTAAAATGAGCTCCCTGGCCACGCAAGCTGTGTGCCTGCGCGCGCATTGCGCGGAGTATAGCGGGCACATGCTGCCTGCCCGCCTGCTGATTTTCACCTGTTGGTTCACCATGTCTCACCCCGAAAAAGCGTCCGAAGCCTTGCCAGAACACCCCATCACCGATCGCGTGAAGGAGGCCCTGGCGATCACCCGCCGTGGCGTGGACGAACTGCTGCCCGAGGCCGAATGGCTGCGAAAACTGGCCCGCTCGGAAGCCACCGGGGTGCCCCTGCGCATCAAGCTCGGTCTGGATCCGACCGCGCCCGACATCCACCTGGGTCACACCGTGGTGCTGAACAAACTGCGCCAGTTACAGGATATCGGTCACCAGGTCATTTTCTTGATCGGCGACTTCACCTCCCTGATCGGCGACCCCTCCGGCCGCAACACCACCCGCCCGCCGCTGACGCCCGAGCAGGTCAAGGCCAACGCCGAGACCTATTACAAGCAGGCCAGCCTGGTGCTCGACCCCGCCCGCACCGAGATCCGCTACAACAGCGAGTGGTGCGACGCCCTGGGCGCGCGCGGCATGATCCAGCTCGCCAGCCGCTACACCGTGGCCCGCATGATGGAGCGCAACGACTTCCACGACCGCTTCCGCGCCGGCACCTCGATCAGCGTGCACGAGTTCCTCTACCCGCTGATGCAGGGCTACGACTCGGTGGCCCTGAAGTCCGACCTCGAACTCGGTGGCACCGACCAGAAGTTCAACCTGCTGATGGGGCGCCACCTGCAGGCCGAATACGGCCAGGAGGCCCAGTGCATCCTGACCATGCCCCTGCTCGTGGGCCTGGACGGCGTCGAGAAGATGTCCAAGTCCAAGAACAACTACATCGGCATCAGCGAAGCGCCGAACGACATGTTCGGCAAGCTCATGAGCGTCAGCGACGACCTGATGTGGACCTACTTCACCTTGTTGAGCTACCGTTCGCTGGGTGAAATCGAGCAGCTGAAGGCCGAATGCGCCGCGGGCCGCAACCCGCGCGACGCCAAGGTCATGCTGGGCCAGGAAATCGTCACCCGCTTCCATGGCGCTGCCGCCGCCGAAGCCGCCCTGCAGGACTTCGTCAACCGCTCGAAGGGCGGGGTGCCGGACGACATCCCCGAGGTGTCTCTGGCCGCTTCAGCCGAAGGGGTGGGCATCGGCTCCTTGCTCAAGCAGGCGGGCCTGGTGCCCTCCACCAGCGAGGCCAACCGCCTGATCGACCAGGGTGGCGTGAAGGTCGATGGTCAGGCGGTGTCCGACAAGGGCCTGAAGCTGCCTGCGGGGGTGTTTGTCGTTCAGGTGGGCAAGCGCAAATTCGCCCGCGTGACCTTGGGTGTTGCGTGAATTTGTGTAAGGCAACGCAGCGGCGTTGTTTCGATGCGGCAAGTCAGAGGTGAGGCATTTGCTACAAAATGAAAGGGTTCTGCACCTGTTTCAAAATGCACGGACTGGGCGCGTTTTTGGGGCGGTTCCTGGGGGATTCCTCGTAACAGTTGCGCCCATCAGGCGCGACTTCCTCCACCTTTGTAGGGGGAGTTGTATCGCCACGATGCGACTGACCCTGTTGTGATTTTTTTCACGATCAACGTACCCTGAAGCGAGCGGGTGGACTTTGCCCGCTTGACTTGCTGGAATACGCGGAACGCCAGCGAGTTGTTCATGAACACAAACAAGGGACCGCATCTCGTGGAGAAAGAAACATGAAACATTCGATCAAAACCTTGATCGCAGCAGCTGCTTTCGTTGCCGCAGGTGTTGCCAGCGCAGCCCCCCTGACCTTGGACGTCGGTCAGACCGTCGAATCGCAGGGCTACTCGTTCTCTGGCCTGACCGGCTCGGGCACCCTGAGCTTCTCGACCACCCTGATCGGCGCCCTCAACGCCGGCGGTGTGCAAGTGTCCGCCGTGGACCCTGCAACGGTGCTCGTGGACCAGCGCCCGAATGGCAAGTACCGTTCTGTCTCGGCTTCGGCCCCGGTGACCTCCCTGTCGGGTGATTTCAACGGCTCGACCTTGGCTGTCCAGAGCGTGGCCACTGCTGGCGGCGCCCTGCAAACCGCCGAAGCTGACGACTTCACTACCACGGGTGGTTCGCTGGCCATCACCAACCTGCGCGTCGACCTGGTTCAGAACCGCGTGTATGCCACCCTGATTGGTGCCAACGGCGTGGGCACGGTCAACGACCTCTACCTGTGGGACATTGGTCTGGTGGAGGGGGCTACCTCGTTCAACATCAATGGCAGCACCAGCACCGTGACGTCGACCAACATCCTGTCGGGGTTGAAGATCAACGCCAATGCTTTCTCGCTGTTCTCGCAGTCCCTGGGCCTGACTCAGGCTGGCAACGACGCCCTTGCCACCGTTACTGACTTTGGCAAGATCAACTCGGTCATCACGGCAAACGTGGCTGCTGTGCCCGAGCCCTCGACCTACGGTTTGGTTGGTTTCGGTCTGGCCGCCATGGGCTTGGTTGCTCGCCGCCGCCGCGCTGCCTGAGCAAACGAGCCTTGACTCGTTTCCGCGAGTCAATCCTCCAAGTGGGCCCTCGGGCCCGCTTCTGTTTCCACCGCCCGGGGGCAAACCCCCAACCTGAATGCGGGGTCAAAAGGGCTCCTTGGTGTTTACCTGATGAGCTGAAGGTGAGCAGTCGAGGGCTTAGGGCATTGGAATCCTGGGGGAGCCTCGCTAAGCTGGGATCAACAGACTTCGATGTCTGTGCGTGTAGTGGGAGTCGCGGATGCCTACCTCGCGCCAGAACCAACAAAGGGCCGCAATCCAGTGGAGATAAACATGAAATTTGCAAGCAAAATTCTGGTCGCTGCCGTTGCCCTGGCTGCTGCCGGCATGGCCAATGCCGCGTCGCTGACCCTTAATGCCGGCGGGTCCGTGACGGATCAGGGTTGGACCGTTTCGAACCTGACCGGTTCGGGCACCCTGACCTTCTCGACCACCCTGATCGGCGCGCTGAACGCAGGCGGTGTGCAAGTTGCCCAGGTTGACCCCGCTGTGGTCACTTCGACCAAGCGCACCAACGGCAAGTACAGCACCATCTCGGCTGCCGCTCCCGTCACCTCCCTGTCGGGCTCGTTTGATGGCACGACCGTGAGCGTCCTGGGCGTGTCGACCGCTGGTGGCGCCCTGCAAACCGCCGAAGCCGACGACTTCACCACCACCGGTGGTTCGCTCGCCATCACCAACCTGCGCGTCGATCTGACTGCCAAAAAGGTGTATGCCACCTTGGTTGGTGCCAACGGCGTGGGCACGGTCAACGACCTGTACCTGTGGGACATCACCACCATCAGCGGCGCCACGACTTTTACCGCCACTGAAGGCACGATCACCTCGGTCAACGAGCTGACCGGTCTGAAGATCAACGCCAACGCCTTCTCGCTGTTCTCGCAAGCCTTGGGCCTGACCCAAGCCGGCAACGACGCCCTGGCCACTGTGACGGACTTCGGCAAGATCAGCTCGTCGATTTCGGTGACTGCTGCTGTGGCCGCCGTGCCTGAGCCCTCGACCTATGCCCTGATGGGCGTGGGCCTTGTCGGCATCGCTGCTGCGGCCCGTCGCCGCGCCAAGTGATTCGAACCTCGGTTCTCGAGGACTCCTCAAAACGGGCCATCGGGCCCGTTTTTTGTTTTCGGGGTAACCCCGACCCCAGTTCGTGGGGGGGCTGTGCGTGATTTGTGACGCGTCTTGCTGGGGAGCGTGTTTTCTAGGCGGTTTTACCGTTGCTCCCGCGTCTGTGGAGGCATAAAGTCCAAGTCAACAAGTCAGTAATTGGCTGCTGGCAGTTCCGAAGTCTTCAGCGGTGGCTTCAGCTGCTTCGATTCTTAACCGCGTCCCGTGGAGTTACGAGACATGAAGTTCGCATTCAAGAGCCTGGTTGTCGCTTCTTCCCTGATCGCCGCAGGCCTGTCGAGCGCCGGCGCCGTCACCATTTCGACCTCTGGTTCGGTCACCTCCGGTGACTGGAGCCTGTCCGGCCTGACCGGCACTGGTACCCTGAGCTTTTCCACCACCCTGATCGGTGCCCTGAACGCTGGTGGCGTGCAGGTCTCTCAGGTCGACCCCGCTGTGGTCACTTCGACCAAGCGCACCAACGGCAAGTACAGCGCCATCTCTGCTGCCGCTCCGATCAGCTCGCTGACCGGCACCCAAACCGGTTCCGTCTTCGCTGCCAACAGCGTGTCCACCCTGGGTGGCGCTCTGCAGACCGCTGAAGCCGACGATTTCACCACCACCGGTGGCTCGCTGGCCATCACCAACCTGCGCGTCGACCTGGACGCCAAGAAGGTGTACGCCACCCTGGTTGGCGCCAACGGCGTGGGCACTGTCAACAATCTGTACCTGTGGGACATTGCCACGGTCACGGGTGCGACCTCCGGTACCTTGCTGGAAGGCGTGAACACCTACACCAACGAACTGACTGGCCTGAAGATCAACGCCAACGCCTTCTCGCTGTTCTCGCAAGCCCTGGGCCTGACCCAAGCTGGCAATGATGCGCTGGCCACGGTGACCGACTTCGGTAAGATCTCCTCGACCTTGTCGTTCAACGCTACCAAGGTTGCAACGCCTGCCGTGCCCGAGCCCTCGACCTATGCCCTGATGGGCGTGGGCTTGCTCGGCATCGCTGCTGCTGCCCGTCGCCGCGCCAAGTGATCTCTTTCCCCTCACCGCGCCTTCCAAGCGGTGAGGGGGTTGAGTCAGAGCCGCTCGCATGATCCGTGAGCGGCTTTTTTGCTGATAAAAAGAATCGGTTCACATCAAGTCCCGCTCAGCGGGCCCCAGATAGGAGACGGTATGGGTAAAGATGGTTTTCCCATCAAGGCGGCAGCTTGGCTGGCCTTGGCAGCGATGTTCTTGAGCGTGGCGCCAAATGCGGCGGCCCAGGCGAACTCCATTTTCCCAAAAGGTTGGGACAGCAATGTGCGTGATCGTTTGTTCATGCGCTTGGGCTATACCAGTGTGCTGACCAAAACCAAATCCGACGATGCTCGTGATATCACTGGGCCGGCAGTGACGCGTCAAGACCTCATTGATGCCTTCAACAAAGGGCAGCAAATGAGCGAGGACTGCGACAATGCGCTGCCCTCTTGCGAAGAGTATTTCAACGACAACAACGGCGGCAACGATTACTTCCAGGCCAAGAATCTCTTGATCGGTTACCTGGATAATCTGGGCATGAATGGTCTGGGCACGCCGACCGGCATCAAGGTCAAAGCCGAAAAGCAGGTCGGTACACCAACGGTTTCGGTTGGTTTTTGGCTGGATGATGACCGAAAATGGTTGCTGGAGGGTTTTGTCCTTGCCGCCCCCATGGAAGTCAAGATCTACGGTGATGGGGTTCGCGCTAACGGTAGCCCCAATGGACTGAACGGTCGCCACATCGTGACCACCAAACTCTTGCCGCCATTGGTCATTGGCAGCTATCACTTTGGTAATCGCGATAGCTGGATTCGCCCGTACTTGGGGGTCGGTGCAACATATGCCGTGTTCTTTGGCGCGCGCACCACGAGCTTTTTCGATCAGTACCAGGGCGGGAAAACCACGGTTTCCACCAAGAACACGTTCGGCGCTGGGCCTTTCGTGGGGCTTGCCAGTCCGATCAACGATGACTGGCACGTTAACGTCAGCGTCGGCCAAATCAAGATGGATACCACGGCACGTTTGGTGACAAGTGGAACGCAAATCCAAAGTGGTGCTGCGGTGATTCAGGATTATCCGAACACGGACCCATACAACATCGTCAAGGCCATCAATTTTGGCGAAGGACTCTGGAAGCGAGATAACCCCGGCAAGGCCAACGGACTGACCACCACCCTGATGGAGTTGGTCAAGCGCAACCGCGGTGGTGACAGCGACCTGGGTACTTTCGTGCGGGAACAGAAAATCAAGTTGACCAACACGATCGTTACAGTGAGCGTGGGGCGGTCTTTTTGATCCTCCGATGCGGTTGAGGTGAGGATGTGACGATCCTCGTTTCCTGATTAGGTTCGCCATCCAGCAAAGCCTGTGACTTCGGTTGCAGGCTTTTTCATTTTTGGGCCTGGTTGTCAAATTTCACTCGATGGATCAGGTCGATGATGAGTGGTTGATGTTTTCGCTGCCGGAGTACCGAATCAAATGTGATCGGCGGCTGGCAAAACCGTCGTCGAATATGACCAGTTCGGGCAACCCCGAATGATGGGGCGCGAAAAATACCCAATGTAAACCCTGAATCACCAGGGTTTTTCGGGAGGCGAGGCATTGGTTCGGGGGGTGCTTTTGTCCTGGTAATGGGAAAAGATTAACTCACAGCGATGCGCTGCTATCTCACCCCAACAGGAGCCCCTCATGTTCAAGAAGATGACCATTCAATCGATCAAGCTCTCGACGCTGGCCGCAGCCGCTGTGCTGGCAGGCCAAGCCCAGGCTGGCACGTTGCTGGTCCTGCCCCTGCAAGGCACCATCTCCAACTCCGTCCAGACCTTCTCCAAGGACGCGACCAACGGTTTCCGCGCACTGGAAATCACCGTTGTCGGCAAGGGCAATGGCACGGCTGTTGAAAACACCACCGATTCGTTCAACTTCCCCGTCACCAAGGTCGTGATCGGCACCAAGCTGAACATCGCTTCGGGCTCCGCTGTGGGCTCTGCCTTGTACATCTCCCGCATTGACTACGACACCGAAGGTGAGCCGGAAGTGGGTGTGACGCTCGCCAACTTCACCATCAACTACGAAACGAAGCAAGTGCTGGCTGACACCACGGCCAAGGGCGGCACCACCACCACCCAAATGCCCCTGTACAACTTCAACACGCAGACCCCCCTGGCACTGAAGTACAAGTTCCCCCTGACGATCACTGGCAACGAACTCCTGAACGATCTGCGCCTGACGGATCAAGCCAAGGCTGCCATGATCTCCAGCCTGAACCTGCCCGTGTTTGCTGTGCCCCTGCTGAATAACGACTTCGGCACGCTCACCCAGAACATCAGCACCAACCTGCGCAAGAAGGCTGTGTCCACCACGCCTTACACCCCGTAACTTCGGGTTGTTTTCAGCTTTGCCCTGTGCTCGATGTGGGGCACATTAGGCGCTCATCTACGGGGTCTCTTCCAATGGAGCAAATTGCGACATTTGGTAGAACCCCGTATTCGCATACTCCAATCGGGGGAGGGACTTCCCCCGATGCGTGACTTCCGCACGGGCTTATTCAGCCCCTCCCCCCGGTCCACGGGGGGGTGAATACATGTGCGCTCATCCATGATTGTTGCAAGCGCCAACCACACATGACCTCAAGTTGGCGTCCCTTCAACAGGAGCACATATGCAGTTCTCTTTCTCGTCTCTGCGGACCATCGCCCTCGCCGCTGCCGTTGGTGCGGTGTCTTTTTCGGCGCAGGCTGATCTGACCATCCCTCTGAACGCCACGGTTTCCGACTCGGTTCAGGCCTTCCCTGAGCCTGTGATGCGTGCGTTCAAGGCAGTCGACATCCTCGTTGAAGGCAAGGGCACCACTTCGGCTCTGGATGCCCCTGGCATCGGCGGCAACTCCAGCACCTTCAATTTCCCTATCACTCGCATCGTGATCGGCCCATGGCTGTCGATCAAGAGCGGTAGTGCAGTGGGTTCTGCGCTCGTCTTCACCCGTGTGGCCTACGATGAGATCACCGACGAGGAGTCGACCAAGCAACTGACCTTGGCCAATTTCACGATCGATTACGTTGGCCATCGGGTTCTGGCGGACACCACTCACTCGGGCAAAACCATTCGTCAAATGCCCGTCTACAACTTCAACACCGCCACACCGCTTGGTCTGCGCTACAAGTTCCCGCTGGCCATCAGCGGCTATGAGCAGCTCGATCAGCTGTACTTGACCCCTGAAGCCAAGGCCGCATACACGGATGGCCTCGCCCTCCCGATTTTCGCGCTGCCTTCGCTCAAGAATGACTTTGGCACCCTGACTCAGACGGTGACGCTCAAGCTGCGCTCGCGTCCCATCAGCACGCGTCCGTACGTGGCACAGTGATCGCTTGAGTTTTCAAGCTGACACGCGGAAGCCCGGCTTGCCGGGCTTTTTTGCGCCTGTGTTTTTCCGAGGGCTTAGGCAAAGATCCTCAGCGACCAGCGTTGCGCAGGGGGGGGAAAGAATGTGACTGAGGGGTGGGCCGCATGCTGCCTGCGACCGACATCACCACTCCAGGGTCACTCACCGGCACCGCCAGGGCCGGGTAGCGAGCCCTGAAGCGTTGCAAGTCTCGATGACCACCGAGTTGAATTAGCTCGGAGTAGAGCTCTGCGCCAACCCCCAGGGGGATGCCCGCTTGCTGAATGTGCTCGGCGTGGACCAGGGGGTTGCTGGCCAGGCTTTGCGCCACCGTGGATACCGTTAACGGGCGCATCATGGGGGTGTCCGACGGAAGCCATATCCAGCCTGGCGCGTGGGCGCTGAGCAGTACGCCCTCGACCAGGGCCTCAATGTGCCGATCTAGCGGGTGCAGGGTGTGCAGCCGAGCTTGATGGACGGTGGTCTGACCCACGGATGCCGCCGTGGTTGCTCTGAGGGCACCATCTGTCACCAGAACGATTGGCAATCCGCATGGGGTCAGGATTTGCGCCAAGCCCCATGCCAGATCAAAGCTGGTCATGGCATCAGGCTGTCCTGCGTTGTCACGGCAGGAGGTGATGATCACGGTGGGTGATGCGGCTGGCATGACATGGATCCTTGTTTCACGCCAGTTTCTGGTTGTGTGCTGCAGTGCACCAGCGAAGCTTCACTTAGGGGCATACCCGCGCGCACAATTGATCCCCGTCATTTCAGGTGTGAATCGAATCCGCCGATACTTTCACCATGGACAAATCCCCTCATGATCTGGCGCAGATGCGCAAAAGCTATGAGCAGGCCGCGCTCGATGAAATCCATGTGAGGCCCCTGCCGATAGATCAGTTTCACCACTGGTTCGACGAGGCCGTCAAGGCAAAGGCCTTGGAGCCCAATGCGATGACCCTGGCCACCGTGGGTGCCGACGGGCGACCGTCGACGCGGGTGCTGCTCATCAAGGGGGCGGATGCGCGGGGCTTGGTCTGGTTCACCAACTACCTGAGCCGCAAGGGGCAGGAGCTGGCCGTGAACCCCGTGGCCGCGATCCAGTTCTTCTGGCCGGAGCTTGAGCGCGTGGTGCGCATCGAGGGCCGGGTCGAGCGCGTTCCTGACAGCGAGTCCGATGCCTACTATCGCAGCCGGCCACTGGGCTCGCGCATCGGTGCGTGGGCCTCACCGCAAAGCAGCGTGCTGCCGTCGAGAGAGCAACTGGAGCAGGCCTGGGCCGAGCAGCAGGCGCGTCTGGGCGATGACCCGCCCAGGCCGGGCCACTGGGGGGGCTATCGCCTGGTGCCTGATCGCTGGGAATTCTGGCAGGGGCGACCATCCCGCCTGCATGACCGCATCGAGTACCGCCTGCAGGGCGATGGTCACTGGCTGATTCAGCGGCTGGCACCCTGAGCCGGTGAGCGCTGGCTCGATGGCGCTCAGGCCTCGGGCTTGAGCAGCTCGCTGAAGGTGCGGCGGAACTTGTCCAGTTTGGGGGCCACCACCACCGCGCAGTAGCCCTGGTAGGGGTTTTGCGCCACGTAGCCCTGGTGATAGGCCTCGGCCGGGTGGTAGTTCGACACCGGCGCCACCTCGGTGACGATGGGCGAAGCGTAGACCCCGCTGGCGGAGAGTTGCTCGATCAGCGCGCGAGCCTGCGCGGCCTGGTCGACCGAATGCGTGTAGATGCCCGATCGGTACTGCGTGCCGACGTCGTTGCCCTGGCGGTTCAGCGTGGTCGGGTCGTGCAGGAAGAAGAACACCTCCAGCAGTTGCTGGTAGCTGACGCGGGCCGGATCGAAGCGCACCCGCACGACTTCGGCATGGCCGGTTCGGCCCGTGCAGACCGACTCGTAGTCCGGCTGGGGGTGCTCGCCATTGCTGTAGCCGGATTCGGCGTGCAGCACGCCCTGCAGGCGATTGAAGGCGGCTTCCAGGCACCAGAAGCAACCGCCAGCGAAGGTGGCTTCTTCGGGTGAGGGCGAGGTGGCTGCAGAGGAGGCGGAGTCGCTCATGTCACACCGATCAAGGTCAAAGCCCGTGTGGGCGATGCATGAGAGTCTCGCAGAAACGAGAACCCCCGGCCGGGGCCGGGGGTGACGCGACTCGCGGGCCGCGCAGGAAAGCGGCAGAGATCAAGGTCTGCCACTTCCCGAGACGCAGGTACTGCGTCTGCTTGGGTCACCTGCTCTCGGCAGGTGACTGCAGGTTAATGCAGAGCGGGCGGCAGAGCAAGTGGCCGATCGCGCCGAGACGTGAGAAGGGTCAAACCTTTATCACGCCGTGCCGCCCAGGATGCGCCCTACCAGCCCCTCGACGCGGTCGGTCACGTCTTTGGGCATGGTGATGACCCGGCCCCATTCGCGGTCGGTCTCGCCGGGCCACTTGTTGGTGGCGTCCAGCCCCATCTTGCCGCCCAGGCCGCTGACCGGCGAGGCGAAGTCCAGGTAGTCGATCGGGGTGTGGTCGACCAGGGTGGTGTCGCGCACCGGGTCCATGCGGGTGGTGATGGCCCAGATCACTTCCTGCCAGTTGCGGATGTCCACGTCGTCGTCGACGATGACGATGAACTTCGTGTACATGAACTGGCGCAGGAAGCTCCACAGGCCGAACATCAGGCGCTTGCTGTGGCCGGCGTAAGCCTTTTTCATGCTGATGATGGCCATCCGGTAGCTGCAGCCCTCGGGCGGCAGGTAGAAGTCGACGATCTCGGGGAACTGCTTTTGCAGGATGGGCACGAAGACCTCGTTGAGCGCCACGCCCAGCACGGCGGGCTCGTCGGGCGGCTTGCCGGTGTAGGTGGAGTGGTAGACCGGGTCTTCGCGGTGGGTCAGGCGGCTGACTTCGAAGACGGGGAACCAGTCCTGCTCGTTGTAATAGCCGGTGTGGTCGCCGTACGGGCCCTCCAGCGCGTGCAGGTAGCCATTCTTCTCTTTGAGAGGCACGCCATGCTCGCTCACGCCCTGGTAGCCGGCCGGCGCCGTGGGAATGTGTCCTTCCAGCACGAATTCGGCCGAGGCCGGCACCTGCAGGCGGTGCTCGCCTTCGCCCACGGACGTGTCGGTGACCTCGGTGCGGCTGCCGCGCAGCAGGCCGGCGAACTGGTACTCACCCAGCGTGTCGGGCACCGGGGTGACGGCGCCCAGGATGGTGGCCGGATCGGCCCCACAGGCCACGGCGATGGGGAAGGGCTGGCCGGGGTTGGCCAGCGCGAACTCGCGGAAATCGAGCGCGCCGCCGCGGTGGGTCAGCCAGCGCATGATGAGCTGGCGCTTGCCGATGAGCTGCTGTCGGTAGATGCCCAGGTTCTGGCGGCGGCGCGGGTTGGG
Organism: Burkholderiales bacterium RIFCSPHIGHO2_01_FULL_63_240; assembly: GCA_001770725.1. Taxonomy (GTDB): domain Bacteria; phylum Pseudomonadota; class Gammaproteobacteria; order Burkholderiales; family Burkholderiaceae_C; genus Aquabacterium. The sequence goes on from MERU01000006.1 coordinate 440,123, forward strand.
CACGTTCTGCGGCCCGCGGGTGACGACCAGGCCCCAGGTCAGCAGGGGGGCGGCGTCGTCGGGCCAGCAATGCTGGATGGGCAGCTCGGTCAGGTCGACATCGCTGCCTTCGCGGACAACGGCCTGGCAATCGGCGCGACGCACCGTGGCCGGCTTCATGTCCCACAGGGCCTTGGCCATGTGCAGCAGCTTGCCGGCGTCCTTCAAGCCCTTGGGGGGCTCGGGTTCTTTCAGGCTGGCGAGCAGCCGGCCGATGTCGCGCAGTTCGCTGACGTCAGATGCCCCCATGCCCAGGGCCACTCGTTTGGGGGTGCCGAAGAGGTTGGCGAGCACGGGCGTGCGGTGCTGGCGCTCGGGTTGGCCGTGGGCGCCGATTCGGCCGACGGGGCGTTCGAACCAGAGGGCAGGGCCTTGCGCTCGCAGAACGCGGTCGCAAATGGCCGTCATGTCGAGGTGAACCGACACCGGGTCGGCGATGCGCTTGAGTTCACCCTCTCGGGTGAGGCCTGCAACGAAGTCACGCAAATCTCGGTATTTCATGCTCTGGAAGGAATAAGAGATGATGTCTTTATGCTTGACTGGTTATTTCAAGGCTGCCTAGAATCCGCCCCGTCGGTCCCGGAACCCTTGTTTTTCCGGGTTTACCCTGAACGCCCTGGGCGTTCAGCCAGTCCCGGTCCTTGTGGATCCCGGGTGCCTCCTGAGTAGGAAGCATCCTCTTCTCGAGGGCAGGCCGAAGGTCGCTGAGCGACCGCCTGCAGCCTCGAAGCCGGGGCGATTATCACCGCCGACTCGGTCGCGCGGGCTGCCTTCAGGCAGCTTGCCCAAGCGATGAGTGGGGTGAGGAAAGGATAGTCATGTCTGCGTTTGAACGTGCTGCCGAGGCGCCACTGGAGGCCCCGACCGCGTCGAACCCCGCCACCCGCATCGGCGAGGTCCTGGGCGTTGTCGCCTCGGACATCCTGGGTGGCCTGCGCCATGCCAGCCACCATGTCCTGGCCGCTGTCGGCCTGGTGGCCGTCGTGGTGGTCGGTTTCCTGGCAGGTCGCCCTGACCTGCGCCATGGTCTGGAAGACCAGACCCTGACCTGGTTGTCTGCCCGCGCCATCCAGCGCGCCGAAGGCGGCGTGGAAAGCGCCCCGGACATCCTGCTGGCCATGGCCGAGCCCGAGGCCATCCAGCGCGCCACCGCCGCCAACCCCGCCGAGCTCAACCGCCAGCAGGCCGCCGTGGCCTACTGGATCGCGCGCCGCTACAGCGTGGCGCCCGAGCCCGTCAGCCGCCTGGTTCAGGAGGCCTGGACGCTGGGCCAGCGCGCCGGTCTGGACCCGACCCTGGTGCTGGCCGTGATGGCCGTTGAATCGAGCTTCAACCCCTTTGCCCAAAGCCACGTGGGTGCGCAGGGCCTGATGCAGGTGATGACGCGCGTGCACCATGACAAATACGCCATCTTCGGTGGACAGAATGCAGCGTTCGACCCGGTCACCAACCTGCGCGTGGGCGTGCAGGTGCTGCAGGACTGCATTCGCCGTGCGGGCAGCGTGGCCGGTGGCCTGAAGCATTACGTGGGCGCGGCCAACCTGGCCGACGACGGTGGTTATGGCGCCAAGGTGCTGGCCGAGGCCACCTACTTGCGCCAGGTGGCCTCCGGCCAGAAGGTGGCGTTCAACGCCAGCCTGCCGCAAGCCAGCGTGCCTGCGGCGGTGCAGGCGGTGGCGCCGCAGGCCGCATCGGGCGCCGCCCCGGGGCACACCCTGGAGGCTGCCGAGCCCGCCCAGAACGTGCCTTCGGCTGGCGAGGCCGCGCCCCATCACGCGCCCGCTCGCACGGCCGAGCAGGTGGCTTTGCTGGCCAATCCACTGGCTGGCCGCTGAGCCGCTACAATTTCAAGCCTGCGCGACTGGCGATAAATGGCCGCTCCAGCGGCCTGAGGTGGTGAACCACCGGGAAGCGCAGCCGATGGCGCCTTGACCGTGAGTCGATGGCGCTGTTGTTTCAGCCGTTCGCCTGGGCAGCCTTTCCCAACCGTCACCTGTTCAGAAGAGACTGCCCATGTTCGATCGCGCCCAACACACCATCGCCAACGTCGATCCCGAGCTGTTCGCTGCCATCCAGGCCGAGAACCAGCGCCAGGAAGACCACATCGAGCTGATCGCCTCCGAGAACTACACCTCGCCGGCCGTCATGGAAGCCCAGGGCTCCCAGCTCACCAACAAGTACGCCGAAGGCTACCCCGGCAAGCGCTACTACGGTGGCTGCGAGAACGTCGACGTCGTCGAGCAACTGGCCATCGACCGCCTCAAGCAACTGTATGGCGCCGAGTTCGCCAACGTGCAGGCCAACTCCGGCTCGCAAGCCAACCAGTCCGTGTTCTTCGCGCTGCTGCAGCCCGGCGACACCATCATGGGCATGAGCCTGGCCGAAGGCGGTCACCTGACCCACGGCATGCAGCTCAACATGTCGGGCAAGTGGTTCAAGGTCATCTCCTACGGCCTCGATGCCAACGAAGACATCGACTACGAGAAGATGGAAGCCCTGGCCCGTGAACAGAAGCCCAAGCTGATCATCGCCGGCGCCTCCGCCTTCGCCCTGCGCATCGACTTCGAGCGCTTCGCCAAGATCGCCAAGGAAGTCGGCGCCTACTTCATGGTCGACATGGCCCACTACGCCGGCCTGATCGCTGCGGGCGTCTACCCCAACCCCGTGCCGCACGCCGACGTGGTCACCTCGACCACCCACAAGAGCCTGCGCGGCCCGCGTGGCGGCATCGTGCTGAGCAACAACGAAGACATCGCCAAGAAGATCAACTCGGCCATCTTCCCCGGCATCCAGGGCGGCCCGCTGATGCACGTCATCGCCGGCAAGGCCGTGGCCTTCAAGGAAGCCCTGCAGCCCGAGTTCAAGGCCTACCAGCAGCAGGTGGTCAAGAACGCCGCGGCCCTGGCCGACACGCTGACCAAGCGTGGCCTGCGCATCGTCTCCGGCCGCACCGAGAGCCACGTGATGCTGGTCGACCTGCGCCCCAAGAACCTGACCGGCAAGGAAGCCGAGGCCATCCTGGGCGCCGCGCACATCACCTGCAACAAGAACGGCATCCCCAACGACCCGCAAAAGCCGATGGTGACCTCGGGCATCCGCCTGGGCTCGCCGGCCATGACCACGCGTGGGTTCAAGGAAGAGCAGGCCGTGATCGTCGGCAACCTGATCGCCGACGTGCTGGACAACCCGCACGACGAAGCCAACCTGGCCCGCGTGCGCGAGCAGGTCTCGGCCCTGACCCGCCAGTTCCCGGTCTACCGCTGAGCGGCGGCCGATGCGCTGCCCGTTCTGCGGTCACCTCGAAACCCAGGTCGTCGAGACGCGGGACTCCGACGAGGGCGACAGCATTCGCCGCCGCCGCAAATGCAGCGGCTGCGACAAGCGCTTCACCACCTACGAACGCGCTGAAATCGAGTTGCCGGCCATCGTCAAGCGCGACGGCCGGCGCACCGACTACGAGCGCGCCAAGCTCAAGGGCTCGATGATGCTGGCGCTGCGCAAGCGGCCGGTCAGTGCCGAGGCGCTGGAGACGGCGCTCGAAGCCATCGAAGCGCGCCTGCGCCAGTCTGGCGAGAAGGAAGTGGATTCGACCTGGCTGGGCGAGGCCGTGATGCGCGAGCTGCGCAAGCTCGACAAGGTGGCCTACGTGCGCTTTGCCTCGGTCTACCGCAGCTTCGACGACGTCAACGAGTTCGTGGCGGCGATCAAGGAGACGGGCAAGGCGCGCAAGGGTTCGGCCGACGAGGGCTGACCTGTCGCTGCCCCGTCGTTTTCATGGCCCCTCGCTTGCGGGGGCTTGGACCCTGCAGTGGGGTCGATTCGAGGGGGAACCCGCAGGGCTGGCGACGAGCGGTCGGCAGGCGGGGTTCAGCGGTGTTGCGCTGCCGGGTGGGCGCGCTACATTCGCCCCATGCAAAAAGCGGGAATCCTCCACATTCAGCGCGGCTTCACCTTGGTCGAAGCCATGGTCACGGTCGCCGTGCTCGTGATCCTGGCGACCATCGCTGTGCCCGGGCTGCAAGCGTTTGCCACGCGTTCTGGCATGAACGCCATCCGCGATGATTTTTCGATTGCGTTGCAACGCGCCAGGCTGGATGCGATCAATCGGAACACGTGCGTGTCGATCTGCCAGCTGGCTGCGGGCTCGACGAACACGTGTGCCACCACGGGGCTGGGCAACATGCATGCTGGCTGGATCGTCTATCGCAATGAGGCTTGCTCCAGCGCCATCCCAGGTGCGGCATTGGCCAACAACGTGGTGGTCTCGGTGCGCCAGCCGGGGGACGCCCGTTTCACGCTCAGGACGAATTTGACGAACGCCGTGGTGACGTTCGACCCGCGGGGCGCTCTCGTGGGGGCCGCCTTCACCGCCAGCGTGGTGGACGCACGCGATGCGAACAGCTCGCTCAATCGAGACATCGTGGTGAACCGTCAGGGCCGCGTTGCCATCCGTCCGTACGAGGAAGACGCCACGTCTTCCTCTGAAGGATCGGGTGCCCCGACCGCAGAGGGAGGTGTGCAATGAGTGCTCGTGTGCCTTTGCGCGGTGCTCGGCAGTCGGGCGTGACCCTGGTCGAGGTGCTGGTCTCGATGGTCATCATGGCCCTGGGGCTGGTGAGCCTGGCCGCATTGCAGAATTTCACGCTGCGCTACCAACTGGGTTCGGTGCACCGCGCGCAGCTCTCGGGGCTGCTGTCCGACTACGCGGAACGCGTCCGCTCGAACCTGGCTCAGGCCCCTGGGCAAGTCGCCGACTCGCCATACGTGAAGCTGGCGAGTGGGGACTGGGCGGCCCAGGCGTCCGATCCTGCCGCCGCTGCCGTCAGCTGCAGTGGCAACACCGCCTGCACGGACCTGCAGTTGGCCAACTTCGACATGGCGCAGTGGCTGCAGCGTGTTCGCCGTGAGTTGCCTCGTGGTTCGGCCATGGTCCAGGGCGACGCCATCCAGGGGCTGACGGTGACCTTCATGTGGTCGGACAAGGAGCACGTCACCAGTTCGACCAGCGATGGCACCCTTGTCCAGTCGCCACAGTGCAGGCCGGCTGACACCGGGTTGGCCGAGCAGACGTGCTGCCCCGGGGATGCCAACGCCCCCGCAGGCGTGCGCTGCGCCACCTTCTCCATCGTTCCCTGAGCCGGTATGACCCCTCACCTGATTTCCTCGCTGGCGCGGGGCCGGCAACGTGGCGTCACCCTCGTGGAGTTGATGGTCACCATCGCCATCAACCTCGTGCTGGTGCTGGCCGCCACGCTGCTGTACCTCAACACCCGCACCACCCAACGCGACGTCAACGCCCGCAGCGCGGTGTACGAGACCGGGCAGTTCGCCCTGGGCCTGCTGGCGCGAGACATCACCACAGCGGGCTTCTACCCCGCAGCGGCCATCGAGCAACCGGCGTTCGGCGGGGCGGCCACCGACAACGTGCGCTCCACGTTCGATGCCGCCGCAGAGGGCATCGGGCTGGCCCCAGCATATGCCCATGGGGTGTTCGGTTGCGCGGGCGCGGGCTTCGATGGCCCCTCCGCCAGCTGCAAGGCGGCCAACGACGCCAGCGTGACGTCGGGCTCGGACGCGCTCGTGCTGGCCTACTTCACCGAAGACGCGTTTTCGCTCAGCGCTGGGCAGCGTGCCGATTGCACCCGCACGGACGTCATCAAGGACGTGCTCATCGGCAAGAACCACCAGCGGGCGACTTACATCACCGGCCTGTCCAGCTCGGGATCCGGCGATGCCTCCGGCGGCGAAAACAAGCCCGCCAAGCCCGATGAGGTCAAGCCCAATGCCGGTCCCCTGCCTGATGCGCCTTTGCTGGTCATCAACGCGTACCACCTCGAGCCAGGCACCCTCACGCTGGAGGACGGGCGCGAGGTCTCATCCTCCACGCTGACCTGCTGGGGCAACGGCAGCCGCGAGCGCGTCGAGTTGGTCCAAGGTGTGGAGCAGTTCGTGGTCCGCTATGGCCTCATGAACGACGACAGCCGGCGCCCTTTCCGCTATGTCAGCGCGGATCAGGTTGGGCTTCAGAGCGCCGTCATCAACGGCGAGCCGCTCAAGGGGTGGCAACTGGTGTCCACCATCCGCGTGTGCATGCTGGTGAGGTCGCCACAGGCCACGGTCCCGCGTGATTCACCCGATGTGCTCGACTGCAACAACGACCGCGTCTCCCGCGCCAACAACGGCGTGCAGGTGCGCCGATTCGATCAGGTGTTCAGCGTCAAGAACCGCCAGGGCAACACGGTGGGCCTGAAGCTGGCCACCGCACCGGGAGCAGCCCCATGAAACGTTTGAACGAACGCAGGCAAGGTGGCGTGGCCATGCTGGTGGTGCTGGTCTTCACCCTGGCGCTCACGGGCATCGCCATCGTCAGCGCCCGGCTGGCGCTGCTGGGCGAGAGCGTGGCGCGAAACCAGCTTGACTTGCAGGTGGCCCGCCAGGCGGCGGAGGCCGCCCTGCGTGACGCCGAGAAGGACCTGATGATTGCCGATGGTGCCGCTGCGTTTCCTGGCGCGCCATGCACGCGAGGCATCGAGCGGCCGGTCATGGCCCAGACCGTCCAGTTCACCAAGGGGTGCGCCCGCGGGCAATGCCTGTTCGATCAGAAAACCCGTCAGCAGGTTGATTTCACCAAGGCTTCGCCCACCCAACAGGACTCTGCCGAGGCCTGGTGGCCCGAGGACCGCGGCGGGCGCTGGGGGAATGCGGGCAAGGACGTGAGCAACTGTGGTGCTTTCGACGGCGGCGTGCCTTTGGGCACCTTCACCGGTGCCCGGCCCATCCAGGGTGTGCAGTTCCAACCCGAGTACCTGATCGAAGCGATCTTGCGTGGCGAGGACACCTACTTCCGAGTCACCGCCCGAGGTTTTGGTTACCGCGCTGCCACCGAGGTGGTGCTCCAGTCCTATTTCCAGGTTCCTCAGCTCTGAGGATTCGACATGAACATTCACCTGCCCCGTCTGATCCTGGCTGCGCTCGCCTCGCTGTCTGTCACGTTGACGGTCTGGGCCCAGTCGGCGACCGACCCGCGGTTCTCGTCCACCAGCATCGCGGCCTACCCGCCTTACATCAGCGGCGGTGGTGGTGGCCCGATGATGATGCTGACCGCGTCGCGCGACCACACGCTGTTCGCGCCGATCTACACCGACTACGAAGACATCGATGGCGACGGCGCCGTTGACTACACCTTCAAGCCGACCTTCCGCTACTACGGCTACTTCGACCCTGAGAAGTGCTATGCCTACAACGCAACGGAAGGTCGCTTCAAGCCCGCGGCGATGGCCACGGCGTCGAACAACCGGCTGGTGTGTGCCTCGGGCTCTTCTCATTGGGCGGGCAACTTCCTGAACTGGGCCACCATGACCCGGCTGGACGTGGTGCGCAAGACGCTCTACGGCGGCCGGCGCGTCCTGGACACCGATGCCGACACCACCCTGGAGATGGCGGTGCTGGCGCACGACGCGCACTCTTTCGTCAAGTACTACAGCGGTGCCGACATCGGCGACCACACGCCCTTCACGGCCAGCCAACTGGGCAACGCGGGCCTGACCATCTGCAGCCGGGGCTCCTCGCGTGACGGGCTGGGCTACCCCGTCATCCGCATCGCCAAGGGCAACTACAGCCTGTGGGGCACCACGCCCGGCAGCGTGTGCAACTGGTCTGAAGAGCAGAACTTCTCGTTCGGCGAGAAGCCCAAGGCCTTCTATCAAAAATACGGGCCACAAGGTGGCGGGTCGCAGACCGACCCGACGGCCCATCGCACCCGCCTGCCTTCGCGCGCCGACGACGGAGGTGTTTACGGTGGAATCGGGCCGGAATTGGCCGTGCGCGTTCAGGCCTGTGCCCCCGAGTACGTCAAACAAGGCAGTGAACGCTGCCGCGAATACCGCCGATCAAGCACGTCTGTCACCTACAAACCGTATGGGTTGTTGCAGGAGTTCGGCAACAGCGAGCAGGTTCGGCAGCCCGTGCGTGCAGAGTTTGGCCTGATCACCGGCAGCTACGACGACAACTTCCGTGGGGGCCAACTGCGCAAGAACGTTGGGTCGTTCAACGACGAGGTGGACCTCAAGACGGGGCGGTTCTGTCATTCGCTGACCGGGGGCACGACGGGCACCACCTGCCCCAGCGCAACGTCATCGACGAGCCCGGTCGGCGGCATCGTGCAGACCTTCGACAAGATCCGGCTCTACGACGCGGGTGGCTACGACGCCAGTGGTTCGGGCGTGTCTTACGCGCTGCCCAGGGAGGTGGTCAATGGCAATTTCCCATCTTGGGGCAACCCGATGTCGGAAATGGTGACTCAGGCGCTGGCTTATTTTGCCGGCTTGCCCATGGGGGGAGCGAGCGCGCCGAACAACGGCAAGGATGCGGCCGTCGGGTTGCCGGTGGGCCTCACCCAGGCCGATCCCTTGAACGACGCCACTGTGGATCGCGTTGCCGGCGTGACGCGCCGGGACTTGTATGGTCGAGCCATCTGCCGGCCCATGCACATGCTGGCGATCTCCAGCGGTGCGGTCACCCATGACACCGATGACACCGGCGATTCAGAAGATGTCTACGGCACCGCCGCAGCGTTCATCGGCAAGAACCGCTCGGCAGCTGGTCAAGATGCCGCAGCCACGATCCAGGACGCGACCAACCAAGTGGGCGAGCGGGAAGGCATCAACAACACCACGCGCTCCGTGGGTTCTGCGACCGGCGGGTATGGCGTCGATTGCACGGCCAAGCAGATCGGCACCGTCGTGACGGCCGGGCTGGCGCAGGTCGCGGGCGTTTGCCCTGAGGCACCGGCCGTCAAGGGCTCTTACCTTGGTGCAGGTGCGGCCTTCATCGCCAACACCCGTGCCATCCGCGCACTGGGCGAACTGACCGAAGCCACCGGGCGTTCGGTGTCCACCTCGCGCCTGCCCCCCGAGGCCTTGCGTGTGCGCTCTTACGCAGCCACCCTCTCCGGGGGCGTTGCGCGCATCGAGGTGCCCATCCCCGGCAAACCTGGCAAGTTCGTCTACATCACACCCGAGAGTTCGTGGGACTTCGATGGTTTCGGCGGCAAGCAGACCAATGGCGACCTCATGCCTGGCGCGATGCTGACCTTCCGTGCCATCCACGGTGCAGCAGACGGCCGCTCCGCGTCCTATGTGGTCACCTGGAACGATGCGCAGTTCGGCGGCGACTACGACATGGACATCGTGGGCTTCCTGCGCTGGCAGATCGAGCCCAGTCCCGAGCGGGACGGCGCCTACAAGCTCACCGTGCTGACCGACATCCTCAACCAGGAAGCCGGTGCTGCCGGCGGCCACGGGTTCTCCGTGATCGGCACCGCCTCGGACAACCTGCCTTCGGGCTTCTCTCAGGATGGCCGTTACCTGACACACGGTGGCATGCGTTTCCGCGCTGCGGGCTCCGAGTGCGGACAGCTGGACCCCAACGCAGCCGACTTCCAGATGCGTTGCAGCTTCAGCGAAGGCGGCATGGCCCAGGGCACGGGCGGCAGCGACGGGTTCGCCTGGCCCACCACCTACGCGGGCGATCGCGTCGACTTCTACGGCAGCAGCGCACCCCGGACCACCACCGTGGCCAAGACCTTCCTGGTCACCGATGGTGCTGCCAATGTGACCTTGCGTGACCCGCTCTGGTACATCGCCAAGTACGGCAGCTTCAGCACGGGTGAAAGCAAATTCGCGCTCAGCACCGCGGCGCTGCCTGACGAGCCCAAAGGCCGCGCAGCCGTGAATTGGGATGGCGAGAACAACAATGGCCAAGCCTGCTCGGCCGGCGCATGCGCCGATGGTGAGCCGGACGGCTATTTCCTGGCGCGCCGTCCAGAGTTGCTGGAAAAGCGGCTGATCAGCCTGCTCAACGGCATCACGCAGGGCAGCAACTCCGCCCCGGCCACCTCCACGGTGCAACTGGTGTCGGGCAGCCTCAAATACACGGCCGAGTTCTACAACGATGGCTATGGCGGCACCATCAAGGCTTATGCCGTGAACCCCGATGGCACGTTCAGCAACACCGTGACGTGGGACGCGTCGGGTTTGATGGCCAAAGCAGGCAATGCCCGCACCGTCATCACCGACGATGGCCGCAATGGCCTGGTATTCGATTGGGCCTCCCTGAACACCGAAGCCGGGCAACCTTACCGCGCTGCGCTGTTGGGCATCGGATTGAGTTCGCCCGTCACCGCATCTGAGCAGAACGATCTGACAGCTGGTGCCACCCGCCTGGAAAACCTGATCAATTATGTGAGGGGCGGCACCGATGCGAGCTACCGCACTCGCAAGGATGGTGGGGTGATGGGCCCCATCGTGAACTCCACCCCTTGGCTGCAGAGCAATGCCATCGCAGGGCGCTACACCGATGCCAACTTTCCTGGGGCGCCCTCCTACCGCGCTTACGTCAATGCCAAAGCCGAGACCCCCAGCGTGCTCTGGGTCGGTTCGAACGACGGCATGCTCCATGGGCTGAACGCCCTGTCCGGGACGCCCATCCTGTCGTACGTGCCCAGCCCGCTGGCGGGCCGTCTGGATGCAGCGCTGTCGGCCAACAACGCAGGGGCCGTGGCCTTGATGGATGGCAGCCCGGCCACGGCCGACGTTTTGGTGGCTCCGACATCGCCCGGTTTCGGTTTGGCCACGCCTGCACAGCATGAATGGCGAACCTACCTGTTCAGCTCGCTCGGTCGAGGTGGGCGCGCGGTGTTCGCACTGGATGTGAGCTCTCCAGCCCGCCTGCTCAATCCGCTGACCGCCACGTCCGCGTTCAAGTGGGTGTTTTCGTCGAACGATGACAGCGACATGGGCTACCAGCTGCTCGACCATGTTCGACACCCCGGCTCCGGCCAACCCGCCCAGGTGATCTACCTCAATGGCGGCGGTTTTGGCCTCTTGGTGCCCAATGGCCATGGCTCCACAGACGGCCGGGCGGCGCTGTTCATCCTGTCGGTGAATGGTCCGGCGAGCACCGGTTGGCAGGCGTCGAGCGCCACATCACGAGGCTCGTATCGCAAGATCCTGGTGCCAGACCAAAGCGGTGGTCGCAACGGTTTGATGGGTGCAACCTGGGTCGATCTCGACAACAACGGCACCGCCGATGTCGTCTATGCCACCGATCTGCGTGGCAACCTGTGGAAGTTTGACATCCGCTCCACCAATCCTGCCGAATGGGGTTCGGCCCTGGTTTCGACCAGCACGGCTGAAGACGGAACGATGACGAACACAGGCGTGCCAGTGGCGCTGTTCTCGACCCAGATCGGCGACCAGTTCCTGCCCATCACCACGGCGCCGGTCACCTTCTTTCCTACCTTCGGTGGCACGATGGTTTCCTTCGGAACAGGCCGAGCAATCGATGCGGCCGATTTTCCCGATGCCTCCACCACGCAACGTTTCATCACCATCTGGGACAAGGGCCGTTACCTGGGGGACCTCATCAACCCGCCTGTGAGCAATGCCGCAGGGGAGCTGACTTCCGTGAACGACCTGCCCATGATCAATGGCACGCGCGTGGTTCGAAATGCCGATGGCACGGAGCGCACGGTCGACACCTTCATCCGCCGGGTGCTGCGTCGCGATCAGGATGGCAATGTCTTCCAGGTTCAGACGAACGAACGAGGCGAGGTGGTCACGGGGGCCAATGGGCAAGAAGTGCCAATGACCGATCTGGCATCGGCCCAGCAGTTCAAGCCTGCTCAACACGATGGCTGGTACTTCGATTTCCCGAGTGCGGGCGAGGTGGTCATCAACTCGCCGGTGCGTCGCTTGAACTTCCTCATCTTCACCACGGTTCGCCCGAAGTCGGCCAGCGAGCTCGAGGGTTCGTGCTCGGTGGCGCCTCAAGGTGCGCTGTATGCGTTCAGCCCCGTCAGCGGTTTGCCCATCCCCAGCCTTTTCACCACCGAAGCCATGCTCATGGGCCTGGATGTCGATGACCCAAAGGTCACGGTGGCTGGCGATGCGTCGGGTGGCTCGTCTTACACAACCGGGGGCAAAACCAAGACCCGAGCCCTGGGTAACAGGCAGAGCACGAACCTCACGAGTTCTGCCTCGAACCTGCGCATCCAGTGGCGCGAGATCACGGGCATGAGGACACGTGCCACCCCGGCTGCCCCTGATGACGAGGAGAGCCCACCGGCCGGAGGCCAGACGCCATGACCGCATTGCCAAAATCCGCTCGTGCCGAGGGCGCGTGCAACATGCCTCAGGCGGGCTTCACCCTGATCGAGGTGATGATCGTGGTGGTGATCGTCGGCATCCTTTCGATGCTGGCCTACCCGTCGTACGTGGAGTACGTGGCCCGAGGGCATCGAACGCAGGTCAAGGCGCAGTTGCAGGCCGCCCAGCAGTGGATGGAGCGACGCTACAGCGAGCGTTACTTCTACGGTGAAACGAGCGGAGCGGACACCGCCCCGACAGCCTTCGCCAACCAGTCGTTCGCCACCAGCCCTCCTCCAGGTGAAGGGGGCGTGCGCTACAGCCTGAGCGTGGCGATCAATGGCGATGGGCAAGGCTATGTCATCACCGCGGCTCGCGAGGGCACGATGAGCACCGACGCCTGCGGTGACCCCATGGTGAACAACCTCGGGGTCAAGGAAGTGGATGTCGACAGCCTGAGTGGTGGCAAGTACGAAGGCAAGGCCGCCGAAGCCGTCGCGCAGTGCTGGCGGTGACGCCCACCCTTGTCGTGCGCCTGCCGTGATGTCCCACCTGCGCTCACCCGCCATCCCGCGAGGCCTCTGGCTGGCCGGTGTGGCTGCGCTGGTCTTGCATGGTGTGGGCACTTGGGCCCTCGGGGGCTCGGGGTGGGCCGGGCGAGGCGATGCTCCCCAGGGCGGAGTGGTGGATGGGCGCCAGATGTCGCACCATCGGTCGGTGCCAGGGACGGCCTTGCAGGTGCGCCTTCAAGGCACCCGGGGCCAGGAGCCTGTGGCGCCATGGGTGTCGCAGGCATCGGCGCGACCTTCTCCACCCACCTCGGCTCAGCACCTTGCCAGCATGGACGCAGACCTGGATCAGGCCCCACCAGCCGCTGGCGGTGACGCCAGCCTGGCGACCAGTTACCTGTCCGCCGAGTCCGTCGACCAGGGCCCCGCACCCGACCTGGGCTGGCTGATCGACGAAGCGGCCTTGCCCCAGGTGCCGCGTGTTCGCCTTTTGCTGCGGCTGTGGGTTTCCGAGCGAGGCCGCATCGACAGGGTGATGCTGATGGAGGCCGATCCGCCGGGCCCTTGGGCGGACCGCGCCATCGAGCCCTTGCCGGACACCTTGATGCGCCCCGCGCAACGGGGCGGAAAGGCGGTCCCCGCGACCGCCGTGGTAGAAATCACAGCCGACCTGGAATCGATGCGCTGAGTGGTGCGTCGCCCTCGCGGCCCGATGCCCTTTGCCATGCGCCATCTTGATCCCCAAGCCACCACGTGGATGCAGGCCGCCTTGTCCCAGGCGCGCCTGGCCCTGCCCATTTCCTCCCCCAACCCGCCGGTCGGTTGCGTGATCGTGCGCGACGGTCGCCTCATCGGACAGGGGCACACCCAGCAGGCAGGTGGCCCCCACGCCGAGGTCATGGCCATGCGCGATGCGCAGGCCCGTGGTGAAAGCCTGCGGGGCGCCACCGCCTACGTCACCCTGGAGCCGTGCTCGCACCATGGACGCACGCCGCCTTGCGCCGACGCCCTCATCCGCGAGGGCTTGGCGCGAGTGGTCGTGGCCCTGCACGATCCCAACCCCTTGGTGGCAGGGCAGGGCGCAGCCCGCCTGCGCGCGGCCGGCATCGTCGTGGACGAGTTGCCGGCAGACCACCCTGACGCCATCGCCGCCCGCGAGATCAAGATCGGCTTCCTCTCTCGCATGGTGCGCCAGCGCCCCTGGGTGCGCCTGAAGGTGGCCGCTTCGCTGGATGGCCGCACGGCGCTGGACAACGGCGTCAGCCAGTGGATCACCTCGCCTGCTGCGCGCGAAGACGGCCAGCACTGGCGCGCGCGGGCTTCGGCCGTGCTCACCGGCATTGGAACCGTGCTCGATGACAACCCCCGCCTGGACGTGCGGGTGTTCGAGGCGCCCCGCCAGCCCTTGCGCGTTGTGCTCGACAGCCGCTGGCGCACGCCGCCCGACGCGGCCATGTTGGGCACCACCGGGGGCGTGCTCGTGGTGGGGTTGCCTGCGGCAGACGAGGCCGCAAGAGCCCGGCAGTCGGCGTTGGCGGACGCCGGGGCCGAGGTGCTGGAAGCCACGTCCTGCGCCGTGGGGCAGGGCGTCGCAGGGGGGCAAGGTGGTGTCACCGCCGCGGGGCCCCAGGTCGATCTCGCCTGGCTCCTGCCCGAGCTCGCTCGCCGCGGCGTCAACGAACTGCACGTCGAGGCCGGGGCCCGCCTGAATGGTCATTTGATCGAACAGGGCTGGGCCGACGAGATCCTGGTGTATCTTGCGCCCAAGCTGCTGGGGCCCGGACGGGCGCTGGCCGCGCTGTCGCCACTTGCCGGGCTGGACGGCTGCTGGCAAGGCGAGGTCCGCGACCTGTGCCTGGTTGGCCCCGACGTCCGCCTGATCGTGCGCCCGGCCGGCCGCGAGCGCTTTTGAGCCAGCTCCGCCTCCGAACACCCTTTCCGAAGAAGTCTCGCCCATGTTCACCGGCATCATCACTGGCGTTGGCCAGGTCACCGACAACCAGCCCCTGGGCGAGCTGCCCACCCACGGCCGCCGCTTGACCATCCAGGCCCCGGCCGGCTACCTCGAAGGCGTGGGCCTGGGCGACAGCATCGCCATCAACGGCGCCTGCATGACGGTCACCACCTTTGACGTGGCCGCCAGCCGCTTCACCATCGACGTCTCGGCCGAGAGCCTGGCGCGCACCGTGGGCCTGGCCGGCAGCGGCCACCGCGTCAACCTGGAGCAGGCGCTGCGCTCGCACGACCGCCTGGGTGGGCACATCGTCACCGGCCACGTCGATGGCGTGGGCGACGTGACCGTGTTCGAGCCGGTGGGCGAGTCGTGGCTGCTGCGCATCCGCGCACCGAAGGCCCTGGCGCGCTTTTTGGCCTACAAGGGCTCGATCACGGTCAATGGCGTGAGCCTGACCGTCAACCGCGTGCAGGACGCCGACGACGGCAGCACCGAGTTCGACATCAACCTGATCCCGCACACCATCGAGAACACGGCCCTGGGCGAGATCAAGGCGGGCTCGACGGTCAACCTCGAAGTCGACCTCATCGCCCGCTACGTCGAGCGCATGCTGTCGGCCGAAGGGCGCCTGCCGGGCTGAACCGGGAGGCCTCGGGGCCGCCCCTCGCCCCGCCGGCTCGTCCTGCGTGGCGAAATCCCGGCGCATTTCCTCTCTCCCTGGGGGATCAAGCTCGGGTTTGCCCCCGTTGGGGGGCCCCGCCCGCCTACAATCGAGGGATGCCGATTTCACCCATTCCCGAGCTGATCGCCGAGTTGGCCGCTGGCCGCATGGTCATCCTGGTTGACGAAGAAGACCGCGAAAACGAGGGCGACCTCGTCCTGGCGTCCGACCACGTCACGCCCGAAGCCATCAACTTCATGGCCAAGTACGGCCGTGGCCTGATCTGCCTGACGCTCAACCGCGAGCGTTGCGAGCGCCTGCAGCTGCCGCCCATGGCCACGCGCAACGGCACCAAGCACGGCACGGCCTTCACGGTGTCCATCGAGGCCGTCGAAGGGGTGACCACCGGCATCTCGGCGGCCGATCGCGCCCGCACGGTGCAGGCCGCCGTCGCCGCCGACGCCAAGCCCACCGACCTGGTGCAGCCCGGCCACATCTTCCCGCTGCAGGCCAAGGACGGCGGCGTGCTCATGCGCGCCGGCCACACCGAAGCCGGCTGCGACCTCGCCGGCATGGCAGGCCTGACGCCCTCGTCCGTGATCTGCGAGATCATGAACGACGACGGCACCATGGCGCGCCTGCCCGACCTGGAAGTCTTCGCCAAGGAGCACGGCCTGAAGATCGGCACCATCGCCGACCTGATCCAGTACCGCAGCCGCAACGAGAGCCTGATCGAGGCCGTCGGTCGCCGCACCATGCAGACCCCGGAAGGCCCCTTCGACACCCGCGTCTTCAAGGACCGCACCGGTGCCGTGCACATGGCCTTGAGCCTGGGCCTGGAAGGCGCCAAGCCCGGCCGCGAGGACGAGGTGCTGGTGCGCGTGCACGAGCCCTTCTCGGTGCTCGACTGGCTGGACGCCGGCAGCCGCAGCCACTCCTGGCCGCTGCCCAAGGCCTTGGCCGCCGTGCGCGAAGCCGGCCGTGGCGTGGTGGTGCTGCTCAACGTGGGCGACGACCCCGAGCGCCTGCTCGACCGCGTGCTGCCCGCCGACCCGCAAGCCACACCCAAGACCCCGGCCGACCTGCGCACCTACGGCGTGGGCGCCCAGATCCTGAAGTCCCTGGGCGTGCAGCGCATGCGCCTGCTGGGCAACCAGCAGCGCCTGCCCAGCATGGTCGGCTATGGCCTGGAGGTCAGCGGTTTCCTGACCGCCGACGGCCAGAGCCTGCCGGTGCCCCACGCCTGAAGCATTCGCATCGCTCTTTGCGTTCTTTGACTTGTTCTTTTCACCTCGCTCTTTAGATTGGATGTCCCATGCAAGGCGCTGACAAAGGTTCCGCCAACCGCCTCGACGGCCACGACCTGCGGGTCGGGCTCGTTCAGGCCCGCTTCAACGACGACCTCACCGGTCGCCTCGCCGCTGTCTGCATCGACGAGTTGCTGACGCTGGGTGTGCAGCGCAAGCACATCACCCACGTCACCGTGCCAGGTGCCCTGGAGGTGCCCGTGGCCCTGCAGGCCATGGCCGACAGCGAGCGCTACGACGCGCTGGTTGCGCTGGGTTGCATCATCCGCGGTGAGACCTATCACTTCGAGCTGGTCGCCAACGAGAGTGGCGCCGGCGTGACCCGCGTCAGCCTGGACCACCACGTGCCCGTGGCCAACTGCATCCTCACCGTCGAGAACCAGGCGCAGGCCGAAGCCCGCGTCGAAGAAAAGGGCCGTGACGCGGCCCGCGTTGCCGTCGAGATGGCCAACCTGCTGGAAGACCTGCTGTGAGCGACGTGACCTCGACCCCTTCCGACCGCAGCGGCGCGCCCGCCGCCCCACCGCGCGACCGCGCCAAGTCTTCGCGCCGCCGTGCCCGCGAGTACGCCCTGCAGGGCCTGTACGAGTGGCAGCTCAACCCGCGTGACCCGGGTGCCATCGACGCCGACCTGCGCGATGCGCCCGAGTTCGCCAAGTGCGACCGCGGCCACTACGATGCCCTGCTGCACGGCTGCATCGAGCAGGCCGCCCAGCTGGACGCCGCGTTGCTCAAGTTCCTGGACCGCTCGGTCGAGGAACTCTCGCCTGTCGAGCACGCCGTGCTGTGGATCGGGGCCTACGAGCTCAGCCACTGCCTGGACGTGCCCTACAAGGTCGCGATCAACGAAGCCGTCGAGCTGGCCAAGGCCTTCGGCGGCACCGATGGCCACAAGTTCGTCAACGGCGTGCTGGACCACCTGGCCCCCGGCCTGCGCCCGGACGAAGTCAAGTCGGCCCGTCCGAAGCAGCGCTGACCCGTCCTCGCTGCCGTGTCCACGCCCCCCACGCAACCTGCCGTCACCCAGCCTCACGAGGTGGATGCGGATCGGCTCGTGGTCGATGACATCGACACGATCTCCGAGAGCCGCCCGCTGCCCGAGCCCAATCCAGCGCAGTTGCGCCGCGTGCGGCCGGAATCGCTGCCGACCATTGGGCACATCGGCCGCTATGCGCTGAAATACGTGATCGGCGAGGGTGGCCTGGGCACCGTCTACGCAGCGCACGACACCCTGCTGTCGCGCCTGATCGCCATCAAGACGCTGAACGTTCACCTGCCGGCAGCCGAGCGCGAACACATCGACCGGCTGGTGCTGCACGAGGCCCGAGCCTCGGCCGGTCTGAATCACCCCTACATCGTCACGGTGCACGACGCCGGCACGAGCGAGCAGGGCAGCTACATCGCCATGGAACTGCTCAAGGGCAGTGACCTGCGCCAGCTCCTGTCCATGGGATGGAAGCCCACGCCGGAGCAGGCCGCGCTGATCGTGCGGCGCGTGGCCGATGCGCTGTCCTATGCCCACCACAAGGGCGTGACCCACCGCGACATCAAGCCGGCCAACATCTTCATGGTCGGGCGCACGCAGCCACGCGTGCTCGATTTCGGCATCGCGCGCATCCGGCAGGTCGAGGCGCTGGCTCAGCGCGACGACGAGGCCAGCCGATTCCAGGAACTGATCGGCGGCTCCCCCTTTTACATGGCACCGGAGCTGGTTCGCCGCGAGCACGGTGATCAGCGGGGCGATGTGTACGCACTGGGTGTGGTGCTCTACGAGTTGCTGGCGGGTCGGCGAGCTTTCACGGGCGCATCGCTCGACGAGATTGCCGACGCGGTGTTGCACCAGCCGGTCAAGCCCGTGCACGAGGTCAACCCGGAGATCCCGCGCGAGCTGTCGGACATCGTGGCTCAGGCGATGCACAGGGATGTGGGCCAGCGCTACCGTTCGGCGAGGCGCTTTTCGCATGCCTTGCGAGACTGGCTGGATGGCGTCGATGGCGGTCGCCCCATCGCATCGGAAGCCGGGCCACGTCGTTCACGTCGGCGTGCGCTGTGGCGCCAGCCCCTGGTGTGGCTGCTGGCGATCAGCTTCGTCGGCCTGGTCGTGGCGCTGGCGGGCGTGTTCTGGTCGAGCATCCGCGGCGGCTGAGCCGATGCCAGGCCCCTCGGGGCCGATGAAGCCCGTGCCCGCTGCTCCGTTTCGTGTCAGCCCTTGCCCAGCACCACTTCCAGCGTGCGATCGCCCTGGCCGGCCCAGCGCCGCACCTCGTCGTCCAAGAGGTGCAGCGTGCGCGGGTGCTGCTGAGCCCAGGCGCGTGACAACACCAGCCTGACCTTGCCCGAGCGGGCCGGCTGCAGCGTGGCCACCTGCTCTGGCAGTTCCATGCGGGCGTGGTGCAGGATCAGGGCCAGGCGCAGGCACAGCACCTGCGACATCAGCACCGTGTCGTGCTTGTGTTCGGCCAGCTTGATGAGCTCACCGCGCTGGCCCAGCGCCAGGGTGGCCAATCGGCGCAGTTGCGACTGCGAGTAGCCCGATGCGTCGACGTGGCCCAGCAGGTAGGCGCTGTGGCGGTGGTGGTCGTGATGGGAGACCATCATGCCGATCTCGTGCAGCGCGGCGGCCCAGCCCAGTTCACGCATGTGTTCGCCGTCGCTGCTGGCCTGGGGCTCGGCCAGGCCTTGCCACAGCGACAGGGCCCGCTGGCGCACGCGCGCGGCCTGGGCCGTGTCCACCTGAAAGCGCCGCTGCAGCTCGCGCACCGAGGTGTCGCGCGGGTCGGGCTGGCGGTGGTCGCGCGTGGCCTCGATGCGATCGTCCAGGTCGAAGATGACGCCCTGGCGCAAGGCGCCGCGCGCCGGGCGCATGACCTCGATGTCGAAGTGCTGCGACAGGGTGTAGAGGATGCTCAGGCCGCCGCCCAGCACGGCCTTGCGCTCGGGCTTGAGGCCGGGCAGGGTGAGGTTCTCGGCGTTGCCGGCTTCCAGGCAGCGTTCGATGCACCAGCGCAGGCCCTCGGGCGTGATGCTGCCGTCGGTGATGCCATTGGCCGCCAGGATCTGAGCCACCGCACCCACCGTGCCCGACGAGCCCAGCGCTTCGGCCCAGGCCTCGCGCGGAAAGAGCGTGAGCGCTTCTTCGAGTTCGGCGCCAGCGGCGATCTGGGCGGCGCGGAAGTTTTCTGCCGTGTACGTGCCCTGCGGGAAGTGCTGCATCGACAGGCTGACGCTGCCCACCGCGAAGGACTCGACCTGGCGTGCGCTGCGGCCGGTGCCCAGGATCATCTCGGTGGAGCGCCCCCCGATGTCGATGACCAGGCGCGGCAGCTCGCTGGGTTGCAGGCGCGAGACGCCCTGGTAGATCAGGCGGGCTTCCTCGCGGCCCGAGACGACCTCGATGGGCCAGCCCAGCACGCGGTTGCCGCGTTGCAGGAAGGCGTCGCGGTTGCGAGCCTCGCGCAGCGTCTGCGTGGCCACGGCGCGCACCTGCCAGGGCTCGAACCCCTTGAGGCGCTGGGCGAAGGTGGCCAGGCAGGCCAGGCCGCGTTGCGTGGCCTCTTCGGTCAGCATGCCGCGGCTGTCCAGGCCGGCGCCCAGGCGCACGGTCTCCTTGAGGTAGTCGATGCGCTTGTACTTGCCCTTGGACACCTGCGCGATCTCCAGCCGGAAGCTGTTGGAGCCCATGTCGATGGCGGCGAGCAGGTCGGCAGGGCGGCTGCGATCGGTGGCGGGGGCGGTGTCGGTGGGGCGGGACTTGGCGGGTGCGGTGCGCGGTGCGAGGCTCATGGGGCCCTATTGTGTCCGCATTGCGTGACCGCCCTCGTGACAACGCCCAGGGGGTTTGACACGGTTGCTAAGATCGGGCCATGACCCTGACCTACATCATGGCCACCACGTTGTTCGGTGGCCTGGCTTCCGTGTTGCTGGCCGCGGGCCTGTCGGCCCCCTTGCTGAGCCTGATCGTGCGCCACCTGGTGAGCCTGTCGACCGGGGTGCTGCTGGGCACGGCGCTGCTGCACGTGCTGCCCGAGGCCTTCGAGTCCGATGTCGCGCCCCAGGCCTTGTTCCTGACCCTGCTGGGTGGGCTGATGTTCTTTTTCCTGCTGGAAAAGGCCGAGCTCTACCGCCACGGTCACCACCACGAGCACGACCACCACGATCACCACCACGGCTTCGACGCCGAGCAGGCCGGCCGGGGCGGCTGGAGCGTGCTGGTCGGCGACAGCATCCACAACTTCTGCGATGGCGTGCTGATCGCCGCGGCCTTCCTGGTCGACACGCAGGTGGGCCTGATCACCGCCATGGCCATCATCGCCCACGAGATCCCGCAGGAAGTGGGCGACTACATCGTGCTGATCAACGCGGGCTTCTCGCGCGCCCGGGCGCTGGTCTACAACCTCATTTCGGGCATGGCGGCGGTGGTTGGCGGCGTGCTGGGCTACTTCCTCATCGAGCCCTGGCAGCACCTGCTGCCCTACCTGATGGTGATCGCGGCCAGCAGCTTCATCTACGTGGCCGTGGCCGACCTGATCCCTCAGTTGCAAAAGCGCCTGCACCTGCGCGACACGGCCCTGCAGATCGTCTGGTTGGCCGTGGGCCTGGGCTTCATCGCGTTGATCACGGGCAGCCTGCATGGCCATGACCACGAACACGGCCACGCACACGATCACGAGCATGGCCATGCGGAGGTGGCGTCACCTTCGGCATCGTCTGCGCAGGGGCAGTGAGGGCAGGGCAGCCCAGCCGTTTTCAGGCGGGTCGCCAGCGCGTGGCTGCCACCCCGGCGCCCACGATGAGGGCCATGCCCAGCAACGTGTCCCAGCCGAGTGATTCACCGAACAGCAGCATGCCGAAGACGGAGGCGTGCACGATGCCCAGGTACTGCAAGCTGGCGTTGACCAGCATCGAGCCACGCGCGTAGGCCCGCGTCATCAGCAGCTGCGCGATGGTGGCGAAGGCCCCCACGCCGACGAGTTCCAGCCAGGCGCGCCACGGGATGTCGGCCAGCGCGGTGGGGTTGCCCTGGCCCGGGATGAGCCAGGTCAGCGCGCCCAGCAAGGTGCCCATGACCGAGAACCAGAACACCACCCGCACCTCGGGCTCGCCCAGGCGGCCCAGGGCCGTGACCTGCACATAGGCCGTGGCCGCGAGCATGCCCGAGACCACGCCCAGCAGCCCGGCAAAGAGCTGGTCGCGCTCGAGGGTGGGATGCAGCACCAGGGCCACGCCCGCGAAACCGATGGCGATGGCCGCCACCAGGCGCGCATCGACCCGGGCGGTGTGCAGCAGGGCCGCCCGCAGCAACAGGAACACCGCGATCCACACCGAGGACATGTAGTTGAGCGTGACGGCGGTGGCCAGCGGCAGGTGCCCGATGCAGTAGAACCACAGCGACAGCGCCAGCACCCCCGCCAGCCCGCGTTGCACGTGCAGGCGAGGCACCGGGGTGCGCAATGGCGTGGCCGATTGCCAGGCGATGCCGGCCATGATGATGGCGCCCACCAGCCCGCGCGCGCTGACCACGGCGGCGGTGCCGAAATGCGCGGAAGCGAGCTTCACGCACACGCCCATGCAGGCGAACAGGACGGTGGCCAGCACCATCTGCGCGTAGGGCGAGGCGCAGGCCTTGGCGGGCATCAATGCTTGTCGGTGCAACAGCTCACCATGATCCAGCGACCACCGTAGATCCGGCTTTGCCGGGCTACCGGTGGTGCCCCCTTGAGGGGGCAGGCGAAGCCTGTAGGGGGTGGGCCATCATCTTGCGGTACCACTCGTGGAAGTGCTGCATGCCGTCTTCCATCGGGCTCTGGTAGGGGCCGACCTCGTTGTCACCGCGCTCCATCAGGGCACGGCGACCGGCGTCCATGCGCTCGCCGATCTCGTCGTCCTCGATGCAGGTCTCCATGTAGGCGGCGCGCTGGGCCTCGATGAACTCGCGCTCGAAGGCGGCGATCTCTTCGGGGTAATAGAACTCCACCACGTTGAGCGTCTTCTGGGGGCCTTGCGGGTACATGTTGGAGACCACCAGCACGTGCGGGTACCACTCGACCATCATGGTCGGGTAGTAGGTCAGCCACACCGCGCCTTGCGACGGCTTTTCGCCGCCGCGGTAGTTCAGCAGCACCTCGCGCCACTTCTTGTAGACGTCCGAGCCCGGCTTGTCGAAGCCCTTGGAGACGCCCACGGTCTGCACCGAGTAGGCGTCGGCCATGTCCCAGCTGAGGTCGTCGCAGGTCACGAAGTTGCCCAGGCCGGGGTGGAAGGGCCCGACGTGGTAGTCCTCGAGGTAGACCTCGATGAAGGTCTTCCAGTTGTAGTTGCACTCGTGCAGCTCGACGTGGTCGAGCACGTAGCCCGAGAAGTCGAGGTCGCCGCCCGGCTTGAAACGCGCATCGATGCCGGCCAGGTCGGCGGCGATGTCGCGGCCGTTGTCCTCGAACAGCAGCCCGTTCCAGTTGCGAACCTTGTAGTTGTTCAGGTTCAGGCAGGGGTCGTGGTCGAAGTGCGGCGCGCCGATGAGCTCACCCTGGTGCGAGTACGTCCAGCGGTGCAGCGGGCAGACGATGTTGTGCTTCGTGTTGCCGCGGCCGCGCAGCATGAGCGCCTGGCGGTGGCGGCAAACGTTGGAGATCAGCTCGATGCCGTCTTTCGTGCGCACCAGCACGCGGCCTTCCTTTTCCTGAGGCAGCGCGAGGTAGTCGCCCACCTCGGGCACGCTGACGGCGTGGCCAAGGTAGCGGGGACCGGACTGAAAGATGCGCGCTTGCTCCTCCTTGTACAGTTGTTCGTCGAAGTAGACGTGAACTGGCAGCTGGGTGTGGGAGCTGCGGGCAAGGGCGTTGAGCGCAGGACTCAGGTCGGACATGATCCCCAGGATCTCCAAAAACCAATGTCAACCCGCCTCGCAAGGCATTTGAGGCTTCGCGAGGACATGTGAAACCCGGCCGAAGCCGGGGACGGCAGCCCGGTGCAATCCGGGGAACCCTAGATTCTAGCCGGGGGGGTGGGGTGGGGCAAGCCTGAGGGTTTGCGTCGGCGCAAACCGGTGGGTGAAGGCCTGAGCAGGGCCCGATTCCAAGGCCCGCTCTCCCTCATGGGCGGGGCGTTCCGGCCGGGGCAGTCGAAATAGAATACGCGTTTGCCCGCAGAGGCGTTTTCAGACGCTCTTCGTGTCACCCTGTGCGTTGACTTCTGCGTCGCCGTTCCCGGACCCCCATCCTCTCCATGGCCCGATCACCCTCCACCCCCGCTGCGCCCACCACCGCTGCCGCGTCGAACGCCCCTGGCGCCGAAGCCCTGCCGGCCACCTACGAGGCGGCCATGTCCGAGCTGGAGCAGCTCGTCGCGCGCATGGAGGCCGGGGCCTTGCCGCTGGAGCAATTGCTGGTGGCCTACCAGCGCGGGGCGGCGTTGCTGGGCTTTTGCCGCGAGCGCCTGCAGGCGGTCGAGGACCAGGTCAAGCAGCTCGAAGGTGGGCAACTCAAGCCCTGGGACGCCGCATGAGCCCCGAGCAGTGGCAAAGTTGGTCGGCCCTGGTGCTGGCCCGCGTGGAGTCGGCCCTGGGCGAATGGGTGCCCGAGTCAGCGCCGGCCGGGCTGGGCCAGGCCATGCGCTACGGCGTGCTCGATGGTGGCAAGCGGCTGCGAGCCTTGCTGGTCGAGGCCGCCGCTGAGGCCGTGGGCGCGCTGGACACGCCAGTTGGCCGGGAAGCCGCCTTGCGTGCGGCCTGCGCGGTCGAGCTGATCCACGCCTATTCGCTGGTGCACGACGACATGCCTTGCATGGACAACGACGTGCTGCGCCGGGGCAAGCCCACGGTGCACGTCGCCTTTGGCGAGGCCCAGGCGATGTTGTCCGGTGACGCCATGCAGGCCCTGGCTTTCGAGGTGCTCACCCCCGACGTGGGCGAAGGCGCTGGCGTGCCACCCACCCTGCAGGCCCGGCTGGTGCGCCTGCTGGCGCGGGCATCGGGGCAGTCCGGCATGGCCGGTGGTCAGGCCATCGACCTGGCCAGCGTGGGCCAGTCGCTCGACGAAGCCACCCTGCGTGACATGCATCGCCGCAAGACCGGCGCCTTGCTGCGCGCCAGCGTGCAGATGGGCGCGGCCTGCGCCGAACTGGCCACCGATTCGCCTGCCTGGCAGGCCCTGACCGACTATGGCCACACCATGGGCCTGGCCTTCCAGATCGTCGACGATGTGCTGGACGCCACCCAGCCCTCAGGCACCCTGGGCAAGACCGCCGGCAAGGACGCCGACGCCAACAAGCCCACCTACGTGAGCCTGCTGGGCCTGGACGGGGCCCGCCGCGAGGCCGATGAATTGCTGGCCCAGTCCCTGGCGGCGTTGGCCCGCAGCGGCCTGTCGACCCAAGCCACCGGGGCCCTGGCCGCCCTGGCGCACCGCATCGTCCACCGCGACCACTGAACCAGAACAAATCCCCACCAGGATGAGCAACATGACCTACCCCCTGCTGTCGCGCGTCGACTCGCCCGCGGACCTGCGGCACCTGTCGCGGACGGAGCTCAAACAGCTCGCGACCGAGCTGCGGTCCTACCTGCTCGAGAGCGTGGCGCGCACCGGCGGGCACCTGTCGTCCAACCTGGGCACGGTCGAGCTCACCATCGCGCTGCACCACGTCTTCAACACGCCGCACGACCGCCTGGTCTGGGACGTGGGTCACCAGACCTACCCGCACAAGATCCTGACCGGCCGCCGCGACCGCATGCCCACGTTGCGCCAGTTCGGCGGCATGAGCGGCTTCCCGCGCCGCGACGAGAGCGAGTACGACACCTTTGGCACGGCCCACTCGTCGACCTCCATCTCGGCGGCGCTGGGCATGGCGCAGGGCGCACAGATCCGCGGCGAGTCGCGCCACGCGGTGGCCATCATCGGCGACGGCGCCATGACCGCCGGCATGGCTTTTGAGGCGCTGAACAACGCGGGCGTGCCGCACGCCGGCAAGATGCCCAACCTGCTGGTGGTGCTCAACGACAACGACATGTCGATCTCGCCGCCGGTGGGGGCGCTCAACCGCTACCTGGCACGCCTGATGTCCGGCCGCTTCTACATGGCCGCGCGCGAAAGCGCCAAGCAGGTGCTGCGCAACGCGCCGCCGCTCTTCGAGCTGGCCAAGAAGCTCGAAGAGCACGCCAAGGGCCTGGTCGTGCCGGCCACCATCTTCGAGGAGTTCGGCTTCAACTACGTCGGCCCCATCGACGGCCACGACCTCGACAGCCTGATCCCCACGCTGGAGAACCTGCGCGACCTCGAAGGCCCGCAGTTCCTGCACGTGGTCACCAAGAAGGGCTATGGCTACAAGCTGGCCGAAGCCGACCCCATCGCCTACCACGGGCCCGGCAAGTTCGACCCGGCCGTGGGCCTGAAAAAGCCCGTTGCGTCCGACACGCCGCCCAAGCCCACCTTCACGCAGGTGTTCGGGCAGTGGTTGTGCGACATGGCAGCAAGCGACCCTCGCCTAGTTGGCATCACGCCCGCCATGCGCGAAGGCTCGGGCATGGTCGAGTTCCACCAGAAGTACCCCGGCCGCTACTTCGACGTCGGCATCGCCGAGCAGCACGCCGTGACCTTCGCGGCCGGTCTGGCCTGCGAGGGTCTCAAGCCCGTGGTCGCCATCTACTCGACCTTCCTGCAGCGCGCCTACGACCAGCTCATCCACGACGTGGCCATCCAGAACCTGCCGGTGGTGTTCGCGCTGGACCGCGCGGGCATCGTGGGGGCCGATG
The DNA here is from genome assembly GCA_001770725.1 of Burkholderiales bacterium RIFCSPHIGHO2_01_FULL_63_240. Taxonomy (GTDB): domain Bacteria; phylum Pseudomonadota; class Gammaproteobacteria; order Burkholderiales; family Burkholderiaceae_C; genus Aquabacterium. Next base: position 466,481 of record MERU01000006.1, read on the forward strand.
GCGCCACGCACATGGGTGCCTTCGACATCGCCTTCGTGCGCTGCATCCCGAACATGAGCCTGCTGGCCCCGGCCGACGAGGCCGAGACCCGCCAGGCCCTGAGCGCCGCTTACGCGCAGAACCACCCGGTGGCCGTGCGCTACCCGCGCGGCTCGGGCGCAGGCGTGCCGGTGCCGACCGACCTCGAGGCCATGCCCTGGGGCAAGGGCGAGGTGCGACGCCAGGCTTCTTACGCTCAACCGGCGGGCCAGCGCGTGGCCATCCTGGCGTTCGGCACCTTGCTGTATCCGGCTTTGAAGGCGGGCGAGGCGCTGGACGCCACCGTGGCCAACATGCGCTTCATCAAGCCGCTGGATGTGGACCTGGTCAAGCAACTGGCTGAAGCCAACGACCTGATCGTGACGGTGGAAGAAGGCTGTGTGCAGGGTGGCGCGGGCTCGGCCGTGGCCGAGGCGCTGGCGGCGGCGGGCATCGCCAAGCCTGTGCTGATGCTGGGCCTGCCGGATCAGTTCATCGAGCACGGTGACCCGGCCAAGCTGCTGAGCCTGTGCGGGCTGGACGCGGCAGGCATCGAGCAGGCCATCCGCGACCGGCTGGCGGCGACCGCCTGAACCCGTCGGGTGATGGCCGGGCCCGATGCCCGTGCCGCGTCTCCCTTTCTTCTTCGATGATGACCGGGAGCGGCCGCCTTTTTCAGGCGGCTTTTTTCTGTTCGTTCGACGGGGCGCCGACGTCTGCGGCGTCGGTGCTGCAGGAGCCACCGCAGCCACTGATGGCTTGGGCGGGCAAGGCGTCTGGTTGGCTGACTTCGCCTGTGAGCGGGTCGTAGCCCACGCTCTTGAGGTGCAGGGCCAGGCCCGAATCCATGGTCTGGGCGTGGTGCGGGAACCAGATCGTCAGCTCATGTGCCATCTGGCGGATGGGTTGCAACTGGCCTTGCTGGCCGAGCTCCAGCCCTTCTTTCAGCACCTTGAGCACCACGGCGTGCTGCGTGAGGTGGCAACTGCCAGGCGCGAAGCCGGTGGCCAGCATCCAGCGGTCTTCCTGGGCAAAGTGCGCTTCGGTGTGTTCGACCAGGGCCTGCCAGCGCGAGACCAGTTCGGCGTCTTGGGCCTGTTGGACGGTGGCCAGCAAGTCGATGAACTCGACGTGGGTCTGGTCCATGACGGGCATGGACAGGCTCAGGGCGTCGGACCAGGCCAACTCGGGCGCCACCGGGGTGGTGTGGGGCGCAGCGGCTGGCTCGGAGGACGTGGTCGGGGCGGTGGCGACTTCAGGCATGGCCGCGAGGTTAGCGGCCACGCGGCACCGGCACCTTGCGGTGCCTCAAGGTGGCGCGGGATCGTTGGGCGATCAGGCCAGGCGGGCGCGGTGGCGGGCCACCTGGGCGCGCACCTGGGTGGGGGCGGTGCCGCCCAGCAGGTTGCGGGCGTTGAGCGAGCCACGCAGGCTCAGCACCTCGAACACATCCTGCTCGATGGCGGGGTTGTAGGCCTTGAGCTGGTCCAGCGACAACTCCGACAGGTCCACGCCGGCGGCGATGGCGTCCTTGACGGCATGCGCCACCACCTCGTGCGCATCGCGGAAGGGCAGGCCCTTTTTCACCAGGTAGTCGGCCAGGTCGGTGGCGGTGGCGTAGCCCTTCTTGGCGGCGCGCTCCATCGCTTCGGGCTTGACGGTGATGCCGGCGGCCATCTCCGCGAAGATGCGCAGCGTGTCCTTCAGGGTGTCGACCGTGTCGAACAGCGGTTCCTTGTCTTCCTGGTTGTCCTTGTTGTAGGCCAGGGGCTGGCCCTTCATCAGGGTGATCAGGCCCATCAGGTGGCCGACCACGCGGCCGGTCTTGCCGCGCGCCAGCTCGGGCACGTCGGGGTTCTTCTTCTGCGGCATGATCGACGAGCCGGTGCAGAAACGGTCGGCCAGGTCGATGAAGCCGAAGCTCTGGCTCATCCACAGGATGAGCTCTTCGCTCAGGCGCGAGACGTGCACCATCAAGAGCGACGCGGCCGCGGTGAACTCGATGGCGAAGTCGCGATCGCTCACAGCGTCCAGGCTGTTCTGGCTGACGCCTTCGAAGCCCAGTGTGCGGGCCACGCGCTCGCGGTCGAGCGGGTAGCTGGTGCCGGCCAGCGCAGCCGAGCCCAAGGGCAGGCGGTTGATGCGGCGACGCAGGTCGACCATGCGCTCGGCGTCGCGCGCGAACATCTCGACATAGGCCAGCAGGTGGTGACCGAAGGCCACAGGCTGGGCCACCTGCAGGTGGGTGAAGCCAGGCAGGATGACGTCGGCGTTTTGCTCGGCCACGTCGACCAGGGCCTTTTGCAGCTCGGTCAGCAACACGCCGATTTCATCGACCTCGCCACGCAGCCACAGGCGCACGTCGGTGGCGACCTGGTCGTTGCGCGAGCGGCCGGTGTGCAGGCGCTTGCCGGCGTCGCCGACCAGCTGGGTCAGGCGTGCCTCGATGTTCAGGTGCACGTCTTCGAGGTCGAGCTTCCATTCGAAGGCGCCGGATTCGATCTCTTGCGTGATTTGCGCCATGCCCTTCTGGATGGCGGCCAGGTCGTCGGCCGAGATCAGGCCCTGGGCGCAGAGCATGTCGGCGTGGGCCAGCGAGCCCTGGATGTCGGCCTTCCACAGGCGCTTGTCGAAGAACACGCTGGCCGTGTAGCGCTTGACCAGCTCGCTCATGGGCTCGGAAAACAGGGCCGACCAGGCCTGGGACTTCTTGTCGAGTTGGTTGGTGCTCATGGCGGTGCTCGCAGGGGGGTGGCCGCCGAGGGGCTGGCTTCACGCAAAATGTGCAAACCATGGATTCTAAAGACCCTGTCGCCTCCACGCAGCCCCCGTCCACCCCGGCGTGGGCGGTCTCGACCCAGTTCGCACTGCCCCAGGGCGATGCCGCGGCGGGCGCAGGGCAGGCCGTGAAGGCGCCAGCCGCGCCGTCGCCCTTTGACGTCTGCCACGTGGGTGTGGTGTTGCGTGTGGTGCTGGGCGTGCAGGCCGTGGTGGGACTGGGGGTGGGTTTCGCGGCGGCGGGCCCGGTGGACGCGCTCGACCGCTGGGCCCAGTCCGCGATGGTGTCGCTGCCGGCCAGCCTGCTTTGGCTGGTGGTGGCCTGCAGCGCGCGCAAGGTGCTGGGCCGGGCGCCCGAGTGGGGCCAGTGGCTGGGGGCCGGCAGCCTGGGCGCCCTGGTCGGGGGGCTGGCGCACTGGCAGGCGCGCTGGCTGGAGCAGTGGGTCACCGGCCTGCCCATGGGCCTGGACTGGAGCTTCGTGCCACCCCTGTTGACGGGGGCGGCCCTGGCCGGCGCAACGCTGGCCTGGCTCAAGCAGCGCGCCCACAGCCAGTTGCCAGCCCATGCCGCCGCGCGCCTGGCCGAGCTGCAGGCGCGCATCCGGCCGCATTTCCTGTTCAACACGCTCAACACGGCGATCGCCCTGGTGCAGATCGATCCGCAGCGCGCCGAGTCGGTGCTCGAAGACCTGGCCGAGTTGTTTCGCCAGGCGCTGTCCTCGCCCTCGCTGCGCAGCACGCTGGCCGACGAGGTGGAGCTGGCCCGGCGCTACCTGAGCATCGAGCAACTGCGTTTTGGCGAGCGCATCACCGTGCGCTGGGAACTCGACGACACCGTCTCCGGTGCGGAGGTGCCTGCCCTGGTCCTGCAGCCGTTGGTGGAAAACGCCGTGCGCCACGGCATCGAGGCCAACCCGCTGGGCGGCTGGATCGTGGTGCGCACCCGGGCGCAGGCCGGCCAGGCGGTGCTCACCGTGAGCAATTCGGTGCCCACGCAGGGGCCCACGGCGGCCACGGCCGGCCATGGCATCGCCCTGCGCAACGTGCGCCAGCGGCTCAAACTCATGCACGACGTCGAGGCCGATTTCGAGGCGGGGCTGCAAAAAGGCGAGGGCGCCCAGCCGCCGATCTACGTGGTGCGCCTGGCCGTGCCCCTGCCCGCGTCGTCCCGAGGAGTTCCCGCCGCATGAACGCACCCAACATGCCCCTGAAAGTCGCCATCGTCGATGACGAACCGCTGGCCCGCATGCGCATCCGCACCCTGCTGGGCCAAAGTGCCACACCCTGTGAGGTGGTGGGTGAGTTCGGCGAGTCGGTCAGCGCCTTGATGTGGCTGCAGGAGCAGGATCAGGCGGGCCGCTCGCCCGACCTCGTCGTGCTCGACATCCAGATGCCGGGGCTCGACGGCATGGTGCTGGCCGCCCGCTTGCGCGACCTGCGCCGCCCTCCCTCGGTGGTGTTCGTCACGGCCCACGCCGAGCACGCGCTGCGGGCGTTCGACCTGGCTGCGGCCGACTACCTGACCAAGCCGGTGCGCCTGGAGCGCCTCGACGCCTCACTGGAGCGGGTGCGCAAGCTGCGCGCGGCGCTGCTGCCCGCAGCCGAGCCGGTGCTGGACGACACCGAGGTGCTGGTGGTGCAGGAGCGCGGCCGCGTCGAGCGCATCCCGCTGGCCGAGGTGCTGTATTTCAGGGCCGAGCAAAAGCAGGTGCTGGTGCGCACCCTGCACGACAGCCGCCTGATCGACGATTCGCTGACCGAGTTGGAGGGCCGCGTGGGCTCGCGCTTCATCCGTGTGCACCGCAACGCGCTGGTCTCGCGCCTGGCCATGAAGGCGCTGGAGCGCCGCGCCGACGACCCCGATGGCGGCGAGGCCTGGGCCGTGCAGGTGCTGCCCACGCAGGAGTGGCTGGCGGTGTCGCGCCGGCAGGTCAGCGCGGTGCGCGAGGCCATGGCGCAAGCATGAAAAAAGCCAGGCACCGGGCCTGGCTTGTTCTTTCGGGCGGGCCGGGTTGCTTCAGAAGCCCAGGCTGGCCAGCAGGTCGTCGACCTCGCTCTGGTTGGCCACCACGTCGGATCGGCCTTCGGCGTTGACGACAGGGCCTTCGAGCACCGGTTCGGCTGTGTGGTGGTGCGCGGTCAGCGCAGCCTCCACCTTCTGGGCCTGCTCCGGCGGGGCGGCCTGCACCAGCAGCTTGACCAGTTGGTTTTCCAGGTCGTTGGCCAGGGTCACCACCTTGGCCACCACCTGGCCGGTCAGGTCATGGAAGTCCTGCGCCATCATGATGTCGGTGAGGTGGCCATCGACGCGCTTGGTCACGGTCTCGACGTCCTGCACGAAGTTGAACACCGCGCCGCTGGCCACGGCCTTGACCGGGTCGGCGGTGATCAGCGCGGCGAGCTTGCGGGTCTCCGCGGCGATGTGTTCCTGGTCCGACTTGGCTGTGTCCACCAGGTTGAGCACCTTTTCGGCGGCATCGGCCGTCTTGGTGGCGATGTAGCTCAAGCGACTGCGCGCATCGGGCAGGTCATCGACGGTGTTCTTCAGGCCAGGCAGCACGCCCAGCATGTTGAGCGTGTCGTGCAGCTGGCGGGTCAGGGTGCCAAGCTGCTGGAAGATCTCGGGCGAGGCCGCGGGCATCGCCATGTTGTCCGGCAAGTCCACCTTCATGGCGTGCTCCCTGTGTTCAGGCCGTGGTGGCCAGTTTCTGCATGATCTTCTGGACCTTCTCTTCCAAGGTGGCCTTGGTGAAGGGCTTGACGATGTAGCCGGCGGCGCCGGTCTGCGCGGCCAGCACGATGTCTTCCTTGCGCGCCTCGGCGGTCACCATCAGCACAGGCAGGTGCTTGAGGCTGTCGTCGGCCTTGATGGCCTTGAGCAGCTCGAAGCCGTTCATGTTGGGCATGTTGATGTCGCTGACCACGAAATCGAACTTGCCGTTCTTGAGCATGTTCAGGGCGACAGCGCCGTCCTCGGCTTCTTCGGCGTTGTTGTAGCCGCTTTCCTTGAGCAGGCCCCGGACGATCCGGCGCATGGTGGAAAAGTCGTCCACGATGAGAAATTTCAGATCCGCGGGGTTGCTCATGACTCGTCCTTTATCAAACGCGGGCTGTTTTCGGGTGCCCTCGGGTACACAGGGTTATCGGCCCGTGAGGCTGGGCCTTGAGGGTTTGATGTCGGGCGCCGGCTCTTCTTCGCCGGTCAATGCCTCGTCATCTGTGGCGTCGATCGCTTCGATCTTGGCGGCCTGGAAGAAGCGATCCTCGGCCTCTCGATTCATCACGATGACGCTGATTCGGCGGTTCAGGGGGCTCTCGGGGTTGCCTTTTTCGAACAGCATGCTCGCAGCCAGGCCCTGCACGCGCAAGACCTTGCTGCCACTGAGGCCTCCGGCGATGAGCTCGCGCCTGGAGGCGTTGGCCCGGTCGGCCGAGAGCTCCCAGTTGCTGTAGCCGATTTCGCCGGCGCTGAAGGGCTTGGCGTCGGTGTGGCCTTCGATGGTCAGGCGGTTGGGCACCTCGTCGAGCACCCCGCCAATGGCTCTGAGGATGTCGCGCATGTAGCCCTGCACCTGCGCGTCGCCGCTGGCGAACATCGGCCGCTGCTGGTCGTCCACGATCTGGATGCGCAGGCCTTCGGCCGTCATGTCGAGCTGGATCTGGCTCTTGTACTTGGACAGGCGCTCGTCGTTGGCGATGACTTCCTCGACCTTCTGCTTGAGCGCTTTCAGGCGCTCGGCCTCGGCGCGCGCCTGCTCCATCTTCATGGCCTTCTTGCGGCGCTTTTCGTCGGCGGTCTCGGACATGCCCTTCTTGATCTGGCCAGTCGATTCGGCCAGGTTGTTGCCGCCGCCCTTGACGACCGAGGTGGCGTCGCCGGCACCGGAGCCGCCGAACATGGCGATCTTGAGCGGGCTGTTGAAGTAGTCGGCGATGCCCTTCTTGTCACCCTCGGTGGTCGAGCCGAGCAGCCACATCAGCAGGAAGAAGGCCATCATGGCGGTCACGAAGTCGGCGTAGGCGATCTTCCACGCGCCACCGTGAGCGGCATGGCCGCCCTTCTTGATGCGCTTGATGATGATCGGCTGGACCTTCTTCGAATCACCGGCCATGTCGGGTTCCTTGTGTGGGCGGGCTCAGGCGCCGGCTCACTTCTTCTTCACGTGAGCTTCGAGCTCCGCGAAGGTCGGCCGCTCGGTCGAGTACAGCACCTTGCGACCGAACTCGATGGCCACCTGCGGTGCGTAGCCCTGCATCGAGGCCAGCAGCACGGTCTTGACGACCTGGAACTCCTTGGTGCCTTCGTCGAGCTTTTGCTCCATCAGGCCGCCCAGGGGTTCGACCACACCGTAGGCCAGCAAGATGCCCAGGAAGGTGCCGACCAGCGCCGAGCCGATCATGCCGCCCAGCACGGCGGGCGGCTGGCCCACCGAGCCCATGGTGTTGACCACGCCCAGCACGGCGGCCACGATGCCGAAGGCGGGCAGGGCGCCGGCCAGGCGGGCCACCGCCGCCACGGCGCCATGGCCTTCGTGGTGGTGGGTGTCGATCTCGTTGTCCATGAGGGTCTCGATCTCGTGGGCGTTGAGGTTGCCCGAGACCATCATGCGCAGGTAGTCGGTGATGAACTCGACGACGTGGTGGTCGTGGCCCATCGTGGGGTACTTCTTGAACAGAGCCGAGTTGTGCGGGTCCTCGACGTCCTTTTCGATGGACATCAGGCCTTCCTTGCGCACCTTCTGCAGGATCTCGAACATCATCGCCATGAGCTCCAGGTACCGCTCTTTCGTGTACTTGGAGCCCTTGAACAGCGGGCCGAACTGGGCCAGCACCGCCTTGACGGTCTTGGGCTGGTTGTTCACCAGGAAGGCGCCAATGGCGCCACCACCGATGGCCATCATTTCGGTCGGCATGGCGTGGATGATCACGCTCATGTTGCCGCCGTGAATGGCATAGGCGCCAAAGATGCAGCCAAGGCAGAGGATGTAGCCGATTGCGACGAACATGTGGGCTCGCTCAGGTGCTGTTTCGGGTCATGGTGTCATCTTGTCCTGCCTGGCCTGCGCGAGAACCCGTGAACAACGCCGCACAGACACCGCTATTTCGGCTCAGCTTCCAGCAGGTGGAATCCGTGTCGGGCATGGTCGGCAGCGCAAAAAAAGGCGGACCCGATCAGGGTCCGCTTTGAAAGCACGGGTTCTCGTGCCAGGAGGAGACAAGCAAGAACGCCTTCCTTCCAAAAAAGACGTTCATGAGAGGTATCGACAGCCGCCGCAGGAACTTGAGGCCCTTGGATGAAATTCTGTGCGGCTCAGTGCAGCTGCAGCGAGCCGGCGGCCTTGCCCTTGCCGGCGCGTGCCGGGGGGTTGCACAGGCCGCAGGTGAAGTGGCGGGCGATTTCGTGGGGGTGGGTGACGAAGTGGCCACCGCACTTGTTGCACTTGGTCATGGTCAGCATGCCGTTGTCGATGAACTTGACCAGGCGCCAGGCGCGGGTGACCGAC
>MERU01000007.1 GCA_001770725.1 Burkholderiales bacterium RIFCSPHIGHO2_01_FULL_63_240
TCTTCGGCTTGCATCTGTTGGAATCTTCTAGTCATCGTCACACCTTACCGGAGGGGCAAGGTGTTGCACTTCAGATTTGAGACCGCCCTGTCTAAAACAATTGCACCAAAACACTCATGGAGGGCAAAGTTGATGCGAAACAAGCACTTGTGGGTTGCCCGCTGTGGGAGCTTTGGCTGTTTAGACCAAGATGGCTCATAAACGCGGGTTGGTCTATTTGTAGTTAGGCTTTGATTCCGTGCTAATCAGTAAACAGATCTGCATCACAACAAAAGCCCATCACGAACAGGATATCCAATTGAGAGCACCTACTGCGGCCAAGATCATCTTCATCACAGTATTGAACGTTCTCATCGTGAGTTGCACTTCAGTTTTAAGTGTCAACGGAAATGGAACGGCCGGCGGAATGTGTTGGATTCAAGGTGCCGGCTTGGTCTGGGTGTTGGGATTTTCTATTCGCGCATATTTTGTCGCAACAACTGGCAACGAGAAGGCCGCAATTGAAATCGCAGCCTCATCACTGCTTTACGGATTCGCTGCGGCGCTGGTATTCGGTCTCCTTTGGGACATTATAAAAACCTTCGTGAAATGAGTTCAGTGCCCCTCGTGACAAGGGCGCTCTCCCGACTTTTGTGGTCACTTGAACCTAACGCCATTTGAGTGAACTTGATACCCCCTGCCTACGCGCCCCAGCCTAACTGTAGGTTCAACTCGGACGCCAACACTGGCCATGCCTTCGGCATTTTTATGGCCAGTGTTGGTACCCTGCGCGCTACGCGCTCCGGCGCCGGTTAACCTGGGCGTTAGGCCTCGCATATGACGACTGAAAAAGAGACCTACGCAATTGGCGTGGTCCTCGCCGGAGTTACCTGTTTTGCCTTGGGCATATCTTTCGGCGCCAGCTTCCTCGGCCAAGCTAACGGCAAAAACTGGATTGACTTCCTATCTATGCTGGGCAGTTGGGTACCTGGAATTGGTGCGCTGATTGCTGTTGTTGTGGCTCTCACAATTGCTGATCGCCAAGCAAAAAATGAACACGATCAAGATGCCATTCGCTGCATCCACCATGCGCTTGCAGTTATCAATGACTTGCGGGGCCGAGTCCGCTCTGTGAAGCTCATGCTGACAGAAGGCGGTCGGCCTGTACTTGCTCTAACAAAAAATGCCGCCGCAATAGAGCGAAGATATGAATCACTCTACGACCGAGAGATCTATAGACATGCCCCCGGAGAACTGGTCGACCTAATCACCAGCCTGTCTGGCTCATTCTTCGGTCTATCTGTACTCGTTGATGGAGTGGTGGCGCAAGGCAACCTGACACCTCAAACTATTCTTCCAAAAATTTCTAGCGGGAACAGTGCACCTTTGGCAAATACACTTTCAATGCTTGAGGGCAAGCTAGACACGCTCTTTGACGAATTCGTCAAGATCCGCGAGAAAATGTCTTATTAAAGAGTTTGGCTAAACGCTTTTATTCTCAACCTCAATGAATGTTCCTTCAAGCCCAAGCCTAACTGTGCGGTCAATCGGACGCCAACATGGGCCATGCCTGCGGCATTCTCATGGCCCATGTCGGTACCCTCCGCACTTCGTGCTCCGGCGCTGGTTGACTTGGGCTTCTGTCACACTGACCTGATAAATAATCACAAACCAAAAGGGAGTTGAGCATGTTCGGAAACCTGTTCGGATCAAAGAAACCAGTCCAGCCGCCATCCCACCCTGACCCCGCGGCCGCAGCGCTCGTGGATGCCGTCCGGGCGCGCAGCAAAGAAGACCCTTTCGTCGGTGCCAAGGTGGGTGCCAAAGAGGTTTTTCAGCGCGTGCTCGTTGGCCTGAAGGACGCCAAGGGTGTGCACATCGAGTCCCTCCTCGTCGCGCTGGGCGCTTTGGCCGGCTATGCCTGCCAAGCCAGCCTCCGCGCACAGGCGTTGATCAAGGGCTTGCCGCCCGATTCGCCGTTCCACGTCGTGGGCACCGAGGACGGCAAGCGGTACTACTTCGGCGACCCCTTGAACAACCTGCTCGCCGGCGATCAGCATTCCGTCTGGAGCGTGGTGGGCGGCGCTGCCCAGCACGCGGGCGCGAGCGAGTTCCCGGACCTCAACGAGATCTTCCAGCACACGTCGACGGTGCTGGGTTCCGACCAATTCGGCGTGCCCCGCATGCCCGATGGCAAAAACGCCGGCGACCTGCCCGCGAGTTACCTGAAGGCCCTCTGGCCGCATCTCTTCCCCACGGTGAAGCTCCTTTGCCCCGATCCCGCCCACTGGCCGCTGCTCTTCGGCCTCGCTGTCCAGGAGGCTGTGTACGCCGGCAAGGAGGCGATCGACCCCGGTGTGGCGTTTCGCATCGTCATGGAGAGCGCGGTGCCCATGTCAAAGATTGACCTCTCCAGCCATTGACCCCATGCCGCCGGCCAGCGCCCCGGGCGTTGGTCGCACACCCCACGATCACTGAAAAATCATGTCTGTGAACCGAAAAACCTATCCCTACAAACAAAAGTGGTGGCTTGGCCCCGCGTGCGTGGTTCTATTTGGCCTCTGCGCCTGGATGTTTTGGTTCAAGGCCCACCAGCCCCCGCGTGGGCTGATCATCAAGCACCTGATTGAGTTGTCGCCGGGTGGGGCCCAGGTACTTCATTGGTCACTGTTCGCGGTATCCATGCTTTTTGTGGCCATGGGCGTGTTGGTGTTCATCATGTCTTTCAAGAGCGAGCGCCACATCACCATCTCAGCAACTTCGATTCGCGCGCCCAAAAGCGGGATCAGCAACCTGGAAGTTGATGTTCCGTTTGGCAGCATCAAGTCTCTTCAGCTGCAAGAGGTTCAGCGACAGCGCTTTCTGCACATCCATCACGCAGGAGGGAAGCTGTCCATCGTTCAATCCATGCTTTCGTCGAAAGCTGAATTCGAAGAAATTTGCGCACTTCTATCTGCAAAAGTTCCTCGAGTCGCGGGGCAACGCACCGGCCATCCTGCAGGCCGGTAACGGTGTGATTTGCGCGTGAGGCTTTCCAGATGAGGCTTACAGCCACCGTCATCCTCGCGATGTCGCTCTCCTTCGCTGGGTGTCAGCAAACTCCACCGAATCACGCCTGTTCAAGCCAGAACATCCAAAGGTTGACGAGTGCCGCTGATCTCCGTGCCATCGCAGAGCGGTGTGTGTCGATCATTGACGCATATGCGGAGGCAAAGGAGAGGTTGAACTCTTTGCCTCCACCGCAGCCATCTCGGCTGCAACTGACAGCTCACTTACCGGGGGCCGTCACAGAAATGGTGGCTTATGAAGCAGACGTGTTTTTTGATCTGCTTGAAAGTTACCCACCTGATTTGGCCTTCCAAAAACTTGAAGAGCTGCTTTCCCGGCTGAAGGCCGCTCATGAAGTGATTTCGGTTGAAGTCACGGGCTACGTGGACATGAATGAAGTCGAGTTCAGGAGCTTTGACTTGGCAAGAAAGCGAGCCCTGTTCGTTGCCAACTACTTCAAGGCGGCAGGCCTTCAAGCAGACGTTCTCATGACAATCAAGACAGCTTCGCCTCGTCACCCAGACACATTGGAAGGTCGGGCACGAGATCGCTCTGCGTCTGTCTTGGTGCTCGCACGCAGAGACAGGGTCAAGACACCCCTCACCCGAGCTCTTTGACCCACGCGCCAGTCTTTTCCGGACACGATCCGAGTAATTTCAGACAAACGCCGAGCTCCAGCGCCCGCTGGCGCCCCACCGAGGTGCATCCGCCGAGCTTCGAACTCTGCCAGCCGAGCAAAAAGCCCCGCGCCCCGAGCAAAACACCCGGCCCGCCGCCCTCAGAGCTCCGCGCGCCACCCAAATGACTCGGCGCACCACCCAAAAAGCTCGGCAAGTCACCCAAAACCCATCGCAGGCCAGGCAGCGCCCCGATCAAGCCACCCAACCCGCGCACGAACAAAACCGTCGCACGCCACCAGCGAGGCGAAAAGGGGCGAAGGCGGTGTGCGGGCGGGCGCCTGGGTGGTGGTCCCGCTGAAAGCGGGACCACCACCCTTGAAGCCCGACCGCACATCGCCGCAGCCCCCGCCTCGCGTTCTCACGACAAAGCGCTCAACCCTGCGCACGCGGCCAAGTCAAAACCACCGCATGCCAAGAGGCCTCAAACCCCAGCCGTCTTCACCTCGGAAGAAGCAGCAGCAACACCACCAGCCGCCTGCTCCACCGACCGCATCATGTCCTTGCGGAACCGGTTCAGCTCCTGAACGCTCGCGAAGCTGCGCCCCATCAGCGAGCCCAGGTTGTGCAGGATGCGCTCGACCACCTTGCCCTCCCACACCGCGTCGAACTGGATCTGGCGGTCCAGCCAGTGCTCCAGCCACTCCGGGTTGGGCAGGCGCGACTGGATCGTGTCACGCGGAAACAGCTTCTCGTTCACATGCAGGTTCGTCGGGTGCAGCGCCTGCGCCGTGCGCCGGGCGCTCGCCATCAGCACCCCCACCTTCGCGAACGCCGCACGCGCCTCGTCGCCAAAGCGGTTCAAAGCCCGCTTCATGTAGCGCAGGTAAGCGCCACCATGGCGGGCCTCGTCGCGCGCCAGCGTTTCATAAATCGCCTTGATGACGGGCTCGGTGTGCCACTCGGCCGCGCGGCGGTACCAGTGGTGCAGCCGGATCTCGCCGCAAAAGTGCAGCATCAGCGTCTCCAGCGCCGGCGCCGGGTCGAACTCGAAGCGCACCTCGTGCAGCTCCTGCTCGGTCGGCATCAGTTCGGGGCGGAAGCGCCGCAGGTACTCCATCATCACCAGCGAGTGCTTCTGCTCTTCAAAGAACCACACGCTCATGAAGGCCGAGAAGTCGCTGTCGTCGCGGTTGTCGCGCAGGAACATCTCCGTGGCGGGCAGGGCGGCCCACTCGGTGATGGCGTTCATCTTGATCGTCTGGGCCTGCTCGTCGCTCAACTTGCTGGCGTCGAACTGGTCCCAGGGGATGTCCTGGTCCATGTTCCAGCGGGCGGCTTCGAGTTGCTTGAACAGTTCGGGATACAGCATGACCTTCTCCAGGAGCGCGGCAGCGCGCGAACGGTGGGGCCGCTCCACGGCGGCCGGCTGACGTTTCACGACAGGCTATACGCTTTTATGAGTGATTTGGATGTCAGGCCCTTTGCAGGCACGTGACAGTCCAGCAGTCAGGGGGGATCAGGCCCTGCTGCCGTCTCCGGGTGCCACCCGGGCGTCGTGCCACGCGTGGACGGCCCTGCTCAGGCTGTTGAGGTCGTCTAGCACCAGCACCCCCGCCGGGGCCCGGCGGGCCAGCAGGGGGTTGCGCCCGCCTGCCCAGACCGCCACCCGGGCCGGCAGCCGGCTGCGGAAGGTGGGCAGCGCCTCCTGCACCAGGTGCGCCGGCGCCGAGGCCGAAAAGCTCAGCGCGACGACGTCGGCCTGGTGGTGCTCGCAGGCCTCGATGAGGTCGGCCGTCGGGGTCTGGGCACCCAGGTTGATGACCTGGGCGCCCTGCAGCGTCAGCCAGCCTTCGACCATCAGCAGGCCGAGCGCGTGCGGCTCGCCCGGGAAGGTGCTCAGCAGCACGCGGGGGGCCTGGGCGGGGTCGGTCGGGGGCAGGGCGTGGATGGCGGCATGCAGGCTTTGCTGCAGGCACTGGCTGACCCAGTGCTCCTGCGGCACCTGAAAGCGCCCGCGCAGCCAGCCTTCGCCCATCGCTTGCAGCAGGGGGGCGCAGGCGTCGGTGATGAAACGGGCCAGCCCCAGGGTGGGCACGGCCTGGGCCAGCAGCCGCTTGAGCCCGGCCACGTCGTGTTGGTCGACCCGCGCGAGGGCGTCGTCGACCCACCGCTCGGGCAGCGACGGGGCGGCGAACCCCAGTCGGGCCGGGGGCAGGGGGGCCGCGTCGGGGGCGCGCTCGCTCGGGCCGACCTGGCGCCCGCGCCCGGCGCGTGGGGGCTGCCCTTGCGCGTCGGCGCTGCGGTCGGCCAGGGTTTGCAGGTCGTCGGGGGGGAGGTTGACGACCCGTCCCGGGCGATGCCCCACGTCCAGGAGCCGCTTGATCACGCGCAGGCGCTCGACCTGCTCCATCGGGTAGCAGCGCTCGCCCTGGGTGTCGCGCGTCGGCAGGGGGAAGCCGTAGCGCTTTTCCCAGATGCGCAACGTGTCCTTGCTCAGGCCGGTGTCGCGTTCAACGGCGGCAATGGACATCATCAGGGCGCGTGACATGGCGGCGGGTGCATCCGAAAACGGGGTTGCTGCGTAATGCTCTGGGAGGGCCTTGTCCAGGCTGTTGAGTCCAGTTTGACATGGACAAAACGTTGTGTGACAAGATCTGTACGGCTAATATAGAACAAACGTCCTGTTTTGACCAAGACAAAAAGGCTGACATGAACAACAAACTCTCTCGTGGGGCCCTGGTGGCTTGCGGCCTGGCCGGCCTGCTGTTCGCCGGCGCGGCCCAGGCTGCGGGCGAGGCACCGGCCTGTCCGCCCCTGCTGAACAAGACCTTCCCGCGCCTGCAGGATGAAAAACCGCAGTCGCTGTGCCAGTACAGCGGCAAGGTGCTGCTGGTGGTCAACACCGCCAGCTACTGCGGCTTCACCGACCAGTTCAAGGGCCTCGAAGCCCTGCACGCCAAGTACAAGGACCGCGGCCTGGTGGTGCTGGGCTTTCCGTCCAACGACTTCGGCAACCAGGAGCCCGGCTCGGCCAAGGAAATCGCCGAGTTCTGCACCAACACCTACGGCGTGAAGTTCCCCATGTTCGCCAAGAGCAGCGTGCGGGGCGACAACGCCAACCCGCTGTTCACCGAGCTGAGCAAGGCCTCCGGCACGCGCCCGAAGTGGAACTTCTACAAGTACCTCGTGGGCCGCGACGGCCAGGTCATCGACAGCTACAGCAGCATGACCTCGCCCGATGACCGCACCCTGGTGCGCGACATCGAAAAGGCCCTGGGCCCCTGACCTGTCCATGACAGGCGTCTGATCCGCGGAGGTCAACCATGCAACGCATCGCCATCGTCGGGTCCGGCATCACCGGGCTCGGGGCCGCCCACCACCTGATGCAGGCGCCGGGCGTGCGCCGTGTCACCCTGTTCGAGGCGGGGGCGCATTTCGGCGGCCACGCCAACACGGTCGACGTGACCTTGCCCGACGCCCGTGGCCGGGCCGTCACCCATGGCGTGGACACGGGTTTTCTGGTGCTCAACGAGCGCACCTACCCGAACCTGATCCGCCTGTTCGCCGAGCTGGGGGTGCCGACCGCCAAGTCGGACATGTCGTTTTCGGTGCAGGTGCCGCCCGATGCCGGCGGCCTGTCGGGGCTGCGGCCCGGGCTGGAGTGGTGCGGCTCGTCGCTGGACACGGTGTTCGCGCAGCGGCGCAACCTGGCCTCGCCGGCCTTCTGGCGCATGCTGGGCGACATCCTGCGCTTCAACCGCCTGACCACGGCCATGGCCCAGCGCGGCGACGAGCGCGAGCTCAAGGTGCCCATCGGTGACTTCCTGGCGGCCCACGGTTTTGGCGCCGCCTTCCAGGAAGGCTACCTGCTGCCCATGGTGGCGTGCATCTGGTCCTGCCCCGTGCAGCAGATGATGCGTTTCCCGATCGCCACGCTGATCCGCTTTTGCCACAACCACGGCCTGCTGCAAGTGGCCAACCGGCCGCAGTGGCACACGGTGGCGGGCGGCTCGCGCGAGTACGTGCGGCGCATCGTCGAGCAACTGCCCGATGCCCGCCTGCACTGCCCCGTCGAGCGCGTGATGCCGCTGGGCGAGGGCGGGCAGGCCGGGGTGATGGTGCACAGCGCGCGCGGGCCGGAGCGGTTCGATGCCGTCGTCTTCGCCTGCCACCCCGACCAGGCCTTGCGCCTGCTGGGCGAGGGCGCCTTGCCCGACGAGCGCGCGGTGCTGGGCGCCATCCGCTACCACCCCAACCGCGCGGTGCTGCACACCGACACCCGGCTGCTGCCGCGCAACCCCAAGGCCTGGGCGGCCTGGAACTACGAGCGCGCCAGCGAGGTCGGCCAGGAAGAGCGCCACGTCTGCCTGCACTACCTCATCAACCGGCTGCAGCCCCTGCCCTGGCAACAGCCGGTGGTCGTTTCGCTGAACCCGCTGCGCGAGCCCGAGGCGGGCCAGGTGCTGGCCGAGATCGACTACGACCACCCGGTGTTCGACCAGGCGGCCATCGATGCGCAGCAGGCGCTGCCCGCGCTGCAGGGGCATCGGCAGCTGTGGTTCGCCGGGGCCTGGGCGGGTTATGGCTTTCACGAAGACGGCCTCAAGTCGGGGCTGGCCGCGGCGCGGGGTGTGCTCGACCGCCTGGCGCAGCGCGCACCGGGCCACGGTGTCTTGTCGGCGTCGGCTTCGGAGTTGGCTGCATGAACGCGTCTGGGCCGCTCATCGGCTTCGGGCAGGTGCGCCACACGCGCCTGCGCCCGCGCCACCACGCCTTCAGCTATGGCAGCTGGTTCTGGCTGCTGCCCATGCGCGCGCTGGCCAGGCAGCCCGTGGAGGCGGTGCGGCGCAACGCCCGGGGCTGGTTGAGCTTTCACGACGCCGACCACGGCGCGGGCGGCGCTGACGCGCTCGCCTGGCTCGATGGCCTGCTGCGGCAGGCCGGGCTGTGGGACGACGCCCTGGCCGAGGGCGAGGTCTGGCTGCAGACCTACCCGCGGGTGCTCGGCTACGCCTTCAAGCCCGTGAGCTTCTGGTACGTGCACCGCTCGGGCGGCGAGCTGCATGCGGTGGTGGCCGAGGTCAACAACACCTTTGGCGAGCGCCACTGCTACGTGCTCGGTGGCGACGGGCTGGGCTGGGGCCGCGAGGTGCGCGCCGACAAGGTTTTTCATGTCTCGCCGTTTTGCCGCACCGAAGGCAGCTACCGCTTTCGCTTCATGCGCAGCGCCGATCGGCTGGTCGCGCGCGTGGACCACGACGACGCGCAAGGCCCGCTCATCCAGACCGCCATCGGCGGCGAACTCGTGCCGCTCGATGCGGCCAGCGTGCGCCGCGCCATCCGCGGCTGGCCGCTGATGACCTTCGGCGTCGTCGCACGCATCCACTGGCAGGCCTTGCGGCTGTGGCTCAAGCGCGTGCCGTTTTTCTCCAAGCCTCAAGCGCCCGACCTGGCTTTTTCCGGGCATTCATCACCTGCTGCTTCCTCTGAAACAGGAACCCCCACGCCATGAACCGCATGACCTCCGCTTCGTCGCTGTCCACGGATGAAGACCTGAGCCTGCCCGCCACCGCGCCCACCTCGGCGCGCCTGGTGCTGGGTTTGCTCAAGCGGATCCGCGTGGGCTGGCTCGACGTCCAGCTGCCCGATGGCAGCACGGCGCGCTTCGGGCAGGCACGCTCGGATGAGCCGGACGTGCTGCGCGCCGGTCTGCGCCTGCACGACTGGCGCGTGTGCTCGGCCGTGCTCAAGTCGGGCGACATCGGCTTTGCCGAGGGCTACATCGACGGCCACTGGAGCACGCCCGACCTGACGGCCCTGCTCAAGCTGCTGATCGCCAACCGCGACCTGATCGAAGGCGCGGTCTACGGCTCCTGGTGGGGGCGCCTGGCCTACCGCATCCGCCACCTGCTCAACCGCAACTCCAAGCCCAACAGCCGCAAGAACATCCAGGCCCATTACGACCTGGGCAACGACTTTTATCGCCTGTGGCTGGACCGCACCATGAGCTACTCCAGCGCCTGGTTCGAAGGCGACCACGCGCGCCCGATGGTCGATGCGCAGCGGGCCAAGGTCAAGCGCGCGCTCGACGAAGCCGGCGTGCTGGCCGATGGCCGCGAGCGCCGCGTGCTGGAGATCGGCTGTGGCTGGGGCGGCCTGGCCGAGATCGCCGCCGCAGAGCATGGCGCCCACGTCACCGGCGTGACCTTGTCGACCGAGCAGCTGGCCTGGGCCCGCGACCGCATGGCGCGCGCCGGCCTGGCCGAGCGCACCGACCTGCGCCTGCAGGACTACCGCGACATCCGCGACGAGCCCTTCGACGCCATCGTCTCCATCGAGATGTTCGAGGCCGTGGGCCGGGAGTACTGGCCCAGCTACTTCGAGACCTTGAGCCGTTGCCTCAAGCCGGGCGGCCACGCCTGCCTGCAGACCATCACCATCCACGACGACCTGTTCGATCGCTACGTGACATCGACCGACTTCATCCAGCAGTACATCTTCCCCGGTGGCCTGCTGCCCTGCGATCGGGCCTTCCGCGAGGCGGCTCGCAAGGCGGGCCTGGAGGTGGTCAAGGCCATGGCCTTCGGGCCCGACTACGCCGAGACCCTGCGCCGCTGGCGCGTCGACTTCCATGCCCACCTGGACAAGATCCAGCGCCTGGGCTTTGATGAGCGCTTTCAGCGCATCTGGGAGTTCTACCTGGGCTACTGCGAGGCCGCCTTCGACATGGGCAACACCAACGTTGTGCAATACACCTTGCGCAAGCCGGGTTGACGGCCATGCTGTCGCATTCGGCGAGCGCACGTTATGGCCTGCTGGGCCTGCCCCTGGCCTTCGTGGCGATGCCGCTGTACGTGGTCCTGCCCCAGCACCACGCCCAAGCCTACGGCTTGCCCTTGGCCGCCCTGGGGGCCGTGCTGCTGATCACGCGCCTGGCCGACGCCTTCATCGACCCTTTGCTGGGGCGCTGGGCAGATCGGTGGCTGGCGCAACCGCAGCGCGCCCTGTCGGTGGCCTTCGCGGCGGTGATCGCCCTGGCGCTGGGCTTCGTGCTGCTGTTCCACCCGCCCGTCAGGCAGACCGTGCCGCTGCTGGCCTGGTGCGCCCTCACCTTGATCCTGACCTTCCTGGCCTACAGCCTGACCAGCGTGCTGCACCTGGCCTGGGGCACGCGGCTGGGTGGCGACGTGGCCCAGCGCAGCCGGCTGGTGGCCTGGCGAGAGGGCTTCGGGCTCTTTGGCGTGCTGCTGGCCAACGTGCTGGCCACGCAGGCGGGCATGGGCTGGACGAGCGCCGTGCTGACCCTGGGCCTGCTGGCGGGCGTCTGGGCCCTGAGCAAGGGCCCCAGGCCGGCGCCTGAGCCCGCTGCCACCACCGCCTTGCCCGGGGCCGGGGAGGGCGTGGAGGGCGGCCGGCGCGCGCTGTCCCGCCCCTGGCAGGGCGCCGGTTTTCGCCGCCTCATGGCCTTGTTCCTGGTCAACGGTGTGGCCAGCGCCATCCCGGCCACGCTGGTGCTCTTTTTCATCCAGGACCGGCTGCGCGCGATGGACGGCGCGCCCCTGTTCCTGGGCTTGTACTTCCTGATGGCGGCGCTCGGCGTGCCCCTTTGGGTGCGCCTGATCGGCCGCATCGGCCCCATGAAGGCCTGGGCCCTGGGCATGCTGCTGAGCGTGCTGAGCTTCGTGAGCGTGCTGGGCCTGGGCGAAGGCGATCGCATGGGCTACCTCGCCATCTGCCTGGCCGGCGGCTTTGCCCTGGGGGCGGACCTGACCGCACCGGGCACGCTGCTGACCGGGGTGGTGCAACGCGCCGGGCACACCGGTCAGGCCGAAGGCGCCTACGCGGGCTGGTGGCAATGGGCCACCAAGCTCAACCTGGCGCTGGCCGCCGGCCTGGCCCTGCCCGCATTGCAGGCGCTGGGCTACACCCCGGGCGCTCAGGACCCCGCCGCCCTCGATGCCCTGACCTGGGTCTATGGCGGCCTGCCCTGCCTCTTCAAGCTGCTGGCCCTGCTGGCCTGCTGGCGCTGGCGCCATCACCCGGCGCTGGCCTGATCCGGTCTCAACCCAACTGGGAGTTCGACATGACGCAACCCACGACCCTCCTTCGCCGCCTTGCTCGCCTGGGTGTGCTGGCGCTGGCGCTCGGCCTGTCGGCCTGTGGCTCGGCCCCGCAACCCGCTGACTACCAGGCTGAAAAACCCGCCATGGACTTCCGTGGCTACTTCTCCGGCCCCGTGCAGGCGCACGGCATGTTCACGGACCGCTCGGGGCGCGTCGTCAAGCGCTTCACGGTCTCGATGCAGGGCCGCTGGAGCGGCGACAGTGGCGTGCTGGAAGAGGATTTCACCTACAGCAATGGCGAGAAAGAGCGCCGGGTCTGGCAACTCAAGGACCTGGGCGGCGGGCGTTTCGAGGGCCGCGCGGCCGACATCGTCGGCGTGGCCGAAGGCGAGCAGTCGGGCAACGCCATCCGCTTTCGCTACACCATGCGGGTGCCCGTGGACGGCAAGCCCATCGAGTTCCAGTTCGACGACTGGATGTACCGCCTGGACGATCAGGTCGTGCTCAACCGGGCGGCGATGAGCAAGTTCGGCATCCACCTGGGCGACGTCACGCTGAGCTTTCGCAAGCCCTGAACCGCGGGGGATCGCGTGCATTCCGACACGTCAGGCCTTGAGCTGGGCTGCATCGCCCTCAAGTCGGGGAGTGACGAGGCCGATGGAGCCGTCATGATGGAAATGGCCAGCCGGCTCAAGCCATGACGGAAGACGGTCTCACGGACCCTGGAGTGTCGTCCATGCAAATGCTTTACAACTCGGACAGTTACGCGGTGGTGCAGATCGAGCTGGCCGCCGACGAACACGGGCCTGTGCGTCACAGCGCAGCCTTGACCCGTGGGGGCTACGAGATCGTCGACAAGTTCGCCCGCAAGGAGATCTTCATCGAGGGGGCCCTCGCCGAGACCTTCAAGGAAGGCGTCGAAGCCCTGATCGAGTCATCGCCCAGCGTCGAAGAGTTCGACGCCTACCTCGAGCGCTACGCCGGGATGGCGCAGCAGCCCGTGGTCATGCACTGAAGGGCTTTTCACGAGGTGGGTTCCGTGAAGCATTGACGCTTCGCGACCTGTGACCCACCTCGGCAGCTCAAGCCCCTGCGCGCACCCGCCGATACACCGATCACACCGAGGTGTGTGACTGAAATCGGAGCGCGCATGTCTTCAACCTTCATGGCAGCAAGCTGGAGCGGCTCGGCCCTCGCGTCGGCCTGGTTGCTGGCCGTGTACGCCGTATCCCTGCAGGGCATGGTGATCCGCCGCGTGCGGGCCAATGACCGCGACGCGGCCCTGATCTGGGTGCTCGGTGGTGCCCTCGTGGTGGGCACCGGCATCTGGGCCGCCAGCTTCCTGGGCCTGGTGGCCATGCAGCTGCCCATCAAGGTGGGCTACGTGCGCGACATCGTGCTCGCCTCGTGGTTGCCCGCCATCGTGATCGCCGCGGCGGCCATCTGGATGCAGACCCACGCTGGTCTGCGCACGCGAACCCGCTTGCTCGGGGCCTTGCTCGTGGCCGTGGGCGTGCAGATGCTGGTGTTTGTCAACGCTTCGTCCATCCTGATCCAGCCGGCCATGAGCTGGGACCCGGGGATCTCCGGCGCGGCCTTCCTGCTGGTCCTGATGGGCTGTGCCCTGGGGGCGCTGTTGATGCAGGCCGAGCTGGGCAAGGCGCATCACCAGGCCCGCCACCTGGGCATCGCGGTGCTCGTTGGCTCCATCATCTGGGCAGGCCTGGCCCTGCAGGTCAGCGCGGTCGGCATCCCTTTGGCGGCCATCTGCCTGAGCGAAGGCCAGCTCTCGGGTGACTCGCTGGAGTTCGTGCTCACCGCCACCGTGCTGATCCTGCTGATCATGGCCCACATGGGCACCTTGCAGGACGCACGCAACGTCGAGCGCAACCAGGCGCTGTCCAATTCGCTCAAGGCGGCGCAGGCCGCGCTCGAGGAAGCCTCTCTGCGCGACGCGGCCACGGGCCTGCCCAACCGAGCGGGCTTCGAGCAGCAGGTGCGCCAGCTCATCGACGAGACCAGCGACCAGGCGCTGCACCTGAGCGTGCTGCGCCTGAACATCGATGGCTTTCACGCCTTCACCGGCACCTACGGCCACAGCGTCGGCGATGGCCTGATCCAGACCCTGTCGCTGCGATTGCAAGGCCTGATCCGCGAAGGCGATGTGCTGGCGCGCTCGGACACCGACGAGTTCTTGCTTGCCTGCCGTGGCCTGAGCGACGAGCACGTCACCGCCGTGCTGGCCCAACGCCTGCAGGATGCGGTGCACGATCCTTGCCTGGTTCAGGACCAGGAGATCACGGTCAGCTGCTCCATCGGTGTTGCGCGCTACCCAGACAGCGCCACGCCCGATCAGCTGATGTCCCACTCCAACGACGCCATGCTCACGGCCCGGCGAGCCGGGGGCGGTGTGTACTGCTTCTTCGAACGCGGCATGGACCGCATCGGTGCCGCCCAGGTCGAGATGCAGCGCGATCTGCGTCACGCCGTGGCCCGCAACGAACTGACCTTGCACTTCCAGCCCAAGCTGCGTGCCACCACGGGCGAGCTCGCCGGGGTCGAGGCCTTGCTGCGCTGGCAACACCCGACGCGCGGCATGGTCAGCCCGGCCGAGTTCATCCCCGTGGCCGAGCGCTTCGGTCTCATCGGCGAGCTGGGTCAGTGGGTGATCGACGAAGCCTGCCGCCACCTGCGCGTGTGGCACGACCTGGGCCTGGACATCCCCGTGGCCGTCAACCTGTCGGTGCACCAGTTGCGCCAGCCCGACCTTGAACAACGCGTGCGCGAAGCCCTGCGCAGGCATCGCGTGCCCGCGCGCATGCTGCTCATGGAGATCACCGAGTCGGTGGCCATGGAAGACATCGAGGCCTCGCTGCGCGTCTTCGACATGCTTGACCAGATCGGTGTGCGCCTGTCCATCGACGACTTCGGCACCGGCTATTCGTCGCTGAGCTACCTGCGCCGCCTGCCCGCGCGCCAGCTCAAGATCGACCGCAGCTTCGTGCGTGACCTCGACAGCAGCCTCGACGCGCAGGCCATCGTCGAAGCCGTGGTCCGGCTGGCGCATGCGCTGGGCCTGAAGGTGGTGGCCGAAGGCGTCGAGACGCAGGACCAGGCCGACATCCTCGCGCAGCTGCATTGCGACGAGCTGCAGGGCTTCCTGTTCGCTCGCCCGATGTCCGAGCCGACGCTGATGAAGTGGCTGGGCCAGCGCGGCGCACCCATGCCGCTGGCGTCGAACGCGATGCCCCTGGACACCACCGAGGAAAGCGCCCGGGAAGCCAGCGACCTGGCCACGGCCTGGTCCGAGCTGGAGGCCAGCAGCCCATGATCGTGGTGGCTGGGGAGGTGATCTGGCTGGCAGGAGCGGCCCTCCTGGGGGCCGTCGCGGGTGCCCTGCTGCATCGGTTCCTGCCGCAAGCCGTTCGGCACCTGTTGCGCCTGACGGGCCTGCGCGGGCCCGTTCCGGGTGAGCCATCCGCCGACACCTTGGCAGCCGATGCGAGGCCCGACGAGTTGCCGAACGCGGACGCCCTGGACCCCGACGAGCCGACGCCATCGCTCCGCTCGGCCATGTCCGACCCGCTCACCGGCCTGGCCAGCCGACTGATGCTGGAAGACCAGCTCGCATCCGCCGCCCTGCGCGCCGAAGCCCGCCAGCGCCGGCTGGCCCTGCTCTACCTCGACCTCGACGGCTTCAAGGCCATCAACGATTCGTGTGGGTACCGCGCGGGCGACGGCCTGCTGCGCGAGGTCGCCATCCGCCTGCTCACGCTGGCGCGCTCGACCGACACCATCGCCCGCGTCGGCGCCGACGAGTTCCTGATGCTGATGGACGGCGACCCCGACAGCGCCGCGGCCACGCTGGTGGCCGACCGCGTGCGCCAGGCCCTGCAGCGCCCTTACCAGCTGCCTGGCCGCGAGGTGCGACTGTCGTGCTCCATCGGCATCGTGATCTACCCCGACCACGGCTCGCGCGCCCGCCTGATCGCCCGTGCCGACGCCGCCATGCTCGCCGCCAAGCGCGCCGGTGGCAACATGCACTGCTTCTTCGACCCGGACATGGAGCACGACGCGCAGGACGTCATCGACCTGCAACGCGACCTGCGCCGCGCCATCGAAACCCGCACCGGCCTGGAGCTGCACTACCAGCCCAAGATCGACGGCCGAACCGGCCAGGTCACCGGCGCCGAGGCCCTGCTGCGCTGGCACCATCCCGACCGCGGCATGGTCAGCCCCGGCGTCTTCGTGCCGATCGCCGAGCGCTTCGGCCTCATCGGCAGCCTGGGCCAATGGGTCACCGACGAAGCCTGCCGGCAGATGCGCATCTGGCAGGCCGCGGGCCTGGACATGCACGTGGCCATCAACCTGTCCGTGCACCAGTTGCGCCAGAGCGACCTCGTCGAGCGCGTGCAGGACTCGCTGCGACGCCATGCCGTGCCCGCCGAGCGCCTGACCTTCGAGATCACCGAATCGGCTGCGATGGAAGACCCGCAAGCCTCGCTGCGGCTGTTCGAGCGGCTGGCCCAGGTGGGCGTGAGCCTGGCCATCGACGACTTCGGCACAGGCTATTCATCGCTGGCCTACCTGAGCAAGCTGCCGGCCTCCCAGCTGAAGATCGATCGCTGCTTCGTGCAGGACGTCGACCGCGACGACGACGCCCGCGCCATCGTGTGCGCGGTCATCAAGCTGTCGCATGCGCTGGGGCTCACCGTCGTCGCCGAAGGCGTGGAGACGCAGCCCCAGCTCGACATCCTGCGCCGCCTGGGTTGCGACGAGCTGCAAGGCTTCCTGTTCGCCCGACCGATGCCGGCGCGCCACTTGCAGACCTGGCTGCAGGGCCAGGACACGAGCGCCCACCGAGACGGCTTTTCCGACAGCGACTTTCAGGCCGACGACATCGGCGCGCTCTCGCCGGTGCGCAAACGCCCACCGGCCGCCGACCCACCCGCCTGAGGCCTGGGCCAGCGTCTCTCGTCAATCGCGCTGGTACTCGGGCAGCGCGTGCCCGCAGTGCATGCAGTAGCGGGCTGTCGCGCTGTGGCCCTCGGTCAGGCAGTTCTGGCAGGTGCGCGTGGTCGGCGTCGGCAGGCGGCCGCGCTGCAGCGCCATCTCCGTCGTCACGATGCCGGTGGGCACGGCCAGCACGCCCCAGCCCAGCATCATCATCATCGACGAGATCAAGCGCCCCAGGTCCGTCTTGGGCGTGATGTCGCCGAAGCCCACCGTGGTCATCGTCGTGATGGCCCAGTACATCGACGTGGGGATGCTGGTGAAGCCGTTGGCCGGCCCTTCGACCACGTACATCACGGTGGCCATCAGCAGCGCCACCATCAGCACGAAGGACAGGAACACCAGGATCTTGCGTTTGCTGGCCACCAGGGCCTGTGCGAGCATCGTGTACTCGGCCACGTAGCCGGTGAGTTTGAGCACGCGGAACATGCGCAACAGGCGCAGCACCCGCACGTCGATCAGCACGTGCAGGCCGGGCACGAACAGCGCCAGCCAGGTCGGCAGGGTCGACAGCAGGTCGATGACGCCAAAGAAGCTGCGCGCATACACCAGCGGCTTTTGCACGCACACCAGGCGCAGCACGTACTCGACGGTGAACAGCGCGGTGAACACCCACTCGGCCACGCCGAAGAAGTCACCGAATGCCGCGTGCATGCTCGGCATGCTGTCGAGCACCACCATGACGACGCTGGCCACGATGGTCAGCAGCAGGGCCTGGTCGAACCAGCGGCCGGCGCGGGTGTCGGCCTCGAAGATGATGGTGTAGAGCGTCAGCCGCCAGCCGCTCAGGGGCTTGCCCAGCTGGTGCTCCGGGTTGCTGGCGGCGCGTGCGGCGGGATGGTTCACAGGTTCGGGCAGTTGGGTGGGTTACGACTACTTGCAACTTTCCCCCAGCAGGGGGGCGGTGCCGCGCCAGCCCGCCAGGGCCTTCACAGCGATGATGCGAGGCTGCCCCGCAGAGGGCAGGTCAAAAGCATACATCTCAGGTGGAGTCATGAATCCTCTGGCGTCGAGCCTCCTGGCCGCCGTCCAGCTCAGCCAGGCCACGCGCCTGCTGCAGCTCGACACGGCTTTGGCGGGCGCAACCCTGCTCGTCGAGCGCGCCACGCTCACCGAAAGCCTGCACGCGCTCGAGCCCCTGCGCGCCGAGGTCGACTGCGTCAGCACCGAGGCGGGCCTGCCGCTCAAGTCGCTCATGGGCACCCGCGTGGCCTTGCGCCTGCTGCAGGCCGATGGCAGCTGGCGCACCTGGCAGGGCTGGGTGGCCGCGGTGGCGCAACTGGGCAGCGACGGCGGCCTGGGCCGCTACCGCCTCACCGTGCGCGACGGCAGCTGCTGGCTGGCCCTGCGCCGAGACACCCGCATCTTCCAGGACCTCACCACCGCAGACATCGTCTCGCAGGTGCTGCAGGCGTGGCCACAGCTGCCGTTCAGGCTCGATGTGGCCGAGGCAGGACCGCTGCGCGCCATCACCACCCAGCACCGCGAAACCGACTGGGCCTTTGCCTGCCGCCTGATGGCTGCCGAAGGCTGGAGCTGGCGACTGGACCACACCGCTGCGCCTGACGCCGGTCCCCAACTCGTCGTCTTCGACCAGGCCGCCGAGCGCCCTGACCTGGGTGGCTTGCGCTTCAGCCAGCCCGGCCGCCACGGCGCGGCGGGCACGCTGCTGGGCCAGCTCGCCGGCAACCTGTTCGGCGGTTTCGCGCAGGACACGCTCACCGAATGGGCCACCTCGCAGGCCGTCGGCCCCAACGCCGTCACGCTGGGTGCCTGGGACGAGCGCCAACTCGCTGGCGTTGCCGCACAGGCCCAGAGCGAGCGCCCCGCTGGCGTGCCCCCGCTGGAGTTCTACCGGGGCCATGGCGAACGCCAGCACGCCAATGGCCGCGTGGCCGACGCCCTGCACGCCAGCCCCGCCGAAGCCGAAGGCGGCACGCAAGACCTGCTCGACGCCCTGGCCCTGCAACAGCAAGGCATCGACGCCGCCGGCGCCGTGCGCGCGCTGCACCCTGGCGCCACCTTCGAGTTGCTGGACCACGACGGGTACGGCGCGGGCACCGATCGGCGATTCGCCGCCATCGCCGTCACCCACGAGATGGCCAACAACCTGGGCGCGCAAGCCGCCGAGATCCTGCGCGCCACCGACGTCGAACAGGGCAGCTACCGCAACCGCTTCAGCGCCGCGCCCGCCAGCTTGCGCCTGCTGCCCCTGCCAACGGCCTTCGAGGCCCCTGCTGCACCGGGCCCGCAAACCGCCTGGGTCATGACCCAGGGCGAAGACCCCATCCACGCCGACCGCGATGGCCGTGTGCGCATCCAGTTTGCGTGGCAGCGCGGCGAGCGCCCGCTGGCTGGCGCACTCCACGCGCCCAACACACCTGCTGGCGCCTCCACCGGCCATGCGCCCGGCGACGCCACCAGCGGCACCTGGGTGCGCGTGGCCCAAGGCGTGGCCGGCCCCGACTGGGGTGCGCTGTTCACGCCCCGCCCCGGCTCCGAGGTGCTGGTCGACTTCATCGACGGTGACATCGACCGCCCCCTCATCGTCGGCCAGTTGCACAACGGCCCGCACGAGCTGCCCTGGCCCGCGGGCGTGGACGCCGGCGCCAACCACCCCGGCACGATCTCGGGCTGGCACCACCCGCACCTGGACGGCCAGGGCGCCAACCAGTGGGTGGTCGATGACGCCACGGGCCAGTTGCGCATGCGCCTGGCCAGCCATTCCAGCGCCACCGGCCACAGCGAACTCACGCTGGGCCACCTGATCCAGCAAAGCGCGCGCGGCGGCTCGGGCGCAGCGCAGCGCGGCCAGTGGCTGGGCGAGGGCTTCTATGGCCACACCGAAGGCTGGGCCGTGGTGCGCGCTGGCGAAGGCCTGCTGCTGAGCACCTCGGCACGCCCTGCGCAAGGCGGCAGCGTGGCCCGCACGCAAATGGACGCGGCCGAGGCCGTGGGCCAGCTCAAGGCCGCGCAGCAACTGGGCGACGTGCTCGCGCAAAGCGCCCGCCAGCAAGGCGCCCATGGCCTGCACAGCCACGAGGCCGGCCAGGCCTGGGCCACCCACACCGAGGCCATGGACCCGGCCGCGCAGGGCAAGCACACCGGCGCTGTGGGCGGCCAGGACACCCGCCAGGCGCGCGCCGGCAGCCGAGACCTGGCCGAGCCGGTCGAGCGCTTCGCCAAGCCCCTGCTGCACCTGGACACACCGGCCTCGGCCACCTGGGTCACGCCCGCCAGCATCCACCTGTTCAGCGGGCAGGACCACAGCGTCAGCGCCCAGGGCGACGTGCACCTCACGGCCGCGCACACCGTCAGCACCGTCAGCGGCCAGACCACCAGCCTCTACACCCACGCAGGTGGCATCAAGGCCATCACCGCCAACGCCGCCTTGAGCGTGCGCGCCCACACCGACTCGCAGCAGGTCTGGTCAGAACAGGACCTGACCGTGCAGAGCACGACGGACGAGGTGCGCATCCAGGCGAGCAAGAGCATCACGCTGACGGCGGGGCAGAGCCAGATCGTCATCGAGGGCGGGGACATCACCTTCTCGTGTCCGGGAAGTTGGACGGTGAAGGGGGCGAGTCATGATTGGTTGGGTGGGGGGAGTCAGGCGGCGAGCCTGCCGGCGATGCCGTCGGATGGCGCACAAATCACCGATTGGATCGAACTCGACTACCGAGACCCAGACACCGGAGAGCCCGTGCCATCAGCGAGCTACGAGATTCACTTTCAAGGTGGCGCACCGTTCAAGGGAACCCTGGACTCATCGGGGCGGGCACGACATGAGAACGTTCAGAGGCTGCCTGTGACCAAGGTGATCTATCACCCACGCACACCGGAGGACGAATGCGTCGCCCCGGACCTTGAACGAATCGTGGGCTGAGGATCACATGTCTACAGCAATCCAATCAAATGCAACATCCGCAGGTCCCAGCGAACGGGACACCCGTGCTGCCTTGGCTTGGGAAACGGGGCAAAAGCAACCCGATAGCAAAAACACGTGGGAATGGTTGTGGGAGGCCGTTCAAGGCGATTTCAACGACAACAGATCAACCGGGCAGATTGCATTCGATGCGGCTGTTTCGATGATCCCGGTTGTCGATCAAATCTGTGATGTGCGCGACATCATCGCCAACAGCCGAGCCATTGCCACAGCACCCAAAGACGAGGACAACACGTGGAAATGGGTTGCCCTTGTCCTGACGTTGATTGGCCTTTTTCCCAGCTTGGGAAGCCTGGTCAAAGGCGTCCTGAAGATCTTCTTCTTGTTTGTCCGGCGTTATGGCGGCAATCACGTTATCAAGGCAGTGGATGATGCGATGACATGGGTCATCACCTTCTTGCGGAAAAAGGAGGTTCAGGACCACTTGCGTCGACTCAAGGTGGATGACGTTTTCAAGTGGTTGGCGGATCAAATCAGGAAGGTCAAAGCCAAGGTTTCCAAGGCGGTGATTCTGTCGGCCTTTGACAAAGGCATTGCTGTCATGCGATCGCTGCTGGACAAGGTGACGTGGTTGCCCGGCAGCATGGGGCGTCGCGCTCAGGCCACCATCGACATGGTTCTGTCTGTGCGAAAGCAAGCCGATCAGTGGATCGAGAAAGCCCTGGCCCCTGTGCAGAATGTGCTGAATCGGGTGATCTGGCGGCTTGATTACGAAAGTGCTTTGCAGCGTAGCGCCATCGTCAATGCCAGAAACGTTCATTTCAGAGGCGTGTTGCCGGAAACCCGAGCGCTCACGTTGATGAAAACGACCAAGCCCAGGCCATCTTGGCTGAGCGAGGGGCGAGCGGTCGAGTGGTCGGAGCAGAACCTGCGCAATGGCAAGGTGGCGGTTCAGCGGAAGATGGAGGATGGTTGGTGTGAATTGTCGGATCAGAACATCAAGTCTTTCCATAGCATGAAGGCTGTCTCCATCACTGGGCCGGCCAAGCTGTACCGCGTCACGTCGCCTTCCAATGGGGCCATGGGAGATTGCTGGATCCCTGAAGACGTATGGGTCAAGATCGTCAACAGTCCCGATCCAAAATCGGCTTGGCGCAAATACTTGGCTGTGTGGCCAGACTGGAATCCAGACAGTCAGTTTGTTGTGATGGAGGTGCCAGCTGGGCAAACGTTGAAGGCATGGCGAGGGCCGGCGGCAAGCCAAGTCAAGCCGGAAACATCGGGCCTGAGTGCGCATCTCGAAGGTGGCTGGGATCAGATCATTTTCAAAGTCAAAGGGTCCGAGTTCGATACCACCCGCTACTTCATGCGAGGCGGTGGAAATGGAGAAAAGCTACACCCTCCTGGGTTGACCCGCGAAGAGTGGGCCAAATTGACGCCAGCAAAAAGGATCGCCTACACGCCTGTTCGTGAGCGCATCAATCACGAAGGCATCCGAGGGCCCTTTGATACGGGATGGGGCTCAACCGATTTCGACCCACAATTGCGAGATGCTCGCATTGGCTTGCCCGCCTTGCCGGGCCAAGTCACCAATCGTTGAGTGCTGTTCACATGTCTTGGTTTCGTCGTTCTCCACCGCCGCCTCCAACGGACCTTTTTGGCAATCCTTTGCACAAGGGGCTGCCGTTTGAGTTGAGCCTCTGGCAGAAGCGTCAGGCTGCCTTGTTGATTCGCTGGACGTCAGATGAATACCTGAAAGGTCTGAAGTCTTTGATCGATGGCCTCATCAGGGGGGCAGACATCGATTTGCTGCTCGCCGATCAACAGGGGCGTGATGCGCTGATGATCAACGAGCGCTGGGGTGTGCGGGATGCCTCGGTGAACTGGGGTACGCATGTTCGCTCTGCGCTGCAAGATTTCCAGCAGGCCACGGTCAAGTTGTTGGCTTGGCGTGAGCAGGGCGTGTATGGCATGACGGGGGCCAATCAGTGTGGTCGGATGTTGGACGAACATTCTTCGCTATGGATGACCCCTGACGAAGAGTCTCGCTTCAACGAAAGCTGGAAGCAGCTGTATGCCTACGCATCGAAGTTGGATGATGCGGTGTCCCCCAGTCGCAATCTGAATGACTTTTCTTTTGCTTCCGAGTGGGACGCATTGTCTCCGGTGACAAGACGGGCTCCCCAGGGCAAGCTGGTGGTCAACACTGCGGTCGAGGCGAAGACAGGGGAGCATCCTCCGGTTGCAGGAATTTACGTACCGCAGGATGACCCATTTGGTGCCTTGCAGTTCGGCTGGCCAGGTTCCGAGGATGGTGCGTTGCGACCTTGTCTGACGTTCAATCAGGTTGGCCGAGATCTGGTCACTGCCGTTGGACGCAATGAGCTGTGGCAGAACGGCAAGGAGATCGCGGGCTTTGCATCATCCCTGGCAAAGAAGCGGCAGATCAGCGACTGGGGTGTTTTCGAGGCAAGTGATGCAGGCGATCCTCGGTGGGCACCGGCTCTTGTTGCATTGAATGCCTTCGAGTCCCGTTCTTGTGGTTGGTACCTGGTTGAGGCGATTGAGGGGCAACACGAGTTCCTTGATGCAGAGGGCGAGGCCAGTCCGGGTGAAAGCCTGAGCTGCCAGGCCGGTCAGGCCTGTCCACGGGATGGTGACTGGGAAACCCCCGCCAAGGCAAATAGCCGACGTGGCTTCAAACAGGGCGAGATCATGCCCAGCGTCGATGGCGACTACGGAAGAACCATCTGGCATTGGGTCGTGGATCAACGAGATCGTTGAATGGCGACAGGTAGAGCGAAGGCTGGGGCTGGGCCAGTTGTTTGGCGTGGCATTCATGAACTCACCATTGTGGTGACTTGCCTGCTGATCTTGGGATGCGATGTGTCATCGAACACAGTGCAATCAGGCGATTCACATGCTGCGGATGTGACTGGCCGAGCAATTGCTGTTCGCCTCGGCGAACAAGCCAAGTCACTGGCAGCACGAGATCCTTATAGGTTGAAGTTGGATGCGCAACCGGCCGGGCTTGACTTTGTTCGGGCCAAGTGGAGTGAGCCGGGACTGGGCACCGTCGAGATCCAGCATGACGCCGTTCGCTTGAGGCTTGAGAGGGCCTTGACCTTGGACGCAACGCAGGATGCAGCATCTTTTGGTGAAGAGGGCATCACCGAGGTTGACGTCAACATGCAGTTGGTTGATCAGGATCTGATTGCCCATGATGACGCTCGGCTGCGCTATTGGGCGCTTCTTCAATCGCTCAAGAACAGCGGGTGGCGATCAACGATTGAACGCGGCATGCCTCGCTTGTCGGGCAAAGACAGATACGCGTACGCCATGAATCATTCTTCTTCGATGGGGTTGGATGTTGACTACACGCCGACGCTGGCTGAGTGGATGCGCATCGAGTCGCAAACCCCGTGGGGCTTTTGGCGTGACGGTGTTTACCTCGAAGTGAGTTTCATGCGCGAGCACACCTTGCTCGATCCGACCAAGCCTGGTGCTTACGTTGTCACTGCTCGTGTTCGAACCGGACGAGAAGAGGCCCGATCGCTGGTGGAGCCGGGCGACAGGGATCGTTGGCAGGAAACCCTGCCTGGGATCCTGGCGCAATTGAATCAGGTGCGTGAAAAAAAGGAGCAGGAGTTGAGTGGGCGTGAGGGCACTGTTTTGAAGAACTATCAAGACCCACCGCTTGTGAATTGATCTGTGGCATTGACTTGGTCAACGCGGGGCGCCTGGATGCCAGTCGAGCACGGTTTGCCATCGGCTGACTTTTTGGCCAGGTTCGCAGGTCATGCGCAAGTCAACAGCCAACCCGCAGGGATTGATTTCCTGAACCTGGATTGGCGCAACCCCATGCTGCGATATCCGTGGAGCACGTGCTCGGTGTGCAAACTTTCCGGCGTGCCGCCGATGGCGATCGACAAGGGCTCTCGCGGTTTGCCATTTGTGCCGGTCTGAACGAAGGTGGGGACATCTCGCATGACGCGGCCCGTGTCCACGTTCACGCGCTGTTGGCCCGGAGCCTACGGCCTCTCATTGACCTGGATGTCGGTCCAGGAGCATTTCAGGGAAATGGTCGATCCGGATGAGCGAAACCGTTGGCGAGAGTTGGTGCCGGGGATGCTTGAGCAAGCTCGACGGAAACGAGCTGAGCAGGAAGACGAGTTTCGCAAAGCTGGTTTGCAGATCGATGCCAGCTATGTTGATCCGACGTTGCCGGCCGCACATCATTGACGGGTCGGACGATCACAGCTCATGGAAACCTGCCGCTGTGAGTCGGATGGACCGGTGGCCGGGCGTGATCGACCCTGACGGGCCTTGCCTCAGCGCGTCGTCACCGGGTCCTGGGGCTCGTCCTTCAGGCGGCTCGTGTCGTACCCTTGTTCGACCAGGCGCGCCTCGATGGCCGCCCGGTCTGCGGCTGCCAGGGTGGGCGTGCGCGACAGGATCCACAGGAATTCGCGCCGGGGCTCGCCCACCACGGCGTAGCGGTAATCGTCAGGCAACTGAATCACCCAGTACGGCGCCCACACCGCGTCCAACCAGGCCAGGAAGCTGGGCGCGAAGCGCACCTCCAGCTTGGCCGTGTCGGTGCCCTTGGCCACGGGCACGCCGAAGAACTTGGGTGGCTTGACGCGCGCCGCGCCCACCACCTTGCTGAGCGACCCGTCGGCCGTGCTGCATTGGTTGGTCACCTCGACGTGGCCTGTCATCAGCAGCCGGTAGTCGGCGGTGGTGTTGCCCACGCATTGTTTCTGGAACGTGTTGGGGTAGTAGGCGATCTGGTACCAGCGGCCCTGGAAGCGCTTGAGGTCGACCGACGCCACGGTCTGCAGGGGCTCGGTGGCGTGCACGATGGGCGTCGCGGTGGCCAGCAGCAGGCAGGCGGACAGCAGGGCGGGGCGCAGGGCGTTCATGCAAGGTCTCCAGGTGGGTGTCGTTGCACGCTAACCGAACCACCACAGGTGCGTGTCCGCGAGGCCGCTCAAACCGGCGTCAAAGTGGGGTCATTGTGTCGGCGCAGGGGCTGTTTGCCGTCGCCACCGACCTGGGATGGCGGCCCGCCTAAAATCCCTCCCATGAACACGTCTGCCGCCCGCTCGCCCACCTCCACCCAGCCCGTCGAACGCCGCCCCTACACCCGCGCAGCGCAACTCCCCGAGATCATGCGCCAGCGCATCGTGGTGCTCGACGGTGCCATGGGCACCATGATCCAGCGCTACAAGCTGACCGAGGCCGACTACCGTGGCACGCGTTTCGCCGACCACGGCAAGGACCTCAAGGGCAACAACGAGCTGCTGCAGCTGACCAAGCCCGAGGTCATCCGCGAGATCCACGAGCAGTACCTGGCCGCTGGCGCCGACATCATCGAGACCAACACCTTCGGTGCCACCACCGTAGCGCAGGACGACTACGAGCTGCCCGAGCTGGCGGCCGAGATGAACCTGGTGGCCGCCCGCATGGCCCGCGAGGCCTGCGACAAGTACAGCACGCCGGACAAGCCGCGCTTTGCCGCCGGCGCCATCGGCCCCACGCCGAAGACGGCCAGCATCAGCCCCGACGTGAACGACCCGGGTGCGCGCAACGTCGATTTCGACACCTTGCGCCAGGCCTATTACGAGCAGGCCAAGGCCCTGATGGACGGTGGCTGTGACCTCTTCCTGGTCGAGACCATCTTCGACACGCTCAACGCCAAGGCGGCCATCTTCGCCATCGACGAGCTGTTCGAGGACACGGGCGAGCGCCTGCCCATCATCATCTCGGGCACGGTGACGGACGCCTCCGGCCGCATCCTGTCGGGCCAGACGGTGAGCGCTTTCTGGCACTCGGTGCGCCATGCCCACCCGCTGGCCATCGGCCTGAACTGCGCACTCGGCGCCACGCTGATGCGCCCCTATGTGGAAGAGCTGGCCAAGATCGCGGGCGACACCTTCATCAGCTGCTACCCCAACGCCGGCCTGCCCAACCCGATGAGCGACACCGGCTTCGACGAAACGCCTGAGATCACGGGCGCGCTGGTCGAGGAGTTCGCCAAGTCGGGCTTTTTGAACATCGCCGGTGGCTGCTGCGGCACCACGCCCGACCACATCGCCGCCATCGCCGAGCGCGTGGGCAAGTGGCAGCCTCGCTGCCTGCATGGCGACAGCCGCGGCTGGCTGAGCAGCCTGACCGCCTGAGAGGCGCCGGGCGACGCGGTCGCTCAGGCTGGCCTTTCGGCCGGCCGATGCACCCGGTGAAATCCCTGGCCGCGCCCGCGGGCTCTGGTGTCATCCTTCGTGGACGTCCGAAGGATGCATCGTGGTGTTCCTCCGTTTGCGCAGCCTGGCCACCACGTGGTGGCAGACCGGTCCTCTGTTTGCCCCGCCTGTGCCGCACCGGCCGGGACAGGCGCGCCCTGGCCCCGGCGGCGCGCCTGTGTTCCTCCTTGCCCACGGGGCCTCGGCCAAGCACTGGCGCCGCACGCGGCTGATGCTGGCCCTGGGCAGCGTGCTGCTGATGCTGATCGCATCGGGCTGGGCGGTGTTCTTCTCGCTCAAGGGCCTGTGGGCCATCGTGGCGCTTGACCTGGCGATGGTCGCCACGGGGGCCGCCTCCCTGGGGATGAGCCGCCAAGGCAACCTGCGCAATGCCTCGCTGCTGCTGCTGGGCAACTTGTTCGTGGCCGTGGGCGCCATCTGCGTCTTCCTGGACGTGCCCAGCGCCCAGGTGCCGCGGGCCACGCACCACTTCTACCTGTCGCTGGGCGCCTGCGCCTACTTGCTGTTTCGAGGCGAGCGGGCGCTGCTGCGCCACGGGGTGGCCCTGCTGTTCTTCGCTGCCTTCGTGGTGTTCGCCAGCGGCGAGATGGCCATCGTCACGCCCTATGCGCTGCCCGACGAGGTGCGCACTGGCGGCACCTGGGTCAACAACATCCTGGCGGCGCTGACGCTGTACCTGGTGCTGCACGTGATGCAGGCCGATGTGGCCGCGCGCAACGCGCTGGAAGACGAGTTGCGCGCGGCGATCGATGCGCAGCAACTGGTGCTGCACTACCAGCCGCAGATCGGCTCCGATGGCCAGGTGATCGGCGCCGAGGCGCTGGTGCGCTGGCAGCACCCGCAGCGCGGCATGGTGCCGCCTGGCGAGTTCATCCCGCTGGCCGAGCAAACGGGCCTGATCGTGCCGCTGGGCGCCTGGGTGATGCGCGAGGCCTGCGCGCAGCTGATGCGCTGGTCAAGCGATCCGCGCACCGCCGCGCTGACGCTGGCCGTGAACGTGAGCGCGCAGCAGTTCCGCCTGCCGGACGCGGTGGCGCGCGTGGGCGCCGTGCTGGACCACCATGGCATCGACCCGAGGCGGCTGAAGATCGAGCTGACCGAGAGCATGCTGCACAGCGATGTCGAGGACACCATCGACAAGATGAAGGCGCTCAAGGCGCTGGGCGTGGGCTTTTCTCTGGACGACTTCGGCACGGGCTACTCGTCGCTGGCTTACCTCAAGCGCCTGCCGCTGGACCAGCTCAAGATCGACCAGAGCTTCGTGCGCGACGTGCTGACCGACCCCAACGACGCAGCCATCGCGCGCACCGTGGTCAGCCTGGGCCAGACGCTCGGGCTGTCGGTGATCGCTGAGGGCGTCGAAACCGAAGGCCAGCGCGCCTTCCTGGCGGGCATCGGCTGCCACGCCTACCAGGGCTACCTGTTCAGCCGGCCTTTGCCGATCGAGGCGTTCGACGCGTTCATGCGGTGCCCAGGCGAAAGCGCGCCACCAGCTCGCTCAGGTGAGCGGCCTGGTGCTTGAGGCTCTCGGCGGCGGCGGCGCTTTCTTCGACCAGGGCGGCGTTCTGCTGGGTGACCTGGTCGAGCTGAGTCACGGCGTCGCTGACCTGTTCGATGCCGCGGCTTTGCTCACCGCTGGCCGAGCTGATTTCGCCGATCAGGTCGGTCACGCGCTTGACCTGCACCACGATGTCGCCCATGGTCTGGCCGGCTTCACCCACCTGCGAGCTGCCGTGGCCGACCCGCTCGACGCTTTCCTGGATCAGGGCCTTGATCTCCTTGGCGGCCTGGGCCGAGCGTTGTGCCAGGGTGCGCACCTCGCCGGCGACCACCGCGAAGCCGCGGCCTTGCTCGCCCGCGCGCGCCGCTTCAACGGCGGCATTGAGCGCCAGGATGTTGGTCTGAAAGGCAATGCCGTCGATCACGCCGATGATGTCGTTGATCTTGCGCGACGAGGCGGTGATGGACTCCATGGTCTGCACCACCTGGCCGACCACCTGGCCACCGCGCTCGGCCACTTCGGAGGCGCTGGCGGCCAGCTGGTTGGCCGCGCGTGCGGTGTCGGCGTTGTGCCTGACGGTGGCGGTGAGCTCTTCCATCGAGGCGGCGGTCTGCTGCAGGTTCGAGGCCTGCTCTTCGGTGCGCTGCGAGAGGTCGGAGCTGCCCATGGCGATCTGCGAGGAACCGGTGGCG
Source organism: Burkholderiales bacterium RIFCSPHIGHO2_01_FULL_63_240 (assembly GCA_001770725.1). Classification (GTDB taxonomy): domain Bacteria; phylum Pseudomonadota; class Gammaproteobacteria; order Burkholderiales; family Burkholderiaceae_C; genus Aquabacterium. The sequence goes on from MERU01000007.1 coordinate 29,069, forward strand.
ATCGACTCGCTGCCCGTGCGCACCTCGGAGACGATCTGTGACAGGCCCTGCGTCATGCGCTGCAGCGAGGTCAGCAGCCGACCGGTCTCGTCCTGGCTGCGCACCTCGATGCGCTGGCTGAGGTCGCCCTCGGCGACGGCCTCGGCCACGCGCACCGCGTCTTCGATGGGGCGCACGATGGAGCGCACGATCCAGATCGCGCAGGCCAGCGCGGCGCAAAGCACGATCGCACCGCTGACCAGGCTGATCCACAGCGTGCGTTCGGCGGTCTCGTTGCTGGCCTGGTGATGCGCTTGGGCTTCCTTGAGCTGGATGTTGATCAGCTTGGCCACGGCCGTGCCGATGGGGTCGATGGCAGGGTAGAGCTGCTTGGCGGTGAAGGCGCTCAGGGCGGCCATGTCGCCGGCCTGAAACAGCCGGATGAGCTCCTGCGCGGTCTGGTCGGCGGGTTTGAGCAAGGCTTCGGCCTGCCGAACCTCGGCGGCTTCTTCGGGTGTCAGGGTGGTGCTGATGTAGGCCCGCCATTGCTCGGCGATGGTGCGCTGGGCCTGCTGGATCGACTGGACGCCCTGCTCGGGCGTCATGCCGCCATCGCGGACCTTGTGGGCCGTGTCGACGATGTTGACGGCGTAGGCGTCCGACACCTCCTTGAGTTGCTTCAAGGGGATGACCCGGTCGTTGTACAGCGAAGCCAGGGTGTTGCGGTCTTCGTTGACCTGGTGGATGAGCTGAAGCTGTGACAGGATCAGCAGGCCCATCAGGCCGCCCACCAGCAGGGCCAGCCGCTTCTTGATGGTCAGTTGCATCGCGATTCCTCGGTGTTCCCAAAAGCCCCCGCACCGTTGCGGGAGGAACGTGTGGGGGTTTTCGGACGAATCCGCCGAAACCTGAGGGCGATGCGAGCGCGCGAGTTCAGACCTTGAAGACTTCGACGGCCTTGACCAGTCGATCGGCTTGCTGACGCAGGCTTTCTGCCGCCGACGCCGACTCTTCCACCAGCGCGGCGTTCTGCTGTGTGGCCTGGTCCATCTGGGACACAGCCACCCCCACTTGAGCGACGCCTTCGCTTTGCTGCTGGTTGGCGCCGGATATCTCGCCCACGATGGTGCTGACGCGAGCGATCGCCTGGACCACTTCGTTCATGGTGAGCCCCGCATCGTCGACCAGGGTGCTGCCCCGCTCCACGCGCGTGACGCTGTCGGTGATGAGGGCCTTGATCTCCCGGGCGGCCTCGGCGCTGCGTTGCGCCAGCAAGCGCACCTCACCGGCCACCACCGCAAAACCACGCCCCTGCTCACCGGCCCGTGCAGCCTCCACGGCGGCGTTGAGGGCCAGGATGTTGGTCTGGAAGGCGATGCCATCGATCACGCCGATGATGTCGACGATCTTGCGCGAGGACTCGTTGATGTCCTTCATGGTGTCGACCACCTGCGTCACCACGTTGCCGCCCTGGCGCGCCACATCGGTCGCGCCATGTGCCAATTGGTTGGCCTCTTGAGCGTTGGCCGCGTTGTTGCGGACGGTGGCGGAGAGCTCGTCCATGGTCGCTGCGGTTTCCTGGATGGCGCTGGCCTGCCGCTCGGTGCGCTCCGACAGGTCCTGGTTGCCGTGGGCGATCTGGGCGCTCGCGGTGGCCACGTTCTGTGCGTTGTCGCGCACCTCCCTGACGATCCCGGACAGGGTTTGCTGCATGTGGCTCAGCGCCTGCATCAAGGGCGCGAATTCGTCGCTGCCGGGCTCGGTCAGGTGGGCTTTGGGGCGCAACTCGCCGTCGCGCACGTCTTCGGCGAGAGCCCGGGCCTGGCGCAGGCGCCGCGCCAGCTGGCGCGCCAGCAGGGTGGACATGCTCACCAGCAGGACGATGGTGGCCAACACCAGCCCCAGGATCAGGTTGAGGGTGAAGCCGGCGTTCGATGCCACGTGTTCGATGTCCTGGCGGAGTGCCTGGTTCTGGAAGTCCACGCTTTCACGCAAGGCTGCGAGCAAATCGTTGCGCACGGGGATGGTGCGGTCCACCAGGTAGGCGAAAGCGGCGGCCTTGTCGCCGCTTTGAATCAGGGCCAGGTTTTCACCGCCCACTTCCCAGAACTTCACGACCTGGGGTGGGATGCTCTGGAACCGGGCCTTGTCGCCTTCCGCCATCAGGGCGGCCTCGTAGTCTTTCAGGATCTTGTCCATGAGGACGCGCTTGGCCTGGATGTCGGCCAGGGTCCGGGCCAACTCGTCTGGCGTGCGTGACAGGATGCCGTGACGAAGTTGCAGGGACACCCGGGTGACACTGAGCTCCAGGTCGGCCATGCGCTGCAATTGCGCCACCCGCACGGAGCCCGCCAGGCGGGCATCGGTCTGCACGTCGTGCAGGTGCGTCCAGGACGACACCGCCACGGCGATCATCGCCACGGACAGCAAAGCAGTCATCCACATCAGCCGGCCGATCAGGCCCTTCGTCGATCGCATCATTTTCAGCCTTGTCACAGTCTCGTCTGGCATTTCGACGCGGCGCGGGCAAGGTTGAGTCCGTAATGGGTGTGACCTTGACCGGAAATGCCAAATAAGTGACCCTGGCAGAGACTTGATGTCGAAAACTAGGTGATTCAGCGCTGGCGCCGGTCGTTCTGCTGGTGCGCGTAGTGGCGCCGCTTGCTGTCGTACATGCGCTGGTCGGCGCGGTGCACCAGGGCTTCGAGGCGTTCGCCTTCGCTGCTGGTGGCGTGGCCCATCGACAGGCTCAGGGGGCGGCCCGGGTTGAACTGGTTGTTCAGCGCCAGCAGCTCGTGCACCTGCTCGATGACCTGTTCGGCGCCGCGTGAGTCGACGCCAGGCAGGATGAGCGCGAACTCGTCGCCGCCCGTGCGCGAGGCCGTGCCCGGCCGGTCCACCGCCTTGCGCAGCACCTCGCCCACTCGGCGCAGCAGGGCGTCGCCAGCGGCGTGGCCGAGCTCGTCGTTGACGGCCTTGAGGCCGTTCATGTCCACGGCCACGATGCTCACGGGCCAGGGGCCGCGGCGCTCCAGGCGCTGCAGCTCTTCGCTGAAGAAGGCGCGGTTGCGCAGGCCGGTCAGCGCATCGTGGCGGCCCAGGTACTCCAGGTAGGCCTCGGCCTTCTTGCGCGCGGTGATGTCGGTGAGCGAGACCAGCACCTGCTCCCAGTCGGCCTCGTGGCCGGGCATGACCGAGAACTGCAGGAACACGTGCACCTTCTCGCCCTGCAGGTCGTAGTTGACGACCTCGCGCTGCTGGAAGAGGTGGTTGTCCCACAGGTCGATGAGCTGCTCGGCGAAGTGCTGCCGCATGTCGTCGCGGAAGATCTTGTCAAGGCTGGACAGCAGGGCGACCTTGTCGGGCGCACGGAACAGCGTGAGCGTTTGCTGGTTCACGCTGAGCACGCGGATTTCCTGCATGCAGCGGATCACGAACTCGGGGTGCACGTCCAGGAAGGTGCGAAAGTCGGTGATGTCCTGCGCGCGCAGCTCCTCAAGCATGCTGCGGATGCCGCTGAAGTCTTCCAGCCACAGCGACACGGGCGAGTGCTCGAACAGGCCCTTGGCGTGCTGCTCGCTGCGGCGCAGGGCGCGCTCGGAGCGGCTGCGATCGGTCGAGTCTTCCAGCGCCACCAGCACGCGCGACCAGTCGGCCTCGTGGCCGGGCAGGACGTCGGCGCGCAGGGTGATGTCCATGCGCTCGCCGTGCAGGGTGTAGTTCACCGTCTGGCTGCTGAAGTGCTGGTGGCCGTCCCACAGGCGCATGAGTTCGTCGACGTGGGCGTCGAACATGTCGTCGCGAAAGACCTGCCCCAGGTTGGCGACCAGGTGTTCCAGGCTGTGGGCACCGAAGAGGTCGAGCGTGCGGCGGTTGACCTTGAGCACCGCGATGGCGTGCGAGCACTCGGCCACGCGCCGCGGGTCGGCCAGCAGGTGGGCGCGCAGGTCGCTCACGCCTTCGGCGCGCCAGCGGTCGAAGATGGCCTTCACACCGCTGAAGTCCTCCAGCCACAGGGAGACCGGGGCCAGGTCGAACATTTCTGCATACAGCGCTTCTTGCATCGGGGTTCCTGTGAGGCGGGGCGACGGCGGGCGCTCGTCAGTCGGCGTGAAGGTCAGCGTAAGGGTCGGCGAAGCCCAGGCCGGCCAGGATCTCGCGCTCGCGCGCCTCCATGGCCTCGGCTTCCTTCTTCTTGAGGTGGTCCCAGCCCTGGGCGTGCAGGGTGCCGTGCACCAGCATGTGGGCGTAGTGGGCCTCCAGCGTCTTGCCCTGCTCCTGCGCCTCCTGCTCGATCACGGGGGCGCAGATGATCAGGTCGGCCATCACCACGGGCTCTTGCGCGTAGTCGAAGGTCAGCACGTTGGTGGCGTAGTCCTTCTTTCTGAAGTCGCGGTTCAGGGCCTGGCCCTCTTCGGCGTCGACCAGGCGCACGGCGATCTCGGCATCGGTGCTCAGCGCCGCCTTGATCCAGCGGGCCACCTTGTGGCGGGGCAGGGCGTCCTTGTGGCGCTTGTCGGCGAATTGCAGGCTCAGGGAGAGGGTGGGCTTCATGCGGAGGGCTTGTGGACGGTGGCGGCTTCTTCGGTGGCGCCGGCCTGGTCGGCATCGTAGGCCGACACGATGCGGGCAACCAGCGGGTGGCGCACCACGTCGGAGGCGTCAAAGCGTGTGAATGCCACGCCCTTGACCCGCTTGAGGATGCGTTCGGCCTCGATCAGGCCGGAGCGGGCGCCGCGGGGCAGGTCGATCTGGCTGACGTCGCCGGTGACCACCGCGCGCGAGCCGAAGCCGATGCGGGTGAGGAACATCTTCATCTGCTCGGGCGTGGTGTTCTGCGCCTCGTCGAGGATGATGAAGGCGTGGTTGAGCGTGCGCCCGCGCATGAAGGCCAGCGGGGCGATCTCGATGAGGCCCTTCTCGAAGGCCTTGGTGACGCGGTCGAATCCCATGAGGTCGTACAGCGCGTCGTACAGCGGGCGCAGGTAGGGATCGACTTTTTGCGTCAGGTCGCCAGGCAGGAAGCCCAGGCGCTCGCCGGCCTCGACCGCCGGGCGGGTGAGGATGATGCGCTGCACCGCGCTGCGCTCGAGCGCGTCGACGGCGCAGGCCACGGCCAGGAAGGTCTTGCCGGTGCCGGCCGGGCCGATCCCCAGGGTCAGGTCATGGGCCAGGATCTGCTGCAGGTACAGCACCTGGTTGGGCGTGCGACCTTGCAGGTCGGCGCGACGGGTGTGCAGGGTGGGGCCACCAGGGGCGTCGTCACCCAGTTCGGTCAGCGGAAGGTCGTCGTGTGCGCTGGCGTGGCGGGCGGCGGTCTTGCGTGCGGGCGCGGCCTCGCGCAGGGCGCTGGCGACGGCCAGTTGCACCATCTCGGCGCTCAGCGGGCGTTCGCTGCGGGCGTACAGGCTGTCGAGCAGGTCGGCGACCTGCTGGGGCGTGCCCCGGGCGCCGTCGATGCGAAAGCGCTCACCCCGGCGGTGCAGGGTGACGTGGAAGGCGGCCTCGATGGTGCGCAGGTGGGCGTCCAGGGGGCCGCACAAATGGGCCAGCCGGGTGTTGTCCGCAGGGGCTAAGCTGTGCCTGAGTTGCATGGGTGGGCGGATCCGATCAGAAAAGCAGGCAAATTGTCGCTTCTCCGGGTGCCGCCGGTGTGACTTCTCTTGCGAAAATGATTGATCTGTGGGTTCGCGCCTCCTGGCGCGCCCTGGGCTTGTGGAGTTCCCTTTGAACGTGACGCATCGCTGGTGGCCGTTTCGCGGCCGCTCTTCTTCGCGGGAGCAAGCCCCCGTCGACCCCGCCGCCCCCCTCGAGTCGCCGGCCGAATCGGCCGCGGTGTCGGCCGCGAGTGCTTTCCCTGGGCCTTTCCGCCTCTGGGTGGTGCTGGGCCTGACCCTGGCGCTGCTGGTGGCCTTGGGGCTGGTGGCCCTCAACCAGGAGGCCACCCGCCTGAGCCAGCCGGGTGCCCGTCAGGTGCTCGACGGTGCCCTGCAGCCCCTGACGCAGGCCTGGACCGTGCGAAGCGAGGGCCCGCGTTTCCCGAGTGATGCGGGTGGGCAACTCGTGACCCTGCCTGACGAGTGGGCGCGCTCGCAACCTGGCCACAAAGGTGCCGTCTGGTACCGATTCCACTTCGACCTGATCAAGCAGCCAGGGCCCGATCAGGTGCTGGGTGCGCTGATCGACCGGGCCTGCTCCAGCGTCGAGGTGCACCTCAATGGCGTGCTGCTTTACCGCAGTGGTCGCATGAGCGAGCCCTACACCCGCCAGTGCTTCAGCTCCCACGTGGTGGCGCTGACTTCCAATTTGCTGCGCGAGCGGGACAACAACCTGGATGTCCGGGTGGTGGGCTACCCCATTGGCCATGTCAGCGCCCGCCAACGGGCGGGCGGCCTGGCCTCGGTGCAGGTCGGGTCGCTGGCCGAGGTGCAGGAAGCCGCCGAGGATCAGATTTTCTGGACGCTCACCCTGTCGCAGATCATGGGCGGGGTGCTGGTCGTCATGGGGGTGTTCGCCTTGGGGCTGGCCTGGGTGCGCAAACTCAACTACCTGCTGTACTTCGGTCTGTTGACCATGGGTTGGTCGGTGCTCACGGGGCGCTTCTGGCGCGGCGAGCTGCCGGTGCCCAACGACGCCATGGAGGTCTTCATCGCCATCATGATGGCGCCGCTCAACGCTTTTGCCGTCAAGTTCCTGCTCGGTTATGCCGGAGCGGGCGTGCGGCCGGGCAGCGAACGCGTCTGGGTCGACCGTGTGAACCTGCTGCTGTGGGCGCAATGCCTGCTGTTGCCGCTGAGCCTGCTGCTGCTGGGCGAGGAGCGCATCTTCCTGGTCTCGCGTCTGTGGTTCATGCTGTTCACGATCGAGCTGTTCGTGGCCATCGGTTATTTCCTTTGGCTGGCCGGCCAGGCGCGGCGCTCCGAGTTCTGGATGATGAGCGTGGCGCTGGGCGTGGTGGCGGCGGTGCTGGGCATCGAGCTGTCCTACCAGAATGGCCTCTTGCAAAGCGGCGGCCTGCACATCACCCACTTCGTGTTGCCGCTGCTGTACGCGGCGGTGGGCGTGCGGTTGATCCAGGTTTACGTGCGCGCTCTGCAGTCGGCCGAAGGTGCGCGCCAACACCTGGAACGCCGCGTGCAAGAGATCAGCGTGGAGATCGAGCGCAACTTCAACCAGATCGCGGAATTGCGCGTCGAGCAGATCGCCGAGAAGGAGCGCAAGCGCATCGCCGGCGACCTGCACGACGACCTGGGCGCCAAGCTGCTGACCATCGTGCACACCGCCGACAACGACCGCATTTCCACCCTGGCGCGCGAGGCCCTGGAAGAAATGCGCCTGTCGGTGCGTGGCCTGACCGGCAAGCCCAGGGTGCTGTCCGATTCGCTGGCCGACTGGCGCAGCGAGGTGGTGCAGCGCCTGGGCGAGGCCGGCATCGAGTGCGAATGGCGCAACCCCAACGACGTCATCGAAGAACCCCTGTCTTCGCGCACCTACGTGCAGACGACCCGCATCCTGCGCGAGGCCATCAGCAACATCATCAAGCACAGTGGCGCCTCGCACGTGATCATTTCGGCCGATGTGGACCTGGAGCACCATGTCTTCACGCTGGTGATCCAGGACAATGGCCGAGGCATCCCGATGGAGCTGGATGGCCGCCTGGACCGCGGCCACGGCATGACCAGCATGAAGCACCGCGCCAAGCAACTCAGCGGACAGTGCCTGGTCGAGTCCGGGCCGGGGTTCGGCACCGTGATTCGCCTGACCCTGCCGCTGGAAATCGCCGCAATGCAACAGGTCTTGCCGGTGCGAGGGCTGATGGAGGGCTTGTCTTCTGGCGCGCAGCCCGGTTCGCGTGGACAATGAGCGACAGTATTCTTTTCCGAAGCGTAGTGAGGCACCTGAAACCATGAAGCAAATCCTCCTTCTCGAAGACCTGCCCGAAATCCGGGCCTGGCTGAAGACGCTGGCGCTGCAGGTGTTCCCGGGTGCCCAGATCAGCGAGAGCGCGCGCATCCACGACGCGCTGGAGCTGGTCAACGCCGTGCGCTTTGACGTCGCCATGGTCGACCTGGGGCTGCCCGACGGCTCCGGCGTCGAGGTGGTGCAGGCCCTGCGCGAAAAGCAGCCCGACGTTCAGTCGGTGGTGGTCACCATCCACGACGACGACGATCACCTGTTCCCCGCCCTGCAGGCTGGCGCCTTCGGCTACCTGCTGAAAGAACAGTCGCGCGAGCAACTCGCCGAGCAACTGCAGCGCATCGCCCAGGGCGAGCCGCCGCTGTCGCCATCGATCGCCCGCCGCGTGATCCAGTACTTCACCGCCCAGGCCCGCCTGCAGCCGGTTCAGCAGCCCGACACGGTCACCCCGCACGTGCAGCTGACCGACCGCGAAAACGAGGTCTTGCTGCGCGTGGCCAAGGGCTTCACGCTGCCGGAAATCGGCCAGCAACTGAACCTGTCGCGCCACACCATCGCCGACTACGTCAAGCAGATCTACCGCAAGCTCAATGTGTCTTCGCGCGCCGAAGCCGCCCTGGAAGCGCAGCGCCTGGGCCTGTTCCGTCGCTGATCGCCGCTGAACGTCGATGATTTCTCGTTTGGTCGGCGTGCTCGCCGGCAAAGCCCCGCCGCACGTCCTCGTGGACGTGCACGGCGTGGGCTACGAAGTCCAGGTGCCGATGAGCACCTTCTACAACCTGCCCGAGACCGGTGGCCAGGTCACGCTGCTGACGCAGTTCATCGTGCGCGAAGACGCGCAGCTGCTGTTCGGCTTTTTGACGGCGGGCGAGCGCGAGTCCTTCCGCGAGCTCATCAAGATCAGCGGCGTGGGCCCGCGCATCGCGCTGGCGCTGCTGTCGGGCCTGAGCACCGATGAGCTGGCGGCGGCGGTGTCGGCGCAAGACACCTCTCGCCTGGTCAAGGTGCCGGGCGTGGGCAAGAAGACGGCCGAGCGCCTGCTGCTCGAGCTCAAGGGCAAGTTGGCGCCCGCACTCGTCGCTCCCGGCTGGTCGGCCACCTCGGACCACCAGGCCGACATCCTGCAAGCCCTGATCGCGCTGGGCTACTCCGAGAAGGAAGCCCAGGCCGCGCTCAAGCAGCTGCCGGCCGACGTGTCGGTGAGCGACGGCATCAAGCTGGCGTTGAAGTCGCTGGCGCGCTGAACGCCTTTCGGCGGCGGCGCCCGCAAACCATCGCCACAGCGAGCCCACCCGCGACGAGCATGCTCCCGCCGGAGGCCTCCGGCACGGGCTGGGCCTGGTAGGTGTACTGCAGCGTCACGCTGCCTTTCCACTGGTTGAGCGGGTTGCGCAACTCATCCCAGCTGTCGTCGTTGCGCCAAGCCGTCATCTCCATGATGGCGTGCTTGCTCAACTCGAGCTTGAGGTCAGGCGCCTGGACGAACAGGCTCGTGTCGGTCCAACGCCATTGGCGCTCGATGGGCGTGGCCACCGGGTGGTTCACCAGCATGTCGCATCGGCCCGCCCAGCAGTCGTCCATCTTCCAGTCCGACCAGCTCTGAACGAGCTCGCTCTTCGCCGTGGCGTCGAAGGAGAACCGCGTCTGGATGGTGGCCTGGAACTGCCCAGCCATGTAGACATCGCTGAGGACGCAGCAGTCGTACCCGGCGAATTGCACGTTGCTCGAGTAGGTTGAGCTCAGATTGGCCTGAACCCCGGTCAGCACGTAGTTCAGGTTCCCGACCTGAAAGCCAGCCAGTGCGCCGGCGAACTCAAGGGTGCCGTCCTGCTCGACGGCCTGCATGGGCGGATTGGGGCTGAACCCTTCGCTTCGGCCAATGGTTGCGGCGGTGTTGGCGAGGTCGAACTGAGCGGTCTGCGTCCAGGTGATCACCGGAGCCTCTGCGCGAGAGGCGCTCGGCCAGACGCTGGCGAGCAGCAGCGGGATGCTGGCGATGAGCCTGGATGACGAAAAAGCCCCTTTCCTGGGGCGGCCGGTGGGCGTGTTTTGTGCCTTCATGTTCACCTCTCTTGGTTTGTGAAAACCAGGCTAAGCCTTTGCCGACGAGGGGCAATTGCGCTGCCTCAAGTTCCAGGCGAACCTGCTGGTTCAGATCGCCACGCCCGTGGGCTCGCGAGACCCTGGGGCGCACCTCAGGGTGGTGCATGATGGCTGGATGCGTTCGATTCACTTTTGCCTGGTGTTCTTCTTTGCCCTGACCAGTGCTTCCGTGCACTCGGCATCCCCCACCGCGGCAGGCAACGCGCCCCGCCCCGTCGTGCGATCGGCGAAGGAGTTGTGCGTTCAGATGGTGCGGCGGCTGCCCAATGTCTCTCGCCCTTTGTGCGAACGCGCCGAACTGCAACCTGGACCGGGTGCCTCGGTTTTGGGGTCCGGGATTTTCCAGCGCGACGTGGTGTCGCCGCAGGCGCGCCTGAAGGTGCTGGTGGTCGGCGGCATCCATGGTGACGAGCCCTCGTCGAGCTCGCTGGTGCTGCACTGGATCGACCAGGCCCTGCTCACGCCCTCGAACATCCACTGGCGCTTCGTGCCCTTGATGAACCCCGACGGCATGCTCAAGGACCGGCCCACTCGCACCAACGCACGCGGCGTCGACCTCAACCGCAACTTCCCGACGCCCAACTGGGACAAGGAAGCGCCCAAGTATTGGGCCAAGCGCACCGGCTCCGACCCGCGTCGTTACCCAGGGCCCCAGCCCCTGTCCGAGCCCGAATCGAAATGGCTGCACGAAGAAATGGCGCGTTGGAAGCCCGACCTGATCGTGGCCGTGCACGCGCCTTACGGGGTGCTCGACTTCGACGGCCCGCACGTGCCGCCGCAGCGCCTGGGGCGCCTGTACCTGGACCAGGTCGGCATCTTCCCGGGCAGCCTGGGCAACTACGGCGGGGTGCACAAGAAGCTGCCGGTGGTGACCATCGAGCTCACCAGCGCGCTGCGCACGCCGCAGGCCGCCGAGATGCGCCAGATGTGGCTGGACCTGCTGCGCTGGACGGCCGAGAAGCTGGGCGCGGACTGACCCGCAGGCGCTTGAGCGCCCGGGTCAGCACCCGGCTCAGCGCGTGGGTGGCGCCGCCTGCTGCGTCGGCAGGGTCGACAAGATGCCCAGCAGGCGGGGGATCTGCAGCGGCTTGACCAGGTAGTGGTTGAAGCCGGTCTGCAGCGCGCGCGCGATGTGGTCGGGCAGGGCGTCGGCGCTGAGCGCCAGCAGCGGCAGCTTGCGGAAGTCGGTCTGTGCGCGCAGCTTGCGGCACATGTCCAGGCCCGAGCCGTCGGGCAGGTTGATGTCGATGAGGGCCACGTCCGGGCGGTGCGACTCGATCGCGGCCATGCCTTCGGCGGCGCTCTCGGCCGAGAACAGGCGCACCTGCGGGTAGGCGGCGAACACGGCCTCGACCAGGCTGCGGTTGAGCGCGTTGTCTTCCACGTGCACGATGCGCAGCGGCGGCAGCATGACGGCGGGCTCCTGGCCACGCCCCACCGGGCGGCCCACGCCCTGGGCTTCGGCCAGCGGCAGGTGCAGCGCGAAGACGGAGCCGTGGCCCAGGGTGCTGGTCACCTCGATGCGGCCATGCATGAGCTCGGCCAGGCGCTGCGACACGGCCAGGCCCAGCCCGTTGCCGTGGTGGCGCCCGCGCGACGAGTCGAGCCGCGTGAAGGGCTGGAACAGGCGGGGCAGGTCGCTCTGGTCGATGCCGAAGCCCTGGTCGCGCACCTCGACGATGCCCATGCGGTCGTCGGGAGCGGGCTTGCCGGTCAGCCACACGGTCGAGCCCTCGGAGCTGTACTGGATGGCGTTGCGCACCAGGTTCGTCAGGATGGAGCGGGTGTGCTGGCCGTCGGCCCAGGCGGTCATGGGCGGGCAGTCGATCACCAGGGTGATGGACTGTGCCTTGGCCTCGTCTTCCAGGGCGGCACGGATCTCGCGCAGCAGCACGGCCACTTCCACGCGCTGCGGGCGGATGCCCACGGCCTTGTCGTCGAGCTGGGCGAACTCCAGGGCCTGGTCGAGCAGCGACAGCATCTGGTGACCGGCCGTGGCGATGTGCTGCAGGTGTCGGCGCTGGCTTTCGGGCAACTGCTGCAGGTCGGCCATGTCGAGCAGCTGTGTGAAGCCCAGGATGGCGTTGAGCGGCGAGCGCATGCTGTGGCTCATGCGGCCCAGGAACTCGACCTTGCCAGCCAGGGCGACCTCGGCTTCGAGGCGTCGGGCGTGCTCGGCCTCGGCGCGGCGCGGCTCGGTGATGTCGGTCAGCACCTCGATGTAGCGGCTGATCTGGCCTTCCGGGCCGTGCACGGGCTGCACCGAGCGGCGCACCCAGAAGGGCTCGCCGTCCTTGCGGTGGTGGCAGACCTCCAGGCGCTCGACGCTGGCGCCCTGGGCCAGGTTCTGGTTGATCTGGGCCACGACGGCGGCGTCGGTGTGCGGGCCGCTGAGCAGCTCTTCGGGCAACTGGCCGTGACACTCGGTCAGGGTGAAGCCGGTCAGCCGAGTGAACGCCGGGTTGACCCAGCTGATGCAGCGGTTGGCGTCGCAGATCAGGATGGCGTCGGTGACGCGGTCGGCCACCAGGGCCAGCTCCTGGTTGGTGGCCTGGGCGCGCTGCAGGGCGGTCTGCAGCTGGCGCATCAGTTGGGTCTGCTGGTCCAGGGCGTCCTGGCGGGTGTGCAGTTCTTCGAGGAGGCGTTGGTTGTCGTCGGACATGGACTCGGAGATCCCCATGGGCAGGGAACGACGTGGTGCGTCGGCGTTGCGGGCGGGCAGGATCTGGGGCATGGCGGGCTCCTCGTTTTCCTTGTGACCGTGGTTCACCCTTTCGATGGGGTGATTTCCCGAGCGAACCATGTTAGGTAATTTCGGCACGCTTGACCATCCATGTCAGGCCGGGCTTACCCGTGCTTTCAATTCAGGGATCATGTTGCGAGTAGGATGGGGTCAATTTTGCACAATCGAACACCGCCATGACCACTGCCTACGACTTCGCAGCCACCTCGATCACCGGTGAGACCGTCAAGCTCGGTGAGCTGCGGGGCAAGGTGATCCTGATCGTCAACACGGCCAGCAAGTGCGGCTTCACACCGCAGTTCGAGGGGCTGGAGAAGCTGTGGCAGGCCCGCAAGGACCAGGGCCTGGTGATCCTGGGGTTCCCGTGCAACCAGTTTGGCTCGCAAGACCCGGGCAGCGACGGTGAGATCGCGTCGTTCTGCCAGCTCAACTACGGCGTGAGCTTCCCGATGATGAGCAAGGTCGACGTCAACGGGGCCGGGGCGCACCCGCTTTACCAGTGGCTGGTCAAAGAAGCGCCGGGCATCCTGGGCACCAAAGCCATCAAATGGAACTTCACCAAGTTCCTGATCGGCCGCGATGGCCGGGTGCTGGGCCGCTACGCCCCCACCGACAAGCCCCAGGCGCTTGACGCCGACATCGCCAAGGCGTTGGCTGGCTGATCGCTGCTGGTGATCTCAGCGCACGCCGACTGTGCGTGCGTACTGAGACAGGATGCTGCCCAGGTCCTGCTCGTCGCGCCGCCCCTTGGGCAGCAGCGCGCGTTGTTCGATGCCTTCGAGGTGCGAGGCCATGAGGCGCGTGGCCTCGGCGGCGTCGAGTTTGGCGAGGGCGTCGATCAGCAGGCGGTGTTCGTTGACGGCGCAGTCCGACGAGTGCGGGCGGCCGTACACCGCCAGGATCAGCGAGCAGCGCGTGGTCACCTCGGAGAGGTAGCGGGTCAGCAGGGGGTTGCCGCTGAGCTCGCCCAGCAGGGTGTGGAACTCGCCCGCCAGCCGGATGGACACGTTGGCCTGGCCTGAGGCGGCCGCGGCCTGTTCCTGGCCCACGTGGGCCTCCAGTGGCGCGCGCCAGGCCGCCTGCCAGCGCTGACACACCAGACGCACCACCTCGGCCTCCAGGCAACGGCGCACCTCGAACACCGCGCGGGCTTCGTCCAGGCTGGGCTGGGCCACCGTGGCGGTGCGCTTGTTGCCCATCTCGATCAAGCCTTCGGAGGCCAGGCGCGCCAGCGCGGCGCGCACCAGGGTGCGGCTGATCTGGAATTGCTCGGCCAGCGGGTCCTCCGGCAGCTTGGTGCCGGGCGTGAGCGCCTGTTCCATGATGGCCTGGCGCAGGGCCAGGTAGGCGACGTCGGCTTTCTGTGAGAGGCGCATGGCCGGATTGTGCCTTGTTGCCGAGCAGGTCGACCTGCGCACCGCTTTGATGCACACGACATGGCACAAGCATTGCATGCATGAATCATCAATCACGTATACATGATTTAAGATTGAAGGATACGTGATGCGATGCCAACCCTTGTCCATGGAGTCCGTCATGCAACGTCGTCAATGGCTGCAAGCCACCGCCCTGGGCGCCGCCGCGCCCCTCGCTTCGTCCCTCTCCTCGCTCGGCGCCTTGGGTGGCCTCGGTGGCCTGGGCACCCTGGCCGCGCTCGCCCCGCGTCCGGTGCTGGCCGCCGGCACGCCGCTGAAGATCGGCTTCGTCTACCCGGGCCCGATCTCCAACGTGGGCTGGACCTACCAGCACGACCTGGGGCGCAAGCTGGTGGAGAAGACCTTCGGCTCGAAGGTGCAGACGGTGTACGTGGAGAACGTGCCCGAGTCGACCGAGGCCGAGCGCGTCATCCGCCAACTGGTGGTCGATGGGTGCCAGATGGTCTTCACCACCTCTTTCGGCTTCATGGAGCCCACCATCAAGGTGGCGCGCGACTTCCCCGAAGTGGTGTTCGAGCACGCCACCGGCTACAAGATGGCCCGCAACGTGGGCATCTACCAGAGCCGCTTCTACGAAGGCGCCTACCTGCTGGGCATGATCGCCGGGCGCATGACCAAGACCAACCACCTCGGCTTCGTGGCTTCGTTCCCCATTCCCGAGGTGCTGCGCAACATCAACGCCTTCACGCACGGTGCGCGCAGCGTCAACCCCAAGGCCCAGACCAAGGTGGTCTGGATCAACAGCTGGTACGACCCGACCCGCGAGCGCGACGCCGCCTTCGCCTTGAGCGGCCAGAAGTGCGATGTGTTCTATCAGAACACCGACTCGCCAGCGATCGTGCAGATGGCAGAGAGCAAGGGCCTGTACGCCTTTGGCCAGGACTCCGACATGAGCCGATTCGGCCCCAAGGCTCACCTCACGGCCAACACCCTGAACTGGGGCGTGTACTACGTGCACAAGGTGCGTCAGGTGCTGGAAGGCAAGTGGAAGGCCGAAGACACCAAGTGGGGCATGAAGGAAGGCATGGTCGAGCTACCCGCGCTCAACCGCGCCGTGCCGGCCGACCTCGTCAAGCTGTTTGAAGACAAGAAGGCGGCCATCCTGGCGGGCAAGTTCCACCCGTTCTCCGGGCCGTTGAAGGACCAGAGCGGCGCGCTGAAGGTGGCGCCGGGCCAGGTCATCACGGAGGCCGAACTGTGGGGCATGAAGTGGTACGTCGATGGCGTCGACAGCAAGTTGCCCGCGTGAGGACACGCACATGAGCACCCCCCAGGAAATCGACTTCCTGGCGCTGAGCACCTACCAGCGCTACAAGCTGATGGCCAGCCTGATCGTGCCCAGGCCCATCGCGCTGGTGACCACGCTGGACGAAGCGGGGGGCGTCAACGCGGCGCCCTTCTCGATGTTCAACATGGTGGGCGAAGAGCCGCCGCTGGTCATGCTGAGCGTGAACCACCGCAACAGCCAGGGTCGCCTGAAGGACACGGCCGCCAACATCCTGCGCAGCGGCGAGTTCGTGGTGCACCTGCCCGACGAGGGCATCGCCCAGGCCATGCACGCCTGCGCGGTTGAAGCACCCGCCGGGGTCAGCGAGCTGGACCTCACCGGCCTCACGCCGGTGGCATCGCGCAAGGTGGCGGTGCCCGGCATCGCCGAGGCGCCCGTGGCCTTCGAGTGCGTGCTGCACGAACACCTGGAGAATGAAAGCCGACACGTGTTCTTCGGGCGGGTGCAGTGGTTGCGCGTGCGCGAGGGCCTGGTCGACACCGAGACCTGGCGCGTGCGCCTGCAGGACTACTTCCCGGTGGCCCGCTTCGGGGCCAGCTTCTACGTGCGCACGCGCGACCGCTTCGCCATCGAGGGCGAAGCCCCGCAAGCGCGCCGCACCGCCATCGACGAGATCTGACCATGGGCACCAACCTTCATCACGACGACGCCCGCTACCTGCGCGAAGCCATCGCCGCCTCGCAACGGGCGCTGGACGCCGGCAACATGCCTTTTGGCGCCAGCCTGGTGAAGGACGGCCAGTTGTTGTGGGTGGCGCAGAACAACCAGCGCACCACGGCCGACTGCACCGGGCACGCCGAAGTGGCGCTGGTGCGCGAGGCGCGCACCGCCTTGGGCCCCGAAGCCACGCAGGGTGCCACCGTCTACGCCAGCGGCGAGCCCTGCGCCATGTGCGCGGGGGCCATGTTCTGGGCGGGCGTCCGGCGGGTGGTCTACGCGGCCACCACGCCAGACATCGAAGCGGCGCTGGGCGGGCCGTCGTTGCCCATGCGTTGCGCCGACACCCTTGCCCAGGCGCAACCCGCAGTGGCCGTGGACGGCCCGTTTTTGCGTGACGAAGCCGTCGCGGTGTTGCAGCGGTTTGCCTCGAGCTGAGCTCCGGGCGCTGCAGGCCGCGGGCGCAAAGTCCCCGGCTGGGCAGCGGGAGATGTCCTTGTGCTTCAATCGTTGCCTGCCCTGCGCAGATCCACACAACCGACCAGCAGAGGACCCTTTCATGAAGCTGATGGACTACGGCGTCAAGCCGATCGACTTCCAGAATCCCCAGGCCCACGCCTCGATCACGGGCGACGACGGCGTGTCGCGCCGCGGCTTCGTCATGACGGCCCTGGCCAGCGGTTTCGCGGTGGCCGCCCAGCCGGTGTTGGCCCAGGCGATCAAGACCGACGACAAGGGTCTGATCGCAGGCGAGGTGAAGATCCCCGTGGCAGGCGGGCACATCCCCGGCTACCGCGCCGTGCCCAAGAAGCCGGGCAAGTACCCGGTGGTGCTGGTGGTGCAGGAGATCTTCGGCGTGCACGAGCACATCCAGGACATGTGCCGGCGCTACGCCAAGGCCGGCTACTACGCCATCGCGCCGGAGATGTTCGCGCGCCAGGGCGATGTCTCGAAGATGACGGACATCGGCCAGATCCTGTCCGAGGTGGTCTCGAAGGTGCCCGACGCCCAGGTCTGCTCCGACCTGGACGCCGCCGTTGCTTTCGCCGGCGCCAGCAAGCAGGCCGACACCCAGCGCGTGGGCCTGGTCGGCTGGTGCTGGGGTGGCCGCACCGCCTGGATCTACGCCAAGCACAACCCCAAGCTCAAGGCTGCGGTGGCCTATTACGGCCTGCTGTCGGGCATGAAGTCGGACATCAAGCCGCAGGACCCGGTGGACTTTGCCGAGCAGATCAAGGTGCCGGTGCTGGGCCTGTACTCCGGCAAGGACGCCTACATCCCCATGAACGTGGTGGACCAGATGCGAGCCGGCATCGCCAAGTCGGGCAGCGGCTCGGAGATCGTCGTCTTCCCGAACGTGGACCACGGCTTCAACGCCGACTACCGCCCGACCTACGACAAGGTCGCGGCCACCTACGCGCAAAAGCTCGCCTTCGACTGGTTGAAGGACCACGGGGTCTGAGCCGGGCGGGCCTTCGCGCGGTGCCATGGCGTGTCGGTGTGGACTGGGGCACAATGTTCTGGTCATGAAAGCCCTGGCCCGACTGCATCGCCTCGACTTGCCCGCCCGCGTGGTGGCAGGCGCGCGCGTGGCCACCCTGCCCACCACACCGCTGGGCACGGCCGCAGACTCCTGAGCCCGGCGATCCCCCACCCCACCATCTTTCAGCGCAACCTCGATCGCCGGGCCCCCACCCCGCGCGATGCCGTGCCCGCCCGCACCCGACGTGCCGGGGCGGCCACACCTGAACGAGGATCGCTCCATGACCACCCCTTCTCCCTTGCCCTTGGCCGATGCCGAGCGCCTGCTCACCGAGCTGGACCACCAGCGCCTGCGCCGCCATGCCTCGTCCCATGGCGCGCTGCGCGACCTGCTGGACAACGCCGACCTCCTGCCTTCGCCCCAGTTGCCGGGCGACGTCGTCTCGATGAACTCCGAAGTCGAGGTGCTGGAGCCGGGCAGCGGCAGGCTGCAGCGCCTGACGCTTTGCTACCCCGCCGAGGCCGATGCCGAGCAAGGCCGCATCTCGGTGCTCTCACCCGTGGGTCTGAGCCTGCTGGGCCGGGCGGTGGGCAGCCAGGCTCGATGGCAGGCTGGACAGGGTGCGGTCGGTGCCTTGCACATCCGGGCGCTGCGCTACCAACCCGAGGCCGCAGGCGACTTCCACCGCTGAGCTTCGGGCGGGTGCGTTTTTCCTGTCGTTAGACTCGGGGGCATGTCACTGCTTTTGCTGGTCCTCCTGCCCTTCATCGGCAGCGCCGTCGCAGCGGTGTTGCCGACCAACGCGCGCAACCTCGAGTCGCTGTGGGCGGCGCTGGTCGTGCTCGCCGTGGGCGTGCCCCTGGCGATGCTCTACCCGGCCATCGAAGCCGGCCAGGTGCTGACCGAGCGCCTGGGCTGGCTGCCCACGCTCGGTGTGGACGTGATCGTGCGCCTGGACGGCTTCGCGTGGCTGTTCGCGATGCTGGTCAGCGGCATGGGCCTGCTGGTCATCGTCTATGCGCGCTACTACATGTCCCCCGAAGACCCGGCTGCGCGGTTCTATTCGCTGCTGCTGGGATTCATGGGCGCGATGCTGGGCGTGGTGGTCTCGGGCAACCTGGTGCAACTGGTGGTGTTCTGGGAGCTCACCAGCATCTTCAGCTTCCTGCTGATCGGTTACTGGACGCACCGCAAGGATGCCCGCCGAGGCGCCCGCATGGCTTTTACCGTCACGGCCTCGGGTGGGCTGGCGCTGCTGGCCGGCGTGCTGCTGCTGGGCCACATCGTCGGCAGCTTCGAGCTCGATCGGGTGCTGCAGGCCGGCGACCAGGTGCGCGCGCATGCCCTGTACCCGCTGACGCTGGGCCTGATCCTGCTGGGTGCGCTGACCAAGAGCGCGCAGTTCCCCTTTCACTTCTGGCTGCCCCACGCGATGGCCGCGCCCACGCCGGTGTCGGCCTACCTGCACTCGGCCACCATGGTCAAGGCCGGTGTCTTTTTGCTGGCGCGCTTGTGGCCGGTGCTCTCGGGCACCGAGATGTGGTTCTGGATCGTGGGTGGCGCGGGCCTGGTCACGCTGCTGTTGTGCGCTTTCGTGGCCATGTTCCAGAACGACCTCAAGGGCCTGCTGGCGTATTCCACGCTCAGCCACCTCGGGCTCATCACCTTGCTGCTGGGCATGAACAGCCCGCTGGCCGCCGTGGCCGCGGTGTTCCACATGCTCAACCACGCCACCTTCAAGGCCTCGCTGTTCATGTCGGTGGGCATCATCGACCACGAGACCGGCACGCGCGACATGCGGCGCCTGGACGGCCTGTTCCGCAGCATGCCCATCACCGGCACGTTGGCCATCGTGGCGAGCGCGGCCATGGCCGGGGTGCCGCTGCTCAACGGCTTCCTCTCCAAGGAGATGTTCTTCGCCGAGACGGTCTACATCAACACCCACCCCTGGCTGGAGACGGCACTGCCCGCGATGGCCACGCTGGCCGGCATCTTCGCGGTGGTCTATTCGCTGCGCCTGGGGCACGACGTGTTCTTCGGTCCACCTGCGCGCAACCTGCCGCGCCAGCCTCACGAGCCGGTGCACTGGATGCGCGTGCCGGTGGAGCTGCTGGTGCTGGCCTGCGTGGTGGTGGGCACCATGCCGGCCTGGTCGGTGGGGCCGGTGCTGGCCATGGCGGCCAAGCCGGTGGTGGGCGGTGTGCTGCCCGAGTACAGCCTGGCGCTCTGGCATGGCTTCAACACCCCGCTGATGATGAGCCTGGTGGCCACGGCGGGCGGGCTGGTGGTCTACCTGCTGTTCGCGCGGCGCTTCAAGGCGCGTCGCGGCGCTGGCGTGCCGGGTTTCGGCTGGCTCAGCGGCAAGCGCCTGTTCGAGCAGACCCTGGCGTTGCTGTCCGGCCTGGCTCGCCGCCTGCTGCGCCTGCTGGGCACCCGCCGCCTGCAGCCGCAGATGCTGGCCCTGGTGGCCGTGGCGCTGTTCGCTGGTGTGGGCTCGTCGTTGATCGTGCCGCTGGCCTGGGGCGACCGCGAGCGCGTGCCGCTGACGCCGGAGTTCGTCGTGCTGTGGGGCATCGGGGCCTTCTGCGCGGTGGGCGCGGCCTGGCAGGCCAAGTTCCACCGGCTGGCGGCACTGATCATGCTGGGCGTGGTCGGGCTGGTGCTGTGCATCACCTTCGCCTGGTTCTCGGCGCCCGACCTGGCGCTCACCCAGCTGGCCGTCGAGGTGGTGACGGTGGTGCTCTTCCTGCTGGGCCTGCGCTGGATGCCCACGCGGGTGGAGACGGTGGCCCCGCGTCAGAGCATGCTGGACTGGTCGCGCCGCGTGCGTGACCTGAGCCTGGCCGTGCTGGTGGGCCTGGCCCTGGCGGCGCTGTCTTATGCGCTGCTCACGCGCAACGCGCCGATGAGCATCTCGCCCTTCTTCATCGAGAAGGCCTTGCCCGAAGGCGGCGGCACCAACATCGTCAACGTGATGCTGGTGGACTTCCGCGCCTTCGACACCCTGGGCGAGATCACGGTGCTGGGCATCGTGGGCCTGACGGTGTATGCGCTGCTGCGGCGCTTCCGGCCCGCGACCGAGTCCATCGAGCTGCCCCACCCGCAACGCCGCAACGACCTCGACCCGGGCCTGGACCTGATCGACCCGGACGACGAAGGCCATGCCGTGGCGCCTTACCTGGCGGTGCCCGCCGTGCTGGTGCGCCTGCTGCTGCCGCTGGCGGGTGTGTTCGCCTTTCATCTTTTCATGCGCGGGCACAACGAGCCGGGCGGGGGCTTCGTGGCCGGGCTGGTGGTGGCGATCGCCTTCATCGCGCAGTACCTGGTGGGTGGCACGCGCTGGGTCGAGGCCCGACTGCGCTTGCGCCCCATGCGCTGGATCGCCTTCGGCCTGCTGGTGGCGCTGGCCACGGGCCTGGGCTCGCTGGCGCTGGGCTACCCCTTCCTGACCACGCACACCGCGCACCTGCACCTGCCGGTGCTGGGCGAGGTGCACGTGCCGTCGGCCGCCTTGTTCGATCTGGGCGTGTTCACCGTGGTGGTGGGCTCGACCTTCCTGCTGCTGAGCTCGCTGGCGCACCAGTCGATGCGGGCCCGCAGGCAGCAGGGTGTGGCCGCTGAAGACGCTGCGGCGCAGGAGGCGCACTGATGGAGCTCGTCATCTCCCTGGCCATTGGTGTGCTGGCGGGCGCGGGCGTGTGGCTGGTGCTGCGCCCCCGGACCTTCCAGGTGCTCATCGGCCTGTCGCTGCTGGCTTACGCCATCAACCTGTTCATCTTCAGCGTGGGCAGCCTAGCCACCGACAAGGAGCCCATCGTCAAGCCCGGCCTCAACCCCGACCTGTTCAATTACAGCGACCCGCTGCCGCAGTCGCTCGTGCTGACGGCCATCGTCATCGGTTTCGCGACCACGGCGCTGTTCCTGGTGGTGATCCTCGCGTTGCGGGGCCTGAGTGGCGGTGACCACGTCGACGGCAAGGAAGACGAGGCATGAGGGCCGAACTCGTTGTCGTGCCCGTGCTGCTGCCGCTGCTGACAGCGGGGCTGATGCTGTGGGCGGGAGAAGGGCGCCGCCATGTCAAGGCGCTGCTCAATGTGCTGTCGACCTCGCTGAGCCTGGCCGCGGCCGTGACGCTGCTGGTGTGGGTGCAAAGCCAGGACGCCGTGGCGGCATTCGGCATCTACCTGCCTGGCAATTGGCCGGTGCCTTTCGGCATCGTGCTGGTGGCCGATCACCTGTCGGCGTTGATGGCGGTGCTCACGGGCACCTTGGGCCTGGCCACGCTGCTGTACGCGCTGGCGCGCTGGCAGCATGCAGGCGTGCACTTTCACGTGCTGTTCCAGCTGCAGCTCATGGGGTTGTACGGCGCCTTCCTCACGGCCGACCTCTTCAACCTCTTCGTGTTCTTCGAGGTGCTGCTGGCGGCCAGCTACGGCCTGCTGCTGCATGGCGGGGGCAATGCGCGCGTGAAGTCGGGCCTGCACTACATCGCCATCAACCTGATGGCCTCGCTCCTGTTCCTCATCGGCGTGGCGGTGCTCTACGGCGTGACAGGCACGCTCAACATGGCCGACATCGCGCAGAAGCTGCAGGCCGTGCCCACCAGCGACCGCGGCCTGCTGCACACCGGGGCGGCCATCCTCGCCATCGCCTTCCTGGCCAAGGCGGGCCTGTGGCCGCTGAACTTCTGGTTGCCTGGTGCCTACTCGGCTGCGAGCGCACCGGTGGCCGGGCTGTTCGCCATCCTGACCAAGGTGGGCGTGTACGCGTTGCTGCGCCTGTGGACGCTTTGCTTTCCTGAGAACGCCGGTGCCTCGGCCCACTTCGGTGGGGGGGCGCTGATCTGGGGCGGGTTGGCGACGCTGGCCTTCGGTGCCATCGGCATGCTGGCCTCGCAGCAGCTGGCGCGGCTGGCGGCCTACAGCGTCATCGCCTCGTCGGGCACGCTGATCGCGGCCATCGGCTTCGATGCGCCTGCACTCAGCACGGGTGCGCTGTTCTACCTGGTGAGCTCCACGCTGGCCGGTGGGGCCATGTTCATGCTGGTCGAGCTGATGGAACGCTCGCGCCAGGTCGAGGTGGGCCCGCAGCAGATCGACGACGGACGGGACCGCCTGCCCGCCTTTTTCGATGCCGCGCCGCCCCCGGGTGTCAACCTCGACGACAACGAAGACGCGCTGATCGGTCGCGCCATCCCCGGCGCGCTGGCCTTCCTGGGCGTGACCTTCGGCATCTGCGCGGGCGTGGTGGCGGGCCTCCCGCCGTTCTCGGGCTTCGTCGCCAAGCTGGCCATGCTCCAGGCGCTGCTGCAGCAAGGCACCAGGCCTGCCTGGGCGCTGTTCGCGCTCGTCATCGTCTCGGGCCTGTTCGCGGCGACGGCGCTCATCCGCGTGGGCATCCGCCACTTCTGGGGCGCGGCCAACCGGGCCTCGCCCAAGCTGCGCGTGATCGAGACCCTGCCGATCGGCGCGCTGCTTGCCGGCTCGATGATGCTGGTGGTGTGGGGCGAGCCGGCCCTGCGCTATGCCCGCGACACGGCCGATGCGCTGCACAATCCCGAGCGGTACATCCGTGCGGTGATGTCGGCCAGGCCGCTGTCGCCCCAACCAGGAGAGGCCCCATGAAGCGCATCGTGCCTGCGCCCTGGTTGTCGCTGGGCATCTTCGGTGGCTGGTTGCTGCTCAACCAGTCGCTCGCTGCGGCCCAGCTGCTGCTGGCCGCCGCCGTGGCCCTGGTGATGCCGCTGCTGCTCGCCTCGCTGCGCCCGGCACCCGGGCCGCTGCGCCACTGGGGCGTGCTGCTGATGCTGATCCTGCGGGTGGGGCGCGATGTGGTGACTTCCGCGCTGGACGTCGCCGTGGCGGTGATGCGATCGAACAAGCGCCTGCCCCGCAGCGCCTTCGTGACCGTGCCGCTTGATCTGCACGACCCCCACGCGCTGGCCGCGCTGGCCATCATCACCGCCGTGGTGCCTGGCACCGTCTGGTCCGAGCTGGCGCCGGACCACAGCGCCTTGCTGCTGCACGTCTTCGATGTGCCCGACGAGGCCGCCTTCATCGCGCACTTCAAGCACACCTACGAGCGCCCCTTGCAGGAGATCTTCGGATGAGCCCGATCCTTGCCGTCGCCATCTCGGTCACGCTGATGCTCTACGCCATCGCCATGGTCTTCGGGCTGATGCGCCTGGTGCGCGGGCCCAGCGCACAAGACCGCGTGCTGGCGCTCGATTTCATGTACGTGGTGGGCATGCTGGTGATGCTGGTGCTGGCCATCCGGTTCGAAAGCAGCATGTACTTCGAAGGCGCCTTGCTGATGGTGCTGTTCGGCTTCGTGGGCTCGGTGGCCATGGCCAAGTTCCTGCTGCGCGGGGAGGCCATCGAATGACCGCGAACCTGTGGGCCGAGGTGGTCATCGCTGCGTTGCTGCTGCTCAGCGGTGGGCTGGTGCTGCTGGCCGCCATGGGCCTGTGGCGCCTGCCCGACTTCTTTGCGCGCATGCACGCACCCGCCCTGGCCTCCACGCTGGCGGCCTGGAGCGTGACGCTGGCCTTCATCGTCTACTTCTCGGTGCGCGAGGGCAGCCTGGCGCTGCACGCGTGGCTGATCATCATCGTGCTGGCCATCACGGCGCCGGTGACGGCGATGGTGCTGGCCCGCGTCGGGCTGTTCCGGCAAAGGCGAGCAGGCGTGGCGTTGCCACCGCCGCTGTCCTCGCCGTTGTCGCGCTCGCCAGACAGGCGCCCATGAGCTTCAGCGCTTGATGCGCGAGATCTTCGTGCCCTCGATGCTCAGGCTCACCATCAGGCCACGCTGATCGAAGATGAAGGCGTAGGCATCTTCCTTCAGGGTCGACGACGAGAGGTTCTTGGCCATGCCTTCGTTGACCACGACGACGCTGGGCCCCACGCCGATCTCCCACCCCTTGGATCTTTCGAGGTAGCTCACCGCCTTGTCGCTGACCAGGAAGACGGCGTAGCCGTACGACTCCGCGCCCGCCTGCCAGCCCCAGGAGGCGGACACGGAGTTGTAGTAGTCCACCGTGCCACCTTTCTTGTTGAGCACCCCTTCGCCGTAGCTGCCGCCAAACACCAGCCCGGCCTTGATGACGTTCGGAAACACCAGGATGGCTTTGGCTTTCTTGCCGAGGTCTGCGGCCACGGCGCTGGACTGGTAGAGGCGCTGCAGGGCCTGTGCGGCGGCCTTGTCCAGCTCATCGGCGGTGGCGCCTCGCGCGGCCGTGCTGACCGCGGACAGCGAAAAGGCAGCCAATGGCGTCAGGAGCAGGCAGGCCATGGCGTTGCGTCGATGCGGGCTGATCGTGCCGACACGGGGTTCGGTGCGGGTTCGTGACAAGGGGTTCATGGCGTGGCTCCTGAAGTGGCGTGTGATGGATCGGTACCAGGGTATGCCTCGGGCCGCCACCGCGCTGTTCGGTGCCGCACGCAACGCGAGTTCCGCCTCGCATGGGGTCTTGCGGCGCTCGGTCGATAAGAGGCGCATACTGCTTCGGAGCCTGTTGTTGCTTTGGGCTGGCCGGTCTGTGCGCTGTCGAACACATCGCGCGGGCACCTCCCTCCGGTTGGGGAAATGGTTGCCGCATCCCGGACAGGAGCGAAGTTGATGACGTTGAATCCCGAGTTGCCCCAGAACCAATTGCTCGCGGTCCTGCCGCAAGATGTGTGGCAGCGGCTGGCGCCCCAGATGGAGGCGGTCGACATGCCGCTGGGCCAGGTCCTTTGCGAGTCGGGCAGCACGCTCAAGCACGTTTACTTTCCCGTCACCTCGATCGTTTCCCTGCTCTACGTCATGGAAAACGGTGCCTCGGCGGAAATCGCGGTGGTCGGCAACGAAGGCATCGTGGGCATCTCGCTGTTCATGGGCGGGGACTCCATGCCCAGCCGGGTGGTGGTGCAAAGCGCCGGGCGTGGACTGAGGCTCAAGGCGCAGTTGCTCAAGGAAGAGTTCAACCTTGGCGGCCCCGTGATGCACGTGCTGCTGCGCTACACGCAGGCCTTGATCACGCAGATGGCGCAGACGGCGGTGTGCAACCGCCATCACGCCCTGGAGCAGCAACTGTGCCGATGGCTGCTGCTCAGCCTCGACCGGCTGTCGTCCAACGAGCTGCTGATGACGCAGGAGCTGATCGCCAACATGCTGGGCGTGCGCCGCGAGGGCGTGACCGAGGCGGCCCTCAAGCTGCAGAAGCTCGGCCTGATCAGCTACGCCCGCGGGCGCATCCTGGTGCTCGATCGCGCCGGGCTGGAAGCGCGCACCTGCGAGTGTTATGCCGTGGTCAAGAAGGAGTACGACCGCCTGCTGCCCGATCGCATCGCACGTTGATGCCTGGCCTGTCGGGGGCGCCCGATGCCTTGTGTGCGCTGCCAGACAGTCACCACCGATCCCAGCCGTCAGACTGCCTGTGACAAGGCCCGATTGGCGGGCAGGGACGATGAACATGCCCAACGCACACGATGTCATCCAGGGTGAAGCGCCGCCGCACCTGAGCGCACACCTGCTGTGGCAGCGGCTGACCAACGCCGCACCTCACCTTCAGCCCTGGTTATCGGGCGACCGGATGGTGTCGCCCGCCCCCAGCGACCCCGACGAATGGCTCCTGCTGTTCAACGCGATCAAGCACCGCTTGCGAGACGCTGTCGATGGCACGCAGCACCCGCGCTGGAACGAGCGGGTCCAGGGCTGGATGCAATCGCTGGTGCAGGACTGCGAAACGGCCCTGGGCCAGTTGCAGCTGGCCCTGGACCAGGAGCATGCGCGCCGCTGGCAACTGGAGTCGGACGCGGCCGATGCCCAGGCTGACCTGGCCCAGCTTCGGGTGGAGCTGGCAGGCAGCCGGGCAGGCGAGATGTACGCTCGCCATCAAGCCCTGCACGACAGCCTGACCCTGCTGCCCAACAGGCATCACTTTCGCCTGAGCCTGGCCCATGCGATCGAGCTGGCAACGCGCCAGGGCGACCGGTCCGGTCTGGCGGTCTTCTTCGTGGACCTCGATGGCTTCAAGGCCATCAACGACGCCCACGGCCATGCCGCAGGCGACGAGTTGCTGGCCATCGTGGCGGCCCGGCTGGCCAGGGCGCTGCGCTCGAACGACGTGGTCGGGCGCATGGGTGGCGACGAGTTCGCCTGCCTGCTCAGGGACATCCGCGAGCCCGGGCAGCTCAGCCGCCTGGCCTGCAAGGTGTATGACACGGTGTCGGCCCCGATCAAGATCGGGGACCTGCTCATCAGCGTGCGGCCCAGCATCGGGGTGAGCAGGTTCCCGCAAGGCGGCCTCAGCAGCGATGCCTTGCTCAAGTCGGCCGACGAGGCGATGTACCGCGCCAAGCGCGAACAGACAGGTCACGCCTTCTTTGAAGGCCCGGCCAGGGTCATGCCGTGATCCGGGTCGCCATCGTCGATGATCACCCGGTGGTGCGCGCGGGTCTGCGCCAGTTCCTGGCAGACCAGACGGACGTCCAGGTGGTGGCAGAAGGCAGCAACGGGCATGACGCGATCGACATGGCCCGGGGCGAGCAGATCGATGTCATGGTGCTGGACATCGCCATGCCCGAATGCAGCGGTGTCGACGCCCTGGTCGCCATCCAGGCGCGCAACACCGGCCTGCCCGTTCTGATCCTCAGCGAGTTCTCCGAGGCGCATTACGCGATGGCCTTGTTGCGCCAGGGGGCCAGCGGCTACCTCAACAAGCGGTGCGAGCGCGACGAGCTGCTGCTGGCGATCCGCACGGTGAGCCGGGGGCGCAAGTACATCTCGGTGTGCGTGGCCGAGCAGCTGGCCGAAGGCTGGGCCATCCGAGGCGAACATTCGCCCCACCACTGCCTGTCCGAGCGCGAGTTCCAGGTCTTCCTGCGCCTGGCGCGTGGCGACACGGTTGGCCACACCGCCGACGGCATGTCGCTGAGCGTCAAGACCGTCAGCACCTACCGTGCGCGGGTGATGGAAAAGCTCAAGCTCGGCTCCAACAGCGACCTCACGTACTACGCGATGAAGAACGGCCTGATCCAGTAGCCCGGATCAAGCCCGAATCAAGTCGTCAGCGTGTTGAGGATGTCGGCGTACCAGGCGCAGTTCAGCCCCAGGGACTCGTCCTGCGTGAGGTCGCGCCCACCCATGTCCATGCGCGATGAATGAACGCCCAGCAGGGACCACGGCAAGTCGCCGCCGGCCGTGCGCCGCATGACGACGGGCGCCCCGCTGGTGCCGCGGTGCGTTCTCGCATCGGTCAGGAAGTGCCCATGCCCCTGAAAGCGCAGCCCGAACGAGGAGGCGATGACGGCCTGTCGCACCACCGGCAGGTGGTGGAGCGTGTCGTGAAAGCCCAGCGGGAATCCCACCACCAGCACCGACTGGCCCACCTCCGCGTCCTGCATCGAGGGCAGCAGGTGCGCGGGCGTGAAGCTCTTGAACACGGCCGAAATGCGCCGCAGGCCGGGGCGGTCCAGCTCGATCACGGCCACGTCGATGGGGCCCCCGCTGTCGCGGCCCTGGCGCCACACGCTCTTGCCCTGCTGGTACAAAGGGATCGACTGGGTCGTGGTCCGGGTCAGGTTGTCGGCGTCGGTGTGCAGCAGGATCTCGACGTGGTCGGGGATGTGGCCACTTTCCTCATCGGCCACCACGTGGCGGCTGGTGACGAAGAACAGGCGCTCGCCCCGCTCGAAGAAGAAGCCGCTGGCCGCCGTGAGCGCCTGCGCGCCATGGAAGGTCATCACCCGGGTGGTGGTCAGCAGCAGGGACTCGGTCAAGAGCCCACCAGCTCCATCAGCACGAGGATGTAGCGGCCATTGAGCGGGTCCGCACTCAGTGCGGCCTGCACTGCGCGGGGCGCGTGCACGTCGCTCAGCAAGGTGGTTTCCCAGCTGATGCTGGCTCGGCCTTCCTCCAGGCTGGCCAGGTGCGCAACCAGGGCATTCTTGCCCTCGGGCGTGAGGAAGGCATTGATCGTCTGGCCCAGCAATGCTCCGCGGTCAAGGCCGAGCCAACGCGCTCCGGTCTGGTTGACTTCGAGCAGCCGGGTCGAGGCGTCGATGTTGCAGCAGGCCACGGGCATGGCGTCGTGGTACTCGATCTGCCGGTCCAGCGCGGCTTCGGAGCCGGCCAGGGTGCTGCGCAACTCGTCGGCCTGCATGTCGATCTCGACCTGGTGCACCTGGATCTCGTGCAGCAGCGCCAGCGCATGCTCGGCGGTCTCGGGTGATGAAGCCAGCTGGTGCAGCACCTTCAAAGCGGCAGAGGTGCCTTCACCGATGTCGGGTGAAGGCGGTTGACCGCTCAGCCGCGATTGCGCGCGTTGCCGCAGGTCGCGCAGGTGAATCATCTTTTTCATCTGGTTGCTCATGATGTTCCCTGTTGCGCGGTGGGTGGTGCGCCAGCCGGCGACCTGCGTGCGACTCTACGCCTGATGTGAGGTCCTCCCTGGTTCTTTTCTTATCGATGACCTTGTCGTCACCATGCGCTGGCGGCCCAGGCGGTGTCGGTGCGGTAACGCACGCGGCCGATGTCAAGGCTGTTGCGCCACCGCGCTATGTGCGCCAGCGAACACAGTGATGCCTGGTGGCTGCCTAAACTGCGCACCGTCTACCGCCACACGACCTGGGTGGCGGCCAACTTCGACAGGGCACCCAGATGGACTTCCCCTCCGATCCCCGAAGTAACCGACTCATCGCCGCCTTGCCCAAGGCGGACCTCGCACGGTGGCTGCCCAACCTGGAGCACGTGACACTGGCCAAGGACCAGGTGTTGTACGAGGCCGGCAGCCAGGTCAGGCACGCCTTCTTTCCCACCAGCGGGGTCGTCTCCAAGCTGTACGTCACGCGAGAAGGCGCGACCTCGGAGCTGGCGCTCGTCGGCAGCGAGGGCGTGATCGGCACCACCTTGTTCCTGGGTGGCGACACCAACCTCAACCAGGCACAGGTGCTGATCGCAGGTGAGGGCTTTCGCATGAGCGCGCAGGCCTTGTTGACCGAGTTCCGGCAATCGGCCTGCGTGCCCCAGCTGCTGCTGCGCTACACCCAGGCCTTGATGACCCAGGTAGCCCAGACGGCGGTGTGCAACCGCCTGCACACGCTGGACAAGCAGTTGTGCCGCTGGTTGTTGATGACCCTGGAGCGCACGGGTGGCGACGAGATCCGGGTGACACAGGAAACCATCGCCCGCATGCTCGGGGTGCGACGCGAAGGCGTCACCGAGGCGGCCATCAAGCTGCAGAAGGCGGGGGTGATCCACTATGCGCGCGGGCGCATCCAGGTGCTGTGCCGTGCCGGCCTCGAAGCGCGCAGTTGCGAGTGCCACGGCGTGGTCAAGCGGGAGTACGAACGCCTGCTGCCCGGGCCGAACGAGTTCGCCCTGGTCGCCTGAGCTCAGGCCTGGCGCAGGCGCGACTCCAGCTCTTTGGCCAGCGTGATGTCGACGAAGGTCAGCACCGCCCCCTGGATCATGTTCGAGAGGGTGCGGTAGGGCATGATGCGCACCGAGAACCAGCGCCCGTCCGTGGTCGGGATCTCCTTTTCGCAGGCGGTGAGCGTGCGCAAGGTCTCCTTGGCGTCCTGGTGCAGGTCGGGGTAGCTCAGGGTGTTGGTCAGGTCCGTCAGGGGGCGGCCGATGTCGGCGTCGCGCAGGTGAAAGATCTGCGTGGTGCGCTCGGTGAAGCGCCGCACGTTGAGCTCGTTGTCCAGGAACAGCGTGGCGATGTCCGTGCTGTTGAGCAGGTTCTGCATGTCGCTTTGCGCCAGCGCCAGGTCGTCGAGCT
This sequence comes from Burkholderiales bacterium RIFCSPHIGHO2_01_FULL_63_240, assembly GCA_001770725.1. GTDB lineage: Bacteria > Pseudomonadota > Gammaproteobacteria > Burkholderiales > Burkholderiaceae_C > Aquabacterium. Next base: position 59,440 of record MERU01000007.1, read on the forward strand.
TGGCCTGCAGCTCGCCGTTGATGGTCTGCAGCTCCTCGTTCATGGACTGCGACTCTTCCTTGGAGGTGGTCAGCTCCTCGTTGGCCGATTGCAGCTCCTCGTTGAGCGATTGCAGGGCTTCGTTGGCCGCCTGCAGCTCATCGCGCGAGGCCATCATCTCCTGGCGCAGCGCGTGGATCTCTTCGCGCGAGCGCTCCAGCTCCTGCGCGATGGCCGGGTCCACGGCACCTGCCGCGCCCTTGCGGCGCGCACGGGCCTTCACCGGCTCGGGCTGCTCGCGGAACACGATCATCACCGTGCCGTCCAAGGCCTTGGGTTCGCGCACGGCCTGCGCCGTGATGTGCAGCGTGTGCTGCGCGTCGCCTTCGAGCTTGAGCCCGTGCACCGCCACCGGCTGGCCTTCGTGGAGCGTCTGGCGGATGGCCACGGCCAGCTGCGTGCGGATCTCGGGGCGGGCCATGACGTGGATGTTCCAGTTCGCCTTGCCCGCGGCGGGCTCGAGGTACTTGCCCGTGCGCCCGCTGATGTAGAGGATGTCGCCGGCCTCGTTGACCAGCACGGCCGGCGGTGACAGGGTCTGCAGCAGCATCTGGTCGGCCAGTTGCTGCAGGTTGGCCGGGTGCGGCTTCGGGGATGTCGACACGATCTGCTCCAGGGAATGAGGGCGCACCAAGGCGTGGCGGTTGACGGGGAAGTCCACCGAGCCCGCGTGCAGGGCGTGGTCGCTGCGCAGGTGGATGTTCGTCTTGGGCGCATGGGGGGTGAACATCGACTGCGAGCGGCCCACCGTCTCCGAGCTGCCCAGCACCAGCACGCCGCCTGCGCGCAGGCTGTAGTGGAACAGCGGGATCAGGCGCCGCTGCAGCTCGCTGTTGAAGTAGATCAGCACGTTGCGGCACGACAGGATGTCCAGCCGGGTGAAGGGCGCGTCGAGGATGACGTCGTGCTGCGCGAACAGCACCATGTCGCGCAGGCCCTTGTCGATGCGGAACCCTTGCTCCAGCGGCGTGAAGAAGCGCGCCAGGCGCTCGGGCGAGAGGTGCTCGACGGCCTTGGCCGCGTAGACGCCCTTGCGCGCGATGGCGATGGCCTCGGCGTTCAGGTCGGTGGCGAAGATCTGCAGCGAACACGCGCCGGCGTCGGGCAGGGCGTCTCGTGCTTCTTGAAAAGCCATGGCCAGCGAATAGGCCTCTTCGCCCGTCGAGCAGCCGACGACCCAGGCGCGCAACTGGGCGTTCGGGCCGCGTCGCGAGATCAGGTCGGGCAGCACCTTGCTTTGCAGATCGGCCCACAGCATGGGGTCGCGAAAGAAGCTCGTCACCCCGATCAGCATCTCGGCGAACAGGATGTCGAGCTCTTGCGGGTTGTGCGTCAGGAAGTCGGCGTACGCGGCCATCGAGCCGAGGTTGTGCACGGCCACGCGCCGGTCGATGCGGCGCAGCAGGGTGCTGGACTTGTAGGGCGACAGGTCGTGCTTGCTGCGCTCGCGAAGCAGGGCCAGGATCCTATCCAGCGGCGTTGCCTGCTCCGGCCCGGGGGGCTCGGCTTGCGCGGGTTGTGCGGCTTGCGCGCGGGTGACCTGCAGCAGCCTGGCGGGCATCTCTGCCGGGGTCGCGACGATGTCCACGCACCCCGATGCGATGGCGTTTTCCGGCATCGAGTCGAACTGGGCGGATTCGGGCGATTGCGCCAGGGTCAGGCCCCCGTGCGTCTTGATGCTGCGCAGCCCCACGCTGCCATCGGCCCCCATGCCAGAGAGCACGACGCCGATGGCGCGTTCGCCCTGGTCCTTGGCCAGCGAGCCGAACAGCACGTCGATGGGCAGTCGCAAGCCCCGGGGCGAGCGCGATGGCGAGGTGTGCAGGCGGCCCGCGGTCACCGTGAGTTCGCTGCCCGGCGCGATGACGTAGACCTGGTCGGGCGCGATGGCCATGGCGTCGGCTGCTTCCTGAACCGGCATGCGCGTGACGCGTTGCAGGAGCGAGCTCAGCAGCGCCTCGTGCGTGGGCGCCATGTGTTGCACCACGACGTAGGCCAGGCCGCTGTCGGGTGGTGTGGCCGCCAGGAAGGCCTCCAGCGAAGCCAGCCCGCCTGCGGACGCACCCAGGCCGACCACCCGAACCGGCGCGGCAGCGGACGCGGGCGCGTTGTCTGCGGGTTGGGCGGGTTGGGCGGCTGGAGCGCGCTGGGAGGGCATGGCGGAGTATGTGGGCAATCTCTCGCGGCCCCCTGGGCCCGTCTGTTCTCCACCGCACAGACGCCAGGCGTTGCCTGGCGGACATTCCCAGGTTGGGCCTGCCAGTGCGCCGCCCGCGCCCCAAAACACCCCAGCCACCCCGTTCGACCCCCAGGAGCTCCCATGGATCGTTCCATTCACCCGTCGCGCAAGGGGTTCAGCCACGTCAACCGCGAAGAGGCCTTGCTCGATGACTTCGAGAAGTGCGTCCAGAAGATCGAGCAGGACCAGCAGATCCTGATCCCCTCGGGCTTCGTCTGCGACTACCTGGCGCTCGGCTGGCTGGAGTTGCGCGACGGCCTGTATCACCTCACCAGCGCGGGTGCATCGGCCATGCGACGGCGCAAGCTGTCGTGAGGGTGGGCCTGCCTCACGCCATCAGCAGTTGCTCATCGAGCAGGCTTTGCACGATGTCGGCTTGCAGCAGGTCACGCCGACGCTTGCCCGCAGGCCGGGAATCCAACCCCGCCATCCAGCGCTTGAACTCGACAAAGACGCCGGGTGCGATGGTGCGCATCAGCGCCATGCGCCCGGTGACCGACACGATGGGTTGCTCGAAACCAGGCGTGTGGAGGAAGGCCTCCGCACGCTGGGCCTGCACGGGCCAGATGTCGCCTTCGTCGTCGGTGAAGCGGAAAGGGTGCGGGTCGCCGTCAACGGCCATGCGGCGCAGGAAATCGACCATGAAGCCCTTGTCGTTGACCGCCGATTCAAGCTGGTTGTCCATGCGTTGAAACGACGGGTCTGCACGCTGCAGCACCTTCAGCATGGAACTGTCTAGCTTGTCCATGGTGCCCACGAATTGCACGCGCTTGCGGGCATCCCAGAGCAGGTCGACGTCCTGCGTGGCCAGCGCGCCCGGGCTGATGCGCACCGACGCGGCGGTCTCGTAGGCGTACAGCGCGTGCGTGCCCACGACCATGAAGTGCGGCCCCAGGCCGGCGGCTTCGAGCGCGTTGAGCACGTTCACCACGACGTTGGGCACGCGGCCCACCTTGAGCGCCTTGTTCAGTCGCTCGGCTTCGCGCAGGGCTTCGGCCAGAGACCTCAGGCGTGACTCGGCCTGCTGCTTGCCAGTGGTGAAGGCCTGGTGGGTGGCCTCGGTTTCAGGGCTGCGGCGACCCAGGCGCCGCTGCCGGTTGTCGGGCAAGGTCTTGACGAGGTACTCGTGCTCGCCTTCCCGCTTGAAGTACATGCCGCCAGCGAATCGCCGTGCCTGCTCGACCGCGCCCAGCCACGCCTGGAAGACCGCGAACGAATCGATGGCCTGCCGGGTGGCGTTGTCGGAAAGCGGGAGGTGGTGCATCACCGTGCAAAAATGAAAATCCGATTTTATACGGCGATGCGTTTTCAATCAATGACTTACATCACCACTTCATCTCGCCTTTGCTGACCTTGGCACCGATGTCCAGCGCCAGGCCCATGCCCGCCTGCGGGTAGGCCTGCTGCATGGCTTTGATCAGCTCGGCGGCGTTGGCGGCCTTGGCCGACTCGGCCTCGAAGCGCTGCAGGTAGCCGCGCGTGTAGGCGATGCTGCTGGCGTCCAGCGGGGTGCCGGGCAGCATGTGGCCAGGCACCACGGTGGCGGGCTTGAGCGCAGCGATCTCGTCCAGTTGGGCCAGCCAGGCCTGGCGCTCGCTGGCCTTTTGCGTGTCGGCCGTCCACACGTGCAGCCCGCCGAAGATGGCGATGTTGCCCACCACTGCCCGGATCGATGGGATCCAGACATAGGGCCGGTGCGCCAGCTCGCCCGTGGTGCCGCGCACCTCGATGGCCTGGCCGTCCACCGTCAGCGTGGTGCCTGACAGGGCGTCGGGCACGATGGGTGCGCGCGGCGCGTTGGCGCCCATCTTCGGGCCCCAGAAGGCGAGCTTGCCGGCCAGCTTGGCGGCGATCTTCTCGCGCACGGCGGGCGTGGTCAGCACCTGGGCCTGCGGGAACTGGGCCTTGAGCACCTCGGCGCCGAAGTAGAAGTCGGGGTCGGCGTTGCTGACGAAGATGGCCTTGAGGGCCTTGCCGCTGTCGAGCACGTTGGCGGCCACGCGCAGCGCGTCGGCGCGGGTGAAGCCGGTGTCGATGACGACGGCCTCGGTCGGGCCGCTGACCACCACGGCGTTGACGTGGAAGCTGTTGGCGTCGGCGTTGTGGACCTTGAGCGCGAGCGGCTCGGCCGCGCTGGCAGCTTGGGCGACCACGGCCAGGGTGAGGGCGCTCAGCAGGGCGGTGGGGCGGGCAAGGAGGGGCTTGAACATGGTCGGGCTCCGGTTGAAAGTGCCTCAGGGGCGATGGAGACCACTGTATTGATGGCGGTTTGGTTGATAAAGTGCGTGCCGATAGATGGTTTGTTGCATGGATCGATGAAATGGGCCCAGCCGAGAGGACGCGATGGACCGCCTGACCGCCGTGCGCGTGTTCGTGGAGGTGGCCGACCGCGGCAGCCTGACCCAGGCCGCCGAGCACCTGGACATGTCGGCCGCCATGGTCAGCCGCTACCTGGCGGCGGTGGAGGGCTGGTTGGGCGCGCGCCTGCTGCACCGCACCACCCGCAAGCTCAGCCTGACGGACGCCGGTCTGGCCGCGCTGCCCTCGTGCCGGCAGCTGCTGGACATCGCGCATGACACCGAACACCTGGCCGCCGAGCGCAGCCGCGAGCCCTCGGGCGTGCTGCGCGTGACCACGGCCGGCTCCTTCGCCGAGGCGCAGCTGACCGCGGCGCTGGTGGACTTTCAGGCTTTGCACCCGCTGGTGGAGGTGGTGCTGTCGGTGGGCGACAAGGCCACCGACCTGGTGGCCGAGCGCGTGGACCTGGCCGTGCGCATCACCAACACACTGGACGAGGCCATGATCACGCGGCAGCTGGCGCGCTGCCGCTCGGCGCTGTGCGCCTCACCCGAGTACCTGGCCCGCCACGGCACGCCGCGCGTGGCCGAAGACCTGCGCCAGCACCGCTGCATCGCGCACGCCTTCGGCATCGGGCAGCAGTACCGCTTCACGCGGGGCGACGGGGTGGTGACGGTGCCCGTGAGCTGGGGCTTTCACACCAACGAGACGGCGGTGCTGCGCCGCGCGGTGCTGTGCGGTGCGGGCATCGGCATGCTGCCGACTTACTACCTGGGTGACGACGTGCGCTCAGGCCGGCTGGTCAAGCTGCTGCCCGACCACGAGCCGGAGGTGCTGGGCATCCACGCGATTTATTTGTCGCGGCGGCACCAGCCGCTGGCGTTGCGCTTGTTGGTGGACTTTTTGGCGCAGAGGTTTGCGGGGGAGGTGGCGCCTTGGGATGTGGGGCCCGGCGTTGATCCCTGAGTGAATTGCGCTAGGCTGCTTCGGTGTTCATGACAAAGCATTCAGGGAGAGGTGGGAGAACATGCAAGATGCCTACCTGGGCGACATGACGACCGTGGCCCGCAGGACCACGCCGACCGAAGCCAACTTGCTCAAGAACGTGCTGGTCGCCGCGGGGATCCCGGCGGTGGTGGCCGATGCGAACCTGATCCAGGCCGACTCGTGGATGGCCAATGCCTACGGCGGTGTGCGCGTCATGGTTCGCGCTGCGCACGTGCAGTCAGCGCTCGCGACGATCAAGGAATTCGAGTCGGGTGCGTTCGAGCTGGAAACCGATGACGACGGGCCAGCCCAGGCGGCGCCTCAAAAGACGGACCTGCGCCTTTGGGGAGCCGACGCCGCGGCCTTCTGGAGCCTGTTTCTGACGCCGGTGTTCGGCTCGGTCATCCACTACCTCAACAGCCGAGCGCTCCAGCACCGGCAGTTGGCCGCCACGTTGTGGCTGTTGGCCAGCGTCACGGTCACCGTGCTGGCGTTTTTCTTCACCTTCGCCAAGCGTTGGGATCCTGCGGCGTCGTTCCAGGTCAGCGTGATCGTTTCGGGGTTCACCTTCGTCTGGTACGTGTTCTCGGGCCGCGCCCAAAGTGCGCACATCACCCAATCGTTTGGTTCTCAGTACGTCAAGCGCCCCCTGTTTCCCCTTGGGGTGGCGACGTTTGCCGCGATGTTCCTGATCGGCCTGGCGGGCGAGGTCCTGGCCTGAGGGCGCAGGCGGATGGCGGGGTGGCGTCAGTCTGAGGTCTTGGGCAGCGATGTGGGCGGTTAGGGGCTTTGCCGAATCAACTTCAGGGGGCGGATGAGGCCGAGTGCGGGTGCCCACTGTTCAACTTCATCGAGCCGAGGGCAGTCGCTCAAGGGCGCACTGCCTGACCTGCTCCGCAGCTATTCTGAAAAGCGTTCCCGATTGCACTTACGGATGGGGTGGGCGGGCCATCTAAAAGTTCACGATTTACCCGTGAGGCGTTGGGACCTTATAGATCGGGCTTGGCGACCATCAGGTAGAAAATTGCCAACATGGCCAGAAACGCAGGGTAACCCAGGCCTTCCCACCAGCGGGCATAACGCCAGTACAGCGTGGGCAGCTCCTGGCCACTGGCATGTGCGGCTTGTGCCATGGCGGTCATGCGCAGTTGCAGCCAAACCACCGGAATCCAGCACAGGCCGGCCATGCCGTAGAGGGCCAGCGTCCACACAATCCACGGTGTGCTCAACGGCAAACCCATCAGGTGCATGAGCCACAAGCCAGTGGCGGGCTGCAACACAATGGCCGGCGTTGTGAACCACCAGTCGGCTCGAACCACCAGGCGCGATACCACTGCCTGCGCAGCAACCACTCCGCTGCGGTTGGCAAAAAAGAGGTAAAACGCGGTGCCAAACCCCGTACCCACCAGCACCACGCTGGACAAAATGTGCAGCCATTTAACGATCAAGTAGGTGTTCATTTGGGTTCACGAGCGAGCACCCACAGCACCACGGCGATGGGTATGTTTTTACTCAAGGGTCCCAGCGGGTGCAGCCAAAGGGAAGGGCTTAGCACCGTGGCAACCAGTGTCATCACCACCATGGTGGCCAATGCCAGCAAGTAGGCAGGGCGTGTGGGCCGCAGCAACAGCCATAGGCCCAGAATCGCATCCAGCACCGCGCCGGCCAGAACCATAGCGTTGGCCACACGGTCGTCGGAAACGCCGCTAGCCACCAGCAACGCGGGGCTTTGACCCTTCAGCTCCCACACACTCACAACTGCTGTCCACAGCCAGACAAAGACCAGACTCAGGCGCAAGTACCGGCTCTGCAACGTCTCCACAGACTTCAACTTGTTCACCACGTTCATTGCTCCTGCTGCCAACGCGTGATCTCTTGCGCGTGGTTTGTCAGGTAGGTACGCAGGCGCTCAAAGCGTTTGCGCGTCTGGTAATCGAAAACACGCTCTACAAAGGGCCGAATGATCCATGCGATACAACGCGGTCCCACCTCAAAGGTGTAGGTGTACAGCAGCACAGACTGCCCATTGCCCAGATCCTTGTGGCGCATGGACGCGGCCCAGCGTGTGAAGGGAAAGGACTTGCCTTCCATGGACGCGGCGGCCAGGCGCGGCCTGTCATACGCCACGAACCGTGTTCGCATGGATAGGTTGCGCATCCAGCCACCACCTGCGTTCTGGGTGACCGCACCGACATGAGGGCACGGTGCGCCGCCTTCGACGGCCGTGGCGCTGACCAGGCTGTCCCAACGGTGGCGCCACTGATGGTAGTGAAAGGCGTCAAACACCACGGCGGCAGGCGCGGGCATGGGAAAGACAAAACTGCGGTGCGACACGGCCTCAGTCCTCCTCCACCACGTCGGTCACCATGCCCCACCTGGCGAACTCGGGCCCAAAATCTGCCAACTTGTTCAAACCCACACAAGCATAAGCACCGCAGCCCATGGGTTCGCCACCAGCGAGTCGCCGTGCCAGCAGGATGGCGGCCATGCAGGGGATCTCGGGGCCATGGTCGTTGTCGGCAGCGATGTGCCATGCACGTTTGCTGGGGTTGCCAGCAGCATCGAGCCCCGCCACACGCACCACCATGCCGCCCAGCGCCGACCCCAAGGGGTCAAACACTTTGGCGGTGGTATTGAGTAAACCGGCCAAGCTTGACGGCTTCTTCAACACGCCAATCTGCCGCAGCCAGGCGAGCACGGCAAAAGCCCGCTGAGCCAGGCCCACCTCTAACGCAGCGCGAAACTCCATGCGCTCGCGCACCTGATAGTGGGCAGGGAAAAGCTCCAGGTCAGGGATGTCACACAGTGCGCCGAGCCTGGGTCCCAAACGTTTGAACACCACACGCTTCGGCTTGGCCCAGCCAATGTGGGTCTGCCACTGACCGCCATGCCAGACCTGGATGGGGCCGCCGCAATAACTCAGCACAGCACGCAAGGTGGCAACGCCGCGTGGTGCTGTTTGTGCGGGGGCAATGCAAATGTCCAAGGTATCCAGGCGCTGCCAACCCGCGCAGAGGCTGTCGACCACCGCCGACGACAAGGCAGGCACCGTGCTGGCGCCGCTGATGGCCACACGGCCTGCGTCCACAAACGAAGCGTTCAGTGCCCGCGGAAAGTCGCACACGAAACGGCGACCGTCGGCCAGATCGATGTAGTGCACGCCGGCTTGTGCACAAGCACGCGCCACCGCATAGTCCTGCCCCTGGAAGGGGCCCGCGGTGTGGATCAACAAGCCCACACCGTGGTCTTGCAGCGCTTGCGCAAAACTCGCGCTGTGCATGTCCACCGCCACACCCTTCGCACGCCCCGGTAGCGCGGCGGCAAAGGCCGCTGCCTGCTGAGCATCGCGTCCGGCCACCAGCAATTGAATGCGGTCATCGCCGCTCAGTGCACGGCTGATGCGCGCCCCAAAGTTGCCATACCCTCCCAGAACCATGACGTTCATCATCGCTTTGTCCCAGCTAGCGCCATGTAAATCAGCCCGCACTATAGTGCGCCGCGCCTGAACCGCTGCGAACCTATGCGGAGCCCAAGATGTGTGCGGTGTCAACCTAAATGGACTGTGAACTCAGGGCATGCGAGGTCGACGGATTTTTTGAGACCGCCAGATCAAAGGCGCTCGTAGGACTACCCGAAAGCGGATATTCGTGACAGGCAGGTTACGCTGCAGACCCGCCGTCCGTCACACAAGGGTTGCCAAAGGCTGCTTGAGGTCGTTCAGCCGAACCCATTGGCGAACCGCTATCGACCCTTTGCGGTAGTTGGCGTGAGGTAGGCTGACCAGTTAGAAGCAGTCGTCAAGAGCAGGCCCACCTTCAGTCGCACTCAGGCTTTGTCGTTCAACTGGTCGGCAATGAACTGGAGCGCCCGCAGAGCGAGCGCCGGATCATCGCTGTACTGGGCCTGCACGATGGCGCCATCCACGGCGGTGGCCAAAGCCTCGGCCGTCCGCCTTCGCAGACGCGATTTCGGTAGCAAGACTTCGATGGCGTCGGTCATCTGCTGCTTGTGCCGACGGGTGGCCTCGACGACAGCAGGTATCGCGGGTCCCATCTCGCTGACGCCATTGAGAAAGGCACAGCCTCGGAAACCGCCGAGCCCCTTACCGCTGAACCATTCCTCCATCACTGGCGGCAGCGCCTGTGCGCCTTTTGACGCGCCGCCGTGGCGCTCCAAAGCCTCCGTGAACCACTTCATCCACTGTTCATGTCGAAGGTTCAGGTACGCCAGGATGAGGTCGTTCTTGCTCGGAAAGTGCCTGTAGAAGGTCACCTTCGTCACGCCGGCCTCGGCGATGACGCGATCGATCCCGGTGGCTCGAAGGCCTTCGGCATAGAAGAGGTCATGTGCCGTGCGCAGGATGCGTTCTCTTGCGGACAGGTCGTTGATGTTGACACCAGGGCTTTTGTTCATGCCCTCACTATAGACAGACTTGTCTACATCTGCCAGAATCCGCATGTAGACAGGTCTGTCTACATGCCGCTGGTCTGCGGCCCATCATGACCATTCACTGAAAGCCACTGCCATGGACGCCCGCCCCCCGCTGCCCCCATTCACTCGTGAAACTGCGATTCAGAAGATTCGCATGGCCGAAGACGGCTGGAACAGCCGCGATCCTGCCCGCATCGTGCTCGCCTACAGCCCCGACACCGTCTGGCGCAATCGAGCAGAGTTCCCTCGGGGCCGCGCTGAGGCGCAGGCACTGCTGGAGCGCAAGTGGGCACGGGAGCTTGACTACCGCTTGATCAAGGAACTTTGGGCCTTCGACGGAAATCGCATCGCGGTGCGGTTTGTGTACGAGTGGCACGACGACGCCGGCAACTGGTTTCGCAGCCACGGCAACGAGAACTGGGAGTTCGACGAGCAGGGATTGATGACGCATCGACACGCCAGCATCAACGACCAGCCGATCAAGGCCGAAGACCGAAAGTTCTATTGGCCGCTCGGCCGACGCCCGGACGACCATCCGGGGCTCACGGAACTGGGGCTTTGACGTGAACGTGCAGCACCGCTAGACGTGTGCAAGCCGAGGCGAGCATTGGCCGAACCAGCCACTCGCCGTACCAAGACCTGATGCGTGGCACTGCGCTGGGCGAGCAGAAAACTGGTTGCGGTTTGCGAAGCCGTAAGAAGCGAACGGTCCTCCTTCAATTCATTGAAGCCGATGCGGTCGTTCGGGATGGTCCGCTCCTGGCCGAGAGTTGACAGATGGGGGCTGCGAGTCGAGCGGCCGCACTCGCTGCATAGCCGTCCTCCAGGCCCATTCCCCAACCCCATTCACCCCTGCACCTTGCCCTCAGGCTTGCCACCGTGAAGGGTCTCCCCGCGCCCCAGCATGTCCACGAGCTGCGCGATCCGCTTCGCACGCGTTTCGGGCTTCACGGCCGTTTGAATGCGCCACAGGATCGCGTAGCGGTTCGCGGCATTGATGGTCGCGAAAAACGCTTTGGCTTTCGGTGCGGCGTCCAGCGCCACGATCAGGTCTTCGGGCACCTCGGCGGTTCGTGCGCCGTCGTAGGCCTGCGCCCACCGGCCGTCGGCCTGGGCGGCCGCCACTTGCGCCAGGCCCGGCGCCTGCATGCGGCCCGCTTGGGTCAGCGCCGCCACCTTCTCGACGTTGACCTTCGACCAGACGCTGCGCGCCCGCCGTGGCGTGAACCGCTGAAGGAAGTGCTGCCCGTCCAGGGCCTTCTTCTGGCTGTCGATCCACCCCCAGCACAGCGCGATGTCCACCGCTTCAAGGTAGGTGACGCTGGTCTCGTTGGCGCCGCGCTTGGCGATCTTCCGCACACCTTGAGCGCCATCCCCGTTCGGGCAACCGGATGAGCTGAAAAGATTCGGCCAGAATCCCGAACAGCAGCGCAACCAGGAGGCACGGTCAATGGTCATGGGTGGGATGAGGGCCTGGGCCCGCCGCATCAAACGCGATGGCGTCACCCTCTGGTTCGCCGCCAGGCACCCCCGCACGCCCTGGTACGCCAAGGCGCTGGGGGCCTTCGTGGTCGTGTACGCGCTCAGCCCCATCGACCTGATCCCCGACTTCATTCCCGTGCTCGGCTACGTGGACGACGTGCTCCTGCTGCCAGCGCTCATCTGGCTGGCTGTCAGGCTGCTGCCCGCTGACGTGCTGCAGTCATGCCGCCAGCAGGCCGACGACTGGATGCGCGAGCGGGGCCGCAAACCGCGCAGCCGGTTCGGCATCGCGTTCGTTGTCATCGTGTGGGTGGGCCTGTGCGCTGGGGCCTTTGTGCTGCTGCGCGACAAGTTCTGATTCGCGCAGCACTGCACGGGTGGCCTCCCGTGGTGCATCAAGCACCCACCGTCAGGCGCGCCAAGGTCTGGGCAAAGTGCTGCCCGAACAAGCGCGCCGTCTTGGTGTCCCCCGGTGCGAACGCATCGGCCGGCGAGCCATGCCCGGCCTGCGCCACCAGGCCCGACCACGAGCCCAGGCGGTTGACCGCTTCGTCGTAGGGCACGCCCTGGTGCTGCTCGGGCAGGAAGGGGTTGCCCACCCACAGCATGCCGTGCTGCATGCCGAAGACGAACATCGACATCAAGGTGGACTGCTTGTCGCCAGCGGGCAGCGACGAGACGGTGAACCCCGCCGCCACCTTGCCCTTGAGCGCCTGCGTGCGCCAGAGGCGGCCGGTGGCGTCCATGAAGGACTTGAACGGCCCCGACACGCCGCCCAGGTAGGTCGGCGAGCCAAGGATGAGCCCGTCGTAGGCGGTCAGGGCGTCGGGGGTGCGGGCCAGGTCTTCGGCGCGCAAGAGCGCCACCTCGACGTTCGGCGCGCTGCGTGCGCCCGCCACGATGTGCTGCGCGATGTGCTCGGTGTGCCCGTGGGCACTGTGGTGGATGACGGCAAGTTGTTTCATGACGGGCCTTTCAGGGTTGAACGAGCGCGATGAGCGAGGCCGACAGGTACAGGCCCAGCCCAAAGACGCAGTGGTTGAGCAGGCTGCGCAAGCAGCTCTTCGCGGGCGACGGGGTCTTGCTGGCGAAGAAGCCGGCGCCCATCGCGGGTTGCATGAGCAGCAGGGGCGCGGCCACGGTGAGCACGCCCACCGCCAGCGCGGGCAGCAGGGTCGGGCTGGCCAGCCACGAGCGGCCCGCCACCGCAGCGAGCAAGGCCGAGAAGGCCACCCCCACCGCGTAATGCGTGAGCCAGCCCCAGGCCAGCTCGCCGGCAATGGGCTCGGCCTTGGCGATGGCCGCGTGCGTGAGCCGCCCGCGCAGCAGGTGCCCCACCCACCGGCCGATCAGGCCGAAGCCCTGCGTGGCCACGCCCATGCGCTTGAGCCACTGCAGCCACACGTCCATCACGGCGGTGGCCCCCAGGCCGATGAGGGTGACTCGGAAAGCGTCTTGCCAGGTGTCCATCGCCATGTCCTTTCAGGTTGACTGTTGAGCCGATGGAAGTCAGCATAGAAGTTGAAGTCAACTTCAAGTCAAGAGGCTTTTGATGGACATCTCCGAAGTGGCCAGGCGGTCTGGCGTGCCGGCATCGACGCTGCGCTATTACGAGAAGGTCGGGCTGATCCGGTCCACCGGGCCACAAGGCGTGCGGCGGCGGTTCGCGCCCACGGTGCTGGACCAGCTGGCGCTTATCGCACTGGGGCAGGCGGCGGGCCTGTCGCTCGACGAAGTCCGCTCGATGCTGGCGCCCACTGGCGCCGTGAACATCGACCGCCAGTTGCTGGCAGCCAAGGCCGACGACATCGACGCAACGATCAAGCAGCTGCGGGCGGTGAGCCGGGGCTTGAGGCATGCGGCGGCGTGCCCCGCACCCAGCCACGCACAGTGCCCGACGTTCCAGGGGTTGCTCAAGTCGGCTGCATCGGGCGCGCTGGCGCGCAAGCAGGTGGCGCGCAAGGTGGCGCCCAAGTTGGTGCTCAAGCGGGGCCAGGGCTGAGGGGGCCCGCCCCTCAAGCCGCGTGCAGCAAGGCCAGGCTCTGCCTTGCGAGTTGCTGCGCCGCGGCCAAGGGGCCATCGGCCATCACGACCCGGTCGGGCCGCACGACGGCCACCCAGCCTGCGGGCACCTTGTGCGAGCCGAACGAGTTGTCGAGGTCTTCCCAGGTGGGCACGCTGGCTTCGTTGGCGGGGCACCCGCGCGGGGTGATCCGCAGGAAGCGCCCACCAGCGAGTTGCCATTGCTGGCGCACGTCAGGTGGCAGGCTGGCGGCCGGGTCCACGCCAAAGCCCACCAGCATCAGCCCCTGACCCAGGGCGTCGTCGCTGAGGGCGTGGGCCCGGTCGGCGAGCGAGCGCACCCAGCCCTGCGGCAGTTGCCCGCCGCGAACCAGGCCCGCGCCGGACTTGCCCCGAAGAAAGCAGCCCACCTTGAACTGGTTGGCCGGCTTGATCTCGAGGTTCTCGAACAGGTCCTTGACGCGAGGGATGCTCGACAGGATCTTCATCGCGCCATGGGTGAGCCAGGCCTGGATGGCGTTGCCCGGCATCACCAGGCGCCCCATGAACTGCGCCAGGTCGATCATCTCGCGCGCATGCGGCTGGCGCTCGCGGCTGTAGCTTTGCAGCAGGTCCGCCCGAGCCCGGCCTTGCGTGACCCAGGCGAGCTTCCAGCCCAGGTTGGCCACGTCACGCAGGCCCGCCACCAGCCCCTGGCCGACAAAGGGTGGCGTGATGTGTGCGGCGTCGCCCACCAGGAAGGCGCGGTTCACCTGGAAGGTGTCGGCCACCCGCGCATGGAAGCGGTAGACCGCGACCCGCTCGATGTCGATCTCCTGGCCTTGGGACCAGGGCGCCAGCAGGCGCCGCACGGTCTCGGGTCGTTCCATCTCTTCACGGGTCTCACCCGGCTGGAGCTTGAACTCCCAGCGCTGACGGTTGCCGGGCGCCACCATGTGCGGGGTGGGGCGCTGCGGGTCGCAGATGAACTCGACGTGGTCGATGGGCTGGGGCACCTGCCTGGCGTCGACCACCAGCCAGTCTTCGGCGTAGGTCTTGCCTTTGAAGTCCAGGCCCAGCAGCCTGCGCACCAGCGAGTTGGCGCCATCGGCCCCGACGATGTACCTGGCGCTGACGACCTGCTGGGTGCCGTTGGGGCCTTGAACACGGGCCTGCACGCCCGATGCGTCCTGCTCGAAGCCCAGCAGGTCGCAGCCCAGCGCCACCTGAACCGAGGCGTGGCCTGCCAGCTTCCTGCGCAACACCTCCTCCAGCTGAGGTTGGTAGAAGGTCACCAGCTTGGGGTGGCCGTCCAGGGCTCCCGCGGTGTTGGCGCGGCTGTAGAAGCCGAAGTGGGGCGAGTGCATGCGCACCTCGGGGATCGCGACGGTGTCGATGTCGCCGTCCTGCACGCCGCACATCTGCAGCACCCTCAAGGCCTCGTTGTCCAGGGCGATCGCACGGGGCGCGCGAAAGACCTCGGTGGCCTTGTCGATGGCCAGCACGTTGACGCCGTGCTGGCCCAGCAGGTTGGCCAGGGCGGCGCCGACGGGGCCCAGTCCCACCAGCAGCACATCGGTCTGGTTTGGCAAAGTCATGTCTTGTCCTTGTGTGGGTCAGGTCGGGGCCACCAGCACGGCCCGGGTGGGGTGCCCCTGTCCCACGTGTGCAAAGGCGCTCTCCGCCTGGTCGAAGCGGGTGTGGTGGCCCACTTCCAGCACCAGGGGCTGTGAGAGCAGGCTCGACTGGATCGCATCCATCGCGTCGACATCGGGTTTGAACACCGTCCAGGCGTAGCGGGCCTTGGGTGCGATCGCGCGCTGGCGCCCCCGCATGGCCTGCCATTCGCGCAGGCAGGCGAGCCCCCCGGTCAGCCAGCCGCGGTCATCGATGTGGCCCAGGAGCGGGTGGACTGTGGTCGCGTGTCCCAAGGCCCCGGCGTGAAGCCTGCCCAGCACGTCGGCATCGTCGGCCCATGTGCCGAAGTTGAGGGTGGCGTCGCAGTCCGATGGCAGGTCGGACAGGCGCGTGGTGCCGCGGTCGACCACTTGCGTGGCGCCCAGGGCCAGGCAGCGGGCCGCCGAGGCGCCCCCGCAGACCGCGGTGACGCGGGCGCCCCACCGCGACAGCCATTGGATGGCCAACTGGCCCAAGGCGCCGCCAGCGCCATGCACGAGCACGTGCTTGCTCGCGGCGTTGTGCTGGTGCAGGCCGACGGCCTTGAGCGCCCGCCAGAGGGTGGTGAAGGTGTAGGGCAGCACCGCGGCGGACACCATGAGGGTGCCGGCCGGCAAGGGCCTGACCCAGCGCGATGGCACGCACACCTCGCTGCGGTGTGCGCCCTGGGGGCCGGTGGGCACGAGGCCCCAGACCCGGTCGCCGGGTGAGACGTGCAGCACGTTGGGCCCCACCTCCGTGACCACGCCAGCGAAGTCATTGCCCAGCACCAGTTCGCGTCCACCCGCGCCCAAAAGAGACAGGACCTTGCGGCCATACCCGGCTGCTCGCTTGACGTCGATGGGGTTGACCGAGGCAACGCACACCTGAACGCGCACCTCATCAAGCTTCAGGGTGCGTCGCTGGGCTGGCACCCAACGCAGTGAGCGCGGCGCGGCCCCACCTCCGACCCGGCACACCAGGGCCATGGCGGGGCTCATGCCGACACCACCTTGTTGCGCTGCACGCCCAGGTCGAGGCGGCCGTCATCGGTGCGGATGCGCAGCTCCATCACGTCGTTGGGCTGCAGGAACAGCGGGTCCCTCATGCCCTTGCGAACGAAGATCTTCCACTTCGTGGCGTCCGAGATGAAGTGCCGCGCCAGGAACATGGGCAGCTTGCCTGGCGACCTGGCCGCGCAGCCGGCCGGCGTGCCGGTTGCGATCAGGTCTCCGGCCTGCAGGTCCTGCAGCGCCGACAACTCGGTCAGGGTCTGGTGCGGCTTGAACAGCATGGACCCACACAGGTCGTTCTGACGCTCTGCGCCGTTGACGGTGAGCCGCATGCGCAGGCTGGGCCAAAGCGCCCATTCCTCGGGCTCGAGCAGCAGCAAAGTGGGCCCCACAGGCCCGAAGGTGCGGTGGCTCTTGCCCTTGTAGAACTGGCCTTGCGGCAGCTGCACATCGCGCGCCGACACGTCGTTGACGATGGTCAGCCCGGCGAGCACTTCGTGCAGGCGGTCGGCGCGCACCTCGCGGGCCTGGGTCAGGTCTTGCGACAGGACCAGGCCCAGCTCGATCTCGTGGTCCAGCAGCTGCACGTGGCGCGGCCGGATCACGTCGTCCGTGGGGCCCGTGATGCACGAAGAAGCCTTGGCGAAGATGGTGTTGAACGGGAAGTTCTTCGGGTCCAGCCCGGATTCGCGCACATGGCTTTCGTAGTTCACGCCCTGGCAGATGAACTGCTGGTTGGTGGTCACGGGCGAGAGCAGCTTCACGTCGTCCAGGCTCAAGGTGGCCTGCTCGCGGGTGGCGGCACGCGCCTGTGCCTGCGCATGGCGCACGAACTCGCCCGTGGTGGCGGCCTGCGTGGCCAGCACCGCGATGCGGCGGTCGAACAGGACGCCCCACTGAGGCGGGTTGGAAGAGGGGCCAGCCTTGGGCTGGAAGCGAACGACGGAAGTGGCCATCGGGGTGTTCCTGAAAGGGGTGAAGTGGGGGGAGATGCGGCGGCGCTCAGAGCCAGGGGCGAGCGGGCGCGTCGATCGCCTTGCCGGCCTGGATCAGCCGGCCCAGGTTGAGCCGCCCTGATCGCCAGAGCTGGAAGACCTTCCAAAGGAGCGCAGGCCCCTTCTTCGGGAACATGGTGGGCGGCACGTCGTCGCCCCAGGCCCAGATGCTGGCCGGGGCGAAGGGCACGTAGCGCGTTTCGTGGTCGGCGGTGAAGACGTCGCCATCGGTGTAGTGCTCGAACTCGAAGCCGTCCGCGTCGTACCAGTAGTCGAACAACTGGCTGCCCAGCACGTGGCGGCCGATGCCCCACATGTGCCGGTGCCCATTGGCCTTGAGCACCTGCTGGCCCTGACCGAGGGCGTCGAGGTCTTCCACCTCCCAGGCGCTGTGTTCGTACCTGGCCTCCAGTCCCCCGGCGATGACGACGGTGTGGTGGTCAGCGGGTGTGGCGCCCAGGTCCAGCCGGAAGAACGCCAGCATGGGCGAGCCGTCGGGCAGGTACTGCACATCGGTCGGGATCAAGCCGAGCACGCGCATGTACCAGTCGGCCATGAGCTGGAAGTCGGTGGTCTGCATCACCACGTGACCCAGCCGCCCCACCCGCGCCGGCTCGATGGGCGGGCGCACCGTGGCGTTGACGCGCGGCGTCTGCGTCAAGGTGTTGGCCTGGTTGGTGAGCGGCTGGCGCACGGGCAGGGCATCCACCCGCGACCAGCCCTGGATCAGCCACACAGCGTGGCCGTCCGGGTCGCGCAGGCCGACGGCCCGCCCGCCCCCGGGGATCGCTTCGGGGGGCACGCTCTGGCCGCCCAGCTGCCTGGCCAGGTTGGGCAGGTCGACGCCATCGGGTGCGACGAAGGCCGCGCCCATGTAGCGTGAGCGCGCCGAGCGGGTCGCCACCAGGACCGCAGGCGCGGCGTCGGCCGCGCGCATGACCAGGCGATCGGCGGTGCGCGACACCGTGATCAGCCCGAAGTCCTGCCAGAAGCGCTCGGCCCGCAACAGGTCGCGCTTTTCGAACATGAGGAAGGCCAGCTGGCTGGCCCGCATCAGCGGCTGCGGGCGGTGGACCTGCTGAACATGGTCGGGGCGTTGGCTCTCCGGGTACTCCGGCGCGGTGCGAAGGACAGGTGGCGAAGTCATGGCACTCACAGGTTGGCAACACACCGGGGCTTGCAGGCCCCGTGCGGTTCGGCAATAATGACACAAACGTCATTATGACGGCAACGTCAATTTGTGGGTGATGCGAGGTCACGCTGCGACTGCGTGAGACATTCCTGCTTTTGCCCACACGCCTGACCCCATGAACACCCTTGATCACCGCACCCGAGTCGCCGCAGAAAAGCGTGAGCGCATGCGCATGCGCCTGATCGAGAGCGCGCTGCACGTGTTCGCACACAAGGGGGCCGATGCCGCCGTGATCGAAGACGTGATCGCCATGGCCGAGGTCTCGCGCGGCACCTTCTACAACTACTTCCGCACCAACGAAGAGCTGCTCGCGGCGGTCGTCAAGGAGCTGGGCAACGAGTTGCTCTCCCTGGTCGAGCGCGTGGTCATCCAGTGCAAGGACCCCGCCGAGCGGCTGGCCACGGGCGTGCGCATGGCCCTGCACACGATGCGGGCGCACCCCTTGCTGGCGCAGTTCGTGGCGCGCGCTGGCCTGGCCATGGCGGCCAACAACAGCCTCGCGATGGCCTACCTGCCGCGCGACATCCAGGCCGGGATGGACAAGGGTCGCTTCAACGTCAGCTCGGTGCAGGTGGGGCTGGTGCTGGTGCTGGGCACGGCGCACGCGGCCGTGGCGGCCATGACCCTGCCCGAGCCGCTGCCGGCCTCACTGCCCGCCAGCTACCCCGAGGACGTCACCTACCACCTGCTGCTGGGCCTGGGCATGACCAAAGCGCAGGCGCGCAAGCTGGTGAGCACGCCCATCACCCACGTCGAGTTCCCTGAGCAGGCCCTGCTGGCCCGGACCCGGCCGACCGCCGCCCACCCCTGATCGCACGCCGGGTGGGGCCCGGTGCGTGCGTGAACCCATTTCACACACCCCACCGGAGACACCCATGCCTTCAGTCGCCACCCTGCGACCTGTCCAACCGCGCGCGCCGCAAGGCGTTCGCCAACTGGAAGACGTCCACCTCATCGAGGCCGAGCAGCCGGACCTCATCGCCGGGGTGCGGAGCACCTACGACCTGCTGGAGCGCGGGGCGCGGCGCAACCTGGAAGCCACGGCGCTGAGCTTTTTCCTGCGCACGGAGGACCACACCCAGCCTGTGGCCTGGACGCATCGCGAATGGATGGCCCGCATCACCCAGGCGGCCAACGCCTTTCGCCGCCTGGGCGTGAACCGGGACGACGTGGTCGCCTTCATCCTGCCCAACCTGCCTGAAACCCACTGGACCATCTGGGGCGGCGAGGCCGCGGGCATCGTCTTCGCCATCAACCCGCTGATCGAGCCGGCCCTGATGACGGAGCTCATGAACGCAGCGAGCCCCAAGGTGCTGGTGACGCTGGCGCCCACGCCGGGCGCGGACATCTGGGAGAAGGCCGCCGAGGCCGCGGCGCACGTGCCCAGCCTGCAGCACGTGCTCACCGTGAGCCCGCTGACCTACCTGCGCCACCCGATGGCGCCGGTGCTCAAGTGGGTGTCGCGCTGGAAGACGCCCCGCAAGCTGGGGCAGGCCAGGGTTCAGCCCCTGCTGCCATTGATCGACGCCTCGAACGCCCAGGCACTTGACTTTGCGGCGCCCTCGCTGGACGACAAGGCCTCGTTCTTCTGCACCGGCGGCACCACCGGCTTGCCCAAGATCGCCGTGCGTACGCACCGCACCGAGGTGGCCAACGCGCTGGAGCTGGCGGCCACCTTCGGCGCCGAGATCCAGGGGGCGGGCCGATCGGTGTTCTGTGGCCTGCCGCTGTTCCACGTCAACGCGCAGATCGGCACGGGGCTGACGCCCTGGTCGGTGGGCGCTCAGGTCGTGCTGGGCACGCCGCAAGGCTACCGGGCGCCAGGGCTGATCCCACGCTTTTGGGAGATCGCGGCCCACCACCGATTCGTGTTCTTCTCGGGTGTGCCGACGGTGTATTCGGCCCTGCTGCAGCACCCGCCCCAAGGGCAGGACCTCAGCGAGCTGAAGTACGGCGTGTGTGGCGCCGCGCCGATGCCGGTCGAGCTGTTCCACCGCTTCCAGAAGGAGACGGGCGTCAAGATCCTCGAAGGCTATGGCCTGACCGAAGGGGGCTGCGTTTCCAGCATCAACCCGCCGCATGGCCAGGCGCGACTGGGCTCGATCGGCCTGCGCCTGCCCTGGCAAGCCATGCAGGCGCTGGTCCTGGACGATCAGGGGCGCTGGTGGCGCGATGCCCGGTGCGATGAAGTCGGTGTGCTGGCCATCCGCGGCCCCAACCTCTTTGAAGGCTACCTGCATGCCTCGCACAACCAGGGGCTGTGGATCGAACGGCCGAACGAGCGTGGCGAGTTGGAGCGCTGGCTCAACACCGGTGACCTGGGGCGGCAGGATGCCGAAGGCTACTTCTGGCTGACGGGCCGCAAGAAGGAGCTCATCATCCGGGGCGGGCACAACATCGACCCCAAGCTGATCGAAGAAGCGCTGCATGCGCACCCGGCGGTGGCCCTGGCTGCCGCCGTGGGCCGGCCCGACGCCCACGCGGGCGAGGTGCCCGTGGTCCACGTGCAGTTGCGACCAGGGCGAGCCGCCACCGAGGCCGAGCTGATGCAGCACGCGCAGTCGCACGTCGCCGAGCGCGCCGCCTGGCCCAAGCACGTGCGCATCGTGGACACGCTGCCGACGACGGCGATCGGCAAGATCTTCAAGCCCGCCTTGACGCTGCAGGAGATGGCGGCCGTGGTGCGCGAAGAAGCGCAGGCGCTGGGCGTGGCGCTGTCGTCGTGCGAAGCGACGCAGGACCCGCGCATCGGTGCCGTGGTGCGGTGGCGGGCGGTGGGGCCGGGTGATCAGCTGAGCAAGCGGTTGGCGCGCTACACCTTCAGGCAGGAGCAGGTGGACTGACGAAATGGCCTTTGAGGGCAAGCGCTCAGCCGATCAGCTCTTGCCTTCGGGCGGCCATCCGCGCCCCCAGCTCGTGCAGGTCGAGCGACGTCGCCTGCGCCTGCGGGAACATCTCTGCCTGCTCGTCCTGCACGTGGTGCTTGACGTATTCGCCCAGCACCTTGACCTTGGCGTCGTACATCACCCCATCGGGTTCTGCACCTTCGAGTTGCGCGATCAGGTTCTTGACGCCCGCGTGTTCGAGCCGTGCTTCGGGCACCAGCAACGGGTCTGCCAGCAGCGACTCGATGGCGGGGTAGAAGATCTCCTCTTCTATCTGCACATGCACGCCCAAGGCGGTGCAGAGCTGGCCCACCAGGGCCTTCTTGTCCGCGTTCGGCTGGCCCTTGTCGTACTCGGCGAACAATTGAGCCACCGCCACATGGTCTGCCACCAGCAAGGCCACGGCATCGGTCGAGCCCTGGGGTGCTGAGGTGGCCACCATGCCGGGTGGGGGCGAGCCCTCGGCCGTGAAGTCGGACTTCTGTGTGGCAAGGGGCGGTGGCACGGGGGCCGGCGATGTCGTCATGCGTCACTCTCCGTCAGTTCAACGGTTCTCAAAGCCCTGTTGCGCACCACGCGCCACGGGCTCAGCGCTTGCGCTTGGCGGCGCTTTTGGCCTTCGAGACCTTCAACGCATCCGACCAGACCTGGATGGCCCTGGTCGTCGCGTCGGTCACCGCCGCCGTTGCATGCCGCTTGGCCTGAGCCGAAGCCTGGCCATGCCACAAACCAGCGGCGCGGTTCGCTGCGCTGAGCCACATGCTCATGAACGGGTTTTTCTTCAGCCAGGGTTGGGGCATGGCGCTTTCTCCTGTTTGGTGGATCAGTTCGCCGGGTCGGCGAGCAACTCGTCCCGTCGGGTGACCATGCGCGCCCCCAGCTCGGCCATGTCCAGCGAGGTCGCCTTGGCCTGCGGGAACATGTCGCTGTGTTCCTCTTTCACGTGGTGCTTGACGTATTCGCCCAGCACCTTGACCTTGGCGTCGTAGACCTCGCCATCCGGCTCGGCCACCTCGAGCTGCGCGATCAGGTTCTTGACGCCGGCGTGCTCGACCATGGCCTCGGGCACCAGCAGCTTGTCCTTGAGCGCGGCCTTGACGGCGGGGTAGAAGATTTCCTCCTCGATCTGCACGTGCACGCTCAGGGCGGTGCAGATCTTCGCCACCAATGCCTTCTTGTTGGCGACCGAGCGCGTGCCCTCGTACTCGGCGAACAACTGGTTCACCGCTTCGTGGTCGGCCTTGAGCAGCGCGATGGCGTCCTTCGGCGGCGGCAGGGGGGAGCTGGCCTTGGCGCTCGTGCGTGGGCTGGCCTTGTCGGCGGGGTGCATGGCGGTTTTGGTGGGGGTTTTGGTGGCGAGTTTGGGCGCGGTCATGGGAGGTCCTTGGTTTGGGGTGCGTGGGTGCTCAATGCACGAACAGCGCGATCAAGATGACGATGGGGATGGGGATGCCGAGGAAAATCAGCAGCAGTGAGCGCATGGATGCCTCCGGATCGGTGTTGAGTGGGGCTCAGGCGTCGCGCTGCCGACCACCCAGGGTGGCGGCCAGGCTGGCAGCGAATGCCCCGCTCAGCAAGGCGACGAAGACCCACAGGGCCGAGTGGGCCGATGCCTTGCGCTGGGCGGCCAGGTCGTCCTGCTGGGGCAGCGCGGTGCGTTGTGCGGTCAACAGCTGGCCGGCGTGGCGCACGCCGTTCATGGCCGCCGCCTCGCTGTAGGGGGCGAGCGTGAATCGTTGATCGAGCCCCGTCGGCTCCGTGTGGTTGCCGTCGGCCATCCTGTTTGGCATGCCTGGTTGGGTGATGGCGCCCGCCACCTGGGTCAGCATGGTGGCTGTCACCAGGGCCGCCACCGCCCAGGCCAGGAAGCCGTGTGCCGTGTCGCGGAAGTGGACCTCGTCACGCTGGACCTCGGCCCACCTGGTGCGCAGCCGGCCGGCCAGGTAGCCGCCCATGCCCGAGGCCACCACCTGCGTGAACACCACCCAGGCGATGGCCTGTGCGCCCATGACGGACGGGCCCATGCTTTGGCGCTCCCAGGGAGATGTCGAAGAAAGGTCCAGCCCCGTTCCGAGCACCAGGAGGATCAGCGACAGCGCGGCGGCCCCCGCGGCCCCGGCAAAAATGGCAGGCCAGGAAACCGCCGTTGGAGATGCCGCCGAGGTGTCGACAAGCGGTGTGCCCGGCGCGAGATCGCGCCGAGGTTCACCAAAATGAGCGGTGGTCGGAAGGGCCATGGTGGCTCCTGAAAGAAGGTGGTTGAGGTGAGGACGCTGGGCTCGTCGCCTCATTCCCAGTACGGCGATCGGTCGTAGTAGCTGAACATGTCGCGGTTCCACTTCTCGTCGGTCATCGAAGGCCAGTTGTTCGAATCGAAGCCGGGCGCTTCCTTGAGCCGTTCCTTGGCCACATCGAGGACGTATTCGTTCTCGGAGTCGGTGTAGGCGAACGCGCTGAAAGGGATGGCGAAGAGCTTGGTGCCCAGGCCCAGGAAGCCGCCGAAGGAGACGACGGCGTAGGCCACCTTGCCCGTGCTCGGGTCGATGACCATTTCCTTGATGCTGCCCAGGTTCTCGCGCTCGGGGTTGACGACGTCGGAGCCGATGATGTTGGAGGCCTTGAGTGGGGAGGTGAAGAGGGCCTGCTGTTGATCCATGGTGGTGCTCCTGTTTGGGTGTGATGCAAGGCCAGCCTAGGCGCAATGCCCCATCGGCACTGTGCGTGAGCGCACACAGCGCGATGAAATAAATGGATGCACACGTGCGGGCCACGGACCATCACAATCGATCGAATGGGACGACGCATCCGCACCAACTTCTGGGCCAAGGCGTTCAAGCGCAACATGGCCACCCTTGCCCGCAACAGCGCGAGCCTGGGCAAGCGCGCGGTGCAGCCGCACCGGCCTCCTCCGGGAGATGGGGACTGGATCGCTGGCATGGCCATCGGCCTCAAGGGCGTGTGCCGGTTCCGGCTTTACCGGCCACTCGGCGCGAAGGGCAGCGAGCCTTTGCCGCTGCTGGTGATGCTGCATGGCTGCGGCCAGGACGCCCGTCGCTTTGCCCTGAGCACCCGCATGAACCGCGTGGCCGACCGCGAACGCTTCTGGGTGCTCTACCCCGAGCAGGACCGCCTTGCCAATGCGCAAGGCTGCTGGAACTGGTTCGACACCGACCTGGGACGCGCCCAGGTGGAGGTGGCGTTGATCCTCAAAGCCATCGACCAGGTCCGCATGCTCTACCCCGTCGACCCGGTGCGCATCGCGGTGGCCGGGTTGTCGGCCGGGGCCAGCATGGCGGCGCTGCTGGCCACCAATCACCCTGAACGCTTCAGGGCCGTCGTGATGCATTCGGGCATCCCGCCTGGCACGGCGCACTCGGGCATGTCGGCGCTCGTGGCCATGCGAGGCCGGCGGGCCACGCAGCCCCTGCCACCCTCGGCATCGCCGGAGACCTTGGTCTGGCCTCCGCTGATGGTGATCCATGGCGATGCGGACCCCATCGTGTCGGCCAGCAATGGGCGGGCGGCGGTGCAGGCCTGGGCCGATGCGGCGGGCGCAGACGCCGGCGAGGCACGCCTCGTGCAGCGTGGTCAGCGCCACCCCATGACGGTGACCGACTTCAAGCGCCGTGGGCGCCTGGTTGCCTCGCTGGTCGAGGTGGGGAGCCTGGGCCACGCATGGAGCGGTGGTGCCGCTCGTCAGCCCTTCAGCGATGGCAAGGGGCCTGACGCCTCCCGCATGGTGTGGGCGTTCGTGGCGCGGCAGTTCCAGCGTTGAGCTCGCCGGCCTGCGCGGCATCCAGCACCGGGCCGCGCACGTGGGTCAGCTCACCTTGAAACCACCCCCGGCGGCGCCACGCACAAGCGGTTGCGACCGCCGTCCTTGGCCGCGTACAAGGCCTGGTCGGCCTGAGCCAGCCACGCGTCTGGCGAGTCCAGCTCTTCGCGCCACTCGCACACCCCGATGCTCACGCTGACGCTGACCTGTTGCCCTTCGAGCTCCACCACCCGTGCCGACAGCAACTGCCTGATGCGCTCCAAGGGGATCTGCGCCTCTTCGGCCGTGGTCGAAGGCAGCAGCACCGCGAACTCCTCGCCACCAACGCGCGCGGCCAGGTCGCTTTCGCGCAGCACCTCCAGCAGCACGCCCGAAAAGGCCTTGAGCACCGCATCGCCCATGGCGTGCCCATGCCGGTCGTTGACCTGCTTGAAGTGGTCCAGGTCCATCAAGGCCACGGTGGCCGGGGTGCCATAGCGGCGGCACTGCGCCAGCAAGCCCATGCTGACGTCGAAAAAACGGCGTCGGTTGGCCAGGCCGGTCAGGGCGTCGGCCGTGGCTTGCTGAACCAGTTGTCGCTCGGCGCGGGCGCGTTCTTCCTCCACCGCGCGGGCGTGGATCAGGGTGCCCAGCGTCAGTGTCAGCGGCTCGAGCATCTGCACCATGGCGGGCTCGTAGCCCTCTTGCCGGTTGCCCAGTGCCAGCAGGCCCACCACCTGACCGTCGTAGCGCAGCGGGATGCCGGTGAAGCTCTGCAACTCGGGGATGCCGGGCGGATTGGTGTTCTGGCCCGGGTGGTTGACCGCGTCGTTGGTGCACACCACGGTGTTGTGCGTCACGACGTAGCCGAACAGGTTGTCGAGCTCGGTGAACAGCACGCCTTTGATGGCGTGCCGGTGGCGTTGTTGCCAGTGGTGGCTGGACGTGTCCCAGCTCAGGTTCGAGACGGAGGGCACGCGCAGGGCAGGCTGGCCATCCGGGGTCTGCTCGCAGATGCCGATGAAGCCGAAGCGGCTTTCGGTCAGCTCCAGCAGGGGCTCGAAGATGTGCTCGCACGCCGCGGTCAGGCTCTTGTCCTGCAAAAAGGTGCGCTGCGTGGTGTTGACCAGCGCCAGCAGCTTTTGCTGGCGGCGGCGCAGCTGCTCGGCTGCCTTGGCTTCGGTGATGTCGATGAGCGTGCCCACGATGCGCGACGGGCGCCCCAGGTTGTCGCGTGACACCAGTCGCGCGCAGCTCTGCACCCAGATGTAGTGCCCCTGCTTGTGACGCACGCGGTACTCGACGGCAAAAAGCTCGCGGCCATTGGCGATCTCCTCGTCGGTCATGGCCAGGCGCTTGGTGATCTTTTCCACCAGTCCGGGACGGTCGAAGGGGTGCACCAGCGCCACCCACTCTTCGGCCGTGAGTTCCAGCTCTTCGTGGCGGTGGCCGATCATGCTGGCCACGCGGGGGCTGCACAGGCGTTTCTGGGCGATCAGGTCCATGTCCCAGGCGCCGATGCGGGCCGATTCCATGGCCAGGTGCAGGCGCTCCTTGGTGGACTCGATGGTGAGCTCGAGCTGCTTTTGACGGCTGGCGTCGCTCAGGTAGCCTCGGATGCGCTGCAGCTTGCCCTGGGCATCGTGGTCGCCCACGGTGATGAGCTGGATCCAGCGGCCATCGACGTTCAGGCGAAAGCGGGTCTGGTTCTGGGCGTGGGGCTGCAAACCGGCCCCGACATGGCTGTGGCTGAGCAGGGCCATGCGCACGTCGGCGGCGTCGCGCGGGTCCACGCAGGTGTCGAGCGAGGCGCCCGCGGTCAGCGCCATCGCCACCTCGGGGCCGATGACCTTGGCCAGGTTGTCGGAGCGGTGCTTGATGCGCGGCTGGGTGGGGTGGTTGTCCCACACGAGGGCGGCGACCGGCCCGTCCGAGAACAGCGCGCGCTCGCGCTCGGCGGTGAGCTTGACCTGACGCGAGCGGATGCTGTCGCACACCACCTGCGCGAAGTCGGCCAGCAGCGCCTGACGCGCCGCATCAAAGTCGGGGCGAGGGCGGGTGTCCATCACGCACAGGGTGCCCACCGCCTGGTCGCTGAACCACAGCGGCGTGCCGGCGTAAAAGCGCAAACCGCCCTGGCTTCGGCGCACCAGCGGATGGTGGCTGAAGCGGCTGTCCTGGCTGAGGTCGGGGCACAGCAGCGCATGGCCGTCGTCCACCACGTGGGTGCAAAGGCTGCCGTGGCGGGAGGCCTCGACCAGGTCGAAGCCCACCTTGGACTTGAACCAGATCCGGTCGCGATCGACCAGGGTGATCAGGCAGATCGGCATGCCCAGGCTGGCGGCCGTGACGGCGGTCAGTCGGTCGAGTTCCGGGTCGGGCGGAGAGTCCAGCAGCTCCAGCCGGCTCAAGGCCCGCAGGCGTGACGGTTCCTGCGATGGTTCCGGAAGGGGGCCTTCTGTGTGCCCGATGGGGTTCATGGTGCGGCTCCTTGAGGGGAGGCAGTGACTCCATCGAGGCCGCTCCCTGTTTTCTTCATCGGCAGCCCCGGACCGAAACTGGAGGGTGAACCCACGCAGTCAGGGGGTGTGCCCCCACGATAATGCGCTTTGACCTCTTTTTGTCCTGCCGAGCCCCCAGGAGCCACCATGTTTCTGCACGTCGACGCCTACCCCGGCGACCCCATCCTCACCCTGAACGAAGACTTCCAGAAAGACCCTCGCGCCGACAAGATCAACCTGTCCATCGGCATCTACTTCGACAACGAAGGCCGCCTGCCGGTGATGCGGGCCGTGCGAGAGGCGGAGTCTTCGATGCTGGCCAAGGTCGGCCCCAAGCCCTACCTGCCCATGACCGGGCACCCCGGCTACCGCCAGGCCGTGCAGGAGTTGCTCTTTGGCGCCAGCCACGAGGCCGTCAAGAGCGGCCGCATCGCCACCATCCAGACCCTGGGCGGCTCGGGCGGCCTGAAGGTCGGCGGTGACTTCCTCAAGCGCTACTTCCCCGACTCGCAGGTGTGGGTGAGCGACCCGACCTGGGACAACCACCGCGCCATGTTCGAAGGCGCCGGTTTCCAGGTCAACACCTACCCCTACTACGACCCGGTCACCAAGGGCCTGAGGTTCGACGCCATGCTGGCCGCCATCGACGCGCTGCCGGCCAAAAGCATCGTGCTGCTGCACGCCTGCTGCCACAACCCCACCGGCGTCGACCTGAACAACGCCCAATGGCTGCAGCTCACCGAGGTGCTGAAAAAGCGCCAGCTGCTGCCTTACCTGGACATCGCCTACCAGGGCTTCGGTGACGGCATCGAGGAAGACGCCTTCGCCCTGCGCGCCCTGGCCGATGCCGGCGTGAGCTTCTTCGTGGCCAACTCGTTCTCCAAGAGCTTTTCCCTGTACGGCGAACGCGTGGGCGGCCTCAGCGTCGTCTGTCCGGACAAGGCGCAAGCGCAGCTCGTGCTGGGCCAGCTGATGTCGGCGGTGCGCCGCAACTACTCCAGCCCCCCCACGCATGGCGCGCAGATCGTGGCCCAGGTGCTGCAGTCCAGCGAGCTGCGCCAGCTGTGGGCCGACGAGCTCACCGACATGCGCCAGCGCATCAAGGTGATGCGCCAGCGTCTGTACGACGGCGTGGTGGCGAAGCTGCCCGGCCGCGACGTGCGCTACTTCATCGACCAGCGCGGCATGTTCAGCTACACCGGCGTGTCGCCCGAGCAGGCCGACACCCTGCGCACCGAACACGGCGTGTACGTGCTGCGTTCGGGCCGCATGTGCGCGGCAGGGCTGAACGCCAACAACGTCGACGCCGTGGCCAGGGCCTTCGCGGCGGTACTCTGAGTCCGATGCTTGGGCGGGGCGAACGCTGTGCGCCCCGCACGACAGTTCAACCTAAAAAAGGGATGCAGCACTCATGACCCGGATCACCCTGCTCGTGGCCACCTTGGCTGTCACGACCTTGGTTGCATGCGTGAAGAAACCAGAGTTCAGTGAGTTCATGCCGGAGGACACCTCGATCGTCGTGCAGATGCCCAGGCCCATCGAGCACAAGACCAAGGAGGCCCAGATCGGCGAAGAGGATGTGACAGCGCATGCGTACATGGCGTCATTCGATGGTGTCAGCTACGTCTTGAACCACCAGGACATCCCGCAAGCATTGCAGGAGCGGATGCGCCGGGTCCAGACCACGGAGGCGCTGGATTCAGCCGTGGTTCAGCTCGTGCAGAGCTCAGGCGGAACGGTGATCGAGCAAAGTGGTGTGTCCCTGCCAGGGCAGAGGAAAGGCCACCAGGGGCGGGAGGTCAAGCTGAAATTGCCGGATGGGCGGAGCTTGATGCTGATTCGCATCTTTCCCGCGGGGGACTCCTACATCCAGATCGCCGCCACGTTCCCGGTCGATCCGTCCTACAACCAGGAGCTCTATGCTCGGCGTTTCGTCGAGTCGGTCAGGCTCAGATGAGCTCGCTCGCCCGCCAGCTTGGCCTCGTCGGTGGTCCACAGCAGGCCCCGGGCCACCTTGAGCAAAGACACCACCGAGATTCGGCCAGGAGGCGCGGTCAGATCAGGGCTGCCCCATGAGCTTGCTGGGCGTGACCTCGATGGTCTGTTCGCCGTCGTTGACCCAGGCGGTGCCGTCCTGCACCGTGACCTGAAGCGCCATGCTGCGGCGCGCGAGGGTGGCCAGGGCCTGGCTCTGCTCGGTCGGCACCTGCCAGACGGTCAGGTTGTGGGCCCGCGTCAGCTTGTTGGCGATGCCGTCCCACCAGATCGGCGTGCTCGACTGAAAGGCCCACAGGGTGACCCGGTGGGCCCGGCCGCTGGCCTTCATCAGGCGCTTGTCATCGGGCTGGCCCACCTCCACCCAGTGCAGGATCTCGTCGGAGAAGTTCTTCTGCCACAGGGCGGGCTCGTCGGGCTCCCACATGTCCTTGGCGAATTCCAGCGTGCCCTCGGAGGTGTCCTGCGGCCAGCCCAGCACGAGGGCGAGCACGCGGGTCATCATGCGTTCGTCGTTCTCGGACGGGTGGCGGGCGATGGTCACCGAGATGTCGGTGTAGACGTGTCGGTCCATGTCGGCCAGCTGGATGTTGGCCTTGTGGATGGTGGCTTTGAGGGCCATGGTGTGTTCTCTAATTCTGGGCAGGGAAGGTCGATTGCAGCCAGCCGCTCATCGCGGCCAGCACGTCGGCTTGTTCGACCTCGTTGAAGATCTCGTGGGACAGCTGCGGCCAGGGGTGGCTGGCGACGTGTTCACGCGGGGCGCTGGCGGCGAAGGCGGCCGATCCGGCGGGGTCGACGCAGCGGTCTTCACCGCCCCACATGATGAGGGTCGGCACGCGCCAGTGCGCTGCGCGCGTGCGCACGGTCTGTCCAGCTTCGATCAGCCAGGAGGTCAGGCGGCCGGTGACGCGATCATGCACCAGCGGGTCGGCCTGGTAGGCGGCCACGGTGGCGGGGTTGTGACAGATCCACGCGGGTTTGAGCCCGTTGGAGACGGCCACGTCGGGTGTGAGCTGCCCGATCGTGGCCAGCAGCAGGCGCTGGAAAGCGCCAATCGGGATGGCCAGCGCGGGAGACGACAGCACCAGGCCGTCGATCGGGCGGGCCCAGGCGGCGGTTTCCGCCGGCGTGGCCTGGGCAGCGGCGAAGCGTGCGGCGATGGCGCCCCCCAGGCTGTGCCCGACGAGCACCAGTGGCTGAGAGGGGTAGGCCTGGCGGGTGGCGTCGACGACAGCGGCCAGGTCGTGCAGCAGGTCGTGGTGGTCGCGCAGCGCGCCGCGTTTGCCGGGTGAGCGACCGTGGCCTCGGTGGTCGTGGCCCACCACCGCCCAGCCGTGCTGGTTCAGGTGGGTGGCCACGTGTTCGTAGCGACCGATGTGTTCGCCCAGGCCGTGCACGAGCAGCACCACGCCGGGCGCGGGGCGTGCGCCGGCCAGGGGCCAGTGGCGGGTGACCAGGGCCAGGCCATCGCGCGTGGCGACGGTGTCGGGGAAGTCGACCATCATGATGTGTACTCCTGTCATGGTGGGGAAAAGGGTTGGGCGAGCGGTCCTTCAGGGGTTCGCTGCGCGCAGCCAGCCCAGCCCGTCCGTGGTGGCCCGGCCTGGCGCATCGGGGCGCGGCGTGGCCCGTGGGCGGTACTCGCAGCCGATCCAGCCGGCCCAGTTGAGCCGGCGCAGTTCGTCGAACACCCAGGGAAAGTTCAGTTCACCTGCGTCTGGCTCGCCCCGGTCGGGCACGGCCGCGATCTGCAGGTGGCCGACGCGGCCGGTGGGCAGCATCTGGCGCAGGCGCATGGTGACGTCGCCTTCGACGATCTGCGCATGGTAGAGGTCGAGCTGCACTTGCAGGTGTGCAGAGTCGATGTTTTCCGCCAGCGCGAAGGCCTCGCCAGGGCGGGTGAGCAGGTAGCCAGGCATGTCGCGCGGGTTGATGGGCTCGATGGTGAGCACGCGGTCGGCCGCGCGCGCCTGCTCGGCGGCCCAGCGCAGGTTGGCTTCGTAGGTGGCCCAGGCCTGCGCCCGGGCATCGGTCATGCCGGGGGCGTCGCCGTCGCTGCGCAGGCCGGCCATGACGTGCACGCGGGGGCAGCCCAGGGCCTGGGCCAGCTCGATCGCGGCGATCAGGCTGGCGCGGAAATCGGCCTCGCGGCCCGGCACGCCGGCCAGGCCGCGCTCGCCGGCCGCCCAGTTGCCCGGTGCGGCGTTGAACAGCACCAACTCCAGCCCGATGTCGCGCAGGCGGGCGGCCACTTCGGCTCTGGGGTGCTCATGCGGGAACAGGCACTCCACCCCCTTGAAGCCGTCGCGGGCGGCGGCCTCGAAACGGTCCAGGAAGGGCAGGTCGGTGTAGAGCCACGAAAGGTTGGCCGCGAACCGAAGCGGGGCTGACGAGGGGAGGATATGTGACATGGCGCAATCTTGTTGCGGCGGGACAAATGCTCGACAAAAAAGGGCAGCGTAGCATCCATTCGCGGGGTGCGGACCCCCTGGCTCAGCCTTTTGGCCTATGGCAGATTCGGGCTCCCGTTTCAGCATTTCGTTGCACGTGACACGTTTTGCTGCGGGCGCGATCGGTCAAATGTTGCAGGTGGGGGTGCTGTCTGCGGTCAAGCGTTGACCGGGCGGGCCTTCTGCCGTCGAGGAGGTCCCCCCATGAGCCACGGTGCCATCACCCAATTTCGTCGCCAGTACCTGGCGATCCTGCGTCGCTGCGCCACGTTGAACGCCATGGGGTGGATGGCCTGCGGCCTGGGGGCCGGTGGCATGGCGCTGCTGACGCCGGTGGAGGCGCAGGCCCAGGGCATCGTGACCGACGGCCGCACGGCCACCACCGTGAGTGGGGCGGGCACGGCGAACGTGACGATCGACACCGGCACCGTCAAGGGCGTCAACGCCTTCAACAGCTTCAGCCAGTTCAACGTCAGCGGCGGGCAGACGGTCAATCTGAACCTGCCCACCGGCACGGCCAACCTGCTCAACCTGGTGCGCAACAACGCCAGCCAGATCGACGGCATCGTCAACGCCTACAAGGACGGGCGCATCGGCGGCAACGTGTTCTTCTTCAACCCGCATGGGTTCGTGGTGGGCGCGGGCGGCCAGATGAACGTGGGCAGCCTGCTGATGGCGACCCCGACCTCCGCCTTCATGGACAAGCTGGTGGGCGCGGGTGGCGCCATCGATGACGCCGCCGTGGCCGACGCCCTGGCTGGCCGCATCCCGCTGACCACCAGCGGGCTGATCACCGTGCAGGGCCGCATCCGCGCGGCCGATGGCGCCCTGCTGCAGGCCAACCGCGTCGAGATCAGCGGTGCCGGTCAGGTGCGCTCGGGCGCGGCGGCTCGCAACGAGTTGGCCGCTCTGGGCCAGTTGGTCAACGTCAGCGGCCTGAGCGCGGGCGGCGCCACCTTCGTGCAGGACGGCAGCGTGTTGATCGTGGCCGAGGACGACATCCGCCTGGGCAACTCGATCTACACCGATGGGGCCGATTACCACCTCACCGCCAACAACCGCATCGTGGTGGGCGAAGACGTGGTCATCTCGACCCGCGACGTGGCCGACCCGGCCAACGCCGACCACGAGACGGCCGCCTCCGAAGGTGACTCGGGTGACCTCAAGCTGCTGGCCTCGCACATCGAGCTGCAGCGTGGATCCAAGCTGCTGGCCCACGCCGACAACGGCCACACCGCCGGCGACGTGACCGTGCTGGCGCGCGACATCGACGCCATCGGCGCGGTGCGCGAAGCCGATGCCAGCATCCAGATCGACCGCGCCACCATCCGGGGTCGCGACATCCTGATCCGCTCGGAGGCCGACACCTCGGCGATCGCCGTGCTGCTGGCGCAGAACCCCGGCACCACGCTGGACGAGGCCCAGAAGTTCGTCAACAACGAGATCGACAGCCTGAGCGACGGCCCCGGTGGCGAGTTCCTGGCCGTGACGACCAAGGCCACCGCCCGCACCGAGGTGCTGGGCAGCCGCATCGCGGGCTCGCGCGACGTGACCGTCGAGGCCCTGGCCGCTGCGCGCGCCGGCTTCGAGAAGGACGCCTTCGCCGAACTGCTCATCCACGACGCGCCTGCCGCTGGCGGACAACCGGCCGTGGCCACCGTCATCAGCGGTCGCAACGTGACGCTGCGCGCCGAGGCCAGCACCTCCTACACGCTCAACGTGCTGGGCTCGGTCATGAAGCTGGCCGACCAGAGCTGGTTGCCGTCGGACGATGCCACGCTCAAGGCCTTCAACGACCAGTTGTTCGACTTCAGCAGCGTGCCGCTGGTGTCGCTCTCCAAGGCCAAGGGGACGGTGCAACTGGACGACCACACCGTGGTCAACGCCACGGGTGACCTGACCGTCAAGGCCGATGCCATCTCGGCGGCCAAGCCCACCTTCGCCAGCCCGATCCTGTTCTCGGCGGCCTGGGCCGAGTCCACCGCCGAGGCCAGCACGAAGGTGCAGGGCCAGACCGAGCTGAACGCCGGTGGCGCCGCCAAGGTGCAGGCCTCGACCGACGTCGAGGTCAACGTGACGGCCACGGTCAACTCCACCAACAAGCCGATCGACGCGGTGTTCGTCTACGCCGACAACTCGGCCACCACCACGGCCGAGACGGGCGCGGGCACGCGCATCCGCGCGGGCAGCGTCGAGGTGAGCGCGGCCAACACGAGCGACCTGTCGGTCAGCGGCACGGCGGCCAATTCGGGCGGCAGCGGCGTGGGCATCGCGGTGGCGGTGAACCTGTCCGAGAACAAGGTCACAGCGAAGCTGGGCGGCGACGTGGCCAGCACCAGCGGCGACGTGGACGTCAAGGCCAGCATCGACATGGCCAAGAACGGAACCGCGGCCGACGCCTCCACGCTGGGCAATCCCAACACGATCAGCGCCAAGATCACCAACTTCCAGGCGGGCATCCAGCGCAACGTGACCAGCGGCATCCTGGGCGCCACGGGCAAGCTCAGCTCGGCCACGGCCGACAAGGTCAGCGGCTTCCTGTTCCCCGGCATCAAGGAAGGCAAGTTCAACCTCTCCGGCGCGGTCAGCTACAACGACTCGCTCAACGTCGCCAGGGCCAGCGTGGCCGATGGCGCCACCGTGAGCTCGGCTCGCGACGTCAACGTCCTGGCCGACGTGAAGGACCGCCCGACCTCGACCGTGGGCGCCAAGTCCACCTCCACCGGCACGGCCATTGGCGGGGCCGTCGCTTTGGGCAACTTCGACAACCAGGCCCAGGCCTGGATCGGCAAGAGCGCGAAGGTGGATGCCAAGCGCGCCACCAAGGTCGATGCGCAGACCCGCATCCCCTTTGCATGGCAGATCGACTGGAGCTCGCCTGACCAGATCCTCAACCACCTGCAGGGCAGCGTGCTGGACCTGGTCTTCACCAGCTTCGGCATCAACTCGGCCAGTGGCAAGAGCGGGGCCGGGGTGGCCGCGGCCGTCACCGTCTTCGACATGAAGAACTCGGCCCAGGCCTGGGTCGATGAAGGCGCCCAGCTCAACACGGTGTTCACGCCGGGCTCGGCCGGCACCAGCGGCCAGTCCGTCACGGTGCACGCCAAGAACGACATCAACACCGTGCACGCGGTGGGCATCGCGGGCAAGAAGTTCCTGGGCACCACGGGCGGCAAGGCGGCGGTGGGTGGCTCGGCCAACGTGCTGGACCTCGACACCACGGCCACTGCATTGATCCACGGCGGCGCCGACGTGCGCGCCACGCAGGGCGTGAACGTGCAGGCCGAGCAGACCACGCAGATCGTCAGCGTGGCCGAAGCCGGCGGGCAGTCGGACAACGTGGGCGTGGAAGGCGCTGTCGGCGTGCACCTGATCAAGCAGCGCACCGAAGCCGGCATCGACGACGACGTGCGCGTGCAGGCCGGTGGCCCGGTGACCGTGCAGGCCAACGGCGACCTCGAAGACATCACCGTGGCCGGCGGCGTGGTGGCGACCAAGGGCCAGGTGGGCATCGGCTTTGCCGTGTCCGTCAACCAGGTGGACACCGACACGAAGGCCATCATCGGCAACGTCGATGCGGCCGGTGCCGATGCGGCAGGTGTGCAGGGCTCGGTGCGCAGTGGCGGCGCCGTGACGGTGCAGGCCACCTCGGGCACCGAGGTGGGGGCCTACTCGGTGGCGGGCTCGATCGCCACCAACTCCAAGGCGCAGACCGATGCGCCCGCGGCCGGCGACAGCAGCACGCAGTCGGGCAGCAGTGGCGCTGGCACGGGCAAGTTCGGCATCGCCGTCTCGGCCGATGCCGCGTACAACGAAATCACCGCCGACACGACCGCCGCCATCACCGATGGCGCGAACATCGCGCAAGGCACGAACGTGGCCGTGACCGCCACCAACGACCTGGCGCTCAACGCGCTGGCCGGGGCGGTCACCATTTCCACGCAGTCCAACGGCAATGGCCTGGCGGGCTCGTTCGCCTACAACCAGCTGGGTGGCGCTACCTCGGCCTACATCGATGGCGCGACCTTGCGCAACACGGGCACGACGAAGGTCGAAGCCACGGTCACTGGTGAGATCAAGACGCTGTCGGCCTCGGTGCAGGCCAGCCGAGGCAAGCTCGGCGTGGCCGGCTCGGTGTCGATCAACGAGATCGCGCACGCGACCCAGGCTTTCCTGCGCGGCTCGGATGTGTCGGGCACCAGTGGTGTGACGCTGTCGGCGCGTGACAGCGCGGCCATCAAGTCGGTGGCCGGCGCCATCGCCTTCGGTGGCAAGGCGGGCATCGGCCTGTCCTTCGGCTGGAACCACATCGACAACCGCATCAGCGCCTTCATGGCAGGCAGCGACGTCAACACGACGGGCGCGGTCACCGTCAGCGCGCTCAGCAACGCGAGCATCGACACCGTCGCAGCGTCCCTGGGCGCCAGCTCGGGTCAGATGGCCGGGGCCGCCGCGGTCGCCATCAACCAGATCGACACGCAGACCACGGCGCGCGTGGAAGGCCAGAAGACGGCCGCGGGACTGGATGCGGCATCGCTGAGCGTGAGCGCATCGGACGAGTCGGACATCAACAGCATCGTGGGGGCCTTGGGCCTGAGCGCAGGCAAGGCCGGCTTCGGCGTGAGCTTCGCCTGGAACGACATCGGCTCGCAGGTGCACGCCAGCCTGGTGGCGCCCAACGTGAGCACCACCGGCCTGACCTCGGTGAGCGCCACGCACGATGGCGACATCGAGACCTATGCGATGGCCGGTGGCGGCGCCGCCAAGGTGGGCGCCTCGGGCTCGCTGGCCATCAACGACATCACCACGCAGCTGAGTGCGACCACGCAGGGTGGCCGCGTGACGGCGTCGGCCGTGAACGTGAAGGCACAGGAGCGCGCGCGCATCTTCGCGGCGACCGGTGCCCTGTCGGGTGGCGGCACGGCGGCCGTGGGGGCATCGGGCTCCTACAACCACCTCTCTGGCACCGTGCTGGCCCAGGTGGCTGGCGGTCAGGTGAGCGCTCAGAGCGGTTCGGTGACGGTGCAGGCTTTGCGTGAAGGCGAGGTCGAGGTCTGGGCCGCGTCGGGCTCGGGCGGCGGCACGGCTGGCTTTGCCGGCTCCATCGCCATCAACGACATCGGTGGCAGCACCAAGGCGCGCTTCAGCGACGGCGCGCAGGTGCAGGCCAGCGACAACGTGAAGGTGGTGGCCGAGGCCGACGACCGCATCGAGGCCCGCGCCGGCACCGTGGCTTTGGGCGGCACGGTGGGCGGTGGCGGTGCCATCGCCATCAACGATGTGCGCAACGCCACGACGGCCGAGATCACGGGCAGCGGCACCAGCGTGAACGCGCTGGCCAAGGGCTCGGACACGATCTCGGTGGACAACGGTTCGCTGGCTTCGTCGGGCAGCACGCTCGACGCCCGCCAGCAGAAGGACGCGCTGCAAGGCACGGCGGTGGTGGCATCGTCGACCAGCGAGGTCGAGACCATCCTGGCCAACGTCTCGGGCGGCGGCAAGGTGGGCGTGGCCGCGAGCGTGTCCGTCAACATGCTGAGCGGCAGCACCACGGCGCAGGTCAAGGATGGTGCTTCGGTGCAGGCCGACGCCACGGGCGCAGAGTCCGCGCAACAGGCACGTGTGGGCGCCTACCACCATGACGACGTCACCGCCGGTGTGGGTGGCGTGGGCGTGGGTGGCGCCGTGGGCGTGGGCGGGTCGGTGGACACCACCATCCTGTCGCACCAGACCCTGGCGCAGGTGCAGTCGGCCACGGTGGCCGCGCGCAACCAGGTGGCCGTCAAGGCGGCCCACACCGCCGCCACGCAGCAGATCGTGGTTGGCGCGGGTGGTGGTGGCGCGGCATCGTTGAGCCTGTCGGGCAACGTGCTGCTGGCCAAGATGAACACGCAGGCCCTGGTCGATGGCGGCACCTTGCGCTCCACTGGCGGCAACGTCACGGTGCAGGCCGATTCGGTCCTGGCGGCCGAGCACATCGCCGGTGGCTTGAGTGCCTCGGGCGCGGTGAGCGTGGGCGCCACGGCCGTGGTCACCCTGGTCGAGCAGCAGACGCGCGCGGCCACGCTGGGCAACAGCGTGATCGACGCGGCGGGTCAGACCCGTGTCGAAGCCAACTCCGAACAGGACGTGGACGTCAAGGCCGCGACGGGCTCGGTGTCCGGTGGTGCGGGCATCGCCGGCACCGTGGCCGTGACCGTGCTCAAGGGCCAGACCGATGCCGCCATCGGCGGTGGCACGCGCCTCAACCAGAACATCGTCAGCACCGCTGAGGCGCAGTCGGTGAGCGTCAAGGCCACCGACACCACGACGGTGGACAACAAGCTGGGCTCGCTGGGCGTGGGCATCACCACCGGCGGCATCGGCGCCACGGCCGACGTGATCCTGGCCAACTCCAGCACCTCGGCCACCATCGCCTCGGGTGCCAAGGTGCGCGCCGGTGGCGACGTGAAGGTCGAGGCCGACACCCGGCGTGACCTGACCTCGCTGACGGTCGCCTTCTCGGGCGGCGCGACCTTCGGCATCTCGGGCGCCGTGTCCTACATCGGTGCGGGCGGCCGCGCCAGCAGCGATGCGCAGTCCGAGCTGATGGGCTCGGTCAACGAGGCCAACCGCGTCAGCAGCGGTGGCCTGTTCGGTGACCAGGCCAGCTCCGACGCGGGCGGCACCTCGGCCAGCACCCAGCGTGCCGATGCCGCGCGCAGCGGCATGAACCTGGGCCGGGACCTCACCGGTGTGCCGGCGGGCACCAGCGCGCTGGCGCGCGTGGGCAGTGGCGCCGAAGTGGTCTCGGGCCGCGATGCCATCGTCAAGGCGTCCACTTCGACCGACGTGGACGCCCACGCCATCGGCGCGGCGGTCTCGGGCGGCCTGTCCATCGGTGGTGGCATCGCCATCGCCAACGTGGCCGACAAGACGCTGGCCCAGGTGGCCGGCACGGTGACGGCGGCGCGCAACGTGCGCATCCAGTCCTCCGATGGCGGCGCGGGCCAGAGCCTGCTGCAGACCAAGGCCGGTGGCGGCGGGCTGGTGGGCCTGGGCGCCTCGGTGACGATCTTTGATCGCACCAGTTCTTCCACCGCTGAAGTTGCCGCCGATGCCGTGATCACGGCCACCGGCACCGCGACGGCCGACCCGAGCGCGGGCACAGGCCAGGTCGTGGTCGACGCCGGCAGCGAACACCACCTCAAGTCGCAAGCACTGGGTGCGGCCGCGGGCCTGGGCGCCGTTGGCGCCGCCATCGCCCACGTCGACAACCAGGCCACGACCACGGCCAGCGTGGGCGATCGCGCCCGCATCACCGCCAAGGGCATCGACGTCAACGGCCACAGCGTGACCGACGCGCAGGCCGAGGCCACGGCCGCGGCCGGCGGCATCGTCAGCGGTGCCGGCGCCGATGCGCGCGCCAACGACCAGCACACTGCCATGGCCAGCGTGGGCGCGGGCGCCGTGCTCGACGCCACAGGCGGCCTCAACCAGGTGCGCGCCAGCATCGACCCGCATGCGCGCGCCGAGACCTTCGGCGTGGCCGTGAGCGCGGGCGTGTCGGTGGGCCTGTCGATGGCCGAGGCGACGGTGCGCGGCGCCGCGCTCAGCCAGGTTGGCAACACCGTCCAGCTCAAGGGGCAGGACATCTTCGTCAAGGCCAACACCCTGCAGACCGGCGCGCCCACCGCCAAGGCGAAGGCGCAGGCCGTCGCCGGTGGGACGTTGCTGGGCGCAGGCGCCACCTCGGCCGAAGCCGATGTCCAGACCACCACGCAAGCCAGCCTGGGTCAAGGCGTGGTGGCCACCGCCACCCGCGACCTCGGTGTGCTGGCCAACTCGGTCACCTCGGGTGACACCGCCGCCTCGGGCGTGTACCTGGGCCTGATCGCTGGCGGCAGCAACGAAGCCCTGACCAAGGCCGACACCACCACCACCGCCAAGGTGGACCAGGGCGTGAACCTCAGCGCCACGCGCGCGCTGTCGGTCAACGCCACGGGCAGCGACACCTTGCGCGCCGACACCGAAGCCGGTGCCGGTGGCCTGGGCGCCCTGCTGGCCTCCAAGGCCGAAACCCGCGCCGAGGCGCACACCAACGCAGCCCTGGGCTCGCTCACGGCCAGCGGTGGCCAGGCCAC
Organism: Burkholderiales bacterium RIFCSPHIGHO2_01_FULL_63_240; assembly: GCA_001770725.1. GTDB lineage: Bacteria > Pseudomonadota > Gammaproteobacteria > Burkholderiales > Burkholderiaceae_C > Aquabacterium. The sequence continues at coordinate 99,484 of MERU01000007.1, forward strand.
GGCCGGCAGCGTGCAGGTCAACGCCACGCAGACCACCAACTTCAACGCCACCGCCGACTCGCTCAATGCTTCGGTGGTGGGCTACTCCGGAGCGCGCGCCGTCAACACGGTCGACACCGACACCCGTGCCGACATCGGCTTGGGCATGACCGTGACCGCCAGCAACGGCAACGTGCAGGCCAAGGCCGTCAACCACGTGGTCAAGCAGGCCCTGGCCAGTGGGCAGTTCAACGTCGACTCGGCCTCCGGTGGCCTGCTCAACGGCGCTGCGGCGCGCAGCCAGTCGCTCATCCGCAACCGCGCCCACGTGGGCGTTGGCGCGGGCAGCAACGTCACCGTCAACATACCGGGCAGCACCTATGGCCAGATCGAGCTGGGCGCGCTCAACCACGTCGATGCCCACGACAGCGTGCGCCTGGATTCGGGCGGCGCCATCGCCATCGCGCGCAGCGAGTCCGAGATCCGCAACGACCTCAACCGCGCCGAGGTGCTGATCGGCGGCAACGCACAGCTCAAGACCGATGGCGAAGTCAACGTCTCGGCCCGCACCGACGCCAAGGTCTTCACCGAAGCCCGCTCCAAGACCTACGGCCTGGCTGGTGCGGCCCAGGGCGAGACCCTCTCGCGCATCGCCGCGGACAACGTGGTGGACGTGGCGGCCGGCGCCGTCATCGAAGGCCAGCGCGACGTGCACCTGATGGCCGGCACCGACCGCAGCAACGCCAACCTGCTGCAGGCCGACGCCGACACCCGCTTGTGGAACCGCACGGCCGTGCCCATCGAAACCGACCCCGAGGCCCACGCCGAGGTGGTGCAGTCCAACCGCGTCAACGTGGCGCAGGGCGCGCAGGTGCGCTCGGTGCGCAGCGTCCACCTGACGGCCACCGAAGGCGACCACCGCACGCGCGGCTTTGGCGAAGGCACCGACGCCTACCGCGAAGTGCTCTCGGCCATCGGCGAGTTCTTTGGCGCCGACACCTCGGCGCTCAAGATCAGCGGCGGCAGCACCTGGGACAACACCCGCGACCCCAACGCCATCACCTCGTCCGTCAACGTCGACGGCAAGGTCGAGGCCGGCATCTGGCACCTGCAGCACCTGACCTACCGCGCCGACGGCACCTTCAGCACCTCGGAAGGCGTGAGCTTCACCACGCGCGACGACGTCAAGCTGGCCGACCTGCTGACGGCCGAGATCGACAAGCTGCGCCAGAAGGCCGATGACGTGCGCAAGGCAGCCGACAACTACAGCGGTGACACCAACGCCGCCGACGTGGCCCTGGCGCTCGACAACGACGCCGACATCCTGGAAGCGCAACTCGCGGCCATGGGGGGCAACACCCGCGTGGGCTTCATCGACGTCAACCCGATCCTGGCCACCACCGGCAACGTCAACGTGACGTCTCGCGTGCTCACGGGCGCGGCCAGCGGCCAGCTCATCGCCCCGGGTGACGTGCGCATCGACATCGACAACCAGTCCACGCGCTTCATGACCACGAGCACGCTGACCATCCCCGACGAGGATGGCGGCCAGGTGCTGTGGAACGGCCAGCGCGTGTCGTCGGCCGCGCAGATCAACGCCCGCAACCGCGCGGGCCTGAGCACGGCGGTGACGGTGGTGGACGCGCTGTCCACGCCCGCGCCGGTCATCAGCGTGTTGAACTCCAACAGCAACGACACGGCCACGGGCGCCCCTGCCCAGCTGTGGATCCAGGGCGACATCAGCAACCTGGGTGGCCTGGCCAAGGCCAAGAGCCACGGCACCATCCGAGCCTCGGCCAACATCAGCGCCGAGACGGTGGACATCGCCACGGGCGGAGACTTCATCAAGACCTACACGCCTGGCTTCACCCACCAGGGCGGTGACCCGATCGCGCAACTCGGCAGCGTGCCGGGCTCGCGCGAGACCGCGGCCATGGGGCTGACCGGCAGCGATGCCGCCGACAGCGCTTCGGGCGACTACGTCAACAACAGCCTGCCCGGCGACTGCCTGACCGTTTCCTGCGGCAGCACCATTGCCGGCAACAACGTCTACATCAGCGCCGAGAAGCTCAACATCAACGGCCTGATCCAGGCTGGCCTGCCCATGCGCAGCGTGAAGGTCACGCAGGCCTTGATCACGGCCAAGGCCTCCGACATCGCCCAGGCGCGCATCAAGTACCTGGCCGGCACGGGCGACCGCTACCTGGACCTGACCAACCCCGAACCCGGCAGCGCCGAGATCAAGGTGCGCTACGACGCCGCCAACGACCGACTCGAGCTCGACAACGTGCGCATCGGCGGCGGCCACATGGAGTTGTTCGGCAACATCTTCTCGACCGGCAATGGCGAGCTGCGCGTGCTCGATGGCTACGGCCGCATCGACATCGGCAACGAGACCGCTTACGACATCGCGCTGGGCCGCGTGGACACGGGCCAGGGCGTGGAAGGCAAGATCCGCATCACCGACACCGCCAAGCGAGTGATCGGCGTTGGCCAGGTTGACGCCACCGGGGCGCGGACCGACGGCAAGCCCCTGGTCACCGAGATCACGCGCCTGGGCAACCAGATCCAGATCCGTGACAGCCGCACCGTGGACGCGGATGGCAAGCCGACCTACGTTGCTGGCACGGCCACGGGCGACGCGACCACGTACGATCCGGCGGCCAACCGCCGGTTCAACTGGATCAACGGCCGAACCACCACGTTCCAGGAGACGCGCACGCACGTCTCGAGGTCGGTGTTCAGCATCGATGAGCTGGTGCCCGACTACGACAGCTTCACGCCGGGCACCGTCACCGCGCAAACACCTGTTCAGCGCCTCTCAGGCGACTGGCTGTCGAGCGGCGAGAACAACGTGGCCACGCCAGGCTACAAGATGAACTTCACGCAGGCCACGACAGCGCCGGAGTTCAAGGAGCCGATGCGCGTCAGCGTCTATTGCCCGATCGGTTGCGCGATCTACAAGGAGGCCACCTTCTCGGCGGACTATGAGTGGAAGGTCAGTGAGTACTTCCACCACAGCCTGAACGCCTCCAAGGAGATCAAGGTCAACTTCGTGGGGTACGACCAATCTCAGGTCAACGTCACCTCCAACACCGGCAAGGTGCTGCTGGGCGGCCTGGTGCGCAGCCTGACCGGCGCGGCCAACATCACTGCCACCAACGGCATCCAGCAAATCAACGACCAGGCCGTCGTCAACGCCCGGACGGTGAACCTGAGCGCTTTGACCGGTGCCATCGGCTCGGCCACGCAGGCGGTGCACGTCAACCTGACCGATGCCGACGCCAGCCGAGGCCTGGTCAACGGCACGCTGACGGCCAGCGCCCGAGACGGCATCGCCATCCGCGAAACGGACGGCGACCTGCGCATCGCCGCCGCCGAGGCCGCCGCCGGCGCGCTGCGACTGAGCGCCGACGGCAGCATCCTCGCCACGGACCCGTCCGTGACCCTCAAGGGCCGCGACGTGCGCCTGAGCAGCGACAGCGGCCGCATTGGCAGCGCTGCCTCGCCACTGCGCATCGACACCGATGCGGTGATGGGGGTGCTGTCTGCCCAGGCCCTGGACGACATCCACCTGCGGGAGGTCAGCGGTGACCTGCGCGTCGAGCAGGTGGCGTCCACCCTCGGCGATGTGCACCTGAGCGTGCCGGGCGGCAGCCTGCGCGACGCCAACGACGTCGAGGTGGTCGATCCGCTGCAGGCCTCCGAGCTGCTCGCGCTGTGGGACACCATGCGCCTGCGCGAGGGCTCCTACCAGGGCAGCGCCGACCAGACCGTCCGCAACGCAGAGCGCCTCGTCGAGTCCGAGTACCAGCGCTACTGGCAGCTGCGCAACGTGCGCAGCGACGGCGCGGGCGGCTACACCGCCGATGCGTTCGACCCGGCCTACACCTTCAGGCTGAGCGCCGCCCAGGCCAGCCAGCTCAAGCAGGTCAACCAGTGGACGGACGCCGATGTGGCCGCCTACGAGCAGCAGCAGACCGCGGCCTTCCGCGCGGCCAATGCTCGCTTCGGTGGCCAGGCCTACAACGCCAACTTCAAGTACAAGGCGTCCGACGCCGAGGTGGCAGCACTGACCGACGGCGTGAAGTGGTCCGATGCGCAGCTGGCCAATGCCATTGGCGCGGGCCTGTTCCGCCCGGTGGCCGACACCGAGGTGCGCGTGGAAGCGGCCAACATCGTCGGCCGCAACCTGGTGCTCGACGTGGCCGGTGCCATCGGTGAAGACGCGGGCGTGGTGCGCATCGCGCGCAACGGTGGTGCGGCATCGCTGACGCCTGAGCAGAAGCTGGCCTTGCTGACCGCCGAGTTGCAGGACATGACCGTGACCGACACCGAGGTCGTCATCGCGCAGAAGAAGGACATCGACGTCGAAGCCAGCGGCACGCTCAACGCCAAGGCCACGGGGCCGATCTTCCTGGGCAGCGAAGGTGACCTGGCGCTGCAAAGCGTGGCCAGCACGCAGGAGGTGCGCATCAAGAGCGGCTCGGGCCTGAGCAACGCAGCGGCCGACGGCGTGGCCGCGGTGCAGGCCGGCGCGCTGGTGCTCGAAGCCGGCCAGGGCAGCATCGGCTCGGCCACCAAAACCATGCTGGTGGACGTGGCCGATGGCGGCCGCACGACAGCGCGCGCCCGCCAGCACATCTGGCTGACCGAGGCCACCGGCGACATGAACGTCGGCACGGTCTACGCGCAACAATCCGCCACGCTGACCGCGCCCGGCGCCATCCTCGATGGCCGCAACGATCGCCAGCTCGACGTTCAGGCCCGCGAGATCAACCTGATCGCCGGCACCACGATTGGCCGCGATGGCGGCATCAACGAGTCGCTGGAGGTCAGCACCGGCGTCAACGGGGTGCTCAACGCCAGCGCGCCCGATGGCATCTTCCTGGCCGGCATGGGCCAGAGCAGCAAGCTGGGCAACATCACCACGGCGGGCCGCTTCGCCTACGACGCGCTGGCCAGCAACCTGATCCTCACCGGTCGGGTGCAGGCCCGCAGCATGCGCCTGGGCGCGGACGACGACATCGTCTTCCAGCAGGGTGGCAAGCTGGTGGCCGTCGAGCGCATCGACCTGGCTGCGGGCATCGATGGCCAGGGCAGCGTGGTGGTCGATCCGGCCGTCACCGCTTCGCCGCTGGTCAGCGCCCCGGTGGTGCGCATCAGCGCCGCCGACACCGTCGGCGAAGGCCAGCCGCTGAGCATCGACAGCCCCGACGTGGGCTTCGCGGCCCGTGGCATCAACGCCCGCGTGAGCACGCCGGGCGCCATGCTGGTGAACGTGGGGGGCTCAGGCGGCCTGCCCGCCGAGAACGTGTCGCTGGACGTCGATGCCGGCGAGAGCGTGACCTTCGCGCAGCTCAACGCCGAGCACTCGCAGGTTCGCTCGCTCACGCAGGCGCCGGTGACGGTGGAGCAGGGCCTGGTCACCAACTGGGCCGAGTTCTTCACGCCCTTCTACAGCGTGCGCATCGACGCGGCCGACCGCCGTGCCCAGCAAGGCTGGGACGTGCATGGCTTCACGCTCGACGGTGCCTATGACATGGCGCTGACGCCGCAGGCCGCCTTCATTGGCGCCTACGTGCTGGTGGGCAACCCGGAGAAGGTGATCTTCAGCAACCCGAGTGGCGTCGTCACCGGCGAGACCCGCACCGTGGGCGACCTCGGTGGTCAGCGCGAGCAGGTGGCTTCGCGCACGCTGACCGTGGTGCGCAACGTCCAGGGCAACCTGGCGCCCGCGGCCGGCCTGCTGCAGGTCAGCGGCGACCCCTTCGATTGCGAGGGCCACGAGGCCGAGTGCCGCGAGCTGGGCCTCGGCGCGCCGGCGGCTGGCGAGTGAAGGCGGCCATGCAAGATCCACACGTGTCCGAAGGCGCCGGCCAACGCGCTCGAGGCTCTGACATCCAACTCGACATGGGCTCCACCGTGAACCGATCCAAACCCCTTCTGGCTGTCGCGGTGGCCCCGGTCACCCTGGCCGCCTCCGCCTTGCTTGCTGGCGCCCTGCTGGCGACACCTGCCCAGGCCCAGACCACCCTGCCTTCGGGCCTGACGCCAGGCGCCGCGCAAGCGGCCGAACGCCAGCAACGCGAGGCCCAGCAGCGCGAAGAGCGCCTGCAGCAAGGTGCGCCGGATGCCGCGGTGAAGGCGCCCGCCGCGCCCAAGCCTGCGGCGGCCAGCATCGAGCGCAACATCCGCGTCGAGCGCTTCGAAGTCGATGCCTCTCAGATCCTGAGCGCTGAAGAAGTCGACGCGGTGCTCGCGCCCCTGCGCGGGCAGACCGTGAGCCTGGCCGACCTGCAGGCCGCCGTGGCCCGCATCAACGAGCGCTACGACGCCCGTCGCGCGCTCACCGCCCGAGCCGTGCTGCCCACACAGACCATCAAGGACGGCGTGGTGCGCATTCGCCTGGTCGAGGCGAAGACGGGCGAGGTGCGCATCAGCGGCCAGCAGGCCCTGGCCAGCGACTACGTGCGCGACCGCCTGCACCTGAGCCAGGACGCGCTGCTGTCCGTGCCCGCGCTGGAAGAGGACCTCGCGAAGTTCAACCGGCTCAACGAAACCCAGTTGCGTGCCAACGTGGTGCCCGGCCAGCGCTTCGGCACCACCGACGTCGAGATCGCGGTGAGCGAGCCCAAGCGCCTGCGGGCCGACCTGTTCGCCGACAACGCCGGCCGCGAGACCACCGGCCGAGGGCGCGTGGGCGCGGCCCTGCGCGGCAGCAACTGGCTGGCCGACAGCGACACCGCTTCGCTCACGGCCACCTCCGCGCGCGGCTCCAACAGCCTGGCGGGTTCGTACTCGCTGCCCATCAACCGGCACGACACCCGCCTGGAGCTGTCGGCCAGCTACGGCGACATCCGCATCATCCGCGGACCCTTCGAGCCGCTGGAGATCACCGGTCGCTCGCAGGACGCGACGGTGGGCGTGAGCCAGCCGCTGGTGACCGAGGCCGAGCGCGCCTGGTCCACCTATGCCCGCGTGTCGGACCGCCAGTCACGCAGTTCGTTCTCGGGCTTCAAGCAGACGCACGAGACCCAGCGCGTGATGACCTTCGGGCTGGCCGGTGACCGGCTCACCGATGGCCACGCCTGGTTCCTGGACCAGCAGCTGGTGGTGGGCTCGACCGACCTGGCTGGCGACGCCAGCTTCATGTACTACCGGGCCCAGGGCAACCGCCTGGACCGCCTGGGCGAGCGCACCCAGCTCATCAGCCGCGCCGCGCTGCAGCTGTCGCAGAACCGCCTGCTGCCTTCGGGTGAGCAATTCCAGGTGGGTGGGGCCTACACGGTGCGGGGCTACTCGGAAGGCCTGGTGTCGGGCCGCCATGGCTACCAGCTCAGCGTGGAGATCCGCCAGGGCCTGGGCGCCATCGAGTACCTCGAGCGCGAGCCCAACGCACCGCGCTGGCAGTGGCTGGCCTTCATCGACCATGGCGCGGCGATCGCTTATCGACCGGGCAACCTCAAGGCCGTTCAGCGTGACGACTTCCTGACCAGCGCCGGCGTGGGCCTGGTGATGGACTGGCGCAACGTCAACGCGCGCCTGGTGCTGGCCGCGCCGCTCAAGCGCCATCACCCGGCCGAGACCGACCGCAGCGATGTGCGCGTGCATGCCTACGTGAACGTGGCGCTGCAATGAAAAAATCCGCGAAGCCCGGGCGGGCGTTCGCGGACTTCGCCGGTCTGATCAAGGCTTGATCAGAAGGTTTCCCAATCGCCATCGTCGGCCGCGGCCGTGGCTGGCGTGAAGCTGGCTGCGGCGGCCGGTGCGGCGCTCGGGGTGGCTGCGGACTTGGCTGCCACGGGCTTGCTCGCGGCCTTGGCCGAGGCGGCCGGCTTGGGCAGGCTGGCGCGGGCTGCGGGCTTGGCTGTTTCCGCAGGCTTGGCGGCTGCAGCAGCGGCCACGGCAGCCACCGGGGTGGACGTGGTCAGGGCCTTGGGCGCCGCCGGGCTCTGGCTTGCATGCACCGGTGCGGCGGGTGCCGTGGCGTGCGCAGCCGGGGCAGAGGCGATGGCCTTGACCGGCGTCAGCACCGGCTCGGCGTGCAGCTTCTGCGTGCCCAGCTTGAAGGCCGACACAGCCGAGGCCAGGCGCGTGGCTTGTTCCTTCAGGCTCTCGGCGGCGGCGGCGGACTCTTCCACCAGCGCAGCGTTCTGCTGCGTCATCTGGTCGAGCTGATTGACCGACTGGTTGACGGTGCCGATGCCCTGGCTCTGCTCGGACGAAGCCGCGCTGATCTCGCCAATGATGTCCGACACGCGCTGCACACTGGTCAGGATCTCGACCATGGACGAGCCGGCGTCCTGCACCAGCTTCGAGCCGGACTCGACCTTCTCGCTCGAGGCGTTGATCAGCGTCTTGATTTCCTTGGCGGCGTTGGCCGAGCGTTGCGCCAGGGTGCGCACCTCGCCGGCCACCACGGCAAAGCCGCGGCCTTGCTCACCGGCGCGGGCGGCTTCCACGGCCGCGTTCAGCGCCAGGATGTTGGTCTGGAAGGCGATGCCGTCGATCACGGTGATGATGTCGGTGATCTTGCGGCTGGCGTTGTCGATCTCGGCCATGTTCGAGACCACCTGCGAGACGATCTGCTCGCCACGTTGAGCGGCGGTGGCGGCGCCCGAGGCCAGCTGGTTGGCCTGGCGGGCGGCGTCGGCGCTTTGCAGCACGGTGCCGGTGAGCTGCTCCATCGAGCTGGCGGTCTGCTGCAGGTTCGAGGCGGTGTGCTCGGTGCGCTGGCTCAGGTCCTGGTTGCCGGTGGCGATCTCGCTGGAGGCCGTCGAGATCGAGTCGGTGGCCTGGCGGATGACCGAGATGGTGTCGCGCAGCTTGTGCGTCATGTTCACCACCGAGGCGCGCAGCGAATCCGTGTCGCCGGCGTGGTGGTGCAGGTTCATGTCCAGGTGACCGTCGGAGATGCGGCTGACGAGGTCGCGCAGCGTCGAGGGCTCGTCGCCGAGGTCCTTCCACACCGAGGTGACGATGGCGGCCGATGCGGCGCCCAGCACACCCAGCACGATGACGCCGGTCAGGATGGTCACCCACAGGTTGGTCTGCACGCCGGCGCGGGCCGAGGCCTGGGCTTCGTCGATGGCAGTCTTGGCGCTGGCCTTGTGCTCGCTCAGGAGCTTGTCGAGCTCCTGCAGCGAGCTTTGCATCTTGGTGACCTGGTCGCCCGGGGGCTGTTGGGTCAGCAGGGCGCGCGTGGCGCCGATGGCGGCCGACTGGTAGGCCTCGAAGGCGTCACCCAGGGCCTTGGCGATCGGGGCCTTTTCGGGCAACTGGCCCATGTCGGCGACGGCTTTCTTGGCCGCGGCCACCATGGCGTCGGTTTCCTTGAGCTTCTCGGCTTCGCCTTCGGCGGCGGCGGTCTGCAGGGTCAGGCGCAGCTGTTCGACGCTGCGGTCCACGGTCTGGACGTGGGCCATGTGCGGGTTGTCGACCTCGTGCAGGTGCTCCAGGATCCCGGAGGTGCGCTCACCGACTGCGAAGCTGACGGCGATGCCGACGACGAAAACAGCGGCTGCACTGATCGGCAGCATCCAGATTTTGGTGCGAAAGTTCATCTTGGCTCCTGCGAGGGACGAGGGCACCCTGAGCGTCTGGCGTGCCCTTCACGGTGAGGCTATCGGCATGATGGCCGACCCTCTGAAGGGGAAATGCGCAAATAAGTCGCCCTTACCTGGCCGTTTGTGCGGGTGTTCCTACAATCCGCGCCATGTCTGCCCCTTTGACCGCCGGACCGGCTTCGGCCTCCGTTACACGCCACCCGATGTTCTGGGTGGCCCTGCTGTACTTCTCCGAAGGGCTGCCGCTCGGGGTGTTCTACGACCTGTTCCCGGTGCACATGCGCCAGGCGGGGGTGGGGCCGGCCGAGATCGGCCTGCTGAGCCTGCTGGGCCTGGCCTGGACGGTGAAGTTCCTGTGGGCGCCGCTGGTCGACGCCTGGCGCCACCACCGCCGCTGGATCGCCGCCGCCAACCTGGGCATGGCCGCGGTGCTGGGGGTGCTGGCGACCCAGCCCGAAGCGCTGGGGCAGGGGGCCACCTGGCCCTGGGCCCTGCTGGCGGCCTTCACGATGCTGTCGGCCACCAACGACATCGCCACCGACGGCTACACGATCGAGCTGCTGTCCAAGGGGCAGTACGGCTTGGCCAACGGCCTGCGCATCGGCTTTTACCGGGGGGGCATGCTCACCGCTGGCGGGCTGCTGGTGGTGGCGGGCTGGCTCGGCACCCCCGGAGCGCCCGCCTGGTCGGCGGCTTACGCGACGGGTGGTGCGCTGATGGTGCTCAACGCCGCCTTGATCCTGCTGGCGCCGGCCCAGCCGCCACGCCCACCTGCGCCGGCAACGGCCGCGGTCGACGAGTGGCAGGTGCTGCGCAGCCAGCCACTGTGGTTGCTGGCCCTGGGCCTGGTGCTGGCGGGCCTGCTGTGGCCGGTGCTGGGGCCGGTGGGCAAAGCGCTGTCGTGGCCCGCCGTGCAAGCGGTCAGCGGCACCTGGTGGTTCAAGGGCGCCGTGCCGGTCGGCCTGATGCTGCTGGGCGCCAGCCTGATGGTGGTGGCGGCCCGCAGCCCGCAGGCCGCCCGCCTGACCGACGGGCCGGTGTTCGGCGCCTGGGTGGCGCTGCTGGCGCGCCCGGGCATGCTGGCCGTGCTGCTGTTCATCCTGCTGTTCAAGCTGGGCGATGCGGCCATGGGTTTCATGGTCAAGCCCTTCTGGGTGGACGCCGGCTTCACCCCGGCGCAGATCGGCCTGGTCAGCGTGAACGTGGGCCTGGGGCTGTCGATCGCCGGGGGGCTGGCAGGCGGCTGGTACGTGGACCGTGCCGGCATCTACAAGGGCCTGTGGGTGCTGGGCCTGGCCCAGGCCATGTCCAACCTGGGCTACGCCGCGGCGGCCTGGGTGGTGCCCGCTGCCTCACCTGGGGTGGAAGTGGGTGCCAACTATCAAATGATGGTTTACGCCGCCAGCGCGCTGGAAAGCTTCACCGGCGGCCTGGGCACCGGGGCCTTCCTGGCCTTCCTGATGGGCATCACCGACAAGCGCCGGGCCACGACCGAGTACGCCATCCTGTCGTCCATCTTCGCGTTCTCGCGGTCGGTGGCGGGTTGGGCCGGTGGCCTGGGGGTCGAGCAGATGGGCTACGCGGCCTTCTTCCTGCTGACCTTCTTCCTGTCATTCCCGGCCTACACGCTGCTGCCAGCCGTGCGTCGTATGCTGTTGCGCGACGAGGCGCGTTGAACCCTCTCGTGCCCTGATAGAAACCGACCATGCCCCTGACCGCCGTTGCCCCTTCGTTCCGATCCACCCCGCGTGCCCTGGCCGCCAGCGTGTGCCTGGCGCTGGCCGCCAGCCTGGCCGCCCCCGCAGGCCAGGCCTGGGCCCGCGAAGGCGTGGAAGTCGACAAGCAGTCCTTCCTGGCGCGCCTGGTGCCGGCCGAGCAGCTCGAGCAGGCCGCGGCCCAGCAGTACCAGCAGATGGCCGTTCAGGCCCGCCAGCAGAACGCGCTGCTGCCTGACAACCACCCTCAGGTGATCCGCCTGCGCACCATCGCCAAGCGCATCATCCCGCACAGCCTGAGCTGGAACAAACGGGCCAATCAGTGGCAGTGGCAGGTCATCGCGATCAACTCCAAAGAGCTCAACGCCTTCTGCATGCCCGGCGGCAAGATCGCCTTCTACACGGGCATCCTGGAGCAGCTCAAGCTGACCGACGACGAGGTCGCCATGATCATGGGCCACGAGGTGGCGCACGCCCTGCGCGAGCACGCCCGCGAGCGCATCGGCAAGCAGTCGGCCACGCGCCTGGGGGCCAACGTGATCTCGGGCCTGCTGGGCCTGGGCGGGCTGGGCGACTCGCTGCTGAACATGGGCGGGCAGTTGCTGACGCTGACCTTCAGCCGCCAGGACGAGTCCGAAGCCGACCTGGTGGGCATGGAGCTGGCCGCGCGCGCCGGCTACAACCCGCAGGCCGGCATCACGCTGTGGCAGAAGATGGCCGCGGCCGCCAAGGGTGCACCGCCACAGTTCCTGTCCACCCACCCCTCGAGCTCGACCCGCATCCAGGACATCCAGGCCAACCTGCCCAAGGTGATGCCCTTGTTCGAGCGCGCGCCCAAGCCGCAGCAGCGTTGGGACGCACCGGCGCGTTCAGGCCTGAACACCGCCGATCCGCTGGAGCTGGCCTACTGGGGCCGTGGCGTGGCGACCCGCCCTGCGCAGACCGACCGGCTCGACCAGGGCGAACGCCGCGATCACCACGATCACGGGCACTGAGCCCGCGCCTTCAGCGGCTGGTGGCCATCAGCTCGCCGGCCAGCTTGCCCACGCGGGCCAGGGCGCGGCGCTCGGCGTCGCCCCACTTGCCGCCCAGGCCCAGGCGCATGCAGCGCTTGAAGCGGTCGTTGGTGCTGAACAGGCTACCCGGGGCGATGCAGATGTGCTCTTCCAGGCAGGTGTGAAAAAGCTCGACGGTGTCGACCTCGGCGGGCAGCTCCAGCCACAGGATGTAGCCCCCCGAAGGCGAGGTCATGCGCGTGCCCTTGGGGAAGTGGCGCGAGATGACGGCGCGGGCCTCGTCCATGCGCGCGGCCACCACGGCGCGCAGCTGCCGGTAGCCGGCTTCGATGCCGGGTTGGGTCAGCAGGTCGGCCAGGGCGCGCTGCAGCATCACGGTTTCGCTGCCTGAGGTGGATGCCTTCAGGCGTTGCAGCCTTTGCTGGCGCTCGCCTTGACCCGGCGCGGCGATCCAGCCCAGGCGCAGGCCCGGCGCGATGGTCTTGCTGAAGGAGCCGCACAGCAGCACCTGCCCACCGGTGTCGAAGGACTGCACCGCTCGGCGGCGGTCGTCGTCCTCGCACAGGTCGTTGTAGAGCACGTCCTCGATCAACGGCACCTGGTGGCGCGCGACCATCTGCGCCAGGCGCTTGCGCTCGGACAGCGGCATGCTGCAGCCCAGGGGGTTTGACAGCGTGGGCACCACCAGGATGGCCTTGACGGGCTGGGTGTCGAGCGCCAGTTGCAGCGCGTCGAGCGACAGGCCGGTGCGCGGGTGGGTGGGGATCTCCAGCGCGCGCAGCCCCAGGCTCTCGAGGATCTCCAGGAAGCCGTAGTAGGTGGGCGACTCCAGTGCCACCACGTCGCCCGGCTTGGTCACCGTGCGCAGGCACAGCGTGATCGACTCCAGGCAACTGCCCGTGACGGTGATGTCCTCGGCATCGACGTGGCAGCCCATGCGCAGCGCGTGGCGCGCGATGGCCTTGCGCAGCGACTCGTCGCCGGGGCCGAAGGGGTACTGACACAGCGTGGCGCGGTGGCGCTGGGTGGCGCGGCTGACGGCCCGGCGAACGCGTTCTTGCGCGAACAGCGCGGCGTCGGGGCAGGCCGCGCCAAAGGAGACGTAGTCGGGGTGGTGGGCCAGGCTCATCATCTTGCCGGCCATGGCGCTGATGCCGACGCTGACCGAGCGCTTCGGGGGGCGCGAGGTGTCGGGCTCGGGCAACTGGGGCGGGCGCGCGGCGACGAAGTAGCCCGAGCGCGGTCGGGCCTCGATCAGGCGGGCGTCTTCGAGCGTGCGGTAGGCCTGCACGACGGTGGACTGCGAGACACCGTGCTGGTGGGCCAGGTTGCGCACCGAGGGGATGCGCTCGCCGCGCGAGAGCGTGCCGGTGCGGATCTGCCGCGCCATGGCGTCGGCGATGCGCAGGTAGAGGGTGTCGGGGGCTTCGGCCAGGGTCTGCATGAGCCCCATTCTGTATGGAATGGTGGGCGGTTGACCAGCACAGATGGCGGCGCACACGACCGGCACAGTCCGCGCATGGGGGCGTCTGTGTGGGGGCGACCGGTGCCGGGCTGTGGCTGTCGGGGTGCGCAGTCGCGGCCTACCTTGGGTGGCCCGACCCGTGCCCGAGGAGGCCCCCATGTCCCACCTGAATCGGCTGCCCGCCTTCGCCCTCATGATGCGCCCCTTGCTGCGCGCCTTCCTGCGCCCCAAGCCGACCCGGGGGGCGACCTGCGTGAGCGCGACCCTGCCCGCCGGCCAGGCCGCCCGCCTGACGCTGCGCCGGGGTGAGACCCTGCTCGTGCGCCAGGGGCGCCTGTGGCTGACCCGCGAAGGTGACCCGGTGGACCATGTGCTGTGGCCGGGGACGGGCCACGTCGCCTCGGTGCCGCAGGAGGTGGTCATCGAGGCCTTCGGGCCCCAGGCCTGCAACTACGAGCGCCACCGCCTTCGGGGAGCGTGATTCCGTTACGCATGTAAAAGGCGGGATTGCGCCTCATGAATGGGGCGCAGCGGTCGATAGCCTTCTGACCAACCATGCGTGTCTCCATAGGAAATGGGGTTGCGCCCGTCCCGAAGGAGATCATCGTGAATGCAATCAGGTCGGAAATGACCGTCACGGGCCGCCTGGCCCTGGGTTTTGGGGGCGTCACCCTCATCGGCTTGCTGATCGCCGCCATCGCGGTGTGGATCATGCAGGACATGGGGAACCGGCTCGACACCATCGCCAAGGACCGCATGGTCAAGGTGGCGAAGTTCAATGAGCTCAAGGGCAACCTGAGCCTGATCGCGGCGGCGGCACGGGACATCCTGCTGTCCGAGGACCTCGGCTTCGAGAACGAGGCAAGCACCCGCATCCAGCAGCTGCGGGCCCGCAACGCCGAGCTGATGGCCGAGCTGGACAAACTCGTGCTCATGCCCGGGGGGCGCGAGTTGCTCCAGGCGATCTCCGACAACCGGCCCGAATACAACCGCCTGACCGATCAGGCGATCGAGCTGGACCGCAAAGGCCAGACCGCTGAGGCCGTGCTCATCTTAATGGTGCAGGCCAAGGAGAGGCGCCAGGCCATCTTCAAGGCGGTCGACGACTCCATCGCCATGCAGCAGGAAGCCACCCTGGCCTTGGTCACCGAATCACATCGTCAGGCCGGCATGGGCGTGATGGGCATGGTGCTGCTGGGCGTGCTGATGGCGGCCCTGGGCGCCGCCGTGACCTGGTTCACCGCGCGCAACCTGCGCCGTGCACTGGGGGCCGAGCCGCGCGAGCTGGGCGCCATCGCCCAACGCGTGGCCGACGGTGACCTGCATCCCATCGCCCATGGCCACCAGGCGCCGCAGGGCAGCGTGCTGGCCTCCCTGTCGGACATGCAGACCAAGCTGGCCACCATCGTCGGTCAGGTGCGCCACAGCAGCGAGAGCATCGCCACAGGGTCCGCCCAGATCGCCACGGGCAACGCCGACCTGAGCCAGCGAACCGAAGAGCAGGCGAGCAACCTGCAGCAGACGGCGGCTTCGATGGAGCAGATCTCCGGCACCGTGCAGAGCAACGCAGAAACCGCGACCGAGGCCAGCCAATTGGCCGGCGACGCGGTTTCGGCGGCCGAGCGCGGCGGCGCGCTGATGGGCAACCTGGTCTCGACGATGAAGGACATCTCGCTGGCTTCGGGCAAGATCTCCGAGATCATCGGCGTGATCGATGGCATCGCCTTCCAGACGAACATCCTGGCGCTCAACGCCGCGGTCGAGGCCGCACGGGCGGGCGAGGAAGGGCGTGGCTTCGCGGTGGTGGCAGGCGAGGTGCGCACGCTGGCGCAACGCTCGGCCGAAGCCGCCCGCGAGATCCGCACCCTGATCCACACCAACGTGGAGAAGGTCCGCCTGGGCGAGCAGCAGGCCGACGAGGCCGGCGGCTCCATCGGAGACATCGTCGGTCAGGTGCAGCGCGTCAATCAGATGATCGCCGAGATTTCGAACGCCTCGGCCCAGCAGGCCACGGGCGTGGGGCAGGTGGGCGATGCCATCACCCAGCTCGACCAGGTGACGCAGCAGAACGCTGCGCTGGTGGAGGAAAGCGCCGCCGCCGCGGAGAGCCTGCGCACGCAGGCGCACCGCATGGCGGAGATGGTCAGCGTGTTCAGGCTGGCTCAGGCCTGATCGCCGATTGAGCCGTCTCAGCGCTTGAGGAAGGGGTTGAACCGGCGTTCTTCCCCGAAGGTGCTCTCGGGCCCGTGACCGGGCGTGAAGGTGATGTCGTCGCCCAGGGGCAGCAGGTGCTGCGTGATGGCGCGGATCAGGTCGCCGTGGTTGCCGCCGGGGAAGTCGGTGCGACCGATGCCGCCGTTGAACAGCACATCGCCCACGAAGGCGTGGCGCGTGCCACCGTGGAAGAACACGACGTGGCCTGGCGTGTGGCCAGGGCAGTGCAGCACCTTCAGCGTCTGCTTGCCGATGCTGACTTCATCGCCATCGTGCAACCAGCGCGTGGGCGTGAAGGGCTCGGCTTGCGGAAAGCCGAACATCTGGCTTTGCTGGGGCAGGGCGTCGATCCAGAACTGGTCGCCTTCGTGGGGGCCGACGATGGGCAAGGCCAGCGTGCGCGCCAGCGTGCCGGTGCCCCCCGCGTGGTCGATGTGGGCATGCGTCAGCCACAGCGCCTTGAGCGTCAGACCGCGCTCTTCGACGGCCTGCAGCAGCACGCCGATGTCGCCACCCGGGTCGATCAGGGAGGCCTCGTTGGTCTCGTCACACCAGACGAGGGAGCAGTTCTGTTCGAAGGCGGTGACGGGGAGGGTGAGGCGGTGGAGCATGCCGTCTGCGTAGGAATCGGACAACAAAGTTTTAAAACTCAAAACATAGTCTCAAAACGCTTTGATTTGAAACGACTTTTGAGAGCGTAGCACTCTGTGGGCAGAGTGCCCATTCAAATGCGCCACTTCGGCCAGTGATCAGCCCCTTCCCGGTCAGATGGGATTTTCATCGGATGAAAGCGGGCTGAGGGCCTTTCCAGGCTGGGTGCGGTCATGCCCAGCTGACAGGCACCAAGCTCGTGTCACTGAACAGCTCGGCCACTGCGAGGCGAACCAAGGTGCATTGCTCCATTCTGGCCCGTCGCGAGTTGAGCAGGTCACAGCGACTTATCAAGATGCTGGGCATGACCTGGTCACCCTGACCGCCTGCCACATTGAACATGTCAGCATCAAATAAAACGGGGCGTCCGTCTTGAAACGAACGCCCCGGCTAGTGGGCACAATAGATCTGTCATCCCTTGACACACACCACCTGCTTGAGCGTGTGCACCACATCGACAAGGTCACGCTGAGCCTCCATCACCGCATCAATGTCCTTGTACGCGGCCGGGGTCTCATCGATCACATCCTTGTCCTTGCGGCACTCGACGCCCTCGGTGGCCGTACGGTGGTCAGCCAGAGTGAAGCGGCGCTTTGCCTCGCCACGGCTCATGACACGACCGGCCCCGTGTGAGCAACTCTCGAAGCTCTCTGGGTTGCCCTTGCCACGCACGATGTAGCTGCGCGCGCCCATGCTGCCCGGGATGATGCCCAGCTGACCGGCCTTGGCGCTCACCGCACCCTTGCGGGTCACAAAAATTTCCTCGCCAAAGTGATGCTCGCGCTGCACGTAGTTGTGGTGACAATTCACGGCCTCGATGTGGCTTTGGAAGTTCTTGCGGATCACGGTCTTGGCAGCCTCGATCACGCGGCGCATCATCACCTCACGGTTGATGGCGGCGAACTTCTGCGCCCAGCCGACGCCGCGTACGTAGTCACCAAAGTAGCGGCTGCCTTCTTCGAAGTAGGCCAGATCGCGGTCGGGCAGGTTGGCGTTGTTGCGCATCGCATCTTGCTTGGCCAGTTCGATGAACATGGTGCCAATGAAGTTGCCCACGCCACGCGAACCTGAGTGCAGCATGAACCACACGGCACCTTGCTCGTCCAGGCAGACTTCGATGAAGTGGTTGCCCGTACCGAGCGTGCCCAGGTGATTGCGGTTGTTGGTCTTGGCGATCTTGGGATAGTCGCGGCACAGTTCGGTGAACTCGGGCTCCAGTTGCGCCCAGGCCGTGTCGACCGAACCTGGCACCTTTTGCCAGGCACCTGGATCACGGTTGCCTGGTGCGCGACCATGCGGCACGGCACGTTCGATGGCGGCGCGCAGCGGGCCCAGGTTGTCAGGCAGGTCTTCAGCTGTCAGCGTGGTCTTGCAGGCCATCATGCCGCAGCCGATGTCCACACCCACCGCAGCCGGGATGATGGCCTTGATGGTGGGAATGACCGAACCGACGGTCGCTCCGATACCAAAGTGCACATCCGGCATGGCTGCAATGTGTTTGAACACGACAGGCAGACGGGCCGCATTGATGAGCTGGCGACGGGCTTCGTCTTCCACGGGCACACCGCGCGTCCACATCTTCACCGGCACGCCACCAAGCGTGTCTTCTTCGATGTAATTCGTTTCCATGATTTATCTCATTCTTCCGTAAATGGAGGCGGCATGGCCGCCTCTGTGTAATGCCCTCGCTGATCTAGGCCTTGAGCTTGACCAAGCCATTGAGGACCTGATCCAGACCTCCGAACACGGAGATCTTGTCGATGCGCTCGGCAACACGCTCCAGCGTCTCCAGCTCCTTCATGCGCAAAGCGACAGGGTTGCCCTCCATCACCTTGGCGGTGTTGAGCAAGGAACGCGTGGCAGCGGTTTCCTCACGGCGACGGATCACGTTGGCCTGAGCAGCCTTTTCGGCTTCAACGACTTGCGCCAGGATGGTCTTCATCTCGCCGGGCAGTACGATGTCCTTCACGCCGGCTGTTTCCAGATCGATGCCATAAGCCACCAAGCGTGCCTTGACGTGTGCCATCACGACCTCATCGATCACGGTCTTGTTCTCCAGCAGCTCATCGAGCGTGCGCGTACCCACGGCCGATCGCAAACCGAACTGCAGCTCACGGTACAGGTGTTCCGCGGGCTTTTGCAGCTGCGTGTAGGCCTTGAGTACATCGGTGAAGCGCCACGATGCCGACAGGTTCAGGCGCAGGCCGACCTTGTCCTTGGTGAGGATGTCCTGGCCGGACACCTCCACCACCTGCAGACGCAAGTCCACCAGCTCGACCGAAACGTTGCGGTTGTACTTCCAGAAGCCGTAAGAGCCCGGCTTCAGAAGCGAGTCCACCTTGCCGTCGACATGCAGCACGCCCACGCCGTACTCGGGCACCTGCACGGTCAGCACACCAATCAGACCAGCGACCTGGCGTTGACGCATCTGCGTCTGCGTCAGGCGCGCCACCAGTTCAGCAGGAAGCTCGGCGTGGTTGCTGATGTCCAGCACATCAACCTTGACCTCGTGCAGGCCCTTCCAGTACAGACGGCGCGTGGTGGGCGCCAGCAACTCAACCAGTACACCGTTCTCATAGCGCAAGCCCACCTCGGTTTCCTTGAGGTCGACGCGCACGAACTCGGCTTCCACCACAGCAGGCTCCTTGGCCATCAAATAGTCGGCCAGGCCGTGCGCGAAGGCGGACTGCTCCAGCGAGAATGTCTCGACACGCACATCGCTCAGTGCCGTGGCCAGCCAGTGACGGCCAGGCTGCAGCACGCGCTCGAAGTCGCCATTGCGCAGCAGCAGGCCACGCTCGTTCTTTTTGACAGTGAAACGTTTGAATCCCAACATGGGCTTCTCCTTCTTGTTTGTATGAGGGTGCCGATACAGCACTGGCTGCGGACAAGGAAGGCCTTGGCTCAGGCATGGCGGATTCGCGGTGTGTCTTCCTCCCAGATCGACACGTCGCTTGGCCACCTGCGCGAGCCACGCGTTTTCCTTGCACAAGCCACCAGCGCTGACAGATGGCAAGCCATCTGCGTTCGGCGGAGGTCTTTCGACCGGCTTTTTGGCAACCTTCGCAGGGTTGTTGGTACGGGAATCGAACCCGTGACAGACGCATTACAAGTGCGTTGCTCTACCCGACTGAGCTAACCAATGGGTGGCTGCTTGGGAATCGAACCCATCACCGTTGCCGGCGCTGACCACAGACAGCCCAATCAACCGTTTCCAACAGACGCGGCATGCACCGTGACAACAGGCTTGAACCTGGCCACAGCGCACCGGCGGGGCGGGCTTTCACCCAAACCCCTGACCTGTGAGCGCCCGCCTTTCACGGCAGACTCTTTGGCGCTTGAACCTCTCAGTTCAAGCGCGATCCTTTTGGCAGGCGCGAAGCCAGCCACTCGTGTACATCGGCCCGGATGTGCCTGCCTTGCAGCAGGAAGTCTTCGAATCGACTGGGCACATAGGGCAGGTACAGCAATGGCATGCGGGCTTCCTCTGGCGTGCGGTTGGCCTTGGCAGCATTGCAGCCAGGGCAGGCCGTCACCAGATTCATCCACGATGTGGCACCGCCCCGAGAGGCCGGCACGATGTGCTCGCATTGCAGTACGCCCTCAGAGAAGCGATCACCGCAGTAGGCACAAACACACCGGTCACGCCGAAAGAGCTTCAACCTGTTCAGCGACGGCGCAACCTCAAACAGGTTGATGCGCGAAGCGCCGTTGAGCGCCATGATGGGGAAGATTTCCATCACGGACGGGCGACCCGTTCGGGCATTGACGCCGCCCCGCAGACGGCGCAGCGGTCCGTCGCCGTCGACCCATGCCACCGAGGCACTGGCCAGATGGATGGCGGCCTGTTCGACCGTGATCCAGGCTTGTGGCGTGCCTTGAATGTCCAGTTGCAGGACATGCGTTGAGGTACTCGGTGACATGGGGAGCCCTCCTTTCATGGGCAGGTGTCAGTGCATGGTGTCGTTGGATCGGCGCAGCTCACGCTTGAGGCGTTGCCGCTCTTGCTTGTTGTTGGGTTGATGATTGCCTGCTTTGCGTTGCATGGCAGGGGCGACGAGTGGGTTCCTCGGCTTGGAGGTGCCCCGTTTGGGTGTTCTCATGACAAGATCCCTTGCGAACGCGTGGCGGAACGAATGGCGTCTCGTACGGGAATCGAACCCGTGTTCCGACATTGAAAGCGTCGTGTCCTAGGCCAGCTAGACGAACGAGACGTAGATGGCTGTGGCTTCAATCACGCCAGTAGTCATGGCGTTGGCTGCCGTCAAAAGCAGCCCGATGTCAGGCAACAGCGCTTGAAATGATTTGGTCGATCCGCAAGGGCATGGGTCGTTGCGTCCCAGCTTCTCGTGCAGGTACTTGTCACCATGCACGATGCGCTGACCACGCTTGACGCCTGTCTCAGACGGATAGCCCTTACGACGCTTGCTCGTGACCTCGAAAGCAAGCCTGTTCTTGGCGGTTGAATTTCATTTTTGACTCCTTGTTGAGTTGCCCCTGTGAACGGCCAGGTGCCTACCGGATGACAGCGATATGCGATGCCCAATGCGCTTGGGGGTGACCGGCCGGAGTCGAACCGGCACCATCGGAATCACAAACCGAGGCTCTGCCATTGAGCTACGGCCACACCCAAGCGCACTGGGCGTTGAAATGGTTGTCTCGGAGGACGGGTTCGAACCGCCGACCTGATGCTCCCAAAGCACCCGCGCTACCAACTGCGCTACACCGAGAAACAACTGGCGCCTCCTGCACGACTCGAACGTGCGACCCCTGGCTTCGTAAACCAGTGCTCTGAATCCACTGAGCTAAGGAGGCAAAGCTGCAGAAACTGATTGGTGCCGCAGGAGGGATTCGAACTCTCGACGCCCGGCTCTTCAGGCCGGCGCTCTACCAACTGAGCTACCGCGGCATGGGAATAGGTTGTGGCGCTTCGTGCGGGAGTCGAACCCGCGGCTTCCGGCTAGACAGGCCGGCACTCTGGCCACTGAGTTAACGAAGCAAGGTATCCACTTCGGCTGTGCCCAAGCGCGAGCACTCATGGACGGCAGTCCAGAGTCGATGTCTCGCTGCATGTGGATCCGGGCCCGGACCACACACATCCCTTGCCACCGACACCAGCGTTACGCGTGTGACTCGGAGTGCAAGGACACACCCGAAGTGGAGCGAACGGCGAACCATTCGCTACTTGTGCGAAATGTCTGCTTGCGTGTAGGCAAGACATCTCGCGGCAAATTGTTAAAGAGCGACACCTGTGAGGTGCGGCGATCCGTTGATCGCCAGGGTGCGTAACGAGCACGCAGTGAAGGTGGTGAGGAAAAGCGAAGAGGCCCGGATCCTTTTGGAATCCGGGCCTCTGCTTGAGAGAGCTAGGAGGGGCGTGCGCCTTACGCGTCAACGACTCCCTCACCCGGTTGCACCTGATCCTCATGTCCACGGATGTACGCATCCCGCTTGGCATGGGATGGTTCAAACTGGAACGCGATCAAGCACGGGCGGCTGCCATACAACATCGCGGCAGCCGCACGCACGAACGCGCTCTGGCCCATGAGGGGCAGGCGGTTGGTGGTGTTCAGTCTGGATTTCACGATGTGTCCTTTGAAAATCTGCGTCAGTTGTTTGGTTTGATCTAGCCAAGCTTCATCTCGAAACTTGACAATGGATGAAATGGTAAAGACTCTTTACCGAGCTGTCAACGCCCTGCGACAATGGTGCTATTGCCAATTTGTGGCAATGCTCACACCAGCCATCTTGAACAACATCACCGTGACACGCCGGCGTAACGCGCTGGCGCTATTCCAAAGCTTTGCAGAAGAAGCCTTGGCTTCGGGCACGCCTCCCAAAGGGCTGGAGCAATCGTTCGCGCAAAAGCTGGAAATTTCCCCCAGCATGTGGAGTCAGATCAAGTCGTCCAGGCCTATCGGCGACAAGATGGCCAGGCAGATTGAACAGCACTGCATCAAGCCACCTGGGTGGCTTGATGAAGAGAGGGAGAGCGTCGGTCTCACGCCAGCGGAGCAACAGTTCCTGGCATTGGCCTTACAGGCGTGGCGGTCCACTAACACGGCTGGCCGCAAGGCATTGCGTGAGCACCTTAAGAGCAGCTTGGCCAAGACCTGACGGCCCACTCGGTGCAGACCTAAATGAATACAAAAGACCTTCAGCAACCTCCCTAGGCACCGGTTTTGAGACTTTGTTATCCGATTCCTCTTCGTGGAGGTGAAATGACGTGGGGGGCGTACCGCCGCAGCCAGCGTGGGTCAGGCTGGTGGTGGATGGCTGAGCCACTTGAGCAAGGTCGCAAAGAGCTGGGCGCGATCGATGGGCTTGGCGATGTGGTCGACCATGCCTGCAGCCAGGCAGAGCTGTTTGTCTTCCTCGAAGGCGTTGGCCGTCATGGCAAGGATGGGCGTGGCCTGATTGAGCCCACCGCCCAGGATCGCCCGCGTGGCGTCCAGCCCGTTGAGATGGGGCATCTGCATGTCCATCAGGATGAGGGCATAGCGGTTGCGGCGGGCCAGCTCGACGGCCTGCTCACCGTCTTCGGCCAGGTCGACCGTCAGCCCGACGTGCTCCAGCAGGCACCGCGAGACTTCCTGGTTGATGGGCTCGTCCTCCGCCAGCAGGACCTTGGCGGAGGCAAACCGCTGCCGCAGTTGGGCCTCGTCCGATGACTGGGCGAGTGGGGGCGTCGGTGCAAGCGATGTCGCGTCGGCTGGCGCCTTGTCGAGCCTCACGGTGAACCAGAAGGTGCTGCCTGAGCCCGTCTGGCTCTGGACCCCGATGTCCCCGCCCATCAGCCGCACCAGACGCTTGCTGATGGCCAGCCCGAGCCCGGTGCCGCCATACCTGCGGGTCATGGAGCCATCGGCCTGCTCGAAGTCCGTGAACAGCTTTGCCTGGTCTTCCGGGGCGATGCCGATGCCGGTGTCGATGACCTCCCAGCGCAGCAGCAGGTCTTTGTCCGTGTCCTCCGCGATGCGGCAACGCAAGGTGACGTGGCCCTCCTGCGTGAACTTGATGGCATTGCTGACCAGGTTGAGCAGCACCTGGCCGAGTCGAGTCGGATCGCCTGTGACACGGAGGTCGCCCAGGCCGGGGGAAAGGTCCACGCGCAGGCGCAGCCCCTTTTCCGTCGCCTTGTGACCAACGATGGTCAGCAGGTGGTCCACGACCTCCCTGATCTGCAAGTCCACGCGCTCCAGCACGAGGCGTTCGGCTTCGATCTTGGAGATGTCGAGGATGTCGTTGATCAGGTGCAGCAGGTGCTGCGAGGCCTTGTCCGCCTTCTCGAGGTAATCGCGTTGCTTGGGATGGGTGGCGAGGTGCAGGGCCAGGCCGGTCATGCCCATGATCCCGTTCAAGGGCGTGCGCAGTTCGTGGCTCATGTTGGCCAGGAAGGTGCTCTTGGCGCGGCTGGCGGCTTCGGCGGCGTCCCTGGCCTGGATCAGTTCCAGCTTGGACAATCGCAACTCGGTGTTCGATGTTTCCGCGGCGTCCTTCGCGGCCTGCAGTTCGGCCGTTCGTTCGTGCACAAGGGCCGCCAGGTGCTGGTGATAGGCCTGCAGCTCGATTTCAGCCAGGTTGCGTCGGTGGGCGTACTGAGCCAGCAAGAGCATCGGCCCCACGCTCAGCAGGAGCGCCAGCGCAAACCCGAGCCGGATGGTCCAGGTTTGGCCTTGGTCGTCGGGCCACCCGCCGCGAGGCCTCGCCGCGATCTGCCACGAGCCAGTGGGCAGGGTGATGGGCAGGGTCACGCCCTGGCCGGCAAAGAGGGTCGGGTCGCCGTGGAACACCTCGCCCTGCTCGCCTTTGCCATCCTTGCCGCGCAGGGCCACCTCGATCGGCAGGCTGTCGTCGTGCAGCCCGCTTTGTTGATACAGGCGATCGACCTCGAGGACGACGGACAGCAGCCCCCAGAAGCGGCGACCTTTCTCACCTTCGTCGAGGGTGACGGGGATGCGGGCGATCATGCCCTTGCCGCCTTGAACCAGGTCAAGGGGACCGGCGATGACGAGGGAGTTGGTGTCGCGGGCCAGTTCGGCGGCGGCCCGCTGGGCGGGGTTGCGGGCGTACTCGAGGCCGATCACCTTTTCGTTGCCGGCCAGGGGGTACACCAGGCGCACCACCATGTCCGGGGCCGCAGCGATGCTGCGCAGCACGTTGGGGCCTTCGAACAGGGGTTTGGCCGCCCTCTCGAAGTCACGTTGGGTCAAATCGGGTTTGGATGCGATCACGGCCACCAGGCCGCGCGAGAGCAGGATGTTGCCGGTCAACTGGCTTTCGAGCCGGGCCTGCAGGATGAGCAGGTGTTCGCGCACCTGGGTCTCGGCCTCCACGCGCAGCGTGTGCTGGCGTTGCCGCTCGACGAAATAGGCTGCCAGCACCAGCACCACGGCTGTGGTGCATGCCGCCAGGACAATCTGCCAGACCCCTTTGTAGCGAACATGCATCCGAGAGACCTCAGCCAGGAACCCGCCGTGATGGACCAAAGTCCATTCTAAGACTTGGGTTATCGGTCAGGGCTGATTTTTCGCGACGTCACCTCGGGGTGCGGCGCGGCTGAGACATGCGTCAATGCAGGAACCGGTAGCCCACCCCGACTTCGGTCAGCAGGTGCCTGGGCATCGACGGGTGGGCTTCGACCTTCTTGCGCAGGTTGGCCATGTGCACGCGCACGTAGTGGCTGTCTTCGGCGTGCCCTGGGCCCCAGACCGCCTTGAGCAGTTGGCTGTGCGTGATGACGCGGTCGGGCTGGCCCGCCAGGTAGGTCAGCAGCTTGTACTCGATGGGCGTGAGGTGCACGACTTCGCCACGCCGTGTCAGCTGCCGCTTGACGAGGTCGAGCTCCAGGTCGCCAAAGGCGATGAGGCTGTCGCCGTTGGGTGCTTGGTGCAGGTGCCGCCGCAGCTGAGCCCGCACGCGCGCCATGAGCTCGCCCGCGCCGAAGGGCTTGACCAGGTAGTCGTCCGCGCCAGCATCCAGGGCTTCGATCTTGTCGGTCTCGGCGCTGCGGGCCGACAGCACGATCACGGGTGTGGTGGACCAGTTGCGAAATTCGCGGATGAAGGTCACGCCATCGCCATCGGGCAGGCCGAGGTCGAGCACCACCAGGTCGGGCCTGCGCGTGCCGGCTTCGATCAGGCCGCGCCGCAGGGTGTCGGCCTCGTGGACTTCGTGGCCCTCGGTTTGAAGGGTGAGGCGAACGAAGTGCCGGATGGTCGGGTCGTCCTCGATGACCAGGATGTGGGCGTGCAGCTCGCTCATGACAGGTGGGGTGTAGCGGTGTGTGCTTGGGCGATGGTGCTGGCGCCGTCATCGCTGGGTGGGGAGCCGGTGGGCAGGGTCACGGTGAAGCGGGCGCCACCGCCTTCGCGGTTCTCGGCGTGGATGCGACCGCCGTGGGCCTGGACGATGGCCCGGCAGATGGCCAGGCCCAGGCCCACGCCCGGCAGCGCGCTTTCGCGACTGCCGCGCTCGAACTTCTGGAACAGCGATTCTTCGCGACCGGGTGGCAGGCCCGGGCCGCGGTCGTCCAGGCAGATCATGACCTGCCCGCTGGCCTGTTCCGCGTGCAGCTCGATGGGCGAGCCGGGCGGGGTGTACTTGGCGGCGTTTTCCAGCAGGTTCACCAGCACGCGCTCGATCAGCACCGCGTCGAGGTGCAGCAGGGGCAGGTGCTCGGCCAGGCGAACCTCGATGGGGCGGCCCTTGAGCGCGGCCTGGCAGGCGGCCAGGGCGCTGCCCACCACCTCCTCCAGGGGCTGCCACTGGCGGTTGAGCTGCACGGCACCGGCCTCCAGCCTGGCCATGTCGAGCAGGTTGTTGACGAGCGCGCCCATGCGGACGGCGGACTGGCGCATGGCCGCGGCGATCTCGCGTTGCTGGTCGGGCAGGTCGTGGCCGGATGCTTCGAGGGCATCGGCCATGCCCACCAGGCCGGACAGCGGTGTGCGCAGGTCGTGCGAGATGGCCGACAGCAGGGAGTTGCGCAGGCGCTCGGATTCGATCTGAACCGTGCTGGCCTGCGCGACCTCGATGTAGTGGATGCGCTCGAGCGAAATCGCCAGCAGCGAGGCGCAGGTCTCGAGCAGGCGCTGCTGGGCAGGGTCCCAACTGGTTGCCTTGGGCGGCAAGATGACCAGCGCCCCCCTTGAGCGCATGGGGGCCTTCAGGGGCAGCACCAGCGTGGCGCTGGCGGGCAGGGTGTCGGTGCCCAGGCCAGCGGGCCGCTCCTTGCTGAAGGCCCACTGGGCCACGGCCAGATCGACCGCGCAGCCACCCTCGGGCACGGGTTGCAGTTGCCCGTTTTCATCGGCGATCAACAAAGTGCCCTTGGCCTGGAACTCGGCCGCCAGAAAGCGCTGGGCGATGCCCGAGACCTGCTCGACCATCAGCGCCGACGACAGGTCGCGTGCCATTTCATACAGGCTGCGCACGCGCTGCTCGCGGCGCAGCGCCGATTCGGCCTGGACCTTGAGCACGGCGGTGAGCTGGCCGATGGTCAGGGCCACCGCGAGCATGACCACGAAGGTCACCAGGTACTGGACGTCGCTGACCGCGAAAGAAAAGCGTGGCTTGACGAAGAAGAAGTCGAACAGGCCCACACCCACGAAGGCCGCCGTCACGGCGGGGCCACGACCGAAGCGAAGCGCCACGCCGACCACCGTCAGCAGGAACAGCATGACGATGTTGGAGAGCTCCAGGACCTGCATCAGCGGCGTGGCCAGCAGGGCGGTGAACACGCATGCCGCCATGGCGGCGCCGTGACCGGGCCAGTCGATGGCTCGTCGCTCTGCATCCGTGGGCGCTGCGTTGGCTTGACGGGACGGGGGCGTTCGCAAGGCCGCAGGCGTGGACACCTGCAGGACGTCGATGTCGCAAGCCATGTCGGCAATTTGATCGGACAGGGCAGCATCCCAGGGCCAGCGGCGGCCGTGTCGGCCCATCACCAGTCGCACGAGGTTGTGCTCGCGCGCATAACGCACCAGGGCCTGCGCAACGTCGGCACCGGGACGCACCGCGATGGTCGCGCCCAACTGTGCTGCCAGCTTCAGGGTGCGATCCACCTGGGGCGAGATGCCCGCGCCATGGGCCGAAGCCGCGATGGGCTCGATGTGCACCGCGTGCCAGCTCACGTCCAGCTGTGCGGCCAGCCGGGCACAGCTGCGCACCACCTTGTCGCCCTGCGTGCCGGAGCCCACGCAGGCCAGCAGGGCCTCCCGGTTGGGCCAGACCGTTTCGACGGAGGCGCGCTTGCGGTAGGCCAGCACCTGCTCATCGACGCGGTCGGCGGTGCGCCGCAAGGCGAGCTCGCGCAGCGCCAGCAGGTTGCCCTTGCGAAAGAAGCTGCCCGCCGCGCGTTCGGCTTGCTCGGGCAGGTAGACCTTGCCGGCCTGCAGGCGGGCAAGCAGCTCGTCAGGGGGCAGGTCGACGACGACCACCTCGTCGGCCTCGTCGAACAGGCGGTCGGGCACCGTCTCCCAGACGCGGATGCCGGTGATGCCGCTGACCACGTCGTTGAGGCTTTCGAGGTGCTGCACGTTCATGGTCGACCACACGTCGATGCCGGCCTGCAGCAGCTCCTCGATGTCCTGCCAGCGCTTGGGGTGGCGCGAGCCTGGCGCGTTGCTGTGTGCCAGTTCATCGACCAGGACGAGGGCATCGTCGTGCGACTGCCCGAAGGCCAGGGCGGCGTCGAGGTCGAACTCCTGCAGCGTGCGGTCGCGGTGATGGACCTGCCGCAGCGGCAGCCGCGGCAGCCCTTCGGACATGCGCTCCGTGTCGTGTCGGCCGTGGGTTTCCAGCAGCCCCACGATCAGGTTGCGGCCTTGGTTCAGGCTGGCCCTGGCCGCGGCCAGCATGGCCCAGGTTTTGCCCACGCCTGCGCAGGCCCCGAAGAAGATCTTCAGGCGGCCCCGGCGTGCGCGGACCTCGTCCTGCGTCACCTGCTGCAGCAGCTCATCGGGATCGGGTCGTTCTCGGCCAGCGTTCATGGAAGGCGCATCCTCGTTGCCCGGAGTGTGCGCCAGAACGCATCAAGAAGGCATCAAGACGGATTCTTGATGCCTTCTTGATGCGGGCGTCCCCAAACTTGGCCCTGTCTTGACGAGCCACTTTCTACGATGCATTGCATCTGTGGACGACAGGAGAAACACATGGACTTGGTGTTTGTCGCGCTGGGCGCGGCGTTCTGGCTGCTCACCGCCGGCATGGTGGTGGGTTGCGATCGTTTGGGCGGGCGGTGACCATGAGCGGCGAGCTTTTGCTGTGTGGTGCCCTGGCCGCCGGGCTGCTGATCTACCTGATCGCGGCCCTGCTCAACCCGGAGGACTTCTCATGAACACCCAAGCGTGGTCCTTGCTGGGCCTGTTTTGCGTGGTGCTGCTGGCGCTTTCGTGGCCGCTGGGGCGCTACCTTCACCTGGTGATGGAGGGGCAGGTGGGCTGGATGCGCCGCGTCGAGGCGGCCGTGCTGCGCGCCTGCGGTGTCCGGCCGGAAGACGACATGGGCTGGCGGTCCTATGCGCTCTCGCTGGTCCTGTTCAACGTGCTGGGCGTGATCGCTGTCTACGCCCTGCAGCGCCTGCAGCAGGTGTTGCCGTTGAACCCCCAGGGCATGGGCGCCGTCTCACCCGATTCGGCCTTCAACACCGCGGTGAGTTTCGTTGCCAACACGAACTGGCAGGGCTACGGTGGCGAGTCGACGATGAGCTACCTCACGCAGATGCTGGGCCTGTCGGTGCAGAACTTTCTGTCGGCTGCCACGGGCATCTCGGTGGTGATGGCGCTGATCCGCGGCTTCGTGCGGCACGGCGCGCAGGGGCTGGGCAATGTGTGGGCCGATCTGCTGCGCGCCACCCTGTGGGTGCTGCTGCCCATCTGCTGTGTGTACGCGCTGTTCCTGGTTCAGCAGGGCGTGATCCAGAACTTCCTGCCCTACGTCGAGCTCCAGACCCTGGCGGGCCAGCCTCAGACGCTGGCCATGGGGCCCGTGGCCTCGCAGGAGGCGATCAAGATGCTGGGCACCAACGGGGGCGGGTTCTTCAACGCGAACTCGGCCCACCCGTTCGAGAACCCGACGGCCCTGAGCAACTTCGCTCAGATGCTGTCGATCTTCCTGATCCCGGCCGCGCTGTGCTTCACATTTGGCCGCATGGTGGGCGATGCCCGGCAGGGCTGGAGCGTGATCTCGGTGATGTTTGTGCTGTTCATCGCCGGGGCCTGTGCCGCCACGCACTTCGAGCAGCAGGGCAACCCGCTGTGGCAGGCCCAGGGGGTGAACCAGGCCGCAACGGCGGACCAGTCGGGCGGCAACATGGAAGGCAAGGAGGTGCGTTTCGGCATCGCCGCTTCGGCCCTGTTCGCCACGGTGACGACCGATGCCTCGTGCGGTGCGGTCAACGCCATGCACGACTCCTTCACGCCCTTGGGGGGCATGGTGCCCCTGGTCAACATGCAGCTCGGCGAGGTGGTCTTCGGTGGCGTGGGCACGGGCCTGTACGGCATGCTGATCTTCGCCGTGATGGCGGTGTTCCTCGCGGGCCTCATGATCGGGCGCACACCCGAGTACCTGGGCAAGAAGATCGAGGCCTTCGACATGAAGATGGTGTCGTTGGCCATCCTGGTCACGCCGACCCTGGTGCTGGCCGGCACGGCCCTGGCCGTCTCGCTTGACGCTGGTCGCGTGGGCGTGGCCAACCCCGGCGCACACGGCTTCTCCGAGATCCTGTATGCGCTGACCTCGGCCGCGAACAACAACGGCAGCGCCTTCGGCGGGCTGTCGGCCAACACGCCCTTCTACAACGTGCTGCTGGCCGTCGCGATGTGGTTCGGTCGCTTTGGTGTGATCGTGCCCGTGCTGGCCCTGGCGGGATCGCTGGCCGCCAAGAAGCGACTGGCCGCTCACCAGGGGACCATGCCCACGCACGGGCCGCTGTTCGTGGCCTTGCTGATGGGCACGGTGCTGCTGATCGGTTTGCTCAACTACGTTCCCTCGCTGGCCCTGGGGCCGGTGGTGGAGCACCTGATGCTGTGGCGTTGAAGGAGTCCCGATGACACGCTCTGCTTTCAAGTTGCTGGACCCCGCCTTGTTGCGGCCAGCCATGCTCGATGCCCTGCGCAAGCTCGACCCGCGCGTGCAGTGGCGCAATCCCGTGATGTTCGTGGTCTACGTGGGCAGCTGGTTGACGACGGGGTTGGCCGTCGAGGCCCTGTTCGGTGCGGGTGACGGGCAACCCGGTTTCGTGTTTGCCATCGCCATGTGGCTGTGGTTCACGGTGCTGTTCGCCAACTTTGCCGAAGCCATGGCCGAGGGGCGCAGCAAGGCCCAGGCTGCTTCGCTGCGCAGCCTCAAGAAGCAGGCCTGGGCCAAGAAGCTCGAAGCGCCCGATGCGAACGCGAAGTGGCACCCCATCGAGTCCTCGGCGCTGCGCAAGGGCGACCACGTGCTGGTGCAGGCCGCGGACGTGATCCCCGCCGACGGCGAGGTCATCGACGGGGTGGCCTCTGTCGACGAAAGCGCCATCACGGGCGAGTCCGCGCCGGTCATCCGCGAGTCCGGCGGCGATTTCTCGGCGGTCACGGGTGGCACGCGGGTGCTGTCCGACTGGATCGTGGTGCGCGTGTCGGTGAACCCGGGCGAGACCTTCGTCGACCGCATGATCGCGATGGTGGAAGGGGCCAAGCGCCAGAAGACGCCCAACGAGATCGCGCTGACCATCCTGCTGGTGGCGTTGACGATTGTCTTCCTGGTTGTCACCGTCAGCCTGCTGCCGTTTTCTTCGTTCGGCGTGGCGGCCTCCGGTGCGGGCTCGCCGGTGTCGGTCACCGTGCTGGTGGCCCTGCTGGTCTGCCTGATCCCGACCACCATTGCCGGGCTGCTGTCGGCCATCGGCGTGGCGGGCATGAGCCGCATGATGCAGGCCAATGTGATCGCCACCTCGGGGCGGGCGGTCGAAGCCGCTGGCGACGTGGACGTGCTGCTGATGGACAAGACCGGCACCATCACCCTGGGCAACCGCCAGGCCAGCGAGTTCATCCCGGCACCAGGTGTGCGCAAGGCCGACCTGGCCGACGTGGCGCAACTGGCGTCGCTGGCCGATGAAACGCCCGAGGGGCGCAGCATCGTGGTGCTGGCCAAGCAGCAGTTCGACCTGCGGGGGCGCGACCTGCAGGCGCTGCAAGCCAGCTTCGTGCACTTCTCGGCCCAGACCCGCATGAGCGGGGTCGACCTGGGAGCCCGCCAGATCCGCAAGGGCGCCGCGGAGGCCATCCGCAAGCACGTGCTCGCCCTGGGGGGGCACTTCCCCAGCGCCGTCGATGCCGCGGTGGAAAGCGTGGCCAACAAGGGCAGCACCCCACTGGTGGTGTGCGATGGCGCGCAGGTGCTGGGCGTGGTCGAGCTCAAGGACATCGTCAAGGGCGGCATCAAGGAGCGCTTCGCCGAGCTGCGCCGCATGGGCATCCAGACCGTGATGATCACCGGCGACAACCGCCTGACCGCGGCCGCGATCGCCGCCGAAGCCGGTGTGGACGACTTCCTGGCCGAGGCCACGCCGGAGATGAAGCTGGCGCTGATCCGGCAGCACCAGGCCGAAGGACGCCTGGTGGCGATGACGGGCGACGGCACCAACGACGCGCCCGCCCTGGCGCAGGCCGATGTGGCCGTGGCCATGAACTCGGGCACGCAGGCGGCCAAGGAGGCCAGCAACATGGTCGACCTCGACAGCAACCCGACCAAGCTCATCGAGGTCGTCGAGACGGGCAAGCAGATGCTGATGACGCGCGGATCGCTCACCACCTTCAGTGTGGCCAACGACGTGGCGAAGTACTTCGCCATCGTGCCGGCCGCGTTCGTGTCGACCTACCCGCAGCTGGCCGCGCTCAACGTGATGCACCTGGCCAGCCCGACCTCGGCGGTGCTGTCGGCGGTGGTCTTCAACGCGCTGATCATCGTCTTCCTGATCCCGCTGGCGATCAAGGGCGTGCCCTATCGCGCATTGGGGGCGGCCACGCTGCTGCGCCGCAACCTGCTGATCTACGGACTCGGTGGCGTGCTGGTGCCTTTCGTTGGCATCAAGCTGATCGACCTGGTCCTGAGTGCATCGGGCCTGGTCTGAGGCCCCGACAAGGAGATGAACATGACATCACACACGTACCTTCGTCCTGCCCTCAGCCTGTTCCTGCTGCTGAGCCTGGTCACTGGCGTGGCTTACCCGCTGGTCGTGACCGGGGTCGGGCAGGCGCTGTTCTCCGATCAGGCACAGGGCAGCCTGGTGCGGGGCGATGGGCAAGGGGTCGTCGGCTCCCGGTTGATCGGCCAGGCGTTCACCGATCCTGGCCACTTCTGGTCGCGCCCCTCGGCCACGGCGCCCACGCCTTACAACGCCGCGAACTCGGGGGGCTCGAACCTGGGCCCGTTGAACCCCGCCCTGTCGGATGCCATCAAGGGCCGCGTCGAGGCCTTGCGCCAGGCCGATCCGGGCAATGTCCAGCCGATCCCGGTGGACCTCGTGACGGCTTCTGGCAGCGGGCTGGACCCCCACATCAGCTTGGCCGCGGCGCGCTACCAGGTGGCGCGTGTGGCGAGGGCCCGGGGCTTGCCGCGCGAGGCGGTCCAGGCCCTGGTCGAGCGCCACGCCGAGCAACCCTGGCTGGGGTTCCTGGGCGAGCCTCGGGTCAACGTGCTGGCCTTGAACCTCGAGCTGGATTCTCTGAACAAGGCCCCGGCTCAGGTGGGCAAGGCGGCTTCGTGACAGCGGTTGCGACCGGCGCGCTTGGCCGCGTACAGCGCCTGGTCCGCCCGCTCGAGCGTGGCCTCCCAGGTCTCGCCGCTGACGTGCATGGCCAGACCAGCTGAGAAGGTCACGCGCAAATCGGGCGCCTGCACGGACAAGGCCATGACCACCACCTCCTCGAGCAGGCGCTGCGGCCCCACGGGTGAGCCTGCGGGCATCACGATGAGGAACTCCTCACCGCCCCATCGCCCGACCGTGTCCACTTCGCGCAGGCTCTGCCTGGCCAACTGAGCGAAGTTGGCGAGGACCTCGTCGCCCACCTGGTGGCCCAGGGTGTCGTTGATGCGCTTGAAGTGGTCCAGGTCGACCAGGGCCAGGCACAGGCCTCGTTGGTGAAGGGTGTTGCGCTCGGATTCGTGGTCGAGCACCTCGTGCAGGTGCTGTCGGTTCGGCAGACCGGTCAGTGCGTCGGTGGTGCTCAGGCGGCGGACTTGTCCGATGGCCTCGTTGAGCTTCTTGCGCTCCAGCGTGGCCAGTTCGCGCATGCGGCTGAAGTGCTGAGATTGAAGGGTCAGCAGCAGCAACACGCTGCAGGCCATGGCGATGCGCAAGCCCTCGGTGGAAAGCTCGTTGGGGCTCAGGCCGCCCCAGGTGGCCAGCGCGACCCAGGCCAGCGCCAGCATGCCGATCACCGAGACCCCCAACTGACGTGAGCGCTGCACCGACACCGAGCCGAAGCTGAACACCAGCACCTGACACAGCACGGCCAGAATGGCCCCCTTGGCCAGCGGCGAGAACACGTAGCCGGCCACCAGCATGGCGCTGCTCCAGATGATCTGTTCGGCCATGAGCCCCGGGTCCTTGCAGCGCTGTGACCAGCCACTGCGGATCAGCAGCGGCGGAACGACGGCCCCGAGCGTGATGTGGGCCACCAGCAGCGCATTGAGCCAGGTCGGAAAGACCTGGTTGGGGATGGCGTGGAACAGCACCGCGCCCAACCAGAACAGGTACATGGCCGACGAGATCAGCACCAGCCTCAGCTGCTTGCGGATGGTCCGGTCCGGGCCCAGCAGCCAGGCGACCCAGCCGATGGGCTCCCGAGTGCCACGCAAGGGCGGGCGGGCTTTGGGGCGCGCATCCCGGGCCAGGGCATGTTGCCACAGGGCCGTTGCGGTGTCGGCGATGGGGGGAGAAGCCATCCGCTTTTGCGTGGCCAGCCTGGCGTGGGCGGCCCGGACACCTGCCAGGCTGGGGTCTGGCTCGATGTGGGGCACCACGCGGTCGCGGCCCTGGCGTTTGGCTTCGTACAGGGCCTGGTCCGCCTGGTCGATCAGTCGTGCGACCGGGCCTTCGCGGTGCTCGGCCAGGCCCGCCGAGAAGGTGATGCGCAGGCCCGGCCGGATGGCGGACCAGTCGAAAGCATGCACGCAGTCGCGCAGGGCCAGCAGACGCTGGCTCGCCAGGGCCGCCCCGGATTCCGGCATCAGCACGACGAACTCTTCGCCACCCCAGCGTGCCGAGGTGTCGATGGGCCCGCCGAACTCGGCGGCCACCAGGCTGGCAAAGGCCTGCAGCACGGCATCCCCCGTGGCGTGGCCGTGTTCGTCGTTGACGCGCTTGAAGTGATCGATGTCGAGGATGGCCAGCGTGAATGGCCGATTGAATCGCAGGGCCTTGCGCGCTTCCTGCTGCAAGTCATCCAGCATGCGGCGGCGGTTGTGCAGGCCGGTGAGCGTGTCGTGCTCGGAGAGGAACTCCAACGCCTGCAGCGTCTGCTCCAGCGCCAGGTTTTGCTGCTTGCGTCGCTTCATCGTGGCACGCGCGCTGGCCGATACATAGACCAGCGTGGGCAGCAGCAGCGCCATGCAGCCCAGGTTCATCAGCTCGTTGATGCGCACGTCCGGGTCGGGGGTGGCGACCCAGATGCTCGCGAAGTTCAGCAACTGGCAAGCGGTGGCGGTGGCGATGACCCAGACGATGTGCCGCGTGGGCAGGCGCCGCATGTCGTAGATCGCGATCACCGACAACCACAGCAGGGTCACGCTGCGGCTGACCTCGATGAGGTGGTAGGTCAAGGCAATGGTGAGCACGCCGAAGATGACCTGGGGCAACACCGCCATCGGGTCGCGCCAGCTCAAGGTGGCGCCGCTGCGCAACAGCAGCCAGAAGCCGCACAGGCCCGTGGCCATGAAGGTGGCGACCAGGTGCGCGCGCTCCCAGGGCAGCAGGCCCAGCCAGGCCCCGCCGTACATCAGCAGCATGGCGCCGGAGTAGGACGGCAGGGTCAGCAGCAGCCTGCGCAGGGCCTGCTGTTGCACCGCAGGCATGGCGGGTGGGTGGGCCGCCGCGGTGGGGCTGGCTGAAGGTGAAGTCAACAAGGGCAGGGGCCGATCGATGCAGGAAACCCTTGTGATTTCGTCGCCTGTGCGAACGCACATGACCCCCAGGGCGTGGCAGGGTGGGGCCAGTGCGTGAATCGGTCACGGGATGGGTGCCTGACAGGGATAGCATGGCGACTGCCGCACGAGGGCGACGACCGCGCCCGTTGCCACCGGTCCCTTTCCCGTGAACGAACATCCGCTTGACGTCCCCCCGACGCCCCCCACCTTCTGGCAAGCTTTCCTCTACTGGCTTCGCCTGGGCTTTCTCAGCTTCGGGGGGCCGGCCGGGCAGATCGCGCTCATGCACGAGGACCTGGTCGAGCGAAAGCGCTGGATTTCGGAGCGCCGTTTCCTGCATGCCTTGAATTACTGCATGGTGCTGCCAGGTCCGGAGGCGCAGCAGCTGGCCACCTACATCGGCTGGCTCATGCACCGCACCTGGGGCGGCATCGTGGCGGGTGGCTTGTTCGTGCTGCCCTCGCTGTTCATCCTGATCGCGCTGTCGTGGGTCTACCTGGCCTGGGGGCACGTGCCGGCGGTGGCCGGGGCGCTGTACGGCATCAAGCCGGCGGTCACGGCCATCGTGGTGTCGGCGGCGGTGCGCATTGGCTCGCGGGTGCTCAAGAACGGCTGGTTGTGGGGCATCGCGGCGGCGGCCTTCGTGGCCATCTTCGCGCTGGGCCTGCCATTCCCACTGATCGTGCTGGTGGCAGGCGTGACAGGGTTCGTTGGTGGGCGCTTGGCGCCCGAGAAGTTCATGGTGGGGGGCGGTCATGGCGCGGCGCGAGCGTCCCACGCACCCGCCGTCATCGATGACGACACGCCGACGCCGCACCACGCGCGCTTCACCTGGGGGCGCTTCTGGCGCCTGCTGGGGGTGAGCCTGGCCTTGTGGGCCACGGGCATCGGCGCGCTGACGTGGTGGCTGGGCTGGGACGCCGTGCTCACGCAGATGGCGTGGTTCTTCACCAAGGCGGCGCTGCTGACCTTCGGCGGTGCGTACGCGGTGCTGCCCTACGTCTACCAGGGCGCGGTCGAGCACTTCCAGTGGCTCACGCCTGCGCAGATGATCGACGGCCTGGCGCTGGGCGAGACCACGCCTGGGCCGCTGATCATGGTGGTGTCCTACGTGGGCTTCGTGGGGGGCTGGACGAAGGCCTTGTTCGGGCCGGAGGCCTTGCCGTTGGCCGGCATCGTGGCGGCGGGTGTCGTCACGTTCTTCACCTTCCTGCCCTCGTTCTGCTTCATCTTCCTGGGCGCGCCGTTCATCGAATCGACCCATGGCAAGCTGGGTTTCACCGCGCCACTGACGGGCATCACGGCCGCGGTGGTGGGCGTGATCGCCAACCTGGCGGTGTTCTTCGCGTACCACGTGCTGTGGCCGCAGGGCTTCGGTGGGGCCGTTGAATGGGCGGCCGCCTTGATCGGTGCGGGGGCGGCACTGGCCCTGTTTCGTTTCAAGGTCGGCGTGATCCCGGTGGTGCTGGCATCGGGCCTGGCTGGGCTGGCGTGGCAGCTGCTGCGCTGAGCTGTCGCCACGCCCTGGCGCTCAGAAGGCCTCTGCCGCACGCCCGGTTTCCTCGTCAACCAGCCTTTGCGCTTCCTGCCTGCCGAACAGCCAGAACAGCACCGGCGTGAGGAAGGTGTCGAGCAGCGTCGAGCTGATCAGCCCCGAGAAGATCACCACCGCCACCGGGTGCAGGATCTCGGTGCCCGGCCGCTCGGCCTCGAACAGCAGCGGTGCCAGCGCGAAGGCCGTCACCAGCGCCGTCATCAGCACGGGGCTCAGGCGCTCCAGCGAGCCGCGCACGATCATGGCCTGGTCGAAGCGCTCGCCCTCCAGCCTCATCAGGTTGAGCCAATGGCTGACCTTGAGGATGCCGTTGCGCACCGAGATGCCCGCCAGCGTGACGAAGCCGATCATGGCGGCCACCGACAGCGGCTGCCCCGACAGCCACAACCCCAGCACCGCCCCCACCAGCGCCAGCGGGATGTTGGCCATGATGAGCCCTGCCAGGCGCGCCGAGCGGTAGCGCGTGTGCAGCACCGCGAACATCAGCACCAGCGAGACGATGGACAGCAGGCCCACCAGCCGGCTGGCTTCTTCCTGCGCCTGGAACTGGCCGCCCACGGTCACGAAGTGGCCGCTTGGCAAGGTGTGCTCGGCAATGGCCTGCCGGATGTCGGCGACCACGTCCGACAAGGCCCGGCCTTGCGCGCTGGCCGACAGCACGATGCGGCGGCGACCGTCTTCGCGGCTGACCTGGTTGGGGCCGTCCCCGTCCTCGATGCTGGCGATCATCGACAGCGGCACGCGCCCATCGGGCGACTCCAGCAGCACCTGGCCCAGGCCTTCGAGGGTGCGCGCTTGCTCGGGCAGGCGCAGCACCAATGCGAAACGCCGGTTGCCCTCGCTGAGTTGAGCGAGCTCGGCGCCTTCCACCAAGGTCTGCAAGGCCGCGAGCGCCTGCGACACCGGCACACCCAGGCGGGATGCGGCCTCGTGGTCGATGCGCACCTTGACCTGTGGCGCCTGCACCTGCTTTTCGACTTCGAGGTCGGCCACGCCAGGGATGTCGGCCAGCCGCGCGCGCAGGGCCTCGGCCTGGGTGCGCAGGGTGTCGAGGTCTTCACCGAAGAGCTTGATGGCGATCGGCGCGCGCACGCCCGAGAGCATGTGGTCGATGCGGTGCGAGATGGGCTGACCGATGGCGATGGCCGCAGGCAGCGAGGCCAGCCTCGCACGGATGTCGGCCTGCACCTCGGCCATGCTGCGCGTGAGCTCCGATGCGGGCTTGATGCCCACGTCCAGTTCGCTGACGTGCACCCCTTCGGCGTGTTCGTCGAGTTCGGCGCGGCCGCTGCGCCGCCCCACGTGCGTGACCTCGGGCACCTCGCGCACCAGGCGTTCGGCCCGGGCCGCCAGCGCCGATGACTCGGCCAGCGTGACACCCGGGTTCAGCCGCAGCCCGATGAGCAGCGTGCCCTCGTTGAAGGGCGGCAGGAAGGTGGTCGGAAAGAAGGGCACCGCGGCCAGCGCGGCGAGCACCGCCACGGCCGCCGCGGCCACCGCGCGACGCGGGTGGGCCAGCACGCGCCGCAGCGCCGCTTCGTAGTGCCCCTTCAGCCAGGCCAGCGCCTTCGTGTCGCCATGCCCATCGGCGGCCATGCGCGGCAGCAGCCACGAGGCCAGCACCGGCGTGACCGTCACCGACACCAGCAGCGAAGCCAGCGTCGAGACGATGAAGGCGATGCCCAGCGGCACGAACAGCCGACCTTCGATGCCCGGCAGCGCGAACAGCGGCAGGAAGACGAGCACGATGATGGCGGTGGCGTACAGGATGCCCGAGCGCACCTCCATCGAGGCGTCGCGCACCACCTGCAGCCAGGGCAGCCTTTGGTCTTCGGGCTTGGTGCGCTCGATCTTCAATCGACGCAGGATGTTCTCCACGTCCACCACGGCGTCGTCCACCAGCCCGCCGATGGCAATCGCCAGGCCGCCCAGCGTCATCGTGTTGATCGACAGCCCGAACCAGCGGAACACCAGCACCGTGGCGAAGATGGACACAGGGATGGCCGTCAACGCGATCAGGGTGGGGCGCCACGTGCCCAGGAAGACGAAGAGGATCACCGCCACGAACACCGCGGCACCGACGAGCTTGCCTTGCAGCGTGTTCACCGAGGCCTCGATGAAGCTGGCCTGGCGGAAGGTCACGCGTGGCTCGGCCATGCCCGCTGGCA
The DNA here is from genome assembly GCA_001770725.1 of Burkholderiales bacterium RIFCSPHIGHO2_01_FULL_63_240. Lineage (GTDB taxonomy): Bacteria > Pseudomonadota > Gammaproteobacteria > Burkholderiales > Burkholderiaceae_C > Aquabacterium. The sequence continues at coordinate 138,950 of MERU01000007.1, forward strand.
GCGAGCCGCGCATGCCCTGCAGCGCCGACTCGATGGCCCGCGTCAGCGCGAGGGTGTCGGCCGAAGGCTGCTTCTGGATGCCGAGGATGACGGCGGGTTGCCCTTCGAAGCCCGCGTCACCTCGCTTGATGGCGGGCGCGAACGCCACGTTGGCCACTTGCCGCAGCAGCACGGGCTGGCCGTTGCGCGAGGCGATCACCAGGTCCTGCAGGTGGGCCAGCTCGGTGGTGCGGCCCAGGTGCCGGATCAGGTACTCGCGCCCATTGCGTTCGAGAAAGCCCCCCGAGGTGTTGGCCGAAAAGCCGCGCAGGGCATCGCTGAGCTGATCGAGCGTGACGCCGATCTCGGCCATGCGCTCGGGCTCGGGCTGCACCTGGAACTGCCGCACCTCGCCGCCAATCGGGATGACCTGGGCCACGCCGGGGATGGCCATCAACCGCGGGCGCAGCACCCAGTCGGCGTGCTCGCGCACCGCCATGGGCGAGACCTTGGCCGTGTCGATGGGGATGGCGATCTGCATGATCTCGCCCATGATCGAGCTCACCGGCCCCATGTGCGGCGTGATGCCCTGAGGCAGGCCCTCGCCCATGGTGCCCAGGCGCTCGGCCACCATCTGCCGCGCGCGGTAGATGTCGGTGGACCAGACGAAGGTGACGTAGACGAAGGACAGGCCGGCGCTCGATGTGGAGCGCACCGCCTGCACACCCGGCAGGCCGTTGAGGGCCGTCTCCAGCGGGAAGGTGATGAGCTGTTCGACCTCTTCGGGGGCCATGCCGCCGGCCTCGGTCATCAGTGTGACGGTCGGCTGGTTCAGGTCGGGGAAGACATCGACCGGGGTGCGCGAGAGCGTGTAGGCGCCCTGGGCCATCAGCACGGCTGCGGTCAGCAGCACCAGCAGTCGGTTGGCCAGGGCGGTGTCGAGGAGCCATCTGAACATCGTGGGCTCCTTCTCAGCGGACCTGGTTGACCAGGCTCGCGCCTTGTGTGAGCACCTGCTCGCCGGCTTTCAGCCCGGCGGTGATGCGCACCCTCGAGCCGTCCAGGGGGGCGTGGGTGACCCAGCGCGGCTCGAAGCGTTCGGGCGCGGTCTGCACCCAGGCGATGTCCTGGTTGCCCGCACCCTTGACGAGCGCGGAGCGGGGCAGGGCCAGGCCAGGCAGGGTCTCGCGGGTCTGTGCGATCACCTTCACGGTCTGGCCCAGCACGAGGCCGCTCAGGGCCTGCGCGTCACCGCTGAAGGCGATGGGCAAGGCCTGGTCGCGCAGGCTGCGGGCGGCGCCGACCAGGCGCAGCGGCACGCTGGTGTCGCCGAGCGCGAGGTGGGCCGAGCCGATCTGCTGGGCCTGGGCCGGGTCGCGCACCAGGGCCTCGATGCGCTGGCGGCGCGGGTCGACGACCTCGTAGAGCACGTCGCCGGCCTGCACGACCTGGCCGGCCACCACGTGGGCCGAGGCGATGACACCGGAGACCGGTGCGACGAGCGCATCGCGGCGCGACAGGCCTTGTCCCAAGGCGACCACCCGTGCGCGCAGCCCCTCGACCTCGGCGGCGGCGGCTTCGATGTCCTTGCGGGCCACGGTGTCGGCGAGTTCGCGCAGCCTGGCCAGGCGACGCTCGGCCACCTGCAAGTTGGCGCGCAACTCGGCCTGCTGAGCGCGCAGGCCGGCCTGCTCCAGCGAGCCGGTGGTGGGCTCGATGTGGGCCAGCACCTGGCCCTGGCGCACGGCCTGGCCCAGCGATGGCAGGCCGCGCGGGCCGGCCACCACGCGGCCGGCGAGTGCGGCCTGCACGCGGCCGCCGGCATTGGGGTCCATCACGACCTTGCCGGGCAGCTCGAAGGCCTGGGGCCATGAGCCGGCCTGCGCCGCCTGGGTGCGCAGGCCCAGTTGCTGCTGGGCCGCCTTGGGCATGAGCACGCTGCCATCGGCCTGGCGCCGAGGGGCCTCGCGCAGCAGGGTGGCCGGCGGTGGGGTGTCGTCGTGATCGTGGTCGCCGTGAGCCCAGGCATTGGGCACCAGGGGCAGGGCGCCGATCAGGGCCAGGCCGATGCCGGCCAGGCGCAGTCGTGGGGTGAGCGTCTTGGACATGTGAAGGGGGCGTTGGATGCTTGTGAGGTGGGCGGACATGGCGGTCACTGCGGCAGCAGCCCCGCAGCCTGGCGCCAGGCGGACGCGGCGGCAGCCAGGTCGATGGCGGCCAGTGAGGCCTGGCGGGCGGCTTCCTGCGCTTCCTGCGCGATGCGCAGTCGCGTGGGCAGGTCGGTCTCGCCCAGGCGGAAGGACTTGTCGAAGAAGGCCTGGGTTTCGTGAGCGAGGGTGGCGCGCCGCTGTGCGGCCTCGTGCGCGCGCTGGGCGGCTCGCCATCGGGCTTGCGCGCCGTCGAGCGTGGCCTGGGCTTGCTGGTGCTGGCGCGCGGCCTGCACGCTCAGCTCGGTGGCGTCGGCGTGCGCGCGTGCCGCCAGGGCGCGCTGCGCGGGCGACTCGCCCCATGGCAGCCGCAGGCCGACGGTGAGCTGGCGTTGCCGGGGCTCGCCGCGCTGGTCACGGCTGTGCACGGTGCCCAGCAGCAGCTCGGGGTTGGCGCGCGATTGCGTGTCGGCCAGCTCGGCCGCCTGGCGGGCCGTGGCGGCTTGCTGGTCGAGGTCGCGCACCAGGGGGTGTTGGGCAAGGTCGGCCGAGACCTCACCCGGGGTGGGCTCGGCGCCGGTGGGACCCGGGGTGGATGGGGCGGCAGAGGGCCATGGTTGCGCGCTGCCCAACAGCCCTTGCAGGGCCTGCCACGCCTGCACGCTTTGTCCTTCGGCGCGGGCCTGGGCCGATTGGGCCAGCGCCAGCGCGCCATCGGCCTGGTGCGCGTCGGCGGGTGCGAGGTCGCCGGCGCGCACGCGGCGGTGCACGTCCTGGCTCAGCGCCTGCGCATGTTCGACCTGAGCGCCCGCCAGGGCCAGCTCGGCGCGTGCGCGCTGCCAGGCCCACCAGGCTTCGCGCACCTGGCCAGCGAGCTGGAGCCGGGCGCTGTCCAGCCGCGCGTCCAGGGCCTGTTCCTCCTGCGTGACCAGGGCCTGGCTGCGTGAGCGCTGGCCGGGCAGCCACAAGGGCAGGGCCACGCCAACTTCCAGCTCCTGCGCGCCCCGGTCGGTGCCGGGGCGGTCGGTCTTTGTGCGCAATTCCAGCGCCGCGGGTTGGGCCGTCCAGGCGTCGGCGGCCTGGCGTGAAGCCGCCAGCGCGCTGCGCCGCGCGGACAGGGCCTGGGGCAGGGGTTGCGTGGCCCAGGCTTGCTCGAAGGCCTGGGCAAGGGTGTCGGGGGGCTGCGCGTGGGCGGCCATGGCAGCGCCCGCGAGGGCGAGGCAGGTGGCCATGCGCAGGGGCGCGCCCCACAGGGGGCGTTGGTGTCGGTGCATGCGATGCGTCTTTTGGTCAAGAGGTCGGACGGCATCGGCGAGGCACACCTGGCCTCACGCACGCAAGGCGTCAGGCGGTGTCCGTCACCCGCGAAGGGGCGCGGACACAGAGGTCAACGGTGTCCAGGGTGTTGAAAGGGGCAGGCCAGTGCCACCTCGCCGATCAGGCGAGGGCGGGCCACTTGGGCCGTTCAGGGCGCTCGCCGGGCGGCGCCGGCAGGCCGTGGGCCACGGTGGGCACGGGCTGGGTGGTGGTGGACATCACCTGCGCAAGGCGCACTTCGTGGGCCAGCACCGTGCCGCCATGGCAGACGTGGCAGTCGCTGTGCTCGGCGCCGGCACCATTGGTGCCGTCGTGGTGGCCCTCGCCATCGGCAGACGAGGGCTGGGCCGCGTCGGCGTGCTGGTGTTCGGGCTGGTGGTGCCCGATGTGGTGGCTCGCGGCGCCGCCTTCGTGCTGGCAGTACGGCGCCGCCGCAGCCCAGACGGCTTGCAGCGGAAGCAGCACCAGCAAAAGGAGGGCGACGAAGCGACGCATGGGGGCATCTTACCGTCCGCCCGGATGGGCGTGTCGCCACATTCCCCATCTCTGTCACGGTTTCCCTTGGCGGGGGCGGGGCGGGCTGCCTACAGTCGGGCAGTCAAACCCATCAGCCCGAACCATCAGGAGTCCCCATGTCACCTCATCCACCCAAGCGCGCCTTGGTGACCGGCGGCAGCGCCGGCATCGGCAAGGAAACGGTGCGGGCGCTGGCCGCGCAGGGCTGCGAGGTCATCGTGGCCGCGAGGGACGCCAGCAAGGGCGAGGCCGTGCTCGCCGCCATCCAGGCCGAGCACCCGGGGGCTCAACTGAGCTTTCATGCGCTGGACCTGTCTCAGCCCGATGCCGTGGTGGCCTTCGCGCAGCAGGTGCGGGCCCGTTGGGACCGCATCGACGCGCTGGTGCTCAACGCCGGGCTGTTCACACCTGCGCTGCGCACGGGCTCGACGGGGCACGAGTTCATGTTCGCCACCACGCACCTGGGGCACTTCATGCTCACGCACCAGTTGCTGCCATTGGTCGAGGCCGCCCCGGCCGGGCGCATCGTGGTGACCAGCTCGGTGGCGCATTTCTTTGGCGGGGGCTTGGACTTCGACAGCCTGCGCGAGCCTTCGCCCAGCACCTTCCTGATGGCGGCGCCTTTTCGGGCCTATGGCCGCTCCAAGCTGGCCAACCTGCTGTTCGTGCGCGAGCTGGCCCGGCGGCTCAAAGGCTCGAAGGTGCTGGTCAATTCCTTCCACCCGGGCTCGGTCAAGACCGAGATCTGGCGCGGCACGCCCAGCCTGTTCAACGCCCTCATCGCCCCGGGGCTGATTTCCGAGCGCGAAGGCGCGCAGACGCAGATCTTCCTGGCCACCTCGCCGGCCTTGACACAGTCAGGCCAGCACTGGTTCCGCAAGAAGGTGGAGCGGGGCAGCCGGCCCAGCCGCGACCCCGAGCTGGCGCGCCAGCTGTGGACCTACAGCGAGCAGGCGTTGGGCATCAAGCACTTTGGCCGACCGCAAGGCCCTGTGGACGTGGCCCAGGCGCGCCGGGCCTGATCCGCTGGGCCTCAACCGGCCTGCGCTTCAGCGGCTTGTGGTGCGGTGTCCGGCGGCGAGGCCATGCAGCGGTGCAGGCGGCGGAAGTCGCGCGGCGCCATGCCCGTCCATTGCTTGAAGGCGCGCGTGAAGCTGTTGCGGTCGGTGAAGCCCAGGGTCTCGCTCAGGGTGTCGATGTCGACCTGGCCGACCTTGAGCTGCGTGACCGCGTGCTCGTAGCGGCTGCGGGTCTGGATGTCGCCGTAGACCTGGCCTTCGTCCTTGAGGCGTCGCTGCAGCGTGCGCGGGTGCAGGCCCAGGTGCTCGGCCACGTTCTGGATGCCCTGGCCCATCCACTTCGGCTGCTGCCGAAACAGCAGCTCGATGCGCTCGGCCAGCGTGGTGAAGCGGGGCGCGGGCAGGCTCTGCTCGATCACGCCTTGCAGCTGGCGGTGCAACTCGGGCAGGGCCCCGGGCAGGCGCATGTCGAGCATCGCGGTGGGGAAGACGGCGGCGTTGCGCGACTGGCGGGTGCGCACGGGCACGCCGAACTGCATCTCGCAGACCGAGCGCAGCGGGCCGGGGTCGTGTTCGAACTCGACGCGCGTGGCCATGCTGCGCCCGCCCAGCAGCATGCGGCTGAACTTGTTGAGGCTGGCCATGGAGACCTCGGCGAAGTAGCCGGCGGCCTTGGGCGGATCGCCATCGAGCTGCTCGACCTCGATGACGATGGCCGATTCATGCTTGCCCTCGACCAGGTGGATGTGCAGGCCGTGGAACAGCTGGCTGGTCCAGTTCAGCGCAGGCATGGCCTCGCGCACCGTGGGGCTGGTGGCCAGGAAGGTCTCGATGGCGGGCAGGGTGTCGAAACCATGGCATTCGCCGATGACCAGCGGAAAGTGGTGCGTCGGCGCCGCCTGGCCCACGCAGCGCATCATCATCTCGAGCATGCCGGCGCGGCGGATGTGGTGCGCCCCCTGGTGGTCGATGCCCAGGCCGGCCTGCTCCAGCAGCGGCGGCAGGTTGATGTGGCACAGGGCCGCGGCGCGCACCCAGGCGCTGGCGCACGGGAAGGGGATGAGCTCGTTGGCGGTGGCGGGCAGGGGGTGTCGCATGGTCGGATTGAAAGCGATCGATCGCGACATGAGAATGGCACATCGCGACAGGATGCGGTGAATCGCGACAGGGTTTGCGCCAGGTTCCTCGACAGGTTTTGCCGCACGGGCCTCAGCGTGGGGCGGCGTCGGCCTCCAGGCTGCGCCAGGCCCGGGGTGAGTGGCCCGTCCAGCGCTTGAAGGCGCGGGTGAAGGCGCTGACTTCGGCGAAACCCAGCAGGAAGGCCACCTCGCTGACGGAGTGCTCGCCTGCGCGCAGGTGGGCCAGCGCCAGGTGCTGCCGCGTCGCGTTGAGCACATCGCGGAAGGTGGTCTGCTCCTGGGCCAGGCGGCGCTGGAAGCTGCGCTGGCTCAGGCCCAGGCGCTCGCACACGTCCTTTTGCTTGGGCTCGCCGCTGGGCAGCAGGTCGGGCAGCACGGCCGCAAGCCGCGCCGACAGGCCGCTGGCTTCGTGCCCCTGCTGGTGCTGCCAGTGGCGGTGGTGCCGGGCGTGGTGCCGCTCGACGGCTTCTTCGCTGGCGCGGGCCACCTCGTGGTTGGCGAAGGCCAGCGCTCGCGTCAGAGAGGCCGCGTCCACCAGCACGGCGTTGTCCTCGCAGTTGTAGACCGGCTGGCAGCCCAGCAGCTTTTCATAGCGGGCCGGCGACTGCGGGCGGGGGCGCTGCAGGCGCAACTCCAGGGGCGCGAAATCGCGGCCGTAGAGCAGTCGCGAGCCTCGCACCACGCTGACCATGGCGTAGTCGAACAGGCTCCAGGCGGTTCGCGCGTCCACCCCCGCGAGCAGGCGCTGGTCACCGCTGATGGCCAGCCGGCCCACCCCGTGGGGCTCGACGGTGAAGGTGATTTCGCAGGCGTCGGTGACGACGTGGGCGTAGCGCGCCACCCGGGTGTACATCTGCCCCAGGTTCTCCGAGGCCATGAAGGCGTAGCCGAGGGCGTTGAGGGTCATGGGCACCGACTGGAGGGCGACGTCCACGCCCAGCAGCTCGTCGTCGGCGGCGCGCATGGCCAGTTGCCAGAAGGCCAGGCCGCGGGCAGCGGACTGGCGCGACATCGGGTCGGGGCGGGTGTGCAGGTCCAGGCCCACCTCGCGCAGCAAGGCCTCGGCGTCGATGCCGCGTCGCTCGGCCGCGCATTTGCCGGCCAGCACCCAGGCCATCAGCGCCGAGGCGTCTGAATGGGGGGCTTTTGGGACGGGGGGCTTGGGGCGTGGCGGGGTGCCGGGCGGGGCATTTCGGGACATGGGGGGGCGGATGCGGCGCGGCGGGTCAAGTCGGCTGGCGCGTCGGGGCAAGTCTGGCCGGTCGCCGCTGAGGATGATAGCGGCTCGGTTTCCCTTGGTCCGTTCGGTTTCCAACCGCTTTTGAAGTCCCCCATGGCCGCGTCACGCAACCTCCTTCAGCTCAGCTTCGTCATCCACGCCGTCGTTTACGCGGCGGTCATCGGTGGTCTGGTGTACATCAACCAGGCGACGTCGTCGCAGCACAACTGGGCCGGCATCGTGGCCTGGGCCTGGGGCATCGGCCTGGCCGCGCACGGCGCGGTGTGGGTCATGCTGCGCAAAGGCTCGTCCAAGGCGCGCTGACCTCCAGGGGCCGCGCGGCGCCCGGGGCGTGGTTCGGCGGGCCCGGTGCAGGACGCCGATCGAGCGGGCTCAGTTGCTCAGGCCGAGCAGCCGGTTGCGCAGATCCTCGGGCACGCCGGGGCCCATGAACATGCGCAGGTAGATCTGGTAGGCCAGCTCGTTGTTGATGGGCTTGTCGTTGAGCTGGCGGTCGTTGAGCGAGGCGATGATGCCCGCGCCCGGCTGCCAGTCGATGTTGACCTTGTCGCCCTGCTCGACGCGCTTGACGTTGTTGTAGATGGCGCCGATCTCGGCCACCTCGTTGATGAGCGCCTTGAACTCGGTGTCGGTGGCCGCCTGTTTGAAGTCGGCCAGGAAGATGCGCGAGACGGTCGATTGCGAGAAGTCGCGCAGCAGCAGCATCTGGATGCGCCTGGGGCCGTCGAGCTTCATGATGGCGTCCAGCGTGGTCAGGCGCTCGGGCAGGTAGAGCGCGACGATGTTGGACTTGTAGTAGCCACGGCGGCGCACCCCGGCGCCGTTGAGCACCAGCTTCTTGCCGCGCACCACGCTCGTGGTGGGCACCTCGACGCCATCGACCTTGATGGTGGCCTGGGCCTGGGCCTGCATCGGCCAGGCGAGGGTGCCCAGCGCGAGAGCCAGCCACTGGCGGCGGTCGATGTGGGCTTGCGATGAGGGCATGCGAGGGCTCCGCTGGGTTGTGGCGTCCGGACCCCGGACGAGGTGCGCCATTGTGCGCAAGCAGCCAGCTTCCCCCAGCCCGTGAGGTGGCGAATCGGTGCAAATCCTGATCGCCGAGGACGCCTGTGTGCCGGATTGCGCAGGTGCGCGACGGCTCAGGGCGCCAGCGTCTGCCTGACCGCGTGTTCCCAACGCGCCATGCGGGCCGCGGCGTCGGCGCGCGAGAGCGTGGGCAGGAAGCGCCGGTCCACCTGCCACTGGGCCTCGAGCTCGCCCAGGTTGCGGTAGACGCCGGTGGAAAGGCCGGCCAGGTAGGCCGCGCCCAGGGCGGTGGTCTCGATCACCTTGGGGCGCACCACCGGGATGCCCAGCAGGTCGGCCTGGATCTGCATGAGCAGGTCGTTGGCGCAGGCGCCGCCGTCCACGCGCAGCTCGCTCACCGGTGAGCCGCCGTGGGCCACGGCGTCGCGGCTCATGGCCTCGAGCAGGGCCGCACTCTGAAACGCGATGCTCTCGAGCGCGGCGCGTGCGATGTGGGCCACCGTGCTGCCGCGCGTCAGGCCCAGGATGGCGCCGCGCGCGTCGCCCGCCCAATAGGGCGCGCCCAGGCCCGTGAAGGCGGGCACGAAGACCACGCCGCCGGCGTCGGGCACGCTTTCGGCCAGCTGTTGCACCTCGCCCGAGGCGCGGATGGCCTGCAGGCCGTCGCGCAGCCACTGCACCACCGCCCCGCCGATGAACACGCTGCCTTCGAGCGCGTAGACGCGCTGCCCGTCCGGTTGCGCGGCGGCCGTGGTCAGCAGGCCGTTGCGGCTGGTCTGGGCCTGGTCACCGGTGTGCATCAGCATGAAGCAGCCGGTGCCGTAGGTGTTCTTGGCCAGGCCGGGACGGAAGCACGCCTGCCCGAACAGCGATGCCTGCTGGTCACCGGCCACGCCGCCGATGGGCAGCTGGCCACCGAGCAGCGTCGTGTGGCCGAAGTCGCCGGACGATGGGCGCACGTCGGGCAGCAGCGAGCGCGGGATGCCGAACAGCGAGAGCAGGTCGTCGTCCCAGTCGCCCGTGTGGATGTTCAGCAGCATCGTGCGCGAGGCGTTGCTCACGTCGGTGAGGTGCTCGCGGCCTTCGGTCAGGTGCCAGATCAGCCAGCTGTCGATGGTGCCGAAGGCCAGCTCGCCGCGCTCGGCCGCCGCGCGCGCGCCGTCGACGTGGTCGAGGACCCAGCGCAGCTTGGTGGCCGAGAAGTAGGCGTCGATGCGCAGGCCGGTGCGTTGCTGCACGAAGGTGTCTGCACCTTGCGCTCGCAGGTCGGCGCAGAAGGCCTCGGTGCGGCGGTCCTGCCAGACGATGGCGTGGTGGATCGGCTCGCCGGTGCGGCGATTCCACACCACCACGGTCTCGCGCTGGTTGGTGATGCCGATGGCGCGCACCTGCTGCGGCGTGGCGCCGGCCTTGGCCAGCACCTCGCGTGCGGTCTCGAGCTGGATGCGCCAGATCTCGCGCGCGTCGTGCTCGACCCAGCCGGGTTGCGGGTAGACCTGCGTGAGCTCGCGCTGGGCCATGGCCGCGATCTGCCCCTCGGGCGTGAAGAGGATGCTGCGCGAGCTGGAGGTGCCCTGGTCGAGGGCGAGCAGGTAGGTCGGTGTCGTCGCAAAGGTCGTGTTCATGGGGCCACCACACAGGTCACGCCGGCGTCGGCCAGCAGTTGGGGGAAGGGCTCGGGCGGGGGCGCGTCGGTGAACAGCATGTCCACCTCGTCGAGGCGGGCCTGGTGCACCATGGCCTCGCGCCCGAACTTGCTCTGGTCGGCCAGCACCCACACCTGGCGGGCGTGCTCGATGATGGCGCGCGCCACCTTCACTTCGCGGTAGTCGAAGTCGCGCAGCGAGCCGTCGGCCTCGATGCCGCTGATGCCGATCAGCGCGATGTCGACTTTGAACAAGCGGATGAAGTCCACGGTGGCCTCACCGACGATGCCGTGGTCGCGCGAGCGCACGACCCCGCCGGCGATGATGACCTCGCAGTCGGCGTTGTCGGCCAGGATGGCGGCCACGTTCAGGTTGTTGGTGATGACGCGCAGGCCGCGGTGGTGCATGAGCTCGCGCGCCACCGCCTCGGTCGTGGTGCCGATGTTGAGGATGAGCGAGCAGTTGTGCGGCACGCGTTCGGCCACCGCGCGCGCGATGCGCGCTTTTTCGTCGGCCTGCAGGGCCTGGCGCTGGCGGTAGCCGATGTTCTCGGTGGTGGACGAAGGCAGGCGCACGCCGCCGTGAAAGCGCGTGAGCAGGCCGGCGTCGGCGAGCTGCTGCACGTCGCGGCGCACGGTCTGCAAGGTGACGCCGAACTGTTCGGCCAGGGCCTCGACGGTGGCCGAACTGCGGGCGCGGACCTCGTCAAGCAGGGCAGCGTGGCGGGCCTTGATGCTCATGTTCTGGGGCGTGGAAGGGGTTTTCGGAAACGAAACCCCCGCAGTCTACGCGTGCCCGCTTGACGCGGACACCCGGGATAACGAAAATGCGACAGCCTTAAAACGAGCAAAACGCGCATTCGTTTGATTTGCGTGTGTCCCAAAACGAAAGCTGTCCATGGCCGCCTCCCGCCCCCTTCCCCCCGGTGAATTCGACGTGCTCGTGGTCGGTGGCGGCATCAACGGCGCGGGCATCGCGCGCGACCTGGCCGGCCGCGGCCTGTCGGTCTGCCTGGTCGAGCAGGACGACCTGGCGGCCCACACCTCGTCGGCGTCCACCAAGCTCATCCACGGGGGGCTGCGCTACCTGGAGCATCGCGAGTTCGGCCTGGTGCGCAAGGCCCTGGGCGAGCGCGAGGTGCTGCTCAAGAGCGCGCCGCACATCATGTGGCCGCTGCGCTTCGTGCTGCCGCACGACCCGTCCATGCGCCCCGCCTGGCTGATCCGCCTGGGCCTGTTCCTGTACGACCACCTGGCGCGCCGCGAGGTGCTGCCGGGCTCGGCCGGGGTGGACCTGCGCCGCTCGGCCCTGGGCGTGCCGCTGCACCCGCACCTCAAGCGCGGCTTTGTCTACTCCGACGGTTGGGTCGATGACGCCCGCCTGGTCGTGCTCAACGCCATCGACGCGAGCGAGCGCGGCGCCAGCGTGCTCACGCGCACCCGCTGCGTGCAGGCCGTGCGGGGCGCCACGCACTGGCAGCTCACCCTGGCCGACACGGACAACCCGGGCGCCGTGCGGCAGGTGCGCGCCCGATCCTTGGTCAACGCCGCCGGGCCATGGGCCGAGCGCTTCCTGCGCGACGTGGCCCAGGCGAAGTCGGGCGAACGCCTGGCCACGCGCAGCCTGCGCCTGGTCAAGGGCAGCCACATCGTGGTGCCGCGCCAGTTCGACCACGATCACGCCTACATCTTCCAGAGCCCCGATGGCCGCATCGTCTTCGCCATCCCCTACGAGCGCGACTTCACCCTCGTCGGCACCACCGACCAGGAGGTCACGGGCGACCCGCGCGACGCGCGTTGCGAGGCCGACGAAGTGGCTTACCTGTGCGAGCAGGCCAGCCGCTACCTGGCCCGCCCCATCCGGCCCGCCGACGTGGTCTGGACCTACTCGGGCGTGCGCCCGCTGCTCGACGACGCCTCGGGCGACCCCTCTGCCGTGACGCGCGACTACCTGCTCGAGCAGGACTCGCAGGCCGCGCCGCTGCTGACGGTGTGGGGCGGCAAGATCACCACCTTCCGCCAGCTGGCCGAGGATGCGTCGAACGCCATCTGCCGACAACTGGGCAGGCAGGACGAGGCCCGCGGGGCCTGGACGCGCGGGGCCAGCCTGCCGGGCGGTGACCTGTCCGAATGGGTGCGCGCCAAAGGCCGGCCGGACGAAGACTTCGCGGCCTTCGTGCTGGCCGTGCGGCAGCGCCACCCGTGGCTGCCGCCCGAGTTGGCCCACCGGCTGGCGCGCGCGCACGGCTCGCGCATCGCGATGGTGCTGGGCCGGGCGCAGCGCCTGGCCGACCTGGGCGAAGAGGTCGTGCCAGGGGTGCACGAAGCCGAGTTGCGCCACCTGCAGCGCCACGAATGGGCCCGCAGCGCCGACGATGTCCTGTGGCGGCGAAGCAAGCTCGGCCTGCACCTGACCGAGGCGCAGCGCGATGCCGTGGCCTGGTGGATGGCCGGGCACCCCCTTGATGGCACATCGGCCTCATCGACCCCACACACCACACACCCCAGAGAGGAACTGCGAGCATGAACACCCCCGACGGCCTGAGCCTGCACACGCGCCACTGGCGTGCCGTTTCCACCGCCGGCTCGCCGGCCTGGGGCACCGCCGTGCTGGTGCATGGCCTGGGCGAACACATCGGGCGCTACGAACACGTGGCGGCCCACCTCAATGCGCAAGGCTGGGACGTGCGGGGCTTCGACCACCGCGGCCACGGGCGCTCGGGCGGTCGGCGGGGCGACATCGCCGCACCCGACAGCCTGTTGAGCGACCTGGGCGCCTTCCTGCGTGAGGTGCGCGGGGCCGATGCGGCCAGGCCCCTGGTGCTGATCGGGCACAGCCTGGGTGGCCTGGTGGCGGCGCGTTTCGTGGCCGAAGGGCTCGCGGCCAGGCCGGCCAGCTGGCACCTGCCAGTCGATGGCCTGGTGCTGTCGTCGCCCGCCATCGACCCGGGCCTGAGCGCGGTGCAGAAGGCCTTGCTGGCAGTGGGCCCGCGCCTGTTGCCCCACCTGTGCGTGAACAATGGCCTGCAGCCCGAGTGGGTCTGCAGCGACCCGGCGGTGGTGCAGGCCTACTTGCAGGACCCGCTGGTGCACGACCGCATCAGCGGCCTGCTGGGGCGCTTCATCGCCGACGCCGGGCCCGTGGTGCTGGCGCGGGCGTCCGCCTGGCAGGTGCCGACCCTGCTGATGTGGTCGGGCCAGGATCGGTGCGTGAGCCCGCGAGGCTCGCAGCGGCTGGCGCAGGCGCTGCCACCGGCGCTGGTCGAGGCCAGGCCTTTCGAGCGGCTGGCGCACGAGATCTTCAACGAGCGCGAACGCGCCGAGGTGCTGGCTCGGTTGAGCAGCTGGCTCACTCGGGTCTTTTCGACGCTGGACGGCAGCCAGGCCGCCTGAGCCGGCATCAGGCGCGGCCGGGGTGGTCAGTGCTGGTGGTCGCCGTGGCCGTGACCGTGGGCGTGGTCGTGCCCGGCGCCATCGGTGCCCTGTGCTGGCCCGGCCTTCTTGACCGGCACCTTGACGTCCAGGGTGGTCTGCTTCTTCTGAGCGTCCTCGATCACCAGCTTCAGCGGCACGCTGCTGCCGTCGGGCAGGGGCTTTTTCAGGCCCATCAGCATCACGTGGTACGAGCCCGGCTTGAGCGCCACGGCCTGGCCGGCCGGCAGGGCCAGCGACGGGATGGCGCGCATGCGCATCACGTCGCCTTCCATCTTCATTTCGTGCACTTCGACGGTGTGGGCAACGGGCGAGCTTGCGCCCACCAGGGTGCTGTCCTGCTTGGCGGTGAAGGTGCCGAACATGCCCGTGGCCTGCTGACCCGGCACGGTGGCGCGCACCCACGCGTTGCTGACGGTGACCTGGGCGTGGGCGCCGCCTGCCAGGGTGAACAGGGCGGCTGCAAGCAGGGGGGCGGAGAAGGCGGAAAGGGCTGAGAGGGGCGGTAGGGCGGCGAGGCGGCGTTGGGTCATGTCTGTCTCCATGCTGGCCGAGCGGCTGGGTGAGAACAAGGGGCCAGCCCCCATCCTGCCACCAAAGTCACCTGCCTGCCGCGTTCAGAACGACACCAGCAGGCTCACCCGCAGCGTGCGCGGCTCGGCCGGGTGCGAGTGCAGGTCGGTGGTGGCCTGGCCGCTGGGCTCGCTGGCCAGCCGCGACTCATAGAGGTAGTCGATGTCGCTGACCTTTCGGTTCAAGAGGTTGAAGACATCGATCCACACGCGTGTGCTGGGCGTGAGCTTGCGGCCCAGTCGCGCGTAGGCCAGCGTCGTGCCCTTCGAGCGCACGCTGCCGTCTTCGATCAGGTCGCGCGGGCCGAAGTGGCGCAGCTGGAGCTGGCCCGTCCAGGGGCCCTTGTCGTCGAAGGTGAGGCCGAACGAGGCCACGCGCTCGACGGCGCCCGGCACGCGCCGACCCGCATGGGGGACGTCGCCCTGCGCCTGACGGAACCGGGCCTTCGACCAGGCCACATCGAGGTCGAGCCACCAGCCGGGGACCGGTTGCCAGTGCTGACCGACCTCGATGCCATGGCGGCGCGAGGCCCCGCTGGCCTCGGTCTCGCCCGCGTCACCCACGAACACCAGCTCCGAGTCGAGGTCGAGTCGCCACAGCGCGACGTTGGTGTGCCAGCCTGGCAGCCATTCGCCTCGCAGGCCCAGCTCGTGGCCGCGCGTGCGCACGAGCGGCTGAGCGCGCTCGGTGGCGTCGCGGCTGCCCGTGTCGGGGTTGAGCTTGGCGCTCAGGCGCGAGGTCATGCCGCGCGCGTCGTTGCTGTGAAAGCCCCAGCCGGTGTTGGCAAAGAGCTCGGTGTTCGCCCATGGCCCGAAGACCAGCGAGAACTTGGGGCTGGGTGCCATGTCGCTGCGCGAGCCGCCGTTGCCCGCGATGCTGCTGTCCACATCGACCGAGATGCGGTCGAGGCGCAGCCCGGCGATGCTGCGCAGCCATGGCAGCCAGCGTGTTTCGCTCTGGCCATGCAGGCCCACGCTGGTCTGGCGAACGCGGCTTTGTTGAAAAGGCGCACCGCGCTCACCTCCTTGCGCCGCGAAAAAACCCAGCGGATCGATCCGGTCGTGGCGCCATTGCAGGCCCAGGGTGTGACGGCTTTCCAGGCCCGCCAGGGGGGTGGTCCAGCTGCGCTGCAGTTGGCCGCCCAGCGCCAGGCGCTTTTCGGCCTGCTCGAACTGGTCGCCGTTGACCTCGTCGTCGAGGAAGTAGGTGAAGTTGGAGAACAGGCTCAGGCGCGACTGGATGGCGTAAAGGCCGGCCTGCCACTCACCGTCATCGGCGATGCGCGTGGCCTGCCATGACAGGCTGCCGCGCTGGCTGTGGCCGCCGTCGCTCGGGTCGATGGCGCCGAAGCGGCCGATCTCGCCGCTGTCGATGGCGCGCCGGGGCACCTGGTCGGTGCTGTCCCATCGCGCGCTGTAGAGCATGGCGGTGAAGCTGTGGCGCGTGGCGCCGTCCGGCACGCTGTGGCGCAGCAGCGCGTTCACCCGCTTGTGGTGCTGTGGCTGGTCCCAGGGGCCATCGCTGTAGGCGCCTTCGATGGCGTAGAGCAGCGGACCGGCGGGCAGCTCGGTGCTGTCGGCCACGAGGGTGCGCACGTGGTTGTGCTCACCCAGCGTGATGGCGGCCAGGCCCTGCTCCAGCGTGTCCTTGAGCTGGATGCGAGCGGAGCCGGCCGAGGAAAAGTCGCCGTCCTCGGCCGCGAAGGTGCCCTTGCGGTACTGGATGGCCTGCACCAGCTCCGGGATCAGGAAGTTCAGGTCGGTGTAGCCCTGGCCATGTGCGTGCGTGGGCATGTTCACCGGCATGCCATCGACCCAGGTGGCGAAGTCGGTGCCGTGGTCGAGGTTGAAGCCGCGCAGGTAGTACTGGTTGGCCTTGCCGTCGCCGCTGTGCTGCGAAACGATCACGCCGGGCACGAACTCCAGCACCTCGGCGGGGCGCAGCACCGGGCGGCGCTGGATCAGGGCACCACTGACGGTGCCTTCGCTGGCGCTGGTCTGTTCGCCAGCGGCGGCCAGGTAGTGGGCGCGGACCTCGGTTCCGGGAAGCTGAGCCTCGGGCGAGGCGGTCTGTGCGAGGGCGGGGGCGCCGCCCAGACCGGCGAGGGCAAGCAGGGCAGCGGTGCGAGCCGCGTCGGAATGGCTGAACAGGGGCATGGTGAACCGATGCGGTCGGCTTGTATGATGAAATGTATAAACATCATACGCAAGACCGGTGCCAGGCCGGGGCTGCCTGTGGCGTTGCGTCGGGTCAGCTCGCGGGTTTGAGGTGCACGTGGCGCGCGCTGCCTGGGCCGTGGTCGTGCCGGTGGGGCTGGTGCAGCTCGACGCTGATGAGGTTGAGCTTGCCGTGGTGCACGCCGCGCTCGGCGCAGACCTGGTCGGCAAAGCGCTGCACGCTGGCCACCCGGCCACGCAGCAGCACCGTCTCGATGCAGTGCTCGTGGTCCAGGTGCGTGTGCATGGTCGACACCGCCAGGTCGTGGTGCTCGTGCTGCAGCGTCATCAGGCGCTCGGCCAGGTCGCGCGCGTGGTGGTTGTAGACGTAGGACAGGCAGGCCACGCAATGGCCCTTGGGGTCGGCGCTGAGCCGCTGGCGATCCATCTCGGCGCGAACGATGTCGCGAAAGGCCTCGGAGCGATTGCCGTAACCGCGTTCGGCCGCCCAGTCGTCGAATTCGCGGGCCAGCTTGTCGTCCAGGGAAATGGTGAAGCGTTCCATGGGGCCACATTGTGCGCAGGTTGCGTGGGGGTGGCGTCATGGTTTCGTGTTCCACTGGCGTTTCTTGCGTGCAACCGACCCAGGAGTTGTGTGTCCATGAAGTGCTTCGATGTTCCCCTGTCCGTGAGCCCGCTGCCCTGGTTGGCTGGCCTGCTGGCCGTCTCCTTGGGCGCCATGTCGCCCGCTCTGGCCCAGAACGAAGGCGAGGACGAAGGTCGCAAGCCGTTGTGGGAGTTGGGTGCCGTGGGGGTGGGGGTGTCTCAACTGGCCTATCCAGGGGCCGATCAGCAGGTGCGGCGTGGGGTCGTGTTGCCGTACGTCATTTACCGAGGTCGGGTGCTGCGCGCCGATCGCGATACCGCAGGCCTGCGCGCCATCCACACCGATGATTTCGACTTGGACGTGGGGTTCTCGGGCTCCTTCGGCGCCAGCTCCGACAAGATCGAAGCCCGCCGGGGCATGCCCAACCTGGGCACCTTGATCGAGTTCGGGCCGCGCATGCGCTGGAAGCTGGGGGACGGGCCTGGCGGTGGACGCTGGCGTTTCGACCTGCCCCTGCGCGGCGTGTTCGACCTCAGTGATCGCGCGGCGCATCGGGGCATGTCGCTGGAGCCCGAGGTGCACTTCCGCCGTGAAAGCCCGACCGGCTGGAACTACAGCATGAGCTTCGGGGTCATTTTTGCCGACCAGCGCCTGGCCGACACGTTCTACGAGGTGGCGCCCCGTTACGCCACCGCCGAGCGCCCCGCCTACGAGGCCAAGCCGGGCCTGGTGGCCTGGCGCGTGGGCACCACCGTGTCGCGCAAGCTCGGCCCTGACTGGCGTGTCTTCGGCTTTGCGCGGGTGGACCACCTCGCGGGCGCCGCCAACCGCGCCAGCCCGCTGGTGCGCAGAGACGCCGGGTTGACCGCGGGCATCGGGGCCAGCTACACGTGGCTGCGCTCAGGCACCCTGGTCGACGACTGACGCGCCTGGCTCAGCCTGGTTCGTGGCCCTTGAGGAACAGGGCCACGTTGGCCTTGAGCAAGGCCTCGTCCTCCGGCTCCCCTGGCTTGCCCAGGTTGAGCAGGTGACGCAGTTGCCCCATCCCCAGGAACAGCCCCATGAACTGGTTGGCCGCCAGCGTGGGCTGCCTGACCTTCAGTGAGCCCTGGCGCGTGGCCTCGGCGAGGTAAGCGGCCAGCGCCTGGCACATGCGATCCGGGCCTTGGTCGTGAAACGCCAGGCGAACCTCGGGGTGCGCGTCGCGCAGGCCGAAGAGGATGCGGTGATGCTGCACGACCTGGTCGTCGCGGATCAGCCTCAGGAAGGCCCGCCCGATCGCCGTCAGGGCCTGTTTGGGCTTGAGCGGGTCCATCGCCGGCATGTCGGTGCCCATGAGTTCGGCCGTGCGCGAGGCCACGGCGGCGATGAACAAATCGCCCTTGGACGGGAAGTGGCTGTAGACCGTCATCTTGGACACCCCCGCCTCGGCGGCGATGGCGTCCATGCTGGTGCCAGACAGGCCGTGCTCATGGAACTGCCGGGCCGCGGCCGCCACGATGCGCTGCAGGCGTTCCGGGTCGCGTGGGCGGCCTCGCCGGGTGGGGGCCGGGGATTTGTCCTGATTCATTTAATGTACTGATGGGTATTGAATGTGCGCATCACAAACAGGAAGGCATCATGACACCGAAGGATCACGCTCGCACCTGGCTGGCCCTGGCCTGCCTGGCGACCCTGGCCGGGCCCACCCGGGCGGCCCCCTTGCTTTGCGTCTGGGACATCCTGGGCAAGGGCGGCGAGGTGCACACCCTGGCCCAGGACTACGCCGTGGCCATGGTCCGCGAAGGCGTGCACTTCGAGGTGCGCACCTTCACCGACGAGCGCGTGGTCGCTGAGGACTTTCGCGCCGGGCAGTGCGCGGCGGCCATCCTCACGGGCTTTCGGGCGCGGCCCTTCAACCAGGTCACGGGCTCGCTCGACAGCCTCGGCTCGGCCGTGGTGGTGCGCGACGGCAAGGTCGACCTCGCGGCCAGCTACGAGGTGCTGCGCAAGCTGATCCAGGTGTTTGCCTCACCGCAGGCCGCCGCGCTGATGACCGAAGGGCAGCACGAGGTGGGCGGCATCCTGCCTGTGGGGGCGGCCTACCCGATGTTGCGCGAGCGCTTCGAGATCACGCCGCACACGCTGGCGGGCAAGCGGGTCGCCGCGTTCGACCACGACCGCGTCCAGGCCATGCTGATCCAGAAGATGGGCGCGCAGGCGATCTCGTCGGACATCACCAACGTGGGCGCCAAGTTCAACAACGGCCTGGTCGACCTCATCCACATGCCGGCGATCACCTTCAAGCCCTTCGAGCTGGCCAAGGGCATGGGCAGCAAGGGCGGCGTGCTGCGCATGCCGGTCATGATCCCGACCTTGCAACTCGTCTTCAACCGCGCGCAGGTGCCGGCGACGCTGGGGGCGCCTTCGCGGGTGTACTGGGCCGGTCTGCACGAAGGGGCGATGAAGGCCATTCAGCGCGCCGAAGCCGAGGTGCCCGCCCGGCTCTGGTTCGACCTGCCGCCCGATCACGTCCAGCCCTATGTGGACGTGCTGCGGGAAGGGCGCATCGCGGGTGCGAAGGCCGGGCTCTACAGCTGGCGCACGCTCAACCTGATGAAGAAGGCGCGCTGCCAGGCCTCGCCTGCCATGGCCGAGTGCAGCGTGCCGACCGAGTCACCCTGATGTCCGGGCGCCTCGGCTGCGCAGGTCGTCCCAGGCCGGCACCAGGGCCAGCACGGCCAGCAGCACCGCCAGGGGCACCGTGGACACATAGCCCACGAATTTGAAGCCATAGGCCCCGATCACCCCGCCCCCGGTGAAGGCCAGCAGCAGGCCGCCCAGCACGGTCACGCGCTCGAGGCTGGCGCGCACGGGCGCCTCGCCTTCGCGGCGGTTCCAGTACAGCGCCTTGCCCAGCTCGATGCCCAGGTCGGTGACGATGCCGGTCATGTGGGTGGTGCGGATGACGGCGTTCGACAGCTTGGTCACCACGGCGTTCTGCAAGCCCATGATGAAGCACAGCAGCACCACGGTGAAGGGCACGAGCAGGCCCTCGAACTCGCTCAGGCGCGAGCCCAGCAGGCCGAAGCACAGGATCAGCAGGGCCTCGAGCATCAGGGGCAGTGCGAACTCGCTGCTGAGCTGGCGCCGCCGCGCGAAGTTCACCATCACGGCGCAGCACATGGCCCCGGCCAGGAAGGACAGCACGCCCACCACGCCATCGACCACCAGGTCGAGGTGCCCGAGCGCCAGGTTGTCGGCCAGCGACGAGACGGTGCCGGTGACGTGCGAGGTGTACTGGTGCACCGCCAGGAAGCCCCCGGCGTTGATGGCCCCGGCGACAAAGGCCAGCGTCCAGCCGAGCTGGCGGTTGGCGTGGACGCTGCGGTGGCGGCCGACGAGGTAGCGGGCGTAGTTCGCGGGCATGACCGTTCGATGTTAGCGCTGATTGCGCGCTGGGCAGGGCCTGGCTTGGGGCATCATGTCCGCATGCTGCTGACCCTCATGCGCAGTTTGCGTGCGCGCCCCCGCCTTGGCTTGTCGGCCCTGCTGGGTGTCGGTGTTGCCCTGGCCTGGCCCTGGCTGGGCTTCGAGGCCCGGGACGTCACGCGCTGGCTGATCGCCTGGAACGTCGGGACGGTGAGCTACCTGGCGCTGACCACGGTCATGATGGTGCGCTCGACGCACGAGGACATCCACAAGCGGGCCCTGACGCAGGACGAGGGCGCCGCCGTGATCCTGGCCATGGTGGTGCTCGCGGCGCTGGCCAGCCTGGGGGCCATCGTGGCCGAGCTGGCCGTGGCACGGCACGAAGCCGATCCCTCGCGCTTGCTGCACATCGGCCTGGCGGCCATGACGGTGCTGACCTCCTGGACCTTCACGCAGGTGATGTTCGCGCTGCACTACGCGCACGAGTACTACCAGTCGCTGCACGCCAACGAGCCACCCGGCCTGGTCTTTCCCGACACGCGGCGCCCCGAGTACTTCGATTTCCTGTACGTGGCCGCGGTCATCGGCACCTCGGCCCAGACCGCGGACGTGTCCTTCGGCAGCGGCGAGATGCGCCGCGTCGGCCTGGTGCACTGCGTGCTGGCCTTCTTCTTCAACGCCACCTTGCTGGCGCTGATGGTGAACGTGGGGGCGGCCCTGCTCTGAGCCGTCGGTGCTGAGCCGTCAGTAGCGGTAGCTCATGCCCACCGCCACGTGCGGTAGCACGCGCAGCTTGCCCACCTTGTCCTTGAGCTGGCGGGTTTCGATGTCCACGTCTTCCTGGCTGATCAGGCCGGGGTGGTTGTCCGTCAGGTTCTGCTCGACCGTGACCTTGGGCTTGCCGATGGACACCCCCAGGTCGGCGACGAAGCCGAAACCGGTTTCGCGCGGCTGGTGGCCCCAGCCGATGCCGAAGTAGGGCGTCAGGCGCGGGATCTTCACGTGGGCACGGAAGTAGTCGGCCGCCGAGGGGGTGATGGTGGTCTCGTTGACCGTCACCTCGGTGGCGCCGTCGAAGCGGCTGTCAAGTTTCATCGAGGCGTCGTTGATCGTCAGGCCGGCGGTCAGGCGAAAGCGCCCGCCGAAGGGGCGGTAGTCACCGAACAGCCCGACGCGGTTGTACTTCATGCGCGCGCGGTAGGGCACATCGGATTCGGTGCGATCGCGCGAGATGCTGCCCGTGGTGCCGGCGTCGATGCGCAGGCCGAGCTGGTCATTGACCGAGTGGGCGTAGCCCACCACGACGCCGGGCAGGCCGACCTTGACGTAGGACTCGCCGGCCAGCGCGCCAGAAGGCATGGCACACAGCATCAGGGTCGCCAGGACGCAGGAGGGCGACAGCGGAAGCTGCGGTGGGCGCAGGTTGAACGGACGGCGGCTGGGACGATGCATGGTGGCTCCTCGGCGAGGCAGCCTGCATTTCCCTTCGGGGGCCGATTTGGCAAATCGGAGGGAAGACAGGCCACACGCCTCGTCTTCGGTCGGCCGGCTCCGACCTTGACCACCGATGTGTGTGCAGCTGTATCAGCGCTTGCGCTGGCCGGGGGTGAAACCCGGGGTGGGGCCGCGGTTCTCGATGTGGCGGTAGGTGATGCGGCCCTTGCTCAGGTCATAGGGCGACATCTCCAGCGACACCTTGTCACCAGCGAGGATGCGGATGTGGTTCTTGCGCATCTTGCCGCCGGAGTAGGCGATCAGCGTGTGGCCGTTGTCGAGGGTGACGCGAAAGCGCGAGTCGGGCAGCACTTCATCGACCTTGCCGCTCATTTCAATCAGTTCTTCTTTGGCCAAGGTGACTCCTGTGAGGGCTTGGTGGGTTAAAAGAGTTTAAAAGAGGTCATTCGGGCAACCTGCGATTCTACCCTTGGGCCCCTGGGAAGTCGATCACCCGAACCACCCAGGGCCAAGGGGGCTTCCCCTGGCTTCGTTCGATGAATTTGAAGGCCGGGTGCGAAGGCCTCGAACCTGGGCGAGGGGGTTCTCGGCCATGATGGGCCCATCCCAACCCGCTGCGAACCGCCGCCGCCGCCCCTGCCGGGCGCCCCCTGTGGAGACCTCCATGACCATCGAAGCCACCCTGCACCGCGCCCACGGCGCCCTGACCACGCTGAGCAACGGCCGCCACGCCTGGCTGGCCGACGTCAACAAGACCCTGGGCTCGGGCGACCAGGCTCCCGACCCCCACGACCTGCTGGACTCGGCCCTGGCGGCCTGCACGGCGCTGACGCTGGAGCTCTACATCCGCCGCCGCCAGCTGCCCGTCACCGACCTGAAGGTGCGCGTCGAGCACACCGAGTCGCGGGGAGAGGACGGCCGGGTGCACTACCAGCTCGAGCGCACCGTGGGCATCGAGGGCGACATCGGCGATGCCGACCGCGCCAAATTGCTCGAAATCGCCAACAAGTGCCCCATCCACCGCATCCTGGAGGGCAACATCGAGGTGCGGACGGCGCTGGCCGAGCCCGGGGTGTCCGCATGAGCGCGCCGGGCGGGCCGTCCCGCATCACCCGCCTGAGCGGCCGCGAGACCACGCTGGCAGGCGCCCTGACGGTGCGCCGGGTGCTGCCCGCGGCGGCCCAGCGCTCGGTCGGACCGTTCATCTTTTTTGATCATTTCGGGCCCGTGACCCTGCCGCCCGAGGTCGACACCGACGTCGGTGGTCACCCGCACATCGGCCTGGCCACGGTGAGCTACCTCTTCGAGGGCGGCTTCCTGCACAGCGACAGCCTGGGCACGGTGCAGACCATCGCGCCGGGTGCCATCAACTGGATGGTGGCGGGCCGGGGCGTGGTGCACAGCGAGCGCGTGCCCGAGGCCGAACGCGGCCACCCGCGCCGCCTGCACGGCCTGCAGCTGTGGGTCGCGCTGCCGCCGGAGCTGGCGCAGTGCGAGCCCTCGTTCCAGCACGTGGCGGCAGCCGATTTGCCCCATGTGTCGCTGGACAGCGGCGAGGCGGGCCGGGTGTCCGTGCGCGTGCTGGTCGGTGAGGCCTTTGGCGTGCGCAGCCCGGTTCGCACCGCTTCGCCCACGCTCTACCTGGACATCACCCTGCCGCCGGGGGCGAGCTGGACGCTGCCACCGCTGGCCGATGAGCAGGCGATCTTCAGCCCCGAGCACGCACTCACCGTGGACGACGAGGCGCTGGCGCCCCGCGACATGGCCGTGCTGCCTGCGGGTGAAGCGGTGTCCCTGCAGGCCGGCGCCGAAGGGGCGCGCCTGGTCCTGGTCGGCGGCCAGCCACTGGCCCAGCCGGTGCGCATGTGGTGGAACTTCGTGTCCACCGACCCGGCGCTGATCGAGAAGGCGGCGGCCGACTGGGCGGCGGGGGGCTTCGATCCCATCCCGGGCGAAACCGACCGCATCCCCGCGCCGCCCTGGCGGGTCAGAGCTTGAAGTCGTAGTCGATGGTCAGCGGCGCGTGGTCGCTGAACCACTGGTCCTTGTAGACGGCGGCGGCCCTGGCGGTTTCGGCCAGGGCCGGGGTGGCCAGGTGGTAGTCGATGCGCCAGCCCACGTTCTTGGCGCGGGCCTGGCCCCGGTTGCTCCACCACGTGTAGCACTCGTCGGTGGTCTCGGGGTGCAGGCCGCGGTAGACGTCGACCAGGCGGGTGGCGCCGTCGGCCGCCAGCAGCTTGGTCATCCAGGCGCGCTCTTCGGGCAGGAAGCCGGAGTTCTTGAGGTTGCCCTTCCAGTTCTTGAGGTCCCGTTCCTGGTGGGCGATGTTGACGTCGCCGACCAGGATGAACTCGCGCTCGCCGCGCAGGCGTGCCAGGTGGGGCTCGATCACGTCCAGGAAGCGGAACTTGGCTTCCTGGCGCTCTTCGCTGCTGGAGCCCGAGGGGAAGTAGCAGCTGATGACCGAGAGCTTGCGGCCGGGTTTGTCAAATCGCATCTCGACATAGCGGCCCTCGGCGTCGAACTCGCCATTGTCCGAACTGCCCAGGCCCACGATCACGTCGGAGGGCTCGGTGCGGCTGTAGAGCCCCACGCCCGAATACCCCTTCTTTTCAGCATGGTGGAATTGACCCGGCATGCTGCCCACATTTCGAAGTTCGGGGGTCAGGTCACCGGCCTGGGCCTTGAGTTCCTGCACGCCCATACAATCGGCGCCGTGGCTTTCAGCCCACTGCAACATGCCCTTGTTGGCCGCCGAACGGATGCCATTGAGGTTGAAAGAGACCAGTCGAAACACAGCGCACCACCATCATGAGCAACGCCCCCGCACAAGACACCCTGGCCCAGGATTTCGTGGCCTTCGCCGTTGAATCCAGGGTGCTGCGCTTCGGGGAGTTCAAAACCAAGGCAGGCCGGCTGTCGCCTTATTTCTTCAACGCCGGCCTGTTCGATGACGGCGCCAAGCTGGGCCGCCTGGCCGAATTCTATGCACGCCGGCTGATCGCGTCCGGCCTGCAGTTCGACATGCTGTTCGGCCCGGCCTACAAGGGCATCACCCTGGCCGCCGCCGTGTCCATCGAGCTGGCCCGCCTGGGCCACAACAAGCCGTTTGCCTACAACCGCAAGGAAGCCAAGGACCACGGCGAGGGCGGCACCCTGGTGGGCGCGCCCGTGCAGGGCCGCGTGCTCATCATCGACGACGTGATCTCGGCCGGCACCTCGGTGCGCGAGTCCATCGAGATGATCAAGGCCGCCGGCGCCACCCCTTGCGGCGTGACCATCGCCCTGGACCGCCAGGAAAAGGCGACCGCCAACGGGCAGGACGCCGCAGAGAGCGCCGTGCAACAGGTGCAGGGCCAGTACGGCCTGCCGGTGGTGGCCATTGCCACGCTGACCGACCTCATGGGCTTCCTGGACGTGCAGTCCGACGCAGCCCTGGTGGCGGCCCGCCCGGCCGTGCAGGCTTACCGTCAACGCTACGGCGTCTGAGACGTTTTATGATGAACGATGTGAATGGGCCTGCTGTCAGATGGCCGCGCCGATGCCCGTTCACCTTCGCCCGCCAATGACCACGCCTGACGCCCACGCCACTTCGCCGCAGCCGACCCCTCCAGGGCACCGAAGGGTGCGCCCTGTCGCCGTGCCCATGGTGATGGCGCGGGCCGTGCTCGCGGCGCTGTGCGGAGGTCTGATCTGGGGCAGCGCCATGGGCTCGACCCAGACGCAGGTCGGCGGCATCTACAGCTGCATCGACGCCCAGGGCAAGCGGCACACGTCCGATCGCCCCATCCCCGAGTGCCTGGACCGCGAGCAGCGCCTGCTCAACCGCGATGGCTCCGAGCGCCGCACCGTGCCGCCTCGCATGAACGCCGAGGAGCGGGCCCTGGCCGAAGAGCGCAAGCGCCTGCAGGAGCAGGCCGCCGCGGCCCAGAAGGACGCCGTGCGCCGGGACCGCAACCTGATGATGCGCTTCCCCGATGAGCCGGCGCACACCAAGGCGCGCGAAGCCGCCCTGGACGACCTGCGACGGGCCATCGTGGTCTCCGAGCGGCGCCTCAAGGACCTGGAGGAAGAGCGCAAGCCCCTCGTCGCGGAAACCGAGTTCTACAAGGGCCGCAAACTGCCCTTCAAGCTCAAGTCCAAGCTCGAGGCCAACGACGCCCAGCAACAGGCTCAGCGCGACATCATCCAGAACCAGCAGGCCGAGCTGGTGCGGGTCAACGCCCTGTATGACGCCGAGCTGGCCCGCCTCAAGCGCCTGTGGCATGGCGCGGCGCCGGGCGCGGCCGACTGACCCAGCCCTCGTGGCTCACAGGTCGAACGACACCTCTGCCGAGTAGCTGCGCTGCGGGTAGGGGTGGAAGTTCCAGTGCTTCCTGTTGGTCAGGTTGTCGATGCCGAACGAGGCGCTCCACTGCTTGTCGAAGCGGTGACGCACGCGCAGGTCCACCGTGGTGAACTGGCTCACGCCCATGTAGGTCTGGCCGTTGACGTCGGCGTTGTTGAGCGTGCGGTACTGCTTGCCGCTGTGGCGCAGACCGAGCGAGGCGCTCCACTGGTCGTCGAAACGGTAGCTGCCCAGCAGGGTGGCACGCCAGCGCGGGATGTTGGGCTGCCAGCGGCCATCGGTGTCGCCTGGGGTGCTCACGAAACCGCGGTTGGACGTGATCTTCGAGTCGGTGTAGGTGAGGCTGGCCTGCAGGTCGAAGCCCTTGACGAGCAGGTCTTCGGAGGTCAGCGCGGCTTCCAGGCCCGAGGTGGCGATGCGGTCGACGTTCTGCACGCGCGAGATGTTCTTGTTGGCGCCGGCGTCGTAGAGGGTCTGCGAGTACAGCGCGTCGCGGGTGCGCTCGGTGAACCAGGTCAGGCGGGCCAGGGCCGGGCCCAGGTCCTTCTCGGCGGTCAGCTCGGTGGTGAGTGAACGCTCGGGGCGCAGGTTCGGGTCGTTGATGTACTGCGAATTGGTGGTGGACGTGGCGCCGTACAGCTCCTGCACCGTGGGCATGCGGACCGCGCGCCCGACCGATGCCTTGAGCACGGTGTCGTCCAGCCATTGCCAAGAGAGGGCGCCCTTGGGCGAGTACCAGGTCTCGCGCCGTGAGGGGTGGTTCAGCTGGCTGCTGGCCGAGAAGTTCGTCTTGCCGTCGGCGGCTTGCCACTGCTGGGCGCGCAGGCCCAGCACGGTTTTCCAGCGAGGGGCGATCTTCCAGGTGTCCTGCGCGTAGAGGCTTTGCAGCTGGGTGCGCCCGCCGACTTTCGAGGCGAGGGGGCCGGTGCTGTCGTGCAGGTAGTCCCCGCTCAGCGTGGTGGTCTGGTAGCGCAGTTGGTAGGTGTCGAGCTGGTAGCCGAAGTCGATCACGTGGGCGCTGCGGGCCCGGTCGGGACGCCAGGTGCCCTTGAGCGCGAGGTTGCGCCAGCCGGTGCCGCTGCCATCGGCCAGGGTGCCCGCGCCGCCGGTCAACGATGCCGGGTAGGCGCCGGTGCTCTGGCGTTTGTCGTCGCGCAGGTAGTCGTAGGCGCTGGCGGCCACTTCCCAGTCCCATTCGCCTTTGGTGTGCTGCTTGAGCGAGAAGCCGTGCATGACGTGCAGCAAGCGCTCGCGGGTGACGGAGAAGTCGCTGTTGGACAGGGCGAAGGAGCGCCCATCGATGTTGACGGTGCCGGTGGTCACGGTGTTGCCGTTGGCGTCGCGCAGGTAAGAGCGCGGGTTGCCGTCGGAGGTGTTTTGCCACAGGCCGAGCAGGTAACTGGCGCGCAGGGTCGAGCTGATGTCGTAAGCGAGCTTGACCTTGATGTGGTCCTGCACGGTGTCGTACTGCGTGCCAGAGCCCAGGATGTACCAGGGCTTGTTTTCGCTGTTGGCGTCGAGTCGGGCGCCGGTCACGGGGGTGCCGGCGTTGCCGACCGTGCCGGCGCTCACCAGGCGGTTGGCGAAGGTCTGTGGCTGGCCGCTGCTGTCGGTGTGGTTGGCGCTGAGCCACCAGGACCAGTCGCCAGATCGGTTGCCCACCGACATGCTGGTCTGCCAGGCCCGGTAGGTGGTGTCGGTGCCGTAGAGCTTGAAGGGCTGGGCGGTGTAGCCGGCCTTGGCGTGCACCTCGAAGCGCTTGGGCATGCGGGTGACGTAGTCGACCACGGCGCCCACCGAGTTGCCCGGGTAGGTGGCCGAGAAGGGGCCGTACATCACGTCGGCGCGTTCGATCTCGTGGGGGCTGACCATGCCCCAGCGCGGCGGGAAGGACAGCCCGCCCACGCCGTTGCCCAGGAAGTTCGACAGCAGGATGCCGTCGGCGTAGACGGCCGAGCGCGCGCTGTTGCCGGTGCCCGAGGCGCGGCTGGAGAGGATGGCGTGGTTGTAGTCGCCGATGTAGCGCTTGCGCACCAGCAGGCTGGGGAAGTACTTGAGCACGTCTTCGCTGTCGGTGGCGTTGACGGTGCGCGCGATCTCGTCACGGGTGATGCCGTGCGTGGTGGTGGGGATCTGCGTGGGCAGCGAGGTGGGGCGCGAGGCGGTCACGGAGATGACGCCGAGCTCCTTGGTGTGGGTGTTGTCGTCTGAGGGCGAAGAGGCGCCTTGGGAGAGGGCGATGGCGGGGTGGGCGAGCGCGATGGCCGCCGCGATGAGTGATTTCTGCATGGTGGAGCGGGCCGCTGCGCGGGCAGGCGTCGGGGCCCATGGGGGGCCGAGCCTGCTCGCGTGTGCGGCGATGCGCGTCGTGGCGCGCGTGGGTGCGGGTCGGGCCTGCCGCCGGTGGTGGCGGCCAGGCGCGTCTGAGGCGTCGCGCGAGGCGACGGGGGCTCAGCTCAACCGGGGCGGGGCCCTGGAGGGGGCATGCCGCCACACGTGCCCGGTGCTGGGGGCCTGCAGGAAGGCCTGCGGCTCCATGAAGGCGGGCAGGACATCGCGGGGGATGCCCGGGGCGTGTGGGGCGGGAGGCAGGGTGTCCGCGTGCAGGGCGCAGTAGGGGCAGTGGGCGTTCAGGTGCCCCATGCCTTCATGGGAGCCTGGGCGGCCTTGCTCGGTGGTGGCGCCGGCCAGCGACGCGGTGCGGCAGACGTTGACCCAGGCCGCGTAGTTCTCGCCGCGCATCACCGACGAGATCGCCGGGGCGAGCGCGAGCATCAGGATCGCCACCACGGCGACCCAGCAGATGCTTCGCAATGAAACGGCGCGCCGGTGCATGCCTGTCAGTGTAAAGACAGTTTCGAGGGGGCTTAGCAAGTTTTTAGGGTTTCGCTAGCCAAGTCTTAGCAACGCGCATCGGGCCGTTTCCTGACACTGAAAACCTGTTCTCGCAACACGTTTCACATCAACAGGAGTGACCCCATGAACGCCCCCCGACTCGACCTCTACGCACCCATCCACAAGGCCCTGCGCGCCTGGATGTTCGACACCATCGTGGCCGTCGGCCGCATCGACGGCCGCGACGAGCCGGCCCTGAAGGCCACGCTGCGCAAGGTCGAGGGCCTGCTGACCATCTGCGCCTCGCACATCGAACACGAGCACGATTTCCTGCACCGGGCGATGGAGCGGCACATGCCCGGCTCGGCCCGCGAGGCCGACCTGGGGCACCAGGCCCACCACCGGCAGATGACCCGCCTGCGTGGCCTGGTGGCGCAGGTGCAGGACGCCGAGGCCGCGGTGCGCTTTCCGCTGCTGATGACGCTCTACCGCGAGCTGGCCATGTTCGTGGCCGAGAACCTCACCCACATGCAATGGGAAGAGACCGTGCACAACGAGGCCCTGTGGGCGCGCCACACCGATGCGCAGCTCGACGCCATCCACGACGAGCTGGTGCAGAGCATCCCCCCTCAGGAGATGGCCGAGGTGCTGCGCCACATGCTGCCTGCGCTGTCGCCGCTGGAGCGGCACGGCATGCTCGCGGACATGCGCGGCAAGATGCCACCGCAGGCCTTCGAAGGCGTGCTGCAGCTGGCCCACGAGGTGCTGGGCCCCCACTGCTGGGCGGACCTGCAGCGCGCCTTGGGCCTGCAACTCGAGCTGCCCGCCGGGCGCGCGATGGCCTGCTGAAACAGCGCCTCAGGCTTGCGACACCAGCAGCAAGGGGGTGTCGACCTGAAGGCGAAAGCGCCCACGCCCGGTCTTGACCAGTTGCACCGGGGCCTGGCGCTCGGCCAGGCGCTTGTGCAGCAGGATGAGTCGGGCCTCCAGGTTGTCGGTGACATCGGGCAGGCCCAGGCTGGCGTCCAGCCGCAGCTCGCGGTTGCTGAAGTCCTGGCGGCCCGTGTCCACCCAGGTGCGGATCAGCTTCCACAGGATGGCGCCGGCCACGCCCTTGATGACGTAGTCGTCGTTGAAGAAGACGCTGTCGGTGCGCCCGTGGTGGTGCACGACGATGGCGTCGGCGGGGGGCGTGTCCAGGGCCTCGCGCGCCGCATCAGGGGTGGCCTGGCCGAGCAGGGCCGGTGCCGTCGGCCCTTCGCCGAGCGGGGCGGGGAGGGGCTCGAGCGCCGGCTCGGGCGGCTGCAGCAGGGACAGCGCCAGCGCCAGCGGCGAGGCGATGCTCACAAGCGCGTCTTCGTCGTCGTGGCTGAAGTACTGGTCCTGGTCACTCTCGACCAGCAGCACACCGATGACGCGGCCCAGCAGCCGCAGCGGCACCACCAGCTGGCTGCGCGGCTCGGCCAGGCCGGGCAGGGGGATCTCTTCGGTCTCGCTGTCGCTCAGGCCCATGTCCTCCGTGCGCTGGCGGATGGCGCGTGCGTAGGTCTGCCATTGCGCCAGGTGGCCGATGCGCAGGGGCACGCCCTCGCGCGCGGCAATGCCGGCCAGGCCCTGACCGATCGGGATCTCGGCGCCCACGCCCGAGGTCTCATAGCCCAGGCTGGCGATGGCGTAGAGGCAGTCGCGACCCGGATCGCTCAGCAGGATCATGCTGTGGTCGATCTGCAGGTGGGCCTGCAATGCGCGCAAGGTCTCGTCGAGCAACTGGTCCATGTCGGCGCAGGCGCTGATGCGCTCGATGACCGCGCGCGTGCCCCCGGGGATGTCGCAGCGCGCCTGAGGCGCCATCAGCGGGCGCCGGCCCGCGATCTCGCGCACCGAGCTCACCTCGTAGATGTCGGCGCCCAGCAGCCTGTAGACCTTGTCCATGCCGGTGTGCGCGGCGATGCCGGCCAGCTTGGCGCGCATGCGCTCGAACACCGGGCCGCTGCACTCGGTGCGCACGTAGCGCAGCTGCATGCGGATGCCGGCGGCGGTGTAGGGATCGTCCACGGAGACCATGCAGCGGCGCGTGGCCAGGATGTTCTCGCGGCTGCGGTTGAAGAACTGGAAGGACAGGGCCACGTGGCCTTCGTCGACGTACTCGACCTGCGACAGGAAGCACAGGTGGGGCATGCCTTCGGCCGAGACCGAGCACATCACCGCGGGGATCACGCCCTCGAACATGCGGCGCACGGACCTGAGCGTGACGGCCTGGTCTTGCGAGACCGGTGCGCGCGAGGCCTGGGGTGAGGCTGGGCTCATGGCGGGGCTCATCGGGCGGGTTCCTCGTGCAGCGGGATGGCCTGGCCGGCGCCGGGGCCGGGGGTCTGGTTCCAGGCGCCGGTGGGGGTGAAGGTCACCACGCGCCATTGCTCGGGGGGCACGTCGAGCCAGGCGTCGGCGAAGGTTTCGTCGTAGCCGTAGGGCTCGATCTCGGCGAGGAAGCGGTGCTTGAAGGGCAGGCGTTCGGGCCACTGGGCCGGGTCGGCGGCGGAGAGTTCGGCCCCCCGCCCCTTGACCTGGATGGCCCGGTGCGTGGACGGCTGGCAGGCGGTGATGGCCACCACGGGCACCTCGCCGACGGCCGCCAGCAGGCCATCGGCCGAGGGGGTCGACAGCAGCAGCGAGAGCCGGTGGTCGGGCTCGATGCGCAGGGCCAGGGCCCGCACCACCTGGGGCTCGCCCGAGCGATTGCAGGCCCCGACGTGGATCGACAGCCCGCAGCCCAGGAAGTCCAGCAACTCGCCATGCAGGCGGGCCGGTGCGGGGGCGGGGTGCACGAGCTGGGTGGGCATGGGCACGATTGTGGCTGCCCCCGGGGCCACTCGGGAAGGGCCTGGTGACGGGCGCACCACGCGGCAGCGGGGCGGCGTCGCCGCCACCGGTTGGCGCAACGCCGAAGCCAGGGGCGAATCCACGTGTGAACCCGTGTGTTCAAGCCGGGGCAGGGCCATGGTCCTTGCCTTGGGTTCAGCCCAGCGCATGCGGGGCTTGTTGTGCGCCGGCGTGCAGGCACGCGCGGATCTCGTCGTCAGAAAAGTGCGCCCACCAGGCCCGCGTGAGGGTCGATTCCTCTTCGACCATGTGGGCCAGGCCGTCGGCCACGAACAGCGACAGGCGCAAGCGCAGCTCGCGGGCGATGGCTTCGGCCTGGTCGCTGGTGCGGGCGTCGCGCAGCCGCTGCAGGGTGTCGCGCAGGGTTGCCAGGCTTTGCTGCAGTTGCTCGTGGTCGAGATCGACGGCCATCAGGGCCCGGGGCGCGCGTGCGCGCAACGGCGCGTGGAACAGGGCTTCTTCCAGCGCGAGGTGGCTTTCGCAGCGGCACAAGGCGTGCTCCGCCATCGCGGCGAAGGTGGCGCACTTGTGCGCTTCGCTGGCGTCGAGGTCCAGGGCCTGCAGCATCAGGCGCAGCAGCTGGCGGCGCAGGTCGTCGTGCATGCGCTCGTAGGGGCGGATGCGGGGGCTGTGGCAGACGGTGCGCAGGCCGTCGGGCGCGTCGGCGAGGACGTCGTCGTGATGGGGGGCGGGCAGGGGCGCTGCGGACATGGCCGGACCTCTTGGGGCACTCGGGTGCGTTGCTCGGTGGAGGTCGGCATCTTCGAGCGGCCGGGGCTTGGCGGACAGTCCCCTTTTAGGGCACCCGGCTCAGGGCGCAGGTGTGTAGGGGCGCAGCTCTTCCGGGTGGTGGCGCAGGTACATCAGCAGGCTGCGGCGGCGTTCGGGGCCGCGCGTGCCCGTGTCCACCTGCGTGACGGCGTCATCGAACAGCTGGGGCATGGTGTCGAGAGCGCGCTGGTGCACCGCTCGCCACTGCTTCTTGATGCCGTGCCCCGAGATGCCGAGTTCGTCGCCGATCTGCTCGTCGGTGAGCTGGGTGACGGCCAGGCGCAGCAGGCGGCGCTCGGACGCCGAGAACCCGATGCGCGGCGGCGTGAACTGGAAGGCATCGCGCACGGGCGAGCCGGGCAGCAGGCGAGAGGCTTCGTCGCGGCTGAGGCCGTAGAGCTCGGGCAAGGGCGTCGGGGGGCCGGCCTGGTTGCGCTGGGTTCGGGCCCGAAAGCCCATGCTTTCCAGGTAGGCGCCCTGCTCGCCGAGGCCTTCCTGGTAGAGGTGCTGCAGGCGGTAGCCCGCGTGGGCCTGGCGGAACAGGCCCATGGCCAGGGCCAGCAGCTCCATGGTGTCGGGGTTGGCCAGGTCGGTGAGCGCCTGTTCGTAGTGCAGCACCAGGAAGGTGACCTCGCCCAGCCCGCTGAGCCGCCCCAGCTCCTTGTCGCTGGGCGGCTGAAAGCGCCCGTCCAGGAGCTCTTCGTAGATCAGCGCGGGGGCGAAGGGTGGCGGATCGGTGGCCATGCGCTGGCGCCAGCGTTCATCCAGCGCGATGGCCATGCCCAGGCCGACGATGCGCTGACCAGGCGGGCGGTTGAGGTCTTCGATGACGTCGGCGTTGAAGCCTGGGTGGCCCAGCAGCCGGGTCCAGATCACCGGCAGTGCGGCGCGCACCGGCTCGGGCAGGTTCAGCCACGCGGGCACGAAGGCCTGCGCCTCGCTCAAGTCTTTGTGCCCCAGCAGGCGACCGTGCAGTCGCTGCCCTGTGCCGTCCAGCATGTTCCTGGCCTTGTGTGTGGTTTGACATGCCACTGCGACTGCCGCCCTGACACCGATGGAATTTTAGGCGCGCGGGCGCGGGGCGGCTTGCAGGGGGGGCGTCCCTCATGGCGGGGGGATGCAGACGGTGCCCTTTTTGAGGTCTGTGCGGCAAGGCAGGGCGCTGGAATCATCGCGCCCTGCTGCACGCACCCATTCAAACAAGCACATCCCATCCAGGAGCACGACATGTCATTTCATTTTCCCAAGGTCTTCATGGCCTTGTCTCTGTCCATCACCGCTTTGCACAGCCAAGCGGTGGTGCTGCAAGGCTCCAGTTTTGGGGCCACAGCCGAGGCCGGCGGTGTCAAGGCCGGAGGCTGGTACCAGTCCTCGGCCTCTGCCAGCGACGGCAGCGATGCGGGCAACACCCAAGCCCATGCCTGGGGTGATTCGGAGTCTTTCAGCGTTCATGCGCTGGCATGGACTTCCGAGAACCCCACCTTGCCAGCCTACTGCACGGTGTACACGTGTTCTTGGCAGACCTATGCCACCGTGTCGGTTTGGGACACCGTGGTCATCACGCCCACCGAGGGCAGTTCGGAAACGCTCAACTACGATTTCACCATCGACGGTTTCAAAAAGCGTGGCCCGTGGGCCTATGGTGAAGGCGCCACCGCCCAGACCTCCTATTACATCGGCACGGCCGCCAACGGGTGGTACACGCCAACTTCTCGCTACCTGTCCACCGGCGCAGTGAAGGTGTCCGGCAGTGTGCAGGCCCGAAACGGACAACCCATCACACTGTATGTGTACGGGAGCTTGTCGGTGTCGGCGCGCAGTGGCGCGGTGGCCGACTACAGCCACACCATGTCCTTTCACTGGGACCTGCCGCAAGGATGGACCTACACCTCGTCCTCGGGGCGCTTCTCACCGGTGCCATCGCCGGTGCCCGAGCCTGCCAGCACGGCGATGGTGCTGTGCGGGTTGTTCGGCATGGCCGCGCTGGAGCGCAGGCGCGTGCACGATGGGCTGTGGCGACGCCTGAAGGCAGGCCTGCGCCACAGCCTGGGCAGGCTCAGCCCCCGAGCTTCTTCTTGAGCAGCTCGTTGACCGTGGCCGGGTTGGCCTTGCCCTTGGTGGCCTTCATGGCCTGACCCACGAGGGCGTTGAAGGCCTTTTCCTTGCCGGCGCGGAACTCCTCGACCGACTTGGCGTTGGCCGCCAGGATGTCGTCGAGGATCTTTTCCAGCTCGCCGGTGTCGCTCATCTGCTTGAGGCCCTTGGCCTCGATCAGCGAGTCGATGCGAGCGATGCCGTCGCCTGAGCCCTCGCCGCCCCACAGCGCGTCGAACACCTGCTTGGCGCCGTTGTTCGAGATGGTGCCGTCGCCGATGCGCGAGATCATCGCGGCCAGCAGCTCGGGCGACACGGGCGAAGCTTCGATGGTTTGCTCGGCCGCGTTCAGTCGGCGCGAGACCTCGCCCATCAGCCAGTTCGACACCAGCTTGGGCTGCTTGCAGGCCTTCGCTGCGGCCTCGAAGAACGCACCGAAGGCCTTCGACTGCGTCATCATCGTCGCGTCGTACTCGGGCAGGCCGTAGTCCTTGACGAAGCGCTCGGCCATCAGGCGCGGCAGCTCGGGCATCTGCGCGCGCACGCGCTCGATCCACTCGGGCGCGATCACCAGCGGCGGCAGGTCGGGGTCGGGGAAGTAGCGGTAGTCGTGCGCGTCTTCCTTGGTGCGCATGGCGCGCGTCTCGCCCGTGTCCGGGTTGAACAGCACCGTGGCCTGCTGGATCGCGTAGCCGTCTTCGATCTGGTCGATCTGCCAGTTGATCTCGTAGTCGGTGGCCTGGACGATGTGCTTGAAGCTGTTGAGGTTCTTGATCTCGCGGCGGGTGCCCAGGGGCGCGCCAGGCTTGCGCACCGACACGTTCACGTCGCAGCGGAACGAGCCTTCCTGCATGTTGCCGTCGCAGATGCCCAGCCACACGACCAGGGTGTGCAGGGCTCGCGCGTACTCGGCGGCTTCGGCGCTGGTTCGCAGGTCGGGCTCGGTCACGATCTCGATGAGCGGCGTGCCCGCGCGGTTGAGGTCGATGCCCGAAGACTTCTCGCCGTTGAAGCCGATGAAGTCATCGTGCAGCGACTTGCCGGCGTCCTCTTCGAGGTGGGCGCGCACCAGGCGCACGGTGTGCGGCGTGTCGCCCACGAAGAAGCTCACCGTGCCGCCCTGCACGACGGGGATCTCGTACTGGCTGATCTGGTAGCCCTTGGGCAGGTCGGGGTAGAAGTAGTTCTTGCGCGCGAAGATCGAGCGCGGCGCGATCGTCGAGCCCACCGACAGGCCAAACGCGATGGCGCGTTCGACCGCGCCTTTGTTCATCACCGGCAGCGTGCCGGGCAGGGCCATGTCGACCGGGCAGGCCTGGGTGTTGGGCTCGGCGCCGAATTGCGTCGAGGCGCCCGAGAAGATCTTCGACTGCGTCGAGAGCTGGACGTGGGTTTCGATGCCGATGACGACCTCGTAACCCCGGACGTGTTTGGAACTCATGGTGTGTGTCTCGTTGGGCTGGGCGCTCGGATCAAGCCAGGGCGGTGGGCTTGCGCGCATGCCAGTCGGTGGCTTGCTGGAAGGCGTGTGCGGTGTGCAGCAACTGCGCCTCTTGCCAGTAGTTGCCGACCAGTTGCAGGCCCACGGGCAGGCCCTGCTCGCCGAAGCCTGCGGGCACGCTCATGCCGGGCAGGCCGGCGAGCGAGGCGGGCAGCGTGAAGATGTCGGCCAGGTACTCCTGCACCGGGTCGGTGGACGAGCCGATGGGGCGCGCGACCGTGGGCGAGACCGGGCCGGCGATCACGTCGCAGCCCTGGAAGGCGGCCTGGAAGTCGTCGGCGATCATGCGGCGCAGCTTCTGGGCCTGCAGGTAGTAGGCGTCGTAGTAGCCGTGCGAGAGCACGTAGGCCCCGATCATGATGCGGCGCTTGACCTCGGCACCGAAGCCTTCGGCGCGGGTCTTGCGGTACATGTCGTTCAAGTCGCTGTACTTGGCGGCGCGGTGGCCGAACTTGACGCCGTCGAAGCGGCTCAGGTTGGACGAGGCCTCGGCCGGCGCGATGATGTAGTACACCGGGATGGACAGCTCGGTGCGCGGCAGGCTGACGTCGACCAGCGTGGCGCCGAGTTGTTCGAGCTGCTTGAGCGCGGCGCGCGTGGCGGCCAGCACGTCGGCGCTCACGCCTTCGCCGAAGAACTCCTTCGGGACCCCAACGCGCAGGCCCAGCAAAGGCTGGTCGGCCGTTGCGCCAGGGCGCGGCGTGTTCAGCGCGGCCACGAAGTCGGGCACGCTCTGCTGGGCGCTGGTGGCGTCGCGCTCGTCGAAACCGCTCATGGCCTGCAGCAGCAGGGCGCAGTCTTCGGCGGTGCGGGCCATGGGGCCAGCCTGGTCGAGCGAGGAGGCAAAAGCGATCATGCCGTAGCGCGAGCAGCGGCCATAGGTCGGCTTGATGCCGGTGATGCCGGTGAGCGCCGCTGGCTGGCGGATCGAGCCGCCGGTGTCCGAGCCCGTGGCGCCGGCCACGAGTCGGCCCGAGACGGCCACGGCCGAGCCGCCCGACGAGCCGCCGGCGATCTGCTCGAGCATCCAGGGGTTGCGGGCCACGCCATAGGCCGAGTTCTCGGTGGCGCCGCCCATGGCGAATTCGTCGCAGTTGAGCTTGCCAACCGTCACCGTGCCGGCGGCCTTGAGCTTGGCCACGATGGTGGCGTCGAACGGGCTTTGGTAGCCCTTGAGCATCTTGGAGGCGGCCGTGGTGGGCAGGCCCTGCGTCACGAAGATGTCCTTGTGGGCGATGGGCACGCCGTCCAGCGGGCCCAGGGCCTGACCGGCGGCGCGGCGGGCGTCGGCGGCGGCGGCTTGCGCCAGCGCGCCTTCTGCGTCCACGTGCAGGAAGGCGCCCAGGTTGGTGTGCGCCGCGATGCGGTCGAGCACGTGGCGGGTCAGGGCCACGGAGGTGGTCTGGCCGCTGGCCAGGGCCTGGCCCTGCTGGGCCAGGGTCAGGTCGTGGAGGGCGGTGTTGGCGGACGTCATTCGATCACCTTGGGCACCAGGAACAGGCCTTCGTCGCGGGCCGGGGCGTTGGCCATGTTGGCCTCGCGCTGGTTGGTTTCGGTGACGGCGTCCTCGCGCAGGCGCAGGGTCACGTCCTCGATGGCCGACAGCGGGGTGTAAAGGGGCTCGACACCGGAGGTGTCGACGGCGCGCATCTTCTCGACGATGGCGAAGAATTCGTTGAGCTGAGCCTGCATCGCGGTGGCTTCTTCGTCGCGCAATTCAAGGCGCGCCAGCTGGGCGATGCGGCCGACGTCGTCAGAGGTCAGGGCCATGGTGTGTTTCAGGGGCGTAAACAGGTGTGGCGCGGCCCGGAATGGGCCAGCCCTTCGGGTATTATCCTAGGTTATCCACAAGTGTCAGTGGCCAAGGCGGCCGTTCCCGGTGTGTTGGGGGGCGTTCGCAGGGGCGCCACGCACCGCCGATATCCCGTCACCGAACACCACTGGGCCTGCGGGCCGGTGGGCTGGCACGAGGGCCGAGCTGCGTGAGTCATCCGCGCCCCTCGGGTGCTGCCCCGCCTCGCAGGCCGGAGCGCCACCTCATGTATTCCATGTTCCGCAAGTACTTCTCCACCGACCTGGCCATCGACCTGGGCACCGCCAACACGCTGATCTACGTGCGTGACAAAGGCATCGTGCTCGACGAGCCCTCGGTGGTGTCGATCCGCCACGAAGGTGGCCCCAACGGCAAGAAGACCATCCAGGCCGTCGGCTCCGAGGCCAAGGCCATGCTGGGCAAGGTGCCCGGCAACATCGAAGCCATCCGCCCGATGAAGGACGGCGTGATCGCCGACTTCACCGTCACCGAGCAGATGCTCAAGCAGTTCATCAAGATGGTCCACCCGCGCTCGGTGCTCAAGCCGTCGCCCCGGATCATCATCTGCGTGCCCTGCGGCTCCACCCAGGTCGAGCGCCGCGCCATCCGCGAGTCGGCCCTGGGTGCCGGCGCCTCCGAGGTCTACCTGATCGAAGAGCCCATGGCCGCGGCCATCGGTGCCGGCCTGCCGGTTTCCGAGGCCTCCGGCTCGATGGTGGTCGACATCGGCGGCGGCACCACCGAAGTCGGCGTGATCTCGCTGGGCGGCATGGTCTACAAGGGCTCGGTCCGCGTCGGTGGCGACAAGTTCGATGAAAGCATCATCAACTACATCCGCCGCAACTACGGCATGCTGATCGGCGAGCCCACGGCCGAAGCCATCAAGAAGGAAATCGGCAGCGCCTTCCCCGGCTCCGAGGTCAAGGAGATGGAAGTCAAGGGCCGCAACCTGTCCGAAGGCGTGCCGCGCAGCTTCACCATCTCGTCCAACGAGATCTTGGAGGCCCTGACCGACCCGCTCAACCAGATCGTCTCGGCCGTCAAGAACGCGCTGGAGCAGACGCCGCCCGAGCTGGGCGCCGACATCGCCGAGCGCGGCATGATGCTGACCGGCGGTGGCGCCTTGCTGCGCGACCTGGACCGCCTGCTGGCCGAAGAAACCGGCCTGCCGGTGCTGGTGGCCGAAGACCCGCTGACCTGCGTGGTGCGCGGTTGCGGCATGGCCCTGGAGCGCATGGAGCGCCTGGGCAGCATCTTCACCTCGGAGTAAGTCCCTCTTGGCGCAGTCGGTGGTTGCGGTCAGCATGCTGCATTGCCGTTCGCTGGCGCCCACACGAGGTTGAGCTGCCGACATGCCCCTGGCCACGCTGGACCGTTCGCCCCCGCCCTTCTTCAAGCAAGGGCCGTCGGCGTTCACGCGCCTGACGTTTTTTTCGGCCCTGGCCGTGCTGCTGATGGTGGCCGACGCCCGCTGGAAGGTGACCCTGCCCCTGCGCGCTGCCGTGGCCACGGTGCTGCACCCGGTGCAGCAGGCCCTGCTCGCCCCCTCGCGGGCCTGGGACACCGCCAACCACTATTTCGCCGGGCTCGACGAGGCCCGCGCGATGCAGGCCCGTGCTGAGCGCCAGATCACGGCCCAGGCCGAGCGCGTGATGCGCGTCGACGACCTCTCCCGCGAGAACGCCCGCCTGCGCGCCCTGCTGGAGCTGCGCCCGCGCCTGGAGGTGCCCAGCGCCTCGGCGGAAATCCTCTACGCCACACAAGACCCGTACACCCGCAAAGTCGTCATCGACCGAGGCGGCGCGCACGGCGTGGGGCTGGGCTCGCCCGTCATCGATCCGGCTGGCGTGCTGGGCCAGGTCACCCGCGTCTACCCCCTGACCTCCGAGGTCACCCTGGTGACCGACCAGGACGCGGCCGTGCCCGTTGTCAACGCGCGCACCGAGCAGCGGGGCGTGGCCTATGGCCTGCCGCAGTCGCGCGGCATGGAGCTTCGGTTCATGGCCGGCAACGCCGACGTGCAGGTCGGTGACCGCCTTGAGACCTCGGGCCTGGATGGCGTCTACCCGGCTGGCCTGCCCGTGGCCCAGGTGGCACGCATCGACCGGCGCGCCGACTCGGCCTTCGCGCGCATCGTGCTGACCCCGCTGGCCAACCCCGAAAGCAGCCGCCACGTGCTGCTGCTCAAGACCACCGGCCACGGCCTGGAAGACCCGATGGCTTCTGGCGCGGCGGAGCCCGCTTTGCCCGCCTCCGCGATCCCGGCGGCGTCCTCCAGCAGCAGCGTGGCGGCGGCTTCGGCTGCGGCCGCTGCGGCACGGGCCCATGCCAGGGGGGCCGCGCACCCGGCCTCCCACCCAGCCTCCCACCCAGCGTCGGGTGCGTCCACGGCAGCAGCCCTGACCGGGGCGCTGCCCCATGGCGCAGGCTCCGCCCCGAGCCAGAACAAGCCAGGAGGCCGCCCATGATGCCCCGCGGCAACGAACTGCTGATGCCGGTCAACCCGGTCTTCATCTGGTTCTCCCTGCTGTTGGCCCTGGCCCTGAACCTGCTGCCCTGGGGCCGCTGGCCTGGCGTGCCCGATTTCCTGGCCGTGGCCCTGGTGTTCTGGAACGTGCACCAGCCGCGTCGCGTGGGCGTGGGCGTGGCGTTTTTCTTCGGCCTGTGCATCGACGTGCACCAGGGGGCCCTGCTCGGCCAGCACGCGCTGGCCTACACGCTGCTGAGCTTTTTTGCCATCACCGTGCACCGCCGCCTGCTGTGGTTCACGGTGGGCTCGCAGGCCTTGCAGATCCTGCCGCTGTTCGCCTCCGCGCACTTGGTCGCGCTGCTGGTGCGCATGCTGGCTGGCGCGGGCTTTCCAGGCTGGGGCCTGGTGACGGCGCCGGTCTTCGAGTCGCTGATGTGGCCGCTGGTCACCATGGTCCTGCTGGCGCCGCAGCGTCGCCCGCCCGACCGCGACAAAAACCGGCCGCTGTGACGCGCAGCCCATGACCGAGCTCAAGAACCTCGAGCAGGAACTCGGCCGCTTCCGGGCCCGGTTGTGGGCCGCCGCCGGCTTCGTGCTGTTCTGCTTCGGCCTGCTGGCCTTCCGGCTGGTGGTGCTGCAGGTCATCCGCCACGATGACCTGGCCACCCGGGCCGAGGCCAACCGCGTGGCGGTGGTGCCCATCGTGCCCAACCGCGGCCTGATCGTCGACCGCCATGGCGTGGTGCTGGCCAACAACTACTCGGCCTACACCCTCGAGATCACGCCCTCCAAAGTCGACGACGTCGAAGCCACCATCAACGCCCTGGCCGAGATCGTCGACATCCAGGCGCGCGACCGCCGCCGCTTCAAGCGCCTGCGCGAAGAGTCCAAGAGCTTCGAGTCGATCCCGATCCGCACCAAGCTCAGCGACGAAGAGGTCGCGCGCTTCATCGCCCAGCGTTTTCGCTTCCCCGGGGTCGACATCCAGGCCCGCCTGTTCCGCCACTACCCGTATGGCGAGCTCGCCAGCCACGTGCTGGGCTACATCGGCCGCATCAACCAGCGCGAAGCCCAGGCCATGGACGACTGGCCCGAGGAGGACCAGGCCAACTACCGGGGCACCGAGTACATCGGCAAGCTGGGCATCGAGCAGAGCTACGAGCGCGAGCTGCACGGCATCACCGGCTTCGAGGAGGTCGAGACCAGCGCGGGCGGCCGCGCCGTGCGCCGGCTGCGCTCCAACCCCGCCACGCCGGGCAACACCATCCACCTGTCGATCGACATCCGCCTGCAGGGCCTGATCGAGCGCCTTTATGGTGACCGCCGCGGTGCGCTGGTGGCGATCGATCCGCGCAACGGCGAGGTGCTGGCCTTCGTCTCCAAGCCCACGTTCGACCCCAACCTGTTCGTCGATGGCATCGACAGCGAGAACTGGAAGGAGCTCAACGAAAGCGCCGACAAGCCGCTGCTCAATCGGGCGCTGCGCGGCACCTACCCGCCGGGCTCGACCTACAAGCCCTTCATGGCCCTGGCCGCGCTCAACGCCAACAAGCGCCGCCCCGAGACGATCATCATGGACAACGGGGTGTTCGTCTTCGGCGGGCACCGTTTTCGCAGCCCGGAGAACGAGCGGGGCGGCGCGATGAACATGCGCCGCGCCATCGTCGAGTCCAGCAACGTCTACTTCTACACCCTGGCCAACGAGATGGGCGTGGACCTGATCCACGAACAGATGTCGCCGCTGGGCTTCGGGCGCCTGACGGGCATCGACCTCAAGGGCGAGGTCACGGGCATCCTGCCGTCCACCGACTGGAAGCGCAAGGCCTACCGCCGCCCCGAGCAGCGCAAGTGGTATGCGGGCGAAACCATCTCGCTGGGCATCGGCCAGGGCTACAACACCTTCACCATGCTGCAGATGGCCTCGGCGCTGTCCACCGTGGTCAGCGATGGGCAGCGCTTCCAGCCACGCGTGGTGCAGGAGATCGAAAACATCGTCACGCGCGAGCGCATGACCCCCGCGCGCGAAGCGATCGAGGCCCTGCCGCTCAAGCCCGAGCACACCGCCCTCATCCGCGAAGCCATGTTCGGCGTGACGCAGGAGGGCACGGGCACGCGCGTGTTCGCCGGCGCCGGCTACCTCAGCGGTGGCAAGACGGGCACCGCCCAGGCCGTGGGCCTGCGCCAGAACGAGAAGTACGTGGCCTCGCGCGTCGATGAATACAAGCGCGACCACTCCCTCTACGAGGCCTTCGCGCCCGTCGACAACCCGCGCGTGGCGCTGGCGGTGATCGTCGAAAACGCAGGCTTTGGCGCGATGGCCGCCGCCCCGATCGCGCGCCGCGTGCTCGACTACCTGCTGCTGGGCATCTACCCCAGCGAAGAGGACATCGCGCTGGTTCAACAGGGCAAGGCCTCTGCCCCGGTGGGCACGCCCCGCAAGGCCTCGGAGGTGCCGCTGCCCAAGGGCACCGATGCCTTCGGCGCCGACGTGACCGGCGTGGCGGCCCAGGCCTCTTCCGCGCCGGTGGCCCCGGTGTCGCCTCCGACTTCCGCTGCGGCCGCGGCCTCGGCGGCGCCAACCGCCTCCATCCCCCGGGGGACGCCATGAACATCGCTTTCGAAAAGCCCTCGATCCTGCGGCGCATCAAGCCGGTCTTCCAGGGCTTTGACCTGCCGCTGGTGTGCATCGTGCTTTACATGTGCTTGCTGGGCCTGGCCAACATGTATTCGGTCGGCTTCGACCACGGCACACGATTCGCCGACCACGCTCGCAACATGCTGCTGGGGGCAGGGGTGCTGTTCCTGGTGGCGCAGGTGCCCCCGCAGCGCCTGATGGCGATTGCCGTGCCGCTCTACACCGTCGGTGTGGTGCTGTTGATCGCCACGGCGATCTTTGGCATCACCAAGAAGGGCGCGACGCGCTGGCTCAACATCGGCATCGTCATCCAGCCCTCCGAGATCGCCAAGATCGCCGCGCCGCTGATGCTGGCCTGGTGGTTCCAGCGCCGCGAGGGGCAGTTGCGCACGCCCGACTTCCTGGTGGCGGGCGGGTTGCTGCTGCTGCCCTTTGCCCTGGTGCTCAAGCAGCCCGACCTGGGCACCTCCATGCTGGTGCTCACCTCGGGGCTGTACGTCATCTTCTTTGCGGGGCTGAGCTGGAAGCTCATCGTGCCCAGCTTGCTGGCCGGCCTGGTGGGCGTGAGCCTGATCGTGGGCTTTCAGTCCGACCTGTGCCAGCCCGGGGTGAAATGGGCGGGACTGCACGACTACCAGAAGAACCGCGTCTGCACGCTGCTGGACCCGACCTCCGACCCGCTGGGCAAGGGCTTTCACATCATCCAGGGCATGATCGCCATCGGCTCGGGCGGGGTCGCCGGCAAGGGTTTCATGCAGGGCACGCAGACCCACCTGGAGTTCATCCCCGAGCGCACCACCGACTTCGCCTTCGCGGCCTACTCCGAAGAGCACGGCCTGTTCGGCAACGCCCTGCTGATGATCGGCTTTCTGGCCTTGATCTACCGGGGCCTGTACATCGCCTCGCAGGCGCCCACGCTGTTCTCGCGCCTGCTGGCGGGCAGCCTGTCGCTGAGTTTTTTCACCTACGCCTTCGTCAACATGGGCATGGTCAGCGGCATCTTGCCGGTGGTGGGCGTGCCGCTGCCCTTCATCAGCTATGGCGGCACGGCCATGGTCACGCTGGGCCTGGCGCTGGGGCTGCTGATGTCGATCGCCAAGAGCCGCGGGCTCATGCAGCGGTGATGCAGCGTTGATGTCGCGCATGGGCTGATCCGCCGCAATGCACCGGGCCCCGTGCCGCGCTAGGATGCCGACATGAACCGCGCCGACCCTGCTTTTTCTTCCGCCATCCGCCACGACGCGCTCGATCGCGTGATCCTGAGCATCGACAACGCCTTGCGCACCTCGCTGGGCTCGCACGTGGCCACGCGGCCCTGCCCGCGCCCGGAAGGCGTTGGTGAGGCACCCGCACTGAGCGCCGAAGAAAAGCGCCTGTCGGCCGCGCTCATGCGCGTCAACCACGTCGGCGAGGTGTGCGCGCAGGCGCTGTACGCCTCGCAGGCCTGGGGCACCACCGACCCGGCGCTCAAGGCCCAGTTCGAGGCCGCCGCGGCCGAAGAAACCGATCACCTGGCCTGGACGGAGCAGCGCCTCAAGGAGCTGGGCGGGCGCACCAGCCTGCTCAACCCGCTGTGGTACGCCGGGGCCTTCGCCATCGGCCTGGTGGCCGCCAAGGTGAGCGACCGCCACAGCCTGGGTTTCGTCGTCGAGACGGAGCGCCAGGTCGAGGCCCACCTCAACAGCCACATGGACAAGCTGCCAGCGGCCGATGCGGCCTCGCGGGCCATCGTGGCCCAGATGCGCGACGACGAGGTGGCCCACGCCGACGCCGCCGAGAAGGCCGGCGGGGTGCCGCTGCCGGCGCCGGTGCGCGGCCTGATGAAGCTGGCGGCCATGGTCATGACGACCACGGCGCACCACATCTGAGCGCTCAGCCGCTCAGGCGGCCAGCACCTCGAAGCTGGTGG
Source organism: Burkholderiales bacterium RIFCSPHIGHO2_01_FULL_63_240 (assembly GCA_001770725.1). GTDB lineage: Bacteria > Pseudomonadota > Gammaproteobacteria > Burkholderiales > Burkholderiaceae_C > Aquabacterium. The sequence continues at coordinate 183,868 of MERU01000007.1, forward strand.
TGATCTCGGCGGTCTTGCCGATCATGATCGAGGCCGAGCAGTACTTCTCGTGCGACATCTGGATGGCGCGGGCCACGGCGGTGTCGGGCAGGTTCACGCCGGTGACGATGAAGTGCATGTTCACTTTCGTGAAGACCTTCGGGTCGACCTCGGCGCGGTCGGCCGTGATCTTGACCTGGCAGCCGCGCACGTCGTGGCGGCCGCGCTTGAGGATCAGCACCACGTCGTAGGCCGTGCAGCCGCCGGTGCCGGCGAGCACGGTTTCCATCGGGCGGGGCGCGAGGTTGCGCCCGCCGCCTTCCGGGGCGCCGTCCATGTTGATGATGTGGCCGCTGCCGGTTTCAGCCATGAAGGCCATGCCGGAGGCCGGCTGCCAGTTGATCGTGCATTCCATGAGGGGTTCCTTGGGGCGGGTGCGCGGCTGATTGTCGTCGATCCGGAATGGGCCGTTTGGGCTAGGTGTTATCCCTTTGCGGCGGGGTGAACGGACGACTTTTTGTTGCTTTTTTGCAGGGCTGCGATACAAATCGTTTCAGACCTGTGGAACTTTCGCGTCAGGGCGGTGTCTCACAGGGGCTTGTTTCGTTTTTTCTCTCCACTCACCTCGTTCAGGGTGACATTCCACAACCCGAGGCCTTCACCGGCTCTCGGGTTTTTTTTGGGCTGACGCCAGCGCAACGTCAATCGAGCCCAGGTGGCGGCGCATTGCGCGCCTTGGCGGCCATTTCTTCACGCAGCCGCCGCAGCTTCTCGCGCGGGTCTTCCTTCGGCCCGCCTTCGCCCAGCTTCATCTCGGCCACGAAGCGGCTGGGCGTGGCCTGCACGTAGTCGCGGCCCTTCTTGCGGCGTTTGAGCACGCTCACGCTCAGGCTCAGGCGCGCGCGGGTGATGCCCACGTACATCAGCCGGCGCTCTTCCTCGATCTGCTGAGGCGTCAGTTCCTGCTCGTCGCGGCAAAAGGGCAGGATGCCTTCGTTCGTGCCGGCCAGCACCACGTGCGGCCACTCCAGGCCTTTGGATGCGTGCAGCGTCGACAGCACCACCGCGTTCTGGTCGGATTCGCGCTCGGCCAGGGTGGTGATCAGCGCAATGGTCTGCGCCACCTCGATGACGCTGCGGCGTTCGCTCTCCGTGGTCATGCCGCCGTCGGCCTCGATCTCGCCGCCGCAGCGCTTGGCCACCCAGTCGATGAAGTCGAGCACGTTGGTCCAGCGGGCCTGGGCCACCTTCTCGTTTTCTTCGTTGTCGTGCAGGTGCTGTTCGTAGCCGATGTCTTTGAGCCACTCCAGCAGCAGCTCCTTGGCGCCTTCACCGCCGTAGGTCTGGCGGGCCTTGTATTCGAAGTCGTTGATGTAGCGACCGAACTCGTGCAGGCCGTCGAGCGCGCGCTGGCTGAGCACGGTGCTCAGCGAGTCGGAGAACAAGGCCTCGAACAGGCTGACCTTCCACTTGCCTGCGAACTCGCCCAGAGCCGCCAGCGTCTGGTGGCCGATGCCGCGCTTGGGCGTGGTCACCGCGCGCAAGAACGCCGGGTCGTCGTCGTTGTTGAGCAGCAGGCGCAGCCAGGCGCACAGGTCCTTGATCTCGGCGCGGTCGAAGAAGCTCTGGCCACCCGAGACCTTGTAGGGGATGTTGGCTCGGCGCAGCGCCTGCTCGAAGGCGCGGGCCTGGTGGTTGGCGCGGTAGAGGATGGCGAACTGGTTCCAGTCGGCCGGCTGCGTGTTGCTGAGCATGCCGCCGCGGATGGCCTGGATGCGGGCCACGGCGCGTTCGGCCTCGTGCTCTTCGTTGTCGCACTCGACCACCTTGACCGGCTCACCTTCTCCCAGGTCCGACCACAGCGTCTTGGGGAAAAGCTTGGGGTTGAGCTGGATGACGTTGTTGGCCGCGCGCAGGATGGCGCTGGTGGAGCGGTAGTTCTGCTCCAGCGGGATGACCTTGAGGTTGGGGTAGTCCTGCGGCAGGCGCTTCAAATTGTCCAGCGTGGCGCCGCGCCAGCCGTAGATGGACTGGTCGTCGTCGCCCACGGCGGTGAAGATGCCGTCCTGGCCAACCAGCAGCTTGAGCAACTCGTACTGGGTGGCGTTGGTGTCCTGGTACTCGTCGACCAGCACGTGGCGCAACTGGCGCTGCCACTTCAGGCGCACGTGCTCGTGTTCGGCCAGCAGCTTGAGCGGCAGGCCGATGAGGTCGTCGAAGTCCACGGCCTGGTAGGCCAGCAGGCGCTCCTCATACAGCTTCATCACCTTGGCCGCGAGGATCTCGTCGTCGCTGCCGGCGTCGGACAGCGCATGCCCGCTGCTGATGCCCATGTTCTTCCACAGGCTGATCTGCCACTGCCAGCTGCGCGCCAATTTTGCGTCGGTGGTGGCGCCCGCGTCGCGCAGGATGCTGGTGACGTCGTCGCTGTCGAGGATGGAGAACTTGGGCTTGAGACCCAGGGCCTCGCCGTCTTCGCGCAGCAGGCGCACGCCCAGCGAGTGGAAGGTGCACACCAGCAGCTTGCCCGCGGCCTTCGGGCCGATCAGGGCCTTGACCCGCTCGCGCATTTCGGCGGCGGCCTTGTTGGTGAAGGTGATGGCGCCGATCTGAGAGGGGGCCAGGTCGGCGCCATCGCCGGGCTGCAGCAGGCGCGCGATCTTGTGCGTGATCACGCGCGTCTTGCCCGAGCCGGCACCGGCCAGCACGAGGCAGGGCGAGTCCAGGTGCTGAACCGCGGCCATCTGGGCCGGGTTCATGGTGGGTGCAGCGCTCACAGGCCCGCGACGAACTCGCCCAGCACCTCGGCAAAGGCCTGGGGCTGTTCCACGGCGCTCAGGTGCGCACAGCCTTGCAGCGTCACCAGTTGCGCGCCCGGGATGGCGCGCGCCAGGGCGAGCGCGGTGTCCGCCGGCAGGCTTTCGTCCAGGCTGCCCGAGATGACCAGCGAGGGCACGCGCACCTTGTGCAGCTTGCCGCTGAAGTCGGCCTCGCAGATGGCGGCGGCGCAGGCGGTGTAGCCCTCGGGGTCGGTGGCTTCGAGCAGGCGCTGGTGGCGGGCCACGGCCGCGGCCTGGTTGGTGCGGAAGGCCTCGCTGAAGAAGCGGTGCATGGTGCCGGTCGAGATGGCCGGCAGCCCGTGTGCGTCGATGGTGGCGATGCGCTGAGCAATGGCCTCGCGGCCGGCGGGGGTGTAGCCCACCGTGGTGTTGGCCAGCACCAGGCCCTTGACCTTGTCGGGGTGGCGCAGCGCCAGCTCCTGACCGATGAAGCCACCCATCGACAGGCCGACCCAGACCACGGGCTCGCCCGCGATCTCGTCGATGAGCCGGGCGGCGTCGGCGGCCAGCTCGGTCAGCGTCAGCGGCTCGGACGGGATCTGCGAGCGACCGTGGCCGCGCGTGTCGGGGCAGATGACGCGGCAGGTGCGGGCCAGTTCGTTGGCCACCAGGTCCCACATCGAGCCGTCCAGCCCGAGCGCGTGGCTGAGCACCACGGTGTGCGTGTACTCGCCGCTGCGGGGTTCGCGCACGGTGGCGTGCAGCTTGGGGCGGGTCTGCGTGAACACCGAGCGGCCTTCGCCCGGGTGCCAGGCGTCGTCGGCGGGCTGGGCAGGGGGCTCGATGCCGAGCTCGCGCATGATGCCCAGGGCCTTGGCAAAGCCGGTGTTGGCAGCCGGCACGCCAGCGTAGATGGCGATCTGGATGAGCGCTTCGCGCACCTCGTCGACGCTCAGGGTGTGGGCGTTGCCCGGCGTCAGCGAGCCGCGCATGTGGATCTCGAATTCGTCCCAGCGGCCCAGCGAGGCGGTCACCGCCATGACGATGATGCGGCGGGTCTTCCAGTCCAGACCGGGGCGGCCCCACACGCCGTGCCAGGCGTAGTCGGTGATGAAGTGCTGGAACTCGGCGTTGAACGCATTGGCCTTGGCCACCGACTTGTCCACCCAGGCGTCGCCCAGGGCGGCACGGCGGTTGCGCATGCCGCGTTCGAAGGCGTGGTCGAAATCGGTGCGGGGCTTGGTTGACATGGCGGGATCGGTCAGGGGAGGGGGGAGGGGCACATTGTGCCGCGAGGATCGGTTATGGTGCGGTCCATGCAATCTGTGGACCCACACCAACCTGCCCTCGCGGCTTTTGCGGCCTCTCGTCCGCACGCTGGCTGGGCGGCCTGGTGCGCGCTCGCCTGCGTGACGCTGGCCCTGGTCCTGTCGGGCTGCGCTTCGGGACCGAAGTCACCGCCCCCATCGCCGCAGCGCGACGGCCCGCCCCTGAGCGTGCCGCCCAACATCGCCGACCTCCCCGAGGTCGTGCCGCAGATCGAGCCGATCCGCCAGGGCGGGCCTAACAAACCTTACGTGGTGCTGGGCCAGTCTTACGAACCCTTGCAAGGCGACGTCGAATGGAGCGAGAAGGGCGGCGCCTCCTGGTACGGCAACAAGTTCCATGGCCGACGAACCGCCAGCGGCGAGCTCTACAGCATGTTCGGCCTGACGGCGGCCCACAAGACGCTGCCGATCCCCAGCTACGTGCGGGTGCGCAACGTGCGCAATGGCAAGGAAGTGATCGTGCGCGTCAATGACCGTGGCCCCTTCCACCCGGGTCGGGTGATCGACCTGAGCTACGCGGCGGCGGTCAAGCTCGACATCGCTGCCCATGGTGTCGGACAGGTCGAGATCGCGCGCCTGACGTTCGACGAGATCCGCAGCGGTGCCTGGCAGCGCGGCACGGTGCTGGACCCGGACCCGACCAGCCTGGCCGCTCAGCCGGCGCCGGCCAGAGCGCCCTCGCTCGACACCTCTGCCACCGCGCGCGCCCACACCCCGGCATCCCGCGGCTTCTGGGTGCAGCTCGCGGCCCTGAGCCGTCGAGACGGCGTCGACAAGCTGCAGCAGCGCATCGCCGACCAGCTCTCGGGCCTGTTGCCCCTGCTGGCCGTCTTCCACGAGTCCCCGCACTACAAGTTGCAGGCGGGGCCCTTCGCCTCGAAGCAGGAGGCCCAGCAGGCCGCCCGCCAGGTGCGCGAGACCCTGCAGCTCCAGCCCATGGTGATCGAGCGCCGCTGACCTTTTCCTGATTGCTTCGATGCCGTACCTGGGTTTGTTGTTCAACGCCTTCGTCTGGGGGTTGTCGTGGTGGCCTTTGCGCCGCCTGCAGGACATGGGTTTGCATCCGCTGTGGGCGACCTTGCTGTTCTTTGCCCTGGGCGTGCTCACCATTGGCGTGACCCATCGCGATGCGTGGCGCTTGGTGTTGCGCACGCCTGGCCTGTGGATGCTGGCGCTGGCCACTGGCGTCACCAACGCGGCCTTCAATTGGGGCGTGGCCACGGGCGAGGTGGTGCGCGTGGTGCTGCTGTTCTACCTGATGCCGCTGTGGGCCGTGGGCCTGGCGTGGTGGCTGCTCGGTGAGCGCATCACCGCCTGGGCCGCGGTGCGCGTGCTGCTGGCGCTGGGCGGCGCCTTGCTGGTGCTGAGCCCGGCCGATGGCGGCTGGCCGCGCTTCAATGGCCTGGCCGACTGGCTGGGCCTCATCGGGGGCGTGGGCTTTGCCTTCATCAACGTGATGCTGCGCCGCGCCGCGCACCACAGCTCGGCCGAGCGCGCGCTGGCGATGTTCTCGGGCGGGGTCTGCCTGCCGGCCCTGGTGGGCCTGGTGTTGTCGGCGCAGGGCCTGGTGCCCGGCTGGCCGGCCTTCGACTGGGGCTGGGCGCTGCTGGCAGCGGCCATGGGCGTGGCCTTCTTCGCGGCCAACCTGGCAATGCAGTACGGGGCTTCGCAGATCCCGGTGCACATCACCTCGGTGGTGATGCTGACCGAGATCGTCTTCGCGGCGGGCTCGGCCGTGTGGTTCGGGGGCGAGACGCTCAAGCCCGTGGTGCTGATGGGAGGGGGCCTCATCCTCGTGGCGGCGCTGTTGGCCACGCGGGACGAGGCCTAGCCGGGTGGCGCTGCCCGGCCGTCAGGCGGGCACGACCTTCGAGCCTTGCCTCAACCGCGCAGCTTGCGGCTGTGCTCGTGCACCGTGTCCACCAGCACCTTGACGTTGTCGGGCGGGGTGAACTGGCTGATGCCGTGGCCCAGGTTGAAGACGTGGCCGCTGCCGGCGGAGGGCTTGCCGAAGCTGTCGAGCGTCTTGATGACCTCGGCGCGCACTTGCTCAGGCGACGCGAACAGCACGTTGGGGTCGAGGTTGCCTTGCAGGGCCACGCGGTCGCCCGTGATCTGGCGAGCCTTGCCCAGGTTCATGGTCCAGTCCAGGCCGACCACGTCGCAGCCGCTGTCCGCGATCTCGTCCAGCCAGATGCCGCCGCCTTTGGTGAAGACGATGTGCGGGATGCGGAACCCATCGTGCTCTTTCTTGAGCTTCGAGAGCACGCGCTTCGTGTAGGCCAGGCTGAACTGCTGAAAGGCGCCGTCGGCCAGCACGCCACCCCAAGAGTCGAAGACCATGGCCGCTTGCGCACCGGCTTCGATCTGGGTGTTGAGGTAGAGCGCCACGGCGTCGGCATTGACCTCGAGGATGCGGTGCATCAGGTCGGGGCGCTGGTACATCAGCGTCTTGACGGCGCGGTAGTCGTCCGAGCCGCCGCCTTCGACCATGTAGCAAGCCAGCGTCCAGGGGCTGCCGCTGAAGCCGATGAGGGGCACCTTGCCCACGCCGTTGGCGTCCGACAGCTCGCGACGGATGGTGCGCACGGCGTCGAAGACGTAGCGCAGCTTGTCCATGTCGGGCACGGCGAGTTCGGCCACGGCGGCTTCGTCGCGCACGACCTTGGCGAACTTCGGGCCTTCACCGGCGGCAAAGCTCAGGCCCAGGCCCATGGCGTCGGGCACGGTGAGGATGTCTGAAAACAAAATGGCCGCGTCAAGGTCGTAGCGGCGCAGGGGCTGCATCGTCACCTCGCAGGCCAGCTCCGGGTTGGTGGCCAGGCCCATGAAGCTGCCGGCCACGTCACGCGTGGCGCGGTACTCGGGCAGGTAGCGGCCAGCCTGGCGCATCAGCCACACGGGCGTGGCGTCGGTGGGCAGGCGCAGGCAGGCGCGCAGGAAGCGGTCGTTGGCCAGCGGGGGCAGGGTGAAAGCAGCACTCATGGGGCCATTTTAGGCGGCGGCCCTCGCCTGGCCTTGCGCCTGCTCATTCAGGGGGGAGATCCGCACAAGCCATGAGCCGGAATTCCGCTTGAACTGGCAGCATGCAATGCATGGCAGTCATCACCGGCGACATCGTCCCCCTGAACCGATCCGAACACGGCTACGCGGCCATCGAAGGCCTGGCCGGCACCATGGTGCAGGCCTACCTGCTGCGTTTGAACCAGCCCGTGCCCGAAGAGCGCGTGCGCCGCACCTTGCGCGAGCTCGTCACGGCCTACCCCAAGCTGCGCGCCGCGCTCGAGCCGGGCCTGCACCGCTACCACTTTCGCATCCTGCCCGAGGGGCCGCTGATCGACCAGCTGTTCGAGCTGGCCTACCAGGTCGACCCCCACCTGGACCCCGACGACCCCGAGGCCCTTGAGGCCTGGCACCGCGAGCGCGTGCACGAGGTGCTGCCGCTCGAGCGTGGCCTGGGCCTGCGCGCGCGCTTCGTGCCCCATGCCGAGCGGCCTGTCCTGTGCTTTGGCGTGCCCCACATCCTGGGCGATGGCATGACCATGCTGCAGCTGGTCAAGCAGATCCTGCGCGGGCTCAACGGCCAGCCTCTCGAGCCCATGGCGCTGGAAGCGCCTTCGATGATCGGCTCCATCGCGCCCGAGAAGTGGTGGCAGTGGCCGCGCCAGGTGCTGCGCTCGCGCCGCCACAAGGTCGAAGAAGCCCGCCGCCTGGCCAGCTTGAACATCCAGCAGTGGCCCACGCAACTGGGCACGCACTTCTCGACCACGGGCCTGCGCCACCACGAGGTGCCCACGCCTGTGGCTGACCTGCGCCGCACTGCGCGCGAGCTGGGCGTGTCGCTCAACACTTTCCTGATTTCCGCGCTGGCCCAGACCTTCCTCGACCAGGCCCCGAACGACCCGAAGGCCGCCGCCGTCATCCGCATCTCGGTGAACCTGCGCAAGTACTACCCCGAGTCGGCCGGGCATGGCCACCTCTGGGGCAACCACGTGGGCGCCTTCCTCGTCATCGAGCAGGACGCACGCAAGCCCTTGCGCGAACGCGTGAAGTCCATCGACGCCAGCATCAAGGAAGGCCAGGAGCGCTACGCCCGCCGCGAGATGTGCTGGACCTACCTGCTCGAAGAAGCCTTGCCCTGGCTGGGGCGCACGTTGATCGGGCACATCGGGGTGCAACTCAAGCGCCAGGGCAAGTTCCCCAAGATCAGCTGCCACGCCACCAGCCTGGGAGACGCCAACCACGTGAACCTGCCGGACGTGCCGGTGCGCGTGGTGCAGCTCACCCCCACCGTCAACAGCATCTCGCCGCTGCCGGTGCTCGTCGAGATGAACGGGCGGTTGAGCCTGCCTTGCAGCTGGCAACTGGGCGAGACGCCCGTGGCCGCGGTCGACGACTTCCACCAGCGCTTTGACCAGGTGCTGGCGCGCATGGTGGCCGAGGTGCTGCCTCAGGGCGCCGCGGCCTGAGCGCTGAAGGCAGTTGCCCTGCAGGCACGCGTCCTGCTTCGTGCGTCGGCATTTCACCGGCACACTGTGACACCTGCTGCCCGCCACCCGACGACACCATGAGCACGCTCCACCTCATCTCCCACCCCCTGGTCCAGCACAAGCTCACGCTGATGCGGCAAAAGGACGCGAGCACCAACAGCTTTCGCCGCCTGCTCGATGAGCTGAGCACCTTGATGGCCTACGAGGTCACGCGGGACATGCCGCTGCAGCCCATCGAGATCGAGACCCCGCTGGAGACCATGACCGGCCACGTCATCGACGGAAAGAAGCTGGTGCTGGTGTCCATCCTGCGCGCCGGCGACGGCCTGCTCGACGGCATGCTGCGCGTGGTGCCCAGCTCGCGCGTGGGGCACATCGGCCTGTACCGAGACCCCGAGACCCTGCGCCCGGTCGAGTACTACTTCAAGATGCCGTCCGAGGTGGCCGAGCGCGACGTGATCGTGGTCGACCCGATGCTGGCGACGGGGCATTCGGCGGCCGCGGCCGTGGCGCGCATCAAGCAGTTGCGCCCCCGTTCGATCAAGTTCATGTGCCTGCTGGCGGCGCCCGAGGGCGTGGCCGCGATGCAGTCAGCGCACCCGGACGTGGACATCTACACCGCCGCCGTGGACCGCTGCCTCAACGAGCACGGCTACATCCTGCCCGGGCTGGGTGACGCGGGCGATCGGATATTCGGGACGAAATGATCGGGCTGGCCTCGATGCGCGCTTCAAGCGCCTCGGCCTGCCGCCAGGTCCGCCAGGCGCTGACTCTGCATCAGCCCGGTCACGCTGAGTTCTCGCAGGCGGTCGTGCAACCCGTTCCAATCTGAAGACTGGCCCGCTTGAAGGTCTCGCCAACGAGCTTGCACGTCGCCGAGGATGTGGGTCGCCGAGTTTTCGCCACCCAGGCCCGACGAGGCCTCGGCGAACTTGCGGATCTGCGCCAGTCGGGCGTCAACGCGCTCGGCCAGCAAGGGCACGGGCTCTTCCTGCCAGGCATCCAGGTCCGACTTCAGGTCGCCAGCGGCTTCCACCAAGGGCAGCCAGGTGCCGTGGAGCTCGGCCTCGGCGCGCACCTGGCGCTGTTCGTGCCAGGAGGCGAAGCCCCCGGTGAGCATCAGCAGCCCGCAGGCCGTGCCCAGCAAGAAGGCGCGCCAGTGGACGCGGGCGGGTGGTGCGGAGGCGGTGGGCGAGGCGGGCGAGGCCATGGCATCGGTGCCCCGTTGGCACGGGGGCAGTTGGTGATGCCATGGAGTTCGGCGCCATCCGCGCCGACTTGACCGCCCACCCCGCGCCGTTGGGCGGGGGCGTGACGGGCTTCACGCTCGGGCGGGGCGCCGTCGCGTCAGGCGGGTCAGTTCAAGGTGCGCCGGTAGCTCTTGACCGCCAGCAGCCCGAACACGAGCCCGGCCAGCATGATCGGCCACAGGTGCGGCCACATGTCCACGAGCGTGAATTCCTTGAGGAACACGCCCCGCGAGCCACGCACGAAGTAGGTCAGCGGCAGCCCCTGCGAGATGATCTGCGCCCACTTCGGCATGCCGCTGTACGGAAACATGAAGCCCGACAGCAGGATGGACGGCAGGAAGTAGAAGAACGACAGCTGCATGGCCTGCATCTGCGACATGGCCGCAGAAGAGATCAGGATGCCCACCGACAGCGTCGTGATGCCGTAAGCCAGCAGCAGCGCGATCAGCGCCAGCGGGTCGCCCGTCAGCGGCAGCTTGAACAGCAGGAAGGCGATCGCCAGGATGATCGAGACCTGCACCACCCCCACCAGGAAGGTCGGGATGATCTTGCCGACGATCATCTCCCAGGGCTCGGTGGGCGTGACCAGCAGGAACTCCATCGAGCCCTGCTCCTTCTCCTTGGTGATGGACATGGCCGTCATCACCAGCAGCGACACGTTCAGGATCATGCCCACCAGGCCGGGGATGATGAAGAAGGTCTGCTCGCCTTGCGGGTTGAAGCGCCGCTGCACGCGCACCTCGAGCTTGGGCTCGCCGGTGAAGGTGGCCTCGATGCCATCCTTGCGCAGCAGATGCGCCACCGTCTGGCGCGCCACCTCGCCCGTGGAGGTGATGGCGCCGTTGAGCGAGACCGGGTCGGTGGCGTCGGCCTCGACCAGGATCTGCGCTGGCAGGCCACGCAGCAGGTTGCGCGTGAAGTCCGGCGGGATCTCGACGACCACCGAGGTCTGCGCCTTGCGCAGCATCTCGCTGGCCTGGTCGGACGTCAGCTGTCGCTGGTCGATCTCGAGGTAGACCGACTGCTGCAGCGCGGCCTTGTACAGCCGCGAGAACTCGCTCTTGTCGTGGTCGACGACGATGGTCGGGATGTGGCGCGGATCGGGGTTGATCGCGTAGCCGAAGACGATCACGTAGCCGATGGTGACCGACAGCAGTGACACGAAGGTCATGCGGTCGCGCACCATGTGGATCAGCTCCTTGGTGGCGATGGCGGCGATGCGGTTGAAAGCCTGGAACACCTGGTGCACCTCAGAACTGCGTGATGGAACCCTGCTGCTGCAAGGTCAGGTAGAAGAAGACGTCCTCGAGGCCCACGTCGATGTCGACGGGCGTGCCCGCGTGCAGGCCGTGCTGGGCCAGGTCGTGCACCCAGGAGCCGATGTCTTCGTGCGAGCGGGCCACCACGCGGATGCTGTTGCCCTGCTGCGAAAGCCGCACGATGCGCGGGTCGTGCGCCAGGTGAGGGTGACGGAACACCTCCTGCAGCGGCACCTGCGCGGCCACCAGGGGCGCGGCGGCCAGCACCTTCTCGGGCGCGTCGTCGACCAGCAGGCGGCCGTAGAGCACGTAGGCGATGCGGTTCGATCGCATGGCCTCGTCCATGTAGTGCGTGCTCACCAGCACCGACACACCGGTCGAGGCGATGTCCTGCAGGATGTCCCAGAAGGCTTCGCGCGCCTTCGGGTCCACGCCGGCGGTGGGCTCGTCGAGCAGCAGGATGCGCGGGCGGTGCGCCATCGCGCAGGCCAGGGCCAGGCGCTGCTTCCAGCCGCCCGACATGGTGCCCACGCGCTGGTTGTCGCGGCCTTCGTTGTCGAAGGCGAACTGCTTGACCAGCTCGGTCACCCGACCGGCCACGTCCTTGATGCCGTAGAGCTTGCAGACGAACTGCAGGTTCTCGCGCACCGTCAGGTCGCGGTAGAGGCTGAAGTGCTGGGTCATGTAGCCCAGCAGCGGCTTGATCTTGGGCGCCTGGGTGGCGATGTCGAAGCCCAGGCAGGTGCCGCGCCCCGAGGTCAGTGGCACGAGGCCGCACATCATGCGGATGGCGGTGGTCTTGCCCGAGCCGTTGGGGCCGAGGAAGCCGTAGAGCTGGCCTTCCTCGATGGTCATGTTGAGCTGGTCGACGACCGTCTTGTCACCAAAGGTCTTGGTGAGGTCGCGCACCTCGATGATGGACTGGGCCACGTCGCGTCCTTCGCCTGGGTTCAGGACGCTTTCGCGGCCACGCCGGCCACCTTCACGCCCACGGGCGTGCCGGGGGGGGCAGTGCAGCCTGCGGGCGTTTCCAGGCGGGCCTCGGTCAGGAAGCTCAGGCGGTCGCGCAGCTCCTGGCTGAACATCATCGGCTGGGTGTACTCGGGGCGGGCGCTCACGCGCGTGACGCGGGCCGTGGCGGGTTTGTCGCAGCCGGAGATCTCGACCGCGACCTGGTTGCCAGGCAGGAACTTCGGGCGCAGGTCGTTGGGCACGAAAAAGCGCACGCGCAGCGATCCCGTGTGCAGGATGGTCATCGTGGTGCTGCCGGCGGTGGCGAACTCGCCCTGGCGCACGTACAGCTCCTGGATCACGCCGCCCACGGGGGCAGTCACCTGCTTTTGCTGCAGCAGCCACTCGACCTGGGCCACGCCGGCTTGTGCTGCCACCGTCTGGGCCTGGGCCGCGGCCTGCTCGTCGGAGCGGGCGCCTTCCTTGGCCACGCGCAGCGCGGCGCGGGCGTCTTCGACCTGGGCTTCGGCCAGCTGCACGTTGGTGCGGTCGTTGTCCACCTGCGTTTCGCTCACGAAGTTCTTCTTGAGCAGCGACTCGCTCTTTTTCAGGTTGCTCTCTGCCTGGGCCAGTTGGGCCTTGGCATAGCGCAACTTGGCGCGCAGGCTTTCGAGTTCGGCCTGGCGGGCACCCTTGCTCAGGTTCTTGCTCTGCGCCTCGGCCTGCTGCTTGCGGGCCTGGGCCTCGGCCAGGCGGGCCTGTTCCTGCTGGGACTCCAGCAGGTAGAGCATGTCGCCGGGCTTGACCAGCTGGCCTTCCTTGACGCTGAGTTGCGCCATCGTGCCCGAGACAGGCGAGGCCACCGACGTGGTGTCGGCCTCGATGTAGCCGGGCAGTTGCAACTCGGTCTGGCCGTCGAAGAAGCAGCCGCTCAGGCTCAAGGCGAGCAGCGAAGCCGCCAGCACGCCGGGGCGTGCGGGGCGATGGGGGAGGGTCGACGGCAACTTCATGTCGAAACTTTCATGTCACTCGGTTTCATGGCCGGGGGCTCACAGGCGGCCCAGCTCCACATACAGGGGGCGGTTGTCGATGCCGGGGCGCGGATCGTCACCATAGCTCAGCCAGAAGTGGCTGGAGATGAGTTTTTGACGCTTGTAGCCGCGCGGCACATCGACCAGGGGGTCGCCATGGGTCACCGCGGTGGCCAGTGCGTCGTACTTCTGTCCCTCATGGGCCATCACCCAGTCGATCAGGGCCTGGAAGATGGCCTTGTCATCGCCTGCGATCAGGACGTTGTAGAGCGTCAGGTAGTTCAGCACGCCCCCGACGGGCGGCAGCTTGAAGCCGCCGGCCAGGCTCACGTACAGGTTGTAGAGCGGGCGCAGCACCTTGATGGCGGGCTTGAAGCCCATGATGCGCGTCTGCTTGTAGGCCTTCTGGTTCCAGGCGGCCAGCATGCCCACGATGTTGCCGCCCTTGAGCGCCAGCACGTAATCGCTCACCTTCAGGCCGGCGTAGTACGGGTCGCCCTTGGCCAGCTTCTCGAAGTCGTAGAGCGGGTAGCCGTTGCGGCGCGGCGCTTCGCGGTCGAAGAAGGCCTGCATGGCCGGCAGGTCGGCGGCGGTGGCCGCGCGCAGCGTCACGCCGGCGGGGATGCGGGGCTTGACCTTGCGCACGAAGATGAAGCTGGTCTCGATGGTGTGGCTCACCCAGTAGCGAAACAGCACGTCGTCCTGCACGCGCGAGGCGGCTTCCAGCGGCGCGGTGTTGTCCTTGAGCACGATGCCGTGCATCAGGTCATCGGTGCTGCGGAACTTCTTTTGCTCGGCGAACAAGGCCGAGGCGATGCCGCGGCGGCGGTAGAACGGGTCCACGCGCGTGTCGCCCGAGTAATACAGGCGGCGCTTCTTGCCGCTGATGTACATGTCGTGGCCCGAGATGACCGTCAGGCCCGCGAGCACGTCAGGGCGCTCGTCGTCGTCGGCCACGGTCATGATGAACTCGTCGCCCACCACGCGCGAGCCGATGAAGAAGTCCGGCTGGCGCTGGAAGCACATCTCGGCCGGGCCGGGCATGGTGATCTTCGAGACCAGGTCGTGGATTTTTGGGTTGTCGGCTTCCGTGCCGATGCGGATGGTGATGGCCATGGTGCAGCTTGGTTTCTTGAAATGTCTTCAGGCGTCCAGCGATTCGCGCAGCATCGACGGCACCGCACCGCGCCAGTGGCGCAGCGGCTCGATCTTGATGTTGCCCTCGATCATGCCGCGCTCGCGGCACTGGTCCATGTAGATTTGACGCATGTGGGGCAGGGCGACGCAGGCCGCGTGCTGAAGTTGGCCAAGTTCGCGTGCCAGCTTGTAGTGGAAGTTGGCCTGCAGGGCTTTTTCCACTTGGGTGGCCAGGTCGTTCTGCATGGCCAGGCGGCGCTGATCCGGCACGCCCTCTTCGCATTCGACCAGCAACACATAGCCCGGTGTGCGGCCGCGGGCCTCGTCCAGCGCCAGCAGGGTCACCGGCAGCGCGCCCGACAGGAGCAGGCCATCCTGCACCGCCTGAGCCGTGGTGGCGCTGGTCTTCTCGCCGACCAGGTCGACGCCGTCGTTGCGACCCAGGAAGGTCAGGCAGGGCACCTGGCCCAGGCTGCCTTCGACGCGCAGCACGTCGCTCATCTGGTAGCGCGCGAAGCCGCTGCCAGTCGTCATCACGGGGATCACCTCCTGGCCTTCACGCAGTTGCCAGGCGGCCAGCGTCTGGCCGTCGTTGGCGTCAAGGAACTCGTAGAGGTGGCTAAGGTAGGACAGCGGGTAGCGGCCCTGGAAGGGGAAGGTCACCACGCCTTCGGTGGCCCACAGGCCCTTGCCCTGGAAGTTGGCATGCGGCAGGAAGCCGTGCAGCTTGCGCGCCCACGGCGTGGCGGCGGCCGTGTCCCAGGCGCTGACGACGGCCAGGCTCGGCCACAAGGCTTTGAAGAAGGCCGGGTCCATGCGGCCATCCCAGCCGCGCAGCAGGCTGGCGGCGCGCGACGAGCGCGGGCAGGGCACGCCTGCCATCGAGGCGGCGCGCCGGCCCCAGTTGCCCTGGGACATCACCTGCGACAGCTCCTCGCGCCAATGCGACATCTGCTCGAGCAAACCCAGCCCGAAGGTCGGGCTCCACACCGAGATGAAACCCAGCGCGTCGTCGGCCGCCAGGTAGGCGATGGTGGCGAACAGCGAGTCGTCCGACGACTGCGCCAGCGCGATCTCCTGTGGTGCGGCCTGGGTCAGGTAGGCCAGCAGGCGCTTGCCGAACGACAGCATCTTCATGTCGTCGTTGATGTCGCCGGCGGTCTGGCTGCGCATCTCGGTCGGGATCCACGACAGCGACCAGTAATGCGTGCCGCGCCCTTGCTGCGGGAACTGGCGGTACAGGTCGCCCACCCAGGCCGTGATGACCTGGTCGAGTTCGTCGAGGAACATCTTGGTGTACGGGACCCACTTGACCGCCGAGGTCGAGCCGCTGGTGGGCTGGTAGCGCATCACCGGCGAGTCGATCAGCAGCGACTGCTTGCGCGCGCGCTGCTGTGCGATCACTTCCGCGTGGTCCTGGTAGGTGCTCAGCGGCAGCTGGCGCGAGAACTCCTCCCACGACCAGTCCGCGCGGATGCCGCGGCGCTGGCCCTCGGGCGAGCGCGCCACGGCGGACAACCAACGACTCAGCCGGGCGCGCTGGACCGATTCCAGTTCACCGAGGTGCCGTTCGAAGCGCTGGCGCCCCGGGGCGACCAGCAGGCGGAGGAGGTGGTGTCCGAGGGTGGTGCCGGCCCCCATCAGGAGGCCTTGGAACGCCCGAAGGCGTCCTGGGCGTCCTGGCCGTTGCCGTCATCCCATGCCGACTCGCGGCGGCTGGTGGCGGGCTTGACGTCCAGCTCCTGGCCCGGGCGGCTGTGCGTGCCCAGCACGTGCTTCTTGAGCCACTTCCAGGGCACGTCCACGATGGAGCGGAACAGGCTCTCGTAATCGCAGGCGGCCAGGCAAGGCACTTCGTGGCCCTGACGCCAGCCGGGGTTGACCTTCTCGAAGAAGGCGATGTGCTTGTTGGCAGCCTTCAGCTCGGGCGTGATGCCGGCCACGTCGCCCTTCAGGCGCACATAGTCGTTGCCGAAGTCCAGCACCATGTTCTCGCGGTCGAAGGCCTCGGGGAACAGGGCGTCGCAATACGCTTCGGTGATGCGGCGATAGCGGTCGTCCATGCCGGGGCGGTTGCCGCCGACCTTGGGGTAGTAGTTGTAGAAGTTGTTCGTCATCAACAGGTACGTCTTGTAGCCCTTGGAGATGAGGAACCAGTAGAACGGCACGAAGGGGCGCTTGATGCGCTCGATGATCAGGCGGCGGTAGAAGGTGTTGGCCAGGGCGTTGTTGCCCCAGTACGCCGGCTCGATGATGGTGTCGCCGCTGAAGATGCCGCGCAGGCGCTTGCCATCGACCTTGATGTCGAAGAAGGTCTGGGTCGAGAAGCCCACCACCTTGTCGTCGGACTTGCGGGTGACCAGGATCACGCCGGACTTCTTGCTCAGGTCGTTGAGGAAGATGTCCAGCGAGGTGTTTTCGTAGAACGACGAATACAGCTCGTACATCTGTTTGATGTGCGTGACCGTGATCGCCTGGATCGGGCGGAAGAAGGTGCTGACTTTTTCTTTCCTGGCCGTGGTGGACATGCTGAGGCTCCATCGAAGCGCGTGGCTTCTGCGATCGATCGCCGGGCGGGTGGGCCGGGCATCGACTTTGACTGCTGTTTTGTAACGCGTTCGTTACGCGTTGACGTTGAGGTGAGGATGCGCTCCCCCCCTTTTGGGCGGACACCGGGCTTGCCCTCGGTGATCACTTATATGAGGGGTGTGCAACGCCCTCGATTAGTAAGAAGGGGTGGTCTCATCCCCCCCGGGTTTTGGAGGGGTGGGGTCAAAAGGCGTGCGTTTGAGGCCTGCTGAGGCCGGTGCGCGCACCGCACCGTTTGAACCGCCCCGTCTGAACCGCCTGCGAGCGGTGTCGATGCGACCCCTGAACCCCCCGTTTGCGCCGAACTGCACAAGGGGGGCTTGGTCTGCCCTCGAGTCCTGCGTATAATCTTTAGGTTTTGCCGACGCCGTGGTGGCGTTTGAATCCGGTGATGTCAATGAGTGGTTCCCGCACGCAGCCGTCTGGTGGCTCAGCACAGAGCGCCAAGCAGGCGGAGGCGAGGGGCAGGCCATTCGAAGACAGCGACCTGGACGAAGACGCCCTGCCGCCGGTCAGCCCGCTGACGCGAGAAGAGGCGCAAGCCCTGCTCGCACGGCAGCCCTCCTTCACCGTCTGGCAGGCCCTGGCCTCGCAAGCGGTGGTCGGGTTGCTTGTCGCGCTGACCTGGGGGGCGCTGGCCGCAAGTCAGGCTGCTTTCCTGTCCGCGCTGTACGGCGCGGTGGTGGTGGTCGTGCCGAATGCGCTGATGGCGCGCGGCGTCTTCGGTCGGCGAGCGGGGCGCAGTGTCGGGGGTCTGCTCGTGTGGGAGATCCTCAAGCTGTGTCTGTCCGGGGCCTTGCTGGTCCTGGCGCCGGTGGTGCTGCGCCCGATCGACTGGGCGGCGCTGCTGGTCACCATGGTGTTGTGCCTGAAATCGATTGCCGTGGCGCTGTTCATCCAACAGCGTCGCACCAGAAATTGAACATTTGACGAGAGTCGCCCATGTCTGCTGAAGCACATGCCCTGACCGCGCCCGAGTACATCGGGCACCACCTGCGTCACCTGCAGAACAAGCCCGAGGCCCAGGCCATCGTGGACTGGAGTTACATCAACATCGACTCGATCTTCTGGTCGGTGGTGATGGGCGCGCTGGGCGTGTTCCTGTTGTGGAAGGCCGCTCGCAAGGCCACTTCCGGCGTGCCGGGCCGCTTCCAGGCCGCCGTCGAAATGCTGGTCGAGCTGGTCGACACCCAGGCCAAGGGCATCATCCCCAGCGCCGAGTCGCGCAAGGCCGTGGCCCCCGTGGCCCTGACGGTCTTCGTATGGATCTTCTTCATGAACGCGATGGACCTGCTGCCCGTCGACCTGCTGCCCCGCATCTGGGAAGGCGTCTACGCAGCCGCTGGCCACGATCCCCATCACGCCTACATGCGCGTGGTGCCCACGGCCGACCTGTCCATCACCCTGGGCATGTCGATCAGCGTGCTCCTGATCTGCCTGTACTACAACATGAAGATCAAGGGCGTGGGCGGCTGGATCAAGGAGCTGTTCACCGCTCCGTTCCATGCGCACGGCCCCGTCGGCACCATCCTGCTGCTGATCCCCAACTTCTTCCTGAACCTGGTCGAGTTCGGCGCCAAGACCATCTCGCACGGCATGCGGCTGTGGGGCAACATGTACGCGGGCGAACTCGTGTTCATGCTGATCGCCCTGCTGGGCGCGGCCGTCGGCACGGCGCTGACCGCCGGTGGTGCTGGCCTGTGGATCCTCGGCGTCATCGCCGGCTCCGCCTGGGCCATCTTCCACATCCTGATCATCGCGCTGCAGGCCTTCATCTTCATGATGCTGACCCTGGTGTACATCGGTCAGGCACACGAAGGTCACTGACCTTCGCTCTCTCCCTCTTTCTTTCCCCCTTCCTTCTTTTTCAACCTCCCTTTTTTATTCTTAGGAGCAATCATGGAACTGGTGTTGGCTAACGTCGCTCTGGCTTGTGGTCTGATCATCGCCCTGGGCGCCATCGGTGCCTGTATCGGTATCGCCCTGATGGGTGGCAAGTACTTCGAAGCCACCGCTCGTCAGCCCGAGCTGATGAACGAACTGCAAACCAAGATGTTCCTGCTGGCTGGTCTGATCGACGCCGCCTTCCTGATCGGTGTCGGTATCGCCATGCTGTTCGCTTTCGCGAACCCCTTCATCGCCGCTCTGGCCAAGTAATCGGTCTTTCTCGACTGAACGTCCCCTTTAACCGAGAAAGGTCCGAGCCGTGAATCTGAACGCAACGCTGTTCGCGCAGATCGTGGTCTTCGGGATCCTCTGGCTGTTCACGATGAAGTTCGTGTGGCCGCCGATCACGAAGGCGCTCGATGAGCGCGCAAGCAAGATCGCCGATGGCCTGGCTGCCGCCGACAAGGCCAAGCTGGAGTTGGCGAACGCCAACAAGAGCGTCCAGGCTCAGCTCGCCCAATCCCGTGACGAGATCGCTCAACGACTGGCTGACGCTGAAAAGCGTGCCGCAGCCATCGTTGAAGAGGCCAAGAAGCGCGCTTCCGATGAAGCCGCCAAGATCGTTGCTGATGCCAAGGCAGAAGCCGATCAACTGGCCACCCAGGCCCGTGAGACCCTGCGCGAGCAGGTCGCCGGTCTGGCCGTCAAGGGTGCCGAGCAGATCCTTCGCCGCGAGGTCTCGGCCCAGGTCCACGCTGACCTGCTGAGCCGCCTGAAGTCGGAGCTGTGATCATGGCCGAGCTTGCCACCATCGCCCGTCCTTACGCCGAAGCGCTGTTCAAGGCCACTCCCCAGGCTGAGCAATCCGCCTGGGTGGCGCAAGTCGCTGCCCTGGGGCAAGTCGCTCGCGACGCCCAGGTGCAAGGCCTTGCCGACAACCCCCGTGCCACGCAAGACCAGGTCTATGGCGTGATCACGGAGGTTGCCAAGGTGGCTCTTGCGCCGGTCGTGGCCAATTTCCTGCGTACCGTTCTGGAAAACGGTCGTCTGGCGGCCCTGCCGCTGATGGCCGAGCAGTTCCAAGCCCTCGTGCAAGCCCGTCAGGGCGTGTCCGAAGCCCGCATCACCAGCGCCTTCGCGGTGTCCGACGCACAAGTCGCCGACATCCTGGTGCCGCTGGAAAAGCGCTTCGGTCGCAAGCTGACAGCCACGGTCGACATCGACCCGGAGCTGATCGGTGGCGTGCGAGTGGTGGTCGGCGACGAGGTGCTCGACACCTCCGTCAAGGCCCGCCTGGAACGCATGAAGTCGGCCCTCCTGGCTTGAATCGGAGCCCGGCCTCAACCTAGAACAGTCGCCCTACCCCCGGTGGCCCCGTGCCACCGGATGTTGTCAACGAGGTTTGCCTTCGAGCAGCCCTTGACCAGACTGGGAGCAAAGCAATGCAACTGAATCCCGCAGAAATTTCCGAACTGATCAAGAGCCGCATCGAGGGTCTCGGCGCGGCTGCCGACATTCGCAACCAAGGCACCGTGATCTCCGTGACCGACGGCATCGTCCGCGTCCACGGCCTGTCCGATGCCATGCAAGGCGAAATGCTGGAGTTCCCCGCGGACGCCTCTGGTGTCCCCACCTACGGTCTGGCCCTGAACCTGGAGCGTGACTCCGTCGGTGCCGTGATCCTGGGTGCTTACGAGCACATCTCCGAAGGCGACATCGTCAAGACGACCGGTCGCATCCTGGAAGTGCCCGTGGGCCCCGAGCTGGTCGGCCGCGTGGTCAACGCCCTGGGTCAGCCCATTGACGGCAAGGGCCCGATCAATGCCAAGCTGTCTTCTCCCATCGAGAAGATCGCCCCCGGTGTGATCGCCCGTGAATCCGTCTCGCAACCCCTGCAGACCGGCATCAAGTCCATCGACTCGATGGTGCCCGTCGGCCGTGGCCAGCGCGAGCTGATCATCGGTGACCGCCAGACCGGCAAGACCGCTGTCGCCATCGACGCGATCATCAACCAGAAGGGCCAAGGCGTCACCTGCATCTACGTCGCCATCGGTCAGAAGGCTTCGTCGATCAAGAACGTCGTGCGCGCCCTGGAACAAGCCGGCGCCATGGAGTACACCATCGTCGTCGCCGCTTCGGCCTCTGACTCGGCTGCCATGCAGTTCGTGTCGGCCTACTCCGGCTGCGCCATGGGCGAGTACTTCCGCGACCGCGGCCAGGACGCCCTGATCGTGTACGACGACCTGTCCAAGCAGGCCGTTGCCTACCGTCAAGTGTCGCTGTTGCTGCGCCGTCCTCCCGGACGCGAAGCCTTCCCCGGCGACGTGTTCTACATCCACTCGCGCCTGCTCGAACGTGCAGCCCGCGTGAACGCCGACTACGTCGAAGCCTTCACCAAGGGTGAAGTCAAGGGCAAGACCGGCTCGCTCACCGCACTGCCCATCATCGAAACCCAGGCCGGTGACGTGTCCGCCTTCGTTCCGACCAACGTGATCTCGATCACCGACGGTCAGATCTTCCTGGAAACCAACCTGTTCAACGCTGGCATCCGCCCCGCCATCAACGCCGGTATCTCGGTGTCGCGCGTCGGTGGTGCAGCCCAGACCAAGGTGATCAAGGGCCTGTCCGGCGGTATCCGTACCGACCTGGCGCAGTACCGTGAACTGGCCGCTTTCGCGCAGTTCGCCTCGGACCTGGACGCCGCCACCCGCAAGCAGCTCGACCGCGGTGCCCGCGTGACCGAACTGCTCAAGCAGGCCCAGTACCAGCCGCTGTCGATCTCCCTGATGGGCGCGACCCTGTTCGCCGTCAACAAGGGCTACATGGACGACGTCGAGGTCAAGAAGGTCCTGGCCTTCGAAGCCGGTCTGCACCAGTTCCTCAAGACCAGCCACAGCGCGCTGCTGGCCAAGATCGAACAGACCAAGGCCCTGGACAAGGACGCTGAAGCTGAACTGCAATCGGCCGTCGTCGCGTTCAAGAAGACCTTCGCCTAAAGGAGCGCACCATGGCCGTAGGCAAGGAAATTCGCAACAAGATCAAGAGCGTCGAGAACACCAAGAAGATCACCAAGGCCATGGAAATGGTCGCGGCTTCGAAGATGCGCAAGGCGCAAGATCGCATGCTTGCGGCTCGTCCCTACGCTGACAAGGTGCGCAACATCACGGCGAACCTGGCAAAGGCCAATCCCGAGTACGTCCACCCCTTCATGCTGCCCAGCCCGGGCGGCAAGAAGGTGGGCTTCATCGTGGTGAGCACGGACAAGGGTCTGTGCGGTGGTCTGAACACGAACGTGCTGCGCGCCGTGACCAACCAGCTCAAGGAGCTGGAAGGTCAGGGCGTCAAGGCCGACGTGGTCTCCATCGGCAACAAGGCCACAGGCTTTTTCAACCGCATTGGCGCCAACGTGGTCGCCAGCGTGGTCGGCATGGGCGACACGCCCCACCTGGAAAAGCTCATCGGCCCCGTCAAGGTGCTGCTCGACGCCTACACGGCAGGCGAGCTCAGCGCTGTCTACCTGTGCTTCACGCGCTTCATCAACACGATGAAGCAGGAGCCCCTGGTCGAGCAGCTGCTGCCCTTGAAGGCCAGTGATTTCGCCGGCGAGACGACTCATGCTTGGGAATACATCTATGAGCCGGACGCCAAGGTGGTCATCGACGACCTGATGGTGCGTTACGTCGAAGCGCTGGTTTACCAGGCTGTGGCAGAGAACATGGCTTCGGAGCAGTCGGCTCGCATGGTGGCCATGAAGGCCGCCACCGACAACGCCGGCAACGTGATCAAGGAACTGAAGCTGGTCTACAACAAGACCCGTCAGGCCGCCATCACGACCGAACTGTCCGAGATCGTCGCCGGTGCGGCAGCGGTCTGATCCGAAGATTTTGAATTGATTGAAGGAACGAAAAATGGCTGACACGCAAACAGTGGGCAAGATCGTTCAGTGCATTGGCGCCGTGGTGGACGTGGAGTTCCCGCGCGACCAGATGCCCAAGGTGTACGACGCCCTGAAGATGGACGGCTCCGCGCTGACCCTCGAAGTGCAACAGCAGCTGGGTGACGGCATCGTCCGCACCATCGCGCTGGGCTCGTCCGACGGCCTGCGCCGCGGCATGCAAGTGACCAACACCCACGCCCAGATCACCGTGCCCGTCGGCCCGGCCACCCTGGGTCGCATCATGGACGTGCTCGGCGCGCCCATCGACGAACGTGGCCCGGTCGACCAGGCTCAAACCGCCCCCATCCACCGCAAGGCCCCTGCGTACGACGAGCTGTCGCCGTCGCAAGAGCTGCTGGAAACCGGCATCAAGGTGATCGACCTGGTGTGCCCGTTCGCCAAGGGCGGCAAGGTGGGTCTGTTCGGTGGCGCCGGTGTGGGCAAGACCGTGAACATGATGGAACTCATCAACAACATCGCCAAGGCCCACAGCGGTCTGTCGGTGTTCGCTGGTGTGGGCGAGCGCACCCGCGAGGGCAACGACTTCTATCACGAGATGGCCGACTCCGGCGTCGTGAACCTGGAGAACCTGGGCGAGTCCAAGGTTGCCATGGTCTACGGCCAGATGAACGAGCCGCCGGGCAACCGCCTGCGCGTGGCCCTGACCGGCCTGACCATCGCCGAGTCCTTCCGTGACGAAGGCCGCGACGTGCTGTTCTTCGTGGACAACATCTACCGCTACACCCTGGCCGGCACCGAAGTGTCCGCCCTGCTGGGTCGCATGCCTTCCGCCGTGGGTTACCAGCCCACCCTGGCCGAAGAAATGGGCCGCCTGCAAGAGCGCATCACCTCGACCAAGGTCGGCTCGATCACCTCGATCCAGGCCGTGTACGTCCCTGCGGACGACCTGACCGACCCGTCGCCTGCCACGACCTTCGCCCACTTGGACTCCACCGTGGTGCTGTCGCGTGACATCGCTTCGCTGGGCATCTACCCCGCCGTGGACCCGCTGGACTCGACCTCGCGTCAGCTGGACCCGAACGTGGTCGGTGAAGAGCACTACTCTGTGGCCCGCGCCGTGCAAAACACGCTGCAGCGCTACAAGGAACTGCGCGACATCATCGCCATCCTGGGCATGGACGAACTGGCTCCGGAAGACAAGCTGCTGGTGGCCCGCGCTCGCAAGATCCAGCGCTTCCTGTCGCAGCCTTTCCACGTGGCCGAAGTGTTCACCGGCTCGCCCGGCAAGTACGTGCCTCTGAAGGAAACCATCCGTGGCTTCAAGATGATTGTCAACGGCGAGTGCGACAGCCTGCCCGAGCAAGCCTTCTACATGGTTGGCACCATCGACGAGGCCTTCGAGAAGGCCAAGGCCATCAACTAAGCGGCACGCGCGGCGGCCGGCCGATGCCGGTCGCTGTGTGGTCGCTCTGACGAAAGAGCACCATGTCCACCATCCACGTCGACGTGGTTTCCGCGGAAGAGTCCATCTTCTCCGGTGAAGCCACCCTGGTGTCCTTGCCAGGTGAAGTGGGCGAGCTCGGCATCCTGCCGCGCCACACCCCGCTGATCACCCGCATCAAGCCGGGCGCCGTGCGCATCCAGCGCGCCGACAACAACGAAGAAGAGTTTGTCTTCGTCGCTGGCGGCATCCTGGAAGTGCAGCCGCACTGCGTGACCGTTCTGGCCGACACCGCCATCCGCGGCAAGGACCTGGACGAAGCCAAGGCCAACGAAGCCAAGCGCCTGGCCGAAGAAGCCGTTCAGAACGCCAAGGGCGACCTGGACCTGGCCAAGGCCCAGAACGAGCTGATGGAGCTGGTGGCCCAGCTGGCCGCCATCCGCCGCCTGCGCAAAAAGTGATCGCGGCGCGCCGCTGAATCGCTTCCCTCACAAAAACCCGCTGCCTGTGCAGCGGGTTTTTTCTTTGGCGAGCCCCCTCAAACGCAGGTCGAAGGGTCGATCCGCCGTGGCGCGACCGATCTGAGCAGGCATCATCCCGCCATGTGCAAGGTGACGTGTTCGCGTGGCCTGCACCCATACACATGGCGCCGTCTGTGCGCAGGGGAGGGCTGGCATGAGTGTCGCAGCCGACGACCGGATGTGGGGATCGGATCCCCACGCCACGGACACCACGTCCACACCGCCGCAGCCCGTGCCTGGTCGGCACGGTGCCGACCGCGATCGCGCGCGCGCCCTGGCCGCGCGACTGAGGTTGACCATCGACGGTGACCCTGAGCCGTCTGAGCAGGACTGGACGGCCCTTGGCCAAGCCCTCAACCGAGGCGATCCGCTGGCCGACGCTGCCATCGCATGGATGCGCGAGGTCGGTCGAGCCACGGCGTGGCCCCTGATGGAGCAGGGCCTGCACGAAGGCCCCGGTGCCCTGTCGGATGAGGCCGGTGCTTTGAAGGTCTTCCTGGCCCATGGCTGGCAGATGCCGGCCTGGGTCGACTGGCGGCGCGCCAAGCGCGGTGCCCAGGTGATGCAGGGCACCGGCGAGCACGGCCTGATGGTGCTGCGAGATGCGGGCCTGATGGCGGGCTACCAGGCTGGCGCCATCAACCAGACCCTGCTCAAGACCGGCGCGCTCGAGCGCGGCGCCCACAAGCGCATCGCCGAGACCACCACCTGGTGGCTGGCCTGCACCGAAGAAGACGGGCTGCAGCCAGGACAGCCGGGCCACCGCATGACCCTGCACGTGCGGCTCATGCACGCCCTGGTGCGAGACCAACTGGCGCGCTCGCCCGAGTGGGACGCGCAGTGGCTGGGCCTGCCCATCAACCAGGTCGACATGCAGGCCACCTACCTGGCCTTCAGCGCCGTGCACCTGTTGGGGCTGCGCCTGACGGGCATGCTGTTCGCGCAGGAGGACGCCGATGCCGTCATGCACCTGTGGCGTGTGATGGGCTGGTTGGTGGGCGTCGAAGACCACCTGATGTGCGACGACGAAGCCACCGGCCGCGTCCTGATGTACCGCAACCTCGTCACCCAGGCACCGCCCGACGAAAGCAGCGCCTTGCTGGGCCGTGCCCTGATGAACGAGCCGCTGCAGCGCACCTACCCCTTTGCCCGGGCCCTGCGCGGTCGGCTCGACCGTGAACGACACCTCAGCCTGGTGAGCTGGTTCCTGGGGCCCGAGGGCCTGCACAACCTGGGGTTGCCCCAGCGCCAGCCCTGGTACCCGCTGATGATGATGGCGCCCACGGTGGTGGGCAGCGTCGCCTTGCGCACCCTGCCCTGGATGGAAGGGCCGTGGCGGGCGATCGCCCGGCGCCAGCAGCGGGCCTACCAGCAAGGGCTGGCCGGACGCGAGCCCCAGGCGCCGTGGAACGCCAAGGAGCCCGCAGCCGGTCAGCGCAGCGGCTAGACTCTCAGGCTCTGCATGCGATCCGCCCATCGCGGTCGCCACCGTACCCGGAACCTGCCCATGCCCACCGCGCGCGCGACCAAGAAATCCTCCACTGCACCATCGGCGGCCGGCAAGCCCTCGCGCAACGCCCGCCCGGCCAAGCCGCTGACCATCCAGGACTACCTGCAAAAGACGCTCACCAGCCGCGTCTACGACGTCGCCATCGAGAGCCCGCTGGACGAAGCCCGCAGCCTGTCACGCCGCCTGGGGCACCATGTCTTCTTCAAGCGCGAGGACAAGCAGCCCGTCTTCAGCTTCAAGCTGCGCGGCGCGTACAACAAGATGGCTCAGCTCAGTCGCGCGCAGCTGGCCCGCGGTGTGATCTGCGCTTCGGCTGGCAACCACGCCCAAGGCGTGGCGATGGGCGCCAGGCGGCTTGGCTGTCAGGCCACCGTCGTGATGCCGGTGACCACGCCGCAGGTCAAGATCGACGCCGTGGCCCACTTCGGTGGCGACAACGTCAAGATCGTGCTGCACGGCGAGAGCTACTCCGATGCCGCCCTGCACGCCAAGTCACTGGAGCGCAAGCATGGCCTGACCTTCGTGCACCCCTTCGACGACCCGGACGTCATCGCGGGCCAGGGCACCGTGGCGATGGAGATCCTGCGCCAGCACGCCGGCCCGATCGACGCGGTCTTCGTGGCCATCGGTGGCGGAGGCCTGATCAGTGGCGTGGCCGCCTACATCAAGGCCGTGCGGCCCGAGATCAAGGTCATCGGCGTGCAGATGAGCGACTCCGACGCCATGCTGCGCTCGGTCAAGGCCAAGGGCCGCGTCACCCTGAGCGACGTCGGCCTGTTCTCCGACGGCACGGCCGTCAAGCTGGTCGGCGAAGAGACCTTGCGCCTGACCTCTCTGCTGGTCGACGACATCGTCACGGTCAACACCGACGCCGTCTGCGCGGCCATCAAGGACATCTACCAGGACACGCGCTCCATCGTCGAGCCGGCCGGCGCGCTGGGCGTGGCCGCGCTCAAGCAGTACGCCGAGCGGCATGGCGGCGAGGGCAAGACCTACATCGCCATCAACTGCGGCGCCAACATGAACTTCGACCGGCTGCGCTTCGTGGCCGAGCGCGCCGAGGTGGGCGAAGAGCGCGAGGCCCTGCTGGCCATCAGCATCCCCGAGGAGCGCGGCTCCTTCAAGCGCTTTTGCGAGACCATCGGGCCGCGCAGCGTCACCGAGTTCAACTACCGCATCTCCGACGACAAGGAAGCGCACGTCTTCGTCGGCCTGACCACGAAAGAAAAGGGCGAGTCGAAGCAGATCGCCAAGGCCTTCAAGGCCCAGGGCTTTCGCACGGTGGACCTCACGCACGACGAGTTGGCCAAGACCCACCTGCGCCACATGGTGGGTGGGCGCTCCGCCCTGGCCGAAGGCGAGCGGCTCTACAGCTTCATCTTCCCCGAGCGCCCGGGCGCCCTGATGGCCTTCCTCAGCAGCCTGCCGCCGGGCTGGAACATCAGCTTGTTCCATTACCGCAACCAGGGGGCCGACTATGGCCGCATCCTGATCGGGTTGCAGGTGCCCAAGGACGAGGTGCCGCGCATCCCGAAGGTGCTGGACAAGCTGGGCTACGTCTACGTCGACGAAACCCGCAACCCGGCCTACCGGTTGTTCCTGCGCTGAACGGGCGCGGTCGGGCGGCGCGGTCCTGGCGAGCGTTGCGGATCACCAAATGAAACAGGCCGCTCAGGTTGTGAGCGGCCTGTTCATTGGGGTGGAGAAGGGGGCCTTCAGTCCGGGCTGCGCATCTGCCCGCCGCCCTCAACGCCCTCGGGTGGGGGCGCAGGCTGGTTGCGTCGGTCAACCATGGACGAGCCCGCGGGCATGCCCTGGCCGGGCGGTGAGGTCTGTGTGACGCCGCTGGGCGGCGGCAGGGTGCCGGTTGCTGCAGGCGGCAGGCCGGGCAGGTCGATCGTCAGGAAGTTGGCGCCGTCTTGCGGGCCGATGCGGGCGCTGCGCTGGCTGATGTCCTGCAGGACCATGTCGCCATCGACCACGCCACCGACGCGGATCGCCTTGGGGGGCTTGCCGTCGATGGACAGCAGGGCGACACCGGCACTCTGGCCCGGGGCGGGCGCCATCACGCCGATGACCTTGATGCGGCTGGCCAGGGCCGAGGCAGCGCTGGGGTTGGCCTGCGGGCCTTCTGTGCGCACCGGGCCGGTCAGCAGGCGCTGGATGTCCCCGCGCACGCCGGTCTCGAGCGTGACAGGCGCGGCGTTGTGGGGAACGCCGACGGGCGGGGCGAACCAGCGCAGGCCCCAATAGGCGAGGCTGGCGGCGACGGCGGCCCAGATCAGGAGTGCAGCGATGCGTGATGCCATGGTGGGCGCATTATGATGGCTGAGGCGCGCATCGTGCACCGCGAACAGGTGGTCCTTCCTCGGGTTGTTCCCGCATCGGTGGCGCCGAAGCCTCGGGCATGCTGGCGCCCTTGGTCGATGCCGCGCCCGTCGTGACGCGAGCCCACCCCTGACCCTTGAAGATGAAACCGGATGATGAAGATGTTTGAGCGCACCTCACGACCCCTTGGCGCCCCCCGTCGCCCCTCCCGCTGGGCCCGCGCCGTGCAGCGTGGCTTCACCCTGATCGAGTTGATGGTGGTGCTGGTCATCATCGGCCTGCTGGCCGCCCTGATCGTGCCCAACGTGCTCGACCGCGCCGACGACGCCCGCGTGACCGCCGCCCGCACCGACATCAGCAACCTGATGCAGTCGCTCAAGCTTTACAAACTCGACAACCAGCGCTTCCCGACCGGCGAGCAGGGCCTGCAGGCCCTGGTGGCCAAGCCCACGGCCGGGCCCATCCCCAACAACTGGAAACCCTACCTGGAGAAGCTGCCCTCCGATCCATGGGGCAACCCGTACCAGTACGTCAACCCAGGTGTGAAGGGGCAGGTCGATGTTTTCAGCTTCGGCGCCGATGGTCAGAGCGGTGGCGAAGGCCGGGATGCCGACATCGGTTCCTGGCAGTGATTCGCCGCCGGCCAGCTTGACGGCCCGCCCGGCTGGCCGCCGGATCAGCCGCGCGCGCCGCTCGGTGGTGCGTGGTTTCACCCTGCTCGAGCTCATGGTGGTGGTGGCCATGATCGCCATCACCGTCTCGGTCGTGAGTTTCGCCGTGCCCGACCCTTCCAGCACCCGACTCGAGCGCGAGGCCGCACGCCTGGTCGCCATCCTCGAGTCCGCCCGCATGCAGGCGCGCTCCGGTGCGCTCACCGTCTTGTGGGTGCCTCAGTCCAAGGGCGACGAGGCGGACTACCAGTTCATCGGCCTGCCGCCAGTGCTGATGCCGCCTCTGCGATGGCTGACTCCCGAGGTGCGTGCCGAGGTGGTGGGCGGGCGCAGCATCGTGCTCGGGCCCGAGCCGGTGATCGGCGCGCAGAGCCTGGTGCTGCGCCTCGAAGACCGCCAGCTGGTGATCGGCACCGATGGCCTGGGGGCCTTCCAGGTCATTCAACCCACTGGCGAAGAAGCCGCCGCGGCGGCCCAGCAGGCGGTGAGGCGATGAAGACACCCGCGCTGCATCCCATGCGCAACCATGGCATGACACTCATCGAGGTGCTGGTGGCCCTGGCCATCGTGGCCGTCACGCTGACCGCAGGCATGAAGGCCGCAGGAGGGCTCACGCTCAACGCGCAGCGCATGGCCGACCTCACCCGTGCACAGTGGTGTGCCGAGAACCAGCTCACCAGCTTGCGCCTGAGCCGCACCTACCCCCCCGTGGGAGACAGCGACTTCACCTGCAATCAGCTGGGGCGGCAGTTGCCCGGGCACATGGTCGTGCGGCCGACGCCCAACATCAATTTCCGCCGGGTCGATGCCGAGGTCTTTGACGAGGACAAGCAGCCCATCGTCAAACTCTCGACCGTGGTCTCGCGGTTCTGAGCGATGGTCGAAGCGATGAACCCCATGCGTTCCTTTCGCCTCGCGGCCGTGCGCGGTCGCCGGTCCGCCGGCTTCACCCTCATCGAGGTGCTGGTGTCGCTGTTCATCCTGGCTGTGCTGGCTGGCGCCGCCTGGAAGGGCGTGGACGCCATCAGCACCGCCCGCCAGGTGGCCGACGACAACCTGCAGGGCACGCTGCGCCTGCAGTCGGTCATGACCCAGCTGGACGCCGACATGGCGCAGGTCTATGACACCCAGGTCGTGCGGGGCTTCCAGTTCGATGGCGCCAACCTGCGTTTCACACGCCGTGCCTCGGGTGGCGTGCAGGTGGTGGTCTGGAGCCTGCGCGAGCGCAAGCTGCTGCGCTGGACGAGTCCCGAGACCACGCGCGTCGGCGAGTTGCAGGACCACTGGCGGCGCGCTTCGCAGTTGCAAGGGCGCGAGCCGAGCACGCTGGTGGCCCTCACCGGCGTTGATCTGTGGCAGGTTTACTGTTTCCGCAGCGGCTCGCTGAGCAACTGCCAGTCTTCGGGCAATGCGGTGGCCGGCAGCAACATCGTGCGTGAACAACTCCCTCAAGCCATCCGCTCGCAGCTCACCTTGGGTGATGGTTCCAGCTCGGCAGGACTGCTTTCGCGCGACATCATCCTGTCGCCCCAGCCATGACGCGCCACACCTTGACCTCCGCCGTCCTCTCCGCCTTGCCGCATCCTGGTGTCCGGCCGGCCGCCTCGATCCCGCGCCATGGCCGGGCGGTGCGCCAGCGCGGCGCAGCCCTGCTCATGGCCATGGTCATCGTGACCCTGGTGGCCACCTTCGCGGCCTCGATGGTGTGGCAGCAGTGGCGGGCGGTTCAGGTCGAAGGCGCCGAGCGCGTGCGCGCCCAGGCCACCTGGGTGCTGGCCGGTGCGCTCGACTGGGCGCGCCTGATCTTGCGCGAAGACGGTCGCAACGGAGGCTCCGATCACCTTGGCGAGCCCTGGGCGATCCCGCTGGCCGAGGCTCGGCTGTCCACCTTCCTGGCCGTCGATGGCGACAACAGCACGGTCGATGCCGATGCGCCCGAGGCCTTCCTTTCTGGCTCGGTCGACGACGCCGCTTCGCGATACAACCTGCGCAACCTGGTCAACTCGGACGGCGACGTCGTGCCGGAGGAGTTGCTGGTGCTCAAGCGCCTGTGCGAGAACGCCGGGCAGTCGCCAGCCTTGGCCGATGGGCTGGCGCAGTCCATGCGGCAGGCCACCCTGGCGATCATGGCCTTGCAGTCACAGGATGCACAGATCCTGGGCAAGCTGGGCGGCGAGGACGGCTTGCGCAAGGCGCCGATCATGCCGCAGTCGGCCGATCAACTGTTGTGGCTGGGGCTGGATGCCGGTACGCTGGAGCGCCTGCGGCCCTACATGACCGTCCTGCCTGACCCGACACAGGTCAACGTCAACACCGCTCCCAAGGAGGTCATCGCGGCGGTCATCGACGGCCTGGACCTGGCGCGGGCCGCCCGCATCGTGCAGACTCGCCAGCGCAACCCTTTCAAGGGCACCGAAGAGCTGCGGGCCGTGCTGGGGGCTGGCAACTGGAATTTCAGCCGCATCGCGGTCAAGAGCGACTATTTCGAGATTCGCGGACGCCTGCGGCTGGATGACAACGTCATCGAGCAGCGCCACCTCGTCAACCGTCCCACCCCGAATGACGTCGTGGTCAAGTACCAGGGGCGTTTCTCCGGGGTGGAGCTTGGCGCCAATCCGTCCCCCAACCCCTGAGGCCTTGTGGTGCGCTGACCAAGCGGGTATCAATCCTTAAATGGGCGCTATTTCGGCGCTCCTACAATGCTCCGGCGCCTAAGCTAGGGCACTCCACCAGCGAATCCAGACTTTTCAACGTCCCGGCATGAGCATCCTCATCATCCAACTGCCGACCCGCAGCCGCCAGGTGATCGACCCGGCAGTGGCCGAGGCCGCGCCTGCCAGCTCGGGGCCCAAGGAATACAGCTACGTGCTCAGTGCCGACGGCCTGTCGGTGTCGCGTCAAGGCCGCAGCGTGGTCAACATGCTGCCGCGCGCCGACAGCGTCATCGCCGTGATGCCGCCGACCGACCTCAGCTGGCACCGTGTGACCGTGCCCAAGGCCCCGGCTGCCCGCATGCGCGCTGCGCTGGCCGGCATGCTCGAAGAGGCCCTGCTCGACGACCCGGAAGACCTGCACCTGGCCCTGGCCCCTCAGGCCAAGCCTGGACAGGCTGCATGGGTGGCTGCTTGCGACCACACCTGGCTGACCAGCCAGCTCATGGCGCTGGAGAAGGCCAAGTTGCGCGTTGACCGCGTCGTGCCCGCCGTGGCGCCCGACGAACCAGCCACGGCCTATTTCCACGAAGCCCACGCGAACCCGGTCGAAGGCAGCGAGTCGGTGGCGACGGGGCTGCTGACCTGGTCCACCGCCGACGGGGTTTCGACCTGGCCGGTGGCGGGCAGCTTGGCGCGCAGCCTGCTGCCCGACCCGCTGCCGGTGCAGGCGCGGTTCTTCGCCACACCGCCGGTGGCCTCGCCGGCCGAACGTTGGCTGGGCCGCGCCGTGACGGTGCAGACTCAGGGGGAACACCTGCTGCTGTCGGCCCGTTCGCTCTGGAACCTGCTGCAGTTCGAGCTGACCCCCAGCAGCAAGGGGCTGCACGCCTTGTCCGATCAATGGCGTCGCTTCATGAGCCCGCAGTGGCGTCCCGTTCGGGTCGGCCTGACGGCCCTGGTGGTGGTGCAGTTGCTGGGCCTCAACCTGTGGGCCTGGCAGCAAAAGCGCCAGGTGCAGGACAAGCGCAACGAGCTCGCCCGCATCCTCAAGCAGGCTCATCCGCAGGTCAGCGCCGTGCTCGATGCCCCGGTGCAGATGCAGCGCGAAACCGAGGCCCTGCGTGCCGCTGCCGGTCAGGCTGGCGACAACGACCTCGAGGCCTTGATGGGGGCGGTGGCGACCGCTTGGCCGCCCGAGCGGCCCACGGCCTCCCTCCAATACGATGGCACGGCGCTGACGCTCAGCCCGCCGACTGGCTGGGGTCCTGACGAACTGGCCCAGTTTCGCGCACGACTGAGTGCCGCCGGTGTCGAAGTCGAACCCCTGGGCGATGGCCGCATGAGCGTGCGCCGAGCCTCCCGAGTCTGAAAGGCGAGGGCCCCCACCCATGACCCAACCCTCTCAACAGCTGCAGGCCCTGCGTGACGCGTGGCAGGCCAAGTGGTCTGCCATGGCCCCGCGTGAACGCCGCATGGCGACCATTGCCGGCTGGTTGCTCTTGCTGGCGGTGGTGGTGCTGGTCGGCATCCGACCCGCCTGGCGCACCCTGTCGATCACGCCGGCCCAGCTCAAGGAGGTTGACGCCCAGCTCGACCAGATGCGCCGGCTGGCCGATGAGACACAGCTGCTGCGCCAGCGTCCGCCTGTGCCCCCAGCCCAGGCCGAAGCCGCCCTGCGCTCGGCTTCCGACCGACTGGGGCCCGCCGCCACGCTGAGTGTGCAAGGCGACCGCGCCACCCTCACCCTGCGCGACGTGCCCGGCGAGAGCCTGGCCACCTGGCTCGATGAGGTCCGCACGGCTGCGCGTGCGCGTCCGCTTGAAGCGAACCTGCAACAGGCTCAAGCCGGCCGCTACAACGGCAGCGTCGTGCTGAGCCTGTCCACGGCCCAGGCGCCGCGTTGAACGAAGGCATCACCATGGCTGGCCTGCCCATCCTCAACCGACGCCCCGCCTGGATGAAGGGCGCGACTGCGCTGACCACCCGTTGGCTGGAGTCCACCCTGGAAGTCGCCCGATGGGAAAACATGCGTCGGGCGGGCCGCCGCTGGGGTTGGTGGGGAGCGGGTGTCGGTGCGCTGCTGGGCCTGATCGCCTACGCGCCAGCGCCATGGCTGGCCAGGGCGGTGGTGTCCGCCTCAGACGGCCGCTTGCTGCTGGCCGACGCCAAGGGCACCATCTGGCGTGGTGACGCCGTCGCCGTGCTCACAGGCGGCCCCGGCAGCCGCGACGCAAGGGCGCTGCCTGGCAGGCTGAACTGGTCGATGCGCCTGGGCTTGCAGGGTGTTTTCCTGACCCTGCAGCAGGATTGCTGCATCCAGACCCCGCTGGTGCTCCAGGTCCAGCCGGCCTGGTCGGGGGCCATCCTGCGTGTGGCCACCCAGCCTTTGCCCGGTCAAGCGCTGCAGACCTCTGGGGAGGTTGGGCACTGGCCCGCGGCCTGGCTCGGTGGCCTGGGCACGCCCTGGAACACCTTGCAACTCAGCGGTGTGCTGCGTGTGAGCACCCGCGATCTCAGCTTTGCCTGGACCCAGGGTCGCCTGCGCGTGCGCGGCCAGGCCGAGGTGGCGCTGGACAACGTCGCCTCGCGCATCACCACGCTGGACCGCCTGGGCTCCTACCGGCTCGACGTCATCGGTGATCCCGAAGGGCAACTGCAACTCAACCTGGGCACCCTCGACGGGGCCCTGAGCCTGACGGGCAGCGGTGGTGTCACGCCTTCGGGTGTGCGCTTCCGTGGCGAAGCCCGTGCCAGCGAAGCCACCCAGGGCGCGCTGGACAACCTCCTGAACATCATCGGGCGTCGCCAAGGCGACCGCTCCGTCATTTCGATCGGATAAGGCATGAAGACCCATCCCCTGCTCACGCGCTCACGCGCTACCGCCCTGGTCACGGCCCTCGCCCTGGCTTTCGGCCCAGGTGGCCTGCTGCCTGGCTTCACGGTGGGCGCGGCCTCGGCGGCTCCCGTCAAGAAGGGCGGCGCCACGGTCACGCTGAACTTTGTCAACGCCGAAATCGAAGGCGTGGCGCGCGCGATGGCCGTCATCGTCGACAAGCAGATCATGGTCGACCCCCGCGTCAAGGGCGCGATCACGCTCTACAGCGACCAGCCCCTGACGCCGCGCGAGGCCTACCTGAACTTCCTGGCGGCGCTGCGCGGCCAGGGCTTCAGCGTGGTCGAGGTGGGCAACCTGCTCAAGATCGTGCCCGAGGCCGAGGCCAAACTGCAGACCGGCACCGTCGAGGTCGGCACGGTCAAGCGTGCGGGCGATCAGGTGCTCACGCAGATCTTCCGCCTGCAATTCGAGTCGGCTGCGAACATGGTCGGCGTGCTGCGCCCGCTCATCAGCCCCAACAACACCATCAACGCCAACCCGGGCAGCAACACCCTGGTGGTGACCGATTACGCCGACAACCTGCAGCGCATCAGCCAGATGATCGCGGCGATGGACGTGCCTTCTTCCACCGACATGGAAGCGATCCCGCTGCAGCACGCCATCGCGGTGGACATCGCGCCCATGGTGCAAAAACTGGTCGATGGTGGTGGCGCCACAGGCGGCCCCGGTGCGGCCGCGGTCAGCGGCGCGGTGGTGATGGCCGACGCGCGCACCAACACGCTGATGGTGAGGGCCCCGAATGCGGCCCGTCTGAGCCTGGTGCGAAACCTGATTCAGCGCCTGGATCGCCCGGGCGCAGCCGGGGTGGGCGGCAGTGGCATCCACGTGGTCTACCTGCGCAACGCCGACGCGGTCAAGTTGGCTCAGGTGTTGCGTGCGGCGTTCGCCTCTGGCGGGGGGAGTGGGTCGTCTGCAGGGGGCCCTGGCGGCGGTGCCACCACCAGCACGGCCACCACGCCGACCGCTCAAACCGGTCTGAACACCGCGGCCGGCGGTGCGTCGTCGGGCGGTGCATCGTCCCAGGCCACGGCGCCGGTTGGTGCCTCGGCCCAACCTTCGACGGGCGGGTTCATCCAGGCCGACCCGAGCTCCAACTCCCTGATCATCACGGCCAGCGATGCGCTGTACAAGCAGTTGCGCGCCGTGATCGACCAGCTCGATGGGCGCCGCGCCCAGATCTACATCGAGGCCATGATCGTCGAAGTCAGCGAGCAGAAGCTGGCCGAGGTCGGTTTCCAGTGGGCCGCAGGTTCGGGCAATTCCACCCAGGTCATTGGTGGCACCAACTTGTCCCAGGGCGGGGTGCCGGGTCTCTTCAGCCTGATCGCCGACCCTGAAACCGTGGGCGCCGGCCTGACCGGGTTGAACCTGGGCATCGCGCGCAAGCTCAGCAGTGGCAAGTACAGCCTCGGTGCGCTGGCGACCTTCCTGGAGACCAATGCCGATGGCAACGTGTTGTCCAAGCCGAACATGATCGCCCTGGACAACGAAGAGGCCAAGATCGTGGTGGGCCAGAACGTGCCGTTCGTGACGGGCTCCTACACGAACAACAACTCCAGTTCTGGCTCGGTCAACCCCTTCACCACGGTTGAGCGCAAGGACGTGGGCCTGACGCTTCGGGTGCGCCCGCAGGTGGGCGAGGGCGGCACCGTGCGCATGACCGTGTTCCAGGAGAACTCGTCGGTGGACGCATCGAGCAGGACCAACGCCCAGGGCCTGACCACCAACAAGAGTTCGATCGAAACCACCGTCGTGATCGACAACGGCACGACCCTGGTGCTGGGCGGCCTGCTCAAGGACGAGTTCAGCAATGGCGACTCCAAGGTTCCGTTGCTGGGAGACATCCCGGTGCTGGGCAACCTGTTCAAGAGCCGCTCGCGCTCGCGCAGCAAGACCAACCTGATGGTGTTCCTGCGGCCTGTGGTGATGCGCGACCAGGAGGCCGCCAATGCCATCACGCTTGATCGTTACGAGTTCATGCGCCAGAAGCAGGCCAACAGCCAGCCCGAGCCGAGCACGGTGATGGGCAGCGTGAACGGCGCACCGCAGATCGAGCCCCTCAAGCTCAGCAACGAGATGGTGCCGCCTTCGGTGCGCCAGCCTCTGGACGACCCGAACGCCGCCGAGCCGAACCTGGTGCTGCCGCGCGTGCAGCCTGTGCCGGCCCCGGCTGTGCCAGCGGCGCCCGTCGCCCCCGCCACATCGGCCCCGCGCTGACCGACCGGAGCCGCACGACCATGGGCGCCCGCCACCCACTTCCCTACGCCTTTGCTCGGGCCAACGGCCTGCTGCTTGAATCCGATGGCGAGCGCTCGACCCTTTGGGCCAGCGCCACGGTCTCGGCCGCGGCACTGTCCGAGGTCATGCGCAAGTACGCGGTCGACGTCATCGAGGAGGAGCCTCCCGAAGCCCTGTCTCAGCGCATCGCCACGGCATATTCGGCCGGGGAAGGCAGCGCCGCAGCGGTGGTCGGCGAGGTCGAAAGCGCGGTCGACATCTCGCGCATGCTGCAGGACCTGCCCGCGGTCGAAGACCTGCTGGAGTCGAGCAACGACGCGCCCATCATCCGCATGCTCAATGCGCTGCTCACGCAGGCCGCCAAGGACGGTGCATCCGACATCCACATCGAGCCCTACGAGCGTTCGTCGTCGGTGCGCTTCCGTGTCGACGGCACGCTGCGCGAGGTGGTGCAGCCCAACAAGGCCCTGCACGCCGCGCTGATCTCGCGCCTGAAGATCATGGCCGAGCTCGACATCTCCGAGAAGCGCCTGCCGCAGGACGGTCGCATCTCGCTGCGCATCGGCGGTCGTGCCGTAGACGTGCGGGTCTCGACCTTGCCCTCGGCCCACGGCGAGCGCGCCGTGCTGCGGATCCTGGACAAGGGCGACGCCAACAAGTTCACCCTCGAGTCGCTGGGCATGAGCGGCGATTCGCTCGACCGCTTCAAGCGCCTGCTGCGCCAGCCTCACGGCATCGTGCTGGTCACCGGCCCAACGGGCTCCGGTAAAACGACCACGCTTTACGCCGGCCTGAGCACCGTCGACGCCGCCACCACCAACGTGCTGACCGTGGAAGACCCGGTCGAATACGAGCTGCCCGGCATCGGCCAGACCCAGGTCAACGCCAAGATCGACCTGACCTTCGCCAAGGCCCTGCGCGCCATCCTGCGCCAGGACCCGGACGTGATCATGATCGGTGAAATCCGCGACTTCGAGACCGCGCAGATCGCCGTGCAGGCCTCGCTGACGGGTCACTTGGTGCTGGCCACGCTGCACACCAACGACGCGCCGAGTGCCGTCACGCGCCTGACCGACATGGGCATCGAGCCCTTCCTGCTGTCGTCCTCGCTGCTGGGCGTGCTCGGCCAGCGCCTGGTGCGCAAGCTGTGCGTGCACTGCAAGCGCCAGGACGACCAGGGCAAGTGGCACCCCGTGGGCTGCCCCGAGTGCGGCATGAGCGGCTACAAGGGCCGAACCGGTGTGTACGAGCTCATGGTGGCTGACGACGAGATCCGAGGCCTGATCCACGAGCAGGCGGCCGAGTCCAAGCTGTTCGAGGTGGCCCAGCTCAGCGGCATGAAGACCATGCGCGAAGACGGCGACCGCCTGGTGGCCGAAGGCGTGACCTCGCTCGAAGAGGTCTTGCGCGTGACGCGGGAATGACCGCTCGCACGCCAGCCCAGACCTGAAAGACCGCCATGCCCGCCTTCCGCTTCGAAGCCCTGGACGCCACCGGCAAGACCGTCAACGGCCTGGTCGATGCCGACAACCCCAAGGCCGCGCGCGCCCAGCTGCGCACCCAGCACATGGTGCCGCTCAAGGTCATGCCGGTGCAGGTGGCCGAAGGCGAGCAGAGCACTTCGACCAAGCTGTTCACTCGGCGCGTTTTCAATTCCTCCGAGCTGGCCGTGTGGACGCGCCAGCTCTCGGGCCTGGTGGTGGCCGGCCTGCCGCTCGAGCGCGCGCTGACTGCCCTGGCCGATGAAGCCGAAGACCCCCGTCAGCGCGAGCTGGTGGCGCACCTGCGCGCCGAGGTCAACGCTGGCTCGCCCTTTGCCCGCGCCCTGGTGGGCTCGCCCCGCGAGTTCGACGAGGTCTATTGCGGCGTGGTGGCAGCGGGCGAGCAAAGCGGCCAGCTCGGCGGCGTGCTCGACAAGCTCGCCAACGACCTCGAAGAGCAGCAGGCGCTCAAATCCAAGCTGATCGGTGCCACGCTGTACCCGGCCATCGTCTCGCTGTTTGCCGTGGTCATCGTGGTGGCCCTGCTGGTGTTCGTGGTGCCGCAGGTGGCGCAGGTGTTCTCCAGCAGCAAACGGGCACTGCCCTTCCTCACCCAGTTCATGTTGGGCCTGAGCGCCTTCATGCGCAACTGGGGCTGGCTGCTGGCGCTGGGTCTGTTCGGCGGTGGTGCCGGTCTGCTGGTGGCGCTGCGCGACGAAGCCTTCCGCCAGAAGTTCGACGCCTTCTGGCTGGAGTTGCCCATCATCGGTCGGCTGGCGCGCGGCTACAACGCCGCGCGTTTCGCGGGCACGCTGGCCATGCTGGCTGGCTCGGGCGTGCCCATCCTCAAGGCGCTGCAGGCCGCGGCCGAGACGCTGTCGAACCGCGCCATGCGCGCCGACGCCATGGACGCGCTGGTTCAGGTGCGCGAGGGCGCGCCGCTGGCCTCGGCCATCGCGGCCAAGAAACGCTTCCCGGGCCTGCTGTCGATGTTCGCCCGACTGGGTGAGCAGACCGGCCAGTTGCCGCTGATGCTGCAGCGCGCCGCGGTGCAGCTCTCGGGCGAGGTGCAGCGCCGCGCGCTGGCCATCGCCACCGTGCTCGAGCCCCTGCTCATCGTCGTGATGGGCCTGGTGGTGATGCTCATCGTGATGTCGGTGATGCTGCCGATCATGCAGATGAACACCTGGGTGAAGTGAGCTTCCTGCCACGATGCGGGACGTGACGTAAAACCGCTCCCCCGCAGCTGAGTGTGTCGGGGGTGGCGCGATTCATCCATTTGTATCAGTTTGAATCGCGTACGATCGATGCCATGAAGTTGCTGCTGATCGACGACCACCCCCTGTTCCGCGATGGGCTGAGCCTGCTCATCCAGCATCGCCTTGACCTGGCCGAGCACGGCGGGGCCGAGGTGTTGGAAGCCGGCAGCTTGCGTGATGCCTTGGGGACGTTGGCGCAGCACCCCGATGTCGGTCTGGTGCTGCTGGACCTGGGCCTGGCCGACCGGCAGGGCTTGGGCACGCTCAGCGAGTGGCGCGAGATGGCGCCGCACCTGCCGGTGGTGGTGCTGTCTGCTGACGACCGGCCCGGCACCATCGTGGCGGCCATCGACCTGGGTGCCTCCGGTTTCATCCCCAAGACGGTGGAAGCCTCGGTCATGCAGGAGGCGCTGCACCGGGTGCTGTCGGGGGGTGTCTACCTGCCGCCCCTGCCCACCGACGCCGTGGCCGCGGACGAGCCCCTGGCCCAGGACGACGACGGCCTTCGCGACGAACCCGTGGGGCCCGGCGCCACGCTGGGTTTGTCCGGCCGCCAGCTCGACGTGCTGCGCCTGCTGGTCGAAGGCAAACCCAACAAAGAGATCTGCCGCGTGCTGTCGCTGTCCGAATCGACGGTCAAGACGCACCTGTCGGCGATCTTCCGCAAGCTCAAGGTCAGCAGCCGCACCCAGGCCGTGGTGGCCGTGGCGCGGGCAGGCGTCACCCTCGCGCGACCGAACTGAGTCCAACCGCTCAGCGCGCGCTTGGCGGACTTGAGCGGGACATGCCCTGCGAGAGCAGGTCCCGCAAATCTTCGGCGCGAAAAGGTTTGTGCAGCACAGGCAGGCCGCTGGCAGCGAGTTCGGCCAGTTGCTGTGGCGAAGTGTCGCCTGTGATGATCAGGCCTGGCAGGCCCGGTTGGTGCCGTCTCAGGTGCCCGATGACATCGCGCCCGTTGCCGTCGGGCAGGCGGTGATCGGACACCACCATGTCCCAGTGCTGCGGCGCCTGGGCGCGCACCCAGCCCAGGCTGCGCCCGGCCACGGCGTCGAGCCCCCAACTGCGCAGCCAAAGCACCAGGCTTTCGCCGAGCGCTTCGTCGTCTTCGACCACGAGCACGCGACGGCCATCGAGCCGGGCAGGCTCGCTGTTCGGCGGCGCTGCCGACGCGGTACCGATGGTTTGACTGGCCGACGGCAGGCTCACGGTGAAGCACGAGCCGCGGCCCACCTGCGATTGCACGCGCAGCGGGTGCTGCAACAGGTGAGCGGCGCGCTGCACGATGGCCAGGCCCAGGCCCAGGCCCTGTGAACGCTCGCGCCCTGGGTTGCCCAGTTGCACGAAGGCCTCGAAGATGCGCGGCTGGTCTTCCGGGCGGATCCCGGGGCCGGTGTCCCAGACCTGCACTTCCCACACGCCTGCCGGGCCGCCACGGTGCCTCACCCCCACCAACACCCCGCCTTGCTGCGTGTGCCGGATGGCGTTGCCCACCAGGTTGCGCAACACCTGCTCGAGCAGCACCGGGTCGGTCCAGGCGATGGCATGCGTGCGGCGCACGCGCAGTTGCAGGCCCTTCTGACGGGCGGCCTCGGCTTCGTGCGAGGCCACGGCATCGAGCAGGGTCTGAAGCTGCACGCGCTGGCGCTGCACTTCCACCGTGCCCGAGTCCAGCCGCGAGAGGTCGAGCAGGCCCTTGAGCAGGCTTTCCATCGAGCGCACCGCGCGGGTCAGCCGGTCGGCGAGGCCGCGCACCTTCGGGTCGGTCACTTGCACGCGCAACAGGTCGGTGATCAGGCCGATGGCGGCCACCGGCTGGCGCAGGTCGTGGCTGGCCGAGGCCAGGAAGTGGCTCTTGGCGGCGTTGGCCGCGGCCAGCTCGCGCGTGCGCACCTCGACCTTGTGCTCGAGCTGCTGGTTGGCTTCCTCGATGTCGTTGAAGGCCTTGACCACGCGCTGCACCACCATCAGCACGAAGGAGGGTGAGGCCAGCGGGATCATCCAGCCCATCCAGTGGTTGAAGTTGACGAGGCCGATGACGCGGCCGAAGATGAAGTCGTGCACACCGGCCACCAGCAAGGCGGCCCAGCCCACGGCCAGGCCGGCGTGCATCGACGAGCGCAGGCCTTCGCGCAGCACCCACTGGCCCATCAGCCAGATCGAAGGCGGCAGCGTGAAGATCAGCGCGCCTTGCAGGTAGCCACGCGTCAGGCGCAGGTCGGGATCGAACGGCAGCGCGAGCAGTCCCAGCAGCGGAAAGCCGATCACCACCGCCCACAAGGCGCGGTTGAACCAGCTCAGGTGCCGCTCGACCAGGGCCATCACGAACCAGCCCTGCAGGCAGGCGGTGAGCACATGGGCCAGGAAGTACAGCCAGGACTCGGCCCCCACCGACAGCCCCAGGTCCGCGGTGATGAAGTAGCGGCAGTTGCGCAGCCCGCCCACCAGCACGAGCAGGCCGAAGAGGCCGGCGGCGGCCTCCTGGCGCCGCATCCACCACAGCAGCACCACGAACAGCGAGAAGGCGATCCAGATCAGGTTGAGCACGATGAGCGCGTCGCGCGTGAGCAGGCGCAGCATCACGTGGTCGTGCTGCAACTGGGCTTTCGGCGCCAGCACCGCGGGCGACATGCCGCCTTGCTGCACGGCCTGGATCTCGATTTCCAGCGAATTGCGTCCGGCTTGCAGCAAGCGGCCGGGCACGTCGATGAGCGACGGTGCGGGCAGGCCCAGCCAGCCAGGACGCGGCAGGGTGCTGTGCAGCAGCTCGCCATTGAGCCAGATGGTGTGCACGCAGTTGAGGTAGTCGATGCGCAGGGACCAGGGTTCGCGCTTGGCCTTTCGCACCACCTCGTCGCTGACCTCGAAGTCCAGCCGGTAGCGACCCACGCCCGCGGCTTGCAGGCCGGCTGGCTTCCAGCTGTCGGGCAGGCTCACCGGCACCGGCTGGTCGGCGAGCACCGCGCCGCTGACGTCGTGCATCCACAGCCGCTGGGCCGACAGCCAGCGCACGCCCGGGGCATCAACGGGGGGCGCAGGCAGCAGCCAGAAGTAGGCCGCCAGCGCCAGGGCCAGCAGCCACAGCCCTCCCACCCAGCTCTGGGTCAGGGATCGCAGGACGGTGGGCAGCGAAGGCTTCATGGGAGAGGTGGCGGCTCGTGGTGCGACATTGTGCGCACTTCACGGGGCGCCTTGAGGGCCTTGGCCTCATTTGCGGGCCTTCCCTCTGTGACAGGGATGGATGCGGTGATATGACTGGGGTCATGCCCCTTGTTCCGGGGCTCGAAGCCAGGCACGTTTGCTGCAATGGTGGAACGCAGGGTCTGGTTTGATCTGGAGGGCTGACATGAGTGGCTGTACCGATCTCGTCCCGGTTGGCCGGGACACCGTCGAAGGCAAGTGGGAGTCGCGCCACCGCGGGCGCATCCCGATCGCGCACATGCGCCATGTCTATCGGCTCGACGAGGTCGAGCGCAGGCTGGGCAAGCTGCCGGCGCGCGACCACGAATCGCTGCGCGCCACCTACGAGCGCATGCTCGAAAAGGGCTCCGAGCGTTTCCAGGTCAAGCCCTCCGGCCTGCCCGCGATGGACCACCTCTACGACGAGCTGCCCAACTTCCACGAGGTGCTCGACGACCTCAAGCGCCAGCTCGCGCTGTGCAGCGACAGCCGCGACGCG
This sequence comes from Burkholderiales bacterium RIFCSPHIGHO2_01_FULL_63_240, assembly GCA_001770725.1. Classification (GTDB taxonomy): domain Bacteria; phylum Pseudomonadota; class Gammaproteobacteria; order Burkholderiales; family Burkholderiaceae_C; genus Aquabacterium. The sequence continues at coordinate 227,122 of MERU01000007.1, forward strand.
CTCGAGCTCACCCCCATGCTGCTGCTGGGCCCGCCCGGCGTGGGCAAGACGCACTTCGCGCGCGAGGTGGCGCAACTGCTGGGCACGGGCATGGGCTTCATCTCCATGAGTTCGATGACGGCGGGTTGGGTGCTCTCGGGCGCCAGCTCGCAATGGAAGGGCGCGCGCCCGGGCAAGGTCTTCGAGACCCTGGTCGACGGCCAGTACGCCAACCCCGTGATGGTGGTCGACGAGATCGACAAGTCCGGTGGCGAGCACGCCTACGACCCGCTGGGCTCGCTCTACAGCCTGCTCGAGCACGACACCGCCGGCAGCTTCACCGACGAGTTCGCCGAGGTGGCCATCGACGCCAGCCAGGTGATCTGGGTGGCCACGGCCAACGACATCCGCTCCATCCCCGACCCCATCCTCAACCGCGTCAACGTCTTCGAGATCGAGATGCCGGATGAAGAGGCCGCGCGCAAGATCGCCGCCAAGCTCTACCGCAGCATCCGCGCCGACCACGACTGGGGCCAGCGCTTCGACCCCGAGCTGTCGGACGGCGTGCTGGGCGCCATGGCCAAGATGGCCCCGCGCGAGATGCGCCGCGCGCTGATGACGGCGTTTGGCAACGCCAAGCTGGACGGCCGCTTCACGCTGGAAGAACGGGACCTGCCCGACGGCGGGCCCAGGCGCTCGCCGATCGGTTTTGTGCAGTGACGGGCATGGGCCATACTCGGGCCCATGCCTGCCAGCCTCGACGGCCGCCTGGTGGTGGCCATTTCCTCCCGTGCGCTCTTCGACTTCGAAGAAGAGAACCGCCTGTTCGAAGGCTCGGACGACCGCGCCTACATGGACCTGCAGCTCGATCGCATCGAGGTGCCCGCCAAGCCGGGGGTGGCGTTCTCGCTGGTGCGCAAGCTGCTGGCGTTCAACACGCCGGGTGCCCCCGCTGACGCGCGTGTCGAGGTCGTGATCCTTTCACGCAACGACCCGGCCTCGGGCCTGCGCGTCTTTCGCTCCGTGTCCCACCACAAGTTGGAGATCGAGCGAGGCGTGTTCACCCGTGGCCGCAGCCCCTGGCGCTACCTCAAGCCCCTGCAGGCCCACCTCTTCCTGTCGGCCAACGAGGCCGATGTGCGGCAGGCCCTGGCCGCCGGGGTGCCCGCCGCGCGCGTGCTGCCGCATGCGGCCCGCGCAGGCGACGCCCACCCCGACGAAGTGCGCATCGCCTTCGACGGCGACGCCGTTTTGTTTTCCGACGAGGCCGAACGCATCTTCCAGCAAGGCGGCCTGAACGCCTTCCAGGACCACGAGGTCAGCCGCGCGCGCAAGCCCTTGCCCGATGGCCCCTTCCGGCCCCTGCTGCAGGCCCTGCATGACCTGCGCCGCGCCATCGAGCAGCCGGGCGCCTGCGGCATGCGCATCCGCACCGCATTGGTGACCGCGCGGGGCGCGCCGGCGCACGAACGCGCCATCCGCACCCTGATGGACTGGGGCATCGAGGTCGACGAGGCCATGTTCCTGGGCGGCCTGCCCAAGGGCGAGTTCCTGCGCGAGTTCGAGCCCGACTTCTTCTTCGACGACCAGACCGGCCACGTCAACAACGCCGCGCCGCATGTGCCGGCCGGACACGTGGCCGCTGGTGTGGCCAACGGCTGACGGGCGCCACGGCAGCCACCCAGGAGCAACCCATGAGCGACGACCTCGGTGACTTCTTCGCGCTGCCGCCCTTCAAGCCAGACGAGGCCCTGGCGCAACTGCGCCGTCAGCTCAAGGAGCTCAAGCTGCAGGAGCAGCCTGGCAGCGCGCCACACCGCTTCGCGCTCAAGGGCGTGGTGGTGGCCGAGCTGCAGGTGCAGGCCGACGCGACCAAGCCCGCCGTGGCCGCGGCCGTCGTCAAGCGGCCCTTGCAGCGCCCCGAGTGGGTGCGCCAGCAGCTCGACAGCCGCGACGCCGTTCGCAAGTGGATCGACGCCTTCAAACGCCAGCTCGCCGGCTGGACCGACGACGACTGAGGGCGCTCAGCTCAGTCCGACTGAGCTTGCTTTTGCATCTTGGCGCGGAACAGGTCCCGGATGCTGACCTCGCGCGGGCCGGGGATGAGTTCGTAGCTTTCGCCCGCGGCCAGGGTGCCGGGCGTGCGCACCGCCAGGTAGAAGCCGCAAAAGCCCGACTGCGCCATCATCTTGATCGCGTGCTTGAAGCCGAGCTTGGCCTCGAGCTTGAAGCAGGGGCGGCGCGGCTCGCTGATGGCCAGCGTGCAATCGGGAAAGCGCAGCACATCGCCGATGTGGGCGTCGGCCTCGAGCAGGCCTGACAGCGTCAGGTTCTCGCCCAGCGAGCCGGCGGGCAGGGCCTCGCCCCAGGCCTGCAACCCGGCTTGTGCACGCACCGTCTGCCAGAAGCCGTAGTGCTCGATCGGGTAGGCATAGACCGCCTTGCTCAGCCCGCCGTGCACGCTTGGGTCGGCCTGCTCGTCGCCAGCCAGGCCCAGGGGCTTGACCTCGATGCGCGCGGGGCTGGCTTCGGTGCTCACCGGTTGCTTGCCGATGGCCGTCAGGATGCGGCGCCCCTGGATCTCGACGTGGGTGGCCTGGGCCACGTTGATGGACAGCAGGCGGCGGACGGGTTGGGGTGGCGGGGGTGTGGCGCTCATGGGCCGAGACGATACCCCAGCCTCAAAGCCCCTGGTCGGCACCTGCTGGCAATCGTCGGCGTCCAGGTGTCGCCCCGGCTGGCCCTGCCCGCGCCCGATCAACCTCGCTTCGACGACGTCCAGGGCAGTGGGGTCACCTGCGCGGCCATGGCGTTGAAGCCGACCACGCAGGGCTCGCCCGGCTGCCAGTTCATCTGCTGGATGGCCTGGCGCGTCACCAGTCCCCAGATCTGCGCGCCGGTCTTGAAGTCCAACCGCTCGTCGAGCTCGCGCGCGAGCTCCACGCTCACCGCGCCATAGGTGCCGCTTTGCCCTGCCAGCATCACCTGGCTGATGCGACCGCGCAGCACGTTGGTGCTGCTGCTGTCGGTGGGCACCTCGCGGTGCAGGCTCATGTCGCGTGCGCGCACCTTCAGTCGCACGCGGGTGCCGACCGGGTGCAGCGCTGCGGGAACCACCACGCACTGACCACAGACGTCCACTTCGCTGAGCAACCATTCGATGTCGTGCCGCGTGACGGTGCCTTCCAGGATGCTGCCCGCGTGAAAGCCCTCCAGAAAGGTGGACAGCGACACGTCGGACAAGATCTGGGACACAGGGCCTGCACCGGCCATGCGACCGTCATGAAGGATGACGACGTCATCGGCCATGCAAATCACTTCGTCCATGCGCGGCGTGGTCATCAGCACGGGCAGGTTGAATCGGTGGGCCACCTGAGCCAGGCGCTCCAGGAGCGCCGGGCGGTCGGGTTCGGGCACGCGCCCAAGCGGATCGCTCATCAGCAGACCCTGTGGGTCCGCTGCCAGGGCGCGACCGAGTGCGGCGCGCACCCGTTGTGCAGCGCTGATCTCGTGGGGTCGGTGCTCCAGCATGGCGCCCAGGTCCAGCCATTTCACCAGCGACGCCACATCCATGCCAGGGCTGATGCTCATGCGCGCGCCCTGAGCGCGCGCGCCGTATGTCAGGTTCTGCTTGATGGTCAGGTGCGGGAACAGGTGGGCATCGGAATCAAGCCAGCCCAGGCGCCTGCGGTCAGGCGCGAGGTTCAATCCGCTTCGTGAGTCGAACAGCGCGTCGGCTCCCAGGGCCACCCGGCCACTGAGCACGGGGCGCAGCCCGGCCACGGCTTCGAGGAGCGCGCGCTGCCCATTCTCGAGCCGGCCAACGAGGGCGCTGACACGGCCAGGCGATGCGCGCAACTGGGCTTGCACCTCCAGCCCGGGTTGGCGCACGTGCAAGTCGACGCTCAGGCTGCGTGGCAGTCGCGAAGAGGGGTCTCTCATGGCCGCTCGCCTCGCCAGCGCGAGTGGGCGTGGCCCCGCCAACGACGCAGCCATTGCCTGCGCAGCACCTCGCTGAGCAGGATCGCGCCTGTGGCCACGACCAGCGAGAGGGTTGCCACTTCCCAGGCCAGGGCATGGGAGCGTCCTTCGGACAAGGCCTGCCACAGTGCCAGAGGCAGGGTCGAGCCAACCGCGCGTGGCGGCCCTGGTGACCACGCCGTGGCCAGCACCAGCACGGCGCCCGACTCCCCCCACGCGGCAGCGAAGCCCAGCGCCATGGCCGAGCCGATGGCTGGCAAGGTCAGGGGCAGGGCCACGGTTCGCCAGGCATGCCACCCCGTTGCGCCCAGGGTGCGCGCGACGGGGTGAAGCATGGGGTCGAGGGCCTCGAAGGCCGGGCGCAGCATGCGCGCCATCATGGGCACGGTCATCGCACACGCAGCCAGGATGGCGCCGATCGGGTAGATCGGCAAGGTCCAACCCAGGTCATGGTGCAGCCAGTGGCCCCACGCCCCCTGTTCGCCCAGACCCGCCACCAGCCAGAAACCGATCACCGCGGGTGGCAGGCCCAGCGGCAGCAGGATGACGGCGTCGAGCAGCGCCTTGCCCGGCCAGCTTTCCCGGGCCATCCACCATGCCAAGGCAACCGCCATGGGCGTGGCGATCAGCATGACCAGGGTGGCCAGTTGCAAGCTCACCCACATCGCGGACAGGGCAGCCGCCGACATCCTCAGCCTTTCACGCCAAGCCAGCCCGCGGCGCCACGCAGTGCGTTGCGGGCCAGCGGGCGGTCCAGCCAATCGACCAGCAGTCGGCCGCCGGGGTGCTTGCCGCGAAAGGATCGCGCGACCTCCGCGTGCAGCACCAGGGCCGGGTGGCCCTGGATCCAGATTCGGGTGGCATCGGTCGGGGCCTGCGTGCCTTTGCCGCTCGCAGCCTTCTGGGGGCCTTGCGCGGGTCCCCTTCCGGCCGAGCCTTGTTTCAGCCAGGCAGCCTGGGTCACCAGGCGGTAGGTCGGGGCGCTGGCGGCGGGCTTGCCCCCCAGTCCCGTCGACGGGGCCTGGCCCGCGATGGGCTGCGCCAGCAATTGCGCGGCGAGCTGAGCCAGCGGGCTGTCTGGCCCTTGCTGCGCCGCAGGTTCGCCCGGCAGGCCAACCTGCCAGTTCACCACCCCTGCTGCCCGCGCCGCCATGACCTGGGCGATGGCGCGCGCCGGGTCTCGCTCGGAGCGGATGCCGGCGGGGTCGTCGGCCGGCCCGATCAGCCACACCTCGGTGCGGGCCAGTCGGCGCCGGTCGTGGATGAGGCCTTCCTTTTCCAGGAAGCTGGCGCGGGGGTGGCTCAGGAACAGGCCGACTTCGACGTCACCGGACTCCAACTGATCGAGCACCTGGCGGCTGGCCGCGGCCCGCCATTGCGCGGCCCAGCCCAGGTCGCGGCGCATGGCCGTCCCCCAGCGCCCGGCCAGGCCGGTATCGATGAACAGCGGCTCGATGGCGACGTCGGGGCTGTCGGCGCGGGGGCGCAGGGCCTGGGCAGGCGCGCTCAGCCCGGCGCACAGGAGCCCCGTTGCGCCCAGCGCGTGGGCCAGCAGGGTGCGGCGGACAGCGGAATCGGTCGTCTCGGGCATGGCAGAGGGTGAAAAATCGCAGGCGAAAGTGTGCCTGCAGCCGAGCCAGGGCTTCGTCATGGCTGTCCCGCAGTTGTCCTCAGTTGTATCAGCATTCGAAAAATGGCCGTTTCCGTGACGCCTTGCCGCCCTTGGCTGGGGGACTGCCCTGGGCGCCCCACGGACGAGGGGGCAGCCGCGAATCCCCCCGATCGTCTAAACTACGAGGTTCCCGCCGAGCGCCCTCGGGCGTCCACCGGACACAGCCGACGGGGTGTCGAGAGCGTTGCCATGACCGGGGACCAAGCTGGCCGAGCCAGGTTGACGCAGCGCTGTCGAGACCCTGTTTTTTACTTTCTGGAGCCTTGTCATGTCGAACGTTGCTGCACAGGTGAACGCACCTGCCTACGTCAAAAACACCAAGCTGATTGCCTGGGTGGCCGAGATGGCCGCCTTGCTGCAACCCAAGGACATCTACTGGTGTGACGGCACCACCGAAGAGTACGACCGCCTGTGCGGCCAGCTCGTGGCTGCCGGCTCGTTCAAGAAGCTCAACCCCGAGCTGCGCCCGAACTCCTACCTGGCCTGGACCCACCCTTCCGACGTCGCCCGCGTCGAAGACCGCACCTTCATCTGCTCCGCTCGCAAGGAAGATGCCGGCCCCACCAACAACTGGTGCGAGCCCGCTGAAATGCGCGCCAAGCTGCAGACCGGTGAAAACGCCCTGTTCAAGGGCGCCATGAAGGGCCGCACGATGTACGTCGTGCCCTTCTCGATGGGCCCGCTGGGCTCCGACATCGCCCACATCGGCGTCGAGCTGTCCGACTCCGCCTACGTGGCTGTCAACATGAAGCTCATGACCCGCATGGGCCGTGGCGTGATCGACGTGCTGGCCGAAAGCGGCGAGTTCGTGCCTTGCATCCACACCGTGGGCGCCCCGCTGGCAGAAGGTCAGAAGGACGTGGCCTGGCCTTGCAACCCCGACACCAAGTACATCGTCCACTACCCCGAGACCCGTGAAATCTGGTCCTACGGTTCGGGCTACGGCGGCAACGCGCTGTTGGGCAAGAAGTGCTTCGCCCTGCGCATCGCCTCGACCATGGGCCGTGACCAAGGCTGGCTGGCCGAGCACATGCTGCTGCTGGGCGTGACCAACCCCGAAGGCAAGAAGTACCACGTGGCAGCCGCCTTCCCCTCGGCCTGTGGCAAGACCAACTTCTCCATGCTGATCCCGCCCGAGGGCTACAACGGCTGGAAGGTCACCACCATCGGTGACGACATCGCCTGGATCAAGCCCGCTGCCGACGGCAAGCTCTACGCCATCAACCCCGAAGCCGGTTACTTCGGCGTGGCCCCGGGCACCAACACCCTGACCAACTTCAACTGCATGAAGTCCCTGGACCGCGACGTGATCTTCACGAACGTGGCCCTGACCGACGACGGCGACGTGTGGTGGGAGTCGATGACCGACGAGCTGCCCGCGCACCTGACCGACTGGCAAGGCAACGACTGGACGCCGGCCATCGCCAAGGAAAAGGGCGCCAAGGCGGCCCACCCGAACGCCCGCTTCACCGTGGCCGCCACCAACAACCCGGCTCTCGACAGCGAGTGGGACAACCCCGCTGGCGTGGCGATCGACGCCTTCATCTTCGGCGGCCGCCGCTCGACCACCGTGCCCCTGGTGACCGAAGCCCGCGACTGGACCGAAGGCGTCTACATGGCCGCCACCATGGGCTCCGAAACCACCGCCGCTGCCTTCGGCCAGCAAGGCGTGGTGCGCCGCGACCCGTTCGCCATGCTGCCCTTCATGGGCTACAACATGAGCGACTACTTCCAGCACTGGCTGAACCTGGGCGCCAAGCTGCAAGCCGCTGGTCACCAATTGCCCAAGATCTACTGCGTGAACTGGTTCCGCAAGGGCGCCGACGGCAAGTTCGTGTGGCCCGGCTACAGCGAAAACATGCGCGTGCTGGAGTGGATGGTCGGCCGCCTGGAAGGCAAGGCCAACGGCACCGAGAACGCCTTCGGCCTGAGCCCCAACTACGAAGACATCAACTGGAGTGGCCTGAACTTCACCAAGGACCAATTCCAGTCCGTCATCGGCATCGACAAGGCCGCCTGGCAGCAAGAGCTCAAGCTGCACGACGAGCTGTTCACCCAGCTGGCCTACAACCTGCCCGCCGCCATGCCGGCCACCAAGGCCAAGCTGGAACAGCGCCTGGCCGCCTGATCGGTTGTCACCCTGCGGGTTCGCCCGCGGTGCCAGCCTCAGACACCCCGCTTCGTGCGGGGTTTTTCTTGGGCCATCGTTCCCTGAAAGCCCCATTTCCCTCATGCAAGGGGTGGGGGAATCGTCGGGTTGATGTGAGAATTTGTCACCAAGGGTCGGTTTGCGCTGGCCAGTCAGTCATTCGGGGGCGTGCTCCCCCAGGGAGTCAGCATGTTCGTTCGCAACCTGATCGCCGCATCCGCCTTCGTGATGGCGTCGGTCTCCGCTCAAGCCGCCGTGTTTGGCCCGTTTTCCAACCTGGGTGTGGTTGGTTCTGAAGCCGTGTCTTTTGGCGGGTTCAGCTACTTCCCGGAAGCCACCCCCTTCGAGATCAGCTACGAGTTCAGCCTGGCTTCGGCTTCGGGCCTGAGTGGCTTCATCGGCCAGGCGGGCACCGATTTCGAGCTGATCGAATTGGCCGAAACCGAGTTCACCCTGTCCCCCATCACCCTGGAAGGCATCCTGGTTGATGGCGTGGCTGCCACCACGTTCGTGGCCCAGGACGGCGGTTTTTCCTTCAGCTTCGTCGGCCTCAGCAGCGGCACCCACACCCTGACCGTGCGCGGTGTCGGCGTGCCTGAATACGGTGCCTTCGTTGGCAACGTGGTCACCGCCGTCCCGGAGCCCACCGCTGTGGGCCTGATGCTGGCGGGCCTGGGCGTGGCGGGTGGTTTGGCTTCGCGCCGTCGCGCCACCGCCTGATCAGCAGGCGTCCTGCTTCCCGCGCTGTCTGGCGCGGCCATGGAAAAGGGCTCCCGAGGGAGCCCTTTCTCGTTGGGGCAGGCATTTGCAAGTGCCTGACGGGTGGGTGCCTGCTCAACCGATGAGGGGGCACATGGCCGCCCTCTGGGTTGACGCCATGCAACATCAAGGCAGCAGCGGGGCGATCAGGTCGGCGAACCAGTCGCTGATCAGCACGCGCTGGCTGGTGGGGTTCTTTTCGAAGGCCCGCATCGGGGTGCCCTTGCCGTCGATCAGGTTGTCCACGAAGCGGCCCACGTCCTTGAGCCCGGCTTCGACGATGCTGGTGCCGCCGAAGGTGACGATGGTCAGGCAGTGCGAGCCGTTGAGTTCGCGCTTGTTGGGGATGTAGTAGCCGATGTTGGGCTGCGTTTCCATCTGCGCGACCCAGGGCGTGATCTCCTGGCGCCATTTCTGGTTGAGCAGCTTCAGGCGCGTTTCGTTGTCGGGTGCGTTGGCGATCTCGGGGTAGAACTTCTGGTACGAGAAGGCCGAGAAGTTGGTGTCTTCCTGGAAGTTGGCGTAGCCGATGCGGTCGTTCGGGAAGATCTTGCCCAGCCCGGCCGTGATGCTGCCCAGGTTGTCGGCGCTGCCGGCGCCCGGGTACTTCGTGATCAGCTCGGTGACCAGGCCGTTGGCGCCGTCCAGGCCCCAGACGGTGCGGATCTTGTTGTGCAGCAGCACCGAGGGCGCCTGCTCGGGCGTGGCGTCGCGCGGCACGCTGAACAGCGGGCCCGAGTCGGCCAGCAAAGACATCTGCTTGGGCTTCAAAGCCTCGCGGAAGGCCGGGTAGAGGGCGGCGGAGCCGACGCCACCAGCAGAAAAGCCTGTCAGGAAGAGCTTGTCAGGCTGCTTGAGGTTCTTGGCCATCCAGGCGGCCACGGCCTTGGCGTTGACCATGCCGCGGTGGTGGTAGGCCATGGGGTTGGCCGGGTCGACGTTGTCGTACACGGCGACCTTGTTGCCGGTGTGCACGTCGCCTGTGCAGTAGGTCAGGTAGACGATGTTCCAGCTCTGCGTCTGCACCGACTGCAGCGGGTGCAGGCGCATGGTGAAGGGCGTGACCAGGCCGAGGTGGGCCTGGCGGTTCCAGTCGGTCATGTAGTTGGTCGGGATGCCGTCGGGGTTGACGGCGTCGAGCAGGGTGCCACCCTTGCAGGCGCCCTGGTCCCAGCAGGCGCCGCCGCCTTCGAACATCACCACCGTCTTGCTGGTGAAGGGCGTGCGGTTGACGAAGAAGCGGTAGGGGGTGCCGTTGCCGCAGCTCGCGCCGCTGGAGGCGGGCAGCTCGACGGTTTCCCACTGGAGGTAGCCGGCGTGCGCGGCGGCGCACACCAGGCTGGCGGCGGTGGCCTGGACGGCCACCTTCAGGACGGAGCGCAAGGACATGGGGTTCTCCTTCTCACGAGGGTTGTTCTGTGAGAACGAGTGTCTGTAACGCTGTTTTTTTTGGCTTGCGCGTTAACCAGCAGAAACAGGCGTTCGGGGGGTGTGAACGCCGAGCCGTTTGTCGGGTGGCCGACGGTTGGCGCGCCGTGCGGATCGGGTATTCCCGTCCGCACCCGAGGTGGTTAACCCGGTTTGCGGAGGGTTTTGACGCGCCAAGCCATGCGTTGGCGGGCGTTCAGCGCGGCCCATGCCCCCAGCGTGCACAGGAGCATCGTCGGGGCATGGGGTTCGGGCACCGGGGAGCCGATGGACGCCTCGGCGTGAACAACGCGGTTGCCAAAGACACCTTGCCAGGCGGTCTGCCCGGTGTTGTAGAACGAGAAGGCGAAGTCACCGCTCGACGAATCCGCAAGGGGCAAGCCTGCGCTGCGGCCGACAAGGACGCTGCGGGACAGGCTGACCAACTGCCGGTGGGCTGCATCGGCCCCGAAACTGATGTCCAGCGTCACGTGGGCGCGGGCCTGGTCGCCGCTGGCCCCGGTGTCGTCCAGCGCTGCCGCGAGGCTGTAGCGACCCATCAGCAGCAGCGAGGTGTTGGCGCTCAGCAGGAAGCCGGCGGGGTGGTTGTTGGCAATGGCATGGACCTCTGCCGTCGCGTCCCGGCTCAGGTCCGACGAAAGCGGGGCCTGGGTGGCCACAGCGGTGGCGGTGAAGGAATCGGACGTGGACGAGGCGGTGGCCGAGGTGCCTTCCAGCGTCGCGGAAGCGGTCCCCGGGCTCAGGAGGGCGCTTGGGGAAAAGGCCTGGCTGTAGAGGTCCAGGTCATCGGTCCGGACGGCCCCGCCATCGGTCCGAGACACCCGTGCCGTGCCGCTGGTGCCCATGCCCCAGTCGAACCCCGAGGTGAAAGTCAGTTCAGGCGCGATGCCGTCGTCTGGTGCAAGGTCGACCAGGGTGAAGGTGATGTCGTAGAGCGATGCGCTGGCCTGGGCCGAGAGGGCCTGGCCTGTCCCGCCAGCCAGGCCGGTCAGCAGGGTGGTGAGCGCCATGGCGCGTTGCAGTTTCATGAGGCGTCCTTGTGGACCCGGGGCAGGCTTGACCCCGGGGAGGTCACCATCGTTCCGGTGGGGCGATGGGGTGACACTCCCTCGGACGGGGGGAAAGTGTGACGAGGTGAATGAAATGTCAGCAATGAAAGGTCAGTAGGCCTCGGCCGGCACACGACGCTGCAGCACCCCGATCGGCGGCGCCCAGCGCTGGCCCTTGGGCTTCTTGGCGGTCACCAGCGTGATGTCCGCCGGCTCGAAGACCTCGACGTTGTGCGTGATCGGCGTGGTCAGCACGTACTGCGCGCGCGTGGAGCGCAGGAAGTGGCCGACCAGCTGGATGTTTCGCACGTCCAGGTGGGCGAAGGGCTCGTCGATGAAGACGAAGCCGCCGGGCGTCTCGTCGTCCTTCATCAGGCCCACGAGCAGGATGAGGGACTTGATGACCTGCTGGCCGCCCGAGGCTTCGCCGTCGTTCAGGCCAATGTGGCCCTTGCCGTCGAAGTTGAAGTGGATCTTGAGTTCGGCCTGGCGCAGCGTGGTGTCGTCGTCGCCGAGGTGGGGCAGCTCGCACTGCACGTCCACGCCGGCCAACTGTCCGAGTTCGATGACGTTCTTGCGGTAGCGGCGCACGGTGACCTTGAGCACGTCGGTGTAGCGCTCGCGGGCGTTGTCGACGGCGATGGCTGCGGCGGCATTGCTGGCCTTGCGCTGGCCGAGTTCGTCTTCCTGGCGCAGCACGTTGGCGTTCATCAGCGTGAGCTGCTCAACCACGGTGGCGTCGGTTTCCCACTGGCCCTCGGTGAGCTCGCGGTCCACGGCTTCGGCGCGCAGGCGGGCCTGGGTGGCGTTGCCGTAGTGCGCCTGCATCTCGCGGATGCGCTCGGGGCTGCGCCAGTGCAGCGGCAGCGAGTGCTTGACCTCGCGGGACATCAGCGCCTGGCCGAGCAGGTCGTCGAAGCGGGCCTGCCATTCGCGTTCGTGCTGGGCGCTGCGCTGCTCGATGTGGGCCAGCTTTTCCTGCGCCTGGCGGTAGGCGTGCTGGGCGTTGGTCTGCTCGACCACGGCGTGCTTGAGCTCGGCTTCGGCCTGCTGCCAGCGCTCACCGGCGTCCATGCGGGCCTGCTTGAGCACGGGCAACTGGCGGCGGGCTTCGGCGAACTCGGCTTCGCGCTCGACCAGCTCGGCCGCGGCGGTGAAGCCTTGCGCGGCCTGGCGGGCGTCCTGCAGCTGGCGGTCGAAGAAGGCCTGGTCGCGCACCAGGCGGGTCATCTCTTCGTCGAGCTGGGCCAGGCGGTTTTCGATCGAGTCGCGGCGCGTGGCCACGGCCGAGGCGCCGAACTGGTGCTGGCTGGGCTCGACCCAGACCGAGCGGCCGCCACGGCCATCGCGGTGGTAGGCCTCGGGCGTGATCCACTCGCCGCCGACCTTCACGCCCGCTTCGGTGTTGTCGACGCGGCGGATGTGTTCGAGCTGGCGCAGCAGCCAGCGCGGGGCCGGGGCGGCGAACTTGAGCACGGCCAGCAGGCTGTGCTTGTCGGCATCCTTGGGTGCATCTTCCACATCGGCGACGATGTAGTGGCGGTAGCGCTCGCGCTCGGCCAGGGCCATGGCCTGGGCTTCCTGACGCGGGTTGGCCAGCACCACCACCCAGCGGCTGCCGCGCAGCACGCCTTCGGCGGCGGCACGCCAGCGCTCGTCGGTGATCTCGATGATGTCGGCGATCAGGTGGTGGTTGATGCCGGCTTCATCCAAGGTCCGACGAAAGCGCGTGACCTCGGGCGGCGGCGGGGCCTGGCGTTGGCCCTTGAGGGCGTCCATGGCGCGTTGGGCTTCGTCGCGCTGGTCTTTGAGGCGCTGCCATTGCGTCGACAGCTTCTGCTTGTGTTCGCTGAGCTCGGCGATGCGCTGCGTGAGCTGGCCGGCGTCGCCTTCGACCACAGCCAGGCCTTGCAGTTCGTCGGCGCGCTTGACCAGGACCTCGATGGGGCGCTCGGCGTCGCGGGCTTCTTCCTGTGTGCGGCGGGCGGTGCGCACCTTGGCTTCGAGGGCCTCGACGCGCTCGGCAGCGGTGGTCTGGTCTTGCAGGCGCTGCAGCAGGTCGGACTTGACCTGGCCGTGGGCGCGGCGGTCTTCGCTGGACTGGATGCGCTGGCGGTGCAATTCGCGCAGCTTGGTGGCCAGGGCCTTGCGGGTCTCCTGGTTGCTCAGCACGGGCACGACCTCGGTGGCCAGGGTTTCGCGCTCCTGGCATTTGAGCTCGTACTGGCGGTGGTTGTTGACGCGGGCCTCCAACTCGGCGCGCTGGGCCCGGCCATGCGAGAGCTCGCGCTCGGCGGCTTCGACTTCCTGCAGCAGTTGCTTCTGGTGGGTGCGGGCCTCGTCGTAGCGGTCGAGCACCTCCTGGTCGCCGAACACGTCGAAGACCAGGCGCAGCAGCTCCTTGGGGCTGTATTCGCACAGGCGGTCGGTCTGGCCTTGTTCCAGTGCCAGCACCTTGGCGATGGCACGTGAGAGGCCCGCGCCTTCGAGGCGCTTGCGCCAGTTGTCGATGCCCAGCCACTCGCGGTCGCCACGCTCGATCAACGTCTCGATGGAGATGTCGCCTTCGACCATGATGTAGCGGCGCGTCCAGTCGCCGCCGTTGCGGTCGATGCGGCAGGCCAGGGTCACCACGTCTGCGTAGAGCAGGCAGCGCGCGAAGGGGCGGTTGGAGGACTGGCGGTTGCGCGGGCGGTTGTCGACCGTGGCGCGCAGCCAGGCGCTGTCGGCGTTGGCGTGGCGGGCGTAGGTCTTGTAGTTGCGGCCGCCCGAGCATTCGAGGCCCAGCAGGGTGCGCATGGCGTCCAGCAGGGTGGTCTTGCCCGAGCCGTTGGGGCCGGCGACGGTGATGATGGCGCCGTCGAGCGGCAGGGACAGGCGCTGGCAGTAATCCCAGTGCAGCAGTTCGAGGCTTTGCAGGTGGAACATGGGGGCGGCAAACGGTTGGGCGACCCCTCATGCCGGGCGACGTGGCCGGGCGGTGTCGCCCAGGGTCGCCGGTCGAGGTCGCCGGTCAGCGATTGTGCCGGAGTCTGTCGCCCGGTCCGCCGAGGGTTCGGCCCTGGGGCGCACGGCCCCCGCTTTCACCGGCTCATTCGCCCAGTTGTTCACGCCGGTACAGGCGCGGCAGGAAGTACGGCAGCATCTGGAACTCGCGCAGGGCGTGCGAACCCAGGTCCTCGAAGAAGCGGGGGTTGAGCACGCGCACCAGGGCCGTGTTCAGGAAGGTGGTGGTCAGCACCACGCCGTCGCCGGTGGCGTTGGGCCTCCAGCTGTGCAGCAGGGTGTTGTCGGGCAGCAGGCCATTGAGGATGGGCGGGTTGGCGGTGGCGAAGAAATACGGATCGGTGCCCAGCGGGGCCGGGGGCGTTTTCACCTTCGGGTCGGCGCCGGTGATCAGCAGCGTCCAGGCCGACTTGCCCACGTACTCCTTGACCTTTTGCGTGGCGCCGACGTCGTACTGCAGGTCGGGGCTGTGGGGCTCGACCGTCCACTCGAAGGTGACATGGTCGATGGGCTGCCACAGGCGGTAGCGCTCGGTGTTGCCGATGTGGTCCCACCACCAGCGCAGCATGTCCGAGTCGATGCCTTTGATCTCCTGGACGACGTGGAGCGGCACCATCCACTTGCTGTCGACCTGACCGACGCGGTAGAAGCCGCGCGTCTTGAGCACGGCGTTGAAGTAGCGCTGGTCGAGCTCGGTCATCACCGTGGGCCGCAGGCCTTGCAGCAGCTCGCTGAAGTGCCTGACCCATGCTGCGGCCTGGCCAGCCTGGGCCGAGGGCGAGGCCTCGATCTGCACGGCGGTGTCACCGAAGCCGCTGCCCGTGGCGCGGTACTGCACCAGCACCGTGAAGGGCGAGCCGTGGTCGACCGAGACGCGGGCGGCCAGGAAGCTGTAGGGCTTGGCGCCCAGGAAGTTGTCGGAGGCGACGCGGGTGCGCACGGTGGCCGGGTCGAGGTGGGTGAGCTCGACGCGGTGGTTGGCGCCGCCCCAGGTGACGGTGGCCTCGTAGCGGGCGGCGCTGGAATAACCCAGGTGCTCGGGCGTGGTGGGGGCGTTGAGCCAGCGGAAGGCCTGGTGGTTGGCGCTGGCGCGCTTGAACAGGCTTTCGTCGAGGTTGTCCCACAACCAGCTGAGGGCCTCGGGGCGCACGCCGCCGAGGGTGAAGCTGGCGGTGACTGAATGGGCGACGGCGGGGCTGGACGTGGTGGTGGTGGTCGTGACGCCGGTGGTGGCGGCCTGGACCGGGGCTTGGAGCCAGCCGGCGAGCACGCCCACGGTGAGCGCGGGCAGCACGCGGATGGCGCCGGCCAGCAGGGCCTGGATTCGGGGGTGGCTGTGAGCGGTGTTCAGGGGGAAACGATGGGGCATGGCGGGCCTCTCTACATGTGTAGAGAATGACTCTACTTTTGTAGAGAATTCGCGTCAGCCGAGGAAACCCGCAGGCGGAGTGGGGCGCAAAGGCCGTCGGCAGCCGTTACGCTCGGTTCCGATGGAACCCGATCGCAAGACCTTGATTGCCGACGCCGCCATCGCCCTGCTGGGCAGCGTGGGCGCGCGTGGGCTCACCCACCGTGCGGTCGATGCCGAAGCTGGCTTGCCGGCGGGCTCGACTTCGTTCTATTGCCGCAGCCGGCTGGATTTGTTGCGCCTGGCTTTGCGCCGGCACGCCACGCTCGACTTGGCCGACCTCGAAGCCGATGCCTTGCGGGTGACCCAGGCCACGTGGACGCGTGCCGACCTGCTGGCGCTGGTGGCCCACCGCGTGCGCGAATGGCTGGCGCCGGCTCAACGGGCGCGGTTGGTGGCTCGGTTCGAACTCTTCTTGCTGGCGTCACGCGAGCCTGAGTTGGCCGAGATCGTGCGGGAGTTGCGTGCGCAGTTTTTGCTGGCCACGCAGGCGGCCTTGGTGCGCGCGGGCGTGAGCCAGCCCGAGGCGCGAGCGCGGTTGCTGGCGCAGTTCGTGGACGGGCATTTGCTCGATTGCGTGGGCGCGGATCAGGTGCAGCCGTTGGACGAGGCGCAGCTCAGGTTGCTGGATCGCTTGCTGGCGGATTGATTTTTGGGTGGTGTGTTGTGCCACGGTTGAGCAACGTTCAGGGGGCGAGGGGTGCCTGCTCCGGCCCTGCGCGGGGCACCACTGAGTTGTGCCCGCATCACCCCTTGAACACGAGCCAGGCAGGTGCCGAGCCATGACACCGCACATGTCGGGCCGGCTCACACGCTCCCCACCCAGCGAGCCACGCACCAACCGCAGCACGAACCCACAACCCAACATCAACCACTGCGCAATCGACCCAACAGACCCAACAGCGCAAAGAGCCCGTCAGCCCTGCTGATCCTCGCCCGACTCGTCAACGAACTCTTCCTCGCCCTCTTGCGGATCCGGATTCGTCAACGCCAGCGGCAAGCTCGCCTGCAGCTCCTTGGCCTGCACCAGCACATCGGCCAGTGCCCCTTGCAGGATGCGTGGCGCCAGCGCGTCGTAGTCCAGCAGCAGGTCCAGCAACGGCCCTTCGCCGATGTCCTCGCCCTTGCGCACGATGAAGCCGTGGTTCTCCAGGCGTTTCAAGTTGGTGTCCAGGCGCGTCTTCTTGCCCAGTTGCACCCCGAAGTCGGCCAGCAGCGCGCGATACGGCACCAGCGGGCTGACGCTGGCCGCCGTGGGCACCGGGCGCTCGCGGCCGAACATGTCGTTCTGGTCGTCGCCGTTGGCGCTGGCGGCGCGGGCCTGCTGGCGCTCGCGCTTGGGCAGGATGATCAGCGCCCACAGCAGCACCAGCAGCGAGACGGCGTCGCGCGGCAGGTCGATGTTGTTGTGGCTGTTCAGCCCCGCCTCGCCGAACACAGCGGTCTCGGCCGGGCGCAGCAGCGCCACGCTGACGTGGTCGGCGTAGAGGTTGTCGATCAGGCGCAGGCCGACCTGGGCCAGGCGGTCCTGCGTGGCGGCCCACAGGTCGGCGTCGACCAGCGCGCGGCGCACCTTGGGGTGCTGGCGGGGCAGCCAGCGGCGGGCAAGCAGCTCGGCCGCCAGCAGGGCGGCGTCGTCCAGGTGTTGGCTCATGAGGGTGTCGATTCGGTGTCGGTGGCGGCGGCGGAAGGCGCGCCAGGTGCGGCCAAAGGCGTCAGCACGCCTTCGCTGATGAGGGCCACGGCTTCGTCCTGCGGCTCGAGCTGGCGCGGCTCGAACTGCCAGCGCCAGGGCGAGCGGGCGAGGTCACCCGTCAGGCCCTTGAGGGTCTGCGCCTGCGCGTCACCCAGCAGGGGCATGAGCTGCATGCGGTAAGCGGCCTGGGCAAAGCGGCCGCCCAGCACGGCCTCGTGCAGCTGGCGGGTCGTGTCGCCGGCCGACTGCCATTGGCTCAGGCGGTCGATCAGGTTGCCTAGCTCGGCCGGCAGGCTCAGGGTCTCGAGCGAACCGGTGGCGGCTTCGGCGGGCGGCGGCAGGCCGTCGGCCAGGCCGGCCGGTGGGCGGTCGCGCTCGAACTCGCCTTCTGCCACGTCGAGCAGGTCGTGCTGGCTGACCAGCACGGTGCGCACGGGCAGGCTCAGTGCCTCGCCGAGCAGGGTGTCGAGCGCGGGGTGGCGCTGCAGCCACAGGCGCACGTCGGACGTGGTCAGGCCGGTGGAGCCCAGCGTCACGCGCTGGCGGTCGGCCTGCTGCAAGGCGCGCGTGAACTGGCTGGCCATGGCCAGCAGGCGTGCTTGTTCTTGGCCGATGGCGCGGGCTTCGCGCTCCAGGCGCGGGTCGTCGTGCTCGGCGCGGATCAGGGCGGTGAGCGCCTGGCCGGCGCGGTCAACCAGGTCGAGCGCCCGGTCAAAGCGCGGCTGCGCGGCCCGCAGGCGTGATTCGGAGCCGCTGGCGATCGCCTCGGCGAACTCGTCGTGCAGGCGCGCGAGCTGGGCGTGCAGGTGCTTGAGCTGGTTGGCGTTGACCAGGCCCAGTTGCTGCGCGCCGGCCACCTGGGCCAGCAGCGAAGCCATCTCGTCTTCTTCGACCAGGGCGGGCGGGGCGGTCAGCGGCGCCAGCAGGCCGTGCACCTGCTGCGCCAGGGCGGGCAGGTGGTAGTCCTGCGCGGTGGCGTCCCAGGCCAGCAGGCCGATGTCGCGCAGGCGCTTGAGGGCCGACTCCAGCGCGTCGGGCAGCAGCATGTGAAAGAGGCGGTTGACCTCGTCGCGCGCCAGGCGGGCCTGCGGCTGCGTGGCCAGCTCCATGAAGCACCACAGGCGCAATTGCACATGGGCCTGGGGGCCGTTGAACAGGCCACGCAGGGCGTCGAGCAGCGCCGGGCGGGCTTGCAGGGCCTGGGCCAGGGGGGGCTCTGCGGCGGCCTCGGCGTCGCGGAAGAAGTGTTCGAAGCGGACGGTCTCGCTGCTTTCCAGGCCGTCCGTGGGGTCCACGGCCACGGAGGGCAGGGCATGCGGGGGGAGGGCCTCGGTCATGGGGGTCGATTGTGCCGGATCGCCCGGGTGCCTCTCCTGCGATGCACCGTTAGGATGTGGCCCATGCCCCGCATCCTGACCCTGACCTTGAACCCGGCGCTGGACGTGTCCACCGCCATCGACCGCGTCGAGCCGGTGCACAAGATGCGCTGCGGCGCGCCCCGCCAGCACCCGGGTGGAGGTGGCATCAACGTGGCGCGCGTGCTGCACCGGTTGGGCGCCGACGTGACGGCCATCTACCCGGCCGGTGGCGCCACGGGGGCCGTGCTGACGACGCTGTTGCAGGCCGAAGGCGTGCCCGTGCAGGTGCTGCCGATCGCGGGTGAAACGCGCGAGAGCTTTTCGGTGCACGAGTCGGGCACCGGCCAGGACTGGCGCTTCGTGCTGCCCGGGCCGGCCATGAGCGAGGCCGAGTGGCGCGCCTGCCGCGAGGCCGTGCTGAGTGCCCTGGGTGAGCCCGGGCAGGGCGCGGGCGACACCTGGGTGGTGGCCAGCGGCGGCCTGCCACCCGGCGTGAGCGATGCCTGCTGCGCTGACCTGGCCCGCGAGGTGCGCGCCCGGGGTGCCCGCTTCGTGATCGACACCAACGGTCCCGCGCTGGCTCAGGCCCTGAGCGCTGGCGTGGACGTCTTCAAGCCCAGCCTGCGCGAGTTGCGCCAGCTCACCGGCCAGGCTTTGAGCGACGAGGCCAGCCAGGTGGCGGCCGCCCGCGCGCTGATCGACGCGGGGCGGGCCGGCGTCGTGGCGTTGTCGCTGGGCGAACAGGGCGCCATCCTCGTCACGGCAGACGGCGCATGGCGGGCCGGCGCCCTGAACGTGCCCGTGGCTAGCACCATCGGCGCGGGCGACAGCTTCGTGGCCGGGCTGGTGTTCGGCCTGGCGCAAGGGCGGGCACCACAGCAGGCCTTTGCCCAGGCCCTGGCCACCAGCGCGGCGGCCTTGTTGTCGCAAGGCACGTCGCTGGCCGACCCGGCGGATGTGGCCCGCCTGCTGCCCGAGGTGGTGGTCCAGGCGATCTGAGCCCGCCGTCGGCCCTGCGGCCCCCGCGGCGGTCATCGGCCGGGTACCATGCCGCCCGATGACCGATGCCCCCCGCCTCCACTGGACCGACGGCGACGAGCCGCGCAGCGCACGCTGGCGCAGCCTCGCCGACGTGCCGCCACCCAAGCGCGTGGTGCTCGCCGACGACACCCTCTCGGCCGACGCCGCCTACAAGCTGGTCTGCGAGGGCACGGCGCTGCTGTGGCAGGGCGACTTCCACCAGGCCCGACAGATGCTGCAGGCCCTGGGCCGGCGCCTTGACCGGCGTCAGCAACGCAAACCGATCAAGCCTGACAGCCTGACCCAGGCCCACCACCTGCACCGCAAGGCCCAGGCCGAGCGCGCGCGCCTGCTGGGCCTGCTGCTGCTGCCCTTCGAAGCCGACCACGGCGTGCCCCTGCGCCGCGCGCCCGACGTGCGACAGGCCTGCCTCGAGGCCCATGGCGAGGTCGACGAGCCTTATGTCGCCTCGCTGCGCGAACTGCAGGGCCTGATCGGGGCGCACGAATGGCGAAAGCAGGGCGTGCCCGTGCCCGCGCTGGGCGATGCCATCCACCCGCACCACGGCGTGTTCTCGCCGGTGCGTGGCGAGTACGTGGACCTGGTCGCGCAGGCCCCGCTGCCGGCGGCCTTGCAGGCTTCGTCGCCCAGCGTTGCATGGGACATCGGCGCCGGCACCGGCGTGCTCTCGGCCGTGCTGGCGCGCCGCGGTGTGGCCGGTGTGGTGGCCACCGAGCTGGCGCCCAAGGCCATCGCCTGTGCGCAGGACAACCTGCGGCGCCTGGGCCTGGCCGGGCGCGTGCAGGTTGTCGAAGCCGACCTCTTTCCTGACCCGGACCGCTTTGGTCGGTCGGCCCTCATCGTCTGCAACCCGCCCTGGTTGCCGGGCCAGCCCAGCTCGGCGGTGGAGCAGGCCGTCTACGACCCCGACAGCCGCATGCTGCGGGGCTTCCTGGCGGGCCTGGCCGCGCACCTGCTGCCGGGCGGCGAGGGCTGGCTGATCCTGTCCGACATCGCGGAGCGGCTGGGCCTGCGTTCGCGCGAGCAGCTCGAGGGCTGGATCCGCGAAGCGGGGCTGAGCGTCGCCGGCCGGCTGGACACGCGCCCCAGCCACCGCAAGGCCCAGGACGCCACCGACCCGCTGCACGCCGCACGCAAGGCCGAGGTCACCAGCCTGTGGCGGCTGGTGGCGGCACCCGTGCCCGAAGGCCGCTGAGCCCCTCCCCCTCATTCGCGGCATCTGTGTGCCAGACGCCACCCACTTCACAAGACGTGGGCCCGGCGCCTGTGGCACATTGGTTTCATCGGGGCTGCATTTCAGGCCCTGTCCGCGAAGGAGGTCACCATGCAAACGCTCGATGAGATGCTGTCGCTGAACCTTTTGACCGCGGAGCAGCACCAGGACATCGGCGCCTGGGTGAGGCAGGCCCGCACGCCCGAGCGCATCCTGCAGATGCCGCAGCACCTGTGGGCCGTCCTGGAGCAGGCCACGACCCTGCTCGACTTCGACAGCAGCGGCCCGCCTCACTAGGGATGTCCCGAATCGCGTGCAGGTAAACCCTGGCTGGGGCCTTCCGGGCGGCATGGAAGGCGACACACTACCGCCCGCGCAGCGACCCATGTGACACGTCGGCGCACCAGATCGACATGCTGATTTCGCCGATACACCTTCGCAACCTGGTCGACACGCTGGCCATGGACGGGCAGCCGCACCGGCCCGCCATGGCGCTGGCCGGTCTGAGCGACGCCGACCTCGACATCCAGGGCCCCTGGATCGACGAGTCGGTGTTCGACCGGTTCATGTGCGCCGCGATGACCGTCACCGGGGACGCGGGCTACGGCTTCACCGCCAGCACCAGCCTGGCCCAGGCCCGCTACGGGCCGCACGCGTTGCTCATCGTGCACGCGCCCACGCTGCGTCAGGCCTTCGAGGACGTGCGCCAGTTCGCCACGCTGATCGTCGAGGAGCCCGAGATCGATCTCGTCATCTCCGGCAGCGAGGCCTGCCTGATGGCCCGCCCCATCGGCGTGACCCCCGATGGCCTGCGGTTCCGCATGGAGTGGCTGATGTCGCTGTGCGTGCAGCTTTCGCGGCGAGCCGGCAGCCAGGAAAGCGACCTCATCGAGGTGACCTTCCCGTACCCGGAGCCGGCGCACGTGCACCGTTACCAGACGGTGTTCGGCCCGCGCCTGCGCTTCAATGCCAGCCAGGGCACGCTGCGTTTCTCGGCCACGCTGCTGGACGCGCCCTTGCCGGGTCACGACCGCGTGGTCTACGACACCCTGCGCCTGCAGGTCGAGACGCTGATGGCCACCCGCTACCAGCGCCTGGACCTGGTGCAGGCGTTGCGTCAGGCCATCTTCCGCTCGCTGCCTCGCGTGCCCGATGCGGCCGAGCTCGCCGCGCTCATCGGCCAGAGCGAGCGCAGCATGCGCCGCCAGCTGGCCAAGCGCGAGCTGAGCGTGCCCGACGTGGTGCAGCGTTGTCAGCGCGAGCTGTCCGAGCGCCTGCTGCGCGAGCGCCTGCTGTCGATCAAGCAGATCGCCGATGAAACCGGGTTCTCGTCGCCGAGCTGCTTTCACCGGGCCTTCCGGCGCTGGCATGGGGTCACGCCCAGCGAGTGGCGAGAAGGCTGACGCTGCATCGCACGATGGCGCTACATTGACTGGCGTGTGTCCAGGCATTGCCCATGCTCGCTACCTCGTCTACACCCCCCCACACCCTGACCCTGCGCGGCTGGTTCCGGCTCATCGCCGTGGGCCTGGTGCTGATCGTGCTGGTGGGGGTCGCGCAGTTGGTGAACCTGGAGTGGGCGAAGTTCGAGCAATCACGTCGGGCGCAGCAGGCCGTGCAACGGTTGCGGGTGGCGCTGGTGGCCGCCGAGATGGTCTCGCGCGAGCGGGGTCCCACCAACGGTTTGCTGGGTGAGGCGACGACTGGCGGCACACCGGAGCTGCTGGAGCGCCTGACGCGGGCACGCCAGCGCACCGACGAGGCCTTCCTGGCTTATCGGCAGGTGCTGGACGATGACCCGCAGGCCTCGCGGCACCAGGACATTCGGCGCGAGGCAGGGGAGCTGGTGCAGGCCTTGCAGCAGGCGCGCACCCGGATCGACCTGCTCATCCAGCGGCCCGGGGCGCAGCGTTCGGCCGCCGACATCCGCGACGGCGTGCAGGCGATGATCGGACTCGTGCCGCGCCTGGCGCCGGCCATCACCGCGTTCGCCCACGAAGCCCAGCAGGCCGATGCCGAACTCGCTACGCCCGTGTGGGGTGCGCGGCTGGCCGCCGAGTTGCGAGAGTACGCTGGTCAGCTGGGCTCCTTGTTCACGCCAGCGCTCAGCCGGCATCAACCCTTCACCGAAGGCGAGACCGCGGCCATCGACCAGGTCAAGGGCCGCATCGATCAACTGCACCACCTGCTGGGCCTGAGGATGGCGGCGACCGACGGTGCCCCGGAGGGGGGGCAACCTGGGGGCGCAGTACGGGCGGCCCAGGCTGCCATGGCGCAGCGCTATTTCGGCAACGCGGCGCGGCTGCTGGGCGAGGTCGAGCGGGCCGGTCGCACCCACGGGCGCTACGGGCTGACGCCAGCCGAGTTCGCCGCTCGCTACGTGCCCGACATGGACGCCATCATCGAGCTGCGAGACGCCCTGCTGAGCGAAGCCGAGCAACGCAGCATCGACGCGCACGAACGCTCTCGTCGGTCGCTGGCCTGGCTGGCTGGGCTGACCAGCGCACTCATGGCCCTGGTGCTGGTCATGCTGCTGCTCATCCGCCAGCGTGTGGTGCAGCCCCTGATGCAGGCCGCCGAGGCCCTGCACGCCATGGGACGGGGTGACCTGAGCCCGGCCTTGCCCGAGCCGCGGGCCCACGACGAGGTCGCAGCGATCATCGGCGGCATCGAAGCGCTGCGTCAGCAGAGCCGGGTCCGTGGTGACCTGGAGCGCGAGCGCGACAGGCTCATCGAGACCTTGCGCGAGCAGTCCTCCACCGACTTCCTGACCGGCTTGCCCAACCGCCGTGCCTTCTTCGAGGCCGCCGAGGCAGAGATGGCCCGGGCCCGCCGCCATGGTTTCGGCGTGGTGCTGCTGTTGCTGGACGTGGACCACTTCAAGCGCGTCAACGACCAGCTGGGGCACACCGCCGGAGACCTGGCGCTGGTGGCCGTGGCGGGCGTGCTGCACCAGGGCATGCGTCAGGGTGACCTGGCCGCGCGGCTGGGCGGCGAGGAGTTCGTGGCCCTGCTCAGCCACTGCTCGCCGGAGGCCGGCATGGGCTTTGCCGAACGCCTGCGCGAAGCCATCCAGGCCGAGGCGATCGACGTCGGCGCTGGCCTGCCCGCGCTGCACCTGACGGTCAGCATCGGCCTGGCCGATTCGGCCCACCATGGCCATGACCTCGATGCCCTCGTGGCCCGTGCCGACCAGGCGATGTACCGGGCCAAGCACGGGGGGCGAAACCGGATCGAGTGGGCGGGGCGTCCGACCTGAGTCCAGTGGCACCCTTCCCGAGGGGCCGTTTCAGCGGCGGGCCCATTCCGCCGGCAAGTCGATCTCGCCTTGGCTGCTGAACCCCACGCTGCCCAGCGCCGTGCCAGCCAGGCGCCCTTTGAGCACGTAGTCGATGCGAGGGCTGCCGCCACGCGCCACGTCCAGCGCCTGGCGAACGAGCGACAGGGCGGACACCGACACCGGCACCGTGATCAGCGCTTCGCCGAAGCGGGGCACCTCGCCGCGTTCGTTGCTCACGCCGCTGGCGAAGTGCTGGCCCCGCACGTCCAGCGACACCGACAGCCCGTCGTAGGTGATGGCCGCGTCGTTGGGGTTGACGATGCGCAGCTTGAGCGCCAGGCGCGCCTCCAGGCCTTCGCCTCGCAGGGGCTCGACGCCCACCACGTTGACGCGCACCGGCTCGCGATCGAGCAGGCTGGCGCAGCCGGACAGGGCCATGGCGGTGGCGCTCAGCACCAGCCACTGCGTGCATCGGCGTCGGTTCATCTTTGGCATGGGGCCCTCGTTCGTCGGGTGGTTTTCTGGCATTGTAGGAAGACCCTTCGCAGGTTCACCCACATGCCCCATTCGCTCAAGATCGATTTCGTCTCCGATGTCTCCTGCCCCTGGTGCGCCGTGGGCCTGTGGTCGCTGCAGCGGGCGCTGGCCGAGCTGCAGGGCGAGGTCGCTGCCGAGATCCACTTCCAGCCCTTCGAGCTCAACCCGAAGATGGGGCCGGGCGGCCAGGACATCGCCGAGCACCTCACGCAGAAGTACGGCAGCACGCCCGAGCAGCAATCGCAGATCCGCGAGGTGATCCGCCAGCGGGGCGCGGAGGTGGGCTTTTCCTTCAACATGGCCGGGCGCGGCCGCATCTACAACACCTTTGACGCGCATCGCCTGCTGCACTGGGCGGGCGAGCTGGCCCCCAGCCAGCCTGGCGCCCAGCTCGCGCTCAAGCAGGCCCTGCTGCGGGCCTGCCACGAACACCGCCAGGCGATGGACGAACACCCCGTGCTGCTGGCCGCCGTGGGCGAGGCCGGGCTTGATGTGGCGCGTGCGGCGCAGGTGCTGGCCAGCGGTGAATTCGCGCAGGCGGTGCGCGAGCAGCAGGCCTTCTACGCCGAGGCGGGCATCCGCTCGGTGCCGGCTGTTGTCGTCAACGACCGGCACCTGATCTCGGGCGGGCAACCCGTTGCGGCGTACGTGCAAGCCTTGCGGCAGATCGTGGCCGAGCCGGCGTAGCATCTGCACCCATCCCACACGAATTTCGCAAGGCCTCCCATGAAAGCAACCTGGAACGGCGTCGTCGTTGCCGAAAGCGACGACATCGTCACCCTCGAAGGCAACCACTACTTTCCGCGCGCTGCGCTGAAAGACGAGTACACCACCTTCAGCAACCACCGCAGCAGTTGCGTCTGGAAGGGCCAGGCCCAGTGGCTCAGCCTGTTCGTCAACGGCGAGATGAAGCCCGACGCCGTGTGGTTCTACCCCGAGCCCACCGAGGCCGCGCAGGAGATCAAGGGGCGCGTGGCCTTCATGCCCGGGGTGGACATCTCCGACTGAAAGCCGGGGCAAGCGCTGGCCCTGGGGCCGCCGATGGGCCACAATGGGCTCAAGAATGATTGGTCGCGTTGGTTTGTGGCCCTGGAGATTTTCTTGGTCCGCATTGAACTGTCCATCGACCTGATCTACGAGGTCGCACCCCCCGGGGCAGATTTCGTCTTCAACATCCACGGCGCGCACACCCGCTGCCAGGTGATCCGCAGCGAGCGGCTGGACATCAGCCAGCCCCTCCTGCCCCTGGTCTTCACCGACCCCGTCAGCCACAACCGCTACCTGCGCCTGTGCGCCTGGGCCGGCCCCCTGAAGGTCAGCTACCACGCGGTGGTCGACCTGCACCACCACCTCTGCGCGCCCGAGCTCATCGCCGAGACGCCGGTCTCGCGCCTGCCCACCGAGGTGCTGAGCTACATCTACCCCAGTCGCTATTGCCAGTCTGACCTTCTGGGCCCGCTGGTGATGGCCGAGTTCGGCAACTTGCCGCAGGGCTACAGCCGCGTGGTGGCCATCCAGGACTGGGTGCGCCGCCGGGTGAAGTTCGAGGGCAACACGACCACCAGCGCCACCTCGGCCATCGACACGCTCAACGAAGGCCGGGGCGTGTGCCGCGACTTCGCTCACCTGATGATCGCGCTGTGCCGCGCGCTGAACATCCCGGCGCGCTTTGCCACCGGCATCGACTTCGGCGCCGACCCGGCGCTGGGCCCCACCGACTTCCACGCCTACGTCGAGGTCTTCCTGGGCGGGCGCTGGTACATCTTCGACCCGTCGGGCACGGCCATCCCCATGGGCTTCGTGCGATTCGGCACCGGGCGCGACGCCGCCGACGTGTCGTTTGCCACCATCTTCGGATCGGTGCAGTCGCAGCCGCCGCAGATCCGCGTGCAGGCGTTGCAGGATGCGCAAGGCCTGAGCGAAATGCCGCGCCACCGCAGCGAGGCCATCTCCACCGACGCCCCCGTTCACTGGGGTTGAATCGCGCCGGGCCCCACGTTTCGGGCCGGATCCCGGATAATCCGGCATGAACCATCCATCTTCGCCGGCCAACCCGGCGACCTCGGCGTCCGCCAGCCTGGCCACGCCCGCCGCCGTCAGCGGCCCCGCCTTCTCGCAACTGCCTTTGTCCGAGGCCATGCAGGCCAACCTGCAGACCCTGGGCTACCTGGCGATGACGCCCATCCAGGCCGCCAGCTTGCCGCTGGCCCTGGCCGGCAAGGACCTCATCGCCCAGGCCAAGACCGGCAGCGGCAAGACCGTGGCGTTCGGCCTGCCCTTGCTGACCTCGCTGAACCCCAGGCGCTTTGCCGTGCAGGCCCTGGTCCTCTGTCCCACGCGAGAACTCGCCGACCAGGTCACCACCGAAATCCGCCGCCTGGCGCGCGCGGAGGACAACATCAAGGTCGTGACCCTGTGCGGTGGCAGCCCCATCCGCCCGCAACTGGCCAGCCTGGAACATGGCGCGCACGTCATCGTCGGCACGCCGGGCCGGGTGCTCGATCACCTCGCGCGCGAAACGCTGAACCTCGAAGCCTTGCAGACCCTGGTGCTCGACGAGGCCGACCGCATGCTGGACATGGGCTTTGCCGACGACATCGCGCAGGTGGTGGCGCAGGCGCCCAAGCAGCGCCAGACGCTGCTGTTCTCGGCCACCTACCCCGAAGGCGTGGACAAGCTGGCGCGCCGCTTCATGCGCGATCCGCAAGAGGTCAAGCTGGTTGAGCGGCACGACACCAGCCGCATCCGCCAGCGCTTTTACGAGGTCAAAGAGGCCGAGCGCCTGCATGCCGTGGGGCTGCTGCTCGATCACTTCCGCCCGGCCAGCACCATCGCGTTCTGCAACACCAAGCAGCAGTGCCGCGACCTGGTGGAGGTGCTGCAGGCGCAAGGCATCGTCGCACTCGAGCTGCATGGCGACCTCGACCAGCGCGATCGCGACCAGGTGCTGGTGCGCTTTGCCAACGGCAGTTGCAGCGTGCTGGTGGCCACCGACGTGGCCGCTCGCGGCCTGGACATCGCCCAGCTCGAAGCCGTCATCAACGTCGACATCACCCCCGACGTGGAAGTGCACACCCACCGCGTGGGCCGCACCGGCCGCGCGGGCGAGTCGGGCTGGGCCTTCAGCCTGGCCAGCATGGACGAGATGGGCCGCGTGGGCCGCATCGACCAGATGCAGGGCCGCGCCAGCGAATGGCACCCCTTGAGCGAGCTCACCCCATCGACCGAGCGCGAGCCGCTGCGCCCGCCACGCGTGACGCTGCAGATCCTCGGTGGCCGCAAGGAAAAGATCCGCCCTGGTGACGTGCTGGGTGCGCTGACCAAAGACCTTGGCTTCGATGGCGCCAAGATCGGCAAGATCAACGTCAACGAGTTCTCGACCTACGTGGCGGTGGACCGCGACATCGCCGACAAGGCCTTGAGGGGCCTGCAGGGCGGCAAGGTCAAGGGCAAGTCCGTGAAGGTGAGGGCGCTGTGAGCGAGGCCGAGAACACCCCCAACGTGCTGCAGTTGCCTCATGCGCCCCGAGCCCCCGAGGCCTCGGGCACGCCCGCTGCCACCTTCGCCGCGCTCGGCCTGTCGGGCTCGCTGCTGCAAAGGCTGGCCGACGCCGAGCTGGACGAGCCCACCCCCGTGCAGGCCGATGCCATCCCGGCGGCGCTGGCCGGCCGCGACGTGCTGGCCCTGGCGCAGACGGGTTCGGGCAAGACCCTGGCCTATGTGCTGCCGCTGCTGCAACAGGTCGAAGAGGCCTTTGCGCGCTCAGTCAAAGCCGACGCACGCACCGCGCCCGATCGCCGCCCGCAGCAGGCTGCCCTGCATGAGCCCAAGCCCGAGCGGCGCCCCACGCAAGCCTTGGTGCTCGTGCCCACGCGCGAGCTGGCCCTGCAGGTCGGCGAGACCCTGCGTGACATGTCCGAGCACCTTCAGGCGCCGCTGCGCTGGGGCTGCGTCTTCGGTGGTGTGTCCATCAACACGCAGATGCTGGCCCTGCGCGGTGGCGCCGACATCGTCGTGGCCACCCCGGGACGCCTGCTCGACCTCATCGAGCACAACGCCCTGAGCCTGGACGGCGTGCAGACCCTGGTGCTTGACGAGGCCGACCGACTGCTCGACAAGGGCTTTGAAGAAGAGCTCACGCGCGTGCTGGCCCTGCTGCCCAAGCGGCGCCAGCACCTGCTGTGCTCGGCCACCTTCGCGCCCGGCGTGGAGGCGCTGACCCAGCAACTGCTGCAAGAGCCCGTGCGCATCGACCTGCGCGCCGACGCGGTGTCCGTGCCCGACATCCGGCAGCGCGCCATCCAGGTCGACGCGGCCCAGCGCACGCCGCTGCTGCGCCACCTGATCAAGCAGGAAGGCTGGCGGCAGGTGCTGGTGTTCGTGGCCACGCGCCACGCCTGCGACGTGGTGGCGCACAAGCTGCAAAAGCACGGCATCCAAGCCGCTGCCTTCCACGCCGACGCCAGCCAGGGCGCGCGCCGCGAGGTGCTGCGCGCCTTCAAGGCCGGTGAGCTGCAGGTGGTCGTGGCCACCGACCTGGCCGCGCGCGGCCTGCACGTCGATGCCCTGCCGGCCGTGGTCAACCACGACCTGCCGCGCTCGCCCGACGACCACATCCACCGCATCGGCCGCACCGCGCGCGCCGGCCACAGCGGCGTGGCGGTCAGCTTCGTCAACGCCGACAACGAGGCGCACTTTCGCCTGATCGAAAAGCGCCAGGGCCTGCGCGTGCCGCGCGAGCAGGTGCCGGGCTTCGAGATGAAGCAGACCGAGCCCGAGAACCGCAACCCGCTGACCGACCCGCAGGGCACCGGCGGCATCAAGGGCAAGCGCAAGAGCAAGAAGGACAAGCTGCGCGAGGCGGCGGCCGAGGCTCAGGCGGGCTCGAAGCCCAGCTGACACGGGACCGGCCGAGTGGTGTTGCTCGGTGCTCACAGCTCTTTTCCTCGCATGCACGAGGGCTCCCATCGGGTATCTTGAACACCGCAGAGTCAAGATAAACAGGCCGGACGGACCACGTTGCCGGCCCACAGGGAGAATCCATGAAGCCAAAAGGATGGGCGTCGCTGGCGGCGCTGTGTGTGGTGCTGACGGGCTGTTCTCGCATCGAGGAAGTCTTCATGTCGGCGCCCGCGAAGGTCAACGCGGCCTACCCGGTCTCGCCCGAGGTCAGGCTGGCCCAGGAGCGCCTGGGCTCCCTGCTCGGCGATGACGCCAAGGCCCTGGCCGAGCTCAAGGGCGTCTCTGACGCCCAGTTGACGATTCGCGCGCTGGCCTGCTCCAAGGGACACGTGATCGCCCGTTTCGACTCGGTTGAATCGATCAAGGGGTTGTCGCTGGAGCGCACCTGCTTCCAGGACCAGGACCAGGAGCTGCTGAAGCTCTACGGCATCCGCACGGTGGGGGCCTTGCTCGCCAGGCCGGCGCTCAAGCCGAAGCAGGACCTGGGCCCGGCGGGCATGGTGCCTGCGGGCAAGCTGTCTGCTGTCTCGGGCGGCGTGGTGGCGGCCGACGCGAACGTGGCGGTGTTCGTCGATGGCCAGGGGCAGGGCATCGTGGTGGACCTGGAGGAAAACAAGACCATGGCCGAATTGCCTCGGCTGGGGTCGATTTCGCCCGATGGACTTCACATCTCGCCCAACGGTCGGATCGTGGCGCTCACGACCTCGGGGCGTGCACCGGTCTTCATGGATGCAGAGACGGGCCACCAGATCTGGGCGCCGGCCGGCAACGGCGGTCAGCGTTTGCTGGCCTGGCTGCCGGAGGTGACAGGCTGGGTGATGACAACGCAGGACGGATCCGTCATGCTGGCCGATGGCCTCAAGGGGACCCTGGAGCGGCACCCCCAGTCGATCAAGAATGCCAGCCACGCAGCCAACATCCCGGGCCAATCGCCCGGCCTGCTGCTGGGCACTTCCCGCGACTTTGCCCTGGTGTCCCATGCGCGCGCCGCCGATGGCATCAAGGCCACCACCGTCAAGCAATACAGCCTGTCGCCGCGGGGCATCAGCAGCGGGCAACCCATGCCGATGAAGAACGGGAAGATGGTGGTCTTTCTGTCTTACCCAGAGCTGGGGTGGCTGGACCTGGAAAGTGGTGAGAACGGCTCCTGGCACACCTCGCCGATGTTCTACATGGCTCCCGTCAAACTGGACGAGCAGCACCTGCTGATGGACTCGGGGGCGCTGCCGAATCGCCCGTCCCTGACCTGGCGGTTCAACATCGAGACAGAGGTCATCACCCAGGTGGGTGACGGTGTGCGCAAGGGGTCGCTGCACTCCCTCGGAGCTCGAGCAGGCTTCCTGCGGCGTGGCAGCGAGTCGTGGATGGGGGATGATGTCGAGGCCACCGCCGATGGCGTCTCGCAGCCCATGTCGCAGGCCGTCGCCGACCACGAGTTGCAGATTCAGCTGGCGAAGCTGGAGTCCGCCGGTCGCGCGGCCGAAGCGGAAGAAAACCGAGCAGCCATGCTGGATCGCCTGGAGCGCGGGACCGCCTTGCGCCCCATGACCTCTTCTGCTGCTGGCTTGGAGGGCGTCGCCAAGGACGCCGAGGTGCACATGGTCGGGGTGCACGGCGGCCGGCAGGCCAACATGCCGGCCAGCAGCACGAAGCAGCCCGTCCGCGTGATGGTGAGGCAAACCAATCGGCCGGTGATCCTCGTGCTGGCTTCCCACGATCCCGTCAACTGGCTCGTCTTCGGTGCCGAGGCTCGCATCGCCGCCGTTTTGATGAGCGGGGAGGGGGCGTCCGCCCTGGGCACGTCGCTCAGGGTGCCGGTGGTGCGCATCGGGTCGGTGTCGGCCCACTCGTCGGGCAGTTCCGAGTACCTGCGGTTGCGCCAGGCCGTGACACAGCACACGGGCTCGCGCGAGATCAAGTCTTTCCAGGGGGCTTACAACGGCTCGGAGTTCACCGTGGGCGAGGCCCGTTGACCTGGTGAGAGTGCGTCAGGCCTTGGGCTTCGTCTGCACCGGCAGGCACAGCAGGGCCGCCAGGCAGACCAGGCCCGCATAGGTCCAGGACAGGCGCTGGAACGCCGCCAGCTGCAAGGTGCTGTCACCCAGCAGCACCACGGTGAGGGCCACCCCCACCACGCTGCCGAACTGGCGCATGGCCTGGTTGACGGCGCTGCCCGCGCCGAAGTGGGCCGGCCCCAGGCTGGCCACCGCCGCGCCAGACAGCGAGGGCAGCGCCAGGCCCACGCCGATGCCCGTGAGCAACTGGCTGGGCAGCCAGTGCAGCAGGTAGTTGGGCTGCAGGCCGGGCACGGTGGCCTGCCAGACCCCGCCGATGGCCATCAACAGGCAGCCTGCGACCAGCACCGGCCGGTGGCCTGCGCGCGCGGCGATGCGCCCGGCCAGCATCGCCACGGGGATCACCATCAGCGGCCCCGGCGTGATGGCCAGCCCGGCCAGTGGCAGGCTGTAGTGCCAGATCCCGGTCATGAAGAAAAAGAAGCCGAAGAACATCATCGAGAAGGCGACGCCGAAGGCCAGGGTGGCCAGGTTCACGGCGCTGTAGCTGCGGTTGGCGAACAGCGACAGGTCGAGCGCTGGCGCCGGGTGGCGGCGGGCCCAGGCCGCGAAGGCCAGCAACGCGGTGGCACCGCTCACGGCAGCCAGCCACACCTGCGGCCGATGCCAGGCATGGCTTTCGGTGGCGACCACGCCAGCGGTGAGCCCGCCCATGCCCAGCACCAAGAGGCCCACGCCGACCAGGTCGATCCGTCCCGGTCCACCCTGGCCTGGCGCATCGGCTGGCAGGCGGTGGCGGGCCCGCCAGATGGCCCACAGCGCTGGCGGCACGTTGATGAAGAAGGCCCAGCGCCAGCCCAGCGTGTCGACCAGCAGCGAGCCCAGGCTCGGGCCCACCGCCGCGGCAAGCCCGCCCACCGCGCCCCACAGGCTCACGGCCACCGCCCGGCGCGACGCCGGGAAGGCCCCCAGCACGATGGACAGCGAAGCGGGCGTGAGCACGGCCGCGCCCACGGCCTGCACGGCGCGCGCGGCCACCAATGCGGTCACGTCGGTGGCCAGCCCGCAGGCCAGCGAAGCCAGCATGAACAGGCCCGTGCCGACGACGAACATGCGGCGCCTGCCATGCGTGTCGGCCAGTCGTCCGGCCGGCACCAGCAGCGCGGCGTAGACCACGGTGTAGGCGTTGAGCACCCAGGACAGCTCGGCGGCCGAGCTGCCCTCGAAGCTTTGCCTGAGCGCCGCAAAGGCCGCGAACAGCACCGTCGCATCCACGGACACCAGGAACACCGCGATGCAGGCCGTGAAGAACACGGGCCAGGGTGAAGCGGTGTGGAGCGCAGGCCCGGCGTGCGCCGGCGTGGCAGGAGCGAGGGAGGTGTCCATGGTTTGCCTTTGTCTGTGGTTCGCGTCAGGCCAGGTTCTCGAGCACGGTGGCCACGCCCTGGCCGCCGCCGATGCACTGCGTGGCCAGCGCGTAGCGGCCCTTCGTGCGCTGCAGCAGGGCCGCGGCCTTGCCGGTGATGCGCGCCCCCGTGGCGCCCAGCGGGTGCCCGATGGCCAGGCCGCCACCATCGAGGTTGATGGTCTCGGGGCGCAGGCCCAGCTCGCGGATGCAAGCCAGCGCCTGGGAGGAGAAGGCCTCGTTGATTTCAACCACGTCGAGGTCGGCCGCTGTCAGGCCAGCGCGCGCCAGGGCCTTGCGGGTGGCCGGCACCGGCCCGATGCCCATCACGTCCGGGTCGACACCGGCCGACGCGTACGACACGATGCGCGCCAGCGGCTTGAGCCCGTGGCGCCGTGCGAAGTCCTCGTGCACGACCATGACGGCCGCGGCCCCATCGGTCAGTGGCGACGAGGTGCCGGCCGTCACCACGCCGTCGGGGCGGAAGGCGGGCTTGAGCGAGGCCAGCGCCTCCAGCGTGGTCTGCGGGCGGATGCAGCCGTCTTCGCTGACCACCTCACCCGTGGGCGTGGTGACGGGCACGATCTCGTCGAGCAGCAAGCCGTTGGCGCGGGCCGCGGCGGCCTTTTGGTGCGAGGCCAACGCCAGCGCTTCCTGGTCGGCACGGCTGACGGCCCAGCGTTCGGCCACGTTTTCTGCCGTCTGGCCCATGGGCATGTACAGGTCGGTGCCAGCGCTGACGAGGCCCGGGTGCGGATCGAAGGTCAGGCCGCCCTGCGGCACCATGGTCATCGACTCGACCCCGGCGCAGACATAGGCTTCGCCGATGCCGGCGTCGATCTGCGCGGCTGCGAGGTGCACCGCCGTCATCGACGAGCCGCAGAAGCGGTTGACCGTCATGGCGCTGACTGAATTGGGCAGGCCGGCCATGGAGGCCGCGATGCGGGCGATGTTGTTGCCCTGCGGCCCTTCGGGGTAGGCGCAACCGGCGATCACGTCCTCGATGGCGTCGTGGGGCACCGGGGCCTGCGCCAGCGCGCCGCGGATGGCGGTGGCCAGCAGGTCCTCGGGACGGGTGGTGGACAAGGCCCCCTTGCGGGCAAAGTGGAAGGGGGTGCGGGCGTAGGCGACGATGACGGCTTTCATTTTCTACCTTCCGGTTGGTAGGTTACTGCGGGCGAAAAACCCCGGCGCAAACAGCCCGGGGCGCGGGGGATCAGTTGGCCGAGGCCGCGGCCAAGGTGTTGAGCAAGGGGGCGGTGGCCTGGTCGTACCAGGTGATGTCGCCGTGCATGCGGGCCGTCAGCAGGGCGCCCTGGCAGGTGGCGTTGAAATGGGCGGCCCATTGCCGCGGGGTCAGCGGTGTGCCGGTGGCGGGCGAAGGGTTCACGACCGACGGCCACTGCGCAGCCCGCGCTTCCAGCCAGGCCAGTTGCTGCAGGTGAAAGCGCTTGACGGTGTCTTGCAACTCGGGCTCCAGGCTGGCCCATTCGCCGGCCGTCGCCCCGATCGGGCAGACCATGCCGCCTGCGGCCAGCGCGTCGCGCAGCATCTGCACATAGGCCTGCAACTGCTGCACGGCAGGCAGGTGCGCGATGGTGTCGGCCCAGCGGTGGAAGCGCTTGGCGCTGTCGTCGATCACGGCCTGGCCGACCGCCAGCTTCGAAGGGAAGTGGTGGTAGAGGCTGGCCTTGCGGATGCCGATCAGGTTGGCCAACTCCTGGAAGTTGAGCCCCAGGTAGGCGTGCGTGAGCAGCAGGCGCCGGGCCGTGCGAACGATGTCGCCGCGGGTGTCGGGGCGGCGCTCGGCGCGCGAGGGCAGGGTGGTGTCCATGGCTACCTACTGTACGGTAGGTTTTGGGGCCTGTCAAACGACTCGGGGCAAGCACCCCTTCGTTGATTCAGGTGCGGGAGTACCTCAACAGCCGGCCTCGATAGGGCAGGCCATCGGCCTCTGGCGTGTTCAGGTGCGTTTCGTTGAGCAGGAAACCCTGCGCGACCATGCGACGCGTGAAAGCCGATCGGTTGCCCCGGTTGGGGTCGACGATGATGACCTCGGCCGTGGAGCAGGCGTGCCGCTCGATGAAGCCGGCCAGGTGGCCGGGCTCGTCGCGTTCGTACAGGACATCGCTGCCCATGATCACGTTGTAGCGACCGTCCACCACCTGATGGCGGTCGTGCGCGGCGTCGTCCGGGCGCACGGCCCAGTCACCGTGCCGGTAAGGCAGGGGCATCAGGTCGTTGAGCAGGACGTTCTCGGCCAGGAAGTTCAAGGTCAGCGGGTGCGCATCCGACGCCGTGACGTCGTCGCCGCGGCGATGGCAGACCAGGCTGGCCAGGGCAAGACCGCATCCCACTTCGAGGATGCGCTCGCCCGGTGTCAGGGGCCGCGTCAGCATGTGCGCGGCCAGTTGCAGGCTCGAAGGCCACAACACGCCAAAAAGCGGCCAGTTGGCCGCTGAAAAGCCCGACGCAGCCGCCTCCCCGTGTGGGTCGGCGTACTGCTGGCGATCGAGCAGGGATCGGATCTGGAGGTCGTCGGCGCCGCGGATGGCCACGCAAGACTGATGCGTCTGGTAGCCCGGCGAAGACGAAGACACCCGCAGATCGATCCGGGTCGCGATCAGTAGCTGCCGCGACCGCCGCGGTAGCCACCTTGGCCACCACCGCCGAAGCCGCCCGAACGCTCTTCGCGGGGACGTGCTTCGTTGACGACCAGGGCGCGGCCGTCGAAGGACTGGCCGTTCATGCCGCGGATGGCGGCTTGGGCTTCATTGCCCGAACCCATTTCCACGAAGCCGAAGCCCTTGGAGCGGCCGGTGTCGCGGTCCATCATGACCTTGGCCGAGGAGACCTGGCCAAACTGGGCGAAATGCTGTTGCAGGTCGTCGTCGCGCATCGAGTAGGGCAGGTTGCCCACGTACAGTTTGTTTTCCATTTGAGACTTTCAGTGAACACCGCTATGTTTCGAGTTGGCCTGCCGCGGCAGCTCAGGCCATTCGTGTGTGCCCGGATGGGCTTTGGATCAGAACCGGCGACGCGGAGGCGACGACGGTGCACCGTTGGCGCGTGGCTCCAGGTGACGGAAGGTGATGCGACCCTTGTTCAGGTCGTAGGGCGACAGCTCCAGCGACACCTTGTCGCCCGCCAGGATGCGGATGCGGTGCTTGCGCATCTTGCCGCCCGTGTAAGCGATGAGCTTGTGCCCGTTTTCGAGCGTGACGCGAAAGCGCGAGTCGGGCAGCACTTCGTCCACCTGTCCGCGCATCTCGATGAGTTCTTCTTTGGCCATGAGCCCTGCTTTGGAAATGGCGCAGCCGACCTGGGTCAGGCAGGCAGCGCGGGTTGACGGAGGTACCCCATGCCTTGCGCCAGTGCGTACTGCAGGGCTGCTTGAGGTGTCGAGAACAGCGGGATGAAGCGGAACACCCTGTCATGGGTGGCCGAACCTTGGCCGCTGCGGATGGACAGCGAGGCAGCGTACTGGCCGCAATCGGTCTGTCGGGTGACGGGTGACAGGAGGAACCTGCCGACCTGGCGTCGAAGTTGGGAGAGATCGTTCAAGTGAAATCAGGTCAGGCCGGACGGATCGGGTCCGCACGGCGCTATCAAGGCAGCAAACCGATGGCGACAAAAAGCGTGGCCAGCAGCGATGCCAGGTCAAAGGAGACAGATCAGGATCCGGCTTGAGTGAAGCACCCGTGAACCACGGGCGAGCGGGATCGATGAACCAGACGAAGCTTGCCTGGGAAGGCAGGCGACCGCGCGATGGGGTCAACTCTGCTGAGGAGCGCGACGCGACCGGGGAGGTGCGCGCAGGGCGACAAAATGCTGCGGAGGTAAGCGAAACTGCAGCAATCGCTCGCGACTATATCAGCGAAGCGCAAAGCGTGCAGGTTTATTTTCGATCAGGCCGTCAGGGGGCCGGTGGCGCCGGGGCTGTTTTGCTCCTGCCGCGCCCGCCAGGCCCGCAGCGCCTGGCGGTAGGCGTCCATCGCCATGTCGTGCGAGTCGAAGATGCAGGGGTCGCAGCCGCTGCCGCAGCAGGCGTTGATGTCCGGGGCCTCGGGCGGCTCGGGCATCGGGTCGTGATCGGGGGCGGCGGCGCAGGTCATGCGCCGATTGTCTCGCAAGCGGTCGGGGCCTCGGGCGCGACTTGTTCACGAAACGCCCGCGATGGGCGTGGGGTGACGGGCCTGGGCGCATCATCGGCCATGGCATCCGCCTTGCCCCACGCCACCAGATCCACGTGAGTGACGACGCATGAACACACGCCAGGAACGCGACACCTTCGGCCCGATCGAGGTCCCCGCAGAGCGCCTGTGGGGGGCGCAGACGCAGCGCTCGCTGCTGAACTTCGCGATCTCCACCGAGCGCCAGCCCCCCGAGCTCATCCACGCATTGGTGCTGGTCAAGCGCGCGGCGGCACAGGTCAACCATGCGCTGGGCCTGCTGCCGGGTGACAAGGCCGGGGCCATCGTTGCGGCGGCCGACGAGGTCCTGGCGGGGCGCCACGCGGAGGAGTTCCCGCTGGTCGTTTGGCAGACCGGCTCGGGCACGCAGACCAACATGAACGTCAACGAGGTGCTGGCCAACCGAGCCAGCGAGCTGATGGGGGGCGAGCGGGGCCAGGCGCGCCTGGTGCACCCCAACGACGAGGTCAACCTCAGCCAGTCCAGCAACGACGCTTTCCCGACGGCCATGCACGTGGCCGCCACCCTGGCGATCACCGCGCGCGTGTTGCCCGCGCTGGCACGTTTGCGCGCCACGCTGGAGGGCAAGTCCCGCGCCTTCGCCGACATCGTCAAGATCGGCCGCACCCACCTGCAGGACGCCACGCCGCTGACCCTGGGACAAGAGATCTCGGGCTGGGCTGCGCAGCTGGCGCAGGGCGAGCGCCACCTGCGCGCCGCGTTGCCGCACCTGGGCGAGCTGGCGCTGGGCGGCACCGCCGTGGGCACGGGCCTCAATGCGCCGCAGGGCTATGCCGAAGCCGTGGCCGCCGAGATCAGCCGCCTGAGCGGCCAGCCTTTTGTGACCGCGCCCAACAAGTTCGAGGCCCTGGCCAGCTGCGACGCGCTGGTGCACGCCCACGGTGCGCTCAAGACCCTGGCGGCCAGCCTCATGAAGATCGCCAACGACGTGCGCTGGCTGGCCAGCGGCCCACGCAGCGGCCTGGGCGAGATCGCCATCCCGGAGAACGAACCCGGCTCGTCGATCATGCCCGGCAAGGTCAACCCCACGCAAAGCGAAGCGATGACGATGCTGGCCGCCCAGGTCATGGGCAACGACGTGGCCGTCAACATCGGCGGGGCCAGCGGCAACTTCGAGCTCAATGTGTTCCGCCCGATGGTGATCCACAACGTGCTGCAAAGCGCCCGGCTGCTGGCCGATGGCATGAACAGCTTCAACGACCATTGCGCCAGCGGCATCGAGCCCAACCGCGAGCGCATCGCCGAGCTGGTGCAGCGTTCGCTGATGCTGGTGACGGCGCTGAACCCGCACATCGGCTACGACCGGGCCGCGCAGATCGCCAAGAAGGCGCACCACGAAGGCATCAGCCTGCGCGAGGCCGCGTTGGCGCTGGGGCATGTGTCGGCGCAGGACTTCGACCGCTGGGTGGACCCTTCGAAGATGGTGGGCTGAGGCGAGGGCTCAGGCCGGCGGGTGCACCCCCGGCACCTTCGGCAGGTGTTCGCGCATCAGCTGGATGAAGGCGCGCAGCCGCGCGGGCTGAAAGCGCGAAGGCGGCATCACCAGCGAGATCGGCAGGGGCGGCGCCATCCACTGCGGCGCGAGGTGCACCAGCTGGCCATGCGCCAGCGCGTCGGCCACCGACCAGGTGGACGCGATGCCCACCCCCAGTCCTGCGATCGCAGCGTTGCACATGGCGCGCAGGTGGTCGGTGGACAGCCTCGGCCGGATCGCGATCTGGCATGGCTCGCCGCCCTGTGTCGGCACCAGCGTGACCTGGTCGCGGTAGAACATGGTGAGCGCCAGCCAGGGCAGGGTGGCCAGTTCAGCGGGCGATTGCGGCGCGGGCCCCTCGCCCCACAGGCCTGGCGCCGACACCACGATGCGCGGCAGGTCGGCCAGGCGGATGGCGACGAGCCCCGGCGCGTCGACCGGGCCGATGTGCACGGCGCAGTCGATGCCTTCGGCGATGAAGTCGGGCAAGCGGTCTTGCAGCAGCCACTCCACCGAGACACCGGGATGGCGCTCCAGCAACGCCACCAGTGGCGGGATGAGTTGCTGCTGGCCGAACACCGTCGGCACCAGCACCCGCAGCGCGCCGCGCGGCTCGTCCTGCACGCCGCGCAGGTCGGCCTCGATGGCCTGCCAGCGCTCGAGCAACTCGCGCGCGTGCTCGAAGCAGCGCTGGCCGTCTTCGGTGAGCTTCATGGCGTGGGTCGAGCGCTGCAGCAGGCGCGCGCCCAGCAGGCGTTCGAGCTGCTGCAGGCGGCGGCTGACGGTGGGCTGGGTGGTGCGCAGCTGCTGCGCCGCCGCCGACAGGCTGCCTGCTTCGACGATGCGCACGAAGGTGTGCAGCAGGTCCAGGCGGTCGGCGCCCGAAGGGGGATTCTTCATGCGTTGAGCGTATGACAAATCTTCGTTTGAGCCAACTACCGTTGTTTTTCATGCGCCAAGAGAATGCGTCCATCGGCCCATTCCCTGCTTCAAGAGGTTTTCCATGACCGCATCCACCTTGTCCCCCCTCAAACCGCCAGGCGCCCCGGCGCCGGCCCAGGCCCCGCTGGCGGGCTCGCTTGTGCTGCTGCTGGCCACCGGCGCAGGCCTGGCGGTGGCCTCCATCTACTACAGCCAGCCCTTGCTGGGCAGCCTGGGTGACAGCCTGCACGCCAGCACGGCCAGCGTTGGCCTGGTGCCCACGCTGACGCAGTTGGGCTATGCGCTGGGCATCTTGCTGCTGGCGCCGCTGGGTGATCGGCACGACCGCCGGGGCATCATCGCCGCCAAGGCCGCGGTGCTGGCGCTGGCGCTGCTGGCCTGCGGCCTGGCGCCGGGGTTGGGTGCCCTGATGGCGGCCAGCTTGGTCGTCGGCGTGGCCGCCACCCTGGCGCAGGACATCGTGCCCGCTGCCGCCACGCTGGCGCCGGATGCCCAGCGCGGGCGCATCGTGGGCACGGTGATGACGGGGCTGCTGCTGGGCATCCTGCTCTCGCGGGTGGCCAGCGGGTTGATCGCGCAGCAGTTCGGCTGGCGCGCGGTGTACGGCCTGGCCGCGCTGGCGGTGGCGGGCATCGGTCTGGCGAGCTGGCGCGGCTTGCCGCGCTTCGCGCCCACCACCACGCTGGCCTACGGTGCCTTGCTGAAGTCGATGACCGGCCTGTGGCAGCGCCACGCCGAGTTGCGCCGCGCCGCCTGGGCGCAGGGCCTGCTTTCGC
Source organism: Burkholderiales bacterium RIFCSPHIGHO2_01_FULL_63_240 (assembly GCA_001770725.1). Taxonomy (GTDB): domain Bacteria; phylum Pseudomonadota; class Gammaproteobacteria; order Burkholderiales; family Burkholderiaceae_C; genus Aquabacterium. The sequence continues at coordinate 267,466 of MERU01000007.1, forward strand.
TGGCGTTCAGCGCCTTCTGGTCGACCCTGGCGGTGATGCTGCTGCAGCGCTACCAGATGGGCAGCGCCACCGCCGGGGCCTTTGGCCTGGCCGGGGCGGCCGGGGCCTTGGCGGCGCCGCTGGCCGGTCGCCTGGCCGACCGCCGTGGCCCGGGTTGGGTGACCCGCGTGGGCTGCGCGCTCACCGCGCTGGGGTTCGCGTCGATGGCGCTGGAGCTGTGGCTGCCCGAGTCGGCGCGCCTGCCGCTGCTGGTGGCCGCGACCATTGGTTTTGACTTCGGCGTGCAGGCCACGCTGGTGGCCCACCAGTCCACCATCTACAGCCTGGAGCCCGCCGCGCGCAGCCGGCTCAACGCCGTGTTGCTGACGGGCATGTTCATCGGCATGGCGGTGGGTTCGGCCCTGGGCAGCGTGGTGCTGGCGCAGGTGGGGTGGCTGGGCGTGGTGGCCTTGTGCACCGTGGCGGCCGCGGGCGCCTGGGTGGTGCGCAGCCTGCCGGCACGCAGCGCAGCTCGGGCCTGAGGCCCGATGAGCTCAGGTGCCTGGCTGGGTGGGCGACACCGGCTGTTGCATCACCTGCCAGCAGGCGTCGGCATGGCTGGTCACCAGGCCGTGGCTGGCGCCTTCGATCTCCCAGCGTCGGTTGTGCGGCAGCAGGCGGTGCAGGTGGTCGACGATGGCGTGCGCCACGTCGTTCGAGCGCGTGCCGCACACCAGCCGGGTGGGCACGCTCAGGCGGCGCAGGTCGGCTTCGGTGTGATCGGCGCGGGTGCAGATGTCCCAGTGGCGCAGGTTGTTGCCCACCATGGTGGCCATGGTCTGCTGGATGTGCGGGGGCAGGGCTGCGAAGTCGTTGGCGCCGCCCCAGAAGTCGATCACCTGGCCGCAGGCATCGGGCACGCCCTGCGCGGCGTCGTGCCGGTACCGCTTGAGGAAGGTGTGCACCTGGGCCTGCATGGGCGCGTCGCCCACGGCGTCGAGCACCCAGGTGGCCACGGGCTCGAACAGCGTCAGCTCGGCCAGTGGCAGGTTGCCTTTGAGGGCCTGGGCCAGCGCCACCACGCCGCCGTACGAATGGCCCACGAGGTGGATGGGGCGGTCGGTGCGGGCGCGCACCACGGCTTCGAGCACGGCCAGCTCGGTCTCGATGGTGGGGGCGTCGAAGTCTCGTGGGTCTGGCAGGCCGCCATGCCCCGGCAGGCGGATGGCGATGCAGTGGTGCGTGGGCGCCAGGCGCTCCATCAGCTTCTTCCAGGTCGACGGCGTGGCGTAGGAGCCGTGCACGAAGACGATGGGATCGCCCGCGCCCTGCTCGACAAAAAGGGATGAGGTGTCCATGTGCTGCCTTCTCCATGCGACGCGACCACGGCTGAAAGCGCCCGGGCCCATCGCTGACGCGGCGATTGTGGCACCGCGGGAGGCGTCAACCGATGGCGCAGGTCGAGCCGGTCGGTTGCGTGGGGCTCGCTTGCGCAGCATGCAGCTGCGTGTGAACCTGCTGCCACACGCCATTTCGCACCGCCACCATCTCGGCCACGATGGACACGGCGATCTCGGGTGGCGTGTGGCTGCCGATGTTCAGGCCCACCGGGCCGTGCAGTCGGGCGATCTCCTCGGAGGTGAGCTCGAAGTGCTCGACCAGGCGAGCCTTGCGGCGCTCGTTGTTGAGCCGCGATCCCACGGCTCCCACGTAGAACGCCGGCGACTTCAGGGCTTCGAGCAGCACCATGTCGTCGAGCTTGGGGTCGTGCGTGAGCGCCACCACGGCGCAGCGCGCGTCGGGCTGCATGGCCAGCAGGGTGTCGTCGGGCATGGTGCGCACCAGCTTCGTGCCGGTCACGTCCCAGCCGGTGCTGTGCTCTTCGCGCGGGTCGCACACGGTCACCTCGTAGTCGAGCGCCAGGGCCATCTGGGCGAGGTAGCGCGAGATCTGCCCTGCACCGATGATCAGCAGCCGCCACTGCGGCCCGTGCACGGTGTGCAGGTGCGTGCCGTCCCATTGCAGGGTGGCGCCACGCGGGGCGTCTGACAAGGCGGTGGTGCCGCGCTGCAGGTCCACGTGCTTGAGCGTGAGTTGCCGGCGGGCCAGGCGTTCGCTGAGTTCTTGCAGCAGCGCGGGCTTGGGGTCGGGCTCGACCACCAGCTCAAGCGTGCCGCCACAGGGCAGGCCCACGCGGGCGGCCTCTTCCTGCGTGACGCCGTAGGTGAGCGTGAAAGGCTGCCTGGACAGCACCTGCCCTTCGCGCATGCGCGCCACCAGGTCGTCCTCGATGCAGCCGCCCGACACCGAACCCTCGACCAGCCCGTCGTCGCGCACCACCAGCCACGAGCCGGGCGGGCGTGGGGCGGAGCCCCAGGTGCGCACCACGGTCACCCAGGCCAGGCGGTGGCCGGCCGCGGCCCAGGCACGGGCCGTGGCCAGCACTTGCAGGTCAACGCTGTCCATCTGCTTGCTTCAGGCCTTCAGGGTTTCGGGGCGGATGGGCAGGTTGCGCACGCGCTTGCCGGTGGCCTGCGCGATGGCGTTGGCCACAGCGGGTGCCAGCGGCGGCACGCCGGGCTCGCCAATGCCGGTGGGCTTTTCGCTCGAGGGCACGATGTGCACCTCCACGCGTGGCATCTCGTTGATGCGCAGCAGCGGCTGATCGTGGAAGTTCGACTGTTCGACCACGCCGTCCTTCAACGTGATGGCGCCGTACAGCGCGGCCGTCAGCGCAAAGCCCACACCGCCCTCCACCTGCGCGCGCACCACGTCCGGGTTGATCACGGTGCCGCAGTCGACGGCGCACACCACGCGGTCCACGCGCAGCGAGCCATCGGCCTGGATCGACACCTCGGCCACCTCGGCCACGTACGAGCCGAAGGACTCGTGCACGGCCACGCCACGGCCTCGGCGAACGCCCTTTTCTCCACCCTTGGGACCCTTTTTCAACGGCGTGCCCCAGCCAGCCTTCTCGGCAGCGAGCTTGAGCACGGCCGCATGGCGCGGGTGCTTGCCCAGCAGGGCCAGGCGGTAGGCCACCGGGTCCTGCCCGGCGGCGGCGGCGAGTTCGTCGATGAAGGTCTCGGTGGAGTAGGCGGTGTGGGTCGAGCCCACCGAGCGCCACCAGTGCGAAGGCACCGCGATGTCGGTGGGCGTGTGCAGGTCCACGTGCAGGGCCGGGAAGCCGTAGGGCAGGTTGGCCGCGCCTTCGACCGACACCGGGTCGATGCCGTCCTTGACCATGCCGTTGAACGCCGTGCCCGTGACGATGGACTGCCCCACCAGGCGGTGACGCCAGCCGGTGACGCGGTTCTGCGCGTCCAGCGCCGCCTCGATGGTGTGATGGAAGGCGGGGCGGTAGTAGCCGCCCTTCATGTCGTCCTCGCGCAGCCACACCATCTTGACGGGCGCGCGGCCCTGGATGGCCTGCGCGATGCTGACGGCCTCGCGCACGTAGTCGGCGTCCTTGCTGGCGCGCCGCCCGAAGCTGCCGCCCGCGTACAGCATGTGGATGGTGACCTTCTCGGGTGGGATGCCCAATTGCTGCGCCACCATGGCCTGGTCGATGCTCTGGAACTGCTCGCCGTTCCAGATCTCGCACGTGCCCTGGCCGAGCTGGACCACGCAGTTCAGTGGCTCCATGGCGGCGTGCGCCAGGAAGGGGAAGTCGTAGCTGGCGCGCACGGTGCGCGCAGCCTGGCCGAAGGCCGCGTTCACGTCGCCTTCGCTGCGCGCCACGGCGCCTGGCTGTTTGGCCAGCTCGTGGTACTTCGCAAAGATCTCGTCGCTGCTCAGGCGGAAGGCCTGGGCGTCGTCCCATTCGACGACGAGGGCGTCGCGGCCCTTCTTGGCCGACCAGGTGTCTTTCGCCAGCACGGCCACGCCGTTGGGGATCTGAACGACGTCGACCACGCCCTTGACGGCCTTGGCCTTGGACGCGTCAAACGATTTGACCTTGGCGCCAAAGCGCGGCGGGTGGGCGACCACGGCGGTCAGCATGCCCGGCAGGTGCACGTCCTGCGTGAAGCGCGCTTTGCCATTGACCTTCTCGGCCGAGTCCTTGCGGGCGGCGCGCTTGCCGATCAGCTTGAAGTCCTTCGGGTCCTTGAGCTTGACGTCGGCGGGAACGGCTTGCTTCGATGCGGCCTCGGCCAGCTCACCGAAGCCGGCCTTGCGGCCGCTGCCTGGGTGCGAGACCACGCCTTCCCACACCTGCACCTCGGCGGCGGGCACGCCCCAGCTTTGCGCTGCCGCGGCCACCAGCATGGCGCGGGCCGTGGCGCCGGCCTGGCGCATCTGCAGCCAGGCGTTGGCCATGGCGGTGCTGCCGCCCGTGCCCTGCATGGGCCCGAACAGCAGGTTGTTGTAGCGGCTGGGGTCGGCGGGGGCGCCTTCGACCTTCACCTGTGGCCAGGCGGCGTCGAGCTCTTCGGCCACCAGCGTGGCGATGCCGGTGTAGGCGCCTTGGCCCATCTCGATGTGCTTGGAGACGACGGTGACCACGCCATCGGTGCCGATGCGCACGAAGGCGTTGGGCTCGAAGGCGGGGGCGGCGGGCGCGGCCGCGCCAGCGGTGATGCCAGGGCCCGCGGTGGACGCAGCCTGGGCCGTGGGCAGCGCGCCTGGCAGGTACAGGGCCAGGGTCAGGCCAGCGCCGCCTTGCAGGAATCGGCGTCGGCTGTCGTTTTCGATGCGGGGCGATGCGTTCGAGCCGGAAGCCGGGGTGTCGCCCTGGTCGGCGCTGGTGGTCAAGCGGGTGTGCAGGCGCATGGTGATTCTCCTCAAGCCAGGGCCTTGGCCGCTTCGTGGATGGCGGCGCGGATGCGCACGTAGGTGGCGCAGCGGCAGGCGTTGCCCGACATGGCCGCGTCGATGTCGGCATCGGTCGGCTTGCGGTTCTTCGACAGCAGCGCGACGGCGCTCATGACCTGGCCCGATTGGCAGTAGCCGCACTGCACCACGTCCAGCTTCGTCCAGGCCGCTTGCACCGCGCGGCCCACGCGCTGGTTCTCCATCGCTTCGATGGTGACCACCTTGCGGCCGGCCACGGCCGACACCGGCGTGACGCACGAGCGCGTGGCCTGGCCGTCGACGTGCACGGTGCAGGCGCCGCACATCGCCATGCCACAACCGAACTTGGTGCCGGTCATCTCCAGGGTGTCACGCAACACCCACAGCAGCGGGGTGTCGGCATCCACGTCCACGGTGGTGGCGCGGCCGTTCACATTCAGCTTGACCATGCGAGTCTCCTAAGTGGGGTCTCTGGGGAACATCTCGACAGCCTGGCATTGTGCGCAGCCTGCCGCCGGTGGCATAGACCAATTCTGCGGCGTTCTTGCCTGATCCTCTGGCTGCGGGCAGCGATGGGCAAGCCGGCCTGTCATGCCGTTGCGGTGCTGCGCTCAGGAGGCAGGTGACGTTGCAGCAGGGTGTCCACGTCGCGCCTTGGTGGCGATCCGAACAGCCTGCTGTACTCGCGGCTGAACTGCGACGGGCTTTCGTAGCCCACCCTGAACGCCGCGCTGGCCGCGTCCAGGTCCTCGTTGACCATCAGGCGCCGGGCCTCGTGCAGGCGCAGCCACTTCTGGTACTGCAGCGGGCTCATCGCGGTGAGCAGGCGAAAGTGGTGGTGCAGGCTCGACGGGCTCATCTGCACCCGCTCGGCCAGCTCCGGCACGCGCAGCGGCTCGGTGAAATTCGCCTTCAACCAGTCGATGGCCCGGGCGATGCGCTGGCTCTGGCTGCCGGCCGAGGCGATCTGCCACAGGCGCGCGCCCTGGTCGCTGGTCAGCAGCCGGAAGTGGATCTCGCGCTGGATCAGGGGCGACAGCACGGGGATGGCCGCGGGCTCGCCCAGCAGGTCGGTCAGCCGCTTGAAGGCCTCCAGCAGGGGCGCCGTGACCGAGCCCAGCGACACGCCGCGGTCCGAGCTGCGTTCAGGCGGTGGCGTCAGGCCCCCGTGCGCGATGAGCTCGGCGATCACCTGCAAGTCGAGCTTGAGCACCAGGCCCAGGCAGGGGCGCGCGCGGCTGGCATCGATCACCTGCGACGTGGCCGGCATGTTCAGCGAGGTGACCAGGAAGTTGTCGATGTCGTAGGGGTAGGCCACATCGCCCACCAGCACCTGCTTCGTGCCTTGCACCACCAGCACCACGCTGGGCTCGATCAGGCAGGCGCAGGGTTGGGTGACCTCCTCGCGGCGAAAGAACAGCAGGTTGGGCACCGGCGTGGCGACCTCGCCTTCGCCACGGGCGGCGCTTGCGATGACTTGCGCGAGGCCTTCTCGCCAATGCAGATTGGGCAGGTGGGGCGTGTGGAGCGGGTGGGGTGCTGACATGGTGGGCCGGCAGCAGGGGTGGGGCTGGCCACTGTAGCGCGCTGCGGCCCGGCGTGCAGGCGCGGCCGCGATGGCCCGGAGGATCAGGCAAGGATCCTGGAGGAGCGTGTGATCCCCTTCGCGCTCAGCCCGAGGTCATCTGGTGGGCGATCACCCCGGCCGCCCACTCCACGAACGCCTGAACCCGCGTGGACAGGTGCCGGTTGGACGGGAACACCACGTGCACCGGCATCACGCCAGCGCACCAGTCGGTCAGCACCGGCACCAGTTGCGACTCGTGGCCGTGGGCATGCAGCACCGGCTCCGGCAGCTGCCCGACACCCAGGCCGGCCACGCAGGCGTCCCAGTAGGCGTTGGAGTCGTTCACCGCCAGGGCCCCGGGGGGCAGGATCGCCAGCTTTTCATCGCCGCGCTGGAAGTCGAACGGGCCATGCTTGCCGCTGGCCACGAAGTAGTGCACGCAGCGGTGATGCGCTTGCATCAGGTCCTGCGGGTGCCGCGGCTCGCCGTGCAGGGCCAGGTAGCTCGGAGCGGCCACCGTCACCATGCGCAGCTCGCCCACGCGGCGGGCCACCAGGGTCGGGTCGCGCAGCTCGCCCACGCGCAGCACGCAGTCCACGCCTTCGTTGACCACGTTGATGAGCCGGTCCGAGCAGCCCAGCTCCAGCTGCAGGCCCGGGTAGCGCGCCAGCAGCTCCGGGATGTGGCGGTGCATCAGCAAGCGGGCCAGGCTGGTGGGCATGTCCACCTTCAGTCGGCCTTCGAGATGGCCATGCCGGGCCGACACCGCCGCGTCGGCTTCGCGCAGGTCGTCGAGCACGCGCACGCAGCGCTCGTAGTAGGCGGCGCCGTCGGCGGTCAGCCCCACGCGGCGGGTGGTGCGGTTGAGCAGCCGCACGCCCAGCTGCGACTCCAGCTCCTGCAGCAGCGTGGAGACCGTGGCTTTCGGTGTGCCGAGGGTGTCGGCCGCCTTGGTGAAGCTGCCCAGGTCGACCACGCGCACGAACACCTCGATGGCTTTGAACTTGTCCATGCGTGATTGTTCATCACGCTGAACAGTCATTTCATTGAAAGGGGATTTATCCGGCTCTGGCGCATCTTTACAGTCCACCTGTCGCTGGCAGTCCGCCGGCTTTGGGTTCCGTGGCCATGTCTGCCTCCGCCATTTCCTCCCTCGACCTCGATGCGCCCATCAGCGAATTCGACTGGCCTGGCCACAGCGGCCCGCTGCGCCTGCGCCTGTACCGCAGCCTGGCCAGCAAGCCTGCGCTGATGGTGTTTTTCGCGCCAGGGGGGTTCGTCGCGCCCGACCTGGACGAGGCCAACAACTGCCTGCGCGTGATGGCCGATGGCTGCGGCGTCAACATCCTGGCGCCTTACTACGCCGAATCGCCCGACCGGGCCTTTCCGGCGCCAGTGGAAGACGCCCACGTGGTGCTGACCATGGCCGCCAAGCACCGCGCCAGGCTGGCCAGCCGCAGCGCCAAGCTGTTCGTGGGCGGCTGCGAGGCCGGTGGCAACCTGGCGGCGGTGTCGGCCCTGGTGTGCCGCGACCGCCTGGGCCCCGAGCTGGCCGGCCAGGTCCTGATCATGCCCATGCTCGACGCCAGCATGGGGTGCGGTTCCATGCGCTGCCCCTCGAACGACCCGCAGCAGCTCGAGCTGGCGCAAGCGGCCGAGGCGGCCTACCGCCTGTACCTGCCCAACCCGGCCGACCGGCTGCACCCGTACGCCAGCCCGCTCAACGCGCGGCGGCTGGGTGACCTGGCTCCGGCGCTGATCTTTCACACCCAGGGTGACCCGCTGGCCGACGAGGCCAAGGCCTACGCCGCGCAACTGCGTGAAGCGGGCAACGTGGCCCACGACGTGGCCTTGCCTCCTGCCGACCAGCTGAGCGACGTCGCCGATCGCTGTGAACTCACGGCCGACGACCCCTGTGTGCTGGCCACGAACGAGTTCATTGCCCGACCGACCGATGCACCGGTGGCCTGGCGACAAGCCTGATTTTTCAACCATCTTCCTTGACATCAATTCGGGGTGCCGACATGACCGATCTCTCCTCTCGACTTCCTCTCTCGACGCTCGCAACGGCCTCCCGCGTTCGGTGGGCCGCGGGCCTGCTCTCGCTGGCGGCCATGGTGCCCCTGGCCGGCTGCGGCCCCGAGCAAAACGCCCAGGCCTCGACCGGCGCGGGCGCGCCTCCCGCCATGCCGGTGAGCGTGGCCGCCGTCATCGCGCGGCCCGTGGCCGATGAGCGCGAGTTCTCCGGCCGCGTCGAGGCCTTGAGCCACGCCGAGATCCGTCCTCGCGTGGCCGGCACGATCGAGCACGTCCACTTCCAGGCCGGCTCGCTGGTGCGCAAGGGCGACGTGCTGTTCACCATCGACCCGCGGGCCTACCGCGCCGAGGTGGCCCGCCTGGAAGCGGCGGCCAGCGGCTCCAGGGCCAAGGCCGAGCAGGCCCAGACCGAGCTCAAGCGCGCCAGCCAGCTGCTGGCCGACAACGCCATCGCGCAGCGCGATTTCGATGAGCGCTCGTCCGCGGCACGCCAGGCCGAAGCCGCGGCCAACGCCGACCAGGCCTCGCTGGCCGCCGCCCGCCTCAACCTCGAATGGACCAGCGTGCGCGCCCCGTTCGACGGCCGCGTGGGCAAGGCCGAGGTCACCGAAGGCAACCTCGTCAACGGCAGCCAGGTGCTGACCAGCCTGGTCTCGGCCAGCCCGGTGTACGTGAGCTTCAATGGCGACGAGTCGACCTACCTGCAACTGGGCAAGCTGGCGCGCAGCAACCCCGGTGCGCTGAAGGTGGGCGTGGGCCTGGCCCATGAACAAGGCTTCCCGCACGTCGGCAAGCTGGAGTTCGTGGACAACCAGATCGACGCCCAGACCGGCAGCCTGCGCTTGCGCGCCGTGGTCGACAACAAGGACGGCGTGCTGACGCCGGGCCTGTTCGCCCGGGTCAAGCTGGGGTCCGATGCGGGTGGCGTGCCTGCCGCGCTGGTGACCGAGAAGGCCATCGGCACCGACCAGAACCGCAAGTTCGTCTATGTGGTGCCCGCCAACAACCAGCCCGAGTACCGCCCGGTGCAACTGGGCGCCACCGTGGGGCAGTTGCGTGTCGTCACCGCGGGCCTGAAGGCCGGTGAGCGTGTGATCGTCGATGGCCTGCAACGCGTGCGACCCGGTGCCCCGGTGGCCCCGACCGAGGTGCCGATGGAAGGCTCACCGGCATCGGCTTCTGCCGCCAGCGCCGCCACCAAGTAAGCGAGAGACCACCCCATGAACATCTCCACACGCTTTGTGGACAGGCCGATCTTTGCCGCCGTTCTGTCCATCCTCGTCTTCATCGCGGGCGTCATCGCCATCTTCAAGCTGCCCATCTCGGAGTACCCCGAGGTGGTGCCGCCCTCGGTGGTGGTGCGCGCCCAGTTCCCCGGCGCCAACCCCAAGGTCATCGCCGAGACCGTGGCCGCGCCGCTGGAAGAGCAGATCAACGGTGTCGAGAACATGCTCTACATGTCCTCGCAGGCCACGACCGACGGCGTGATGACGCTGACGATCACCTTCAAGATCGGCACCAACGTCGAACAGGCTGAAACCCAGGTGCAGAACCGCGTGCAGCGCGCCTTGCCCCGCCTGCCCGAAGAGGTGCGCCAGATCGGCGTGACCACGGTCAAGAGCTCGCCCAACATCACGATGGTGGTGCACCTGCTCTCACCCAAAGGCACCTACGACGACGTCTACCTGCGCAACTACGCCACCCTCAACCTGAAGGACCGCCTCTCGCGCCTGTCGGGCATGGGTGACGTGCAGGTGTTCGGCTCCGGCGACTACGCCATGCGCGTCTGGCTGGACCCGCAGAAGGTCGCCCAGCGCGGCATGACGGCCGCCGACGTGGTGGCCGCCATCCGCGAGCAGAACGTGCAGGTCGCCGCCGGCACCGTGGGCGCACCGCCCGACACCACCGCGCCCTTCCAGCTCTCGGTCAACACCCAGGGCCGCCTGGCCAGTGAAGAAGAGTTCGGCAACATCATCGTCAACAGCAACGCCGCCGGTGGCGTGACTTACCTGCGCGACGTGGCCCGCATCGAGCTGGGCTCGAACCAGTACGCGCTGCGCTCGCTGCTCAACAACAAGCCGGCCATCGGCATGGGCATCTTCGAGGCCCCGAACTCCAACGCGCTGCAGCTGTCCGCCGACGTGCGCGCCGTGATGGACGAGGCCAAGAAGGACTTCCCGCCCGACGTGGACTACGCCATCGTCTACGACCCCACGCAGTTCGTGCGCGACTCGATCAAGGCCGTGATCCACACCCTGATCGAAGCCGTGGCCCTGGTGGTGATCGTGGTGATCGTCTTCCTGCAGACCTGGCGTGCGTCGATCATCCCGCTGCTGGCCGTGCCGGTGTCCATCGTGGGCACGTTCGCGGTGCTGCTGGCCTTCGGCTTCTCGATCAACACGCTGTCGCTGTTCGGCCTGGTGCTGGCCATCGGCATCGTGGTGGACGACGCCATCGTGGTGGTGGAAAACGTCGAGCGCAACATCGCGCTGGGCCTGTCGCCACGCGCGGCCACCATCCAGGCCATGAAGGAGGTCTCGGGCCCCATCATCGCCATCGCGCTGGTGCTGTGTGCCGTGTTCGTGCCGATCGCCTATGTGGCGGGCCTGACGGGCCAGTTCTACAAGCAGTTCGCGCTGACGATCGCCATCTCGACCGTGATCTCGGCCTTCAACTCGCTGACGCTGTCGCCCGCGTTGGCCGCCGTGCTGCTCAAGCCGCACGACGCGCCCAAGGACAAGCTGGCCCGTGGCATGGATTGGCTGCTGGGCGGTTTCTTCAAGCGCTTCAACCGCGTGTTCGACCGCGCTTCGCATGGCTACCAAGGTGGCGTGCAAGGCACCCTCAAGCACAAGAGCCTGACCATGGGCGCCTACCTGGTGCTGTGCGTGGCCGCCTTCTTCGTGTTCAAGATGGTGCCGGCCGGCTTCGTGCCCGCGCAGGACAAGCAGTACCTGGTCGGCTTCGCGCAGTTGCCCGATGCGGCCTCGCTGGAGCGCACCGACTCGGTCATCCGCCGCATGACGGAGATCGCGCAGTCGGTGCCTGGTGTGAAGGAATCGGTGGCCTTCCCCGGCCTGTCGATCAATGGTTTCACCAACGCGCCCAACGCCGGCATCGTGTTCTACACGCTCGATGATTTCGACAAGCGCAAGTCGCCTGAGCTTTCGGGTGACGCCATCGCGGCCGAGGTCAACAAGCGCCTGGGCGCCATCCAGGACGCCTTCATCATGGTGTTCCCGCCGCCCGCGGTGAACGGCATGGGCGCCATCGGCGGCTTCAAGCTCTTCGTCGAAGACCGCGGCAACGTGGGTTACGACCAGCTCTACCAGGCCGTCATGGCGCTGCAGATGAAGGCCTGGCAGAACCCGGCGCTCGCTGGCGTGTTCAGCAGCTACCAGATCAACGTGCCGCAGTTGTTCGCCGACGTGGACCGCATCAAGGCCAAGCAACTGGGCGTGCCGCTGGCGTCGATCTACGACACGCTGCAGATCAACCTGGGCTCGCTGTACGTCAACGACTTCAACCGCTTTGGCCGCACCTTCCAGGTGGTGGCCCAGGCCGACGCGCCTTTCCGCAACAACGTCGAGGCCATCTCGCAGCTCAAGGTGCGCAGCAACACCGGTGACATGGTGCCGCTGTCCAGCCTGGTCAAGGTCAGCGACAGCTACGGCCCCGACCGCGTGCAGCGCTACAACGCCTACGTGTCGGCCGACATCAACGGCGGTGCGGCCCCGGGCGTGTCCTCGGGCCAGGCCCAGGCCATCATGGCGCAGATCGCCGCCGAGACCCTGCCCAAGGGCGTGAGCTACGAGTGGACCGACCTGACGTACCAGGAGATCCTGGCCGGCAACACGATGATCTACGTGTTCCCGCTGTGCGTGCTGCTGGTCTTCCTGGTGCTGGCCGCGCAGTACGAGAGCTGGACGCTGCCCCTGGCCGTGATCTTGATCGTGCCGATGTCGATGCTGTGCGCCTTGGCGGGTGTGTGGTGGACCGGTGGTGACAACAACATCTTCACGCAGATCGCGCTGTTCGTGCTGGTGGGCTTGTCGGCCAAGAACGCCATCCTGATCGTCGAGTTCGCTCGCGAGCTGGAGCACCACGGCAAGGGCATCGTCGAAGCCGCGCTGGAGGCCTGCAAGCTGCGCCTGCGCCCCATCCTGATGACGTCGATCGCTTTCATCATGGGCGTGGTGCCCCTGGTGTTCTCGACCGGCGCGGGTGCCGAGATGCGCCATGCCATGGGCGTGGCCGTGTTCGCCGGCATGCTGGGGGTGACGCTGTTCGGCCTCTTCCTGACGCCCGTCTTCTACGTGCTGGTGCGCAAGCTGGCCGAGCGCATCAGCCCCACCAAGCCCGCCAATTCCGAAGCCCCTGTGCTGAGCAGCGAGGTGCAAGCATGACCCGATCCATCCGTTGGTCCTTGACCACCCTGGCCACGGCCGCCCTGCTGGCCGCCTGCAACACCGCGCCCGAAGCGCCCCAAGCCACGCTCGACGTGCCCATGTCGTACAAGGAAGCGGCGGCCGCGCAAAGCCGCTGGAAGACCGCCGAGCCTGCCGAGGCCCAGCCCCGTGGCGAGTGGTGGCGCGCCTTTGGCGATGCGCAACTCGACGCCCTGCAAGCACAAGCCGAATCCAGCAACCCGGGATTGGCGGCCGCCGCCGCCCGGGTCAAGGCGGCTCGCGCCTTGCTGGGCAGCGCCGAGGCCGATCGCTCGCTGCAGCTCAATGCCCAGGCGGGCGTGACGCGGCAAAAGCTGTCCGCTGTCGAAGCCAGCCAACCCGATGGCACGCGCCTGAAGCCCGCCACGGTGTGGCAAGCCGGCCTGGGTGCCAGCTACGAGGTGGACCTGTTCCAGCGCGTGGCCAATGGCGTGCGCGCCGCCGAGGCCGATGCCCAGGCGAGCGAGGCCACGATGCGCTCGGTGCGCCTGGCCCTGCAGGCCGACGTGGCCCAGGCCTACTACCAGGTGCGCACGCTCGATGCCGTGGTCGACCTCTTGAGCCGCACGCTGTCGCTGCGCGAGCAGACCCTGGGCCTGATCGAAAAGCGCCGCAAAGCCGGCGATGTGTCCGAGCTGGACCTGGCCCGCGCCCAGGCCGACCGCGCCACCACGCGCGCCGAGCTGCAAGCCGCGCAAGGCGAGCGTCGCCGCGCCGAGCAGGCCTTGGCCCTGCTGCTGGGCAAGACCCCGTCGGCCTTCAGCCTGGCGGCCCAGCCTTTGCCGGCGGACGTGGCCGTGCCTCAAGTGCCGGCAGGCCTGCCCTCTGCGTTGCTGGAGCGGCGCCCTGACGTGGCCGCGGCCCAGGCCCGCATGATGTCGGCCAACGCCCGCGTGGGCCAGGCCCGCTCGGCGCTGTTCCCGGCCTTGGTGCTGACCGCGCAAGGTGGCCAGGCCTCGACCGAGCTGTCGGACCTGTTCGCCATGAGCGCGCGCAGCTGGCTGGTCAGCGCGGTGCTGAACCTGCCCATCATCGACGGCGGTCGCAACCGCGCTGCCATCACCCGCTCAGAAGCCGCGCTGGACGAGTCGGTGGCCGACTACCGGCAATCGGTGCTGCAGGCCTTTGGCGACGTCGAAGGCCAGCTCAGCGGGCTGAGCAGCACGCGCGAGCAGGCGGGATCGGTGGACGAGGCCCTGGGCGCCGCGCGCCGCTCGGCCGACCTGGCCGACAAGCGCTACCGCGCCGGTGAAGACAGCTACCTCACCTTGATCGACGCGCAGCGCAGCCTGCTGAGCGCCGAGCGCCAGGCGGTGCAATTGCGCGGCGCCTGGGTGGGTCAGACGGTGGCACTGGTGAGGGCCTTGGGCGGCGGGTGGTGATCCGCCACGCCGTCATCGAACCTCTCGGGCAGGCAGAAGTGGAAACGCGCTCCCTGACCGGGGGGCGATTGCGCCCACACCCGTCCGCCGTGCCGCAGCACCACCCGGCGGACGATGGACAGCCCCACGCCCGTGCCGGGGAACTGGGAGGCGCGGTGCAGGCGCTGGAACACACCGAACAGGCGATCGCTTTGTGCTTCGTCGAAGCCGGCCCCGTTGTCCGCGACGGTGAACACGACTTCGCCGTCGCGGGCCTCGGCGCTGACCTCGATGCGCGGCGCGGGCACCTTCGAGGTGAACTTCACCGCGTTGGACAGCAGGTTGCTCCACACCTGGCGCAACATCACGGCGTCGCCGGGCAGCGTGGGCAAATTGCCGATCTCGATCGCCGGGAAGGCATGTGAAGCCCCCATGCTCAATTGCGCCACCACGTCGCGGGCCAGGGCGCCGTGGTCCACCGGTTCCACGGCGATCTCGGACTGCTCCACCATGGCCAGGGTCAGCAGCTCCGCGGACAGCTGCTTGAGCCGCTCGCATTCCTGAGCCACCAGTTGCATGACCTCCGAGGCTTGCGGGGGCAGAGCGCTGCCGTCCTTGTCCACCGTCTGCCGCAGCAGCTGGGCCATCGACCCCAGGGGGCCCTGGATGTCGTGCGAAACGCTGCGGCTGAAGGCCCGCAGGTCGTCGTTGGCGCGCCGCAGCGAAGCGGTGCGCTCCTGCACCCGCGTCTCCAGGCCCTCGTTCAGCGAGGTCAGGTCCTGTTCGCGTTGCTTCAGGTCGGCCAGCAGCGACGCCAGCGTGCGTGCCAGCTGGTCCACCTCGTCGTGTGGCGGGGCCTCGTTGGTCGCGGGCAGCATGCCTTGGGCCTGGGCGGCCACGCGGCGAAGCGGGCGCGTCAGGCGATCGGCGAGGAACCAGCCGAGGGCGCCGAACAAGGCAGCGCCCACCACGCTCAGCCAGATCAGCCTGCGCTCCAGGGCAATGGCCTTGGCCAGCGCCAGCTCCTGCGGTTGACGAACGACCACCACCCAACCCATGCCCGGGTAGTCGGACAGCGGGGAGCTGGCGCTGGCCGCGCTCAGGTAGCTGCGACCGTCCGACCAGACCAGCCGTTGGGCGCCCCGAAGCAGCGCTTGCAGCGACACCTTGGGCGCCCCGGGCAGCGCGGGTGCGCGGGGGCCCAGCTCGATCGCGCCCTCGCGGTTGACGAGCAGGATCTCGAGGCCGCGGTGTGCGGCGTTGCCGGCGAGGGCTTCCCGTCGGCGTTCTTCGGCCCAGGCCCAACTCAGGTGGGCGCCGATCACGCCGACGGTCTTGCCGCGCAGGCGCAGGGGGGCCGAGACATCGACGAAGCGCAGGGGCTCGCCAGGGGTTTGGGAGGGCAGGAGCGAGGCCAGCAGCTTGGCATCGTGCACATCGCCCACCGTCGTCTGTCGAAGGCCCCGCGAGAACCAGGGGCGCTGTTTCACGTTCGCCGATTCCAGCAGGCCGCCGGTGGCCGCGAGCACCCGGCCGTCCACATCGGCCACGCCGATCCAGCTGTGGTGGCGGCTCGATTGCTGCAGGCGCTCGAGCAAGGTTCGCCAGCGTGC
Source organism: Burkholderiales bacterium RIFCSPHIGHO2_01_FULL_63_240 (assembly GCA_001770725.1). Classification (GTDB taxonomy): domain Bacteria; phylum Pseudomonadota; class Gammaproteobacteria; order Burkholderiales; family Burkholderiaceae_C; genus Aquabacterium. The sequence goes on from MERU01000007.1 coordinate 283,265, forward strand.
CGGATCGGGGTCGAGATCGAGCTGCTCTTGCAGGTTCGCCAGCTGATCGATGTCTCGGAAGCGTGCCGCCATGTCGGCATCGAGGCGCTGCGCCAGGCGCTGGGCCAGTTGCGCGAGCGCCAGCTTGGTGTCCTGTTCGCTTTGCTGGCGCGCATCCCGGGCGGACAGCAACCCCACCGCGCCGAACACCACGATGGCCAGGGTGGAAAAGGCCACCCCGATGCGCAGCCGCGCCCCGCCCATGCGGGCCTTCTTGTGCCCTGACAGCGTCATCGTCACTCCAGCCCCTGTGTCGCGGTGTTGTTTTTCATGGCGAGCGTGGTGCCCGCCGGGGCATCTTATGCACCGCTTTCGGGAGAGCGCAACCCGGGTAGCACCAAGGGCACTGGTTGAGTGAGGCATCCGTTGCAGGCGCTGGTGGCCATCGCGCCGGTGGCGCGGCCTCAGCCTGCCATTGCCGACCGGGCCCGATCGCCCAGCCACCGCACCGCCTGCGCGATGCGGGCGTCGTGCGGGTGCCCGCCGTTGAGCCGCATGGCGCTGCGAAAGCGCTGGTCCGCCGAGAACAGCGCCCCGGGCGCGATGCTGATGCCATGCGCCAGGGCCTGGTGGTGCAGCGCCAGCGTGTCCACCTGCTCGGGGCACTGCACCCACAGGAAATAGCCGCCCTCTGGCTGCGAGACGCGAGTGCCCGCGGGGAAGTGCCGCAGCACCAGTTGCCGCAGTTGCGCCAGGCTGTTGGCCAGCGTGAGCCGCAACTGCCGGAGGTGGCGGTCGTAGCCGCCTTCTTCGAGGTACTCGGCCAGCGCGAGCTGCGACGGCACCGAGGTGGCCAGCGAGCTCATCATCTTGAGCTTGTGCACGGCGTGGCTGTGGCGCCCCGGCAGGGCCCAGCCCACGCGGTAACCTGGCGCCAGGCACTTTGAAAACGAACTGCAATGCAGCACCAGGCTCTCGCGGTCCAGGGCCTTGAGCGGCAGGGGGCGCGTGCTGCCGTGGTGCAGCTCGCCGTAGACGTCGTCTTCCACCACCGGCACGCCGGCTTGCGTGAGCACGCGCATGACGGCCTGCTTGCGCGCATTGGGCATCAGCGCACCCAACGGGTTCTGAAAGCCCGGCATGAGCCAGCATGCGGCCACGCCGTGGCGCGCGATGACCTCGGCCAGCCCGTCCGGGTCCACGCCCAGCTGCGGGTGGGTGGGCACCTCGACCGCGCGCAGGTGCAGGCGCTCGAGGGCCTGCAGCGCCGCGTAGAAGGTGGGCGCCTCGATGGCCACCACGTCGCCCGGCCGGGTCACCGCCTGCAGGCACAGGTTCAGCGCCTCCATCGCGCCGTTGGTGATGATGGGCTCGTCGGGGCCGACCTGCAGGCCTTGCCGCACGCTGCGCGCCCGCAGGGCCTCGCGCAGGCGGGCGTTGCCCGAGGTCAGCTCGGTGGTCAGGGCTTGCGGGGCCAGCTGGCGCATGGCGCGAGCGCCGTCGCGCGCCAGCCGCTCCAGCGGGAACAGGGTGGGCGAGGGGAACGCTGAGCCGAGTGGCACCACGTCGCGGTCGCGCGTGCTGTGCAGCACCTCGAACACGAGCTCGCTGATGGCGACCTCGGTGCTGTCTGCGCGGGCCGGCTCGGCTTGGGCGGGTGGGGCCTTGCCGCGCGCCTGCTTGCGCACGTAAAAGCCCGAGCGCGGCCTGGCTTCGATCAGGCCCCGGGACTCCAGCAGGTCATAGGCCTGGAACACCGTGGCCGGGCTGACCTGGGCTTGCGCGCAGGCCTGGCGCACCGAAGGCAGCCGCTCGCCGGCTTGCAGCCCGCCATCGCGGATGCGCTGGGCCAGCGAGTCGGCCAGTTGTTCGTAAAGGGTGGACATGGGGGCTCGTTGGCGGGCAAGGCCTCATCTGATCCGGTCATTTTTGCAGAAACCTGAGTCTGGCGTATCAGATGGCTTGGGCCGACCATGGGCGCATGCCCACCCAAGCCCTGGCCTCCACGCCCACCCCCACCCCTGCCGAGTCCGACCCCGAGGCCTTGCTGGCCCAGGTCGTGGCCTGCGGCTGGCCCCGCCTGATCGTGCCGCGCGCGCTGGGCGGCGAGGGCGCCACGCACCCCGAACTGGCCGATGCGCTCTTGCACCTGGCGCGCCGGCACCCCGCCGCCGCCTGGATGGCCTGGTCCCAGGGCCTGGTGGTCGAGGCGCTGGTCCGCTGTGGCAACGTGGCGCTGCGCGAGCACGTGCTGCCCGACCTGCTCGATGGCAGCAGGGCTGGTGCCGTGTCCTGGGCGCCCGACTTCGGCCTGGCCTCGCCGCCCCACCCGGTGAGCGCCGTGGCGCTGGAGCGCGGCTGGCACCTGACGGGGCGGCTCGAGCAGGTGCTCAACCTGCAATGGATGGGCTACGTGGTGCTGTGCCCCGTCTGGTTCGAAGCCACGGCTGGCCAGCCCGCCCGCCTCGGCTGGACGCTGCTGCGCAGCGAAGAAGACGGCCTGCGACATGAGGTGGACCGCAGCCGTCCGCTCACCCGCCAGTCGGCCTGCGGCACCTTGCACCTGCATCGCGTGTACTTCCGCGAGGACGAGCTCTTGGCCGACCACGCCGACACCCTGAGCGCGTCGCTGCGCGTGCTCGACCACACCTTGCGCAAGGCCTTGTGGGACGGCGCGCTCCGCTGAAGCGCCACCCCTGCAGCCCGCATCCAACGGAGCCCCCACCATGAGCGCGTCCCGCCGCACCATCCCCATCCTGCCGATCCCGTCCCTGCCCGGGGTCGAGGCGGTCCACAAGGTCCAGGCACGCGCCACCCAAGGGCGCTTCACACGCTGGCGCTGGGCCAGCCTGCTGGCCACGCAGCTGTTCTTCTTCGCCTTGCCCTGGCTGAACTGGCATGGCCGCCAGATGGTGCGCTTCGACCTCGAGGCCAAGCGCTTTTACCTGGGCAGCCTGATCCTGCTGCCGCAAGACCTCATCTACCTCACGGGGTTGCTGGTCTTCTGCGCCATGGGCCTGTTCGTGGTGACGACCCTGTGGGGGCGCGTGTGGTGCGGCTTCAGCTGCCCGCAGACGGTCTACACGGCGCTGTTCATGTGGGTGGAGCAGCGCTGCGAGGGCGATCGCTACCAGCGCATGAAGCTGGACCGTTCGGGCTGGGGCCTGGAAAAGCTGTGGCGGCGAGGCGGCAAGCACCTGGCCTGGGTGCTCATCGCCGGCTGGACGGGCCTGACCTTCGTGGGCTGGTTCTCGCCGATGCGCGAGATCACGCATGAGCTGTTCACTGCATCGCTCGGCTTCTGGGACGCCTTCTGGTCGGTGTTCTACGGTGGCTTTTGTTACCTCAACGCCGGCGTGCTGCGCGAGAAGGTCTGCCTGCACATGTGCCCTTACGGGCGCTTCCAGGGCGCGCTGATGGATGTGGACACGCGCATCGTGGCGTACGACGCCCAGCGGGGCGAGCCGCGGGGTGCGCACCGCCGTGAAGGTGAGAACGTCGCCAAGGGCTCGTGCGTGGACTGCACCGTGTGCGTGCAGGTCTGCCCCACGGGCATCGACATCCGCGACGGCTTGCAGCCGGCCTGCATCGGCTGCGGCCTGTGCATCGACGCTTGCGACAGCATCATGGACAAGGTCGGTCAGCCGCGCGGGCTGGTGCGTTTCGCGACGCAGCGCCAGCTCGCATCGGGCGGTGCGCCGAGCCAGCCATCGGCCTGGGCACATCACCGCGTTCGGGTCTACGCCGGGCTGATGGCCGCCTTGCTGCTGGCGTTGCTGTGGTCCGTGAACCAGCGGCCCGACATCCGCGTCGACGTGATCCGAGACCGGGGTGTGATGGCCCGATTCGTGGACGATGGCGCCGTGGAAAACATCTACCGCCTGCAACTGATGAACCAGACCGATGTGCCGCAGCGCTTGCGGATTGGCGTGAGCGCTTTGCCCGGCGCGACGGTGCAGGCCAGCGAGGTGCTGCTGGGGCCGGCGGAAGATCGCGCTGTGCAGGTGTCGGTGCGCGTGCCGGCCGAGCTGGCGGCGCAGTGGGCAGGGCAGACGCGCTTGCTGCGCCTGGAGGTGGCCAGCCGCCACAGCGAAGGCAGCAGCCTGGTGAGCGAGGCGAGCACCTTCGTCGTGCCGCGCTGAGGCCGGGCCTGGCGCCACGCGCCTCACATCACCGACGCGTGCACCTGCTGCGGGTGGCGCAGCACGTCGGCCACCACGCGCAGGCTCTGCTCGCATTGGGCCTGCGTGGTCGGCCCGCCCAGGCACAGGCGCACCGCGCGCGGCGGGGCGGTGTTGGTGGCAAAGGCCGTGCTGGCCACCGCGGCCACGCCGCGCGATCGCCAGAACGACGCGGCCTCGTTCGGGCTGAGCGTGTCGGGCAGCTTCAGCCAGGCGTGGAAGCAATCGGGCTGGCTCCAGATGTCCTGGTCGCCCAGGTGCTTGGTCAGCAGGGCGTGGCGTGCGTTGGTTTCCTTGCGGATGGCCTGCACCACGGCGCTCGCCGTGCCGTCGTTGATCCACTGCGTGGCCAGCGCCACCGTGGGCGGCGCGGCCATCACCGTCAGCGCCCGCAGGGCCCCAGCCAGGCGCTGCGTGGCCTGCACCGTGGGCGCGTGCACATAGGCCACGCGCAGGCCCGCGCCCAGGCACTTGGCGAACCCGGTCACGTGGTAGGTGAGCTCGGGCGCCAGCTCCGCCATGGTCGTGGGGGGCTTGGTGGGCAATGCGCCGTAGGCGTCGTCTTCGATGATGGGCACGGCGTAGCGCAGCGCGATGTCGGCCAGCGCTTCGCGCCGCGCCTGGCTCATGGTCACCGAGGTGGGGTTGAGCATCGTCGGGTTGCAGTACAGCGCTTTGGGGTGCACGTGCTTGCAGGCCTCTTCGAAGTGCTGCGGGCAGGGGCCTTCCTGGTCCACCGCCAGCGCGTGCAGCTTGATGCCCAGTTGCGTGGCCAGCGCCTTGATGCCGGGGTAGCTGACTGACTCCACGCACACCGTGTCGCCCGGGCGGGCCAGCAGGCTGAGCAGCCCGCACAGCACGCCATGGATGCCCGGGCCCACCAGCAGGCGGTCGGCCTGGGTGGGGCCCATGAAGGCGCTCAGCCAGCGCGCGCCCGCGTCGCGGTCGGCGGGGCTGCCGCCGAAGTCCTGGTAGCGCAGGTGGGCCAGCAGGCGCCTCGGGTCGGCGTACAGCTGCGCGCAGCCTTCGGCCATGCGCTGCAGCAGCGCCGGCTCATCGGGCTCGGGTGGCAGGTTCATGGTCATCTCGGCCGCGGTGCCGCCGCGCAGGGGCACGGCCGGTGCCGCGCTGCGCACGAAGCTGCCGCGCCCGGGGCGCGCGTCGATCTGACCGCGCTTTTGCGCCTCGGCCAGGCCGCGCGCCACGGTCGTGTAGTTCAGCGCCAGCGCTTGCGCCAAGTCGCGCAGGGGCGGCAGGCGGTCACCCGGACTCAGCCGGCCGCTGGCCAGGTCTTCGGCCAGCAGCTCAGGGATCAAGAGGTAGGCCGGCTTGCTGCTGTCGCGCAAGCGCTGGGCCCAGTGGCGTGTGAAGGCGTTCGGCATGCCGCATTGATCGCATCAAGCGTGCCAATTGATTGGTTGTGGGTGTGCACGCAAGTTGTGCGCGGTGGCGCGGTCATCGGCTTCGTGCGCTGTTGTGGTTCACGGCGCAGCGCCTTGTGGACCGGTGCTGGTGCACGCGCCCGCACCCGATCAATGCGAGGGGCGCGGCCGCACCTTCGTCATTGATCGCATATCGCCCGATCAATACCTGCTGCTCCGATCGGCCGTGTCAAAGCGCACCGCCTGCTTCCCAGGCAAGGGCCGCTTGATCGCTTCTTGATCGCACGGCGCTGGCACGCCGTGGCACACCGGCTGCACCAGTTCACCCAGCGCGGGTCAAGGAGTTGTCCACCCCGCCTGATGTCCTCAACCAAGCCTCAACCACCTGGAGTGAACCCATGCCTGCTGTGACCAAAGCCCCCAACGCCATCGGCGATTTCCTGGTCGACTACGAAGAAAAGGTCTTTGAAGACGTGAAGGCCGACCCGGGCGACAAGGCCCTGGTCACCTTCCACACCGTGGCCTTCGAAGGCTCCATCGGCTTCGTCAACCTGCTGCAGGCCACGCGCCTGCAACGCAAGGGCTTCGACACCTCGGTGCTGCTGTACGGGCCGGGCGTGACGCTGGGTGTGAAGCGCGGCTTTCCCAAGCTCGGCGATGCGGCCTTTCCCGGGCACCTGAACTTCAACGACCAGATCGCCAAGTTCATCGCCGAAGGCGGCAAGGTCTACGCCTGTCGCTTCGCCTTGCAAGCCTTGTATGGCCACGGCGAAGGCTCGCTGATCGAAGGCATCAAGCCCATCAACCCGCTGGATGTGCTGGACATCATCCTGCTGCACCGCAAGGAGAAGGCCTTCATCCTCGACACCTGGACGCTGTGATCCAGGCCTGACGAACAACGGGCACCTCACCATGAGCCAAGCACGCATCATCAAGGCCGCAGCGGCGCAGATCTCGCCGGTGCTGAACGAAGCCGAAGGCACGCTGCACAAGGTCCTGGAGACCATCGATCAGGCCGCCCGCCAGGGTGTGCAGGTCATCGTGTTCCCCGAGACCTTCGTGCCGTACTACCCGTACTTCTCGTTCATCCGGCCGCCCATGGCCTCCGGGGCCGAGCACATGGCGCTGTACGAGCACGCGGTGGTGGTGCCCGGTCCCGTCACCGACGCGGTGGCGCAGCGCGCGCGCCAGCACGGCATGGTCGTCGTGCTGGGCGTCAACGAGCGCGACCACGGCACGATCTACAACACGCAACTCATCTTCGATGAAACCGGTGCGCTGCTTCTGAAGCGCCGCAAGATCACGCCCACCTTCCACGAGCGCATGGTGTGGGGGCAGGGCGATGGCAGCGGCCTGAAGGTGGTGGACACCGGCGTGGGCCGCGTGGGCGCGCTGGCCTGCTGGGAGCACTACAACCCGCTGGCCCGATACGCGCTGATGGCGCAGCATGAAGAGATCCACTGCGCGCAGTTCCCCGGCTCGCTGGTGGGGCCCATCTTCGCCGACCAGATGGAAGTCACCATCCGCCACCACGCGCTGGAGGCGGGCTGCTTCGTCATCAACAGCACCGGCTGGTTGACGGACGAGCAGATCACCTCCATCACGCCCGATCCCAACCTGCAGCGCGCCTTGCGTGGCGGTTGCTGCACGGCCATCGTCTCGCCAGAAGGCGTGCACCTGGCCCCGCCTTTGAAAGAAGGCGAGGGCCTGCTGATCGCCGACCTGGACATGAGCCTGGTCACCAAGCGCAAACGCATGATGGACTCGGTGGGCCACTACGCCCGCCCCGAGCTGCTGAGCCTGAACCTCGACGACCGGCCGACGGCGCCGGTGCACGCGATGAGCCGGTCGGTGGGCTCGTCGGGCCAGGCGTTTGATGCCGCTGCAACAACGACATCGCAGTCGCCATCGACCACACCGCAGGCCCCGCAAGGCAGCGCGCCAGCCGTCACCCCCATCAGCCGCGTCGCCTGACGCCACCCGCCAAGGAGACCGCCATGTCAGCCGTGCTCACGCCCCCGACCTCCGAACGTGCCGATCACCAGGTCGATCAACCCGTCGGTCACACCGCCGAGCTCATCGCCGAGTTGCAGTCCCGCGGCCTGCGCCTGATCGACCCCTCCGCCGGCCTGCCCAGTCGACGCGGTGGCGCTGGCCCGTCCGACCACAAGGCCGTGACCATCGACGGCCACACGGTGATGGTGCCCGTGCACACCGCCCCGGCTTTTGACTCGCCCTTCGTGGCCGACGCGCCCGACGAGCAGGGCCGCAGCACGCTCCAGCACAGCCGCATCCCGATCGCGCAGATCAGCTTCCCGGCCACGCCACGTTTCTACGCACGCCACACGGCCGACGGCGTGCCTTATTCGCACATCGCCACGCTGCACGGCCGCGACGTGCTGGCCACCACCGTGCTGCAGACCTGCATCCGCTACGAGAGCCGCAAGAAGACCTGCCAGTTCTGCTCCATCGGCCAGTCGCTGGCGGCGGGCCGCACCATCGCGCACAAGACGCCGGCGCAGTTGGCCGAGGTGGCCCGCGCGGCGGTGGAGCTCGACGGCGTCAAACACATGGTGTTGACCACCGGCACCCCGGCCACGCCCGACCGCGGTGCGGCCGTGCTGGTCGACAGCGCCCGCGCCATCAAGGCCGCCGTGCCGCACCTGCCCATCCAGGCGCAATGCGAGCCGCCCGATGAGGACGCCTGGTTCCAGCGCATGAAGGACGCGGGCGTGGACACCGTGGGGCTGCACCTCGAAGCCGTTACCCCCGAGGTGCGCGCGCGCATCATGCCGGGCAAGGCCAGCGTGCCGCTGTCGCGCTACTTCAGCGCCTTTGAAGCGGCGGTGCAGGTGTTCGGGCGCGGCCAGGTCAGCACCTACATCCTGGCCGGCCTGGGTGACAGCGTGGACGACATCCTGTCCATGAGCCAGCGCCTGCTGGACATGGGCGTCTACCCCTTCGTCGTGCCCTTCGTGCCCATCAGCGGCACGCCGCTGGAGGGCCACCCCGCGCCCGACCCCGCCTTCATGCGCGCCGTGCTCGAACCGCTGGGCCGCATGGTGGTGCAGGCCGGCCTGCGCGCCAGCGACATCAAGGCCGGCTGCGGCAAGTGCGGCGCCTGCTCGTCGCTGTCCGCCTACGAAACCGCCGCCCTGGCCTGACGCCACCGCGAAGGAGCCCCCATGAGCCCCGACGTCCTGTGTGACCTGCCCCTGGCCTTCCAGCCCGTGGCCTTCCGCATCAAGCGCGCCAGCGAGGCCTGGGAGCGCCGCGACGCCCACGCCCTGCGGCGCGCCGTGTTCTGCGTGGAGCAGGGCATCTTCGTGGGCGACGACCGCGACGCCATCGACGACACCGCGCAACTGCTGGTGGCCTGCACCAGCCTGGCCGGCGAGTGCGACCAGGTGGTGGGCACCGTGCGCATCCACGAAGCGGAGCCCGGCGTGTGGTGGGGCTCGCGCCTGGCGGTGCACCCGTCGTTCAGGCACGTGGGCCGCATCGGGGCCACCTTGATCCGGCTGGCCGTGTGTTCGGCGCGGGCGCAGGGCGCACGCACCTTCTGGGCCCATGTGCAGCAGGCCAACGTGCCGCTGTTCGAGCGCCTGCACTGGCACAGCCTGGCCGGTGTCAGCCTGCACGGTCGCCCGCACGCGCTCATGCAGGCCGACTTGCTTGAGCATCCGCCTTGCCACGCGCCCGACTGGGGCTTCCTGACCCAGGTGAGGTCGGCATGAGCCCCATCGCCACCCCCGTGCTGCCCACCAGCGAAGTCGTGCGGGCCTTGCGTGGCAGCCGAGGCTTTGCCCACAAGCGCGACATCTCGGCCGTGGCCGACACGCTGGCGCGCTGCCTGCCCGGAGGCCACGCCGACCTGACGCTGGCCGAGCACCGCGGCGTCATGCTGGGCGACGACTGCGCCGTCATCCCCGATGACAGCGGCCACCTCTTGTTCGCCATCGAAGGCCTGGTCGAGGACTTCGTGGCCGCCATGCCCTGGTTCGCCGGCTACAGCGCGGTCATGGTCAACCTCAGCGACATCGCCGCCATGGGTGGGCGCCCCATCGCCGTGGTCGACGCCATCTGGAGCGCCGGGGCCGAACAGGCCGAGCCCATCCTGCAAGGCATGGCGGCGGCCTCCGCAGCGTATGGCGTGCCCATCGTCGGCGGGCACAGCAACCAGCGCGCCGCGCGGCCTCAGGTGGCCGTGGCGGTGCTGGGCCGCGCGCAGGCGCTGCTCAGCAGCTTCGCCGCGCAACCCGGCCACACCCTGCTGATGGCGGTGGACCTGCGCGGCCAGTGGGAAGGCGAGCAGCCCTTCTGGAACGCCTCGACCCGCGCGCCCGCTCACCGCCTGCGCGACGACCTGGCCCTGCTGCCCGAGGTGGCCGAAGCCGGCCTGTGCGGCGCCGCCAAGGACATCAGCATGGCCGGCGTGCTGGGCACCGCGCTGATGCTGGCCGAGTGCTCGCGCGTGGGCCTGCGCATCGACCTGAGCGCCTTGCCGCACCCGCCCGGCCACGGCCACGACGACGCGCCCGCCGCCTTCCTGCGCTGGCTGCAGGCCTTCCCCAGCTACGGCTACCTGCTGAGCGTGGCGCCCGACGACGTGGCCGCCGTGCAGGCGCGCTTCCTCAGCCGGGGCCTGACGTGCGCGCCCATTGGCACGGTGCAAGCGGGCAGTGGCGTGTGGCTTCAGCGCGGTGGCGTGACCGAGCAAGCCCCGCAGGACCTCGCCTTGTTGTGGGACTGGCAGCGCGAGCCCTTCATCGCGGGCGATCGCTCGGCGGGCGCCATGGACGCAGACGGCGTTGCCGGAGCCGAGGCATGACCACCCGCCCCGTGAACACCCGACCCTTGCGCATCGCCCTGCTGATGCACTCGCTCAACCCGCGTGGTGGCGTGGTGCACACGCTGGAGCTGGCCGACGCCCTGGTGCAACTCGGCCACGACGTCACCGTGATCGCCGCTGGCCGCCGGGGCCAAGCCCTGTTCAGGCCCACGCTGGCGCGGCTCTCGGTGGCACCCCTGGGTGAGATGCCGCAAGCGCTGGTGCCCATGGTCGGCGCGCGCATGCAGGCCGTGGCCGCGCACCTGCGCGGGCTGAACCTGGGCGACTTCGACGTGCTGCACTCGCAAGACAGCATCACCGCCAACGCCCTGGCCGACCTGCAGGCCGAAGGCCGCATCGCCGGCTTCGTGCGCACGGTTCACCACCTCGATGCCTTCGACGAGCCCCAGCTCACCGCCTGGCAGGCGCGTGGCGTGCACGCGGCGCGGCAACTGCTGTGCGTGAGCGCGCTGTGGCAAGGCGTGCTGGCGCGCGAGTGGGGCCGCAGCGCCCACCGCGTGGGCAATGGCGTCAACCTGAGTCGCCACACCGCGAACACCAGTGAAGAGCAAGCCGCGCAAGATGCCGAGGTGTTGCACCGCATCGGCCTGCCGCCAGGCGCACCCTACTGGTTGGCCGTGGGCGGCGTCGAAGCCCGCAAGAACACCGCACGCCTGCTGCACGCCTTCTCGCTGGTGCGCCAAGACGTGCCGCACGCGCGCCTGGTCATCGTCGGCGGCGCGAGCCTGCTCGAACACGCCCAGGCCCAGGCCGAGTTCGACGCCGTGCGCCGCGCCCACGGCATGGCCCCGGGCCAGGCGCACGAGGCCAGCCTGCTGCTCACCGGCCCCGTGCCCGACGGCGTGCTGCCCGCGCTCTACCGCCAGGCCATCGCGCTGGCCATGCCTTCGGTCAAGGAGGGCTTCGGCCTGGTCGCCATCGAGGCCATGGCCTGCGGCACGCCGGCCATCGTCTCGCGCATCGCGCCCTTCACCGAGCACCTGCGCCCGCACGAAGCCTTCTGGGCCGACCCGCTGGACGTGCACGACATCGCCGATGCGCTGCGCGCCAGCTGGCGCCTGAACCCCCCACCCGCTCAAGCCGCACAGCGCGCCGAGCTGGCCCAACGAGCCCGCGCCGTCGCCGCCCGATTCGACTGGCACGCCAGCGCGCGCCAGCACCTCGCGGTCTACGCGGGCCTTGCCACCCAACCCACCAAGCAACCCTGCCATGCCTGAAATGCACTTCACCGTCCGCTGGCCCGACGGCTGCGAACACACCTGCTACTCGCCCTCGCTCGTCGTCCAGGACTTCCTGGTGCCCGGCCAGCGCTACGCCTTGCCGGACTTCCTGGCGCGCACGCAGCAGGCCTTGTCCATCGCCAGTGAGCGCGTGGCCGCCAAGTACGGCTTTGCCTGCTCCAGGGCGATGGACCAGTGGGCGTCGATCGCCACGCACGCCGAGGCCTTCCAGCACCACCCCGATGCGCAAGTCGAGGTGCTGCGCTTCGACCACTGACGCCCGACACCCCAGACACCGCAAGAGGAAACCATGCCCCAACACCATGACGTCATCATCGTGGGCGCCGGCCAGGCCGGCCTGTCCCTGAGCCACTACCTGCAGCAGCGCGGCATCGACCACCTGCTGCTGGAAAAGCACACCCCCATGCACGCCTGGCGCCACCAGCGCTGGGACGCCTTCTGCCTGGTCACGCCCAACTGGCAGTGCAAGCTGCCCGGCCACGATTACGCCGGCCCCGAGCCCCACGGCTTCATGAAGAAGGCCGAGATCATCGAGTACCTGCAAGCCTTCCTGGCCAAGGTCAAGCCACCGCTGCTCACGGGCGTGACGGTGCGCCATGTTCAGCCGCAGCCGCAACCGCAGGGCGGCTACGCCATCCACACCACGGCGGGCGACTTCACCGCGCGCCAGGTGGTGGTGTGCTCGGGCGGCTACCACGAGCCCGTGGTGCCCCGCCTGGCCGAGCGCCTGCCCGCGCACATCGTGCAGCTGCACTCCGAGCAGTACCGCAACCCGCAGGCCCTGCCTGAAGGTGGTGTGCTGGTGGTGGGCTCGGGCCAGTCGGGCGCGCAGATCGCCGAAGACCTGCACCTGGCCGGCAAACCCGTGCACCTGGCCGTGGGCGACGCCCCGCGCTGCGCGCGCTTTTACCGGGGCCGCGACGTGGTCGACTGGCTGGCCGACATGGGCTACTACGACATGCCGGTGGACCAGCACCCGCTGCGCGAAGGCGTGCGCGACAACACCAACCACTACGTGACCGGCCGCGACGGCGGGCGCGACATCGACCTGCGCGCCTTCGCGCTGCAAGGCATGAAGCTCTACGGCCTGCTCGATGGCCTGAACGACGGCGTGATGCGCTTTCAGGACACGCTGCAAGGCGCGCTGGACCAGGCCGACAAGACCTACAACGGCATCAACGCCGCCATCGACAAGCACATCGCAGACAAGGGCCTGGACGCGCCACCGCCTTCGGTCTACGAGCCGGTGTGGCAACCCCAAGGGGGCAGCGCGCACACGCAGCTCGACCTGGCGGCGGCCGGCATCACCTCGGTGATCTGGTGCATCGGCTTCAAGCCCGACTTCGGCTGGGTGGACGCGCCGGTGTTCAACGGCCGTGGCCAGCCCGTGCACCACCGGGGCGTGACGCAGCAGCCGGGGCTTTACTTCCTGGGGCTGCCCTGGTTGCACACCTGGGGCTCGGGGCGCTTCTCGGGCGTGGCGCGGGACGCGCTCTACCTGGCCGAGCAGATCGATGCGCGCCTGGCGCGGGTCGACGCCGAAGCGCCGCCTGGCAAGCAGCTCAAGGCGCCTCTGGTGAGCACAAGTTGAGCGAGATGAACGAGCGGTCGTAGCCGTCCCCGGGCGTGTAGGCCACGTGGCAGCCGCCCGGCGCGATCATGAGCTCGCGGACGATGCACCGGCCATGCAGCGATGAGCACTGGATGCGGCGCAGGGGCTGGCCCGGCTTCTTCAGGTAAAAGCCCGTCAGCTCGCTGGGCAAGGTGGGCACCAGCAACAAGGTGGCCCCCTTGACCGGGAAGGCGACCCCGCCCGGCGGGAAGGTGTCGCTGAACGGCCGCTTGACCGATTGGCCCAGCGCCTGCAAATCGGCCTTGAGCTCATCGGCCAAGGGCACCCGCGCCAGCTGGTCCTGGTCCGAGTAGAAGACCAGCGCGGGGTCGCCCTTGACCGCCTCGCCCTTGGCCGGGATCGTGAACTGGCCCGGCTTGAGCAGCAGGCTGTTGTCGTGCGACTGGTAGGACACGGTCGGCTCGATCTCGCCGACCTGCCCGTCCAGCGGCTTGGGCGGCTGGCCGTCGTTGATCAGGCGCAGGGGGCTTTGGGGGCCCTCCTGGGCCAAGGCGGTGGCAACCAGCGCCTTCTTGTCGTCCACGTACAAGATGCCCTGGCGCCTGAGCTCCTGCCCGATGGCCTGCGTGTGAGCGGGCAGGGTGACCTTGCAGATGTGGGGGTTGATCTCGGTGTCACTCGGCAACTGCAGCCGCTGCACCACCGCCTTGTTGGCCGGCGACCAGGTGTAGAGGTAGGTGTTGCGAGGGTCCGAGGCGTCGGGCTTGGTCGAGGCCCGGCTGAAGTAGGTTTTCTCGTGGCTGCCCTCGGCCACCACGAAGTAATGCTTGCGGGGGTTGGCGCACTTGAGGAAGCCGGCCGCGGTGATGGTGGTCACGCGCTTGGCCTGCAGGTCGATGGTGACGACCTTGGCGTTCCAGTGGTCGTACTTGCCCAGCTCGATGGGGGTGGTGACCAGCAGGGTGGTGTCGTCCACCCACTTGGCCTGGCCCGTCTGCTCCATGATGGGGATGCCCGTCTGGAACCTGTCGAGCTTCATGGTGTCGACCGCGAAGGCAGGGGCGCACGCCAGCACCGAGGCGGCGAAAAGCCACCCCCTGTCGACCATGGACGTGAACGCTGCTTTCATGCTGGCCCGCGAGGCACCTGAGTCCGAAAAGACCAAGGTACGGCGAAATGCCGCCGAGCGCGCAACGCCACTGCGGGGTGGCGAGACCTAGTTCATGGATGTGCGGAAAGCGTGGGGCGGGTGTGTGCCGAGCTTTGTGTGCGGCGCGTGAACGATGCGGGGTGGTGGGCCGAGCTTTTTGCTCGGCGCGCGCCCCTTTTTGGGGCATGCGTCAGGTGTTGAGCTCGGCTGTTGCTGAAATTTGTAGCAGTGGTGACGTCATTTGATCCACGCGCCGAGTTTGGAGCTCGGTGGGTGGAGCTGTTGGGGGCGTTGGCGGGGCTCGGAGGGGCGCGTGTCAGTCAATTTGGGCCAGTGGCCGGGGTTTGGGTGCTGATGTCGCGGAACGTGCGACTGCAGTTGCTCAGACTTGTTCACCGCATGCGCAAGGTGAGGGGCGAAGGGGGGGCGAGCACTGGCGTCATGGCCCGCGGGAAGCTGCTCATCTGCAGGCCGCAGTGCGGCGGGATGCCGAAGGACTGCTTGAACGAGCGTGTGAATTGGATGGGGAAATGTTGCAGCCTTTGGCTAAAAAGGCCACCGGTCATTCCTCGTGGGAGGTCGCGTCGAGGGGTGGGCTCATGGTGTTTCCAGACGAGCATAAGTTTTGTGGCCGCGGCTTTAGTCACCACTGCGTGAAGGCGCCTTCGATCTAGCTCTGTTCAATAAGATCGATGAGGCGCAAATAGCGTGAATCCGATGTTAGGTCAGGTCTAACATCAGCGATGAGTGCCAGTACCTCCCTCAATTGATATGAATCACGGGGTACAACAGATGGCGTAACTCGGTTAATCAGGTCTAGAGCTGTCTCGGGGTGTTGGGTCGCGAGCGGCGCTTCATCAGAGTACTCCCGAGTGAAGTTGTAGAACGGACCATCGTTTAGCTCCGTGGGGGTCAAAAATCTCTTCACTGCTTCGTAGACTGCAGGGAAGTATTCGCCGGTGTCATCGAGCATTCCTATCCATGCTCGCGTTGACGCCGATGTTCTGTATCTGCGATCTCGTGGCCAGTCTTCGTTGATCAAGGGGATTACATACTGGCTCCAGCCATTTTGGCTTGCTTGTCCAAGCTGGCCTAACGTAAAAATGAACCGATTGCGTGTTTCGTCAGACATTGAGCGCAAAGCTGAGCGCATTTCGATGCTGGAAAGACCGATCTGCTCATTTGGTTGGAAAACTCGCATTGATCCCAGCCATACGGCAGCCACTTCCAAAAGATCATGATCCAAAACGAATTCTTCGATTTTTGGAAATAGATTAACAAGAATGGGTTTGATGATCGCTGTCAAATCTGGCGAAGGCGCTTGGGTACTGTTGAGAAAACCATTCCATGCTGGTTCTGAAGCTGGGTGGTCTAATGTCAATAATGGTATCAGGAGTTCTTTAGTCCAGGCGGGGTCGATGAACATGAACCAATTCAGTTGCTGACATGCAATCGACACTGCATGATCCGAGCCCTCGCCTGGGGCAGAAAAGAGACGTTCGATACGGTGCCTAATGTGTTGTGGAATCAGTGAGCCAGCGCTTCGATTGTCACCGGGCACAGCATGGATGAGTGCATTGACGCACATACCGATCGGTCCGTTGATAGCGTGATCAAATGTGCGTCGGGACTGTTGAATGATCTCCGCCCCTTGGGAAAATCCTGCGAGGCCGCTCTTCGTGGCATTCGGCTCACTCTTTAATAGGCTTTCAGCGATGTGATCGAAGACGAGTAAGCCAAGTTTTTCATCAAAATCAAGGGTCGCTACCAGGTTTTTCTCAATCCATCGACATAGCGTGTGGTTAAGTTCAGCCACGACCCAGGCGGGAAGTCTCGCAACTCTGCTCAGGAATGCCCGCCGCAATCGCGGTGAAATGTTGTCTGGAAGTGCTGCGATCATGTCTGACCAGCGCTCTACATCGTGGCGACCCTTTTTTTCGGTAACTGTCAATGCCGCCAGCGCTTTTCTTGGGTTGACTTTCACCAAACCAACAAAAGATCGTTTCTCCGTAAGGCTACCAAAGCCTCGCCGCAGATCTTCATTCGCTTTTGTAATGATTTCATTTACGGGAAGAGTTAGGAGTTCATCAGGTGTTTCGTCCGTGCCGACCCATCCGAGATGAGTGCCGTGTTCAACAACGGTAGAGGTCGCCCAGCCGTCATTCCATAACGTAATGCTCATGATCATCGAGGCGAGCCTATTGCGCGCATCGTCTGGAAAGTCGCACCCTTGCATTTCGATATAGCGAGCGTATCTGGCTGCTAAATCGTTTCGCCTCATCGGGTAATCTTTGTCAGGACATTGGGGGTGCTGATCTGGTCCTTTCAGAATGCGGTCGATAAGTTGCTCTTGGTTTGCTTTGGGAAAATCTTTCCATCGATCCGTTAACAAAAAGAGAATTTCTCTTGTCACGTTGATGTCCCAGAATTCGTCCTGGTTTAGAGACAAGACGGCTTTGGCAACGTCAGCCGCATCAAATACTTCAACTTTGCTGAACGCATACAGTTTTAGCTTGCGGAAGTAGAACGGGTCGGTCGTAGGCCATGTCGTTGCATGTGCGTGTGCTAAATCAGGCCATGTGGCAGCCATGCGATCGAACAGCTGGATAAACCAAGGAACCAGCTTTGCGGCTCCTTGGATGTGAGGCTCCCCGTCGATTTCTCTGCGCGGATAGCATGTAGGTGTTCGAAAGTACATGGTTTCTATGTCATCCAGCAGCCCTGAGGCGAAAGCCAGCTGATCTTCCAAGATGCTGAACACCTTAGGTAACACACTGTCGGGGATGTCTCTGATTTTGGCTGGCGGAGCGGTGAACGAAACAGTGCATAGACCTAGATCTCGGAGATGAATCTCCTGCCAGATTGCATTTGGCAGTTTGAACTGGTCTGGGCCGCGCCGGGGGGTGATTTCCAGTCGCGGTGTTGTAACCCTCCGGAGGTCTCGAAGAATTCTGGCTGTCCAGCCATCCGCCTGCAGTCGGCTCATCAGGTCAAACCAACCACTTTCCTGCCAAGGGCCGCTAGAGGATTGCCGCGACTCAAGAATCAGATCCCAGACATGGAGAGCCTGCTTGGGGAGTGCAACTGAGTGCCTAACTTGAAAGTTGAGTTGTTGCAGCAGCCGCGGATGTAGCCCGTTCTGCCGAATGACCCACCAAGCCACCACCGGACTCTCGATTTGCCTGCTGAGCCAACTGATGAGGTGATCAAGTCTTCTGGGTGTGGCGCCCACCCCTCCGGGCAGCAGACCGCGCAGTCGATGGATGTCATTTGGGCTGTCATCGTCATTGCGCCAGATGAGGAGATCCTCGTTACTGATGCCTTGCTGGCGATCAGTCTCCGTGATATCTCTGTGGTCATCATCTAGCCCGTAAGCAACCCTTGGGTCGAAAGACGCTCCATCACTGCGTGCGTCGGTGTTGGGTCTGCCGGAGCGAATGCTCGCATCCATCACACATACCCATTCAGGATGTGGTGCTGGTTTTGCCTCAGCAAACGCTCTAGCACCTTGTACGGTGCGCAGGATATGGGCTACTTGGCCGCGCTCATGAGGGTGCAAGTCTTTTGGATCCTGCTGGCTCATGGCGATGACGGCTGCGCGCCACTTGCGCGGATCGTCAGCTCGATCTGCCCATGCCTCTATGCTGCTCCAGAACTTCTCATAGCTGGAAAAAGCTATGGCGGTGACGCCTCGGTCACGCCATTTGGCTTCGATCTCGTCTGCATTTCCCAGGTCAAACGCATAGAGCCGTGATCGGTCGAACTGTCCATCATGGTTGAGACCTTGTAGAAGGTACTTAACGGGAGGATCTTCCGCCTTGTAGCCTACCAAGACGACGGTATACCGATCGAGGAGTTGTCTGATGAAGCTGGTGGCCCAGCCTTCGGAGAGGTAGGCTCGTCCAAAGTCTGCGCTGCTCAGAATGTACGAGTGACTCTCTGCTTCCACGCCTGCCAATCGACCGTGGAGGTATGTGATCCCTTCAATTTTCGAGTCGAATTTCAGGTCTGGGAACTCAGGCGGTTCGTGTAGTTTCAGCGGCATTTCGTCAGCCGTTTCCTCGAACAGCCGATCAAAGTTTGTCGTGACAATCTGCGGTGCGCCTCTGGAACTGGAAGAGATGCGCTTGAGCAACGCGTGCTCACGTCCAACCGGTTTGCTTGCTGACGCACTTAGTCGTTTCGTGACTAGAGCATTGACTTCATCCTTGCCGTACTCAATGTGAAGCAGGTTGAAGATTTGATCGAGTGGGACGTTCGCTGCGGATCGGTTGTTCAACCAAGGTTGAAATGCGACCCTGATTTCGGAGTTGGCCGGCGGGGAAAAGAAATCTATTACGTGTTGTGTGAGCTCGACAAAGTCCGGCATGCCAGATGGCATGGAAACGCCAGCCCCGCATAGAAAAACAACTCGCCCCGCATCGCAGCGGTGCAAGAGGATGTCTGGTATAGATGGGCCGTCAGCATGGAATCTCATGAGCTCAATTTATCACCCAGATGAGAGCCATACCGCGCAGAGCAGTTGGGCCTAATGAGCAGCGTTCGGGTTTGACCAAAGAGCGGGATGGGTCGGGCGCTATTCGATAGGCCCGACACTTTTTGCTAGCTACCGCCTACCCAACCCGCCACCACCCCGGCAACAACCCCCGCACCTCCCCCCGCCCATACCGGTCATCCAGCAGGTGCACCACCCCCTGGTCCTCGGTCGTCCTGATCACGCGCCCCGCCGCCTGCACCACCTTCTGCAGCCCCGGGTACAGGTAGTGGAAGGCGTAGCCGTCGCCCACGATCTCGTCCAGCCGCGCCTTGATGTGTTCGTTGACCGGGTTCACCTGCGGCAGGCCCAGCGTGGCAATGAAGGCGCCGATCAGGCGCTGCCCGGGCAGGTCCACCCCTTCTGAAAACGAGCCGCCCAGCACCGCAAAGCCGATGCCCTGGCTGGTGGGCGTCATGCGGGCCAGGAAGGCGCGCTGCGCTTCTTCGCTCATGCCGCGCTGCTGGCGCACGACCGGCACGTCGGGGTGCGCGCGCTCGAAGTGATCGGCCACGTCCTGCAGGTAGTCGTGGCTGCTGAAAAACGCCAGGTAGTTGCCAGGCCGCGCGCGGAACTGCTCGGCCATCAGCGCCACCATCGCCTCGCGTGAGCGGGCCCGGTCGGCAAAGCGCGTCGAGATGTGGCGCGCCACCTTCACCTGCAGTTGCTCGGCCGAAAACGGCGACGCCACCTCGATGGCCACGCTGCCCTCCGGCGTGCCCAGCAGCGTCTCGAAAAAGTGCGTGGGCTGCAGCGTGGCCGAGAACAGCGTCACGCTGTGCGCTTGCTCAAGCCGGCTTTGCAAAAAAGGCGCGGGCAGCACGTTGCGGATGCACAAGGTCGATCGCAGCTTGCGCGTGGACGCCAGCGAGCCTGCCTCGGGCGCCCAGTCGAACAGCGAGTGGCTGCCGAAGCTGTCGGCCAGCTTGCTCATCTGCAGGCACTCGAAGTAGAAGCTTTGCAGGTCGGGGTCGACCTCGGTGGGGTGCTCGGCCATGTGGTCGCCAATGGCCGCGCACAGTTGCTGCAAGGCCAGCAGCCAGCCGGCGGGGATGTCGGGCAGCACGCGGTAGGTGGGCGCGTCGCCCTCTGCGCTGGTCAGTGCCTTGTTGATGCCCAGCCAGGCTCGGTGCAGCTTGTCCAAAGGCTTCTTGAGCGCGGTGGGCCCGTGGTGGCGCATGCCCTGCAGCGAAGACTGATGCAGCTCGCAGCTGAACATCTTGCGCCCGCGCTCGACCAGGTTGTGCGCCTCGTCCACCAGCACGCCCGCGCGCCACTGGCTTTGCTGCATCAGGCCGTGCAGCAGCGCGGTCTGGTCGAAGTAGTGGTTGAAGTCACCCACCACCACGTCGGCCCAGCGCACCAGCTCCTGGCTCAGGTAGTAGGGGCACACCTGGTGGGCCAGCGCGATGGCGCGCACCGCTTCATGCGTCAGGCTGCCTGTGGCGGCGGCCTGTGCGCGGGCGGCGGGCAGGCGGTCGTAAAAGCCCTGGGCCAGCGGGCACGATTGCCCGTGGCAAGCGCGGTCGGGGTGCTCGCAGGCTTTGTCTTTGGCGCGCAGCTCCAGCTCGCGCAACCGCAGCGTGGGGTGGTGCGCGCGCAGGGTCGCGATGGCGTGCAGGGCGGCGGCGCGGCCCGAGGTCTTGGCTGTCAGGAAGTAGACCTTGTCCAGCCCCTGCGTGGGGCAGGCCTTGAGCAGGGGGAACACGGTGCCGATGGTCTTGCCGATGCCCGTGGGCGCCTGGGCCAGCAGGCATCGGCCCGTGGCGGCGGCCTTGTAGACCGACTCGGCCAACTCGCGCTGGCCCGCGCGGAACTGCGGGTGCACGAAGGTCATCGCTGTGAGGCTGTCGTCGCGCGCGCGGCGGTGGGCCAGCTCTTGTTCGGCCCAGGCAGCAAAGCGCTCGCACACGTCGGCGAAGTGGGCTTGCAGCTCGGCCGCGCTGTGGCGCTCGCAGAGCACCGTCTCTTTCTGCGAGCCCACCTCGAAGTACACCAGCGCCACGTCGATGTGTTCGAGCCCGCGCTCGCGGCACAGCAAGGCGCCGTAGACCTTGGCCTGTGCCCAGTGCAGGTGGCGGTGGTTGTCGGGGATGGCGTCCACCAGGCCTTTGTGGGTCTTGACCTCTTCGACGCGGTTGAGCTGCGGGTGGTAGCCGTCGGCGCGGCCTTTGACGCTCAGCAGGCCGTGTTGACCGCTGAGCGCGACTTCGCTTTGGTAGCCGGCTGGCCGGCGCGCGGCCACCAGCGCGTGCCCGGCGATGCCTTCCTGCGCGGTGGGCGTGGGCGTGAAGCGCAGGTCCAGGTCGCCTTGCTTGGCCACGAACTCGCACAGCTCGCGCACGCCGACCTGGTAGCGGGGCGTGTCACTCGGGGTCGGCATGGGGCGCGGGGGGCGCTTGGCCTTCGCGGCCTTCGTTGACTTCGTCGTGGTCCGCGTTGGCCAGCTCGGCCTGGCTGCGCTCAAGCGGTCGCCTGACGGGCGAGGCCTTGGCCAGCGCCATCCACACGTCAAAGGGCAGGGTGCAGGGCGCGTGGCGGGCGGGGCGCAGCATCTCCAGCCGGCCGGTTTCGACGTCGCCGTGGATGACCCACACGCCGAGTTCCTCGGGCAGCTCTTGCGGCTCGGCCAGGCCGTGGGGGAAGACGTAGTGGCACTCGCTGGCCAGCCACTGGTAGGAGCTGCGCTTGGCCTGGTGGCGCAGGTCGGACAGCAGGTCGGCGCGGCTGACCTTGATCTCGTGCACCACGGGGTGCAGGTAGTTGGGGTTGCTGGTGCGCCGCACCGAGAACAGGTCGGGGCGGGCCAGGCGCCAGCGGTGGGGCTTGCCGCTGGGGTCGGTCGGGTCGCTGGCGTCGCTTGTGTCGTCGTCCCACAGCGGTGTGGGCTCGCCAGCTTGAACCACCGCGGCGGTGCCGTCATCGGGCGCGCCTGCTTGCTCTGCTTCCACCTTGGCGCGCAGCGACAGCTCGTGCCACACCAGCCGCCCGGCATCCATCAGCACCTCCGTCATGCGCAGGGCGAGCTTGTCGTGGTCGCTTTCCGAGCGGCGTTGGGCCTGGCGGCTTTGCGCCAGCAGCGCGATGCCCGCGTCGGTCAGGCGCAGGCATTCGTTGGCGGGGTGCTCGCCCACCAGGCTCACCCAGCCGGCGGCCAGCAGATCGATGTCGATGGGGTCTCGGCTGGGCCAGCCGGCCGATCGCCAGATCTTCATCAGGCGCGACAGGTGCGCCCGCGTGGGCTTGGGGGTCACGGCGGAGGTCCTTGAGGGGGCACGCAGCACAGGCCGCAGGTGGGCCTGTTCGGGGCGTCACGACAATGTGCAACAAGTGCTGTACAAATATACAGCATCCAGGGGCAGCCCTCGCCGACGATGGCAGCCGATCAGCCCTGCAGCAGCTGCGCCAGACCGTCCAGCCCGACGGGGGGCTTCGGCGCCCACGGGATCAAAAAGATGCGCTTCGCCAGCCCCGCCTCGATGCGGGCCAACTGCTGCCGCTCGCCTTGCAGGCGCGCGCGCAGAACCGGGTCTCGCGTGTGCGACGCCAGGATGGACTTGTTGACCACCCAGGCATGGGGCTCGATGTGCGCGCGGCGCAGGTCGTCCTGCAGGGCGGCCGCTTGGGACACCGGCGTGGTCTCGGGCAGCGTGACCAGGATGATGCGGGTGTAGCTGGCGTCTTGCAGCCGCATCAGCGGCGTCACCAGGTGCGCGGCCGACTTGCCCTCGTACTCGCGGGTCATCTGCCGGTGGTAGGCGCCGGTGGCGTCCATCAGCAGCAGGGAGTGTCCGGTGGGCGCCGTGTCGAGCACCACGAAGGCGCTGCGCGCGGCGGACACCGTGCGCGAGAAGGCGTGGAACACCGCCACCTCTTCGGTGCAGGGCGATTGCAGGTCTTCGAGCAGCAGTGCTTTTTCCTGCGCATCGAGGCGAGCGCCCCGGGTGGCCATGACCTTGTCGATGTAGTGCTGGGTCTCGGCCTTCGGGTCGATGCGGCTGACATCCAGGCCGGGCAATTGCCCTTCCAGCGTGGAAGCCAGGTGGGCCGCCGGGTCGGTCGTGCTCAGGTGCACGGCGTGGCCACGCTGCACCAGCCCGACGGCGAGTGCGGCCGCGACGGTCGTTTTGCCGACGCCACCCTTGCCCATCACCATGATGAGCCCCTTGCCCGCCACGGCCAGCTCGTCCACCAGCTTGTCGATGCCGTCGGCTTTCGCGGCGTGCGCTGCGTTGTCCGCCTCCGGGGGCATCGTCAGCGCGGCTTGGTCGTCAAGCAGGGCGCGCAGGGCCGCCAGGCCCACGGTGTCGAAGGTGCGCAAGGGCACGCGGGCCTGGGGCAGCGCCTTCAGTGGCGCTGGCATGGCATCGATGGCGTCCTGGTTCAACCGTTCAAGCGCGTCGGCCAGGGCATCGCCCGACACCGAGGCGCGGAACACGCCATTGACGACGAGGTGCTGCCTGCACAGGCCCAGCTCGCGCAGTTCGCCGCTGGTGCGCGCGGCCTCGTTGAGCGAGCCGGCGTCGGCGCGCGCCACCAACACGACCGTGGTGCGTTGTTCGTCACTCAAAGCGGCCAGCGCCGCATTGAAACGCGCTTCCTGCATCTTCAAGCCGGAGTGAGGCCCCAGACACGAAGCGCCGCGGTCGTTGTCCTTGAGGAAGCCGCTCCAGGCCTTGGGCAGGCTGAGCAGGCGCAGCGTGTGGCCCGTGGGCGCGGTGTCGAAGACCACGTGGTCGTAGGCCGAGGCGCCGTCGCTGAGCAGGCTGGAGAACTCGTCGAAGGACGCGATCTCGGTCGTGCAGGCGCCAGAGAGTTGCTCGCGCACCGTCTCGCGTTCTTGCTCGGTGCTGTGGGCCGCCATCTGCGACAGCACGCGCTGGCGATAGTCCTCGGCCGCCACGTTGGGGTCGATGTTGAGGACGGACAGGCCAGGGACCCCAGGCACGGGCGTGGCCGCGTTGCTCAACTGCACGCCCAGCATCTCATCGAGGTTGGATGCCGCATCGGTGCTGACAAGCAGCACGCGCGAACCACCATCGGCCAGCTGGATGGCGGTGGCGGTCGACAGGGATGTCTTGCCCACACCGCCCTTGCCGGTGAAGAAGACGTATCGGGTCGGCGATGGCAACAGCTTCATGGAGGCTCCTCTGGTTTGATGTTGCCTCAACCGGGCAGCTTGTTCCGTGATCCATCACAAGCTGCGATGACCGGGCCTCACTCCTTGGCCACCGCCTCCACCTGGATGCGCAGGGTCACGTTCATGTTGAAGCCCCAGTCCTTGCCCGCGCCGTGGGCGGTGCAGCCAGGGCGAGCCGGGCGGTGGTGAGCAGCAGCCGTTTCATGGTGGGTCCTGGGGGGCACCATCTTCGCATGACCAGGGGGCGCCCTGGCATCGAGCAAACTACGGGGAAACACACCAGGGACCCACGATGAACACACCACTCACCCGCCGCCACGTGCTCGTGCAGGCTTTGGTTGGCGCCGGCCTCGTTGCTGCGCCCGGCTTGCCTCATGTGCTCGCCGCCCCCGACCTGCTGGTGGCCAACGTGACGCGGCTCTACAGCGTTCGGGTGGCCCGCATCGCCACGCCGCGCTCGGCCGACGATGTGGCCAAGTCCATCGCAGCCTGGCCTGGTCGGGTGGCCGTTGGGGGCGGGCGCTACAGCATGGGCGGACAGGTGGCCGTTGAAGGTGGCTTGCACCTGGACATGCGCCAGATGAACCAGTTGGTCTGGCTGAACGCAGCTGAGCAGAAGGTGCGCGTGCAGGCCGGCATGCGCTGGCGCGACCTGCAGTCCCTCATCGACCCGCAAGGCCTGGCCGTCAAGACCATGCAGAGCTACGCCAACTTCACGGTGGGCGGCGCGGTGTCGGTCAACGCGCACGGGCGTTACGTGGGCAACGGGCCGGTGGGGCATTCGGTGCGCGCGCTGCAGATGGTGCTGGCCGATGGCAAGGTGGTCGAAGCCAGCCGGAGGCAGAACCCGCAGCTGTTCCAGGCGGCCTTGGGCGGCTATGGCGCGGTCGGCGTCATCACCGAGGTGGAGCTGGACCTGGTGCCCAACGAGCGCATGGAGCGCGTCGTTCAGGCCGTGCGGCTGGAGGACTACCCCGCCTTCTTCCGCGCCCGCGTGCAGGCCGATCCGGCCAGCCTGATGCACAACGCCGACCTGATGCCGCCGCGCTTTGACGAGCCGGTGTCGGTCACCTGGCGACGCACGGACAAGGCGCTCACCGAGCCCGCGCGCCTGGTGGCCGAAGGCCAGCGCTACAGCCTGGAGCAGAACATGATCTGGCTGATGACCGAGGTGCCTGGCGCCGAGGGCCTGCGCAAATCGGTGGTGCACCCGCTGCTAAACAAGGCCCCGGCGGTGGTGTGGCGCAACCACGAAGCCAGCCTCGACGTGGCCGAGCTGGAGCCGCGCACGCGGCGCATGTCCACCTATGTGCTGCAGGAGTACTTCGTGCCGCCGAGGCACTTCGTGGCCTTTGCGCGGGGCATGGCCCAGGTGCTGCGCGAGCACGACGTGGAGGCGCTGAACGTGTCCATCCGCCACTCACCGGCTGATGTGGACTCGCTGCTGCCGTGGGCCAAGGAAGAGGTGTTCTCGTTCGTGCTGTATCACAAGCAGCGCACCCACGCGCGGGTGCAAAAGGCCGTGGGCGTGTGGACGCGCGTGCTGATCGACCTGGTGTTGCGGTGCGAAGGGCGTTACTACTTGCCTTACCAGTTGCACGCCACGCAGCGGCAGTTCGACCAGGCCTACCCGGAAGCGCGGGCCTTGCGTGAGCTCAAGCAGCGTGTGGACCCGAAGGGGGTGTTTGCAAACGAGTTGTGGGCGAAGCATCTTTGATGTGAGCCAGGGCGCAAGCCTGCCTCAGCTTGACATGCGCCCACTCAGGGCCGTCCCCCGAGCCCGCAGGAACCGTCGCAGGGATTCGGCGTAATCCGGCCGCACGGCCTGCGCCACCGAGGGCCTGCAGGCCAGCGCGCTGCGCCAGGCCTGCAGCTTGGGCAAACCGGTCCACCAGCCGAAATCTGCCACCTCGTCGATGACGTCGAAGTAGCGCAGGGCGGGGCCGAACACCGCATCCACGATGCTGAAGCTCTCGCCGGCAAAGAAGGGCCCTTCGCCCAGCGCCGCTTCAAGCTGCGCGAAGCGAGCGCGGATGTCTGCGGCGCGTGCCAGCAAGGCAGGCTCATCTGGCGCGTTGTAGAAGGCCCCGATGAGGTTGAGCAAGGTCGAGCCGAACTCCATCCACGCGCGGTGCCTGGCCCGCTGCAGTGCGTTGGCGGGGTGAAGCCGAGGCAAGGCGGTGTCCTCCAGGTACTCGCAGATCACCGCGGACTCGAAGATGGCCTCGCCATCCACCAGCAGCACCGGTGTCTTGCCCAGGGGCGAGACCGCCAAAAACCAGTCCGGCTTGTTGGCCAGGTCGATGTCTCGCCGCTCGAAGGCGATGCCCTTTTCTGCCAGCACGATGGCGGCACGCTGCACATAGGGGCACAAGGCGTGTGAAATCAGGGTCAGTCGGGGGGTGTTCATCTCAAGTCGTCCGCAAAGGGGTGGTGTGAGGCGAATTTATGATTGCAGGCAGGAAATGAAAACAGGCCATCTGGCAAACAAGGATTGCGAACATGCAATACAAGCTGACCCCCGCCGACCTGGAGGTGGCGCTCGCCCTGAGCCGCTTCGGCACGCTCGCATCGGCGGGTGAGCGGCTGGGCGTGGATGCCTCCACCGTCTTTCGCGCGCTGCAACGCGTCGAGCGTGGCCTGGGCCAGCGCCTGTTCGAGCGGACCCGCTCGGGCTACGTTGCCAACGAGTTGGGCGTGGACCTGGCCGAGCAGGCCGAGCGCATGGAGCAGGCCCTGGAAGCGGCGCGCTCTCGTGTGGAGGCGACCCCGGCGCAGCTTTCAGGCACGGTGCGCATCACGACGACGGACACCATCCTCCATGGGCTGGTGGCGCCCGCGCTGCGCGACCTGGGCCGGCTGCACCCTTTGCTGCACCACGAGCTCCACACGGGCAACGAGCTGGCGAGCCTGACGCGGCGCGATGCCGACATCGCGGTGAGGGCCACCCGGCGCCCACCACAGCACCTGGTGGGCAAACAGATCGGGCCCATCAAGGTGGCGGTCTACGCCGCCAGGCGAGGGGGCGCGCGCCTGTTTGCCGACGTGGAGGCAGGTCGGTGCGACTGGATCGCCCCGGACGACGCCTTGCCCGACCACCCGTCCGTCACCTGGCGAAAGCGGCACTTCCCGAAGGTGCTGCCGCGCTATCGCGTCAACAGCATCCTGTCGGTGCTGGAGCTGGTGGCCCTGGGTTTGGGCGTGGGCATCGTGCCCCTGTTCCTGGTCGAGGGGCGCAAGGACGTGGTCCGCCTGACCGAACCCTTGGACGAATGCGAGACCGACCTGTGGTTGTTGACGCACCCTGAGTCGCGCCACCTGCGCCGGGTGGGCGCTGTGTACACGCACCTGGCTCAGGCGTTGAAACTGCCCTGACCGAAGGTGAGCAGGGCGCGATTCAGAAAAACGCCTGAATCCCCGTCTGCGCGCGCCCCAGGATCAAGGCATGCACGTCGTGCGTGCCCTCGTAGGTGTTGACCACCTCGAGGTTGACCAGGTGCCGCGCCACGCCGAACTCGTCGCTGATGCCGTTGCCGCCCATCATGTCGCGCGCCAGCCGGGCGATGTCCAGCGCCTTGCCGCAGTTGTTGCGCTTCATGATGGACGTGATCTCGACCGCGGCCGTGCCTTCGTCCTTCATGCGGCCCAGGCGCAGGCTGCCTTGCAGGCCCAGGGCGATCTCGGTCTGCATGTCGGCCAGCTTCTTTTGAATCAGCTGGTTGGCGGCCAGCGGGCGGCCGAACTGCTGGCGGTCGAGCACGTACTGGCGCGCGCGGAACCAGCAGTCTTCGGCCGCGCCCATGGCGCCCCACGAGATGCCGTAGCGCGCGCTGTTCAGGCAGGTGAAGGGGCCTTTCAAGCCGCGCACCTCGGGGAAGGCGTTTTCTTCGGGCACGAACACGTCGTCCATCACGATCTCGCCGGTGATGCTGGCGCGCAGGCCCACCTTGCCGTGGATGGCGGGGGCGCTCAGGCCTTGCCAGCCCTTTTCCAGCACGAAGCCGCGGATCTGGTCTCGGCCGTTTTCTTCACACTGCGCCCAGACCACGAACACGTCTGCGATCGGCGAGTTGCTGATCCACATCTTGCTGCCGCGCAGCGTGTAGCCGCCGTCCACCTTGGTGGCGCGCGTGAGCATGCTGGCCGGGTCGGAGCCGTGGTTGGGCTCGGTGAGACCAAAGCAGCCGATGAACTCGCCGGTGGCCAGCTTGGGCAGGTACTTGCGTTTGGTGGCTTCGTTGCCGAAGGCGTTGATGGGCACCATGACCAGCGACGATTGCACGCTCATCATCGAGCGGTAGCCGGAGTCCACGCGTTCGACCTCGCGGGCGATCAGGCCGTAGCTCACGTAGTTCAGGCCCGCGCCACCGTACTCGGTCGGGATGGTGGCGCCCAGCAGGCCCAGCTCGCCCATCTCGCGGAAGATGGCCGGGTCGGACTGCTCGTTGCGAAAGGCCAGGGTCACGCGCGGCAGCAGCTTGCCTTGCGCGTAGTCGCGCGCGGCGTCCTTGATCATGCGTTCTTCCTGCGTGAGCTGGTCGTCCAGCAGCAGGGGGTCGGCCCAGTTGAAGGTGGCTTTGCTGGTGCTCATGTGGGGTCTCGCTTGTGTTCTGTTGGGGTTCAACGGGTTTCGGCCGCCTGCAGGTCGCGCCACAGGATCTTGCCGGTTGCCGACTTGGGCAGGTGCTCGGCAAAGGTGACCATGCGCGGGGCCTTGTAGGCGGCCATGTTCGTGTGCGCCCAGTCGACGATGTCGGCTTCGCTGACCTGGCCGCGCGCTTCGGGCTTGAGCACGACGATGGCCTTGACGGTTTCGCCGCGGCGTTCGTCGCGCGTGCCGATCACACAGGCTTCCTGGATGGCGGGGTGGGCGTAGAGCAGGGCCTCGACCTCGCTGGGCCAGACCTTGAAGCCCGAGGCGTTGATCATGCGCTTGAGCCGGTCGACCATGTGGAAGTAGCCGTCTTCGTCGACGCGCGCCAGGTCGCCCGTGCGCAGGAAGCGCTTGCCACCCAGCGTGACGAAGGCCTCGGCGTTGGCGGCGTCGTTGCGCCAGTAGCCCTGCATCAACTGCGGGCCGTGGATCAGGACCTCGCCGACTTCGCCTGTCGGCATCTCTTCAAACGTCTCGGGGTTCACCACGCGCGAATCAACGTCGAAGATGGGGATGCCCAGGCACTGCTTCTTCGGGCGCGGCACGGGGTTGATGTGCGTGGCCGCCATCGTTTCCGACAAGCCGTAGCCTTCGATGTAGTCGAGACCGGTGAGGGCCTTCAGGCGCGCGGCCACGGCTTCGGGCATGGCCGCGCCGCCCCCGCCGATGCTCTGCAGGCTGCTGAGGTCGGCGGTTTCGATGCCCGGGTGGGCCAGCAGGTCCACCACCATGGTCGAGATCATCTGCGCGGCGGTGATGTGCTGTCGCTGCAGGCACTCGAGCGCCACGTCGCGGTCCCAGCGGGGCAGGATGACGACGGTGGCGCCCAGGTGCAGCACGCTGTTCAAGCTGCTCTGAAAGCCGGTGACGTGGAAGTAGGGCAGGGTGGCCAGGATGACAGCGTCAGGTGAGCTGCCCAGCCACACGCTGCGCGCCACGGTGCCGTACATCACGCTGCGGTGGGTGTGCATGCAGCCCTTGGGGTGGCCGGTGGTGCCCGAGGTGTAGGGCATCACGGCCAGGTCGTCGGGGCCGCCTTGCAGCGGTGCTGGCTCGCGGTGCTGGGCCAAGGCGTCGGACCAAAGGGCCGCACCTTCTGTGTGGATCTGTCGGCGAGGTGCCGCCACGAAGTCCGGCACGCGCATGGACGTGGGGGCGGTGAGGTGGTCACTGTAAGCAGCCACCAGCACGTGCTGCAGGCCCTCACCGGTGCGCCTGCCTTCTTCCAGCAAGGGGGCGACCTGATCGAACAGGTCCTGCGCGCAGATCAGCACCTTCGCGCCCGCGTCCTGGACCAGGTGCCGGATCTCCTCTGTTCGGTTCATCGGGTTCACCGGCACCAGCACGGCGTCGGCGCGCAACACGCCGTACGCGCCGATGGCGAACTGCGGGCTGTTCTGCGTGCACAGCAGCACGCGGTCGCCCCGCTGCACGCCGGCCACCTGTTGCAGCCAGCCCGCCAGCCACTCGGTCTGCTGCCTGAACTGCCCGTGCGTGACGACGCTGTCGTAGAACACGAGGCAGGGCTTGTCAGGGTGGCGTGCGGCCGATGCTGCGACGTTGGCCCAAAGGTGCGTCTGAGGGAAGTCCAGCGAGCGGGGCACGCCGCTGGGCCAGTGCTGGAGGTGGCGGTCTGACATGGCGGCGATGTTACGTGGGCTGCGAGCGTTGGAGAGCGATCAGGCCGCCCGACCCAGCTCGATGAAGCGTGCCAGGTGATGGTCTTCGTCGCCCAGCTGGTGATCGATGAGGATCAGGCGCTTGGCGTGGTGGGCCAGTGCCAGCTCCCACGTCATGCCGATGCCGCCGTGCAACTGGATGGCCTCTTGCGCCACCAGCGTGCCGATGCGCCCGATGCTGACCTTGGCCGCCGACAGGGCGCGCTCGCGAGCGAGGCGTTCACCACCCAGGACGGCCGCCGCGTTGATGACCGCCGAGCGCGCCTGTTCCACCTCCAGCAGCACGTCGGCCATGCGGTGTTGCAGGGCCTGGAAGCTGCCGATGGGCACGCCGAACTGCTTGCGCGTTTGCAGGTACTCGATGGTCATGCGTTTGGCGGCCTCCATCGAGCCCAGGCTTTCGGCGCACAGGGCCAGCACGCCCAGGCCGACGGCGTGTTCCAGCGTGGCGTGACCCTGGCCGGCTTCACCCAGCAGGGCCGAAGCAGGCAGGCTCACCTGGTCGAGTGTGACGTCGGCCGTGCGGCCCCCATCGTGCGCAGCAAAGCCCCTGAACGTGAGGCCCGCTGTCTTGGCCGGCACGATGAACAGCGCGATGCCATCGGCGTCAGCCGCATCGCCCGACACACGCGCCGATACCACCAGCCAATCGGCCTGATCGCCCAGCGGCACGGCCGTCTTGCGGCCTTGCAGCAGCCAGCCGTCGGCGTTGCGCTCGGCCTGCGTGGTCACATGTCGGATGTCATGGAAGGCGCAAGGCTCTTCATGCGCCAGCGTGGCGACCTGGCTGCCATCGATCAGGCCACCCAGCATCGCTTTCTGCTCGGCGTTGCCCGCATGGGCCACGGCGCTGCCCGCGAGCAGAACCGGCAGTGCAGGCGTGAGCGCCAGGCCGTGCCCGATGGCCTCGAACACCACGGCGATGTCGAAACCCTGGCCGCCGTAGCCCCCATCGGCCTCGCTGAACAGCGCGCCTGCAGCGCCCACGTCGCACAGCTGTTGCCAGGCTCGGCGATCAAAGCCTTGCGCCTGCTTGACGGTGGCCATGCGGGCCTCGAAGCCCATCTGTTCGCCGATGAAGCGGCCGAGCGTGTCCGCCAGCATGCGGCGGTCTTCGGTGTGCTGGAAGTTCATGGCTTGGTCCTCACAGGCCCAGGATCATCTTGGCGATGATGTTCTTCTGGATCTCGTTGGAGCCGCCGAAGATCGACAGCTTGCGGTTGTTGAAGTACTGGGGCGTGGCGTGCAGCGCCTCGGGTTGCGCACCGGCCGGCCCCGCCTCGTTTTCTTCGACAAAGGCCAGCGCGTGCGGGCCCATGGCGCGGCGCATCAGCGCGTTGAGCTCCTGCCGGATCACCGTGCCCTTGATCTTGAGCATCGAGCTTTCCGCGCCCGGGGCGCCACCGCCAGCCACCGCCGCGATCACGCGCAGGTTGGTCGTCTTCATGTTTTCCAGCTCGATTTCGACGTGCGCCATGCGGGCCGCGAACAGCGGGTCGTCGGCCAGGGGCTTGCCGTTCTTCTTGACACGCTGAGCGACGGACTTGAGCCGCTCGAGCGCCGCCACCGAGAAGCCCACGCCCGCGATGTTGGTTCGCTCGTAGGTCAGCAGGTACTTGGCGCAGGTCCAGCCCTTGTTTTCTTCGCCCACCAGGTTGGCCGCGGGCACCTTCACGTCGGTGAAGAAGACCTCGTTGACCTCGTGCTCGCCATCGAGCGTGATGATGGGGCGCACCTCCACGCCAGGTGTCTTCATGTCGATCAGCAGGAAGCTGATGCACTCTTGCTTCTTGGCTTCCTTGTTGGTGCGCACCAGGCAGAAGATCATGTTGGCGTGGTGCCCCAGCGTGGTCCAGGTCTTCTGGCCGTTGACCACGTAGAACTCGCCCGACGCGTCCTTGGTCGCCGTGGTCTGTACGGCAGCCAGGTCCGATCCGGCGCCGGGCTCGGAGTAGCCCTGGCACCACCAGTCGGCGCCACTCAAGATGCGCGGCAGCCAGTGGCGCTTTTGCGCATCGCTGCCGTACTTGATGAGCACGGGGCCCAGCATGTTCACGCCAAACGGCACGGTGCGAGGGCAGTGCGCCAGCGCGCACTCGTTGTCGAAGATGAACTTCTGCACCGCGTCCCAGCCTGTGCCGCCCCATTCGCGCGGCCAGTGGTTGGCCAGCCAGCCTCGGGCGTTGAGGATGGCGTGCCAGCGCTCGTGATCTGCCTTGCTCAGGTGGCGCCCCTCGCGCACCTTGGCCTTCATTTCGGCGGGCACGTGATCGCGCAGGAAGGTGGCAACCTCTTCGCGGAAGGCGTGTTCTTCGGGGGTGAAGCTCAGGTCCATGGCGGGCCTCCTGGTTGAAGGTCTGTTGTCAGTAGATTTCGAACAAGCCCGCGGCGCCCATGCCACCGGCGATGCACATCGTCACCACGGCCCATTTCACGCTGGGGTCCCTGGCCTTGCGCCGGCGGCCTTCGAGCAGCACCGTGCCCACCAGGCGCGACCCCGTCATGCCGAACGGGTGGCCGATGGAGATGGCGCCACCGTTGACGTTCAAGCGTTCATCGGGGATGCCGAGCTTTTGCTGGCAATGGATCGACTGCGATGCGAAGGCCTCGTTGAGCTCCCACAGGTCGATGTCTTCCACTTTCAGGCCATGCCGAGCCAGCAGCTTGGGCACGGCGAACACCGGACCGATGCCCATCTCGTCGGGCTCGCAGCCGGCCACCGCCAGGCCCCGGAAGGCGCCCAGCGCTTGCAGGCCCAGGCGCTCGGCCTCGCGGCGCTCCATCAGCACACAGGCCGACGCGCCGTCCGACAGCTGCGAGGCGTTGCCCGCGGTGATGAACTGATCGGCCCCGCGCACGGGCTCGAGTTTGGCCAATGCTTCGTAGGTGGTGCCCGGGCGGTTGCAGGTGTCGTGGTCGATGGTGGCCTGCACGTGCGTCACTTCTTTGGTGGCCTTGTCCTGCACGGCCATGGTGGTCGTGATGGGCACGATCTCGTCTCGGTAGCGCCCGGCCTGCTGTGCTTCGGCCGTCTTGCGCTGGCTCTCGACCGAGAAGCGGTCCTGCGCCTCGCGCGAGATGCCGTAGCGCTGCGCCACGATGTCGGCGGTCTCGATCATGGCCATGTACAGCGCGGGCTTGTGTTCAACGATCCAGGGGTCGAGCCCCGAGTTGCCGTCTTCCCGCGTGCGGATGCCCGAGATGCTCTCGATGCCCCCGGCGATCATGGCGGTCGCGCCATCGACCACGATGCGCCCGGCGGCCATCGCGATCGCCTGCAGGCCCGAGGCGCAGAAGCGGTTGACCGTGGTGCCCGCGATGCTCAGCGGCAGCTCGCTGCGCACGATGCTTTGCCGCGCGATGTTGCGGCCCGTCGTGCCTTCCGGGTAGCCGCAGCCGAGGATGCAGTCCTCGATCAGCCCAGGGTCGATGCCCGCGCGCTCGACCGCGGCCCTGACCGCGAACGAGGCCAGCGTGGGTCCCGGCGTGATGTTGAGCTCGCCTCGGTGCGACTTGGTCAGCGGCGTGCGTGCGGTCGAGACGATGACCGCTTCGCGGGCGTGTTGAGAAGGGTGCATGGTGGCCTCGCGATCGAGGTGGTGGGGTGTCGGGGAAGCAGGCGGGGCCTGGTGGCGGTCGATGCCGGCGGGGGGCTCAGCTGCCGTTCAGGGAGTCAAAGCCGCGGCCTTGGGCCACCAGCTTCTCCAGCAAGGGCGCTGGCTGCCAGAACAGCGCATCGGCCTGCGCGAATTCTCGGACGTCGGCCAGGATGCGCGCCAGCCCCACCTGGTCTGCGTGCCACATCGGGCCGCCTTTGGAGCGGGGGAAGCCATAACCATGCACCAAGGTGACGTCCACGTCCAGCGGGCGCAAGGCGATGCCCTCGTCAACGGCCTTGGCACCCTCGTTGACCATGGCCGCAAGGTAGCGGCGCTCCAGCTCTTCGCGCGTGAAGCTGCGGGGCGTCACGCCAGCCTGGCGGCGCGCCTCGTCGATGATCGGCGCCACGTCGGGGTTGGGCGTGCCCGTGCGCGATCCGGCTTCGTAGACATACCAGCCGCGCCCCGTCTTCTGCCCGAACCAGCCTCGCTCGCACAGCCGGTCGGCGATGTGCACATAACGAGGCGACGGCGCCTTCGGGTCACGCGTGGCAGCGCGTCGCTTGCGCGTGGCCCAGCCGATGTCGCCGCCAGCCAGGTCGCTCATCTCGTAGGGCCCCATCGGGAAGCCGAAGTCGCGCACCATGGCGTCGATCTCGTAAGGCGAGGCGCCGTCTTCCATCAGGTGGTCGGCCGCCGTGCGGTAGATGGCCAGGATGCGGTTGCCGATGAAGCCGTCGCACACGCCCGCGCGAACCGGCACCTTCTTCAAACGCTGCGCCAGCGCGAAGCCCGTGGCCACCACGTCGGCCGACACCTGCGCGGGCACGACGATCTCCAGCAGCTTCATGATGTGGGCCGGCGAGAAGAAGTGCAGGCCGATGACGTCGCCCGGCCGCGAGGTGCCCCGCGCGATCTCGTCGATGTCCAGGTAGGAGGTGTTGGTGGCCAGCACCGCACCCGGTTTGCAGACGCGCTCGAGTTCGGCGAACACCGCGTGCTTGACGGCCATGTCCTCGAACACCGCTTCGATGACCAAGTCCACGCCGGCCAGGGCGTCGTAGCGGGTCGCGCCCTGCCAGCGCCCCATCACCTCGGCCTTGCCCTCGGGCGTCAACCGCGCTTTGGCCACGTGGCCGTCGTAGACCTTCTCGATGCGCGCGCGGCCTTGCGCCAGCGCCGCCTCGTCGCGCTCGACCATCACCACCGGCAGGCCGGCGCTCAGCAGCGCCACCGCGATGCCCGCCCCCATGGTGCCGCCACCGACCACGCCCACGCTTTGAATCGGACGGGGCTGCGCCACGCGGGCCTCGGGTGTGTCCAGCACGGCGGCTTCGGCCCGCTGCAGGTGGGCCAGCGCCGCGGCTTGGGCGGGGGAGGGGGTCTCAGCGGGCATGTCTCGCTCCGGGTTGTTCTGGGTGCGTTGGGCATCCTCCCAGAGCTTGATGCCTTTGACAATCCGTTCATGTATTGACAGGCTGTCAAGCCG
The DNA here is from genome assembly GCA_001770725.1 of Burkholderiales bacterium RIFCSPHIGHO2_01_FULL_63_240. Taxonomy (GTDB): domain Bacteria; phylum Pseudomonadota; class Gammaproteobacteria; order Burkholderiales; family Burkholderiaceae_C; genus Aquabacterium. Next base: position 318,718 of record MERU01000007.1, read on the forward strand.
ATTTTGACAATCATGCGATGATCACGACCATGGCCGCCCCCATGGACCTCCACGCCCTGACCCTGCTGGTCGACATCCTCGACGCCGGCTCGCTCAGCGAAGCCGCCCGCCGCCTCAAGACCAGCCGCGCCAACGTCAGCTACCACCTGAGCCAGCTCGAGCGCGGTCTGGGCCAGCAACTCGTGCGCCGCAGCACCCGCCGCATCGCGCCCACCGAACTGGGCATGCAGTTGTGTGAGCACGGCCGCAAGATCCGCGACGAACTCGCCGCTGCGCGCGACACCGTCTCTGCCCTGGGTCAGACCCTGCAGGGCCGCGTGCGCCTGAGCGTGCCCAGCGGATACGGCCAGTTGGTGATGTCGCCCTGGCTGATCGACTTCAAGCGCGCCCACCCTGGCATCGTGCTCGACGTGGTGTTCGAAAACCGCGTGGTCGACCTCATGCGCGACGAGGTGGACGTGGCCGTGCGCGTGCTCTCCGAGCCGCCCGACCAGCTCGTGGCCCGCGAGATGGGCCCGGTGCGTTACGTGGCCTGTGCTTCCAAAGCCTACGTGGTCGCCCACGGCCTGCCCCGGCAACTCGACGACCTGTGCACCGCGCCGCTCATCACCTCGGCCGTGGTGGGCCGTCAACTGCGCCTGGCCGCCTACCTGCACGGCGAGCGCCACGAGGTGCCACTGTCGCCCACGCTCACATCGGAGAACTTCCACTTCCTGCGCGAGGCCATCCAGGCCGGCCTGGGCGTGGGCCTGGTGCCCGACTACGTGGTCCAGTCCCTGATCGACGTGGGTGAGGTGCAGACCACGCTCGACGACTGGAAGCTCAGCATCTTCGGCACGCGCATGTTCATGCTCTACATGCCCAACCGCCATCCGACGCGGGCCATGTCCACCTTCATCGATTTCGTGCTGGCGCGGGTGCGCAGCGCCTGAGTTGTTGCAAGCCGTATCGGCGCTGTTGCGTTTGTTGCCATTTTCCCGGGCCTGGGCACCTGATGGGGGGAGGGGGCGAGCAGGGCGCTGCTCCTAAACTCCCGGCACCAAACAAATCAAATCAGGGACCATGAACTTGCCGAGTCTGTCGGACCTGGCCGGGATGTTGTCTGCATGGGCGCAAGACACCCGGCTGCATGCGCTGAAGGCCACCCATGCCGATCAGCCATTGCCTGCCGACCTCATGGTGGAACGCTTCGAGCTGCACGAAGCCGTCTCCCAGCCCTTCGAGCTCTGCATCCATGTCTTGACGCTGGACGCGCACGTGGCGCTCAAAGACCTTTACGCGCGCCCCGTCACGCTCACCACGCGCCTGTCCGATGGCAGCGTGGTCTCGCGCACTGGCGTCGTCACCGAGGCCCGCTCGCTGCAATCCGATGGCGGCTTCGCCCGCAAGGCCCTGTTGCTGCAACCGTGGGTGGCCCTGCTTGACCACGCCCTGTGCAGCCGCATCTGGCAGGACGCATCCGTCATCCAGATCGTCGAAGACGTCTTCGCCGACCACGCACAACTGGCCGCCTGGCACTGGGACGACGGCGTGGCCGACCACGTGGCGCAAGGCCTGTTCGCCCGCCACGGCGGCCAGCGCTCCTACTGCGTGCAGCACCGCGAAAGCGACCTCGCGTTCATCCAGCGCCTGTTGGCCGAAGAGGGCATCGCCTGGCGGGTGGAAGAACACGCCGACGCGCCGATGGGGCACCGGATCGTCTTCTTCGTGCACAGCGCCGAGCAACCCGAAGACCCCACCGCCGTGCACAGCCTGGGTGGCCGGGGCATCCGCTTTCACGGCAACAGCAGCCAGGAAGAGCAGGACAGCATCACCGCCCTGGCCGCGCGCCGCGAACTGCGCCCCACCGTCATGGCCCTGCAGGGCTGGGACCACAAGGCCAACCAGGCCATCGTCGCCGAGGTGCCCACCGCCGCCGACTGGGGTCCCGAAGAGGCCATGTCCCTCAACGACTGGCTGCACAGCTACGACCCGACGGGCGACTTCGTTTTCTCCAACCAGGCCGAAGCCACCTTCGCGGCCACGCTGCTGCAACAGGCCCACGAGGCGCGCCACAAGACCTGGTTCGGGCGCGGCAGCGTGCGCACCTTGCGCGCGGGCACCTGGGCTGGCGTCACGCAGTCCACCATGAGCCTGCTGGCGGGTGTGGGCGCAGGTGCCGAGGGCCCGCAGGCGTTCTTCTTCACCCAAGTGCACGCGGTGGGTGTCAACAACCTGCCCAAGGACGTGCGGGCCTTGTTGCCGCAGCCCGCCTCGCGTCGCGCACGCTGGCCACTGATCGAGTGCCCGGCAGGCTTCGAGCCAGAAGTCACCGGCGCCATGAACACCGAGCCCCTGCATGACCACGCCGAGCGCACCGGCTTTGCCTGCCAGTTCCAGGCCGTGCGCCGCGACGTGCCCTGGCGCCCCGTGCTGCTCGATGGCAACGGTCTGCGTCCGCGCCCGCGCGCCACGGCCCTGGGCCCGCAAACCGCCATCGTCGTCGGCCCCGAAGGCAACGAACAGCCCAGCGGCGCCGACGAGCTGCACACCGACAAGATGGGCCGCGTGAAGGTGCGCTTTCACTGGCAAAGCCTGGACACCCCACAACGCCGCGCCAGCGACCACAGCTGCTGGCTGCGCGTGATGCAGCGCCTCTCGGGCCCCGGCATGGGCCACCAGTTCATCCCCCGCATCGGGCAGGAGGTGCTGGTGGCTTTCCTGAACAACGACATCGACCGCCCGGTGGTCATCGCCAGCCTCTACAACGGCCAGGGCGAATCGGGCATCGCGCCCACTCCGGGTGGCGAAGCGGCCGAGGCGTCGTTGGACGCCTTGTCGCAGTCCACCGATCACACGCCTTCGTCCCAAGGCAACCTGGTCGGCTCCGGGGCCGGCGGCCACAGCCCGGCGTGGCACGGCGCGGCCAGCGCAGCGGCAACGCCTGGCGCGGCAGGGCAGGCCAATGCCGCGGCGCTCAGCGGCGTCAAGAGCAAGGAGTTCGGCGGCAGCGGCCACAACCAGCTGGTGTGGGACGACACGCCCGAGCAACTGCGCACCCAACTGCACACCACCCAGGCCCAGACCTGGCTGCAGATGGGCCACCTGCTTCACCAGGCCGACAACCACCGGGGCAGCTTCCGTGGCCTGGGTTTCGAGCTGCGCTCGGACGCCTGGGGCGGCCTGCGCGCTGCGCGCGGCGTGATGCTCAGCACCTTCAGCTTGCGCGCAGGCCAGGGCCAAACATCAGAACCCGCAGGCGACAACGCCGCCGGCATCGCCCTGGCCCGCCAGGCCCAGCAACTCGCGGACACCTTCCACCAGGCCGCCACCACCCACCAGACCGTGGGCTTGGCCACGGCCGCCGGCAGCCGCGCCGCCAAGCAAAGCACGCTCGACGAAGGGCTGGCCCCGGCCGCTGCGCTCACCAAGAGCCTGATGGGCACCGTCAGCGCCACCGGCCTGCCCAACGCCCTGGCCGATGCGGCTGACAAGGCCACGGGTGCAGGCGCCGACAAGCTGCCCCACATGGCCGACCCCAACATCGCATTGGTGGGCAAGGCCGGCATTGGCCTGACGGCAGGGCAGGACTGGCACCTCAGCAGCCAGGACACCACCCAGATCGCCAGCGGGCAAGACAGCCACTGGGCCGTGGGTGGTCAGGTGCGTGTGCAAACCGCCCAAGGCATCGGCGTGCTGGCCGGGGCCATCCAGCCGGGCACCGAGGCAGCGGGTAAAGGCCTGACGGTGATCGCAGCCCAAGGCCCCATCGACCTGCAGGCGCAAGCCGGCCCCGCTCAGGTCGCCGCCAAGCAGACGCTGGAGCTCAAGACGGCCAGTGGGGTGGTCAACATCGCTGCGGCCAAGAAGGTGGTGCTGTCGGTGAGCGGTGGGGCGAGCATCACCATCGAAGGCGGGCAGTTCACGGCGCAGTGCCCGGGGAAGATCACGGTGAAGGCGGCGACGAAGTCGATGGTGGGCGGGGCTACGCAGCCGTGGCCCATGCCCAGCATGCCCAAGTCATCCATGCCTGTGCGAGACCTGGATTTCAATTTCATGCTCACGGACGTGCCTGGATCAACAGGGCATCCACTGGCCCATTCGCCATGGAAGCTTGCCCGAAGCCATGAGGCCCCTGAGGGCATGGCCTGGATCGAAGGTCGGCAGTTGATCGCTGCGGGCGAGTCGGATCAGACAGGACGGATTCGCCTGGATGCAGCACAAAAGAAGGCACTGTCAGAGGCCTATTGTCTGCATCCGAACGAAATCTGGCTCGTGTACCCCGGTCATGCCGTCAAGGTGAGCGTCGATCAGGAGCAGGACGACTGGTCCCCAGACGAGAAGCTAATGCAGGCCATGAGCGCTGCTGATTTCAGCGTGGATGTGCATGCGCATCGCCATCAGGTGGGCTCGCGTGACGAGCTTCAGTACGCCAGACAGGCCACCCAGACGCAGAGCGATCAAGCACTCACCGGAAAGCTCAAGGGCGCTTGATCAATGCTTTGTGGCGAACGAACCACCTGACACCAAACATGGCCACCAAGTCTATTCATCAGTTGCAGGGCAACGCCGGACAATGCACAGGTCCTGCGGTATCGGCCCCAGGCTGCTTCATTCAAAATCACACGCAGGTGGAGGTTCATGCCTACCGAGACGTCTTTTCGGGGCCCGATTCCATTCAGTGGGGCGATGTCTTTTCATCGCCGAGAGCAGGCAATGACGTCAAGTTCTTCTCAACGGGAGAGGCCTACTTCCGAGAGGTGGCTGGCGCCATCGGGGCAGCCAAAAAATCGGTTTTCATCACAGGCTGGCAAGTCAATCACGATGTGGAGTTGATCCCTGGTTCTGCAGGGCTAGGCAAAACGCTGTTTGAGTGCCTCCTCGATGCGATGAAGAACGGAGCATCGGTCTATGTGATGCCCTGGTTGGCGCCTCCCGGGCCGATTGACACCGGGCACCTCATGACCCTGCTGGCCATCAACTTGTTGAATGCGGCGCCGGGAGTCAAGGGCAAAGCGCACTGCCTGACCGCTCCGACCCAATCTGACCAGGGCACCTTGAGCGTGGTGTTCTCTCACCACCAGAAGCTGGTGGTGATCGACAACGATCGGGCCTTTGTCGGAGGCATTGACCTGGCCTATGGGCGCAGGGATGATGGCAAATTCAGCCTGAAGGCCGACGGACGCAAGCTCAATGAGTTCTACAGCCCTTGCATCCCTCCCATTCATGACCTGACGAACGCCGACGTGCAGCACACGGTCACGATGGCCGAGTTGTTGGCGGCCACCTTCACCCGTGGTGCCGCCAGAAGCGCCTCGACCTTCCTGACATCACCCTCCGAGGGCATCGTGGCGGCAGGCTTGGATGCCCTTGCCAGCATCAAACAAACCGTTGGCGATGCCATAGGCTGGGCCGCAGACGCATGGGACAACGTCAGCCTGTGGAGCGATTTCACCGGGGCCGTTCAAGATGCTGCGGTCGATGCTGCGCAGAACGCCAGCCGTTGGGCTTGGGTTCAACTGGATCAAAGCATCAAGGACAAGCTCAACAAGCTCAAGGAAACGGGCGGGGCCAATGCGGCCAGCGCAGCCTCTGCTGTGGTGGCCTGGTTGAACGGAGCGGATCTGTCTCGGTTGCCGCCACACCTGGTGGCCGATACATCCAGGCTGATCCATGCGATTGCGCATGGGGTGATGGCGGGCATCCATGCTGGGGGAGCGAACAAGCCGGAGCACTACCCCAGATTGTTCGAAAAAATCCGATCCATGCCAGCCGGCACACAAGTGCACGATGCGTCCACCCAGCCCCGCATGCCCTGGCAGGACGTTCATTGCAGCATCAGGGGGCCATCGGTCCATGATTTGAGCTTGAACTTCGTTCGGCGCTGGAACAGTGCTGCTCGCGTTTTCGAGCGTTCGTTTGCGCGTTTCCGAGACCCCTTGGCCACCTCTTTGCTGCAGTCAGCCGGCCTGACGCTGCCGCCCACACCCAAGGCGCCGCGCATCGCACCCGAACACCAACCCACGGTGCGTTGTGAGCCTGTTGGCAAGTGCTGGGTTCAAGTGCTGCGCAGCGCCAGCAGGCAGTTGCAGCGGGATGAGGCTGAGGCCATGGGCGGCAAGGAGGCGGCCAGCCTGCCGCAAAACAACTGCCTCAAGGCGATGCTTCATGTGATCGCAGGCGCTCAGAAATTCCTCTACATCGAGGGACAGTTTTTCCAGACCGCACACGGCACCGCCGGGCCAACGAGTGCGGTTCATTCCGGTCCGATGGGTGCCTTGCTCAATCTCAAGCGGTCGCCAGAAACAGCCAAGTTCGAGCAGATGTTGGGGATCCAGGGTGTCAAGCCCGCGGAGATCCCGAAAAAGCTGCGTTGGGCCAAAATCGATGAGGTGCTCAAAGAGGCAAAAGGCCCGGAGTTCATGCAAGATCTCCACACCGTGTTGAAGAATGTTGCAACGGTGGAAGTGATGCGCGCCCTGGGCAAGCCGCAGTCTGCGCTGATCAACCCGATGGGCAAGGCCCTGGTCAATCGCATTGAGCGCGCGATCGACGACGGACTGCCATTTCACGTGTACCTGGTTTTGCCGGTTCACCCGGAGGGCACGCTTGACACGCTCAACATCATGAGCCAGGTGCACCTGACCATGCACTCGCTGGTGTTTGGCTCGCACAGCCTGGTCAACGGGGTTCGGCGCGCCATCTTGGTCGACAGGTATCGCCGGGAGAAGAAGATCAGCAAGCAGGCGGCGAAGGAGATGGTTGCACAGCTTGATGTCGATAAGCTTGAAAAGCAGGCTGGTAGCAGTTGGCAACGTTACCTGACGCTGTTGAACTTGCGCAACTGGGATGTGCTCGATGGCAAGCCAGTGACCGAGCAGATCTATGTGCACAGCAAGTTGTTGATTGCCGATGACCGGGTGGCTGTTTTGGGCAGTGCCAACATCAACGACCGGAGTTTGCTTGGCGATCGCGATTCTGAGTTGGCGGTCGTCATCCGTGACGACACCCCCGCGATGGCCAGGTTGGATGGCAAACGTGAAGAGCAGGTGTCGGCAGTCGTGCATCAGCTGCGCAAGGATTTGTGGAGCAAGCACTTTGGCGGCATGGCGGCCGAGGTGAGGGCGGGACATCTTTTGTCGCCTGGGGTGTTGAATAGCCCCGCCGCTGAACAAACTTGGACAGCCATTCAGCGGCAATCGCAAGCCAACGCTGACGCCTATGACGCAGCGTTTTGGTTCTTGCCACGCTCTGGCGCTCGACCTGAGGTTCAAGCCAAGGACCCTCGGGACAAAGAAGAAGGGCCACCGCCTGCCTCCTTGTGGCCCACTTGGCAATATGCAAGCTACCTGGATCACGCCCAAGGAGGGCGCCTGCTGGCCCGCATGCCATTTGACCCCTTGTTTTGGCGAGCGACCCAACGCGGCGACGTCGTACACAGTTGGAATGTCAGCAAGGACGCAAAAGATGGGCGTTCGCCGACAAAGCCGCCCAAAGATGTCCTCGGCTTTTTGGTGAGTCTGCCCATCGGATGGACTCGTCGAGAAAACAACTTGTCCATCGCTTCTCACTTGGGGGCCTTGGCCCACAATGATCGCGCAGCACCGACCAATGGCAAACAGGTCGCCATCAACACTGGCAGCCGGTCCAACAGCGAGGAAATGACGGGATGAGAGCGAAGGAAGTTGACCGCGCCAAGTCATTGTGGCTGCTGGTTTTCTGTGTCGGATGGCTGTTGTCAGCCTGTCAGCCATCGAGCGCTCAGTTTGATCAGGAAAGTCCGTCTCGCCCCACGCACGAGCAGCTACTCGAAGCTGCTCATCTCGGCCATCAAACGCCAGCAGGCGTTCGTCAAGAATGCTTGGGACGCCTCGTGTGGGATCTGGGTGATCAGCCCATGGAGTGGGGTGTGATGGCCCCTGGTGCTTGGAGCGGTGACAAGTTCCGTTTTTCCGAGCATGTGCACGGTGGGCAGGATTATGTTGGAGCAGCCAACATCAGCCTCGTGGTGTCACAGCCTGCCAAGTGGGAAAACATCGAAAGCATGCAGGAATCGGCCGATGCTAGAAAGGGCATTGGCATCAATACCTATAACGAGCAGATTGAGATCAAAAAGAGACGCGTGGCCCGGTTCGAGGAGGTCATTGCGGATCCAAGCAAGGCGGCGCCCAGGGACGATGTGAGTGAGTATCCAGCGGCCATTGAAGAGCTCAAGAAGGAGATACGAGAGGCTGAAGCCAGCATCGCCGGACTCAAGCGAGACTGGCACCCGATCGACCTTGGCTTGCCTCAAAGCCTGGGCTACGCCGCCGGCCCCACGCTTCACGCCTTCTTGCTTCGCGATGGCCGCGCCTACAACTTCATGAGCGTTGGCGGCGAAGGCGAAGCTCCTTTCGAAGAGCGCAAGAAGGCCTTCCTCGACATGCTGCAGCGCTTCAAGGTTCGCAATCTCTACGAGATTCCCAAAGAGCGAGGCCTGTGCATCCCCTATGGCTTCATCCCTGACGACGGCACAGGCCATTTCCGCATGGAGGTGTCCATGCGCTACAAGGACCGGCCGGGCGTGATCTACACGATTGGCACGGCGGTGGTCGGTGAGCGTGGGATTGAGCAAGGTGAGTCGCCCATGCTGCAGGCCACAGCCCGGTCAGCGGCCAGCTTGCTGGCGGGAGGCTTGACCGAGGGTCGAGAGGTCAAGTCGATCGGGCCTCGGCCTGTTCAGATCGGTGCGCTGCCGGCCTATCAGGGCGGTTTCTCGCTGAACGTGGCCGAGCCAGGGCAGCCGCCGGTCTTCAACTACAGTGTCTACACCGGCTACGCCGGATGGGACCATTCGCGCGTTCTGCCGGCCATCACTGTGAACCTGCGTAGTTTCACCAAAGAGCAGGATCCATCGATCAAGGAGAATCCGCCGCCGATCGAAGAGAGCATGCAGCGCCTGGAGGCCTTGCTCAAGGGCATGCGCTTGCGGCCGACCGACAAGCCCATGCCCGAGTTGGTCCCCGCCGCCCCCCTACCCTGACCCCACCCCTCCCCCCAAGCTTTGGGAGGCATGTCAAACCCTTGATGACTAGATTGACCTCACCAGGTCGATCTTCTTCGCGTCGACCCCCAACGACAGGAGAGTCATCATGGCCACCAAAGACAAACTGGACGGCAAGCCCACCGAGCTGAGCATCGCCGTTCAAGCCCGCTTCCAGACCACATCAGGCAACACCCAGAAGGTCGATGCCCAAGCCTACGTCTTCAGCTCCGAAGCCGTGCCGCTGGGCAGCGCCCCCATCAACGAAAAGGGCGAAGCCCGCTTCAGCATCCAGGCCAACGCACCGGCCGACAACCTGCGTGTGCTGGTGGGCCCCAAGCTCGACGACAAGCAACCTGACCTCGACGAGCTCATCCGCCGTGGCGCCATCGAGCAGCACCTGGCTTATCGCCCGGGTCAGCGCGAGCTGGTGGCCAGCCTCACCATCTTCGAGCCCAACTGGTTGTGCTGGCTGCGCTCGGCCGTGTTCGTGCAGGGCCAGTTGCTCAAGAAGGTGACCATCGGTGGTCAGCAAGTCGACTTCCCCGTGTGCAACGCCACCGTCGAGGTCTACGAGGTCGATCCGCTCTACATCATCATCCCCAAGCTGCCGGTGTTGGTGATCGACCGCCTGCGCGACATCATCGCCAACGCGCGCATCCCCACGCCTGTCATCGACGTGCCGGTGCGGGGTGGCCCCGTGCCCATCCCGCAGCCAGGCCCTGACCCGCTGCCGATCGAAGTCACCGGCGCATCGTTGCGCAAGCTCAACCGAGTGACCACGCTGGCCACGCACAGCCACGCCTTGACGGCCGACAGTTCTGCCACGCTCACCAAGCTCACCGAGGCCACCGAGCTGCGCTACCTTGCGCAGGCGGGCAGCACCTTGCAGTTCCAGCAGGCGCTCATCCAGAACGCGGTGTTGATCCGGCCCTTGCTGTGCTGGCTTTACCCGCGCTTCGTGACCATGCAGCGCGTGGGCACGGCCACCACCGACGCCTGCGGCCACTTCCGCACGCTGTTCTTCCAGGGCTGCCACAACCACGACACGCCCGACCTCTACTTCAAGGCCACGCAGACCATCTTCGGGCCGATCAAGGCCACCATCTACGCGCCCACACCCGTGGCCTGCCACATCTGGTGGGACCACGTCTCGGGCACCGAGGTCAAGCTCTACACCTCCAGCCCCTTCGCTCATACCTGCGCGCCTTGCCCGCCGGTGGTGGGGCCTTCGGGCTCGTCGCGTTGGGTGGCCTTCCTGGCCATCGGTGGCCTGCCGCTCAGCCAGGTCTACGGCGCCAGCAAGCACCTGCGTGACACGCGCCCCGCGTCAGAAGTGGCGGCTCGCTACGGCCTCACGGCAGACGGTCGGCCCTTCGGCGGGCTGCTCAGGCCGCGGCTGCTGTTCGCCAACGAGCTCGAATCCCTGGGCGTGCGGCACTACCAGGTCTCGTGGCGGCGCGGTGCCAGCGGCACGTTCCAGCCGCTCAAGGATGGCATCCAGCACTACTACCGCCACGATGTGCCCACGCCGACCGGGCCGGTGCCCGCCTGGACGCCCTACACGCTGGGCCCCAAGCCCGTGCCCAAGGGCGACGGCACCTTCGTGCCCGACCTGACGCAGATCCCCTACCCATCGGTGGCGCCGCAGGGCCTGTGGGACACGCCGCCCAGCGCGGGTGAAATCGTCGAGCACCTCACCAGCGCCAAGCTGCCCAGTCACCTGTTTGTGCCGGGCTTGCGTTACGACGCGAACGGCGCCATCGTGGCCGGCACCACCGACGAGAGCGGCCGCATCCAGATCAAGGTGGACTTGTTCGACGCGCAAGGCGCCCCCATCGACATCAACGCGCTGGGCATCAAGTTCGTCGTGCCCGATGTGCCCGACCTCACCGGCACCATCTACACGACCGACGCGCAGCCGCTGGGCCTGGTCTCGGGCAACAGCCTCATCGTCACCCTGCACGTGGACAACAACGCCTGCTATGCGCAGTTGCCGGCGCCCAGCGTGGGCAGCACCTTTGCCGACGAATGCTGCGGTGTGCTGGAGGTGGACGATGGCGACGTGGTGTCGCTGCCCTACCAGGCCTGGCACCCGCACGGTTTTGCGCGCTACAGCTTCCAGACGGTGCGGGGCACCCGCGCGGTGCTCTCGCGCACGCAGGACCCATCGGACACCAGCCGCGCGCCATCGGTGGACAACCCTGGCACGCCCCTGGTCAACGAAGACCCCTTTGGCGGCTCCCCCGCGACGATGACGGTGCACGACCTGATGACCACCAACCTGCCTGCGGGTTGCAACCCGAATGGCTGCGTGGTGGCCGGCTTCAGCGAGACGCTGTACGTCGACTCGAGCGCCACCGATGGCTGGGGCAGTGAGCTGGGTTACGACGCCAGCGCGGTGAGGGCCTTCGTGCTCTCGAAGGTGGCCCTGCCGACCGAGTGAGCAGGGCTTGCCGACTGCCGAGCCAGGGGTGGCGGGTCAGGCCAGGCGAAGCCGGTCCGCCACCCAGCCGTGGATGTCATCCACCTCGGCCATGCACAGCGAGTGTTCCATCGGGTAGCTGTGCCAGCTCACGTCGTGGCCCAGTGTCGTCAACGCGTCGCGCGCGGCGGCGCCTCGCGTGATGCTCACCACGTCGTCTTCGCTGCCATGGGCCATGAAGATGGGCGTGTGCTGGTTGGCCGGGTGTCGTTCGGCCTCGGTGGTGCCCGCCAGCGGCAGGTAGCCGGACATGGCCACCAGCCCGGCCAGCTTGTGCGGGCAGCGCAGGCCCGTCATCAGCGTCATGGCGCAGCCTTGCGAGAAGCCCATCAGCACGATGCGCTCGCTCGGCACACCCCGCTCGATCTCGCGCTCGATCAGCCACATCACCTGCACGTGCGCCTCGCGCAGCGAGGCCTCGTCTTCGCGCTTGGGGCCGTTCGTGGGCAGGATGTCGTACCAGGCCTGCATCGGGTAGCCGTTGTTCAGGCTCACGCGCCGCACGGGCGCACTCGGCAGCACGAAGCGAACCGGCCCGATCTCTTCAAGCGTGAGCTCGCTGCAGAACGGCACGAAGTCGCTGCCGTCGGCGCCCAGGCCGTGCAGGATGATGAGGCTGGCCGTCGGGTTCGGGCCGGTTTCGATGTCTTGTGTGATCAGCATGGGCGACAGTGTGCATGTGGGGCAGGGCGAACCCGATGAAGACAACTTTCTGCGCAGGCTGCACAATCGTCCGACCCCCTTCATTTGTGCAGTTTGCACGGAGTTGCTTTCCCATGGGTCAGATGATCGAGGTCAGCCGCCCCGACGGTGGCAAGACGCCCGCCTACCTTGCCAAGGGCCCCCGTCCGGGCGCGCCTGGCATCGTCCTCATCCAGGAGTGGTGGGGTTTGAATGACCACATCCGTGGCGTGGCCGATCGCCTGTCTGGAGAGGGTTACACCGTGCTGGCACCGGACCTGTACCGCGGGCGCGGCACCACGAAGGCAGATGAGGCGAATCACCTCATGAACAGCCTGGATTTCATCGATGCCACAAGGCAGGACATCGCCGGCTGCGTCATTCACCTGAGCGAGGGCGGTGGCAAGGTCGGGGTCGTCGGATTCTGCATGGGCGGCGCGCTCACGGTGGCCTCCGCTGTGCACGTGCCCGGCCTGTCGGCCGCCGTCTGTTTCTACGGCGTCCCTCCCAAGCAGGTTGCCGACCCGGCGCTCATCCGCCTTCCCTTCATGGCGCACTTCGCCACGCTGGACACCTGGTGCACGCCGGCCATCGCCGCTTCGCTGGAGGCCGACATGCGCGCGGCCGGCCAGTTGCCGGAAATCCACCACTATGTCGCGCAGCACGCGTTCTTCAACGACTCCCGCCGAGCCGAGGTCTACGACGAAGCCTGTGCTTCGCTGGCCTGGGACCGCACCATCGCTTTCTTCGCCCGGCACCTGCAGGCCTGAGCCACCCGGCCGCGGCATGGCAGGCGCCGTTTTGTCTGTTGATCCCTTGCTGGAGGTTGCCATGCGTCCTTTGTCGTCCGAACTCATCCGTTATGACATCGGTGCCTGCGGTCCGGGCCTGAATGGCCTGGTGCTCGTGGCCGACCGAGGGCGGGGCCTGTGCGCCATCCTCATGGGCGATGACGAGGATGCGCTGGTCGAAGAATTGACCGAGCGCTTTCCGCGGGCGCAGTTGATGCAGGACGAAGCCGAGCTGTCGGCTGCGCTGGATTCGGTGCAGACCATGCTGGCCGACCCGCGCAACGGCCTGGACTGGCCGCTTGACCCCCTGGGCACCGAGTTCCAGCTGCAGGTGTGGGAGGCGCTGCGCCAGGTCCCGCCTGGCCAGACGGTGAGTTACACCGAGCTGGCCGCCCGCATCGGCAAGCCCGAGGCCGTGCGCGCCGTGGCGTCGGCTTGCGCGGCCAACCCGCTGGCGGTGGTGGTGCCGTGCCACCGTGTCATCCGCAGCGATGGCGCCTTGTCAGGTTACCGTTGGGGAACGGAGCGCAAACAGAGCCTGCTGAGCCGAGAGGGGATGAACTGAGGCGCCCTCTGGCCTGGATCCAGGTGTCGTGAAACATGCCAGTGACCGACTGCACAACCGACGCAAAGCGTTCGGCATGTAACACGAGGTCACTTTTATGAGGCCCCGCATCGAACGCAAGTCGATACAGTCTCAGACCTATGGCAGCCGGGTGGATCTGGCGATCCAGGTTCATGGCGGAGGCGGGTTTGCAGGCGATCGATGCACAAGATGTGGGGCTGGCCGATGGGGGCTTGAAAGGGGCGTTGGTCATGGGGGCGGTTGCCACCGTGGCCCTGAGCGCTTGTGGCGCCGGCGCCGCCGGGTTCGAGCAGATGACCAGCGAGCGGGCAGCGCGCCTGCTCAACCAGGGGGGGCTGGGCTCCACGCAAGCCGAGGTCGATGCGATCGTGGCGCAGGGCGCCGACGCCTGGTTCGATGCGCAGGTCGCCATGCCACCGGGGGCATCCATCTGGCAATGGGCCATCGACCACGGTTACGCCAACCGAGCCTTCGCTCGCAGCGACTATGGCCTGGACCAGGCCATGTGGTGGCGCCTGTGCACCGCCCAGGACGTGCTGCGACAGCGCATGGTGCTGGCGCTCAGCGAAATTTTCGTGGTTTCGCCGCTGAACATGGTGGCTTACTGGCGCCAGTTCGGCTGCATCGCCTGGTGGGAGCTGCTGGAGCGGCACTGCTTTGGCAATTTCCGCGACCTGCTCACCCACGTCACGCTGTCGCCCACCATGGGCGTGTACCTGAGCATGCGTGGCAGCGCGGCAGAGACGGCTGCGGGCCGCCGGCCTGACGAGAACTACGCGCGCGAGTTGCTGCAGCTGTTCACCATCGGGCTGAACAGGTTGAATTTCGATGGCACCCCTGCCGCGCCACTGACCGAGACCTATGACGCCGACACCATCACGCAACTGGCGCGGGTCTTCACCGGCTGGGACGTGAATGGCTTCAACCCGTTTGATCCGGAAGGGGCCTTCGATTACTGGCGAGAGCCGATGACCTTCCATGCAGATCGCCATGCGGTGGGCGAGAAGCGGGTCCTGGGCGTGAGCATCCCCGATGGCACGCCGGGCGACGAAGCCCTGCAACGGGCGCTGGACGCGGTGTTTGCACACCCCAACGTCGGGCCCTTCATCGCCAGGCAACTGATCCAGCGGCTGGTGACCAGCAACCCGAGCTCGGGTTACGTGATCCGGGTGGCCATGACCTTCGAGAACAACGGCGCGACCCCTCCTGTTCGTGGGGACCTGGCTGCCGTGCTGCGCGCCGTGCTGGCCGACCCCGAGGCCCGCCCTGAAAAGGTCGAACCTGCCGCCGACGCGGTCAATGTCCAGACCGATGGCAAGCTGCGCGAACCGCTGCTGCGCCTGCTGCAGTGGTTGCGCCTGACCCGCGCCACGTCCACCGACGGCCAATGGAACGTGCCCGATGTGTCGGGCAGCGAGATGATCGGGCAGGCTGCGTTGCGTGCGCCTTCGGTGTTCAACTTCTTCCGGCCTGGCTACGTGCCACCGAACACCGAGGTGGCACGGCGTGGCCTGGTGGCCCCGGAGTTCCAGGTCACCAACGAGTCCACGGTGATCGGCTACGCCAACTTCCTTCGCACGGTGCTGCCTTTCGGTGGCGGCGGCATCCTGCCGAACTACGAAGACTGGCTGCTGCACGCCGACGACGTGCCCACCCTGGTCGACAAGCTCGACCTGCACCTGAGTGGCCGCATGCTCTCGCGCGCCACGCTCGAGACCATCGTGCAGGGCGTGAGCTCGATCACCGGTCAGTCGAGCAACGAGCGCCGCAACCGCGTGCTGGCCGCCTTCTTCCTGGTCATGACCTGCCCAGAGTACCTGGTGCAGCGCTGAGCTGCCTTTGTCACGCCATCTGCCATGAACGATCACTCTCCCAGCCGCCGCGCCTTCCTGCAACGCAGTGCGTGGCTGTCCATCGCTGGCGCCGCCTCTCCCTTCGCCATGAACCTGGCCACGATGGCCGAGGCCGCCGCGCAGACCTCGGGTGCCGGCGACTACAAGGCGCTGGTGTGCGTCTTCATGCAGGGCGGCAACGACCACGGCAACACCCTGCTGCCGGCCGATGCCGCCAGCCATGCGGCCTACGCGAAGGCGCGCGGTGACCTCGCCCTGCCGCTGGCCAGCCTGGCGGGCACCACCTTGTCCACCGATTCGTCCACCAACCTGGGTGGCCGCCAGGTGGCCCTGGCGCCAGCGCTGCAGCCGCTCAAGGCGCTGTACGACAGCGGCCGCCTGGCCGGCCTGCTCAACATCGGCACCCTGGTGGAGCCGACCACGCTGGCGCAGTACCAGGCCCGCTCGGTGCCCCTGCCACCCAAGCTGTTTTCGCACAACGACCAGCAGGCGGTCTGGCAGTCGCACGGCGCCGAAGGCACGTCGGCAGGCTGGGGTGGGCGCGTGGTCGACGCGGCGCTGTCGAACAACGGCCAGGCCTCGCTGACCTGCATCAACACCTCGGGCAACGCCGTGTTCGTCGCGGGCGAGCAGGCCGTGCCCTTCATGGTCAACCCGTCGGGGGTGCCGGCGGTGGCGGCGCTGGGCGGCGGCATGTTCGGCTCTGCCGCGTGCGAACAGGCCTTCCTCAAGCTGGTGACGCAAACCAGCCAGGCCCATGTGCTCGCCGCCGAACACGCCAAGGTGATGAAGCGGGCCCTGGACGCCAACGGTCAGTTGCGATCTGCCCTGTCGGGGGCGCCGACGCTCGCCACGGCCTTCGATGCCGACAGCCTGTCGCGCCAGCTGGCCATGGTCGCCAGGTTGATCTCCGTGCGCGGCACGCTGGGCATGAAGCGCCAGGTGTTCTTCGTGCAGCTCGGTGGGTTCGACCTGCATGACAACTTCGCTGCGCGCCACCCGGTGCTGCTGGGGCAGGTGGCGCAGGGCCTGAGCCGATTCCAGCAAGCGCTCGACGAGATGGGCGTGGGCCAGCAGGTCACCACCTTCACCGCCAGCGATTTCGGGCGCACGCTCAGCAGCAATGGCGATGGCTCCGATCACGGCTGGGGCTCGCATCACTTCGTGATGGGCGGGGCGGTGCAGGGACAGCGCCTGTTCGGGGCCTTGCCCGATGCGGGCCTGGGTGGCAACCACGATGTGGGGCAGGGCCGCCTGCTGCCCTCGCTGTCGGTGCAGCAACTGTCTGCTGCCCTGGGCCGCTGGATGGGGGTGAGCGCCTCAGATCTGGGCCTGGTGGCGCCGGGCCACTCTGTCTTCGATGCGACAGTGCTGTCCGGCCTGATGAAGACCTGATGCCGGCGGCAGGGCTCTTGCACTAGGATGGCGCCCTGTCTGAACAGGAGCCTTTCGATGTCCGCCCGTCCCAACCAACTCTCGCGCACCGTGGCCAAGCTGCAGGGCCTGCCCCTGATCGGCCAGTGGGCCACCAGCTTTGCGCTGGGCCGCGTGGTGCCCTTCGTCGGGACCTCGGGCCTGAAGTACGAGGTGATCAGCACCCAGCGCGTGGTCGTGCGCATCCGCAACCAGCGCAAGGTGCAGAACCACATCAAGGGCGTGCACGCCGCGGCCATGGCCCTGCTGGCCGAAACCGCCACCGGCTTTTGCGTGGGCATGAACCTGCCCGACGACAAGCTGCCGCTCATCAAGACGATGAAGATCGATTACGTGCGCCGTTCGCAGGGCGACATGGTGGCCGAAGCCAGCCTGCGCCCCGAGCAGATCCAGCAGATCCTCTCGCAGGACAAGGGCGAGGTGGTGGTGCCTGTCGTCATCAAGGACGAGTCCGGCGAGCAGCCCATCCAGGCCGAGATGACCTGGGCGTGGGTGCCCAAGAAACGCGCCTGAGGGCTGTTCGTCGCCTCAGCGAGATGCGCGACGCCTGCTCGCGCGCGTGCCACCCACTGCAAGCAAACCGAGCCCCATCAAAACGAAGGATGTCGGCTCGGGAACGGCACTGAGGTGAACCAGGGCCTTTCTGGCGCTGTCGTATGCCCAGAAATCACTGTGCAGTCCCGAGAATGCGAACACGCGGAAGTCACCATTGAGTGCGCCCATGAGTTCGCCCGTCTGCGCGTTGTAGTAGTTGCTGGTGCTGAACGCATGCAGCGAGGTGGCTCCGATGATGTTCTCGGCGAAGATGCGTGTGGCCACCGACAGGTCTTGCGATGCGAACTGCTCGTTCCCGTGGTAGACCATCGCACCATCGGTTGAGAGCACGAGCGGGCCGCCTCCGATCAAGGCAGTGTTGGAACGCTCTTGCTGAATCAGCTCATTGCCTTGAACCTGGAGGGCGCGCACATCACCCGTGACGGCACAGCAATCGCCATGCAACAGCCGGTTGTTCATGGCATCGAACTGACTGATGCCGCGGGGCTCGTTGGTTGACAGCTCGGTGCCCAGGGCAATGACCTCGTCACCCGGGCCCCACTGGTTGACCGAGAATTTCACATGGTTGCTTCTCGATTGCAGGATGAAGCGCTCGTCATCGATGGCCTCGATCATGCCGCTCACGCGTTGGCTGCTCTGGGTTGACCACGATCCAGTGACCGTGTCGTAGCGGTACACCGATTGTTGGCCGATGGGCGATCCAGCGTTCTCGCCTCCGGAACTCGTTGCGTACAGGTAGCGGCCGCTGGGGCTCAGGTCCATGTCGGTGAACGCGCCAGCGAAGACACGTTGCGACGGTGCTCCGGCTTGATTGAGCTTCAGAACCGTGATGCTCGTGCCCCCATCTCCAATGAAGAGCGTGTTGCTCAGTCGATCAAAAGCCAGTTGACGGATGCCGCCGCTGTAGCTGAGGGCCTGCATTTCAAGCACCTGAGCCCCTGCGGTTTGTACGGGGCCAATGGCGGTCATCGCCAGTGCCAGGAGGGTGTTGCGAATCAAGGTCATGCGGCTGCTTCGGGCAATGTCGGGAAACGGGCGACGAAGAGCGATCATCCTTGCATGCTTCCCTGACGATTTGTTTGATGGGATGGTACCTGAATGGGGGCGCTCGGGCCCGCGTGCCGCTTCACCGCCGCCACCAGCGCCTCCAGCTCGATCGGCTTGACCACCAGGTCGACCATGCCGGCGTCGCGGCACTTGTGGTGCTCCTCGGCCATGGCGTGGGCGGTCTGGCCGATCACGGGCAGGTCGGGCGCGAAGGCGCGGATCTGCCGCGTGGCTTCGTAGCCGTCCATGCCAGGCATCTGGATGTCCATGAGCACGACGTCGAAGGCCCCGCGTCCCTGGGTCTGCAGGCGCACCAAAGCGTCGGCGCCGCTGTCGCACATGGCGACCTGTGCCCCCTCGATGGCCAGCAACTCGGTCAGCACCAACTGGTTGACGGCGTTGTCTTCGGCGGCCAGAACGCGCAGGCCGGACAGGCGCCGGGCGTGGGGCAGTGGAGGGGTGAGCATTTGAGCAGGCGCGCTGCCAGTTGAAGCCGATGGGAGGTTGACCGTCGCCGCCGTCCGGTTGGAGGCCACGGGCCTTGCCGGCTCGTCATCGGGGGCGTCTTGCACCGCCATCACCAGCGGCAACCACATCTCGAAGCGGGTGCCCACACCGGGCTCGCTGTGCGTGCGGATGTCCCCGCCCAGCATCTCCACCAGCCGGCGCGAGATCGTCAGGCCCAGACCGGTGCCACCGAAGCGGCGCGTGGTCGAGCCGTCGGCCTGCTCGAAAGGGTGGAACAGGCGCTCGACCTGGCTGGCGCTCATGCCGATGCCCGTGTCGGTGACGGCCAGCATCAGGTGGCCCTCCTGGGCGCAGGCGCTCAGGCAGACCTCGCCCCTGGGCGTGAACTTCACTGCGTTGGACAGCAGGTTCAGCAGCACCTGCTCCAGCCTCAGGGCGTCGCTGACGCAGGTGGCCGGCAGGCTGGCGTCGAGGTCGATGCGCAGCGCCAGGCCTTTCTCGTCGGCGCGTTCGCGCACCGTGGCCACCGAGCGTTCAAGCAGGTCCTTCAGGCGCAAGGGCTGCAGCTCGATGCGCAGCTTGCCGGCTTCGATCTTCGAGAAGTCGAGGATGTCGTTGATGACCCCCAGCAGCAAGCGGCCGGAGGCGTTGATCTGCTCGAAGACCTCGCGGGCATGCCCGTCGTGGTCGCGCGCGCCAATCTGGGCCAGGCCCAGCACGCCATTGAGCGGCGTGCGGATTTCGTGGCTCATGTTGGCGAGGAACTCGCTCTTGATGCGGCTCAGGCGCTCGGCCTCGTGGCGAGCGGCTTCGAGCTCGGCCGTGCGTTCGCGCACCATCTGCTCGAGGCGCTCCTGGTGGGCCTGCAGTTCGGCGCGAGCCTGCCTCACCTCGCTGATGTCCTGGATGGCGCCCTCGATGCGCACCACGCGGCCGTCCTGCCAGATGGGCTCGCCCTGGGTGCGGATCCATTTGGTGTGGCCTTGCGAGCTGGTCAGCTGCAACTCCAGCGCATAGGGCTCGCCATGTTCCACGGCGCGCTGCAAGGTCTGCGAGATGCGATCGTGGTGTTCGCCCTGGAAGTACTTCAGACCGTCGCTGAAGGTCAGCGAATCCGGTTTGGATGGATCCAGGTCGAGGATGCGTGCCGCTCCGTCGGTGCGCGTGCCGACGCCTGTGATGACGTCGATGCTCCAGCCGCCGACCTTGGCCAGCGTGCTCATGCGGTCGAGCAGCGCTTGCTTTTCGCGCAGGGTGGTTTCGTTGCGGCGCCGGTCGGTGACATCCAGGGCCAGCCCGATGACGACGTTGCCGTTGAGCGTCTGCATGCCGCGACCGTGCACATCGAGCTCGACGGTCGTGCCATCCCGGCGCAGCCCGGTGAAGCCGTAGCTCACCTCCTTGCCGGGCTGGTCAAGGCGCAACTGAAGCTGCTGCCGCACCTTCTCGCGGTCCGCGGGGGCAACCAGGTCGCTGACCTTCAACTGGCCGATGATCTGCTGAGGGTGCTCGTAGCCCAGCATCTGCGCGAAGGCCGGGTTCACATAGACGAAGCGGTCGGCCTCGATGATGTAGATGCCCGCCAGCGACTGCTCGACCAGCGCCTGGAACTTGCTGTTGCCGGAGCGGCGCTCGGCGCGCTGCATCCATTCGATGCTGATGCTCACCAGGATGCCCATGGCGATGAAGATGCCCATGGCGATCATGCCGGAGGGCTTTTGCTCGGCCCAGTTGGGGTGGGTGGGGGCGAACACCACCCAGGCCAGCGTGGCCGAGACCCCCGTGGCCGTCAGGCTGGCCACCCAGCCCCCGAGCCAGGCCGAGGCGAGCACGGCGGGGTAGCCCAGCACCCAGGCGAACGGGCGCAGGTGCTCCCAGTAAGACCATTGCACCATCGCCGCGAGCGAAGGCACGGTCAGGCCCCAGGCAATGGCCGCCCAGATGTTGTGGCCGTTGGCCCGGTCGCCGAAGCTGACATCGATGTCGGCGTCGGCGGGTGCGTTCATCAGGGTGAACCAAAGGATGGCCGCCGTCGCGAGGACGAAAGCCAGGCCCTTGAACATGCCGTAGCGCGCCAGGGTGTGCGGGTCGCTGAACTGCTCGAGCAGGCTGTCGGAAAAGAAGATCCAGGCGGTGGCGAAAACGAGATAGGCCACCGTGGCCTTCAGGCCGAACAGCTTGCGGCGTGAAACCGGCATCCGTGCTCCTTGCCCTTGGGACAGATGGCGCGATTATCCGGTCATGCCAGACAGCGTGACCCCGGGATGAGCCGGGTGTTCACCCCGCGTTCGTGCGGACGGTCAGGGCTTTGCCGCTCCTGAGCCCCAGCTTTTTCATCAGCGCCTGGTCGGCGTCGAACTCGGGGTTGCCCGTGGTCAGCAGCTTGTCGCCGTAGAAGATGGAGTTGGCGCCGGCAAGGAAGCACATGGCCTGAACGGCCTCGCTCATCTGCTGGCGACCGGCCGACAGGCGCACGCGGGCCGTCGGCATGGTGATGCGGGCCACGGCGATGGTGCGCACGAACTCGAGCGGGTCGAGCGGCGGTGTGTCGGCCAGCGGGGTGCCGGGCACGCGCACCAGGTCGTTGATGGGCACGGACTCGGGGTAGGTGGGCAGGTTGGCGAGCTGGGCAATCAGGCCGGCGCGGCCTTCTCGGGTCTCGCCCATGCCGACGATGCCGCCGCTGCAGACCTTCAAATTGGCCTTGCGCACGTGTTCGAGCGTGTGCAGGCGGTCTTCCAGGTCGCGCGTGGTGATGATGTCGCCGTACAGCTCGGGCGCGGTGTCGAGGTTGTGGTTGTAGTAGTCCAGGCCGGCGTCCTTGAGCGACTGCGCCTGGGTGTCGGTCAGCATGCCCAGGGTGCAGCAGGCTTCCAGCCCCTCGTCCTTGATGACGCCGATGAGCTCGGCCACCTTCTCGATGTCGCGGTCCTTGGGGGCGCGCCAGGCGGCCCCCATGCAGAAGCGGCTGGCGCCGGCGTCGCGCGCGGCGATCACGGCCTCGCGCACTTCGGCTGGCGACATCAGCTTGCTGGCTTCCACGCCGGTGTCGTAGGACTGTGATTGCGGGCAGTAGCCGCAGTCCTCGGGGCAGCCACCGGTTTTCACCGACAGCAGCGTGGCGTGCTCGATCTCGTTGGCGTCCCAGTGCTGGCGGTGCACCTGCTGGGCCTGCCAGAGCAGGTCGTTGAAGGGCAGGTTGAAGAGCTCGAGCACCCTCGAGCGCGGCCAGCGGCCGTTGTCGAAATTCGGGTCGGTGCAGTCGCCGCCGCAGCCGTGGGCATTCAGCACGGGCTTCTTGGGCACGAGCTGGATCGGGCGCTCGGCGGTGGCCGGGGCGCTGGACGACGGGGCGGAAGTGGAGCAGGAGGTCATGAAATTCGATGTCACCTGGTGAAAGGCGGCGGCAGACGTCACGGAGCCCCAGTGTAGTCCGGATGACGTGCGCGTCACTCTCCCGGTCATTCGTGGGGCGTCCTGGCGGTAAGCTTCGGCCCATGCGCTTCGAACACCTCATCGAGATCAACGCCCCTCAGGTCGGCCTGCCGGTCATGGCGCCCACCTTCACCCGCGAGCAGCTCTGGCGTGGGCTGATGCAGCGTGTGCAGTCGCCCCAGCGTTTCCCGATGGGGCCCGATCAATGCGAGTGGCAGGAGGCCGAGCCGGGGGTTTTCCGGCGCACCCTGCATTTTGGCGCCCATGTCATGCACGACGAGGTGCGCGCCGAAGCCGGTCAGCGCCTGGTCTTCACCCCCGAGGCCCATGGCGACACGGCGCCGATCCGGCTGAGCATCGGCATCGAGGAGCCGCGCGCCGGTCAGATGGTGCTGCGCTTTGTCTACGAGGCCCTGGCCGAGCAGACGGCAGAAGAGGCTTACTACAACGACTACCGCCACAATGCGTGGCTGCACAACGACCGCGACATGGTGCGCACCCTGCGCCAGTGGTTGTCCGAAGAAGGGCTGTGAGCCGACCTTGCCTGCCGGCGTGACTCGCGTTCCTTCTGGCTGGCTCCTTGCTGGCGTGCCGAGGTGGTGCCCCATGGCAGGCCAAGGGAGGGCGCATGGCCGCAAGACATCGGACACCGGAGGCAGGGCAGGACGACCCGATTCGCCACCAGCGGCGCCAGGGCCGAGAGAGGCCGGACGCCTTTTCTCGGCTCACGCATGCCTTGCTGGCGACGGCCTTCCTGGGGGCGTGGCTGACCGCCGCGCTGGACGGACTGCGGGCTTGGCACATCGCCTGCGGGTACGCCATGGCGGGGGCCTTGCTGTTGCGCGTTGCCTGGTCGCTGGCCTGGCCTCGGGCCTCGTTGGGACGGTGGTGGCGTGTCCTGGTGGGCGCGTGGCTCCGCTTGCGTCAGGGGCAAGGCAGGCAAGCCGGGCCGTTGCGCCCGCCCACTTGGTCGATCGCCGGGTTGGCCCTGGTGGCGTGCGTCATCCTGGTGCTGGTGCCCGCCTGTTTCGTCACGGGCTGGTTGCTGGGCAGCCTGGCCGTCGAGCCGGCCGGGCCCGTGGATCTGCACAGCTGGCTGGGCACGGCCCTCATGGTGGCGGTGGCCACGCACGTGGCGCTCATCGCCGTGCTGGGCGTGCTGCGCGGCCGCTGCATGGCGTGCGACATGCTGCCGGGCGGGTGGGATCGTCGCGTTGACTCAGGAGAAGGACGAGACTGACTCGGGCTCTGCAGCGGCAACGCGGGCGGGGGCGCCGAAAGCGGGGGTGTCCGTCGGCTGGTCCTGGTGATCCTGGGTGTGCTCGGCCAGGTGATGCGGCGCGTGTCGGCGCAGGCGGATGGTGAAGCAGGCCCCCACGCCCGGCAGGCCCTGCGCGGTGATGTCGCCCCCCATGCGCGTCATCAGCTGGCGGGCGATGTACAGGCCCAGCCCGCTGCCCTCTACGTCCCTGGTGTGCCGCCCGATGCGGTGAAAGGGCTGGAAGAGGTGCGGGATGTCCTCGTTGCTCAGGCCGTGGCCGGTGTCGGCCACCTCGATGAACAGGTGATCCGCGTCTTCGCTGGCGCGGACCTGGATGGTGCCACCCGGCCGGTTGTACTTGCAGGCGTTGCTCAGCAGGTTGATGAAGACCTGCTGAAGCCGCTGGGGGTCGGCCCAGGCCTGCAGGGCGTGGACGGGGAGCTCGTCGCGCAAGGTGATGTGCTGGCGCTCGCGCATCGATTCGACGATGGGCAGGCAGCCGCGCAGCAGCGGTGAGACATCGATCTGCTGCGGGTGCAGGGGCACCTGGCCCGATTCGATCTTGCTGAGGTCCAGCACCTCATCGACCAGGCCGAGCAGTTGCTGACCCGATTGCAGGATCCAGCCGACCTGCTGGTGCTGGGCTGGCGACAGCGGCGGGCCGCCCTGGTCCAGGTCAAGCAATTGGGCGAAGCCGAGGATGGCGTTGAGCGGGGTGCGCAACTCGTGGCTCAACCTGGACAGGAAGCTGCGCTGGGCGGCCGCGGTGCGTTGGGCCGTGTCGCGCTGGATGGCCATCTGGGCCTGCATCTGCTCGACGGTGACGTCGCGCACGATGCCCAGGATGTGGGCGCCCTGGCGTTGGTCGCGGTCCATGCGGCCAGCCACCTCGATGCTGCGCACGTCACCATCGGGCGAGGTGACGCGGTAGCGCACGAGGCGAAAGACACCCTGCGCGATGGCCTGGTCCATCTGGGCGCGGGCTTCATCGCGGTCGTCCGGGTGGATGTGGGTGCGCAACTCCTCGCGGGTGAGGGTGATGGCGTCTTCGCCCCAGCCCAGCAGTTGCGCCGCCCGCGCGTCGAGGTGGTAGCGCAGCGAGCCGATGTCGAGGTCGAAGCGACCCAGGCCAGCCGATGCGACGGCCATGTCCCAGCGCTGCTGCTCTCGCCGCAGTTGCATGCTCTGGCTGAGCTGGCGGGCGTGCACGCGGCGGTAGGAGAGCACGTAGACGATGGAGATCAAGGTCACCGAGGTGAGCACCAGGACGTGCAACAGCCATTCGGTGGCGTGTGCGGCGCGCGTGAGGTGGGCCAGGAAGACGCGCTCCTCGGCGAGCAACTGGCGGTCCACTTGGGCGATTTCGCGCGACAGGGCCAGACCGGCAGGTCCGTCTCTTTGCTCGGGCGTCAGGCGCTGGCTGCGTTCGGCGAGCAGGCGCAGCTCGGCGATGAGGTGGTCGCCCTGGATCCAGGCGCGCAGCGAAGGCTGGAACAGCCACGTGTCGCTGAACAGGTGGTAGAGCACCATCATCGAGGTGATGTCCGCCTCGTCGTTGCCGCCTGCCAGGAAGCCCTGGCGGGCCACATGCCATTGCACGGGGCGCGCTTCCAGTGCCTCGCGGCCGCGTTGGTCGCCGATCTGGGTGGCCAGGGCCGCTTCAAAGCCCTGCATGTAGGCCGGGTCACCCGTGGCGACGTGGGCCTGCAGTTGCGCGACGGCGGTCGTGTGGGCCTTCGACCAGAGGCTTTCTCCGCCGACGTAGGCCCGGATGGCGCCTAGCAGGTACATGCTGGAGATGGCCAGCAACCCGATCAGCGCGAACGCCCCGACGGGCACGATCTGCCACATCAGGGGTGTCTTCTGGGGTAGGGGGGGCGGGTTCGAGGTCATCGCGGGGTGGCGTGCACCCCGGGAGATTGCGCTTGCCGGACAAACCCGTCATCCGGGAAAACCGGATGTCGCGTGATGTTCCACACATCCCCCGACCGGATCATGGGGGGGGAGGCACGGGTGGGGCAGCGGCACGGCCGCGCGGATCGGTGCCTGGCGGGCCGCCTGGCGCAGGCTGGCCAGCTTCGCGGGCAGGTCGGCTGGGGCGGTGTGCAAGGCGCGCACGACGCACAGGGCCGCGGGCCCGCAGGCCGCGAAACGCCGCAGGTCGTCGGCGCTCAGCAGGCCGCCGATCGCCACCACCGGCACATCGGCCTGGGCCACCCACCAGCGCAGGTTGTCTTCGCCTTGCGGCAGCCAGGGCATGTCCTTGGTGGTCGTGGCCTGCACCGGGCCGCAGGCCACGTAGCTGGGGCCGCAGCCCAGGGCGCGGGCCAGCTCCCAGGGACAGTGGGCGCTCAGGCCCAGCAAGGTGTCGTGCCTGCGGTGGCGCAGCGTGGCGCGGTCCTCGGCCGACAGGGCCAGCAGGTCTTCCTGCCCCAGGTGGATGCCCATCTGGAAGCGAGGGTGGCAGCGAGTTGGGCCGGGAACGGGGTCTTCCTCGCCGGCCTGGTGGCCCGGGGTGGGTCGGGGCGTGGCGAGCGCCAGGCGCCAGTGATCGTTGACGAAGAGGGTGGCGCCATGGTGGGCGGCGGCCTGCAGGCTGATGGCCAGGGCGGCGTCCGCGCCCTGCGGCGACTTGTGGCGCAGCTGGACGCAGCGCAGGCCGGCTTCGACCGAGGCCGCGAGCGACGGGCCGTCGGGCAGGATGCCGTAGAGGCGGTCGGCTGGTGGGTGGAAGGCCTGGAAGCGGGCGTGGCCGCCGTGGGTTGCCGTGGCCGTGCTGGGCGTCAGGCGCCAGGGCAATTCACGCCCCAGGCCCAGCCAGGGCAAGGGGGCGCCAGCCAGTGCCGAGCCTGACAGCGCCCCCGAAGAGGCGATGACCGGTCCGCGTCCTGCCCCGGCCGTGCGGGCGTGCATCAGGGCGTGGTGCACGACCATGCGTCCGAGCACGCAGGCATCGGCCGACACGTGCCCGGTGGCCAGG
Organism: Burkholderiales bacterium RIFCSPHIGHO2_01_FULL_63_240; assembly: GCA_001770725.1. Taxonomy (GTDB): domain Bacteria; phylum Pseudomonadota; class Gammaproteobacteria; order Burkholderiales; family Burkholderiaceae_C; genus Aquabacterium. The sequence continues at coordinate 345,295 of MERU01000007.1, forward strand.
GCGGCGGCGATGGCGCTGGCCAGGGTGCAGCCGGTGCCGTGGTGGTGCGGGGTGTCCACGCGGGGCGCGCACAACCAGCCTTGGGCCTCGCGGCTTTGCAGCCAGTCGAGGCTGTGGCGGGTTTCGAGGGCGGTGCCCGTGGCATCACCGCCGGTGACCAGCACGCTGCGCGGCCCGAGCGCCTGCAGGGCTTGGGCGATGTCGGGGACCTGATCGAGCGCCGAGGCGTCAGGGGGGCTGTGGTCGGTGCTCGGGTTCAGCAGCGCCACGGCCTCCGACCGGTTCGGCGTGATCACCGTGGCCCGCGGCAGCAGCCAGCGGCGGTAAGCCTGCACGATGGCGTCGTCGGCGAAGGCGGCGCCGCCCGCGCTGGCGCGCAGCACCGGGTCGACCACGAGGGCCAGGTGCTGGTGCGGATCGGTACCCGCGGGGGCATCGGCGCGCAGGCGGTCGACCCAGCGGGCCACGGTCTCGATGGCGGCCACGCTGCCGAGCAGGCCGGTCTTGATGGCGCGGGGGCGCATGTCCTGCGCCAGGGCCTGCAGCTGTGCTTCAAGCTGGGTGGCGTCCACCGGGAAGATGGCGTCAACGCCCAGCGAGTGTTGCGCGGTCAGGCAGGCTGCGACGGGGCACAGGTGCACGCCCAGGGCGTCGGCGGCGCGCTGGTCGGCGCTCAGGCCGGCGCCACCGGCGGTGTCCAGCCCGGCGATGGACCAGGCGATGGCGGGCGGTTTGGCGAGGGGGCTTCGGGTGGAGCTCATCACGGCAGCACGAAGGGCTGGCCGCCCACGGGGGTGGTGGCGATGGCGACATCGCTGGTCGGCATCAGGCCGGCTCGCCAGCCTTGGCGGCCACCCTGCACGGCGTCGCGGAAAGCGCGGGCCATGCCCACCGGGTCGCGCGACTGCGAAACGGCCGAGTTCAGCAGCACGGCGTCAAAGCCGAGCTCCATGGCCGCTGCGGCGTGCGAAGGCGCTCCCAGCCCCGCATCGACGACGAGGGTGACGCCAGGCAGGCGGGCGCGCAGGGTTCGCAGGGCCCATGGGTTGAGCAGGCCCAGCCCCGATCCGATGGGTGCGGCCCAGGGCATGAGGATGCGGCAGCCGGCGTCCACCAGGCGCTGGGCGCTGACCAGGTCGTCGGTGCAGTAGGGCAGCACCTCGAAGCCGTCCTTCACGAGCTGGCGTGCTGCTTCGAGCAGCTCGAAGGGGTCGGGTTGCAGGGTTTGCTCATCGCCCACGACCTCGAGCTTGAGCCAGCGCGTGCCCAGCAGCTCGCGCGCCATGTGGGCCAGGGTGATGGCCTCGCGCGCGCTGCGGCAGCCGGCGGTGTTGGGCAGCAGGTGTGCGCCTTGCACGCGGGCGGTCTCGCGGATGATCTGCACGAAGCCGTTGTCCTGGCCCGTGGTGCCCAGCGTGCGCTTGAGGCCCAACGTGAGCACCTGGCTGCCCGAGGCTTCGATGGCGGCGCGCAGCACCTCGGGAGACGGGTAGCCGGCGGTGCCCAGCAGGAAGCGGCTGGTGAGTTGGGTGTCGCCGATGCGCCAGGGGTCGGTGGGCGCGGCGGCCAAGGTCGGGTGAGACGAGGTCATGGCGTCAGCCTCCGGTGATGGGCGAAAAACACAGCACGGTGTCGCCGTCGTGCAGGGCGTGGTCGGCGCGCGCGGACCGGGCCACGAACTCGCCGTTGACGGCGGTGGCGACGGTGGCGGCATCGGGGGCGGCTTGCAGCAGCAGCCCCACGGCGTCGGCCAGGGTGCTGCCGACGGGCAGGCGCAGGGGCCCGCGGTCCGTGTGGATGGTGAGGAAGTCGGGGCTCATCGGCGTGAGGTCAGGCGACCTGGGTGAGGTCGATGTCCGGCATGGCGCGGGGGATGCTGGTGTGCAGGGCGGCTGCGCCGGGCAGCGCACCCAGGCCCAACGCACGCAGCGCATCGTCGACCAGCGCGGGCGCCAGCAGCCAGCCGTGTCGGTACAGGCCATTGATGCGCAGCAGGCCTGGCTCGTGGTGCACCTGGGGGCGGTGGTCGGGCAGGGCGGGGCGCAGGTTGGTGTCGAGCCGCAGGATGCGGGCCTCGGCCAGCGCGGGCAGGATGCTGTGCGCCGCCGCCATCAGCTCGACCGCGCTGCGCAGCGACATCGGTGAGCGGTCTTCGCTTTCGAGCTCGCTGGCACCCACCAGCACGCGCTCGCCGGGCCTCGGCACGATGTAGACGCGGTGGCGCGGGTGCAGCAGGCGCACCGGGCGTTGCAGGCGCAAGCCGGGGGCGTGCAGCCACACCACTTCGCCGCGCACGCCGCGCACCGGCACGGCGGGGCGCGCGCCCGTGCCACGCAGGTCGCAGACGAGGTCGAAGCTCAGGGGCTGGGTCTGGCCCGGGTTGCCCAGCCACAGCTGGCCGGGCGCCACGTCCTGCACGGGCTGGGCCCAGTGCCAGCGCACGCTGTCGGCGTCGTCGTGCAGGGCCTGCAGGGTGGCCACGGTGTCGATGTGAGCCTCACCCGGCAGCCACCAGGCGTGCAGCGGGCCGCCGCTGCCGTGCAGGTCGGGCTCGAGTTGCTGCAGGCCTGCTGCCGTCAGGGCCTGCGGCCGGTGCGCCGAGGCGAAGGCCGCATCAACCTGTTCCAGCCGCTGCAGCACGCGCCGCGCGGCGCCCAGGTCCGGGCCGTGGGCCACCATCAGGCTGCCGCCCTGGGCGAAGTGGGGCGGGCGCGTCAGGCGTGCGCCCAGTTCGGCCACGATGGCCTGCCAGTGCCCGATGCCCTGCCAGCCTCGGTGCGCGACCTCGGGCTCGGCGGTGTCCAGCTCGGCCAGCGGGCTGAGCATGCCGGCCGCGGTGAAGCCGGCAGCGCCATGGCCGTCGTGCGCGGGCAGGGCCTGCGGGGCCGGGTCGAAGACGCTGACGTGGTGGCCTTGCCGGGCCAGCGCCCAGGCCACCAGGCGGCCCAGCAGGCCCGCGCCGGCGATGCCCACTCTCAGGGTTGGCGAGGCCATGGCTCAGCCCTGCGCTGGCTTGGCCGCCTGCTCGGCCCTGATCGGGATGTAGAGCTCGCCGCCGACCTGCTTGAACTCCTCGGACTTCTGGGCCATGCCTTGGGCGATGGCGTCGCCGTCGCCCACGCCCTGCCTGGCCGCGAAGTCGCGCACCTCCTGCGTGATCTTCATCGAGCAGAACTTGGGGCCGCACATCGAGCAGAAGTGCGCCACCTTGGCCGCGTCCTTGGGCAGCGTCTCGTCGTGGAAGTCGCGCGCGGTTTCGGGGTCCAGGCCCAGGTTGAACTGGTCTTGCCAGCGGAAGTCGAAACGGGCTTGCGAGAGCGCGTCATCGCGTGCTCGCGCCGCCGGGTGCCCCTTGGCCACGTCGGCCGCATGCGCCGCGATCTTGTAGGCGATCAGGCCCTGCTTGACGTCGTCGCGGTTGGGCAGGCCCAGGTGCTCCTTGGGCGTCACGTAGCAGAGCATGGCCGTGCCCATCCAGCCGATCATCGCCGCGCCGATGGCCGAGGCGATGTGGTCGTAGCCGGGCGCGATGTCGATGGTCAGCGGGCCCAGCGTGTAGAAGGGCGCCTCGTGGCAGTGCTTGAGCTGCTCGTCCATGTTGGCCTGGATCAGGTGCATGGGCACGTGGCCCGGGCCTTCGATGAGGGTCTGCACATCGTGCTGCCAGGCGATCTGCGTGAGCTCGCCCAGCGTGCGCAGCTCGGCGAACTGGGCTTCGTCGTTGGCATCGGACAGGCAGCCGGGCCGCAGGCCGTCGCCCAGCGAGAAGGTCACGTCGTACGCCTTCATGATCTCGCAGATCTCTTCGAAGTGCGTGTGCAGGAAGTTTTCCTTGTGGTGCGCGATGCACCACTTCGCCAGGATCGAGCCGCCGCGCGAGACGATGCCCGTGCGCCGGTTGGCCGTCAGGTGGATGAAGGCCAGGCGCAGCCCGGCGTGGATGGTGAAGTAGTCCACCCCCTGCTCGGCCTGCTCGATCAGCGTGTCACGGAAGATGGCCCAGGTCAGGTCCTCGGCCACGCCGCCCACTTTTTCCAGCGCCTGGTAGATGGGCACGGTGCCAATCGGCACGGGGCTGTTGCGCACGATCCAGTCGCGCGTGGTGTGGATGTGCTTGCCGGTGGACAGGTCCATCACCGTGTCGGCGCCCCAGCGGATGGACCACACGAGCTTTTCGACTTCTTCTTCGATCGAGGAGGTGACGGCGCTGTTGCCGATGTTGGCGTTGACCTTGACCAGGAAGTTGCGGCCGATGACCATCGGCTCGAGCTCGGTGTGGTTGATGTTGGCGGGGATGACGGCGCGGCCCCGGGCCACCTCGTCGCGCACGAACTCGGGCGTGATCTCGCGCGGGATGGCCGCGCCCATGCTGTTGCCGCGCAGGCGGGCCTCGCGCTCGGCGTTGTCGCCGTATTTGGCGCGCCAGTCTTCAGCCAGCTCGATTCGGCGCTGGTTCTCGCGCAGGGCGATGAACTCCATCTCGGGCGTGACGATGCCCTGACGCGCGTAATGCATCTGCGTGACGTTGCGGCCTGGCAAGGCGCGGCGCGGCTGACGCTGCAGGGCCGAAGCGGCCGAGCGCAACGCGGCCATGCGTTCGTCGTGGCGCTCGTCGGGTTTGAGGCCATCGTCCACGGCCAGCACGGCGCGGCCTGCATAGGCCTCGGTGTCGCCCCGGGCCAGGATGGCGGCCTCTCGCACGGCGGGCAGCCCGCGCGTGACGTCGATGACCACGTTCGGGTCGGTGTAGGGGCCCGAGCAGTCGTAGAGCGTGACCGCTTCGCCGTTGGTCAGCGAGACCTCGCGCATGGGCACGCGCACGCCCGGGTGGCTGCCCTCGACGTAGACCTTGCGGGACGCGGGCAGCGGCTCGCGCGTCAGGCGTGTGCGTTCGTTCAGGGACTCGGCGGCGGCGGCCAGTGCGGGGTCAGGTGCGTTCACGGTGACATTCCTCGGTGTGGATGCAGGTGCCATGGCCAAAGCCATGGGACACGTGCTCCGAGGGTTGCCATCGGGGCGCCGGGGGAGGGGGGTGAGGAGTGGGGCCCGTCGTGGGTGTGGCCAGGAGGCGCAGGCACCGTGCGGGCCGCCTCCATCACGGACCTCTCCACGAGGTGGCCAGACGGGACAGCTCTTCTTTCGCCGGTATGAACCGGATCAAGTTCAACGGGTTCGGTTTCTCACCATCTCAGCGCCTGCGTGATTGATCACGTGGCACACCCCGGAGCGAGACGGAGTGTAGTCGCAAGAGAGAGGCGTGCGCAAATCGGCGCTGATCTGCCTGAGTCGCGTGGACGGCTCAGCGCCGCTGAGGCACATCTGACGTGGCCTGCAGGAAGCCGCCCTGCTGGATCGATTCCCAGGCCTCGGCGAGTCGCTCGGTGGCGCTCGTGGGCTCGGGTTGCTGCACCGCTGGCGCTCTGCTCAGGCCGAGCGAGCCTGACGGGGCGGTTTCGCCCGAGGGCGAAGGGCCGAACCAGGCAATCAGCAGGGCGAGCGGGACGATGGCAAGGGTGGGACGCATGGCTGAGTGAGACGCGCGATAAGGCGTCTTCGGCTCAGTTTAGGCGCGTGCATTCAACTGCTCCCCCCTGGCACAAGGGGGGTGGCCCCGCAAGCGCGGGTCCTCAAGGCCCTGGGGTTGTCCCGGGGGTGTCGCGCGATGTCCTGCGGTGAACCCTGATCGGCGTCGCGGCAGTGCCGCAAGAGCCGCAGCCTCCGCCCCCGCAAGCGCCGGGGGCGTCGACGGGGCCGCAGCCCGTCCCGGCGCCATGTGTGGCGGACGAGGCGGTGGTCGGGGCGCGCAAGCGCTTGGGCCACCAGCGCCGGGTCAGGTGCAGCACGGCCAGCAGGCCCAGGCCGCAAGCCAGCCAGCTTTGCCAGTCGAAGGTGGTGGTGCCCATGGTCCTCAGCCCGCGAAAGCCATGGCGACGTGGTAGACCACGAAAGACGCCACATAGGCCAGGGCGAACAGGTAGCCGGCCATGATCAGCGGCCAGCGCCAGCCATTCGTTTCGCGACGCACCACGAACAGCGTCGACAGGCATTGCGGCGCGAACACGAACCAGGTCATCAGCGACAGCGCCGTCGGCAAGCTCCAGGACTGGGCGATGAGGTGGCCCAAGGCGGTGTCCAGCGCGTCACCGGTTTCCGACATGGCGTAGACGGTGCCGAGCGCCGCCACGGCCACCTCGCGCGCGGCCATGCCCGGCACCAGCGCGATGCAGATCTGCCAGTTGAAGCCGATGGGCGAGAAGACGACCTCCATGGCGCGGCCGATCATGCCGGCGAAGCTGTGTTCGATGGGCGCGCCGGCGGCACCAGGCGGCGGGGCCGGGAAGTTCGAGAGGAACCACAGCACGATGGTCATCGACAGGATGACCGTGCCCACGCGGACCACGAAGATGCGGCCGCGCTCCCACAGCCCCACCAGCAGGTTGCGCAGGTGCGGCAGGTGGTAGTCGGGCAGCTCCATCAGCAGGGTCTGGGCCTGGCCCTGGCGCATCACCACCTTGAGCACCAGCGCCACCACCATGGCCGAGAAGATGCCCGCCAGGTACAGCGCGAACAGCACCAGGCCCTGCAGGTTGAACCAGCCCAGCACCTCGCGCTCGGGCACGAAGGCGGAGATGAGCAGCGCGTACACCGGCAGGCGGGCCGAGCAGGTCATCAGCGGGGCGATGAGGATGGTGGCCAGGCGGTCGCGCGGGTTGGCGATGGTGCGCGTGGCCATGATGCCGGGGATGGCGCAGGCAAAGCTCGACAGCAGCGGGATGAAGGCGCGGCCCGACAGGCCCACGCTCGCCATCAGGCGGTCGAGCAGCAGGGCCGCACGCGGCAGGTAGCCCGAGTCCTCGAGCGCCAGGATGAAGGCGAACAGGATGAGGATCTGCGGCAGGAAGATCAGCACGCCGCCCGCGCCGCCGATCACGCCTTCGATCAGCAGGCTGCGCAGCATGCCTTCGGGCATCGCGGTCGACACGGTGTTGCCCAGCCAGCCGACACCGGCGTCGATGGCGTCCATCGGGGCGGCGGCCCAGCTGAAGACGGCCTGGAACATCAGGAACATGATGCCCGCCAGGATGACCGGGCCGACCACCGGGTGCAGCGCCCAGTGATCGACGAGCGCAGTCATGCGCGAGCCTTCGTCCGGCATGGACACGCTGCGCGCGAGGATCTCGCCCACCCGCCGGTGGGTGTCTTCCACCGAGGTCTGCTCGATGCGGGCCAGCGCCTGCTCGCCCCGGGGGCCATGGCCGACCTGCCATTCAACCTGGTCGAGGTGGGCCACCAGCGCGGCCTCGCCACCCGGCTTGACCGCCACCGATTCCACCACCGGGATGCCCAGTTCCGCCTGCAGCCTGGCCGTGTCGATGACGATGCCGCGCTGACGGGCCTGGTCCATCATGTTGAGCGCCAGCACCATGGGCAGGCCCAGGGTCTGCATCTCCAGCACCATGCGCAGGTTCAGGCGCAGGTTGGTGGCGTCGACCACGCACACCAGCCCGGCGGGCATGCTCTCGCCGGCGCGATGACCGGTGATCACGTCGCGGGTGACGGCCTCGTCGGGTGTGGCGGCCAGCAGGCTGTAGGCGCCCGGCAGGTCGAGCACGCGCCACTGGCGCCCGGCCGGCGAGGTGAACTGGCCCTCCTTGCGCTCGACTGTCACGCCCGCGTAGTTGCCGACCTTCTGGCGCGCACCGGTCAGGCGGTTGAACAGGGCGGTCTTGCCGCAGTTGGGGTTGCCCACCAGGGCGATGAGCAAGGGGCTGGCCGCGGTGGCGGCCTCGGGCGACTTCATGGGCGACTGCGATTGGGGTGCGTTGGGCGTGCTGGTGTTCGGTGGGGGCTCGGGGCTCAGTGCGCCTCGACTTCGATCAGCGATGACTCCAGCTTGCGCATGGCGAAGGTGCTGGTGCCCACGCGAACGGTCAGCGGGCCGCGGCCGAAGAAGACTCGCCGCAGCACCTGCACGCGCTCACCCGGAACGAACCCGAGCTCCAGCAGGCGGCGACGCAGCCGGCCATCGTCACCCGGCGGCACGTGCACGTGCCGAATGACCGCCATCTGCCTGGGTGGCAGTTGGTCCAGCGTGAGCCGGTTGACACGGATGTTGGGGTGGTGGAGGTCGACGCGCATGGCCCATTGTCCAACAAATGAGAATGAGTCGCAATTTGAGGCGCATCAAGGTGAGGGGATGGATCCCTGGGGCCCGGGGCAACCTGGGGTGATCCCGGGTTGTGTCCGCCTCCCCCTTTTGGGGCGAAATTCCTCATCCCGCACTTGCACACCCTTTTGCAGGTCCTTGATTCATAAGGACTTTTTCTTGGCATTTTTTGCCCCGATGAGGTTCTAAGTCATTGATTTCATTGAACTTTTTTTTGATTTCGCCTTGTTGCCCTGCGCGCGATCAGGTAAAGTGGGATTTAGTGCAAATTCGTGGGGTTTTGTGTGAGTCTGATCTTTCAGGGTGCATCAGCGCTGTCGCTGGACGCCAAGGGCCGCCTGGCGGTCCCGGTGCGCCATCGTGACGCGTTGCAGGCGCTTTGTGCCGGTCAGCTCACCCTCACCAAGCACCCCGAGGGCTGCCTGATGGTCTTCCCGCGTCCCGCGTGGGAGACCTTCCGCGACAAGGTGGCCGCCTTGCCGATGTCCGCCGCCGGCTGGAAGCGCATCTTCCTGGGCAACGCCATGGACGTGGAGGTCGATTCGGCCGCCCGCGTGCTGGTCTCGCCCGAGTTGCGCGCCGCAGCCGGCCTGACCAAGGACGTGATGCTGCTCGGCATGGGCAGCCACTTCGAGCTCTGGGACGCCCAGCGCTACGCCGCCCACGAAGCCGAGGTCATGGCCCAGGCCATGCCCGACGTGCTGCAGGACTTCACCTTCTGAGTCATGCAGCACCAACCCACACCTTGGCAGCATCGGACTGTTCTGCTGCACGAGGCGGTCGATGCCTTGTGGGATGAGGCCACCGGCCCCTTGCCGCAAGGTCGCTACGTCGATGCCACCTTCGGCCGCGGCGGCCACTCGCGCCTGATCCTCTCGAAGCTCGGGCCGGGCGCCGCCTTGCTGGCCATCGACCGCGACCCGGAGGCCGTCGCCCATGCCACCGAAGGCGAGGCCGCGATCCACGATGCGCGCTTCCAGATCGCCCACGCGCCCTTCTCTCAATGGGCCGAGGCCGCCGAGGCGCGGGGTTGGGAGGCCGTCGACGGCCTGCTGATGGACATCGGCGTGTCTTCGCCGCAGATCGACAACCCCGAGCGCGGTTTCAGCTTCCGCTTTGATGCGCCGCTGGACATGCGCATGGACACGACCGCCGGGGAAAGCGCGGCCGACTTCCTGGCGCGCGCCACGATCGACGAGCTGGCCGACGTCATCCGCACCTATGGCGAAGAGCGCTTCGCCGGCCCGATCGCGCGCGCCCTGGTGGCCCGCCGCGACGAGGGGCGGCCGATCCGCACCACGGGCGAACTCTCGGCGGTGGTGGCCAGCGCCGTTCGCACCCGCGAGCCCGGCCAGGACCCGGCCACCCGCACCTTCCAGGCCCTGCGCATTCACGTCAACCGCGAACTCGGTGAGCTGGAAGACGCGCTGGACGCGGCCTTGCGCATGCTGGCGCCCGGCGGCCGCTTGGCCGTCATCAGCTTCCACTCGCTGGAAGATCGCATCGTCAAGACCTTCATCGCGCGCCACAGCAAAGAAGAGGTGGACCGCCGCGTGCCCTTCGCGCAACCGCGTCCGCTGCTGCTGACGTCCCTGGGTCGCATCAAGCCGTCAGAGGCCGAGGTGGCGGGCAACCCGCGCTCGCGCTCCGCTGTGCTGCGCGTGGCCGAACGCACCACGACGCCGTGGTCGCCCGAGCTGGTGGCCGCCGCGTCCCCGAGGCAAGCGGGCAAGGCGCCTCGCAAGGCGGTGGCCCGGCCTGCGCGCTCTTCAGGCAAGGGGGGGCGCAAATGATGCTGCGCCTGAACATCCTGCTGGCTGTCGTGCTGCTGGGCAGTTGCGTCTGGCTGATCCGCAGCAGCCACGAGTCGCGTCGCCTGGTCTACGAGCTGGAGAAGTCGCAATCGGCTGCGCGCGAGCTGCAGATCGAGTTCGAGCGCCTGGAGCTCGACAAGCGCGCCCAGGCCACCCCGCTGCGTGTTGAAAAACTGGCGCGCGAGAAGCTGCGCATGTTCGGCAACAACCCCGGTGTGACGCACTACGTGGCGGCATCGGCCGGTGTGGCGTCGGCGGCTGGCGCGGCATCCGCCGAAGGCGCTTCGGGAGGTCGGCCATGAGCCGCTTCGGTGACCTCTGGCGTCGCCTGCGCGGGCAGCCGCGTCGGCAGGGCAAGGCCGCGGCCATGCCCACGGTGCGCTATGCCACCAGCCCGCTGCTGGCCTCGCGCACGCCGCCCTGGCGCGTCAAGTTCATGATCGGGGCCATCGGCCTGGGCTTTGCCGTGCTCATCGGCCGCGCCGCCTGGATCCAGATCATCCACAACGACTTCTATCAGCAGCAGGGCGCGAGCCGCTACGAGCGCCGCATCGAGCTGGAGGCCAACCGTGGTCGCATCCTCGATCGCAATGGCGAGCTGCTGGCTTCGAGCGTGCCCGCGCCCTCGCTGTGGGCCATCCCGAAAGACCTGAGCGCGTCGCCCGAGCAGCTGCGCCAGCTCGCCAAGCTGCTGGAGATGAAGCCGGCCGAGCTCAAGAAGCGCCTGGGCACCAGCCCGAACTTCGTGTGGCTGCGCCGCAAGGTGCCCGACGACGTGGCGCAGAAGGTGGCCGAACTCAAGATCAAGGGTGTCTACGAACTGCGCGAATGGCGCCGCCAGTACCCAGAAGGCGAATCGGCCGCGCACATCGTCGGCTTCACCAACATCGAAGACGAGGGCCAGGAAGGCATCGAGCTGGGTTATCAGAAGCAACTCTCGGGTCACGATGGCGCGCGCCACGTCATCAAGGACCGCCTGGGTCGCGTGGTCGAGTCGGTGGGGGACACCATCCCGGCGGTCGATGGTCAATCCATCCGCCTGTCCATCGACGCGAAGGTTCAGTTCTACGCCTACCAGCGCATCCGCGATGCCGTGATCCAGCACAAGGCCAAGGCCGGAAGTGTGGTGGTGCTCGACGCCGTGACGGGCGAGGTGCTGGCCCTGGCCAACGTGCCCAGCTACACCCCCGAAGACCGCCGCAACCTGACGGGCGCGCAACTGCGCAACCGCGCGCTCACCGACACCTTCGAGCCGGGTTCGACGATGAAGCCCATCATCGCCGCGCTGGCCATGGAAACGCGCCGCGTGCGGCCTGACACCGTCATCCCGACGGCGCCGGGCAGGCTCACCATCGATGGCTCGACCATCTCCGACTCGCACCCGCATGGCGACCTGACGGTCGCCGAGGTCATTCAGAAGTCGTCCAACGTGGGCACGGCCAAGATGGCCCTGCAGATGCAGCCGCGCGAGATGTGGGAGATCTACTCGGCGGTGGGCCTGGGTCAGAAGCCGCAGATCGGCTTCCCGGGTGTGGTCACCGGCCGGCTGCGTCCCTACAAGAGCTGGCGCCGCATCGAGCAGGTCACGATGAGCTATGGCTATGGCCTGTCGGCCAGCCTCTTCCAGCTTGCCCAGGCCTACACCATCTTCGCCACCGACGGTGAGCTGATCCCGATGTCGCTGCTCAAGCGCGATGGGGGTGTCGAGCCGCGCAGCGGTGTGCCGCGCCCTGACGATGAGCGCCCGGTGCTGGCCTTCAAGACGGCTTTCCGGCCTGACGGCAACCAGGTTGACAGCCGTCAGTCAGGGCGGGTGGTCAGCGACGAACCGGTGCCCATGCGTGGCACCCGCGTGATTTCGCCCGAAACCGCCCGAGAAGTCCGCCACATGTTGATGATGGCGACGCAGCCCGGCGGCACCGCCCTCAAGGCCCAGGCCGTGGGCTACAGCGTGGGCGGCAAGACGGGCACCGCGCGCAAGCAGGAAGGTCGGGGTTACGCCGGCAACAAGTACCGCGCCTGGTTCGTTGGCATCGCGCCGATCAGCCAGCCTCGCATCGTGGTGGCCGTGATGGTCGACGAGCCCGGCACCGGCGTCTACTACGGTGGCGAGGTGGCCGCGCCCGTTTTCAGCCAGGTCGTGCAGCAGACCCTGCACCGCCTGGGTGTGTTGCCTGACATCGAGGTGCAGTCGCAGATTCAGACCAGCATTCCTTCCGAGGTGGAGAGCTTCTGATGGCCGCGATGCACCACCTCCCTGACACCGCTGCCGCGCTGGCATGGCTGCGCACGCAGGGCGTGGCCGACCTGACGGTCGACAGCCGTGCCGTGCCTGCCCTCAAGGACGTGGCCTTCATTGCCTGGCCGGGTGCCGCACGCGATGGCCGCGCCTTCGTGCAGCAGGCCCTGCAGGCCGGCGCCCGCGCTTGCCTGGTGGAGGCCGATGGCGCCGAGGCCTTCGCCTTCGATGATGCGCGCATCGCTGCCGTGCCAGGCCTGAAGGCCCGCAGCGCCGAGATCGCGCATGGCTTTTACGGTGAGCCCAGCGCCGCGCTGCAGGTGGTGGCCGTCACCGGGACCAACGGCAAGACCTCCACTTCCTGGTGGACGGCCCAGGTGCTCGAGGCCATCGGCCTGCCTTGCGGCGTGGTCGGCACGCTCGGGGTGGGTCGGGTGAGCGATGACGGTGTGGTGCACACCGGCCTGACCACGCCCGACCCCATCACCCTGCACCGCACCTTCCGCGACTTCGTGCAGCAGGGCCTCAAAGCCGCGGCCATCGAGGCCTCGTCCATCGGCATCGAAGAGTTGCGCCTGCATGCCACCCACATCGCGGTGGCCCAGTTCACCAACTTCACGCAGGATCACCTCGACTACCACGGCGACATGGCGGCCTACTGGCTGGCCAAGCGCCGCCTGTTCGACTGGCCTGGTCTGCGCGCCGCCGTCATCAACCTCGACGACGACAAGGGGTCGGATCTGCTGCGCCATGCGCAGGCCCGTGGCCTGGACGCCTGGACCTGTCGCGTGGGCGGGGTCGTTGGCTCGGCCCGGCTGCAGGCGGTGGACGTTCAGCATGCCGCCGGTGGCGTGCGTTTCACCGTGGTCGAGCACAGCGCCCTGGGAACGCAGGAAGTTGGCTGTGTTGCCGTGCATGCGCCGGTGATCGGCACCTTCAACGTGGCCAACCTGCTGGGTGTCATCGCAGCGGCACGTGCGCTGGGTGGTGAACTCGAGGCCATCGCAAAAGCCTGTGGTGCCTTGCGCTCCGTGCCTGGGCGCATGCAACTGGTCGAAGTCCCAGCGGGCCTTGCCTCCGAGCTGCCGCTGGCCGTGGTCGACTATGCGCACACGCCCGATGCCCTGCAAAAGGCCCTGCAGGCCCTGCGCCCGGTGGCCGAGGCCCGGGGCGGCCGGCTGTGGTGCATGTTCGGCTGCGGTGGCGATCGCGATCCGATCAAGCGCCCGCTCATGGGCGCCACCGCCGACCGCCACGCCGACCGCGTCGTGCTCACCAGCGACAACCCGCGCAGCGAGTCGCCGGCCTTCATCCTGTCGCAGATCCTGGCGGGCGTGCCTGGCCGTGACGAGGTCGACGTGATCGAAGACCGCCGCGCCGCCATCGCCTATGCGCTGGGCGAAGCCGATGCCCGCGACGTCGTGCTGCTGGCTGGCAAGGGCCACGAGGCCACGCAAGAGGTGGCGGGCGTCAAGACCCCCTTTTCTGATGCCGACGAGGCCATGGCCGCCCTGCAGCGACGCGCGGCTTTGATCGGCGCCGCATCCGCAAGCAAGATGATGATGACCCTGGGCCTGGCCCACACGCTGCTGCCGGGATCGACCCTGCATGGCGACCCCGCAACGCCGATCGCGCGCGTGCACACCGACACCCGCAGCCTGCAGGCCGGCGACTGCTTCGTGGCCTTGCGCGGCGAGCGCTTCGACGCGCACGACTTCCTGCCGCAGGCGTCTGGCTCGGGTGCCGTGGCGGTGATCGCGCAGCGAGGCGTGGCCGAATCCGGCCTGCCAGGCCTGACCGTGAGCGACACCCGCGCGGCCCTGAGCATGCTGGCCGCCGGCTGGCGTGCGCGCTTTGGCTTCCCGCTGGTGGGCGTGACGGGCAGCAATGGCAAAACCACGGTCACGCAGATGGTGGCGTCCATCCTGCGGGCCTGGATGGTGGCCGAGCACGCCGACCATGGCGCAGGCGCCGCCCTGGCCACGCAAGGCAACTTCAACAACGACATCGGTGTGCCGCTGACGCTGCTGCGCCTGCGCGAAGGCCAGCACCGCTGCGCCGTGGTCGAGCTGGGCATGAACCACCCGGGTGAGATCGCCCAGCTGGCCGCCATCGCAGCACCCACCGTGGGCCTGGTCAACAACGCCCAGCGCGAGCACCAGGAATTCATGCACACGGTCGAAGCCGTGGCGCGCGAGAACGGCGCGGTGCTGCAGTCGCTGTCTCGCAATGGCGTGGCCGTCTTCCCGGCCGACGACGAACACACCCCCATCTGGCGCGAGCTGGCCCAGGGTTGCCGCGTCATCGACTTCGCCACGCAAGGGGCGGCCGCCGTCACCGGCAGCGCCGACTGGCAGGCCGCACCCACACCGCACTGGCAGGTTCGCCTGGTCACGCCACAAGGCGAGTCCGATGTGGCGCTGGCCATGGCCGGCCGCCACAACGTGCGCAACGCACTGGCTGCCACGGCAGCCGCGCTGGGCGCAGGCGTGCCCTTGGCCAGCATCGTCGCCGGTCTGCAGGCCTTCGAGCCCGTCAAAGGGCGCTCGCAGCTCAAGCAGGCCGCCGTGCGTGGCCAGGCTGTCACGCTGGTGGACGATTCCTACAACGCCAACCCCGATTCCATGCGCGCGGCCATCGACATGCTGGCCGACCTGCCCGGACCTCACTGGCTGGTGATCGGCGACATGGGCGAGGTGGGCAATCAGGGGCCGGCCTTCCACGAGGAGGTGGGCGCCTACGCGGCCGAGCGCGGCATCGAACACATCTGGACGGCCGGCAGCCTGTGCGCCCATGCGGCGCGCGCCGTGCTGGCCAGTCAGGCCACCGCCACGAGCGGTGCGCCCGTCCAGTCCCGTCATTTCGACAGCGCAGCCGACATCGTCTCGGCCCTGTCCCAGCCCGATGCCGCGCCCGCCGTGGCGTCCATCCTGGTCAAAGGTTCTCGATTCATGAAGATGGAACAAGTCGTTGCCGCCCTCGCCGGAGGTGCCCATGCTGCTTAGTCTCGCGCTGTGGCTGCAGGAGCTCCACCCCGACTGGGGTTTCCTGCGCGTCTTCCAGTACCTGACCTTCCGCTCGGTCATGGCGGCCATGACGGCGCTGGTCATCGGCCTGCTGCTGGGCCCTTACCTGATCCGCAAGCTCACCGAGCTCAAGATCGGCCAGCCCATCCGCGCGTACGCGATGGACACCCACCTGACCAAGCGCGGCACGCCCACCATGGGTGGTGCGCTGATCCTGCTGGCCATTGGTCTGTCGACGCTGCTGTGGTTCGACTGGGCCAACCGCTTCGTCTGGATCGTGATGATCGTGACCACCGGGTTCGGTCTGATCGGCTGGGTCGATGACTGGCGCAAGGTCGTCAACAAGGACCCGGAGGGCATGCCCTCACGCGAGAAGTACTTCTGGCAGTCCGTCATCGGCCTGATCGCCGCGATCTACCTGGCCTTCAGCGTGTCCGAGACCAACAACCTGCGCGTGGTCGAGCTCTTCTTCCGCTGGATCGGCTCGGGCTTCAGCAACGACCTGCCGCCCAAGGCCGACCTGATCGTGCCCTTCTTCAAGACGGTGAGCTACCCGCTGGGCGTGTGGGGCTTCATGGTGCTGACCTACATCGTCATCGTGGGCACCAGCAACGCCGTGAACCTGACAGACGGGCTCGATGGCCTGGCCATCATGCCGGTGGTGATGGTCTCGGCCGCGTTGGGCATTTTCGCCTACGTGACCGGCAACGCGGTGTTCGCCAAGTACCTGCTGCTGCCCCACATCCCCGGCGCGGGCGAGTTGCTGGTGTTCTGCGCAGCGATGTCCGGGGCCGGGCTGGCCTTCCTGTGGTTCAACGCCTACCCGGCGCAGGTGTTCATGGGCGACGTGGGCGCGCTGGCGCTGGGCGGTGCCTTGGGCACCATCGCCGTGATCGTGCGCCAGGAAATCGTGCTGGCTTTCATGGGCGGCGTCTTCGTGCTCGAAGCGCTGTCGGTGATGGTGCAGGTTGGCTGGTTCAAGTACACCAAGCGCAAGTACGGCGAAGGCCGCCGCATCCTGCTGATGGCACCGCTGCACCACCATTTCGAGAAGTCCGGCTGGAAAGAGACGCAGGTCGTGGTCCGTTTCTGGATCATCACCATGCTGCTGTGCCTGATCGGCCTGTCCACCCTCAAGCTGCGCTGAAGCCGCCGAGCCAAGAACGACCATGCACCACCTTCGCAACCTCACCGTGCTGATCCTGGGTCTGGGTGACTCGGGCCTGGCCATGGCGCGCTGGTGCGCCCGGTGTGGCGCGAGCGTGCACGTGGCCGACACGCGGGCGAACCCGCCGCAGGCCGCCACGCTGGCCGCCGATGTGCCGGGTGCCACGCTGCACCAGGGCCTGGATCCTTCGCTGCTCGAAGGCGTCAACCTGCTGTACAAGAGCCCGGGCCTGATGCCCGCCTCACCCGAGGTCGCGCCGATCCTCGCGCGTGCCGACGAGCTGGGCATCCCCGTGCGTGGCGAGCTGTCGCTGTTCGCCTCGGCCCTGGCTGATCTCAAGGTGGACCTGGGTTACGCACCGAAGGTGGTGGCCATCACGGGCACCAACGGCAAGACCACCACCACCTCGCTGACGGCCAAGCTGATCGAACGCGCCGGTCTGCGCGTGGGCCTGGCCGGCAACATCGGCCCGACCCTGCTCGACACCCTGCGCACCGCGCTCGACCAGGAGCCCACGCGATTGGCCGAGCCGCAAGGTGCCGAGGCGCTGGCCGCCCCGGGAGAAGCCGATGCCGTGTTGCCCGAAGAGGTGGGCGCGGCCAGCGAGCCTGGCGATGTGCTGCCTGAGTCGCAGTCGCCGGTCAGCGCAGACGACGCGCTGCCGGAGGCCGACCTGACCGCCGCATCGGACATCGCCGAGGTCGCGGAGCAAGCCGCCGAGCCAACCTCGACGGCCGAGGCCTTGTCCGACGATGCCGACGCGGCGCCCATCGAGCTGGCCCCGCCGCCGCCCGCCGCACCGGTGTTCGAGGTGCTGCCCGATGCCTGGGTGCTGGAGCTCTCGAGCTTCCAGCTCGACGGCGTCAGCAACTTCCACCCTGACGCGGCGGTGGTGCTCAACATCAGCCAGGATCACCTGGATTGGCACGGCAGCATGGCCGCTTATGCCGAGGCCAAGTCCCGCATCCATGGCAAGACGGGCGTGATGGTCATCAACCGCGACGAGCCCCTGGCCGAAGCCATGGTGCCGCCGCCCGAGGTGATCAAATCAGGCGTGCGAGGCCGCCCCGCCAAGGTCGTGCACCGCAACGTCGTGCGCTTCGGGCTCGACGCGCCACGCGCACCGGGCGACTTCGGCCTGGTGGTCGAGTCGGGCATGGCCTGGCTGGTGCGCGCCCGCGAGGCCGACCCGACGCTCAAGCTCGCCAAAGGCGAGCGGCACGAGATCGTGCTGCAGCGCCTGATGCCCGCCGACGCGCTGCGCATCCGCGGCCGCCACAACGCGTCGAATGCCCTGGCCGCGCTGGCCCTGGCCACCGCCGTGGGCTGCCCGCTGGCACCCATGCTGCATGGCCTGCGCGAGTACCGTGGCGAGCCCCACCGCGTCGAGCACGTGCTGACGCTGCGCGGCGTCGATGCCATCGACGACAGCAAGGGCACCAACGTGGGCGCCACCGTGGCCGCCTTGCTCGGCCTGGGCGCCGACCTGTCGCCGGGCAAGCTGTGCCTGATCCTGGGTGGCGACGGCAAGGGCCAGGACTTCGCGCCGCTGCGCGAGCCCGTGGGCCGTTTCGCGCGCGCCGTGGCCCTGATCGGCCGCGACGCCGAGGCCATCGGCGCCGTGCTGCAGGGTGTGAAGACACCGTCCGACGACGACATCCTCATCCAGCGCTTCGACACGCTGGAGGACGCCACCCGCTGGGCCTGGGAGCAGGGCCGCCAGGGAGACGCGGTGCTGCTGAGCCCGGCCTGCGCCAGCCTGGACATGTTCCGCAACTATGCCCACCGCGCCGAGGTCTTCGTGCAGACCCTGCAGGCCATGGCCAACGACCTGGGAGAGATCGCATGAGCGCCGCTGCAGATCGTTCGCCGGGCCTGGCGCTGATGGATCGCATCAAAGCGCTGCTGAACCTTCAGCGGGGTGAAGGACACGACGTGGCCGGCCCACTGCCGGTGCGCGACTTCGTCAACATCAGCTCTGCCCAGCCTTCGCGTGTCATGGGCTTCGACCAGCCGCTGGTGTGGGTGGTGGTGGCTTTGCTTCTGACCGGCTTGATCATGGTCTATTCGGCCACCATCGCCTTGCCTGACAGCCCGCGCTTTGCCAACTACGCGTCCACACACTTCTTCCAGCGCCACATCATCTCCATCGTGATGGCGGTGTCGGTGTCGGCCGTGGTCACGCAGATCCCCATGAGCACCTGGGAGAAGTTCGCGCCCTGGTTGTTCGTGGTCTCGCTGGTGCTGTTGATCCTGGTGCTGATCCCCCATGTGGGCAAGGTGGTCTACGGCGCGCGCCGCTGGCTGCCGCTGGGCTTCATGAACTTCCAGCCCTCCGAGCTGGCCAAGCTGGCCATCGTGCTCTATGCCTCCGACTACATGGTGCGCAAGATGGACGTCAAGGAACACTTCTTCCGCGCCGTCACGCCCATGGCCGTCGCCGTGGGCGTTGTGGGCTTGCTGCTGCTGGCCGAGCCCGACATGGGCGCCTTCATGGTGATCGCCACCATCGCCATGGCCATCCTCTTCCTGGGCGGCGTCAACGGCAAGATGTTCACGTTGATCACGGCGGTGCTGCTGGGGGCCTTCATGCTGATGATCACGCTCAGCCCCTGGCGGCGCGAGCGCATCTTCGCCTACCTCGACCCCTGGGACGAGAAGAACGCCCTGGGCAAGGCCTACCAGCTGACCCACTCGCTGATCGCCTTCGGCCGTGGCGAGATCTTTGGCGAAGGCCTGGGCTCGAGTGTCGAGAAGCTGCACTACCTGCCCGAGGCCCACACCGACTTCCTGCTGGCCGTCATCGGCGAGGAGCTCGGCTTCATCGGCGTCGCCGCCGTGGTGCTCGCCTTCTTCTGGGTGGTGGTGCGCCTGTTCAACATCGGCCGCCAGGCCATCGCGCTCGACCGCGTCTTCGCTGGCCTGGTGGCCCAAGGCGTGGCCGTGTGGTTGGGCGCGCAGGGCTTCATCAACATGGGCGTGAACCTGGGCGTGCTGCCCACCAAGGGCCTGACGCTGCCGCTGATGAGCTTCGGCGGCTCGGGCATCTTGCTCAACTGCATTGCGCTGGCCATCTGCCTGCGGGTGGACATGGAAAACAGGCAACTCATGAGGGGAGGGCGCGCATGAGCACGGCTCCTCGCCACCTCGTCATCATGGCCGCGGGCACCGGCGGGCACATCATGCCGGGCCTTGCTGTGGCCGATGAGATGAAGCGCCGCGGCTGGACGGTGAGCTGGCTGGGCACCGAAGGGGGCATGGAAAACCGCCTGGTGCCGCCCACCGGCATCGAGCTCGACGCCATTTCCTTCAATGGCCTGCGCGGCAAGTCGCTCAAGGACACGCTGTTCGGTGGCGTGCGCCTGCTCAAGGCCTTCGCGGACTGCTACAAGATCTTGTCCAAGCGCCAGGCCGACGCCGTGCTGGGCATGGGTGGCTACGTCTGCTTCCCCGGTGGTGTCATGAGCGCGGCGCGCCTGCTGCCGCTGGTCATGGTCAATGCGGATGCGGCCATGCTGTTGAGCAACAAGGCCTTGCTGCCCATCACCGACGTGCTGGCCTGCGGCTTCGACGGCCCGGCCGCCCGGCACAAGGTCTCGCGCGTGACGGGCAACCCGGTGCGCGCCGAGATCGAGGCCATCCCCACACCCGCCCAGCGATTCGAAGGCCGCAGCGGTCCGCTCAAGGTGATGGTCGTCGGTGGCAGCCTGGGCGCGCGCGTGCTCAACGAAACGGTGCCCCAGGCCCTGGCCCGCATCGTGCCCGAGCAGCGCCCGCGCATCACCCACCAGACGGGCATGGCTAACTTCGAGGCCGTCAAGGCCGAGTACGTCAAGGCCGGGCTCGACCCGCAGCGCGACGTCGAGCTGCTGCCCTTCATCAACAACATGGCCCAGCGCCTGGCGGACTGCGACCTGATCGTCTGCCGCGCGGGCGCCATCACGGTCAGCGAGCTGTGCGCTGCGGGCGTGCCCAGCGTGCTGATCCCGCTGGTGGTCTCGACCACCGCCCACCAGCGCGACAACGCCGAGTTCATGGCCCAGCACCAGGCTGCCATCCACCTGCCGCAGGCCGAGCTCAACGCCGACACCCTGGCGCGCCAGCTGCAATCGCTGCAACGCGACGAACTGCTGACCATGGCCAAGCGCGCGCGCGGGCTGGCCCGCAACCATTCCGCTGCTGCGGTGGCCGATGCCATCGAGCAGCTCGTTCAACCCCACAAGAAAAAGGCGTCGGCATGAAGCACGCCGTCAAGCACATCCATTTCGTGGGCATCGGAGGAGCCGGCATGAGCGGCATCGCCGAGATCCTGCACAACCTCGGCTACACGGTGTCGGGCTCCGACCAGTCGGACAGCGCGACCTCGCGTCGCCTCGCCTCGCTGGGCATCGTCGTCAAGATCGGTCATGACGCCGCGCACATCGAAGGCGCCGAAGCCGTGGTCACCTCGACCGCCGTCAAGGGCGACAACCCCGAGGTCATCGCCGCGCGTGCCAAGCGCGTGCCCGTGGTGCCCCGCGCCGTCATGCTCGCCGAGCTGATGCGCCTGCGCCGTGGCATCGCGATCGCCGGCACGCACGGCAAGACCACGACCACTTCGCTGGTCACGGCCATCCTGGCCGAAGCCGGTGTGGACCCGACCTTCGTCATCGGCGGCAAGCTCAACAGCGCCGGCGCCAACTCGGCGCTGGGCAAGGGCGAGTACATCGTGGTCGAAGCCGACGAGTCGGACGCCTCCTTCCTCAACCTGCTGCCCATCCTCTCGGTCATCACGAACATCGATGCCGACCACATGGACACCTACGGGCACGACTTCGCCCGGCTCAAGCAGGCCTTTGTCGAGTTCCTGCACCGCATGCCGTTTTATGGCGCATCGATCCTGTGCATCGACGACCCGGGTGTGCGCAGCATCGTGCCGCTGATCTCTCGCCCGGTCATCACCTACGGCTTTGGCGAAGACGCCCAGGTGCGCGCGGTCGACGTCGAGGCCCTGCCCGGCGGGCAGATGCGCTTCACCGTGCAGCGCCGCAACGGCGCCGTCATGCCCGACATGGCGGTGACGCTGAACCTGCCAGGCCGCCACAACGTGCTCAACGCGCTGGCCGCCATCGCCGTGGCCACCGAGATCGAGCTGGCCGACGAACCCATGGTCAAGGCCTTGGCCGCGTTCACGGGCGTGGGTCGCCGCTTCCAGCGGTACGGCGATTTCGCCACCGCTGACGGCGGCACCTTCACCGTCATCGACGACTACGGTCACCACCCGGTCGAGATGGCCGCGGTCATCAGCGCGGCGCGCGGTGCCTTCCCCGGTCAGCGCCTGGTGCTGGCCTTCCAGCCGCACCGCTACACCCGCACCCGCGACTGCTTCGAAGACTTCGTCAAGGTGCTGGGCACCGCCGACGCCGTGCTCCTGACCGAGGTCTATGCCGCCGGTGAGGCCCCCATCGTGGCCGCCGACGGCCGCGCCCTGACCCGCGCCGTGCGCGTGGCCGGCAAGGTCGAGCCCCTGTTCGTTGATGACGTGGCCGACCTGCCGCAAGCCATCGTCGACAACGCCAAGGCGGGCGACGTCGTCATCTGCATGGGCGCCGGCTCGATCGGCACCGTGGCCGGCCAGGTCGCTGAACTCAAGAAAGGCCACTGAGATGAGCCCAGCCATGTTGAACCCACCCTCGCTTGACCCCAAATCGCTCGGCCGCGTGGCCGTGCTGTTCGGTGGCACCTCTGCCGAGCGCGACGTGTCCATCATGTCGGGCTCCGGCGTGCTCAAGGCCCTGCAATCGCAAGGCGTGGACGCCTTCGCGTTCGACCCGGCCGAGCGCCCGCTGCAAGAGCTCAAGGCCGAAGGCGTGGACCGCTGCTTCATCGCCCTGCATGGCCGCGGTGGTGAAGACGGCACGGTGCAGGGCGCGCTCGAGCTGCTGGGCATCCCCTACACCGGCTCGGGCGTGATGGCTTCGAGCATCGCCATGGACAAGGTCATGACCAAGCGCATCTGGCGCTTCGAAGGCCTGCCCACGCCGGACTGGCGCATCGTCGCCAGCGCCGCGGAGTGCGAACAGGCCCTGGCAGTGCTGGGCGCGCCCATGATCGTCAAGCCCGCGCGCGAAGGCTCGTCCATCGGCCTGACCAAGGTGACCGACGTGGCCCAGTGCGCCGCCGCCTACGCCGCCGCCGCGCAGCACGACCCCGAGGTGCTGTGCGAGCAGTTCATCGAAGGCGAAGAGACCACCTGCCCGGTGCTCACCGTCGAAGGCGAAGCCAAGGCCCTGCCGGTGACCCGCATCGTGGCCCCGGGTGGCAACTACGACTACCAGAACAAGTACTTCACCGACGAGGTCAAGTACCTTTGCCCGAGCGAGCTGGACGCGGCCGAAGAAGCCGAAATCCAGCGCGAAGTGGTGCGTGCCTTCAAGACCCTGGGCTGCCGCGGCTGGGCCCGCGCCGACGTGATGATCCGCCGCAGCGACCGCCAGCCCTTCCTGCTGGAGATCAACACCTCGCCCGGCATGACCGGCCATTCCCTGGTGCCCATGTCCGCCAAGGTGGCGGGCCTGAGCTACGAGCAACTGTGCGTGCACCTGCTGGCTTCGGCCACGCTGGACCGCAACGCCTGACCGCACAAGGAAACCCGCGAGCATGCAAGCCGCCGCCGCCCTCCACTTGCCGCGAGAAGCCAGCGAGGCGTCGCAAGACGTCCGCTGGATGAACGTGGCCACCGCCTGGCTGGTGGTGGTGGGCCTGTGCCTGCTTGCGGCGGCGGGCCTTCAGCGGCTGGGACGCGTGCCCTTCTTCAACCTCACCGAGGTCAAGCTCGAAGGCGACCTGCAGCGCAACAACATCGCCACCGTGCGCGCCCACATCGTGCCCAGGCTCGAAGGCGGCTACTTCACGCTCGATCTGCAAAAGGGCCGCGAGGTGTTCGAGACCGTGCCCTGGGTGCGCCACGCCGTCGTGCGCCGCGTGTGGCCCAACGAGTTGCGCGTCAAGCTCGAAGAGCACCGCCCCGCCGCCCACTGGCAGCACGAAGACCGCGACGACCAGCTCGTCAACACCTTCGGCGAGGTCTTCGAGGCCAACCCTGGGGACGTCGAGGACGACCACCTGCCTGTGCTGCTGGCGCCGGCCAACCCCGCGCCGGGCCTGTCCGCCACCATGCTGGAGATGCTGCACACGCTGCAAAAGGCGCTCGCGCCGCTGGGCGACATCGAGCGGCTCAAGATCACCGAGCGAGGCTCCTGGAGCGTCGAGCTCGACACCGACGCGCAGATCATGCTGGGCCGAGGCAGCGTCGACGAGGTGGCCGAGCGGGCCCGCCGCTTCGTGCGCACCCTGCCCGAGTTGCAACGCTATTACGCGGGCCCGCTGGCTTACGCCGACCTGCGTTACCCCGAGGCCTATGCCGTCCGCCTGCGTGGCACGACCACGCTGATGGACGACCCCAAGAAAACAGGTGTGGTGCGCAAGCCAAGTGCTGGCGTTACCCGTTCCCTGAATCCGAATATCAATCGATAATTTCGTCACACACCATGGCCAAGGAATACAAGGATCTGGTAGTTGGACTCGACATCGGTACCGCCAAAGTGATGGCGGTCGTGGCCGAAGTCCTCCCGGGTGGCGACCTCCGGCTCGCCGGCCTAGGTGTCGCTCCCTCTCATGGTTTGAAGCGGGGCGTGGTGGTCAACATCGACGCCACCGTGCAGTCCATCCAGCAGGCGCTCAAAGAGGCCGAGCTGATGGCCGACTGCAAGATCAACCGCGTCTGGACCGGCATCACCGGCAGCCACATCCGCGGCCAGAACTCCACCGGCATGGTCATCGTGCGCGACAAGGAAGTCGCGCCGCTGGACGTGCAGCGGGTGGTCGAGACCGCCAAGGCCATCAACATCCCCAACGACCAGCGCCTGCTGCTGGTCGAGCCGCAAGAGTTCATCATCGATGGCCACGAGGTCAAAGAGCCCATCGGCATGAGCGGTGGGCGCCTCGAAGTCAAGGTCCACATCGTGACGGGCGCTCAAAGCGCCGCCGAGAACATCGTCAAGTGCGTGCGCCGCTGTGGCCTGGAAGCCGAGCAGCTGGTGCTCAACCCCAGCGCCTCGTCGGCCGCCGTGCTGACCGAAGACGAGAAATCGCTGGGCGTGGCCATGGTCGACATCGGTGCGGGCACCACCGACGTGTCCATCTTCACCGACGGATCGGTGCGCCACACGGCGGTGATCCCCATCGCCGGTGACCTGATCACCAGCGACATCGCGATGGCGCTGCGCACGCCCACGAAGGACGCCGAGGACATCAAGGTGGACTTCGGTGTGGCCAAGCAGCTGCTGGCCGACCCCAACGAGCACGTCGAGGTGCCCGGCCTGGGCGACCGCGCGCCGCGCATGCTCTCGCGCCAGGCCCTGGCCGGCGTGATCGAGCCGCGCGTGGAAGAGATCTTCTCGCTGGTCCACCAGGTGATCCGCGAGTCGGGTTACGAAGAACTGCTGTCGTCCGGCATCGTGCTGACCGGTGGCTCGGCCGTGATGCCGGGCATGGTCGAACTCGCCGAAGACATCTTCTTGAAGCCGGTGCGCAAGGGGACGCCCTTGTACTCCGGCGCACTGCACGACATGGTGGCCAGCCCGCGCTCGGCCACCGTCATGGGCTTGCTCGAAGAGGCAAGACTCGCGCGCATGCGCGGGATGAAGGCGGCGCAACAGGCGGGGTCGGTTCAGTCCCTGTTCGGTCGCGTGCGCGATTGGTTCGTGGGGAACTTCTGACCTTCAACAAAGAAGACACCCATCCAGGTAATTCAATTGGCAACTGCTTGAGACAAAGAGAGGTCTGACATGGCAATCGAAATGATCGAATCCTTCGACATGGGCACGCAAATCAAGGTGATCGGCGTGGGCGGCGGTGGCGGCAACGCCGTCGAACACATGATTTCCCAGGGCGTGCAGGGCGTGCAGTTCATCTGCGCGAACACCGACCAGCAAGCGCTGAACCGCTCCAGCGCCGAGCTGCAGCTGCAGCTGGGCAGCTCGGGCCTGGGCGCTGGCGCCAAGCCCGAAGCCGGCCGTGCCGCCGCCGAAGAAGCCGTGGACCAGATCCGAGCCTCGCTGGAAGGCGCCCACATGGTGTTCATCACCGCCGGCATGGGCGGTGGCACCGGCACCGGCGCCGCGCCGGTGATCGCCCGCGTGGCCAAGGAAATGGGCATCCTGACCGTGGGCGTGGTCACCAAGCCCTTCGAGTTCGAAGGCGGTCGCCGCATGAAGCAGGCCGACACCGGTCTGAACGAGCTCGAAGCCAACGTCGACTCGCTGATCGTCGTGCTCAACGAGAAGCTGCTGGAAGTGCTGGGCGACGACATCACCCAGGAAGAAGCCTTCGCCAAGGCCAACGACGTGCTCAAGAACGCCGTCGGTGGCATCTCCGACATCATCCACATCCCGGGCCTGGTGAACGTCGACTTCGAAGACGTCAAGACCGTGATGAGCGAGCCCGGCAAGGCCATGATGGGCACCGCCACCGCGGGTGGCCCGGAGCGCGCCACCAAGGCTGCCGAAGCCGCTGTGGCTTGCCCGCTGCTCGAAGGCATCGACCTGTCCGGCGCGCGTGGCGTGCTGGTGCTGATCGCCGCCGGCAAGGCCAACTTCAAGCTCAGCGAGTCGCGCAACGCGATGAACACCATCCGTCGCTATGCCGCCGAAGACGCGCACGTCATCTACGGCACGGCCTACGACGAGTCGCTGGGCGACCAGCTGCGCGTGACCGTGATCGCCACCGGCCTGAGCGGCTCCAAGCGCCAGCAGGCCCCGATGACCGTGGTGCACAGCGCCCCGCAGGTCTTCGCCCGCACCGGCACCGACAACATCCCCGTGCTGACCCAGCCTGTCGGCCACGCCGCCCTGCACGGCGGCCCGGCCATGGGCCACAGCAACGACTTCAGCGGCATGAACACCCCGAGCGTGTGGCGCTCTGGTCGCACGCAGGCCGCGGCCAAGGTCGATGCGCTGGCCAGCAACGGCATGGACGAGATCGAGATCCCGGCCTTCCTGCGCAAGCAGGCGGACTGAAGCTCGCCGACCTGGCTGTTGCCAGAAACGGCGATGCGGTCTGCCTGCCGCACCGCCGTGTGATACCTCTCTGTCTTTGATCCCCCTGTCCCTTGTGGGCAGGGGGCTTTTTGCCATCCGGGTGCCACACCCGCGCGGATCACCTGGCCTGCGGCACTGCGATAGAGTGCACGCATGAAGCTGCTCTCTGCCCCAGCCCTCCCCAGCCCCTGGCGCCAACGCATGGCTCGCCGGGCGTTCATCGGGGTCCTGGCCCTGAGCGTTTCCGCCTGCAGCATCCTGCAGCTGGTGTACGAGCAGGCCCCCCGTTACCTGCAGTGGCGCACCAACGTTGCCCACCATTTCACCGAAGAACAATACGAGCTGGCCCGCACCAGCATCCGGCGTTGGTTCGACTGGCATCGCCGCGAGCAGATGCCCCAGGTCGCGCAGATGCTCCAGCAGGCCGCGCTGGATGTGCGTGGCCCGATCAGCCCCGAGCTGGCTTGCGAACGACGCGATGCCTACCTGGCGATGAGCAAGCAGGCCTTCGCCGCGGCGGCACCGCTGGCCGCCGCCGTCATGGTGCACCTGGGTCCGTCGCAGGTCAGCCGCTTGCAAGTCTTTTTCGCCGACCTCAACGAGGACCAGCGCGAGAAGTACCTGTCGGACGACCCGCGCAAGCAGGCCAGCCTGGCGGTGGACTTCATCGAGGAGTGGGGCGGCCTGGTGTACGGGGACTTCACCGCTGCGCAGCGGGCTCAGATGGAGCGCGAGGTGATCGCCTTGCCATTCAGTGCCGCCACGGTGCTGCAGGAGGCGCAGCGCTTTCAAGCCCGCTACGTCCAGTTGCTCAAGGACACGCAGGCCCAGAAGCTGCCTGCCGATCAGGTCAGCCAGCGCCTGTTGGCCCTCCTGCTCGATGGCATCGACCCCCAGGAGCCCACCCGCAAGGCGCAGATGCAGCGCTGGGTGAAGGCGGGGTGTGCCTTCGCGTCCGACCTGCATGCGCTGACCACATCGGCCCAGCGCGAGCGCGCCGAACGCACCCTGACCGGCTGGCGGCTCGACTCCACGGCGATCGCGAACGGCCGCTGACCCGCCTCAGGGCGATGGCCGAGGCGCTGTGGGCTCAACCGGGGGCGTTCGTCAGGGCGATCTCCAGGGCCTGGGTTCGGGCCTGCTGGATGAGGGTGCCGATGTCCTTGCCTTGTCGGCCCTGCGCCATCGCGTTGCGTGCCAGCTCGGTGGTGTCCACGGACAAGGCGGTGCGCAACGCCGCCGACAGGCGATCGCGGGGCGCGTACGGGGCCTCCTCGAAGCCGAGTCGCCCGCGTGCATCGCACTCGCAGGCAAGGAGCACCTGCATGAAGCGTTCCGGCTTGCGGATGGCGTCACACCGCTCCAGCAACCTCAGCACGGCCGCCGCGTTGAGTTCACCGCTGCGATGGATGTTGCCATGCTCGCGCGCCACCACGTCGGCCAGCTCGCGGCAGTCGTTGGGCACGCGCAGGCGCTGCCCCACCTGTTGCAGCAGTTTTGCGCTGCGGCCCTCGTGCCCCAGGTGCCTGGGCAGCACATCCGCCGGGGTGGTGCCCTTGCCGAGGTCGTGTCCCAGGCAGGCGTAGCGCACGGGCAGGGAGCCTTGCAGGCGGGCGCTCATGTCCAGCACCATCATCAGGTGCACGCCGGTGTCGACCTCGGGGTGGTATTCGGGCCGCTGAGGCACGCCCCACAGCCGGTCAACCTCGGGCAGCAGTCGGGCCAGGGCCCCGCACTCGCGCAGCACCTCGAACATGCGCGAGGGGCACTCTTCCATCAGGCCGCGTGCCAGCTCCTGCCAGACGCGTTCGGCCACGAGGTGGTCGACCTCGCCTTCGGCCACCATGCCGCGCATCAGGGCCAGGGTTTCGGGCGCAACGGTGAATTCGGGCAGGCGCGCTGCGAAGCGAGCCAGGCGCAGGATGCGCACCGGGTCTTCGGCGAAGGCTGGCGAGACGTGACGCAGCACGCGTGCGGCGAGGTCGCGCTGTCCACCCCAGGGGTCGATCAGGCGGCCGTCGCTGTCCTCGGCCATGGCGTTGATGGTCAGGTCGCGGCGCGTCAGGTCTTCTTCTAGGGTGACGTCGGGCGAGGTGTGGAAGGCGAAGCCATGGTAGCCCCGGCCGCTCTTGCGCTCGGTGCGGGCGAGGGCGTGCTCTTCATTGGTTTGCGGGTGCAGGAAGACCGGGAAGTCCTTGCCCACCGGGCGGAAACCGGCAGCCAGCATCGCCTCCGGGGTGCCGCCCACCACCACCCAGTCCCGGTCACCTTGGGGGCGGCCCAGGAGTCGATCGCGCACGGCACCACCAACGAGGTATGTCTTCATGCGGGGAGTTTACGAGCTTGGCCGAGCGAGGTTGGTGCTGCCTGATTCGGTGCAACTTGGCTGCCTTGCAGCATCGCGGTGCGCAATTGAGCACACCCGAGGGGCAGGTTTCACCGTTTGAAGGGAAAAAACGGCTCGCTCCTGGGAAAGCGATGTGGCACGGCTCATGCATGGAACTGACAACCCTTCAGCCTTCGGGAGCTTGTCATGATCCGCACGTTGTCCGCCATCACCGCCGCCACCCTGATCGCGATGGCCGCGCCCGCGCACGCGGCCGAATCAGCCAGTTTCATCGGTTCGGGCACATCCCAGTTTTTCGGTTTTGAGATCGATTACGCCGCCAAGCTCACGGGCTCGATCGTGTCGTCCTTCAGCGGACTGGCCGGTTACGACATCACGTCGGTGACCATCGATGGCACGCCGATTCCCGATCTGCTGCCCGCCGTGGGCACCGACTACTTCGAGTTCAGCCTCGACGTGGCGCCTGGTCTGCACACCATCTTTGTCAAGGGGCTGCCCTATGGCGGCAGCTTCGTCGGCAGCTACACCCTGACACCTGCCGTGCCCGAGGCCAACGCTTTGCTGCTGAGCTTGGCAGGCCTGGGTGCGGTCGGTTTCGCTGCGGCTCGTCGCAGCCGCCGCGCCTGATCGTTCAGGAGGTGGGGGCCGCGCGGCGTGCCAGGGCGAGGTAGTCGGCCACCGGCACTTCCTCTGCACGCCGCTGCAGGTCGAACCCGCCTTCCAGACCGCGCTCGGCCATCCACGCGCCGAGCGTGTGCCGCAGGATCTTGCGGCGCTGCGAGAACGCCACCGCGACCATTTTCTCGAGCACCTGCACATCGACCGCTTCGGGCTGTGCCCAGGGCGTCATGCGCACCACGGCCGAGTCCACCTTCGGGGGCGGGTCGAACGACGCTGGCGGCACATCCACCACGCAGGCCAGGTCGTAGCGCCATTGCAGCATCACGCTCAGGCGCCCGTAGTCCTTGCAGCCCGGCGAAGCCACCATGCGGTCCACCACCTCCTTTTGCAGCATGAAGTGCTGGTCGATCACGTGCTCGGCCACCGGCAGCAGGTGAAAGAGGATGGGGCTGGAGATGTTGTAGGGCAGGTTGCCGATGACGCGCAGCTTCTGTCCGGCCTGGGCTGCCAGGGCAGCGAAGTCGACCTTCAGCACGTCGGACTCGACCACCGTGAGCTCTTCGCGCTTGCGCAGGCGCGCGGCCAGGTCGCGGTCAAGCTCGATCACGGTGAGCTTTTCGCTGCGTTCGACGACCGGGTTGGTCAGTGCGCCAAGGCCGGGGCCGATCTCCACCAGCGCTTGGCCCGGTTTCGGGTTGATGGCGCGCACGATCTCGTCGATCACGCCGAGGTCGACCAGGAAGTTCTGCCCGAAGCGCTTGCGCGCGACGTGCCCGCCGCCACCTGCCACGGGGCGCCGGCCACCAGGCCGCTGCTGAGGACGGTCAGGGCGCATCACGCATTTCCACGTACGCGGCGGCGCGCAGTTCGTTGGCCCATTCCTCGTAGGCCGACTCGAAGCGTCGCTCGCGCAGCACGCTGCGGGCGGCTTCGCGCCGCTGGGCGTCGCTGAGCTGCACCTCGCGACGCTCGAGCAGCTGGATCAGGTGCACGCCGTAGCGGCTGACCACGGGCTCGGAGATCTGGCCGGGTTGCAAGGCGAGCACGGCTTTTTCGAACTCGGGCACGAACTGGCCAGGGGAACTCCAGCCCAACTCACCGCCCTTGGCGCCGCTGCCGTCTTCGGAGTGCTGGCGCGCTTGCTGGGCGAAGCTGGCCTGGCCTTCCATGATCTGGCGGCGGATGACCTGCATCTTGTCGATCAGCTCACGTGTGTTCTGGCCCGGGGCGCTGCGCAGCAGGATGTGGCGGGCGCGTTGTTGGGTGTAGCTGGCCTGGGCGGCGTTCTCGCGCTCGACCAGCTTGATGATGTGGAAACCCGCGCGCGAACGCACCAGGGGGGCGACTTCGCCCACCTTGATCGTGGCCACGGCTTTGACGAAGACCTCGGGCAGGGCGCTGACCTCGCGCAGGCCGAAGGCGCCGCCGCTGTCGTGCGTGCTGCGGTCGTCGGAGAACTGCTTGACCAGTTGCGAGAAGCTCACGCCAGCGGAGGCCTTGCGCTGGATGTCCTCGGCCTTGGCCTGGAGCTTTTGCACCTCCTGCGGGCTGGCTTGCTCGGGAACCTTGATGAGGACATGCGCGAGGTTCAGCGCGGACTCGGTCTGCGCTGCCGGGTCGGAAGCCAGGAAGCGGTTGACCTCTTCTTCGCTGATCTGGATGCGTGGCGTCACCTCCCGTTCGCGCACGCGCTGGATCAGGATCTGCTCGCGCAGGCTGGATCGATAGCGCTCGAAGTCCAGACCGTCGGAGCGCATGCGCTCTTGCAGTTCGGTCATGGTCATCTGGTTTTGCGCGGCGATGTTCTCGATGGCGGTGTCGAGTTCGGCCTCGGCCACCCCCATGCCCAGGTTGCGGGCGTGCGAGAGCTGCACCTTCTCGTCGATCAGGGCGTCGAGCACCTGGCGGCGCAGCTCGTCGGCGGCTGGCAAGCGCGCGTTGGCAGGTGCGCTTTCGATGACGCGCTGCACGCGCTTGTCGACCTCGGTGTGGGTGATGGGCTCCTGGTTGACCACGGCGACGATGTAGTCGGTGGTGCGTGGCGCCCCGCTGATCTGAAGCTCGGTGCTCAGCGAGCGGTCCCCGGGGATGCGCGGCGCGACGCTGGCCCCTTCGACGGGGCGGCGCAACTGGGCCCAGCCTGGCGTGGCGGTGCCCACGAGCAGGCTCATGCAGATCAGCGGCAGCCAGCGGCGTGCGCCCGGGAAAGTGCGGTCATTCATCTTGGGAACTCATCGGGGTGCCCGGCACGTTGAGGGGCTGACCCTCCTCGCGCAGCAGGCGGTATCCAGGGACATTTTGCTGCAGCACGCGCAGGGGGTTGGCGCCCAGTGCCAGCTGAGACAGGCCCAGCAGTTCGAGCTGGAACATGATGCGGGTGTTGGCCTTGCTCTGGCCCAGCGCGACGCGCTCGGCGACCACGCGACCGATCCAGCAGCCGGCGTCGTACTCGAAGCCGATCAGGGAGTTGATGACGCGCTTGTCGCGCATGCTGTGGGTCACGCGGCCCACGGTGTACCAGGCGCCGCCGCAGGCGTTGGTGCCGGCGCGACGGGGGTTGACCTGCATGAGGTCGGGCGAGCTGGCCTGGTTCATCATCTGCTGCAGCGGCGGGGTGCGGCCCGCCAGCGGCCACTGCCAGCCAAATTCGACCTGCTCGCTGGCCTCGCGGGTGTAGCGGTAGGTCGCGCTGACAGTGCGCCAGGCGCCTGGGGAGTAACGCACGCCCACGGTGCCCTGCTCGGTGCGCTTTTCCTGGGCGCCGTACTGCAGCGTGCTGTCGATGTTCCAGTTCGGGATCACCGAGGTCGAGCCCAGCAGCAGCAGGTCGGAGAGCTTCTGGGTGATCGGGCCTTCGCCTTGCGGGTTGATGCGCTGGTCGGCCAGCAGCACCTTCTGCGCGATGCCCAGGCGCAGGGCTTCGACGCCGGTGGCGCTGTCGATCAGGCGCGAGGTCACGCCCACGGTCACCTGGTTGGCGTCGGTCACGCGGTCCCCACCAGTGAAGCCGTTGTCGTTGAAGACGGCGTACTGGTTGAAGTCGCGCGGGGCGCTGTCGAAGCGTGGCAGGTCGTCCTGGCGCCGGTAGGGCGTGTAGACGTACATCACGCGCGGCTCCAGTGTCTGCACCAGGTCACGGCCGAAGAACTGCACGTCGCGCTCCATGGAGAAGCCGCTGTCCAGGCTGAAGGTGGGCACGGCGATCGAGGTGCTCGCGCGCGAGCCGCTGGCCGCCAGCGCGTTGTTGCGATCGAGGTCGTAGCTGATGCCACGCACCGCGACGCTGGGCAGCACGGAGATGCCCAGCAGGTCGAAGCGGCGCTCGAGCCGGCCGTTGAGGTTCACCCGGTTGCCGGTGACCTTGGCAGCGTCGGTGTGGGCGAAGCGGTTGAACTCGCCTTGCACGTTGAACACCACGCCGGCGTCGGAGCTGCTGCGGCTGCGAAAGCCCAGTTGCGGTTCGCGCCGGTAGGGCGACTCGATGCGGCTGAGCTCCGGGTCGGAATCGGGGTCGAGGTCGCGCAGCGTCTGCCAGGACTGCACCGCGGCGTAGAAGTTGGTCTGGCTGTTGCCCAGGCCCCAGGTGCGGTCGTTGAGTGTCGAGTCGAACTTGACGTGGCTGTCGAACAGGCGGGGCGTGGGCGAGGGCAGGTTGTGCGAGAAGTCCTTCCAGTAATCGTCGTCCGAGGCGTGCAGCCACTTGATGTCGTACTGGTTTTGCGCCAGCGTGTTGCCGGTGCGGAACCGCCCCTTGTGCGTGAAGTCGACCAGGCCGCGGCCGTCACCTGTCAGGCGGTCGTTCGGCAGGCCATAGAGGTGCAGCTTGCCGGTGTCGGTGGTCGTCAGGTAGCGGTACTCGAGGTCCAGGCCCACGCCGCGCCGGGCCGACAAGGTGGGCGCGATGGTGGCGTCCTGCTCGGGCGCGATGTTCCAGTAGTAGGGCGTCGAGAGCTCGAAGCCGCTGTTGCTGTCGAAGTAGAACGACGGTGGCAGCAAACCGGACTTGCGCTGGTTGTCCAGCGGGAAGGTCAGCGTGGGCGCGGCCAGGATGGGCACGTCCATGAACCGGATGACGGCGTTTTTGGCGGTGCCTTCACTGGCGGCGAAATCGAGGTAGACCTCGCTGGTGTTGAGCACCCAGTCGGGCTTGCCCGGGCTGCCATCGGGCATGTCCTCGGGGCGGCAGCTCGAGTAGCTGGTCTGGTGGGCGCGCAGGCGGTCTTCGCCCAGGAACTCCACCAGCAGCGCATCGCCACCGGCTTGCGTGCGCGCAAACCAGAATTCCGGGCGCACGAAGTTGCCTTCCAGCGTGTCCAGGCGCAAGGTCAACTCGGGGCCGGTGAACAGGTTGCCCCGGCTGACGATGCGCACCCGCCCTTGGGCCTTGGCCGTGTTGTCGGCCGGGGTGTGGGTGATTTCGTCGGCGCGCATGGCGAGCTCGCCCTGGCGCAGGCGGACCGAGCCGCTGGCGCGCGTGAAGATGCCGGCCTCACCGCCGAGCTGGTCGGCTTCGAAGAACAAGGGCTCCTTGGCATCGCGACGCTGCAGGCGCGGCGAGGGCAGCGAGAAGCTCATGCGCGATGCCGGGTTGGCGCCCGACGCGGCGTCGGCCGGGGGCGTTGCCGCCGCGCTGGCCGGTGCGGCCTGGGCTCCGGATGCCGCCGCCGACTGGGCCTGAGAGGGTGAGTGCAGCGGAGCCACCAGGCAGGCCGCGGCCAGGGCCACGGGACGCCAGAGGGGCGTCGTGACCGCGGGGCGGCGTCGGTTCTGACGGTGCTGAGGTGGGAGGCTTCGGTTCAAGGAGGTGCTCACGGTCACGGGGCGCGTCGCAGTGGGGCTGCGGCAGCGGCTTCCTGATGGGTGAGCCGGCCTTGCCTAGAATCGACGCATTATTTCATGAGCCGCCCCCATCTCTGGCGGCCCTCCCCCCCAGTCTCTTGCCGACATGAGCCAAGCCGCCACCGCCCCCGTCTCCCCCATCGCCTGGACCGATCCCGCCCGCGAGCAGGCCTTCAACGCGTGGCTGCGTTCCCGCCCGGCCAGCCTCGGCCTGCGCGCGGAGACGCTGCGGTCGGCCAGTGCCGACGCCAGCTTTCGCCGCTACTTCCGCATCGATGCCGCCCAAGGCTCCCTGATCATCATGGACGCCCCGCCCAGCCACGAGGACTGCCGCCCCTTCGTCGCGGTCGACCGCCTGCTGGCATCGGGCGACGTGGGCGTGCCCCGCATCCTCGACTGGGACGAGGCGCAGGGTTTCATGCTGCTGTCCGACCTGGGTGCCCACACCCTGCTGTCCACCCTCGACGTCGAGCAGCCCCATGCCGCCGGCAACCGCGCGCGCTACAACGCCGCGCTCGATGAGCTGGTGCGCTTGCAGGCCGTGTCGGCCGAGGGCCTGCCGCCCTATGACGACGCGCTGCTGCAGCGCGAGCTCGACCTCTTCCCGGACTGGTACTTCACCCAGCTGCGCGGCCAGGTGCTCGACGACCAGGCCCGCGACGTGCTCGGCCGCGCCTTCGCGCTGATCAAGGCCCAGGTGCTGGCTCAGCCCGTGGTGCTGGTGCACCGCGACTACCACTCGCGCAACCTCATGGCCGACCCGGCCGACGCGAACGCCCGCCTGGGCGTCATCGACTTCCAGGACGCCGTGCGCGGCCCCGTCACCTATGACTTGGTCTCGCTGCTGCGTGACGCCTACGTGATGTGGGACGAGGACGTTCAGATCGACCTGGCCGTGCGCTACTGGGAAAAGGCCCGCAAGGCCGGCCTGCCCGTGCCCGAGGACTTTGGCGACTTCTGGCGCGACTTCGAGTGGATGGGCCTGCAGCGCCACATCAAGGTGCTGGGCATCTTCGCGCGCCTGTCCATCCGCGATGGCAAGCAGCAGTACCTGGCCGACATTCCCCGCGTGTGGACCTACGCCCACCGCGTGGCCTCGCGCTACCAGGGTCTGGGCCCGCTGGCCCACCTGCTCGAGCGCGCCGAGGCCGACCATGGGGGCCTGCGCACCGAGGTGGGCTTCACGTTCTGACCACCTGCGGGGCTCACCGACCCCCTTCGGGAGGGCTCAAACCGGTGGATTGCCCTCCGAATGGACCCGATTGCGCCGTTTTCCGTGCCTCGGAAAGTGAAATGAGGGGCCGTTGGCCGCATTTGCTTGCGCAAAAAAGCAGCAATGCGCGGATAATTCGACCCCGATGAACGAACAAACCTCCCAGCCGGCCACCCTGGCCGCGCCCGATGCCGCAGCTGCTGCGCCCGTGACCTCCGAGACCGTGTCCGCCGAGCAGGCGCCGCCCGCGCGTTTCGACACGCTGCCGCTGGACAAGAAGATCCTCAGCGCCATCAAGTACCCCACGATGACGCCGATCCAGGCCAAGGCCATCCCCCTGGTGCTGGCAGGGCGCGACGTCATGGGTGCCGCCCAGACGGGCACGGGCAAGACCGCTGCCTTCTCCATCCCGCTGCTTCAGAAGATGATGAAGCACGAGAACGCCAGCATGTCGCCGGCGCGCCACCCGGTGCGCGCCATCGTGCTGGCGCCCACGCGCGAGCTGGCCATCCAGGTGGCCGACAACGTCAAGACCTACGCCGGCAAGTGCAACCTGCGCTCGGCCGTGGTGTTCGGCGGCATGAACATGAAAGAGCAGACGATCGAGCTCAAAGCCGGCGTCGAGGTGCTCATCGCCACCCCGGGTCGCCTGATCGACCACATCGAGGCCAAGAACTGCAACCTCTCGCAGGTGGAGTACGTGGTCCTCGACGAAGCCGACCGCATGCTGGACATCGGCTTCCTGCCCGACCTGCAGCGCATCCTGAGCTACCTGCCCAAGACCCGCCAGACCCTGCTGTTCTCGGCCACGTTCTCGCCCGAGATCAAGAAGCTGGCCCAAAGCTACCTGCAAGACCCGGTGCTGGTCGAGGTGGCCCGACCGAACCAGACGGCCACCAACGTCGAGCAGCGTTTCTACAAGGTCGACGACGACGACAAGCGCCACGTGATCCGCCAGATCCTGCGCGACCGCGGCATCACCCAGTCCATCGTCTTCGTCAACTCCAAGCTGGGCTGCGCCCGCCTGGCGCGCACCTTCGAGCGCGACGGCCTGCGCACGGCCGCCCTGCATGGCGACAAGTCGCAAGACGAGCGCATCAAGTCGCTGGACGCCTTCAAGCGCGGTGACGTGGACCTGCTCGTGGCCACCGACGTGGCCGCGCGCGGCATCGACATCGCGGCCCTGCCGGCCGTCTTCAATTACGACATCCCCTTCAACGCCGAAGACTACGTGCACCGCATCGGCCGCACCGGTCGCGCTGGCGCTTCCGGGTTGGCGGTGTCGCTGGTGACCGGCGCCGATGCCCGCCTGATGGCCGACATCGAAAAGCTCATCAAGAAGAAGCCCGACGTCGAGCCCTTCGAGCTGGAGGGCCGCCGCGAGCGTGGCCATGACCGCGACCGTGATCGCCCGAGTTTCCGCCGCCGTGAAGAGTCAGAAGGCCGCCCGGATGTGGTCGCCGCTGACGCACCCTCGCGCCCCAGCTCGCCACGTGCCTCGGCACCCCGCCGCAACGAGTCCCGCGACCCGTTCTTCGACAAGCCCTACGAGGCACCGGCAGGCGCCGAGCTCGCTGCCTGGGACAAGAAGGACGCCGCGCCCGCGTCGTCGTCGGGCAGCGGCCTGTCGCGCTTCATCAAGCCCAAGCGCAAGGTCGCGACCTTGCTGGGCGGCTCGGGCACGGGTTCGGCTCGCCGCTGAGGCGCTGAGCGGGCAGGGCCTTCGGCTCAGGCCGCTTCCTGCTGAGGCGCCGAGCCCGGGTGCTGATCGCCCTGTGCGGCGCCGCTCAGGTGCTGCGCACGCCAGGCCGAGGGCGACACCCCGTGTTCGCGCTTGAAGGCCTGGCTGAAAGCCGCCTCCGAGGCGTAGCCCACCTGTTCCGCGATCTTGCCCACCGACAGCGCCGAGGTGCTGAGCTGGCGCGCGGCCAGTCGCATGCGGTGGCGAGTCAGGTAGGTCAGCGGTGGCTCGCCCAGCGTCTGGGTGAAGCGGTCGGCGAAGGCCGAGCGGGACAGGCAGGCCTCCTTGGCCAGCTCGGGCACCGTCCAGTTGCGCTGCGGCTCGCGGTGGATGAGCGCCAGCGCGGTGGACAGCGCCCGGTCCTTGAGCGCCGACAGCCAGGTGCCCGAGCCTTCCGGCACCGACTCCACGTGGTCGCGGATGCACTGCATGAACAGGATGTCGCCCATGCGGTTGAGGATGGCCTGCTGGGCCGGGCGTTGCTGCGCCACCTCCAGCGCCAGGAACTGCAGCCCCACGGCCAGCCAGGGCGGCGGCGCTTCGCCCAGCCCGCGCACGTGCAGCACAGGGGGCAGGGCCTTGACCAGGGGCGCGGCCATGTTGACGTCAAAGCGCGCGTGCGTGCTGATGAGGTGGCAGGACTGGGGCGTGTCTTCTCCACCCAGGCGAGAGCCGCTCAGGTCGCGGGCCATCAGGGGCAGCAGGTCGCGTGGCTGGGCCGAGGTGTTCGGTCGGTCCTGGATCAGGTGGGGCACGCCGCCGGGCAGCACGATGAGGTCGCCGGTCTCGAGCAACAGGGGCTGGGCACCATCGCGGATCAGCCAGGCCTGGCCTCGGGTGATGACGTGAGCGCAGCCCAGCCCATCGACGGCCAGGCGCCAGGACCAGGGGGGCGCGTTGACGGACGAAGCAAACACCACACCGTCGAAGTGCATGTCGTCCAGGATCAGGCTGAGGGTGTCCATGTTGCCCAAGAATGCCACGGAAGGCGAGTGCCGGGATGCGTCAAAAGCCCGGATATCCATCGTGAAAAGCCAAGTCTGCATCGGGGTTGTTCCACCTCGGGTAGACCCTGATCGATGGGCGGCGGATCGCGATGGTCCTGCGGTCGATGCCGGCTTCCCGCCTTTGCGGTAAATCAAGACACTGGCGGCATCCCTGAAGGAGTTCGACGATGTCCCAAGCCACCCTTTCGCCCACGCCGGTTGCGCGCTGGTCCGACCCCAAGCGCTACCTTTGGCTGCTCGGGCCCGCCATTCCCCTGATCGGCGCCGCCGTGCTGGCCGGCTACTGGCAGACGCAGCAGAGCTGGTTGCTGTGGGTCGCGTTTGCCCTGGTGCACGCCGTGCTGCCCGTGCTCGACTGGGTCTTCGGCGAGGACGCCTCGAACCCACCTGACAGCGCATTGCAGGCGCTCGAGAACGACCGCTACTACAGCTGGGTTCTCTACGCTTACGTGCCCATCCAGATCGCCGTGACCATCGGTGGCGCGGCCATGATCGCGATGGTGGACATGCCGTGGTACGACATGGTCGGCCTGGCCATCAGCGTGGGCGTGATCAACGGCATCGCCATCAACACGGCGCACGAGCTGGGCCACAAGAAGGACAAGCTCGACCGCTGGCTGGCCCGCATCTCGCTGGCCCCCACGTTCTACGGCCACTTCTACGTCGAGCACAACCGCGGTCACCACAAGAACGTGGCGACGCCCGAAGACCCGGCCACCTCGCGCTTTGGCGAATCGTTCTGGGCCTTCTGGCCGCGCACCGTGATCGGCAGCCTGCGCTCGAGCTGGGAGCTCGAAGCCGAGCGCCTCAAGCGTTTCAACAAGGGCGTCTGGAGCACCGACAACGAGAACCTGCAGTCGTGGGCGATGTCGGTGGTGCTGTTCGGTGGCCTGCTGATCGCCTTCGGTGTGGTGGTGCTGCCTTACCTGCTGATCCAGGCGGTCTACGGTTTCTCGCTGCTGGAGGTGGTGAACTACCTGGAGCACTACGGCCTGCTGCGTCGCAAGAACCCCGATGGCCGCTACGAGCGCTGCCAGCCCGAGCACTCGTGGAACAGCAACCACACGGTCACCAACCTGTTCCTGTACCACCTGCAGCGCCACAGCGACCACCACGCCAACCCGACGCGCAAGTACCAGACGCTGCGTCACTTCGATGACAGCCCGCAACTGCCCTCCGGTTACGCCGGCATGATCACCCTGGCTTACGTGTCACCGCTGTGGTTCGCGCTGATGAACAAGCGTGTGATCCGTCACTACAAGGGCGACCTCGAGCGCATCCAGTTCGCGCCGAACAAGCGCGAGGCGCTGATGAAGAAGTACGCTTCGTTTGCGGCCGATGTGAAAGCAGGTCGCGCCTGATCCAGCAGACGGCACCGAGGAGACCCCAGAACATGAAATACCGTTGTCCCAATTGCGATCATGTGTACGACGAAGCCGCGGGGGACCCGCACGAGGGATTTGCGCCAGGCACGCCCTGGAAGCTGATCCCCGATGACTGGTCCTGCCCAGGGTGCGCGGTGCGGGACAAGGTGGACTT
Source organism: Burkholderiales bacterium RIFCSPHIGHO2_01_FULL_63_240 (assembly GCA_001770725.1). Taxonomy (GTDB): domain Bacteria; phylum Pseudomonadota; class Gammaproteobacteria; order Burkholderiales; family Burkholderiaceae_C; genus Aquabacterium. The sequence goes on from MERU01000007.1 coordinate 385,095, forward strand.
CGAGCCGGTGAACGAAGCGGCTTGAAAAGCCCCGAACAAGGGGCAAGACGCGGCGTGGATGCGACAGTGGCCCGCGGGCAATGGGCGCACAATGGTTTGCAAGCTGACTGCCGGCAGACTTGCCCCGACCTCACATGGCCGCCCCGAAGTTTTCCACCCAGCGTTTCGATCAGGCCGACGCCGCCCTGGCCTACGTCACCCAGCTCTACGACACGAACATCGCTTACTTGCGAGACAGCTTGCAGCGGTTCGTGGCAGGCGAGAACTTTCGCCACCCGGTTCGCGCCAAGTACCCCTTCGTGCGCGTGCACACCGAAACCGTGGCCCGCGCCGACTCGCGCCTGTCCTACGGCTTTGTCGCGGGCCCCGGCACTTACGAGACCACGCTGACGCGGCCCGACCTCTACGCCGACTACTACCGCGACCAGTTCCAGTTGCTGCTGGCCAATCACGGCGTGGCGCTGGAAATCGGACTGGGCGGCGAGCCCATCCCCGTGCACTTCAGCCTGGACGAGCACCAGCACCTCGAAGGCCAGCTCACGCCCGAGCGCCGCATGCTGCTGCCCGACTTCTTCGACCTGCCCGACCTGGCGCGCATGGACGACGGCATCGCCAACGGCACTTACGAAACGCGGGGGGGCTCGCGCCCGCTGGCGCTGTTCACCGCTCCCCGGGTGGATTACTCGCTGCACCGCCTGCGCCACTACACCGGCACCACGCCTGCGCATTTCCAGAACTTCGTGCTGTTCACGAACTACCAGTTCTACATCGACGAGTTCGTGCGCATGGGCCACGAGCTGATGCAGCGTGCCCCCGATCCGGCCAACCCGCGAGATGACGACGACTGCATCGCCTTCGTCGAGCCGGGCAACGTGGTCACGCGCCGCGTGGGCCAGGCCGCCGAGCCGCTCGACGCCCAGGGTGCCGTGCCGCCGCGCCTGCCGCAGATGCCGGCCTACCACCTCATCAGGAAGGACCGCACGGGCGTGACCATGGTCAACATCGGCGTGGGCCCGGCCAACGCCAAGACCATCACCGACCACATCGCGGTGCTGCGCCCGCATGCCTGGATCATGCTGGGCCACTGCGCTGGCCTGCGCAACTCTCAGCAGCTCGGTGACTACGTGCTGGCCCACGGCTACGTGCGCGAGGACCACGTGCTCGACGAGGACCTGCCGCTGTGGGTGCCCATCCCGCCGCTGGCAGAAATCCAGCTGGCGCTCGAAGGCGCGGTGGCCGAGGTCACCCAGCTGCATGGCTATGAGCTCAAACGCATCATGCGCACGGGCACGGTCGCTTCGACCGACAACCGCAACTGGGAGTTGCTGCCCCAGCGCGAGCCCGAGCGCCGGTTCAGCCAGAGCCGCGCCGTGGCGCTGGACATGGAAAGCGCGACCATCGCGGCCAACGGCTTTCGCTTCCGGGTGCCCTACGGCACGCTGCTGTGCGTGAGCGACAAGCCGCTGCACGGCGAGCTCAAGCTGCCGGGCATGGCCAACCAGTTCTACCGCGAGCGCGTGGACCAGCACCTGCGCATCGGCCTGTGCGCCATCGAGCGCCTGCGCCGCAACGTGCAGGGGCAGCTGCACAGCCGCAAGCTGCGCAGCTTCGCCGAAGTGGCCTTCCAGTGACCTGGTGAGGGGGGTGAACGTCGATCGGTGATCGGCCGACGTCTTACCCAAGTGGGGGGTGTGAAAGGCGAGCCCGACCGGGTGCGGGTGGGCGCCTCTCAGGCCGGCATCAGGCCGCGGCCAGCACCGGTTCGGGCGCGGCGCTGCCGGCCTTCGGGGGCATCGACTGCAGCGTGGCGATCTCGCGGCGGATCTGCTCGCCCGCCTGGTCTTCGGCCACGCGCAGGTCGTAGGCCGTCTGCAGGTCCATCCAGTACTGGGCCGTGGTGCCGAAGAATCGGGCCAGGCGCAAGGCGGAATCGGGGCTGATGCCACGGCGCTCGCGCACGATGTCGTTCACGCGGGGGGCGGGCACATGCAGGCGGATGGCCAAGCCACTCGCCGACAGGCCGTTGCGTTCCATGAACTGGGTGCGCAGGATGGCGCCGGGGTGAACTGCTTGGCTCTGGCTCATAAGGCGGTCTGGTTTGTCGTGAACAATGTCCCGAATCGTAGGGCGTGTGCGGCCATGATATTGTCAACAAACAGACAGTTGCACGCTTCGCATCTAACCCATCTGGGGGGTGTTGCGTCCCACACGACGTTTTTTTGCCAGGCGAGAACATGTCCCGTCGCTCCGAATCGAACCCCGCCGCCCTGTTGCCGGCCTTGCGCACCCACCTGTGGTTCGGCACCTGCCCCGAGCCGTTGCAGGCCGCCCTGGTCGAGCGTTCGCGCCTCGTCCACCTTAGCGCTGGCGAGGCCCTGCGCGACGATGCCCAGGACGGCCTGTGCTGCGTCATCGCTGGCGCGCTGCGCATGGGCTCGGCCCACCCCGAGCACGGCACCCAGCGACTGACGCTGTACGTCGAGCCCTACCACTGGTTTGGCGAGGTCAGCCTGATCGACCGAATCCCCCGGGCGATGGCGGCCGTGGCCGACACCGACAGCACGGTGCTGGTGGTGCCCAAGTCGGCGATCGAGCCCTGGTTGGACGCCCACCCCGTCCATTGGCGCGACCTGGCCCGCCTGGCCTGCGGCAAGCTGCGCCTGATGACGGCGGCGCTGGAGGACAGCGCCTCGCTGACGCTGCAGCAGCGCCTGTCGCGGCGGCTGCTGTTCGCGGCGGTGAACTACGGGCAGAGCGCCCAGTCGGGCCTGCGTCGTCGCCTGCGCCTGCCGCAGGAGTACCTGGCGCAAATGCTCGGTGTGTCGCGCCAGACGGTGAACAAGGCCTTGCGCGACCTGGAGCGCGAGCAGTTGCTGGCCCTGCATTACGCCGAGATCGAGCTGATTTCGCTGGAAGGGCTGCTGGAGCGGGCCGGGCGGCTCGACTCGCAGCTGCGCTTCATGCTGGCCGGGGCGGCACCGAGCCTGTTGGCAAGCCGCGCGGGCGGTGGTGTTGCGCAGGGCGGCTGAGCGATCCCGTCAGCATCGGTGAGCCCGGCTGCGCAAGGCCGGGCCACCCATCGTCAGCCTCGGGCGCGCACGCGCACCTTGGCGGCCGCTTCGCGTGCCTTGGCGCGCGCCGCATCGACATCGTCGGCGGTGGCCAGGGCCACACCCATGCGCCGCTTGACGAAGCTCTCTGGCTTGCCGAACAGGCGCAGGTCGGTGCCGGGCACGGACAGGGCCTCGGCCACGCCTTCGAACTGCACGTCCTGCGTGTCCACGCCGCCGTAGATCACGGCCGAGGCGCCCACCTGGCGCAGCGAGGTGTCCACCGGCAGGCCCAGGATGGCGCGCGCGTGCAACTCGAACTCGCTTTGCACCTGGGTGCTCAGCGTGACCAGGCCGGTGTCGTGCGGGCGCGGGCTGACCTCGCTGAACCACACCATGTCACCCTTGACGAAGAGCTCCACGCCGAACAGGCCTTGTCCGCCGAGGTTGTCGGTGACGGCCTTGGCGATGTCGCGCGAGCGCTGCAGCGCCAAGGCCGACATGGGCTGGGGCTGCCAGCTCTCGACGTAGTCGCCGCTGACCTGCTTGTGGCCGATGGGCTCGCAAAAGTGTGTGGCGACCTGGCTCAGCTCTGCGCCCCGGCCGGCGGCGCGCACGGTCAGTTGCGTGATCTCGTAGTCGAAGTCGATGAAGCCCTCGACGATGACGCGGCCGTGGCTGACCCGCCCGCCTTCCATCGCATGGGCCCAGGCCTTGGCGACGTCGGCGGGGCCATCGATCTTGCTCTGGCCCTTGCCTGACGAGCTCATCACCGGCTTGACGATGCAGGGGTAGCCGATGCCGTTGTCGATGGCTGCCTGCAGCTCGGCCAACGAGTCGCAGAAGGCGTAGGGGCTGGTGGGCAGGCCCAGCGTTTCGGCGGCCAGGCGGCGGATGCCCTCGCGGTCCATGGTCAGGCGCGCGGCGCGGGCCGTGGGGATGACGCGCACCACGCCGGCGGCTTCGAGCTCTTCGAGCACGGGCGTGGCAATGGCCTCGATCTCGGGCACGACCAGGTGCGGCCGCTCGGCTTCGATGAGGGCTCGCAATTGGGCCGGGTCGCTCATCGTGATCGTGCGGCTGTGGTGCGCGACCTGCTGGCCGGGGGCGTGCTCGTAGCGGTCGACGGCGATGGTCTCGACGCCCAGGCGCTGCAGGGCGATCAGCACTTCCTTGCCCAGCTCACCCGAGCCCAGCAGCATGACGCGCAGGGCCGATGGCGACAGGGGGGTGCCGAGGGTGAGGGTCTGGACGGGGGTGCTCATGGTGGCCGGTGTGTGGAGGGTGGCAAAGGGGAGGGCTGCGGCCCTCATTGTGGCCCGGTCTGCTCGCCACTTTCGGCGCCAACGGGGGTGTCCGATGGGATCGCTGTGGCGCGCGCGGGCAGCCAGACCACGAAGCGCGAACCCCGGTCGGGGCTGCTCTCGACGGCCATCTGGCCACCCAACCGGTCGACCAGCCTGCGCACCACGGCCAGCCCCAGGCCGCTGCCTTCGGTGCGCGGCAGCTTGCGGTCTTCCAGGCGAACGTAGGGCTCGAAGATGCATGGCATGGCGTCGGCAGCGATGCCCACGCCGGTGTCGATCACTTCCAGCTGCAGCTGCCTGGCGTCGTCGCCGGCTGGCCCAGGGCGCGGCCCCAGCGTCACCGTGATCTGCCCGCTGGGCGTGTACTTCAAGGCGTTGTTGAGCAGGTTGTCGAGCACCTGGCGAACGCGCTGGGGGTCAAGCTCGACCTCACGCAACTCGGGCGCCTCGCTCACCTCGACCTGCAGGTTCAGGCCCTTGGCGCGCAGGCGTGGCAGGTGCTCGTCGCAGATGTCCTCCACCAGGCCGGCCAGGTCGATCCACTCGGGTTGCAGACGCCAGGCCGGGTTGTCCATGCGGGTGTATTCGGTCAGGTCGCGCAGGTGAGCCGTGAGCTGGTTGGCGATCTGTCGCAGGCGGTCGACGGCGCGGCGCTCGCCGCCGCCATGCACGCGCAGGTCCAGCAGGTCGATGGAGCCCAGCATGCCTTGCAGCGGTGTGCGGATCTCGTGCGAGAGCATGGCCAGGAAGCGCTCGCGCGAGGTGTGCACCTCGACCTCGGCGCTCTTGAGCCGCGTGTGCAGCACGCTCACGTAGGACAAGGCCAGGATGAAGATCGGGTGAGTGATCAGCAGCATGAACCAGAAGTGCCCGATCGGGTCGCCTCCCGGTGCGCCATCGAACCCATACAGCCAGAGGTAGGACATCGCGGTGGCGGCGTAGGTCAGCCAGCTCAGGCGCGCGGCACCTCGCGTCATGGTGACGAAGGCAGCCAGGTAGAGCAGGGGCATGAACTGCGCGTTGGAGGCCACCTCGTAGAGGCCGCCCGCGCCGCCGGCTTCGGTGGTGCTGATGAGCGAGCCGATGAAATAAGTGGCCACCGAGGCGTTGCACAGCGCCGCAGCCTGGTTGTGCCAGAGGGGGCGAAACCAGATCACCAGGCCGCCCAGCACCAGGCCGGCGGCGATGATGGGCACGGCGGTTGCGGCCCAGGGGCTGTTGAGGCCGTTCGAGCCGTCGTACCACCACACCAGCATGCAGGCGATGGACGAGAGCCCGGCCAGCCACAGCGTGAGCCTTCGGCGCGTGGCCTGCAGGGCCGAGAAGGGTTCGACCTCTTGCGGGGGCGGGACATGGTAGAGGCTCATGCCGCCGGCTTGAGCTGATCCAGGCTGTTCTGGATCGCGGCGGTGATCATGACCGGACGGACCGGTTTTTCAAAGAAGGTGACGCGGTGGGTGCGCAGCAGCGCAGCCAGCGTGCTTTCGGACGCCTTGCCGTCGCGCAACTGGCCGGTCAGCAGGACGATGGGGGCGTCGGGTTGCTGCCGCCGGATGCGCTCGACCATGGCCTGCGAGGTCTGGCCGCCGGACAGCACGAGGTCGAGCACGTAGGCGTCGAAGCCTTGTGCCAGGTCCTGGTCCAGGGCGTCGGCGCGGGTGTAGCCCTGCGCGAAGTAGCCGAGCTGCTCGAACCAGTCGACCAGGGCCTGGGCCGCCGACTCGTCGTCGTCGAGCACGGCGATGCGCGCGGCCGCAGGGGGCTCGGCTGGCGTGGTCTGCAGCAACTCGACCAGGTGGCGCGTGCCCGTGGCGCCGAGGGCGTCCAGGCGCGCGGGGGTGCCCACCAGCCAGCGTTCGCCGACGCGGGTGGTCAGCAGGGCGGCCTCGCTCGATGTGGGGGGGCAAATGGCGCCGGCACGCACCTGACAGGGCAGCTCCAGCCCATCGATCAGCAGCACGCCGGCCTGCCCGGGGGCGCCAGGGCCGTGTTCGGTGCCAAAAACAGCTTCGAGCGACTCGCCGTGATGGCGGCAAAGGGCCAGCACCTCGTTGAAAAGCCAGACCGCGCCGCGCAGCTTGCGGCGGGCTTGGCTGACGGAAATCGCGCAAATTTGCGCGATTGCGGTGGCCTGGTGTCGCGGCGGCACGCCATGGCGCGACAGCAGGCTGGCGACGCACGCAGCCACCCACGAGCCACTGGCGTCGTAGGGGATGCTGTCATCATCCTGTGAAAAAAAGGCGTCCATGGGGGCGTGCGGGTGGGGCTGGATGGGACTGGAAGGGGCGAAAGCGAACCCGTCTCAAATCGTAACAACGGGTCATATATGATCGTTGGTGCAATTATGCACATTACAATCTGCCAGAGCGCTCGATCCGGTCAACGGATTGTCCAACCAACATCACTTCGCGCCGCTCAGGGATTTCTTCACTCAAGCAGCGATGTCGTTTTGCGGCATCGCACAACCGCCGGTCTTGAGCCGCTGGTTGGTGCCGCAAGGCTTTTGTCAAACCACCCCCCGGGGTGGTTTGTTTTTTGTGGCCGGGTCTGGCGCGTGAACGGGCCTCAGTGCCCCTGGCTGCCTCGGTGGGCCCACACGGTGGTGCGCTTCTCGATGACCGAGAACAGCTCGTACATCACCATGGCCATGGCGCCCACGACCACCAGGCCCCCGAAGGCCAGGCCCATCTGCATCGACGAGCCGGCGCTGATGAGCAGGTAGCCGATGCCTTCGTTCGAGGCCGTCATCTCGGACACCGTGGTGCCCACGAAGGCCAGCGTGATGGCGACCTTGAGCGAGCCGTAGAAGTAGGGCATGGAACGCGGCAGGCCGACCTTGACCAGCACGTCCCAGCGCTTGGCGCCCAGCACGCGCAACACGTCCTCGAGCTCGGGCTCGAGCGTGGCCAGCCCGGTGGCGATGTTGACCGTGATCGGAAAGAAGCTGATGAGAAAGGCCGTGAGCACGGCCGGGCCCACGCCGATGCCGAACCACACCACCAGGATCGGGATGAAGGCGGCTTTGGGCAAAGCATTGAAGGCCGTCATCAGTGGGTAGATGGCCGCGTAGGCCATGCGCGAGCTGCCGATCAGGAAACCCAGCAGCACGCCCACCACGATGGCGATGGCAAAACCCACCATCGTCACCCACAGCGTGCGCCAGGCGTGCTTGAGGATCTCGGTGTGGAACTCGGCCATCTGCTCGGCGATGCGAGCGGGGCTGGGGAAGATGTACTCGCTGACGTTGAAGGCGCTGCAGATGGCCTGCCAGATGACGATGACCAGCAGCAGCAGGCCCCAGGGGGCCCAGCGTTCGAGGTGCTTGGAAGGGCTGGCGCTCATTGGGCGATCTCCACGGGGGTGCCCAGCGTGGTGGGCTTGCGCAATGCGCCGATGTGGCCGCGCAGCTCGTGCACGACGGCGGTGAACTCGCTCGTGTAGGTGACTTCGAGGTCGCGCGGGCGGGGCATGTCGATCTCGCGGCGCGCGAGGATGCGACCGGGGCTCTTGCTCATGACGTAGACGGTGTCGGCCAGGAACACGGCTTCGCGCAGGTCGTGTGTGACGAGGATGACGTTGAAGCCGCGCGCGGCCTGCAGGTCGCGCAGCGCGCACCAGAGTTCTTCGCGCGTGAAGGCGTCGAGCGCACCGAAGGGCTCGTCGAGCAGCAGCATCTGCGGCTCGTGGATGAGGGCTCGGCAGATGGAGGCACGCTGCTGCATGCCGCCCGAGAGCTGCCAGGGGAACTTGTCTTCGTAGCCGCCCAGGCCCACGCTTTGCAGCAGGGCGCGGGCCTTGGCTTCGTACTCGGCGCGTTTGGCCTTGAAGCTCGAGCGGTAGGGCTCGACGATCTCCAGCGGCAGCAGCACGTTGTCGACCGTGGTGCGCCAGGGCAGCAGCGACGGGGCCTGAAAAGCCATGCCGGTGATCTTGAGCGGGCCCGTCACGGGCGCGCCCGCGATGGTCACGCTGCCCTTGGAGGGCATCTTCAAGCCCGTGGTGAGCTTCATGAAGGTGGACTTGCCGCAGCCCGAAGGCCCGACGATGGCGACGAATTCGCCCTGGCGCATGGTCAGGCTCAGGTCCTCGACGGCGAAATGCCCTTGCTTGAGCAGCTCGTCGTTGTAGGCCAGCCAGACGCCCTGGAAGTCGACGTAGGCATCCATGGTGTTGTGTTCCTCAGCGGTGGTGGGTCTCAGCGCGTGCGTTGCCGATTCACTTGGCCGGCGGCAGCACGTTGAGTTCGGCTGCCGTTGGCAGGAAGGAGCCGTTCCAGACGGCGCCCGGGTTGACGCGGGTCTTGGTGGCATAGGCATCCGAGACCTGCGAGGCCATCAGCGACAGGCGTGCGGCGTTGACCTGGCCGAAGCCTTCGGCGCGCGCATCGGGGCTGGCCACGACCTGTTCGATGGCCATTTTCAGGCGGCGGGTTTCGAGGTCGACGTTGATGATGCCGTCGCGGGCCTTGACCGCCGCGATGCCGACAGCCGGTTGAGCCAACACTTCCTTGGCGCCCTTGGCGAAGGCCTTCAGGAACGCCTTGACGGCTTCCGGGTTCTCTTTGAGCAACTTGGGCGACGCGATGATGGCGTTGCCGTAGAGCTTCACGCCGTATTGGGCGTAGGGGAACATCACCACGTCGGCCGGCTTGGCGCCGCGCGCTTCGAGGTTGAGCAGCGAGGTGAACGAAAAGCCCGTGATGCCGTCGACATCGCCCTTGACGGCCATGGTCTCGCGCAGCGGCGGGTCCATGCTGACCCAGGTCACGGGGCCGATCTTGTTGGCCTTGGCGAAGATCGCCCAGGCCTTGCGGCCGGCGTCGAACACCGGGGCGCCCATCTTCTTGCCCGTGAAATCGGCCGGGGTCTTGATGCCGCTGGACTTGAGCGCGAAGGCAGCGGCCGGCGTGTTGTTGTAGACCATCATGATGGCCACGGGCTTGTTGGGTGCGTCGGGGTTGTTGGCGTGGAACTCCATCAACGCGGCCATGTCGGCAAAGCCCAGGTCGTAGGTGCCCGATGCCACGCGCGTGACGGTGCCGCCCGAGCCGCTGCCCGCATCGAGCGTGACGTCCAGGCCCGCCTGCGTGAAGTAGCCCTTGGCGATGGGGTGCAGGAACAGGCCGGCCGGGCCCTCGAAGCGCCAGTCGAGCTGGAACTTGATGGGTGTGGCGGCGTGCACCGAAGTGGGTGCCAGCGCGCCCAGGGACAAGGCGGCTGCGGCGGCGAAATGAGCGAAAACGGTGCGGCGGGTGATCTTCGTGGTGGTCATGCGAGCGGGCTCCGGTTGCAAAACTGTATGCAAAACAGATGAAAAACTGTATGCAGTATTGCAAGGCACGCAAGAAGCGTGCGCGCCTGCGCGAGGCCGTGTGGGCATGGAATCTGCAATCGACGGCGCCTGTTTTCAACAACAGGTGCCGATGCACCAAACCTGGAGTGTCCATGTCCATTCGCAAGTTCGCACTGTCTGTGCTGGCGCTGTCCGCTGCAGCCGCCTCGCAGGCCCAATCCAGCTACAACGTCTATGGCGTCGTCGACCTGAGCGTCGGCTCCATGCAGTTGAGCGGCCTGCCCACCGCGGCCGACAACAAGCGCATCACCAAGGTCGACGGCAACAACATGGTCACCAGCTACCTGGGCTTCAAGGGGCTGGAAGACCTGGGTGGTGGCCTGAAGGCCGGCTTCGTGCTGGAAGCTTTCCTGCGTCCTGACACGGGCGCTTCGGGCCGCAGCGATGCGAACACCTCCGTGACCCCGAACGTGCCGGCCGACAACTTCTGGGGCCGTGCCGCCAACGTCTACCTGCAGAACGACTTCGGCAAGCTGACCATCGGCCGCCAGGGCAACCTGCTGTTCTCGCACGTGGTGTCGTACAACCCGTTCGCAGGTGCCTTCGGCCTGTCGCCCGCCGTGCGCCTGACGTTCGGCAAGTGGGGCAACGACCGCGGTGACTCGGGTTGGAGCAATGCCATCACCTACGCCACGCCCAACCTGGCTGGCTTCACCGGCTCGGTGTCTTATCAGGCTGGCGAGGACACCACGCAGTCCGAGCGCAACAGCTATGCATTGAGCCTGAACTACGCCAACGGCCCCTTCGCCGTGGGCGGTGCCTGGCAGACCGTGCGTTCCGCCGAGGCCCCGAAAGTCAACCTGACCCAAGGCCAACGCCAGAACTTCGGCATGATCAGCACCAGCTATGACTTCGGTGTGGTCAAGCTGTTTGGTCAGTATGGCGAGTTCTCCAACAGCGGCTACGCCACCACCTTGCGCATCGACACCCAGCTGTACCAACTGGGCGCATCGGTGCCAGTGACCAAGGCTGGCAAGGTGCTGCTGTCTTATGGCGAGAGCAAGGAAAAGCCGGTGCAAGGTGGCACCACGCCGGTGACCAAGCACCGCATCACCACGCTGGCTTACGACCACTTCCTGTCCAAGCGCACCGACGTGTACGCGGCCGTGATGGTCGACAAGGAACAACTGGCGAACTACGAGTCGGGCACCAGCGTGGTGTTTGGCCTGCGTCACGCCTTCTGATCGAAGGCAAGCCAGGGCGGTTGGCATCGGTGGGATGATGGCGGCATGAGCCGCTCACCTCTCTCCGATGCCCCTGTCCAGCCCGGACCGATCGGCCTGATGGCCGCCATGCCGCAGGAACTGCAGGCCCTCATCGACCTCATGCCCGATGAGGCTGCGGTTCGCTGCGGCGCCCGCGTTTTCTGGCGCGGTCACCTGCATGGCCGCGAGGTGGTGGCGGTGCTATCCGGCATCGGCAAGGTGGCGGCAGCCATCACGGCCACTTTGCTGGCCGATGCGTTCGGCGTGTCACAGATCTGGTTCACCGGTGTCGCCGGTGGCCTGGGCACGGAGGTGCGCGTGGGCGATGTGGTGGTGGCCGAGTCCCTGATCCAGCATGACATGGACGCCTCACCGCTGTTCCCCCGCCACGAGTTGCCGGGGTTGGGGCGCAGCCGCCTGCACCCACCTGCCGAGCTGACGACCTGGGTGCACGAGGGCGTGGGCCAGGCGCTGTTGGACGTGCACCAGCATGTGCCGCTGCATGCGCTGGGCCTGCCCCAGCCGCGCGTGCACCGTGGCCTCATCGCCAGTGGCGATCAGTTCGTTGCCTCGGCCGAAGACGCCGAGACCTTGCGCCACCACCTGCCCGATGTGCTGGCCGTGGAAATGGAAGGGGCGGCGGTGGCCCAGGTTTGCGATGCGTTCGAGCTGCCCTTCGCGGTGATCCGCACCATTTCTGATCGGGCCGATGCCTCGGCGCACCTGGACTTCCTGCGCTTCGTGGATCAGGTGGCGAGCCCGTATTCGCTGGCCATCGTCTCGGCGCTGTTGAAAGCGCGGGCGGCGTGAGCCTGGTTCAGTCGTTTGCGGCCTGGCGGCTGGCGGGCGGGCAACCCCAGCGGTAGCCGCGGCCTCGCTCCGTCAGCAGGGGCACCCGGCTCACGCCCGCTTCCTGCAGCTTGCGGCGCAGGCGCGAAACGGCCAGGTCCACCACGTTGAGGTGGCAGCCCTGCTGGCCCAGCTTCGAGCGGGCCATCAGCTCCGCGCGCGACATCACGACACCCGGCTGAGCCATCAAGGCTTGCAGCACCTGCGCTTCGCTGCGCGAGAGTGGCACGCTCAAGGGGCCGTGTTGCAGGCGCTGCGCGATGTCATCGAGTTCCCAGGCGTGTTCAGCCGCTTGGCCCGGTCGTCGACGCAGCAGCGATCGCAGGCGCGCCTCGAGTTCGCGCTCGCTGATGTGTCGGGGGTCGACCACGGCGTCGGCGCCCCAGGTCAGCGCCAGCACCTGGTCGACCGGCTCGGGCCGGTCCATGAAGACCACCACGCGGGCGTTCCAGGCCTGGCGCGCGGCCTCACACACCTTCAGCTGTTCGCGGTCGGCGTGGCGCACGCGGGTCAGGACCAGGTCCACGCCGGGGCCCGAGAGCACCGTGGGTGCACGGGTCGAACGCGCCACCGACAGGGCCAGCCGTTGCAGGCTGGACGCGAGGGTGTCGTGCAGGCGGTCTTCTGGGTCGATGATCAGGCAGGCACTCATGGCAGGGCTCTCCAGGCGCTCACGCGGGATGGGGGTTCGGTGGTGGGGTCACCGGGGCGTTCGAGCTGCAGCACCGAACGGCGAGGGTCTTCGTCCAGCCACAGCCTCAGCAGGGCCTGGAACAGGTCGGCCTGGCGGATGGGACCGAAGCAGGGCCGCTGGTTGAAGGTGATGCGCAGGCCCTGGTCGGGCTGCCAGTCGATGGTCAGCGTGTCGCCATGTTTGAGGCGGCCCTGCTCGAGTGGCAGGCTCTCGACGATGGCGCGCACCTGCTGGCTGAAACGCGTCAGCGCGGGGGTGGCTTCGAGCGTGTCCTGCAGGCCGCTCTTGAAGTCGCTTTCGCTGACGTCGCGCAGCATCTTGAGCGTCAGGCGCCTGGCGCCGTTGTCCTGCAGCAGGGCCTGGTGCTGGCCCACCTTGTTGCTGCCATACAGGGCCACCAGGTAGACCTGCACGACCAGGGCCCTCACGCCGGTGCCGCTGGCGTTGAGCGTCAGGCGCCGGCCTTGCAGCTCGATGGCATCGGGCAATGGTGCGTTGGGCGAGGCGGCGTGGGCGGGTTCGATGCTTTGGGCGAGCAGGCCCAGCGCGAGGCCGGCGCTCCACATCCAGGCGGGGTGCTTCATGTTGTCCTCCACCCGGTTCACCAGACGGTCAGGGTCTTGGTCAGCACGCGCTGCAACCACGAGCGCGAAGCGGCTTCGGAGACGTCGCCCTCGCCCGCGGTTTCCAGCCGCGCATTGACCACGTCCGAGGAGGCCACCATGTTGCCGGCGCGGATGTCGCCCGGGCTGACCACGCCTGAAAAGCGCATGCGCGTCACGCCGCGGTTGAAGGCCACCGCGCGTTCGCCGGCGATGACGAGGTGCCCGTTGGGCAGCACGTTGATGACCTGCACCGCGATCTGGCCGGTGAACTTGCTCGACTGTTCGGTGTTGCCATCGCCCTTGAAGCTGTCGCTGCCGGCGGCACTGGCATCGAGGTCGAGCAGTTCACCAAAGAAGCCGCCGACGGACTTTGCGCCTTGTCCGGGGCCCTTGCTGGCCACGGCGTTCTCGCGGTTGTGCTTTGTGGCGACCTTGCTCTGGCTGGTGAAGGACTCGGCGATGTCGACCTTGAGCTTGTCCCCCACCTGCCGGGCCAGCTTCTGGCCCGAGAACAGCGAGGCCACGGGCGCATCAGGCTGGAACAGCGAGCCGGGGTTGGTGCGTTCGAGGTAGGTGGGCGGCGTGACGGGTGGCACGGTGAGCGGCCCCTGCACGATGGTGGGCGGGGTGTTGCACGCGGCCAGGCCCAGCAGGGCGGTGAGGGTCAGGGCAAGCGCGGCTCGGCGGGGAGCGCGCGAGGTTCGGAGGTGTTGCATGGGCTGTGTCCTGTGTGGGGTGGCGTGTCAGCCACCGAAGCCGGTCAGCAGGGCCTGAACCACCGGCGAGAGCTTGTCCTGCGTGGTGGCCCACTTGCTCGATTCAAGGAGACCGTCGACGCTGTAGGCGCTGCTGGCGAGCACCTCGCCGTGCATGGTGCGAAGCGTCAGTTGGGCGGTCGACAGGTAGGCGCGCGGAGCGCTGCGAAACGGCGGTGCATCCCATGTCACCGTGCCGCTGTAGAGCAGCCACACGGGGCAGGCCAGGGGCGTGGTGTCGGCGGCGTAGACGCGGCTGCTGACGCCCGCTTGCGCCAGCGCCGTCTGCAGTGCGGGCACCACTTCGCTCGAGGCCACCATGGGGTTGTGGGTGATGCACACCGAGTTCGGCCGCGGCCCTGCGTGGTGAACGGTGTCGATCGGGCGGCCCGGCGCGGTGGACACCACGTGGCTGACCGCCAGCCCGCTGGCCTTGACCAGCTCCAGGGCGGGCTCGAAGCTGAACAGGGCGCAGCCGCTCAGCGCGTGGCTGAGGCCGACCGTGATCAGCAGGGGCAAGGGGCGGGCGCGCATGGCCTGGCCTCACAGCAAGGCGGCGATGGTCTGCGCGCCAGCTGTGAGGCCGGAGCGAACGCTGCTGGCGGCGTCGCTCAGCGCATCGCCCACCGTGTCGAGGGCCTCGTCGGCGAGGTGGGCGCCCTGGTTGGCGTAGCGCGCGCCCGCCTGGATGAGGTGGCTGATGTCACCGACCACGTCACCCACGGCCTCGACGCCTTCTTTGGCTGTGCTGCCCAGGCTGGCGATGGCCTGGCCGCCGGCCGATGTGACATCGCTGATCGCGTCGGTGGCTGCGTCGGCGACGCCGATGACCGATGCGGCCACCGGACCGAAGGCCGCAGAGTTCTTTTCAAACTGGCTGCGGGGCGCTTGCTGACAGCCCTTGCGATCGATCGCGTGGTTGCTGGAGGTGCTGGGGAAACCGATGCTGCTCATGGTGAACCTTTCGGAGATGGTGTGGGCTCATCGTAGGCAGGCCATGGGTCGGGCATGCGCCCGAACATCGCGTCGTAATCGGGCCTCGAAGCCTGTCGCCGCCTGATCGTTCATGTCGTTTGTGTGTCGATGGTTGACAGGTCCAGGCGGTAGCCCCGGCCGCGCACCGTCTGGATCAAGGGCTGGTGGGGGTCGCGTGCGTGGAGCTTTTGTCTCAATCGCGAAACGAGCAGGTCCACGGCACGGCTGTCGGTGGCGCGCTCACGCAAGGGCAAGGCGGCCGTGAGCTCATCGCGCGACAGCAGGCGGCCGGGCTGGCTCAGCATCGCTTGCAGCAGGCAACACTCGGCCCGCGTCAAGGCCACGGGGGCTTCACCGGGCATGTGCAATTGCCGACGAGGGATGTCGAACGCCCAGGGGCCGATGCGCACCTGAGGGCGAGGTGGGTGGCTGGCCGGGTGCATGCGCCGGATGGCGGCACGGATGCGGGCGGCCACCTCGCGCGCGTCCGAGGTTTCTTCCACGCAATCGTCGGCACCGCTCTCCAGCGCCAGGATGCGGATGGTGTCGTCGCCCGCGGGGGTCAGGGCCAGGACGGCGGCCTGACCTTGGTCATGCAATGAACGGCAAAGTTGCAACACCGCTTCGCTGGCATCGAAGCTGGCGATCAGCACCGCGGCTGCGCCTTGCTCATGCAGGGCTGCGTTGACATCGGTATCTCGGACAAGGCAGCGCAAGTCGATGCCATGCCGGGGCAACTGCTCCACCAGCGCGAAAGGTTCAGCGGTGGCAGGGCCGGCCGGCCGCACGAGAAAACAACGAGGTGCGGTCATGTCGAAAGACGTCATGGTGCAAGGCGTCTTTCATCCTAAGGAATCGACCTCGTCGTGTGCCGTTGTGTGTGTCAAGGTGGGTAAAAGTCGCTTGCTTGCCGATTTGCCCATCGGTCATCGCGGTGATACTCGCTGCGCGATGAAGAAGATCCTGCTCGTCGACGATGACATCGAGCTGACCGGCATGCTGGCGCGCTACCTCAGGCGCGAGCAGTTCGAGGTCGAGCTGGCCCATGACGGTGAGTCAGGCGTGCGCATGGCCCTTCAAGGAGGGCATGCGCTCGTCGTGCTCGACGTGATGATGCCCAGGCTCTCAGGCATGGAGGCCTTGCGGCGCATCCGCGCCAGCCGTCGCACGCCGGTCATCATGCTGACGGCGCGTGGCGACAACGTCGACCGCATCGTCGGGCTGGACATGGGGGCCGACGACTACGTGCCCAAGCCCTGCACGCCGGGTGAGCTGGTGGCGCGCATCCGCGCCGTGCTGCGGCGCACGCAGCCCCCGCCCGATGCCGAGCCCCAGCCCTTGGCCGTCGATGTGGTCGAAGCTGGCTTGCTGACGATGTGGCCAGGTCGGCGCGAAGCCACCTGGCGGGGGCAGGCGCTGCCGCTGACCGGCACCGAATTCGTGCTGTTGCTCACGCTGGCACGGCAGGCCGGGCAACTCATGCCCAAGGCCGACATCTCGCTGCAGGCGCTGGGCCGACCGCTGGCCGCCTACGATCGCCGCATCGACGTGCACCTCTCCAGCGTGCGCCAGAAGTTGGGCTTGCGCCCCGATGGCCAGCCCTGGATTCAGAGCGTGCGCGGCTTGGGCTACCAATTGCTGAAGGACTGAGCCATGCTGCCCTGGCCGCGTTCCCTGTTCCTCAAGTTCTTCCTGACCTTCTGGCTGGCGACCTTGCTGGCCTTCGTGGCCGGTCGTTTCGTGATGGATTGGGCAGGTTTCGGCCCGCGCAAGGAGCGACCACGCGTGATCGATGTGCGGCCCATGCCCGGGGCGCGGTCGACTTTCCCGCAGGGCTTGGCCCCTCAGGTGTCCGCGCCTTCCACGCCAACGGCGCCGCCTGCGTCCGAGCCGCGGACCGGGGCCTCTGATGCGACATCGGGCGGCTTCCCGAGCGCACCATCGGTGTCCTCGCCTGGTGCTTCCATCTCCCCCCTGCCTGAGCCGAGGCTCCGGCCTTCGGGCCCCCCGCCGCCAGGGCCGGGCGGCCAGTTTTTCCTCCTGGTGCCGGTGATCTCCGGTGTGCTCAGCAGCCTGCTGGCCAGCCTGGCCCTGGCCTGGTACCTGACCAAGCCCCTGCGTCACCTGCACTGGGGCGTCGACCGCGTGGCCGATGGCCGCTTCGACACCCGCATCCGACCGCACATGGGCCGCAGGCGCGATGAGCTCGTCGACCTGGCCGATCGCTTCGACCACATGACCGAGCAACTGCAGCAGCTGACCGAAGCACGCACGCGCCTGTTCCATGACCTTTCTCACGAATTGCGCTCACCGCTGGGTCGCATGCGCGCCGCCATGGGCCTGATCCGTCAGGACCCGAGCGAGGCGGGCGCCATGGTCGAGCGCATCGACCGCGAAATCGAACGGCTCGATGGCCTCGTCAACGAGCTGTTGACGCTGCACCGACTCGAAGCCGGCGCCAGCCACCAGCGCAACGACCACATCGACCTGATCGAGCTGCTGCGTGACATCGCCGAGGACGCGGGCTTCGAGGCCGCCTCGACCGGCCGGCGCCTGAGCCTGCAGGCCACAGGGCGATTCGTCGCGCAGGTCGATGGCGAATTGCTCTACCGTGCCTTCGAGAACGTCATCCGCAATGCGGTCAAGTTCACCGCGCCCGACACGGCCATCGAGGTGAGCGCCAACGTTTTGACCGACGAAGCCGGGCGGCGCCTGAAGGTGTCGGTGTCCGACCGCGGGCCTGGTGCATCGGATGCCTTGCTCAAGGCCATGTTCGACCCCTTTGTGCGCGGTGACAACGGCACGCAGGGTGTGGGCCATGGCCTGGGTCTGGCCATCGCGCGGCGGGCGGTGCGTGCGCACGGCGGTGACATCGCCGCGCGCCGTCGCGAGGGCGGCGGGCTGGTGATCGACATCGTGCTGCCCGAGCGCATGCCCGGCCATGCGGCCAAGGGCGTGCAGCACAACGGCGGCGGGCCAGGCAGCGTTGCGTAGGCTCGCCTGATCAGCCCTTCATCAGCTTGGCCGACAGCCAGACCGAGCCGGGCTGGTACCACGAGCCCAGCAGGCGAACGAAGAAGTCCAGGAGCTTGGCATCGGGCCCCACCAGCACGCGGCGCTGGTTGCCCGACACCGCCTTGAGGATCTGCTGCGCGGCGCTTTCGGCCGTGGTCACGTTGAGCATCTTGTCGAAGCGCGAACGGGCCGCTTCGGCCTGACCACCGGTCGCCTTGTCCATGCTGTCGTCCATCTTGGCCGCGCGAGCGATGTTCGTGCGGATGCCGCCCGGGTGCACGCAGGTCGCGCTCACCCCGCACTTTTCCATGTCGAGTTCCTGGCGAAGCGCCTCGGTGAAGCCGCGCACCGCGAACTTGCTGCTGTTGTAGGTGCCTTGCGTGGGCGAGGCCAGCAGGCCGAACAGGCTGGAGGTGTTGACCACGTGGCCTTCCCCCGCGCGCTTGAGGTGCGGCAGGAAAGCCTGGGTGCCCCAGACCACGCCCCAGAAGTTGATGCCCATGATCCACTCGAAATCTTCGGGCTTGACGGTCTCGATGAAGGCGCCCAGCGCCACGCCGGCGTTGTTGAAGATCAGGTTGACCTTGCCGTGGTCGCGCACCACCTCATCGGCCCAGGCGAAGAAGGCCTCGCGGTTGGCCACGTCCAGCTTCTTGGTGGTCACTTTCACACCCAGCTTGCCGGCCAGCGCAGCGGTTTCGGCCAGGCCCTTTTCGTTCACGTCGCTCAAGGCGAGGTGGCAGCCGCGTCGCGCCAACTCGACCGCCAGCGTGCGCCCCATGCCCGATGCCGCGCCGGTGATGGCCGCGACCTTGTTCTTGAAGTCCTTCATGCGTGTCTCCTCGTTCTCGGTGTGTGCCGACACCGGCTTTCAGCTGAACCGGTGATGGCCTGGCTTGAAGGCCTTGGCCATCTGACGGAAGGTGAATGAAAAGCCCGGGAACATGGCGATCACGTGGCCGCTCTTGCTCTGGTACCAGCTGTGGCAGCCACCCGATTGCCACACGGTCTGCTTCATCTCGCGGTGGATCATGCCGGTGTAGTCGGCCTCGGCATCGGTCTTGACCTCGATGGCCTTGGCGCCTTGCTTTTGCGTGGCCGAGATGGCGCGGCGGATGTACTCCATCTGCGCCTCGATCACGAAGATGGCCGAGGTGTGGCCAATGCCGGTGTTCGGCCCCGTGACCACGAACAGGTTGGGGAAGCCCGGCATGGTCGTGCCCAAGTAGGCGCGCGGGAACTCGGCCCAGAAGTCCTGCACCGACTTGCCGCCCTTGCCGATCACCGGGTAGGAGATCACGCCGTCGGTGGCGTCGTAGCCCGTCGAGTAGACGATCAGGTCGAGGTCGATTTGTTCGCCCTTGGCGGTGAGGATGCCGCGCTCGTTGATCTCGGCGATGCCATCGTCCTTGGGGTGCAGCTTGACGTTGGGGCGGCACAGTGCCGGGTACAGCGTGCTGGAGA
Organism: Burkholderiales bacterium RIFCSPHIGHO2_01_FULL_63_240; assembly: GCA_001770725.1. GTDB lineage: Bacteria > Pseudomonadota > Gammaproteobacteria > Burkholderiales > Burkholderiaceae_C > Aquabacterium. The sequence goes on from MERU01000007.1 coordinate 404,366, forward strand.
GGATGATGCGCTTGCAGCCGATCGTGTAGTCGGGGGTGACGGCGGCGCGGATCACCGGGTCGGCGATCTGCTTCTTGATGTGGTGTTCGGCCTCGCGCTGAGCCACCAGCTTGAGCATCGTTTGCGAGTACTTGAAGCCGATCACGCGGCTCTCCAGGCCCCAGTAGATGGCCGTGCGCAGCAGCTTGTAGATCAGCTTGGACTTGAGCAGCGTGCGCTGGAAAGGCGTGAACTTGCGGTCAGGGCGCGGCAGCACCCAGTGCGGCGTGCGCTGGAACACATGCAGCTGCCTGACATCGGGCGCGATGGCCGGGATGACCTGCGCCGCGCTGGCGCCGCTGCCGATGATGGCCACGCGCTTGCCCGCGTGCTGGTAGCCGTGGTCCCAGGCGTTGGTGTGGAAGGTCTTGCCCTGGAAGGTGTCGCGGCCCTTGAAGTTCGGGATCACCGGGGTGCTCAGCGGGCCCGAGGCGTTGATCAGGTACTTGGCCAGCAGGTCTTCGGCGCCTTCGATGCTGACCTGCCAGAGTTGGCGGGCCTCGTCCCACTGCACCTTCGTCACGTTGGCGTTGAGCCGCGTCTGCTCGCGCAGGCGGTACTTGGCCAGCACGTGGTTGGTGTACTCGACCAGCTCGTCCTGCTCGGCGAACATCTGCGTCCAGGGGTAAGGCTCGAACGACAGCGAGTACAGCGGCGACTGCACGTCCACCGCAGCGCCGGGGTAGCTGTTCTGGCTCCAGGTGCCGCCCATCCAGGGCCGGCGCTCGAGGATCAGGAAGTCGTCGATGCCGATGCGCCGGAGGTTGACGGCCGCGGCCTGACCGCCAAAGCCGCTGCCGATGATGATCGCGGTGAACTGCTGCATGGGAGGGCGCGCCTGTGGCGCATCAAGTGAAGATGTTTGTCGTCAGTTTACAAGTGACGACGATTGTCGTCAAATACGGGGATGACCCGACCCCCATCTCCCTCCGGGCGTGCCTACGCGGGCGAAAGCCAGGCCGAACGCGTCGCCCGGCGGCGCCTGCAGTTCCTTGACGCCGGGCTGCAGGTTTTTGGCACCACCGGCTACCGCACCGCCACCGTGAGGCAGCTGTGCCGCCAGGCCGAGCTGACCGACCGCTACTTCTACGAATCGTTCGAGCACACCGAAGACCTGCTGGTGGCCGTCTATGAACGCGAGTTCGACCACCTGCAGCAGGTGGTGCTGGCCACCCTGGCCGACGAGGCCGCGTTGCGCGACCCCATGGTGGCCGTCGAGCGTGCCCTGAACGCGTTGTTCGAGATGGCTTCGGAGCCCCGCGTGGCGAGGGTGTGCTGGTTGGAGGTGCTGGGCGTGAGTGCGCGAGTGGACGCTGTCTACACCCGCACCATCGAGCGCTTTGCAGCCTTGGTGGTGGCCTTCGCCCGTCAGCAGTTCAGCGCCGACGACATCGGTGATGCCGAGTCGCGCATGCTGGGCATCGCGATGATCGGTGCGGTGAGCCAGCCGGTGACGCATTGGTTGCTGGGGGGCTACCAGGAAGACCGCAGCACCATGGTGGCCGCCACTTCGCGTGTGTTCAGAGGGGTGATCACCGGCTTGCGGGCAGGTTGACACGCCAGCGTCGTCTGCCAAGAATGCGTCACGCCGGCATGGGACCATGCCGGCACCAACACACATGGGAGGGCGACACATGAAGGCGATCCTGGCTGAGTTCCTGGGCACGTTCTGGCTGGTGCTGGGTGGTTGTGGCAGCGCGGTGCTGGCGGCGGCCTTCCCTGAAGTGGGCATCGGTCTGCACGGGGTGTCGCTGGCCTTCGGACTGACGGTGCTGACGATGGCGTTCGCCGTCGGGCACATCTCGGGTGGGCACTTCAACCCTGCGGTGTCGGTGGGCCTGTGGGCGGGCGGGCGCTTCCCGGTGGCCAAGCTGCCGGGCTATGTCTTGGCCCAGGTGCTGGGCGGCATCGCGGCGGGCGGTGTGCTGTACCTGATCGCATCGGGCGCACCGGGCTTTGACGTGGCCAAGGGTTTTGCGTCGAACGGTTATGGCGCGCACTCACCGGGCGGCTACTCGCTGACCGCTGCGCTCGTGTGCGAGGTGGTGATGACGGCCTTCTTCCTGATCATCATCCTGGGCGTGACGGCACCGCATGCGCCCAAGGGCTTTGCGCCGATCGCCATCGGCCTGGCGCTCACGCTCATCCACCTCATCAGCATCCCGGTGACAAACACCTCGGTCAACCCGGCGCGCAGCACGGGCGTGGCGGTGTTCGTGGGGGACTGGGCGTTGGATCAGTTGTGGCTGTTCTGGGTGGCGCCCATCGCAGGTGCGGTCATCGGTGCCATGGTCCACCAGTTCCTGGGGCGCGGCGCCAACGACTGAATCGTGGAGGTCCGTCGACACCCAGGGTTTGATCGTGGCCGAGTGATGAGGTGCGGTTGGCGTTTCGCCCGGGCTTCAGCTTGCTCGGACGCGCAGCCCTTGCCCCAGGGATGCATCGCCTTCGAGCGACCATTGGTGCTCATGAAAAGCCGCCACACCGGGGCGGTGCGCGATCGAGATCAGCGCGCCATTCTGCTCGGCCACGAGTTCGCGCAGGCGCTGGTACAGCACGCGCTCGGCCTCTTCATCGAGTGCGCTGCTGGCCTCGTCCACGAACAGCCAGCGCGGCTGCTTGAGCAAGGCGCGCGCGATGGCCAGGCGCTGCTGCTCGCCGCCTGAGAGCTTCTGCCCCCAGGCGTCTTCGCGGTCGAGCTGGTCGGCCAGCTGCGGCAGCAAGGCGTCGCGCAGGGCTTGCTGCAGCTGCGCTTCGGTGTAGCGCTCGGGCGTGGCCGGGTAGGCCAGGGCCTCGCGCAGCGAGCCGTTGGGGAAGTAGGGCCGCTGGGGCAGGAACATCGAGCGTTGCGCGAAGTCGGCAGGGCGCGCCAGCTTGGCACGGGCCCAGGGCCAGACGCCCGCCAGGGTGCGGAACAACGTCGACTTGCCCGATCCCGACGGTCCCTTGACCAGCACGTGCTGGCCGGCGTGCAGGGCCAGGTCCTGGGCGCTGATCAGCAGCGTGCCGTCGGGCAGCCTGATCTCGGCCGAATCGACCAGCAAGGTGTCGGCGTCGGTGCTGGGGCGCAGCTCGGTGGCGCCACTGGCGTGTTGCTTGAGCGCGACAAAGCTCTCTTCGAAACTGGTCAGGCGATCGGTGGTGGCGCGCCAGGCGGCCAGGCTGTCGTAGTTGTCGACGAACCAGGACAGCGAGTCCTGCACGCGCCCGAAGGCCGAGGCCACCTGCATGAGCTCGCCGAGCTGGATGGCGCCGCTGAAAAAGCGCGGCGCCGCCACGATGAAGGGGAACACCACCGCGGCCTGGCCGTAGCCCACGGTGAACCAGGTCAGCGCTTTCTGGCGCTTGAGCAGTTGCAGGTAGTTGGCCAGCACCTCGGTGAACCGGTGCCCGATCTGCTGGCGCTCCACGGCCTCGCCCTGGTCCAGCGCGATGGACTCGCTGTACTCGCGCACCCGCACCATGTGGTGACGGAAGTCGGCTTCCACGCGCTGCTGGCGGAAGTTCAGCCCGATCAGCGAGCGGCCCACGTAATGCGCGATCACGCTGCCCGCCAAGGCGTAGGCCACCGCCATCCACACCATGAAGCCGGGGATGACGTACTCGCGCCCGTCGAAGTGAAAGCCGAAGCTGCCCGAGAGCGTCCAGAGGATGCCCACGAAGCTCGCCAGCGTGACCACGGCGTTGAGCAGGCCCATGGTCAGCGTCACCGAGTAGCTGGTGAACTGGTTGACGTCTTCTGAGATGCGCTGGTCGGGGTTGTCGGGGATGGCGCCATCGAGCTTGGAAAAGCGCGCGAGCTCCAGGTGATAGAAGGCCTTGTGCGCCAGCCAGCGGTCGAGGTAGTGGGCCGTCATCCAGGCGCGCCAGCGCATCTGCAGCAACTGCGTCAGGTAGAAGCGGTAGACCGCGATGACGATGAAGCCGAAGGCCAGGTAGGTGAAGCGGCCCAGCTCGTGCCAGAAGACCTTGGCGTCCTTGTTCTGCAGCGCGTCGTAGAAGACGCGGTTCCAGTCGTTGATGAGCACCAGCATGTAGACCGCGCCCAGGTTGAGCACCACGATGGCGGCCAGCAGGGCCCGTGCCTTCCACTTTTCTTCGGACCGGAAGTAGGGCAGTGCCAGGGTGGCGACCTTGCGAACAAAGAGCTGGAAGCTGCGCAGCTTGGAGGTGGTTGCGTTCATGTTCTCGCCTGGTGTTTGCGCAGATCTTATCTGTGGCTGCTGGTGCTCGGTGTGCCAGCGCACCGACCGCGGCAGGCTTTGCTTGCAGTCTCTGCATTGAGTTCCCTTGTCAATGCATGGAAAGACTGGACAGACGATGAACAAGCAAAACAACCAACGCTCTCCTTGCGGGCCGCGTTGCATGACCAACAGGGGCGGTTTGTGGCTGGCGTTCGCGGCCACCGCATGGCTGGTGGGTGCCTGCGCCAGCACCCCACCTCCCACCGCACAGATGGCCGTGGCCAATGCGGCTGTCACCCACGCCATGAACGCGGGCGCCCAGGAAGCCGCACCCGGTGACATGCGCACTGCGCGCGACAAGCTCGAGCGCGCCAAGCAGGCCATGGCGAACAAGGAAAACGGCCTGGCGCTCAACCTGGCCCAGCAGGCCCAGCTGGATGCGCAACTGGCCGAAGCCAAGGCCCACGCGGACAAGGCGCGCAAGGCCGCCGACGCCGTGCAGGACGGCAACAGCGTGCTGCGCGAGGAAATGAACCGCAAGGCCAAGAACTGACCACCAGGACACACAACATGAAAAACCATCGCCTCCTTTCTTCATCTGTCATCGCCGTGGCCGCTGCATTGGCCATGGGCGGCTGCAGCTCCCCTCCTGCCAGGCACGCCGACCTGGAGCAGGCGCACCGGGCCCACGACATGTTGCAGGCCCGCCCGCAGGCCGCTGACCTGGCCGGGGGCGAACTCAAGCAAGCCAGCGATGCCCTGCTCAAGGCCGACGCGGCCGTGGCCCGAAATGGCAGCGCCGCCGAGGTCGATCAGCTGGTCTACCTGGCCAGGCAGCGCGTGGCCATCGCGCAGGAGGCCCTGGCGCAAAAGTCCGCCGAGTTGGTGGTGGCCAATGGCGAGCGCTCGCGTGACAAGGCGCGCCTGGCCGCCCGCACCGACGAGGTCGATGTCGCTCAAAGGGACACCGCGTCCGCACAGGCCCAAAGTGCCCGCCTCGAAGCCGAGTTGAAGGCGTTGAACGCCAAGAAGACCGACCGCGGCATGGTGGTCACCATCGGCGATGTGCTGTTCGACACCGACCGCGCCGAGGTCAAGGCAGGCGGGGCGCGCAACCTGAAAAAGCTGGGAGACTTCCTCAAGCAGCACCCGCAGCGCAAGGCCTTGATCGAGGGCTTCACGGACAACACCGGCAGCGATGGGCACAACGAGGACCTGTCGGCCCGGCGCGCCGACGCGGTGCGCGCCGCGCTGGTGGACATGGGTGTGAGCGCGGATCGCCTGATCTCGCAGGGCCATGGCGAGCGCTACCCGGTGGCGGGCAATGGCAGCAGCAGCGGCCGGCAGATGAACCGCCGTGTGGAGGTGGTGCTGTCTGACGACAACGGGGTGGTCAAGCCTCGTTGACGCCCTGTTCCAACCGGGCGCCGCGCCGCCGCACCCGCTGTTGCAGGTGACGGCGCAAGACTCGGTTCATCTCGCGTGGCACGAAGGGCTTGCTGATGTGGTCGTTCATGCCCACTTCCAGGCAGTGCCGGTGGTCATCGAACTGGTCGCCGGCGCTCATGGCCACGATCGGCATGGGCGTCCAGCCCCGGCTGGCCTCCATGGCGCGGATGCGCCGCGTGGCCTCGATGCCACCCATCTCCGGCATGTGGAAGTCCATCAGCACCAGGTCGGGCTCGTTGGCCTCCAGCCATTCGAGGGCGCGCCGCCCGTTCTCGGCCACCACCACCTCCAGCCCCAGGTTGGCCAGCGTGGCCTGCGCCACCAGGGCGTTGACGGGGTTGTCTTCCACCACCAAGGCGCGTCCGCTCAGGCGCAAGGCCTGCTCCTCGTCTGCAAGCTCGTCCCGATGGGGGCTGGCGTCGGCTGTGGCGTCTGCGGAGGGGCGGCTGCTTCGCTGCAGATCGAGGTTGAACGAGAACGTGGTGCCCACGCCCACACTGCTTTCGCAGCGAAGCTTGCCGCCCATGGCCATGCAGATCTGCTGCGAAATGCTCAGGCCCAGTCCGGTGCCGCCAACCAGGTAGTCGTCGCGGGCCTCGACCTGGTGGAAGGCATCGAAGATCTTGTCGAGGTGCGCTTCGGGGATGCCTCGGCCCGTGTCCTGCACCTCGAAGACCACGCGGCAGGCGCCGCCTTCGGTGTCCGAGGTGGCGTGGTCCACCAGCGTGAGCCGCACGACGACATGTCCTTTCGCGGTGAACTTGACGGCGTTGCCCACCAGGTTCGTGAGCACCTGGCGCAGCCGGTCGGGGTCGACCTGGAGCCACAGGTCATCGGGCAAGGCGGAGCGCAGCATCACGACCAGGCCCTTGTCTTGCGCCATGACCTGAGACAGCTCGCACACGTGGCGGGCCAGTTCATTGAGCAGCACGGGCCTGGCGTGCAAGCGCAGGCCGTGGTCCTTGAGCCGCGAGAAGTCGAGCACGTCGTTGATGACCCCGAGCAGGTGCTCGCCCGCGTTCTGCAGCAGGCCGAGCTGCGACTGGCCTTCGGGCGTGGGCGTGTGGGCCCGCAGCATGCGCGACAGGCCCAGGATGCCGTGCAGCGGGGTGCGCATCTCGTGGCTCATCGTGGCCAGGAAGCGGCCCTTGGCGGCGCTCAGCGATTCGGCCTCGCGCAGCGCGTGGGCGCGGGCCAGCGCCAGCTCTTCGCTCTCGAAGCGCAGGCGCAGCATCTCGCTGACGCGGCGGTGCCCTCGGTTGGCCTCCAACCACAGGATCACCACGAAGCCCACGATGCTGATGCCCCCGAACCACCCCAACGGCCCGCCGGTGTGCGCGCTGTACAGGGCGCATGACAGCAGGATCGGCACCGTCCAGGCTTGCACGTTGGCGCGGTCGCTGCTGATCTGCGCGGCGCCCGTGGCGGCCATGCCGATCAGCACACCGATGATGGCGATCGCCAGTTGCTGGTCGGGGCGGGGTGGCAGAACCCAGGGCAGCGCGCTCCAGCACAGGCTGAACACGAGGGTCAGCCCAAGGTAGCTGTGCTGCCAGAAGCTGGACTGGCGGTTGGCCGAGCGCAGGTAGGCCTGCGCATGCAGGGCGCGGGTGACGGCCAGCACCAGGGCGACGGCCAGCCAGCTCAGCGTTGGCAGGCCGAGGGGGCCGCGTTGCGTGAAGTGGAGCAGCCCGCCGATGATGAGGGTGAAGCCAAACAGCGTCCAGGCGGTGACGGGCATGTGCCCGTAGAGCATCCGGATGCGCGCATGGGTGATGCGTGCCTCCAGGGCCTGTGCGAGCGAGGTGTCGGTGGGGGCAGCGACTGCCTGAGCAGGGCGGGGACGAGGGGCGTCCATGGACGGGTTGCGGACAAGGCTGCGGAACGGGATGGCTCCGCTGGTGTCAGTGTCGGGCAAGCCGCCTGCGTGCGCATGCGTTTATCCATCGGCCAAGTGGGCTGGTCTGTGGACTTTTCACCGGTTTGGTCAGTTCTGGCTTGGGGCGGGGAGACAATCGCGGTCCGGACTGCCCCTGGTCGGCTTGGCCGCCTGTCTCCATCCCCAGCTTGTGCCACCAGACTTCTCATGACCGACGCGCAATACACGACCCTGCCGCAGTGGCCCAATGCTTACCCGGCCAGCGGCGCCAGCGCCACGCTGAAACGCCTCAACGAGGATTTCATCGTGACCGAGCTGCCGCTGCAGCTGCCTTCAGGTGAGGGCGAGCACATCTGGCTGGACATCGAAAAGAACGGCGCTAACACCGCCTACGTCGCCCAGCAACTGGCCGAGGCCGCCGGCGTGCAGGAAAAGGACGTGGGCTATGCCGGCCTCAAGGACCGCCACGCCATCACCCGTCAGTGGTTCAGCATCTACCTGCCGAGCGGCAAAACCGGCGAGACACCCGACCTGACCCAGCTTCAGCACCCGGAGTTCAAGGTGCTCAGTCAGAGCCGCCACGTGAAGAAACTGCGCCCCGGCGACCTGCAGGGCAACCGGTTCCGCATCGTGCTGCGTGACGTGACCGGCGGTCCCGCTGCCATGAAGGCCCTGGAGTCCAACCTCAAGGCCGTGGCCGCACATGGCGTGCCCAATTACTTCGGTGCCCAGCGTTTCGGCTTCGAGGGCGGCAATGTCGAGCAGGGCCGGGCCATGCTGGCGCGAGAGATCCGCGTGCGCAACCCGAAGAAAAAGGGCATCTACCTGTCGGCGGTGCGCTCCTTCGTCTTCAATGAAGTGCTGGCGCTGCGCATCCAGCAGGGGCTTTGGGGCCAGACCCTGCCCGGTGACGTGATGGACGAGGCGGGCCGGCCCACCGGCCCCCTGTGGGGAAGGGGTCGTTTGAGCACCACCGATCAAGCGCTGGCCCTGGAGAGTGGCGTGGCCGAGCGTCACGCCACCTTGTGCGACGGCATGGAGCACGCCGGGCTGGATCAGGATCGCCGCGCCCTGGTGGCGAGCCCGGCGGACATGTCCTGGGAGTGGCCACAAGCCGATCAACTGGTGCTGACGTTCTCTTTGCCCGCGGGCAATTACGCCACTTCCGTTCTGAACGAACTCCTGATCACCACGGAGCCTGACCGGCACACAGAGAACGAGCCTGCGTTGCTACAGCCTCATTGAACGCCCATCGTTGGCATCCGCAACAAGGTGATTGCGCAGCCACGCTTGCGACAGGTCCAGCCAATCGTTGTAGTGCCCCATGGCGCAGTGGTCGTCATCGGGGTAGAGCTTGAGCGCGCCTTGCTGGGCGCCCCGGGCCAGATCAACGGAGTCCTGCGTGCTGAGCAGGGTGTCCCGATCGCCATTGATGACCAGCAAGGGAACCTTGATCTGACCATAGCGCTCGTTCAGCGACAAGGCCTTGAGCTTGCGGCCCAGGTCGATCAAGGAGGTGGCGCCCGTGGTGTTGAGCAGGGCCTTGATGATGATCTCGGGGATGCCGATCGTGCCCTTGACCTTGAACGAATGGTGCGTGGGCGCACCGCAAGCGACAGCGCATCGCAGCTTCGAGCTGGTGGCAGCCATCCTCGCCGCCCAATGCGCACCGAAGCTGACGCCAACGAAGCCGATGCGGTGTGGATCGATGCGCGGGTGGCCAGACAGCTTGTCGATCACCGCGTGATAGATGCCCTCCGAAGCCAGGGACATGGGCTGGCGGTAGGCGTAGGTGCCAGGCATCTCCATGATGAACACGGCCATGCCGGAGTCGTGGTACCTGAGCAAGGGGATCGCCAGCTCTTGAGACGTGCCTTCCAGGCCGTTGGTGATGATGGCCAGCGGATGGCGTTCGCATCCAGCGGGCGTCACCAGATGGCCTTCGACCGCATCGCCATCCACTTCGATCCGGTGCTTCTCGATCACCAAGCCCACCAGCGGGCCCACGATGTCGATCAATTCGTTGAAGAGGGACCGCGACAGCGCATAGGCCTCCATGCGCGCCGCAGAGCCACCGGGGAAGGCGCTGACCTGGTAGTAGGTGATGGCCTTGACCAGGCACCTCAAGGCCGTCATGGCCTGATGGCTGCCTGGTGAGGCCTGCTCGCCGGAGGGGGGCATGGCAGCCGCGCTCGACTCGCGCGAGCTCATCAACTCCACGACGTGCTTGCCAAACGGTGCCAGGGCATCACGAAGCGCAGCCCAATGCGGGCCTTTGGCATGCGCTAAGCCGGCTGACGGTGTGTCGAACGCGCCCGCAAAACCCGGCAGCACGCCCTCGATGGAGGCCAGTTGCTGCCTGGCCAGCGCGTTCCAGTGTCCGCACCAGGCTTCGTCCTTGAAGGAGCGCACACCGTTGAGCTGGGCCGCGAAGAGGCGAGGGTCCAGCCCGCCCATGGACGCATAGCGCAGCACGAACAAAGCCGGCAGAAAGAAGCCCGCACCCAGCCGATGTGCAGCGAACTCCGTCGTCCTGGTCAGCATGCAGGTGGTGATGAACAACCGCCGCAGCGTGTCTTTGGCAAAGCTCATTTCATTTCCGTTTCCATCGTTGCAGGTGTGTGTGGCCATCCCTTGGCAACTGAGTGCTGTTGAACACGTGTTCAATAGTGCAATTGTGTGTACACTGTTGAATGCGTGTCAAACAGTGAATGAGGGGGTGCATGCCGATGAAGCGGCCGCCAAAAGAAGAAGTCTTGGGTGCACGTCTGGAGCCAGATGCCCGCCGCGCCCACTTGCTGGCCGTCGGGGCCACGGTGTTTGGCAGCAAGGCCTACGACGAAGTACAGATCGACCAGATCGCCAAAGAGGCGGGGGTGTCCCGCGGGCTGCTGTACCACTACTTTCCCAGCAAGCGGGCCTTCTTTGCGGCCATCATCCAGGGCGGGTACGACGAGATCCTGGAGGTCACGCAGCCCGATCCCAGGCTGTCACCGGCTGAGCAACTCGAGGCGGGGCTGCGGGCTTACCTCGACTATGTCGAGAGCCATCCGCACATGTACCGGGCCATTTTCCGCAGTGCGGCGGGCCTGGAGCAGACGGTCCAGGAGGTGGTCAACCGCAACCTCGATCTGCAAGCCAGGCGCATCCTCGCCGCATTCGGGGACCCGTCGGCGCCCCGTTCCTTGACCTACCTGGCCGTGCGCGCCTGGCTGGCGTTCCTGATCCATGCTGTGCTGGACTGGCTCGATCACGGCGCCAGGGGTGACCGCCAGAAGCTGTTCGACATCTGCGTGGGCGCGCTTCGGGGAGCCATGGTGGCTGCGCAGCAGGCCGGGAGCCGCTGAGTCATGGGTCGTTCTTGGGCCGCAGCGATGTCACCCTCCGGCCACTTGAGCCTGTTCATCCCAATGGAGAACCTTGGAGATGATTTGCAGCTGACCAACCGCAACGTCGCCTTCACCGCAGAAGGCTTCGCTGCTGTATTCTGCCGACCGCCACAAACCGCTTCAGGTGCGCGTGCTGATCGAGCACCTGGTGGCGAAACTGTCGATCCGGTGAATGATCGATTCGCACCTCTTTCCTGCGCCTGCAGTCACCCGCAACGCCATGACGATCCAGACCACGCGCATCACCGTCCCCGTGGACGACGCCAGCCTCTGCCTGCACCGCTTCAGGCGGCCTGATGGCCATGGCCCGGCGGTGTTGATGCTGCACGGCATGATGTCCAATGGGCGGGTCTTCTACAGCCATTCGGGCAAGGGCCTGGCGCCCTGGCTGGCCGCGCGTGGCTGCGATGTGTTCGTGGCCGACCTGCGTGGCAAAGGCGGCAGCTTGCCACCCATCGATCGGATGTCGCGTCATGGTCAGAGCGAGATGATCGCGGTGGACCTGCCCGCGCTGCACGCTGCCGTCCTGCAGCACACGCAGGCCGGCCAGGTGCACTGGGTGTCGCACTCCTGGGGCGGTGTGGTGATGAACAGCTGCCTGCTGCGTCACCCCGAGCTGATTGCCCAGGTGGCCAGCGTGGTCCACTTCGCGGCCAAGCGCAGCGTGCGGGTGCGCAACCTCAACAAGTGGATCGAGATCGACCTGATGTGGAATGCCGTGCTGAGGCGGCTGACGCGGTGGGTGGGGTACCTGCCTGCCCGGCAGTTGCGCATCGGCCTGGACAACGAGACCCGCAAGACGCATCGGCAGATCCGGGCCTGGGTCCGGGCCGACCGCTGGGTGGACGAGGACGACGGCTTTGACTATGGCCTGGCTGCACAGCGCACACAGTTGCCGCCGACCCTGTACCTGGCGGGCATCGACGACCCATGCCGGGGCCACCCGGAGGACGTGAAGCGCTTTCGCGCCGAGTCCGGCCCGCACCTGTCTCGCGTGCACGTGTTGTCAAAGCGGGGCGGCGCGCTGCATGACTATGACCACGCCGGCATCGTGACCCACCCGGATGCCGCCCGTGACCAGTTCAGGCTGCTCGAGGCCTGGATGCAAGGCCGCCATGAGGCCGTGCCGGAGCGCGGCTGAAAACCGCCCTCACTTGGACAGCAAGCCTGCGCTCACCTGGCGCATGGCGAATGCAGGCGCCACCAGGCTGTGCACATACAGCGTGCCCTGTACCTCGGTGATGCCGGTGACCTCCGGGTAGCGACCACTGGGGTCTTGCAGGTCCGCCAGGATCTGGCCTTGCTCGTTGAAGGCCAGCGCGTGGCCATAGGGCTTGGGCACCGGCAGCATGACATGCGGCAGGCGGAACGAAGCCGCGCGCAGGAAGGGCCAGGGCGCCAGCGCATCTGCCAAGGCGCTGCGTGGCTTGGGCAGGCCCACCCAGTAGCGGCCGCCTTCACCCCGGGTCAGGTTGTCAGGGAAGGCGGGCAGGTTGTCCAGGACCACGCGGGCAGCCTGGCCCGGCACGCGGATGTCGAGCTGTCGGGCCGACATGGGGATGCGCCAGATGCGATAGCGCCCGGTCTCGGCCACCAGCAGCGACTGGCCATCTTCGGCGACCACGATGCCGTTGGCGAACACCAGCCCGGTGGCGATCACTTCGGTGGTGTGGGTGGCCGGGTCGTGCACCAGCACGCGTCCGTTGCCCCGCTGCTCCAGGATCTCGGCCAAGCTGACGGCCATCGGGTCGCCCCATGGGCCAGGCTGGAAGCGGTGGCTGGCTTCGGTGAAGTAGATGCGGCCATCGGCCGCCACCGCCACGGCGTCGGCGAAGACGATGGGGTCGGTGTCCGACACCTGCCTGGTGATCAGGCTGACCTCGCCCTTGGGGCTCACGCGCAGCAGGCCCTTGTAGGCATCGGCTGCGATCAGGTTGCCTTCTCGGTCGAAGTCGAAGCCCAGCACACGGCCGCCGGTGTCCGCCACCTGTTCAAAGCCGCTGCCATCACGCCGCAGGCGCACGATGTGGCCATTGCTCAGCGCGGTGTACATCAGGCCATCGGGGCCTCTGGCCATGTGCTCAGGGCCAGCCCCTGCTGGCAGGGGCAGCAGGCGCAAGTCGGCCAGGTGCTCGTTGCGCACGTGAGGGCCGCTGTAGCCCGGCGAGGGCTGGGGTTGCCAGGCCACCGGGTGGACACCGGTGGGCCACCAGAGCAGGTAAGCGGCCGTGGCCAGGCTGGCCAGTGCGGCAGTGGTCAGGATGGGCTTGTTGAACATGGGCGAGTGAGCCAGGTTGTGCGCCAGGGCGGTGCGGTTGATCAGGTCGTTGCCACACGCCGGACGATGCGGGTGACCAGGCCGGGCGACAGGCGCTGCAGCCGCACCAGCCAGCCCTCCTTGCCCGCGATCAACAAACGGGGCCGACCTTGGGCCAACCCCTCGACGATCGCCTGGGCCACGCACTGAGGCGGCATGGCTTGGGACTGCCCGGGGTCTTGCTTGCCATGGGTGCCACCTTGGGCGGTGAGTGCGTGCTTCGAGATGTCGGTGTTCACGAAGCCGGGGTAGGCCAGCATGACGTGCAGGCCCTGGTCCATGGTTTCGGTGCGCAGGGCTTCGAAGAAGCCGTGCAGGGCGTGCTTGGCGGCGATGTAGGCCGAGCGATGCGGCGTGGCGATCAGGCCCAGCACGCTGGCCACGACCACGATGCTGCCCTGCCCGCGGCGGACCATGTCCGGCGCGACGAGCTTGGTCAGCTGCACGGGCCCGAAGTAGTTCACCGCCATGACCCGTCGATCGACTTCCATGCTTGTTTCCAGCGCCATCGACCGGTGGGTGATGCCCGCGTTGTGCACCAGCACGTCCACCTGCCAGCCACTGGCCTGCACGCGGGCCCAGGCCTGCGTCACGTCGTCGCTGCGTGCGAGGTCGAAGGCCTCGATGCGGTAGACGTTGGCCTGGCCGTTCAGGCCTTGGCACATGGCCGCGGTCTGCTCCAGCCCGGGGCGCTCGGATTCAGGTGCGGACAAAATCAGCCGCGCACCCTGTGCGGCAAAGGCCTTGGCCAGCTCGGCGCCGATGCCGCGTGAGGCCCCGGTGACCCAGACGACCCGGTTTGCAAAGGTGGTGTGGCCCATGTCAATCCTTGTCGTGTTTGGAGACGTGTTGGGCAGTCAGGGCATGGCCCATGCTGCTGGCCCCGAAGGAGCGCCCGATGGCCAGCACCTCGGCCTCCACCTTGGGCACCGCCACGCGGGCTTTGCGCTTGACGAAGAACTCCCACACGGGGCTCATGAAGAGCTGGCGCACGGCACCCACGGGGGCCAGAGCCGAGGGCACGTAGGTTTTGCGTTGTCGCCGGTTCACGGCCAGGACCATGGCCCTTGAGCAATCCTCGACCGACGTGACCACGTTGAAAGGCCAGGGCAGTTGCTTGAGGGCGTCGTTGAACGAGGCCAGTTCGCGCCGCTGGTCGCGCACCAGGTCGGTGTCGATCCAGGCGGGATAGACCACGCCGACGTCCACACCCTTGTGGGCCACCTCCAGGCGCAAGGCGTTGGCGAAATGGTCCACGCCGGCCTTGGACGCGGCATAGGCCGAGGTGCCGGGCATCGATTTCAGCGCGGCCGCGGACGACACCAGCATGAAGTAGCCCCGGCTGGCCGTGAGGGCTGGCAGGGTGGCGCTCACCGTGCGGATGACGCCGATCAGGTTGACCTCCACCGTCTTCGCGAGGGCTTCGACGGGGCTGATGGCCACGGTGCCATTGCTGGCGATGCCGGCGTTGGCGATCACCACATCCAGCCCGCCCAGTTTGTTCAGTGCCGCGTCCACGGCACGCTGCACCGAGTCCTGGTCGGTCACATCGCATTCGGCCCAGCAATGTTGCGGGCCCAGCTCTTTGGCCAGCGCGGCCAGCCGATCGGCCTCCAGGCCCACCAGTGCCACGGTGGCGCCTTGGGCAGCCAGTTGTCGCGCGGTTTCGGCGCCAATGCCGCGGGCGGCGCCCGTGATCAGCACGCGCAGTGCAGGTGGCTTCATGGTCATGTCCTGGTTGATGTCAAAGCCAGCGCGCGCCACTGGCGGGCGATGTGCGCCACCGCTGCGCGCGACTCTCGGTGAACGCTGGCCAGGTTGATGAAGGCGTGGCCCAGTCGGGCAAAGTGCAGGTGTTCAACCGGGGTGCGCACGCGACGAAGGTGATCGGCATAGGCTTGTCCTTCGTCGGCCAGCATGTCGTGGCCGGCGGTGACGATCAATGCGGGCGCCATCTCGGGCGGCACGGCGGCCAGCAGTGGGGACACCCGTGGGTCGGTCGCTCGGGCCTGCACATCGCCCAGGTAGGCCTGGTAGAAGGTGGCCCGTTCGGCCCGGTCCAGGAAGTGCCCCTCACCGAAGCGCGCGTGCGATGGCCAGGTTCGCGACAGGTCGGTGCCTGGGTAGATCAGCAACTGGGCGACCAGACGCTCCCCCGCCTGCGCCAGGCGCGACGCCGTCACGGCGGCCAGGTTGGCGCCGGCGCTGTCGCCGCCCAGGGCCAGGCCGGTGGCCCCCAGCGCACCGAGCTGCTGCAGCGCCCAGCGGGCGCTGGCCATCGCGTCGTCCACCGCGGCAGGGAAGGGGGCCTCGGGAGCCAGCCGGTAGGCCACCGAGAGCAAGGGCATGCCGCTGACTTCGCACAGCAGGCGGCAGGCGTCGTCATGGGTGTCCAGGTCGCCCATGATGAAGCCGCCACCGTGGAAGAACAGGGTCAGCGGCGCGCTGATGGCGGCTGTGCTGGGGCGGTACAGGCGGGCCGCCAGCTCGCCATGGTCGGTGGGGATGGACAGGTCTTGCGACGAGCCGATGGCAAAGCCCGTGCGAAAGGCCGCCATGTCGGCCTGAAAGCGTTGACGGTTCTCCTGGGGCGTGCGTGGGCGAGCACCCAGGCGCCGAAGCCTTCGCAGCACCTGAAGAAAAGGCGAGAGCCGATCGACGGCATGGGCACCTGCGCCGGGCAGGTGGTCGCCGGCATCCAGCAGGCGGTCCAGCCCGCGCAGGACGTGCCCTTTCAAGCGCGATGCGCTCATGCGGCAGCCTTCGTGCGCTCAGGCGCGGGCGTCGAGGCGGTCAGGCGACGCCAGGTGTAGTCCTGCTCGGTGACCTGGCTCGCGGCCCGCGCATAGCTGAAGGTGAATCCCGGCCAGATGCTGGAGTTGCGGCCGGTCTCGTCCAGGTACCAGCTCTCGCAACCGCCCGCCACCCACACGGTGCCCCGCATCATCCGCTCGATGCGCGCCACGAAGCGCTGTTGCGCCGACGCGGTGGGCTCCACCACGGCGCAGCCCTTGGCTTGCGCCAGCTTGATCACGCCCACGATGTGCCTGGCCTGCGCTTCGAGCATGTAGACCACCGAGGTGTGTCCCAAGCCGATGTTGGGGCCGTGCAGCAGGTACAGGTTGGGGAAGCCGTGCACCGTGGTGCCCATGTAGGCCTGAGGGCTGCCCCGCCAGGCCGAGGCCAGCGTGCGGCCCTGGTCATCCTGGATCAGGTGGGTGAAGGGCAGGTCTTTGGTCTGAAAGCCCGTGCCGTAAATGATCGTGTCCACAGGCCTGAAGACCCCGTCGCGCCCGATGACGCCGTCCTTGACCACCTGCCGGATGCCCTCGGTCACGACCTCGACGTTGGCCTGTGCCAGCGCGGGGTAGTAGGTGTTCGAGATCAGGATCCGCTTGCAGCCCAGGGTGTAGTCGGGCGTGAGCTTTTGGCGCAAGGCCGGGTCGGCGACGGCGGCGTGCATGTGCCTGAGCGCCTTGGCCTGTGTGCGCGCCATCAGCCACGGGTGCAGGAAGCCCAGGGCCAGGGCTTCGCGGTGGACATAGACCTGCGCCCGCGCCAGCTTCTGCAGCCAGGGCAGCTTGCGCAACAGGGCGCGTGCGGTGGGCGAGATCGGGCCATCGTGGCGTGGCAGGACCCACGGTGGCGTGCGCTGGAACACGTGCATCCGCGCCACCTCCGGCTGGATGGCCGGGATGAACTGCAAGGCCGAAGCGCCGGTGCCGACCACGGCGATGCGCTTGCCCCTGGGCTGGAAACCTCGGGGCCAGTTGGCCGAGTGGAAGACCTCGCCCTGGAAGTCCTCCAGGCCGGGCAGCTTGGGCATCAAGGGGTCGCTCAGCGAGCCAAAGGCGCCCACCAGGTGCCGGGCGTGCACTTCGCCGTGGTTCGTCTGGATCTGCCAGGTCGCGCTGGCTTCGTCCCACTTGGCCTGCAACACCTCGTGGTTCAGCCGCACGTGGGGCATCAAGCCCAGCTCTCGGGCGCTGCGCTGCAGGTAGCTCAGGATTTCGGCCTGGGGTGAAAAGGCCCGGCTCCAATCGGGGTTGGGCGCAAAAGAGAACGAGTACAGGTGGGACTGCACATCGCAGGCGCACCCGGGGTAGCTGTTGTCGCGCCAGACCCCGCCGACGTCGCCGGCACGCTCCAGGATGATGAAGTCATCCACGCCCGCCTGCTTCAGCTCATGGGCGGCGGCCAGGCCACCGAAGCCCGAACCGACGATGGCGACCTGGGTGGAAACACGGGCGGTTGACGGGGGGCAAACGTTTTGCAAAGCCATGGCGCATCGACACCGGAGGAAAGTGGTACAAAAGTGTACCGCGATAATCGGCGCTCAGCTTTGGCGTTTCCCCGCTCATCCATGGCCTTGACGAAAGATGGCATTTCACCGCGCAGCCGCCTGATCGCTGGCATGGCCAAGGTCCTGGAGCAGCGAGCGCTGTCGGAGCTCTATGCCGACGATGTGGTGCGAGAGGCGGGGGTGTCCAAGCGGACCTTCTACCAACACTTCCCCAACAAGGAAGCCTGCTTCCTGGCGCTGTACCGGGAGAACAGCGCACGGGTGCTGGGCGTGCTCAAGGAGGCCTCGGGGGCCGTGGGGCTCTCCGCTTTGGAGCGGATCCAGCTGGGTTCCCAGGCTTACCTGACCTTCATGCAGGGCCAGTCGGCGTTGATGAAGCGCTTGTACATCGACATCCTGTACCTGGGCACCGAAGGCATGAAGGCCAAGCGAGAGGTGCTGCAGCAGTTTGCCGATGTGCTGCTGGCGGCTTATGAAGCCGAGCGCGAGCAGATGCCAGCCCTGCCGCCCCTCGACCCCGAGCTGGTTCTGGCGACCGTTGCCGGCATCAACGAGCTGATCCTGTTCAAGATCGAAGACGGGCAGGCCGACCGCTTGAGGGACCTCGAGGGGGTCAGTCAGAAGCTGCTGCTTGGGCAGTTGCTGCTGAGTCAGAGCAGCCAGGGGTGACCCGTCGACGCTGCGTCCATCTAAGTCAGGCGTGCCACGGCGCAGGGCAGCGTCATCAAGAAAAAAGCCCCAAGCGCGCATTGCCTTGGGGCTTCTTGTTTCCTGAATCAGCTCAGGAGGCCGTGATCAGAACGGGATGTCGTCATCCATGTCATCAAAGCCGGTGGCCGACTTCGGTGCGGGCGCCGGGGCAGGCCGCGGGGCCGGTGCCGGACGGGGAGCCGCCGCACGCGGTGCGGGTGCCGGCGCATCGCCGAACTCGTCCCCACCCCCCTGGGCGCCATAGCCGCCACCACCGCCGCCGCCACCACCTTCGCGGCCACCCAGCAGTTGCATCTGCTCGGCCACGATCTCGGTGGTGTAGTTGTCCTTGCCGTCCTTGTCTTGCCACTTGCGGGTCTTCAGGCGGCCTTCGACGTAAACCGAGCGGCCTTTCTTGAGGTACTCGCCAGCGATTTCAGCCAGGCGGTCGTAGAAGACGACGCGGTGCCATTCGGTTTCCTCGACCTTGTCGCCCGAGTTCTTGTCCTTCCAGTTGCGCGTGGTGGCAACGGACACATTGCAGACGGCGGCGCCGTTGGGGGTGTAGCGGACTTCGGGGTCGCGGCCCAGGTTGCCGATGAGGGTGACTTTGTTGACGGAGGCCATGGCAGGGGTTCCAGAAAAGAGATGGTTGGTTAAAAAGGGTGCCGTTGGTTAGCGGTAGGCATTATGACCTCCGCCAACCCGGCCGACCACCCGCCTGAACCCCCTTCGAGAACGCCTCCTCCCGGGGGATGAAAGCCGCCTGGCGCCTACACTCAGGGGCTGCGTGCTTTGACCCTTGTGGCGCAGCCTTTGCGGAGTTTTTCCATGTGCCAGCTGCTGGGCATGAGCGGCAACCAGCCCACCGACATCGTCTTTTCCTTCTCCGGCTTTGCCACGCGCTCGGCCGAGCACGCCGACGGCTTCGGCATCGCCTTTTTCGAGGGCCGGGGCCTGCGCCATTTCGTTGACCACCTGCCGGCGGCCCAGTCGCCCGTGGCCGACCTGGTCAAGCGCTACCCGATCAAGAGCAAGCAGGTCATCGCGCACATCCGCAAGGCCACGCAGGGCGAGGTGCGGCTGGAGAACTGCCACCCCTTCGTGCGCGAGCTGTGGGGCCGCTACTGGGTGTTCGCGCACAACGGCAACCTGGTCGACTTCCACCCCAAGCTGCACGCCGCCTTTCGCCCCGTGGGCGACACCGACAGCGAGCGCGCCTTCTGCTGGCTGATGCAGGAGCTGGCCAAGAGCCACGCCAGCCTGCCCGATGTCGACGAGCTCACGCACACGCTGCGCGAGCTGGTGCCGCAGGTGGCCCGGCACGGCACTTTCAACTTCCTGCTCAGCCAGGGTGACGCGCTGTGGGTGCATTGCAGCACGCACCTGCACCACCTGGTGCGCCAGCACCCCTTCGGCGTGGCGCGCCTGCAGGACCAGGATGTGGAGGTCGATTTCGCCGAGCAGACGCAGCCGGGTGACCGCGTGGCCGTCATCGCCACACAACCGCTGACGCTGGGCGAGCCCTGGACGCCGATGCAACCAGGTCAGCTGCTGGCGTTCGTGGACGGTTTGCCCAGGGGCTGAGGCGCCGAGCCCATGCCCGAGGCCATCAGCACCGCTTGGGCGAGTTGCTCCGAGGCTGCGCCAGGCCCGAAAAAGCTCAGCTGTCCTTCCAGCATCAGGTGGCTCAGGCCGTGCACCAGGCTCCAGCGGGCGATGGCGCGCAGCATGGTGGCCTCGTCGATGGCACCCGGGTTGGGCTGCGCCTGACCGGCCGGGCCGCTGGCTCGCGAGTCCTCCAGCAACTGCCCGAAGGCCGCCAGGGCCGCCTCTTGCAGCTCGGCGTTGTCGCAGGCCCGCGTGAAGCGCCCGAACATCAGTCGGAACAGGGCAGGGTGGCGCTGCGCGAAGCGGATGTAGCCCAGGCCGGTGGCCGCCGGGTCGGTGTCGAGTTGGGCGCGGGCCTCGCGCTGCTCGCGCGCGAACCGCCGGAACCCCTCTGCGGCCAGGGCGCTCAGCAAGGCCTCCTTGTCCGCGAAGTGACGGTACACGGCGTTGGCCGACACCCCGAGCTCACGGGCCAGGGCGCGCAGGCTCAGCTCCGATGCGTCCTGGGCTTCGAGCGCGGTCAGGCCTGCGTCGATCAACGCGTTGCGCAAATCGCCGTGGTGGTAGGCCCGATCGGGTTTGGTGTGCGGAGAGGGCGGTGAAACCATGATGTTGACATTGTCCACATTTCATGGTGTCATGCGCATGTTCACAGCGTAAACATGCACCGCACGGGTGCCAACAAGGAGCCACCATGTCCCTGACCCTGCCCTGGACCGCCCCCCGTCCGCTGTCCACCGATCAGACCGATTTCCTCGACGACGTGTTCGCGCCTGTGCCCAGCGAGACCGAAACCACCGCCTTGCGCGTGGTCGGTGAGCTGCCGGCGGCTCTCAACGGCGTGTACGCCCGCATCGGCCCCAACCCGCTCAAGCCCAACCCGAAGCGCTACCACTGGTTCATCGGCGACGGCATGGTGCACGGCCTGCGCCTGAAAGAGGGGCGCGCCGAGTGGTACCGCAGCCGCTATGTGGGCAGCAACACCGCCCACAAGGCCCTGGGGCGCCCGCTGCTGCCGGGCCCCCGCCATGGCGTGGGCGACGTGGTCAACACCAACGTCTACGCCCACGCGGGTCGGGTCTGGGCCTCGGTCGAGGCGGGCATGCTGCCCGTGCAGCTCGACGCCCGGCTCGAGAGCGTGCGGCACGGCACCTTCGACAGCCCGAACAAGCAGCCTTTCACGGCCCACCCGCACCGCGACCCGCACACCGGCGAGTTGCACGCCATCTGCTACGACGCGCTCAAGCGCAACAAGGTGCAGTACGTGCGGGTGTCCCCGCAGGGTGAGCTCAGCCGGGTGGTGGACATCCCGGTGCAGCACGGGCCCATGATCCACGACTGCGCCATCAGCCGTCGCTTCGTCGTCGTGCTGGACCTGCCGGTGACGTTCTCCTTCAAGCGCCTGCTGTCGTTCTCGGCCTTCCCGTATGCGTGGAACGATCGCCACCCCGCTCGGGTCGGGCTGCTGCCCAAGGACGGCCAGGCGAGTGACATCCGTTGGCACGACGTCGATCCGTGTTTCGTTTTCCACCCTTGCAACGCGTTCGACCTGCCCGACGGCAGCGTGGTGATGGACGTGGTGGCGCACCGCCGCATGTTCGATCGCTCGCGCCAGGGGCCCGAGATGGACTCGGGCGCGCGCTTCGAGCGCTGGACCATGCCGGCCGACGGCGGTCGGGTGGTGCGCGAGGTGCTGCACGAGCAGCCGCAGGAGTTCCCGCGCCTGGACGAGCGCCTGGTGGGCGAGCCCTACCGCTACGCCTATGCCGTGGGTTTTGGCGATGGCAGGCAGGGCGGTTTGCCCCTGTTGCGCCACGACCTGCAGGCCCGCCAGACCTTGCGGCACGACCTGGGGGCGCACGCGGTGCCAGGGGAGTTCGTGTTCGTGCCGCGCCAGGCGCAAGGCGCCGAGGACGACGGCTGGCTCGTGGGCTTGGTGCACAACCGCCAGAGCGGGCGCGCGGAGTTCCATGTGATCAACGCCGATGACTTCACCGGTCCACCTCAGGCGGTGGTGCACATCCCGGCGCGCATCCCGGCGGGCTTCCATGGCAACTGGATCGCCGACGCCGACCTGCACCCATGAAAAAAGCGCCCCGCGGGGCGCTTGGTGCCGTGAGGCCGGTGCTCAGTGGGCAGCCTGGTACAGCGCTGCGCCCGCGGCCATCGGGTCGCCCGTGCGCTCGTAGGTTTCGACCCAGGCGTCGTAGTTGTGGATGGCTTCCTGCTGCCAGGGGTGGAAGCCCGGCTTGAAGTAGGCCAGCAGCGTGCCCACGTGGCTGGACAGGATGCCTTTGTAGCCGAACAGCCACCAGCGCGACTTGGCCATCATCCACATGCGCTGGCCGAAGGAGAAGCCGTCGTTCTTGAGCAGGCGGTTGGTGAAGCGCAGGGTCAGCACGCTCAGGAAGACCGTGACGTGCAGCATGGCCAGGCAGCGCTTGAAGTAGCCCACCTTGGCGACTTGCTGCATGACGTCGTAGGCCACGGCCTTGTGCTCCATCTCTTCGACGGCGTGCCAGGCCATCATGGCGCGCAGCTTCGGGTCGGCGTTGGCCATGGTTTCCTTCTTGACGAAGAAGATCTCGGCCAGCATGGCGGTGAAATGCTCGAAGGCGGCGGTCAGCGCCAGGTTGTATTCCTTCGAGAAGTGCTTGTTGTGGAATTCGTTGTTGTCGTTGATGAAGTCGACGATGGCGTCGATGTCCATGCCTTGCTCACGCAGGCGCTGGTTGTACTTGGAGTGCACGATGCCGTGCTGGCCTTCCTGGCGGATGAAGGTCTTGATTTCCGCCAGCAGCTTGGGGTCGGTGGTTTGCTCGCGGAAGGCGCGCACGCACGAGATGAAGTAGCGCTCGCCGTCCGGGAAGGCTGCCTGCAGCGCGTCGATCAGGCGCGACTTGTAGGGGTTGTTCTCGTACCACCAGCGCGGCAGGTCGCCGTCCAGGCCGAAATCGAGCTTTTCGCGGGCAACGAGTTCCTTGGCGTTGTTCAGGGCTTGCTGGCTCATGTCTGTCTCCGTGTCGCGGACCCTTGGCGGGTTCCAGATTTGATCTGGATCGGATGCTAGGGGCTCACGGGGCTTCCTGAGGGCACCCTGCGCGACACGAAGGCAGCCCGCGCGTCATGACGTGGCATTGAACAGCTCTCGGCCGATCAACATGCGCCGAATCTCGCTGGTGCCGGCCCCGATTTCGTAAAGTTTTGCGTCGCGCCACAGGCGCCCCAGGGGGTAATCGTTGATGTAGCCGTTGCCACCGAAGATCTGGATGCCTTCGCCAGCCATCCAGGTGGCTTTTTCGGCCGTCCAGAGGATGAGGGCGGCGCAGTCCTTGCGCACGTGGCGGGCGTGCTGGCTGCCCAGCGCGTCGAGGTTCTTGGCCACCGTGTAGGCCAGCGAGCGCCCGGCCTGCTGCACGGTGTACATGTCGGCGATCTTGCCTTGGAGCAGCTGGAACTCGCCAATGGCCTGGCCGAACTGCTTGCGCTCGTGGATGTAGGGGATCACGTGGTCCATCACCGACTGCATGATGCCGAGCGGGCCGCCCGAGAGCACGGCGCGTTCGTAGTCCAGCCCGCTCATGAGCACCTTGGTGCCATGGCCTTCGCCGCCCAGCACGTTCTCGGCCGGCACCTCGCAGTCCTCGAAGAACAGCGGGAAGGTGTTGGAGCCGCGCATGCCCAGCTTGTCGAGGTGCTGGCCCTTGCTGAAGCCCTTCATGCCTTTTTCGATGAGGAAGGCGGTCATGCCCTTGGCGCCGGCTTCCGGGTCCGTCTTGGCGTAGACGACGAGCACGTCGGCGTCGCCGCCGTTGGTGATCCACATCTTGCTGCCGTTGAGCACGTAGCGGTCACCCTTCTTGTCGGCGCGCAGCTTCATGCTGACCACGTCGGAGCCGGCGTTGGGCTCGCTCATGGCCAGCGCGCCCACGAAGTCACCGCTGATGAGCTTGGGCAGGTATTTTTGCTTTTGCGCTTCGGTGCCGTTGCGGTGGATCTGGTTGACGCACAGGTTGGAGTGCGCGCCGTAGCTCAGGCCCACCGAGGCGCTGCCGCGGCTGACCTCTTCCATGGCCACCATGTGGGCCAGGTAGCCGAGGTTGGTGCCACCGTACTCCTCGGACACCGTCAGGCCGTGCAGGCCGAGGTCGCCCAGCTTCTTCCACATGTCGCAGGGGAAGAGGTTGTCGCGGTCGATGTCGGCGGCGCGGGGCGCGAGCTCCTTGTCCACGAAGGCGCGCACGGCTTCGCGCAGGGCATCGATGTCGTCGCCAAGGTGGTGGTTCAGGCCGGGCAGGGTCATGGTGGGTCTCCTCGGGTCTGGTTCTGTGAGCGTTGAACGGGTTCGGTGGGGCGGGGGGCTCAAGCGTTGGCGCCGCGTGCGCGCTTGGCCAGGGTGGCGCGCGCCACGCGAGAAGCCGTGGGCCGGCCCAATGCGTCGGAGATGAATGCGCCGGCGTCCACCAGCGCGTCCAGGTCGACGCCGGTTTGGATGCCCAGCCCGTGCAGCAGGTAGACCACGTCTTCCGTGGCCACGTTGCCGGTGGCGCCCTTGGCGTAAGGGCAGCCGCCCAGACCGGCCACGCTGGCGTCGAAGGTGTGCACGCCCAGTTGCAGGCAGGCGTAGATGTTGGCCAGCGCCTGGCCATAGGTGTCGTGGAAATGGCCACTGAGCTCGGCCAGGGGCACGCGCTTCATTGCGGCCTCCATGACGCGCTGCACGCGGCCGGCCGTGCCCACGCCGATGGTGTCGGCGATGCCGATGTGGTGGCTGCCGATGTCCAGCAGGCGCTGCACCACGTCGTCGACGGCATCGATGCCCACCTCGCCCTGGTAGGGGCAGCCCAAAGCGCAGGACACGGCCGCGCGCACCTTCATGCCATGCGCCCGCGCGGCCTCGGCCACCGGTCGGAAGCGCTCGATGGATTCGGCGATGGAGCAATTGATGTTGCGCTGGCTGAAGGCCTCGCTGGCGGCCGCGAAGATGACGACCTCATCGGCCTTCGCAGCCAGCGCGCCCTCGAAGCCCTTCATGTTGGGCGTGAGCACGCTGTATCGCACGCCGGCCTGGCGGGCGATGCCGGCCATGACCTCGGCGTTGTCGCCCATCTGCGGCACCCACTTGGGGCTCACGAAGCTGGTGACCTCGATCTCGCGCAGGCCGGCCGATTGCAGGCGGTGCACCAGCTCGACCTTGGTGGCCGCGGGCACGGGTTGGGATTCGTTCTGCAGGCCATCGCGTGGGCCGACATCGACGAGGGTGACGTGGGTGGGCAGCATGTTCATTCCGATTCGATGCGCAGCAGCTCGGCGCCTTCGGGCACCTGGTCGCCGACGCGGCAAAGCAGCTCGGCCACGCGGCCGTCGCGCGGGGCGGTCAGGGTGTGTTCCATTTTCATGGCCTCGGTGACGACCAGGGGCTGGCCTGCCTTGACCTCGTCGCCCGGGTTGACGAGCAGGGCCACCACCTTGCCGGGCATGGGGGCGGTGACCTGGCCGGCGTGGGCGGCCTGGTCGTCCTGCTGCTGCAGCGGGTCGAGCCAGCGCAGGCTCAGGTGGCCTGGCGTGGTGAAGGCGTCGAAGGTGTCGCCATGGCGGTCGACGTGGGCCGAAAAGCCGCTGCTGGTGCGGACGCGGTGGGGCAGGGCGGGGTCGGGTTGCAGCTGCCCCAGCGTGTCGGCCGTGGCGTGCGAGACCTGAACCGACAGCCGGCCATCGCGTTCCTGCGTGATGGCCACGCGGTGGGTGTCGCCGCTGGTTTGCCAGCGCAGGACGTGGCGCTGAGCGCCGTGCAGGGCCCAGCCATCGGCGCGCGACCAGGGTTCATCGGCACGGGGCGCAAGCTGGTCCTGCCACCAGCGCAGGCTGGCTGCGATGAGCGCGGTCTGGGTCAGGGCCTGTTCGTCAACATGGCCGAACAGCGCTTCGTGTTCGCGCTCGATCAGTGCCGTGTCCAGGCGGGCCTGGCTGAACGACTCGGTGCCCACCAGCTTGCGCAGGAAACCCACGTTGTGGTGCAGGCCGGTGACCTGCAGCTCGGCCAGCGCGGCTTGCATGCGGGCCAATGCCTGCTGGCGGTCCGCGCCGTGCACGATGAGCTTGGCGATCATCGAGTCGTAGTGCGGCGAGATGGCGTCGCCCGCGGCCACGCCGCTGTCGATGCGCACGGGGGCGACGCAAAAGGCGCTGGCTTCGGGCGTGCGCATCGTGCGCAGGGTGCCGATGGCCGGCAGGAAGCCGGCCTCGGGCTGTTCGGCGCAGATGCGTGCTTCGATGGCGTGGCCGGTGATGGTGACTTGGGCCTGCGTGAGCGGCAGCGGCTCGCCCGAAGCCACGCGCAGCTGCCACTCGACCAGGTCCAGGCCGGTGACGGCCTCGGTCACCGGGTGCTCGACCTGCAGGCGCGTGTTCATCTCCATGAAATAGAACTTGCCGTCTTGTTCACAGATGAACTCGACCGTGCCCGCGCCCACGTAGCCCACGCTTTTCGCGGCGGCCACGGCGGCGGCGCCCATCTGTGCGCGCAGCTCGGGCGTCATGCCGGGCGCGGGGGCTTCTTCCAGCACCTTCTGGTGGCGGCGCTGCACCGAGCAGTCGCGCTCGCCCAGGTGGATCACGTTGCCATGCGTGTCGGCAAAGACCTGGATCTCGATGTGCCTGGGCTGCGTGACGTAACGCTCGACCAGCACATGCTGGTCACCGAAGCTGGCTTGGGCCTCGCGTTGACATGACACGAGCGCCGCGGC
This sequence comes from Burkholderiales bacterium RIFCSPHIGHO2_01_FULL_63_240, assembly GCA_001770725.1. Lineage (GTDB taxonomy): Bacteria > Pseudomonadota > Gammaproteobacteria > Burkholderiales > Burkholderiaceae_C > Aquabacterium. Next base: position 430,973 of record MERU01000007.1, read on the forward strand.
GAATTCGTCGGCCTGCCGCACGATGCGCATGCCCTTGCCGCCACCGCCCGCGCTGGCCTTGATCAACACCGGAAAGCCGATGCGCTCGGCCTGTGCGAGCAGGAAGTCGGCCGCTTGCTCGTCGCCGTGGTAGCCGGGCACCAGGGGCACGCCGGCTTGTTCCATCAAGGCCTTGGCCGCCGACTTGCTGCCCATGGCCGCGATGGCCGAAGGCGGCGGGCCGATGAAGGCGATGCCGGCCTCCAGGCAGGCCTGGGCGAAGCCTTCGTTCTCGGACAGGAAGCCGTAGCCGGGGTGCACCGCTTGCGCGCCCGTGGCCTGGGCCACTTCGAGGATGCGGTCGGCGCGCAGGTAGCTCTCGCGCGGGCTGGCCGGGCCGATGCAGACGGCTTCGTCGCAAGCCTGCACGTGGCGGGCGTGGGCGTCGGCCTGCGAGTACACGGCGACGGTGCGGATGCCCAGGCGCCTGGCGGTGGCGGCCACGCGGCAGGCGATTTCGCCGCGGTTGGCAATGAGGATCTTGGTGAACATGGTGGACCTCAGCTCCCGGTCACCCAGGGCGGTGTGCTGCGCGTCAGGAAGGCGTTCAGGCCGGCCTTGCCCTCGTCGCTGGCGCGCACGTCGGCGATGCGGCGTGCGGTCACGTCGCGCAGCTCGTGCGTGATCGGGCGGCTGCCGATTTCGCGCACCAGGGTCTTGCATTCGCGCACGGCGTTCGGGCCGTTGCGCAAGATGGACTGGACGATGCCGTGGGTGGTCTGGGCCAGGTCCTCCAGGGCCACCACCTCGTGCACCAGGCCCATCGCCTGCGCGCGTTCGGCAGAGAAGCGCTCGGCCGTCACGAAGTAGCGCCGCGCCGCGCGCTCGCCGATGGCGTGGATCACGTAAGGGCTGATGGTGGCCGGGATCAGCCCCAGCTTGGCTTCTGACAGGCAGAACTGTGCGGGCTCGGCGGCCACCACCACGTCGCAGCACGACACCAGGCCCACGCCGCCGCCGTAGCAGTCGCCCTGCACCTCGGCAATCACCGGCACGGGGCAGCAGGTCAGCGTCCACAGCATGTTGGCCAGGCGCGAAGCGTCGCGGTGGTTGTCCACCCAGCTGTAGTCGGCGGTCTGGCGCATCCAGTTCAGGTCGGCGCCGGAGCAAAAGGCCACGCCCGTCGAGCCGAGCACCACGGCGCGCAGCCCGGCGTCGTCCTGGAAGGAGGCGAAGACCTGCGTGAGCTCGGCCACGGTGTCGGCGTGGAAGGCGTTGCGCACATCGGGGCGGTTCAGGCGCACGGTGGCGACAGCCCCCAGGCGTTGGACATCCAGGTGCTGCAGCGATGAAGCATCGAACAAAGCGGTCATGTGCATCTCCTCACATGCGGAAGACGCCGAAACGCGTCTCGGGGATGGGGGCGTTGAGGCTGGCGCTCAAAGCCAGGGCCAGCACGCGGCGGGTGTCGGTGGGTCGGATCAGGCCATCGTCCCACAGGCGGGCGGTGGCGTAGTAGGGGTGGCCTTGCGCCTCGTACTGGTCGCGGATGGGGGCCTTGAACGCGGCTTCGTCGCCCGCGCTCCACTGTCCGCCCTTGGCCTCGATGCCGTCGCGCTTGACGGTGGCCAGCACGCTGGCGGCCTGTTCGCCACCCATCACGCTGATGCGCGCGTTCGGCCACATCCACACAAAGCGCGGGTTGAAGGCGCGCCCGCACATGCCGTAGTTGCCCGCGCCAAAGCTGCCGCCGATGACGACGGTGAACTTCGGCACTTGCGCGCACGACACGGCGGTCACCATCTTGGCGCCTGCCCGCGCGATGCCCTCGTTCTCGACCTTGCGGCCCACCATGAAGCCGGTGATGTTCTGCAGGAACACGAGCGGCACCTTGCGCTGGCAGCACAGCTCGATGAAGTGCGCGCCCTTGTTGGCCGATTCCGAGAACAGGATGCCGTTGTTGGCCACGATGCCCACCGGCATGCCCTCGATGTGCGCGAAGCCGCACACCAGCGTGGCGCCGTAGCGGGCCTTGAACTCGTCGAACTCGGAGCCGTCGACCAGGCGGGCGATGACCTCGCGCACGTCAAAAGGCTTTCGGGTGTCGGTCGGGATCACGCCCATCAGCTCGGCTTCGTCCAACAGCGGCGGGCGGGGAGCGACCAAAGACAGCTCCGGGGACTTGCGCCAGTTCAGCCGCGCCACGCACCGCCGGGCGATGGCCAGCGCGTGCTCGTCGTCGCGCGCGAGGTGGTCGGCCACACCCGACAGGCGCGTGTGCACGTCGCCGCCGCCCAGGTCCTCGGCCGTCACCTCTTCGCCCGTGGCGGCTTTGACCAGCGGCGGGCCACCCAGGAAGATGGTGCCCTGGTTGGCCACGATGATGGTCTCGTCGCTCATGGCCGGCATGTAGGCGCCGCCTGCTGTGCACGAGCCCATCACCACCGCGATCTGCGGGATGCCGGCCGCGCTCATGTTGGCCTGGTTGTAGAAGATGCGGCCGAAGTGGTCGCGATCAGGAAAGACCTCGTCCTGGTTGGGCAGGTTGGCGCCGCCCGAGTCCACGAGGTAGATGCAGGGCAGGCGGTTCTGCTGCGCGATCTCTTGGGCGCGCAGGTGCTTCTTGACCGTGAGCGGGTAGTAGGTGCCACCTTTGACGGTGGCGTCGTTGCACACCACCATGCATTCGACGCCCGCCACGCGGCCGATGCCGGCGATCACGCCCGCGCAGGGGGCGGCGTTGTCGTACACGTTCAAGGCGGCCAGTGGCGCGACTTCCAGAAAAGGCGAGCCGGCGTCGAGCAGTTGGGCCACGCGGTCGCGAGGCAGCAGCTTGCCGCGGGCCAGGTGCTTGGCGCGCGGGGCCTCGCCGCCGCCTTGTGCTGCGGTGGCCAGCTTGGCTTGGAGGTCGTCGACCAGGGCCTGCATGGCCGAGGCGTTGGCTTCAAAGGCCTCGCTGCGTGGGTTGAGCTGAGTGGTCAGCGCGGGCATGGGGTCTCCATTCAGCGTTGGGGTGGGGTGAGCTCGGCCTGTCGCAAGGCCGCAGCCACCTCGTCTCGCAGGCGCCGCAGGGCTTCCAGCGAGGTGTCACGCGGCATCACGGCCGACCAGATCAGCTCGGTCAACTGCTCGGCCGTGGTGTCGATGCGCGGGCGCTTCTGGGTGGTGATGGCGTCCCACAGCACGTGCTCCATCGAGCCGTAGACCAGGTCGCGCAGCAGGCGCAGCGGCATGTCGGCGCGCACATCGCCCGAGGCCTGGCCCTCGGCCAGGGCCTGCATCAGCGGCGCGGTGTAGCGGCGGCGGCACTCGGCCAGCACGGCGGCCAGTTCGGGGTCGGCGGCGCGGCCCTCGCTGAGCACCAGGGCGCACAGCCCCGATCCGTCGGCCAACAGGGTCACCAGGTGGGCACGCACCACGTGGGCCAGCTTGGCGTGCACGCCTTGCAGGCGGGGCAGGTCGCGCTCGAGCTCGCCGCTGATTTCGTCATACCAGTCGGTGATGACCTGGATGCACAGCTCGCGCTTGCCCGGGAAGTAGGTGAAGACGGTGGCCTCGGAGACGCCGGCGGCCTCGGCGATCTGCGCCATGGTCGCGCGCTGAAAGCCCTGGGCCGAAAACACCTGGCGGGCGGCGGCGAGGATGGCCTGCACGCGTTGGGCGGAGCGGGCCTGGCGGGGTTGGTGTCGTTGAAGCGTGGCGCTCATGTTGAGTCTGACTCAGGAATTAGGGCATCATGCCACCAAGGAAGGTGGTGTTGAATCGGACATCATCAGGGTTTGACCGGATGAAAACCAAGTTTGACTCAGTTTGTGGGCTCGGCCCGACCCGGCCGATGGCATCATCGAAGTCCGCCTGCCCCATCCATGCCATGACGACCATGTCTGCCGACGACCTGAGCCACCTGCCCTGGGACCGCCCGAACCCGCACACCCTGCTGGTGACGGTGGCGCCCGAGCACATAGACCTCATGCGCCACACCAACAACGTGGTCTACCTGCAGTGGCTCGAAGACATCGCCTGGGCGCATTCCGCCGCGCTGGGCCTGGGCCCGGCCGAATACGAAGCCCTGGGCCACGGCATGGTGGTGCGCCAGCACGAGCTCAACTACATCCAGGCCACCCGCCTGGGCGAGCGCATCGTGCTGGCCACCTGGTTGACCGGTGCCGACAAACTGACGCTGCAGCGCCACTACCAGTTCATTCGCCTGGAGGGCGGGCAGACCGTTTTCCGTGGCCGCAGCGAATTCGTCTGCGTCGACATCGCCCAGGGCAAGGTGCGCCGCATGCCCCCGGCGTTCGTGGAGGCTTACACGAAAGCGGTGGTGCCGACCGAGGCCGGCTGAGCCGTTCGGCACCTCAAGCTTTGGCGGTTTCTGGCCGAAAAGCCAGCATTCCCCTTGCCGGGGCGGCGCAGCAGGATCGCGACCGGGGGCCGGCACCGATTGCCGAGCCCGACCAACGGAGGTCCCCATGTCGCTCAACCAAGTCTCCATCGGCACGCGCATCGCCGCGCTGGCCGCCTTGCTGCTGCTCATCACCTTGCTGGTGGGTGGGCTGGGCTGGATGGCCATGCGCAACAGCGCGCACCACATCGAACAAGCCCATGCGATGTCGCAGGAGCACGCCCACGCCATCGACCTGGCCCGCAGCGCCCAGGTCAGCTTCAAGATCCAGGTGCAGGAGTGGAAGAACCTGCTGCTGCGCAGCCACCAGAGCGAGGCGCATGACAAGTACCGCAAGGCCTTCGAGAAGGAGGGTGCCGAGGTCGCTGCCCGCCTGACCGAGCTGGAGACACTCTACGGTCAAATGGGCCTGGACACCGCGCCCGTCAAGGCTTCGCGCGAGTCGCTGGCCGCGCTGCAGCAGAGCTACCTGGCGGCCCTCAAGGGCTTTGACCTGGCCGACCCGTCGGGCAGCGCCCAGGCGGTCGACAAGGCGGTCAAGGGCCGTGACCGCGAACCCACCGCGCAACTCGACAAGCTCGTGGCCGCCGTGTTCGAGCTCAGCCAGCAGCGCCAGGCCAGCGCCCAGGCGGCCGCACAGGCCGCGACCGCTCAGGTGCTCTCGGGCATCGGCGTGCTGCTGGTCATTGGCCTGGCCGTGGGCTCGGCCGCCAGCTGGCTGATCCTGCGCAGCATCACCCGCCCGCTGGGCGAGGTGCTGCAAGCCGCCGCCGATGTGGCCGCCGGCCGGCTCGACCGCCAGCTCAACGCCCAGGGCCGTGACGAACTCAGCCACCTCGTGGCCACCGTCATCCGCATGAACGAGAGCCTGCGCGGTGTGGTCACGCAGGTGCGCACCTCGGCCGAAACCGTGGCGCACGCCTCGCACGAGATCGCCGTGGGCAACCAGGACCTCTCGCTGCGCACCGAGCAGCAGGCCTCGCGCCTGCAGGAAACCGCCGCCTCGGTGGAGCAGCTCAGCGCCGGTGTGCAGCAGTCCGCCAGCCACGCGGCGCAGGCTGGACAACTGGCCGACCAGGCCACGGTGGTGGCCGAACGCGGTGGCGCGGTCGTGGGCCAGGTGGTCGAAACCATGGGCGCCATCCACGCCAGCTCGCGCAAGATCGCCGACATCATCGGCGTGATCGATGGCATCGCCTTCCAGACCAACATCCTGGCCTTGAACGCGGCCGTGGAAGCCGCGCGCGCGGGCGAGCAAGGCCGTGGCTTCGCGGTCGTGGCCTCCGAGGTGCGGGCCCTGGCCCAGCGCAGCGCCACCGCCGCGCGCGAGATCAAGGACCTCATCCAGGGCAGCGTCAGCAGCGTCGAGCGCGGCAACGGCCTGGTGGCCGAAGCCGGCCAGACCATCCTCGATGCCGTCGAGGCGGTGCGCCGTGTGCAGCAGGTCGTTGCCGAGATCAGCACCTCGGCGCGCGAGCAGGCCAGCGGCATCGGCCAGATCAGCGAAGCCGTCAGCGCCATCGACGAGACCATGCAGCAAAACGCGGCCATGGTCGAAGAAGCGGCCGCGGCCGCGGCTTCCCTGCGCCAGCAGTCGGAAAGCCTGCGCGGGGCGGTGGCCTTCTTCCAGGTTTGAATCCCGGGCTGCTTTCGGCAGGCGGTGTGGCCGAAAGCAGCGCCCCTCAACAGCGGTCGTTCCAACGAGGGAAGGCCCACCGGTGAGCGAAGGGCCCGCCAGGGGCGACAATCGGGGCTCTGCCTGCCTGCCCCCTTCGCGTGTCCGCCCTGCCCGAACCCCTGCCCACCCCCTCATCGGCCTCTTTGTCCGCTGAACCCCTGCGCATCCTGCAAGAGGTGTTCGGCTACGCCGCCTTCCGTGGGCAGCAAGCCGCCGTTGTTGACCAGGTGGCCTCGGGTGGCGACGCCCTCGTGCTGATGCCCACGGGCGGCGGCAAGAGCCTGTGCTACCAGGTGCCCGCCATTGCCCGCCACCGCCGTGGCCTGGGCGTGACCATCGTGGTCTCGCCGCTGATCGCGCTGATGCACGACCAGGTCGGCGCGCTCGAGGAAGTGGGCGTGCACGCGGCCTTCCTCAACAGCACCTTGAGCAACGACGAGGCCCAGCACATCGAGCGCGAGATGATGTCGGGCCGGCTGGTGCTGCTCTACGTGGCGCCCGAGCGCGTCACCCACCCGCGCTTCCAGGCCCAACTGGCCAGCCTGCACGAGCGCGGCCTGCTCAGCCTCTTCGCCATCGACGAAGCCCACTGCGTCAGCCAGTGGGGCCACGACTTCCGCGAAGACTACCTGCAGCTGAGCCTGCTGCACGAGCGCTACCCCGACGTGCCGCGCGTGGCACTCACCGCCACCGCCGACGACCAGACCCGCGCCGACATGGTCACGCGCCTGGACCTGCACGCCGCCCGCGTCTTCATCAGCAGCTTCGACCGGCCCAACATCCGCTACGCCCTGGTCGAGAAGGACAACCCGCGCCAGCAGCTGTTGCGCTTCATCCGCGACGAGCACGAGGGCGAGGCCGGCATCGTCTACTGCCAAAGCCGCAAGAAGGTGGAAGACACCGCCGAGTGGCTGAAAGAGCAGGGCATCTCGGCCCTGCCGTACCACGCGGGGCTGGACGCGGGCGTGCGCCAGCGCCACCAGGACCGCTTCCTGCGCGAGGAAGGCCTGGTCATGGTGGCCACCATCGCCTTCGGCATGGGCATCGACAAGCCCGACGTGCGCTTCGTGGCCCACCTCGACCTGCCCAAGAACATCGAGGCCTACTACCAGGAGACGGGCCGCGCCGGCCGCGATGGCGCCGATGCCGAGGCCTGGCTGGCCTACGGCCTGGCCGACGTGGTCAACCAGCGCCGCATGATCGACGAAAGCCCGGCGCACGAAGACTTCAAGCGCGTGCAGCGCGCCAAGCTCGACGCCCTGCTGGCCCTGGCCGAGGCCCACGACTGCCGCCGCGTGCGCCTGCTCGCCTACTTTGGCGAAGCCAGCCAGCCCTGCGGCAACTGCGACAACTGCCTGCACCCACCCCAGACCTGGGACGGCACCGAAGCCGCCCGCAAACTGCTCAGCGGCATCTACCGCTTCTGGCAGCACGGCCAGCAGCGCTTCGGCGCCGGCCACCTCATCGACGTGCTGCGCGGCCGGCGCACCGACAAGGTGGCGCAGTATGGGCACGAGTCTCTCAGCACCTTCGGCATCGGATCCGACCTGTCGGAGGCGCAGTGGCGTGCCGTGTTGCGCCAGCTCATCGCGCTGGGCCATGTCGTGGCGGAAGGTGAGTTCAACACCCTGGGTTTGAGCGCCAGCGCCCGAGCGGTGCTCAAGGGCGAGGTGTCGATCACGCTCAAGCAGGCGGCCGAACCCGGCTCGCGCAGCAAGCCGGCCCGGGGCAAGGCCTCGGCGCCGCCCATCCCGCTCGACGGCGACGCGCTGGCCCGCTACGAACTGCTCAAGGCCTGGCGAGCCCAGGTGGCGCGCGAGCACAACCTGCCGGCCTACGTCGTCTTCCACGATGCCACCCTGGCCGAGATGGCCAGCCTGGCACCCACCACCCTGGGTGAGCTGGCCACCGTCAGCGGCGTCGGCGCCAAGAAGCTCGAGGCCTACGGCGAGCAGATCCTGGCGGTCTGGCAGCGTTGATGGGCCGCCCGGGGGGCGGGGCGAACGTGGCGAAGTTGCAACCAATTTGGTGCGAAAGCGCCCCAAAGTGGGGTAAACGTTCGTTTAACCCCAGGGGTTCCTCCTCGGTTTTGCGCTGAAACCCAACACAATCGGGCACACCCCGGCGCCGTTTTGTCCGATCTCAGATGGCAATGTTTGCCCTGAACGCCTCGGATGCACGCTGTTGGTGCAAAACCCTGAAGGAGAACTTGTATGAAAAAGCACCTGATCGCTCTGGCCGCCCTGGCTGCTGCCACCTCCGCCATGGCCCAATCGTCCGTGACCCTGTACGGCAACCTGGACGCCTCCATCGGCCGCAAGCAGACGCTGGACGTCGAAGTTGACGGCTTTGGCAACCTGACCGGCATCTCCAAGTCTGGCGCAACCAAGGTTGACTCTTCGGACCTGTACGAAAGCTTCTTCGGCATGCGTGGCGAAGAAGACCTGGGTGGTGGTCTCAAGGCCTTGTTCAAGCTGGAGGCCCCCATCGCCGTCGACACGGGCGCCGCGGGCTCCAACCTCTTCAGCAAGAACGCCTTGGTCGGTCTGTCGGGTGGTTTCGGCACCGTCAGCCTGGGCCGCATCGAGAGCCTGTTCAAGCTCGAGTCGGCTGCCTTCAATCCCTTCGGCAGCTCGGCCGTTTACTCGCCGTCGGCTCGCCTGGGTCTGGGCAAGGGCCAACTGGGCAACCTGATCAGCCAGTTGCAGCCTGGGTTCGATCTGCCCTCCACCGATGGCAGCTGGTCGAACACCGTGGCCTACGCCTCGCCCAACCTGTCGGGCCTGACCTTTGCCGCCCAATACAGCGCCAAGGAAGCCGGCAAGGGCTCGGTGGCCACTGGCAATTACAACGGCGGCGCCTACGACCTGAGCGTGGGTTACGTAGCAGGCCCGTTCGCTGCCTCGCTGGTTTACGGTGAAGTGCGCTCGACGGACGCCACCGCCAGCGCCGTCAAGGACAAGGCTTGGCTGGCCGGCGCCTCCTACGACTTCGGCGCGGTTAAGGCCTTCGCTCAGTACGGCCGCGACAAGTACACCCAGCGCAACGAAGAAGGTTCGGTCACGCCGAAGTTCTTCCAGTTGGGCGTGTCGGCTCCCGTGGGCGCCAACGGCACCGTGTTGGCCTCGTTCGGCCAGACCAAGGTCAGCGTGGACGACGTGTCGTTCAAGACCCGCGACCTGTCGCTGGGCTACACCCACGCCCTGTCCAAGCGCACCAGCGTCTACACGGCCATCCTCAGCGAGAAGGCCAAGGCAACGGTGGGGGACGAAAGCGGCTCCAAGTCCATCGTCAACTACTCGGTCGGTGTGCGCCACGCGTTCTGATCACGCGCCCTTCTACTGAACCAAAGCACCAGAGTTGAAAGCGCCCCTTCGGGGGCGCTTTTTTTTCGGGCGCACGAGCACCTGGCCCGAGGCTTGCTGTTGTCCGCCGTGCTCGATGTTGCCGGGTGTTGCCTCAACGCAACATTCGGGGTTTTCAAGTGAGCATGATTCTTGCTTAAATGACCGACGAGGACAGACCGTCCCAACAAAATCCACGGCATCAGGAGGCCCCACTTGCTCCCGGTGCAGGATTCCAACCTTCTTCCCATTGCTAGGAGAACTCTTGATGTTTGCAAAGAAGAATCTGGTGGCTGCTGCCGCCCTGCTGGCCCTGGTCGGCGCCGCCCAAGCCCAGTCCAGCGTGAAGCTGTACGGCTACCTGGAAGCTGACTTCGGCTCCTACAAGTCCGCTGCCGGTGGCAAGAGCACCACCAAGGTTCAGAGCGGCGACATGATGACCAGCTTCATCGGCTTCTCCGGCGTTGAAGACCTGGGCGGCGGCCTGAAGGCCGAGTTCATGCTCGAATCCTTCGTCGGCGGTGACACCGGTGCCAACGTGCCCAACCAGGTTGGTCAGTTCTGGAGCCGTGCCTCTTGGGTCGGCCTGAGCGGCGGCTTCGGTAAGGTCATCGTGGGTCAGTACGACAACGCCCTGTTCACCTCCGGCCTGCTGTACAACCCGTTCGGCAGCTCGATGACCTTCTCGCCCACCATGCGTCATTTCTATGACCTGGGCTCGACGAGCATCAGTGCACCTGGCACCTACGCGCTGTCGCAAGGCGACACCGGCTGGGCCAACTCGGTCACCTACGAAACCCCGGTGATCGCTGGTTTCGCTGCCAGCCTGCAATTCCTGGCCAAGGAGTCGAGCAGCTCTGACACCAGCAACAGCTACACCGCCAGCGTTTCCTACAACAATGGCCCGTTCAGCGCGATGGCCGTGTACGTGGACGGCGGCAAGTCGGGCAAGGTCACCACCACCTCTGCGGGTGTTGATCTTTTGCCGGTGTTCAAGAACTTCCGCGCTGCCAACCTCGGCACCAGCTACGACTTCGGCGTGCTCAAGGCCTTCGGCCAGTATTCGCAGTTCAAGTACTACGCCAACGATCTGTTCAATGCCGAAGTCGACAAGGCCAAGGTGTGGCAACTGGGCGTGAGCATCCCCGTCACCGCATCGGGCTCGGTCCTGGCTTCCTACGGCCAGTCGAAGTACCAAGTCGTCAACGACGATGACTACTCCAGCAAGATCCTCTCGCTGGGCTACGACCACGCCCTGTCCAAGCGCACCAGCGTGTTCGCCGCTTTCTCCCAGGAGAAGATCACCGACGAGAAGTCGGGCCGTGCCATCGCCGTGGGCGTCAAGCACACCTTCTGATCGCGTGGGCCGAGAGGCCCATCGAGACAGACCTCATGAAAGGCGCCTGCGGGCGCCTTTTTTTGTGGGCGCCTGTTTTGTGATGCATGCCCGGCGCATTGGCCCCGGTCGCGTGAAACCCCCATGCATGGTTGGCACGCCAAATGCATATGCTCATGTGGGTTCGCTGATTGGTTCTCTCAGCTGGCGCCCGCCAGACACGAGCCAGGCAGCACGAGGGGCCTGCGGTCTTCGGACCGTTTGTTTGACCAGAGCGTTTGGGCGCCCCCTTGGCGGGGGGCGCCCCTTTTTTTTGGGGGTCCGTGCCCCGCCTGCGGGCGAGCTCAGGCCCGCTCGAACTGGAACACCGCCGAGCTGGCCATCAGGTTCGGCCAATGGCGCACCACCTCGCCTTCGTGCAACCCGAACGACTCCACGATGCGCAAGCCGTTGCGCCGCGCCAGCACCTCGAAATCGGCGAAGGTGGCCACGCGGATGTTGGGCGTGTCGTACCACTGGTAGGGCAGTGCACGCGTGACGGGCATGCGCCCGCGCAACACACTGAGTCGGTGCGGCCAGTGCGCGAAATTGGGGAAGCTCACCAGGCCCACGCGCCCGATGCGGGCGGTCTCGCGCAGCATGGCTTCGGTGTTGCGCAGGTGTTGGAGCGTGTCGAGCTGCAGCACCACGTCAAAGCTGTTGTCCTCGAACAGGGCCAGGCCTTCTTCGAGGTTGTGCTGGATGACGTTGATGCCGCGCGCCACGCAGGCCATCACCTGCGCGTCGTCGAGCTCGATGCCATAGCCCGTGCACCCGCGCTCGTCGCGCAACAGGGCCAGCAATTCGCCGCTGCCGCAGCCCAGGTCGAGCACGCGCGAGCCACGCGGGATCAGCTCCGCGATGATGCGGTGGAAGGTCTGGCGCGAAGCCTGGAGGGTGGGCGTGGTCATGCGCGCACCTCCTGCGCAATGCGCTCGAAGTAGGCGCGCACCACCCCGTGGTAGCGCGGGTCGTCGAGCAGGAAGGCGTCGTGGCCGTGCGGGGCGTCGATCTCGGCGTAGCTCACGTCGTGGCGGTTGTCGACCAGCGCCTTGACGATCTCGCGCGAACGCGCGGGTGAGAACCGCCAGTCGGTGGTGAAGCTGATGACCAGGAACTTGGCCAGCGCTTTGGCCATGGCCGCCGCCAGCTTGCCGCCGTGCGTGCGGGCCGGGTCGAAGTAGTCGAGTGCGCGCGTGATCAGCAGGTAGGTGTTGGCGTCGAAGTAGTCGCTGAACTTGTCGCCCTGGTAGCGCAGGTAGCTCTCGACCTGGAATTCGATGTCCTGGGTGCTGTAGCCGGGGGCGTCGCCAATGGCGCGGCCCACCATCTCGCGGCCGAACTTCTCTTCCATCACGTCATCCGACAGGTAGGTGATGTGGCCGATCATGCGCGCCACGCGCAGGCCGCGGCGCGGCACCACGCCGTGCTCGTAGAAGTGGCCGCCGTGGAAGTCGGGGTCGGTGACGATGGCGCGCCGGGCCACCTCGTTGAAGGCGATGTTCTGTGCCGACAGCTTCGGCGCGGTGGCCACGGCCACGCAATGGCGCACGCGGTCGGGGTGTTGCAGCGTCCAGCTCAGGGCCTGCATGCCGCCCAGGCTGCCACCCAGCACCGCCGCAAGCTGCTGGACGCCCAATGCGTCGAGCACGCGGGCCTGGGCGTTGACCCAGTCTTCGACCGTCACCACGGGGAAGTCGGCGCCATAGGGCTTGCCGGTGTCCGGGTTGGTGTGCATCGGTCCTGTCGAGCCAAAGCACGAGCCCGGGTTGTTGATGCCGATGACGAAGAAGCGGTCGGTGTCCACGGGCTTGCCTGGGCCGATCATGTTGTCCCACCAGCCCTGGCTCTTGGGCAGCGGCTGGCCGTCCGGGCCGGCGTGCAGGCCAGCGAAATGGTGCGAGGCGTTGAGCGCGTGGCACACCAGCACGGCGTTGCTGGCATCGGCGTTGAGCTGGCCGTGGGTTTCGTAGGCGAGGGTGTAGTCGCGCAGTTGCGCGCCGCTTTGCAGCCGCAGCGGCTCGCTGAAGTGCAGCGTGGCAGGCGTGACGATGCCAGTTGACATGGAGCAGGGCCCAGGAAAAACAAAACCGGCCGCGCAAGAAGCAGGGGCCGGTGGCAGCGACCTCTTTAGCGGCATTTTTAAAGCGCCCGCAATTCGGAACCGTCGTGGGCCGGGAGCCGAAACTCCTGGCCGGGACAAATCGGCGCTGGGTGCAAGTGTAGCCGCATTTGCCACCTGGTGACAGCCGAGGCCAGGCCGAGGCATCGCAAGGGTTGCGCTGGGGAAGCCCGGCTTTTCTTTTCGGATGGTGGAGGGCGTTTGGCTACATTGAGGGCGCATGCCGCCTGCCTGCCTGCCCGGCTGGCTGGCGCAGACAAGAACCGAGGAGCCCCCATGCCGCGCTGGCTGATCCGACTCAACGAGCACCTGCCCATCCGCTATGCGGCGTGGGCCATGGCCTGGCTGCTGCTGGCCTGGGGCCTGTGTCGCTGGGCGCGTGCGCCAGGGTGGGCGGCCGGCCTGCTCATCGTCGTCGGTGGCGGGCTGGTGCTGCTGGGCTTCAACGACATGCGCCAGCGTGCCCGCTCGGTGCTGCGCAACTACCCGGTCATCGGGCACATGCGCTACCTGCTGGAGTTCATCCGCCCCGAGATCCGCCAGTACTTCATCGAAAGCGACAACGAAGCGGCGCCCTTTTCACGCCAGCAGCGTTCGCTCGTCTACCAGCGCGCCAAGGGCGAGCCCGACAAGCGGCCCTTCGGCACGCAGCGCGACGTCGGGGCCAATGGCTACGAATGGCTCAGCCACTCGATCAGCCCGACCCAGCTGCCCTCGCACGATTTCCGCGTGACGATCGGCGCGGGCGGCTCGTCGTGCACCCAGCCTTACAGCGCCAGCATCTTCAACATCTCGGCGATGAGCTTCGGCGCCTTGAGCGCCAACGCCGTGCTGGCCCTCAACGGCGGCGCCCGCAAAGGTGGCTTCGCTCATGACACCGGCGAAGGCTCGATCAGCCGCTACCACCGCGAGCCGGGCGGCGACCTGATCTGGGAGATCGGCTCAGGCTACTTCGGTTGCCGCACCGCCGATGGCCATTTCGACGAAACCCGCTTCGCCGCCAACGCGCGCGAGCCTCAGGTCAAGCTGATCGAACTCAAGATCAGCCAGGGAGCCAAACCCGGCCACGGCGGCCTGCTGCCAGGCCCGAAGGTGACGCCCGAGATCGCCGAAGCGCGCGAGGTGCCGGTGGGGCAGGACTGCGTCTCGCCCGCGCGGCACAGCGCCTTCTCGACGCCCACCGAGATGATGCAGTTCATCGAGCGCTTGCGGCAGCTCTCGGGTGGCAAGCCGGTGGGCTTCAAGTTCTGCATGGGCCACCCCTGGGAGTGGTTCGCGATGGTCAAGGCCATGCGTGAAACCGGTTTCTGGCCGGACTTCATCGTCGTCGACGGGGCCGAAGGCGGCACGGGTGCGGCACCGCTGGAGTTCACCGATCACGTGGGGGCGCCCTTGCAGGAGGGCCTGCTGCTGGTGCACAACACGCTGGTGGGCCTGGGCGAGCGCCACCGCGTGAAGATCGGCTGCGCGGGCAAGGTCATCAGCTCATTCGACATCGCGCGCATGATGGCGCTGGGCGCCGACTGGTGCAATTCGGCGCGTGGCTTCATGTTCGCGCTGGGCTGCATCCAGGCGCAGGCTTGCCACACTGGCCATTGCCCCACGGGCGTGACCACGCAAGACCCCCTGCGCCAGCGCGCCCTGGTGGTGCCGGACAAGGCCGATCGGGTGTACCGCTACCACCAGCTGACCCTGCATGCCCTGCAGGAGCTCGTCCAGGCGGCCGGTCTGCACCACCCGAACGACATCACAGCCGATCACATCGTGCGGCGCGTCTCGGGCGTGGAGGTCAAGCGCCTGTCCAACCTGCTGCCTTACACGAAGGCGGGCGAGTTGCTGGCGGCCGAACGCGGTGCGATCCCGTTCAACCAACCCGTGTTCGAGCAGTACTGGATGCGCGCGCGCGCAGACTCGTTCGAGCTGCGCGACTGAGCTCAGGCCTTGGGCGGCGCCGTGTCGGCGAAGCCGGGGCGCTGCTCGAGCTTCTCGAACAGGCGCGCCAGGTTGGGGTGGTCGCCGCGCCAGTCGATCTCCGGGAAGCGGAAATCCAGGTAGCCCAGCGCGCAGCCCACGCAGATGTCGGCCAGGCTGTGGTGGATGCCGGTGCACCAGGCGCGGTCACCCAGGCCCTGGCTCATGGCCTTGAGGCTGGCGTGCACCTTGCCGATCTGGCGGTCGATCCAGGCCTGGCTGCGCTGGGCCTCGGTGCGGCCGACCCAAGTGGCTTCCATGCGCGCCAGGATGGCGGCATCGAGCAGGCCGTCGGCCAGGGCTTCCCAGGTGCGCACCTCCACGCGCTCGCGGCCGCTCAGGGGGATGAGCTTGCCCACGGGCGAGAGGGTGTCGACGTATTCGACGATCACGCGCGAGTCGAAGACGGCCTCGCCGCCTTCCATCACCAGGCAGGGCACTTTGCCCAGCGGGTTGGAGGTGGCGATGGTGGTGTCAGCGGCCCACACGTCCTCCACTTCGAATTTGTAGTCGAGCTTCTTCTCGGCCAGCACGATGCGTACCTTGCGGACGAAGGGGCTGGTCAGGGATCCGATCAGTTTCATTCTGTGTCGCGATGTGTGTTTGCGTCGGATTTTATCTGCCGCTTGCCCGGCTGTCCGGAACCCCCTTGAACGCCCCTGGGAACCCGCCCATGCGGGGGGATGTTCAAGGGCCTGCGAGAATCACCCCATTACATTTGTCGCAGTTGCGAACATCCTGTGCGCCTGTTCTGCGCAGCCTGTTCACCGTTCCGATCTCAAGGGGCCCGCGTTGTCTGCTGCCTCGTCGCCGTTGTCCTCCCCCACGACCGTGACCGCACCATCTTCATCGGTGGTGGGGCTGCGGCGTGGCTTGCCCCGTTTGCCGAAGCGGGCCGTCGACACCTGGCCGGTGCAGTTCACGTCGCAGGCCGATGACTACGCGGCCATCTGGCTGCAAGGGGCGCTTTTCACCCTGTTCACGCTGGGCCTGGGGCTGCCCTGGGCGCGCCTGCGCTGCCGGCGGCACCTGCTGGCGCACACGCAACTGGGCGGGCAGGCGCTGGACGACCACGCTTCGCCTTGGGCGATGCTGATGCGCCAGCTGCTGGTGATGGGCTTGCTGCTTGGCGGAGGGCTGGCGGCGGCCGACAAGCCCTGGGCAGGCTTGGCCGGCCTCACCATCGCGGCGCTGAGCTGGCCGACGCTGTGGCTGGCCGCCGTGTCGCACCGCGTCAACCGACTGAGCTGGGGGCGCCGGCCCCTGGCCTGGCAGGGGCGCCTCGCCGAAGCCTGGCGCGCTGCGGCCGCGCCCCTGGGGTGGTCCCTCGGGGGGGCGTGGTTGGCCGCTGGGTGGCTGGCTCTGGGCCACCCGGTGTCCGTGATCTGGGGCGTCGGGGCCGTCTCCTGGGGTTTGCTGGGCCTGCTGCTGGTGCCTGAAGGCGTCTGGCGTCTGGCCCGGCTGCGCCAGTCGGGCGCGCGCCTGGGGCCCTTGCGCTTGCGCTGGCAGGCGCGCCGGGGCGAGGTCCGCCGCGCCTGCCTGAGCCAGGTGGTGCAGGCCGCCTGGCTGGGCGTGGTCCTGGCTGGGATCGCGCTGGTCATCGTGGCCGCGGCGCAGGCCGGTTCGACGACCTGGGGGCGCCCGGTGTCGGTGATGGCCGGTGTGGCCGCGGCCCTGATCTGGGCCCTGGTGACCGGCTGGCAGTGGCAGGCGCGGCTGTATCGGCTCGTCTGGGACCAGACCGGCAACCGCAGCCTGCGGTTTCGCTGCACCCTGTCGAGCCGGGCGATGCTGGGCGAGCACCTGCTGCTGGCCTGCCTGGTCGTGGGCACGGGCGGCATCTACTGGCCCTGGGCCCAGCACCGGGCCTGGGCGGTGCGCGCCCGGGCCACGAGCCTGCGTTCGCGGGTGGCTCTGCACAGCGTGATGCGCCACTGGCCAGCCCGTCAGGCGAGGGTGGAGGTGGTCAGGGAGCGGGTGGCCGGGTAAAATCGCGGGTTTGCCTGATGTCACCCGGGACCCCGCCATGAACCTGTCTGCACTTTCCGCCTTGTCGCCGCTGGACGGCCGCTACGCAC
Organism: Burkholderiales bacterium RIFCSPHIGHO2_01_FULL_63_240; assembly: GCA_001770725.1. Lineage (GTDB taxonomy): Bacteria > Pseudomonadota > Gammaproteobacteria > Burkholderiales > Burkholderiaceae_C > Aquabacterium. The sequence continues at coordinate 447,925 of MERU01000007.1, forward strand.
CCAAGGTCGCTGCCCTGCGCCCGCTGCTGTCCGAGTACGGCCTGATGCACCGCCGTGTGCAGGTGGAAATTGAGTGGTTCATCGCCTTGTCGGATGCGGGTCTGCCCGAGCTGGCGCCGCTGTCCGAGGCCGCCCGTGGCTTCCTGCGTGGCCTGGTGTTGCGCTTTGCCGAGGCCGACGCCCAGGCCATCAAGGACATCGAAAAGACCACCAACCACGACGTCAAGGCGGTCGAGTACTGGATCAAGCAGCGCTTTGCCGGTCAGCCCGAGCTGGAGAAGGCCGGTGAGTTCGTGCACTTCGCCTGCACGTCTGAAGACATCAACAACACCAGCCACGGCCTGATGCTCAAGGCCGCGCGCGAGCAGGTGGTCCTGCCGGCCATCGACGGCCTGATCGGCACGCTCAGCGGCATGGCGCACCAGTTCGCCGCCATCCCCATGCTCAGCCGCACGCACGGCCAGACGGCATCCCCCACCACCGTGGGCAAGGAGATCGCCAACGTGGTGGCCCGCCTGGCGACCGCCCGCGAGCGCATCGCAGCCGTCAAGCTGCTGGCCAAGATGAACGGCGCCGTGGGCAACTACAACGCCCACCTCTCGGCCTACCCCGAGCAGGACTGGGAAGCCTTCAGCCAGTCGGTCATCGAGAACCAGCTGGGCCTGAGCTTCAACCCCTACACCATCCAGATCGAGCCGCACGACTACATGGCCGAGCTGTTCGACGCTGTCACGCGCACGAACACCATCCTGATCGACTTCTCGCGCGACGTGTGGGGCTACATCAGCCTGGGTTACTTCAAGCAAAAGACCAAGGCTGGCGAGATCGGCTCGTCGACCATGCCGCACAAGGTCAACCCGATCGACTTCGAGAACGCCGAAGGCAACCTGGGCCTGGCCAACGCGGTGCTGACGCACCTGAGCCAGAAGCTGCCCATCAGCCGCTGGCAGCGTGACCTGACCGACTCGACCGTGCTGCGCAACATGGGCGTGGCCCTGGGCTACGCCCTGCTGGCCTACGACAGCCTGGCACGCGGACTTGGCAAGCTCGAGGTCAACCCGCAAGCGCTGGCCGACGACCTCGACAGCTCCTGGGAAGTGCTGGCCGAGCCCATCCAGACCGTGATGCGCCGCCATGCCCTGCCCAACCCGTACGAGCGCCTCAAGGAGCTCACGCGCGGCAAGGCCATCACGAAGGAGTCCATCCAGGCCTTCATCGAGACGCTGGAGCTGCCCGAAGACGAGAAGGCCCGCCTGCGCGCCATGACCCCGGGCAACTACATCGGCAAGGCCATCGAGCTGGCGCAGCGCGTCTGACGTGTGATCTGAGGCGGCGGGGGCGGTCAACCGGCCCCCCCTGCATGGATGGCGCGACTCCCTAGCCGTAGGGAGGGTGGCCTGACCACGCGGTTCCTACAGTGGCGGTGTCTCTCAGCACATCGATCACATCAGGAGCTCTGCATGTCCCATCCGTCGTTTCCCCTCGACCGCGCTTTTCGCTCGTTCCGTCCTTTGGCCGCCGCCCTGGCTGCTTCGCTGACCCTGCTTGCCCACACGGGCGCACAGGCCGTTGCGCTGACCGAACCTGTCTCACCCGCGAATTTCGCGGACACCGCTCTGCCCGGCACGACAGCCGCCGCCCGCCCTGAGTTGGCCGGCACCGTGCTCGAAGACGTCATCACGGCCTTCAGCTTCGAGGGCATCACCGGCACGGTGCAGAACCGCGTGGTTCGAGAAGCCGGCTCGGGCACGCTCGACTTCTACTGGAAGATCAATGTCGATCGCATGGAGCCCACGGTGGGCGTGTCGGCCTTTCGCCTGACCGATTTCGGCTACGGCAACCTGACCGATGCCGACTGGCGCATCGACGGCTTGGGTTCGGTGGCGCCGGACACCGCCCGCCTGTTCAGTGAATCTGGCCAACCAGGCGGCAGCATCAACTTCCTCTTCGACTCGGCGGTGAATGCGGGCAGCCAATCCAGGTTCTTCTTCCTGCGCACCACGGCGACCACCTACAGCCAGTCGGCGAGCTTTGACCTGCTGGGCGGCCCTGGGCAGGCCCTGTCGCCCGTCTACAGCACCTTTGCGCCGGCGGTGCCCGAGCCTGGCGCGCATGCCCTGGTCTTCACGGGCCTGGCTGCGGTCGCGCTGTTGGCCCGTCGCCGTCGGGGCTGAGCCAGCCGGGGGGCGGGGCGCGCCGGTAAAATGGCGCCATGAACTTCACCGATCAGCTCGCGCAAGCACAGCGCCTCAACGACTCTTTGCTTTGCGTGGGCCTGGACCCCGAGCCCTCGAAGTTCCCGGGCGCCTGGAAGGGCCAGCCTGATCGGATCTGCGATTTCTGCGCGGCCATCGTCGACGCCACGAAGGACCTGGTCTGCGCCTTCAAGCCGCAGATCGCCTACTTCGCGGCCCACCGCGCCGAAGATCAGCTCGAGCGCCTGATGGCGCACATGCGCCGCGTGGCGCCCAACGTGCCCGTCATCCTCGACGCCAAGCGCGGCGACATCGGCTCGACCGCCGACCAGTACGCGCACGAGGCTTTCACCCGCTACCAGGCCGACGCCGTCACGCTGTCGCCCTTCATGGGCTTCGACACGATGGAGCCCTTCCTGAAGTACCCGGGCAAGGGCGTGATCCTGCTGTGCCGCACCTCCAACCCGGGTGGCTCCGACCTGCAGAACCTGCGCCTGGCCGACATCGAGGGCCAGCCGCGCGTGTACGAGCACATCGCCAAGCAGGCGCAAGGGCCCTGGAACACCAATGGCCAGATGGGCCTGGTGGTGGGCGCGACCTTCCCCGAAGAGATCGCTCGCGTGCGCGAGCTGGCGCCCACCTTGCCGCTGCTGATCCCTGGCGTAGGAGCGCAGGGCGGTGATGCCGCGGCCACCGTCAAGGCGGGCCTCAGGACCGACGCGAGCGGCGTCATCACCGGCACCATCGTCGTCAACAGCTCGCGCGCCGTGCTGTACGCCAGCAATGGTGACGACTTCGCCAGCGCCGCCCGCCGCGTGGCCCAGCAAACGCGTGACTCGCTCAACGCCGCGCGCTGAGCCTGAGGCAAAGGCCGGTTCTGTGGGGCGTTGACGGCCCTGCCCGGGCTTGGGGCGGCGTTCGAGCGGCATGCGCCACAATGCGTGATCCCTCCGACACAGGACCTCACCTGCCATGTCCGCCGCGCCCGACACCCCGCCTGATTCCCCCAAGCCTTCGGTCAGCGCCCTGAGCCAGTTGCGCATCGACCGCGGCCACACCGGGGCCGCCGCACCACGCCGCAACTGGTGGCCCGTGGCCCTGGCCGCCGTGGTGCTGGTGGGTGGCGTGGCCTGGTGGCTGGCACCCAAGCCGGTGGCGGTGCAAACGGCCGCCGTGGTCACCAGCACCCCTTCGCAGCAATTCGTGCAGCTCACGGCCTCGGGCTACGTGGTGGCGCAACGCCGTGCGGCGGTGGCGTCCAAGGCCACCGGCCGCTTGATCGAGCTGAACGTGCGCGAGGGCTCGGTGGTCAAGCAAGGTGCGCTGATCGCCAGGCTGGACGCGAGCGATGTGCGCGCGGCCATCGTCGCGGCGCAAGCGGGCGTGCGCCAGGCCGAAGCCGGCGTGCGCCAGGCCGAGGTCGAGCTGGCCAATGCCGAGGCCGAACTGGTGCGCAGCCAGGGCCTGCAGGCGCAGGGCTTCATCTCGCCGCAGGCGGTCGATGCCGTGCAGACCCGCGCCAAGGCCGCGCGTGCCTCGGTGTCTTCGGCCAAGGCCACGCTGGAGGTCGCGCGTGCGCAGGTGGGTGTGCAGCGCGTGGCCGAAGATTTCACCGAGATCCGCGCGCCCTTCGATGGCGTGGTGCTGGTCAAGAACGCCAACGTGGGCGACATCATCACGCCGCTGTCGAGTGCCGCCGGCACCCAAGGCGCTGTCGTGACCATGGCCGACATGCGCACGCTGGAGGTCGAGGCCGACGTGTCCGAGGGCAGCCTGTCGAAGGCGCGCATCGGCCAGCCGGTGGAGATCATGCTCGACGCCTTGCCGGGTGTGCGTTTCATGGGCGAGGTCGGTGGCCTGGTGCCAACGGTGGACCGCGCCAAGGCCACGGTGACCGTCAAGGTCCGCTTCGCCAAGCTCGACGAGCGCATCCTCCCCGAGATGAGCGCGAAGGTGAACTTCCTGTCCAGGCCCATCACGGTGGCCGATCAGCAGCCTGTGCTGGCGGTGCCGCCCAAGGCCCTGCACGAGGTGGACGGGCGCACGGTGCTGTGGCGGGTGAAGGCCGGTGCGAACGAAGGCGGTTCGGCCCAGCCGCTGCAGGTCGAGGCCGTGGCCGTGAAGGCCGGTCGCACGCTGGGTGATGTGCGCGAGGTGCTGCCCGCCGAGCCCGCTGCGTCGGCAGCGCTGAAGGCGGGTGATCAGGTGGTGACTGGCTCGCCACGCCCCCTGAAGAGCGCAGACCTGGTCAAAGCCGCCGACGGTGAGTGAGGCGCCAGCATGTTCCTGCTGCGCCTGCTGCTCAAGAACGCCTTCCGGCACCGCCTGCGCACCTTGCTGACCATGGTGGGCCTGGTGGTGGCCATCTCGGCGTTCGGGCTGCTGCGCACCATCGTCGACGCCTGGTACGCGGGGGTGGACGCCACGTCGAGCACGCGCCTGATCACCCGCAGCGCCATCTCGCTGACCTTCCCGCTGCCGCTGAACTACGCCGAGCGCATCCGCGCGGTCGAGGGCGTCAGCGGCATCTCCTGGGCCAACTGGTTCGGTGGCATCTACATCACCGAGCGAAATTTCTTTGCGCAGTTCGCGGTCGATGCGCCCAGCTACCTGGCCCTGTACCCCGAGTTCAAGCTGGACGACGCCGAGAAGCAGGCCTTCTTCCGTGACCGGCAAGGTGCGGTGGTGGGCCGCAAGCTGGCCGCCAAGTTCGGCTGGAAGCTGGGCGACACGGTGGCCTTGCGCGGCACCATCTACCCGGGCACCTGGCGCTTCACCATCCGCGGCATCTACCAGGGCGCCGACGCCAAGACCGACGAGCAGCAGATGTTCATCCACTGGCAGCGCGTGGCCGATTCGGTGCGCGCGCGGCTGGGCAGCAAGGCCGACTTCGTGGGCGTGTACATCGCGCGCATCCACGACCCGAACCAGGCGCCTCAGGTGTCGCAGCGCATCGATGCGCTGTTCGCCAACTCGCTGGCCGAGACGCTGACCGAGACCGAGAAGGCCTTCCAGCTCAGCTTCGTGTCGATGAGCGAGGCCATCTTGCTGGCGGTGCGGGCGGTGAGCTTCATCATCATCCTGATCATCATGGCGGTGATGGCCAACACGATGACGATGACCGCGCGCGAGCGGCTGGCCGAGTACGCCACGCTCAAGGCGCTGGGTTTTCGGCCCGGCTTCGTGGTCAAGCTGCTGTTCGGCGAGAGCCTGCTGATCGCCTTGATCGGCGGCGGGCTGGGCATCGCGCTGACCTTCCCGATGGCCGAAGCCTTCGTGAAGGCAGCGGGCACGCTGTTCCCGATCTTCCGGGTGTCGGAATTGACGGTGGCGCTGCAGGTGCTGGCCGCGCTGGTGGTCGGCGGCGTGTCGGCTGCCTGGCCGGCCTGGAAGATGTCCCGCATCGACATCGTTCAGGGATTGCGCCACGTGGCGTGATGTGTCAGCCTGCTCAGGGCTGCGCCCCTCGGTGTTTGGAGGATTACCCGCAACTGTCAGGCAGCTGACAGTTGGTCCGCGGGCGTGGGCCTAGCCTTGCGCGGACCCACCGGAACAAGGCGCCGTGCACGGGATGTGCGCCGGGGCCGCCGACGACAACTTCAGGAGGACACCGATGAAGCGCTTGCTTTCCCTGGCCTGCATGTTGATGAGCCTGGCCTGCGTGCAACTGGCCCAGGCTGCGATCCCGAAAGTCTGGCGCATCGAGCCAGGCTCGAACGCCTCGGCCGAAACGCTCAAGGCCATCTTCTATGCCAGCGAAGGCGACACCGTCGAGTTCGCGGCCGGCACCTTCAACTTCCCCAGCGGCCTGATCATCCATGGCAAGCGTGGCCTGACCATCCGTGGCGCGGGCAAGGACAAGACCAAGCTCAGCTTCCTGAACAGCAACACCGCCGAAGGCATCAATGCTTCGCACTGTGAAGGCATCACCATCGAGGACCTGGAGGTCATCGACACCCCGGGCAACGGCATCCGCATCTACCGCTCGAAGTACGTGACGCTGCGGCGCATCAAGGCCGGCTGGAGCGACGCTGACCCTGTGGCTGCGGGCTACCAGGTCAAGCCCAGCAATGGCTTCTACGCAATCTACCCAGTGATGGTGCAGCAGCTGCTGGTGGAAGACACCTACTCCTACGGCTCGGTCGATGCGGGCCTGTACGTGGGCCAGTCGAGCGATGTGATCGTGCGTCGCAACGAAGCCCGCTACAACGTGATCGGCATCGAGCTGGAAAACGTGCAGCGCGGCCTGGTCGAGCAGAACCTGGCCACCGAGAACACCGCGGGCTTCCTGGCCTACGACCTCGAAGGCCTGTCGCAGTATGGCGATGGCAACGTGGTGCGCAACAACCGCTTCATCAACAACAACACCAAGAACTTCGGCGCGGCCGGCTTCGTCAAGGACGCGCCCCCGGGCACCGGCGCCATCATCGCCGCGCAGGACAACCTCGAGTTCTACGGCAACGAGATCGCCGACAACCGCACGGCCGGCCTGCTGGTCGTGAACTACGGCTTCGTCAACCACAAAGCCACCGACAAGAAGCTGGACTTCTTCAACGAGGCGCTCAACATCCACCACAACACCTTCCGCCACAACGGCTACAAGCCGCCGATGCTCGACATCAACGACGCCTCGACCACGATCACGGCGCTGATCTGGCTCAAGGGTGGCGGCATCTCGGCGCACATCCTGACCGACGGCCAGGTCGACAAGCTGGGCGAGTGCGGCGCCTACCCGGTCGACAAGGACGGCATCTCTCTGAAGCTGCCCAACCCGGGCGAGAAGGACCGCGTCAACCCACGCCAGACCACGCTGGGCGGCCCGAACTACGGCCTGAGCGACCCGATGCCGGGCTGCCACTTCACCGACTGGAAGTTCAACATCAGCTACAACTGGCTGCTGGGCAAGCAGGGCGCGTTGCGCGACGACCTGCGCGTGTGCATCACCGACAACCAGTACGACCTGTCCACGCTGCCCTACCTGAACGCCAACGTGAAGAACAGCGATTTCACCGACCTGGCGAACTTCAAGCTGGGCGACCGCAACCTGCTGCGCCACCAGTGCAAGCTCAAGAGCGTGCCGCTGCCGGTGCTCAAGCTGCCCTATGTGCTGCCCGGCGACGTGGTGACCCAGCCCACGCAGGAAGAGTCGCAGCAGGCCTGCGCCGCATCGCCCAAGACGGCGGTGAACTTCGAGCTGGCCGCGCGCCACAACTGCCCGACGCTGGAGGCTTACGGCCTGTTCAACAACGAGCAGGACCCGCGTGACCAGCCGCGTGGCAATGGCATGCACTACGAGCTCACGTCCACGCTGTTCACCAACCACGCGAGCAAGTACCGATTCCTCTTCATCCCGCCGGGCAAGGCCGCGCAGTACCGCGATGGCAAGACGGGCTTCAAGACCACGCAGCCCGCCGGCGCCGGCACGGGCAACTGGTACCCGGCGGCCGATGTGCCGGCCGAGAGCCTGGCCACACTGGCCTTCCCGACGGGCACCATCATCGCCAAGACATTCACCTTCCGGCGCGAGGACGCGGCCGGCAAGCTGCTGGCCGAAGACATCATCGAGACGCGCCTGCTCATCAAGCGCGAAGGCCCCGAAGGCCCGTTCTGGATCGGCCTGCCCTATGTGTGGGAGAAGGAGGTCAGCGGCCGCATGGTGGCGAAGCTGACGCCGCAGGGCCGCGAGGTCTCGGGCCGCTACGACTACCTCGATCAGGACCCCGACGTGCGCGACGCCAAGGGCCAGCGCGTGCGCTACACGGGCGATGTGGCGCAGTACAGCGTGCCCTCGGCCATGGCCTGCGTGGTCTGTCACGGCTCCGACCGCTCGGGCGAGGGTGGGGCGGTGCCCATCGGCCCGAAGGCGCGCTTCCTCAACCGCCTGAACCCGCGCCTGGGCAACCAAAACCAGCTTCAGTACATGAAGGCGCAAGGCCTGTTGACCGGCCTGCCCACCTCCATGGCGGCGGTCGAGCGCGCGCCGAAGTGGAACGTGCCGGGCGACAGCGGTCAGCCCGCGGGCACGGCCGCCGACATCCAGGCGCGTGCGCGTTCCTACCTCGAGGCCAACTGCGCTTCGTGCCACAACCCGGGTGGCGAGGCGGCGAACTCGGGCCTGTTCCTGCAGCTGTCGGGCCCCTTGACCCAGCAAAGTGGCGTCTGCAAGAAGCCGGTGGCCGCGGGCCGGGGCGCGGGCGGCATCCAGCACGACCTGGTGCCGGGCAAGCCAGAAGCATCGATCCTGCTGTACCGCATGGCATCGAGCGAGAACGGCGTGCGCATGCCGACGCTGGGCCGCACGATCCAGCACGCCGAAGCGGTCACCTTCATCAGCGAATGGATCAAGGTCATGCAGGTGGACGACACGGCGCTGGCGCAGTCCTGCCAGTGAGGTGATTCGGAACGGTTGAACGGGCGCGAGCCTGGCGCACAATGCCGCCATGCCCGCCCTGCGCAACCTGCCCCTGAGCTACATCGCCCGCAACCTCTGGGTGCGGCGCGTGACCACGCTGCTCACGGCGGGCGGCATGGCCCTGGTGGTGTACGTGTTCGCCACCGTGCTGATGATGAGCGAGGGCATCCGGGCCACGCTGGTGGCCACGGGCCAGCCCGACAACGTCATGGTGCTGCGCAAGGGCGCGGGGGCCGAGATCAACTCCGGCATCACGCGCGCTCAGGCCGCCATCGTCGCCAGCTTGCCGGGCCTGGCCACCGACGGGCAGGGCAGGGCCCTGCTCAGCCGCGAGCCCGTGGTGCTCAACACCCTGCCCAAGCGCGACAGCGGCAAGCCCAGCAACGTCACCGTGCGCGGCACCTCCGACATCGGCCTGATGCTGCGCCCGCAGGTCAGGTTGCTGCAGGGGCGCATGTTCACGCCGGGCACCTCGGAGATCGTCACCGGCACGGCCATTGCCAAGGGCTTCGCGGGCGCGGGCCTGGGCGAGACGCTGCGCTTTGCCGGGCGCGAGTGGCGCGTGGTCGGCGTCTTCGACGCGGCGGGCAGCGCTTTCGACTCCGAGATCTGGGGCGACAGCGAGCAGATGATGCAGGCCTTTCGCCGCCAGAACTATTCGAGCGTGGTGCTGCGCCTGGCCGATGCCGACGCCTTCGACAAGCTGCGCACGCGCATCGAGGACGACCCGCGCCTGACGCTGGAGGCCAAGCGCGAGGTGCGCTTTTATGCCGAGCAGTCCGAGGCCCTGGCCACCTTCATCCGCCTGCTGGGCATGGCGCTGTCGATCATCTTTTCCATCGGGGCCATCGTCGGCGCGATGATCACCATGTTCGCCTCGGTGGCGGCGCGCACCGGCGAGATCGGCACCCTGCGTGCGCTGGGTTTCCGGCGCAGCGCGGTGCTCACGGCTTTCCTGGGCGAGGCCTTGCTGCTGGCGCTTGTGGGCGGCATCATGGGGCTGGCCGGTGCGTCGCTGATGCAATCGGTGGACATCTCCACGGTGAACTTCCAGACGTTTTCAGAGCTCGCGTTCCGCTTTCGTTTGACGCCGGCCATCGCCGTGCAGTCCATCGCTTTTGCGCTGCTGATGGGACTGGTCGGTGGCTTCATCCCCGCCTGGCGTGCCGCGCGCATGAAGATCGTCGACTGCTTGCGCGCGGCCTGACATCCGCCCGGATCCTTCTCTTTTCAAGGACTTCATCGATGCACCTGTGCACCTTCGATCAACATGGCCTCACCCACGTTGCCCTCGTGCGTGGCAAGGACCTCGTCACCCTGGGTGACAAGCTGGGCCTGGCCGCCCACCAGCCCATGATCGACCTGATCACGCGCTGGTCGGAGCTCCAGCCCCAGGTGCAGATGCTGGTCGATGCACCGGCCGATGCCTCGCTCGACGAGGTCCACCTTCAGGCGCCGGTGCCGCGTCCGGGCAAGGCCCTGGCCATCGGCCTGAACTACCTCGATCACGTGCAGGAGAGCATCGTGGGCGAGAGCCGCACGGTGCCCGATCACCAGGTGTGGTTCCCCAAGCTGCCCAACGCCATCAACGGCCCCTTCGATGACATCGTGCTGCCGCGCATCTCGCAGATGACCGACTACGAGGGCGAGATGGTGGCCGTCATCGGCCAGCGTTGCCGCCACGTGCCCCCCGAGCGCGCGCACGAGGTGGTGTTCGGCTACGCGGTGGGCAACGATGTGTCGGTGCGCGACATCCAGAAGCGCACCTCGCAATGGACGCTGGGCAAGGGCTTTGACACGCATGCGCCGTTCGGGCCCTGGATCACGACCGCCGACGAGGTCGAGGACCCGCACGCGCTGGAGCTGAAATGCTGGGTCAATGGCGAGCTGCGCCAGCACAGCAACACGAAGCTGATGATCCACAACGTGTGGGCGCAGATCGCGCAGCTGACGCAGGTGATGACGCTGGAGCCGGGGGACGTGGTCTTCACCGGGACCTGTGCCGGTGTCGGCGCTGCTTTTTCACCGCCGAAGTTCTTGCGAGCCGGCGACACGGTGCGCATCGAGATCGAAAGCCTGGGCGCCATCGTGGCGCATTGCGTGGATGAGGCGCCGTTGGTGTGAGCTTTTTTGCTGCTCATGCGTCTTTTGATGCTGTGGAGCGGGAGTGGCTCTGTTTTGGGGTGTTGCCACGGTTGAGCAACGGTCAGGGGGCGAGGGGTGCCTGCTCCGGCCCTGCGCGGGGCACCACCGAGCTGGGCCAACATCACCCCTTGAACGCGAGCCAAGCAGTTGCCGAGCCATGACACCGCACATGTCGGGCCTGCGCAGGCACCCCTCGCCCCCTGCCCGCGACACAAGGTGGCAGGCGGAGAAGGAAGAAGAAGGGCGACGCTTGCGTCGCCCTTCTTCTTCCGCCCCTCTAACCGGTGCGCGGTGGTTCGGGTTCGGTGGGTGGGGTGGGTGTGAGCCGGCCCGACATGTGCGGTGTCATGGCTCGGCAACCACTTGGTCGGTGTTCAAGGGGTGAAGGTTCAACCAGCTCGGTGATGCCCCGCGCAGGGCCGGCTCACACCCACCCCACCCGCCGGACCAAGCGCCAGCCGACGCACGATCCCCACCGACCAAAAGCCCCATCAACCACCAACCTCATCCGGCAACAACGAATGCAGCACCGCCCGCACGAACTCGCTGATCGTGGGCTGCAGCTCCACCAACCTGTCGGCCCGGTCTTCTTCGATGGCCTGCACGATGAGCTCGTTGATGCCCCCCACCGTGGCCGTCGCCAGCGCCGGTGACAGCGGCCGCTTGCCCGGCTCCTTCAGCCGCGACAGCTCCACCTGCATCATCAGGAACTGCGTGAAGCGCTCGCTGATGCGCCGCCGCATGGCCAGGCCCTTGGGCCCCAGCGTCAGCATCTCCAGGTAGAGCGCGCGCACCAGGGCGGGCCGCTGCTGCAGGTTGTGCAGGTAGGCGGCCGTCACCTTTTCCAGCTCTTGCACCCAGTCGCCTTCCGGGTCGTAGCCCGCTGCGATCACGCCCATCACCTCTTCGCTCAGGCGCTCGCACAGGGCCAGCAGGCAGGCCTCCTTGCCATCGAAGTGCTCGTAGAACGTGCGGCGCGACACGTGGGCGGCCGCCACCACGTCCGCGATGGTGAGGTCGGCCCAGGCGCGCTCGCACAGCACCAGGGCCAGGCCGTCAAGCAGTCGCTGTCGGGGGGCAGGGGCGCTGTCGGGGGACATGTTGGCGCTTTGGGTCGGCACGTGAATGGGGCGGGTGGTCGGGTTTGGTACTTGACAGTACCAGCTGGCGAGTCTAATCTGCGCCCGATTGGTACGGGTGAGTACCAACTGAAATCGACCCACATCAAGATTCGGTTCGCACCGAGGAGACCCCATGACCCGCAAGCTCCTGGCCGCCACCGCGGCACTCCTGTCTGCCCCCCTGCTGGCGCTGGCGCAGGCCCCCGTCGTCATGGCGGCGGCGGTCGGCACCGTGCAGCCCCTGACCTTCGCCTGCCAGCAGGTCACCTGCGACGGCGAGCTCTGGCTGCCCGCCGCCCGCGCCGACGGCAAGAAGCCTCCGGTCATCGTCATGGCCCACGGCTTTGGTGGCCTGCGCGACTGGGGCCTGGGCCCCTTCGCCGAGCGCTTCGTCAAGGCCGGTTTTGCCGTCGTGCGCTTCGATTACCGGGGTTTCGGCAAGAGCGGTGGCAAGCCCCGCCGCGTGGTCGACGGCAAGGAGCACGTCAAGGACTGGCTGTCGGCGCTGGACGCCGTGGCCCAGCGCAGCGACATCGACCCGCAGCGCATCGGCGTCTGGGGCACGTCCTACAGCGGCGGTCAGGTGCTGGTGGTGGGCGCCGAGCGGCCCCAGCAGGTCAAGGCGGTGAGCGCCCAGGTGCCGTTCGTCAGCGGCCTCTCCAGCGGCCTGCAGTACCCCATCAAGTACCAGCCCCTGGCCACCTGGTACGCCTTGCGCGACCTGATGCGCGGCGACGACGAAGAACCCGTGTACGTGCCCACCATCGCACCCAATGCCTTCTCGGCCCTGATCTGCCCCGAGTGCAGCGAGGGCTACAAAAAGCTGGTGCCCCCCGGCCAGGAAGACCAGAACAAGGTCGCCGCGCGCGTGTTCCTGAGCCTGCCGTTCTGGTTCCCCGGTGACAGCGCCCCCAGGATCCAGGCCCCCACCCTGATCGTCGCGGCCGCCAAGGACGGTCTGATCCCGGTGACCAAGGTCCGCGAGGTGGCCAAGTCCGTGCCGAACGGCGAGTACGTCGAACTGCCCGACGCCGATCACTTCTCGCCCTACACCGGCCCGGCTTTCGAGCAGGTGGTGGCCCGGCAGACGGCGTTCTTCGTCAAGCACCTCAAGCCCTGAGTTCCCCCTGGGCAGAGGAGGTGGGCCGCTCAGGAAACTGAGCGCGGGCGGCCCATGGCGACGTATCATGGTCGATTGTCCTGATCACGCCAGATGCCCCGCCAGATGACTCCTCCGAACGAGCTGACCTCGCCCACCGCCGTGGCCCAAGCCACCGCACGGGCGGTCAGCGACCCGTCGCTCATCCAGATCCGCGGGGCCCGCACCCACAACCTCAAGGACATCGACCTCGACCTGCCACGCAACCAGCTGGTGGTCATCACGGGGTTGTCGGGTTCGGGCAAGTCCAGCCTGGCCTTTGACACGCTGTACGCCGAAGGCCAGCGGCGGTATGTGGAGAGCCTGAGCGCCTACGCGCGCCAGTTCCTGCAACTGATGGACAAGCCCGACGTCGACCTGATCGCCGGGCTGTCGCCAGCCATCAGCATCGAGCAGAAGGCCACCAGCCACAACCCGCGCTCCACCGTGGGCACGGTCACCGAGATCCACGACTACCTGCGCCTGCTGTATGCGCGCGCCGGCACCCCGTTCTGCCCCGATCACCACCTGCCCTTGCGCGCCCAGAGCGTGAGCCAGATGGTCGACGCCGCGCTGGCCATGCCGGAAGACACCAAGCTCATGGTCCTGGCGCCCGTGGTGCGCGATCGCAAGGGCGAGTTCGCCGACCTGTTCGCCGACATGCAGGCCCAGGGCTACGTGCGCTTTCGCGTCAATGGCGAGGTGGTCGAGGTCGCCGACCTCAAGCCCCTGGCCAAGAACGAGAAGCACGACATCGACGTGGTGGTCGACCGCCTGAAGGTGCGCGCCGACATGCAGCAGCGCCTGGCCGAGAGCTTCGAGACCGCGCTGCGCCTGGCCGACGAACGCGCCATCGCGCTGGAGATGGACAGCGGCACCGAGCACCTGTTCTCGGCGCGCTTCGCCTGCCCGGTGTGCAGCTACTCGTTGTCGGAGCTGGAGCCGCGCCTGTTCTCGTTCAACTCGCCGGTGGGCGCCTGCCCCACGTGCGACGGCCTGGGCCACGTCATCGCGTTCGACCCGCAGCGCGTGGTGGCCTTCCCCTCGCTGAGCCTGGCCAGTGGCGCCGTCAAGGGCTGGGACCGCCGCAACCCCTACACCCACAGCCTGCTCGAATCGGTCGGCAAGCACTACGGCATCGACATCGAGCAGCCCTTCGAGGAGCTGCCCGAGCGCATCCAGCAGGTGCTGCTGTACGGCTCGGGCGACGAGGAGATCGAGTTCGTCTACGAGTCGGACGGCCCCTCGGGCAAGAAGCGCAAGGTCAAGCGCGAGCACCCCTTCGAAGGCATCATCCCCAACTTCGAGCGCCGCTTCAAGGAGACCGACTCGGCCGCCGTGCGTGAAGAGCTTGGTCGTTACCAGCAGCCCCGCGCCTGCCCCGACTGCCATGGCACCCGCCTGCGCCGCGAGGCCCGCCACGTCAAGCTGCACGACGCCGTCACGAACGACACCCGCGCCATCTTCGAGATCGGCCACGCCACGCTGGCCGAGGCCCACGCCTACTTCGACCAGCTGCAGCTGCAAGGCGCCAAGGCCGAGATCGCGGCCAAGGTGGTCAACGAGATCCGCTCGCGCCTGCGCTTCCTCAACGACGTGGGCCTGAGCTACCTCAGCCTGGACCGCAGCGCCGACTCGCTCTCGGGCGGCGAGGCGCAGCGCATCCGCCTGGCCTCGCAGATCGGCTCGGGGCTCACGGGCGTGATGTACGTGCTCGACGAGCCCAGCATCGGCCTGCACCAGCGCGACAACGATCGCCTGATTGGCACGCTGCAGCACCTGCGAGACCTGGGCAACAGCGTCATCGTGGTCGAGCACGACGAGGACATGATCCGCGCCGCCGACCACGTCATCGACATGGGCCCGGGCGCGGGCGTGCACGGCGGCCGCGTGATGGCGCAAGGCACACCTGCTGAGGTCACCGCCTCACCCGAGAGCCTCACGGGCCGCTACCTGGCACACAGCCTGCGCATCGAGGTGCCCGCGCAGCGCCGCGCCTTCACCGGCGAGACGCCGCGCCTGCGCGTGGTCAACGCGCGCGGCCACAACCTCAAGGGCGTCACCGCCGAGTTCCCCGTGGGCTTGCTCACCTGCGTGACGGGTGTGTCGGGCTCGGGCAAGTCGACGCTGGTCAACGACACGCTGTACGCGGCCGTGGCGCGCAAGCTCTACCAGGCCCACCTCGACCCCGAGCCGCACGACGAGATCGAAGGCCTGGACCTGTTCGACAAGGTCATCAACGTCGACCAGTCGCCGATCGGCCGCACGCCGCGCTCCAACCCGGCCACCTACACCGGCCTGTTCACGCCCATCCGCGAGCTGATGGCCGACGTGCCGGCGGCCCGCGAGCGCGGCTACAACGCCGGTCGTTTCAGCTTCAACGTGGCTGGTGGCCGCTGCGAGGCCTGCCAGGGCGATGGCGTCATCAAGGTCGAGATGCACTTCCTGCCCGACGTGTACGTGCCCTGCGACGTGTGCCAGGGCAAGCGCTACAACCGCGAGACGCTGGAGGTGCTCTACAAGGGCAAGAACATCCACGAGATCCTCGACCTCACCGTCGAAGACGCGCTGGCCTTCTTCAGCGCCGTGCCCAGCATCGCGCGCAAGCTGCAGACGCTGATGGACGTGGGCCTGGGCTACATCCGCCTGGGCCAGAGCGCGACCACGCTCTCAGGCGGCGAAGCGCAACGCGTCAAGCTGGCGCTCGAGCTCTCCAAGCGCGACACCGGGCGCACGCTCTACATCCTCGACGAGCCGACCACAGGCCTGCACTTCCACGACATCGCGCTGCTGCTCAAGGTGCTGCACCAGCTGCGAGAGGCGGGCAACACCATCGTCGTCATCGAACACAACCTCGACGTCATCAAGACGGCGGACTGGCTCATCGACATGGGCCCGGAAGGCGGCTCGGGCGGCGGCCAGGTGCTGATCGCGGGCACGCCGGAAGACATCGCGGCGTGCGAGTCAAGCCACACGGGGCGTTACCTGAGCCCGCTGCTGACCTGATGCCTTGGCGAATCAGGTCCTCATGAACCCAAGGTCGTATCCCGAGCTGTTGAACTGAGCCAGGTTCGGCAGGAAACCCATCAGTTCGCTGTGGCCGACGTCCATCCAGCGCCCCAGCGTGTAGGCCAGGTGGTCGACCGAAGTGGTCGGGATCAGGATGCCGTTGTGGATCTGGTCGGCGCTGCTGAAGGCGCCCTGCGCGTCGGCACTGCTGTACGTGGGGAAGGTGCCGTAGACCTCGGTGCCTCGCACGGCCCCGCCGACCACGAACTGGTGTCCACCCCAGCCATGGTCGGTGCCATCGCCGTTGCTGGTGAAGGTGCGCCCGAACTCGGATGCGGTGAAGGTGGTCACCTGTGAACTCAGGTCGCCGCTGGGCATGCCGCGCAGCACCTGGTCGAAGTAGCCCAGCGCGTGGTCCAGCATGGCCAGCTTTTCAGCCTGCTCCTGCACTTGCTTGTCATGGAAATCGAAGCCACCGAGGTTGACCATGAAGAACTGCCGGCTCATGCCCAGCGACGGGCTCTGACTGGTGGCGATCAGGCGCGCGACCATCTGCAACTGCAGGGCCAGGGAGTTGAACTTCTGGCTGCCATCGTTCGGGCTGGTGTACTTGAGCAGGGGATCGTTGTAGGCGTTGGTGACGCCGTTGGTGCTCCAGGGGGCGGAGCCCAGAGGGGACAGCCGAGTGCCCATCAGGTCGTTGGCCAGGAGCGCGCGCTTGACCACGTCCTGGTGATCGGACACCAGGATGTTGGCCTGTGAGGCCGTGGTCTGCTGCGACATGATGTTGAGCATGGCGGCGTGGAGCGCGGTGTTGCCATACACGCGGCTGGCAATGCCCAGGCCCGGCACGGCGGTGGGGCTGCTCTGGTATGGCATCACCGATTGGCCCGACAACCATGTCGCCGAGCTCATCGGCGCCATGCAGGTGAACATGCGCTGGATCACGCGTGCTTCGTCTGTGGGGCGCCCGATGCCGTTGCGCGACATCAGCTGATCGGCCATCCGTCCGCCCCAGCCTGCCTGGGCGCCCTCTGGCTCGAAACTCTGCCAGGTCGATTGCTGGTCGTTGTGGGAAAAGAGTTTCTTGGGTTTGCTGACCGATGCATTGCCCCAGTCCGCCTTGCTGGTGGGGCGCGTCAGCGGCCCGACATTGGCGATCACGGCGGCGGTGCCGTTGCCATGGAGCTGCTGCAGGCGGGTGAGCGAGGGGTGCAGGGCAAAACTGCGCCCGCTGTGCACTGAACGGTTGGCGTGAGAGATGGGCAGCACCCCTCCCTGGCGTTCGGGAGTGCCCGCCGCCGCCGAACCGTTGGGGGCCACGCCCGTTTCCATCAGCGCGATCGAGCTGCTGCCATCGGTGGGCCGACGGTGCTTGAGGTAATGGGTCCAGGACGAGCTGTCCGTGGCCAGCACCGTGTTGAAGGCGTCATTGCCGCCGGACAGGAACACGCAGACCAGGGCCTTGTAGCCGCCGTTGCTTTGCGCCGCGGCGCGGGTGATGGCGCTCATGTTCAGGCCAAACGGCACTGCCGCCCCGAGGGCCGAAAGCGAGGCTGCCTGAGCGAGGAAGCGCCGACGTGATGGGCCTGGATGGTTCATGTTCTCGACCTCATTGCTGGATCACGAACTCAGGCGAGACAGCGACCATGAGGACGGCTGCCTGGATGCGTTGGCGTTTCTGGAGCGTGGTGGCGGACGGCATGGCCTGCAGGGCCGCGATCGCGGGCGTGCGCGCGGGCTCGGCCAGGGCATGTCCGAGCATGCGTGTGGCGACGGCATCGATCAGGCCTTCCGGGTTCGACGTCAGACTGCTCCAGCCGCTGAAATCGAACTGGATGTCTTTGGCGCTGGGCGAGCCCACCCATTCACCCCAGCCGTTTTCAAGGATGTCGGCCACGAAATTGGCGTAGCCCAGCACCGATGTTTCCGTGGTGATCTGCATTTCGGGGGCCACCAGGCCCCGGTCGGCCACCTGGGTTTGAGGAGGGCGGTAGCCCGGGCGGTAGAAATTGAAGACCGAGGGGGAGCGCATGGGGGTCTGGGCCAGCTCGGTGCCTGGATCGCTCGACTCCACGGCCAGGTAAAAGCGGTTGGAGCCGCTGCTCGAATACTGCGAACTGGTGTGCGGGACGGCCCTCAGCAGGTGGGCCAGCCTCAGGACGGGTTCCCGGACCTTGCCGTAAGCCGAGATCGAGCCCAGGGCGGTTGTCGGCTGGCGGGCTTCCGGGTGCAGCAGGATCTCCTTGACCACGGACGGAAGGTTGCCGCCGGAGCTCCTGAAGACCCGGGTGATGTCGATCACGTACTGGTCGCTCGGGTTGCTGGTCACCAGGCGCTGGATCAACTGGCGGCTGATGAAGGGGGCGGTGTTGGGGTGATTCGCCAGTCGGTCCAGGGCGGCCTTCAAGCTCGCGCGGGGATCGGCCGTGGCTTGGGCGGGCACCGTCACTCCCAGGAAGTCTTTCTGCGACGTGGCATGTTCTTCGCCGTAGGCGGACATGGGCGTCACCTCCTGGCTGGCGTCCTTGCACTCGGTGGCTCGCCAGAAGCACTTCCACCAGGCGAGCGCCGATTTCGTGCCAGGCCAGTGCCAGCTCCAACCCGTGAACACCCGGGCCAGGCCTTTGATGTCGCTGGCGTTGTAGGTTTCGATGTGCTGCCCATTGACGACCTTGGGCTTGCCAGCATCGTCGAGTTCATACAGCCCGATGGAGAACAGCTGCATCACCTCCCGGGCGAAGTTCTCGTCCGGCACGCGGCCCGCACCATCTTCTTTGCGATTGCTCAGGTGCGACAGGTACTGCCCCATGGCAGGGTGCAGGGCCACCCCCTCGAGCAACTCGCGGTAAGTGCCTCGGGACTTGGTGGTCAGCATGTCGAGGTAGCTGGCGACCATGCGACTTTCGTCGAATGGCACCGTGGACACCACGAAGATCTGAGACAGCGCGAAGGCGGTCTTGTGACGCAACTGAGCTTGATGGTCCTGGATCGCGAGCGTCCACCAGCTGTGCGCCAGGTCAACGCTGTTGGGCTGGCGTGCCTTGAAGGCCCCCGAGGCCTCGACCAGCGCCACGTGGGTGCTCATCGGCGGGGTGGCGAACTGCTCATCGATCCAGCGTGAATAGCCGATGCTGCGCACGCGGGCGATGTCGTCGGCGCGCGGCCCGAAGGTGGCTTGGGTCAGGAATCGGTGGGCTTCGTCGTCAGATCGGGGGATGGACTGGGCCTGGCTGGTGTCCTTGCCCGGGTTGTCCTTGCCCTCGCCTCCACCGCAGCCTGACAGGACGGCTGCCGCGATCGCAGCTGCCATGGCCCAGGACCGGGCACTCGACAGGTCGCGCCCACGAATCAGGCTGAAAGGCGTTGGCAGTGGCATGAAGTCAGCAGGGCTGGGAATGGACGGCGCCAATTTGCCATGCGCCCTTTGGCGCAAAGGATGCCACCCTGCCTCAGATGTAAGGGGGTGAAACGGATGGTTCAGGTTGCGGCCGAAGGTGCGACATCCATCACGATCGATAACCCTCAGATGAGCGGCGCCAACGCCCGCTCGGCGTCCGTGAGGCTCATGCCGGTGCGCTGCGCCCAGTCCTCGACCTGATCGCCCGCGATCTTGCCCACGTTGAAGTAGGCCGCCTGTGGGTGCGCCAGGTAAAAGCCGCTGACGCTGGCCGCCGGCATCATCGCCAGGCTTTCGGTCAGGTGCATGTGGATCTCGTGGGCGTCCAGCACCTTGAACATGTCGCGCTTGACGGTGTGGTCCGGGCAGGCCGGGTAGCCCGGTGCCGGGCGGATGCCGCGGTACTGCTCCTTGATCAGCTGGGCGTTGTCCAGCTGCTCGGCCTCGGCGTAGCCCCAGAACTCCTTGCGCACGCGCTCGTGCATGCGCTCGGCGAAGGCCTCGGCCAGGCGGTCGGCCAGGGCCTTGAGCATGATGGCCGAGTAGTCGTCATGGTGGGCCATGAACTCGGCTTCCTTGCGTTCGATGTTCAGCCCCGCGGTCACGGCGAACATGCCGACGTAGTCCTTCTTGCCGCCGGCGTCCGGGCGCGGGGCCACGAAGTCGGCCAACGAACGGTTGGGGCGTTTGACGCCATCGACCACCGGGCGCTCGGACTGCATGCGCAGCGGGTGCCAGCGCAGCAACTCGTTGGTGCGCGACTCATCGGCATACAGCACGATGGCGTCGTCGTCCACCGTGTTGGCCGGGTACAGGCCGATCACGCCATTGGCCGTCAGCCAGCGGCCCTCGATGATCTTCTTGAGCATGGCCTGCGCATCGGCGTAGACCTTCCTGGCCTCTTCGCCGACCACCGCATCGTCCAGGATGGCGGGGAAGGCGCCGTGCAGGTCCCAGGTCTGGAAGAAGGGCGCCCAGTCGATGTAGGCGGCCAGTTCTCCCAGGTCGTAGTTCTTGAACACGCGTCGGCCGATGAACTTGGGCGCATCGGGGGCGTGGGTCTCGAAGTCGACCACAGCCTTGTTGGCGCGCGCCTCGGCCAGGGAGACCATTGGCGTGGCCTTCTTGTTGGCGTGCAGCTGGCGCACCTTCTCGTAGTCGGCATTCAGCTCGGCGATGTAGGCGGCCTGGCGCTCGGTGCTCAGCAGGTCGGAGCACACGCCCACGGCGCGCGAGGCATCGGGGACGTAGACCACCGGGCCGCTGAAGTTCGGCGCGATCTTCACCGCGGTGTGCACGCGGCTGCACGTGGCCCCGCCGATCAGCAGCGGCGTCTTGCGCTCGGCGAAGTACGGGTCGCGCTCCATCTCGGCCGCCACGTACTGCATCTCTTCGAGCGAAGGCGTGATCAGGCCCGACAGGCCGATGATGTCCGCGCCTTCTTCCTTGGCCTTGTCGAGGATGTCCTTGCACGGGACCATCACGCCCATGTTGACCACCTCGAAGTTGTTGCACTGCAGGACCACGGTGACGATGTTCTTGCCGATGTCGTGCACGTCGCCTTTGACGGTGGCGATCACGATCTTGCCCTTGGCCTTGGCGTCGCCGCCACCTTCGATCAGCAGGCGCTTTTCCTCCTCGATGTAAGGCAGCAGGTGGGCCACGGCCTGCTTCATCACGCGGGCGCTCTTGACCACCTGCGGCAGGAACATCTTGCCGGCGCCGAACAGGTCGCCCACGGTGTTCATGCCAGCCATCAGCGGGCCTTCGATCACGTGCAGCGGGCGGCCACCCTTGGCCTTGATGCCCTGCCAGCACTCTTCGGTGTCGACCGTGATGAAGTCGGTGATGCCGTGCACCAGGGCGTGGCTCAGGCGCTGCTCGACGGGCGCCGGTTCATCCGCTGTGCCGCGCCAGGCCAGTTTGGCTGTGTCGTCCTTGGCGGTGCCCTTGACCTGCTCGGCAATCGCCAGCAGGCGCTCGGTCGGCGTCAGGCTGGTGTCTTCGCCTTCCTTGAACACCGGCTTGCGGTTGAGCACCACGTCTTCGACCAGCTCGCGCAGGTGGGGCTCGAGGTTGTCGTACACGCCGACCATGCCGGCGTTGACGATGCCCATGTCCATGCCCGCCTGGATGGCGTGGTACAGGAACACGGTGTGGATGGCCTCGCGCACCGGCTCGTTGCCGCGGAAGCTGAACGACACGTTCGACACGCCCCCGCTGATCTTGGCGCCCGGCAGGTTCTGCTTGATCCAGCGCGTGGCCTCGATGAAGTCGACGGCGTAGTTGTCGTGCTCCTCGATGCCGGTGGCCACCGCGAAGATGTTCGGGTCGAAGATGATGTCTTCCGGCGGGAAACCGATCTCGTCAACCAGGAAGCGGTAGGCGCGCTCGCAGATCTCGATCTTGCGCGCGAAGGTGTCGGCCTGGCCCTTCTCGTCGAAGGCCATGACCACGGCAGCTGCGCCATAGCGCTTGACCAGCTTGGCCTGCTCGCGGAAGTTGTCCTCGCCTTCTTTGAGCGAGATCGAGTTGACGATGCCCTTGCCCTGGATGCATTTGAGGCCCGCCTCGATCACCTCCCACTTGGAGGAGTCGATCATGATCGGCACGCGCGCGATCTCGGGCTCGCCCGCGATCAGGTTCAGAAAGCGCACCATGGACGCCTTGGCGTCCAGCATGGCCTCGTCCATGTTGATGTCGATGACCTGGGCGCCGTTTTCCACCTGCTGGCGCGCCACCGAGAGCGCGTCCTCGAAGCGTCCTTCGAGGATCATGCGCGCGAAGGCCTTCGAGCCCGTCACGTTGGTGCGTTCGCCCACGTTGACGAAGAGCGTGCCTTCGCCGATGAGCACCGGCTCCAGGCCGGACAGGCGCATGGGCGGGACGGGCAGGGCGGCGGTGGGCGTGGTGGGGGCGGGGGACGTCATCCCGCCATTTTAGTTGGTGGGTCGCCCACCATCGGGACGGGGCCGGCACTTGTGGTGGCCAAGCCCCTGAGGCACTCAGGCCTTCAGCAAGGCGTAGAGCTCGTCCTTGAGGCTGACTCGGCGCTGCTTCTTGCCCTCCAGGTCGGCGGACGAGGCGTGTTCGACCCGCGTTTCCAGCCGCACGATCTCCTTGTCAAGCTCTTCGTACTCGCGCTCCAGCCTGGCGAAATGCGGGTTGCCGGTCTTGAGCGCGTGGATGCGGTCCTTCAGTTCGGGGAAGTCTTTGGCCAGCGGGTGGTGTTCTTGGATCATGTGGCTCCTCTCAGTGCTCATGGGGTCGGGTGGGGCTTCATGGTGACGCCGATCGGGCCTTGCATCCTTGCGTCAGATCAAGTCTGGCGGCGCTTGCCCAGGAAGACTTCTTCGATGTGCAGGCTGCTGCGAACGCCCACGTCAGCGCGGTGTTCTGTCAGCCAGCGGTCCGCCGCGGCGCGCCCCAGGTCACGCAGTTGTTCCAGGAAGACCCACTCCGTGTTGAACTTGGTCGAGGGGCCGAAGCCGTTCATGCCGAGGTCGTCGGACACCATGTGCATGTGCAGCTGCTTGTAGCGCCCCGGGTCCAGCTTGTTCTCGCGCAGCAGCCTGCCGACGAACGCGATGGCCCGCATTTCACCGATCAGGCTGGCATTGAACGTGATTTCGCTGAGCCGGTCCATGATGTCCACGCTGCGCGTCGGGGTGCCCTCGCGCTCCAGCGGGTTCAGCCTCACCAGCAGGACGTCGTTGAGCTCGGTGCGGTAGATCAGCGGGTACAGCGCCGGGTTGCCGGTGTAGCCGCCGTCCCAGAAGGGCTCGTCGTCGATCTGCACGGCCTGAAAGAGAAAGGGCAGGCAGGCCGAGGCCAGCAAGGCGTCGATGCTGAGTTCTTCCGCACTGAAGACACGTGCCTGACCGGTGCGCACCGACGTGGCCGTCACGAACAGGGGGATGTTGCAGTGGGCGCAGCCTTCGTGCAGCGATTCCACGCGCACGTGCTTGGCCAGCACGTCCTTGAGCGGGTTGAGGTTCAGCGGGTTGAACTCGTAGGGGCTGAACGAGCGGGTCAGCAGGTTGCCCCACTGCATCAGCGCGCTGGTGCCCAGGCCGAAGGGGCCGAGCATCGCGTCCAGCCCCTGCGTGCCGAAGGGGTTGCTGAACGGGTTGCTCAAGGGGCTGAACAGCGAGCCGTGGTGGCTGACGTCGCGCCAGAAATCGTGCAAGGCCTGCTGCGCCTGTCGGCGGGCCTGCTGTGGTCCGTCCGATTCGTACCCGTCCACATAGCCTGACAGCGCCACGGCGCCATTGAGCGCCCCGGCGCTGGTGCCCGAGATGCCCGCGATGTCCACGCCATCGTCGTCGAGCAGCCGGTCGAGCACGCCCCAGGTGAACGCCCCGTGGGATCCGCCGCCTTGCAGCGCCAGGTTGAGACGGGGGCGGGCGGGCGGGCGGGGGCGCGACTTGGCGCGGGGGCGTGCTGCGGTCATGCGACCCAGTCTAGATGATTTTTGCTGCGGTGCAGCAAGACATCTGGGTGATTCAGGGGGCGCCTTCCCCGGGCCGCGAACTCCTGCTTCAGGGGGCGTCCCTCAGCGGGAAGAAAATTTGCACCACAGGTACTGTACAAACATCCAGTCTTTGCCATAATCACGCCATTCAATGTCATCACACAGGCCCTGCGCCGGAGAGAGCCCATGGAATCCAAGTCGACCCTCAGCACCGAAAAGGCCAAGGCCCTGCAGGCCGCCCTCGCCCAGATCGAAAAGCAGTTCGGCAAGGGCTCGATCATGCGCCTTGGCGAAGGCGAAGTCGTCGAAGACATCCAGGTCGTTTCCACCGGTTCGCTGGGCCTGGACATCGCCCTGGGCGTCGGCGGCCTGCCTCGCGGCCGTGTCATCGAAATCTACGGCCCAGAGTCCTCCGGCAAGACCACGCTGACCCTGCAGGTCGTCTCCGAGATGCAGAAGATCGGCGGCGTCTGCGCCTTCATCGACGCTGAACACGCGCTGGATGCCCAGTACGCGCAAAAGCTGGGCGTCAACCTGCAGGACCTGCTGATCTCGCAGCCCGACACCGGCGAGCAGGCCCTCGAAATCGTCGACGCCCTGGTGCGCTCCGGCTCGGTCGACCTGATCATCGTCGACTCGGTGGCCGCGCTCACGCCCAAGGCCGAACTCGAAGGCGAAATGGGCGATGCCCTGCCGGGTCTGCAGGCCCGCCTGATGAGCCAGGCCCTGCGCAAGCTCACGGCCAACATCAAGAAGACCAACTGCACCGTCATCTTCATCAACCAGATCCGCATGAAGATCGGCGTGATGTTCGGCTCGCCCGAGACCACCACTGGCGGCAATGCGCTGAAGTTCTACGCTTCCGTGCGCCTGGACATCCGCCGCACCGGCTCCATCAAGCGGGGCGACGAGGTCGTTGGCAACGAGACCAAGGTCAAGGTCGTCAAGAACAAGGTCTCCCCGCCCTTCAAGACCGCCGAATTCGACATCCTCTACGGTGAAGGCATCAGCCGCGAAGGCGAGGTCATCGACCTGGGGGTCACAGCCAAGGTGGTCGACAAGTCGGGCGCCTGGTACGCCTACAACGGCGAAAAGATCGGCCAAGGCAAGGACAACGCCCGCGAGTTCCTGCGCGAGAACCCGGACCTGTCCCGCGAGATCGAAAACAAGATCCGCGATTCCCTCGGCGTGGCTCAGCGCCCGGCCGCTGCCGCCAACGACGAGTACGACGACAAGGCAGCGTGACCGCTCGCCTGATCGGCTGAAGCCCCGGCGGCGCCCATGACAGACGAAGACGATTTTTCGCCTGATGCTTCTGGGGTTCCCAAGCCGGGGCAGGCTACTCGGCGTGGCAAGCCTGGGCTGTCGCTGAAAGGGCGTGCCCTCAAGCTGCTGTCCATGCGCGAGCATTCGCGGGTGGAGCTGCGTCGCAAGCTGGCGCCGCACGCCGAATCGGCCGAGCAGCTCGAGGCGGTGCTGGACGACATGGCCGCCAGCCGTTTCCTTTGCCTGGAGCGTTTTGCCGACTCTGTCGTCCATCGCAAGGCGGCACGTTTTGGCACCGCCCGCATCAAGGCCGAACTGGCCCAGCACCAGTTGCCCAGCCACGTGGCCGACGCCGTGGTGCGCAGCCTGCGAGACACCGAACTCGAGCGCGCCCACGAGCTCTGGGCTCGGCGTTTTGGGGAGGTGGCCGCCTCCCCGCAGGAACAGGCCCGTCAGGCCCGTTTCCTCATGGCCCGGGGCTTTGCCGGGGAGGTCGTTCGACGCGTCGTGCGTGGCGAAGGGCTGCCCGATCCGGACGACGGATCGTTGGGCTGAACACGCGCAGACCAGGGGCAAGCGTTGGGTGTTTTGACCGCCCCGCCGCGGCGCCTGTGAAGCACTTCCGATCTCCGTGCAAACCCGAGTTCTGCAAGGGGGGCACCCTTGGGAAACCCAGGGGTGGCGGTGCTATGCTGCCCGCTGCAGTGCAACCAAGCCCAACCGGCTGCGCGCTTGCACCCGCCTCTGCCCGATCGGCGGTGGCGGGTTCTGTCATGTTCGACCCGAACGCATCACCCACATCGCGAGATCCCCATGAAGATTCATGAGTACCAAGGCAAAGAGATCCTGAGCCGTTTTGGTGTGCCGGTCCCAAGAGGCATTCCGGCGTTTACCGTTGAAGAAGCCGTCGCAGCGGCTGAGAAACTCGGCGGCCCTGTCTGGGTCGTCAAGGCCCAGATCCACGCCGGTGGCCGTGGCAAGGGCGGCGGCGTCAAAGTGGCCAAGAGCCTGGACGACGTCAAGAAGCTGGCCGGTCAGATCCTGGGCATGCAGCTCAAGACCCACCAGACCGGCCCCGAAGGCCAGAAGGTCAACCGCCTCTACATCGAAGATGGCGCCGACATCCAGAAAGAGTATTACGTGTCCGTGGTCACCGACCGCGGCACCCAGAAGATCGCCTTCATCGCCTCCAGCGAAGGTGGCATGGACATCGAAGAAGTCGCCCACAGCACGCCCGAGAAGATCATCACCGTCTTCATCGACCCGCTGGCTGGCCTGACCGACGCGCAAGCCCAGCAGATCGCCGACGGCATCGGCATGCCGGCCGACTCGCAAGCCCAGGCCAAGGACATCTTCAAGAAGCTGTACCAGTGCTACATGGAAACCGACGCGTCGCTGGTTGAGATCAACCCGCTGAACCGCGACGGCAAGGGCAACGTCATCGCCCTGGACGCCAAGTTCAACTTCGACAGCAACGCGCTGTTCCGCCACCCCGAGATCGTGGCGTACCGCGACCTGGACGAAGAAGACCCGGCCGAAGTCGAAGCCTCCAAGTTCGACCTGGCCTACATCCAGCTCGACGGCAACATCGGCTGCCTGGTCAACGGCGCCGGCCTGGCCATGGCCACCATGGACACCATCAAGCTGTTCGGCGGCGAGCCCGCCAACTTCCTGGACGTCGGCGGTGGCGCCACGGCCGAGAAGGTCACCGAGGCCTTCAAGATCATGCTCAAGAGCCCCAAGGTAAAGGGCATCCTGGTCAACATCTTCGGCGGCATCATGAAGTGCGACACCATCGCCGACGGCGTCATCACCGCCTGCAAGGCCGTGAACCTGAACGTGCCGCTGGTGGTGCGCATGAAGGGCACCAACGAAGACCTGGGCAAGAAGATGCTGGCGGACTCCGGTCTGCCCATCATCAGCGTCGACACGATGGCCGAAGCGGCCACCAAGATCGTCGCCGCCGTCAAGTAACGCCCCAGGAAAGACACATCATGAGCATCCTCATCAACAAGGACACCAAGGTCATCACCCAGGGCATCACGGGCAAGACCGGTCAGTTCCACACCCTCGGCTGCCAGGCCTATGCCAACGGCAAGAACGCTTTCGTTGCGGGCGTGAACCCCAAGAAGGCCGGCGAGAAGTTCTCGGACATCCCCATCTACGCTTCTGTGAAGGAAGCGTCGCAGCAGACCGGCGCCACCGTGTCCGTCATCTACGTGCCGCCCGCTGGTGCCGCTGACGCCATCTGGGAAGCCGTCGAGGCCGACCTGGACCTGGTCATCGCCATCACCGAAGGCATCCCCGTGCGCGACATGCTGATGGTGCGCAACAAGATGAAGGCCAAGGAAGCGGCCGGCGGCAAGAAGACCCTGCTGCTGGGCCCCAACTGCCCCGGCCTGATCACGCCCGAAGAGATCAAGATCGGCATCATGCCCGGCCACATCCACCGCAAGGGTCGCATCGGCGTGGTCTCGCGCTCCGGCACGCTGACGTACGAAGCCGTGGCTCAGCTGACCGAACTCGGCCTGGGTCAGTCCAGCGCCGTGGGCATCGGCGGTGACCCGATCAACGGCCTCAAGCACATCGACGTCATGAAGGCGTTCAACGACGACCCGGACACCGATGCCGTCATCATGATTGGCGAGATCGGCGGCCCGGACGAAGCCGAAGCCGCCCAATGGTGCAAGACCAACATGAAAAAGCCCATCGTCGGCTTCATCGCCGGTGTCACCGCGCCCCCGGGCAAGCGCATGGGCCACGCCGGCGCGCTGATCTCCGGTGGTGCCGACACGGCCGATGCCAAGCTGGCCATCATGGAAGA
Source organism: Burkholderiales bacterium RIFCSPHIGHO2_01_FULL_63_240 (assembly GCA_001770725.1). Classification (GTDB taxonomy): domain Bacteria; phylum Pseudomonadota; class Gammaproteobacteria; order Burkholderiales; family Burkholderiaceae_C; genus Aquabacterium. Next base: position 475,909 of record MERU01000007.1, read on the forward strand.
GTGCGGTTTCAAGGTCACGCGCAACCCGTCCGAGATGGGTCGCATCCTGAAGTCGCTGATCTGATCCGGTTCTCGACCTGCGTGAACACCCGTGTGCCCGAGCGCACACGGGGCGTTGAAAGGCCCCCCGGGGCCGCCTCTCAGCCCCTACACTCAGGGGCTGATTCCTTTTGTGAGACATGGAAGCTTTCCTGACCCCCGAGTTCTGGCTCGCCGTTGGCCAGATCATCATGATCGACATCCTGCTGGGCGGCGACAACGCGATCGTCATCGCCCTGGCCTGCCGCAACTTGCCGCCCGAGCTGCGCCGCAAGGGCATCCTCTGGGGCACGGCGGGCGCCATCGTGCTGCGCGTGGTGCTGATCTTCTTCGCCATGTCCCTGCTGGCGCTGCCTTACCTCAAGCTCATTGGCGCGGCCCTGCTGATCTGGATCGGCATCAAACTGCTGGTGCCCGAAGACGATGAGCACGGCGACCTCAAGGCCAGCGACAAGCTGCTGGGTGCCATCAAGACCATCATCGTGGCGGACTTCGTCATGAGCGTCGACAACGTCATCGGGATCGCAGGCGCGGCCCAGACGTCTGGCCACGAAGGCCACCAAATGCCGCTGGTCATCTTCGGCCTGCTGGTGAGCATCCCCATCATCGTCTGGGGCAGCAGCGTCGTGCTCAAACTCATGGACCGCTTCCCGGTCATCATCGTTGCCGGTGGCGCCCTGCTGGGCTGGATCGCCGGCACGCTCGCGGTGGGTGATCCGGCCATCCAGGGCTACCTGCCCCCGGTCGAATCCCTGCGTTACCTGGCCGGTGGGCTGTGCGCCCTGCTGGTCGTGGCGGTGGGCAAGGCCTTGGCGGCCCGGGCCCCTCAGGCCAGCTGAGGCGCGGGCCCCATGTCGCCGGTGGTCGGGTGGATCCTCCTGCTGGCGGCCTGCGTGATGGGCGCGGGCTGGTGGTTCACGCGCCGCCGGGGCGGTGGCAGAGGAGGCGACCGCTCAGCCGGGGGCGCTCGCAGCACCCAGTGGGCCGACTTCTCCGACACCTCACCGCTGGCCGAAAGTGCCGCCGAACTGCAGCGCCGCAAGCGCCAGGCCCTGCAGGACTTCGTTGATTCGCGTGACGACAACCGGCCGCCGTCGCGCTTTGCCGACACCAGCCCGGTCGCCTTCCACCCGCGTTTCCAGCGCTCGGGCCCCGTGCCCCTGTCTTCCGCGCCAGAGGTGGTGCCGATCGCCCCCACGCCGGTGCCAGCTTCGCTGCAGGCGCCCCCCCAGACCGTGCACCTGCCGTCCGACCCAGGGCGCCCGAGTGGTCGCCCGCCACTGGACAGCTGGTTCGACGACATGACGGCACCGTCTTCGATCACCGCGCCGCTGAACACCCGGCCGGGTGATGTGCCGCCCGAAGTGGCTGAGCAGAACGTTGACCCGACCGCCGACCCCAATGCCGAACGCATCCAGCGCGCGCTGCTGACCCTGGGTGACGGCCCGGTCGACCAGGCCTGGGAAGCTTTGCGGGGGCACCTGCCACCCGAGGGGCTGAAGGTGGCGACCCTCGAGACCTGCGAGCTGATCGCGGCCGCCTTCGAGGCCGAGCAGCGGTTCGACGCCGCCCGTGACGTCTACGAACACATGGCCGACCTGGACCCCGACTGGCGCGATGTGCGCCAGCGCCTGAGCCGCGCCCGCGGCAAAGCTCAGGTGCGGGCGGTCGAGTCCTGGGGCTCGGTCGAGGCACGACCGGCCGCGCACGGCGGCCTGTCGATGCTGGGCAAATACGTGCTCGACAAGCAACTGGGGCAGGGCGCGATGGGAGCGGTCTACCTGGCGCACGACCCGGCCACCGGGCAGCACGTCGCCATCAAGACCATGGCCCTGGCGCGCGAGTTCACGGGCGATGACCTGGTCGACGCCCGCAACCGGTTCCTGCGCGAAGCCGACATGGCCGGGCGCCTGCAGCACCCCGACATCGTCCAGATCCTGGACGCGGGCGAAACCGAAGGCCTGGCCTGGATCGCCATGGAACTGATCGATGGCACCGACCTGGGGCAGCACACCCAGCCGGCGCGCCTGCTGCCGCTGCCGGTGGTGCTGCGCGCCATCGCCCGGGTGGCCGATGCCCTGGCCTACGCCCACACCCGCGGCGTCACCCACCGCGACATCAAGCCCGAGAACATCATGCTTGACCTGCCCCGCGAGGGCGTCAAGGTGATGGATTTCGGCGTCGCCCGCCTGGCCGACGCCTCGCGCACCCGCACGGGTGTGGTCCTGGGCACGCCGACGTACATGTCGCCCGAGCAGCTCTCCGGCCAGCATGTCGACGGCCGCACCGACCTGTACTCGCTGGGCGTGACCCTCTTTCAGCTGCTGACCGGCCGGCTGCCCTGCGAGGCCGACTCGCTCGGGGCCCTGATGCGCGCCATCGCCCGCGAAACGCCCCCCAATGTGTGCGAACTGCGCCCCGAGTTGCCCCCCGCGCTGGGCGACGTGGTGGCGCTGGCGCTGCAAAAACACCCGGCCACCCGTTACAGCTCGGGCGAGCAGATGGCCGAAGACTTGCGTGCGGTCCTCAAGATGCTGCCTGACGCCGGTTCGCCCGGTGTCGACATCTCCCTGGCCTGACGACATCCCTGTGCCCGCCCTCTGATCAACCCGGCGACAATTTCCCCCCATGGAGTTCGAGTTCTACAGCCAGACCGACACCGGTCGCGTCCGCAGCAACAACGAGGACAACGTCGCCATCGACACGTCGTGCGCGCTGGCGGTGCTCGCTGACGGCATGGGCGGCTACGCCGCCGGCGAAGTCGCCAGCGGCATGGCCTGCGAGTTCATCAGCGCCGAGCTCGGCCGCTGGTTGAACGAGGCCGCGCCCCAGGCCAGCGACGGCGACGTGCGCCGCGCCATGGACATCTGCGTCGACAACGCCAACCGGGCCATCTTCGGCGCGGCCAACTCCAACCCGATGTACGCCGGCATGGGCACGACCCTGGTGCTCGGCGTCTTCCGCTCCGGCCGCCTGTTGCTCGGGCACATCGGCGACTCGCGCGGCTACCGCCTGCGCGCCGGGGTGTTGCAGCAGATCACGAAAGACCATTCGTTACTGCAAGAGCAGATCGACGCTGGCATGCTCACGCCCGAGCAGGCGCAGTTCGCCGCCAACAAGAACCTCGTCACCCGGGCCCTGGGCGTCGAGGACATGGCCCAGCTCGAAACCCATCAGCACGAAATCCAGTCTGGCGACGTCTACCTGATGTGCTCGGACGGCTTGTCCGACATGCTCCGAGACCCCCAGATCGCCGAAGTCATGGCTCAGCATCAAACCCTCCCCGAGATGGGCGCCGCCCTGGTCGCGGCCGCCAACGAAGCGGGCGGGCGGGATAATATCGCTGTCGTGCTGGTGCGCGCACAGGGAGCGGCGGATCCTGCACCCAGATCCTGGTGGCCCTTCAAGCGCCTGGGTGGTCTGGGCTGAACGTCTCCACACACATCACAAGATCCATAAGTAGAGGTTCTGCATGGGAAAACTGGTCGTCTCACTCGATGGCGTGGTGATCAAGGAGGTCCAGGTCACGAAGGACCGCACCACCCTCGGTCGTCGCCCTTACAACGACATTGTGATCGACAACCTGGCGGTCAGTGGCGAGCACGCCGTGCTGCAGCTGGTCAGCGGCAGCGTGTTCATTGAAGACCTCAACAGCACCAACGGCACCTACATCAATGGCAAGGCCGTCAAGAAGCAGCTGCTGCAGCACAACGACACGGTCGAGATCGGCAAGTACAAGATCAAGTTCCTGGCGGACGAGGGCTCCGACTACGAAAAGACCATGATCATGCGGCCGGGCACGCCGTTGCCGACGGCCCTGGGCGCCCACGCTCCCGCCGGCACCCCGACGGGCCCCTCGACCACGCCGGGTGCTTTTGCCGCCGCCGTCGCCCAGGGCCCCAGCGGTTTCGGCAGCCTGCCGAGCCAGAGCCCGGCCTCCATCAAGGTGCTCAATGGCGCCGCAGCCGGCCGCGAGGTCGCCCTGACCAAGGTCGTCACCACGGTGGGCAAGCCCGGTGTGCAGGTGGCCTCCATCACCAAGCGTCCGGGGGGATACGTCTTCGCCCACGTCGAAGGCTCGGCCCGTCCGACGGTCAATGGCTCGCCGGTGGCGGCCGATCCGGTCCACCTCAAGAGCGGCGACGTGATCGAGCTGGCCGGCACCCAGATGCAGTTCGTTCAGGCCTGAACGAGCAGGCTCACCCAGGCGGGCCATCACCATGATCCGCGTCCTCGGTTGCTTCGGCTCGATCGCGGCGCGCTGCCACACCACGTCCTTCCTGCTCGATGACGACATCCTCATCGACGCGGGCAGCGGCGTGGGCGAGTTGCGCCTGGACGAACTCGCCCGCATCGACCACGTCCTGGTCACGCACAGCCACCTCGACCACGTGCTCAGCATCCCGCTGCTGGCCGACACGGTCATCAAGCTGCGCATGGGCGCGGGCCTGAGCAGCCTGCGCCCCATCCACGTTCACGCCCTGCCCGAGACGCTGGCCGCCTTGCGCGCCCACATCTTCAACGGTGTGATCTGGCCCGACTTCACGCGCCTGCCCAGCGCCCAGCACCCGATCCTGGTCTTTCACGAGTTCGCGGTGGGCGAGGTGCTGCGCTTTCCGGCGCGCGGCGGCGCCGACGACCGCCTGGTGCACGTGTTGCCGGCGGCTCACACCGTGCCCGCCGTCGGTTTCGGCATCGAGACGCCGCAGGGCTGGTGGGTGTTCACCGGCGACACCGGGCCCAACCCGGCTTTGTGGCAGGCGCTGCAAGGCGAGCGCATCGCCCAACTCGTGATCGAAACCGCTTTCGGCAACGAAGAGGCGCACCTGGCCGACATCAGTGGGCACCTGTCGCCGCAGACCCTGGCGCAGGAGCTGGCCCAGCTCGATGGCGAGGTCAGCGTCTACATCACCCACCCGAAGCCGGGTGAGGTGCCAGCGGTGCTCTCGCAGGTGAGGGCGCTGGACAGCCGGCACCGCATCGAGCCGCTGCGCGAGGGCCTGCGGTTCCACGCGCCGGCCGAAGAGTGAGCCGGTCGGGTGGGGTGACAAAAATTGTCAGCTCAGACCTTTGGGTGACGTTTTTGGGCTGACTTCCTGAAACACATCCGACCAAGCGCGTTGGTTTGGGGTGGTGGCCCAAGGGAAATCGAGCAAAAAATCACGTTTTTTCGGGCTCTGAAAGCTGGCACGCGGGCTGCACCATGTCTGACGTGCGGTCGGCGAATGTCGGTCGCTGACTGCAAACCGTTTTTACCAGTGGCCCCTTGCGGCCTTAGGAGTTCAACATGAAGCGCGTTCAACAAGGTTTCACCCTGATCGAACTGATGATCGTCGTGGCGATCATCGGCATCCTGGCAGCTGTGGCGCTGCCGGCCTATCAAGACTACACGGCTCGCGGTCAGGCTTCCGAAGCCATGACGCTGCTGGGTGGCCTGAAGGTGCCGACCGCCGAAGCGCACGGCAACAACCCGATTGCCCAGGCTTGCAGCACCGATGAAGCCGTTCCCGATGATGCTGCCACCCCAGCTGTTGACGAATCCGTGCCTGCTGGCGCCCTGGCTGCATCCCAGAACCTCGTGCTGACGGGCAAGTACGTTGCGAGCGTGGAGGCCTCTGTGGTCGGCACCACGTGCCAACTGCTTGCAACCTTCAAGACCACGGGTCTGAGCGATGCGCTGGGTGGCAAGAAGATCGCCTTTACCTACAACCCTGCCAATGGCAACTGGGCTTGCACCTCCAACATCGCAAGCACCTCGATCCGTCCCAAGACCTGCGACCTGAACGCCGGCCTGTGATGGGGATCGGGGCCTGAGGCCCTGATCCAAGCAAAGGGCCCCGGCACAGCCGGGGCCCTTTGCATTTGCTCACGCTAAAATGGCGGGCTCGTCTTAGCCATCATCTCCGCCGCCATGTCGACCCAGACCAAAAACATCACCGCCATGGCCAACGCCATCCGTGCGCTGGCCATGGACGCCGTCCAGCAAGCCAATTCCGGTCACCCTGGTGCACCGATGGGCATGGCGGACATGGCGGTGGCCCTGTGGAGCCGTCACCTGCGTCACCACCCGGCGCAGCCCAACTGGTTCGACCGCGACCGCTTCGTGCTGTCCAACGGCCACGCCTCGATGCTGCTTTACGCGCTGCTGCACCTGTCGGGCTACGACCTCTCCATCGACGACCTCAAGGCCTTCCGCCAGATGCACAGCAAGACCCCGGGCCACCCCGAGGTCGGCTACACCCCTGGCGTTGAAACCACCACCGGCCCGCTGGGGCAGGGCATCACCAACGCCGTGGGCATGGCGCTGGCCGAGAAGCTGCTGGCCACCGAGTTCAACCGCCCCGGCCACGACATCGTCAACCACCACACCTACGCCTTCCTGGGCGACGGCTGCCTGATGGAAGGCATCAGCCACGAGGCCGTGGCGCTGGCCGGTGCCTGGAAGCTGAACAAGCTGATCGCGCTGTACGACGACAACGGCATCTCCATCGACGGTCAGGTCGCGCCCTGGTTCATCGACAACACGCCCAAGCGCTTCGAAGCCTGCGGCTGGAACGTCATCGGCCCGGTCGATGGCCACGACGTCGACGCCATCGACGGCGCCATCTCCAAGGCCAAGCTGTCGCATGACAAGCCCACCCTGATCGTCTGCAAGACCGCCATCGGCAAGGGCTCGCCCAACCGCGCCAACACCGCCAAGGCCCACGGCGAGCCGCTGGGTGGCGACGAGATCAAGCTCACGCGCGAAGCCATTGGCTGGTCGCACGACGCCTTCGTGATCCCGCAAGAGGTGTACGCCGACTGGAACGCGCAGGCCGACGGCGAACTGCTGGTGGGCGACTGGAACCAGCGTTTTGACGCCTACAAGGCCCTGTTCCCCGCAGAAGCGGCCGAGTTCGAGCGCCGCATGAAGGGCGAGCTGCCCGCCAACTTCGCCGAGATCGCTGTCGAAGCCGTGGCTGCCGCCCACGACAAGGCCGAGACCGTGGCCAGCCGCAAGGCCAGCCAGATCGCGCTGGAGTTCTTCACCGCCGCCCTGCCCGAGATGCTGGGCGGCTCGGCCGACCTGACCGGCTCGAACCTGACCAACACCAAGAGCACGCCCGCCTTCCGCGTGGGCGACGACGGCAAGGTCGTGACCACCGACGGCAAGCCCGGCCGCCACATCAACTACGGTGTGCGCGAGTTCGGCATGGCCGCCATCATGAACGGCGTGACCCTGCACGGTGGTTACATCCCCTACGCCGGCACCTTCCTGACCTTCAGCGACTACAGCCGCAACGCCATCCGCATGGCCGCGCTGATGAAGCAGCGCGTGATCCACGTGTTCACGCACGACTCCATCGGCCTGGGCGAAGACGGCCCGACCCACCAGTCGGTGGAGCACGCCGCCAGCCTGCGCCTGATCCCCGGCCTGGACGTCTGGCGCCCGGCCGACACGACCGAAACGGCCGTGGCCTGGTCCATGGCCCTGGCCAACAAGAACCGCCCTTCGGCCCTGCTGTTGTCGCGCCAGAACCTGCCTTACGCACCGAAGTCCGATGCCGACGTGATCACCCAGGGTGCTTACGTGCTGGCGGAACCCTCGGAAGTGGGCCTGAAGAAAAAGGCCGTGGCCGTGATCGTGGCCACCGGCTCCGAGGTGCAGCTGGCCCTGCACGCGCAGCAAAAGCTGGCCGAGATGGGCGTGCCCGTGCGCGTGGTCTCCATGCCCTCGACCACCGTGTTCGACCGCCAGGACGTGGCCTACAAGAAGTCGGTGCTGCCCGCCAACCTGCCCCGCGTGGCCGTGGAAGCCGGCGTCACCGATTTCTGGTGGAAGTACGGCGTGGACGCGGTCGTCGGCATCGACACCTACGGCGAATCGGCCCCGGCCGGCGCCCTGTTCAAGCACTTCGGCTTCACCCCCGAGAACGTGGTGGCCACCGTGCTGAAGGTGCTCAAGAACCGCGCCTGAGGCCTAAAATCGCAGGTTTTCCGCAGCGCCCCGGCCACCGTCGGGGTGCCGCCAGGCCTGCCCCGCCACACCCGCTGAGCAGTCTTTTCTTCCAATCTTCTTAAACCTTCACAAAAGGTCTTTCCATCATGGCGATCAAGATCGGTATCAACGGCTTCGGCCGCATCGGCCGCATGGTGTTCCGTGCAGCCGTCCAGAACTTTGCCAACGACGTCGAGATCGTCGGCATCAACGACCTGCTCGAGCCCGACTACCTGGCCTACATGCTGAAGTACGACAGCGTGCACGGCCGCTTCGAAGGTGAAGTCGCCATCGACGGCAACAACCTGATCGTCAACGGCAAGAAGATCCGCCTGACCGCCATCAAGAACCCGGCCGAGCTGGCCTGGAACGAAGTCGGCGCCGACGTCGTGATCGAGTCCACCGGCCTGTTCCTGACCAAGGAAACCGCCGAAGCCCACATCAAGGCTGGCGCCAAGAAGGTCATCATGTCGGCCCCCTCGAAGGACGACACCCCGATGTTCGTCTACGGCGTCAACGACAAGACCTACGCCGGCCAGACCATCATCTCCAACGCTTCGTGCACCACGAACTGCCTGGCCCCCGTGGCCAAGGTGCTCAACGACACCTTCGGCATCAAGCGCGGCCTGATGACCACCGTGCACGCAGCGACTGCCACGCAAAAGACCGTGGACGGCCCGTCGAACAAGGACTGGCGCGGCGGCCGCGGCATCCTGGAAAACATCATCCCCTCGAGCACTGGCGCCGCCAAGGCCGTGGGCGTGGTGATCCCCGAGCTGAACAAGAAGCTGACCGGCATGGCCTTCCGCGTGCCCACCTCCGACGTCTCGGTCGTGGACCTGACCGTCGAGCTGAACAAGGAAGCTTCCTACGAAGACATCTGCGCCGCCATGAAGGCCGCCAGCCAGGGTGCCATGAAGGGCGTGCTGGGCTACACCGAAGACAAGGTCGTGGCCACCGACTTCCGTGGCGAAGTCTGCACCTCGGTGTTCGACGCCGAAGCCGGCCTGGCCCTGGACAGCACCTTCGTGAAGGTCGTGTCCTGGTACGACAACGAGTGGGGTTACTCCAACAAGTGTCTGGAAATGGCGCGCGTCATCGCCAAGTGACTTTTGTCACGCGTGGGCGGATGTATCGGGGTGTTTCCCCCCGTTGATCCGTCGACTTGTGCCGTCCGAGGCCCCTTCATGGGGCCTTTTTCATTTGATCCGATGTGCAACAGTGCCGACAACTGGTTGCTGGGATGAACCGCACTCCAAAGGGATGGAGGCGGTGCCACCCATAATCACTTTTTCCGGATCTGGTGCAGGAGCGCGGCGTGAGTACCTCTGTTGACAGCCTTGGCAGTATGCGTCCCCTTCTTTCGTGGCGCCGAGCCATCTGGTGGGGGTGCATGGTGGCCGTGATGGCCTCCATGGAGGTCCGCGCTGCCTCGATCTCGCCAGAGCAGGCCGCTCCCCAGGCCATGGGGGTCATCGTCAAGCTCAAGGATGGCCGCGTGACCACGGCCGATGGGCGCGGCATGGCCCGTCCTTCCTCGCTCGCGCCGGAGGTGGCCCAGCGCCGTCGCCTGCAGATCGCGCAGGTCGCCCAGCGCCAGCGGGTGAGCTACCTCGTTCAGAAAGACACGGTGTTTGGCGCCCAGGTTCTGCACCGCGGCGAGCCCGTGGCCCTTCAAGACGCTGAGGCCGAGGCGGTGCGCCTGCGACAGGACCCCGACGTCGAGTGGGCGGTGCCCAACGAGATCATGAAGGCGGCCAGCGTCACGGCACAAACCCCCAACGACGTCGATTACCCGGGCCGCTACTGGATCCGCTCCCGTGGCCCGGCGAGCGCGGGCGTGGCGGACTTTCCAGCTGCCTGGACGTTCCTGACGTCGCTGCCGGCATCGAGCCTGAACCCCGTCGTGACGGCCGTGCTGGACTCCGGCGTCACAGGTGCAACCACGACCGGCGCGCCCTCGACCCATCCTGACTTCTCTGGCAGGCTCTTCACGGGCCACGACTTTGTGACCGACAGCGTCGTGGCCAACGATGGCGATGGCCGCGATGCAGACATCCGTGACCCCGGGGACTGGGAGGCCGGCTGTCCTGGCGACCCCACCGCTTGCAGCTCCTGGCACGGCACCTCGATCACGAGCATGTTGGCCGCGCCCTACGACAGCACGGACACCGGCAACCGCATGGGGCCAGGCATCCTGGCGCCCATCTCGGGCCAGGCTGTGGTTCTGCCCATTCGCGTGGGTGGAACTGGCGGCGCCAGCTCCAGCGACATCATCGAGGCCATGTACTGGGCGGCTGGGCTGTCGGTGTCGGGTGTGCCAAACAACGCCAACCCGGCGCGCGTCATCAGCCTGAGCTATGGCGCACCCGGCAACTGCCAGGGTGGTGTGGCCACCGTCGATGCCCTGTATCGCAACGCCATCGCCACGCTGCGTTCGCTGGGCGTGGTGATCGTGGCCTCGGCGGGCAATGGCAATGGCTCGACGGCGGGCTACGCCACGCCCTCCAAGCCTGCCAGTTGCCAAGGTGTCATCGCCTCCACTGGCCTGCAGAGCGATGGCTCCAAGGCTGCTTATGCGAACCTCGTCAATGGCACACGGGCGAGCCAGTGCTACTTCGGCGTGGCCGTGGCCAGCGAGAACTTGGCCATGCTGGGCAACACCGGCACCACGGTGCCCCTTGCGACCAATGTGCAATCGGGCATCCGGGGCACCAGCTTTGCTGCCCCTCAGGTGGCCGGCGTGGCGGCCCTGATGCTGGCCGTGAACCCTTCGCTCAGCTCGGTGGACGTGGCGTACCGGATCATGCAGTCGGCCACGGCGTTTCCCACTTCCGGGGGTTCGTTGCCAAGCACTGTGTGCAGCTCCGCCAGTTCCGCCACCATGGGCAACTGCATTTGCACCAACTCGACCTGTGGTGCGGGTGTCCTGAACGCAGCGGCTGCGCTCGCCGCTGCGCAAAATGCGCCCCTGCTCAGCGAAGGCGTGTGCCCGTCTCCCGACGTCGAAACCCCGTCTTCGTCGAAGGGCGGTGGTGGTGGCGGCGGTGCCAGCGACGTTGGCATGCTCGGCTTGCTTGCCGCCTTGGCCGCCTGGATGCTGGGCGGCGCGCTCTGGCAGCACCGCAAGGCCAGTCAGGCCGCCCCGGCCACCATCAAGACCGGCAAGCGGTGAACGATTTGCCTTGGGGCAGCTTGAGCCCCGAGAGCGTCACCTGCATCGACTCGTTGGCTTGCGCGATGCGCAGGTAGTGCACCTGCCCGGCCTGTCGGATCGTCACCACCCGGGCGGTGCGGATGCCGCGCTGCTTGAGGCTGGCCAGGCGGGCCTCGGCATCGGCCTCGCTGGTGAATCGGCCCAGTGACAGGCCCCGCGCATAGGTGCCGCCGCGCACCTCGTCGAAATTCAGCCCCTTGATGCGCTTGAGCTCGGTGAGCTTGCGGTCATAGAGGTCCTCGTCGGTGTAGGGGCCCATGTAGACCATCCATTGCCCGCCGATGGCGATGCTCTGGCGCGTCCAGCTGCCCTGCGGCAGCAGGGGGCGCAGGGCCTTGTCCACGGTGGTGGCGTCTTCGGGGTTGAAGGGGCCGGCCTCGACGCACAGGGCCGGGCCGCTGATGGCGGCTTGCTTTGCGTCGCTGCCGTCCGTGCTGGCCGCGTTGGCCGGTTCGGCTGCCGATGTCGAGCCATCCACGACGCTCGCTGCGCTGTCCGGTGCCGAGGCTGTTCCTGCGGGGGGGCGGCGCAGCGCGTGGTTCTGCGCCGTCTCGCCTGGCTGCAGCACCTCGATCTGCTCTGCGTGCAACTGGGCGCTCAGGCGCTGCGGCTCGCGTTGGCCCTCGGGCGGCAGGCCCACCCAGGCGCGCAGCCAGCCGTGGGTCCAGGCGAAGAAGCCAAGGTTGACGATCAGCAGGGCGAGCACCAGGGAGCGGAGCATGGGCGTGCGGGTCAGGGGGGCGAGGTGGAGGACGGGTCTGCGCTGGAGGCGGGTCGCACGCTGACTTCGCCACTGCTCCAGCGCTGCGGGCCGAACGCAGTATGCACGAGCAGCGCGCCCGACTCGTCCACGCCCTGGGCCGTGCCGCTGGCATCGGGAGGCGTCTGAGCGTCGGGCACCTGGCCGGGCCGGGTCCACAGCGAGACGGCCTGGCCCTTGAGCACATCGCGGTCGGACCAGGCCGGCAGCAGGGGGGCGAAGCCCGAGGTCTGGAAGCGCGCCACCGCCTCGAGCAGGTCGGGCAGCAGCCACGACCAGACTTCGCCGACGCCGAGTCGGTCGTCGCCATCGCGGGCCAGCCAGGCCGAGCCGGCAGGCGCCTGGCCCGGTCGCACGTTGAGCCCGAAGCCGATGACGACCCAGCGGCGACCCTCGGGCAGGCCGGGGGCCGGCGTGGCTTCGATGAGGATGCCGCCGAGCTTGCGCGCACCCAGCCAGAGGTCGTTGGGCCACTTCAGGCCGATGGGGGGCAGGGCAGGGCCCTGGCCGCTGGCGTGGCGGGCTTGCAGGGCGCGGTCGAGCGACTGGGCCAGGCTCAGCCCCACGGCCAGCGACAGGGCGCTGCCGCCACCCGGCACCTCGTCAAGCTGCAGGGGCAGGCCCAGGGAGCAGGTCAGGGTGTCGCCGGGTTGGGCGGCCCAGCTGCGTCCGCGGCGGCCCCGGCCGGCGGTCTGGCTGGCGGCGACCAGCGCGGTCGGCCAGGTCTCGCCCCGGCGGCCGCGGTCCATCAGCTCGGTGTTGGTCGAGCCCACCTCGGGCAGCACGTCCAGGCTCAGCGTGGGCCAGCGGGGTGAGCAGGCTTCCCAGATGCGCTCGGCGGCGGCGTTCAGGTCAGCCAGGACCGGAGCGATCGACGGAGGCTGCATCCGGGGCCTTGCGCGCAGGTTTCAGCGGCCCTTGGGCGCCAGCATGGTGCCGCGGCAGCTCGGGGCGCCGCACCAGCAGGCGTATTCCTTCTTGAGCTTGGCCGTCATGCGCTCGTCGATGACCAGGCCGTAGTCGAAGAAGAGCTCTTCTTCGGGCTCGATGTCGCGCAGCGCCATCAGGAAGACGCGGTTGCCCACCTGCTCGGCCTCGAGGTTGGGCTCGCAGCTGTGGTTGATCCACTTGGCCGAGTTGCCCTGGTGCTTGCCGTCGATGACGTGGCCGTCGTCGAGGTGGAAGTAGAAGGTGTGGTTGGGCTGGCTGGGGTCGTGGGGGTGACGGCGCAGCGCTTCCTTCCAGGTGATGATCTCGCCCTTGTACTCCAGCACCTTGTCGCCGGCGCGCAGCGGGCGGATGGCGTAGACGCCCTTGCCGTGCACGCCCGACTCACGCACCTGGGTGCGGCGGCCGCTGGTGGGCGCCTCGGCGTGAGGACGGGCCGTGCGCACAGCGGGGCCGTGCGACGAAGAGGGGGCCGGGGCCGACTTCGGTGAAGCAGGGGCGGAAGTCCGGGTTTTCTTGGCGGCTTGCGTCATCGGCCAGTTTGGGTACATTGAATTGGTGGGCGCGCGTGTGTGCGTGTGCGCACCCGTGTGCACGCATGTGTGTGCGCGCGAGAGGCCGATTGTAGTGACGAACGCGGCCAACCTTTTCGACAAGACATCAAACATCGCTCATGAGCAAAGCCCTGGTCATTGCAGAGAAGCCCTCCGTGGCCCAAGACATCGTCCGCGCCCTGACGCCCGTCGATGGCAAGTTCGAGAAGCACGACGAGTATTTCGAGTCCGAGCACTACGTGGTCAGCTCGGCCGTCGGTCACCTGGTCGAGATCAAGGCGCCCGACGAGTTCGACGTCAAGCGCGGCAAGTGGAGCTTCAACAACCTCCCGGTCATCCCGCCGCACTTCGACCTCAACCCGATCGACAAGAGCAAGGGCCGGCTCAACGCCCTGGTCAAGCTCATCAAGCGCAAGGACGTCGAGACCCTGATCAACGCGTGTGACGCGGGGCGCGAGGGCGAGCTCATCTTCCGCCTGATCGTGCAGTACGCGGCCGACAGCACGGCCACGACGCGCGCCAAGGGCCTGGGCAAGGACGTCAAGCGCCTGTGGCTGCAGAGCATGACGCCGGCGGCCATCCGCGATGGCTTCGAGCAGCTGCGCTCTGACGAGCAGATGATGCCGCTGGCCTCGGCCGCGCGCTGCCGCTCGGAAGCCGACTGGCTGGTGGGCATCAACGGCACGCGCGCCATGACGGCGTTCAACTCGCGCGATGGCGGCTTCTTCCTGACCACCGTGGGCCGGGTGCAGACCCCGACGCTGTCCATCGTGGTCGAGCGCGAAGAAAAGATCCGCAAGCACGTGTTCCGCGACTACTGGGAGGTGCGCGGCACCTTCGGTGCCAAGGCCGGCTCGTACGACGGCAAGTGGTTCGATCCGGAGTTCAAGAAGGACAAGAACGCCGCGGAAGGCTCGGCCGAGGCCGAGTTCAAGGCCGACCGCGTCTGGTCCGCGGCCGAGGCGCAGGCGATTGCCGATGCGGTGCGCGGCCAGACCGGCACCGTCACCGAAGAGTCCAAGCCCAGCACGCAGGCCAGCCCGCTGCTCTACGACCTGACCACGCTGCAGCGCGAGGCCAACTCGCGTTTTGGTTTCTCAGCCAAGACCACGCTGGGCCTGGCCCAGGCGCTGTATGAAAAGCACAAGGTGCTGACCTACCCGCGTACCGACTCACGCGCGCTGCCCGAGGACTACATCGGCGTGGTCAAGCAGACGATGGAGATGATCGCCGACGACGACCTGCCCGGGCCGCTGCGCGAGCTCTCGCAGCACGCGCGCAAGGCGGTCAACGACGGCTACGTCAAGCCCACCAAGCGCGTGTTCGACAACACCAAGGTGTCGGACCACTTCGCCATCATCCCGACGCTACAGGCGCCGCGCAGCCTGACCGAGGCCGAGGCCAAGCTCTACGACATGGTGGTCAAGCGCTTCATCGCGGTGTTCTACCCCTCGGCCGAGTTCCAGGTCACCACGCGCATCACCAAGGTGCCCGCCGCCGGCAAGACGCATCACTTCCAGACCAACGGCAAGGTGCTGGTCAAGCCGGGCTGGCTGGCCGTCTATGGCAAGGAAGCGGCCGAAGAGGGCGACGACGCGCACCTGGTGCCCGTCGAGCCTGGCGAGTCCGTGCCCAACGAAGACATCGCGGTGTCGGCGCACAAGACCAAGCCGCCCGCCCGCTACACCGAAGCCACGCTGCTGAGCGCCATGGAAGGGGCGGGCAAGCTCATCGACGACGAAGAGCTCAAGGCCGCGATGCAGGAAAAGGGGCTGGGCACGCCCGCCACGCGCGCTGCCATCATCGAAGGCCTGCTGACCGAGAAGTACATGCTGCGCGAGGGCCGTGAGCTGATCCCCACGGCCAAGGCCTTCCAGCTGATGACGCTGCTGCGCGGCCTGGGCGTGGTCGAGCTGACCAAGCCCGAGCTGACCGGCAACTGGGAGCACCAGCTGTCGGAAATGGAGAAGGGGCGCCTGAGCCGCGAGGCCTTCATGGCCGAGATCGCCGCGATGACGCAGCGCGTGGTGCAAAAGGCCAAGGAGTACGACCGCGACACCATCCCCGGTGACTACGCGACCCTCAAGACGCCCTGCCCGAACTGCGGCGGCGTGGTCAAGGAGAACTACCGCCGCTTCACCTGTGTGGGCCGCGACGCCGGCGCCGAAGGCCAGGGCGAAGGCTGTGGCTTCAGCATGACCAAGATCCCCGCGGGCCGCAGCTTCGAGCTTGACGAGGTCGAGACGCTGCTGAGCACGCACAAGCTGGGGCCGCTGGAGGGCTTCCGCTCGAAGGCGGGCTGGCCGTTCACGGCCGAGCTCAAGCTGGTCAAGGATGCCGAGCTCAACAACTGGAAGATGGAGTTCGACTTCGGCGAAGACGCCAAGAAGGACGAAGAGTCGGGCGAAGCGGTGGACTTCAGCAACGCGACGACGTTGGGCGCCTGCCCGAAGTGTGGCGGCAGCGTCTACGAGCATGGCGCGAACTACGTGTGCGAGCACACGCTGGGCTCGGGCAAGGCCAAGTGCGACTTCAAGAGCGGCAAGATCATCTTGCAGCAGGCGATCACGCCGGAGCAGTTCGGCAAGCTGCTGGAGACGGGCAAGACGGATTTGCTCGATGGTTTTGTGTCGAACAAGACGCGGCGCAAGTTCAAGGCCTTTTTGAGCTGGGATGCCAAGGCGGGCAAGGTGGGGTTCGAGTTCGAGCCTCGGGCGCCGAAGGACCCGGCGGCCAAGAAGGCTGCGCGGAAGGTGGCAGCCAAGAAGGCGGCTTGATCTTGTTTCGTGGGTTGCCGCTTGCTTGTTGTTGAGCGGTTTTTCGGGGCAGCGCGGGGCGGTGCTGCGCCGGCATCGGCTCGGGCGCCACGCGGGTGGTCACGCCTGTGGCGTGACTTCCCTGCGGTGCTTATATGGACGCCTCCCGTGTGGCAAGGAGTTTTTGAGGTTTTGGCTGGACGGCATCAACTGCGGTCTTATATCCGGCCTGTG
>MERU01000008.1 GCA_001770725.1 Burkholderiales bacterium RIFCSPHIGHO2_01_FULL_63_240
AACTCCTTGCCACACGGGAGGCGTCCATATAAGCACCGCAGGGCAGTCATGCCAAAGGCATGACCACCCGCTTGGCGCCCGAGCCGATGCCGGCGCAGCCATGCCCCGCGCTGCCCCGAAAAACCGCTCCCCCCACCGCAGGCAAGGCAAAGCAAAACCAAAAATCAATGCGGCTTGCGCGGCCCCTTGAACGCATCCGGCTTGATCACGTTCCCGTCGCGCTCCACATTCGTCTTGCGCGCCCGCTCGATCGCATCCCGCGCCAAGCGTTCGGCCGCAGCACGGTGCCGCCGCCCATGCCTCAAGGTGTGCCACCGCCGGCTCAGCACCTGGGGCACCCGCTTCAAACCCTGGTCCAGCCGCGCACGCCGCTTCGCCGGCAACACCATCCGCACCAGCATCAACACACACACGGCCACGACCAACGCCGAAGCCCAACGGGTCAGGTCCACAGCGGCCTCCTGCTCAAAGACTTCGTCATGGTGCCGCACCCCCCACCTTCGCGCCACGCGCGACGATGTTCACCCCAGGCGGCACATCGGTCTCTTCCATGTAGCCGATGGCGCCCGGGTTGTGCAGCACGTGCATCACCACCTCGGAGGTGCTGCCCACCTCCTTGGGCGGCGCGCCCTTGCCCACGTAACGGCGCACCGTCCAGTAGGCCAGGTAGCTGGGCTCGTCGCGCTGCATGAAGTCCTTCAAAAAGCGCTGGCGCAGCGGGTGCTGCGGCGGCAGGTTCACCGGCACCACGGGCTGCCCGTCCAGCTCCACCACCTTGCCCGAGTAAATGCGCTCGACCGTGGCCACGTCGAGCTTGCGCATGCCCGGGTGGCCCACCACCACGACCCCGGCGTGCGCCACCACCGGGGCCAGCGGCCCCAGCGCGGCACACAGCAGCGCGGTCAGCAGGAGGTGGGCTTTTTTGGGCAACGTCGCTCCTTCAAAAAGCAAAGCTGTAGTTCAGCGACCAGACCTGGACGCTGTCGTCGTGCACGCGCTGCCCCCTCGGGCTGTCCACCAGGTACGAGCCTTCGCCAATGCGGGTGTGCATCCACTCGGCTTTCAACTGGCTGCGCGCGCCCACGGCCCAGGCCGCGCCCACGCCCACACTCGTCTGGTCGTAGAGCTGCACGCCGGTCTCGGCGGCCGCGCGCTGCGCCACCGACAGCTGGTCGGTGCCATCGCCCGCCGCCTGGTACAGCCGATTGGCGATCATGCGCGCACCACCCATGCTCTGCTGGCGCGCCACCAGCACGTAAGGCGTGACGGCACCCATCTCGTGCAGCAAGGCCACGTAGGCGCCGGCCGAGTCGGTGCCCAGCGAGGTGCGGCGCTGGAAGACGCGCGCGAACTCGCCCACCAGGCGCCAGCTGGGCGCCACCTCGGCGTCCACGGCCAGGTTCAGCACCTGGTTGACGACGGTGCGCGTGGTCGGCACCGGCACCGCCCCCGGCAATTCGTCGGAGACGCGGTAGTAGCCCATGCCGCCGCCCAGGTCGACAAAGGGAAAGGACGTGGGCAAGGCCTGGCCGTTGGCCGCCTGGGTGCGCGCGTTGTGAAAACCCAGGCGCCAGGTCAGCGCCGGTGCGCGCCAGGTCAGCACCGCGCCGACCACGTCGGTGTCGGTGGCCAGGTAGCTGCTGCCCAGGTCGCTGCTGTGGCGGCGCACGTTGATCTGAGCTCGCCCGGCGTAGACGTCGGCTGAAAGCTCGCCGGCGCCGTGCTGCCAGGTGCGCGTCACCGACAGACCGGTGTGGTCGTTGGTGGGCGACAGCGCATAGACCTCCGCCGGCAGGCGCGCCAGCGCGTAGGTCTGGCCCACGTCGAGGTTCTCGGAGTTCAGGAACATGGGCACGCGCTGCTTGCCCGCGCGCAGCTGCCAGTCGTTGTCGGGGCGCCAGGCCGCGAAGGCCCAAGCCACCTCGGCGGCCCACTGGCGGTCATGGCGGGTCGAGGGCGAGAGGGTCAGCTGCAGCGTGGCCGACCAAGCCGGGTTCAGGCGCGCGTCGAGCTGGGCGCCCAGGCGCGTGTCGCGCCACCAGGTGCCGTCGTCGTCGAGGTGGCGCTGGTAGGCCCAGTCCTGGTCGGACACGGCGTAGCCCAGGGTGCCAAAGCCCGAGAGCGTCCAGTCCACGGCCTGGGCCGAGCCGGCGGCGCTCAGCAGGCCGGCGCAGGCCAGCCGCATCAGCATGGCGCGCACGGGGGTGGCGGCGTTCATGACGGCACCTCGGCGTCGGCCCAGGTGCTGGCGATGCGCTCGAACTCGGGCAGGCAGGCTTCGAGCGCGGCCACCACGGCCGGGTCGAAGTGGCTGCCGCAGCCGTCGCGGATGATCGCCAAGGCCTTGTCCAGGTGCATGGGCGGCTTGTAGGGGCGCGCGCTGATCAGCGCGTCGAACACGTCGGCCACGGCCATCAGGCGCGCGGACAGCGGGATCGCCTCGCCCACCAGGCCGTCGGGGTAGCCGCTGCCGTCCCACTTCTCGTGGTGGTGGCGGGCGATGTCCATGGCGTGGTGCAGGAAGTCGGCGTCACCGGCCATGCGGTCGGCGGCGCGGCGCAGCATCTCCCAGCCCGCCATGGCGTGCTGGCGCATGATCACCGTCTCTTCGGGCGTGTGGCGGCCGGGTTTGAGCAGGATGTGGTCGGGCGTGGCCACCTTGCCCAGGTCGTGCAGCGGCGCCGATTTGGCGATGTGGTCGATGGAGTTCGCATTGAGCACGTCCAGGTGCCGGCCCTGGTCGAAGAAGTGCTGCGCCAGGGTGCGCACGTACTCCTGGGTGCGGCGCACGTGGTGGCCCGTGGCCTCGTCGCGGAACTCGGCGAACGAGATCATCACGTGCAAGGTGGCGTCGCGCAGCAGGTCGACCTGCTGCAAGCGCTGGCCGAGTTCGTCTTGCAGCCAGGCGTTGCGGTCGCGCAGCTGGTCCTGGTAGGCCTTGACCTGCAGGTGGGTGCGCACGCGGGCCTGCAGCACCATGGGGTTGATGGGCTTTTGGATGAAGTCGGCGGCGCCCACCTGGAAGCCGCGGGCTTCGTCTTCGGTCTGGGTCATGGCCGTGAGGAAGAGCACCGGGATGGCGCTGGTGGCGGCATCGGCCTTCAGGCGCCGGCAGACCTCGTAGCCGTCCATCTCCGGCATCATCACGTCGAGCAGGACCAGGTCGGGCGCGGCGCGCTGCACCAGGTCCAGCGCCTTGGCGCCCGAGGCCGCGAGCTTGACGCGGTAGTCGGCCTGCAGCAGGCCGGCCAGCAGGTTGAGGTTGGCCGGGGCATCGTCGACCACCAGCACGGTCGGCATGTCTTCGGAGCGGCTCATGACACGGGGACTTCCTGATTGGGTTGTTCTGGCAGGTTGTGTGGCCATTCTCCCAGCACGCCGCTGGCGGCGTCGAAGTCGCAGCGCGCCAAGGCGTCGTCAAGCCGGGCGAAGACGGTGGGCGGCAGGCCGCCGGCGAAGGCGGTGCGGTGACGCTGCCACAGCGACAGCGCCTGCCCATCGGATTCGGCCACGAACTGGCTGAGCTGGCTCATCATGCCTGCATCCAGGCTCGCCGCGGTGGCCGCCGGGGCCGCGCCACCCTGAACGCAGGCACGCAAGTCGGGGTCCAGGCGCCGGATGTCGGCCAGCAGGGTGCGCAGGGTGGCCAGCAGGGGCTGGGCGGCCAGTTCGGTGGCGGCCCGGTCGACGCCGGCGGCCCCGCCCGCCTGCGCGGTGACGAGCTCCAGCACCCGTGCCTGTTCGCTCAGGGCCTCGTGGCCGAGCGTGCGGCCCAGGCCCTTGAGCGTGTGGGCTTCGCGGTGGACCTCGACCCAGGCCTGGCGGGCCAGGGCGTCGGGCAGCAAAGCCAGCACCGACTGGGCGTGTTCGCCAAAGGCCAGCACGGTCTGCGCGTACAGGCTGGCGTCGCCCGCGAAGTGCGAGAGGACCTGCCGCACGTCCAGGCCGGGCACGCGGGGCCAGCCCGACGGCTCGGGCGCCACCTCGGCCAGCGTGGGCCCGGCGGTCGGGGGCTTGCCCGGGCGGCAGAAGGGCCGCAGGGCGGCGTACAGCGTGGCCGGGTCCAGTGGCTTGGACAGGTGGTTCTGCATGCCCAGCGCCAGGCAGCGCTCGCGCTCTTCCACCATGGCGTGGGCCGTCATGGCCAGCACCGGCAAGGTGCTCAGGCTCGGGTCTTCGCGCATCAGGCGCGTGGCCTGGTAGCCGTCCATCACGGGCATCTGCAGGTCCATGAGCACGACGTCGAAGGCCGCGCCCGGTGCCCGCAGGCGCTCGAGCGCCGCCTGGCCGTGCGCCGCCACGGTGACCTGCGCGCCCTGGCGGCTCAGCAACTCGCTGGCGAGCTGCTGGTTCAACGCGTTGTCCTCGACCAGCAGCACGCGCAGGCCGTCGAGCCGCTGGCGCTCATCGAGGAGCGCGGCGCGCCGCTGGTCGCGCGCCAGCGTGCCGCCCAGCAGGCGCGCCGGCTGCACCGGCAAGGTCAGGCGAAAACAGCTGCCGCGCGCCGGCTTGCTCTCGACCTGGATGTCGCCGCCCATCAGGTGGACCAGCCGGCGGGTGATGCTCAGGCCCAGGCCGGTGCCGCCGTAGCGGCGCGTGGTCGAGCCATCGGCCTGCGTGAACTCGCTGAAGAGCTGGCTCATCTGCTCCTCGCTCATGCCGATGCCGGTGTCCTCGACCTCGATCTGCAGGGTCGCGGCCTCGGGTTGCCAGGCCAGAAAGCGCACGCGCAGCGTCACGTGGCCGCGCTCGGTGAACTTCACGGCGTTGGACAGCAAGTTGGTGAGGACCTGGCCCAGGCGCAGGTCGTCGCCATGGATGAGGCCCTGCTCGCCCAGGATCTCGGGCGAGGCGAATTCGCAGCGCAGCTCGATGCCCTGGTCCTGCGCGGGCTGGCGCACCATCATCATCGCGTCGTTGACCACGTCGTCGATGCGCATGGGCGCCAGATCGAGCTTGAGCTTGCCGGCCTCGATCTTGGAGAAGTCCAGGATGTCGTTGATGACGCCCAGCAGCATGGCGGACGCCGACTGCACCTTGCCCAGGTAGTCGCGCTGCTGCGCGCTCAAGGGGGTCTGGAGCGCCAGGTGCGTCATGCCGACGATGGCGTTCATGGGCGTGCGGATTTCGTGGCTCATGTTGGCCAGGAACATGGACTTGGCCTTGGTGGCGGCCTCGGCCTGGTCGCGCGCCTCCTGCAGATCGAGCTGGGCGCGCGCGCGCTGGTTGACGTCGTCCTGCACGGCGTGGGCCATGACGTTGAGCGTCACGCCCAGGGTGTCGAGCTCTTCGGCCCAGTGGTCGCGGCCCCCGGCGCGGGTGGCGTAGTCGCCGCGCGCCAGGCGCCGCGCCACTTGGCCCAGGCGGTCGATGGGCCGCAGCACCCGGGTGCGCACCACGTGCATGCCGGCCAGCAGGCCGGGCAGCAGGGCCAGGTCCACCGCCAGGGCCAGCACGATGTAGCGTTGCAGCTCGGTTTCGCTGCGCTGCAGGTGCTCGGCGGTGCGCTGGTCGGTGATGTGGCTGAGCTTGGACAGGGCCCGCGCCAGCTCGGCGGACTGGGTTTCGTAAGCCGGCGAGTGCACCAGCTGCGACGCGTAGGCCAGGTCGGGCACGCCTTCGGAGACGTAGGCCTGCGTGCGCCGGTCGTACAGCCCCTGGGTGGCGGCGAAGGCCACCTGCTCGGTCTTCATGAGCCGCTCGGTGGCGGCCAGCACGCCCTCGGCGGCGTCGATCTCGGCGCGGCCGAAGTCGAGCGCCTGCATGCGCGAGCGCAGCGATCGACCGGGCACGCCCTCGGGCAGGGCGTGGGGCCGCAGGCCGGCGATCACCTCG
Organism: Burkholderiales bacterium RIFCSPHIGHO2_01_FULL_63_240; assembly: GCA_001770725.1. Lineage (GTDB taxonomy): Bacteria > Pseudomonadota > Gammaproteobacteria > Burkholderiales > Burkholderiaceae_C > Aquabacterium. The sequence goes on from MERU01000008.1 coordinate 5,836, forward strand.
TTCCAGTAGAGCAGCGCGTCACCCGTGTCGCCGGTGTCGCCCAGGGACGCGGGCTGGGGCTTGCTGCCCTCGCGGATGGCCAGCAGGTCGTAGTAGTACAGCAGGTAGCGCGGCGAGGCCGTGCCCGTGTAGGCACTCACCAGCCGACGCAACAGCAGTGACTCGTTCTGGAGGTCGGAGACGAGGCGCAGGGTTTCGGCCCGCCTCTGGCCCGCCTGCTCGGCCGACAGGTAGGCCGTGCGGATGAGCAGCAGGAAGACGAAGTTGGCCACCAGGGCGGCCACCACCAGGACGAAAAACCAGCGCGACACCGTTCTGAGTTTCATCGTCAGGGTCGCTAAACAGCCAAAGCTGGACGGTTGACATCTTCGGGGAAAGCAACGGAGGCCACCATCCGGTCCCTCCCTGCCCGCTTGGCCTGATACAGGTTGCGGTCGGCCACCCGCAGGGCCTGGTCGACATCGCCGTCGACCACCTGGGCCACGCCCACGCTCTGGGTCACCTGAAAACGCTGTCCGTCGGCGTCGAACACCTCGGCCCGCAGGCGAGCGGCGATTTTCTCGGCCACCAGACACGCTTGGTCCACCCCCGTCTCCGGCAGCAACAACACGAACTCTTCGCCACCGTAGCGCGCGGCCGTGTCGACCTGCTCGCGGGTGTGGGCGCGCAACAGGTGCCCGATGCGCGAGAGCACCTGGTCACCCACCGGGTGACCCCAGCGGTCGTTGACCTGCTTGAAGTGGTCGACGTCGAACAGCACGATCGACAAGGGGCGCCCACCTCGGGCCTGGCGGTGGGCCTCGCGAGCCAGCCGCGTCATGAACTCGCGCCGGTTGCTCAGGCCGGTGAGCGCATCGGTGCTCACCAGGGTCTCGAGCTCCTGGCGACGGCGGGCCACCGCCACCGCCAGGCAGAACAGCACCAGGGACATCAGCACCGCGGCAAGCACGAACAGCACCCGCACCCACATGGCCCACCAGGGGTGGAGCGCGGCCCCGGTGAACACCGGCGCGCTCAGCAAAGGGGCATAGGGCATGCGGCCCGTTGCCGTCAGCAGCTCCGAGGCCAGCACCAGCAGGACCGACAGCCCCAGCGCCCAGCGCACCTGGCGCCAGGCGAACAGACCGCGAGAAAACACCAGCACGTTGAGGATGAGCATGGGCACGGGCGTGTCATGCAGGCCGTGTGCCACACCCAGCAGCACGATGCCGCCCAGGGCAGGCACCAGGGCCAGCTGGACCGCCCAGGGGTGCGCGGCCCGCGCGTCGCGCACGCGCTTGCCCCAGCTCGCCATGCCCAGCAACCAGGCGATCAGGCCCGCCTGCCACCACAGCGACGTGGCCCACCACCCCGGCCGATACAGCGCATTCAAGTCTGCCCGCCAGCCCGCCAGCCACTGCAGGCACCACATCACGCCGAGCACGGCCGCAAAGCCCAGGCAGAACACACGCACGTTCGCGGCGTGCTGGCGCTCGACCAGGTGAGCCTCGATGACGTCGATGCCCTGCCACCACCAGCGGCGCAGCGCACCCAGCAGGCCGGATCGGGTCATGGCGTCGCCCTCCCACCCTCGACCACGCGGTTGCGCCCGGTTTCCTTGGCGCGGTAGAGCGCCTGATCGGCCTGCTGCAGCAGGGCCTGCAGCCCGACGTCGCGCGCCGCCACCAGGCCGATGCTGACCGTCACGCGCAGGCGCTGATCACCGTCCTCGAAGACATGGGTGGCGACCTGTTCGCGCAGCCGCTCTGCCACGCGCCGGGCCTCACCGAGGTGGGTGTCCGGGAGCACCACGGCGAATTCCTCGCCGCCCAGCCGGGCCGGCAGGTCGGTGGGCGTGCGCACCGAGAGCATCAGGATGCGCGCCAGGTCGCGCAGCACGGCGTCCCCGGCATGGTGCCCGTGGCGATCGTTGACGTCCTTGAAGTGGTCGGCGTCGATCAGGAGCAGGCACAGCTCGTGGCCGCTGCGCGCCTGCCTGGCCAGCTCGGCACCCAGCACGTCCATGAACCGGCGCCGGTTGGCCAGCCCCGTCAGGCCGTCGGTGTAGGACAGGCGCGTGAGGTTCTCGTGCAGGTGGTCCAGGCGCGCCAGCAGGAACAGCAGCAGGCCGATCATCACGGCCCAGCCCGCGTACAGCACGTACTGGCGCCACATGCCGAACCACCAGGTGGGTTGCCCATCGGGAAACACCCCCTCGCTCAGCGCCGGCGCGTAGGGCAACCACCCCGCCAACACCGCCGCGTCATGCCCGACCAGCAGCGCCGCGCACACCAGGTAGGCCACGACCATCGGGCGCAGCTCGAACAGCAACAAGCCGATCGCCAGCACGCCCACCAGGATCAGGTTGGTGCCCGAGGTGAAGGTGCCCGTGAGCATGCACAGCAGGGTGTAGGCCAGCCCGATCGACAGGCAGGCCAGCTGGGTCGGGTCGTCGGCGGGCTCGTTGACCCAGCGCCGGGGCCACAACTTCAGGCCAATGCCCAGGTTGACCAGGGAGCAGACGACGAACACGGCCTGCAGCACGAGCATCGGCCCCGCGTTCAGCCCCTGCCGGATCGCCTCGTCGCGCAAGGCCAGGCCATGGACCACGAAGTAGACGATCAGGAATGGCGTGGCCGAACCCACGGCCACCAGGACCCGGGCGTTCGGTGTGAAGTCCTCAAAAATGCGTTCGAGGAGCCGACGCATGCAAAACCTCAATGGGTGGGACCACGTCAACACCCCGGCCACACCCATCCAGTGGCCGGCAGCTTCCATCCTGCTTCACCTTCGGCCGAGCCTTCGCAAAGTTGAACCTGCCACGGGTAAACCCGGTCGATTTGCACGGCCCGTGGCACGCCTGGGCTATCCTTGCGCCCATGAAAGTGATCGTCCGCTGGCTGCTGCTGGCAGCCGCCCTCCTCCTGCTGACCCAATGGAACATCGGCATTTCGGTCAGCACCTTCGGCAGCGCGATGTGGGCCGCCTTCGTCATCGGGCTGCTCAACGCCTTCGTTCGGCCGCTGCTGATCGTGCTGACCCTGCCGGTGACGGTGCTGACGCTGGGGCTCTTCCTCTTCGTCGTCAACGCGCTGATGTTCCAGTTCGCGGGTTACCTGCTCGACGACTTCCAGGTGCAGGGCTTCTGGCAGGCGCTGCTGGGCTCGATCCTCTACAGCCTGTGGGGCATGGTCATCGACGTAGCGCTGGAGCGCCTGATGGGCCCTCGCCTGCCGATCCAGCCGCCCCGGGCCTGAGGTCCGCCGAGGTCCGGCGGCCGCGGCTTCACCGCTTCACAGCGGCACCAGCCGGTTGCGGACCCCGGCCAGCGCGTGCGCCACGGTGGCGCCCCGCACGGCCTGGCGGTCCCCCGGGAACCACGCCTTCTCGGCGTGCACGGCCACGGTGTCGTGCGCTTCGTCGCGACCCCGCTCGGCCCAAGCCAGCCACACCGTGCCCACCGGCTTGGCGGGGCTGCCGCCCGTGGGCCCCGCAACGCCCGTGACGGCCACGGCGATGTCGGCGCGCGAGCGGGCCAGGGCCCCGGCGGCCATCGCCCTGGCCACCTCTTCGCTGACGGCACCATGGTCTGCGATGAGCTGCGCGGGCACGCCCAGCAGCTCGGTCTTGGCCTCGTTGCTGTAAGTCACGAAGCCCCGCTCGAACCAGGCGCTGGAGCCAGCCAGCTCGGTGCAGCTCGCCGCGATCAGCCCGCCCGTGCAGGACTCGGCCGTGGCAAGCGACTGCCCGCGCGCCAGCAACAGGCTGGCGAGCGCTTCGACGGTGACGTGCATCGCGGTGGTGTCCATGTGACCGACTCCTTGAGTGTGTTCAACCCAGCACCCCGGCGGTGACGCCACCCTGGCGCACCACCACGGCCAGCGCCAGCACGAACAGCGTGCAGGCCGCGGCCACCAGGTCGTCGAACATGATGCCCACGCCCTGGCCCCAACCGATGGCTTGACCCGGCCGGAGCTTGAACAGCCGATCGGCCCAGCCCACGGGCCCGGGCTTGGCGGCATCGAAGAAGCGAAAGGCCACGAAGGCCAGCGCCTGCCCCACCAGGTCCACCGGCGACATCACCCACAGCACCAGCCAGAATGCCCAGATCTCGTCGAACACCACCGAGCCGGGGTCGGCCACGCGCATGGCCTGGGCGGTGCGCGTGCAGGCCCAGCACCCGATCAACCAGCCGAAGGCCAGGATCAGGGCCCAGGCCACGTCAAGCAACGGGCCCGCCAGGCTGTGTTCCAGCGCCCGCTGGATGACCAGGAAGCTGACCCAGCCCCACAGCGTGCCGACGGTGCCCGGCGCGATCGGGCTCAGGCCACTGCCCGCGCCAAGCGCCAGCACGTGGGCCGGGTGGGAGAACATCAGGCCAACGCTGGCTCGACGGGGGGCCATGGGTTCATCGGGGTTCATGCGCCCGCCTTGAAGTGGTCGAAGGAGGCCCATCGGTCGGGCAAGGGCTGGCCACGGCCCGCATCGGTGGGGGCGCCGTCCGCCGCCGCGTCCAGCCCGCTCGGCCAGATGGTGCGACCCGGCTCGGCGCGGGTGCGACCGATGCGGGTCAAGGGCAGGCCCAGGCTGGCGCCCAGCACGCCGATGGCCGCGCGGTGCGCAGGCGGCGCGGTGAACAGCAGCTCGTAGTCGTCGCCACCGGCGAGGATGCAGTCGAGCTGCTCGGCACGCGAGCGAGGCAGCAGCCAGGGGCTGCAAGGCAGGGCGTCTGCGAACAGGTCGGCGCCCACGCGGCTGCGCTGGAGGATGTGGCCCAGGTCGCCCAGCAGGCCGTCGGACACGTCGATGGCCGCGCTCGCCAGGCCACGCAGGCCTTCGCCCAGCGCCACCCGCGGGTCGGGGCACTCCATGGCCATGCGACAGGCCTCGAAGGCTTCGCTGCCAAGCGGGGGGTGCAGGTTGCCGCGAAAGGCCTCCAGCGCCAGGCGGGCCTCACCCGGGTGGCCGCTGAGCCAGATGTCGTCGCCCGCCCTCGCACCACCGCGCAACAGGGCCTGCCCCGACGGCACCTCGCCGAAAACGGTGATGCCGATGGCCAGGGGGCCGGCGGTCGTGTCGCCCCCCACCAGCTCGCAATCGTGCTCGTCGGCCAGGTCCAGCAGGCCACGCGCGAAGTCGGCCAGCCAGGCCTCGTCGACACGCGGCAGGGTCAGCGCCAGCGTGAAGCCCAGTGGGCGGGCGCCGCATGCTGCCAGGTCGGACAGGTTGACCGCCAGCGCCTTGTGGCCCAGGCGCGCCGGGTTGACGGTGGACAGGAAGTGCCGGCCTTCGACCAGGGTGTCGGTCGACAGCGCCAGCTGCATGCCGGCGGCGGGCGCGATGATGGCGCAGTCGTCGCCATTGCCAACGATGGCGCGGCGCGGGCCGGTGCCGGCGGGGCGCTGAAAGTAGCGGGCGATCAGGTCGAATTCACCGAGGCTCATGCGAAGCATTGTCGCGCCAATGGTGGGGGACCCGAATCGCCACCCGCCGGACCCCGGCAGGTGGCTTCACGAGGGCGGCTGGCGCCGCCGATTCCCTGAGCAGATGCCTTTTTTTGTGTCATTCCGCTTTGCAGCGTGAAGAAATGTGCATCCACCCCGAACGTTACACCCGCACCCGGGGATCCCCCCTCATCGGATGGCTAAACCAACGTTTAGGTCATTTCAACGAAAGGGTCCTTCGGTAACATCCAGACATGAATCCCGGCATGCGCGTCCTCCTGATCGATGATCACCCTCTGTTCCGCGAGGGCCTCAAGGGCCTGCTGCTGGGGCTGGAGCCGTCCGTGCAGGTTGAACAGGCCGGTTCGATCGACATGGCCCTGACCCTGCAAGGCCAGGCATTCGACCTCGTGCTCATGGACCTGAACATGCCTGGCAGCCAGGGCATGGAAGCGCTGTTGCGCACCAAGGCCCTGTTCGAGGCCGCCGCCGTGGTGGTGGTTTCAGGCGACGAGTCGCCCAGCACCATCCAGAGTGCCATCCAGCATGGCGCGGCAGGCTATGTGCCCAAGACAACCGACCCAAGCGTGACCATCCAGGCCCTGCGGCTGGTGCTGGCTCAGGGCACCTACCTGCCCCCGGAGGCGTTGCGTCAGCCTGGTGCCACCGAAACGGCCTCGGCCCCTGCGGCAGCAGCTGCGGCTGCGCCGAGCTGGCCCAAAGAGCTCAGTCCGCGCCAACTGTCCGTGCTGCGCTGCCTGTTGCAAGGCAAGCCCAACAAGGTCATCGCCAGGGAAATCGGCATCGCCGAAGGCACGGTCAAAGCCCACCTGTGGGCCGTTTACCAGCTGCTGGGCGTGAGCAACCGCGCCCAGGCCATGTACCGGGCGCACGAGTTGCAACTCTTCAGCGCGCTGGACACCCCGCAACTCGCACCCCTAGCGCCCCATCCCTGAGGCCAAGCGCATGCCCACCTCGCACCAGTCTGGCAACGGGTCCCTGCGCAGCCCCCCCTCCTCCCCGCTCAATGCCGAGGTCGAGGTCCTGGAGCTGATCGCCCGTCAGGTCGGCAAGGTGCCTTGGCCGGTCGGGTTGTCCGCGTTGTTCGTGCTGGCCATGGCCTGGCACCAGGTGCCTCAGTGGGCCTTGCTGGCATGGACCATCGCCGTCATCGGCATGCAGGCCGTGCGCTGGACCATGCTGCGAGGCTTGCCCGGATCGGCGCGCTCCCATGCAAACCGCATGCGGATCGCCGTTCTGCTCAGCGGGTTCAACGGCCTGGTTCAAGGCAGCGCCGTGCTGTTTTTCTACGGCATGACCGACCTGCAACGTGCGGTGGTCTCCATCCTGCTGGCAGGCATCACGGCAGGAGCCGTCGGCACCACCAACGGCCACCCGCGCATCTTCAAGGCCTTCGCTTTGCCGGTGATGCTGGGCCTGTCGCTGGCCTGGGCCGTCACCCCTCACCAGGACGGAAGCCTGCTGGTCGATGGCGCCATGTCCTTCCTGTGCCTGGCCTTCCTGGCCGTGCAGAACGGACTGGCGCGCGACAACTACCGCGCCCTGGTCGAATCGGTGGAAATGCGCAACGAACAGATCCGCCTCAACGAGCAGTTGCGCACCGCGCTGGAACAAGCAGAGGAGGCCAATGCAGCCAAGACGCGCTTCCTGGCATCAGCCAGTCACGACCTGCGCCAGCCCCTGCACACCCTGACGCTGTTTTGCGCGGCCCTGATGACGCATGAGATCGACCCGTCTGCACGCCGCATCCTCACCCACATGGATGCCGCGCTCAGCGCCCTGCGCTCGCAGCTCACCGCCTTGCTCGACATGTCCAAGCTCGATGCCGGCATCGTCACCGTGCAGGCGCGCGCCTGCAACGTTGCCCCGATGCTGCAACGCCTGTGCGACGCCAAACGCGAAGAGGCCCACACCAAAGGGCTGCGACTGACATGTGCCATCGAAGACACCGTGGTCGTGCACACCGACCCCCTGCACCTTGAGCGCATCGTCGGCAACCTGCTCGACAACGCCATCAAGTACTGCGATGCGGGCCATGTCTGGCTGCAGGCTCGACGCGTTGGCCATGAGGTTCACCTCATCGTCAAGGACACGGGGCGCGGCATCGCCGAGAAGGACCTTGGCAAGGTCTTCGAGGAGTTCTACCAGGTCGACAACCCCGAGCGCGATCGCACACGCGGATTGGGGTTGGGCCTGTCCATCGTTCAGCGCCTGAGCCGCCTGTTGGCGATGCCCCTGAGCCTGGATTCCGAGCTGGGCGTCGGCACCACCGTCTCCCTGACCCTGCCTCAGGCCGAAGCGTCCGACGCACCGCCTGTGGAGGAAGTGGTCGAGTCGGCCGCCATCCCGCTGTGCCACATGCTCGTGCTCGATGACGAAGCCGGCGTGCGCGTGGCGATGAAGACGCTGCTCGAATCACTGGGCTGTCGCGTGACGCTGGCCGCCTGCACCGACGAAGCCATGCGCCTGGCCAGCCTCGACCCGCCCGACGTGGTGCTGGCCGACTTTCGCCTGCGCGGCGAAGAAAGCGGCATCAAGGCCATCCGCAAGCTGCGCCAGCAGCAACCCGATCTACCCGCCATGCTGATCAGCGGAGACACCGCCCAAGACCGCCTGCTGGAAGCCCAGCAAGCCGGCCTGCGCATGCTGCACAAGCCTGTGTCGGTGGACGTGCTGCTCAAGGCGGTGATGGACACACTGGAGCTAGGAGTACTGGATGCCCCTGTGGAGTCAAGCGACGAAAGGGTCGCCTCCGGAACCTGAAATCACGGACCAGCGCGGTGCGGCAAAGCAAGCGCGTTGGTTGTCACAGGACTGGGAGAGCGTGCTGCATGGCATGCACTCGGGAGAGCTGTCGGCCGACGAGTCGGGCTGTCACTGCGATGTGCTGATCCTGGGCAGCGGCTATGGCGGCGCAGTGGCTGCGGCCGAACTGGCGGGCAGCCTCCTGCCAGATGGGCGCACGGCTCGCGTGTGGGTGCTCGAGCGAGGTCAGGAGCACCTGCCTGGCGCCTTCCCTTCCGAGCTGGGCGAGATGCCCGGGCACGTGCGATTGAGCATGGCAGGCAATGCCGCCGTGACCGGCCGGCGCGATGGCCTCTTCGACGTGCGCATCCAGCCCGACATCTGCGCCCTCGTGGGCAATGGCCTGGGCGGTGGCTCGCTCATCAATGCCGGCGTGATGGACTGGCCCGATGCCGCCGTCTTCGAACAGACGCACTGGCCCCGCGCGATCCGCGCAGAACACGCCGACCTGGCGCGGCGCGCACATGAACTTGCCAGCGTGCTGGGCGCTCGTCATGCCCCAGGCGATCATCACAGCAAGTCAGGCCAACCAGACGTGGGCGTGAACGGCGTCGCCTCGGCAGGCTGCGCCCCACAGCGCTTCAAGGCGTTCGAAACGCTGTCGGGCCCCGGTGCCTTCCGTGAGGCCCCCATCACCGTCGCATTGCAAGCCGGACCCAGCGCGGATGGTGTGCAACTCGATGCATGCCTGCACTGCGGCGACTGCGCCACCGGCTGCAACCACAACGCCAAGTTGTCGCTTGACACCAACCTGCTGGCCCGCGCCCGGCGCCTGGGCGCACGCGTGGTGACCGGCGCCACCGCATGGCGACTGAGCCCCTCACCTGGCGGATGGGATGTGGCCGTGCTCCACACCGATGCACAGGCCCAGCAACGCGAGGGGCACCCGCACACCGTGCGCGCAAGGCGCGTGATCGTGGCCGCCGGCACCCTGGGCTCGACCGAGCTGCTGCTTCGCTCGAGCGGTCCTGATCTGCCGCTCTCGCCAAGAGTCGGCGAACGCTTCTCGGGCAATGGCGACATGATCGCCGTGCTGCACGATGTACACGACGACCACGGCCACGGCGTGACGATCAACGGTGTGGCGCACGAGGCCCAACCGCCCGCCACCCGTGGCGTCGGCCCGACCATCACGGGCATCTTCGAGCAGAGGCGCCCGGGCGATCTGCCCCATGTGATCGAGGACCTGGCCGTGCCCGGGCCCATGCGCCGCATCTTCGAGGAGATCTTCAGCACCGCGCAGGCGCTGCACGCGCTCGGCGAAACCGATGCCAGCGAACACACGGGGCAGCCCGACGAGGCCGATCCCCTGGCCACCACCGAGGCCGTGGCCCGTCGCTCGATGGCCGTGGCCCTCATCGGTCACGATGATGCCAACGGTCGACTCAAGCTTCGCGCGAGCAACCCCCTTCAGCCCCCCTGCGACGGCCAACTCGACATCGCCTGGCCATCCCTGCGCAACGACCCCAGCTTCGAAGCACGCCAGCAGGCCCTGCAGGCGCACTGCCAACGAAGGGGCTGGCGCACGCGCGTGTTGCCCAACCCGGCCTGGCGCCCGCTGCCCGACACCCTCGAGGACCTCTTCGGAGAACAACGTGGCCCCCTGTTGACCGTGCACCCTCTCGGCGGCTGTGCCATGGGCGACGACGTCACACGTGGTGTGGTCAACGATCTGGGCGAGGTCTTCGACCCTCGATGCAGCGATGGCCGCGGCGTGCACGAGGGCCTGATGGTGCTCGATGGCGCCATCGTGCCCGGCTCTCTGGGCACCAACCCGGCGCTGACCATCGCTGCCTTGGCGCAACGTGGCATCACCCGGCTGCGCGAACGATGGGGCTGGCAAGCCGCCGACGCCGCCCCCGGCCCGTTGCGACAACGCCCTCGCCTGCGCCTCATGCCCGATCCGGTGCCTCACGAACGCACCCGCATCGAACTCGGCGAGCGCTTGCGCGGCTGGTGGGGCGACACCGGCATCGAACTCTCGCTGCGCTTCGGTCCGCAAGACCTGCAGGCCCTGGTGCGCGGCGAAAACGGCGCCCGCACCCTGCGCGTGAGCCCAGGCCACAGCGAGGTCCGTCGCGTGCGCCGCGCGCCCCAGGCCGAGGTCGATGCCCAAGGCGGCGACCCCTGGCACGAGGCCTTCACCATCGACCGACAACCCTTGCAAGGCCAGCTGCGCGTGCTGCATCGCGAGCCCAGTGGCCCGCTGCGCCGCACGGCGCGCGGCCTGTGGGCCTGGTGGCTCAACCGCGGCTGGCGCGACCTGGGCCAGCACGTGGTCGACCGCGCCCGAGGCGATCAACACCACACGAGCCCCCGGCGTTCGCTGGGCGACGAGGTCACCCGGCGAGCCCGTGGCGCCTGGCGCCTGGCCAGCCGTGCTGGCGAGGTGCGCCGCTTCGACTACGAACTGCAGGTGCTCGGTGATGGGCCTTGGGCGGGCGAATCCATTCACGGTCACAAGCGGCTGACTTACAACGTGGGCGCCAACCCGTGGCGCCAGCTGATGGATGTGAGGCTGACCCAGGCACCCGGCCTGCGTCACCCAGACTGGGGTCCGGTGCTCAGCCTCGACCTGGCTGACCTGGCGCAACAAGGCCTGGCATTGCTGCGCGTGAGCCACCAGCACCACCTGCCCGACACCTGGGTCGAGCTCATCGGACTGGGCCTGTGGACGGCCCGACTGCTGTTGCACACCCACGTCTGGAGCCTGCGCCTGCCCGATGCGCCCCGCCCCGGCCCCGTCGACCGCCTGCCGCGCAGCACACCCCTTGGCTCGCCCGAGTTGCCCCGACACGAGGTCACCGAACTCAAAGTGGCCCCCGACCTGCCCGACGGCACCCCCGTGCGCCTGCGCCTGAGCCGCCTGCGCGGCCGCACCGCCGAGGCCCAGCCCATCTTGCTGCTGCACGGCTACAGCGCTGGCGGCACCACCTTCCTGCACCCCTCGGTGCCGCAGGGCCTGGCCCGCACCCTGTGGGACGCCGGTTTCGACGTCTGGGTGGCCGACCTGCGCACCAGCCCCGGCCTGCCCACCGCCACCCACCCGTGGACCTTCGAAGACGTCGCCCACCACGACATCCCCCTGGCCATCGACCACATCTGGCGGCACACCGGCGAGCGCCCCGTCGACGTCTTCGCCCACTGCATGGGCTCGGCCATGCTCTGGATGGGCCTGCTCGGCGACCCGTTGCCCGAGCACGGCGAACACGAGGCCCTGCGCCAGGCGATGCCCGAGCGCATCCGCCGCATCGGCATGAGCCAGGTCGCGCCGCTGGTCAGCTTCGCGCCCGACAACCTGTTTCGCGCCTTCCTCGCGCGCAACGCCATGGCCCTGCTGCCGCAAGGCCCCTTCCACTTCCGCCCCCCCTCGCAGGCCAGCTTCGCCGACGGACTGCTCGACCGACTCCTGTCGACCCTGCCCTACCCGCGCGACGAATGGCGCCGCGCCAACCCACTGTGGCCGCCTGCCGCACGCACGCCGTGGGTGGGCAGCCGCCATCGCATGGACCTGCTGTACGGACGAGATTTCCAGCTGGCCAACATCCCCGATCGCGTGCTCCAGGACATCGACGAACACTTCGGCCCGCTCAACCTGGCCACGCTGACCCAGGCCCTGCACATGGCCCGCGCAGGGGGCCTGGCCAGCCCCGATGGCGAGGCGCGGTGCATTCGCCCCGAACGCCTGGCCAAGGTGCTGCAACGCACCCCGGTGATGAGCGTGCACGGGCGCGAGAACGCGCTCTCCAGCGTCACCGGCCTGTTGCGCTTTCGCGCCCTGGTCGACGACCTGGGCCCGGATCTGGCCCAACGCTTCACGCACCACATCATCGAGGGCCATGGCCACCAGGACTGCCTCATCGGCGTTCACGCACCCAAGGTGGTCTTCCCGCTGGTCCTCGACTTCTTTCAGCGCGAAGCCCCTGCGCAAGCCCTCCCCAACGCCATGTCGCCCCAGCCCGTGCCCTGGGTCCCCAAGGTCAGCCCGGTGCCCCTGGGGCCCTTCCTGGGCACGGCTTTTTCGTCGCCGAGCTGGCGCGACGGTGCCCCGCACTGGCCCGTCTCCATCGGTCGCGACCCTGGCCAGCCCGAGCCCGTGCTGGTCGCCTGCGTGCCACGCCAGCCCGATGGCCGGCTCGGCGCCCCCCACCTGCTGCCCTGGCCCGCTGCGCTCGCCTTGCGTGACAGCGGTCCCGCCATGGTGCGCACCCTCGCCGTGCCCGCCAGCTGGTGGCCTGGCCCGCGTCACCAGCTGGGCTTCTTCCTCGTGCAAGGCCCGGCCCGAACGCCCAACCAGGCTGAGCGCCAGCGCATCGTGGCGGCCGTGCTGGCGGCGGCCACCCCCGCCACCGATCACCAGGACACCGCTGGCCAAGACCGGATCGACGAGCCCTGCTGGGTGCCCTGCCCGCCGTCGGCCTGCCTGGCCGACGCCCTCGCTGGCACCCTGGCCCCGCCCTCGGCCCAGCCCGAAGCCTCCGCCCCCGCTGGTCAAGCCTGGGTGCTCGCCCTGGGCAGCTGCCTCTACCCCGGCAGCCTGGCCGAACGCACCCCCCCAGGCCCCGGCTGGCAGGCTGGCCCACCCGACCACGTCTGGCAACGCCTGAGCCAATGGCGCGCCCAGCCTGATCACCCGCCTCTCGAGCTCGCCATCCTCTCGGGCGACCAGATCTACGCCGACGCCACCGCGGGCCTGTTCGACCCACGCACGGCCATCGGCCGCTTCCACCAGCCCCACCAGGCCATGCTGGCGCAATGCCTGCTGCGCCAGGCCCTGGCCGGCGTGCCCGTGCACACCCTCATCGACGACCACGAGATCGTCGACAACTGGAGCTGGCAGGACGGCGACCACCCGCGGGCCGACATCCCCTGGGACGACAACCGCCAGCGCCGCGCCGACGGCCTGCGCGCCTACCGCCACCACCAGCGCTTCGCCCAGCCCGTGCGCCACCCCCTCGACCCGCGCGACCCCACCTCGCGCCCGGCCCGCCTCTGGTACGCCTTCGCCCACCGCGGCCTGCCCCTGTTCGTGGCCGACACGCGCACCCAGCGCGAACCCCGGGGCATCGCGCGCCTGGAGCAGGCTCAGATCATGGGCCGCACCCAGTGGGCCTGCCTGCTGCACTGGCTCGCCCACCATGGCCCCGACGATCGCCCCACCTTCGTCGCCAGCCCCTCCATCCTGCTGCCGCGCCGCCTGTTGTCCGACACCCTGCGCCCGGCCAGCGCCAGCCTCACCGACGCCTGGGAGGCCTACCCGCGCAGCCTGCACGCCCTGCTGGCCCACCTCTGCCGCACGCAGGCGCGCCACGTCGTCTTCCTGTCGGGCGACGAACACCTCTCGTGCATCGCCCGGCTGCGCATCCGCCGCGAAGGCGATGGCCCCGAGCGCGAGGTGCTGGCCCATTCGGTGCACAGCTCGGCCCTGTACGCGCCCTACCCCTTCGCCAACAGCCGCCCGCACGACTTCCATGTGCACGACGCCTTCACCTTCACCGACCGGCACGAGGGCCGGCTCGAGCACTTCCACTGCCGGGTCGAGACCGATTTCGCCCCGCCGGGCGACGGCATCGCGCTGCTCGAAACCCGCCGGGACCCCGATGGACACTGGCACGTGGACGTGGGCTGGCAGCGCGAAAGCGGCCTCACCAGGCAAGCACTCTTCTGACACAGACCCTGGTCGTTGCGGACATCCGCACGCCCAGGCCATGCGAAGTTCCTAGAATGGGCCCCATGGCGCGCGAGCGCCCCCCTGGCTCGACCGGTCAACCCGACCCTTCAGCCAGCCCAGTCAGCCCTAAAAGGCCGCAGAACATGACCACCCCTGAAGAAAAACGCGCCGAGCTCAAGAAAGCCGCACTCGAGTACCACGAGTTCCCGACGCCCGGCAAACTGGCCATCAGCGCCACCAAGCAGCTCACCAACCAGCGTGACCTGGCCCTGGCCTACTCGCCCGGCGTGGCCGCCCCCTGCGAAGAAATCGTCGAAAACCCGGCCAACGCCTTCAAATACACCAGCCGCGGCAACCTGGTGGCCGTCATCACCAACGGCACGGCCGTGCTCGGCCTGGGCGACATCGGCCCGTTGGCGGCCAAGCCCGTGATGGAGGGCAAGGCCGTCCTCTTCAAGAAGTTCTCCGACATCGATGTCTTCGACATCGAGATCAACGAAAAGGACCCGGACAAGCTGGTCGAGATCATCGCCAGCCTGGAGCCGACGTTTGGCGGCATCAACCTCGAAGACATCAAGGCCCCCGACTGCTTCTACGTCGAGCGCAAGCTGCGCGAGCGCATGAAGATCCCCGTCTTCCACGACGACCAGCACGGCACCGCCATCGTCGTGGGCGCCGCCCTGCTCAATGGCCTCAAGGTCGTGGGCAAGGACATCAAGAACGTGAAATTGGTCACGTCCGGCGCGGGCGCGGCGGCCCTGGCCTGCCTGCAGCTGCTCGTCAAGCTGGGCGTGCCGCGCGAAAACATCTGGGTCACCGACCTGGCGGGCCTCGTTTACGAAGGCCGCGTCGAACTGATGGACCCCGACAAGGCCCAGTTCGCCCAGAAGACCGATCAGCGCAAGCTGTCCGAAGCCATCGAAGGCGCCGACATCTTCCTGGGCCTGTCCGCCGGCGGCGTGCTCAAGCCCGAGATGGTCGCCAAGATGGCGGCCAAGCCCATCATCTTCGCGCTGGCCAACCCCACGCCCGAGATCCTGCCCGAAGAGGTCAAGGCCGTGCGCGACGACGCCATCATGGCCACCGGCCGCACCGACTACCCGAACCAGGTCAACAACGTCCTGTGCTTCCCGTACATCTTCCGCGGCGCACTCGACTCGGGCGCCACCACCATCACCGATGAGATGGAGATCGCTGCCGTGCACGCCATCGCCGAGCTGGCCCAGGCCGAGCAAAGCGACGTGGTGGCCGCTGCCTACGTGGGCGCGAACCTGAGCTTCGGCCCCGAGTACCTGATCCCCAAGCCGTTCGACCCGCGCCTGATGATCAAGATCGCGCCGGCCGTCGCCCAGGCCGCCGTGCTCTCGGGCGTCGCCACGCGCCCGGTCACCGACTACGTGGCCTACACCGAGCGCCTGCTGAGCTTCGTCTACGCCTCCGGCCACACGATGAAGCCCATCTTCAGCGTGGCCAAGCGCGCCAAGAACAAGCGCATCGCCTACGCCGAAGGCGAGAACGAAGGCGTGCTGCGCGCCGCCCAGATCCTGGTCGACGAGGGCATCGCCCGCCCGATCCTGATCGGCCGCCCCGGCGTCATCGAGCAGCGCATCGAGCGCTTCGGCCTGCGCCTCAAACCCGGCGTCGACGTCGACCTGGTCAGCACCGAGAACGACCCGCGCTACCGCGACTACTGGCAGGCCTACCACCGCCTGACCGAGCGCAAGGGCGTGACCGAGCAGATGGCCAAGATCGAGATGCGCCGCCGCCTGACCCTGATCGGCGCCATGCTGGTGCACAAGGGCGACGCCGACGGCCTGATCTGCGGCACCTGGGGCAACACCGCCCTGCACCTGCACTACATCGACCAGGTCATCGGCCGCCGCCCGGGTGTCAAGACCTACGCCGCCATGACCGGCCTGATCCTGCCGGGCCGCACGGTCAACATCCTGGACACCCACATCAACCACGAGCCCACGGCCGAGCAGCTCGCCGAGATCACCATCATGGCCGCCGAGGAAATGATGCGTTTTGGCCAGCGCCCCAAGGCCGCGCTGCTGTCGCACTCGAATTTCGGATCGAGCAACCACCCCTCGGCCGTGAAGATGCGCGAGGCCCTGCACCTGATCCAGGAGCGCGCCCCCTGGCTGGAGATCGACGGCGAGATGCACGGCGACACCGCCCTGGACGCCGCCTACCGCCAGCAGCTGATGCCGCGCAGCACCCTCACGGGCGAGGCCAACTTGCTGGTGTGCCCGAACATCGACGCCGCCAACATCTCGTACAACCTGCTGAAGGTGGCCGCGGGCAACAACATCGCGCTGGGCCCCGTGCTGCTGGGCGCGGCCAAGCCGGTGTGCATCCTCACGCCTTCGGCCACGGTGCGCCGCATCGTCAACATGACGGCGATGACGGTGGCGGACGCCAACGCGCTGCGCTGAGGCACGGGCTTGACCTGGGTCGAACCCGAACCAGGTGCGCCCGGCTGTCGGGGCCCCGCCCCCGAAAAATTCACGCCCACCCGGCCCTGACACAGGTCAGGCGGGCTTGTCAAACGGCCCCAGTACCC
The DNA here is from genome assembly GCA_001770725.1 of Burkholderiales bacterium RIFCSPHIGHO2_01_FULL_63_240. Classification (GTDB taxonomy): domain Bacteria; phylum Pseudomonadota; class Gammaproteobacteria; order Burkholderiales; family Burkholderiaceae_C; genus Aquabacterium. Next base: position 22,322 of record MERU01000008.1, read on the forward strand.
GCTTTCCCCGGGGCTGGGGCCTTGAGCTTTTTGGGCTCTTTCTCTACCATACCGCCTTTAACGAAGAAGCTGCAGTGCTGAAAAAACACCGGCTCGTTCACTCGCTGACCCGAACAGTCTTTCGAAACTTCGCGCTGGCCCTGGCGACATCGCTGGTTGTGCTGGCGGTGCCCCCGGTCGAGGCGTTCACCCAGGCGTACAAGCCGTACAGCAGCCAGGGTGCACCCGAGGCAGAGCAGGCGCAGCGAAGTCAGGTCATCGCCTTGAGCGAGCTGCCTGTTCAGGCACGGGATGTCCACCGGCGCATCCACGAAGGGGGTCCGTTCCGCTACAGCAAGGACGGATCGGTCTTCGGCAACCGGGAACGCCTGCTGCCACGTCGACCCCGCGGCTTCTATCGTGAATACACCGTGCCCACGCCGGGCGAACGCGATCGCGGGGCGCGACGCATCGTCTGCGGAGGTAAAGAAGTTCGACAACCTGAAACTTGTTTCTACACGCGGGATCACTATGCAAGCTTCCAGCAGATCGATCCCCGCCGCTGACCCTCGCTGACGGGCCCGAATCCGCCCCGACGCACACGCTCTTTCTCTGACCCTCAACAGCCCCAACGGTCGCCGAACCTTCGACGCACCGCGGGCCCCAAGCGATCATGTTGTTGCAATCCGTTCGACCCAACATCGTTCAATCCATCCGGGCCTACCGTCCGGAAGACTTGCAACAGGCTGCCAACGCCGCAGGCCACCACTTCCTGTACACCAACCTGGGCGGCGCCCGGGACAAGCAGGACGTGCTGGACATCATCGCGCGTGACTTCCTGTTCCCGGACCACTTCGGCAAGAACCTGGACGCCCTCTACGACTGCATCACGGACATGGTGCACAAATCGGGTCCGCAGCCTGGTTTCGTCGTCGTGCTGGAGCTGATCCCCGGCGGCAACGTCGACCGCGAAACGCGCGAGCAGCTGCTCGACGCCTTCCGCGACGCGGCCGATTTCTGGGGTGAGCGCAAGATCCCCTTCCGCGTCTTCTACTCGATCGCCGTGTCGGGCAAGGAGTCGGCCGGCAACTGGGACAAGGCCGAAGTCGCCCAGAACGACCCGAACGTCAAGCCGGTCAAGGTCTCGAAAAACGCCCCGGCCCCGATGATCATGAACCTGCCCCCGATGAGCAGCGTCTTCGACACCGCGGCCCTGCTGGTCGCGGCCTGATCACCGCTCCCACCCCCTGAAAAGGCTCGCCTGCTGGCGGGCCTTTTTCATTTCACCGCCGGGCGGCCGCCCGCCAAGCGTCGAGCTGCTCGGCCCAGTTGCGCCGCGTCCCCAGGTACGCCGGCACCACCACCGACATCGCCGCCGGCGAAATGCCCAGCGCCTGCAGCCCAGGCAGCGCCCCGCTCAACACGTTGGGCACCTTCATCGAATCCAGGTTGTCGGCCGACATCAGCGGCTCACCCGGCAGGCAGGCCATCGCCGCCGCCTGCATGCGCCCCGCCACCATCGGCAAGGGCAGCACCGGGCGAGCGTGGCCGCTCCAGCGCCCCGCCAGCTTGACCAGTTCCGCCAGCGTGCACACCTCGGGCCCGCCCAGCTCGAAGGTTCGCCCCACCGACACCGCCGGCTCCGCCAGGCAGCGCACGATGGCGGCCGCCACGTCCTCCACCCACACCGGCTGGAAGCGCGCATCGCCGCCCGCCAGGGGCATCACCGGGAACACCCGCTGCAGCGCGGCGAACAGGTTGAAGAAGCGATCGTGCGCCCCGAAGATCACGCTCGGGCGCAGCACCGTCAGGTCCAGGCCATTGACGCGCAAGGCCTGCTCGCCCTCGGCCTTGGTGCGCAGGTAATGCGAAGGCGCGGCGGTCGGGTCATCGCCCACGCCCAGCGCGCTGACGTGCACCACCCGCTTGACGCCCACCTTCACGCAGTCCTCGGCCAGCCGCTGGCACAGGTCCACGTGCGCGCGCTCGAAGTCATCGGGCCGCCCATGCAGGATGGCCACCAGGTTGACGACGGCGTCCACGCCGTGGAGCAGGCGCTGCAAGGCGCGGTCCTGGTTGATGTCGGCCTCGATGACATCGACCTGGGGCAGCGGCAGCAGGTGGCGGGCGCGCGCGCGGCGGCGGGTCGGCACCACGATGCGGGCGGCGCCCAGCACCGGGTGCGCCGCCAGCTGCTCGCACACGGCGCGGCCCACGAAGCCGGAGCCACCAAGAACGAGGATGCGCTTCATGGGGAACCTCCTGAAAAGAGCCTACCCGACGCAGCGGGCGCGGCCCTGGGGCAAATCGGGGTCAGGGCAGGTCGGTGTCGGACGCCGGGGCCCCCGACGCACGCGGGCCGACGCAGGCGCCCAGCCGATTCTTGATCGACAGCGGCTTGCCGTGCAGCAAATGCCCATACACCACGGCGTTCGAAAGCACCTTTTTGACGTAATCGCGGGTTTCGGTGAAGGGCACGTTCTCGACCCAGGCGGCGGCGTCCACGCGGGCGCCTTCGCGCCATCGACGGGGGCGCCCGGGCCCGGCGTTGTAGGCCGCCGCGGCCAGGGCCTGCGCCCCCTGAAAGTCGTCGAGCACCAGCTTGAGGTAGCCCGCGCCGATGCGCAGGTTGGTGTCGCGGTCGGTGATGAGGTCGGGCCGGTAGGCGATGTTGAGCTTGCGCGCCGTCCATGAGGCGGTGGCCGGCATGACCTGCATCAGGCCCGAGGCCCCCACCGTGGACCTGGCCGCCACGATGAAACGCGACTCCTGGCGGATCAGGCCGTACATGTAGGCGGCGTCCAGGCCGACCTCGTTGGCCGCGCGCAGCACGTCCTGGCGAAAGGGCGTGGGATAGCGCTGGTTCAGGTCGATCTCGGTGCGGGTGCGGTCGCTGGTGTTGATGCAGCGGTCCCAGATCTCGCGGCGGCAGGCTTCTTCGGCCACGGCCAGCAGCTCGCGGTCGCTCAGGCCGCCAGGCTTGCCGAAGCTCAGGGTGAAGTTCCACTCGCGCACGCCTTCGCTGCGCCAGCCCAGGGCCATCATGCGCAGGGCGCGGTCGATGCCGGGGATGGCGCGGGCCTGGGCCTGTTCGGCTTCGGTCAGCGGCGCGGGGCGGGCGGGCTCGCGGGGCGGGGCCTGGTGCAGCTCCTCGGCGGCGAGCTGGCCGTAGAAGGTCAACGGGTGGGCGATGCGGGCCAGCAGCTGGCGGGCCTGCTGGCGCATGGCTTCGTGCGCCGCCGAGGTGCCACCACCAGCGCGTGCGTGCGCCTGCAGCGACTTGGCCTTCCAGTACTGCCAGGCGCTGTCTTGCTGCAGCTCGGGCGGCATGGCCTCGATGGCCTGCTCGACCAGGGCCCAGCGCGAAGCATCGCCCGCGGTGGCCGAGCGCAGGCCGGCGCGCGCCATCCACGTCAGCACATCGGGCGACCAGGCGGCCGCGCCCCGGGTGGCGTCGCCACGGCTGCGGGTGCCAGCGGCCAGGGCGGCTTCGGCCAGGGCGCGTTCGTAGTGGGCGGGTGCCTCGGCTTGCAGCTTGCCGGCCGACCAGCGCCCGATCACGGCCCAGGCCCAGGCCATGTCCTCGGCGCGCAGGTGCCAGCGCTCGCGCGCGCCGCTTTGGCCCAGGGCCGCCGCCGCGGCGTCGGGGTCGATGGCGGCCCAGCGCACCAGGGCCAGCAGGTTGAGCGGGCCCTCCACCTCGGGCGGGAAGGCCACGGGCATGGGGGCCAGGGTGGGCTTGGCGGGCTTTTTCTTGCTGTCCTTGGCTTTGGCCTTGGCCTTGGCGGGCGCGGCCTTCTTGCCCTTGGCCGGGGTGCCGTTGTCGCGCGGGCCGATGCTCGCGCCGGGCGAGCCCGCCTTGTCCCCCGACTCGACCAGGCTGCTGGCGCCCTTGGGCTGCAGGAAGGCCTGGGGCTGGCTCATCAGGCGGTTGACGGCCTGGGCCGCCGCGTCGCCCAGCAGGCGGGCCGACTGCTGCACCGCGCGGGGCTTGTCGCCTTCGATCGAAAACCGCAGCTTGCGCCAGACATCGCCCTGCGTCAGCACGCCCGCCTCCAGCAGCGCGCGCGCCATGGCGTCGCAGCCGCTGTCGGCGTCTTTCTGGGCCCACCAGAACTGGCGGGCCTGCTCACGCAGGTCGCTCGGGCCCTCCATGGGCGCGCCGGTGCGGTGGCGCGCCAGCACGCCCAGGCAGCTGACCTCGCGGTCGTCGTTCATGCGAAAGGCCGGCTGGATGCGCAGGAAGGTCGCCCAGTCCTGGCGGCGACCGAGTTCGAGCAACCAGTCGTTGCGGGCGCGGTCGGCCACGTAGCTGTCGGGCCAGCGCGCCAGGAACTCATCGACCTCGCCCGCGGGGGCTTCGCCCAGGCGCGACAGGAAGTACCAGTAGGCGGCCCAGGGCGCCAGCGGGTGCTCCTGGGCGATGAGCTGGTTGCGCAAGGCCAGCAGGCGCGGGCGGTCGCGCAGGCGCCAGGCCTCGCGGGCGTCGCCCAGGAGGCGGTCGTCGGGGGCTGCGCTCTGGGCCAGGACCGCGCCCGGCGTGAGCAGCAGGGGAACCAGGGGAGCGGCCACCAGCAAGGCAGCCGAAGGCAGCGCCGTCGGCAACACCGTTGGCAGCAGGCAGGCCGCGCCGGCCACCAGGGCGAGCGCGTGGTGCCGGACTCGGGACGCATACTTGCGCATTGCTCTCACGTCTGTGACCTTTTCTTGTTGTTGTCGACCATGTCCGATGCCCCCACCCGCGGCGATGACCGCGCCAGCTGGCGCCGCCAGTTGCTCCAGTCCCGTCGGGAGTGGGCCACCACCGACGCCGCTCAGGTGGCCCAGGCGGGGCTGGAGGCCCGATTGTGGTCGGTGCTCGAGCAATTGGAGCCGATCTGCCTGGGGGTGTATTGGCCGATTCAAGGGGAATTTAACCCAAGGAACATCGCCTGCCAGGCGCAGCGGGCATGGGGCACGCGCCTGGCGTTGCCCGAAGCCAGCAAGGACCCGGTGGCCATGCGCTTCCTGCCCTGGGATGGTGCCGAGCCCAAGCACCGCGACGGCTGCGGCATCCCGACCGGCGAGGGCACGCCCCTGGTGCCCGACGTGATCCTGGTGCCCTGCGTCGGCTTCACCGAAGACGGCCATCGGCTGGGCTATGGCGGCGGCTACTTCGACCGCTACCTGGCGGCCCACCCGGAGGTCACTGCGCTGGGCGTGGCCTGGGCAAGCGCGCAAATGCCGGTCACTGCGTTCAAACCCGAACCCCATGACCAAACCCTGATGGCCATCGTCACCGAATGACCCTTTTTGCGGTGCACGTCGTGCGTTGTATGCCCCCCAGTCGTGGGGGAGCATCGCGTGAACCCTAGGCCTTCGACCCAAGGCTCGCGGAGAAGATCAAGCCGTCAACCTGACCGGGGACATAAAACACCAACCCGGCGTCAACACGAAACAAGGAAACACTCCATGAAGTCCATCAAGCATCTGGCGATCCTGGCTCTCGCTGCTGCTGCCGGCATGGCGTCTGCCGCCACGCAGCCGATCACCACCGTCACCTCGTCGTTCATCACCCTCGACCCCGCCGCCCTGACCGCGAACTCCTTCACGGCCTCCGCCCTGGGCAGCTCGACGTACAACACGTCCACGGGCAAGCTGACCGACTCGATCTCGTCGGTTTCGCTGGCCAGCACCCCCGGCTCCGCCCTCGTCCAGTACGACACCAACTCGGGCCTGAGCCTGAAGACCTCGATCCTGTTCGTCGGCACGGTGACCCTGAACCTGACCGACCTGGTCTACAACGCCGCTGACAACACCCTGTACAGCGACCTGCTCGTCAACGCCGGTGGCAAAGACTACATCTACGCCAACCAGTCAATCCTGGTGGCAGGCACCGAGAACGGCACGCTGGGCAGCACCAGCCTCGACAACGCCGTGCTCAGCGCCAACCCGCAGTCCCTGAACTACACCCTGACCAACTTCACCCTGTCTTCCGACCTGAGCACCAAGCTCGGCAGCACGCTGGTGAACTTCGTGTCCTGGCTGCCCGGCGCCGTCAAGAACGTCACCGTGACCTCGGCCGCCGCACCCGCCGTGCCTGAGCCCTCGACCTACCTCCTGATGGGCATGGGCCTGGTCGGCATGGGCCTGGTGGCCCGCCGCCGTCGCCAAGGCTGATCAAGCCCCCGGCTGAACCAGCAAAAGCCCCTTCGGGGGCTTTTTTCATGGCCGCGTCGGACCCCGCTGCGCCGGCACACCGCGCGCCCAACAAAAAGGGCCCCTCGTGGGGGCCCTCCTCGTTTGCGCTGCTGCGCCCGGTGGGGAGATCAGAAGCGGTAACCCACGCCGACGCCCAGCAGCACCGGGTCGACCTTGATGGTGCCCAGCTTCGTGCCGTTGGACTTCAGGTCGGTGCGGATGTAGGTCTTCTTGACGTCGAAGTTCAGGAAGATGCCCTTGCTGATTTCGATGTCCACGCCGGCCTGCAGCGAGGGGCCGAAGCTGTTCTTCTCGATGGTGAAACCTGCGGGCAGGTCCACGCTGGAGAAGCGCGTGTAGTTGATGCCGGCGCCAACGTACGGGCGGATCTGGCCTTCAGGCAGGAAGTGGTACTGCAGGCTCAGCACCGGGGGCAGGTGCTTGAGGGTGCCGATCTTGCCGCCGTGGGCGCTGGAGCTGACGTCCTGCTTTTGCGGGTAGGTCAGGATCAGCTCGGCCGCGATGTTGGGCGTGATGAAGTAGCTGATGTCCACCTCGGGCAGCCACTTGTTGTTGATGCTGACGTCGGTGATGTCGATGCTGTCCTTGTTGGCGGCGTCCAGGTAGACGGCGCGGGCGCGCACCAGCCAGGGGCCGTCGGCGGCCTGCGAGGCCACGGGGGCGGCGAGCGATGCGGCGGCGACAGCGGCCAGGGCGAGGCGGGTCAGAGCGGAGGTGTTCTTCATGGTGTGATCCTTCTTGCAGGTTGCCTTTGGCGACGCGTCCTGCGATTCGCCATGCAGCCATTGCATCAGGGCCACCCCGGGTGAAATTTGATTCAGCGCAAGTCGGCGGGGCCGCCCTCCCGGGCGCTCCCCCCGCCGTGGTCCGACCTTGACCAGGATCAGATGGCGCGCACGCCGCGGCGCGCGCGCGCAACAAAACCGGGCCAGGGGGCTTGTCAGCGCCCCGATTCAGCGGCCAGCCAGCCCCAGCCGCTCGCACAGCGCCTTGACCGTGCTCGCCTGGTTCATCGTGTAGAAGTGCAGGCCTGGCACCCCCCCGGCACGCAGTTGCTCGCACAGGTCGGTGACCACGTCCAGGCCAAAGGCCTGGATCGAGGCCTTGTCGTCGCCAAAGCCTTCGAGGCGGGTGCGGATCCACCGCGGCACCTCGGCGCCACAGGCATCCGAAAAACGCAGCAACTGGCTGGCGTTGGTGATGGGCATGATGCCTGGCACCACGGGGATGGTGGCCCCGGCCTGCTCGGCGTCCTCGACGAAACGGAAGTACGCGTCGGAGTTGAAGAAATACTGCGTGATGGCCACGTCGGCACCGGCCTTGACCTTGGTGACGTAGGCCTGCAGGTCGGCCTGCGGGTTGCGGGCCTGCGGGTGCATCTCGGGGTAGGCGCCCACCTCGATGTGGAAGTGGCTGCCGGTTTCTTCGCGGATGAAAGCCACCAGCTCGCTGGCGTACCTGAATTCGCCAAAAGCGCCGTAACCGCTGGGCAGGTCGCCGCGCAGCGCCACGATGCGCTTGATGCCATCGGCCTTGAACTGGGCGAGCTGCTCGCGCACGCTGGCGCGGCTCGCGCCGATGCACGAGAAGTGCGGCGCCGCGTCGAAGCCTTCGGCCAGGATGGCGCGCACCGCCTGGATGGTGCCGTCCTGCGTGGAGCCGCCCGCGCCGTAGGTGACCGAGCAGTACTCGGGCTTGAGGGCGTAGAGCTGCTGGCGCACGGCGGCGAGCTTGTCCACGCCTTCGGGCGTCTTGGGCGGGAAGAACTCGAAGCTGATGGGCAGGGAGGTCATGGGGTCACGCAGAGGTCAGGCTTGGGGCGTCTCGGCCGGAGACTGCGCCCAGATGAAAAATTCAAGGTTGCCGTCGCCACCGGCGATCGGGCTGGCGAAGCCCTTGTGCACCTTCCAGCCGAGGTCGGTGCAGGCGCGGCGCACCATGTCGCGGGCGCGGGCGTGCTGGGCCGGGTCCTTGACCACCCCACCCTTGCCGACGTGCTCCTTGCCGACCTCGAACTGCGGCTTGATGAGCATGACGACCTGGCCACCCGGCTTGAGCCAGGGCCCCAGGTGCGGCACGATCTTGGACAGGGCGATGAAAGACAGGTCGGCCACGATCAGATCGAACCCATCGGCCGGGGCGTGCTCGCGCAGCGGGCTGCCATCGAGCTCGCGGGCGTTGACGTTCTCCAGGCAGACCACGCGGGCGTCGGCCTTGAGCTTGTCGTGGAGCTGGCCGTGGCCCACTTCCACGCCGACCACGCCCGCGGCGCCTTGCGTCAGCAACACGTCGGTGAAGCCGCCGGTGCACTGGCCCACGTCCAGGCAGTGCATGCCCGACACGTCCAGGCCGATGTGGGCCAGGGCGCCTTCGAGCTTGAGCCCCGCGCGGGACACCCAGCGCAGCTCATCGTCGTTGGTCACGCGCAGCTGCGCGTCATCGGGCAGGTCTTCGCCGGCTTTGCGCAGCGTGGTCCAGCCCTTGGGGCCGAGCCATTGCGCGGCCCCCGCCTCCACCAGTCGGTGGGCGGCAGAGCGGGTCGGCGCGTGGCCCCCGGCGACGAGCAGTTGGTCGGCTCTTGGCATTCAATTCCTTTTGCGCGCGGCCTGTGTGCGCCGCGCGGTTTGATCCAGCAACCTCCGCGGATCCGGCTGGGCCGGTCCGCTGGAGGTGCCCCCGGGAGAGGGGGCCGCCGAAGGCGGTAGGGGGGAGATCAATAACGATAGGTGTCGGGCTTGTAAGGGCCTTGCTTGGACACGCCGATGTAGGCGGCCTGCTCGTCGCTCAGCTCGGTGAGCTGGGCGTTGAGCGTGACCAGCTGCAGGCGCGCCACCTTCTCGTCCAGGTGCTTGGGCAGCACATAAACCTTGCCGTTTTCATACGCGTCAGGGCGGGTGAACAGCTCGATCTGGGCGATGGTCTGGTTGGCGAAGCTCGACGACATCACGTAGCTGGGGTGGCCCGTGCCGCAGCCCAGGTTCACCAGGCGGCCCTTGGCCAGCATGATGATGCGCTTGCCATCGGGGAAGATGACGTGGTCGACCTGGGGCTTGATCTCTTCCCACTTGCACTTGGCTTCGGCCTCGGCCACGTCGATTTCGTTGTCGAAGTGACCGATGTTGCAGACGATGGCGTTTTCCTTCATCGCCTGCATGTGCTTGTAGGTGATGACGCTCTTGTTGCCCGTGGCGGTCACGAAGATGTCGGCCTTGTCAGCGGCGTAGTCCATGGTGACGACGCGGTAGCCTTCCATGGCGGCCTGCAGGGCGTTGATGGGGTCGATCTCGGTGACCCACACCTGGGCGCTGAGGGCGCGCAGGGCCTGGGCCGAGCCCTTGCCCACGTCACCGTAGCCGGCGACCACGGCGATCTTGCCGGCCACCATCACGTCGGTGGCGCGCTTGATGCCGTCGACCAGGGATTCACGGCAGCCGTAGAGGTTGTCGAACTTGGATTTGGTGACCGAGTCGTTGACGTTGATGGCGCGGAACAGCAGCGTGCCCTTGGCGCTCATTTCGTTGAGGCGGTGCACGCCGGTGGTGGTCTCTTCGGTCACGCCGATGATCTCGGCGCCCTTGCGGCTGTACCAGGTGCCGTCAACGGCCAGCTTGGCCTTGATGGCGGCGAACAGGATGCGCTCTTCTTCGCTGCCGGGGTTGGCCAGCACGGACGGGTCGGTCTCGGCCTTCTTGCCCAGGTGCATCAGCAGCGTGGCGTCGCCACCGTCGTCGAGGATCATGTTGGGGCCTTCGCCCTTGCTGCCCTTGGCACCGAATTCGAAGATGCGGTGGGTGTAGTCCCAGTAGTCTTCCAGCGACTCACCCTTGTAGGCGAACACGGGCGTGCCGTTGGCCACCAGGGCGGCGGCGGCGTGGTCCTGCGTGGAGAAGATGTTGCACGAGGCCCAGCGCACTTGCGCTCCAAGAGCTTGCAGGGTCTCGACCAGCACGCCGGTCTGGATGGTCATGTGCAGCGAGCCGGTGATGCGCGCGCCCTTGAGGGGCTGGCTGGCGGCGTACTCGCGGCGGATGGCCATCAGCGCGGGCATCTCGTGCTCGGCGATGGTGAGTTCCTTGCGGCCCCAGTCGGCCAGGGACATGTCGGCGACGACACAGTCAACGCCCTTGTGGGAGGTTTCGAGGTTCTTCAACACAGCGTTCATGACTCAGCTCCGAAAAAGTTCAGAAGCCGCCGTGCGCTGCCGGGAGGAGAAACAACTTCAGCGCCGACGAGACGAAGACGTGGGGACGTGAAGCGGGAATGACTCACCCAGCGGGACACATGCGGGTGAGCGCCGTTGCAAAAGGAGAAGCTTTCGAGCCTGGGGCCAGCGGTTCGCGCCGTGTTCAACGACGGGACGGGCCTTGCAACGCTCCTCGAAAGTGGCGCGATTATAGGCGCAAGGGCTCAATCCTGTCCTGCCAGAACCACACGGTTTCGACCGGCTTGTTTGCCCTCGTAGAGCGCTCGGTCTGCGCGCATCAGGGCCTGCTCGATGCTTTCGCCCGAGCGCAGCTCGGCCAGGCCCAGCGTGATGCTCAGGCCAAGCTCGCGCCGGCCCTCGACCTCGACCAGGGCCAGCACGGCAGCGCGCAGGCGGTCGGCCACCTGTTGCGCCTCGTCCAGCTCGGTGCCGGGCAGCAGCACCAGGAACTCCTCGCCACCCCAGCGCGCGACGTGGTCGACCTCGCGCACGCCTTCGCGCAACACGCGGGCGATGGCGCGCAGCACCGCATCCCCCACGGCGTGGCCATGGTGATCGTTGATGCGCTTGAAGTGATCGACGTCGCCCAGCAGGACGCTCAGGGGCCGCCCGCCCCGCTCGAAGACGGCGGCCTCGTGCTGGGCCACCTCCATCATGAAGCGGCGGTTGCGCAACTGGGTCAGCGGGTCGGTGCAGGCCAGCTCGTGCAGGCGGCGCTCGGAGCCACGCACCAGGCGGTGGTAGGTCGAGGCCAGCACACCCATGATGGCCAGCATGTTGGCCAGGTTGATGTAGTGCAGCGAGCTCAGCAGCGGCGCCGGCACCACCACCGAGGGTTCGGCCTGGCGATACAGGTAGTCCAGGCCCATGTAGCCCAGGCCCACCGCCACAGCCAAGGCAAGCCGGACCGAAATTCGATAGTAAGCACTCACCAATGCAAACGGCAGGGTCAGCACGATGTAGTGGTGAAAGCCGGCGTCCCAGCCGATCATGGCGGTCGCGACGACGCCGTGCACCAGCACCTCGGTGGCCACCAGCAGCGTGGCGGTGTTCACCCGGCCGCGCCGGATCAGGATGGCCGCCAGCACGTAAATCAGCACGCTGGCGACGTTGGCCAGGGCCAGCACCGGCACGCCCACGTGCTGAAACAGGAAGATGAACCCGGTGTGCGCCAGACCGGCGACCACGCTGACGACAAGCATGAGCCTGGCGAACACGCCGGAGGCCTGACCCTGGGGCCTCACCAACCCCGGCCCCATCGTCGCCAGATCCGTCTCAGCCATCCGAATTCCCAGAACACCCGATCTCGGGTTGTCGACGCCGCCTGCCCGAACTTGAGCCGGCGTGATCCACCTGGCGCGAAACCGGGCCATCCGGTTCACGGCCGATTCACGGGGCCAACCTAGATTCACCCCACGCGCCCAACGTCCGGGGCACGCCACTTTCTCATCCGCACGCCTGAACGGGAGTTTCCATGAAGTCCTTCGCCTTGTCCGCCCTGGTGGCCCTTTGCGCCCTGGGCAACGCCCACGCCAACGGCATCACCCAGTGGACCTTCAACTCCACCACGCCCGACGGCAACACCGGCACCGGCAGCGTCCTGGCCTCGGTGGGCACCGGCAGCCTGAGCCTGATCGGCGGCGTCACCAGCCCCAGCTTCAACAGCGGCGCCGGCTCGTCCGACCTGGCCGCCAGCGACAACTCTGGCTGGCAGACCACCACCTACGCCGCCCAGGGTGCGGGCAACAAGACCCGTGGCATCGAGGTCAAGGCCAGCTCGGTCGGCTTCGAGAACGTCGTCTTCAACTACGACCTGCGCCACAGCAACACCAGCTCGCGCTACGAACTGGCCCAGTACTCGCTCGACGGCGTGAACTTCATCGACTACGCGGTGTTCGACGGCGGCCAGGGCGACACCTGGTTCAACGCACGCACCATCGACCTCTCCAGCGTGAGCGGCGCCGACAACAACGCCAACCTGACCTTCCGGGTGCTGGCGACCTTCGCACCTGGCACCACGGGCTACCTGGCCTCCGACGCCACCAAGTCCTACGCCAGCTCGGGCACCTGGCGCTTCGACACGGTCACGGTTTCCGGCGCCACCCTGACCGTGACCCCGACCGTTCCCGAGCCCTCCAGCACCGTGGCCGCCTTCGCAGGCCTGGCCGCCATCGGCTTCATGGCCCGCCGCCGCCGCGCCGGCTGAGGCGCAAGGACCCTCGAAGGCCCTCGCAACGCCGCCTTCCCCGGCAAGCAGGGGGCGGCCGCCAACTGGCGCGCGGCCCCCTCATCGGCTAGCATCGCGGGTTTTCCTCGGCCCGGAGCCTTTGCCGTGTCCACCTCGCCTTTTGCCCCCGAAACCGGGCGCCGCCGCACCTTCGCGATCATTTCCCACCCGGACGCCGGTAAAACGACGCTGACGGAAAAGCTGCTGCTGTTCTCGGGCGCCATCCACATCGCCGGGGCGGTGAAGGGCCGCAAGGCCTCGCGCCACGCGACGTCCGACTGGATGGAGATCGAAAAGCAGCGCGGCATCTCGGTGGCATCGAGCGTGATGCAGATGCTCTACCGCGACCACGTGGTCAACCTGCTCGACACGCCGGGCCACAAGGACTTCTCGGAAGACACCTACCGCGTGCTGACCGCGGTGGACTCGGCCCTGATGGTGATCGACGCGGCCAACGGCGTGGAAGCGCAGACCCGCCGCCTGATCGAGGTCTGCCGCCAGCGCGACACGCCCATCATCACCTTCGTCAACAAGATGGACCGCGAAGGCCGCGACCCGCTCGAGCTGCTGGACGAAGTCGAGCAGGAGCTGGGCATGCCCTGCGTGCCGATGACCTGGCCGGTGGGTCAGGGCAAGCTGTTCGGCGGCATCGTCAACCTGCGATCGAAGTCGATGCGCCTGTTCGACGCTGGCGCAGACAAGCGCGGCGAAGACGACGAGGTCGTCTCGCTGGACGAGCGCGACAAGCTGGCCGAGCGCTTCGGCCACGAGTGGGAGCTGGCCGAGCAGAACATGGAGTTGATGGCCGAAGCCGCGCCCGCGTTCGACCTGGAGCTGTTCCTGGCCGCCAAGCAGACGCCCGTGTTCTTCGGCTCGGCCGTCAACAACTTCGGTGTGCAGGAGGTGCTCGACGCGCTGGTCGATCTGGCGCCCTCGCCCCGGCCCCGCTTCAGCACCGAAAAGGACGGCAGCAAGAAGGAGATCGCGCCCGAGATGGAGAACTTCTCCGGCGTGGTCTTCAAGGTGCAGGCCAACATGGACCCGTCGCACCGCGACCGCATTGCGTTCGTGCGCGTGTGCTCGGGCAAGTACACCCCGGGCATGAAGCTCAAGGTGCAGCGCAACGGCAAGGAGCTGCGCCCCACCTCGGTGGTGACCTTCCTGTCGCAGCGCCGCGAGGCGGTGGACGAGGCCTTCGCCGGCGACATCATTGGTTTTACCACCCACGGCGGCGTGCAGCTGGGCGACACCATCACCGACGGCGTGACCTTGCAGTACACCGGCCTGCCCTTCTTCGCGCCCGAGCTGTTCCAGACGGTGGAACTGGCCAACCCGATGAAATCGAAGCAGTTGCAGGCCGGTTTGCTGCAATTGGGCGAAGAAGGCGCCATCCAGGTCTTCCGACCCGAGGTGGGGGGCTCGATGCTGCTGGGCGCCGTCGGCCAGCTGCAGTTCGAAGTCGTGCAGCACCGCCTGAAAGCCGAGTACAGCGTGGACATCCGCCTGATGCCCTGCCGCTTCACCGGCGCGCGCTGGATCACGGCCGACACGCCCGAGGCCCTCAAGAAGTTCACCGACGAGAACGCCTCGAAGCTGGCGCTGGACGCGGCCGACACGCTGGCCTACATGATGACCTCGGCCTACGACCTGCGCCTGACCGCCGAGCGCCACCCGCTGGTGCACTTCCACCCGCTGCGCGAGCACGCGGGCCTGAGCTTGTCGAGCCAGTGAGAAGGCATTGAGGCGACTGGAAGGGCCAGCCCTCATGGCGATGGATGGCCGAGTGAAAACAGGACGCAACCCAACCCCGTCCTGTCAGACATCGCTGCGCAGCAGCAACCCGGCTTGAAGGCACTTCACGCGCAAGGTTTGACGAACCCCGTTCGGCCGCGCCGGCAAAGGCCCTGCCTGCACAGTGCATTTGTCCAAATGCACAATCAGGTTCGGTGAATCTTCAAGGAGCGGCATGAATCGGGTCGGATGGATGGCCTTTGGCAAGTCGGGCGAAGCCGACGCCAGGGTGCTGAGCGCGGCCCCTGGTGTCGTCGATGTGAGGGGAACCTGGGCATGAGTTCACTGCGCATCAGACCGACTCAGCCGGAGGACATCGACGTCCTGCTGCGTCTGCAGGCGCAGGTGTACCCCACCATTCCCCCCTGGCGGCGGGACCAGCTGGCGCACCAGTTGGAGGTCTTTCCGCAAGGCCAGCTGGTGGCAGAACTCAACGGCAGGCTGGTGGGCTGCGCCAGCTCGCTGGTGATCCTGTGGGACGAATGGGCCGACGAACACACCTGGAACGAGATCACCTCATCGGGCACCTTCGACACCCACAACCCCCAGGGCTTCACCCTGTATGGCGCCGAGGTGCTGGTCGACCCGAGGCTGCGCGGTCAGCGCATCGGGCACGCGCTCTATGAAGGCCGCCGCAGGCTGTGCAAGGGGCTCAACCTGCGGCGCATCCTCGCCTGCGGGCGACTTCCGGGCTACCACCGGGTAGCGCATGAGATGCCCATCGAGCTGTACGCCAAGAAGGTGCTTTGGGGTGACCTCACCGACCCGGTGCTGAGCTTTCAGCTCAAAGAAGGCTTTCGCTACTGCGGCGTGGTGCACGGCTACATCCCCGAAGACATTGAATCAGGCGGGCACGCCGCGTTGATCGCCTGGATCAACCCGGACCACGAACCGTCGCGGCCCACGGGGCTACAGGCCACCGCCCTCGCCGAATCACGGAGCCCCGCATGAGCACGACCGACCTGGCACAAACGCCCGAACACCGCCCCAAGCCGACCACCGTTCGCATCGCCGCAGTGCAATACCTGCTGCGGGCCATCGACGACTGGGCCGGGTTCGAGAACCAGGTCCGCTTCGTGATGAAGGCGGCCGGCGAGTACAAGCCGCAGTTCGTGATGTTCCCCGAGATCTTCACCACGCAACTGCTGTCCTTCATGGACACGCAGGACGTGAGCGCCGCTGTGCGCAGCCTGCACCAGTACACCGAGGCCTACACCGCGCTCTTTCGCGAGCTGGCCGCGCGCTGGGGCACGCACATCATCGGGGGCAGCCACCCCACCATCATCGATGGCCAGCTCATCAACCGGGCCTACCTGTTCACGCCCGAGGGCCGGGTCTTCACGCAAGACAAGATCCACCTGACCCGCTGGGAGCGCGAGAAGTGGAAGGGCGACCCCGGTCACCACCTCAGTGTGTTCGACACGCCCCACGGACGCATCGCCATCCTGATCTGCTACGACATCGAGTTCCCGGAGCTCTCGCGCATGGTCTGCGAAAAGGGCGCAGACATCCTCTTCGTGCCCTCCTGCACCGACGATCGTCAGGGCTTCTGGCGCGTGCGCTACTGCTGCCACGCCCGCGCGATCGAGAACCAGGTCTACGTGGCCGTCACCGGCACGGTGGGCAACCTGGCGGTGGAAGGCCTGGGCCTGCACTTCGGGCAGGCGGCGATCATCACACCGTCGGACTTCCCGTTTGCCCGCGATGGCATCGCTGCGGAAGGCGTGCCCAACATGGAGCAGATCGTGATCGCCGACGTCGACCTCAGCAAGTTGGTCAGCAACCGCATCAACGGCACCACGATCCCCCTGTACGACAAGCGCCACGACGTCTATGACAACGAGGTCGACATCGTGAACACGCGCTGACGTCCATGGCCCCAGGGGAGAGCCACCTCTCAGGGCTTCATCGCGTGCCGGTAGGCGTAGGCATCGCCCCGGAAGGTGCCTTCGACGTACTCCACCAGCTGCCCGGTGCTGGCGTAGGTGTGCCGCTTGAGCAGCAGGCAGGGGCCGGGTCGCTCGAAGCCGAAGACGCGGGTCTCCTGCGCGTCGCTCATCACCGCCTCCACGCTTTGCTCGGCGCGCTCGAGCTCGATGCCGCAGGCGGCCTTGAGCAGGCCATAGGCCGAGCCCTGCCCATCCCAATCGGCCAACTCTGGCGCGAGCGTCAGGTCGTACCAGGCGACCTCGCGTGACATCGGGCAGCCGTCGGCCAGCCGAACCCGCGTGATCTGCAGGAACTGCGCCGTCGAGGGCCGCGTGAACACCGAGGCCATGGTGCGGTCCTGCACGATGCGACGCGACAGCACCTGCGCGCTCGGCGTCATGCCCAGCTCCTGCATCTCCTGAGAAAAGCCTTTGAGCCGCGCCAGCTCCGGCGCGACCTTGGGGCTTTGGCGAACCACCGTGCCGCCGCGGCCGTGCGTGCTGAGGTTGTGCGCCTCGCGCAGGTGGTCGTAGGCGCGCTTGACCGTGGTTCGGCTGACCCCGAGCTCGGCCGCCAGCACGCGCTCGGCGGGCAGGTGCTGGCCTTCTGCGAGCACGCCCGAGCTCATCAGGCGCATGAGCGCATCGACCAGTTGCAGGTAGACGGGCTGGGCCCGATCCGCGTCCAGCTGGACCAGGCCAGGCCAGCCGCCAGGCGGCACCGAGGAGGGCAAAACAGGGCTCATGGCGTGGCGAAACAAGGGTGCGTCGATTCTAGGGGTGGCCTTCCTGGCCAACGTGACCGATAGTTTGGTATCTTTTTGGATACTTTAATGGCATCATGAAACCAAACCAATCAGGGAGGCCCATGACGATCGGCACCACCCCCCATGGCGCTGTCCATGCCCGCGTCCACGTGGCGTCGGTGCGCCAGGTCCTCGGCCTGGTGCTTGCCACCGCCACCTTCGCCACGCCCGGCATCGGCCTGGCCGCGCCCTTCCTGCCCAACCCCGCCTACCTCTCTGCAAGCACCCAGACCGACGGGATCCGCTATGCCCCCAACCCGGACGAGGCACCGGTCGACTCCAAAAGCACCACCATCGAGGGCGCCGACCTGGTGAGCCAGCCGGTGCTCACCCAGCGCTCGGACACGGTGCTGAGCAACGGCGCGCAGGCCCACGCCCAGATCGAGGCATCGATGGGTGTGCTCAAAGGCAAGCTGAGCACGCACTACGAGAAAGCCTTCAGCAGCGACGATGGCTT
This sequence comes from Burkholderiales bacterium RIFCSPHIGHO2_01_FULL_63_240, assembly GCA_001770725.1. Lineage (GTDB taxonomy): Bacteria > Pseudomonadota > Gammaproteobacteria > Burkholderiales > Burkholderiaceae_C > Aquabacterium. Next base: position 39,915 of record MERU01000008.1, read on the forward strand.
CGTGGACGCCATCTTCTCGACCTCCTTCGAAGACTTCATCGAGGTCACGGCGCCCGGGCTGGCAGAAGGCACCCCCATCACCTACACCTTCTCGCTGACCATCGACGGCACCAGCGGTGTGACCCCGCTGCCTGCCGCCCCCGGGGCACTGAGCGTGGGCTTTGCCGCGTCCATGGGGCCGGCGTGGCTGTCACCGGTTCCGCGCGTGCGCACGATCGACTGGCAGATGTCGCACGGCGACGGCGTTTTCAGCCAGACCTTCGAGGCCGTGGTGGGCGAGCTGGTGCGCGTGCGCGGCACGCTTTTCGCCGGATCGCAAGCGGGCTTTCGCAACGGCACCAGCGACGCCTGGGCCGACTACATGAGCACCGCCCGCTTCAACCTGACACCGAACGTGGCCGGCGCCAACACCGTGAGCGTGAGTGGCCACGACTACGCCGTGAGCGCGGTGCCCGAGCCGACCACCGCCGTGCTCTTCGTGATGGGCATGCTGTACGCCATCGCCGCCTGGCGGGGCCGCCTGCCCCACCTCGACAGCTGAGCCGCCTAGACTGGGGGCCATCGAAAGGCCCCTGACATGCGCACCGCAGACCCCCGCCCGGTTTTTGTCGTCGGCAGCTTCGTGATGGCCTGCTGCTGGTTCACCCCGCGCCTGCCGCGCGCGGGTGAGCACGTGCACGCCGACCGCTTCCTGATGGAGCCGGGTGGCAAGGGCCTGAACCTGGCCGTCGCCCTGGCCCGGCTCGGCACGCCGGTACACCTGCTGCTGGGCGTGGGCGACGACGGCGCGGCCCGGCAGGCGCTGGCCCTGCTGGACCACGAAGGCATCGGCCGCGAGCACGTGCATGCCTTCGACGGCCCATCCGGACATGGCGTGGGCCTCATCGATCCATGCGGTGAAAACGCCATCGCCATCCACCCCGGCGCCAACCACCGGCTGACGGCGGAACATGCACAGGCCGCGCATCGGACCATCGCCTCCTCGGCGCTCGTGCTGGGTCAGTTCGAAGTGGGCGACGAAGTGCTGATCGGCGCCTTCGAGGTGGCGCGACGGGCGGGTGTGCCCACCGTGCTCAACCCCTCGCCCTGGCGCCCCCTCGACGCGGCCCTGCTTCGCCTGACCGACACCTTGATCCTCAATGAACACGAAGCCGGTGAACTGCTGGGCCAGCGTGGACCGCTGCGCCCGCAAGACGCCCGGCACCTCGACGCCTTGCGGAGCTGGCAGGTGGCGAACCCGAGCACGCAAATGCTGATCACGCTGGGTGAAGGTGGCTGCCTGAGCTGGCTGGCGGGGCAAGCCGACCCCGAGCGGCACCCGGCCTTCAGCGTGATCGCACGGGACACCACCGGCTGTGGCGATGCGTTTGCGGCGGCGTGGTGCGACGCCCAGGCGCGAGGCAAGGCGCCAAAGCAGGCGATCGACCAGGCCCAGGCCGCAGGGTCCTGGCTCGCACGGCAAGCCGGGGTCCTGGCCGCCTTGCCCACACGCGATGAACTGGACGACTGGTTGCGCGCGCTGGGCCGCCAACCCGAGTGAATCAGTCTCCGACCTGCTGCAACCAGAGCTCGTCGAGGTTCTTGAAGCCCCAGGCCGAGGGCACCTCGCGCGAGACGATCTCGTCGCTCGAGCGCCCCAGGTCCAGCAGCTGCGGCACCAGGGGCTCGCTGGCCTTGGTCGAGTAAAAGACCTTGACCAGCGGCTTGAGCAGCGAAGCGCTGCCCTGCTCGACCACCACGGCCAGCCGCCCCGACTTGAGCTTGACCAGCGAGCCCGTCGGGTAGATGCCGATGCTCTTGACGAAGGCCTGGAAGATGCGTTCGTCGAAGTGGCCGTCCTTGGCCCACTGCGCCATCTTCAGGATGGAGTCGGCCGGGTCCCAGCCCGCCTTGTAGGGCCGGTTCGACGTGATGGCGTCGTAGACGTCGCAGACCGCGCCCATCCTGGCGAACAGGCTGATCTCGTCGCCCTTGAGGCCGTGCGGGTAGCCCTTGCCGTTGACCTTCTCGTGGTGGTGCAGGCAGACGTCCAGCGGCACCTCGCCCACGCCCTTGCCTTCGAGCAACATGCGGTGTCCGGCCTCGGGGTGGCCCTTCATGATGGCGAACTCTTCCGAGGTGAGCGCGCCGGGTTTGTTGAGCACGTCGGGCGGCATCAGGGCCTTGCCCAGGTCGTGCACCAGACCGGCCAGGCCGGCTTCGCGGCAGTCGGCTTCGCCCAGGCCCAGTTGGCGGCCCAGCGACACCATCAGCGCGCACACGGCCACCGAGTGCATGAAGGTATAGTCGTCGCTGGTTTTCAGGCGCGCCAGGCTGACGATGGCGCCGGGGTTGCGCGCCACCGAATCGGCGATGTCGGCCACCAGCGGCAGGCAGTGCTCGGCGTCCATCGCCTTGCCCATTCGCGCGTCCTGGAACATGGAGTGCATCGCCACGCGAGACTGCGCGACGATCTTCGAGGCGCGCCTGACCTCGTCGTGGAAGCTGGCCGGGGCCTGAACGGCCGCCGGCTGCGCGGGCAGCTCGACCTCGTCGGCGTGCGCCCCGGTCAGCTCCACCTCGACGTCATCAAGGTAGGTGGCAGCGGTGGCCATCTCGACGTCCAGCCCCTTGTCGGTGTCGATCACCACGTGAGCCACCGCCTGACTCAACTGCAAGATCTGCTTTCCGTCGGTCACCTTGAACGCGGCCCGCCAGAAAGGATGGGACAGCCACGAGCCCGGCACTTCGTGCACGAACATGCCGACTCTGAGCTGGGTGGTGGGGATCTTGCGGAGCATGGGAGGCAAGGCGCCGGACCCGCCGGCAACGACCCATTCTGGCGGGCTGGACAAAGGCCGATCCCGGAAAAAGTCGGCACTCCAAGCTGAAATTCGCCTTTCAGGGCCCCACGCGTCGCTTCCCCATCCTCGTTTTACCGAGGCCACACCCGCGAGCAGGGGATCCAAACCGCCTCTCAGGCCATGGTCGGTTGGCACAAATCGTGAAAAATACGTTCACTTGAAACAAAAGGGGGTTCCCATGTCCGGCTTCAACCGTGTGGCACTTGCCGCGCTGGCTTTTTCGGTGTCCTTTGGTGCGGCACAGGCCCAAGGCCTGTCTTACTCGATCGAGTCATCGCTGACCAACATCCAGTACACCCTCACCGACCTGCGCCCCGATGACGGCATGGACGCCAGCGTGGGCTTCAGCAACATCGGCACCAACGCCTTCCTGGGCGGCGTGGCTGTGGTCGATGACCTCGTCAGCGGCAACCAGATCGGCTACGACTCGCAGGACTCGGCCGAACTGGACACGGCCTACCCCTTTGGCACCATGGCGGCCACCAACTTCACCCTGCCCGACAACACCAGCGCGGGCGCCTTCGTCGAAGGCAACCACCTGGCGACCAGCATCCGGCTGACCCAGATCGGCCAGGGCTACTACGCCGAGGCCGCCGCCGCCGCGATCAACATCGACCTCGAAAGCGACAACCCGCCCGAGCCCATCCAGAACACCGTGATCCTGGCCCCGCACAGCCAGTTCACCCTCACCGGCATGGCCAAGTTCGGCCTGGTGCCCCTAGGCGAAGGCAATTGCCAGGATTGCGGCCTGTTCGTCGAGGCCCATTCGCTGCTGATCAGCAGCGAGCTGTTCCCTGAGTTTTTCGACCCCAGCTCGGAGAGCGAGTTGCTGTTCGAGAGCTCCGGGCGGGTCGAGGGACTGTACGACTCCTTCGGCATCAACGAGTACTTCGAGCAAGGCCTGAGCGAAAACCTGCACCAGTCCAAGGAAATCAGCCTGACCTTCGTCAACAACACGGACGAGTTCAAGCGCTTCGGCTTCATCGCCACCACCTGGGTGCAGGCCCAGACCTTCCAGGCCTCGCCCGTGCCCGAACCCGCCACCTGGGGCCTGATGTTGACGGGGCTGCTGCTGCTGGGATCCGCCGCACGCCGCCGCCAGCGCTGACCCACCGCTTTCGCGGCAGCGACCTCGGGCCCACCTCGGTGGGCTTTTTTTGCCCGCAGCGCGCCCTTGGAGCAGCCGCTGTCCGAAAACACCCCGCTACAGTCCGCTCAAACCAAGCCGAAAACACGGGTGACGCAGGCACGGCCTGCCCGCTGGCCTCACCCCGGAACAGGCCCGCGGCCCCTCCTCCGGGAAGCGTTTCGAGGATCGCCCCCGTGTTTCGCCACCTGAGCATCTCCGCCAAGCTGTGGGCCGCCGTCGCCGCCCTGATCATCGCCATGATGGGCACCGTCGCCATCGCCGCCTGGCGCTCCGTCTCGCAGCAGCAGGCCGCCGAAGCCGCGCTGCGCATCAGCGACGACAAGCTGCGCTCGGCCTCCGAGTGGGCCGAACTCAGCAAGATCACCATCACCCGCGTGGTGGCCGCCACCCTCAGCAGCGACCCCTTCGTCGGCCAGACCTTCGCCAAGGGCAACGCCCAGAACATCGCCGACATCACCAAGATGCTCGAGCACATCAAGAGCCTGCCACTGACCGCCGCAGACGAGGCCCAGCTCGCCGAGGTGCAGTCGCTGCGCGAACGCGTGCTCAAGCTCAACAAGGAGCTCCAGGCGCTGCGCGATGGCGGGCAGATCGACGAGGCACGCCAGCGCGTCACGCAGGAGTTCATCCCGCTGACGCAGCAGTACGGTGACGCGCTCAAGGGCTTTCGCACCCTGCAGGAGACCGACGCCGCCGCCATCCGCGAAAGCATCGCCGCCGGGCGCCGCAACATCACCGCGACCGCCGCCGTCATGGTGCTGGCCGTGCTGGTGGCCACCGCCGTGGGCGCCGGGTTGCTCATCCGCTCGATCCGCCAGCCGCTGCAGGACGCGATCAACGCGGCATCGCACATCGCCCAGGGCGACCTGACCGTGAAGATCGATGTGCAGGGCAAGGACGAGATCAGCGAGCTCATGCGCGCCCTCGACGGCATGGCCCGCTCGCTCGGCACCCTGGTGCGCAGCGTGCGCGAGAGCACCGACGCCATCTACACCGCCTCCGGCGAGATCGCCAGCGGCAACCAGGACCTGTCCACCCGCACCGAGCAGACGGCGTCGAGCCTCCAGGAGACGGCCTCGTCGATGGAGCAGCTCACCAGCACGGTGGCGCAGTCGGCCCAGGCCGCCGACGAAGCCAACCAGCTCGCGACCTCGGCCAGCGGCGCCGCCCAGCGCGGCAGCCAGGTGGTCGGCCAGGTGGTCTCGACCATGCAGGAGATCGCCGACAGCTCGCGCAAGATCAACGACATCATCGGCGTGATCGACGGCATCGCGTTTCAGACCAACATCCTGGCGCTGAACGCGGCGGTCGAAGCCGCCCGCGCCGGCGAGCAGGGCCGCGGCTTCGCGGTGGTGGCGGGCGAGGTGCGCACCTTGGCGCAACGCTCGGCCAACGCCGCGCGCGAGATCAAGTCGCTGATCGCCGCCTCGAGCGAGCGGGTGGAGTCGGGCGCGCGCCTGGTGGGCGACGCCGGCCACGCGATGGAAGAGATCCTGCAGTCGGTGCAGCGCGTGACGCACATGATGGGCGACATCCGCGCCTCGACTTCGGAGCAAAGCGATGGCATCCGCCAGGTCTCGCTGGCGGTCAACCACCTCGACCAGATGACGCAGCAGAACGCGGCGCTGGTGGAAGAGTCGGCCGCGGCCTCGCAGAGCATGCGCGACCAGGCGCAGCGGCTGTCGGGGGCGGTGAACGTGTTCCAGACGGCTTGAGGGCTGTCTGGCTCGACAAAGCAAAAGCCCCGCAGTGCGGGGCTTTTTGTTGGGTGCGAAGCTTGGTGGTGCGGTTGCTGGCCCTTACAGCCCAGCCGCTGCACGCAGCGCAGCGGCCTTGTCCGTGCGCTCCCACGTGAACTCCGGCTCCTCGCGACCGAAGTGGCCATAAGCCGCGGTCTTCGAGTAGATCGGGCGCAGCAGGTCCAGCATCTGGATGATGCCCTTGGGGCGCAGGTCGAAGATGCCACTTTCGGCCACGATCTTCGAGAGCTTGTCGTCGGAGATGACGCCCGTGCCTTCGGTGTAGACCGTGATGTTCATGGGCTGGGCCACGCCGATGGCGTAGGCCACTTGCACCTGGCACTGCTTGGCCAGGCCGGCAGCAACCACGTTCTTGGCCACGTAGCGGGCCGCGTAAGCGGCCGAGCGGTCGACCTTGGACGGGTCCTTGCCCGAGAAGGCGCCACCGCCGTGCGGGCAGGCGCCGCCGTAGGTGTCGACGATGATCTTGCGGCCCGTCAGGCCGCAGTCGCCTTGCGGGCCACCGATCACGAAGCGACCGGTCGGGTTGATCAGGTAGCGGGTGTTCTGCAGCCACTCCTTGGGCAGCACCGGCTTGATGATCTCTTCGATGATGGCCTCGTTGAACTCGGGCTTCATCTTGTCGCCCAGGCTCCATTCGGGGCTGTGCTGGGTCGACAGCACCACGGTGTCGATCGAGTGCGGCTTGCCATCGACGTAGCGCATGGTCACCTGGCTCTTGGCGTCCGGGCGCAGGTAGGGCAGGCGGCCGTCCTTGCGCAGCTGCGCCTGGCGCTCGACCAGGCGGTGCGCGTAGTAGATCGGCGCGGGCATCAGCTCGGGCGTTTCGTCGCAGGCGTAGCCGAACATCAGGCCCTGGTCACCTGCGCCGATGTTGAGGTAGTCGTCGGAGGCGTGGTCCACGCCCTGGGCGATGTCGTTGGACTGCTTGTCGTACGCGACCAGCACGGCGCAACCCTTGTAGTCGATGCCGTACTCGGTGTTGTCGTAGCCGATGCGCTTGATGGTGTCGCGCGCGACCTGGATGTAATCGACGTGGGCGTTGGTGGTGATCTCACCGGCCAGCACCACCAGACCCGTGTTGCAGAGGGTTTCGGCGGCCACGCGGGACTTGGGGTCCTGCTCGAAGATGGCGTCGAGGATGGCGTCGGAGATCTGGTCTGCGACCTTGTCGGGGTGGCCTTCAGAGACGGATTCGGAGGTGAAGAGGAAATCGTTCGCCACGTTGTGTGCTCCAGTGATGATGTGTTGTGAACCTCGGCGTCGCCGGGGCTGTTGAGGCACATCCTCTGGGCAGCGGCGAACGCTTTAGCGGCATTTGTGGATCGCCCCGCAAGTTGTCCTGTTAACTCGGCGATGGGCGAAAGTGTAGTGGAAAGCGACCCAGCCCGTTCGCTCGAACTGCGCCGAAAACACACGCCGTCCGCATCCCATTCGCCCACCACCCGTCCGACCCATCGGACGCGGCGCGACCGCCTCGTTCGGAAATCCGAACGCCCCTGGCGGCGCCGCGGGTTCCATCCCAATCAAATCAACCACTTAGCGACGGCATGCTGTGAAATTCACGCTGGCACGCCCCGTGCGATATGAAGGAGGCCGTGGCCCGCGCCACCCCCACCCAGTTCCAACACCGAGGACCGAGACATGAACGCCAAGCTGATCCGCCCCCTGCTGCCGAGCTTCCTGCTGAGCCTGATGCTGTCCCCGCTGTCCAACATGGCACATGCCCAGTCCTCGCCCACCCTCAAGAAGATCGCCGACACCGGCGTGATCAGCCTGGGTCACCGCGAGTCGTCCATCCCGTTCTCGTACTACGACGACAAGCAGCAGGTCGTGGGCTACTCGCACGAGATGATGCTCAAGGCCGTCGAGGCCATCAAGGCCGAACTCAAGAAGCCCAACCTGGCCATCAAGCTGGTGCCGGTGACCTCGCAGAACCGCATCCCGCTGGTGCTCAATGGCAGCGTCGACATCGAGTGCGGCTCGACCACCAACAACTCCGAACGCGCGCGCCAGGTCGACTTCTCGACCAACATCTTCGTGGTCGGCACTCGCTTGATGACGAAGAAGGACTCGGGCATCAAGGACTTCGCCGACCTCAAGGGCAAGAACGTGGTGGTGACCGCCGGCACGACCTCCGAGCGCCTGCTGCGCAAGCACAACGAGCAGACGCAGGCCGGCATGAGCATCATCTCGGCCAAGGACCACGGCGAGAGCTTCCTGACGCTGGAGACCGGCCGCGCCGTCGCCTTCATGATGGACGACGCGCTGCTGTATGGCGAGAAGGCCAAGGCCAAGAAGCCCGATGACTGGGTGGTGGTCGGCAAGCCCATGTCCGAGGAAGCCTACGGCTGCATGATGCGCAAGGGCGACCCCGCCTTCAAGAAGATCGTCGACGCGGCGCTGACCAAGGCCATGACCTCGGGCGAGGCCGCCAAGGTCTACGCCAAGTGGTTCCAGGCGCCCATCCCGCCCAAGGGCCTGAACCTGAACTGGCCGATGTCGGACGACGTGCAGGCCCTGTTCAAGGCGCCCAACGACAAGCCGTTTGAATGAGCCACGGGTGAACCCCGTCGGCTGAGGACGCGGCCCCAGGCCATCAGAAGGCCGCGCCTCCCCCGCTCTTTCCTCGCCACCCGTCCCGCTTCGCAGTCGCGTTTCGAACGGCCTCCACAGGCCGGTCGCGCCGCTGCATGGCCTCACACCACCCTGAACGACACCTGGAGCGATGACATGACCTTGACCCCCACCCGAATGATGAGCGCCCTGGGCTGTGCCCTGGCCCTCACGCTGCTGCCCGGTTTGCCAGCGCAGGCCCAGACCGGCCCCACCCAGACCGCTGCGGCCAAGAAGGCACAAGTGGTGATCCTGGCCACCGGCGGCACCATCGCCGGCGCCGGCGCCTCGGCCGCCAACAGCGCCACCTATCAGGCCGCCAAAGTGCCGGTCGACAAGCTGCTGGCCTCGGTGCCCGAGCTGGGCAACCTGGCCCAGGTGCGTGGCGAGCAGGTCTTCCAGATCGCGTCCGAGAGCTTCACCAACGAGCACCTGCTGCAGCTGGCGCGGCGCGTCTCGGCCCTGGCCAAGCAGGCCGACGTCGACGGCATCGTCATCACCCACGGCACCGACACGCTGGAAGAGACCGCCTTCTTCCTGAACCTGACGGTGCACACCACCAAGCCCATCGTGGTGGTGGGCTCGATGCGCCCGGGCACGGCCCTGTCAGCCGACGGCGCGCTCAACCTCTACAACGCGGTGGCCACGGCCGCCTCGCCCGCTGCCGCTGGCAAGGGCGTGCTGGTGACGATGAACGACGAGATCAACACCGGCCGCGACGTCACCAAGGCGGCCAACATCCGCCCCGATGCCTTCAAGAGCCCCTGGGGCCCGCTGGGCATGGTGGTCGAAGGACAGACCCACTGGTTCCGCGCACCCGCCAAGCGCCACACGGTCAACAGCGAGTTCGACATCGACCAGATCTCGTCCTTGCCGCAGGTCGACATCGCCTACGGGCACGGTGGCGTCTCGCCCGTGGCCTACCAGGCCCTGGCCGCGTCGGGTGCCAAGGCCCTGATCCACGCCGGCACCGGCAACGGCTCGGTGTCCAAGGACGTGGTGCCCGCGCTGCGCGAGCTGCGCGCCAAGGGCGTGCAGGTGATCCGCTCTTCGCGCATCGATGGCGGTGGCTTCGTGGTCCGCAACGCCGAGCAGCCCGACGACCAGTACGACTGGGTCGTGGCGCACGACCTGAACCCGCAGAAGGCGCGCCTGCTGGCCGCCCTCGCGCTGACCAAGACCCAAGACCCCAAGACCATCCAACGCTTCTTCCTGGAGTACTGACATGCAACGCACCCACCACTTCGTTCGCGGCACCGCCCTCGCTGCCATCGCCCTGGCCGCCAGCTTCGGCGCGCAAGCCCAGTCGTCGGTGACGCTCTACGGCATCGTCGACATGTTCGTGCAGTACGGCAAAGGCGACGGCACCACCCTGGCCGTGCAGTCCGGCGGCGTCAGCAGCTCGCGCCTGGGCTTCAAGGGCACGGAAGACCTGGGCGGCGGCCTCAAGGCCAACTTCCAGCTGGAGCAAGGCATCCTGGCCGACACGGGCGCCCTGGGCAACGGTGGCCTGGCTTTTGGTCGCCAGGCCTGGGTGGGCCTGAGCTCGGCCACCTGGGGCTCGCTGAGCGCCGGCCGCCAGACCATCCCCCAGTACGACATCCTCGACGCCTTCGACACCTTCGCCACGGGCGTGGGCTCCTCGGCATCGAGCAGCATCGTCTCGACCACCAGCCGCGCCAACAACAGCGTGAAGTACCGCTCGCCCACGCTGGGCGGCTTCACCGGCGTGGCCCTGGTCGGCATGGGTGAGACCACGCCGAGCGACACCAACAGCGGCGACAACGCCAACGTGTACGCGCTGGGCGGCACCTACGCCGCAGGCCCCTTCAGCGCCGGCCTGGCCCTGAACGTGTTCAAGCGCGGCACCAACGCGCAGCAGGATGCCCGCTACGCCCTGGTGACGGCCTCCTACGACTTCGGCGTGGCCAAGCTCTCGGGCGCGGTGCAGAAGGTGCGCAACCTGGCCGGCAACGAAGCCAGCGACCGCACCGAGGCCATGGTCGGCGTCAACGTGCCCGTGGGCGAGCGCAACATCGTCAGCGTGGCCATGGGCCAGGTGCGCACCAACGGCAGCGACGCGCTCAACGCCCGCCAGTGGAGCCTGGGTGCAACCCACCTGCTCAGCAAGCGCACCAGCCTCTACGCTGTGCTGGGCCACATCGACAACGGCGCGGCCACCAGCTACACCACCACCACGGCCACCGGCGCCGGCCCCGTCACCTCGGCGGGCCAGGACGTCCACAGCCTGCAGGTGGGCGTGCGGCACGCGTTTTGATTGCGCTGATCGGGTCCGCCCCCGCCGGGCCGGCCTGATTTGAAAGGAACGACGATGAGCTACCAATGGAACTGGTCTGTCTTCGGGCAGGAGACGGTGGTCGGAGACGGCGCCACCTACGCCGACTGGATGCTGGCCGGCCTGAAGATGACGGTGATGGTGTCGCTGAGCTCCTGGGTGCTGGCCCTGCTGCTGGGCGCGGTGGTGGGCGTGCTGCGCACGGTGCCGAACAAAGGCCTGCGCGCGGTCGCCACGGCCTACGTCGAGCTGCTGCGCAACATCCCGCTGCTGGTGCAGCTCTTCGTCTGGTACTTCATCGTGCCCGAGCTGCTGCCCACGGCCTGGGGCACGGCCATCAAGCAGCTGCCGCCCGACCTGCAACAGTTCGGCGCAGCGGTGATCTGCCTGGGCCTGTTCACCTCGGCCCGCGTGAGCGAGCAGGTGCGCGCCGGCATCGAGAGCCTGCCCATCGGCCAGACCCGCGCCGCCCTGGCCCTGGGCCTGAGCCTGCCGCAAGCCTACCGGCTGGTGCTGCTGCCCATGGCCTTTCGGCTCATCGTGCCGCCGCTGACCTCGGAGTTCCTCAACACCTTCAAGAACTCGGCCGTGTGCTCGACCATCGGCCTGCTGGAGCTGGCCGCGCAAGGCAGGCAGCTGGTGGACTACACCGCGCAGCCCTACGAGTCCTTCATCGCCGTGACGGTGATGTACCTGCTCATCAACGTCGTCGTGATGACGCTGATGGGCTGGCTGGAGCGCCGCGTCAAGGTGCCCGGCTACATGGGCCAGTGAACGAGAAGGAGCACAAACATGGCTTACGAATTCGACTGGTCCTCCATCCCGGGCTCGCTGCCCTTCCTGGCCGAAGGCATGCTGGTCTCGCTGGAGATCACGGCGGTGGCGCTGGTGGTGGGCATGGTGTGGGGCACGGTGCTGGCGCTGATGCGGCTGTCGCCCGTGGCGCCGCTGCGCTGGTTCGCCACCGGCTACATCAACCTGTTCCGCTCGGTGCCGCTGGTGATGGTGCTGCTGTGGTTCTTCCTGATCGTGCCGCAGCTGTTCACTCAGCTGTTCAACCTCTCGCCGACCACCGACCTGCGCCTGACCTCGGCCATGGTGGGTTTTGCGCTGTTCGAGTCGGCCTACTACGCCGAGATCATCCGCGCCGGCATCCAGTCGGTGCCCAAGGGCCAGCTGGCCGCGGCCACCGCACTGGGCCTGAGCCGACTGCAGGCCATGCGCCTGGTGATCCTGCCCCAGGCCATGCGCAACATGGTGCCGCTGCTGCTGACGCAGGCCATCGTGCTGTTCCAGGACACCTCGCTGGTCTACGTGTCCGCACTGGCCGACTTCTTCGGCTCGGCCTACAAGGTCGGTGACCGCGATGGTCGCCTGGTGGAGATGCTGCTGTTCGCCGGCGTCGTCTATTTCGTCCTGTGCTTTGCCTTGTCGCGCCTGGTGCAGGCGCTGCAAAAGCCCAAGGCCCAACACTGATCGCAGATGGAGCTCAACATGATCCAGATCGACAACGTCTCCAAGCACTACGGCGCCTTCCAGGTGCTCACCGATTGCTCCACCACGGTCAACAAGGGTGAAGTGGTCGTGGTCTGCGGGCCTTCGGGCTCGGGCAAGTCCACCCTCATCAAGACGGTCAACGGGCTCGAGCCCATCCAGGCCGGTCGCATCGTGGTGGATGGCACCCAGGTCAACGACCCCAAGACCAACCTGAGCAAGCTGCGCAGCCGCGTGGGCATGGTGTTCCAGCACTTCGAGCTCTTCCCGCACCTGAGCATCACCGAGAACCTCACGCTGGCGCAGGTCCACGTGCTGGGCCGCGGCCGCGACGAGGCCACCGCCAAGGGCCTGGCCCTGCTCGAGCGCGTCGGGCTCAAGGCCCATGCAGCCAAGCAGCCGGGCCAGCTCTCGGGCGGGCAGCAGCAGCGCGTGGCCATCGCGCGCGCGCTGTGCATGGACCCGATCGTCATGCTGTTCGACGAGCCCACCTCCGCGCTCGACCCCGAGATGGTCGGCGAGGTGCTCGACGTGATGACCGAGCTGGCGCAAGAAGGCATGACCATGATGTGCGTGACCCACGAGATGGGCTTCGCGCGCCGCGTGGCCGACCGCGTCATCTTCATGGACGCCGGCCGCATCGTCGAAGACCGCCCCAAGGCGGACTTCTTCGATCAGCCTCAGTCCGAGCGCGCCCAGCAGTTCCTCGCGCGCATCCTGCACCACTGATCCCGCTGCGAGAACCGGCTGTTCGTCCACCGGTCCTCCTGGCCGGTGGGGCCGGCCTCGTCCCTGTCGTTCCAGACCCTGACTGCACACGCCGAGGAAACCATGAGCCACGACCCCAACCCCAGCCACCCCCACACCGCCAGCCTCAGTGGCGCGCGCCTGCCCTCTTACCTCAACGCGGCGGACCCAGGCCCCTGGGCCATGTTCCTGCAGCAGCTCGACCGGGTCGAGCCTCACCTGGGCGAGCTGGCCCGCTGGACCGACACCTTGCGCCGCCCCAAGCGCACGCTGGTGCTCGACGTGCCCGTGCGCATGGACGACGGCCGCATCGAGCACTTCGAGGGCTTTCGGGTGCAGCACAACCTCTCGCGCGGCCCGGGCAAAGGCGGCGTGCGCTACCACCCGGCGGTCAACCTGTCGGAGGTGATGGCGCTGTCGGGCTGGATGACCATCAAGAACGCCGCGGTGAACCTGCCTTACGGCGGCGCCAAGGGCGGCGTGCGCGTGGACCCGGCCCAGCTCTCGCGCGGTGAGCTCGAGCGCCTGACGCGCCGCTACACCAGCGAGCTGGGCAACTTCATCGGCGCCGAGCGCGACATCCCCGCGCCCGACGTGGGCACCAACGAGCAGGTGATGGCCTGGATGATGGACACCCACGCCGTCAACCACGGCGGCATGGAAACGGGCGTGGTCACCGGCAAGCCCGTCAGCATGGGCGGCAGCCTGGGCCGGCGCGATGCCACCGGGCGCGGCTGCTTCGTGGTGGCCCGCGAGGCCATGCGCCGCCTGGGCATGCAGGTGGCCGGCGCGCGCGTGACGGTGCAGGGCTTCGGCAACGTCGGCAACGCCGCGGCGCGGGCCTTCCACGACGAGGGCGCGCGCGTCATCGCCATCCAGGACGTGCACGGCACGCTGGTCAACGAGGCGGGCATCGACCCGCACGCGCTCTTGCAGCACTTGCACGAAGGCGGCGGCACGTGGTCCGACTTCCCCGGCGCCACGTTGCTGGACGCCGACGCCTTCTGGTCGGTGCCCTGCGAGGTGATGGTGCCGGCGGCCCTGGAGGGCCAGATCACCCTGGCCAACGTCACCCGCATCCGCGCCCGCCTGCTCGTCGAAGGCGCCAACGGCCCCACCACGCCCGAAGCCGAGGACATCCTGCACGCCCAGGGCTGCGTGGTGTTGCCCGACGTGCTGGCCAACGCCGGCGGCGTCACGGTGAGCTACTTCGAATGGGTGCAGAACGCCACCAGCTTCTTCTGGACCGAGCAGGACATCCACGCCAAGCTCGACCGCGTGCTGTCCGAAGCCTTCGAGGGCATCTGGCGCATGGCCCAGGACAAGGGCGTGAACCTGCGCACCGCCACCTTCATCACCGCCTGCTCGCGGGTGCTGCAAGCGCGCGCGCTGCGGGGGCTGTACCCTTGAGCGCTTGAGCGACACCCGCCCACCCATGCCAACGGCCCCGGAATCCGACTTCCCCTCGCCCGATGAGCCGCCCTCCAGCCGGGCGGCCATGGCGGCCGAACGCCTGTCGTGGGCCGACATCCTGCTGCGCAGCCGACGCACCCTGGTCAGCGCCCTGGCCTTGCTGACCATCGTCGGCGTGGGCGTGGCGGGCTACCAGGCCACCTGGCGCCAGGGCATCACCGAGGTGCGCAGCAACGCCGACCACCGGCTCGACCTCTTCGCTTCGGCCGTCGAAGGCATGCTCAACCGGCTGGAGCACGTGCCGGCCACCATCCAGCTCAACCGCGACGTGGTGGCCCTGCTCAAGCCGCGCAGCGGCCCGGCCTCCAGCGAGGCGGTCAACGCCTACCTCAAGCGCCTGAACGCGCAGCTGGGCAGCCTGGCCGTCTACGTGATCGACGAACGTGGCCGGGTGGTCGCTGCCAGCAACGCCGACGAGCCTGGCGGCTTCGTGGGTGAAGACCTGTCCTTTCGCCCTTACTTCATCGAGGCGCTGTCGGGCCAGGTCGGCCGCCATTTCGCCATCGGCAACACCAGCAAGCAGCCGGGCTACTACCTGGCCAACCCCATCCGCGAGGGCGAGCGCGTGGTCGGCGTGGCCGTCATCAAGATCTCGCTGGCGCCGCTGGACGAGGCCTGGGGCATGCTGGGCGTGCCCGCCTTCATCGCCGACGACAACGACGTGATCATCCTGTCGTCGCAGCCCGACTGGCTCTACCAGATCCTGGGCGAGCCCGATGTGGACAGGCTGGTCGACTTCCAGATCCGCCAGCTCTACGTGGGACGCCGGCCGGAGAGCTTCGCCGCCAGCAAGGCCTTGTTGCGCCAGCAAGGGCCCGCCAGCCGCGAGGGCGTGCTCATCCAGGGCCAGCACCTGGGCGCGCACCTCGGCCGCAACGTGCTGGCGCAGTCGCAGTCGCTGCCCAAGATGCGATGGCGCCTGTGGGTCTTCACCGACGTCGACGCCGTCGGGAGGCACGCCTTCACGGTGGGCCTGCTGTCGGCCATCGCCGCGGCCTTCGTGGGCCTGCTGTGGCTGGCCATCGCCCAGCGCCAGCGCATCGTGCGCGACAAGCTGGCCGCTCGGCACATGCTCGAGCAGGCCAACGCCGAGCTCGAAGCCAAGGTGGCGCGCCGCACCAGCGCGCTGGCGCAGACCAACGAGCGCCTGCGCCACGAGGTGGCCGAGCGCATCCAGGCCGAGCACACCCTGCGCGAGGCGCAAGACGAACTGGTTCAGGCCGCCAAGCTGGCGGTGGTGGGCCAGATGTCGGCCGGCATCACCCACGAGATCACGCAGCCGCTGGGCGCCATCCGCACGCTGGCGGGCAACTCGCAGGCCTTCCTGGCGCGCGGCGACCTGGACACCGTGGGCAGCAACCTGGGCGTCATCACCCGCTTGACCGACCAGATGGGCGACATCGTGCAGTCGCTCAAGGGTTTCGCGCGCAAGGCCCCGCCCCAGCCGCAGGCCACCGACATCGCCCAGGCCGTGCACAACGCTTTGCTGCTGTTCATGGCCCGCATCCGCGCCGACGATGTCACCCTCGTCAACGACTGCCAGGAGGGCCTGGCCCAGGCCTGGTGCGAGCCCAACCGCCTGGAGCAGGTGGTCGTCAACCTGATCGGCAACGCGCTGGATGCCATGCGCGGCCAGCCCGTGCGCACCCTGCGCCTGCACACGGCCCTGGTCGAAACCGAAAGCGGCCCGCGCGTGCAGCTGATGGTGGACGACACCGGCGCCGGCCTGACACCCGAGCTGCACGAGCGCCTGTTCGCGCCCTTCTTCACGACCAAGCCCCATGGCCACGGCCTGGGGCTGGGCCTGGCCATTTCGCGTGACATCATCCGCTCGTTCCAGGGCGAGCTGCGCGCCGAGAACCGCCCCGACGGAGGCGCGCGCTTCACCGTGGAGCTGCCCGAGCGCCACCCGCACGACCCCAGCACACCGCCTGAGCCCCAGCCCACCCCGCAGCCATGACCGCGCCCCTGCCCGACACCGTCCTCATCGTCGAAGACGACCCCCACGTGCGCCTGGGCTGCGTGCAGGCGATGCAGCTGGCCAACCTGGCCGTCGAAGGCGTGGGCAGCGCCGAAGAAGCCCTCACCCGGCTGGCGCTGGGCCACGTCGCCGTGGTCGTCACCGACATGCGCCTGCCCAAGGCCGACGGCCTCAGCCTGGTGCGCCTGTGCCAGCAGCAAGACGCCCACCTGCCCGTGGTCATGATCACCGGACATGGCGACATCGACCTGGCGGTGGAAAGCATGCGCGCCGGCGCCTACGACTTCATCACCAAGCCCTTCGCGTCGGAGCGCCTGGTCGACGTGGTGCGCCGCGCGCTGGAAAAACGCCAGCTCACCCGCGAGATCGCCCGCCTGCGCCAGCAGCTGCACCAGGGCGACGACATCGAGTCGCGCCTGATCGGCCAGTCGCCGGCCATGGTGGCGGTGCGCCGACTCATCCTGGACGTGGCCGACTCGCCCGTGGACGTGCTGGTGCACGGCGAGACCGGCTGCGGCAAGGAGCTGGTGGCCCAGGCCCTGCACGCTGCCTCGCCGCGCCGCAAGGGCCCCTATGTGGCGCTGAACTGCGGCGGCATGCCCGACAACCTGCTCGACAGCGAGCTTTTCGGCCACGAGGCCGGTGCCTTCACCGGCGCCCAGAAGCGCCGCATCGGCAAGATCGAGTTCGCGCAAGGCGGCACGCTTTTTCTCGACGAGCTCGAGACCATGCCCATGGCCATGCAGATCAAGCTGCTGCGCGTGCTGCAAGAGCGCAAGCTCGAGCGCCTGGGCTCGAACGCGCCCATCGACATCGACTGCCGCATCGTCGCCGCCACCAAGGACGACCTGCTCGAGCGCGGCAAGCAAGGCAGCTTCCGCTCCGACCTGTACTACCGACTCAACGTCGTGACCATCACGCTGCCGCCCCTTCGCGAGCGTCGCGAAGACATCCCGCTGCTGATGGCGCACTTCACGGCCACCGCCGCCCAGCGCTTCAACCGCCCGCCGCCCGAGCTCACGGCGGCCCAGCTCTCGGCCCTGATGCGCCACGACTGGCCAGGCAACGTGCGCGAATTGCGCAACGTGGCCGACTGCCTGGTGCTGGGCGTGCGCCACGCCATCCTCGACCCACAGGGCGCGACACCCGCCACGCCAGCCGGCCTGAGCCTGGCCGAGGCGGTCGAACACTTCGAGCGCGAGCTGATCGCCGCCGAGCTCGCTCGCCAGGGCGGCAACATGGCCAAGACCGCCGAGGCGCTGAAGGTGGCCAAGACCACGCTGCACGACAAGGCCAAGCGCCTGGGCTTGGGGCCGCAGGGCTGAGGCGGGTCACAGGCCCGCGCCCGGCGTTCGGTCCGCCAGCCGGCCCTCAGGCAGAATGCAGCCCGTCATGCTCGCCGCCCTTCAACGCCTGAGCCACTGGCCCCTCGGCCTGCTGCACCCCATCGGGGCAGCGCTCGGCTGGGCGGCCTACCTGGGCTCCCCCAGCTACCGCCGCCGCCTCAAGGCCCACACCGATGCCGTGGGCCTGAATCGGCGCCAGCGCTGGGCCGCCGTCGGCCACGCCGGCAAGATGGTGGGCGAGCTGCCCCTGATGTGGGGCCGCCCCGCAGGCGAGGCCTTTGGCGATCGCGTCCAGTGGCGCCACCCCGAGGTCGTCGAACAGGCCCTGAGCGAAGGCAAGGGCCTGCTGCTGCTCACGCCCCACCTGGGTTGCTTCGAGGTCACGGCCCAGGCCTATGCCGAACGCTTCGGCGCCAAGCAGCCCATCACCGCGCTGTATCGCCCCGCCAAGCAGGCCTGGCTGGCCGACACGATGAAGGACTCGCGCAACCGCCCCGGCATGCTCACCAGCCCGGCCACCCTGGGCGGCGTGCGCCAGATGCTGCGCGCGCTCAAATCGGGCCAGACCGTGGGCCTGCTGCCCGACCAGGTGCCGCCCGAGGGCATGGGCGCCTGGGCGCCTTTTTTCGGCCGCCCGGCCTACACCATGACCATGGCCGCCAAGCTGGTGGCACAAACCGGCTGCGCCGTCGTGCTGCTGCGCGGCGAGCGCCTGGGCTGGCTGGCGCGCCGCGCCCAGGGCTGCAGCTACGTGGTGCACGCCAGCCGCGTGCCGCAGGCCACGCACACCATCCTGGCCGGGGGCGATGCGGCACAATCCGCAGCCGCCATCAACCGGCTCATGGAAGAGCTCATCATGCAAGCACCCGAGCAGTACCTGTGGGGCTACAACCGATACAAAGGACCGCGCGCGGACATCCTGACCTCGGCCGCCCCTCGCGAGGATCAGGCCTGATGGCGACCAAAGCAGGCGAATTGCTGCAAGAAGGCGCCATCCGCGTCGGACTGGGCCTGCTGTGGACGCTGCACTGGCTGCCCCTGCCCGTGCTGGCTGCTTTCGCGCGCGGCCTGGGCGCCCTGCTCTACCGCCTGGCCGGCTCGCGCCGCAAGGTGGGCCTGCGCAACCTCGAGCTATGCTTTCCGGACATGCCGCTGGCCGAGCGCAAAGCCCTGCTCAAGCGCCATTTCCAGTGGCTCACGCAAAGCCTGCTCGACCGCGCCGTGCTGTGGTGGGCGCCCGCCTCGCGCATCCGCCGCCTCATCCAGGTCGAAGGCGACATCGGCCTGGCCGAACGCACGTGGCAGCAGGAGCAGCGCGCCACCATGTGGTTGTGCCCGCACTTCGTGGGCCTGGACGTGGCCGGCGCGGCCATCCTGCTCAAGCAACCGCGCCCTGGCGCCTCCATCTACCAGGCACAGAGCCACCCGCTGATGGACCGCCTGATGAAGCAGGGCCGCCTGCGCTTCGGTGACGCGGAGATCTTCCCGCGCCAGGACTCCATCAAGCCCCTGCTGCGGGCCGTGAAGGCCGGCCGGGGCTTTTTCAACCTGCCGGACATGGACTTCGGCATGCAGGACGCCACCTTCGTGCCCTTTTTCGGCGTGCCGGCGGCCACGCTGATGGCGCCCTCGCGCCTGGCGCGCATGCTGGACATGGTGGTGCAGCCCGTCATCGCCGAGCTGCTGCCTGGCGGTCGCGGCTGGAAGGTGAAGTTCCTGCCGCCGCTGCAAGGCTTTCCCACCCGCGACGCCGAGGCCGACACCGCGGCGATGAACCGCTTCATCGAGCAGCAGATCCTGCTGCAGCCCGAGCAGTACCTGTGGGTGCACAAGCGCTTCAAGACCCGGCCCGAGGGCCAACCCGGGCTGTACTGATCGCGCCGCCCGGCCCAGGCTTGACCCAGGTCAAAACTGACACCGCGGTGACTCAAGTTCCCGCGCCCGCCAGCCGATACCCGATGCGAGAGGGGCACCTCATTCGGCGCCCCATTGCATTCGTACAAGGAGTTCGGGTTCATGAACTGGATCAACTGGTTGCGGGGCTTTTCCATCCGCTCGCGACTGATCGCCTGCATGGCGCTGGTCGTTGTCATCGGCACCATCGTGGGGGCCGGCATGAGCTGGCGGCTGATGTCGCTCAAGGGCGAATTCGACAATTTCGCACGTGAGGAATTCACCGCCACCCAGCGCATGGCCGACCTGGCCCTGAACCTGAGCAAGCTGCGCGGGCAGGAAAAGGCCGCCATCATCAACACGGGCGACTCGGTCACGGCCGAAGGCCACTTCAAGGCCTGGCGCGAAGCCCTGGCCGAGACCGGCAAGGCCAACGATGCCCTGATCGCCGCCGCCCCGAACGACGAGATTCGCCAGGCCGCCACCAAGCTCAAGGACAAGCTCGAGGCCTACAGCAAGTCGCTGCGCCCGACGCTGGAGCTGATCGCCGGCAACGCCCTGAGCTCGTCGGCCGAGGCTTACCAGTCGACGGACACCGCCCGCCAGGAGGCCGACCAGGCCGAAGCGCTCGCCGCGCAGCTCAACGCCAGCGTGGTGTCCATCGCCGACGCGCGCCGCAACACCGTCGAAGGCGAGGTGCAGTCCACCATCGTCTCGCTGTGGGCCCTGCTGCTGTCGCCAGGCATCATCTTCCTGCCGCTGATGGGCGCCACCGTCTACTCGATCACCCGCCCGCTGATGCGCGCCGAAGAGATCACCCAGGCCATCGCCCACGGCGACCTGACCCAGACGATCCCCCTGACAGGCCAGGACGAGATCGCCCACCTGATGAGCTCGATGAAGACCATGCAGGACGGCCTGCGCGACATGGTGGCCTCGGTGCGCGACTCGTCGGAGAGCATGCTGACCGCCTCGACCGAGATCGCCGCCGGCAACCAGGACCTGTCCACCCGCACCGAGCAGACGGCCTCCAACCTGCAGGCCGCCGCGTCGTCGATGGACGAGATCAGCAAGACCGTGGAGCACTCGGCCGACTCTGCCACCGTGGCCAACCAGCTGGCCTCCACAGCCAGCCAGCGCGCCGTCGTGGGTGGCGAGGTGGTCTTCAGCGTGGTGCAGCACATGGAAGACATCAGCGAGGCCTCGCGCAAGATCAACGACATCATCAGCGTGATCGACGGCATCGCCTTCCAGACCAACATCCTGGCGCTGAACGCGGCCGTGGAAGCGGCGCGCGCCGGCGAACAAGGCCGCGGCTTCGCGGTGGTGGCTGGCGAGGTGCGCTCGCTGGCGCAACGCAGCGCCGAGGCCGCCCGCGAGATCAAGACGCTGATCGGCCAGTCCACCGAACGCGTGGACGTCGGCTCGCAGAAGGTGCGCGAGGCCGGCTCGGTGATGAACGAGATCGTCGACGCCATCCAGCGCGTGTCGCAGGCCATGGGCGAGATCGCCGAGGCCACCCGCCAGCAGTCCAGCGGCATCGGCCAGGTGACGAACTCGGTGACCGAGCTCGACCACATGACCCAGCAGAACGCGGCCCTGGTCGAGCAGTCCGCCGCCGCCGCCGACAGCCTGCGCCAGCAAGCCATCGACCTGTCGCGAACGGTGCAGCGCTTTCACCTCAGCTGAGGCGCCATCCACCCGGCGCGTCAGGGGCTTCATGACAGGCGGATAATCGCCGGTCATGAAGCTGCGTTTCACCAAGATGCACGGCGCGGGCAACGACTTCGTCGTGCTCGACGCCACCCGCGGGCCGCTGCCTTTGAGCACGGCCCAGTACCGTTTCATCGCCGACCGGCGCTTTGGCATCGGCGCCGACCAGATCCTGGTCGTCGAGCCCGGTGACCCAGCGGCCGGCACCGACTTCACCTACCGCATCTTCAACGCCGACGGCGGCGAGGTCGAGCAGTGCGGCAACGGCGCGCGCTGCTTCGCCCGCTTCGTGCACGACACGGGCCTGACCTCGAAAGACGTGATCCGCGTGCAGACGCAAAAGGCCATCATCGAGCCGCGCCTGCAGGCCGACGGCCGCGTCACCGTCGACATGGGCGCGCCCTTCCTGGTGCCCGCCGAGGTGCCCTTCGACACCGCTGGCCTCACACCGAAGCGGGTCAACGGCTGCGAGCTGTGGCCCATCCAGCTGGCCAACCACCCGGTCGACGTGGCGGTGGTGTCCATGGGCAACCCGCACGCCGTCATGCGCGTGGACAGCACCGAACATGCCCCGGTCGACGAGGTGGGCCCGCAGGTCGAAGGCCATGTGCGCTTTCCGCGCCGGGTCAACGCCGGCTTCATGGAGGTCGTCTCGCGCAATCACATCAAGCTGCGCGTGTTCGAGCGCGGCACGGGCGAGACCCTGGCCTGCGGCTCGGGCGCCTGCGCGGCCGTGGTCGCCGGCATCCGCCTGGGCTGGCTGGACGGCACGGTCGACGTCGACATGCCGGGCGGCCGCCTGACCATTTCCTGGGCCGGCCCCGGCCAGAGCGTGCTCATGACTGGCCCGGCCGTCACCGTCTTCGCGGGCGAGATCGACGTCCCGGCCCTTTGACCTCGGCTCTCCCTGCAACCCTCACCCCAAGCTGACACCATGACCCTGCAAGGCATCACCGAAGACGAGATCGCCAACTACCTGGTGCACACGCCCGGCTTCTTCGAGCGCAACGCCCAGCTGCTGGCCTCCATCCAGCTCACCAGCCCGCACGGCCAGCGCGCCGTCTCGCTGCAGGAGCGCCAGATGGAGATGCTGCGCGACAAGATCCGCGGCCTGGAAAAGCGCATCATGGACATGATCCGCCTGAGCCAGGAGAACGAGGCCATCGTCGAGCGCCTGCACCGCTGGGTGCGCGCCGTCATGCTGTCCCACGACGACCGCGCCCTGCCCGACACCCTGGTCGAGACCCTGCGCCACGAGTTCCTGATCCCGCAGGTGGCGGTGCGCGTGTGGTCGACGCCTGAGCGCGCCCTGCGCCCCGAGCTGGCCGACCTGCCCCAGGCCGCCGAGGTCAGCGAAGACGCGCGCAGCTTCGCCGCCAGCCTGAACCAGCCCTACTGCGGCCTGAACGCCGGCTTCGAGGCGGGCAAGTGGCTGGAAGACAGCGCCCACATCACCTCGCTGGCCCTGATCCCGCTGCACCACGGCGGCGCCTGCTTTGGCCTCCTGGTGCTGGGCTCGCCCGACGCCACCCGCTACACCTCCGACATGGGCGTGGACTTCCTGCTGCAGGTGGGGGACGTGAGCAGCGCGGCGCTCTCGCGCCTGCTCTCGGCCTGATCTGTTCGGCTCAAAACCCCGGGATGCGACCGTGCAAGTGCTCGACACATGCGTGTGTCACACTGCCCGCAAGACAAACAAATCCCGGGGAAGACATCCATGTCACGTCGACACATCGCTGCCGTCATCGCCTCGCTTTGCCTGATCGGCCCCTCCAACGCTGCTTTTCAGATCGATCAGGTCAACATCGGTTGCACCGGTGACCTCATGATCTCCGGCGTCAATGCCCTCAGCATGAGTTGCAGCGGCGACCTGAGCCTGCATGGCGCGGCGCCAGGCGCCTTCATCGAAGCCAGCGAATCCATTCGTGTGTTTTCGCTCGGTCAACTGAGCGTGGCGGACCTGCACCTGATCTCGCCGTTCGTCGAGCTGTTGTCGGACAGTGCCGTGGTGATCAACGGCAACATTTCGCTGCTTGCCCCGCCTGGCACGGGGCCAACGGGTCCGGACCTGCACATCGGCGTTGGCGAACAGCGTCTGTCCACCACACCTGAAAACGCAGCCGCTGGCACCATCTCGATCGGCTCCAGAGGAGACATCCGCCTGAGCAACGCAGGCATCGGTGAAAGCGCAGGCCTCGGCGTGCGAGTCATGGACGGAGGCCAACTGCAGATTTCAGCCGTCCCCGAGCCCTCGACCTGGGCCCTGCTGCTGGGCGGCATGGGCCTGATGGCTTTCGTGCGCCGCCGCCCCAGCTGAGCCTGAGCGCGTCACCTGGCGGCGCTGGGCGCCACTCGGCTGCACAATCACAGCCATGCCCGCGCCCCAGCCCACCACCCCGCCCGTGCCGCACCCGGCCGAGCCGGATGCGCTGATCACCCGCCACCTCGAGCACCTGCGCGTGCAGCGCCGGCTGGCCGAGCGCACGCTGGCCATGTACGGCGACGCCCTGGCGCGCCTGCAGTCATTCTGCGAGCGCGACCGCCTGGGCCTGGCCCAAATCAAACCGCACCACGTGCGCGGCTGGGTGGCCCGCCTGCACAGCCAGGGCCTGGGCCCGCGCAGCCTGGCGATCACCCTGTCGGCCTGGCGGGGCCTGTTCAAGTGGATGGGCGTCGAGGGCCTGATCGCCCTGAACCCCAGCGACGGCGTGCGCCCCCCGAAAGCGCCCCGGCCCCTGCCCAAGGCCCTGTCGGTGGACCAGGCCGTGGCCCTGGCCGAACACATCGACACCGATGCGTCGGCGCGCGCGGCGTCACCGGCCGCGGCCACCCGGGCCGAGCGCGAGGGGCCCTGGCTGGCCGCACGCGACCACGCCATCGTCGAGCTGCTCTACAGCAGCGGCCTGCGCAGCGCCGAGCTGCTGAGCCTGGACGTGAAGGCGCACACCAACGCCCTGGGCTGGGTCGACCTGCAGGCCAGCGAAGCGCACGTGACGGGCAAAGGCAGCAAGCGGCGCATCGTGCCGGTGGGCGAAGCCGCGCGCAAAGCCCTGAACGCCTGGCTGCAGGTGCGCAGCGAGCTGGGCCTGCCTGCCGATGAAGCCGCCCTCTTCGTCAGCCGACTGGGCCGGCGGCTCACGCCCATGCAGTTGCGCAACCGGCTCAAGCAGCTGGCGCAGGACGCCGGCCTGCCCACGCACGTGCACCCGCACATGCTGCGCCACAGCTTCGCCAGCCACGTGCTGCAGTCCAGCGGCGACCTGCGCGCCGTGCAGGAGCTGCTCGGCCACGCGCAAATCAGCACCACCCAGGTCTACACGCGGCTGGACTTCCAGCACCTGGCCAAGGTGTACGACGCGGCGCACCCGCGGGCCAAGCGCAAATAGGCGCTCGCGCGCAGGCTCTCAGGCCTCAGGCGCCCGGTCACGGCGCCGCGCGTGGCGCAGCAGGCAGGCATTGAGCGTCTCGAAGATCACCGGCTTGGTCAGGTAGTCGCGCATGCCCGAGTCCTGGCCGCGCTGGCGAGCGTCCTCGAAGGCATGGGCCGTCAGGCCGATGACCGGCAGGCCCGGGTCCAGCGCCAGCATGCGGGCCGTCGCCCCGAACCCATCGAGCACCGGCATCTCGATGTCGCACAGCACCGCGTCGTAAGCACCAGGGCCGGCCTGCGCCACCGCTTCGCAGGCGGCTTGGCCGTCGGCGACGGCACGCACCTGCACGCCCTGGTTGCGAAAGTACTGCATGAGCAGCAGCTGGTTGACCGGGTTGTCCTCGGCCAACAAGACGTGCAGGCCAGCGAGCGTGGGCGCGAGTGCCGGCAACGCCACGTCCTTGGCACCGGCCCCTCCAACGTCCCCCGTGGCGTCCGATGTCGGCGCCACCGCTTGCAAGGGCAGCCACACATCGAAGCGCGTGCCCCGGCCTGGCTCGCTGTTCACCTCGATGTGCCCTTGCATGAGGCCGACCAGGCGCTTGCAGATCGACAGGCCCAGGCCGGTGCCGCCCACGCGCCGCGTGCGGCTGGCATCGCCCTGCTCGAAAGGCTGGAACAGGCGCGCCAAATGCTCGGGGGACATGCCCGAGCCGGTGTCCTCGACCTGCAGCAGCAGGCCAGCCAGCGGGCCACGGGGGGCGGCCTTCACGCGCAACCGCACGCTGCCCTGGTCGGTGAACTTGACCGCGTTGGTCAGCAGGTTCACGAGCACCTGGTCCAGGCGCAGGCCATCGACCAGCCAGCGCTCGGGCAGGCCCGGCTCGCGCTCGACCAGCAAGGTCAGGCCCTTGTCGCGCGCTTGCTGCCCGACCAGGTGGGTGGCCTGATCGATGACATCGTCCAGCCGCGTGGGCGCGGGTGTCAGGGCGAGCTTGCCCGCTTCGATCTTGGAAAAATCGAGCACGTCGTTGACCAGGCCCAGCAGGTGGCGACCGGCCTGCAGGATCTGCGAAAAACCATCGGCCGGCTCCTGGCCCGAGTGGCGCAGCGCCCCGAGCTGCGCGAAACCGATGACGGCGTTGAGCGGCGTGCGGATTTCGTGGCTCATGCTGGCCAGGAAGTCGCTCTTGGCGCGGCTGGCCTGCTCGGCGTCGGCGCGGGCCTGCTTGAGCTCGGTCACGTCCAGCGCCATGACGATGAAGCCGGCCACGCGACCCTCGACCACATCGGGCGTGTAGCTGACGTGCGCGGTCAGGCCGGCTTCGACGTGCTCGCAGGAACAGGCCTCGCCGGCCAGTGCGCGTTCCACGTAGGGACGGGTGTTTTCCCAGCCGCGCGGCGACAGCACCTGGGTGATGTGGCGCCCCAGCAGCGGCTGGGCCTTGTGCGCCCAATGCCTGGCCAGCCGGCGATTGACGAAGCGCAGCACCAGCTCCGCGTCCCAGTAGGCGACGGCGCCGGGCATGCGGTCGAGCACCGTCTGCAGGCGCTCCAGGCTCTGGGTGCGCACCTGCAGCTGGGCGCGCAGCATGGCGATCTCGCGGCGCAGGGCGGCCGGATCGTCTGCTTCGCCAGACAACAGGTCGGCGGGGCCGGGGGTCAGGGGCGCCATGGAACTCCGGTGGGGCAGCGGTGGGGGCAACGCCTGCACGATACACGTGCAACGGCCCTGCCGACACACCCCCAGGGGACATCCCTGAGCCCCAGGCACCCCGGGGTTCAGGGGCGCTGGCGGACGGCGCCCGGTCTCAGTCCTGGCCGAACAGGTCGCGGCTGTAGACCTTGTCGAGCACGTCCTGCAGGTCGGCGCCGATGCGGTTGGCCACGATCACGTCGGACTGGGCCTTGAATTCGGCCAGGTCCTTGATGACCTTGGAGTTGAAGAACTCGTCTTCCTGCAGCACCGGCTCGTACAGCACCACCTCGACGCCCTTGGCCTTGATGCGCTTCATCACGCCCTGGATGGAGCTGGCGCGGAAGTTGTCGCTGCCGGCCTTCATGATCAGGCGGTAGATGCCCACCACCTTGGGCTTGCGCGCCAGGATGCTGTCGGCCACAAAGTCTTTGCGCGTGGTGTTGGAGGTGACGATGGCGCCGATCAGGTTCTGGGGCACCTGAGAGTAATTGGCCAGCAGCTGCTTGGTGTCCTTGGGCAGGCAGTAGCCGCCGTAGCCGAAGCTCGGGTTGTTGTAGTGCGTGCCCACGCGCGGGTCCAGGCACACGCCGTCGATGATCTCGCGGGTGCTCAGGCCGTGGGTCTGGGCGTAGGTGTCGAGCTCGTTGAAGTAGGCCACGCGCATCGCAAGATACGTGTTGGCGAACAGCTTGATGGCCTCGGCCTCGGACGAGCCGGTCAGCAGCACCGGCACCTCGGCCTTGAGCGCGGCCTGGCGCAGCAGCCCTGCGAAGCGCTCGGCGCGGGCCGAACGCTCGCCCACCACGATGCGGCTGGGGTGCAGGTTGTCGAACAGGGCGCGGCCTTCGCGCAGGAACTCGGGCGAGAAGATCACCTGCTGGGTGTTGAACTTGCGGTTGACCTCTTCGGTGTAGCCCACGGGGATGGTGGACTTGATCACCATCACCGCCTTCGGGTTGACCGCCAGCACCGCCTGGATGACGGACTCGACGCTTTTGGTGTTGAAGCGGTTGGTGTCGGCGTCGTAGTCGGTCGGCGTGGCGATGACCACGTACTCGGCCTCGGCACAGGCTTCGGCCAGGTTCGTGGTGGCGCGCAGGTCGAGCTGTTCCGTCTGCAGGTGCTGGGTGATGTCGGCGTCCTCGATGGGCGAGACGCGGTGGTTGACCTGGTCGACCCGGCTTTGCATGACGTCCACCGCCACCACCTGGTTCTGCCGCGCCAGCAGCACGGCCATGGACATGCCGACGTAGCCGAGGCCCACGACGGCGATCTTCGACGGGGCTTGGGAGAGCGAGGAGGGCGAAACGGAGGTCATCGGTGCAGGGAGAAAGCCAGGAACAGGCGCCAATGCTAACCCCTCGACCCACGCGGCGCCCCTGGGCGACAATCCCCGGTTCGCATGCGACCCCTGGGATCCTGAAGATGAAGACGATCACCCTGCGCGAAGGCAAAGAGCGCTCCCTGCTTCGGCACCACCCCTGGGTCTTCCAGGGCAGCATCGCCAAGGGCGGCGGTGACCTGGGTGAAACCGTGCGCGTGCAGTCCCACGACGGCCAGTTCCTGGCCTGGGCCGCCTTCAGCCCCAGTTCGCAGATCAGGGTGCGCGCCTGGAGCTTCGACGAAGCCGAACGCATCGACGCGTCCTTCTTCGCGCGCCGCGTGCAGGCCGCGGTGGCCTTGCGCCGACGCCTGGCGATTGCCTCCAACGGCGTGCGCCTCATCCACGGCGAGGCCGACGGCCTGCCCGGCCTCATCGTCGACCAGTACGCCGACGTGCTCTCGGCCCAGTTCCTGAGCGCCGGTACCGAACGCTGGAAGGACGCCATCGCCGACGCGCTGATCGCCGCCACCGGCTGTCCCTTCGTCTACGAACGCTCCGACTCGAACGTGCGCGGCCTCGAAGGCCTGCAACCGGTGACCGGCTGGCTGCGCCACCCCGAGGGTGAGAGGCGCCCCACCGAGGTCACCATCGACGAAAACGGCTGGCAGCTGACCCTGGACGTCGCCGAGGGCCACAAGACCGGCTATTACCTCGACCAGCGCGACAACCGCGGCCTGTTCGCCCAACTGGTGCGTCAGCTGGGCTGCAAGACGGTGCTCAACTGCTACAGCTACACCGGCGGCTTCAGCGTGGCGGCCCTGGCCGGAGGAGCCAGCCAGGTCACCAGCGTCGACTCCTCCGGCCCGGCCCTGGCGCGCGCCACGCACCACGTCGCCCTCAACGGCTTCGACCCCGCGGCCCACACGGCGCTGGACGCCGACGTCAACGGCACGCTGCGCCAGTTCATCCAGGATGGCCGCACCTTCGACGCCATCGTGCTCGACCCCCCGAAGTTCGCGCCCAGCGCCGCCCACGCCGAGCGCGCCAGCCGCGCCTACAAGGACATCAACCGCCTGGCCTTCAAGCTGCTCAACCCGGGCGGCCTGCTGCTGACCTTCTCCTGCTCGGGGGGCATCGGCGGCGAGCTCTTTCACAAGATCGTCGCTGGCGCGGGGCTCGACGCCGGGGTCGACGGCTACCTGCTGCGCCGGCTGGAGGCCACCAGCGACCACCCGACCACCGTCACCTTCCCCGAAGGCGAGTACCTCAAAGGCCTGGCCATCGTGCGCAAGGACTGAAACGACCAACATCCGCCGAATCTCACGGTCATGTTCGATTGGACAACAATTGAACAGACAAGGTCTTTGGGCCTTCGGACATAATCGGATGAGAATGTGAATCGTTTGGATGTCGAAATGAGCGCCAAAAGCCTTCCCAGGCAGTTGTGGGATTTCCGCCGCGGCATGGCCACCGCCCGCGTGTTGTGTCAATTGGGTCAGGACCATGGCCTGAGCCTGGAGCAGCTCCTGCAGCACACCGGGCTGAGCCGCGCCCAGCTGGACGACCCCAAGGGCGAGATCGAAGCCCAGCAGGAAATCCAGCTGATCCGCAACCTGATCGGCGGGCTGCCCCACATCCCCACGCTGGGCATCGAGGCCGGCACCCGCTACCACGTCACCACCTACGGCCTGTGGGGCTACGCGGTGCTCTCCAGCCCGACGCTGGGCATGGCTGTGAGCATGGCCTCTCGCATGCTCAACCAGACCTTCTCGCTGACCACCAACGAGGTCGAGCAGGCGGGTGACCAGGTCTTCGTGACCTACCACTCCGACCACCTGCCCCCCGACGTGCGCCAGTTCGTCGTCGACCGCGACCGCGCCTCCGTGCTCACCCTGCAGCGCGAGATCCTGGGCCAGCCCATGCCTTACCAGGCCGTGCAGATGCGCCGCGCCGAGCCGTCGCCAGAACTGACCCAGGCCTACACCGAGCTCTTCGGCGTGCGCCCGCAGTTCGGTCAGACCCACGACCGCAGCGTGTTCGCCGCCGCGCTCATGCACGAGCCGCTTCCCCAGGCCGACCCGCACACCGCCGCCCTGTGCGAGCAGATGTGCAAGAAGCTGGTCGATGCACGCAGCAGCCGCACCGGCGTGGCCGCCCAGGTGCGCGACCGCCTGATGCGCACCCCCGGCCGCATCCCCGACATGGAAGACATCGCGGCCGAGATGAACATCACCTCGCGCACGCTGCGCCGCCACCTCACCACCGAGGGCGCCTCCTTCCGCGCCCTGCTCGAAGAGGTGCGCTCCACGCTCGCCGAAGAGCTCATGACCACGGCCACCCTGACGCACTCGGAAATCGCCGAACGCCTGGGCTACGCCGACGTCACCACCTTCATCGAGGCCTTCCGCCGATGGAAGGGCGTGCCGCCCAGCGAGTTCCGCAAGGCCCAGGGCCTGCAGCGCCCGGGCGGTCCGGTGGTGCGCCGGCGCTTCATCCCGCGCTGAAGGCGGCCAGGGCGCCTCGACACCGCCCAGCGCCATCCGTCAAAAGGCCATAAAGGCAGCTTGGATGCGAACTGTTTCACGGTTCGCACCGCGGGTGCGCGCCTAGACTGCGAAGCAAGCGTCCGAGGTTTCCCGCCATGAGCATCTCTCCCCAACTGCGCAACCTGAACATCGACCTGCCGGCCTGTCCGAGCACGCTCGTCAAGCTGTCCTTGCTGATGGCCGACGAGAACAGCTCGACCGACCAGCTCGCGGCGTTGATCGAAACCGACATGGCCTTGTCCTCGGCCGTGGTGCGCACCGTCAACTCGGCGCTGTTCGGCCTGCTCAAGCGCGTCGAGACCGTGCACGAAGGCATCCGTTACCTGGGCATGGCGCAGGTCGCCGGCCTGACCTATGAAATCGGCCTGCGCGGGGCCTTCCCGCCCAGCCCGCTGCTGCAAAGCATCTGGGACCGCGCCGGTGTGCGCGGCCTGGCCATGGGCCGCATCGCCCGCCAGCTCGACGTCGACCCCTGGCAGGCGCACACGGCCGGCCTGTTCGCCGAAAGCGGCCGCGCCGTGCTTTACGCCTATGACCGCCAGCGCTACGCCGCGCTCGAAGTCGACCCGTCGGACGAGTCCATGCTCTGTGCCGCCGAAATCGAGGCCTTTGGCGTCAGCCACTCCGCCCTGGGCGGGGCGCTGTGCCAGTCCTGGGGCCTGTCGCGCGAGGTCACCGACAGCGTGCGCGCCCGCCCCAACAGCCCCAGCCAGTGGGCCCAGGAGCGCCCCGCCGTTCAAAAGCTGCTGACCATCGGCGCCGCGGTGGACGCCCTGCTGCTCAACCCTGTGCGCTCGGGCGACCCCGCCGGGGTCTGGGCCGAGCTCGAGCCGGTCTCGCACCAGGTCGGGCTGCATTTCCAGGCCTTCCAGCTGGCCACCATGCGGGTCTGCGAACGCCTGAACATCCCGCAGAACGAGAACTGATGCAAGCGCGGGGCTGAGCGAGCCTGCCGTCCCCCGTTGTTGCGGGGGGCGCACGAGGCGTTGTCCGATGTTTGTCCCGTTGACATGCCCTGCCAGCCGTCGCAGGATCCATGTCCCAATTCACAAACATCAGGGCAGCCTGGAGCGGCGCATCGCGATGCGCCTGCAAGGCACGCCAGCACGCATGCCTTTCGGTTTCCCCGCCTTCATGCTCCCCCTGCTCGGGAGCAACCCACCCAGCGAGCCCGACGACCCGGAACTCAACCGCCAGATCCGCGGTGAGCGCGTGCGCATGCTGTTCGCGCCCACGGTGCCGGTGTCCATCGTCAGCGCCCTGGTCTGCGTCGCCCTGGCCGTGGCCATCTCCGACCAGACCGGTCGCACCTGGGCCGTGGCCTGGGCCGCACTGTGCGTGCTGGCCTCGATGGTGCGCCTGCTGCACCTGCGCGCCTACCGCCGCAGCAGCCAGCGCGACCACCCCATGTGGCTGCAAAGCCTGACGCTGATGTGCGCCCTGCACGGCTGCTGCTGGGGCCTGATCGGCGTGATGATGCCGATCGAGGACATGGTGACCAGCTCGGTGCTGGCCTCCACGCTGGTGGGCGCCTGCGCGGTGGGCACCTTCACGCTGCAGGCCCACCTGCGGCCCAACCTCGCCACCAACCTGCCCACCCTGGTGCCGGCCAGCCTGGTGCTGCTGTCGCGCCAGGACACCTACGGCTTCTTCGGCGGCCTCGGCCTGCTTTCCTTGATGGCGCTGATGCTGTTCGAGAGCCGCCGCGCCGAGCGCCGCATCACCGAGCTGCTGTGGCTGCGCTTCACCACCGACCGCATCGCCCGCGAGCGCACGCACGCGCTGGTGCTCGCCCAGCGTCACAGCGCCGTCAAGGACCAGTTCCTGGCCACCATGAGCCACGAGATGCGCACGCCGCTGCACGGCATCCTCGGGCTGGCGCGACTGCTGCTCGACCGCCTGCCCGAGCGTCCCGGCGTGCTGCACGAGTCGCGCCACCAGGTCGAACTCATCGAACGCGCGGGCGAACACCTGCTGCACATCATCAACGACGTGCTCGATTTCTCTCGCATCGAGGCCGGCAAGCTGCAGATCCAGCACGCCAGCTTCGACCTGCGCTCGCTGCTCGACGAGATCATCGAATTGCAGCGCGTCACGGCCCAGGAAAAGGGCCTGCGCCTGCTCGCCGACGTGCGCCTGCCTCAACCCTGCTGGGTCAGCGGCGACGCCTCGCGCCTGCGCCAGATGCTGCACAACCTGCTGGGCAACGCCATCAAGTTCACCGAACTCGGCGAGATCCGCGTGCGCGTGACCACCGAGCCTCAAGGAGGTGGCGGCACCGTCGTCTTCCACGTTCAGGACACGGGCGTCGGCATCCCGGGCGATCAGCTCGGGTTCATCTTCGACGCCTTCCACCAGGTGGACGGCAGCTTCGTGCGTCGCCACAAAGGAACCGGGCTGGGCCTGACCATCACGCGCGAGATCGCTCGAGCCATGGGCGGCGATGTCGACTGCGAAAGCGAGGTCGGCCGCGGCTCGGTCTTCACGCTGAGGGTGCCGCTGCACCCGATGGCCGCACCGTCTCAGGCCGCCATCCCGACGGCCCCTGCGTTCGCAGCGTCAGTGGCCGCCAGCGCAGGCCCCACCACGTCCGGCGCGGTGCCGCACTTCAGTGGCCGCGTGCTGCTCGTCGAGGACAACCCGGTCAACGCCCTGGTGGCCGAGGCCAACCTGGCCCGCCTGGGCCTGGACGTGACGCGCGCCGAAGACGGCGCCCAGGCGCTGTCGATGCTGCAGCACCTCGAGCGGCCCTTCGACCTCGTGCTGATGGACCTGCAGATGCCCGAGCTCGATGGCATGGAAGCCACGCGCCGCCTGCGCTCCTGGGAAAACGACCAGCGGCTCGATCCCATACCGGTCGTGGCGCTGACGGCCAATGCCCTGAGCACCGACCGCGCCCGCTGCCTGTCAGCGGGCATGGACGACCACCTGCCCAAGCCCTTCCGCGTGGAAGAGCTCATGGCGGTGCTGCAGCGGCACCTGCCGCCGTCAGCACCTGGCGTGGTGGCCTGAGCCTCACTGCTGGATGGCTTCCAGCGAGATGGTGATGGTGACCTCGTCACCCACCATCGGCGCGTACTTGCCGGCGCCGAAGTCGCTGCGCTTGATCACCGTGCTGGCGTTGGCACCGATGGCGTCCTTCTTGGCCATCGGGTGAGCCATGTTGGCGAAGTGGTTCACCTTCAGCACCACGGGCTTGGTCACTCCCTTGATGGTCAGGTTGCCTTCGATGCTCGAGGGTGCGTCACCGCTGAACACCACCTTGGTCGACTTGAAGGTCGCGGTCGGGAACTTGCCGGTGTCGAGGAAGTCGGCGCCCTGGATGTGGCCATTGAACAGGTTCGAGCCCGTGTCCACCGAGGTCATGTCGATGGTCACGTCCACCGAACCGGTCTTGGCGGCCTTGTCGTAGACGATGGTGCCGCTGGTCTTGTTGAACTTGCTGATCTGCGTGGACAGGCCCATGTGGTTGTACGAGAAGTTGGCGTACGTGTGGTTGGGCTCGACACCGTAGCTCTCGGGCGCGGCGAAGGCCGAGGTGGTGAAGGCCGACGCCAGGGCGGTGGCGGCGAACAGGCGGGTCAGGGTGCGGGTCATGTGGGTCATCGGAAGGCTCCTTGTGTGAAGGCGGAGAAAAGGTCGCGCACTCGGGGGAGGGGTGCGAAAAAAATCGACCGGGCGGGAAACGAACGAAACGGTTGGGCAGTTGGGCAACGGGACAAGGCTCACTGCGCGGGCACGCCCTGCAGCACGAGCTTGAACTTCACCTGGACGTCGTTGGCAACGAAGGAGGTGTCGGCCCAATCGCCCTCACCGACCTTGAAGTCCAGGCGCTTGATCGGCAAACCCCCGGTGACGGTGCTGACGCCACCGGCTTGCACCAGCTGCATCGGCACGACCACGTCTCGGCTGGTGCCCTTGATGCTCAGCTTGCCAGCGACCTCGAACTTGCCGCTGCCCAAGGCCTTGATGCCCGTGGACGCAAAGGTGGCTTGCGGAAATTTCGCGGTGGCGAACCAGTCGGGCTTGCCCAGCTCCGGGTCGGCGTCGGCGCTGACGGTGGCGCTGGCCAGCTCGAAGCGCAGGGTGACCTGGCTGGTCTGCGGCGACTTGGGGTTGAAATTGGTCTGCACACCAAAACGCTTGAAGCGACCGTTGACCGGCACGCCCATCTGCTTGATGGTGAAGGCGACCTCGCTTTGCGGCGCCACCAGGGTGATGGCCGGGTCGGCAGCATGGGCCGGCGAACCCAGCGATGCGAGCACGAGGCAGGCGGCACCGAAGCTCAGGGCGCGCAGGCGAACGAGGGAAGTCATGTCAGGCTCCTTGCAGGAAAAGTGAACGAAGCGAGTCGGGCAGCGGGCCCAGGCCATCAGGCGCGGCCACCGGGGCGCATGCGCGTCAGCAGGCCGTCGCGGTCGATGAACTGGTGCTTGAGCGCGGCCCCCACGTGCAGGGCCACCAGGCCGATCAGGCCCCAGGCCGCCAGGCCATGCAGGGGCTTGATGGCCTCGGCCAGCTCGGGGTTCGGCGCCACCAGGTCGGGCAGGGGCAGCACGCCGAACCACACGATGGGAAAGCCCTTGGCCGAGCTGTAGGCCCAGCCCAGCAGCGGCACGGCGAAGAACAGCAGGTACATCAGGTGGTGGGTGCCGTGGTAGGCAGCGCGCTGCCAGCCCGGCATGGCCGACTCGATCTTCGCGGGCAAGGCGGGTGGGCGGTGCGTCAGGCGCCACAGCAGGCGCAGCACCGACAGGAACAGGATCGTCACCCCGGCCCACTTGTGCCAGTTGATGAGCTTGAGCTTGGCCGGCGAGAACGGCAGGCCCTCGACGTAGAGCCCCACGCAGAACGCCGTGAGGATCGCCACGGCCAACACCCAGTGCAGCGCGATGGCCGTGAGCGTGTAGCGGGCAACGTGAGAACTGGCGGGTGAGGGCGCGGGTTTCATGGCAGACCACCTGAGGGGCTTGTGGATCACAATGTGAAGCGTACGGTCCCTGGCTTCAGTTGGGTTGAGCGGGTTTGTCCCCTTGATTCAAATTTTCTGAATTCACAGCGCCGCGGCGCGCACGTCACCGGGTTGACCCTGATTCAGGGCCGGCCCCAGGCGTCGAAGTCGCTTCCAACAGTGGTCAACAACCTCATGGAACCCGCCGCCACATCGAACTGGTCAACCTGGCTGTTCAGCAGCGACCCCCGGCAGCGCCTGCGCATCAAGCGCTCGCTGCTGGCGGCCAATGTGTTCGGCGCCTGCGCGCTGACGGCGATCTACGCCGCCTGGATGGGCTTCATGTCCTTCCACGACGTGCGCCTGCTGTGCCTGGCCATCGCCCTGAACTGCGGCGTCTGGTACGCCCTGTTGCGCACGGGCCTGAACAAGCGCTTCGCCGATCCGGCCCTGACCCTGCCCCAGATCCTGGCGGCGCTGACCATCATCATCGGCGCCTACTCCATCACCGGCCCCTTCCATGGCTCGACCATGATGCTGCTGGTGCTGGTGCTCGTCTTCGGTGTCTTCAACCTGAGCGCCCAGGGCGCGCGCATCGCGGCCACCTACACGGTGGGTCTGATGGGCTGTGCGCAGCTCGTCAAGATGGAGACCGACCCGGTCAACTACCCGTTCTCGCTCGAGATCGTTCATTTCGTGCTGACCGCGGCCATCGTGCCGACCATCTCGCGCCTGGCTGCTCAGCTCAGCAGCCTGCGCCAGCGCCTGCAAAGCCAGAAGGACGAGCTCGCGCAGGCGCTCACGCGCATCCAGATCCTGGCCACGCGCGACGAGCTCACCGGCCTGGTCAACCGCCGCCACATGATGGACGTGCTGCAGCAGCACCGCAAACGCCTGCAGCGCTCGGGCTACCACCGCTTCTGCCTGGCCATCCTTGACCTCGACCACTTCAAGCGCGTGAACGACACGCATGGCCATGGCGTGGGCGACGAGGTGCTGCGCCGCTTCGCCGCCGTGGCCCAGCAGGCCCTGCGCGACACCGATGTGCTGGCGCGCTGGGGCGGTGAAGAATTCCTGCTGCTGCTCAACGACACCTCGGCCGAGCAGGCCCAGATCGGGCTGGACCGCGTGCGCGAGTTGCTGGCCGATGCGCGCCTGTCCAACGACGTGCCCGAGCTGCGCGCCACCTTCTCGGCGGGCCTGACGGCCTACGACTCGGGCGAGCCCCTGGACGTGTGCATCGAACGCGCCGACCGCGCGCTGTACGAGGCCAAGGCCGCCGGTCGCAACCGCACGGTCATCCACCATGGGCCGCCGGCACGCCGCCCCGAGCCCTCCCGCCCTGCACCGCCCCTGCCCGATGGCAGCGCCGACGGCGCCAGCCTGGTGGCCGCCGCCCTGCTCGGACAGGACGGCGACGAGGACGACGAGGACATGCCCGCATCCTGAAAGGCCCTTGTGCCGCAGCGCTTGTTGCAAGCGCCGCAGACGGGTTATCCTCATTGCACGCTGCGCAGGACGGCTTCGTCGCCCATTCGGACACGATCGGACACACCTGCTTGCAGCCCATGAAAACATGACGGTCGCGTCGGGCACACCACCCCCGGCGCGATGCAGTGGAGGCGGCCGCCGCCTGATCGAACGCCCCACCAGGGGCCCGGCAGGCACGGGGGCCGTGGGTGGTGACGCTTCATGCCGCCCATGCACAGCCTGCCCCCAGGCCCGACGCCTGCCCCGATCGACGACCTGCTGGTCGACCCCCATCAGGTGGCCGCTGATCGCCGCGACGCGCCCTATCGCCTGATCTTCAACCGCGCGGGCATCGGCATGGCCCGCCTGAGCCTGTCGGGCAGCATCCTCGA
Organism: Burkholderiales bacterium RIFCSPHIGHO2_01_FULL_63_240; assembly: GCA_001770725.1. Lineage (GTDB taxonomy): Bacteria > Pseudomonadota > Gammaproteobacteria > Burkholderiales > Burkholderiaceae_C > Aquabacterium. Next base: position 76,979 of record MERU01000008.1, read on the forward strand.
AGTCAACCAGCGTTTCGCCGACATCGTCGGCCGCCAACCAGACCAGCTCACCGGCCTGCACGCCGACGACATCACCCACCCGCAGGACGTCGTGCCCTCGCGCGCCCACCTCGAGGGCGTGCTGGCCGGCCGCCAGGAGGGCTTCCAGACCGAGAAGCGCTACGTGCGACCCGATGGCCAGGTGGTGTGGGCCGCCATCAACGTGGTGCTGCTGCGCGAAGAAGATGGCCAGCCGCGCGAGCTGGTCGCCGTCATCGAGGACATCAGCGAACGCCAGCGCATGCAGGAGGCCATGAGCTCGGCTCGCGCGGCCGAGCGCGCCAGCAAGGCCAAGACCGAGTTCCTCTCGCGCATGAGCCACGAGTTGCGCACGCCGCTCAACGCGATGCTGGGCTTTGCGCAGCTGCTGCGGGTCGACCCGCGCCACCCGCTGCACGACGACCAGCGCACCAAGGTCGCCCACATCGAGCGCGCGGGCGCCCACCTGCTGGCCATGCTCACCGACGTGCTCGACCTCTCGCGCATCGAGGCCGGCAGCCTGCCGATGTCGATCGAGCCGCTGGCGGTCAACGACGTCATCGAGGCCGCGCTGGCGATGACCAGCACCCAGGCCACCGACGCCAGCGTGCAGCTGCTGGCCACCCCACCTGAAGCCGGCCTGCGCGTGCGCGCCGACCAGTTGCGGCTGCGCCAGGTGCTGGTCAACCTGCTGAGCAACGCCATCAAGTACAACCGCCGCTCGGGTCAGGTGCTGGTGGAGGCACTGGGCCTGGACGACGAGGTCGTCATCAGCGTGAGCGACACCGGCCGCGGCATGGACGCGCAGCAGCTCGCCCACCTCTTCGAGCCCTTCAACCGCCTGGGCGCCGAACGCACCCCCGTCGAAGGCACGGGCATCGGCCTGGTCATCGTCAAGCGCCTGGTCGAGCTCATGCAGGGCCGCATCGAGGTCAGCAGCCAACCGGGCGAAGGCACGCGTTTTCGCGTCTGGCTGCCACGCGCAGAGCGGCAGACCGAAGCCGAGGACAGCGATTTCAGCCAGCGCGTGCGCACCAACTTCGGCGGGCTCGACACCGGGGTCGACGCCACGCTCACCCTGCTCTATGCCGAGGACAACGCCATCAACGTCGAGCTGCTGCGCCAGGTCATGCGCATGCGCCCGCAATGGCACCTCGAGATCGCGCGCGACGGCCACGCCGCCATCGCCATGGCGCGCGCCGAGCCGCCCGACCTGCTGCTGCTGGACATGCACCTGGGCGACATGAGCGGCCTGGACGTGTCGGACGCGCTGATGATGGACGCGCACACCGCCCTGATCCCGAGGGTGGCGTTGTCGGCGGACGTGATGCCCGACCAGATCGCCGAGGCCCGCCAGCGCGGCTTCATCGAGTACCTGACCAAGCCGCTGGACGTGTCGCGGCTGCTGCACCTGCTCGACTGCTGCGCGCGCGGCGAGGTGCCTTGATCAGCCCGGGAAGTCGGTGACGAAGCGCCCGCCGTGAAAGACCAGCGGCGCGGCCCCGATGCGGCGCCGGCAGTGCTCGACCTCGCCCACGAAGATGACGTGGTCGCCCTCGTCGTGCTGGCTGCGGTGGCGGCACTCGAACACCGCCACGGCGCCGTCGATGACGGGCGCACCGGTCAGCCCCGCGCGCCAGGCCACGCCCTCGTAGCGGTCGATGCCCTTGCGCGAGAAGCGCTCGGCCAGCAGTCGCTGATCGGCCGCCAGCACGTTGATGGCGTAGTGCGCGGCGCCCAGGAAGCCCGGCATGGAACTGGACTGGCGCGACAGGCTCCAGAGCACCAGCGGCGGCGCCAGCGACACCGAGTTGAAGGAGTTGGCCGTCAGGCCCAGCAGGCGCCCATCGGCGGCCCGCGCCGTGACGATGGTGATGCCGGTGGCGAACTGGCCCAGCGCTGCGCGGTACTCCTCCGGCGTGAAGGGCGCGGGAGAGCCGGTCTGGGAATCGGGCATCGACGACATGGGCGGAGCGTGCAAAAGCCTGCAGTGTAGACGGCGGTGATCAACCCCGGGGGATGCGGTACACCCACACGGGCCGTTCGCCACCGAGCTCCCAGCGCGCCACCGGCGTCCAAGCCAGGCCATCGGCGTCGCGCGCCTCGAACTCCAGGCTGACCAGCCAGCTGCCCGGGCGCATCTCGCGGCGGGCCTTGTCCATGGCGCGAGGCATGGTCTCGGGGCGCTGGAACAGGTAGACGAGCTCGAATGCCGACCAGTCGTCGGCCCACATGTCGCCGCGGCGCACGGTGGCCCAGGGGCAGCGCCAGGCGCTGACGGCGCGCCACAGGGTGCTCCACTCGACGCCTTCGAGGCGGGCTTCGGGCAGGGCCCGGTGCAATTCGATGAGGCCATCGCCCATGCCGCAGCCAGCATCCACCACCCGCGCGCCAGGGGGCAGCTTCACGTGCTTGGCCAGCTCGGACAAGGCCCCGCGCGGGGTCGGGAAGACGGGTGCGTCACGCCAGGCGCGGCGGGGGTAGGCCAGCAGCAGCAAGGCCAGCGGCGCGAGCCACCACCAGGCCACGGCCACCCCTGCTTGCCCCCCTGCCCCGCTGGTCAGGCCCAGCGCCAGCACGCTCATCGGAAAGCCGGCCGCCACGAACACGCGGCGCCAGGCCGTGGTGGCCACGAAGGGCAACAAGGCCGCGCAGGCCCCCAGGGCGGTCGGCAGCACCAGGGCGGCCCACAGCGGGGCGCCAGCGGCGCGCAAAGCCCAGGCCAGGGCCCAGGCCGCCAGCCAGGTCAGCACGGCCGGCACAGGCCAGCTCAAGGCCTTGGCGAGCAGGTGGGCCACCCGCCGTCGGCTCAGGCCGCCTCGCCGCCGCCAGCGCGACGCAGCTTGTCGATCAGCCCATCGAGCTCGTCCAGGCTGCCGAACGCGATGGTGAGCTCACCTTGCTCGCCGCGCAGTGTCTTGCGGCGGATGTGAATGCTCACTTGCGCTGTCAGCAAGTCAGAGAGCTCTTCTTCCAGGCGCAGCACGTCGCGCGTCTTCTCGCTCTTGACGCGCAGCAGCGGGGTCTGGCGACCCTGGCCCTGGGTTTTGGCGACGAGCTTTTCGGTCTCGCGCACATTGAGCTTCCTGGCCACCACCTCGTTGGCGGTGGTGATCTGCACGGCCTTGTCCAGCGGCAGCAGCGCGCGGGCGTGGCCCATGTCCAGGTCACCGGCCATCAGCATGGACTGCACGGGCTCGGCCAGGTTGAGCAGGCGCAGCAGGTTGCTGGCGGCGCTGCGCGAGCGGCCCACCGCCTGGGCGGCCTGCTCGTGCGTGAGGCCGAATTCGGCCGTCAGGCGCTGCAGGCCCTGGGCCTCTTCCAGCGGGTTGAGGTCCTCGCGCTGGATGTTCTCGATCAGCGCCATCGCCGCGGCGGCTTCGTCGGGCACGTCCTTGACGAGCACCGGCACCTCGGTCAGGCCAGCCAGCTTGGCGGCGCGCGAGCGGCGCTCACCCGCGATGATCTCGTAGCGGCCACCGCCCACCGGGCGCACCAGGATGGGCTGCATGATGCCCTGGGCCTTGATGCTCTCGGCCAGCTCGTACAGCGAGCCCTCGTCCATGCGCGTGCGCGGCTGGTACTTGCCGGGCTGCATGAGGTCGAGCCTCAGGCTCGAGGGTGTGCCGTCGCCCGACGCGGTGCCGGGGGGGGTGTCGCTGACTTTGGGGCCCAGCAGGGCCTCCAGGCCCATGCCCAGGCCTTTGGATTTCTTGGTCGCCATGTCCGTGATTGTCCGACGTTTCCACGGTGTTTCACGGCTGGTCAGGCAAGCGGCTCCTCTCTACACTGCTTGCATGCAGTCCGCCCAGCCGTTGCCCGACGACGAAGCCGCCACCGCCCTGGCTGCCGCGCGCGCCGAGGCCTTGGCGCTGCGCGAGCAACTGAGCAAGGTCGAGAGACGCCTGCAGGCCCGCGAAGGGCTGCTCAAGGGCCTGAGCCAGCACATCCCCGGGGTGCTCTTCAAGGTGCTGGTGTCAGGCGATGGCGACACGCGCATGGTCTACATCAGCGAGCGCGCCGCCGAGATCTACGAGCTGGACGACATCGACCCGCAAACGCTGACCTGGGCCTCGCACTACGTGCGCATCCACCCCGATGACCTCGCCATGGTGCAGGACCTCAGCCGCTCGGTGTGCGCGCACCCAGGCGAGCTCAAGCACTACGAATACCGGGTCGAGCTGCCCCGCAAGGGCCTGCGCTGGATGGCGGGCCAGAGCGTGGGCCAGCCCGAAGGCGAGTTCACCGCCTGGTATGGCTACGTGCAGGACGTGACCGAACAAAAGCTCTACGCCGAGGCCCTGATCCAGGCCCAGACGGCCGAGCGGGCCAACCAGGCCAAGAGCGAGTTCCTCTCGCGCATGAGCCACGAGCTGCGCACGCCGCTCAACGCCGTCATCGGCTTCGCACAGCTGCTGCAGATGGACCGAGGCAACCTCTACACCGACGAGCACCGCCGCCGCGTGGGCCTGATCGAGCAGGCGGGCCAGCACCTGCTGTCCATCCTGGGCGACGTGCTCGACCTCTCGCGAATCGAGGCCGGCGACCTGCCGCTGAAGGTGCAGGCCCTGCCGCTGGACGCCGTCGTGGCCGAGGCCGTGAACCTCGTGGCCGAGCAGGCGCGCCGCAGCCAGGTGACGCTGGACGTGCGCGCCAGCGCCATGCCCTGGCATGTGCAGGCCGACCGCGTGCGCCTGCGCCAGGTGCTGGTCAACCTGCTGAGCAACGCCATCAAGTACAACCGCGCCGATGGGCGGGTGACGCTGTCGGTGCGCCCGGCGGGTGCCGAGGTCTGCGTCACGGTGAGCGACACGGGCATCGGCATGGCCCCGGAGCAGCTGGCCCAGCTCTTTCAGCCCTTCAACCGGCTGGGGGTGGAGCAGTCGGGCATCGAGGGCACGGGCATCGGCCTGGTGATCGTGCAGCGGCTGCTGAACCTGATGGGCGGCGGCATCGAGGTGCGCAGCCAGGCGGGCCAGGGCTCGACGTTCGAGCTTCGCCTGCCGGCGGCCAGCGCGCAGGCCGTGGTGGCGCAAGAGCCCCCTCTCAGCGACACGCCCGCGCGCAGCGGCACCGCCACCATCCTCTACGCCGAGGACAACGAAATGAACGTGGCCCTGGTGCACCAGGTGGTGCGCCTGCGGCCCCACTGGCAGCTGCTGGTGGCCATGAGCGGCAAGCGGGCGATGGAGGTGGCGCGCCGCAAGCGCCCCGACCTGATGCTCATCGACATGCACCTGGGTGACATGAGTGGCCTGGAGCTGGCCCGCTCGCTCGACGCCGACCCGGGCACCGCGGGCATCCCGCGCGTGGCGCTGTCGGCCGACGCGATGCCGGACCGCATCCGCGCGGCGCGCGAGCAGGGTTTTGCGGCCTACCTCACCAAGCCGCTGGACGTGACGGCGCTGCTGCGCTGCCTGGACGATCAGCTGGCGCCCGACGAGGACGTCTGAGCCTGCTTGCGCGGATCAGGCTGAAGCCGTTGGAGCCGCCGCCTGACGAGGCGCCGCCTTGTGCCCGCCGGCCACGCGCTGCACCAGCTCTTGCGCGAACGCCACGAAGGCCTGCGCCCCCTTGGACGATGGGTCGAACACCACGCCGGGCAGGCCGTAGCTGGGCGCCTCGGCCAGGCGCACGTTGCGCGGGATGACGGTGTCGAACACCTTGTCGCCGAAGTGCGACTTGAGCTGGTCGCTGACCTGCTGCTGCAGCGTGATGCGCGGATCGAACATGACGCGCAGCAGGCCGATGAGCTGCAGCTCGCGGTTGAGGTTGGCGTGCACCTGCTTGACGGTGTTGACCAGGTCGGTGAGGCCTTCGAGCGCGAAGTACTCACACTGCATGGGCACGATCACGCCGTGCGCGCAGGTCAGGCCGTTGAGGGTGAGCAGGCTCAAGGACGGCGGGCAGTCGATGAGCACGAAGTCGTAGTCGGCCGCGGCGGCTTCGATGGCGGTCTTCAGGCGCCGATCGCGGCGTTCGAGGTTGACGAGCTCGACCTCGGCACCGGCGAGTTCGCGGTTGGCGCCCAGCACGTCGTAGCCGACCTTCTCGCTGCGCACGCGGGCCTCGGCGATGGTGGCGTCTTCGAGCAGCACGTCGTAGACGGAGTGCGCGAGGGTGCGCTTGTCCACGCCCGAGCCCATGGTCGCGTTGCCCTGGGGGTCGAGGTCGACGATGAGCACGCGCTGGCCGACCTTGGCCAGGCCAGCAGCCAGGTTCACCGTGGTGGTCGTCTTGCCCACCCCGCCCTTTTGGTTCGCGATGCAGAAGATGTGCGGCATGCGCGCATTATCACCGCTGGGTCGGCACGCCGATTGCACCCAGGCACGGGGCAAGCACCTTTCATGCACCGCCCATGCGCCACCCCACCATCGCTGCGAGAACTTTGTCACACCCCGTGCCCGGCACCGTGCGCGCGGGCACGCCCACAACGCCCCCGGATGGGGAGAAGCTTTCGGCCCTGATCAACATGGCGGGGCGCCAGCGCATGCTGTCGCAGCGCCTCGTGCTGCACGCCGTGCTGGCGGCGCAACAGCAGGCGCAACAGCAGGCGCAACAGCAGGCGCAACAGCAGGCGCAACAGCAGGCGCAACAGCAGGCGCAGCACCAGGCGCAGCACCAGGCACACCAGCAGGCGCACGCAGCGCACCCAGGCCAGGGCAAGCCCCCTGCCCCGGCCGCCTTGCCCGCCCTGCCGGTCTTGCGCGACACGCTGGAGCGCATGGCCCGCAGCCACGAGCGCCTGGCCCACGGTGGGGGCGAATGGCCCGGGGCCTTCTCCGATGGCCTGCGCCAGGCCTACTTCGCGCCGCGCAACGCCGATGCCCGCATCCGCGACTTCCTGGGGCTGGCGCAGCAGGTGCTCAACGGCCTGGAGGGCCGACGCGCCAACGTGGACGCCATCGTGCAGGAGCTGGTGGGTGAGGCCACGCCCATCCTGGAATTGCTCAACGAGCTGACCCTCGCCCACGAAGCCGAGGCCGCCCTGCGCGCGCGCCAGGAACGCATGCGCCACCAGGAGCTGATGGACCGCCTTCATGCCGTGGCCCGCGAGGCCAAGGTGGTGGCCTTCAACGCCCAGGTGGCGGCCCACCGCGCCGGCAGCCACGGGCCCGAGTTCGGCGTGGTGGCCGCGCGCATGGGCGCGATCACCGAAGAGATGGAGAAACTGCTGCAGCAGGCCCGGGCGCGCTGACGCCGACCGGTCGCCAAGCTCAGCCCTTCTTCACGCCTGGGCTGCGGGCGCGTGCACCGGTGGGCGCACCGGGCTGCGCACGCCTGGCGCTGCGCTGGGCCAGGGTCCGCTCGCGCGCCACCTTGCCAGCCGACGCCACGGTTTTCTGGCGGGCCTTGGCCGAGCGGCCCGGGTCGTTTGCCATGCCCTGCCGAGCCCGAGAAAGCGTTGCCGTGGAAGCTCGCCCGCCGCCCACCCGGGTCGCTGGCTTGCGACGGTCCACCTGCGCCCGAGGCAACGAGGCCACGGCTCGGCGGGTTTGGGTGGAGCGCGCCCCTGCCGCCGCCGGGTTGCGCCCTGCCACCCTGGTGGAGGCCCGCCGCTGGGGCGATGCCGCCACGACCTCACCGCGCGCAGGGTTGCGCTTCGTCGCAGCCGTGCGTGCGGCCCCACGGTCACCCCGTTGCGCACGCACCGCCGGGCGCTCGCCCGAGCGCGCCGAGACCGCAGCAGAGGCTCGGGTTTTGGGCGCCTTCGCTTTTGCCAGCTTGGCCTCTTTCAAAGACGCCTCCGACGAGGTCTTTGCACGGGCCACGGGCTCGCGTTTCGTTGCCACCAGGCGCTCAGCAGGACGGGGCTCGCGCGTGGTGCGTCGCGCAGGCGGTGCCTGATTGGCGGAGGGGTTGGCGGTGGACGTGGCGGCCGCCAGGCGTTGCGCCGGCCTGCCGTCCCCGTCGGCAGGGGCGCCACCTTCGTCATGGAACAGCGGCGTGTCCGGCGTCCACCCCTTGGGCGGAGGCACCTCCACCGCGCGGCTGATCGCGCCCGGCTCCGCCGCCTGCAGCGGTTGGGCACCCAGCCCGGCCATCAGACAGATCACCCACCATCCTTTGAACCGGCGCTTGTTGCTCATCCACGCACCCTCATCCAGACCAGGCACCGCTCGGCATCGAGCCCTGGCACCTGCAGTTGTTCCACGTGAAACACTTCGACGTCATCGGGCAGCCCTGCCAGCTCGTCGTCCGGCGACTTGCCCTTCATGGCCATCCACACCCCTCCGGGCGCCAGGCGCTCGCGCGTGAGGGCGATGAAATCGGCCAGCGAGGCGAACGCCCGCGACGTGACGATGTCATGCCGCGAGGCCAGGTCCTCCACCCGGGCGTGCTCGGCCCGCAGGTTGGGCAGGCGCAATTCGGCCGCCACCTGCCGGATGAAGGCCGCTTTCTTGCCCACCGTGTCGACACAGCAGACCTGCAGGTCTGGACGGGCGATGGCCAGGAGCACCCCCGGCAGCCCGCCGCCGCTGCCCACGTCCAGCAAGCGAACGGGCTGGCCCGGCACCACCCCCAAACCGGCCAGGTGCTTGGCCAGATGCGGCAACACCGCCAGGCAGTCGCTGAGGTGGTGGGTGAACATCTCCGGCGCGTCGCGCAAGGACGTCAGGTTGTAGGTGCCGTTCCAGTGCGAGAGCATGCCCATGTAGGCCGCGCAGCGCTGCCGCTGGGCCTCGTCCAGGCTCACCCCGAGGGTGTCCAGCACAGGCGCCAGCGCGGCCAACCACTGCTCCGTGGACCAGTTGATCAGGCGCGGCGATGCCGGCTTCGGGTGCTGACGGGGCTGAGGCCGGGGGGCCGAGGGCGCCCCGCTGCCGGTGTAATTGCTGTACCCCAAGGGGCGCTTGTAGCCCTTCATGCCACCTCCCCCGTCGATTGGTTTGCAGCCGGGGCCGGATCGGCAGGCTGCCCGGTGAAGCCCTTGAACCGCCCCTTCTTCAGGTGGATCAGCAGCAGAGAAATGGTCGCGGGCGTGATGCCCGACAGGCGCGAGGCCTGGCCCAGCGTCTCGGGGCGGTGTTTGTTCAGCCTCTGACGGGCCTCGTGGCTGAGGGCGCTCACGGTCATGTAGTCCAGCTCCTCGGGCAGGCGCAGGTTCTCGTAGTGAGCAGCCCGCTCCACCTCTTCGTTTTGTTTGTCGATGTAGCCAGCGTACTTGATGCTGATCTCGACCTGCTCGATCACGGCCTCGGCCAGCTTGGGGCCCAGCTCTTCAACCAACGCGGCACGACCGGATGTTTCACGTGGAACATCGGCCTGCTCCGCGGGAGAAACCTTGCCCGCCGCCGCGCGCAAGCGGGCCTGGTTGCCCGCGGCCAACTGCGCCACCTCGGCGACCTGGTCATGGCTCACACCCGGTCGGCGCAGCAGGTCGGCCAGGCTGTACTCGCGCTCCAGGGCCTTGCCCACCAGGCGCTCGGCGTCGGCGGCCGGCAGCGTGGCGGGGCGCACCCAGGTGTTGCGCAGCCGCTCTGTTTCACGTGAAACAGCATCGCGCTTGCGGTTGAAGGCGCCCCAGCGCACGTCGTCCACCAGGCCGATCTCGCGGCCCAACTCGGTCAGGCGCATGTCGGCGTTGTCCTCGCGCAGCTGCAGGCGGAACTCGGCCCGGCTGGTGAACATGCGGTACGGCTCGGTCACGCCCTTGGTGATCAGGTCGTCGACCAGCACGCCCAGGTAGGCCTGGTCGCGGCGCAAGGTGAAGGCGCCCTTGCCCTGCGCCTGCAGTGCGGCGTTGACCCCGGCGTGCAGGCCCTGGGCTGCGGCCTCTTCGTAACCCGTGGTGCCGTTGATCTGACCGGCGAAGAACAGCCCGCCGATGGCCTTGGTCTCGAAGGTCGACTTCAGCTCGCGCGGGTCGAAGTAGTCGTACTCGATGGCGTACCCCGGCCGCAGGATGTAGGCGTTCTCCAGGCCCGGCATGGTGCGCAGGGCGTTCAACTGGATGTCGAACGGCAGCGAGGTGCTGATGCCGTTCGGGTAGAACTCGTTGGTCGTCAGGCCTTCGGGCTCCAGGAAAATCTGGTGCGAGTCCTTGTCGGCAAAGCGGTTGATCTTGTCCTCGATGGACGGGCAGTAGCGCGGCCCCACCCCCTCGATCACGCCGGTGAACATCGGGCTGCGATCGAAGCCGGAGCGGATGATGTCGTGCGTGCGCTGGTTGGTGTGCGTGATCCAGCAAGGCAGCTGACGCGGGTGCATCTCGGGCGTGCCCAGGAAGCTGAACACCGGCACATCAGATCCCGTGGGCGCCGACAGCGGCTCGCCGGGTGCGCCCCAGCCGCCCACCAAACCGACGCCGTCACCCGGCTGCTCGGTCAGCTTCGAGAAGTCGATGCTGCGGCCGTCGATGCGCGGCGGCGTGCCGGTCTTCAGGCGCCCTTGCGGCAGCTTGAGCTCTTTCAGGCGGGCCGACAGCGAGATCGCGGGCGGGTCACCGGCGCGGCCGGCGCTGTGGTTCTGCAGCCCGACGTGGATCTTGCCGTCCAGGAAGGTGCCGGCCGTCAACACCACCGCGCGGGCGCGAAAGCGGATGCCCACCTGCGTGACGGCGCCGACCACGCGGGCCCCCTCGCCATCGCCTTCGACCATCAGGTCGTCCACCGCCTGCTGGAAGATCCACAGGTTGGGCTGGTTCTCCAGGCGCTTGCGGATGGCCGCCTTGTAGAGGATGCGGTCGGCCTGGGCGCGGGTCGCGCGCACGGCCGGGCCCTTGCTCGAATTGAGGATGCGGAACTGGATGCCACCTTCGTCGGTGGCCAGGCCCATGGCCCCGCCCAGCGCGTCCACCTCCTTGACCAGGTGGCCTTTGCCGATGCCGCCGATCGACGGGTTGCAGCTCATCTGGCCCAGCGTCTCGATGTTGTGGGTCAGCAGCAGCGTGGCGCAGCCCATGCGGGCCGCGGCCAGGGCGGCTTCGGTGCCAGCGTGGCCGCCACCGACCACGATGACGTCAAATTCTTGGGGATACAACATGGGCGCCTTGCCTCATTTTTGAGCAACCTTCCATTTTACCCAGGGCTTTCCCCTGCTGGGGGAATCCGCAGGCCCACAACGGGCATCCACCCCACCCAGACGGAGGGCGACACCCCCGCCAGAACCCGTCCCGATGCGGCAACCCATCACGCATGGCGTGGACCGCAGCGCCTGCGCGGCAAACCCCCAGGCGCACAATCCCGCCCATGGACCGCCCCCTCTGCCGCCCAGCTTGCGCCGCCTGCTGCATCGCCCCCTCCATCAGCTCACCGCTGCCCGGACTGCCCCATGGCAAACCAGCAGGGGTGCCCTGCCCCCACCTGGACGACGCCCTTCGATGCAAGCTCTTCGGCCAGCCAGAGCGGCCTGCGGTCTGCGGCTCCCTGCAACCGTCCGAGGAGATGTGCGGGAGCAGTCGTGAACAGGCCATGCGCTGGCTGGGCCACCTCGAAGCCATCACCGCCATCGACATGAAAAAGGCCCCTGAAAAGGGGCCTGTCGCCACCCGCTGAACATCGGGCAGCAGCTTGGGGCGCGCCGGGTCTCAGGCCCGCATGCGCGCGTCTTCCACATCCGCCCCCACGTGGCGGCGAACCTGGACAGTGGGCACGGGCGCCACCATCTCGGCCGACGGCCCGGGCTGACCGTCGATCAGCCACTCCGGCGGCACGCCTGCGGCCTGACCGGTCAGCTCAACCATCTTCTCTCGCAGCCCCTCGGTCGTCAGGCCCCGACCATTCGGCGCCCAACCCGGTGGCCCGAACAAGTAGCCGAAGGCATGCAGCGGGTTGCGCACTTTCAGCAGGTCGCGGCCAATGGCCACCCACTCGGCCAGCAGCACCCACAGCGCGTTGTTCGAGGTCTGCGACTTCACCAGCCCGTAGCGGATCGGCACGCCGTCCTTTTCTTCCACGTAGGTGCCGAACAGCCGGTCGAACAACATGATGGTGCCGCCATAGTTGCAGTCCAGGTACTCGACGTTGGCGGCGTGGTGCACGCGGTGCGCCGAAGGGGTGTTGAAGACGCCCTCCATCCAGCCCAGCTTGGGCACCATGTCGGTGTGGATCCAGAACTGGTAGACCAGGTTCAGGCCGTAGGAGATCAGCACCGCGTCGGGCGAGAAACCCAGCAGGCATTGCGGCGCGAAGAACACGAAACCACCCGTCACCTTGCCGGTGATCGACTGCCGGAAGGCGGCCGCCAGGTTGTACTGGTTGCCCGAGTGGTGCACCTGGTGCGACGCCCAGTACCAGCGGATGCGGTGACCGGCGCGGTGCATCCAGTAGTAGAAGAACTCGGTGCAGAAGAACATCGCCACCCAGCCCCACCAGGTGTCCATCGGCACCGTCCACAGGCGCTGCTCGTACATCCAGGCGCCAAATGGCAGCGAGGCCCCCAGCACCACGCCCATCGGGATGGCCTCGACCACCACGCGCCACAGGTTGATGCGCACGGTCGTCCAGAAAGCGCGCCAGTCATAAGGCTCGCGGCCCGGCCCCGCGCGGCGGCCGATCAGCACGCCCTCCAGCGCGGTGATGGCCACGGCGGAAGCGCCCAGGATGGCCATCATGGCCTGGATGACATTCAACTTCTCGATCATGTCGGGCTCGGTGTTCGGTTGCTCGTTGTCGACTCGGTGGCCAACGCCTGAACCATAGAGACAAGCCCGCACCTTGTCGCCCGGGGAAGCCCTTCCGACAGGCGTTAAACCCCGCGAGTAAGGGGGCCGCACCTTTGCGCTGCGTCAGGCCGCCTCGGCCGTGTCGCGCAATGGCACCTCGGCCACGCCTCAGTCGGCATCCAGCGCACAGGTGTAGAACCAGCGGCCACCTTCGCGCACGAAGCCGCTGCGCTCGGCCAGCCGGTGCGCCCGCCCACCCAGCTTGCTGCGGGCCACGAAACTCACTTCACCCAGGTCGGGGCCGAGCAGCACCGCCTGCCTGACCTCCAGCCCCAGCCAGCGCAGGCCCGGCTCCGGCGGCTCGATGCCAGCCGGTCGGTGGTCGGGGTGCCAGGTCGCCAACAGGTAGTCGCGCAAGTCCAGCACGAAGGCGCTGTAGCGCGAGCGCATGAGCGCCTGCGGATCGGGCGCCTGCAGGTGCAAGGGCCCGGCGTGGTAGCGCCCGCAGCAGGCCGCGTAGGCCACACCCTGCCCGCACGGACATGGCGCCGCAAGCACCGACGATGGCAGAGGCGACGACACCAGGCGATGCAGGCGGCTCAAGCCGCCCCCTCCGGACGGGCTCCACCCGAAACGGCGCCACCCCCCTGCCCCGCGCTGGGTTCGCCCATGGCGTGGTCGACGGGCAGGCCATCGAGCGCCTCGGCCTCGTCGGCCGCTTGCAGCGCCAGGTAGACCTCGCACACCCCGCGCAGGTAGACGAGGGTCGGCAGCACCAACGCCAGCGCGAAGATGACCCCGCCGCCCACCGACGCCGCCGAGATGTAGGTCAGGTCGCGCGCAGACACCGAAGACACGTCGGTGATCATCACCGTGCGGCCGAACAACCCCGCCATCAGCGCTTGCGGCGGCACGTTGACACCCAGCACGTAAACCGAAGCCTCGGCCATGACGCGGCCGCCGACCAGCACCATCGCGCTGGTCGCCGCCCCCACCAGGCCCGTTGCCAGGCTCACGCCGCCCGTCAACACCGCCGCCTGCAACAGTCGCTCGCGGATCAGGCGCCACAGCGTGCGCACCGCCTGCCAGCTCGAATCCCCGGACCACACCGTCGGTCCGGTGAGCGGGGCCACCACGGCCACGCCCGCCAGCATCGCCAGACCGATGAGCAGCACCGTCACCGGCACCGCCAGCGCAAACAGCCACACACCCAGCCGCCCCAGCCCACTGAGCCAGTACAAGCCCAGCACGGCGGCGGCCAGCGTCGCAGCAGCCAGCAGCATCACCACCAAGGCCAGCAGCACCCGGTGACCGATGCCGAGCGCATCGAACACCGCATCGCGCGGATCGCGCACCGGCCGTCCCGTCGCGCGATCCATCAGCATCAGCCCCGCGGCGTTGCTGCCGTAGAAGGCGATGAACAGCGCCGCCGTTCCCAGGCCGATGGCCAGTTGCAGCTGGCCCTGCCCATAAGCCCGGATCGCCGACGCCATCGACGTGCCGGCGCCGGCATAGGCCGCCAGCAGCATGTACATGGCGCGGCCATCGCGCACGGCCTCGATGCTCGAGAGCACCCGCACCAGGGCCTGCCACCAGTCAAAGCGGCGGCTGCGGCCGGAAGACCGGATGAGGGCATCGGGTGAGGTCTGCATCGTGTTTTCGGACTCGGGTGAGAGATAAATGGCTTCCGATCATAGGGCTGGCCCTTAGGGAAACCTGAGGATCGCGTACCACAAGACATGCGCAATGTGGCCGTCTGTCCAAAAATACGGGTGGAAAACCCTGGTGAAACCGAAAACCTTCACCCATAATGATCCGGTCTGTGTCTGGAAGCGGCACCGTCTTTGGAATGGGTCCTGATGGGTTGAAGCTCCACATGGTTACTTTGAAAGGGGCTCACTCGTGGGCAACAAACTTTACGTGGGCAATCTGGCCTACTCCGTGCGTGATCAGGATCTGAGTGACGCTTTCTCCCAATACGGCGCTGTCAGCTCCGCCAAGGTCATGATGGACCGTGAAACCGGTCGCTCCAAGGGCTTCGGTTTCGTGGAAATGGGCTCTGACGCTGAAGCTCAAGCCGCCATCAACGGCCTGAACGGTCAGCCCGTTGCCGGCCGCGCTGTGGTCGTCAACGAAGCTCGCCCCCGTGAAGAACGTCCCGCCGGTTTCCGCAGCCCTTACGGCGGCGGTAACGGCGGCGGTGGTGGTGGCGGCGGCTTCGGCGGCGGCCGTCGCGAAGGCGGCGGTGGCGGCTACGGCGGTGGCGGCCGTCGCGAAGGCGGCGGCGGTGGCTACGGCGGTGGCCGTGGCGACGGCGGCGGTGGCTACGGCCGCGGCGGCTACTGATCGCCGGGTGCACCACACCCACGCAGGGCGGCTTTCACGCCCTGCATCCTGAACGGGGCCCTGCGGGGCCCTGTTTCATTTCAGGGCCCTGTCATCCGCCCCCCACACCACAGCGTTGAATGACCATGAAGACCCCATCCATTCGCCCCCTGATCGCCGTGGCGGCCCTGGCCGCATCGGTGTCCTTCCACCCCGCCCAGGCGCAGGACGTCGGCGTGAGCATCGGCATCAACCAGCCAGGCTTTTATGGTCGCATCGACATCGGCAACACCCAGCCGGTGCTCATCTACCCGCAGCCGGTGATCATCGCGCAGCCCGTTTATGGCGTGCGCCAGCGCCCGATCTACATGCGCGTGCCACCGGGTCATTCCAAGGATTGGAAGCGCTATTGCTCGCGCTACAGCGCCTGCAACCAGCCTGTGTACTTCGTGCGCGATGACGATCGCCGCTACCCACCCCAGGGGCGCCCAGACAGCCGCCATGACCACCACGACCATGATCACCATGATCACGACCATGACCGCGGTCATGGCAAGGGGCATGGCCATGGAAAGGGACACGGCAAGGGCCGTGACTGACGCCTGAGCACATCGCGGCCGTGCGGGCCCGCCCGGCGCGCCGTGAGCTCGGTCAGCGGGGCGCCGACACCAGCCGCCCCTGCACGCGCCCGCCCAGGTCGGTCAGGCCGGCGGGCTCATCGTGGCGAAGGGTCTGGGCCAGCACGGTGCTGCCTTCTCGCAGCACCGTCACAGGCTGCTGCGAGGTCAGCACCCGGGCGCGGGTGTCGAGGTCGAGCCGTTCGCCCAGGATGCGGGTGACGCCCACATCGCCCCGCGCGCCCAACTCGGCCGCCTGGGCCGGCAGCACCACCCCGGCATCGGCCAGCCTCACATCGGCCTGACCGCTCAGGCTGGCCAGGCCTCGGCCCTCGCTCCACTCGCCTTCGCGCGCCTGCGCCAGCACGCGCCGGCCATCGGGGTGGCGCATCGCCAGCTGCATGGCGTCGATCTGCACGGTCTGCGTGACCGGGTAGTGGCGCATGCGGTCGCCATCGATCACGGCTTCGAGCCGCCCGTGTGCGTCAAAGCGCGCCAGGCGGGCATGGGCCAGTTCGTAATCGGGCGTGCCGCGATCGGGCTCGGGTGGGCGGGCCCCATCGCCGACATCTGGCGAAGAAGCCACCAGCCACCAGGTGAAGCCCGCCAGCGCAGCGGCCAGCACCAGCGGTGCAGCCGACTGGACGCGTGCCAGCCAGTCCATCCGATGGGCCCGAGCGCTCATGCCTTGGGCCCGTCGCTGTTGGTGTCCAGCGTCTGCAGGTGGCCACGCAGCAGCGCCTCGTAGCGCCCGGTGGCCCACAGCAGCAGGTCGCAGCATTCGCGGGCCGCACCGTGGCCGCCCACCAAGGGACTGACGTGGTCGGCCACGGCCTTGACCTCGGGGTGGGCGTTGGCCGGCGCCACCGCGAAGCCGCAACGCGTCAGCAACGGCAGATCGGGCCAGTCGTCGCCCATGGCGGCGGTCTGATCCCAGCTCACGCCGAGTTGGGCCAGCAAGGGTTCGGCCGCCGCCAGCTTGTCGTGCACGCCGAAGACGGCGTTGACCAGGCCGAGGTCCTTCAGGCGCCGACGCACCGAGGGCGAGTCGCGGCCGGTGATGACGATGGGCGTGATGCCGCCTTGCGCCAGCAGCTTCAGGCCATGGCCATCGAGCGCATGAAACGCCTTGAGCGACTCCCCGGCCTCGCTGATGTAGATGGTGCCGTCGGTGAGCACGCCATCGACGTCGAAGATGGCGGCGCGGATGCTTCGCGCCTGCTGACGCAGGGCGGCGGGAAACTGCAGCGTGGGGGTCAGGGCTCGCATGGTCAGATCACCTTGGCTCGCATCAGGTCGTTGGTGTTGACGGCGCCCACCAGGTGGCCGCCAGCATCGGTCACCAGCAGGGTGTTGATGCGGTGATCTTCCATCAGGGAGACGGCTTCGGCGGCGAGCACGTCGTCGCGGATGGTGCGCGGCGACGGGCTCATCAACTCGCGCGCGCTCAAGGTGCGCAGGTCGACGCCGGCTTCGATCTTGCGGCGCAGGTCGCCGTCGGTGAAGATGCCCAGCAGGCGGCCTTGCGCATCGACAATGGCGGTGGCGCCCAGGCCCTTGCGGCTCATCTCGGACATCACCTCGCCAAAGCCCACCTCGGGCGCCACGCGGGGCACGGCCTCGCCGCTGCGCATGACGTCGCGCAGGTGGGTCAGCAGCTTGCGGCCCAGGGCGCCACCAGGGTGCGAGCGGGCGAAGTCTTCGGCCTTGAAACCGCGCGCGTCGAGCAGCACGACGGCCAGGGCGTCGCCCAGGGCCATCTGCGCGGTGGTCGAGGCGGTGGGCGCGAGGTTGAGCGGGCAGGCTTCGACCGCGACGGCGCTGTCGAGCACGGTGTCGGCGTGGCGGGCCAGCGAGGACTGCGGCTTGCCCGTCATGGCGATCAGGGGCACGCCCTGGCGCTTGAGCACGGGCAGCAAGGCCGTGAGCTCTTCGCTTTCGCCGGAGTTGGAAATCGCCAGCACCACGTCGCCAGGCTGGACCATGCCGAGGTCGCCATGGTGGGCCTCGGCCGGGTGCACGAACATGGCGGGGGTGCCCGTGGAAGCCAGGGTGGCCGCGATCTTGCGTCCGACGTGCCCGCTCTTGCCCATGCCCATGATGACGACCCGACCGCGGCAGGCCAGCATGGTCTGCACGGCGCGCACGAAGGCCGGGCCGGCGTCGCCGTCCAGACGGGTGCGCAGCTCGGTCAGGGCGCGGGCCTCGATGTCGAGGGCCTGGCGGGCCAGGTCGACGAGCTCGGCAGGGCTGAGGGGAGAAAGGGCTTGGCTCACGGGCAAGACATCACGGTGGCACCACGGCGCCCGAGAGGGCACCGCCACCATGGCAGTTACGATCGGGAGATTCTAGGGACAACATGGCATCCACGCTCGAGCTCACGCTGCTTTACCTCTTCGCCGCCGTGATCGGTGTGGTGTTGTGCCGCCTGGCCAAGCTGCCGCCCATGCTGGGCTACCTGGCGGTGGGCATCGTGATCGGGCCCAATGCACTGGCATTGGCCAAGGACTCGGCCGGCATCGAGTACCTGGCCGAGTTCGGCGTGGTCTTCCTGATGTTCGTCATCGGGCTGGAGTTCAACCTGCCCAAGCTGCGCAGCATGCGCTCGCTGGTGTTCGGGCTGGGCCTGAGCCAGGTCACGCTGACGATGGCGGCCACGCTGGTCGGGCACCTGGCGCTGGGCGCGGGCCTGGCCTGGCTGAGCGCCAATGGGATGACAGGCATGGAGGGCGGCCTGCTCGGCTGGGGCATCGACTGGCAAAGCGCCGTGGCCCTGGGGGGCGCGCTGGCCATGAGCTCGACCGCCATCGTCGTCAAGATGATGGCCGACCGCATCGAGCTGGACACCGAACACGGCCGCCGCGTGATGGGCGTGCTGCTGTTCCAGGACCTGGCCGTGGTGCCGCTGCTGGTGCTGATCCCCGCCCTGGGCGACAGCGCCGCCGAGATGACCGAGACGCTGGGCTGGGCCTTCGCGAAGGCGGCGTTGCTGCTGGCCATCCTGCTGGCGGGCGGGCAGCGCGTCATGCACCTGTGGCTCAAGCTGGTGGCCAGGCGCCAGAGCGAAGAGCTGTTCATGATGAACGTGCTGCTGGTCACGCTGGGCCTGGCCTGGCTGACCGAGCACTTCGGCCTGTCGCTGGCGCTGGGCGCCTTCGTCGCCGGCATGCTGATCGCCGAGACCGACTACAAGCACCAGGTCGAAACCGACATCCGCCCCTTCCACGACCTGCTGCTGGGCCTGTTCTTCATCACCATCGGCATGAAGCTGGACTGGCACAGCCTGGTCGACAGCTGGGCCCTGGTGCTGGTGCTGGCCACGCTGCCGGTGCTGTTCAAGCTGGGCCTGGTCACGGCGCTGGCCAAGGCCTTCGGTGCGCCCACCGGCGTGGCCTTGCGCACCGGCCTGTACCTGGCGCAGGCAGGCGAGTTCGGCTTCGTGCTGGTGACCCTGGCCACGGAGCACCACCTCATCCCGACCCGGGTGGAAAGCCCGCTGCTGGCGGCCATGGTGCTGTCCATGCTGGCCACGCCGCTGATCATCCAGTACAGCAACCGCATCGTCATGCGCGTGTCGTCCACCGACTGGTTGATGCAGTCGCTGGCGATGACCAAGATCGCCACGCGCGCCATCAACGCCGACCGCCACGTCATCATCTGCGGCTACGGGCGCAGCGGCCAGAACCTGGCGCGCCTGCTGGAACAGGAAGGCATCCCCTACATGGCGCTGGACCTGGACCCCGACCGCGTGCAGCAGGCGCAAGCGGCCGGCCAGCATGTCTCCTTCGGTGACGCGACCCGGCTGCAGAGCCTGCAGGCCGCCGGCCTGGCGCGGGCCAGCGCGCTGGTGGTCACCTACCCGCACACGGCCTCGGCGCGCAAGATCCTGAGCCTGGTGCGCGAGCACGCACCGCAGGTGCCGGTGGCGGTTCGCACCATCGACGACGCCCACCTCGACGAGCTGCAGCAGGCCGGGGCCACGGCCGTGGTGCCCGAGGCGCTCGAAGGCTCGCTGATGCTGGCCTCGCAGACCCTGGCGCTGGTGGGCGTGCCCATCCGCCGCGTGATCCGGCTGGTGCAGGACCAGCGGATCGCCCGCTACGGCCTGCTGCGCGGCTACTTCCATGGCGCCGACGACGACAGCGTCGATGAGCTGGAGCTGCAGCGCCTGCGCTCGGTCACGCTGACGCCGGACGCCGCCGCCATCGGCCGAACGTTGGAGGAGGCCTTGCACGAGGTGTTGATCGACGTGACCGTGGTGTCGGTCCGGCGCGCCAGCGGTCGCGTCGAGACACCGTCCATGGGCCTGAAGCTCGACGCTGGCGACACCCTGGTCATCTCCGGGCGGCCCCAGGCGCTGGCGCGAGCCGAGACCTTGTTGCTCAAAGGATGAATGGCCCCGCAGGGCCAAGTGGATGTCCCTAGCCACGCAGGCGAGCGCACGGGCAAACTCGCACCAACAACAATGCGCCAGGGTCTGATGGGCCTGCTGTCGGCGCCATGGAGAGCCTGATGAGCCTCGCGCCACCGCCTGCGCCCGCCCCTTCAACCGACATCCCCGGCCAGGACGCACCCAGCAGCGCACCCCATCGGCTGCCCTCGCTGACCGACCTGCGGCAGACCCTGCGCCGCATCTGGGTCACGGCCGCCCTGTGGACGCTCGCCGTGGCGGCCGTCACGGCCTGGGGCATCGCCGACCAGCTCGAAGACCGCCGGCGCGAACAATTCGACCTGGCCCGCCAGCGGCTCGACACCCTGCACGAGACGCTCGACCTGTCCTTTCGGCAGCTCACCTCCCTGCCCCAGGCGCTGGCCCGCCACCCCCTGGTCGACGAGCACCTGCGCCAGCACCGCCCAACCGTGCCCCGCCCGCTCAGCGAGGCCGAACGCCGCGACTTCGTCGCCCGCCTGGCCCGCGACCCCGAGCAACAGCGCCTGGGCGAGCACCTTCAGGCCGCCACGCGCGACTTCCACATCAGCCGCATCTTCATCAACGAGCCGGGCGGCACCAACGTCGCCGACAGCGACCAGGACCGCCCCAGCAGCGCCATCGGCATGAACTTCCAGGGGCGGCTCTACCACCACCGCGCACTCAACGCCCCCGACGGGCGGGCATCGCAGTTCGCCGTCAGCCGCACGCGC
This sequence comes from Burkholderiales bacterium RIFCSPHIGHO2_01_FULL_63_240, assembly GCA_001770725.1. Classification (GTDB taxonomy): domain Bacteria; phylum Pseudomonadota; class Gammaproteobacteria; order Burkholderiales; family Burkholderiaceae_C; genus Aquabacterium. The sequence continues at coordinate 97,688 of MERU01000008.1, forward strand.
AAGGTGCCGGGCTTTTACTTCTCCGCGCGGGTGGGCGAGCCCAGCCAACCGCTGGGCGTGCTCGTCGTCATGCAGGACGCCCAGGCCCTGAGCCGCCTGCTCGACGATGGCGAGCGTCGGCTCTTCGTCTCCGACGACCAGGGCGTGGTGCTGATGAGCAACCGCGCCGGCGACGTGCTGCATCGCCTGCCCGGGGTGCCGCACGTCGGCATCGACCGCGAATCCGACCGGCAGCTCTACCAGCGCGAGCCCAAGCTCCTGCCCTGGCACGTCGATCAGGTGCGCATTGGCGATCAGGCCGTGAAGGCGATGAACATCGATGGCCTGCGTCACCTGGCGCTGTCGCAGACGCTCGACCACGGCCGCCTGGTGGCCTGGACGCTCGTGCCCCTGCGCGGCGAGGGCATGCTGATCGCAGCGGGCGTGGCCGCCGGCCTGGCCGTGATGCTGCTCGGCCATGGCGCCATGGCCCTGTGGGCGCAGCGCGCGCGCCGACTGGAAGCCGAGCAGAAGGCCCGCCAGAACCTCACCGACATGGCCCACGCCCTGCCGCTGACCATCTTCCGCTGGCGCCGGGCCGCCGATGGCGAAGGCCGCTTCACCTTCATCGGCGACGGCGTCAAGCACATGCTGGGCATCGAAGCCGAAACCCTGATGGCCCAGCCCCTGCGCGCCTGGCAACTGATCGACGCGGCCCAGGTCGCCCCGCCCGAAAAAACGGTGGAGTTCTCGATCGTGCGCGACGGCCGCCACGTCTGGCTGATGTGCGAGAGCCAATGCACCACCCTGCCCGACGGCAGCCAGGTCTGCAACGGCTACTGGGCCGACATCACCGAGCGCAAGCAGGTCGAGGCGCGCACCCAGGCCGTTTTCCGCCATGCCCCGGTGGCCTTCCTGTTCTTCAACGAAGAGCAGGGCATCACGCGTTGCAACCCGCAGGCCCTGGCGCTCTTTGGCGCCGACAGCGAACACAAGCTGCTCGGGCTCATGCCCAACCTGCCGCCGCTGTCGCCGCCCGAGTCCGCGCAGCGCTACACGGCCGAGCAGGCCCGGGCGCAGCAGGCCATCGCCGATCGGCAAGCCATCACCCTGGACTGGGAGCACCGCCGCTTCAACGGCGACACCTTCGACGCCGAGGTCGTGCTCATCCCCTACGACCACGACGGGCGGCTGCAGCTGTGCGCCATCGTGCAGGACGTCACCTTGCGCAAGCGCGCCGAGACCGCTTTGCGCGCCGCCCAGCAGGCCGCCGAGGCCGCCACGCTGGCCAAGACGCATTTCCTGGCCAACATGAGCCACGAGATCCGCACCCCCATGAACGCCATCATGGGCATGAGCCACCTGGCCTTGCTCGACGAGCTGCCGCCGCGCGCGCGCAACTACATCCAGAAGGTGCACGGCTCGGCCGCCAACCTGCTGCAGATCCTCAACGACGTGCTCGACATCTCCAAGATCGAGTCCGGCAAGCTCGAGCTCGAAGAGGCCGACTTCCAGCTCGAGAACGTCATCAGCCACATGGCCGACGTGCTGGGCGTGCGCGCCGAGGAAAAGGGCATGGAGCTGCTCTTCACCGCCCCGCCCGAGATCCCCACTGCGCTGATCGGCGACCCCATCCGCCTGGGCCAGGTCCTCATCAACCTGGGCACCAACGCCATCAAGTTCACCGACCACGGCGAGGTCCTCATCGGCTGCGAGGTGCAGTCGCGCGAGAACAGCCACGTCAGCCTGCACTTCTGGGTGCAGGACAAGGGCATCGGCATGAACGAGGAGCAGATGCAGCGCCTGTTCACCCCCTTCGCGCAGGGCGACAGCTCGACCACGCGGCAATACGGCGGCACCGGCCTGGGCCTGGCGATTTCGCGCCAGCTCGTGGAGATGATGGGGGGGCGCATCTGGGCCGAAAGCAAACCGGGCCAGGGCTCGACCTTCCATTTCACCGCGCGCTTTGGCGTGCAGGCCCAGCCCAACGGCCGCCGCGCCCTGCTGGCCAGCGAGATGGAAGGCAAGCGCGTGCTGCTGGTCGACGACAACCCCGCCGCACGCGAGGTGCTGGGCGACATGACCCGCCGCATGGGCCTGGACGTCGAGGTCAGCGACAGCGGCGAACACGCCCTGCAGTGCATGCGCGCGGCCCTGGCCGAAGGCCGCCCGCACCAGATCCTGCTGGCCGACTGGAAGATGCCGGGCATGGATGGCATCGCCTTCGCTCGCCACGCCCTGTCGGTGCCGCCCGAGCACCGGCCCTTCGTGCTGCTGGTCACCGCCTTCGCGCGCGAAGAAGCCCTCAAGGCCGCCGAGGGCGTGGGCCTGGCAGGCATCCTCAACAAGCCCGTGACGCCCTCGACCCTGCTCGACACCCTGGGCAAGGTCCTGTCAGAAACCGATCCGGCGGCCTCGGACGAGCCCAAGGGCCAGGCCCTGCTCAAGCAGGCCCAACGCCGCCTGGCAGGCGCGCGCGTGCTGCTCGTCGAGGACCAGCCGCTCAACCAGGAGCTCGCCTGCGACCTGCTCGAGCGAGCCGGCCTGCAGGTGGTCACCGCGGCCAACGGCCAGGAGTGCCTGGACAAGCTCGAAAACGAAGGCCCCTTCGATGGCGTGCTCATGGACTGCCAGATGCCCGTGATGGACGGCTACACCGCCACCGAGCGCATCCGCTCGCGAGACCGCTGGAAGGAGCTGCCCGTCATCGCCATGACCGCCAGCGCCATGGCGGCGGACCGCGAACGCGTCCTGCGCTGCGGCATGAACGACCACATCACCAAGCCGCTCGACCTCGCGCGCATGTTCGCCATCATGGCGCGCTGGATCATCCCGGCCAAGCCCGCGCTGGCCGAGGGCCACAGCCTGCAGCCACCGGTGCAGGGCATGGCCCTGAACACCCTCGACACCGCCGACGGCCTGGCGCGCTGCATGGGCAACCTCGACCTCTACCGCCGACTGCTCAAGGGCTTCGCGCGCACCCAGCGAGACTTCGGTGAACAGTTCGAGGCCCTGCGCGATCAGACCCAGGAGCTGCACGGCCTGGTCCACACCTTCAAGGGCCTGGCCGGCAACATCGGGGCACGCGGGCTGCTTTCGCGCTGCGCCGCGCTGGAAGCGGCCCTGCTGTCGGACGGTGTCGACTCGCCTTCGGTGCGCACCACCCTGGCCGAGACACTCGAGACCCTGAGCGCCGTCATCGCCGACATCGACCGCCTGGGCCGCCAGCAGGCCAGCGGCAGCGAAGACAGCGACGTCAACGGCGTGCCGCGCGAGGTCGACTGGGCCGAGCTCACGCGCCTGGTCGCCGACCAGGACGCCCATGCCCGCGACAGCCTCGACGAGATCATCTCCCGCTGGCCGACGCTGCGTCAGCACCCGCGCACCGCCGAATTGCGACGCGCCCTGGAGCGCTACGACTTCGACCAGGCGGCCTCGGTGCTGGCCGAGTTGCAAGCCTGAGGTCAGGCCAGCAGCTCGCTGGCCGTGCCGCGCTCGTCGGCGTACAGGTCCATCACCCGCAGGATCTCGAACTGCGCCTGGAAGAAGGCGTCGAGCAAGGCCGGATCGAACGCCTTGCCGCGCTCTTCGGCCATCGTGGCCAGCGACTGCGAAGCGCTGAAGGCCGGCTTGTAGGGACGCTTGTTCATCAGCGCGTCGAAGACATCGGCGATGGAGACGATGCGCCCGAAGATCGGGATCTGCTCGCCCTGAAGGCCTTGCGGGTAGCCGGTGCCATCCCAGCGCTCGTGGTGGGTCAGCGCGATGGTGCGCGCGGCCGCCAGCACTTCGTTGTCGTGCTTGCCGATGATGTCGGCGCCGATCTGCGGGTGACGACGCACCGCCGCGCGTTCGTCATCGTCGAGCGGGCCCGGCTTGAGCAGGATGTGATCGGCCACACCGATCTTGCCCACGTCGTGCAAGGCCGCGGTCTGGAACAGCAGCTGCACGGCCTCGGGGCCCATGCCCACCTGCTGCGCGATCAGCCGCGAGATGTGGCTGATGCGGATGATGTGGTTGCCGGTCTCGTTGTCCTTGAACTCGGCAGCCCGCCCCAGGCGGCGGATGATCTGCTGGCGCGTGGCCACGAGCTCGGCCGTGCGCTGCGCCACCATGCGCTCGAGCTCGCGCGACTGGTCGTACAGCGCCAGGTGCGTGCGCACGCGGGCCTGCACCAGCGGCGGGCTGATCGGCTTGGTGATGTAGTCGACGGCACCCAGGCTCAGGCCCAGGGCCTCGTCTTCGATGGTGCTCATCGCCGTCACGAAGATGATCGGGATGCGGCGGCGGTCGGGGTTGGCCTTGATGCGGCGGCAGACCTCGTGGCCGCTGAGGTCCGGCATCATGATGTCGAGCAGGATCAGGTCGGGCGGCTCGTCGGAGTAGACGATCTTGAGTGCCTTGTCGCCCGAGGTGGCGACCTTGACGCGGAACTCCTGCCCCAGCACGCGAGACAGCAGCTCGATGTTCTGCGGTGAATCGTCGGCAACCAGCACCGTCGGCCGACGCAGCCCCAAGGTTGAAGACATCCTGACCTGACTCCCTTGTGTTTTGAAGGCGTGATTCTGTACCCGTTGCAAGGGCCTCAGGCCGAGGGCAATTGCTGGGTCAGGTTGGCACGCATGCGCCAGGCCATCACCGTGCCGGCGCCACGCAGCACCTCCAGCGCCACGGCGGGCACGCGCTGGGCCAGCTCCTCGAAGCGCTGCAGTCGCAGCGCGAACACCACCACGTTGCCCATCGCCTCGACGTTGGCCATGCGCGGCACGTCTCCAAACAGGCCCGGCTCGCCCACCATGGCACCCGGCCGCAGCAAACCAATGCGCGAAGCCCCGGGCGGCGCGCCGGACACGAACACCTGCAGCGTGCCCTGCCCCAGGAAGTACAAGGTTCGATCGTGGTCACCCTGGCGCACCAGCAAGTCGCCGGTGCGCAACTCATGCCGGGTCAGGTACTGGGCGAAGGTCCGCCATTGCTGCGCGTCCAGGCGAGGACGGAAGGCGTCTTCCGTGTTCAGCGTCTGAATGGCCTGGATCAGTGCGATGGCGTCCATCTCGTGCGGGCCGGCGGAGGTCGACGGCAACTGTGACCGGGAGTGAACAATTTAATCCAAGCACGGCCTGGCTGTCAGGGTTTTGTGTGGTGCATCACACCGAAGACGCCACCACACCTTCCTGGCGTCGTGAAGAATGCACGTTCGGGCCTCACTTGCCGATGCAAAAGCGCGTGAAGATCTCGCCCAGCAGGTCATCGGCGGAAAAGGCCCCGGTGATGCGACCCAGCGCGTTGTGCGCCAGGCGCAGCTCTTCGGCCAGCAGGTCCAGCGCCCCGTCGCGCTGGGCAGCGTGCTCGCTGGCCAGGGCCAGGTGCTCGCGGGCCTCGTGCAAGGCCTGGACATGGCGCTGACGCGCGATGAACACGCCTTCGGGCGCAGCCTGCCAGCCAGCCTGCTCCAGCAGCGCCTGCCGCAGGGCCTGCAGGCCGTCGCCGGTGCGCGCCGACAGCTGCAGCACCGTGCCAGGCGGCTGCAGCACCGCTTCGTCGGGCGCCACGCCTTGGGCCGCATCCACCTTGTTGAACACGTGCAGCACCGTCACGCCCTCGGGCAGGCGCTGGGCGATGTCGGCATCGGCCTGAGCGTAGACCGGGTCGGCCCAGCGCGTGAGGTCGTGCAGGAACAGCACCGCATCGGCCTGGCCGATGGCCTCCCAGCTGCGCGCCATGCCGATGCGCTCGACCTCGTCCGAGGCCTCGTGGTCGGCGCGCAGGCCGGCGGTGTCGATCACGTGCAGCGGCACGCCTTCGATCTGGATGGTCTCGCTGACCTTGTCGCGCGTGGTGCCGGCGATCGGCGTGACGATGGCCAGCTCGGCCCCGGCCAGCGCGTTGAGCAGCGAGCTCTTGCCCGCATTGGGCTGGCCGGCCAGCACCACCTGCAGGCCTTCGCGCAGCAGCGCGCCCTGGCGGGCCTGGCGCAGCACGCCGTCCAGGGCAGCGGCCAGGCGACTCAGGCGGCCGCGCGCATCGGCTTTTTCCAGGAAGTCGATCTCTTCTTCCGGGAAGTCCAGCGTGGCCTCGACCAGCATGCGCAGGTTGACCATCTGATCGCGCAAGGCCTCGATCTCGCGACTGAAGGCGCCGCCCAGCGAACGGCTGGCCGAACGCGCCGCCGCCTCGGTGCTGGCGTCGATCAGGTCGGCGATGGCCTCGGCCTGCGCCAGGTCGATCTTGTCGTTGAGGAAGGCGCGCTGGGTGAATTCACCCGGCTCGGCCAGGCGCAGGCCGGGCAGGCACGCACGGCCGGTCGCTGGATCGGTCTGCGCCGCCGCCTCCAGGCAGCGCGCCAGCAACAGTTGCATCACCACCGGGCCGCCATGGCCCTGCAGCTCCAGCACGTCCTCGCCGGTGTAGCTGTGCGGCCCCGGGAAAAACAGCGCCAGGCCGTGGTCGATGGCCTCGCCGCGGGCGTCCAGGAAGGGCCCGTAGTGCGCCACGCGGGGTTGCAAGGTGCGGGCGCACAGGGCCTGGGCCAGCGACATCAACCCACGGCCCGACACCCGCACGATGCCCACGGCGCCCCGTCCAGGTGCGGTGGCCACTGCCACGATGGGCGACTGACGATCCAACCACGACTGCGACACCCAACCTCCAACAAAGCGAACCATTTCGGAGCCCGGATTGTCGCCCCAGTGCACACAAATGGCTTGTCCCCCTGTCATGTGGGGGTCACCAAGGGAAAACACCATGGCATCATTGTTGCAACGCACAAATTGACGTTTCACGTCGCCAAGGAGGACCTCATGCTCGACACCCTGCAATCCCTGCTCATGATCGGCACGCCTGTTCAGGCGGACAGCAGCCTCTGGACCATGCTGATGGTCGGTGGCCTCGCCGCCGGCGCGGTGCTGCGCCGCATCGGTCGCGATTGAGCCCACCTGGCCACTTCGGCCAGGCCATGAAAAAACCGCCTGACCCGTGAGGGTTCAGGCGGTTTGTCATTTTTTCAGCAGGGTCGTGCTCAGTTCAGCACACCCAGCCGCTTGTTGATGAACCACTGCTGCGCGATCGACAGGATGTTGTTCGTCAGCCAGTACAGCACCAGGCCGGCCGGGAAGAAGAAGAACATCACCGAGAACAGCAGCGGCATGATCCACATCATCTTGGCCTGGACCGGGTCCGGCGGGGTCGGGTTCAGCCAGGTCTGCAGCAGGGTCGACAAGGTCATGAGCGCCGGCAGCACGTAGTAAGGGTCCATCACCGACAGGTCGTGGATCCAGCCGATCCAGGGCGCGTTGCGGATCTCGACCGAGGACGACAGCACCGAGTACAGCGCGATGAACACCGGGATCTGGATCAGGATGGGCAGGCAGCCGCCGATCGGGTTGACCTTCTCCTCGCGGTAGATCTTGAGCATCTCCTGCTGCATCTCCTGCGGCTTGTCCTTGAGGCGCTCGCGCAGGTCCTGGATGCGCGGGTTCAGCGCCTTCATCTTGGCCATCGACTGGTAGGCCTTGGCGTTGAGCCAGTAGAAGGCGGCCTTGAGCAGCACCACCAGGGCCACGATCGCCCAGCCCCAGTTGCCGATCAGGTCGTGCAGGAAGTTCAGCAGCAGGTACAGGGGCTTGGCCAGGATGTGCGTCCAGCCATAGTCCTTGACCAGCTCCAGGCCCGGGGCCAGCACGCTGAGCTTGTCTTCTTCCTGCGGGCCGACGAACAGCACCGTGTCCAGCGCCTTGCTCTGGCCCGCGGCGACCTCGCCCAACGGCAGCAACATGCCCGTGGCGTACAGGTTGTTCGAGACCTTCTGCACGTAGAACTCGCGCGGGGCCTTCTGGTTGTACAGCCAGGCCGAAGCGAAGTGGTGCTGCACCATGGCGATCCAGCCGTTGTCATCGGCCTTCTCGAACTCGGTCTTGCCTTCTTCGATGTGGGCGAAGTCCAGCTTCTGGTACTTGCCCTTGTCGTTGTAGATGGCCATGCCGGTGTAGGCCACCGGGCCTTGCAGGAAGGCCGGGCCGGACGGGCCCTTGGGCGGCGTGCCATCGCGCTGCAGTTGCAGGTACAGCTGCGGGCTCACCGGGGCGGCCGAGGCGTTGACCACCTCCTGCTTGACATCGATGGCGTAGCCACCACGCGGGAAGGTGTAGGTCTTGACCAGCTTGACGCCGTTGACGGGCTCGGACTCCAGCTTGACGACCAGTTCCTTGGCGCCTTCGGCCAGCGCGCGCTCGGTGCTCACCAGCTTGAACGGGGTCTTGTGCGTGGGCAGCTGCAGCGAGGCCGAGCCGACCAGGCCCGACTGCGCCAGGTAGGTGTGCACGTTCGAGTTGTCCAGCACCACCATGTTGCGGCTGCGATCGTCCTGGTCCTGGTGCTTGAGCAGCTCCACGCGGATCAGGCTGGCGCCCAGGGTGTCCACCGTGGCCTTGACCACGTCGGTGGTGAAAACCACCTGTTCGCTCTGGGCCACGGCGGGTGCGCTGGCACCGGCGGCGGCCTGAGCGGCGGCACCGGGCGCGCCACCCAGGGCCTGGGCCGACTTGGGCACATCGGCGGCCGAGGCGCCCGAAGCACCAGAGGCACCTTCGGTGGCAGCGGCCACGCTGGCCGCAGGCGCCGGCGCGAACAGGGAGGGCTGACCGGTGTGACGCAGCCAGCCATCCCACAACATCAGCAGCGAGACGGCGAACACCGACCACAGCAGGGTGCGACGCAGATCATTCATGGGTGAGAGGAGTCCGACGAAGGGTTGGAAAAACGAGAAAACAGACCGGGCGCCCGATCGGGCACCGGGTCGTGCCCACCGGGGCAGCCCGGGTGGCAACGCAGCAGTCGGCGCGCAGCGAGGTAGCTGCCCGCGGCCGGGCCGTGGCGTTGCAGGGATTCGAGCGCGTACTGCGAGCAAGTTGGCGTGAACCGGCAGGCCGAGCCCAGCCAGGGGCTCAGGAAGAACCGGTAGGCGCGGACCACGCCCATCAACAAGGCGTTGACCATGCCGGACAAGCCGGCCAGCAGCGTGCGCAAACCCTGCATCATGCCCGAGGTCCTCCCAGGCGCGACCAGAGTTCGTCCAATTCCTGGCGCACGGCGGCGCTCAGGGCTTCGGAGGCAGCGGACGGGAACGCCTTGCGGTCGAAGGGCGCACGCAAACGCACCACCCAGCCATCGACTTCGGCTCCGTGGCGCCCCGCCGCGCGCACGCGGGGCGCATGGCGGCAAAAGGCCTCGCGGGCCTGATGGCGCATCAGGGAGCGGGTCACCGAGCGGCGTGCCTGTTTTTTGGGCAGAACCAGGCCCAGGCGCCAGCGCGGTGCGTTCGGCGCAGCCGAGTCATCCACAATCAGGCTCGCCCCTTCGGCCACACCTGTTGACAACTCGGCCTCGGCTGGCGAGGTCGCGTCCAGGGCATCGGCCTGGGATCCAGGCGCAACCGGCTCCGTCCGGAACAGGACGTGCAGCGAAAAATGCGCAGTGCGGGCCACGGGGCGGGTCCCCAGAGCCCGTTGGAAATCGGCAGATTTCAGGCTGGGTGCACGCACGGCGCCGATGCTCGAAAAAGGGGTTCAGTCGCGACAAGGCCGGGCTGAACCCGGCCTCGTTGTCGACAGCGGGGGTTGAGCGCCCAGGGCGCCACCCACACCAGCCCACACCGACCATGCACCGCCACGAAGCCCCGAAGGCCAGCGGCGATCAGGCACGGTCAGGCGAAAGGGCCGATCACAGGCCCAGGCGCTTGCGGCCCTTGGCGCGGCGAGCATTGATGACCTTGCGGCCACCCTTGGTCTTCATGCGCACCAGGAAGCCGTGGGTGCGGGCGCGACGGGTCTTGGAGGGTTGGTAAGTACGCTTCATGATGGTCTTTCAAGGCCATGCACGACATGGCTGGCCCCAGGGGAAGTCTGAAAGTCTGTGTGGGTGTCTGTTTGGGTCTGCGCGAAATCCCAAGCCCCAAGCTGAAAACCCAGCTCACAACCTGATCCCGACAGACGGCAGAACCCGCGATTACAGCAGGTTTTCCCCAAACGGTCAATGCCCGTCGCACGCCACAGGGGACGGCGCACCCCCTGATCCCAGGCCTCTACCACGAACACTGGGGCTTGGCGAACGGGAAATTTCTGTGGATAACTGACTTGCGCGGGCCCGTGGCGTGCTTAGAATTCGCCTCCCAAGGAAGGACTTGTCCACAACATGAGCGCTGCCGAATTGCCGCGGCCCCCCGCATCCGCCGATCACCGGCTCGACGACCCGGACACGCTCTGGCAACGCTGCTGTGCCCGCCTCGCGATGGAGATGCCGGAGCAGCAGTTCAACACCTGGATCCGCCCGCTGCCGCCGGCGGAAGTGCGCCGCGACGGACCTGCCACCAAAGTCAGCGTGCGCGTGCCCAACCGCTTCATGCTCGACTGGGTGCGCACCCAGTACAGCGCCCGCATCGAAGCCCTGCTGGGCGAAGAACAAAGCGGTCAGGTCAGCCTCGAGTTTGGTCTGGCCCCACGCGCCGCCGCGCCCGTGGCCACCGCCCGCCCGGGTCTGGTCATGCCCGGCCGCGCCCTGCCGCCCAACGCCGCCCTCGGTCAGCCCGCCGGCCAGCAACCCGCGCCAGCGCACACGCCGGCCAACGAGCCCGAGCACCTCAGCGCCCCCGATCGCCTTTCCAGGCAAGGTGCCCCGGCCATGGGCCACGGCTCGCCGCGCGTCATGGGCCTGAACCCGGCACTGACCTTCGACAACCTGGTGCCCGGCCGCGCCAACCAGATGGCCCGCACCGCCGCCCTGCACGTGGCCGGCAGCCCCGGCCACATGTACAACCCGCTGTTCATCTACGGCGGCGTCGGCCTCGGCAAAACCCACTTGATGAACGCCGTGGGCAACGCCCTGCTGGCCGACAAGCCAGACGCGCGCATCCTCTACCTGCACGCCGAGCAGTTCATCTCCGACGTGGTCAAGAACTACCAGCGCAAGACGTTTGATGAGCTCAAGGCCAAGTACCACAACCTCGACCTGCTGCTGATCGACGACGTGCAGTTCTTCGCCGGCAAGGACCGCACGCAGGAAGAGTTCTTCAACGCGTTCGAGGCCCTGCTGGCCAAGAAGGCGCACATCATCATGACCAGCGACACCTACCCCAAGGGTCTCGCCAACATCGATGAACGCCTGACCTCGCGCTTTGACTCGGGCCTGACGGTGGCCATCGAGCCGCCCGAGCTGGAAATGCGCGTGGCCATCCTGATCAAGAAGGCCGGCCAGGAAGCCATCGAGCTGCCCGAGGACGTCGCCTTCTTCGTGGCCAAGAACGTGCGCGCCAACGTGCGCGAGCTCGAAGGCGCCCTGCGCAAGGTGCTGGCCTTTGCCAAGTTCAGCCACAAAGAGATCACCATCAACCTGGCGCGCGAGGCCCTCAAGGACCTGCTGTCGATCCAGAACCGCCAGATCTCGGTGGAGAACATCCAGAAGACCGTGGCCGACTTCTACAAGATCAAGGTCGCGGACATGTACTCCAAGAAGCGCCCCGCCTCGATCGCCAAGCCCCGGCAGATCGCCATGTACCTGGCCAAGGAGCTGACGCAAAAGAGCCTGCCCGAGATCGGCGAGCTCTTTGGCGGCCGCGACCACACCACGGTGCTGCACGCCGTGCGCAAGATCGGCGGCGACCGCGCCAAGGACACCGAGCTCAACCAGCAGCTGCACGTGCTGGAGCAGACGCTCAAGGGGTGACGCAAAAGCACCCTGCGGGCGTCCAGGCCGCCTCCAAGCGGTGCCGACGCCCCTCACCAGAGGCCCCAGGGCCTCTTTTTTTCGCCCAGAAAGCCCAAGGAAGGCGCCGCTGTCAAGGCACAACGCTGTGGACAAGAAAAGAACAAGCACCCCCTTGTCCACAGCCCGCCGCGTTTTTCCGAAGTTGTTGTCTGTTGTCCCCATCGCGAAGCCGGGTACGATCCACAGAGTTGTCCGGGGCGTAAATCCTTGATGGATCAGGACAAAATAGCGTTGTTCACAGAAAAAGTCGCCCTCTACTACGACGACTAATTTGAAAGATCAAGATGATTGTGTTGAAAGCAGCTCAGGAAAAAATCCTCGCCGCCCTGCAGTCCGTCGGCGGCATCGTGGAACGCCGCCACACCCTGCCCATCCTGGCCAACGTCCTGATCCGCAAGAACGGCCCCGAGCTCGAGCTCATCACCAGCGACCTGGAAATCCAGATCCGCACCACGGCCCAGCTTGATGGCGACAGCGGCAGCTACGCCACCACCGTGGGCGCCAAGAAGCTCGGCGACATCCTGAAAAGCCTGCCCAGCGACCAGGTCGTCTCGCTCACGGCCAACCAGAACAAGCTGACCCTGCAAGGCGGCAAGAGCCGCTTCGTGCTGCAGACCTTGCCCGCCGAAGACTTCCCCCTGGTGCAGGAGGCCGCCGACTTCGGCCCCGCCTTCAGCATCCCGCAAAAGACGCTCAAGCTGCTGATCAGCCAGGTGCACTTCGCCATGGCGGTGCACGACATCCGCTACTACCTCAACGGCATCCTGTTCGTGGCCGAGGGCAAGACCCTGACCCTGGTGGCCACCGACGGACACCGCCTGGCGCTGTCTCAGGCCACGCTGGACGTCGAAATGCCCAAGCAGGAGGTCATCCTGCCCCGCAAGACCGTTCTGGAGCTCCAGCGGCTTCTCAAGGACGATGGCAAGGGCAAGGAAGGCGAGGCAGAGCAGCTCATCGAGATGCGCTTTGCCGGCAACCAGGCCAAGTTCAGCTTCGGCGGCCTGGAGTTCGTGACCAAGCTGGTCGAGGGCAAGTTCCCCGATTACAACCGCGTCATCCCCAAGAACCACAAGCACCACATCACGCTGGGCCGCACCACGCTGCTGGCTTCGCTGCAGCGCGCTGCCATCCTGACCTCCGAAAAGTTCAAGGGCGTGCGCATGAACTTCGCGCCGGGCCTGCTGGGCATCGCCTCCAGCAACGCCGAGCAGGAAGAGGCCAAGGAAGAGCTCGAGATCGACTACGGTGGCGACACCTTCGAGATCGGCTTCAACGTCGGCTACCTGATGGACGTGCTGGCCAACATGGGCCAGGACATGGTGACCGTGTCCCTGCAGGACGCCAACAGCTCGGCGCTGATCACCAACCCCGAGTACGAAGGCTTCAAGTACGTGGTGATGCCGATGCGGATCTGAGTCGCCTGCACACTTGCACTCTGAACAAGGCTTCCGGCTGGTCCGGAGGCCTTTTTCTTTGGCGTCGACCTTGATCTATATAATGAGAATCAATCTCATTTAATGGAGTCACGCCATGAGCACTGCGGGCGCGAAGCCGGTGGGCTCACCGGTGATCGATTTCGAGGCCAGCTATCCGGATCTGGTTCGCTATATGGCTCGTCAGACGGGTGACGGCGACCTTGCCCGCGATCTGGTTCATGACACGTGGCTGCGCCTGACCATGGCTTCGGCTTCGCCACCCTTGAATGCGCGGGCCTACCTTTTCGGCGCGACACGGCATGCGGCCATCGACCATGTGCGGCGTGACCGGCATCGCTCCGAACTGCTGGCTGACGCGGCCTTGCGTCAGTCCATCCATGTGCCGGACGTGGCCGAGCAGGTCGGACACCGCCAGGCACTGCACGCGGTGGTCAGGGCTTTGCAGGCCTTGCCTGAGCGCACACGCGACGCCTTTCTTTCGCATCGGCTGGAAGGCGAGGGTCAGGACGAACTCGCGCTGCGGCATGGCGTGACCCGAAGCACCATCGAGCGAGACATCCGCCGGGCGCAGGATCAGGTCGAGGATGCGATGGGGCGCTGGCTTGGTGGCCAACCTTCACAGGGTCGCAGGCGCCGTGGTGCGCTGGGGGCTCTGTTGGGCATGGGCGGCGTCGCGCTGTTGACGCCTGCACTGTGGCGCTTGTGGCAATCCACCGTGCCCCAATGGCAGCAGGCTTTCGTGACCCCCAGTCGGAGGATGACGCGGTACACGCTGCCTGATGGCACCGTGCTGACGCTGGATGCGGACAGCGCCATCGAGGCCGCCTACTTCGGTGATCACCGTGAGCTGTCCTTGCTGCGAGGCACGGCCTTTTTCGACGTGGCCCACGATGCCTCGCGTCCGTTCGAAGTTCAGGTGGGCCCTGCTCGGGTGGTGGTGGTCGGCACGCGTTTTGAACTGGCCTTGTCAGGGGATCCGGCCAAGCCACAGGCGCATGTGGTCGTGGAACAGGGTCGAGTGCGGGTGCAACCTCGGCAGGGCGCGGCCTTCGTGCTCGGTGCAGGCGAATCCATTCAGGTCAGGGCTGATGGAGAAGCGGTTCATGAATCGTCACAAGAGGGGCGCTCGATCGCGTCGTGGCGCGAGGGCTGGCTGAGTTTTTCCAGTGCGCCGCTTGCCGATGTGGCCCAGCGGCTGGCGCGCTATCGCACAAAGCCGTTGCACGTGGCACCGGACATCGCCCAACTGCCCGTCAGCGGTGAAGTGCGCATCGCCTTGGCGGAAGAATGGCTGCAACTGTTGCCGCGCATGCTGCCGATCAAGATCGAGGTCGGTCCAGATGGATCGCTCTCCTTGCTGCCTTGCTGACGATTCATGCTGGAAATCCGCTTGTCGTTCGTCTTTGGTTTGGGACTTCATTTCAGACCTCGAGGATGTAACGATGACAAGCCGTACCTTTTCCCTGACCTGGCGCCACGGCGCTTCGGCGGTTGCGCTGGCTGCGCAGACCCTGCTGAACGCACACGCGGCACCTTTGCAAGTCGACCTGCCCGCCCAGCCTCTGGAGCGCTCGCTGGCTCAATTGGCCCGCCAGGCAGGCTTGCAGTTGATGATGCCGGCCGAAGCTGTGGGCGATCGGCGCGCAGCACGCGTAAACGGTTCTCTCGAACTCAGCGATGCCCTCGCGCAGTTGCTGATGGGCACCAGGCTGCGTGGCCGCGTCGAAGGCAACACCTTGTTGATCGAGCCGATCCCGGCCCATGCCGCCACATCTGCCGAAGGCCACGATGCGGTGCTGCCAGCTGTCCAGGTCACAGCACAGCGGGAACCAGGCACCGCAGAGACGGCCTATGCGGCCAAGTCCGCCACGGTGGGCGTGCTGGGTTCCCGTTCGCTCAAGGACACGCCTTACACGATCGAGGTCTACACCCGTGAGCTGCTGGAGAACCGGCAGGCGCGTTCGCTGGCCGATGCCACCCGTGGTGATGCGGCTGTCAGCCTGTCCTATGGAGACCTAGTCACCGAGAACAACGGCGTGGCCATTCGTGGCATCAACCCCGACTTCTACACAGGCAGCCGCATCGATGGCATGACCGCACGGGTGCGCGCCTCGGACCTGCCGCTCGAGCATTTCGAGAGCGTCGAGGTGCTCAAAGGCGCGGGAGCCTTCCTGTACGGTTTCGGTGCGCCTGGTGGGGTCGTGAACTACGCGCTCAAGCGTCCGACCGATGAACCCTTGCGTCGTCTGAGCACACAGGTGATGGACAGCGGGCTGTTCCTGGTGCATGGCGACATCGGTGGTCGCCTGGGCGAATCCAAGGCCTTCGGCTATCGCATCAACGTGGTCGATGAAGAAGGCGACACCTACATCAATGGCGGCCGTTCAAGGCGCAACTCGGGGTCCTTGGCGGTGGACTGGCGCCTCACCCCCGACATCACCTGGCGCGCAGATGCCCTGGTGGCGGATCACAAGCGCCGTGGCGGCTACTGGGCCCTGGTCCCAAACGGTGATGGCCTGGCCAACAACTGGAGCGCAGGAGCGCCACCCGCAGCCATCGACGGCTCACGCAGGTTGGCGCCTTCGTTCACCTCCTACAGCTCCAGCCAAGAGACCTACGGCACGCAACTGGATTGGCGTTTCGATCCAGACTGGTCACTGAGCGTCTCCTACCGCAGTTCCGAAAATGGCCGTCAGTTCCTGGCACCGGCCATCTTCGCCAGCCCGCAAGGCGACTACAAGATGCGCTTTTGGAATTACGCCAATCGGTTCAGCAGCACGGCCACACAGGCCCTGGTCATGGGCAAGCTTCAGACCGGCGAAGTTCGGCATGACGTGGTGTTGGGCGCATCCAGCACCCGCACCCGCAGCGCCAACATCACTGGCCAGAGCGCCGTGATCGGGGAAGGCAACCTGGCGAATCCCGTTGACTTCACCAACCCCTTCAGCCATGTCTACGGCCATGGTGAAGCCAACAAGGAATATGACCTGATCAAGCGGCGCGAACTGTTCGCATCCGACACCCTGCACCTGGGTGCAGACTGGGATGTGATCCTGGGCCTGCGCCATGGCGAATTGAATGATCGCTACACAAAGTACAAGCGCAGCGCCAACACGCCGACCATCGCGGTGGTGTTCCGGCCCATCAACAACGTGTCGGTCTACGCCAGTTATGTGGAGGCGCTGGAAGAGGGCTCGACCGCACCGGAGACAGCGCTCAATGCGGGGCAGGTGTTCCCGCCGCTCAAGAGCAAGCAGATCGAAGTGGGCGCCAAAACGGGTGGGCGTGACTGGACCGCCAGCGCGGCCCTGTTCCACCTGCGTCGGGGCCAGACCTTCACCAGCGCAGACAATGTTTTCAGCCAGGATGGCGAGTCGCGCTACCAGGGCATCGAGCTGTCGGGCAAAGCCCGCCTGAGCCGCCAGTGGCTGGCCACGGCCAGCTACCTGTGGCTGGATGCGACCAGCCAGAAGACCACCAAGGGAGAGCTGGATGGCAAGAAGATCCCGGGCATCGCCAAGCAGCAGGTGGCAGGTTACGCTGAATACCGTGTCACTGGCTTGCCATTGATCTTGACGGCAGGCGCACGTTACGTGGGCAAACAGCCGCTGGACCCCAACGGCCGATGGAACGTCTCGTCCGTGACCTTGCTGGATGCCGGTGCCCGTTATGAGAGCCAATTCAATGGCTTGCCGCTGATCATCCGCCTGAATGTGGACAACCTGGCCAACAAGGCTTACTGGGTCGCCCAGGCCAAGAGCACCAGCCTGATGCAGGGAGCACCGCGCACGGTCAAGCTCGGTGCACAAATTGACTTCTGACACCGTGCGCGCCACGCTCGTTCGGCTGCACCGTTGGGCAGGCTTGGTGCTGGCCATCTTTCTCTCTGTCGCCGGCCTGACGGGTGCGCTGCTTGCCTGGAATGACGAATTGGAGGCGGTCCTGGCACCGGAGCTGTTCACCGCGAGGGCTCCTTCACCGGGAATGCCCTTGCTGGACGCGCTGCTGCTGCGCGAACGAGTGCAAAGCGCCTACCCCCAGGCTTTCGTCGCCCGGGCACCCCTGGACGTGCGCGCGGGCCATGCCCTCGTCTTGCGGCTGTACTCCTTGCCGAACCCCGTCACCGGCTTGACGCCCGAACTGGCCAATGACCAGGTGTTCGTCAACCCGTACACCGGCGAGCTGCAGGGTGCGCGCAAGTGGGGAGACCTGTCCCAAGGGGCGCGTAACCTGATGCCCTTTGTTCTGCGCCTGCACGATTCGCTCGCGCTGGGCAAGGCCGGTGCGGTTCTGATGGGGATGATCGCGCTGTTGTGGACGGTGGATTGTGTCGTGGGCGCCATCATCACCTTTCCAAAACGGTCACGCCACCCGGGCGCACGGCCCTGGCTTGCCCGCTGGAGGCCAGCCTGGACATTGCGCTGGGGCGCTGGATCGCACAAGCTCACCTTCGATCTGCATCGCGCTGGCGGGCTGTGGTTGTGGGCCATGCTGTTCGTGTTGGCGTGGAGCAGTGTGGCTTTCAACCTGCGCCAGGTGTACGAGCCGGTGACGCGCACCCTGCTGGCCTACCAGCCTGATCCGGTCGTGACCCGGTTGTCCCGACCCCTGCTGCAGGCGCATATCACCTGGCATCAGGCCCGGGACATCGGACGCGCCCGCATGGCCGAGCTGGGGCGTGCCCGGGGTTTCGCGGTGTTCGACGAGTACATGCTCATCTATGACCCGCGCACGGCGCTCTACAACTACTACGCGCGCACCGACCGCGATGTTTCCGAGCGCTGGGGCTTGACCCGGGTCAGCATCGATGGCCGCACGGGAGTGGTCGCATCGACATGGCTGCCCACTGGCGGGGCAGGTGGCGACACCTTGCGCACCTGGATCACCACCTTGCACATGGCGGCGGTGGGGGGGCGCCCGATGCAGTTTTTCGTGTGCCTGACGGGCGTGGGCATCGCCATGCTGAGCGTCACCGGCGTCATGCTGTGGCTGCGCAAGCGGAAGGGTCGGCGCAGCGCCCAGGACCGGCGTGGCATGGGGGTGAAACAAGCTAAAATGTCAGACCCCTGAAGACCGTCTTTGGGGTACTTTTACTGCCGGGCCCGACATGAGCGACACCACTGCGATCCCTGACCAGCAACCTGAGCAACCTGCGCCGCAAACCGAAGCTCAGATCTCGGCTGGCTACGGCGAAGGCAGCATCCAGATCCTGGAAGGCCTGGAGGCGGTGCGCAAGCGCCCGGGCATGTACATCGGCGACACGTCTGACGGCACCGGTCTGCACCACCTGGTCTTCGAGGTGGTCGATAACTCCATCGACGAGGCCCTGGCCGGTCACTGCGACGACATCGTCGTGACCATCCACACCGACAACTCGATCTCGGTGACCGACAACGGCCGCGGCATCCCGACCGGCGTGAAGATGGACGACAAGCACGAGCCCAAGCGCTCGGCTGCTGAAATCGCCCTGACCGAGCTGCACGCCGGCGGCAAGTTCAACCAGAACAGCTACAAGGTCTCGGGTGGCCTGCACGGCGTGGGCGTGTCCTGCGTGAACGGCCTGTCCAAGTGGTTGCGCTTGACGGTGCGCCGTGATGGCCTGGTGCATTACATCGAGTTCAAGCAGGGCGTGCCGCAAGACCGCGTGATCGAAGTGCGCGACGGCGTCGAGGTCAGCCCCATGAAGGTCATCGGCGAGACCGACAAGCGCGGCACCGAGGTGCACTTCCTGCCCGACGTCGAGATCTTCAAAGAGAACAACGAGTACCACTACGAGATCTTGGCCAAGCGCCTGCGCGAGCTGAGCTTCCTGAACAACGGCGTCAAGATCCGGCTGATCGACGAGCGCAACAACAAGGAAGACAACTTCGCCTACGCCGGTGGCGTCAAGGGTTTCGTGGAGTTCATCAACAAGGGCAAGAACATCCTCAACCCCAACATCTTCCATGCGCAAGGCGACAAGGTGTCCGAGAACGGCACCAACGTCGGCGTGGAAGTGGCCATGCAGTGGAACGAGAGCTACAACGAGAACGTGCTCTGTTTCACCAACAACATCCCGCAGCGCGACGGCGGCACCCACCTCACGGGCCTGCGCGCCGCGATGACCCGCGTCATCAACAAGTACATCGAAGACAACGAGCTGGCCAAGAAGGCCAAGGTCGACGTGGGCGGTGACGACATGCGCGAAGGCCTGGCCTGTGTGGTGTCGGTCAAGGTGCCCGAGCCCAAGTTCTCCAGCCAGACCAAGGACAAGCTGGTCAGCTCAGAGGTGCGCGCGCCAGTGGAAGACATCGTCAGCCGCCTGCTGACCGACTGGCTGCTCGAAAACCCCATCGACGCCAAGATCATCTGCAACAAGATCGTCGAAGCCGCGCGTGCCCGCGAAGCCGCCCGCAAGGCTCGCGAGATGACGCGCCGCAAGGGCGTGCTCGACGGCCTGGGCCTGCCCGGCAAGCTGGCCGACTGCCAGGAAAAAGACCCGGCGCTGTGCGAAATCTACATCGTGGAGGGTGACTCCGCAGGTGGCTCGGCCAAGCAAGGCCGCGACCGGAAGTTCCAGGCCATCCTGCCCCTGCGCGGCAAGATCCTGAACGTCGAAAAAGCCCGCTACGAAAAGCTGCTGACCAGCAACGAAATCCTCACGCTGATCACGGCCCTGGGCACGGGCATCGGGCGCGGTGCGGGCACCGACGACTTCAACCCCGACAAGCTGCGCTACCACCGCATCATCATCATGACCGACGCGGACGTGGACGGCGCCCACATCCGCACCCTGCTGCTGACCTTCTTCTTCCGCCAGATGCCGGAGTTGGTCGAGCGCGGCCACATCTACATCGCGCAGCCGCCGCTCTACAAGGTCAAGCACGGCAAGAACGAGCAGTACCTCAAGGACGCGCACGCGCTGGACGACTACCTGATGAAGGTGGCGCTGGACGGCGCCGTGGTCGAGCCGGGTCAGGGCAAGCCCTCGATCTCGGGCGAGCCGCTGCAAGAGCTGGCCACCGCCTACGTCAAGGCCAACAACGTGGTCGAGCGCCTGGGCAACTGGATGGACATCGAGGCCCTGCGCGCCATCGCCAACGGCCTGACGCTCAACCTCGACAGCCTGGAAGAGGCCGAAAAGAGCGCTGTGGCTCTGAAGGCTGCGCTGCACAACGCCGAAGTCACGGCCGAGTTCGACGCGCGCACCGACAAGCACATCCTGCGCATCAGCCGCATCTTCCACGGCAACACCAAGTACTCGATCATCACGGCCGACTTCGTGCATGGCGCCGACTACGAGGCCCTGACGCAAGCGGGTCTGAAGTTCAACGGCCTGCTCACGTCCGACGCCTTTGTGCGCCGCGGCGAGGGCGAAAAGGCCAAGGAAGCCAAGGTGGTCGACTTCCGCGCCGCCATGGCCTGGTTGATTGGCCAGGCCGAGAACAGCGTGGGCCGCCAGCGCTACAAGGGCCTGGGCGAGATGAACCCCGAGCAGCTGTGGGAAACGACGATGGACCCGACCGTGCGCCGCCTGCTGCGCGTGCAGATCGAGGACGCCATCGAAGCCGACAAGGTGTTCATGATGCTGATGGGCGACGAGGTGGAGCCGCGTCGGGACTTCATCGAGAGCAATGCGCTGAGGGCGACGAACATCGATGCTTGATGTCTCGTTGGAACACGCAAACGCCCGGGCCACCCGGGCGTTTTTGCTTCTGATCGGCACCCGTGACCTGCCCGAACGAGCGTTGGTTTAGAGTGATTCAAGGAGGAGCTTTGACATGCACGAGATCATTTGCCCGCACTGCCACAAGGCGTTCAAGATCGACGAGGCCGGGTACGCGGACATCCTCAAGCAGGTGCGTGACAAGGACTTCGATCAGCAACTGCATGAACGCTTGGCGTTGGCCGAGCAGGAAAAGCAAAACGCCGTCGAGCTGGCGACCAGCAAGGTCACCCATGAGCTGCAAATGCAGGCCTCGGCCAAAGAGGTCGAGATCCAGCAATTGAAGGCCAAGCTGCAGGCCGGTGAGGTCGCGCAGAAGTTGGCCGTGAACGAGGCCTTGAGCACGGTCGAAAAGCAGCGTGATGCACTGGCCAACGAGCTGGCCCAGGCCAGGCATGACAAAGAGGCCGCAACCAGGTTGGCCGAAGCCAAGCTGCTGGCTGAGTTGCAGAAAACGGCTGCAAGCAAAGACGCCGAGATCCAAGGCCTGAAGGCGCAGCTCGATGCCATCGCCACGGCTCAGAAGCTGGCCATCACGCAAGCCGTGAACGCGGTCGAGAAAGAGCGCGATGAGCTCAAAGGCAGCCTCGAGCGCTCAGAGCTCGAGAAGCAGCTCGCCGAGAAATCGCTCAAGGACAAGTACGAGACGCAGATCAAGGACCGCGACGACGCGATCGAGCGCCTGCGCGACATGAAGGCCCGTCTGTCGACCAAGATGGTGGGCGAAACGCTGGAGCAGCACTGCGAGACCGAGTTCAACCGCATCAGGGCCACGGCCTTTCCTCGCGCCTATTTCGAGAAAGACAACGACGCGCGCACCGGCAGCAAGGGCGACTACATCTTCAGGGACAAGGACGAGGCGGGCACGGAGATCGTCTCGGTCATGTTCGAGATGAAGAACGAGAGCGACCGCACCGCCACGAAGGGCCGCAACGAGGACTTCCTCAAGGAGCTCGACAAGGACCGGACAGAAAAAGGCTGCGAGTACGCCGTGCTGGTGTCCTTGCTGGAGCCTGACAGCGAGCTCTACAACTCAGGGATCGTCGATGTGTCCCATCGCCATCCCAAGATGTACGTGGTGCGGCCTCAGTTCTTCATCCCCATCATCACCTTGCTTCGCAATGCGGCGATGAATTCACTCCAGTACAAAACCGAGCTCGCCTTGGTGAAGGCCCAGAACATCGACATCACGAACTTCGAGAACGAACTCGATTCGTTCAAGACGGCGTTTGCCAAGAACTACGACCTGGCCTCCAGGCGGTTCGAGACGGCCATCACCGAAATCGACAAGTCGATCGACCACCTTCAAAAGACCAAGGAGGCCTTGCTGGGCGCAGATCGCAACCTGCGCCTGGCCAATGACAAGGCTCAGGATGTGACGATCAAGAAGCTCACGCGTGGCAACCCCACGATGGCGCAGAAGTTCTCGGAGCTCAAGGACGAGGGGCCGCCTGGGCCGCTCGTGCCTGTGTCCCCCTAAGGCTTGGGGGAGACACCTGTTGACGGTCAAGGCCGCGACAAAACACGCGCAAGCCGCCACCTGCCCGTGGCATGCTCCCCCACGGCGCTCAGCCGCAGGCACACGACAGGGGAGTCACGATGGCCACACCACAGCAGGACCAGGACCACGATTGGGACCTGACCGATCCGCCCCGCGTGTTGCCCGCGCTGCTGCTGCCGGCCACCTTGCTGGCGCAAGACGCCCTGCCCCGCCTGCTGGCCAGCCAAGCCGACACCCTGGCGGTGCGGCGCGTCGAGGGCCTGACCGTCTACTGGTACAGCTTCCCGATGGACTGGGCGCGCGAACGCGTGCGCCAGGCCGACCCGCAGGCCACGCTCAAGCGCGTGCTCGACCTGCACGAATTCATGTCGGCGCCCGTTCGTTCGGCCAACGACAGCGCGCTGCAAGCGCCCCTGGACCGCGATGCCGTGGTGCTGGACGGCGATCGCTTCGTGGGCGTGCAGCCGCCGCGCCCAGCCCAGGGCAGGCCTGTTCAGGCCCCGGTGACGTCGCCTGCGATGGCGGCTCCGCCGACCCGCCAACCCGCAACCAGCCGTCGGCCGCACACAGGTCAGGAGCAGTTTGGCCAGGTGCAGCAGCAAGTCCAGCACCAGGAGCGCAGCCCCTTCACCCAGCACCAGAACGCGATGCCGCCAGAGACGGCGCTTCCTGAAGTGGCGACCCCGGAAATGGCCGGCGCCGAGCCGCCGAGTTTCGCCATCGAGATGGCCCCCGAAGCGATGCCCGAGGCCCTGCCTGAAACCGCCGCGCCGTCCACGCCGCCGCAGCCTTTCAGCGCCCACCCTCGCCTGGACGCGCCCGACACCGTCCAGCCCCGCCAGGCCTTCACCGTCACCGTGGGCCTGGCCGAGCAGGCGCAAGCCGGCGTCATCGGTGGCCCGGTGGTGCTGGACTTGCCCGCCAACGTGCAAACCTTCGAGCTGGGCGTGCAACTCATCGTCGACGGCTTCGAGGCGCCGGCAGGCCAGGGCCTGCAAGCCACGCTGCAGGTCAACCGCGCCCGCCCGGGTGACGCCACCGTGCAGTTCCAACTGGTGGCACCCGGCCTGGCCAGTGACGAGCCCACGCGCCTGAGCAGCCTGCGCGTGCTCTACCTGTTCGAAGGCCAGGTGTGCGGCATGGCGCTGCGCCGCATCGCGGTGGTGGCCAGCCAACCCCAAGGCGCCGAACCCCAGCCTGCGCACGTGCAAGGCCATGGCCAAGTCTGGACGCAATCCACACCGCAGGCCAGCGCCGTGAACGTGCAGACCGGCTTGCCCCCCGTGGACCTCACCGTCGTCATCGACCAGCCCGATGGCGACCCCAGCCAGGGCCGCTTCGTGTGGCGCTTCACCTCGCCGCACACCACCGACCTGCTGCATCAGGCGGTGCCTTCCGACCTGGGCACCGGTGGCGCAGAGTTCGGTGGCAAGGTGATCACCGAGGTGCACCAGGCCACCTTGCTCGACATGGCCGAGCTCATGGTCACGGGCCTGGGCCGCACCATCCACGACGCGGCGCCGCCCGAGCTCTGGCAGGCCTTGCGCACGGTGCACCGCGCCATGCAGGCGGCGGGCGAGCAACGTGCGCTCAACGTGCTGCTGCTCACCGCCGAGCCCCACGTGCCCTGGGAGCTGGCCTTGTTCGACGACGCCGACAAGCTCATCGCCGACGCACCGCCGCTGCTGGGCTGCCAGGTGAACCTGGGCCGCTGGCCGCTCGACCACAGCGAGCTGCCGCCGCGCGCCCACATCGAGGTGCAGCACATGGCCGCCGTGGTGGGCGACTACGCCGCACGCTCGGGCTGGCGCAAGCTGCAGCAGGCCATGGAAGAAGGCGCCCAGCTGGTGCAGCGCTACCAGGCCGTGCAACTGGCCGCCGACGCGCCGCAGATCAAGAAGCTGCTCACCGCGCGGCTGGGCGACGTTGACCCGGGCCACGGTGCCGAGGCCGTGCACTTCGCCTGCCACGGCGAGGCGATGCAACAACACGCGCTGGACGCGGCCGTCATCCTGGCCGACGGCATGCGCCTGAGCCCGCTGGTGTTCGCCAACGCGCCCCTGGGCAAGCGCTCGTCGCCCTTTCTGTTCATGAACGCCTGCCAGGTGGGCAAGGCCAGCGAGCTGCTGGCCTCGTTCTCGGGCTTCGCGGGCGAGGCCATCAAGGGCGGCTTTCGGGGCTTCCTGGCGCCGCTGTGGTCGGTCGAAGACCAGCTGGCCCGCGACATCGCCCTGGGCTTTTACGAGCAGGTCTTTGGCGATGCCGGCCACGCACCGCGCCCCGTGGCCGAGGTGCTGCGCGAGATGCGCGCCCGCTTCGCCGACACCGAGCCCAACAGCCTCACGCGCCTGGCCTACGTCTTCTATGGCCACCCCGGCCTGACCCTGAGCCGCAAACCCTCATCCACGTCATCCCCCTCGTCCACCCCGGAGCCCCAACCATGACCACCCTGCACGGCGGCAGCCAAGCCATCTCCCTCGGCGGCAACCTCACGCTGCGCGCGCCCGGCCTCACGGGCCAGGCCCGCGTGCTGCCCCCGCGCCAGCCCGGCACGCGCGGCGAAGAGCTCGTCACGCCTGCGCTGGACGCGGCCCTGGCCCAGGCGGGCCTGGAGGAAGTCGCCACCGTCGAGCTGCAAGTCAACGTCGTGCCGCAGCCGCTGGCGGCCACGTCCATGCGCGGCCCCGATGGCGCCGATGCCTTCGAGCTCGAAGCCGCCGACCCGGGCCCTGACCACGGCCAGGTGGTGCTGTCCATCGACGAAGCCGGCGCCATGCACTGGCACTACCCGCTGGACGACGACCTGAACGTGCAGCCTGCGGCCACGCGCGGTGGTGGGCCGTCGCTGCGCTACCGCATCCCCAAAGAAGTGGCTGTGGCGCCGCCCACGCTGGCCGAGCAAGCCACCACGCGCAGCCTCATCGGCCTGGTCGGGCGCAAGCTGCTCAAGGTGCTGATCTACCCCATCGGCGACGCCATCTTCGGCCCCGTCATCGACGCGGCCATGGGCTTTTGGGAAAACAAAAAGCGCCCGCACCACCTCAGCCGCTTCCCCTCGGCCGAGCGCCCCGCCCTGACCGCCGCCGACTGGGCCGACCTCAGCCAGGGCCCGGCGCTGCTGTGGGTGCACGGCACCTTCAGCTCGTCGCGCGCGGCCTTCGGGGGCCTGGACACCGGCACATTGGGCACGCTGCTGCCGCGCTATGGCCAGCGCTCCTTCGCGTTCGACCACCCGAGCGTCTCGGCCTCGCCGATGGAAAACGCCCGCTGGTTCTTCAGCCAGATGCCGGCCGACGCCAAGCTCGAGGTCGACATCGTCTGCCACAGCCGTGGTGGATTGCTCAGCCGCCTGCTGGCCCTGCCTGCGCTGTGCGGCGGCGACGCCAGCCGCTTCAAGGTGCGCCGCATCGTGCTGGTGGGGGCGGCCAACGCCGGCACGCCGCTGGCCGATCCGGATCACGTCGTCGCCTTCCTGGACCGCACCACCACCGCGCTGAACCTGACCTCGGCCACGCCCGACTGGGCCGACGCGCTGGAGGTGGTGATGGCAGCCGTCAAGGTGATCGGCCATGCGGGCCTCAAGGGCCTGGACGGCCTGGCCTCGATGCGGCCCGAGAACGACTTCCTCAAGCAGCTCAACACCACGCCGCTGCCGGGCACCGAGCTGTACGGCATCGGCGCCGACTTCGAGCCGGCGGGCTTCGGCCTGGGCGCGGCCTTCTGCACGGGGGTGGACTCGGTGATCGACCGCGTGTTCGACACCCAGCCCAACGACCTGGTCGTGCCCACGCTGGGCATGTCGACCTGGGGCGGCGCGCTGCAGGTGCCCGCCGAGCGCTACCTGAGCTTCCCGGCGGCCAAGGGCGTGATGCACACCCAGTACTTCT
The DNA here is from genome assembly GCA_001770725.1 of Burkholderiales bacterium RIFCSPHIGHO2_01_FULL_63_240. Taxonomy (GTDB): domain Bacteria; phylum Pseudomonadota; class Gammaproteobacteria; order Burkholderiales; family Burkholderiaceae_C; genus Aquabacterium. Next base: position 123,953 of record MERU01000008.1, read on the forward strand.
TGCAGGACGACACCCGCAAGAAGCTCATCGAGTGGCTGAGCTGACGCATCCCGCGTCAGCCCGTTGGGCGCGTCCAGCGCATGCAGCGCTGGATGCCCTGCCTCAGGCGCGCTGGCGGCGGCGGGCAGCGACGCCCAGGGCGGCCAGGCCAGCCACGAGCAGGCCGAACGTTTCGGGCTCGGGCACGGCGGGAGCCGGGGCGCTGAGCACGAACAGCGTGGAGGTGGCGTTCAGCGGCGCACCGGCGTCCTGGGCCTGCTCGGCCACCACGTAGATCACGCCCTGCTCATCGACGGTCACGCCTTCGATGCCCTGGGTGGTCAGGCCGCTGAGGTCCAGGCTGGAGACCAGCTGACCGGTGCGGGTGACCTCAACCAGCTTGCGCGAGTCCAGGCTGAGGATCAGCAGGTTGTCCAGGTCGGTGCCCGACAGGCTGTTCACGCCAGAGAGCACCTGCACGTCGGACAGGCTGTCCAGGCCCATCAGCGTGGCGTCGAACAGGATCGGCAAGCTGGTGCTGCCCGTGCCCAGACCGAAGCTCAGCGAGCCGGCGCGCACTTCCTGCGGGCCGCGCGAAGGGCGCAGCGGGTCGTTGTCCTGCTTGACGGTCACGAAGCTGCCGTTGCGGGCGTCGTAGCTGATGCCTTCGATGCCGATGTTGCTGGCGCTGTAATTGCTGATGGTGGCGTAGGGCGTGGTGCCCAGGGCCTGCGTGCCGCCAGCGGCGAAGGTGAAGCTGTAGGCGCGCTGCGGGCGCTCATCGACCAGGGCCAGGCGGCCATTGCCCAGGTAGGTCAGGCCTTCGGCGTCGTTGTTGGTGCTGCCGGTGCCGGCCCAGTTCAGGGCCATGGTGCCCACCACGGTGCCGGTGCGGGTGATTTCGATCACGCCCTTGCCCTCGTCGCCGACGACGAACAGGGTGCCGCGGTCGGCGGCGTAGGTCACGGCGGAAGCCTCCAGGCCCATGCCGTCGAGGTTATCGAGGCGGTCAATCTGGTGGGTGGCGGAGAGCTGGTAGCGCGACAGGTCCAGGCCAGCGGCTTGGGCGCCCAGGGTGCTCAGGGCCAGTGCGGCGCCCAGGATGAGGTTGAACTTCATGTTGGATCTCGGTGTTGCGTTGTCTGGGGGGATCGTTCCGGCGCTCAGGCGCGACGGCGAGCAGCGGCGCCGACCACGGCGACACCAGCCAGCAGCAGGGCCACGCTGGTGGGCTCGGGCACGGCGGGGGCCAGGGCGAACACGCCGGGGTTGGCCACGAAGGTGCCGACCGTCGAGTTGATCGAGCCGAACGCATCACCGGCGCTGGAGAGCACCCAGTTGATCGATGTGGCGTCGTTCAGCGAGGCCAGGTTGCGGGGGTTGCCGCTGATGTCCAGGGTGCGGATGCTGCCGGGAACGTAGGAGGAGTCGCCAAAGCGCAGGGAGTCGACCACGGCGCCGCTGGCATCGTAGATGTAGATCTGGTCGTTGCGGCCCAGGTTTTGGGTGTTGCCGCCGATCACCTTGACCGAGCTGGCCAGGTTCCAGAAGTTGCGGAAGTCGCTGGCCTCGTCCTCAGCCAGGATGACCGACTCGCCAGCGGCGACCAGGCCGAAAGCCGACAGGCTCGTGCTGCCCGGGGTGTTGGACTCGTCGTCGAAGGACCAGCCGGTCATGTCCACGGCGGTGTTGCCCAGGTTGGTCAGCTCGATGAATTCGACGCCGTTGTACATCCACTCGGTGATGGCAACGGGGCTGGCTGCGTGGGCAGCGTGGCCCAGGCTGAGGGCGGCGGCAAGCAGGGCGGGGCGGACGATGGACTTCATGGGACGGCTCCGGAAAAGGTTCAGTGCCCGCGAGTCTGGGCAAGGCCGATGACACGGCTGCCGAAGCCCCCGCCACGCCCCATGATCCGATCGGATCATTCCGCGTTCAGATGAGCCGAAAGGCTCAGTCGGAACGCGGGGGGATCAGTTCGAAATCGTGACTCCTCCACGACAATCCGGAAACAGGACGCCGTGTCTTGTGGTGGTCATTTGAGGAGTTCGACATGCATCAAGCACTTGCTGAAACCAAGGTGGTTGCCGTCAAGGTGATCGAGGTTCTGCCCCGCATCGGTCTGGCCTGGGTGCAGGCCAGCGACATGCAGGAGTGGGCCCTGACCCGCAGCACCCCGGGTGTTCAACTCGAGGACATGCAAGCAGGCCAGATGGTCATGGTGCAGGTTCGCGAGCACGAAGGCGGGCACTTGCCGGTCGCGTGCCATTGATTTTTGGGTCCTGATGAGCTGAACGGACCTCTCCGAACTTGGTTTGTCGGGATGCCGACCTTGCCAGGTGGGGGCAAATGTCAATACGATATGAGTGTTTTCACATTCTTGTCACGAAGTCATGAACCAGCTCATCTCGCCAGCCTCCGAGGCGACGGCATCCACCGCGCCCGCCACCCAGGAAGCCGCCCCCGGCAAGGCTTCTGGCCCCAAGGCGGCGGTCAAGAAGGTCGTGGCGAAAAAAGCCCCCGCCAAAAAGGCGGCTGCCACCCGGGCCCCGGCCAAGAAGGTTGCAGCCAGGAAGCCGGCCCTGAATAAGCCGGTGGCGAAGAAGCCCGCTTCCGCCAAGCCACAAGCGCCCGCCAAGGCAGAAAAGGCTGACAAGCAAGCCAAGTTGCCCAAGCCGCCGAAAGCTGCGAAAGAGCCCAAGGTCGTGCGCGACTCGTTCACCATGCCGCAGTCGGACTTCGACATCATCGACCGCATCAAGCTGCGCGCCATCGAGTGGAAGCAGCCCGTCAAGAAGAGCGAGGTGCTGCGCGCCGGGCTGCAGGCGCTCGAAGCGCTGAGCGACGCCAAGGTGCGCGCGCTGCTGACCGGTCTGGCGCCCATCAAGAAGGGCCGCCCCAAGGCGGATTGAACCGGCCTCAGGCCTGCACCTGGCCAGCACAGGCTGCGGGCCGTAGCCGGCACCCGATGAAAAACGCCTGGTCGGTGCCAGGCGTTGGGTGAGCGGGGGCCGCGCTGTTCGCTTGGTGCCCCCTTCAAACCTTGATCAAGGCCGCGATCAAGCGGCCTTGCGGCGGCGGGCGATCAAGCCCATCACGCCCAGGCCAGCGGCCATCAAGCCATAGGTCTCGGGCTCAGGCACGGCCACGGTCACCGAGAACTGCTGGCCGGCCTTCAGGCCTTCAAGGTTCAGCGTCCAGTCAGCAGCGCTGGCGTTGGCCAACGGGTTGCCGATGTAGAACTCGCTGGTCAACTCCGGCGAGAAGCGCGCCATCGCTTCGGTGGCCGTCAGGGTCGACGCGCTCACGCCCGAGAAACCATCGGTGGTGATGGTGCCGGCCGGTGCCGCGAAGGTGATGCCCGACAGGGACACGCGCACGCTGTCGAAACCCAGGCCGCTGAGGTTGCGCACCAGGGCGTTGAAGGTCATGGCGTCGCCGCTGAAGTCGGCCGACTCCAGGGTGAAGTTCAGCGTGATGGGGGCCTTGGAAGCCAGGTCCAGGTCGAAGCTCAGGGCCGAGCCGCTGGTGTAGTCGGCGAAGGTGTTGCCACCGGCCGTGGTGGCGCCGTTGAAGACGGCGGCCTGGGCTTGCGTGGCGAAGGTGGCGGCCGCGATGGCGGCCAGGGCGATGTGATGCAGTTTCATGGTGGATGCCTTGTGTCTGGGATGCGGGGGGATCAGAGCGAGCCCTTGGCCCACGGACCGGTGATCGCGAAGGTCACGCCCGGGGTCTGGATGTTGACGAACAGGTAGCGACCACTCGGGTCGAAGCAGCCGCCGCAGAACTCGTTGTCGCGGTGGTCGTCGGCCAGCGAAGCCAGCTTGCCGGCAGCCGTCAGTTGGGCGGCCGTCACGTTGATGTTGTTCTTGGCGAAGATGGAGACCTTGCCGTCGTCGTGCAGCGACATCAGGCGCAGGCCCATGCCGAACTCGTCGACCACGGCCGAGCCGTCTTCGCAGATCAGGATGCCGCCGCGCGGGCTGACGGTGATGTTGTCACCCATGGTGCCGACGTTGGCGCTGGGCGAGGCGTAGATGCACTTCATCACCTGCGTGGCCAGGTCCAGCTCCCAGATGGTGCCTTGCGAGACGGGGCCACCCGAGGTGTCCATCACGTACAGCTTGCCCTCGAAGTACCACACGCCTTCGCCGCGGTTCATGCGCAGCGCGCCTTGTGCCCAGCCTTGGCGGAAGGGGCCAGCGGTGTTCGAGATGGTGTTGGTGCCGCCCACGCCCGTGGCGGTGCCGCGGTTGGCGTCCGGGTCGGCGATGTTGACCCACTCCAGCGCGTGCGTGTCGCCCACCAGCGCGCCGATCACGCTGACGTTGTTCTGCCCGACGACCTTGGCCATCTGCAGCGTGCCGCCTTGCGCCAGCGAGCCCGGCGCGCCGGTGGGGTTGACGGGCACGTAGCGGTAGAAGCCGGACTTGCCGCTGCTGTCTTCCGTCAGGTAGACGATGCCGGTGGCGGGGTCGACGCCAGCGGCTTCGTGCGCAAAGCGGCCCATGCCGACGATGGGCTGGCCGGTGGTCTGCAGCGGGTCGGCCGTGACCTCGAAGACGTAGCCGTGCTTCTTGCCGCTAGCGCTGACGCTGTCGGAGCCGACTTCTTCGCAGCTCAGCCAGGTGCCCCAGGGCGTGACGCCGCCGGCGCAGTTGGTGCGGGTGCCGCCCAGGCTGGGTTCGGTCTTGACCCAGTTGCCGTCGCGGAAGGTCAGGTTGGTGTTGCCACCGGCCGAGTAGCTGCTGCCGCCAGCGGTGCTGGGGGCGCTGTCGTACACACCGGGGGCGCCGAAGAAGGTGGCGTCGCTGCCGGTGCCGCGCTCGTGGTTGCGCACCAGCACGAACTCGGTGCTGCGGCCCAGCTTGCGCGTGGCGACCACGCCCATGCCGTCGTGCGAACCGGGGGTGGGCTTGCCGTTGGCCATCAGGTCACCCGTCCAGCCGTAGGACTTGTAGGTGAAGCCGGCGGGCAGCTGCAGCAGGGGCAGGCCGGTGGTCAGGTCGTTGACCGGGGCGATGGGGCCGTAGGGGCTGGCCACGCGGGTGGTGGTGGTGCCGGCGGCCAGGGCCTCGCGGGCGTGCAGGGCGGCCAGGGCGCCCACGAAGGGCAGGGTGCCAAAGCCCTTGATCAGGCTGCGGCGGTGGGTGTTGATCGTCATGGGGGACTCCAGTGAATGTGGGTGGGGCGATGAAATCTCGGTGGGGCGTGGTTCAGCGGACGCGGCGACGGCTCAGCAGGCCCACAGCGCCCACGGCGCCCAGACCGGCCAGGGCCAGGGCCAGCGACTGGGCTTCGGGCACGGCTTGCACCTGCACGGTCAGCACGGGCCGCAGGGCCAGCTCGGTGGCTTCGCTCGAATGCACGTCGATGCCGTTGGTGCCGGCGGCGAAGGGCAGCAGCGCCCAGCCGAAGCCCGGCAGCGTGCCGGCCTGCATGCCCTGCAGGCTGCTGGTGACGTCGATGCTCAGTGCGCCAAGGCCCACGTTGGCGCTGCTGTTGTTGGCCCCGAAGCTGGCCAGCACCTGCGTGCCGAGCTCCACGCCGTCGACCTGCAGGCCATTGCCCAGGCTGTTCCAGGTGGCGGTGGAGGCGTTCCAGTTGGTCAGTAGGTTGTGCACGGTCAGGCCGCTGCCCACGTCAAAGACCTGCAGCGTCAGCGTGGCCGACAAGATGGTGTCGCCCGCGCCGATCTGGCCGGCGCCGGTGCCGAACAGGTTGTCAAAGCGGATCAGGCCCTGGTTGGGCTTGCTGCCCGGGCTGCCGTCGTCGCCGTCGATGCTCAGCGAGACCAGCGAGCCGAAGTTGCTGTTGCGCGAGTCGCCGTTGCCCGACTGGCCGGTGCCCGACGCGGTCTCGTTGCTGCGCACGATGGTGTCTTGCGTGCCGGTGTAACCGTTGAGGCCTTGCTGGAAGGTGAGGGTGATGGGGGCGGCGTGGGCGGTGTCCGTGGCCGAAAGGGCCAGGCCGAGGGCCAAGGCAGTGGGGAGGCAGGAAAGCGTGCGCATGGGTACTCCTGAGCAGCAGCGGGTGGCGGAAAGCGAAAGCGAATGCGAACCACTCTAGTTACGATCCGTGACAAACGGGCTGGCGATGTCGCGCCTCGGCCTGAGCCGCTTGGTTCATCGGGAATGCGGACGCTGGGCGGCCCGGTGTGGCGCGTGATCCACCCTGGCGCTTGGGTCGGCCATTCAGATGGCGTGGCTCACCCTTTGGAGGGATGGGATTCCGTTACGCTTGCCCTCGTCGGGTCAAGCCTCGCCAGAAGGACACGCTGACCGGTACAAGAGGGGAGCAGTGCGAGGTGATCGTTTACCAGGCCAGCAAGCGGCAGTTCGTCCGAGGTTTTCCATGGCGGTGCTGATCCCCGCGATCGGCGCCTGCTTGGCGCGCATGACCCCCGGTGAGCGCCGCCTTGCCGAGCGCTTGGAGCAAAAGCTCGAAGACGACTACCTGCTTTGGTACGACGTGCCCGTGGGCCCCAAGCAGACGCAGCCCGACTTTGTGGTGCTGCATCCCCGGCGTGGCGTTCTGATCCTGGAGGCGAAAGACTGGCGCCTGGAGACCATCCACAAAGCCACCCGCCAGTACTGGGAGATCTTGGTGGACGGCCAGGTCAAGGTGGTCAAGAACCCCTTGGCCCAGGCGCGCCATGGCGCCATCGAGGTCGTCAACGCGCTGGAGCGGGACCCTCAACTGACCCAGGCCTCAGGCCCCTACCAAGGCAAGTTGGCCTTCCCATGGGGACACGGCGTGGTGTTCACGCGCATCACCCGCAAGCAGTTCGAAGCCGCTAGCCTGGACCAGGCCATCGAGCCCCACCTGGTCATCTGCCAAGACGAGATGACCGAGGCGGTTGAAGAGGAAGCCTTTCAGCAAAGGCTGTGGGGCATGTTCGCCCACGCCTTTGGCGGCGCGATGTCGCTGCCGCAGCTCGACCGCGTGCGCTGGAGCCTCTTCCCCGAGGTGCGGGTGCAGACCCAAGGCCGCCTGTTCGACGACAACGACCCCGACGCCGAGCTGCCCGATGTGATGAAGGTGATGGACCTTCAGCAAGAGCAGCTGGCGCGCAGCCTGGGCGACGGCCACCGCGTGATCCATGGCGTGGCTGGCTCGGGCAAGACGATGATCTTGGGTTATCGGGCTGAATACCTGGCCAAGGCGCAAACGCCCACCAGCAAGCCGATCCTGGTGCTGTGCTTCAACGAGCCCCTGGCGGTGAAGATGCAAAAGGTGTTCGCCGCCAAGGGCCTGGCCGACCGCGTGCACGCGCGGCACTTCCACAAGTGGTGCTACGACCAGCTCAAGGCGTACGGGCAGAGCCTGCCGGTGCAAGGCGCGCGCAATTTCTCAGACCAGTTGGTGGAACTGGTGATCAAGGCGGTCGACCGCAGCCAGGTGCCCTCAGGCCAATACCAGGCCATCTTGATCGACGAGGGACACGACTTCAGGCCCGAATGGCTCAAGCTGGTGACGCAGATGGTGGACCCGAGCACCAACAGCTTGCTGCTGCTCTACGACGACGCACAAAGCATCTACGAGCGCAGCCGCACGCGGCAGTTCAGCTTCAAGAGCGTGGGCATCCAGGCGCAGGGGCGCACCACCATCTTGAAGATCAACTACCGCAACACCAAGCAGATCTTGCAGACGGCCAACCTGATCGCGGCCGATTTGTTGTCGCCCGAAGAGCGTGATGAAGACGGCATCCCCCTTGTCAAGCCGGTGAGCTGCGGCCGCGAAGGCGATGCGCCCATCATCGTGCGCCTGCCCTCTTTGCGTGACGAGGTCGAGCACATCGCGGGCTTGCTCAAGGCGCAGCATGAAAGCGGCGGCAAGGCCTGGAGCGACATGGCCGTGCTGTGCCGTGACCACCAGGTGATGGACCTGGCCGCCCAAGCCTTGCAGCGCATGCGGCTGCCGCACCAGGTGCGCAAGAAGACCGGGCAGTTTGACCCGGGCCTGGACGCCATCAAGGTGATGACCATGCACGCCAGCAAGGGGCTGGAGTTTCCGGTGGTGGCGATACCGGGGGTGGGGTTGATGCCTGCGGCCGGTGAGGACGAGAGGGATGAGGCGAGGTTGTTTTATGTGGCGGCGACGAGGGCGACGCACAAGCTGATCCTGACCGTGAGCGGCGGCGGCGACTTCGCGGAGCGCCTGCAAGCTGCTTGAACGTGCCCTTCTAGGCTTGGCCTGACAATCTGACCCGCTCCATAAAACGAAATCACTTGGTATTGCAATGAATCAGCAGGCCCTGTCCGCTTTCATCTGGTCCGTCGCCGACCTGCTCCGTGGCGACTACAGGCAATCCGATTACGGCAAGGTCATCCTGCCGTTCACCGTGCTGCGCCGCCTCGACTGCGTGCTCGAAGCGACCAAGCCAGCGGTGCTCAAAGAAAAGGAAGCCAAGGCCAAACTCGGCGTGAACCCCGAGCCCTTCTTGCTCAAGAAAACCGGTCTGAAGTTCTTTAACCAAGATGAGTTGGACCTGCCCAAACTCGTGGGTGACCCCGACAACATCGCCCACAACCTGTTCACCTACGTGCAGGGCTTCTCAGCCGATGTGCGTGACATCTTCGACCACTTCGAATTCCAGGCCCAGGTGGAGCGCCTGGCAAAGGCTGGCTTGCTTTACCAAGTGGCCGAGAAGTTCGCCCAGATCGACCTGCACCCTGACAAAGTCAGCAACATGCAGATGGGCCTGGTGTTCGAAGAGCTGATCCGCAAGTTCGCTGAAATCTCCAACGAAACGGCGGGGGAGCACTTCACCCCGCGTGAGGTGATCCGCCTCATGGTCAACCTCATCTTCGTTGAAGACGACGAGGTGCTGGCCAAGCCCGGCGTGGTGCGCACCCTGTACGACCCTACTGCAGGCACGGGCGGCATGCTCAGCGTGGCCGGTGAGTACCTGGCCGAGCTGAACCCACAGGCCCGCCTGACGGTGTACGGCCAAGAGTTGAACCCCGAGTCGCACGCCATCTGCAAGGCCGACATGCTCATCAAAGGGCAAGACGTGGCCAACATCGCGTTTGGCAACACCCTGAGCGACGACGGCCACCCCACCATGAAGTTCGACTACATGCTGGCCAACCCGCCCTTTGGCGTGGAGTGGAAAAAGGTCGAAAAGGAAGTGCGCAAAGAGCACGAGCAACGCGGCTTCGATGGCCGCTTTGGCCCCGGCCTGCCGCGCGTGTCAGACGGCTCCATGCTGTTCTTGCTGCACCTGCTCAGCAAAATGCGCCCGGTCAAAGACGGCGGCAGCCGCTTCGGCATCGTGCTCAACGGCTCGCCCCTGTTCACGGGCGGCGCGGGCAGCGGAGAAAGCGAGATCCGCCGCTACGTGCTCGAGAACGACCTGGTCGAGGCCATCGTGGGCCTGCCCAACGACATGTTCTACAACACGGGCATTGGCACCTACATCTGGGTCATCAGCAACCGAAAGCCCAAGGCGCGCCAGGGCAAGGTGCAGCTGATCGACGCCAGCGGCATGTGGCAGAAGATGCGCAAGAGCCTGGGCAGCAAACGCAAAGAGCTGAGCGACGCCCACATCGAGCGCATTACCCAGCTGTTTGGCCGCTTTGAAGAAGCCACGGATGACGATGGCAAGCCCATCAGCCGCATCTTTGCCAACGAGGCCTTTGGCTACCACACCATCACCGTCGAGCGCCCGCTGCGCGATGCCGATGGAAAGGTGGTGCTGTTTGAGAAAGGCAAGCAAAAAGGCAAGCCCCAGCCCGACTCCAGCCTGCGCGACACCGAGAACGTGCCCTTGACCGAAGACGTGGGCGAGTACTTCAAGCGCGAGGTGCTGCCCCATGCGCCCGACGCCTGGATCGACCCGGACAAGACCAAGGTGGGCTATGAGATCCCGTTCAACCGGCACTTCTATGTGTTCAAGCCGCCGCGCCCGCTGGCCGAGATCGATGCCGACCTGAAGCGCACCACCGACCGCATCCTGGACATGATCAAGGGGCTGTCGGCATGAGCTTTCCGAGGTATCCGGCGTACAAGGACAGTGGGGTGGATTGGCTGGGTAACGTGCCGTCACACTGGCATGTGACACCTTTGAAGTACATGGTGGAGATGCGCAGCGGGGGCACGCCGGATAAGGCCAACACGACGTATTGGGATGGCGGTATCCCTTGGGCTTCAGCCAAGGACCTGAAAGTGTCCAACCTGTATGACACCGCCGACCACATTTCGGATGAGGCGGTTTCTAGTGGCGCATCATCGTTGATTCCCGCTGGTTCAGTCCTTGTCGTGGTACGTGGAATGATCTTGGCCCGAACCTTTCCGGTGGTGACTGCTAAAGTTCCCATGGCGATCAATCAGGACCTCAAGGCCGTGATTCCCAATGCGGGGCTTCAGCCAAACTTCCTCGCCTGGATGCTTCGTGGCGCTGAGGCTGAGAGCCTGAGTCGTTTGGATGAGGCTGGACATGGGACCAAGGCCTTGCGCATGGATGCATGGGGATCCATGGATCTGCCTTGCCCTCCCCTAGATGAGCAGCACGCGATTGCGGAATTCCTCGACTACGAAACCGCCAAGATCGACGCCCTGGTGGCCGAGCAAGAACAGCTCATCACCCTGCTCAAGGAAAAGCGCCAGGCCGTCATCTCCCACGCCGTGACCAAGGGGCTGGACCCGTCGGTGCCGATGAAGGATTCGGGCGTCGAGTGGTTGGGGGCGGTGCCTGCGCATTGGGAGGTCACGTCGCTGAAGCGCCAATGGACAGCAACCGACTGCAAGCATGTGACGGCTGAGTTTGTCGAGGATGGCATCCCATTGGCTAGCATTCGTGAGGTGCAAAGCAGATGGGTCGAGCTGGCAGACGCGAAACGCACCACCGAGCATTTCTACGAGTTGCTGATTGAGGGGGGGCGTGATCCGCGCCCAGGTGACCTCATCTTTTCAAGAAATGCAACCGTGGGCGAGGTAGCACAGGTTCCTGTCGACCATCCACCGTTCGCTATGGGACAGGATGTCGTTCTTCTTCGCAGGATTGATCCTGAATCGCCTGCAGATTTCCTTCAACTGGTGATCCGTTCCACCGTAGTCACAGAACAATTGGCCGTGTGCATGATCGGATCAACGTTCAAGCGGATCAATGTCGAAGAAATTCGCTCGCTCGTGATTGCCTTTCCACCGACAGATGAGCAACAAAAAATCTCGAACTATCTGATCGCGCAGGCCGAGCAGTTTGACCACCTGATTGAAGAGGCAGTTCTATCCATTGAACTACTGCGCGAACGCCGCTCCGCCCTCATCTCCGCCGCCGTCACCGGCCAGATCGACGTACGTGGCCTGGCCCCCGCTCTGGAGCAAGCCGCATGACCCCCACCCCCAAAACCATCCAAATCTACCTGCCAGGTGGCGACCCGCGCGGCATCCGCGTGGCCGAGCTCACCACGCGCATCGTGCAGGTCATCGAGGTGCCGCGCAGCCTGTTGCCCACCTTCTTGGCCATGCCCGAGAGCACCCAGGTGGCGGTGTACTTCCTGGTGGGCGAGTCTGACGATGGCACCGAGCGCCGCGTGTACGTGGGCCAAAGCGGCGACCTGCCCACCCGCTTGAAGGACCACAACAAGGCCAAGCCCTTCTGGCAACGCGCGCTGGTGATGGTGTCTCGCACCCACAGCCTCACGCAGACCCATGCGCTGTTCCTGGAATGGCACAGCCTGCAGGCCATCCGCGCAGCCGGCCGCTTCACGGATGAAAACGGCAACGGCGGCTCGCGCCCCCACACGCCGCCGCCCATGGAGGCCGACTGCCTGGAGATGTTCGACACTGGCCGCACCTTGCTGGCCACGCTCGGCTTCTCGCTGTTTGACCCGGTGGCCAGCGCGGGCGAGGCGGGCCAGGCCCCCGAGGTGTTCGTGTGCGAGGCCTCAGGCGCCAAGGGCCGCGGCCAGTACACCGAAGAAGGCTTTGTGGTGCTGCAAGGCTCGATGGGGCGGCTGCAAAGCGTGCCGTCCATCCAGGGCACCTCAGACGATAACTTCCGCCAGCGCTTGCTGGAGCAAGGCGTGATGCGCGCCGAGGGCGACACCGTCGTCTTCCAGAGCGACCACCTCTTCCGCTCGCCCAGCATGGCGGCGGTGGCTCTGCTGGGCCGCACGGCCAATGGCTGGCTGGAGTGGAAGACACCCGAGGGGCGAACGCTGGACGAGGTCAAGCGGCAGGTTGGCTGAACAAAAAGTTGCCTGAAGGTTTGTTTCTGAAGAAAAAGTGGGCGGGCTGAAGATTTTTCTGCGCACTGGCCGGCGCACAGGCGGTCTGGTGAGTTGCGCGCGCGGCCTGAAGAAAAAATCGTTGCCGGCTTCATTTCTGAAGATAATTCTTCGAATCTGAAGATTTTTCTGCCCGAAAGGCCCCTGCTGACATGAGCGACATTGGCTACGCCTGGATTCAGAGCGCCGTGGGGGGCCCGGACTTCCTGGGCAAGCAGCGGGCTAGGCTGGCGCCGGTCAACCGCATCGAGCGCCTGGACGATGGCGCCATGCTGGTGCCGCACAAGCTGGCGCCCGAGTCCACCTTGTTGCAGCAGGCCTTGTTTGCCCTCAAGCATGAGGGCGTGAGGCTGGACCTGCTGGTGAGCGCCCTGCGGCGCATCCCGCCGGCGGAGCTGGTGGCCTGGGTGCAAGCCACGCCCAACAGCATCTACGCTCGCAAGCTGGGCCACCTGTGGGAAGCCTGGCATCAACAACGGCTGCCCGGCTTGGGTGACCCCGCAGTGGCATCGGCTTACGCCCCCCTGTTTGACCCTGCGCATTACTTTGTGGGCCCCGCCCAGCGGGACGCCCGCTGGCGCATCGAGTTCAATGGCCTGGGTGACCTGCATTTCTGCCCGGTGGTGCGCAAAACCCCGGCGCTGATGGCGCTCATCGACAAAGACATCCTGGGTCAAGCCCAAGCCTTTGCCGAATCGGTGGGCGAAGCCATGCTGGAGAGGGCCTTGAACTGGGCCTACCTGAGCGAGACCGAAGGCTCCTTTGCCATCGAGGGCGAGGCCCCCACGGCAGACAAGGCGGCCCTGTTTGCTGCGTTGCTGCGCCGAGCCCATGAGCAGCGCCCGCTCACCGAAGCGTGGCTGGTGGAGTTGCAGAACGCGGCCATCTCCAACCCCTTTGACAAGGCCGTTCAATTCCGCACCGAGCAAAACCGCCTGCAGCGGGACGTGCCTGGTGCCGCTGGCGTCACCTACGTGCCGCCAGCGCCCGAGCTGGCAGTGGCCCTGATGAATGGGCTGATGCGCCTGACCAACCAGCGGGCGGCAGAGCTGGATCCGCTGGTGCATGCTGCGGTGGTGTCTTTCGCGTTCGTGTTCATCCATCCCTTCATGGATGGCAATGGACGCTTGTCGCGCTACCTGATCCACCATTGCTTGGGCCAGTCGGGCCGCTTGCCACCGCAGTTCTTGCTGCCCATCTCGGTGGCCATGAAGAAGCATGAGGCCGACTACCTGCACGCGCTCACCACCTTCAGCAAGCCGGCCCGACAGCTGTGCCAGGTGACCTGGGGGGGCGATGAACATTACACCTACGACTGGGCCCCGGAGGCGGACATTTGGTTTCGCTACATGGACCTGAGCGAAGCGGCCACGTTCACCCTGGCCATGGCCGAGGCGTCGCTGGACACGCACATGCGCCAGGAGGTGGAGTTCCTGGGGCTGTTTGACCGGGTGAAGCGCCACATCAACGAACGCCATGACCTGCGCGGCAGCGACTTGGCCAACCTGATCGTGACGATCTTCCAGAACGGCGGCACGCTGTCCAACAACCGGCGCAAGCGATATGCCGAAAGGGTGCAGGCGCATGTGTTGGACGCCATTGAGCTGGCGGTCAGCCGCGCGATGCAGGGCCAGCCGCTGGATGACGAAGACGACGATCAGGAAGAAAACTGAGCACCAACCACAGGGAGTAGACGTTGACCTTGCACAAAGAAATCGAATTCGAAAACGACATCTGCAATCACTTGGCCGCCCATGGTTGGCTGTACGCAGAAGGCGATGCCAAGGGCTACGACGCGCTCCGCGCCCTGTTCCCCGCCGACGTGGTGGCTTGGATGCAGGAGAGCCAGCCCGACGCCTGGGCGGCCATCGTCAAGGCTCATGGCGCGAATGCCGAAGTCACCCTGCTGGACCGCCTGCGAAAGCTGATGGACGACCAGGGCACCTTGCATGTGCTGCGCGTGGGCCTGGAAATGATGGGCCTGAAAGCTCCGCTGAAGTTGGCCCAGTTCAGGCCTGCGCTGGCCATGAACCCGGAGTTGGAGGCCCGCTACGCAGCCAACCGCCTGCGCGTGGTGCGCCAGGTGCGCACCAACCACGACGACATCATCGACCTGGTGCTGTTCCTCAACGGCATCCCGGTGGCCACGGCCGAGCTGAAGTCTGAATTCACCCAGGGCATCAACGAGGCGGTGGACCAATACAAGTTCGACCGCATCCCCAAGCCCAAGGGCAAGGCCTTTGCCGAGCCCCTGCTCGACTTCCCCCGCGGGGCGTTGGTGCACTTCGCCGTCACCAACCGCACGGTGATGATGACGACCAAGCTGCAAGGGCCCAGCACCTACTTCCTGCCCTTCAACATGGGCGACCACGGCGCAGCGGGCAACCCGCCCAACGGCAAGGGCCACCGCACCCACTACCTGTGGGAGCAGATCTGGCAGCGCGACAGCTGGCTGGAGATCATCGCCCGTTACCTGGTCACGAAGCGCGACGAGAAGAAGCGCATCACCAGCGTGCTCTTCCCCCGCTACCACCAGCTCGATGCCACCCGCAAGCTGGTGCAGGCCGTGCTGGCCGAAGGCGTGGGGCAGAAGTACCTGATCCAGCACAGCGCGGGCAGTGGCAAGACGAATTCGATTGCCTGGGCGGCGCACTTCCTGGCCGACCTGCACGACGCGGCCAACAACAAGCTGTTCAGCACCGTGCTGGTGGTGAGCGACCGCACCGTGCTCGACACCCAGCTGCAAGAGGCCATCTTCGACTTTGAGCGCACCGCCGGTGTGGTGGCCACCATCAAGGGCGAAAGCCAGAGCAAGAGCGGCGAGCTGGCCGAGGCCCTGTCAGGTGGCAAGAAGATCGTGGTGTGCACCATCCAGACCTTCCCGTTTGCGCTCAAGGCCGTGCAAGAGCTGGCCGCCACGCAAGGCAAACGCTTTGCCGTGATCGCCGACGAGGCCCACAGCTCGCAAACCGGTGAGGCCGCAGGCAAGCTCAAGCAGGTGCTCAGCGCGCAAGAGCTGCAAGACCTGGCCGATGGGGGTGAGGTGTCCGCCGAAGACATCTTGGCCGCTCAGATGAGCGCCAAGGCCGGCATGGCCGGCACCGCATCGGCCGTGACCTACGTTGCCTTCACCGCCACGCCCAAGGCCAAGACGCTGGAGCTGTTTGGCCGCAGGCCCAACCCTGATCTGCCGGCCGGGCCTGACAACCTGCCCGCGCCCTTCCACGTCTATTCGATGCGCCAGGCCATCGAAGAGGGCTTCATCCTCGACGTGCTCAAGAACTACACCTCGTACAAGCTGGCCTTCAAGCTGGCCCACAACGGCAAAGAGTGGGACGACAAAGAGGTCGAGCGCAGCGAAGCCCTCAAGGGCCTGATGCGCTGGGTGCGCCTGCACCCCTACAACATCGCCCAGAAGGTGCAGGTGGTGGTGGAGCACTTCCTGGAGAACGTGCAGCCGCTGCTCAAGGGCCATGCCAAGGCCATGGTCGTGGTGGCCAGCCGCGTGGAAGCCGTCCGCTGGAAGCAGGCGGTGGACGAGTACATCAAGGCCCAGGGCTACACACTGGGCACCCTGGTGGCCTATTCAGGTGAGGTGAACGACCCGAAGGCGTTGCCCGAGCCGGTCACCGAAAACAGCGGACAGCTGAACCCCGGCTTGAAAGGCCGCGACATCCGCGACGCCTTCGCCACCGACGAGTTCCAGATCCTTCTGGTGGCCAATAAGTTCCAGACGGGCTTTGACCAGCCCTTGCTGTGTGGCATGTACGTGGACAAGAAGCTCGCCGGCATCCAGGCCGTGCAGACCCTGTCGCGCCTGAACCGGGCCTACAACGGCGCGCATGGGTTGAAGGACACCACCTACATCCTCGACTTCGCCAACGACCCGCAAGAGATCCTGGCAGCCTTCCAGACCTACTACGAGACGGCCGAGCTGGCCGGCGTGACCGACCCGAACCTGATCTTTGACCTGCGTGCCAAGCTGGACGCCACCGGCCATTACGACGACTTCGAGGTGGAGCGCGTGGTGCTGGTGGAGCTGAACCCCAAAGCCACGCAGGCCCAGCTGGTCGCCGCCATCGAGCCTGTGGCCGATCGGTTGCTCAAGCGCTTCAAGGCGGCCAAGGCAGCGGCGGACGAGGCCTTGGCAACACACGCCCATGATGCAGCAGTGCCTAAAAGCCAAGGGGCCAAGGACGAACTGGAAGCCCTGACGCTGTTCAAGCGCGACCTGGCTACCTTCGTGCGCGTGTACGCCTTCCTGTCGCAGATGTTCGACTACGGCAACACGGCCATCGAAAAGCGCGCCATCTTCTTCAAGCGCCTGTTGCCGCTGCTGGACTTTGGCAAAGAGCGAGAAGGGGTTGACCTGTCCAAGGTCACGCTGACGCACCACAAGCTGAAGAAGCAAGGCGGCGCGGCCCTGGTGCTGGGTGAGAACGAGGGCGAGTACAAGCTCGACCCGATGACGGCACCCGGCAGCGGTCAGATTCAGGACAAGGAAAAGATCAAGCTGTCGGAGATCGTGCAGAAGGTCAATGACCTGTTCGATGGCGATCTGTCAGATGACGACAAGCTGATTTACGTGAACAGCGTGCTCAAGGGCAAGCTGTTGGAGTCGGACTTGTTGGTGCAACAGGCCATGAGCAACAGCAAAGAACGCTTTGCCGACTCGCCCGACCTGCGAGAGGTTCTGCGAGACGCCATCATCGATGCGTTCGAGGCGCATGACCTGATGAGCAAGCAGGCCCTTGATTCCGAGAAGGTTCGGCGCGGCTTGCTGAGCATTTTGTTGGGGCCTGCGGAGCTCTATGAGGCCCTCAGGGCAAAAGGGGCGAACTGAGGTGTGCTCATTCGCCGAGGTGAAACAAGTCTTGAAACGAATCAATGCCCCAACATCAAGCCGCCTTCGCCACCTGCCCCCGCTTGCCCAACAACCTCCGCCGCGTCTTCTCGATGTTGCTGCGCAGCGCATACAGCTCATCCGCATGCGCCAGTGGCACCGTGATCTGGCTCGCCACCCGGTCCAGCTCATCGAGCTCGTTGAGCAGCTCGGTCGCGTCGCCGTCGCCTTCTTCCATGCGCGCTTCAACGGCCTGCAGCCGCGCGTACCAGCGGAACACGCGCTGCCTCACGCGGTAGGTATACAAAGGCGGCACCACGCGTGAAATCGGCAGCAGCAGCACGATCAAGCCGCCCACGACCAGCCACATGCGCTCGAGCAGGTTGCTGGCCCAAAAGGGCAGGTAGCGTTGCCAGAAGGGCGGTGTGCCGTTGATGGCGCGGTCGCCCTCGGTGCTGACGGGCAGCTCGCTGGTGCGGGTGTTGGGGAAGTCGCGCGCGCCGTTGAACCAGCCCGCGCCGCCGTGGATCTGCTGTGCGGCCTGCGCGAAGAGCTGGCGCAGCGCGGGGTGGGTGTCGTCGCGGGTCAGCAAGGCGGTGGTGGCGGCCAGCATGCCGACGTCTTCAGGCGGCAGGTCGCGCGCGAGGTCGACCATGCCGCGCGGCAGCGTCACCGTCTGCAGGAAAGGAAAGCGCCGCGAGAGCGCGTCGGCCTGCGGCACCTCGGCCAGCGCGACGCCGGGGTGCAGCAACAGCCTTTGCACCGTGGGCGACTCGGGCGCGGTCATCAGCACCAGGGCGTCGATCTGGCCGGCCTTGAGGGCCTCGGCGGCGTCCTTGGGGGGCAGCTCGCTGGCGATGAACGAGGTGGGCCCCAGGCCGTTGGCCAGCAGCAGGCGGCGCATCAGCTCGGGCACGCCGCTGCCGGCCTCGTCTAGGTTGATGCGCAGGCCTTGCAGCTGGCTGAGCGAGGTCAGCGAGGCGGGGCGGGCTTGCGCCCCATTCTTCGTGGCCGGGTTGGCCTCGGCGTGGAGCGCTGCAGGCCGGTAAAAGATCCACAGCGGCTCGTAGAACAGGGCCCCGAGGGACAGGATGCCTTCGTTGGGGTCTTCGTCCTCGTCGAGGTCGCTTTCGGGGCCGCTGTCGCTGCCGCCGCGCACGAAGGCGACGTCGGCGCGGCCTTCGCGCAGGGCCTGCAGGTTGGAGGCGGGGCCGTCGGACGCGAGCAGTTGCACCTCGATGCCGTCCCTGGCGAGCGCTTGCGCATAGCGCTGGCCGAACTCGGCGTAGGCGCTGCCCGCGGGGCCCGTGGCCAGGGTGACGGTGCGCGGCGGTTGCGGGTCGAGCCACCAGTAGGCCGCCGCCAGCAAGGCCAGGGCGAACAGCAGCACGGGGCCCACCGAGGTGAGCATGTCGCGCAGCGACTCCACCCACAGGTGAACGGTTTGGCGCGCGCGGCGGGCCACGGAAGGAGGACGGTCGGCCATGGGGTCAGGGTGGTGAAGGCGTTGAAAGCGGTTTGCGTCGCAGCACAAAGCCTACCCCAGGTGCCTTGCCTGGCGCCGTGGTCGTATACTCCCCCCCACTATCTGAGCCGCGCCATGCCCCATTCCCCCGAAGACAAGAAAAAGGCCCTGACCCGGGTGCGCCGCATCCGCGGCCAGGCCGAGGCGCTCGAGCGTGCGCTCGAAGCGGGCGCCGACTGTGCGCCCGTGCTGCAGCAGCTCGCGGCCATGCGCGGTGCCGTCAACGGCTTGATGTCGGAGATCCTGGAGTCGCACGTGCGCGAGCAACTCCATGCCGAGCGCAGCGTCGACGAGCTGGCCGATGACATCACGACGCTGGTGCGCTCTTACCTGCGATGACGCCCGAACCGAACCCCGCCCCCCCTTTCAAGGAGACCCCCATGATCAAGTCCCGTGCCGCCGTTGCCTTCGCCGCTGGCCAGCCCCTGCAGGTCGTCGAGATCGACGTCGAGCCGCCGAAAAAGGGCGAGGTGCTGGTGCGCATCACGCACACCGGCGTGTGCCACACCGATGCCTTCACCCTCAGCGGTGACGACCCCGAAGGCATCTTCCCGGCGGTGCTGGGCCACGAGGGTGCGGGCATCGTCGTCGAGGTGGGCGAAGGCGTGACCTCGCTGAAGGTGGGCGACCACGTCATCCCCCTGTACACGGCCGAGTGCGGCGAGTGCCTGTTCTGCAAGAGCGGCAAGACCAACCTGTGCGTGTCGGTGCGCGCCACGCAGGGCAAGGGCGTGATGCCCGATGGCACGACGCGCTTTTCGTACCAGGGCAAGCCGGTGTACCACTACATGGGCTGCTCGACCTTCAGCGAGTACACGGTGGTGGCCGAGGTGTCGCTGGCCAAGGTCAACCCCGAGGCCAACCCCGAGCAGGTGTGCCTGCTGGGCTGCGGCGTGACCACCGGCCTGGGCGCGGTCAAGAACACGGCCAAGGTGCAGCCGGGCGACACGGTGGCCGTCTTCGGACTGGGCGGCATCGGCCTGGCCGTGGTGCACGGGGCGCAGAAGGCGGGCGCGGGCCGCATCATCGCCATCGACACCAACCCCGACAAGTTCGAGCTGGCACGCACCTTTGGTGCCACCGACTGCGTCAACCCCAAGGACCACGACAAGCCCATCCAGCAGGTCATCGTCGAGATGACAGGCTGGGGCGTGGACCACAGCTTCGAGTGCATCGGCAACGTCAACGTGATGCGCGCGGCGCTGGAGTGCGCGCACCGGGGCTGGGGCCAGTCCGTCATCATCGGCGTGGCCGGCGCGGGGCAGGAGATTTCCACCCGCCCCTTCCAGCTGGTGACGGGCCGCAAGTGGCTGGGCACGGCATTTGGCGGCGTCAAGGGCCGCAGCGAGCTGCCTGGCATGGTCGAAGAAGCCATGCGTGGCGACATCAACCTCAAGCCCTTCGTGACGCACACCATGGGCCTGCAGGACATCAACCACGCCTTCGATCTGATGCACGAGGGCAAGTCGATCCGCACGGTGGTGAACTTCGCAGAGCAAGCCTGAGTGAAGACCCACACGGAGACACGCCATGCAACGCGTTGAGCAACACGCCAGCTTCGGCGGCAGCCAGGAGGTGTGGCAGCACACCTCGGCCACGCTGGGCTGCGAGATGAAGTTCGCCGTCTACTTGCCGCCAGCCGCGCTGCGTGGCCAGGCCTGCCCGGTGCTGTACTGGCTTTCGGGCCTGACCTGCACCGAGCAGAACTTCATCACCAAGGCGGGCTTTCAGCGGCACGCGGCCGAGCACGGTTTGATCGTGGTGGCGCCCGACACCAGCCCGCGCGGCGAAGGGGTGGCCAACGACACGGGCTACGACCTGGGCCAGGGCGCGGGCTTTTACGTGAACGCCACGCAGGCGCCGTGGGCGGCGCACTACCGCATGCAGGACTACGTGTCCCAGGAGCTGCCGGCGCTGGTCGAGCAGCACTTCGCGGTCACGCAGCAACGTGGCATCTTCGGACACTCGATGGGCGGGCATGGCGCATTGATCACGGCGTTGCGCCACCCGGGTCGCTACCGCAGCGTGTCGGCGTTCTCGCCCATCGTGGCGCCTTCGCAGGTGCCTTGGGGGCAGAAGGCCTTGGGGGCCTACCTGGGGCCCGATCCGGCGGCCTGGGCCGAGTGGGACGCCGTGGCGCTGATCTCTTCGCTGCCGCAGGGCGCCGAACGCCTGCCGCTGCTGGTCGACCAGGGCGAGGCCGACGAGTTCCTGGCCGGTCAACTGCGGCCCGAGCTGCTGGCCGCAGCCTGCGAGCAAGCGGGTCACCCCTTGACGCTGCGCCGGCATGCGGGGTATGACCACAGCTACTACTTCATCGCCAGCTTCGTCGGTGAGCACGTGGCGCACCACGCGCAAGCCTTGAAGTCGCCGGGTTGAGCCGCTGCGGGTGGCACGCCCCCTGCTAGCCACACCACACCATGAGCGAAGCCAAGATCCAGATCTACAAGGGCCCTGCTGGCGGCTGGGGCGCCCTGCGCAGCGTGGCCCACCAGCTGCTGCAGCACCGCATCGCGCTCAAGGGCGCGCGCACCCTGCTGTCGGCCAACCAGCCCGATGGCTTCGACTGCCCGGGTTGCGCCTGGCCCGACCGCCAGCACACCAGCAGCTTCGAGTTCTGCGAAAACGGCGTCAAGGCGGTGGCCGCCGAGGCCACGGCCGACCGCGCCACGCCCGAGCGCATCGGCGAGCACACCGTGACCGCGCTGCGCAGCTGGACCGACCACGACCTCGAAGCCCTGGGCCGCCTGACCGAGCCGCTGGCTTACGACGCCAGCACCGACCGCTACCGCCGCGTCAGCTGGGACGAGGCCTTCGCCACCGTGGCGCGCCACCTGCAGGCCCTGCCCTCGCCCGACGAGGCCATCTTCTACACCTCGGGGCGCACCAGCAACGAGGCCGCCTTCCTGTACCAGCTGTTCGTGCGCGAGTTCGGCACCAACAACTTCCCCGACTGCTCGAACATGTGCCACGAG
This sequence comes from Burkholderiales bacterium RIFCSPHIGHO2_01_FULL_63_240, assembly GCA_001770725.1. GTDB lineage: Bacteria > Pseudomonadota > Gammaproteobacteria > Burkholderiales > Burkholderiaceae_C > Aquabacterium. Next base: position 145,505 of record MERU01000008.1, read on the forward strand.
CCCAGCGGCGTGGGCCTCAAGGCCAGCGTGGGCGTGGGCAAGGGCACCGTCACGCTCGAGGACTTCGAGCTGGCCGACTGCCTGCTCATCTTCGGCCAGAACCCGGGCACCAACCACCCGCGCATGCTGGGTGAGCTGCGTGCGGCCTCGCGGCGAGGGGCGCGCATCCTCAGCTTCAACCCGATGCGCGAGCGCGGCCTGGAGCGCTTCGCCGACCCGCAGGACCCGCTGGAGATGCTCAGCGGTGGCGCCACGCCCATCGCCTCCGACTTCTACCAGCTCAAGGTGGGTGGCGACATCGCCTTGCTCAAGGGCGTCATGAAGCACCTGCTGGCGCTGGACGCGGTGGACCACGCCTTCGTGGCCGAGCACACCACCGGCTTCGAGGCGCTCAAAGCGGACCTCGAAGCCGAGGACTGGGCCCGCATCGAGGCCGAATCGGGCCTGCCCCGCGAGCGCCTGCTGCAGGCCGCGCAGGTCATCGCGAAGGCCGACAAGGTCATCGCCTGCTGGGGCATGGGCATCACCCAGCACCAGCACGGCGTGGCGGCGGTGCAGTCCATCGCCAACCTGCTGCTGATGCGCGGCATGGTGGGCAAGCCCGGCGCGGGCCTGTGCCCGGTGCGCGGTCACAGCAACGTGCAGGGCGACCGCACCATGGGCATCTACGAAAAGCCCTCGCCGGTCTTCCTCGACCGGCTGCGTGACGTCTATGGCTTCGAGCCCCCGCGCCACGAAGGCTTCGACACCATCGGCGCCATCGAGGCCATGCGCGATGGGCGCGCCCGGGTGTTCTTTGCCATGGGTGGCAACTTCGCGGCGGCCACGCCCGACACGCCCACCACCTGGGCCGCGCTGCAGCGCTGCGAGCTGACCGTGCACGTGGCCACCAAGTTCAACCGCAGCCACACGGTGCACGGCCGCGAGGCCCTGGTGCTGCCCTGCCTGGGCCGCACCGAGGTCGACCACCAGGCCAGCGGGCCGCAGCACATCAGCGTCGAAGACTCGATGAGCATGGTGCACCTGTCGGCCGGCATCAACGCGCCGGCCTCGCCGCATCTGCTGTCTGAGCCGGTGGTCGTGGCCCGCCTGGCCGCCGCCACCTTGCCCCACAGCCGCGTGCCCTGGTTGTGGCTGGTGGAGGACTACGGCCGCATCCGCGACCACATCGCGCAGGTCTTCGACGAGTTCGAGGGCTTCAACCACAAGGTGCACCGCCCGGGTGGTTTCCGCCTGCGCAACACGGCCAGCGAACGCGTGTGGGCCACGGCCTCGGGCATGGCGCAGTTCGCGGTGCACGCCATTCCTTCGGACACGGTGGTGCACCGAGCGCGCGCGAAGGCGAGCGAGGGCGAGGTCTTTGCCCTGACCACGGTGCGTGCCCACGACCAGTACAACACCACCGTCTACGGCCTGGACGACCGCTACCGCGGCGTCTTCGGTCAGCGCCGCGTGCTCTTCGTCAACGCGCAGGACCGCGGGCGCAGCGGCTTCGCACAAGGCGCCTGGGTGGACCTGGTGGGCGCCGCGCCCGACGACATCGAACGCGTGGCCCTGGGCTTCAAGCTGGTCGACCACGACATCCCGACGGGTTGCGTGGCGGCCTACTACCCCGAGACCAACGTGCTGGTGCCGCTCGCCAGCCACGCGGTGGGCGCGCGCACCCCGGCGTCCAAGGCCATCCCGGTGAGGCTGCGGCCCGCGCGGGCCCCGCTCGCCGAGGTGAACGCATGAACGCCCGAGCGTCGCTGGATGGTGCGGGCGATGGCCAGGCGTCGGCGCCGCCCGCGGGCCTGCGCCGGGTGGCCGTGCAGCGTCACGATGGCGCGTTGCAACGCGCCGACCACGACTGGGTGATCGACGAGGCCCCCGTGGCGCTCGTCTACAACGGCGTTTCGCACGTGGTCATGATGGCCACCCCGACCGCATTGGAAGAGTTCGCCGTCGGTTTCTCGCTGTCAGAGGGCTTGCTGCAGGGCGTGGACGAGCTGCGCGACGTGCGCGTCGAGCCCGCCGAGGTCGGCACCAGCGTGCACCTGGACGTCTCGCCCCGCGCCTTCGATCGCTTCAAGGACCGGCGTCGTCAGCTTGCGGGGCGCACGGGTTGCGGCCTGTGCGGCATCGACAGCCTGCAGGCCTTCGAGCAGGCCTTGCCCACCGCCTCGGTGCACGGCGCTTTGCGCGCCCCTGGCGACCTTGGTGCCGCCTTGCGCCGGGCCCTGCAAGCCCTGCCCTCGCGCCAGACGCTGCAGGCGCACAGCGGCGGATGCCACGCGGCGGCCTGGGCCACGCCCGAGGGTGAGCTCGTTTGCGTGCGCGAGGACGTCGGACGCCACAACGCGCTCGACAAGCTCATCGGGGCCATGGCGCTGCAGGGGCCGCTGCCGGCGGGCCTCGTCGTGGTCTCCAGCCGCGCCAGCCACGAGATGGTCAGCAAGTGCGTGCGCGTGGGCGCGGGCGCCCTGGGCGCGATCTCGGCCCCCACCTCGCTGGCCATCTCGCTGGCGCAGCGCAGCGGCTTGCAGCTGTTCGGCTTTTGCCGGGGCGATTCGGTGGTGGCTTACGCCTGAGGCGCGGCCCGACTCAGCCGCGCAGCCCGGCCACGAAGCGACCCAATCGCGCCAGCCCCTCGACCAGGTCCTCGCGCGAAGCCGCGTACGACAGCCGCACGAAGCGCCCCGCCTCGCTCGCCCCGAAGTCATGGCCTGGCGTCAACGCCACGTGCGCTTGCTGCAAGGCCTGCTCGCAAAAGCCCATCGCGTCCAGCCCCGTCTGGCTCACGTCGATGTAGACGTAGAAGGCGCCGTCGGGCGGCACCGGCACCGGCAGCCCGATGTCACGCAAGCCTTGCAGCACCAGCGAGCGCCGCTGGGCAAACTCCCGCTTGCGCGCTTCGCAGACGGCGATCGACTCGGGCGTGAAGCAAGCCAGCGCGGCCAGCTGTGCCGGCGTGGGCGCGCAGATGTAGTAGTTCTGCGCCAGCCGCTCCATCGCCGGCACCAGCGCCTCGGGCACGACGGCCCAGCCCAGGCGCCAGCCCGTCATGCCGAAGTACTTCGAGAAGCTGTTGATGACGCAGGCGCCCGCATCGGCGGCCAGCACCGTGGGCGCGGGCGTGCCGTCGGCTTGCGCGTCGCTGAGGTTCAGGTAGATCTCGTCGACGATGCGCCAGGCACCCTTCGCACGCGCCCATTCGCAGATGGCGGCGAGCTCGGCGGGCGGCACCGAGGTGCCCGTCGGGTTCGAGGGCGTGGCGATCATCAGCCCCTTGGTGCGGGCCGACCCGTGGCGCTGCAGCGCCGCCAGGTCGAGCTGAAAGCGAGACGCGGCATCGGTGGGCACCAGGCGCACGTCGGCACCGAAGGCGCTCAGGAACTGTCGGTTGCAGGGGTAGGACGGGTCGCCCACCAGCACCTCGTCGCCCGGGTCCACCAGCGCGGCGGTCAGCAGCAGCAACGCGGCCGAGGCCCCGGCCGTCACCACCACCCGGTCGGGTGACAGCTTCAGGCCATGGGCCTGTTCGTAGAACCCGGCGATGGCCTCGCGCAGCGCCGGCAGGCCCAGCGCCCCGGTGTAAGGCAGCGCCACCTCACCGGCCACGCGTTGCAGCTCGGCGCGCACGGCAGGAGGCGCACCGAAGTCCGGCTCGCCCAGGTTCAGGCGGATGACGCGGTGGCCGGCCGCTTCGAGCTCGGCGGCCCGCTTGCCGAACTCCATGGCCAGGAAGGGGGCGATGGCTTGGGCGCGTTGAGAGATCTGCATGAGGCGGTGCGGGAGGTCGAGGGCGCAGTGTAGTGCCGCGCCCGGTGTCGGCGGTGTCCGACACCTGAGCCCGCCTTTGGCCGACGCCCATCGCGCGTGCTTTCTGCTCAGATGGGTGCATGAGTGTGAACACGTCCGTCCACCCGGCAGCGGCCCCCCAGCCACCGGCCAGATCGTGGCCCTGGCGAGGCCGGGTCTTGGCGCTGCTGGGGGCGCTGTTGTTGATGTTGGGGCTGGTGTGGGGCGAGCGCCAGGGCTGGCCCTGGCTGGTGCAACCGGCCGCCGACCTGGTGGCGCGCTTGATCGACCGGCGGGTGGACGTGGCCGGTCAGGCGCAGGCTCGGCTGCACCTGTGGGGCGGTGTGCGCCTGAGCGCGCCGCAGTTGCGCATCGGCGCACCCGCCTGGGCCCCGGCCGACACCCCCTGGCTGCTCAGCCTGCACGATGGCGAGCTGGCCGTGGGCTACGCCGCCTTGTGGCGCATGGCCCAAGGCGGCCGCATCGAGATCGAACGCTTGGAGGCCCGGCGCCTGCAGGCCTGGTTGACCCGCCTGCCCGATGGCCGGGCGAGCTGGCAGCTCGGGCCCCAGTCGTCCGCGCAGACCCCTGATGCCGCTGTCACCGAAGTCGCCAAGCCCCTGTGGCAGAGCGTGACCGTGCGCGACATGGCCCTGCACCAGGGCCTGTTCAACGTTGACGACCAGGTGCTGGGCCTGCAGGCGAGGGTGTCGGCCAGCGTGGTGCCGGAGGCCCAGGCCAGCGCCCCGGGCGACCCGGAACACCGCGAGCCGAGCTGGCATTGGGCGGCCGTGGCGCAGGGCAGCCACCGTGGCCTGCCTTTGCACATGCAGGCCCACTCCAGCCTGCCCTGGCGCTGGCTGACCGACCGCGAACTGGTGCTCGAAGGCAGCGTCGGCCGCGCCCGCGTCAGCTACCAGGGTCCGGCGCCCGACGCCAGCGGTGCGGGGGCGGGCCGCTTCAGCCTCGCGGGGCCGTCGCTGGCGGCCGTGGGGGAGGCGGTGGGCATCACCCTGCCCACCACCCCTGCGTTCCAGATGAGGGGGGCCCTGTGGTGGCATGGCGAGCGCACCAACGTCAAGGTGGTTCAGGCGCGCATCGGCGACAGCCGGCTGTCGGGCGACTTCACCCACGACCGCGGCACCACCCCTCCCAGCCTGGTCGGTGTGCTGCGCGGCCAGCGTCTGGCCCTGGCCGACCTGGGCCCGGCCGTCGGCGTGCCGGTGCCGGGCGATGCGGCCCAGGCCAAGGCCTCGGACCGCGTCCTGCCCGACCGGCCCTTCAACCTGCCAAGCCTGCGCGCCATGGACGCCGACGTGCGCCTGGCCATCGACCTGTTCGACACGGGCAACACCGCGCTGCAGGCCATGCGCGACCTGCGTGGCCGCATCGTGCTGCAAGGCGGCGTGCTGCGGCTGGAGCAGCTGTCGACGCGGCTGGCTCAGGGCAGCGTGCGGGGCCTCATCGAGCTGGACGCCCGCCAGCCCGAGCAAGCCTTGCTCAGCGCCGACCTGAACGTCGACGATGTGCGCCTGGAGCAATGGGCCAAGCCCTTGCAGCGGCAGGGCCGCGCGCCGCTCGCCTCGGGCGTGCTGTCCGGTCGCATCGTGGTCAATGGCCGGGGCCGCTCCACCGCGGGGCTGCTGGGCACCTTGGGCGGGCATGCCGATCTGGCGCTGCGCGATGGCCAGGTCTCGCACCTGGGCATCGAGCTGGCGGGCCTGGACCTGATGGAGGGGCTGGTCGAGTTCATCTCGGGCGACGAGTCGCTGCCGATCAGCTGTGCCCAGGTGCGCCTGGAGGCGCGCGACGGCGTGTTGCGTCCCGCGCCGGCCATCGTCACCACGCCCGACTCCACGCTCTGGGCAGACGGCCACATCTCGCTCAAGGACGAGACGCTCGACCTGCGCACCCGTGTCGCGCCGAAAGACTTCTCGCTGTTGACCTTGCGCACGCCCGTGCAACTGAGCGGCCCCTGGCGCCAGGTCGATGTGAAGGTGATCCACCCCGAGACGTGGATGCGCATCCTGGGCGCTGCCGCCCTGGCCGTGGTGCACCCGCTCGCCGGTGTGCTGCCACTGGTGGACCCGGGGCAGCGAGAGGTCGCGCGTGCCGCCGACCTGCGCTGCCGCAGGGCGATGGCCGGCAAGGCTTCCTGAGCCCGCATGGGCCCTGGCGGCGTCGGACGCCGCTGACAAGGCTCGTCCTTGTCCTACGCCCATTTGCGCCCGTGGACGACACGGCCCTGGGCCCTGCCGGCGCACGATCCCATCATCGCAACGACTGGAGGTTTGCCATGACCCATTCGAAACACATGAACCGCGCCGCCCTGGCGCTGCTGATGGCCCTGGGCGCCCTGTCGGTGGCCTGCGGCAAGCGGGACACCTCGGCGTCCGTCGGCGAGCGCGTCGACGCCACGGTGGCCGAGGCCCAGTCCGATGCCCGCGAAGCTGGCGAAGCAGCGAAGGCCCGGCTCGACGAAACCCGCAGCGCGGTGAGCGACGCGGCCATCACGGCCGAGGTCAACGCCAAGATCGCCCAGGACAAGGAGCTGGAAGCGACGAAGATCGACGTGAAGGTCAGCGCCGGGGCGGTGGTGCTGCAGGGCACGGCACCCTCTGACGCCGCCGTATCGAGGGCGGTGGCGCTGGCCCAGGGAACGAGCGGGGTGACCTCGGTCACCAGTGAGCTGAAGGTCGTCGGCTCCTGAGTGGCGCAGGCGGTGGAGGCCAGCTTCGGCTGGCCTTTTTCATGCCCGATTTGCCAACGCCGGGCAGCCTGTAGGATGCACGCTGGTGTTGACCCAAGCCCCCTCACCTCCTACCTGTGCGACCTGCGGATCCCATGACCGTGAACCCCATCGTCCTCATTGGCTTGCGCCGGTCGATGCCCGGCAGCCCGCCCTCAGACGGGGCCGCCCCGTGAACGCCTGGCTGCACGAGATCGGCGTGAAGGTCGAAGCCCGCTGGCGCGGGTGGGCCGAACCGATGGGCTTCGGGGGCGCCATGCTCATCACCCTGGCGTCGATGGCGGGGCACCGGCCGCTGCCCTCGATGGCGCAGTGGTCGCGCCTGGCGGCCCAGGCCAGCGTGCAGGCCCTGCCCATCGTCTGGGTGGTCAATGCGCTGGTGGGCGCCATCATGGCTTTCGTGGGCGCGGTGCAGTTGCAGAAGTTCGGTGCGGGCCTGTACGTGGCCGACCTGGTGGGCATCTCCGTGTGCCGCGAGATGGCCGCGCTGATCACGGCGGTGGTGATGTCGGGGCGCACGGCCGCGGCCTTCGCTGCCGAGCTGGCCACCATGCGCGCACAGGAAGAAATCGACGCCCTGCACGTGCTGGGCCTGGAGCCGATGCGCGAGCTGGTGGTGCCGCGCGTGCTGGTGCTGCTGGGCATGATGCCGCTGCTCTTTTTCCATGCCTGCGCGGCAGCCTTGCTGGGCGGGCTGCTGGTCGCTTCGCTCATGCTCGACCTCAACGCCACGATCTACCTGCAGCGCCTGATGGTGGCGACCTCGCCGGTGCACCTGTGGCTGGGCCTGGGCAAGGCCACCGTGTTCGGCGCCTGGATCGCCCTGGCCGGCTGCTACGCCGGCCTGCACGCGGCACGCAGCGCCGCCGGGGTGGGCGAAGCCGCCACGCGCGCGGTGGTGCGCGGCATCGTGGGCGTGATCGCGCTCGATGCGGTCTTCGCCGTGATCGCCAACGCCATGGGCTGGTAGGAGTCGGCATGGCACACATCGACGTTCGCGACCTGCGCATGCAGTACGGCGACCAGCTCATCCAGGAGCGGGTCAGCTTCAGCGTGCCGCCGGGCTGCATCTTCGCGGTGATGGGCGGCAGCGGCTGCGGCAAGAGCACGCTGCTGCGCCACATGGTGGGGTTGCAGGAGCCGGCATCGGGCGATGTCTGCATCGACGGCCAGGGCTACTGGGGCGAGATGGACGCAGCTCAGAAACAGGCGGCACGCCAGCGCTTTGGCATGCTGTTCCAGAAAGGCGCGCTGTGGTCCACCCTCAGCGTGGCCGAGAACGTGCACGTGCCGCTGGAGCTGCACTGGCGCGACCGCGACGAGGCCGAACGCGCCCAGCGGGTGCGCGACGTGCTCGAGTGGGTGGGCCTGGCCGACCAGGCCGATGCCCCCGTGCATGGGCTCAGCGGCGGGCAGGTCAAGCGCGCGGGCCTGGCGCGGGCCATCGTGGCCGAACCCGAGGTGATCTTCCTGGACGAGCCTTCTGCGGGGCTGGACCCCGTCACCTCGCTGCGCATGGACGACCTCATCCTCTCGTTGCGCGACCGCACGGGCGCTTCGGTGGTGCTGGTCAGCCACGAGCGCGACAGCCTGTTTCGCGTCGCCGACGACAGCATCTTCCTGGACGCCGAGTCGCGTCGCCCGCTGGCACAAGGGCGCCCGGCCGAGATGCAGCACGACGGGGCCTTGCCGCTGGCGGTGCGCAATTTCCTGCAAAGAAAGGACGAGCAGGCATGAACAAACGATCGGTGGCGCTGGGCGCCTTCGTGGTGATCGCGATGGGGCTGGCGGTGGTGCTGGTCACCGCCTTGGGCAAGGGCCGCTTCTTTGGTGGCGGGCGGACCCAGGCGGTGGTCTGGTTCGACAAGAGCGTCAAGGGCCTGACCATCGGGGCGCCCGTGACCTTCCGGGGCGTGCCCGTCGGCCAGGTCGAGGCCATCGGTGTGGAGCTCGATCCGCAGAGCCTGCAGTCGCGCCTGCCGATCACGCTGGCGGTGTCGACCGAGGCCCTGTCGATCAAGGTGCGGGGCCGCAGGGCCCAGCGCGAGGCCCTGCAGTCGCTCATCGACCGCGGCCTGGTGGCGCAGATGGTCACGCAGAGCCTGGTCACCGGTCAGGTCCTGATCGACCTGACCATCGGCCAGCCCCCCGCGACGCCCGTGGCCCAGGCCGCAGAAGGCCCGCTCGTCATCCCGCACGTGGGCGGCAACTTCGACCGGCTGCTCGAGCAGGTCTCCGAGCTGCCTTTGAAGGACACCGTTGCCGACGTGCGCGCGACCATGCGGAGCGTGCGCCAGCTCGCCGACGAAAGCCGCGCCAGCCTGGTGAAGATGCAGGGCGAGGTCGGCCGCGTCGCCGGCCAGGCCACGCAGACCTTGCAGCGCGCGGGCGACGACTTCCACCAGGTGTCGCTGCAGACCGGCGCCTCGCTGAAATCCCTGCAAGGCCTGGCTGACAGCGGCCAGCGCCTGGTGCTCGATGTGCAGCCCCGCGTGGTGGGGGCGGTGGACGCCCTGCACGGCGCCGCCAACGACGTGCGCACCGGCATGGGTGAGCTCTCTGCCTGGGTGGCACCGGGCTCGCCAGCCCGCACCGACCTCGACGGCGCGTTGCGCGACCTGGCCCGTTCGGCGCGCAGTTTCTCGGCGCTGGTCGAGGACATCGAAGAGCAGCCCAACGTCCTCATCTTCGGGAGACCGCATGAGTGAAGCCAACACCCTGTCCCGTCAACGAAGCGCAGCAGCCAGCGTGTGGGCCCTGGCCGCGGTGCTGTTTGTGGCGGGTTGCGCGAGCCCGCCGCCGCCCCGGGCGCTGGTGATCATCCCGTCGGCGCCGCCTGCGTCGGCTTCCGCTGCGCAAGCCACGCCATCGGCGGGCATCGCCCTGTCGCCCCTGCGCCTGCCCGAGCACTGGCAGCGGCGCCAGGTGCTGCACCTTCGCCAGGACGCCGAACTCGTCGCCTGGCCCGATGCCGTCTGGGCCGAGCGCGTCGAAACGGGCATGACGCGGCGCCTGTCGCAGGCCTTGCGACAGCGCGCGCCCGAGCTGGGCTGGTGGACGGGCGACGATGCCCTCAGCCCGCGCAGGCTGCTGGTCGAGGTGCAGCAGCTGGACGTGCACGCCGCACGCGGCGAAGTGGTGGGCACCCTCAACTGGCGGGTGGTCGATCGACAGGGGCGCGTGCTCGACGGCGGCAGCCTGACGAGCCCGCTGCACGCGCCCATTGGCGATGCCCAGCAGGAAGCCGAAGCCCTGGCGAAATGGCTCGACGCCCAGGCCGATGCATTGGCCCAGCGCGTGCGCAGCCTGCCCGCGCGCTGAGTTGGCGTCTTCTCCTACAGCGAAGCTGGCCTTTGGCTGACGCCACCGCGACGCGGATGGCGCCACAGTGAAGTCATCGCTTCGTCAAGGAGAACGCCATGCTCAAGTGGGCCCTCATTTTTGCCGTTGTTGCAGCGGTTGCCGGGATGCTCGGCTTCAGCGGCATCGCGGCGGGCGCGGCCGGCATCGCCAAGGTGCTGTTCGTGCTCTTCCTGATCGCCTTCCTGGTGGTCATCGGCCTGATCGCGTTTGGCGTCAACACCTTGCGCAAGTGAGTGTCTCAACCCTTTTCAACCCAAGGAGAAACGACATGAACTGGGACCAAGTCAAAGGCCAATGGAAGCAATTCAAGGGCAAGGCCGTCGAGCAGTGGGGCAAGCTCACCGACGACGACCTGGACGTGATCGACGGCAAGCGCGAGCAGCTGGCCGGTCGCATCCAGGAGCGCTACGGCGTGACCCGCGAAGAAGCTGAAAAGCAAGTCGAGCAGTGGCAGTCCTCCTGGAAGAAGGACTGGTTCAACTGACCAGACCGGGGGTGCAACCCTTTGCCCCGGTGATGGGGCGAGCCCGGGCCGATTTTTCGACGGCTCGGGCTTTTTCGTTGGGGGCCGTGCGTCGCACAAATCCCCTTGCGTGTCGTCACATCCCTCACGCGCCGAGCCGGATCCGGCCTAAAGTCACGCTCGAGCGACCCCATCTGCCGAAAACCAGGAGGCCTTCCATGACCCAGCAAGCAACCCAGGCGCCCGTCATCGTCCCGCGCGAGAAACTGGACTTCGACCTGGGCGGAGACATCCCGAAGTACTGGTTCGGTGGCGACGCCTTCAAGACGCGCTACTTCGACGCCATGTCGACCATCTTCCCCGAGGGCGAGCGCTATTTCATTTCCTGCGTGCGCGACTTCCGCGACCAGATCACCGACCCGAAGCTGCTGGCCGACGTCAAGGACTTCATGCGCCAGGAAGGCCAGCACGGCATCGTGCACAGCCAGTACAACGACCGCCTGCGCCAGCAGGGCATCGACGTGGACATGCTGGAGAACACGCAGCGCAGCCTCTCCAACTGGGCGCGCCGCACGTTCGCCCCGGTCGTGACGCTGGCCGACACGGCCGCCGCCGAGCACCTGACCGCGACCATGGCCGAGGCCCTGTGCGAAGACCCGAAGGTGCTGGGCCAGGCCGACCACCGCATGCGCGCCATGTACGCCTGGCACGCCATGGAAGAGATGGAGCACAAGGCCGTGGCCTTCGACGTGCTGCAGAAGGTGGCCAAGGCCGGCTACCTGCGCCGCACCTTCGCGCTGGTGATGGTCACCTTCCTCTTCAACCTCAACGTGATGCTGAGCACGCGCTACATGCTCAAGGTCGACGGCTTCAGCCGCTGGCAGCGCACGAAGATGTTCGCCAAGGGCCTGTGGTGGCTGTTCGGCATCGGTGGGCTCTACACCCGCATGATCCCGAGCTACCTGGCCTTCTTCAAGCCAGGCTTTCACCCCTGGGACAGCGGCGTCGTGCCGACCTACAAGGTCTGGCTCGACACCTTCAACCGCACGGGTGACCCGTTGAAGGCGGGCGAGATCCTGTGGTCTCGCCACGCCACCTGATGGGCCTCAGTTGACGAGCCGGCCGCCCTTGCGACCGCAAGGCGCCTGCTCCGGCGAGCGGGCCGCGCGCATCACGTCCTGGTCGGTCATGCCGATGCCGCGCAGGAACTCGTCGCGCAACCGCAGCACGTCGTCGATGTTGTCGTCCGAGGCGTCGATCAGGTAGCCCTCGATGCGCTCGAGCTCCTCGATCTGGCTTTCGGTGAAGGTGGGGCGGGCCCAGGTGGGCAGCCGGGTGCAATGGCTGAAGCCCCAGGCCTGCGGCTGGCGGTGCACGTCTTGCGACACCAGTGCCTGGGTCAGGTCTTCCAGTTCGGTGCTGTCGAGGTCTTCGACCATGCCGTGTTCGATCACCTGGGCGGCGACCACGCGAGGTTCGGCCACGTCCAGCACCACCCGGCAGAGCACCGGGTCGGTGAACGGATTCCGCTGATGACGCCAGTGGCCGTGCATCAGGCAGGCCGCTGCGATGGGCTGATCGCAGTCTGACGAAACGTTGTCGAACCAATTCATGCGAGAGTCCTCCGGCGAAGTGGTTGAGCGGGTCGCTTGATGCCCATCATGCAGAAACCGCGCCACTTTGGGTGGGCGGAATTGGCACGAAACCCCTGCTTCGGCGTTTCGATGCAACGGGGCCCAAAAAGGGGCTCACAGGGGCTTAAATCGCCCTTATGCTGGAGAGCTGCCTGGGGCCCCCCGCTGATTTCGCCAGGCGGCAGGCGTGACGCCTGTCCAACGCTGAAACGCCCGGTAAAACGGGCTGATGTCCGCAAAGCCCAGCGCGTGGGCCACCTCGCGCAGCGGCAGTTCCGTGTCGCCCACGTGCTGCAGGGCCAGGTCGCGCCGCACCCCATCCAGCAATGCCTCGTAATGCGTGCCGCAAGCTTGCAGGCGCCGCGCCAGCGTGCGCTCGTGCAGCCCGAAAGCGGCGGCGGCATCGGCCCGGGAGGGCGCCGGGGGGCCGGGGCGCGCGTCCATCTGCGTGCGGACCCAGCCGCGCACGGTTTCGTCCAGGCCCAGCTGCTGCGCCAGCGCATGCAGCTGCGTGGCGGCGTACTGCTCGTGCAGGCGCGCGAGCTGGGCGTTGGCCTGCGGCAGCGGCGTGTCCAGCACCTCGTTGTCGATCAGCAGGCCGCTGTAGGCCTGGTTGAACTCGATGGGGCAGCCGAAGACCTCGCGGTAGCCGGCCAAGGGCCCCACGGCCTCGTGGCTGAAGCGCACCAGCATGGGCTTGAGCGGCACCGGCGTGATCCAGCGCGAGGCGCTGACCACGGCGGCGAGCACGGCCTCGATCTGGTGCGGGCTGAAGGCCAGGTCGCCCTGGCGCGGGTGGTAGACCAGCCAGCTCGTCTGTGGCCCCGCCAGCAGCTGGAAACGCCCGCCATCCGAGATCAGCGTCTGGTACTTCTGCACCACGGTCAGGGCCTGGCGCAGCGTGGCGGCCGACTGCACGATGAAGCCGACGACGTTGAAGCTGGCGGGCCCCACCAGGGTGCCGGCTTTGAGGCCAAAGCCCGCGTCTTGCGTCAGGCGGGCGGCGGCGCGCCACAGCCGGGTGATGTGGTCGATGGGCCAGCGCTCGTTCTCCAGCTCGCGCGGCGAGATGCCGGCGGCGCGCAGCAGGGTGGTTTCCTCGATTCCCTGGCGCTGCGCTTGTCCCAACACTGTGCGCACCCAGCTCAGCGACACTTTGGCCTGCGAAGTCAATTCGCTTGTCCTGTGAAGTCAATCGAGCGAGATCATAAGTCGCTAAGGTCGCACCCGGCGACGAGATGGAAGGATGAGATCGATGGCTTCGGCTGTGCGAACGGATGTGGTGGTGGTGGGCGGCGGCCTGGCGGGCATCGTCACGGCCATGGAGTGCCTCAAGGCGGGCCGGCACGTGACCGTGATCGACCGCGACACGTCCGATCGCCTGGGCGGCCTGGCGCTGTGGGCCTTTGGCGGCATGGCCCTGGTGGGCACCCCGCTGCAGCAGCGCATGAAGATCCCCGACACGCCGGAGCGCGCGCTGCGCGACTGGCTGAGCTTCGGTGAACTGGCCGAGGACGACACCTGGCCTCGCCGCTGGGCCGAGTTCTACGTGCAGCATTCGCGTGAGCAGGTCTACGACTGGCTGGTCTCGCACGGGCTGAAGTTCTTCCCGGCGGTGAACTGGGTCGAGCGCGGGCGTTTCGGTGAAGGCAACAGCGTGCCGCGTTACCACGTGGTCTGGGGCACCTCGCGCGAGCTCACGCGGCGCATGATCTCGGCCATGCAGCGCGCCGCAGCCGAGGGCGTCGGCGGACGACTGAAGGTGCTCAGCGGGCACCGCGTCACCACGGTGGAAAACAGCGCTGGTGTCATCAGCGGCGTGCAGGCGGTGCACGAAGCCAGCGGCGCGCAGGTGCGCGTCGAAGCGCCGGTGGTGGTGCTGGCCATGGGCGGCGTCAACGGCTCGACCGAGCAGTGCATCGCCAACTGGCCGGCGCACCGGCCTCGCCCTGCCACGATGCTCAACGGCGCCCACCCCTTTGCCGATGGCGCCTTGCACCGCCTGGCCACCGATGAGCTCGGCGCCCAGCTCACCCACGCCGGCGAGATGTGGAACTACGCCGCAGGCATCCCGCACCCCCACCCGCACTTCCCGGGCCATGGGCTGTCGACCATCCCCTGCAAGTCGGCGCTGTGGCTGGACCACACGGGGCGGCGCATCGGCCCCGAGCCCCTGGTCACGGGCTTCGACACGCACGAGCTCTGCCAGCAGGTGGCCGTGCAGAAACAGCCCTGGACCTGGCACCTGATGAACTGGCGCATCGCGGCCAGGGAGTTCGCCATCTCGGGCGCCGAGCACAACCAGCGCGTGCGCGACAAGCAGCTCATCCGCTTCGTGCTGGAGACGGCGCTGGGCAACCACCGCCTGGTCAAACAGATGCAGCGCGAGAGCCGGCACTTCCTGGTCGACGACACCCTGGCCGGGCTGGCGCAAAAGATGAACGCGCTGACCCAGGCCGAGCAGGGCTCGCAGCACATCGACCCGGCGGTGCTGCAGGCCACGGCCGATGCCTTCGATGCCAACTTCGCCAAGGGGCTGGCGCTGAGCAACGACGACCAGATCCGCCGCATCCTGCACGCGCGCCAGTGGGGCCCCGAGAAGATGCGCACGTGCAAGCCCGAGCCGCTGCAGACGAAGGGCGCAGGCCCCTACATCGCCATCCAGGTGCAACTGATCACGCGCAAGAGCCTGGGCGGCTTGCAGACCGACCTGCAAAGCCGCGTGCTGCGGGCCGATGGGGGCGCCGTCCCCGGTCTTTACTGCGTGGGGGAAGCGGCCGGCTTCGGCGGGGGCGGTGCCAGCGGCAAGCGTTCGCTGGAAGGCACCTTCCTGCCGGGCTGCATCCTCACGGCGCGGGCGGCCGCGCGTTCCATCGTGACGGGCGCCTGAGGCGTTCGTCGTTCACACCGCTTCAACCACCACAGGAGTCAAGGTGCAAGGTGACATCGTCTCGGGCGTGCTGCTGCCGCTGATCCTGGCCTTCATCATGTTCTCGCTCGGCCTGGGGCTGACGCTGGGCGACTTCCGGCGCATCCTGGTGCAGCCGCGGGCCCTGCTGGTCGGCGTCTTCAGCCACTTCGTGCTGCTGCCGCTGGTGTGCTTCGGCATGCTCAAGCTGCTGGGCCTGAGCGGGGCCTTCGCCGTGGGCTTCATGATCCTGGCGGCCTGCCCCACGGGCGCCACCTCCAACCTGCTGACCTACCTGGCGCGTGGCGACGTGGCACTGGCCCTGGGTTTCACGGCCATCGCCAGCTTGCTGACCATCTTCACGCTGCCGGTCATCGTCACCGGGGCGCTGGGGCACTTCATGGGCACCGAACGCGCGGTGAACGTGCCCGTCGGTTTGATGATGGGCCAGGTGGCGCTGGTGATGGGCTTGCCGGTCACGCTGGGCATGGTGGCTCGCCACCGCTGGACGGCGTGGGCATTGCGGTTCGAGCCGCGTGCCACGCGCATCGCCACGGGCCTGTTCGTGCTCATCGTGGTGATGGCCGTCGTCAGGAACTGGCCGATGGTGCAGGCGCATTTCGCGGCCCTGGCGCCGCTGGCGCTGGTCCTGAACCTGACCATGCTGAGCCTGGGTTTCGCGGTGGCCTGGCTGGCACGCCTGTCACGCAGCCAGTCGATCACGCTGGGCATCGAGACGGCGGTGCAGAACGCGGCCCTGGCCCTGGTGATCGCCAGCACTGTGCTGCAGGATGGCACCATGGCCATCCCCGGTGCGCTGTATGGTGTGCTGATGTACGTGGGCGGCCTGCTGTTCGCGTGGGTGATGCGGCGGTACGTGGCGGCGCCCGACGCAGCCATTGCGCCCCACCGCGCCCCCGATCTGCGCTGACCGCTCCCCGCAACAAGGCGTCCACGACCCATGCCCCTGCACCTCCCCGCCACGGCCGCCGACCTGCGCCTGAGGGCCCAGGCCCGGCTTCCCCGCTTCCTGTTCGACTACGTGGACGGCGGCGCCACCGACGAGCAGACCCTGCGCGCCAACGAGGCCGACTGGGCGCGCGTGACGCTGCGCCAGCGCGTGCTGATCGACGTCGACGGCGTGGACACCCGCACCACGCTGGCCGGCCAGCCCTGCAGCCTGCCCCTGGCCCTGGCCCCCATCGGCCTGGCCGGCCTGATGGCCCGCCGAGGCGAGGTGCAGGCCGCGCGCGCCGCCGAAGCGGTGGGCGTGCCCTTCACCTTGTCCACCGTGGGCATCTGCCCCTTGGGCGAGGTGCAGCGCGCCGTGGTGCGGCCCACCTGGTTCCAGCTCTACATGCTGCGCGACCGCGGCATCGTCGAAGCCCTGCTGCAGCGCGCCTGGGCCGAAGGCTGTCGCACCCTGGTGTTCACCGTCGATTTGCCCACCTCGGGCATGCGCCACCGCGACACGCGCAACGGCCTGTCGGCCTCGCGCTCGCGGGCGGCACTCATCAAGGCCGCGCACCTGCTGACCCGACCCGGCTGGGTCTGGGACGTGGGCGTGCTGGGCAAGCCACACGGCTTTGGCAACCTCAGCGAACAGGTGCCGCATGCGCAGGACATGGATGCCTTCAAGGCCTGGGTGGACACCCAGTTCGACCCCACCGTGACCTGGGCCGACATCGACTGGTTGCGCGAGCGTTGGGGCGGCACCCTGTTGCTCAAGGGCCTGCTCGACGAAGGCGATGCGCGCACGGCGGCGGGCACGGGCGTGCAGGGCCTGATCGTGTCCAACCACGGCGGGCGACAGCTCGACGGCGTGGCCTCGACGGCCTCGAAGCTGCCTGGCATCGCCCGCGCGGTCAAGGCCGTGAACCCCGGCGTCCAGGTGCTGGTCGACGGTGGCATCCGCTCGGGCGTGGACGTGTTCCGCGCCCTGGCCCTGGGCGCCCAGGGTGTGCTCATCGGCCGGCCCTGGGTCTGGGCCCTGGCCGCCGATGGCGAGCGGGGCGTGACCGAGCTGCTGCAGCGCTGGCAGCACGAACTGAAGCTGGCCATGACCCTGGCCGGCGTCAGGCGCGTGGCGGACATCGGTGCCGCCCACCTGGCATGAAGAACCGACAGAAGAACCGACTCGAGGAGACCCAGACATGAACGGCGCACAAGCCCTGATGAAGACCCTCGCCGATGCCGGCGTGACCGTGTGCTTCAGCAACCCCGGCACCTCGGAGATGCACTTCGTGGCCGCGCTCGACCACGAGCCGCGCATGCGCGCCGTGCTCACGCTGTTCGAAGGCGTGGCCACCGGCGCGGCCGACGGCTACGCCCGCATGGCGGGCAAGCCAGCGGCCACCTTGCTGCACCTGGGTTGCGGCCTGGGCAACGGCCTGGCCAACCTGCACAACGCGCGCAAGGGCCGGGTGCCGGTGGTCAACATCGTGGGCGACCACGCCACCCACCACGTCAAGTACGACGCGCAACTGCAGTCCGACATCGAAACCGTGGCGCGCAACGTCTCCAAATGGGTTCGCACCTCGTCATCGACCGCCGAGCTGGCCAGCGACGCCGCCGAGGCCGTGGCCACCGCCATGGGCACGCCGGGCCAGGTCGCCACGCTGATCCTGCCGGCCGATGTGTCCTGGGGCGAAGGCGGCGTGCCCGCGTCCCTGCCCACGCTGGCGTTGCCCCCGGTGGCCGACGACGAGGTGATCGACGCCATCGCCCGGGCCATTCAGTCCGGCGAGAAGACCGCGCTGCTGATGGGCGCACGTGCCCTGCGCGAGCCGGGCCTGATGGCCGCCTCGCGCATCGCGGTCAAGGCGGGCGTCAAGCTGTTCGCCGAGGTCTTCCCCACGCGCATCGAACGGGGGGCGGGCCTGCCCCACGTCGAGCGCATCGCCTACCTGGCCGAGCTGGCCTCGGTGCAGCTGCAGGGCATCAAGCACCTCGTCCTGGTCGATGCGAAGTCGCCGGTGTCGTTCTTCGCTTACCCGGGCAAGGCCAGCGACCTGGTGCCCGAGGGCTGCACCGTGCACGCGCTCGCCACGCCCGCGCAGGACGCGGTGGGTGGCCTGCTCAAGCTGGCGCAGAAGATCGGCGCCGACGCCGTGCAGCCCATGCTGCAGTCGGCCACGCGGCCTGATCGCCCCAAGGGCAAGCTCACCGCCGAGAAGGTCTGCAAGGCCGTGGGCCACCTGCTGCCCGAGCGCGCCATCATCGTCGACGAGGCGCAAACCTCGGGCGTGATGCTGCCGCACTTCACCCGGGGCGCGCCGCGTCACGACGTCGTCACGCTCACGGGTGGCGCCATCGGCCAGGGCCTGCCCAACGCGGTGGGCGCGGCCATCGCCTGCCCCGATCGGCCGGTGCTGGCCCTGGTCGGCGACGGCTCGGCCATGTACACCATCCAGGCGCTGTGGACCATGGCGCGCGAGCGGCTCAACGTCACCACCGTCATCCTCAACAACAAGTCCTACGCCATCCTCAACGTGGAGCTGCAACGCGTGGGCGCGACGGCCGGCGGCAAGGGCGCAGGGCAGGGCGAGAAGGCCCGCTCGCAGCTCGATCTGTCCAACCCCGGGCTGGACTTCGTGCAGCTGGGCGCCAGCATGGGCGTGCATTCGGTGCGCGCCACCACGGCCGAAGAATTCAACACCGCGCTCGAGAACGCGCTGCGATCGCCCGGGCCGCACCTCATCGAGGCGCTGGTGCCCAACGCCTTCTCGGGCCTGAAGCTTCGCCTGCTGCCGCATGTGCTGAGCTCGCTGGCCAGCCTGCCGCAGCCGCTGGCCCAGCTCATCAAGCGCAAGGTCTCGCCCTGATGCCGTGACGTTGGGGCGACACTTCGCGCGCGCTTGACCGCTCGAGCGCCTGATGTGGCGCAAGACCGACGCGCTTTGGCGTGGCGGCGCCCCCGCTCCCTAATGTGCATGATGGGCAGGGTGGGGTCCCCTCGCTAGGATCTCCTCGAACAGCTTCTAAAGCCAACACGAGGGGAGACCGCACCCATGCCCACCCGCCAGGCCACCATCGGCCAACGCACCGTTTCGCTCGACGCCCGCCCTGACCGGCTCGACCTGCGCGACCGCCCTTACATCCCGCCGCTGGGCAACCTGCCCTCGGAATGGCCGCCCAAGGACTGGATCGAGAAGCACCTGCCCCAGTACGCCGAACGGGAGCTGGTGCTCGACCAGGGCTCCGAAGGCGCCTGCACCGGTTTCGGCCTGGCCGCGGTCATCAACTACCTGAGTTTCGTCATCAGCCTGCAGGACCCCGAGGTCTGCTCCCGCAAGGTCAGCCCCGCCATGCTCTACCAGCTCGCGCGCATGTACGACGAGTGGCCGGGCGAGGATTACGAAGGCTCCAGCTGCCGCGGTGCGCTCAAGGGCTGGCACCGTCACGGCGTGTGCCGGGAAGACCTGTGGCCCTACAAGCTCGACCGCAAGGGCCGCCGCGTGCACGTCGCACCCCTGGAAGACCCCGACCTGCCCGACGACCCCGAGCACAACTGGGACGTCGACGCCCTTTCGCGCACGTTGGGCGTGTACTACCGCGTCGACGTGCGCTCGGTGGTCGACCTGCAGGCCGCCATCTTCCAGAACGGTGCGGTCTATGTCTCGGGCACGGTGCACGAGGGCTGGGCCGTGCCCACCCGCAAGCAGCTCAGGGGCCACGCCGACCTGGTGCGCATCAAGCCCGTGGCCCAGCCCAAGGAAGCCGGTGGCCACGCCTTCGCGCTGGTGGGCTACAACGAGCAGGGCTTCGTGGTGCAGAACTCCTGGGGCCCGAGCTGGGGTTCGCACGGCTTCGCGCTGCTGCCTTACGAAGACTGGGTGCAGCACGCCACCGACGCGTGGGTCTTCACCATGGGCGTGTCGTGTCAGCAGCTGGGGCTGGTGCGCACCAAGGGCGCCGGCGCCACCGCGAAGCTGGTGCGCTCGCCCCGCTTCCTCGTGCCTTTCAGCGGCAGCGCCATGGGCGCCGTGCCCGATCGGCCCAACGGCCTCATCGGCGCCGACGACGCCCTGGCGCGGCGCTACCGAAACGTGCGCAAGGTCGAGCACCGGCCGCTGGATGCCGACCAGGCCTACCGCCACACCATCGTCCTGGACCGGGGCTTTCCGGTGCGCAACGACATCACCGCCGAGAGCCCGCAGGCCGCGCTCGACTCGGCGGTGCTGACCCGTCCTGCCGCGTGGCTGCAGGCCCAGGGCAGCGTCAAGGTCATGGTCTATGCCCACGGCGGCCTCAACAGCGAGAGCGCCTCCATCGGCCGCGTGCGCGTGATGGCGCCTTATGCGCTGGCCAATGGCATCTACCCCCTGTTCGTGACCTGGCGATCGGGCCCGATGGAAACCGTCTCCGACCTGGTCGAAGAACTCGGCGCCAAGTTCGGCCTGACCTCGCGCGGCGCCTCGCCCGCGCGCGGCTGGCTCGACCGCATCACCGAAGGCACCGACCGCATGCTCGAGCCCGTGCTGCGCGCCCCCGGTGGCGCCATGTGGGGCCAGATGAAGCTCAACGCCATCCGCGCCAGCGAAGACCCGCAAGGCGGCGTGCGCCTGGCGGTGGAGCGGCTGAAAAAACTCAAGGCCCAGGTGCCCGGTCTGGAGATCCACCTGGTGGGCCACTCCGCCGGCTCCATCGTGCTGGGCGCGATGCTCAAGCAGATGTCGGCCGCGGGCCTGAAGGCGGCCAGCACGCGCCTGTTCGCGCCGGCCTGCACCACGCGCTTTGCCGTCGAGCACTACGTGCCGGCCGTGCAAAAGGGCGTGCTGCCCGCCGAGCATTTCCACATCCACACCCTGTCGGACAAGAACGAGCTCGACGACACCGTGGGGCCTTACCGCAAGTCGCTGCTCTACCTCGTGAGCCGCTCGTTCGAAGACGTGCACAAGATGCCGCTGCTGGGCATGGCCAGGAACTTCGACCCCGCCACCATCGCGCCCGATGCGGCCGATGACAGCTGGGCGCGCGACCGCGTGCCCGACGTCAGGCGCTGGCAGGACTTCTGGCGGGGGCTGCCCCATGGCGGCGCCAACCTGCACCTGCTCGACGCCCGCCACATCGCCAACGGCGCGGGCACCGAGCAGTCCACCCACGGCTGCTTCGACAACTCGGTCGACCTGGTGGGCCAGGCGCTGGGCTACATCGTCAACCCGGCCAAGCCGACGCCGATCAAGGTCGAGCGACTCGACTACTGAACCACCCCAGCACAGAGGTCCGCATGAAATACCCCGGTCGTGTCATCAAGTCGGGTGAAACCGACGCCCGCATCGTCAAGGCGCTCAAGACCGCGCTCAACCAGGCCCTGGCCTTGCGTGGCGACGAGGCCATCGTGCTCGACGCCGACAACCCGCTGTTCGGCCCGCGCATGAAGCAGGCCGTCAAGCTCTTTCAGGCGCGCAACGTCGACAACCAGCTCCAGCCGCTCAAAGTCGATGGCGAGGTCGGCTCGCTGACCTGGGAGGCCCTGTTCGGCACCGAGCGCGTGCCGCAGGTGGCGCCGAAGGCCAGGGGCCTGGCCGCGCAGGTGCTGGCCGAAGCCGGTGCCGCGGCCGATGCCGGCGTGCGCGAGGTGCCGCGCAACAGCAACCGCGGGCCCCAGGTCGACGAGTACCTGCGCCGCGCCGGGGTGCAGCCCGGCCTGGCCTGGTGCTGCGCCTTCACCTATTACTGCTTCGACGAGGCCGCCGCCCGGGCCGGCATCGACAACCCGATGTTCCGCACCGCCGGCTGCCTGGCCCACTGGAACAACGCCGAGCGCCACGGCGGCAAGCGCCTGCTCGCGCGCGACGCGGTCGCCAACCCGGGCCTGATCCAGCCGGGCATGGTCTTCGTCATGGACTTCGGCGGGGGCCTGGGCCACACCGGCTTCGTCGAGCGGGTCGAAGGCGGCTACCTGCACACCATCGAGGGCAACACCGACGCTTCGCAAACGCGCGAGGGCGGTGGCGTCTACCGCCTCACGCGCAAGGTGGGCAGCATCAACAAGGGCTTCATCAGCTACACGGGCTGACGTCCGTCAAGCGTGGGCGAGGTGGGCGGGGCGTACCATCGCGCTTTGCCCACCGTCACCCCATGAGCACCTTGCCCCCTTGCCCCCAATGCGCCTCGGCCTACACCTACGAAGACGGCGCCAACCTGGTCTGCCCCGAGTGCGGCCATGAATGGAGCGCCAGCGCCACGGCCGAAGCCGAGCCGGCGGCCAAGGTCTGGAAGGACGCCCACGGCAACGTGCTGAGCGACGGCGACACGGTCACCCTCGTCAAGGACCTGAAGATCAAGGGCTCATCCAACGTCATCAAGGTGGGCACCAAGGTCAAGAACATCCGCCTGATCGAAGGCGATCACGACATCGACTGCAAGATCGACGGCTTCGGCCCGATGCAGTTGAAGTCGGAGTTCATCAAGAAGGCCTGAGGCCCGGCCCGGGCCATGGGGGCGTTGACAAGTTAGGGGGATGGCCTTGCCGCTCAGGCCGGGCTCACGCAGGCTGTCGGCGGCTGCGCCGTCGCGATGGTGGTGCGGGCCGTGTCGCAACCCACCTGACGAGGGAGCCCCCATGTCCAAGCTGTTCACCCCCAGGCTGTTCACCAGCTTTGCCGCCCTGGCCTTGACCATCCCGCTGTCGCTGCCCGCTGCGGCAGCGCTCGATACCTTCCTGAAAGTGCCTGGCGCCCCCGGCGAGAGCACCGACAAGGACCACAGAGGCGAAATCGAGATCCTGTCGTGGTCATGGGGCGCCACCAACCTGGGCAAGGACGGCGTGCTGCTGGCGCCTTTCACCTGGACGCAGTCGCTCGACAGCGCCTTCGTGCCGCTGTTCCTGGGCCTGGTCAACGACACCGAGTTCGACCCGGTGCAGCTCGCCGTGCGTCAGGCGGGCGACAGGGTCACGTCGGACTTTTTCAAGATGACCTTCTCCGACGCGCACGTGCTCACGCTGTCTTCTTCGGGCAACGGCGACAGCGTCATCGTCACCGGCTCGATGAGCTACAGCGCCATCGCCATGAGCTACTGCCCTCAGGACATCAAGGGCGCCTCGGGCCCTTGCAAGACCGGCTCGTTCAGGCCGACGGCCACCGGGGCCATGTCCTTCTCGGGCGATGCGCAGGTGCTGCGCGGCCTGGCCGAAGCGGGCGGGCTGGTGAATTTCGCCATCAACCCGGTGCCCGAGCCTTCGGCGGTGGCTGCAGCCCTGGCTGGCCTGGGCTTGCTGGGCGGTCTGGCCTGGCGCCGCCGCGTCGCGGCACGGCCTCGGGCCTGAAGCCGCCGGCTCGCTTTACTCGCTTTAAGCTGCGGCCATGCCCGCCGCCGCCCTGCCCCGCATCGACGCGCCCCGCTGCACGGGGTGTGGCCGCTGTGTCGCGGCCTGCCCGCCCCGGGTGCTGTGGTTGCAGGCCGCGGGACCGAAGGGCTGGGGCCCCAAGCAGGCCGAGCTGCACGACGCGCCGGGTTGCACCGGTTGTGCGCGTTGCGCGGTGGCCTGCCCCTTCGGGGTGATTCACATGGTGAAGGCGACCGTGGCCTGAGCGCCGGGTGGCCTGGGTGCGCGTTCGCCCAGCCGTGCAAGGTTTCACGCCGCCGACGTTTGCGTGGGGCATGAGGCGCCACAACGGCCCATCCCAGGGCCTTGCTGGCACCCGCCTTGCACCACTTCAGGTCTGCCCCAGGTCGGCACCACCGTGGTGCCCTGGCAGCCAACGCACATGAACCGACTCGACCTGCCCGCCGTCCGGGAAGCCGCCCTCGACGCGCACGAACCCATCTACCTCGACGAGGCCCGCATCCTCGATACGCTTGTCCACAACCTCGATGGCATGGCCTACCGCTGCCTGGACGACGACCAGTGGTCCATGCTGTTCGTCAGCCAGGGCTGCAGCGACCTCACTGGCCACACGCCGCGTGAACTGGTGCGCGGCAGCCAGGTCACCTGGGAGTCGCTGACCCACCCAGAAGACCGCGTGCGCGTGCGCGCCCAGATCCGCCAGGCCCTGACCGAAGGGCGCCGCTACCAGCTGCAGTACCGCATCGTCACCCGCGACGGCCACATCAAGTGGGTGCAGGAGCGCGGCGCCTCGGTGCGCGACGAAACCGGCCGCCCGGTGATGGAGGGTTTCGTGCAGGACGTCAGCGACCAGCTGCGCACGCTCGAAGCCCTGCGCGAGGCCGAGTACCGCTACCGCCAGATCTTCGAGCACGCCAGCGAAGGCATGTTCCAGTCCTCGCGCGAAGGGCGCTACCTCGCGGCCAACCAGGCCCTGGCGCGCATGTATGGCTACGGCTCGCCCGAGCAGCTGATCGCCGACCTGTCCGACATCCAGCATCGCCTGTACGTCGACGAGTCGCGCCGCGAGGCCTTCATCCGCCTGATGGAAGCCGAGGGCAAGGTCACGCAGTTCGAGTCCGAGGTGCTGCGTCGCGACGGCACCCGCATCTGGATCTCCGAGAGCGCGCGCGCCGTGCGTTCGCCCTCCGGCGAGTTCATCTGCTACGAAGGCACGGTGCAGGACATCACCGAGCGGCGCGGCTACGAGGCCCGCCTGCAGCGCCAGGCCAACCACGACCAGCTCACCGGCCTGCCCAACCGCAACCTGCTGCGCGAGCGCCTGCTGCAGGCCATGCACCAGGCCGAGCGCATCGGCGGTCAGGTGGCCGTGGTCTTCATCGACCTGGACAACTTCAAGTTCATCAACGATGCGCTGGGCCACGCCGCGGGGGATGCGCTGCTGGTCGAACTCTCGCGCCGGCTGAGCCGTCACCTGCGCGGCACCGACACCGTGGCCCGCCAGGGGGGCGACGAGTTCGTGCTGGTGCTCAACGACCACGCCAACGTGGCCAGCGTCACGGCCTTGCTAGACCGCGTCGTCGAGCTGATTGCCAAGCCCATGGAGCTGGGTGGGCGCACCTTGCAAGTCGGCGCCAGCCTGGGCGTGTCCCTGTTCCCGCGCGACGGGCGCGACGTCGACACCCTGCTGCAGCACGCCGACGCGGCCATGTACGCCGCCAAGGACCGGGGCCGCAACAACGTCCAGTTCTTCACCCCCGAGCTCAACCGGGTTGCCAGCGAGCGCATGCACCTCGAAGCCGCCATGCGCCTGGGCCTGGAGCAAGGCGAGTTCAGCGTGCACTTCCAGCCTCAGGTCGATGCCCAGCGCCGCGTCGTCGGCGCCGAGGCGCTGGCGCGTTGGCACCACCCGCGCCTGGGGCCCATCTCGCCCGACCGCTTCATCCCCATCGCCGAGGAAAGCGGCCTGATCCTGGCCCTGACCGAGACCATCACCCTGCAGGCCTGTGCCGCCGCGCGCGACTGGCCCGAGGTCGATGGCCGCCCCATCCGCCTGGCCATCAACCTCAGCCCCAAGCTCTTCATCGACCCGCACCTGGTGGCCCGCATCACCGGCTGGTTGCGCCAGGAAGGCATCCAGCCCCAGCGCGTCGAGCTGGAGATCACCGAGAGCGTCTTCCTCGACGACCCGCAGCGCGCCCTGCGAACCCTCAAGGCCTTCAAGGAAAAGGGCTTTCACCTGGCGATGGACGACTTCGGCACCGGCTACTCCTCGCTGTCCTACCTGCGCCACTTCCCGCTGGACACCATCAAGATCGACCGCTCCCTGGTGACCGACCTGGAGGCCCAGCGCGACGCGGCCATGATCGCCCGCGCCGTGGTGTCGCTGGGCCTGAGCCTGGGCAAATCGGTGGTCGCCGAAGGCGTGGAGCACGAAAGCCAGTTTTCCGCATTGCGAGAGCATGGCTGCACGGTCTTCCAGGGCTACCTGTTCTCGCGGCCGGTGACGGCCGCCGACTTGCTGCGCCGCCTGGGCGAAGGCGCTGGCGCGCTGTGAGTGCCCTCCGGTAAAATGGTCTGTTTGGGCCATTTGCGATGTCACGTTGACGTCATGAATGGTCAAACACGCTGGTGGCGCGTCACCCTCGCGCCCCGTGCCACGATGCCCGGACACTCCCCACGTTCCTGTGGAGCCGGTCATCCATCGGACAGGCCCCACCCGGCCGGAGAGAGAGACCCTCGCCATGTTTTTTGGAAAGCTGCTGCCCCGTGAGGGCAATTTTTTTGAGCTGTTCAACCAGCACGCCAACCACATCGTGACGGCCGCCCACGCCTTCGCTCAGCTGGTTCGCAACTACAACGACACGGGCCTGCGCGAGAAATACAACCGCGACGTGGACGCCGCCGAGGCCGCTGCCGACAGCGTCAACCGCGAAGTCAACCGCCTGCTGCACACCACCTTCATCACCCCGATCGACCGCGAGCAGATCTTCTCGCTGATCAACACGATGGACGACGTGGCCGACCTGATGCAGGACGCCGCCGAGACCATGGCCCTGTACGACGTGCGTCGCATGACCGACGAAATCGAGCGCCTGACCGACCTGTGCGTCAAGAGCGCCGAGCGCGTCAAGGACGCCGTCGCCCTGCTGCACGACATCGGCGACGCCAAGACCGCCGCCGCCGCGCTCAAGACCTGCGAAGAGATCGACCAGCTCGAAAGCGACGCCGACCGCGTCATGCGCGCCGCCATGAGCAAGCTCTTTCGCGAAGAGCCCGATGTGCGCGAGGTCATCAAGCTCAAGGCCATCTACGAGCTGCTGGAAACCGTCACCGACAAGTGCGAAGACGTTGCCAAGCTCATCGAGGGCGTGATCCTCGAGAACTCCTGACCCGCCCCGGAGCCAAGACATGGAACCCATGCAAACGGCCCTCTGGGTCGTGATGGCGCTGGTGGTGCTGGCCCTGCTGTTCGACTTCATGAACGGCTTCCACGACGCGGCGAACTCGATCGCCACCGTCGTCTCGACCGGCGTGCTGCGCCCCAGCCAGGCGGTGCTGTTCGCGGCCTTCTTCAACTTCGTGGCCATCTTCGTGTTCCACCTCAGCGTGGCGGCGACGGTGGGCAAGGGCATCGCCGACGCGGGGGTCATCGACACCCACGTGGTCTTCGGCGCGCTGACCGGGGCCATCACCTGGAACGTGATCACCTGGTACTACGGCATCCCCAGCAGCTCCTCGCACGCGCTGATCGGTGGCATCGTGGGCGCCGTGATCGCCAAGGCCGGTGCTGGCGCGTTGATGTCCACGGGCATCATCCGCACCGTCACCTTCATCTTCGTCTCGCCGCTGCTGGGCTTCACGCTTGGCTCGCTGATGATGGTGCTGGTGGCCTGGGTCTGCCGCCGCACACCGCCGTCGAAGGTGGACCGCTGGTTCCGCCGGCTGCAGCTGGTCTCGGCCGGCGCCTACAGCCTGGGCCACGGCGGCAACGACGCCCAGAAGACCATCGGCATCATCTGGATGCTGCTGATCTCCACCGGCTACGCCTCAGCGGGTGACTCCGCCCCGCCCACCTGGACCATCGTGGCCTGTTATGCCGCCATCGGCCTGGGCACCATGTTCGGTGGCTGGCGCATCGTGCGCACCATGGGCCAGAAGATCACCAAGCTCAAGCCCGTGGGCGGCTTCTGCGCCGAAACCGGCGGTGCGCTGACGCTGTTCATCGCCACCGGCCTGGGCGTGCCCGTGTCCACCACCCACACCATCACCGGCGCCATCGTCGGCGTGGGCTCGGTGCAGCGCGCCTCGGCCGTGCGCTGGGGCGTGGCCGGCAACATCGTCTGGGCCTGGATCCTGACCATCCCCGCGTCGGCCTTCGTCGCGGCGGTGGGCTACTGGGTCAGCCTGCAGCTGTACTGATCGCCCTGATCAGCCGGTCACGCCGGGGACGGGTCCGTTCCTTGCGTGACCACCGCACACCCGGGCCTGGCGGCCCGAAGGAGTGCGCATGTTCACCACCCCCGCCCTCGACGACGACGATGCCCAGGCCCTCCTGGGCGCTGCCCGTGCGCACGCCCGCGCCCGGGGCTGGTGCGTGGCCATCGCGGTGTGCGACGCCGGCGGGCACCTGCTGGGCTTCGTGCGCCTGAAAGGCGCCAACCCCGCGTCGGCCAGCATCGCGCCAGCCAAGGCCCGCACCGCGGCGCTCATGAAGCGTGACACCAAGCTGGTCGAAGAGATGGTCAACGGCGGCCGCACGGCCTTCCTCTCCGCGCCCGGTCTGGACGGCCTGCTCGAAGGCGGCGTGGCCATCGTGGTCGACGGGCACTGCATCGGTGCGGTGGGCGTCAGCGGCGTCAAGGCGGTGGAGGACGCGGAGATCGCCGCCACCGCCATCGCGGCCTGGCGTGGCGAGCCCACACCTGCACCCGCATCAAACACCCCGGCCTGAGTGCCACTACCATCGGCGGCATGACCGACGCCGCTCCTCCCGATTCCCTGGCCCGACTGGCCGCCCGCCTTCAGGCTTTTGCCGACGCGCGCGACTGGGGGCGGTTCCACTCGCCCAAGAACCTCGCCTCGGCCCTGGTCGTCGAAGCGGGCGAGCTGCTCGAGCCCTTCCAGTGGCTGACCGAGCAACAAAGCCGCGAGCTGCCCGGCGACGCCCGGGACGCCGTGGCGCTCGAGATGGCCGACGTGCTGCTCTACCTGGTGCAGCTGGGCAACCAGCTCGGGGTGGACGTGGTCGAGGCGGCGCACCGCAAGGTCGAGATCAACGAGGGCCGCTTCCCCCCGCTGGCGAAGTGACTGAACCCGGCTTGACGTGGTCCCTTCAGGCTTCGGCGCGTACAGTGAGCCCATGAACTGGTTGAAGAAGGATCCGCGCTCCATCCGCTCGGCGTCCGGCCTGGAGTGGTCGCTGTGGCGACGCCTGCCCGCCATCTTCGCCTGGGGCACCGCGCTGCCGGCGCTGCTGCTGGCCTGGTCCTGGTGGTCCTCCGGTGCCGACCAGGCCCTGGCGCGCGACCCCGACGCCATGCTGCGCGAGTTCGTGCTGATCGGCGTCATCGTCCTGCACTGGACCTTGGTGCTGACCCTGGCGATCGGCTGCGCCATCGTGCTGCTGATGAAGGGCCCCCGCTACGAGGCCGATCCGTATCCCCTGCCCGACGCCGATCGCCCCCGTGACTGAGGTCGGCGTGATTGGGGCCGACGTGTCCGGGGCGCGCTAGCATCCGCGGCGTGACCCACCCCTTGCGCACCCCCCACCTGCCCCTGCTGGCGGCCCTCTACACGGCCCAGGGCCTGCCTTTCGGCTTCTTCACGCTGGCCTTGCCCGTGCTGATGCGCGAAGCCGGCTGGTCGCTGACCGCGCTGGGTTTCCTGCAGTTCCTCGCCGCCCCCTGGGTGCTCAAGATGCTCTGGGCGCCGGTGGTCGACCACCACGGCAAACGCCGCACCTGGTTGCTGTCGATGCAGCTGGCCTCGTGTGCGCTGGCCTTGGCGATGGCGCTGCTGGGTTTCACCGAAGGCAGCGTGGCGCTGTTCGTGGCCGTCTTTGCCTTCAACCTGCTGGCCGCCACCCAGGACGTGGCCACCGATGGCCTGGCGGTGCGCCTGCTCAACGCGCAGCAGCGCGGCCTGGCCAACGGCATCCAGGTGGGCGCCTACCGCTTCGGCATGATCCTGGGCGGCGGCTTGCTGCTGTGGGTGTTCGCGCACACCAGCTGGCAAGTCACCTTCCTGGGCATGGCGCTGATGCTGGCCTTGCTGACGCTGCCGGTGTGGCGCATGCAGGAGCCGCCGCCCCATGTGCCCAATGCCGATGCCGACGGTGCCACCGCTCCCCATCCCGTGGAGCCGCCGGTGGCCGCCTTGCTGAGCGCCTCGCCGCCCGCCAGCACCGTCGCCACCGCCAGCGAGGCGTCCCCCGACCGGCCCCAGGGCCGTCGCCTGGCCCTGCTGTGGTGGCACCGCGCCATGCGCCCCGGCGTGCTGGCGCTGGCCTGCCTCATCTTCTGCTTTCGTTTTGGCGACCAGATGGCCGCCGGCCTGATCACGCCCTTCCTGCTCGACCAGGGCCTCAACAAGGCCGACCTCGCCGTGCTCAAGGGGGCGGTGGGCTCGGGCACCAGCTTGCTGGGCGCCGTGCTGGGCGGCTGGTTGATGCTCCGGGTGGGCCGCCGCGCCGCGCTGCTGGGTTGCGGCTTCATGCAGGCGGCGGTCTATGGCCTGTACGTGGCGGCGGCCATGGGCCTGGGCGG
Organism: Burkholderiales bacterium RIFCSPHIGHO2_01_FULL_63_240; assembly: GCA_001770725.1. Classification (GTDB taxonomy): domain Bacteria; phylum Pseudomonadota; class Gammaproteobacteria; order Burkholderiales; family Burkholderiaceae_C; genus Aquabacterium. The sequence continues at coordinate 175,462 of MERU01000008.1, forward strand.
CGTGCCCCTGCTGTGGCTGGCCACCGTCGCCGAAGGGGTCGTCGGCACCATGGCCACCGTGGCCTTGTATTCGCTGATGATGGATTCTGCCGACCCGGCTCACCCGGGCACCGACTACACCCTGATGGGCAGCGTCGGCGTGTCGCTGGCCACGCTGGGCGGCATCGCCGGCGGCATGGTGGGCGACCACCTGGGCTACGCCACCGCCTTCGCATCGGGGGCGGTGGTCTCGGTCATCGGGCTCCTTGCCCTGGTGCGCTGGCTCGACGCCCACCCCTTCAACCAGCGCGTGCGCCAGGCCTGGTGAGCGGCGCTGCGGTCACTTCACCGCGCCGAACACCTTCTCGATGAGCTTGCTGCCTGCGCCCACCGGGTCCTGGCGGATCTTGCGTTCTTCCTCGCCGATGATGGTGTAGAGCCCGTCCAGCGTCTTGCCCGTCACGTACTGCTCGACGCTGGCCTCTTCCTTCTTGACCAGGCCGAAGCCCGATGCCTGCGAGGCCACGCGGTTGTAGGCCTTGGCCAGCTTGACCTGGCTGACGGCCTTGCCGACCACCGGCAGGAAGGACGCGCCCAGCGGCTCGCGCGTCTTGTCGGCAAAGAACTGGGTGACGGCGTTGTCGCCACCGGTGAGGATCTGCTTGGCGTCCTGCACCGACATGTTCTGCACCGCCTTGACCAGCAGGTCGCGGCCCATGGGCACGGCGGCCTCGGCCGCGCGGTTCATGCCGGTGACGAGCTCGTCGACCTTCTTGCCCTGGCCGGTCATGCGCAGCACGTCGGCCGCCTTTTCCAGGTAGTCCGGCAAGGGGATGCGCACCTTCGGGTTGTCCAGGAAGCCGCCGGGCTGGCCCAGCAGGCTCACGGCGGCCTTGGCGCCTTGCTCCAGCGCGGCCTTGAGGCCCTTGCCCACCTCCTGCTCGCTCAGGCTGGCCAGGCTCAGGGCGTGGGCGTGTTGCAGCGCGCCGCTGACCAGCCAGGCGAAGCCGGCGGCGAGGGTGTGCTGGTGGAATCGGCGTCGGTCCATGGTGTGCTCCTGCGGTGAGTGGTGGGCACTCTAACCCGCGGGCACAGGCTTGTCTCCTCGGTGCCTTGCCAATGGCCGCCGACATGCCGGCTGTTTCAGGCCACGGCCCCCGAATCCACCGAGCGCATCACCCGCGCGGAGGTGGTCCGCAGCACGGGCAGCGGCAGGTCCCAGTGATCGGCCAGGGTGCAGAGCATCTCGTACTCGGCGTCGGCCAGGTTCTGGTCGCACTCGCACAGGGCGGCGCAGATCTCCAGCACGATCAGGCGCAGGCCCACGTCGTTGATCTCGTCGAGCACCTGCTTGAGTTCGCTGCGCGGCAGGTGCTGGATGCCGGACCAGTGCTGTTGCGACGAGGCCATCAGGTCGTCGCAGACGGCCTGCACCACACCCATGAAGTCGCCTTGCGAGAGGTCGAGCCGTCCCGCCACGTCGATGCGCCGCAGCGCGTCGATCTCCTGGTGACCGAGGTGGCCGTCGGCCAGCACGGTGAGGGCCACCACGCGGGCGGCGGCCTGGGGGCTGTTGCGGGGATAACTGCGCATCGAAAATCTCCTGTCAGAACGATGACGTGTCCAATCTACCCAGGGCAAGTCTTCGGGAAAATCAGATTCTTTGGTGTGAAGTTTCGTTCTGCCCGAAACAACAAGGTGGCCGCACCAAGGCGGTGATGCGCCGGCATGGTGCGGCCCCGGCACCTGGCGGGCACTCGGCGCTATGCTCGCCATCGGCCGCCGTCTGGCCATCCACAGGAGACTCACCGTGTTCAAGGCCATCCTCATCGAGAAGGACGAGCAGGGCTACCGCGCCGTGCTCAAGGACGTCGACGACGCCCAGCTGCCAGAGGGCAACGTCACCGTGAAGGTGGCCGCCTCGACGCTGAACTACAAGGACGCCCTGGCCATCACCGGCAAGTCGCCCGTGGTGCGCAAGTTCCCGATGGTGCCGGGCATCGACCTGGCGGGCACGGTCGAGGCCAGCAGCCACCCGGACTGGCAGCCCGGCGACCGCGTGGTGCTCAATGGCTGGGGCGTGGGCGAGACCCACTGGGGCGGGCTGGCCGAGCGCGCGCGCCTGAATGGCGACTGGCTGGTGCCCTTGCCCCCGGCCTTCACGCCCGAGCAGGCCATGGCCATCGGCACGGCCGGCTACACCGCCATGCTGTGCGTGCTGGCGCTGGAGCGCCACGGCGTGCAGCCAGGGCATGGCGAGATCGTCGTCACCGGTGCGGCCGGTGGCGTGGGCAGCGTGGCCGTGGCCCTGCTGGCCAAGCTGGGCTACACCGTGGCCGCCGTCACGGGCCGCCCGGCCGAAGCCGACTACCTGAAGTCCCTGGGCGCGGCCACCGTGCTCGAGCGCGGCGAATTCAACCAGCCTGGCAAACCGCTGGCCAAGGAGCGCTGGGCCGGCGCGGTCGACACGGTTGGCAGCCACACCCTGGCCAACGTCTGTGCGCAGACGAAGTACGGCGGCGTGGTCACGGCCTGCGGCCTGGCCGGTGGCATGGACTTCCCGGCCTCGGTGGCGCCGTTCATCCTGCGCGGCGTGACGCTGGCCGGCATCGACAGCGTCATGCGCCCTCGGCCTGACCGCATCGAAGCCTGGCGCCGACTCGCCACCGACCTCGACCTGGCCAAGCTGGGCCTGATCACCCGTGACATCACCCTCGCCGAAGCGATTCCTGCAGCGCAGCAATTGCTGGACGGGCAGGTGCGGGGCCGGGTGGTGGTGCGCGTGTCCTGAGGTAACGGACGTCTCAGGCTGCTGCCTGCGGGTGTGACGGGGCCCTCCTGCCGCGACAATCCGCTCCAACAAGCCCACTGGCTGGCCCGCGATGAACGCGAGCCGGGTGGGCGGCATCACAGGAGGAGCAATGCAACCCACCCGCCGATGGGCCCTCGTGGCCATCCCGGCCTGTCTGTTGAGCGCCTGCGGTGGCGGCGGTGGCGGTGACACGCCGGACGCGGCCACGGGGCAAGACCCGGATCGCCTGCGTGGCGGCACCCATGGCAACCTGTCCAATGCCAGCTTGGGCGTGGGCGCCTCGCTCAATGGCGCCATCCCCTTTCCGGCCGACAACCCCTGGAACACCGACATCAGCGGTGCCGAGGTGGATCCCAACTCCGCCAACCTGATCGCCAGCATCGGCGCCGACAAGGGGCTGTACCGCGACTTCGGCTCGGGCACCTGGGACGGCGCACCCATCGGCATCCCCTACCTGGTGGTCAGCGGGACGCAGGCCAGGGTCACCATCGAATACAAGGCTTATGGTGACGAAAGCGATGCGGGGCCATTTCCGATTCCGCTGACCGCCCCCATCGAAGGCGCGCCCAACACCGGTGGCGATCGCCACGTGCTGGTCATCGACAAGGACAACAACCGGCTCTATGAAATCGGGCGGGCTTTCCCCCAGAGCAACCGCTGGTGGGCCGACGCAGGCGCCGTTTTCCACCTCGACAGCAACAACGTTCGCCCCACGGTTCAGACCGGCTGGACCAGCGCCGACGCTGCCGGCCTGCCCATTTTCCCCGGGCTGGTTCGCTACGACGAGGCCTCGAAAGGTGCGGGCGGCATCCGCCATGCGCTGCGTTTTACCGCCGCGCGCACGCGCAAGGCTTTCGTGCCACCAGCCACGCATTACGCATCGTCCAACACCGACGCCAACTTGCCACCGATGGGCATGCGGGTGCGCCTGAAATCGGGCTTCGTGATCCCGTCGACGTTCAGCAACGAGGCCAAGGCCATCCTGACCGCGCTCAAGACCCATGGCATGTTCCTGGCCGACAACGGCTCGGACTGGTTCATGAGTGGCGCACCAGACCCCCGCTGGGACAACGACCGCCTTCGCGCTGAGCTGGCGTCGGTGAAGGGGCGTGACCTGGAGGTGGTGAAGATGACCGGGATGGTCACCCAGGTCTGAAAACCGCGCGTTTGAGGTGCCTGACTCAGGCGCCGGCTCCAGACGACGGTTTGGAAGGGCCCCACCCGGCCGGTGACCGGCGCTGGGTGGGAAGTCCTGCCGACTGAGCGCCGGGCAGGATGTGAAAACTCAGTGGCCGACGCCGTGGTAGGCGCGGCGCAGGTTGGCCACGGCCGCACGGCGGCGGGCGCGGTGGCTGAGCACGCTGCTGCGCAGCAGCACCGTGCAGGCGGCCAGGGCGAGCACACCATGCAGGTTGTGTCCCTGGACCATCAGCGCCAGGCCGGCAACGCCCGCGATGGCGCATGCCACCGAAGTGGCCTGGCGGCTGCGTTGCCAGATGGATGTCGTTGACAGGCTCATGTTGCCTCCGTTGTTTGTTCCGGTGGCACTTCGTGAACTGCCACACGGCATTTGTACGGGTCTTTGTCAACCCACGCAAGTTGGGGGTGTCCCGATCACGGGTGAACACCAGTGCTTTGAGCGGACCAAATCGCGACAAGTGGTGCCGCTCACGTGGTGCGAGGCGCACATGCGGCCAGCACCTGGATGACCTTGCGCAAACTCGCCGCCATCGCAACTCCCCAGGGAAACCCCTGCGCTATAGTCGATTTGGCGTGGTGCGCCGGCCCTGCCGGGCGGCGAAACAGGGAAGGACTTTCTCGCATGGGCATCAACTGGAAGCGCGTCGGTGGCGTGGCGGCCCTGGCGCTGGCTTTGCTGAGCGCCTACACCGCCTGGCAACGCTGGAGGCCGGCCGATGTGAGCGAAGGCTTTGTGCGCGGCAACGGCCGCATCGAAGCCACCGAGATCGATGTCGCAGCCCGCATCGGCGGACGGCTGCGCGAGGTGCTGGTCCAGGAAGGCGAGTTCGTGCGGGCCGGGCAGGTGCTGGCGAACATCCAGGTCGACACCCTGGAAGCCCAGCGGGACGAAGCCCGCGCGCAGCGCACCCAGGCGCTCAACGCCGTGACCACGGCCAAGGCCCAGATCGCCGCCCGCCAGAGCGACCGCGAGGCCATGCAGGCCGCGGTGGCTCAGCGCGTCAGCGAGCGCGATGCGGCGCGCAGCAAGCTCACGCGGTCGGAAGCCCTCGCGGCCCAGGGCATGTGGCCGAGGCAGGACCTCGACAACGACCGCGCCAAGGTGCTGGGTGCCGAAGCGGCGGTGGCCGCGGCGCAGGCCCAGGTGCGGGCCGCCCAGGCGGCCATCGATGCGGCGCGCGCCCAGGAGGCGGGTTCGGTGGCCGCGGTCAAGGCCATCGAGGCCACCCTGGCACGCATCGAGTCCGACATCGCCGACAGCGCCCTGAAGGCCCCGCGCGACAGCCGCGTGCAGTACCGCGTGGCCAACGTGGGCGAGGTGGTTGCAGCCGGCGGCAAGGTGCTCAACCTGGTCGACCTCAGCGATGTGTACATGACCTTCTTCCTGCCTTCCGCGGTGGCGGGCCGCGTGGCCATCGGCAGCGAAGCCCGCATCGTGCTGGACGCGGCGCCGCAGTTCGTCATCCCCGCGAAGATCTCCTTCGTGTCGGCCACGGCGCAGTTCACGCCCAAGACGGTCGAGACCGCCAGCGAGCGCGAAAAGCTGATGTTCCGCGTGCGCGCGCAGATCGATCGAGGTCTGCTGCTCAAGCACCTGACGCAGGTCAAGACCGGGCTGCCAGGCGTGGTCTGGCTGCGCAGCGACCCCGCTCGCGAGTGGCCCGAGTCGCTGGCGGTGAAACTGCCGGAGTGAGGGCGTGGCAGCGCTCGCCCCCGTGGCCCGCCTGCAGGGCGTGAGCCTGCGTCACGGCGAAACGCGGGCACTCGACGATGTCTGGCTCGACCTGCCGGCGGGTTGCATGGTCGGGCTGATCGGGCCGGACGGGGTCGGCAAGTCCAGCCTGCTGTCGCTGGTGGCTGGCGCGAGGGCCTTGCAGCAAGGGCACATCGAGGTGCTGGGCGGCGACATCGCCTCGGCGCGCCACCGCGACCGCGTCTGCCCGCGCATCGCCTACATGCCGCAGGGCCTGGGCAAGAACCTGTACCCCACGCTGTCGGTGGAGGAGAACCTGCAGTTCTTCGCGCGCCTGTTCGGCCACGGGCCCTCGGAGCGCCGCCGCCGCATCGACGACCTGACGCGGCGCACGGGCCTGGCGCCCTTCCTCGGTCGGCCGGCCGGCAAGCTCTCGGGCGGCATGAAGCAAAAGCTCGGCCTTTGCTGCGCGCTCATCCACGACCCCGAGCTGCTGATCCTCGACGAGCCGACCACGGGCGTGGACCCGCTGGCGCGCGCCCAGTTCTGGGACCTGATCAACGACATCCGCCAGGGCCAGAGCGGCATGAGCGTGCTGGTGGCCACGGCCTACATGGACGAGGCCCAGCGCTTTGACTGGATCGTCACGATGGACGCGGGGCGGGTGCTGGCCACCGGCACGCCGGCCGAGCTGCTGGCGCGCACGGGCAGCGACTCGCTGGAAGCGGCTTTCATCCGGTTGCTGCCTGCGGCCCGGCGCGAAGGCCACGAGCCGCTGGTCATCCCGCCCCTGACCGTGGGGGATGACGACGTTGCCATCGAAGCCCGGGACCTGACGATGCGCTTTGGCGATTTCGTGGCGGTGGACCACGTCAGCCTGCGCATCCGCCGTGGCGAGATCTTCGGTTTCCTGGGCTCGAACGGCTGCGGCAAGTCCACGACGATGAAGATGCTGACCGGGCTGCTGCAGGCCAGCGAAGGCCAGGCCTGGTTGTTCGGTCGCGAGGTCGACCCCCGGGACCTCGCCACGCGCCGCCGCGTGGGCTACATGTCGCAGTCCTTTTCGTTGTACGGCGAGCTGACGGTGCAGCAGAACCTGGTGCTGCACGCGCGGCTGTTCCACGTGCCCGAGGCGCAGATCGCGTCGCGTGTGGACGAGATGGTGGCGCGCTTCGGCCTGGGCGAGGTGCGCGCGAGCCTGCCCGAGGGCCTGCCGCTGGGCATGCGCCAACGCCTGTCGCTGGCGGTGGCCATGGTGCACAAGCCCGAGCTGCTGATCCTCGACGAGCCGACCTCGGGCGTGGACCCGGTGGCCCGTGACGCCTTCTGGCGCCTGCTGGTGACGCTGTCGCGGCGCGATGGGGTCACCATCTTCATCTCCACGCACTTCATGAACGAGGCCGAGCGCTGCGACCGCATGTCGATGATGCACGCCGGCCGGGTGCTCGACAGCGACGCGCCCGCGGCGCTGGTGGCCAAGCGCGGTGCGGCGAACCTGGAAGAGGCCTTCATCGGTTACCTGGTGCAAGCTGGCGGTGGGGCGGACAAGGCGTTGCCGCGGGCCTCGGTGCCATCGACGCCATCGGTGTCACCGGCCGCGCAGGTGGCCCAGGGGGTGCAAGGCGCCGCGCCAACCGACCGGGGCACCGCCGCCGCCCACCGCCGTCCTCCCCGCTTCAGCCTGCAGCGCCTGCTGAGCTACAGCTGGCGCGAGTCGCTGGAGCTGCGCCGCGACCCGGTGCGCGCCACGCTGGCCCTGGCCGGCACGCTGATCCTGATGTTCGTGATCGGCTTTGGCGTCAACATGGACGTGCAGACGCTGCGCTTTGCCGTGCTCGATGGCGACCAGACCGCGCTGAGCCGCCAGTACGTGCTCAACCTCTCGGGCTCTCGCTACTTCGACGAGGCGAGCCCGATCACCGATGGCGCCGACCTCGACCGCCGCATGCGCAATGGCGAGCTGGCGCTGGCGCTGGAGATCCCGCCTGGTTTCGCACGCGATGTGGCGCGCGGCAAGCCGGTGGAGCTCGGTGCCTGGGTCGATGGCGCCATGCCTTCGCGCGCCGAGACGGCATCGGGCTACGTGCAGGGCATGCACCAGCTCTGGCTGGCCGAGCGCGCCGTGGAACTGGGCCAGCGCGCGGCCTCCGTCACACCCGCGCAGGTCGAGACGCGCTTTCGCTACAACCCCGATGTGCAGAGCCTGCCGGCCATGGTGCCGGCCGTCATCCCCCTGCTGCTGATGATGATCCCTGCCATGCTGGGGGCGCTGGCCGTGGTGCGCGAAAAGGAACTCGGCTCGATCATCAACCTGTACGTCACGCCGGTCACGCGCACGGAGTTCCTGCTGGGCAAGCAGCTGCCCTACATCGGGCTGGCCATGGTGAACTTCCTGATGATGGTGGGGCTGGCCGTGACGGCGTTCGGCGTGCCCATCACCGGCAGCCTGGCCATGTTGCTGCTGTCGGGCTTGCTGTACGTGGTCTGCGCCACCGGCATCGGCTTGCTGGCTTCGAGCTTCACGCGCAGCCAGGTGGCCGCGCTGTTCCTGGCCATGATCGGCACCATGATCCCGGCGGCGCAGTACTCGGGCATGACCGACCCGGTCAGCTCGCTCGAAGGCGGCGCCCGCGTCGTCGGCATGGCCTACCCGACCAGCCACTTCATCGACATCAGCCGGGGCGTGTTCAACAAGGCGCTGACGTTCGGCGAGATGTCGGGCTCGCTGTGGCCCCTGGCGGTGGCGGTGCCGGTGATCCTGCTGCTGGCCATCGCGCTGCTCAGGAAGCAGGAGCGCTGACATGGCACGCGCGCTGTTCAACATCTACCACCTGGGCATCAAGGAGCTCTGGGGCCTGTGGCGCGACCCGGCCATGCTGGTGCTCATCGTCTTCATGTTCGGCTTCTCGGTGTACTCCGGCTCCAAGGCCATCCCGGAGACGCTCAACCGCGCACCGATCGCCATCGTCGACGAAGACGCTTCGCCGCTGTCGCTGCGCATCGCCTCGGCCTTTTACCCGCCACAGTTCGTGGGCCCCAGCATGATCACGCTGTCCGAAGTCGATGAGGGCATGGATGCGGGCATCTACACCTTCGCGCTGGTGATCCCGCAGGGCTTCCAACGCGACGTGCTGGCGGGCAAGTCGCCCACCGTGCAGCTCAACGTCGACGCCACGCGCATGACCCAGGCCTTCAGCGGCAGCGGCGCGGTGCAGCAGATTGTGCTGGGCGAGGTCAACGCCTTTGTTCAGCGTCACCAGGGCAGCGCCAGCGCGCCGGTGTCGCTGGCCATGCGCATGCGCTTCAACCCCTCGTTGAGCCAGGGCTGGTTTGGCGCGCTCACCGAACTGGTCAACCACATCACGATGGTCTCCATCCTGTTGTGCGGGGCGGCGCTGATCCGAGAGCGCGAGCACGGCACGATCGAGCACCTGCTGGCCATGCCGGTCACGCCCACCGAGATCATGCTCTCGAAGGTCTGGTCGATGGGGTTGGTGGTGCTGGTGGCGACGGCCCTGTCGCTGCGCCTGGTGGTGCAGGCCCTGCTGGACATCCCGGTGCAGGGCTCGGTCGGGCTGTTCCTGTTCACCACAGGGCTGATGCTGTTCGCCACCACGGCCATGGGCATTTTCCTGGCCACCATGGCGCGTTCGATGCCGCAGTTCGCGCTGCTGCTGATCCTGATCCTGCTGCCGCTGGAGATGCTCTCGGGCGGTCGCACGCCGCTGGAGAGCATGCCGCTGGCGCTGCAGTACCTGATGCGTGGCGCGCCGACCACGCAGTACAACCTGGCCTCTCAAGCGGTGCTGTTTCGCGGGGCGGGCATCGAGGTGATCTGGCCCAACCTGCTGGCACTGACGGTGATCGGCGCCGTGTTCTTCGGTGTGGCCCTCAGGCGCTTTCGCAAGACGCTGCAGCAGATGGCCTGAGCCAGGCTCGATCCTGCTTGCCGGCCTGCGGCAAGCCATGGATGCGTTGGCCGGGGACGTGGACGCGACAGTCGCCACGCGTCACGGGGGAAATCTCCCCCGATGAGCCCGCGGTTCATGTGGATTTCACATGCTGAACCATAATCGTTCCCATTTCGGGTGACATCTCGGTCCGCGACATGTCGGACGTCACCTTCATGCCGCATGGAAGTCGAGGTTGTTTTGGCGGGTCAGGACATGTCGTGGACGGACGGTGCCGGTGGTGCCCCCGTGGATGCAAGGGGCGCGAACCGGGTCAATGCACACTGGCGCGCCCGGGTGCTGATTTCATCGGAAACCTTCATCGAAGGGCGCACGGTCAACGTCTCCGAGGGCGGGGTCAGTTTGCTGCTGGACCGACGGTTTCCGGATGGCACCTTGCTCACGGTGGCACTCGCCGTGCCCGACCCCATCGACCGCACCCGCCTGCAAGGGGTCACCGCGCAGGCCAAGGTCGTCTTCAACGTGGCCTCGGGCGACCTCTTTCGCCTGGGCCTGCACTTCACCCAGGTGCCCGATGACGGCCGCCAGGCCATCCGCCGCTGGGTGCACCTCCTGATGGCCTGAGCCCTGAGCCCTGATCCCTTCGCGCAGAGCCCAAAAAAAGCGGGCCCGACGCCGAAGCGAAGGGCCCGTGCAAGCACCTGAGACAACGGTGCTACCAGGAGGAGACCTGCATGAAAACGGTGGGTTCGGTGCGATGGATTCGGTGATTCAGCTCAGTGCAGCTGCAGCGAGCCGGCGGCCTTGCCCTTGCCGGCGCGTGCCGGGGGGTTGCACAGGCCGCAGGTGAAGTGGCGGGCGATTTCGTGGGGATGGGTGACGAAGTGGCCACCGCACTTGTTGCACTTGGTCATGGTCAGCATGCCGTTGTCGATGAACTTGACCAGGCGCCAGGCGCGGGTGACCGAC
>MERU01000009.1 GCA_001770725.1 Burkholderiales bacterium RIFCSPHIGHO2_01_FULL_63_240
TTGGGCGGGCGACAGGGAGGCCAGGCGCTCGGCGGCTTCTTCGGAGATGCCAAGGCGGAAGAGGGCTTGCTCGCGGTCGCTGCGGATGAGGCTTTGGGCCAGCATCAGGTAGGACAGGTTGACTTCGCGGATTTCGGCAAGGATCTGGTCGGCGTTCATGGTGGGGTCCTTTGGAAGTTCGGGGTTTCGACTGAAACGATCTGGAAGGCGGGCTTGTCGGTTCTGTTTCGCTGGTCAGCGCGGTTTGTCGCTGGCATGGGTTGAATTCTGTGGACCACCCCTGTTTTTCTGAATAGGCAGCCCGCTGTAAGGCACGTCGGCCTCGCACTGAGCGTCGTGTCAGAAAAAATCCGACAAACGCCCTTTTGTGCGGGCAAGAAAGGGGCAAACCACGCCCATAAAAAAGCCCGGTCGAACCGGGCCAGTCTCATCCTGTGCAAAGGGCTGGACGCCCTTGGCCTCAGGTTCGTGACGGATGTCTCGCTTCCTGGGCGGGCAGGGCGCTCAGCAGCTGCTCGCCACCCGGGAAGCTGTGGCGCACGATGCGCCGAGCCACCGTCAGGAATTGCGAGAGCAGCGAGCCGGTGTTGTAGGGCACACCATGCCGGCGGCAGACCTCGCGCACGGCTGGCGCCACCTCGGCGTAGCGGCGCGCCGGCAAGTCCGGGTACAGGTGGTGCTCGATCTGGTGGCTGAGGTTGCCCGTCATCAGGTGAAAGAAACGCCCACCCGTGAGGTTGCTCGACCCCAGCACCTGGCGCAGGTACCAGTGCCCACGTGCTTCGCCTGCCACGGCGTCGGCCGGGAACAGGTGCACCCCATCCGTGAAGTGCCCGCAGAAGATGACGACAAAGGTCCAGAGGTTGCGGATGGCGCCCGCCAGCGCGTTGCCGACGAAGATGGTGGCGCCGGCCAGCCAGGCGCCGCTCAGCCCGCCCACGGCTGCGCCCAGCACCGCCGCCAGCAGCGGCCACCACAGGGCGTCCTTGCGCAACTGCGCACCCATCTTGGCCCGCGCCCGGGGCCACAGCCGCTGCATGCGCGCCTTCGTGGCCTCTCGGTCGGTGCGCAGGCGCTCGAACTCCAGGTTGTGGATGGCGATGGCCCACTCGAACAGCAGCGCCACGATCACGGCGTAGGGCGCCTGCATCAGGTGGCGCGGCTCCCACTTCATCTCGGCCGACAGGCGCAGCATGCCGTAGCCGAAGTCCCGGTCGATGCCATCCACGTTCGTGTAGTGGTGGTGCATGTGGTTGTGGAAGTCTCGCCAGTCTTCCTTGCTGCAGGCGCTGTCCCACTCGTGGGCCTTGCCCTCGAAGCGCGGGTCGTTCATCCACTCGTACTGCCCGTGCATCACGTTGTGGCCGAACTCCATGTTCTGCAGGCACTTGGACAGCCCCAGGCTGACCAGCGATGCCAGCGCGACCCAGCCCCAGGGCGCCATGGCAAAGGTCCCTGCCAAGGCGATGCCGATGCCGGCCACCAGCAGGCCTATGCGACCGGCTGCCTCCATGCCTCGGATGGTCCACAGCAGGCGCACGATGTAGCGCGCGTCCACCTCGCCCACCTGGGCGCGGGCGCGATCGCGGATGGCGTCGAGTTCAGACGCGAAAGCCGCCAGGCCCTGGGGCGTGGCGGGGCCGGGCGCCTGTTGCATGGCGCCCGTTGTGAGGGAGTTGGGCATCAAGGCGCCTCGGTGCTGGGAACTCAGACCTGGCGCTGCATCACCGGCTCGACCTGCAGGTGCACGGCCTTTTGCGTGCCGCCCGGCAGGCTGTAGCGGGCGATGCGCTTGAACACCGTCCACAGCTGGGGCAGGAAGGCGCCGGTGTTGTAGGGCACCTTGTACTTGCGGCAGACGGCCTGCACCTTGGGCGCCATCTCGATGTAGCGGTTGGCCGGGATGTCAGGGAAGAGGTGGTGCTCGACCTGGTGCGACAGGTTGCCGCTCATCAGGTGCAGCAGCTTGCTGCCGCTGATGTTGCTCGAGCCCAGGATCTGGCGCAGGTACCACTGGCCCTTGGTTTCGCCTTCGACCGACTCGCGGCTGAAGGTGTAGATCTCTTCGGTGAAATGGCCGCAGAAGATGATGGCCCAGGCCCAGATGTTGCGGATCAGGTTGCCCACCGCGTTGCCGGCCAGCACCGCCAGGCCCACGTCCATGGCGGCACCAAACGGCGCGCCGGCCAGGGCGCCCAGCAGCGGCCAGACCACGTAGTCGCGCTTGACGATCTTCCACATCTTGGCGCGCACCAGCAGCCATTGCGGGCGCACGTCGGACCATTTGCGGCGGCCAATGACCACCTTGTCCATCTGCATGTCATGGATGGCCACGAACCACTGGAAGTAGGCCGCCAGCAGCAGGGTCAGCAGCAGCTGGAAGGGGTGCAGCCAGCTCCAGCGCAGGTCGTTGGACAGGCGCAGCATGCCGTAGCCGAAGTCACGGTCCTTGCCGATGACGTTGGTGAAGGTGTGGTGCACGTAGTTGTGCGAGTGGCGCCATTCTTCCTTCGGGCAGGTGTTGTCCCAGTCGAAGGTGTCACCGTGGAACTGCGGGTCGTTCATGAAGTTGAACTGACCGTGCATGACGTTGTGGCCCAGCTCCATGTTGTCGATGATCTTGCTCACGCCCAGCAGGCCGGCGCCCAGCAGCCAGGTCGGCGGGAACCAGCCGAACATCAGCAGCGCGCGGCCCAGCACCTCGGTCACGCGCACGATGCGCTGGATGCGGCGGATGTAGTTGGCGTCTTTCTCGCCCAGGGTGCGGCGGGTGTCTTCACCGATGGCGTCGAGTTCGCGCTCGAAGGCCTTGAGCTCTTCGGCGGTGCGCGGGCCGATGTGGATGCGGGTGGACATGGTCGGGCTCACTTCTTGTCTTCAATTCAGGGATTCGAGGTCGACGTCGCTCAGGGCGGCGCTCACGCACAGGCGGATGGGCTGGCCTTCGCCGTCGATGCGCTGGCCGGTGCTCAGGTCCCGCACCGAGCCCCGGTGCAGTCGGCAGGTGCATTCGTGGCAGATGCCCTGGCGGCAGCCGTGTTTGATCTGCAGGCCGGCCTGCTCACCCGCTGCCAGCAGGGTCAGGTTGCCGGCGGCTTCGAAGTTGGCGGTGTGGTGGTCACGGCGCAGGGCAACCTGGTGCCGCTCGTTCGGGTCGCCGCTGGCTTGCGGCGGCGCGAAGGCCTCCAGGCGCAGGCGGTCGACGGCACCGGCGCTTTGCCAGATCTGGCGGGCGGCATCCATCAGCGGGGCCGGGCCGCAGCACCAGGTCGGCAGTTGCGACCAGCCGGGCGCCACCTCGTCGAGCAGGGTGGTGTCGAGCACGCGGGCCGTGGCGGTCGTGGCGTCGCGGCCTGCTTCCTGGCCGTTGGGCGTGTGGGCGCTGCTGTCCAGCGGCACGTAGCGCAGCAGGTTCCAACGCTTGGCCAGGTCGGCCAGCTTGCCCGCGAAGATGCGGTCGCGCTCGCTGCGCGCGAAGTAGATCAGGGTCACGCGCGTCTGGGGCGCGGTTTCGTGCAGGTGGCGCAGCATGGCCATGCCCGGCGTGATGCCGGAGCCCCCCGCGATCAGCAGCAACTCGGTCGGCAGCGGCGAGGGCAGCACGAACTCGCCGGCGGGCGCTTCGATGTCGAAGACGTCGCCCACCTGGGCGTGCTCATTGAGGTGCTGCGACACCAGCCCACCCGGCTGGCGCTGCACGGTGATGGCGATGTGGCCCGGTTTGCCCGGCACCGCACGTGGCGAGTAGGCGCGGCGGTGGCGCACGCCCCGGACGGTCACGCCGATGATCACGTACTGGCCCGGGCGCAGGGCCGGGAAGGCCGAACCCGTCTGAAGGTAAAGCGAGGTGGCGCTGGGGGTCTCGGCCCGGCGCTCGACCAGGCGGGCCTGCAGGCGGTGCACGCGCAGCAGCGGGCTGATCAGCCCCACGGTGTCATCGAAGGCATCCCGGCTGACGCCCAGGTGGGTCAGCCAGCCCGACAGGCGCCGGGCGGTGGCGGCAGGCAAGGGCAGGGCGGGGGATGCGGACATGTGAGGGGACTCCAGGGACTCGGGTGCGACAGCAGATGCCCTGGAGGGTAAGGACCCGGCCGAGGGGCTCACAACGGGGGAACTCCCCGCCAGGGCGTGCATTCCCCTCAAACGAGGGGCGTTTAAGCCTGCTCAGAATCAGTTCACCGTCTGAATGGGGCAACGGCCGTGGCCAGATTTGTGGGGCAATAATGGGGACAGATCACCCTGCAACCCCGTTCCGACCCATGGCCCGATTGCCCCGACTCGGCGTGGCCGGCTGGCCTCACCTGCTCACCCAACAGGTGCACGATGGTCAGCTCCTCGCCCGCGACGACACCGACCGACAGGACCTCCTCGACACGCTGCGCGAGGCCGCCCGCCAGCACGGGGTGGCGGTGCACGCCTACCGGTTGGGCGCCTCGGCCCTGGTGCTGCTGGTCACGCCTGAGCGCGCCGACTCGGCCAGCTTGTTCATGCAGGCGGTGGGTCGCCGTTACGTGGCCCACCACAACCGCCGCCATGGTCGCCAGGGTGGGCTGTGGTCGGGGCGCTACCGGGGCACCGTGCTGGACCCGGCACGGTACCTGCTTGATGCCATGGTGTTCACCGAGACGCGCGAAAGCGGCGGGCTCGATTGGGCCCCGAGCGGGGCAAGCTGGTCCGATTGGTCCAGCGCCCCCCACCACCTGGGCCTGCGCACCGATCCGCTGGTGACCGACGCGCCGGGCTTCTGGGCCCTGGGCAACACCCCCTTCGAGCGGCAGGCGGCCTGGCGCGCCAGGTTGCAGGACGGCCTGGGCGAGTCGCGCCGGCAAGAACTGGCCGAAGCCATGCACAAGGGTTGGGCGCTGATGCCTGCCGAGCAGCAGCGGGCCATGGAGGCGGTGATCGGTCGCCCGCTGTCGCCTCGGCCCCGCGGGCGCCCGCGCAAATCCATCTGACCCCATTTTTAATGTGGTGCATTGTTGCTTGGCGTTATAAATGGATCTGACCCCATTTTGTTCCGCTTGTGTCCACCCCGTGACAGCAGTATCCTCCGGGGTTCCCTGCGTTGTTTTTCCACACCTCACTCTGGAGCGCCCCCCATGACCCAGGCGACTTCGGGAACCTCGTTCCCCATCACCCCCGTGTCCGACGCCGCCACCTCTGCCGTGGCCACCCGCCAGGAAATCCAGGCGGCTGCCGAGCTCGGCATGTACGCCAACGTCGAGCACGATGCGTGCGGCGTGGGCTTCGTCGCTCACATCAAGGGCCTGAAGGCGCACAGCATCGTGCAGCAGGGCCTGAAGATCCTGGAAAACATCGACCACCGCGGCGCCGTCGGTGCCGACCCGCTGATGGGTGACGGTGCGGGCCTCTTGATCCAGATCCCCGACGAGTTCTACCGCGCCGAGATGGCCAAGCAGGGCGTCGTCCTGCCCCCGCCTGGCGAGTACGGCGTCGGCATGATCTTCCTGCCCAAGGAAAGCGCTTCGCGCCAGGCCTGCGAGCAGGAAATGGAGCGCGCCATCAAGGCCGAAGGCCAGGTGCTGCTGGGCTGGCGTGACGTGCCGGTCGACCGCGACATGCCCATGTCGCCCCTGGTGCGCGAGAAGGAACCCGTGATCCGCCAGGTCTTCGTCGGCCGTGGCACCGACATCCTCGTGCCCGATGCCCTGGAGCGCAAGCTCTACGTCATCCGCAAGACGGCGTCCTCCAAGATCCAGAGCCTGAACCTGACCCACGGCAGCGAGTACTACGTGCCCAGCATGTCGTGCCGCACCATCATCTACAAGGGCCTGCTGCTGGCAGACCAGGTGGGCAAGTACTACCAGGACCTGAGTGACGAGCGCGTGACCTCGGCCCTGGCCCTGGTGCACCAGCGCTTCTCGACCAACACCTTCCCCGAGTGGCCGCTGGCTCACCCGTACCGCATGGTCGCCCACAACGGTGAAATCAACACCGTCAAGGGCAACTTCAACTGGATGCGCGCCCGCGAAGGCGTGATGAAGTCGCCCGTGCTGGGCGACGACCTGCGCAAGCTGTACCCGATCAGCCTGGACGGCCAGTCCGACACTGCCACGTTCGACAACGCGCTCGAGCTGCTGACGATGTCCGGCTACCCGCTGGCCCACGCCGCGATGATGATGATCCCGGAAGCCTGGGAACAGCACGCCACCATGGACGAGCGCCGCCGCGCCTTCTACGAGTACCACGCCGCCATGATGGAGCCGTGGGACGGCCCCGCCGCCATGGTCTTCACCGACGGACGCCAGATCGGCGCCACGCTGGACCGCAACGGCCTGCGCCCCGCCCGTTTCATCATCACCGACGACGACCTGGTGGTCCTGGCCTCGGAATCGGGCGTGCTGCCCATCCCCGAGAACAAGATCGTCAAGAAGTGGCGCCTGCAGCCCGGCAAGATGCTGCTGATCGACTTCGAGCAAGGCCGCATCATCGACGACGAAGAGCTCAAGGCCCAGTACGCCTCGGCCAAGCCCTATCGCCAGTGGATCGAGAACGTGCGCATCAAGCTCGACAGCATCGATGCCAAGGGCAACGTCGGCGAGTTCGGTGAATCGCTGCTCGACCGTCAGCAGGCTTTCGGCTTCACCCAGGAAGACATCAAGTTCCTGATGGCCCCGATGGCCACAGCTGGCGAAGAAGCCACCGGCTCCATGGGCAACGACTCGCCCCTGGCCGTGCTGTCGGACAAGAACAAGCCGCTGTACAACTACTTCAAGCAGCTGTTCGCCCAGGTCACGAACCCGCCCATCGACCCGATCCGCGAAGCCGTGGTGATGTCGCTGGTGTCGTTCATCGGCCCCAAGCCCAACCTGCTGGACATCAACGCGGTCAACCCGCCGATGCGCCTCGAAGTCTCCCAGCCCGTGCTGGACTTCGACGACATGGCCCGCCTGCGCAACATCGAGAAGCACACCGGCGGCAAGTTCAAGCCCTACGAGGTGGACATCACCTACCCGGCGGCCTGGGGTCACGAAGGCGTCGAAGCGCGCCTGGCCTCGCTGTGCGCCGAAGCCGTGGAGGCCATCCAGAGCGGCCACAACATCCTGATCATCACCGATCGCAAGATGGACCGCGCCA
Organism: Burkholderiales bacterium RIFCSPHIGHO2_01_FULL_63_240; assembly: GCA_001770725.1. Classification (GTDB taxonomy): domain Bacteria; phylum Pseudomonadota; class Gammaproteobacteria; order Burkholderiales; family Burkholderiaceae_C; genus Aquabacterium. The sequence continues at coordinate 7,099 of MERU01000009.1, forward strand.
ACATCGCCATCCCGGCGCTGCTGGCCCTGTCGGCCATCCACCATCACCTCGTTCGCAAGGGCCTGCGCACCTCCACCGGCCTGGTCGTTGAAACCGGCACCGCCCGCGAAGTGCACCACTTCGCCGTGCTGGCCGGCTACGGCGCCGAAGCCGTGCACCCCTACCTGGCGATGGAAACCCTGGCCGGCATGGCCAAGGACCTGCCCGGCGAGCTGTCGGCCGACAAGGCCATCTACAACTACATCAAGGCCATTGGCAAGGGTCTGTCGAAGATCATGTCCAAGATGGGCATCAGCACGTACATGTCGTACTGCGGCGCCCAGATCTTCGAAGCCATCGGCCTGAACAAGGAACTGGTCGACAAGTACTTCCGTGGCACCCCCACGCAAGTCGGCGGCATCGGCGTGTTCGAAGTGGCCGAAGAGGCCATCCGCAACCACGTCGCCGCGTTCGGCACCGACCCGGTGCTGGCCAACGCCCTGGAAGCCGGCGGCGAATACGCCTGGCGCACCCGTGGCGAAGAGCACATGTGGACGCCGGACGCCATCGCCAAGCTGCAGCACAGCACGCGCTCGGGCAAGTTCGACACCTACAAGGAATACGCCCAGATCATCAACGACCAGAGCAAGCGCCACCTGACGCTGCGCGGCCTGTTCGAGTTCAAGGTCGATCCCGCCAAGGCCATCCCGGTCGAGGAAGTCGAGTCCGCCACGGAAATCGTCAAGCGCTTCGCCACCGGTGCCATGTCGCTGGGCTCGATCTCCACCGAAGCCCACTCGACGCTGGCCCTGGCCATGAACCGCATCGGCGGCAAGTCCAACACGGGCGAAGGCGGTGAAGACGAGCGCCGTTATCGCCAGGAGCTCAAGGGCATCCCCATCAAGCAGGGCACCAAGGTGTCCGACGTGATCGGCAAGGAAGTCGTCGAAGTCGACTACGAGATGAAGGAAGGCGACAGCCTGCGCTCGAAGATCAAGCAAGTGGCTTCGGGCCGCTTTGGCGTGACCACCGAGTACCTGACCTCTGCCGACCAGATCCAGATCAAGATGGCCCAGGGCGCCAAGCCCGGTGAAGGCGGACAGCTGCCGGGCGGCAAGGTCTCGCAATACATCGGCAAGCTGCGTCACTCCGTGCCGGGTGTGGGCCTGATCTCGCCCCCGCCGCACCACGACATCTACTCGATCGAAGACCTGGCGCAGCTCATCCACGACCTCAAGAACGTCAACCCCAAGGCCGACATCTCGGTCAAGCTGGTGTCGGAAGTCGGTGTGGGCACCGTGGCCGCTGGCGTGGCCAAGGCCAAGGCCGACCACATCGTGATCGCCGGTCACGACGGCGGCACGGGCGCCTCGCCCTGGTCGTCCATCAAGCACTGCGGCACGCCCTGGGAGCTGGGCCTGGCTGAGACCCAGCAGACCCTGGTGCTCAACCGCCTGCGCGGCCGCGTGCGCGTGCAGACCGACGGTCAGATCAAGACCGGTCGCGACGTGATCGTGGGTGCCCTGCTGGGTGCCGACGAATTCGGCTTCGCCACCGCGCCGCTGGTGGTCGAGGGCTGCATCATGATGCGCAAGTGCCACCTCAACACCTGCCCGGTGGGCGTGGCCACGCAAGACCCGGTGCTGCGCAAGAAGTTCTCCGGCAAGCCCGAGCACGTCGTGAACTACTTCTTCTTCGTCGCCGAAGAAGCCCGTCAGATCATGGCCCAGCTGGGCATCAAGAAGTTCGACGACCTGATCGGTCGCGCCGACCTGCTGGACATGAAGAAGGGCATCGAGCACTGGAAGGCTCAGGGCCTGGACTTCAGCCGCGTCTTCGCGCTGCCCCCGGTGCCGGCGGATGTGCCGCGCCTGCACACCTCCACGCAAGACCACGGCCTGGACAAGGCCCTGGACGTGCGCCTGATCGAGAAGTCCAAGCCCGCCATCGAGCGCGGCGAGTCGGTCAAGTTCATGGAAGTGGCCAAGAACGTCAACCGCACCGTCGGCGCCATGCTGTCGGGCGAGCTGATCAAGCACCACCCCGATGGCCTGCCCGATGACACCGTGTTCATCCAGATGGAAGGCACGGGCGGCCAGTCCTTCGGCGCCTTCCTGGCCAAGGGCATCACCATGTACCTGATCGGTGAAGCCAACGACTACACCGGCAAGGGCATGTCGGGTGGCCGCATCGTCGTGCGCCCGAGCATCGACTTCCGCGGCAACGCCTCCGACAACATCATCGTCGGCAACACCGTGCTCTACGGTGCCACCAGCGGTGAAGCCTTCTTCCGCGGCGTGGGCGGCGAGCGTTTCGGCGTGCGCTTGTCCGGCGCCACCGCGGTGGTCGAAGGCACGGGTGACCACGGCTGCGAGTACATGACTGGCGGCACCGTCGTGGTGCTGGGCAAGACCGGTCGCAACTTTGCTGCCGGCATGTCCGGTGGCGTGGCCTATGTCTTTGACGAAGACGGTCAGTTCGGCAAGCGCGTCAACACCGCCCAGGTCTCCCTGGAGAAGGTGCTGCCCGCCGCCGAGCAAGCCGACGCCGGCATCCCGATGCACAAGGGCCTGGCCGACGAGGCCCTGCTCAAGAAGCTGGTCGAAGACCACCACCGCTGGACGGGGTCGTTGCGTGCCCGCGAGATCCTGGACAACTGGTCGACCTCGGTCACCAAGTTCGTCAAGGTCTTCCCGCACGAATACCGTCGCGCCCTGACCGAGATGGGCGCCAAGCAAGAAGCCACGGCCGCTGTCGCCAAGGCCAAGTCCGCCACCAAGGCCAAGGCCTGATACAGCGCGTTAGGAGTTTGAAATGGGAAAAGTCACTGGCTTTCTGGAATTTGAGCGCCTGGAAGAGGGCTACGAGCCCGTCGAAAAGCGCGTCAAGAACTACAAAGAGTTCGTCATCGGTCTGACCCCCGAGCAGGCCAAGCAACAGGGTGCGCGCTGCATGGACTGCGGCACGCCCTTTTGCAACAGCGGGTGCCCGGTCAACAACATCATCCCCGACTTCAACGACCTGGTTTACCAACAGGACTGGAAGTCGGCGATCGAGGTCCTGCACAGCACGAACAACTTCCCCGACTTCACCGGCCGCGTCTGCCCGGCACCTTGTGAAGCCGCCTGTGTGCTGAACATCAACAACGACCCGATCGGCATCAAGTCGATCGAGCACGCGATCATCGACCGCGCCTGGGCCGAAGGCTGGGTCAAGCCGCAGCCGGCCAAGGTCAAGACCGGCAAGAAGGTCGCCGTCGTGGGTTCCGGCCCCGCCGGCATGGCAGCTGCCCAGCAGCTCGCCCGCGTCGGCCATGACGTGACCGTCTTCGAGAAGAACGACACCATCGGCGGCCTGCTGCGCTTCGGCATCCCCGACTTCAAGTTCGACAAGTCGCACATCGACCGCCGCGTCCAGCAGATGCAAGCCGAAGGCGTGGTCTTCAAGACCAACACCATCGTCGGCGACATGCCCAAGGGCTCCAAGGTCACCAACTGGGCCAAGGACACCATCACGCCCGAACAACTCAACAAGGAGTTCGACGCCGTGATCCTGGCCGGTGGCTCCGAGCAGTCGCGTGACCTGCCCGTGCCCGGTCGCGACCTGGCTGGCATCCACTTCGCCATGGAGTTCCTGCCGCAGCAGAACCGCGTCAACGCCGGCGGCAAGGTCAAGGACCAGATCATGGCCACGGGCAAGGACGTCATCGTCATCGGCGGCGGCGACACGGGCTCCGACTGCGTGGGCACCTCGAACCGCCATGGCGCCAAGAGCGTCACCCAGTTCGAAGTGATGCCCATGCCGCCCGAGCAGGAGAACAAGGAGCTGACCTGGCCCTACTGGCCGATCAAGCTGCGCACCTCCTCCAGCCACGAAGAAGGTTGCACCCGCGAGTTCGCGGTCGCCACCAAGGAATTCTTCGGCGAGAACGGCAAGGTCACGGGCCTGAAGACCGTGCAGGTCGAGTTCAAGGACGGCAAGTTCTCTGAAGTGGCTGGCACCGAGAAGACCTACAAGGCCGACCTGGTGCTGCTGGCCATGGGCTTCACCAACCCGGTCACCACCTTGCTCGAAGGCTTCGGCGTCGAGAAGGATGGCCGCGGCAACGCCAAGGCCTCGACCGACATCGGCGGCTACAAGACCAGCGCCGCCAAGGTGTTCGCCGCCGGCGACGTGCGCCGTGGCCAGTCGCTGGTGGTGTGGGCCATCCGCGAGGGCCGCCAGGCCGCCCGCGAGGTCGATGCCTTCCTGATGGGTTCGACCACGTTGCCCCGCTGAGTTGCGGGCTGACATCGTCGAATCCCTGGAGAAACGGGGTTTTACGCCCCCTGTTGTGTGCAGGTCGCGTCCCGGCCTGCACGCCCGCAGTGAATCCCCTATGATCAAGGAGCCGGTGAAGTCACCGGCTCTTTTTTCTTGGCCCATGACCCCACCCGTGACCCCCACCTCCGATGCCGCAGCGAACGGCGAGGCCCAGCAGGCGCCCGCCTTGATCGAGTTGCGCAACGTCACCTGCGGCTACGGCGAACGGATCATCCTCTCCGACATCAACCTGGTGGTGCCTCGCGGCAAGGTGGTGGCGCTCATGGGCACCTCCGGTGGCGGCAAGACCACGGTGCTGCGCCTGATCGGCCGCCAGATCCAGCCCATGAAGGGCGAGGTGCTGATCGACGGTCAGGACATCTCCCGCCTGCAGGGCGACGAGCTCATGGCCCTGCGTCGTCGCATGGGCATGCTGTTCCAGCAAGGCGCGCTGTTCACCGACCTGACGGTGTTCGAGAACGTGGCCTTCCCGCTGCGCGAACACACCCGGCTGCCCGAGTCCATCCTGCGCGACCTGGTGCTCATGAAGCTCAACGCGGTCGGCCTGCGCGGCTCGCGCGACCTGCTGCCCAGCGAGATCTCCGGGGGCATGGCCCGCCGCGTGGCCCTGGCCCGCGCCATGGCGCTCGACCCCGAACTGATGCTTTACGACGAGCCCTTCGCCGGCCTCGACCCGATCTCGATGGGCGTGGCCGCGCGGCTCATCCGCGAACTCAATGACGCCATGGGCCTGACCTCGGTGGTCGTCTCGCACGATGTGCACGAGACCTTCATGATCGCCGACCACGTCGTGCTGGTGGCCAACGGGCGCATCGTGGCCCAGGGCACGCCGGCCGAGATGACGGCCAGCGAAGACCCGCTGGTCAAGCAGTTCGTTCACGCCGAGGCCGATGGCCCGGTGCGGTTCCACCAGCCGGCCGTTGACGCCGGCATTGACTTCGGGGTGCGCGGATGATGCGCTGGCTGTCTCCCGCGCGCGTGGGCATGTCTGTGCGCAGCAAGCTGGCCGACATGGGTTATGGCGCGCGCCTGTTCACGACCTTGCTCGGCCTGCTGGGCCCCACGTTGCGCCGCCCGCGCCTGCTGTCCGAGCAGGTGTTTTTCCTGGGCAACTATTCACTTGCGATCATCGTGGTTTCCGGCCTGTTCGTCGGATTCGTGCTCGGGCTGCAGGGCTACTATGTGCTGCAACGCTATGGCTCGAGCGAGGCCTTGGGCATGATGGTGGCCCTGTCGCTGGTGCGTGAATTGGGTCCGGTGGTCTCGGCGCTGCTGTTCGCCGGCCGGGCCGGCACCGCGCTCACCGCCGGCATCGGCCTGATGAAGGCGGGCGAGCAACTGGCCGCCATGGAAATGATGGGGGTCGACCCGATCCGCCGGGTGCTGGCGCCGCGCTTTTGGGGCGGCGTCATCGCCATGCCTTTGCTGGCGGCGGTGTTTTCAGCGGTCGGCGTGCTGGGCGGCTGGGTCGTGGGCGTGGTGATGATCGGGGTCGACCCGGGCGCGTTCTGGTCGCAGATGCAGGGCGGCGTCGAGGTGTTCGCGGATGTGGGCAACGGCATGCTCAAGAGCGTGGTGTTCGGCCTGACCGTCACCTTCGTGGCGCTGCTGCAAGGTTTCGAATGCCAGCCCACGCCGGAAGGTGTGTCGCGGGCGACCACGCGCACGGTGGTGATGGCGTCGCTCGCCGTGCTGGGGCTGGATTTCGTGCTGACGGCCATGATGTTCTCGATCTGATCGAGGCAGGCAGACAAGAAGGAAGAACAAGATGCAGAAGTGGAAACATGACGTCTGGGTGGGCCTGTTCGTGCTGTTGGGCGCTGGCGCCATCCTGTTTTTGGCGCTGCAGGCGGGCAACTTGCTGACCCTGAACTTCGAGCAGGGCTACACCGTGAACGCGCGCTTTGACAACATCGGTGGCCTCAAGCCCAAGGCGGCGGTGCGCAGCGCCGGTGTGGTGGTGGGCCGTGTCGGCAAGATCACCTTCGACACCAAGGGCTACCAGGCCGTGGTCGAGCTCAAGCTCAACAAGGATGTTGCCTTTCCGAAGGATTCTTCGGCCAAGATCCTGACCTCGGGCCTGCTGGGCGAGCAGTACATCGGCCTGGAGCCCGGCTTCGAGGAAACCAACCTGGCCCAGGGCGACGCCATCAAGGCCACGCAGTCGGCCATCGTGCTCGAAAACCTGATCTCGCAGTTCCTCTTCAGCAAGGCCGCCGATGGCGACACCGACAAGGGAGGCAGCAAGTGATGAACCGCTTTGCCATGCGCCGCTCGGCCCTGGTGGTGGCCCTGGTGTGCGGTGCGACCCTGCAGGGCTGCGCCACGCACCAGCAGCCGGACCCGTTCGAGAACCTGAACCGCCAAGTCTTTGCCTTCAATGAGACCGTTGACGAGAACGTCCTGCAACCGGTGGCCCGGGGTTACGTGAACGTCGCGCCCGAGCCCGTGCGCATCGGCGTGCGCAACTTCTTCAACAACCTGCGCGACGTCTGGTCCACGGTCAACCTGTTCCTGCAGGGCCGGTTTGGCGAGGGTGCCACGGCGATCATGCGCGTGAGCATGAACACCACCTTCGGCCTGGCGGGCCTGATCGACATCGCCACGCCGATGCGCCTGGAGCGCCCCAACGAGGACCTGGGCCAGACCCTGGGCGTGTGGGGCGTGGGCCCCGGGGCCTACATCGTCTGGCCTTTCCTGGGCCCCTCGACGGCGCGCGACTCGTTTGACATCCCCCCCACCTTCGCGTTCGGCGGCAGCATGCTGGCCGATGGATGGAAGGCGGAGCTGGCTGTCACCAGCCTGAACCTGGTCAGCCTGCGCGCCGACCTGCTGGCCGCCGGCAACCTGGTCAACGACATCGCGCTCGACAAGTACGCTTTCATTCGCGACGCCTACCTGCAGCGCCGCCAGAACCTCATTTACAACGGCGAGCCACCCGACCAGGGTGACGAGGAAGAAGAGCCCTTCATCGACGAGTCAAAGGAGCCCGAGGTGCCTGCCGCGTCCTCGCCCGGGGCCCAGCTGATGCCGGTGGGTTCGCCTGAGGTGGTGTCGGCTGCACAAGCCGCGGTCACCGAGGTGCCCTTGGCCCGCCGCCTGGTGACGGTGGCCGATCCGGAGTGGGCCCTGTTCCCGCCGCTCGCCGAGGCGACTTCGAACGTAAACGCAAGTGAATTGCCGCGCCCGGGTCTGTCCGACGTGGCCCTTGCGCGTTGAAACAATGGGGCCACCTCAATGGGGTGGCCGTGAAAGACAGGAGCAGCCCACCATGAACGCCCATCCCCGTCAGACCGCCGCCCGCTGGGCGATCGTTTCGGCCATCGGCCTGGCCCTGGCCTGGCCCGTGACCGCCGTGCAGGCCCAATCGACGCCTGTTGCCGCCGCGGCCGCCACGCAAGCCGTCGCGCCGGACGCCTTCATCAAGCGCATCACCGACGAGGTCTTTGCCACAGTCAAGGCCGACAAGGGCATCCAGCAGGGTGACCTGCGCAAGGTACAGGCCATGGTCGAGAGCAAGATCCTGCCGAACGTGAACCTGCAGCGCATGACCTCGGCCGCCGTCGGCCGCCCCTGGCGCCAGGCCACGCCCGAGCAGAAGCAGCGCCTGCAGGAAGAGTTCAAGACCCTGCTGATCTACACCTACGCCGGTGCCGCCGCCCAGATCAAGGACCAGACCATCGAGTACCGCCCGATGCGCAGCCGCCCGGAAGACACCGAGGTCATCGTGCGCACCCTGGTGCGCAACAAGGGCGACGCCATCCAGCTCGACTACCGCCTGGAGAAGGCCGATGGCGGCTGGAAGATCTACGACGTCAACGTGCTGGGTGCCTGGCTGGTGCAGACCTACCAAAGCAGCTTCGCGCAAGAGGTCAGCGCTTCGGGCATCGACGGCCTGATCGCCAAGCTGGTCGAGCGCAACAAGCAGCTGGCTTCGCGCAAGGTGGCGGGCTGAGATGCTGTTGCTGCCGCCCGTGATCACGCATGCGGAGGTGCCGCATGTGCTGCGGCTGTTCCGCGAGACGCTGGAGCAGGCGGCCGCCCAGGGTGACACCCAGGCGGCCATGCTGACGGTCGATGGCTCGGACCTCAAGCAGTTCGACTCGAGCGCGCTGGCCGTGCTGCTGGAGTGCCAGCGCATGGCGCGCGTCAGCGGCCGGGCGTTTTCGGTGCAGGCCCTGCCCCCGAAGCTGACCGAGCTGGCTCGGCTCTACGGCGTCGACGGGCTGCTGCAGTCCGCCTGAAGCTGGCCTGAATCAGGCCCGTCTCAAGCTTCTTCGGCCCAGGCAAACCCGTCTCGCGCCACCAGGGCACTCGCCGCTGCGGGCCCCCAGGTGCCGGCCGAGTAAGGCCGCGGCCCCACGTTGTCGTGTCGCCAGGCCTCGAGGATGGGCTCCACCCAGCGCCAGGCCTGCTCCTGCTCATCGGAGCGCACGAACAGGTTGAGCCGGCCCGCCAGGGCGTCCAGCAGCATGCGTTCGTAGGCGCCCACGCGTTCGCTCGAGAACGCCTTGTGGAAGTCTAGGTCGAGCGAGACCGGCGACAGGCTTTCCTGCCCTGAGCCCGCGCTCATCGTGTCCACCTCGCCGCGTGCCGCCATCAGGCGCAGTTCCAGGCCGTCTTCCGGCTGCAGCTTGATCACCAACTGGTTGGGCGCCTGCGCGCCGGGGAAGATGGCGTGGGGCGTGGGCCGGAAGGTCACGACGATTTCGGCGTGGTAGTGCGTCATGCGCTTGCCGGTGCGCAGGTAGAAGGGCACGCCGGCCCAGCGCCAGTTCTGCACCTCGCAGCGCAGCGCAACGAAGGTTTCGGTCTGGCTGTTGTCGGGCACCTTGGCTTCTTCTCGGTAGCCACGGACGGCCTCGCCGGCCACGGTGCCGGCGCGGTACTGCCCGCGCACCACGTCGCGCGCCACCGATGCCGCGTCGAAGGGCTTGAGCGAGCGCAGCACCTTGAGCTTTTCGTCGCGGATGGCGTCGGCGTCCGAGCTGGAGGGCGGCTCCATCGCGATCATGGTCAGCAGCTGCAGCGCGTGGTTCTGCACCATGTCGCGCAAGGCCCCGGTGCGGTCGTAGAAGTCGCCGCGCGTGCCCACGCCGAGGGATTCGGCCAGCGTGATCTGGATGTGGGCGATGCTCTCGCGCCGCCACAGGGGCTCGAACAAGGCGTTGCCAAAGCGCAGCGCCATGAGGTTCTGCACCGAGGGCTTGCCCAGGTAGTGGTCGATGCGCAGCGCCTGGCGTTCGGTGAACACCGAGGCCACCGCGCGGTTGATGGCTTGTGCGCTGGCCAGGTCGTGGCCCAGGGGCTTTTCGAGCACCACGCGCACGCGCTCGTCGTTCAGGCCAATGGCCCCGAGCTGCTCGCAGATGGCCGGGAAGAGGTGAGGGCTGGTGGCCAGGTACATGACCACGGTGTCGGCGTGGCGGGTGCCCAGCCAGGCCTGCAGGCGCAGGTAGTCGGTCGGCTGAGACAGGTCCATGCGCAGGTAGTGCACCAGCTGCGAGAAGCGCGCGTACTCGTCTTCGGTGGGCCGCTTGGCGCTGTCGGCGGCCTGCAGCCGCTCGTGCAGCCAGTGGCGGTATTGCGCGTCGTCCTGCTCGTCGCGGGCCACGGCGAGGATGCGTCCGCCGGCCGGCAGCTTGCCGTGGCGCCAGGCCTGGAAGAGGGCGGGCATGAGCTTGCGCCAGGTGAGGTCACCGGTGCCGCCGAAGAAAACCAGGTCGAAAGTCTGAGCAGCCATGGGAATGGGGGGCGTCTGACGTCGCGTTTTGAGTGGATGCACCGAACTTTGTCATCGTTTTGGGGTCAGAATCGTCGAAACAAGCCGATGATTTTTTGACATGGCGTCTCAACTCGACCAACTCAGGGCCCACACAACCGTGGTGGCCGACACCGGCGACTTCCGTCAGCTCGCCCAATTCGCCCCCCAGGATGCGACCACCAACCCGTCCCTGATCCTCAAGGCGGTGCAGAAGCCCGAGTATGCGCCGCTGCTGGCCGAGACCGTGGCAGCGCACCGAGGCGTTGCCCGCGACGAGATCGTTGACCACGTGCTGGTGCGCTTTGGCCTCGAGATCCTGAAAGTGGTGCCGGGACGCGTGTCGACGGAGGTCGATGCGCGCCTGAGCTTTGACACCGCCGCCACCCTCTCGCGTGCACGCCGCATCATGGCCCTGTACGAAGCCGCCGGCGTGCCGCGTTCGCGCGTGCTCGTCAAGGTGGCCGCCACCTGGGAAGGCATCCAGGCCGCCCGCGTGCTCGAAGCCGAAGGCATCCACTGCAACCTGACCCTGCTGTTCGCTTTTGCCCAGGCCCGAGCCTGTGCCGACGCCAGCGTGCAACTGATCTCGCCCTTCGTGGGTCGCATCTACGACTGGCACAAGAAGGCCGCGGGCGCTCAGTGGGACGAAGCGGCGCGAGCCGGCGTGAACGACCCGGGCGTTCAGTCCGTGGCGCGCATCTGGCAGCACTACAAGCAACACGGTGTGCGCACCGAGGTGATGGGCGCGAGCTTTCGCAACGTGGGCCAGATCCTGGCGCTGGCCGGCTGCGACCTGCTGACCATCAGCCCCGACCTGCTGGCGCAGCTGCAGGCGTCGGATGCACCGGTGGTGCCCCAACTGCTTGCCCCCGCCCAGGTGTCGCCACCCCAGGCAGAGCTGAGCGAGGCCGAGTTCCGCTACCAGCTCAACGAAGACGCGATGGCCACCGAGAAGCTGGCCGAGGGCATCCGACTCTTCGCGGTGGACGCGGGCAAGCTCGATGCCCTCATCGACGCTGCTCAGGCCGCCTGAGTCCAACTCGACCATGTCGCCCCGAGACCCAGCCATGCCCCTGAGCGCACCCCGCTGTGACGAGACCGTGGCCTGGTCGGCCCTGGCCGGTCACGCGCAGGTGCACGGGCGCGAGCTGGATCTGCGGCAACTCTTCCAGGACGACCCCGACCGCGTGCAGCGCCTGAGCCTGCAGGCCCCCGAGGTGTGGGCCGACCTCTCGCGCTCGCACTGGGACGTGGCCACCCAGCGCCACCTGTTCGACCTGGCCCGCGAATGCCTGCTGGCCGACCGACGCGACGCCTTGCTGGCGGGCGCGCCGCTGAACACCACCGAGGGCCGGGCGGTGCTGCACACGGCCTTGCGCGCGCCGAAAGGGCAGGGGTTTCATTCAGAGGTCGTGCACGCTGAACTCGACCGCATGCTGGCGTTTGCCGAGCGCGTCCGCGCGCGGGCCGGTGGCGACCAGCCGGGCGACATCCACGACGTGGTCCACATCGGCATCGGCGGCTCCGACCTGGGGCCCCGCATGGCGATCGCCGCCCTGGCGCACCGCCTGCACCCCGGGCTGAGGCTGCACTCGATCTCCAACGTCGATGGGCAGGACCTGGCCGCGCTGCTGCCCAGGCTGGACGCGGCGCACACCCTGTTCGTCGTCGCCTCCAAGACCTTCACCACGCAGGAAACCCTGGCCAACGCGAACACGGCGCGCCAATGGTTCCTCGACGCTGGTGGCACCCAGATCGACCGGCATTTCGTGGCCGTGAGCACTGCGGTCGAGCGCGTGCGCGCTTTCGGCATTTCCGAAGTTTTTGCCTTCTGGGACTGGGTGGGCGGCCGCTTTTCGATGTGGTCGGCCATTGGCTTGCCGATCGCGCTGGGCATCGGTGAAGCGGGTTTCCGCGAGCTGCTGGCTGGTGCCCACGCGATGGACCGCCACTTTGCCGAGGCGCCCTTTGAGGCGAACCTGCCGGTGCAGCTGGGCCTGCTCGACGTCTGGTACCGCAACTTCAAGGGCTACACCAGCCGCTGCGTGGCGCCTTACGCGCAGGGCCTGCACAGCCTGCCGTCTTACCTGCAGCAGCTGGTGATGGAGAGCAACGGCAAGTCGGTCGATGCGCTGGGGCAGCCGCTGCCTTACGCCACCAGCGACGTGCTGTGGGGCGAGCCTGGCACCAACGGCCAGCACGCCTTTTTTCAGATGCTGCACCAGGGCAGCGACGTGGTGCCGGTGGAGTTCATCCTCGTGGCGCGCCCGAACTACCCCGCTGCGCTGCAGGCCTCGCCGGCCTTGCAGGCTTCGCTCAGGCTGCAGCACGAGGCCTTGCTGGCCAACGGCCTGGCCCAGGCCCAGGCGCTGATGTGGGGCAAGACCGAGGCCGAAGCGCTGGCCGAGCAGGCGCCCACGGCCTCGCCGGCGCTGGCCCCCGAGGTCATCGCCCGCCACCGCACCTTTCCGGGCAACCGCCCGAGCCTGACCCTGGTGCTCGACGAATTGACGCCCCGTTCGCTGGGCGCCCTGATCGCGCTCTACGAGCACCGCACCTTCGTCTCGGGTGCGGTGTGGGGCATCAACAGCTTCGACCAGTGGGGCGTGGAGCTGGGCAAGGCGCTGTGCCAGCAGCTGTTGCCGCGCCTGCAGTCGGGCGACACGGCGGGGCTGGATGCGTCGAGCGCGGCGCTGATCGCGCGGCTGCGTCAGGGCGGCTGATTCCGCTTTCCCACGGCTCGGCGCTGCGCGCCGAGCAAAGAAAAAGGGCCTGCGCTGGCAGGCCCTTGTCGTGGGTGTCGGCGGGCGATCAGGCCGTGGCGTCTTCGGCCAACGCCTTGCGCATCTTCTTCATGGCGGCCGATTCGATCTGGCGGATGCGCTCGGCGCTGACGCCGTACTCGGCCGCCAGGTCGTGCAGCGTCATGCCACCCGAGCCGTCGTCGTTGACCTTGAGCCAGCGCTCTTCGACGATGCGTCGGCTGCGCTCGTCCAGGGACTCGAGCGCGTGGCGGATGCCGTCGCTGGCCAGCCAGTCGCGGTGCTGGGCCTCGATCATGCGCGTGGGCTCGTGCTGCTCGTCGGCCAACCAGGTCACCGGGGCCATGGGGGCGTCGTGGTCGTCGTCGGCCTGCGCTTCCAGGGCCACGTCGCCGCCGGCCATGCGGGTTTCCATCTCGACGACGTCTTCCGGGCGCACGTTCAGCTCTTGCGCCACCCGGTGGATTTCGGCGTCGCTGAAACCGGTGCGGCCCACGTGGTCGTTGCCGTCTTCACCCTTGAATTGGTGCTTGAGCGAGCGCAGGTTGAAGAACAGCTTGCGCTGGGCCTTGGTCGTGGCGACCTTGACCGTGCGCCAGTTCTTGAGGATGTACTCGTGGATCTCGGCCTTGATCCAGTGCATGGCGTAGCTCACCAGGCGCACGCCCTGGTCGGGGTCGAAGCGCTTGACGGCTTTCATCAGGCCGATGTTGCCTTCCTGGATCAGGTCGCCTTGCGGCAGGCCGTAGCCCAGGTACTGGCGCGAGATGGACACCACCAGGCGCAGGTGCGAGAGCACCAGGCGCGAGGCGGCCTGCAGGTCGTTGGCCGAGCGCAGTTGACGAGCCAGGGCCTGTTCCTCGTCAGCTTCCAGCATGGGCACGGTCTGGACGAAGCGGATGTACGCGTCCAGGTTGCCCAGCGAGGGCACCACACTCCAGGGGTCACGGGGGGCAAGGGTGGTCGTCAAGGTCATGGATGGTTCCTTTCTGGATCCTTCTCTGCAAATGTTAGCACTCCTGCTTGGAGAGTGCTAAGGCCGAAAAGTTCCAGGGTCATGCGCGAATTTGGCGCAATGGCCAGGTGCTGGTTGTCGCCGGAGACTCGAGGCCGAGTTTCGGCGGCGGGCTGATCCTCGGTGCACCCATCAGGCCAGGGTCGCCGAAGGCGCTGCCAGGGCACCAGTCTCGGCAGCTCCAGCAGGCTTCATCCAGACCATGTACAGCGCTGGCACGAACACCAGTGTCAGCATGGTGGCGGCGATCAGCCCGCCCATGATGGCCATCGCCATCGGTCCCCAGAAGATGCTGCCGGTCAAGGGCACCATGGCGAGCACCGCAGCGGCGGCCGTCAGCACCACCGGGCGTGAGCGGCGCACCGTCGCTTCCACAACGGCCTGCGCCTGGGGCATGCCGGATGCAATGTCGCTGTCGATCTGGTCCACGAGGATCACGGCATTGCGCATGATCATGCCTCCCAGCGCGATCACCCCCAGCAAGGCCACGAAGCCAAAGGGCGCGTTGAAGATCAGCAGGGCCGGCACCACGCCGATGAGCCCCAGCGGTGCGGTCAGGAACACCATCCACATGCGAGCGAAGCTTTGCAGCTGCACCATCAGGATCAGCAACATCACCACCAGCATCAGCGGGAAGACCGCGAACAGCGCCTGGTTGGACTTGTCGCTTTCTTCGATGGCACCGCCTTGCTCGATGCGGTAGCCGGGCGGCAGTTGCTCGATGATCGGCTTGAGCGAAGGCCAGATCTTCATCGTGGCCGACGGGCCTTGCACGCCATCGTGCACATCGCTGCGCACGGTGAGCACCATGTCGCGGTTGCGGCGCCACAGCACGGGCTCCTCGAACGTGGGCACCAGCGTGGCCACCTGCGACAGGGGCACCACGGCGCCGCTGCGGGTGAACAGGCTCACGTCGCCCAGTTGTTCCAGTGCCAGCCGCTCGTTTGGCACGGCGCGCACGGTCACGTCGATCAGGTCCTCGCCACGGCGGATCTGTGTGGCGGGTGCCCCGCTCAGCACGGTCTGCATCGCGGCTGAGACATCGGCGCTGTTGATGCCCAGCAGGCGTGCTTTGTCCTGATCCAGTTGCACGCGCATCGTTCTGACTTGTTCGTTCCAGTCGAGCTGGGTGTCGCGCACCAGGGGGCTTTGCCGCACGGCGTCGCGCACCTGGTAGGCGATTTCGCGGACTTTGCCTGTGTCGGGGCCGACCACGCGGAACTGCACCGGAAAGCCCACGGGCGGGCCGAACTCGAAGCGCGTGACGCGGCCCCGCAGGTCAGGGAAGGCCCGCTCGGCGGCGAACAGGTCGAGCAGGCGGCGTCGCACGGCCTCGCGGTCGGCCACATTGGCCGTCTTGATGACGATCTGCGCATAGCTCGGGTTGGGCAGCTCGATGGGCAGCGACAGGAAAAAGCGCGGCGCCCCGGCGCCCGTGTAGGCGCTGAAGTGCTGGACCTGGGCATCGCCCTTGAGCACCTGCTCGAAACGCTTGACCTGGGCCTCGGTGGCCGTGAACGAAGCGCCCTCGCGCAAACGCAGGTCGACGATGAGTTCCAGGCGCGAGGCGGTCGGGAAGAACTGCTGCTGCACAAGGCCCATGCCTGCGATGGCGCCGAAAAACAGCAAGCCTGTGGCAGCCAGCACCATCACGCGGTGTGCCATGCACCACTGCAGCAGGCGCCGCAAGCGCTGGTAGATCGGGGTTGCATAGGGGTCGTGGTCCGCTCCGCCGTGTGCCTTCATGGTTTTGGGCAACATGACGATGCCCAGGTAGGGCGTGAACACCACGGCGACGAACCACGATGCGATCAGGGCCACACCCACCACCCAGAAGATGCCGCCCGCGTACTCACCGCTGATCGACTTGGCAAAGCCCACAGGCATGAAGCCGGCCACCGTGACCAGCGTGCCGGTCAGCATCGGGAAGGCGGTGGACGTGTAGGCGAAGGTGGCCGCGCTGACGCGGTCCCAGCCCTGCTCGATCTTCACGACCATCATTTCGACGGCGATGATGGCGTCATCGACCAGCAGGCCCAGGGCAATGATCAGCGCGCCCAGTGAAATGCGATCCAGGCTCCAGCCCGCGGCCAGCATCACGATGGCCACGATGGCCAGCACCAGGGGCACGGATGCAGCCACCACGATGCCCGTTCGCCAACCCAGGAAGAAAAAGCACACGGCCAGCACGATGGCCAGCGCTTCCAGGAAGGACCGCTCGAACTCCCAAACGGACTCTTCGACGATGCTGGGCTGGTCGGCCACTTTCTCAACCACCACGCCCAATGGCAGGCCGGCCTTGAGCGCCTCCATGCGCGACTCAAGCTCGCGGCCGAGCTTGAGGATGTTGCCGTGGCGGTCGAAGGTGATGGCGAGCATCAGCACCGGCTTGCCGTCATGCCGCACGGTGAACGAGGGAGGGTCTTCCAGTCCCGACGTGACCTTGGCCACATCGCCCAGGCGCAGCAGTTTGCCGCCTGCGGTGATCGACACGTTGGCCACGTCGCGCGCATCGCGCAGGGTGCCATCGACCCGCACGAACACCTGGTCGCTGCGGCCTTCTGTCGACCCTGAGGGGCTGACCATGTTCTGACGGGCCAGTGACTCGATCACCGTTTGCACGCTGATGCCCAGCGAGGCCAGGCGCTGGCTCGAGAACTCGACGTGGACCTTCTCGGCCTGCCGCCCGAACACATCGACCTTGGTCACGCCCGACTGGGCCTGCACCTGTCGCTTGATGTCTTCGGTCAGCACCTGCAGTTCAGGCCAGCTCAAGTCTGCTGCGCTGATGGCGTACATCACGCTGTAGACATCGCTGAACTCGTCGTTGAAGATGGGCCCCAGCACGCCTTCCGGGAACTGATGGCGCACATCGCCGATCTTCTTGCGTGCCTGGTACCAGGCACGCTCCAGCTCGGCTTTGGGTGTGCCGCCCTTCATCCAAAGATTGACCGCGCCATAGCCCTGGCGCGAGAAACTGCGGATGAAATCGACCCCCTCGATCTTTTGCAGTTCGCGCTCCATGCGGTTGAGCACCTGGTCCTGCACCTGCTGTGCCGAGGCACCCGGCCAGGCCACCACGGCCGTCATCGTCGGCACCATGAACTGCGGGTCTTCCAGGCGACCCAGTCTCGTGAAGGCGAAGGCACCCACCAGCAGGCTGCCGAGGATCATGAACAGCACCATGGCCCGGTGCGTGACGGCCCATTCGGAGAGGTTGAAGGACTTCATCAAAGGCTCCCGGGGCGCACAACGGCCTGCACCTTCATGCCGGCATCGAGCTTCTGGGCGCCCGCGGAAACCACCAGCACGCCATCGGGCAAGCCTGTCACGCGCACCTGGTCGGTCGATTGCGACAGCAGCGTCACCGCTTGCCTTGTCAACGTGCCGGCCTTGTCATTGACCACCCAGACCGACGGGGTCTTGTTGGTCGTGAGCAGTGCGCCCGAGGGCAGTTGAGCCGATGTGGTGGCGTTTTTTCCGGCCAGTTGCACATGGGCCGTCACGCCCATGCGCAGCCCGGCAGGCGCGGAGGCGATGGTGTAGCGCGCACGGAAGGTGCGGGTCTGCGCCGAGGCGCTGGGTGCCAACTCGCGCAGCTTGAGCTTCACCAGATCCGGCATGTCGGCGATGCGCGCCTGCGCCGCCTTCTCACGCAAACCTGCGGCCAGCGCCTCGGGCACATCGACCAGGACTTCCAGCTCGCCGGGCTTGGCCAGCGCCATCACAGGCTGCCCCTCGGCCACCACCTGCCCCACCTCGATCTGCAAGCCGGTCACCACGCCATCGAATGGGGCCGTCAGCTCTGCATAGCTCGCCCTGTTGCGCAGCACCTCCAGCTGTCGTTCGGCCTGCACCAGGCGCGCCGCGGCGGCATCCGAGCGGGCCTGCTGCCTCTCATGGTCGGCCGCGCCCACGGAGCCATCGAGCAGCAGACGCTTGAAGCGCGCCGCATCGCTGGCTGCCTGCGTCGCGTCCACCTGGGCCGCGCGCAGCTGCTCGGCGGCAGCACCTGCCGCCAGTTGGTAGTCGGCCGCGTCGACGCGCACCAGCGGTTGACCCGCTCGAACCGCCTGGCCCAGCTCGACCAGGCGGGCCGTGACCTTGCCCCCGGCGCGCAAGGCCAGATCGCTCTCGACGCGAGGTCGAACGACGCCGCTCAGGATCCGAACGTCTTCGCCCTGGTCGTTGTGAACGGGCGTGACGAAGACCGCCGGGATGGGGGGCGTTTTTTCCGTGGCAGGCGTGCAGGCGGTCAGAGCCGCCAGGCCAGCGATGACCAGTCCAGGGCGGACCAGTGCATGGGCGAATTTCATCGAACGCAAGTCGGGGGCATCCATCATGGCAAGCTTTCAGGCGCGAGGCTGGGGGGCGTGGTGCGGGGGAGCGCGGCGGCGGTCGTGGCTGCAGGCATGTCCTGCCATCCACCACCCAAGGCCGTGGCAAGTTGGACGGTGTTCAGCGCCAGCTGGGCCTGGCCATCGATGGCCGACAACTCGGCGGCGAGCACGGCACGTTGCGCATCGAGCAGTTGGAGCAGATCGATCTGGCCTTCTCGGTAGAGCGATTCGGCATGGCGCAGGCCTGCGCGCCTTTGATGTGTGGTGGCGTCCAGCGCGGCCGATCGGTCGCGCTCCTGGGCCAGTGCCACGAGGCTGTCATCAACGTCCTTGACGGCGCCGAGCACGGCCTTCTCATATTGCAAAGTGGCCATGCGCTCTTTGGCGGACTGCCTCTCAACGGCCGCGCGCAAGCGGCCCGCGTCGAACAGCGGCAGCGTGAAGGCCAGCGCCGCGGTGCTGTATCGGACCGGAGACAGGTCCAGCGCATTGAGGCGCAAGTCCTGGCGTCCGAACGCTGCGGCCAGGAAGAACTTGGGCCACCGGTCGGCTTGGGCCTCTCGCAGGCGAGCGGCCTCGGCCATGAACTGCTTTTGCGCCACGCGCAGATCGGGGCGCCGCATCAACAGATCGACAGGCTGCCTGGCTGACAAGCGTGGCGGGGTGGGCAGCCCAGGTTCGGCCGCGGCTTTCAACTCGACCAACGGCTGGTTGGGGTTGGCGCCCACCAGCACGGCCAGTTGCGTCTCGGTCACGGCGACCAGGGTCCGCAATGGGGGGAGTTGTGCGGCGAGTGATTGCACCTCACCCGCGGCCCTGGCCACGTCAAAGCGGCTGGACAGGCCTGCGGCCTCCCTGCTGCGGGTCAGCCGCTCGGTGTCACCTTGCGCTTTCAGCAGGGCATCGAGCTTGGCCAGCCGCAGCCGCGCGCTTTGCCACACGATGTACTGCCGTGCGACTTCGCTGCTGACCAGCCAGCGAGCCGCGTCCACGCCTTCTTCAGCGGTCAGCGCATCCAGCTCGGCTGCATCGGCGCCAGCGCGTGCCGCACCGAACACGTCAAGCTCCCATCCCAGATCCAGTGCCCCCCGGTAGGCCCGCGTGTCGGGCTTGCCTTGTTTGACCTGGTCGGGCAGCCCGCTGCGCTCGTCGGATGCCGAGCCTGTGAGCGAGACCGTGGGCCATAGCCTGGACGCCACCGCCGTCTGCCCCGCACGGGCTTGTCGCACGCGCTGCATGGCGATGCGGACGTCGTGGTTGGCAGATTGGGCGCGCTGAACCAGGGCCATGAGCGCGGCGTCGTCAAAGCCTCGCCACCAGTTGGCCTCGATCGCTGGTGGCGGGCTGGGTGCCTGCCGGAAGTTGGCGTCGTCGGTGGCCGACACATCGGGCGGCTCGGGTGGGGGCGAGGCGCAGGCCGACAGCAAAGCGGCCAGGCACGTGGCGAGCAAGAGCGGAATCTGCCGGAGCCGCGATGGCGAAAAGGACATGGTTTCGCTTCATTGGTTGACGGTGTCTACCATTTTGCGTTGAAATGTTGACAGCGTCAACCTGGTGCCCCCGAGGGCACATGCCTGTGCCCAGGATCTCCTCGCTAAACTCACCCGCATGCCCAAGAAGCCCCCATTGCCCGAGGCGCCCCTCGAACTGCGCGAGGCGTGCGTCATCGCCGCTCAAGAAGTCATCGCCGAGAAGGGTGTGGAGAACCTGAGCCTGCGGGATGTGGCTCGCAAGTTGGGTGTGTCACACCAGGCGCCTTACAAGCACTATCCCAGCCGTGACCACCTGCTGGCCGAGGTGATGCGGCGCTGTTTCCAGAGGTTTGCCGCGCACCTCGATGCACGAGGGCAATTCGACAAGCCACAGGAGGACCTGGCAGCGCTTGGGCGCCAGTACCTCAGCTATGCACGCGATCACCCTCTGGAATACCGCCTGATGTTCGACACCCAGTGGCCAGAGTCAGCGGAGCACCCCGACCTCATCAAGGACGCCGTCCACGCTTACGACATCCTGCGCAAGGTGTTGCGCCGCCTGCATGGCGACTCTGCGGCCTTGAACGACCGAGTGGACCTGGATGCCCTGTACATCTGGTCCACGGTGCATGGCATGGCGGGGGTGTTGAATGGCAACTGCATCGACAAGTTGAATTTGAAGCGCAAGGTGCTTGAACAAGCCATCGAACACGCCATCGTGATGGTGGAGCTCGGTTTGTCGCATTCGCCGATGCAGGCGGACAGGTGAAGTTCATGTCCAAGCCAGCAGATCGAGCCCCGGGACCTGGCGTGCGCATGGACACGGATCTGAAAGCGGGGCTGAGCAGCGCACAGGCGCAGGAGCGGTTGCGGCAAGACGGCCCCAATGCCTTGCCGGCGTCCGAGCGCTCCGGTGCCGCCGCCTTGCTGTGGGAGGTGGTTCGCGAACCGATGTTCCTGCTGCTGATGGCCTGCGGCGCGATCTACCTGGCCCTGGGGGACCGGCAAGAGGCCCTGATGCTGCTGGGCTTCGTCGCCTTGGTCATCGTGATGACCTGGGTGCAAAAGCGCCGCAGCCAGAATGCGCTCGATGCCCTGCGGGACCTCTCAAGCCCGCGTGCGCTGGTGATCCGAGACGGCGCGCCCGTGCGCATCGCCGGCAGGGATCTGGTCGTGGGCGATGTCGTCTTGCTGGCCGAAGGCGACCGCGTGCCTGCCGATGTCCAATTGCATGAGGCCAGCTACCTGAGCGTCGACGAGTCGCTCCTGACGGGCGAGTCCGTGCCCGTTCTCAAACATGCCCCACAGGCAGGGGCCTTGCCTTCGGATCCGTCGGCCAGCCTCTGCTTCGCGGGGACCCTGGTCACCCAGGGAACAGCGCAATGTCGGGTGGTGGCCACGGGTGCGCGCAGCGCACTGGGGCGCATCGGCGCCTCGCTGGGCGGCATCACCGTTGGCGAGACGCCCATCCAGCGAGAGACCTCCCAGGTGGTCAAGCGGGTGGCGGTGGTGGGGCTGGCGATCGCCGCAGCGTTGGCGCTGGGTTGGGGCCTGACCCGCGGCGACTGGCTCACCGGCTTGCTGGCGGGACTGACGCTGGCGATGGCCATCCTGCCGGAAGAGTTGCCGGTGGTGCTGACCATCTTCCTGGGGCTGGGTGCGTGGCGCCTGTCCAGGCAGAAGGTGCTGACCCGCAACATCCCGGCCGTGGAGCTGCTGGGCGCCACCACGGTCCTGTGCGTGGACAAGACCGGCACGCTCACGCGCAACCAGATGGAGGTGCGGCGGCTGTGGGCGGGCGGGGACAGCTTCGAATTGCGGGGCCAGCGTCCGCAGGCCATGGCGCATGCCTTTCACCCGGTGCTGGAGTACGCGGTGCTCTCCAGCCATCGCCAGGCGTTCGACCCCATGGAGTCGGCCATCGGTGCGGCGGGGCGGTACTGGCTGGACGGCTCGGAGCACCTGCATGCGGACTGGATGCTGGTGTCCGACTACCCCTTGTCGCGCGAGCTGCTGGCCATGTCCCGGGTGTGGCGTTCGCCCGACCGCAGCGAGTTGCTGGTTGCGGCCAAGGGTGCGCCGGAGGCCGTTGTCGACCTGTGTCACCTGCCCGAGGACCGCAAGGCATGGATCGCCGCTCAGGTGGGGGCCATGGCGGCCGATGGTCTGCGTGTGCTGGGCGTGGCGCGTGCGGTGTTGGCGTCGCAAGCCTTGCCCGCTGCCCAGCATGACTTCGAGTTCGAATTCGTCGGGTTGCTGGGCCTGGAGGACCCGATCCGTCCGGAGGTGCCAGGTGTGATCGCGCAATGCCGTGACGCGGGCATCCGGGTCGCCATGATCACCGGCGACCATCCGGCCACCGCCATGGCCATCGCAAGGCAGGCGGGGCTGGACACCTCGGGCGGCCATCTGAGCGGGGCGGACCTCGACGCGCTGGACGACGCGGCCTTGGCGGCCAGGCTGGGCCACACCGACGTGTTCTGGCGGGTCCGGCCTGAACAAAAGCTGCGGCTGGTGCAGGCCTTCAAGGCGCGGGGCGACGTGGTGGCCATGACGGGAGATGGTGTCAACGATGCCCCTGCGCTGAAAGCGGCCCACATTGGCGTGGCCATGGGGGGACGGGGCACGGATGTGGCCCGCGAGGCCGCCGACCTGGTGTTGCTGCGCGATGATTTTGACGCCCTGCTCACCTCGATCCGCTACGGCAGGCGCGTGTTCGCCAACCTGCGCAAGGCCATCGCCTTCGTGCTGGCGGTTCACCTGCCCATCATCGGTCTGGCGATCGCCCCTGTGCTGATGGGCTGGCCCCTGATCCTGATGCCGGCCCACATCCTGTTCCTGCAACTGGTCATCGACCCGGCGTGCTCGATCGTCTTCGAGGCGGAGGCCCTGGAGCCCGGTGCCATGCGGCAGCCACCGCGGCGCGCGGACGCCAGGCTGTTTGACGCGGCCCTCCTTTGGCGTGGGGGCTTGCAGGGAGCGGGGCTGCTCGTCGCGGTGCTGGCGGCGCACCAGCTGGCCTCTGCCTGGAGCCCTTCCGAGGACATGGGGCGCACGGTGGCTTTCAGCGTGCTGGTGCTGGGCAACCTGGGCTTGATCCAGGCCAATCGGGCCTGGTCCCGGGCGGACTCCGGGTCTCGGGATGCCAACCCGGCGTTTCGCTGGATGGTGGCGGGCACCTTGTGCCTCCTGGGCGTGGCCCTGGGGGTGCCAGCGGTGGCCGAGCTGTTCAGGTTCGCGCAGCCCACGCTGCCCCTGCTGGGCTTGTCCGGCGCGCTGGCCATCGGGGCCTGGGGCTGGTTCGCGTGGGTGGGGGCCCGGCAGGCCCGTGGGGTGTCTGGCGCCTGAGGGCCTCAGTCTTCGTCATCGTCATCTCCCGATGCCGCTTGCATGTCAGCCGCTGTGCCCGTGCCCGTGCCTTGACCGAAGTCTTGTGAGGCCTGCCAGGCCACGAAGCCCAGGACGGTCGCGACGAGCAGGATGGCCAGCCACCCTCGGTTGGCCTTGACCAGGTCGGGGCCGGCGTCCGCGGTGCGCCCCGTCAGCATGGGCAGCGCGGTGTTCTTGCGGCGCATCAGCGACAGCACGGCGATCAGCGCCAGGTGGGCAAGCACCAGGGCCATGAGCGCGTTCGCGAAGAACTCGTGCAGCTCGGCCAGCGCATCCTCCAGGCCGAGCCAGTCGATGTGGCCCGCGTAGCCCGACAGCACCAGGGGTGCGGCAAGCAGCAGGAGCAGCAGCACGGCCGCGCCCATGCCCAGCGTGGCCAGCCGAGGCAGGTCGGGCTGGCTCGCCAGGGCGCTGCGCAGCCAGCCTCCCAGGCCCGAGACGCGGCGCCACATCAGCGGCAGGCGCGCCTGCCGGGGCCCGATGAGGCCGTACAGCAGCCGAAACACCAGCAGGCCGCCAAAGGCGTAGCCCAGGGTGATGTGGAGGTCGCGCCAGCGCTCGGATTCGGCCGTCAGCCAGGCGCCTGCGAAGCTCAAGGCAAACAGCCAGTGGAAGGCCCGGGTGGGGGCGTCGGTGGTCAGGCGCCCGCGGGGCTGGGGTTGGGCGGTGGGCGGGTGGTTCGATGCATCGGCATCGGCTTGGGGCAGCTCAGGTGCGGTGTGGTTCATGGTGGGGTCCGTGTGTTTCGTGCGTGTCTTGCGTGCCGTGCTGATCAGTCGTCCCAGGCTGCGCGCTGGCGGGCGCTGAGGCCTTGGGGCATGCGCAGGTCGTGCTCGCCGAATTGGCCGCGGTCGGCCCCGGTGTGGCAGGCCATGCAGTTCGATGCGGAGCGGACGCTGGGCAGGCGCCAGGTGTCGGGCTCGATGTGCCGGTGCTTGCGCTCGAACCAGGCGGTGCGCGTGATCCGGTCTTGGGGCACCGGGGCCGATGCGCGGCTGCGCGTGTCTGCGTTGGCCATCAGCCATTGGTGGATGAGTCGGACGTCCTTTTCGTCCAGCGAGGCGTCGGTGCCGAAGTGCTGCCCCAGCCCGTTCATGAGGCGAGTCCAGGAGGCCGCAGGCAGCATGCCCGGCGGGTAGGCCACGTGGCAGGCGGCGCACTCCTGCACGTAGGGCTTGGGCGGCGGCACGCGGCCTGCGCGTTCGTGCTCACCAGCGTGGCTGGCACCGCTTGCCAGCATCCAGGGCAGTGAGCAGGACAGGCTCAGGGCCAGACGGGTCAGTCTGGCCAGGCGCGTGGTCGATGGGGCGTGGGTGTGTTTCATGTGGGCCTCCATGGGTCAGCGCAGCGTTTGCAGCCAGGCGAGCACGTCGGCCTTCTCTGCGGGCGAGCACTCGCGCTGCACCACGTCCTTGCAGTTGCGGCGGAACCACTTCTCGACGCGCCGTTCGTCGGTGAAGGCCTTGGGGTTGAACGCCGGAGCCAGGGGCTCCAGCGACTTGCCTGTGACGGCGTGCCGGCCCGCGCCCGTGGGCCGTTGACCGTGGCAGGACGCGCAGGACCATTCGCCGCCATGGCGGCCCGTGAAGAACACCTGACCTTTGTCAGCCTGCCCGGGCCCGCCCGCGGTGGCCTCGTAGGCGCGCTGCAATTGCATCGGTGACGTGGCTTGGGCGTGCGCCATGGGCATGGCTGCCACGAAGAGCAGCGATGGGGCCAGGTGTTTGATCTTCATGGGGGGTCCTCGGGTTCGACGGTGTCATGATCGGGACACCGGCTTGAACGGCCCCTGAACCGCTCGTTCATCTGCCGTTCAGCCTGGCTGCCAGACACTCGGGACCCATGAACATCACCGGAACGCTTCGCCTGTTGGCATTGGCCGCGGCCCTGTGGGGCAGCGTGCTGGTGGCCGGACCGGCCCGCGCGGACGGCCCGCGCGACCACGAGCGCGCTCGCGCCGCCTTGCAAGCCGGCGAAATCCTCTCGCTGCAGAAGGTGCTGGAACGGGTGCAACGCAGGCACCCTGGCGACGTGCTGGAGGTGGAACTCGAACGCGAAGGCGGGCGATGGGTGTACGAGCTCAAGCTGCTGCAGCGTGGCGGCACCCTGGTGCGCCTGGACGTGGATGCCGCCACCGCCGAAGTCCTCGAGGCCCGGCCGCGTGCGCGCCCCGAAGGCCCACCTTCGAGCATGCCTGCCCCCCCGAAATCGCCATGAGGGTGCTGCTCGTCGAAGATGAAGCGCTGCTGCGGGCCCAGCTCAAGGGCACGCTGGAGCAGTCCGGCTACGCCGTCGACGAGGCCGCCGACGGCCAGGAGGCCTTGCACCTGGGCTCTACCGAGCCGTATGACGCCATCGTGCTGGACCTGGGCTTGCCCTTGCTCGACGGCCTGACCGTGTTGCAGCGGTGGCGCAGCCAGGGGCAGTCCACGCCGGTGCTGATCCTCACCGCGCGAGACAGCTGGCACGAGAAGGTGGCCGGCATCGACGCCGGGGCCGATGACTACCTCGCCAAACCGTTCCACACGGCGGAGTTGCTGGCGCGGCTTCGCGCCCTGGTGCGGCGCGCCCATGGCCTGGCATCGCCGCTGCTGCAGCACGGCGACATCACGCTGGACACCCGAACCGGCGCGGTCACGCAGCGAGGTGCGTCCGTGAACCTGACCGCCCACGAACATCGGCTGCTGTCCTACCTGATGCACCGAGCCGGTCAGATCGTGTCCCGCTCCGAATTGATCGAGCACCTGTACGCGCAGGACTTCGACCGCGACTCCAACACCGTCGAGGTGTTCGTGGCCCGCCTGCGTCGCAAGCTGGGGGCCGATTGCATCGAAACCGTCCGGGGCATGGGCTACAGGCTCGTGCCGCCGGCGTGACCGCCTGAAGCGGGGAGGGAGGGGGCACGTGGCCGGTTTTCGCTCGCTCAAGCACCGCTTGCTGCTGCTCACGCTCCTGACCGCGGGGCTGACGCTGGTCGTGGCCGGCGTCGTGCTGTCGGCCCTGTTTCGCGAGCACGTTCGGCAACAGTTCATCGACGGCATGAGCGCCGACCTGGACCAGGTCATGGCGCGCCTGGACGTGGATGCCAGGGGGCTGCCGACGCTGGAGGCCAGCCGGCTTTCGGATCCGCGCTGGGGCCGGCCGCGCTCCGGCCGTTACTGGCAGGTCGATGGCGCGGGGGCCGATGGCACCGCAGGCCTGCTGCGGTCGCGCTCCCTTTGGGACGAACAGCTCGACGCGCCACGCGACATGCCGGGCAACGGCGAGTCCCATGTGCACGAACTCGTCGATCAGCATCAAGACACTTTGCTGCTGATCGAGCGCACGCTGCGCGCGCCAGGCGCCAAGGGGCCGTGGCGGGTGATGGTGGCGGCCGAGACGAAGCCCTTGGAGCAGGCTGCCGCGCGGTTCAACACGGTCCTGGCCTGGTCGCTGCTGGCGCTGTTGCTGCTCTTGTCCGCGGGAGCGCTGCTGCAGGTCAGGCTGGGCCTGGCGCCGCTGGGTCGCCTGAGGATGGCCTTGTCCGACCTGAGGCAAGGGCGCACGCAGCGGCTGGAGGGTCGCTATCCCGACGAAGTCCAGCCCCTGGTCGACGACCTCAACAGCGTGCTGGCGCGCCAGGCCGAGGGGTTGCAGCGCGCGCGCGCCCAGGCGGGCAACCTGGCCCACGCGCTGAAGACGCCGCTGACGATCCTGGCGCAAGGCGCGACCCAGGCCCAGGCATCCGCGGGCGCCTTGCACGACCTGCCCGCGCTGGTGTCGGACCAGGTCCAGGTGGCGCGCCGGCACATCGACTGGCACCTGGCGCGCTCGCGGGCGGCCGCGGCGCAATCGACGGTGGGGCTGAGCACGCCGCTTCAGCCCGTGGCCGAAGGGTTGGTCAGGGTGATGCAGAAAATCCACGCCACTCGCGGGATCGCGGTGGTGGCGAACATCGACGCGCACCTCGCGTTCGCGGGCGAATCCCAGGACCTCCAGGAGATGCTGGGCAACCTCCTGGACAACGCCTGCAAGGCGGCATGCTCGAAGGTGCGGGTGCGCGCCGCGCGCGAGGGCAAGGTCTTGCGCATTTCGGTGGACGACGACGGCCCAGGCATCCCCGAGCAGGACAGGGCGGCCGCCTTGCAGCGCGGCGGGCGGCTGGATGAGTCGACCCCCGGCAGCGGCCTGGGCCTGGCCATCGTGCAGGAACTGGCCACCTTGTACGGTGGCGCCATCGAATTGAGCGGCAACGCCATGGGGGGCCTGCACGCGATGCTGACCTTGCCGGCGGCCTGAGCAGGGCCTGTCTGGCGAAACGTGGGCGTGGACGGGTGAGATCGACAAGGTCCTTGCATCGATTCGATATTTCAACAATAATCGAATAATGAAAGAAGAAGCCGTCATCGCTGCCCTCGCCGCCCTGGCCCAGCCGGTGCGCCTGCGCGTGTTCCGCGCCCTCGTGGTCGCCGGCCCGGCCGGGCTCACGCCCACGGCCTTGTCCGAGCAACTCGGCGTGGCGGCCACCACCTTGTCCTTTCACCTCAAAGAGCTGACCCACGCCGGCCTGATCGACCAGGAACGCGAGGGCAGGAACCTGATCTACCGCGCGGTGTTCGCGCACATGAACGCCTTGCTGTCTTACCTGACCGAGCACTGCTGTGCCGGCCAGCCTTGTGGCGAGGCGGTCTGCGCGCCCGCGCCATCGTGTTCCTCCTGCTGAGAAAGGCCCACCATGAAGCGCTTTCACGTCCACGTCCACGTCGAAGACCTGGCCCGCAACATCGACTTCTATTCGAAGATGTTCGGCGCCCAGCCCGCCCGCGTCGAAGCCGACTACGCCAAGTGGATGCTCGACGACCCGGCGGTGAACTTCGCCATCTCCACCCGCGGGCACGGCCACACCGGGCTCGACCACCTGGGCATCCAGGTCGACAACGACGCCGACCTGGCCGCCATGAAGGCGCGCGCCGAAGCAGCTGACCTGTCGCTGATCGACGAGGGCGCCACCACCTGCTGCTACGCCCGCAGCGACAAGCACTGGGTGGTCGACCCGCAGGGCCTGCCCTGGGAGCACTTCCAGACGCTGGGCTCGATCCCGGTGTTCCGCGAAGCCGAACCGGCCGTGGTCGCAGCCGGCGCCGACGCAGCCGACGCGTCGGCCTGCTGCACACCCCGCGTCACGGGCAAGCCCATCGGCATCCCCGTCAAATCCGTTGGTTCTTCTTGCTGCTGAGGTCTGGCATGCGCACGTTCAACGTCCTGTTCATCTGCACGGGCAACTCGGCCCGTTCGATCCTCGCCGAGGCCCTGGCCAACCACCTGGGCAACGGGCGCTTTCGGGCCTGGTCGGCGGGCAGCCACCCCAAGGGCGAGGTGCACCCGATGGCGCTGTCCACCCTGGCAGGTTTGCACGTGCCTGCCGAAGGCATGAGCTCCAAGAGCTGGGAGGTCTTTGCCACACCGGGCGCCCCGGCACTCGATTTCGTGTTCACCGTGTGCGACGCCGCCGCCGGCGAGGTCTGCCCGGTGTGGCCCGGCCAGCCCATGACCGCGCACTGGGGCGTGCCCGACCCGGCCGCACCCTGCGACAGCCCGGTCGAGCAGCAGCGGCGCTTCCTCGATGTGGCCCACGTGCTCAAGCGCCGCATCGAGCTGCTGCTGGCCTTGCCCGTCGACAAACTTGAACCCCTTTCCCTGCAATCCCGACTTGACGCCATCGGCCGAGAGTGACCATGACCACCCACGTCCTCATCCTCTGCACCCACAACTCCGCGCGCAGCGTGCTCTCCGAAGGCATGCTCAACCACCTGGCCGCCAAGCTCGGCAAGGACGTGAAGGCGCACAGCGCCGGCAGCGCGCCCAGCGGTCGGCTCAACCCGTTCGCCATCGAGGCGCTGAACAACGCCGGCATCGACACCTCGGCGTACCGCAGCAAGAGCTGGGACGAGTTCACCTCGCCCGAAGCGCCACCGCTGTCCATCGTCATCACCGTGTGCGACAGCGCCGCGGCCGAGGCCTGCCCGGTCTTCTTTGGCGGCCAGGGCCAGCCCGTCAAGGTTCACTGGGGCTACCCGGACCCGTCCAACGCCGAAGGGGGGGACGAAGGCAAGCGCCGCGCTTTCGAGCTGACTCGCCAGGCCATCGGCTACCGGATGCTGCAGTTGCTGGCCTTGCCGCTGGAGGCGATGCCGCGTGACGAGTTGCTGGCCGCCTTGCAAGCCATCTCCCGCAGCTGAGGACACGACGATGCCGACGACGTCGAGGCGCCTGTTGGGCGAGTTCCTGGGCACGCTGCTGCTGCTGGCCGTGGTCATTGGCTCTGGCGTGATGGCCGAGCGGCTGGCGCAGGGCAACGTGGCGCTGGCCTTGCTGTGCAACACCCTGGCCACCGTGTTTGGCCTGTTCGTGCTGATCGAGGTGTTCGGCCCCGTCAGTGGTGCGCACTTCAACCCGGCGGTCAGCCTGGTCATGGCCTGGCGGCGCGAGCTGCCTGCGGCCCTCTTGCTGGCCTACATCGTTGCTCAGTTGGCTGGGGCGGCCTGCGGGGCCTGGCTGGTTCACGCCATGTTCGATGTGCCCATCCTGCAATGGTCGGGCAAGCTGCGCACCGGCAGCGGGCAGTGGCTGGCCGAGGTCGTGGCCACGGCGGGTCTGTTGCTGGTGATCCTGCGTGCCTCGCCCCAGCGCGTCTCGGCCCTGGTGGCCTGCTACATCGGTGCGGCTTACTTCTTCACCGCGTCGACCTCGTTCGCCAACCCGGCGGCGGTGTTCGGTCGCATGTTCACGGACAGCTTCGCCGGCATCGCGCCGCAGAACGCGCCTGCTTTCATGCTGGCGCAGTTGGCCGGGGCGGCGCTGGGGGCCTGGCTGCACGCCAGGCTGGGCCCGGCGGCGCCGGCTGCCTCCTCCGCATCTTCTGCACAGGCCTGAGAACCCATGACCGACGTCACCATCTTCCACAACCAGCGTTGCGGCACCTCGCGCAACACCCTGGCCCTGATCCGCAATGCTGGCATCGAGCCCACCGTGGTCGCTTACCTGGACACCCCGCCCACCCGCGAGCAGCTGGCGCAACTGGTGGCCGCCAGTGGCCTGTCGGTGCGCGAGGTGCTGCGTGCCAAGGAGGCGCTGTGCGCCGAACTCGGCCTGAACGAGCCTGCTCGCACCGACGCCGAGTTGCTCGACGCGATGGTGGCGAACCCGGTGCTGATCAACCGCCCGATCGTCGTGACCGAGCTGGGCACCCGCTTGTGTCGACCGTCGGAGCTGGTGCTCGACATCCTACCGGCGCCGCAGCAAGGGCCTTTCACCAAGGAAGACGGCGAGGTCGTGATCGACGAGCAGGGCCGGCGGGTGCGCTGAGCCGCGCGATCGCGGCCTGATCAGGCGGCTTCGGCCTCGAAGCCGGCGTCAACGCCCTGCCAGAGCCGGTCGAGCTCCTCAAGCTCCTTGGGCAGCCAGCTTTCGTCGAGCCAGCAGGCGACGCGACGCAGGGCCTGCACCCGGAACGTCAGCTCCTGGCGAGCCAGGTGCAGCTCGTGCAGGTGCTCGCCCGCGAGGTGGCGAGGCGCCCACAGACCCAGTGCATCGCACGAGCGCAACAGCTGCTCGAGGATGGGCGAGACCATGCGCGCCGTGCCGCTGACCTTGGGAGACGTGGAGCTGGCGGCCAGCACCCACGACTCCCTCAGCGCGGCCTGGAGCCCGGTCTTGAGGTCCTGTGCGGCATCCCAGACGGCCTGGCCGTCGGGGCAGGGCGTGATGCGGCCCTGGCTCTGGTGGCGCCGCGCGGCCTGGCTGGCGAAGGACACCGCCGAGCCATCGAACTCGCCCGGCACGAGCCTCACGGCCAGCGCCGCGTGCTCCCAGGCATCGGGTTGATCGGCGGTGAGCACGCCCATGAAGCATTCCACCGCGCTGAGCCGGGCGCCCAGCCAGGACAGGTAGCGCACCCGGGCCGGGTAGCCCAGGCCGTTGCCGCGCTCGTGGTGTTCGCCCACGGCCCGGCAGAGCTCTTTGGGGTAGTCTGTCTGGCGGTGCAGCAGCATTTCGCCGACCCTCGGGTGCACGCAGATGCTGCGCCAGGCCTCGGGGCCCAGCGGCTGGTCGTCGCGCAGGTAATCGGGCTGGATGTAGAGCTCGCCGATGTCGTGCAGCAGGCCGCCGAGCATGCTCAGGCGCTGCTGGTAGCGGTCGCCGCCAGCGTGCAGGGCCAGTGCGCCGGCCAGCAGCATCGACTGGATGGCGTGTTCGTAGGCCTGTGGGCTGCTGCCCCGGGCCGCCGTCAGCAGCAGCTGCGCCACCGGGTGCAGGGGCAGGCGGGGGATGTCGCTGAGCAGGTCGCTGGCCCAGGGACTGATGGCGCTGTGCAGCAGCGCCTGGGTGTCCACCAAGCGGCGGGCCATCTCGACCATCTCGCCATGGGTGACCCCGTCTTCTGCCCGCAGGCAGGATTCAAGCGGCTGGCTGAGCTTGCGCTCGAGCAACCGCTGTTGCAAGGCCCGTGAGACGGGCTGGCCCTTGGCCCACAGCTTGACGCCGTGCTCGTCCAGGATGTCCTCCTGGGCGACGATGTGACACGATTCACTGGCCTTCATGATGGACGCCAGTGCATGGGGGTTCGTGACCCCTTGAGTCTGTGTCGTAGCCTGCATTTTTCGACAGATGCCTGTTCGACAGCGCGTTTCCCTGAGCAGATGCCTTGTTGTGTGTGACCGTTGCCTGGTGTGGCGACAGCGCTGATGCGCCACGGGCTTCGGTCTGGCCTTGTTACTTTCACTGCAACGGTTGTGCCAGCCTGTATCTGGCCGTTGCGGAGGGCTCGCCGAGCCTTTCAGGGGGACATTTGTGGACGAAATCGTCCGATGCGTGATCCATGTGTGGACGAAATGGGTAGGATGGCGTGTCCTGTCACGAGAAGTCCCCCCATGCGCGACATCCCCTCCGGCCTGCCCGCGATCGAACCCCGTGTGGTCGGGCGCGCGCCCGCCTTCCTGCACCTGCTGCGGCTGCTGGATCGGGTGGCCCACACCGACCGGGCGGTGCTGATCTCGGGCCCCACCGGCTCGGGCAAGGAGGTGATGGCCCAGCTCATCCACCACCGTGGCCGCGAGCCCCATGCGCCCTTCCTGGACATCAACTGCGGGGCCCTGCCCGAGCACCTGGTCGAAGCCGAGCTGTTCGGGTACGCCAAGGGCGCCTTCACCGGGGCGGTGGCCAACCACCCCGGTTACTTCGAGCGCGTCGGCACAGGCACCTTGTTCCTCGACGAGATCGGCGAGCTGCCGCTGTCGCTGCAGCCCAAGCTGCTGCGGGTGCTGGAGACGCGATCCTTTCGCCCGCTGGGCTCGACCGAGGTCCGCCGCTTCATGGGCCGGGTGGTGGCCGCTTCCCACCGCGACCTCGAAGCCCAGGTGCGCACCGGCCACTTCCGCGAAGACCTGTACTACCGCCTGGCGGTGTTCGTGCTCGACGTGCCGGGCCTGGATCAGCGCCGCGAGGACATCCCCGAGCTGGTTCAGCACTTCGCGTCGCTGCAGCCGCGTCCGATCACCTTCAGCGAGGCCGCGCTGCAGCGCCTGCAACACCACGCCTGGCCGGGCAACATCCGCCAGTTGCGCAGCGTGGTCGACCGACTGGGGGTGTTGTCGGAGAAGTCACACATCACCGCCGAGGAGCTGGCGGACTTCCTCAACCCTCAGCCTGTCACCGAGCAGGTCGACCCGGTGTCGCTGGCCGATGCCTTGCTGACCCTGCCTGGCGAAGACAAGCTGGCCGCCGCGGAGCAGTTGCTGATCGACCGCGCCATGCAGCTCAGCGAGGACAACAAGTCGGCGGCGGCGCGCCTGCTCGGCGTCAGCCGCAAGGCGGTCGAGCGCCGGCTGGCCGCGCGCAGCGAGCGCCAGCGCACCGCCGAAGACTGCCTGGAAGAGGCCCAGCGCCACATCCAGGCCGCAGCCTTCAAGGAGGCCGTGCCGCTGCTGCGCATGGGCCTGGACCGCGTGCGCAACGTCGGGCCCTCGCCCGAAACCCAGCGCCTGAGCTACGACCTGCACCGCCTGCTCGGCGTGAGCCTGCGCAGCCTCGAAGGCTGGTTGAGCGCCGATGCGCTGCAGGCCTACGAAGCGGCCTTCCACGCTGGCGATGGCGTGGTCGACAACGCCGAGCTCAGCTCCATCCTGTTCGGCATCTGGACGACCCAGCTCATGGCCATGGACCTGGGCAAGGCCCGCGGCACGGTGCAGGAGATGCTGCAGCGCGCCCAGGGCAGCGGTGATGTCGACCTGGTGGCCGAGGCCCACGTGGCCATGGCCAACACCCTGTTCTGGCTGGGTGACAGCGCCGAGGCCCTGGCCTGCCTGCAGCGCGGGGGGCTGGCGCCGGTTGCCGACCAGGAGCGCGGTCGCACGCAAGGCTTCGACCTCGTCGGCCTGGCGCTGAACTTCGAAGGCCTGGCTGCCTTCCAGGTGGGCGACTTCGAGCGCGCCGAGGCCGTGCGCCAGCGCCTGGTCAAGCGCGCCGAGCAGACCGCCGAGCACCCTTTCAACCAGGCCATCGCCTTGCAGGGGGCGGCCTGGCTGGCCTGCCTGTTCGATGACATGGAGGCCCTGGGGCCGCTGGCCGCCGACCTGGAGAAGCTGTCGGCCCGCCACGGCTTCGTGTTCTACCTGGGCGTGGGGCAGATCTTCCGTGGCGTGCACCTGACCGCACAAGGCCGCTTCGACGAGGCCGAGTCCGCCATCCGCGACGGCTTCGAGGTGCACATGCTGCGCAATGGCGGCAAGCTGTTCTATTCCTTCCATGCCTGGAAGCTGGGCGAGGCCCTGCTGCTGGCCGGCCACGCGGCCGAGAGCGACCGCCTCATGAGCCAGGCCATGGACGTCTGCCTCGACCACCAGGACCGCGCCTACCTGGGTGAGCTGCTTGATGTGCAGGGGCGGGCCCGTCAGGCCATGGGCGACCTCGAAGGCGCCGAAGACGCCTTGCGCAGCGCCATGTCGACGTCGCTGGCGCTGGGCGCCATGCCCGCGCGCATCCGCACCGCGACCCACCTGGCCGAGCTGCTGCACGCCTCGGGCCGCACCCGCTCCGCGCGCGATTTGCTCGACAAGACCTTGCGCCCTCTCGACAAGAAAGCCCCTTTTTCCGGCCTGCATCGGGCTTTGAAGCTGCTCGAACAACTCGCAACATGAGCCTCCTTGCAACAAGGCCCGTGGTGGGCCAGGGAGAGCACGATGGCGATGACACTCAGGCGAGTCGACCTGGAGCCTTTGCTCCTGGGCGGATGTTTCTTTGGCAGCGGTGGCGGGGGCACGATCGAATCGGCCCAGGGGCTGGTCGCGCATTTCCAGAAGGGGTCCTACTACCCGACCGATGAGGTCAAGGTGGTGACCGTGGCCGAGGCCACCGAAGGCGAGTCCGTCATGGTGGCCTACATGGGTTCGCCCGAGGCCATCGACGGCTCGGCCTACCCGGTGGGGCCGGTGCTGGCGGTCGAGCAGATCCAGGCGCACCTCAAGAGCGAAGGCCGCAAGCTGGCCTACGTGGTGCCGCCTGAAAGCGGTGCGCTGGGTTTCTCGGTGGCCTGCCTGGTGGCAGCCAAGCTGGGCCTGGCCGTGGTCGATGGCGATGGCGCAGGGCGCGCCGTGCCTTCGCTGCCGATGCTGACTTTCGCGGCCCGCCACGTGGACCCGCGTCCGGCCATCCTGGTCAGCCAGGACGGCCTGTCGGTCGAGCTCGACGTGACCCCGGCCAAGGGCACGGGGGGCGACCGTCAGCACCAACAGGACGTCTCGGTCATCGTCGAGCAGATGATGCGCCCCATCGTGGCGGCGCCCGAGTTCAAGCAGTTCGGTGGCCTGGCCATGTGGGTGATGACGCCGGCCAAGTTGCGCGAGGCCTTGCCCATCACGGGCACGCTCACGCGCGCGCTGGAGTTCGGCCGCGCCGTGCGCGCGGGTGCCTTCAAGAGCGTGGACGAGGTGATCAAGCAGTTGCACGACCGTTGGGGCGTGAAGGCGCTGGCGCTGTTCCCCACCGGCGAGCTGTGGGAGTCGGCGGTCGACACCACCGGTGGTTTCGACCTGGGCACCGTGACCGTCAAGGCCGCGGGCCACACGGCCGAGGTGCTCTACCAGAACGAGTCGCTGCTGGTCTGGTCCAGCGACCGCGCGCAACCCCTGTGCATGGCGCCCGACAGCATCTGCTGGTTCTTCGAGGGCGATGGCGAGGTGGTGGCGTCGAACGGCGACATCGTGCAGCCCGATGGCAGCCTGAACCCGGCTTACCGCGGGCGCCCCGTGACGCTGCTGGGCCTGTCGGCCAACCCGCTGCTGCGCGTGCCGGGCGGGCTGATCCTCGACAGCTTCATGCAGCAGGTCAACACGCTGGGCTACCGCGGGCCTTATGTGCCGGTGGAAAAGCTCGCGGCCATGCCCGTTCACGCTTCGCACCAGGAGGTCCAGCATGGCTGATGCAACCCGCCGTTTGCGCATCGCGATCATCGCGCCCGTCAACACCAGCCAGTTCAACGACCTGTTGCTCAAGGCCGTGGAGCCCGTGCTGCCGCCCGATGTGGACGTGAGCGTGCACAACATCGACCAGGGCCACGACTGCATCCAGAACCGCACCGACTGGCTGGAGAACGGCTTTCCGGTGGTGAAGCTGGCCAAGTCGCTGCAGGACCAGGGCTTCGATGGCATCTGGCTGAGCGACTTCGACATGTGCGGTGTGGAGGCCTCGCGCGAGGTCATCGACATCCCCATCATCGGCGGCTTTCCGACCTCGGCGTTCACGGCGCTGGGCCTGAGCCAGCGCTTCGGCATCCTGACGATTTTGCCGAGCACGCTGGCCATGCAGCAGGGCCACGTGCTGACCTACGGGCAGCAGGACAACTTCGCCGGCATCGCGCCGATCGACTGCCCGGTCGATCAGCTCTCGAACGTCGATGTGGTGGTGGCCAAGTCCTTCCCGGTGGCGCTCAAGCTGATCAACGAGCACGGTGCGCAGTCGCTGCTGCTGGGCTGCACCGGCTTCGTGGGCGTGGCCGAGAAGCTCTCGGTGCTGCTGAGCGAGGCCCTTCAGGCCTATGTGCCGGTGATCGACCCGAACCAGGCAGGCATCGGCTATTTGATCTCGCTGGTGCGCATGGGCATCAGGCCGAGCCGGCTGTGCTACAGCCCGGCCACCATCAATGGCTGAAGGCCTGAGCTGAGCGCGCGAGCATCAGCACGGCGGTGAGCACGCAGAGCACCGCGAAGCCCCGCTTCATCCAGGCTGGCGGCAGCCGGTCGGCCCAGCGCCGGCCGGCCAGCAGCGCCAGCACCGCCCCACCCGCAAAGGGCAGGGCCAAAGCCAGCGACACGGCACCGTGCCCGATCGCTGCGCCCACCCCACTGACCGACACCAAGGCGATCACCGCCAGCGATGTCGCCTGCACGCTGCGCAGGTCAAGGTCGGTGTGACGCTGCAGCGCGGGCACGATGACAAAGCCGCCGCCCACGCCCACCAGTCCGCTGAGCAGGCCCGATTGCAGGCCGGTGGCGGCCAGTGCCCGGGCGCATGGGGCGGTCCAGATCAAGGGCTCGCCGGGGGCGATGACCTGGCAGGGGACCTGTTCCAGTCGGGGCGCTGTGCCTTGCGGCATCCGGCTGTCCTGCCACGCGCGCCAGCCCAGCCAGCCCAGCAGCGCGGCCATGCCCAGCTGCAAGGGCAGGGCGGGCAGGCGATGCGCCAGCCACACGCCCACCGGCGCCGCCAGCACGCCAGCAAGACCGATGAGCAGGGCCGCGCGGTAACGCACGATGCCTTGGCGCAAACCGATCGCTGCGCCCAGGGCCGCGGCCAGCCCGACGGCCAGCAAACCCACTGGCGCGGCCTCGGCCATGGGGCGGTGCAGCACCAGCACCAGCAGCGGGATGGACAGCACCCCGCCGCCCGCGCCAGTGAAGGCCAGCACCAGTCCGATGAGGGCGCCCAGCAGCGCGGTGGTCAGCATGCAGGCAGGCTCAGCGGGTCTTGCACGTCGACAGGCCGAAGGGCAGGTAGGCCGGGCACCAGCGCAGGGTGCCGGTCAGAAGGGGCACGACGCCGATCCAGCCCCAAAGGCCGATCTGACCTGTCACGGCCAGGACGATGAGGATGGCGCCCACGGCGATGCGCAGGATGCGGTCGATGCTGCCAACGTTGGGGGTGAACATGGTGAGGCTCCTGGTGGTTGAGGTGACGAAAGGGGTGGGGAGGGCTCAGCCCGGCATGGCCTGGCTGCACATGCGTTCGTGCAGCACGGTGAGCACGGCCAGCGCGTCTTCGCTGACCAGCTTGTAGAAGATGTGCTTGCCTTCGCGGCGGGTGGTGACCAGGCCTTCCTGCCTGAGCACACCGAGTTGTTGCGACAGCGTCGGCTGGCGGATGCCCAGGTCTTCTTCCAGCTCGCCCACGCAGAACTCGCCCTGGGCCAGGCGGCACAGGATGATCAGGCGGTCACCATGGGCCAGCACCTTGAGCAGCGCACAAGCCTGGTTGGCCGAACTTTGCAGGGCGGCCAGGTCGGGCTTGGGCGGCCGGGGGCGGGTGAGTTCAGTCGTCGGTTCTGTCACTTTCATGGTTGAAATTATGTTGACTAATAGATTGTTTGTCAATAAAGTGATTGCATCAATGTGAACCCGGCTCACCGCAGCCGTCATCGGGAGTCCCATGAGCCCCACCCGCCCAACCCAGCGTCCCCAGGTCCAGTCCTTTTTCGATCCGGCCACCAGCACCTTCACCCACGTCGTGTACGACCAGGCCGGCGGGCGTGCCGCCATCGTGGACCCGGTGCTCGATTTCGACCCGGCCAGCGGCCGAACCCGGCGCGACTCGGCCGACGCGGTCATCGCCTTCGTGCGCGAGCAGGGCCTGACGGTGGACTGGATCCTCGAGACCCATGCGCACGCCGACCACCTGAGCTCGGCACCCTACCTGCAGGCGCAGCTGGGCGGCCGCATCGCCATCGGCGAAGCCATCCGCCGGGTGCAGGGCGTGTTCAAGCCCATCTTCAACCTGGAGCCGGGTTTTGCCACCGACGGCTCGCAGTTCGATCACCTGTTCGCCGATGGCGAGGTGTTCCACATCGGTGGCCTGCAGGCCCAGGCCTGGCACGTGCCTGGCCACACGCCGGCCGACCTGGCTTACGTCATGGGCGATGCGGTGTTCGTGGGTGACACCCTCTTCCCGCCGGACGTGGGCACGGCGCGCTGCGACTTCCCTGGTGGCGATGCGCACACGCTGTACCGCTCCATCCAGCGCCTGCTCGCCCTGCCGGCCGACACGCGCCTGTTCATGTGCCACGACTACCCCGTCACCGAGCGAGAGCCCGTGGCGGTCTGCACGGTGGGTGAACAGCGCCAGGGCAACATCCATGTGCACGAGGGTGTGGACGAAGCTGCTTTCGTGGCCATGCGCCAGGCCCGCGACGCCACGCTGGCCATGCCGCGCCTGATCCTGCCGTCCATCCAGGTCAACGTCCGCGCGGGGCACCTGCCACCGCCCGAGGCCGACGGTCGCCGCTACCTCAAATTGCCGGTTGACGTGCTCTGACAGCAGGGGCCTTGGGCCCGCTCGCCATCGCGACTGTGCAACATCGCCGATGCCGGTGTTCATGCGGGTGCGCGGCCGCTGCAAAGGGCGATACAGTCAACCCGGAGCCCTGGAGGTGGTGATGTCGGGTCGATGCTTGCGTTGGATCGCTGTGTGGTGCGCTTTGGGCGCCAGCTCGGCCATGCCTCGCGCCGAAACCATCACCATCGGTGCCGAAGACGACTGGCCGCCCTACAGCTACCGCGTCGCCGGTCAGGCCGAGCCCCAGGGCCTGACGCCTCGCCTGGTGCGCCAGGCCTTCGCCAGCCAGGGGGTGTCGGTGCGGTTTCGCGTCCTGCCTTTCGCCCGCTGCATGATGGAGGCCGAAAAAGGCACCCTGGTGGCCTGCTTCAACGTCTCCCGCACGGCGGCCAACCAGGCCCTCTACCACTGGCACCCCACGCCGATGTTCGAAGAGGAGCTGGCCATCTTCGCCAGGCGCAGCCCGGACACCTCACCACCCATGCGCCAGCTGGGGCTGGACGACCTGCACGGCAGCAGCGTCGGCATCACCGTGGGCTACACCTACCCCACCCATTTCATGACGGACCCGCGCATCCAGCGCAAACCTGCCACGTCCGATGGCCACCTGCTGCACATGCTGGCGGCCGGGCGGGTCGATTACGTCGCAGTCAACACCTTGCCGGCCTGGTACCGATTGCAGATCGATCCGGGGCTGCAAGGGCAGGTGCAGCGCGTCGGGCGCATCAGCATCGATGGCTTCTGGCTGGGCTTCACCCGGGCCAAGCCAGAGGGCGAGCGGCTGGCCCAGGTGTTCGAGCGGGGCCTGCAGGCGATGCGGCGCTCGGGTGAGCACCAGCGCATGCTGGCCGAGTTGCGCCAGCAGTGGGAGCCCCGCCCGAGCGGAAAGGCCCGCCCATGACCCGCTCCATCTCGCGCCGCCTGGTCTGGCAGGTCGTTCTCATCAGCGTCGTCGTGGCCTGCCTGGCGGCGGCCTACCAGTTGCATGCGGCCTATCGCAGTGGCCAGCAAGACCTGCGCGCCTACCTGGAGCGCATCAGCGCGACCCATGTGCCGGCGCTGTCGGCGAGCGTCTGGCAGCTCGATGAGGGGCAGATCCGCCACCAGTTGGCCGGCATCGCCCGCTACCCCGACGTGAGCCAGGTGAGCATCGAGGGCGACCTGCCGTTCAAGGTGCCGCCCGTGACGGGACCGATCAAGCCGGACTGGCCGGGCTGGTCTGCGCCGGTCGAGGTGCGCGAATACCAGCTGCTGGCGCCCGATGAAGATGGCCTTCAGCCTGGCGTGCGTGCGCAGGCGGTGGGCACCTTGCGCGTCGAGGTGTCGCTCAGCGGGCTGTACGGTCGGGTGGGCAGCATGGCCCTGGGCATCTTGTTGACCGAGCTGGTTCGTTCGGCGGCGCTGGCGCTCGTGCTGCTGGTGGGGGTGCGCCAGATGGTGCTGCGCCCGCTCCAGCAGGTCTCCAGTTACGCGGGCGAGCTCAGCCTCGATCAGCTCGATCAGCCCTTGCGCCTGGAGCGCCCGCGTCACGATGGCCCCGATGAAATCGATGTGCTGGCCGGTGCCATCGACGACATGCGCGCCTCACTTCGGGAACAGGTCGAGACCCGCGAGGCGATGGAACGCCAGACCCAGCAACTGGAGGTCGAGAAAGAAGCGGCCGAGCTGGCGAGCGCGGCCAAGGGCGAGTTCCTGGCCAACGTCAGCCACGAGATCCGCACCCCGATGAACGCCATCATCGGCATGGCCGACCTGACCCTGCACAGCGGCCTGCCCGAGCCTCAGCGGGGCTACATCCAGCGTGTGCGCTCGTCGGCCGATTTGCTCATGGGCATCCTCAACGACATCCTTGATTTCTCGAAGATCGAGGCGGGCAAGCTCGACATCGACACCGTTGATTTCGACCTTGACGACGTGGTGCGCAGCGTCAGCGAAATCGTCGGCGTGAGGGCCCGCGAGCAGAGCCTCATCCTGAGCACCGAGGTGGCGACCGACGTGCCCCCCCGCCTGCGCGGCGACCCATTGCGGCTGCAGCAGGTGCTGCTCAACCTGATGGGCAACGCCGTCAAGTTCACCGCGCGTGGCCGCGTGGCCTTGCGCGTCGACCCGGTGGCGTCGACGCAGGAGGGGGTGCGCCTGCGCTTCACCGTGCAGGACACCGGCCTGGGCATGACGGCCGACCAGATGAGCCGGCTGTTCCAGCCTTTCACGCAGGCCGACGCGTCCACCTCGCGCCGCTTCGGTGGCACGGGCCTGGGCCTGGCCATCAGCCGCCAACTGGTCGAGCGCATGGGCGGGCGCATCGACGTGGCCAGCGAGCCGGGGCAGGGCAGCACCTTTTGGGTGGAACTGCCCTTTGGGGTGGTGGCGGACATGGTCACTTCGGCATCGGCTGCCATGCCGACGGCCACCGTCACGCGCCTGATGAGCCTGCCTGGTGCCGCCGATCACCCTGAACTGGCCGGCCTGCGCGTGCTGCTCGTCGAGGACAACGAGGTCAACCAGGAGCTGGCCGTGGCCTTGCTGGAGCGGGTGGGCATCCAGGTGACGCTGGCCGGTGACGGGCGGCAGGCCCTGTCCTGCCTGAAGGCCGGCAGCTTCGACTGCGTGCTGATGGACTGTCAGATGCCCGAGATGGACGGCTACACCGCCACGCGGCTGATGCGCCAGCAGGCCCAGTGGTCGCGCCTGCCCGTGATCGCCATGACGGCCAATGCCATGTCCGGCGAGCGAGAGAAGGTGCTCGAAGCCGGCATGAACGACCACGTGCCCAAGCCGGTGCCGGTGGGCGAGCTCTACCGCAAGATCGCGGTGTGGACGGGGCGCGGCCAGGCGGGCGGGGCTCAGGGCGTGGCCGCGGTGCGCTGAAGCCAGCGTGCCTCGGGCGGCACGGGGCCGCCATAGGTGATGACGACCTGCTTGTAGACCTGCTGCGTGCGCGGGTCGATGATGTTGGAGACGCCTCGGTAGCTGATCAGCCGCGTGCCCTGGCGGTCGTAGACCAGCTCGAGCGGGTCGACCAGCAGCCTCAGCAGGGAGTCGGGCTCGACCCTCAGCCTCACGGCCGGTGTCTGCTCGAACGTGGTCTCGCCCACTTGCTTGGCGCGAAAGCGGAAGCTGTCGGTCTGGCCCGCCACGATGAGCCGAAAGCTCACCGTCTCGCCTTGGAGCAGCCGCGGCAGTTGATCCATCAACAGGTGGTTGAAGCCCGAGTCGGCGGCCTCCAGGCCGGGTTCGCGCGCCAGTCGCTTGACCTCCTCGCGCTCACCATCCTGCTTGAACACCACCACCGGGTCCGCGTTGCTGCGGATGCCCTCGGTGTAGCGCTGTGCGGGCACCTCCATCTTGTAGAGGGGGATGAAGCGGTTGGCGCGGTAATCGAGTGACTTCCTCGCGATCTCCTGGCCTTGTGCGTCGAGGTAACGCGACTGGGCCGTGAGCACCTTGCCATCGGGCGCGCGGTTGAACTCATGAACCTCAGCGTAGAGGAAGCGCTGCGTGGTGGCGTCGCGTGCGAAGCCCACCACCGTTTCGGCCAGGCAGAGGTCGTGCACCAGCACCGCGGCAGAAGCCACGGCGGTGAGTCGCACCTGGTTGATGAAGTTCATGCGCGCCACCTGCTCAACGCGCTTCGAACAGCAGGTGCGTCACGCCCCATTCGCTGCCGTGTTCGTAGCCGAAGAACTCGGCCACGGCCATGTAGAACATGCGCCAGCGCTGCACCCAGCGCTCGGCGTCGTCGCCGTAGCACTGCCTGAAGGTGGCCAGCACGGCGGCTTTGTTGCCGTCCATGCCCTGCAGCCAGTGCTCGGCTGTCTTCTGGTAATGCGTGCCATCCACCCACCATTGGTTGACGAGTTTGACGTCGTCCTGGAACTGGGCCAGCAGGTGCTCGTTGGGCATGATCCCGCCCAGGAAAAAGTACTGGGTCATCCAGTCGCTCTTGTCCTTGACCTCGTAGGGGTAGGCGAGCGTGGGGTGGGCGAAGATGTGCACGAAGAGCTTGGCGTCGTCCTTCATCCAGCCGCGCACCTTCTTGAGCAGCAACTGGTAATTGCGCATGTGCTCGAACATCTCGATGGAGATGACGCGGTCGAAGCCTTGTTGCAGCGCATCGCCGGGCATCTCGTCGGTGGCCACGTTGCCGGTGACGACGCGCAGGTTGTGCAGGCCCCGCTCGCGGGCTCGGCCTTCGATGAACTCGCGCTGACCGTGCGAGTTGCTGAAGCCGACAACATGAAGGTGGGGGTATTTTTCAGCCAGCCACAGGCTCAGCGAGCCCCAGCCACAGCCCAGGTCCAGCACGCGGGCGCCAGGGGGCAGGGCGTCGAGCTGGGCGCGTTCGGCGTAGACGCGCAGCATGGCCTCTTCGGCTTCGGCCAGCGTTTCGGTGCCTCGCTCGTACCAGCAGCACGAGTACTTCAGGCGTGGCCCCAGGTGCTGGTGGAAGAACTGCGCCGGCACCTCGTAGTGCTGCACGTTGGCGTCCACCGTGTGGATGGCGATCGGGCTGGCCTTGAGCTGGTTGACGAAGGCCCGGAACTCGGCCGTGCGGCGCGAGGGCGGCATGTCGTGGTGGGCGGCCAGGCGCTGCGCCATCAGGCGGCGCATGCCGGCGCGGATCACGGCATCGGGCAGCAGGCCGGCTTCGGCCCAGTCGAGTGCGAACATCATGGTCGGGTCTCCTGAAATGACGCGAGGGTGACTGACTGGACTTACGCATCCGACGCGCGATCGGATGCAGGGGGCACGACGGCGATCAGCCGGCTTTCGGCGGCCAGGGCACCAGCATGCTGGTGCGCCGCATGTACTCGGCATAGCCGGGCTTGCGGCGGGCCATTTCGGCTTCCAGCAGCGGCACGCCCGAGATCTTGAGCAGCAACAGGACCATGACCAGCGGCGCGATCAGGCCCCAGGCCCACAGCTCGCTGCCCCAGGCCAGCGGCAGGTAGGCCAGCCAGTGCACGCATTCGAAGAAGTAGTTGGGGTGGCGGCTGTAGCGCCACAGGCCGACGTCGCACACGCGCCCGCGCTGGGCCGGGTCGGCTTTGAAACGGCGCAGCTGGTCGTCGGCCAGGCCTTCGCCCCAGACCGACAGCAGCAGGATGGCCACGGCCAGGCCCAGCGCCAGGGGGCCGGGCGAGCCTTCGCGGTAGGCCGCAGGCAGGAAGGCGCTGCAGGCCAGGGCGAGGGTGAACACGTTCTGGAACTGGTAGAACCAGAACATCTTCGACTGGGCCTTGTCGCCCCATGCGGCGCGGAACTGGGCGTAGCGCCAATCCTCGGCGGCGCGCCAGTTGCGGCGCCACAGGTAGGTGCCCAGGCGCAGTCCCCACAGGCCGCCCATGGCGGCGAGGGTCCAGCGCACTTGCGGGGCGGCGCTGCCCGTGAAGGCGAACCACACTGCCAGGCCGCCCAGCGCCCAGGCCCAGATGGCGTCAACGATGCCGCCGTTGCCCTGTTGGCGCTGGATCAGCCAGGCGGCGGTCTTGGCCAGAAAGAGCAGG
Organism: Burkholderiales bacterium RIFCSPHIGHO2_01_FULL_63_240; assembly: GCA_001770725.1. GTDB lineage: Bacteria > Pseudomonadota > Gammaproteobacteria > Burkholderiales > Burkholderiaceae_C > Aquabacterium. Next base: position 51,230 of record MERU01000009.1, read on the forward strand.
ACGGCGGCGATGAGCACCGCGTGCAGCATGGGCATGGAGGTTGTCGCTGGTTTGAATCAAGGTTGCATTGATTCTAGGGAGCGACAAAAGCCCCGCCGAGGTTTGTGGGCTGGACAAAGCCTGGTCAAGCCTCGCCGTCTTGCAGCACCCCCGGCGTCACAGCGCGGTGAAAGCCGTTGTAGCTGGGCGCACCCGCGTGGTTGGGCGTCGGCATGACCGGGCTGTGCAGCGGCGCGCCACCGTCGATCGCCACCGTGATGCCCGTGACGAACGAGGCCCCCGGGCTCAGCAGGAAGCAGATCACCGAGCTCACCTCGGCCTCCAGGCCCATGCGCTTGGCCGGCAGGTTGTCCTTGAGCATGCGGATCATGGGTGCCATGGCGGGCCCGTAGCTGTCCATGCCGCTCGACGCGATCCAGCCCGGGGCCACGGCGTTGACGCGCACGTGCGAGGCGGCCCACTCATAGGCTGCGGTCTTCGTCAGGTTGGCCATGCCCGCGCGCGCCGCGCCCGAGTGCGCCATGCCCGGCATGCCGTTCCACATGTCGGCCGTCATGTTGACGATGGCGCCGCCGTGTTTGGCCATGCTCTGGTTGTAGACCTCGCGCATCATCAAAAAGCCGCCGGTCAGGTTGTTGGTGACCACCGCCTCGAAGCCGCGCTTGGAGATGGCCGAGACGGGCGAGGGGAACTGCCCGCCCGCGTTGTTGACCAGGCCGTGGATGCGGCCGTGTTGCTGGACGATGTTGGCCACGGCGGCCTTGACCTGGTCTTCGTCGCGGATGTCGAAGGCGGCGGTGAAGACCTTGCCGCCGTCCTCGGTGATCTCGGCGGCGGTGCGCGCCAGCTTTTCTTCGTTGCGGCCGGTGATGACCACGGTGGCGCCCAGGGCAGCCAGTTCGTGCGCCGTGCAGCGCCCGATGCCCGAGCCGCCGCCCGTCACGATGTGAACCTGGTCCTTGAACAGACCGGGGCGGAAGACGCTGTCGTAGTGGGCAGGGGTGCTCATGGGTGGTTTTCGGCAGGTGAGGGAAGGCCAGCGTGGGCACAGTGCACCCAGCTTGATCGATGGGCCGATTTTGTGTGCGAGTGACGTAAACGTCAATCAGTGACCATATAGGTAAACTACCGATGGAAGGCGGCAAGGGCATTCCCTAGGCTGGATGGCAACCCCGTCGTTCGACCGCCCGTTCACCAGAGCCCCCCGATGACCCACCCCAGCTACCCCACCTACTTCAACGAAACCCACGAGATGGTGCGCGAGACCACGCGCCGCTTCGTGCAGCAGGAAATCCTGCCGCACATCGCCGAGTGGGAAGAAGCCGGCACCTTCCCGCGCGAGCTCTACCGCAAAGGGGGCGAGCTGGGCATCCTGGGCATCGGCCACCCCGAGCACCTGGGCGGCACGGCCGAGCACGACGTGTTCATGAAGGTGGCCGTCAGCGAAGAGCTCATGCGCAGCACCTCCGGCGGCCTGGTCGCCAGCCTGGGCTCGCTCGACATCGGCCTGCCGCCGGTGTGGCGCGGTGCCTCGCCCGAGGTGCAGCAACGCGTCGTGCCCGCGGTGCTCAGCGGCGAGAAGATCATGGCCCTGGCCATCACCGAGCCCGGCGGTGGCTCCGACGTGGCGAACCTGCGCACCCGCGCCGTGCGCGATGGCGACCACTACGTCGTCAACGGCAGCAAGACCTTCATCACCTCGGGCGTGCGCGCCGACCACTACACCGTGGCCGTGCGCACCGGCGGCGAGGGCTACGCCGGCGTGTCGCTGCTGCTGATCGACAAGGGCACGCCCGGCTTCAGCGTGGGCCGCAACTTGAAGAAGATGGGCTGGTGGGCGTCCGACACGGCCGAGCTCTTCTTCGAAGACTGCCGCGTGCCCGCAGGCCACCTCATCGGCCCCGAGAACGCCGGCTTCATGCTCATCATGGCCAACTTCCAGGCCGAGCGGCTGGCCCTGGCCGTCATGGCCTACATGACCGCGCAGATGGCGCTCGAAGCCTGCCTGGATTACGTCAAGGACCGCGTCACCTTCGGCAAGCCCCTGTCCAAGCACCAGGTCATCCGCCACAAGCTCGCCGAGATGGCCACGCAAGTGGACGTGGCCCGCGAGTACACCTACCGTGTGGCCGCGCGCATGCAGGCCGGCAAGAGTGCGGTGCAGGAGGTGTCCATGGCCAAGAACTTCGCCACCGAGGTGGCCGACAAGGTCACTTACGAAGCGGTGCAGATCTTTGGCGGCATGGGCTACATGCGCGAGTCGGTGGTCGAGCGCCTGTACCGCGACAACCGCATCCTCTCGATCGGGGGCGGCACGCACGAAATCATGAACGAGATCATCGCCAAACAGCTCAACCTGTAGTCACAAAAACTTCATGTGACAGCCCATCAAGGCAGCGCCCGCGCGCTCCGATATCGATGGTGCTTGTCCATGGGAGTTGTCATGACCCGTCCGGCATCGCCGACCGTTACGCCGCGTCTTTTCTCTGTTCAGGGTGCCCTGTCCCAACGTGCCACGATCACAGGCATCACCGACCTGGTGACCGAGTTGATGGCCGATGGCCGTCTCAGCACCCACCTGCAGCCCCTGGGCTGGCTTCGCGATGGCGAGGTCATGGGCCACGAGGCCTTGCTGCGAGGACCGCAAGGGCACCTGCTCGCGGCGCCCGACGCCCTGTTCGCCGCGGCCGCCAGCGAGGGCGTGTCGTTCGAGCTCGAGGTGCAGGCCGTGAAGATCGCCCTCATGGCCTGGCATGAGCAAGGACAGCCTGGGCACCTGTTCGTCAACCTCAGCGCGGGGGCGCTCACGGCGCTGGTGGCCCACCCCGTGGCCCATGGCATCTGGAGCCTGATCCGTTCGCACCGATTGCCGACCCAGCAGTTGGTGGTCGAGATCACCGAACACGAGCGCGTGGCCGATCTGCCGCGCTTGCGCGAGGCCGTCGAGGTGCTCAAGCGACTCGACGTTCAGCTCGCGCTCGATGACTTCGGCGATGGGCGATCGAGCCTGCGCCTGTGGGCCGAACTCAAGCCCGATTTCGTCAAGATCGACAAGTACTTCACCCGCGACATCGCCACCCACCCCGACAAGGTGCAGACCATCACGGCCTTGCGCCGGATCGCCGAGACATTCGGCACGCAGATGGTGGCCGAGGGCATCGAAAGCACCGAGGAGTTGCGGGTGTTGCGTGACCTGGGCGTCGAGCTCGGGCAGGGCTACCTGCTTGGCCGGCCCCAGGCCGACGCCGTGGATCGCTTGTTGCCAGCAGCCATCGAGGTCATTCAGAGCCGGCAGATCGCCGTGTTGCCGAACCGGCCCCGGCAGGCGCGCCACGGCTTCACGCTCGAGGCCTTGTCGCAACCCATCGAGCCTTTGCCGGCCGATGCGACGAACAGCCAGGCAGCCCGGCGTTTCCTGGCCGACGAGCAGTTGCGCGCGGTGGCACTGGTGAAGGATGAGCGAGCGGTTGGCCTGCTGAACCGGCAGGGGTTCTTCAACCAGTACTCCAGGCCATACTTCAAGGAACTCTACGATCACCAGCCTTGCCTGCCGTTCGCCAACAGCGAGCCGATGACGCTGGAGGCCGATGTCGGGCTGGAGCAGCTCACCGATGTGTTGACCTCAGAGGACCAGCGCTACCTGAGCGAGGGCTTTGTGGTCACCCGCGGTGGCCGCTACCACGGCGTGGGCACCGGTGAGCGCCTGGTTCGCGCGGTCACGGAGCTGCGCATCGAGGCCGCCCGCCACGCCAACCCCCTGACCTTCCTGCCCGGCAACATCCCGCTGACCTTGCACATCGGTCGCCTGCTGCAGATGAACTCGCCATTCGTGGCCTGCTATGCCGACCTCAACCACTTCAAGCCGTTCAACGACCACTACGGCTACTGGCGTGGCGACGAAATGATCTGCCTGCTGGCCCGCACCCTGGTGACGCACAGCGACCCCCTCAGGGACTTCGTGGGACACGTGGGCGGCGATGACTTCGTGGTCCTGTTCCAGAGCGAAGACTGGTTGCAGCGCGTCGAGGCGCTGGTGGCCGCGTTCAACCGCGAGGCGGTGAACCTGTTCGACGACGTGGCGCGCCAACGGGGCGGCATCGATGCCGAGGACCGGGAAGGCGTGATGCGCTTTTTCCCGATGACCACCTTGTCGGCCGGTGTCGTTCCTGTCGGCGCAGGGGCCTTTGCCCAGCCGGAAATGGTCGCCAGCGCGGCGGCCGCGGCAAAGCACAAAGCCAAGCAAAAGGCCGCCGGGCTCCATGTCGAGCCCTGGGTGAGCGTGGCGCCGACGGCCCCCGAGCTGGTGGCGTGATCAGCGCGCCGGTCGCGACGCCAGCCAAGCGCCGCCCGACACCAGCGCCAGCCCCGCCACCAGCCAGGGCGTCAGCGGCTCATCGAGCAGGGGCACGGCGCCCAGGCCGGCCAGCACCGGCACCAGGGCCACCAGCGCGCCCGTGCGCTCGGCCCCCAGGATGGACACGGCCTTGAGGAACAGCACCATCGCCACGATGGTCGGCCCGATGCCCTGGTACAGCGCCTGCAGCACCAGCATCGAGGTCGGCACCTGGTCCAGGCCCTTTGGCAGCCACAGCAGGTACGCCGGCAGGTAGACCGCGGCCGAGGCCAGCGCCACGAAGCGCGTCAGCAACCAGGGGTCGTGCACCCACTTTTTGACCAGCACGCTGTAGATGGCCCAGGCGATCGAGGCGCCCAGCAGCAGCGCGTCGCCCATCAAGGTCGAAGGCCCATGCCCCAGCCCGCTGATGACGGGGAAGGCGACGCAGGCCACGCCCAGCGCGATGGGCATCAGGCTCAGCACCCGTTGCCGAGTCGGCCGCGTGCCCAGCATGGCCCAGGCCAGGGCCGTGATCAGGAAGGGCTGCATGCCCGGGATCAGGATGCCGCCGTGTGCGGCCGGCGCCAGCTTGAAGCCCGCGTAGGCGAACACCAGGAAGGCCAAGCCGCCGATCAGGGCCAGGGTCCACAGCCTGGGGCTGCGCCAGGTGCCTGCGGGCAGCTTCAGCGAAAACGGCAGCAGGATGATGGCCGCCGTGCCCAGGCGCAGCGCCACGATGTCCCAGCCCGTCAGCGCGGACTTGCCGCCCAGGCGCGAGATGAGGATGAAGCCCGCCCAGATGGCCACCGTGCCCAGCGCGGCGGCGTAGCCCAGGGCCAGGTTGGGGGCAGGGGAGGCGTTCGACGCAGGCACGGCGGGTTGGGTCATCGCCGCAGTCTAGGCGCTGCACCGAACTTGTGCAGCGCCCGCCTCGGACAACCTCTCGGTGCCCGAGGCTTCACGCCAGATCGGCGCCTGGCTTCAGCGAGCCGGCGCCGGCGTGCCATGCCCCACGGCCACGGCGGTCATGTTGACGATGCGGCGCACGGTGGCCGAGGGCGTCAGGATGTGCACCGGTGCGGCCGCGCCCATCAGGATCGGGCCCACCGTCACGCCGTTGCCACCGGTCATCTTCAGCACGTTGAAGAGGATGTTGGCCGCGTCCAGGTTCGGGCAGATCAGGATGTTGGCCGTGCCGTCCAGCGTGCTGTCGGGCAGCAGCTTGTGGCGCACCGATTCGCTCAAGGCCGCATCGCCCTGCATCTCGCCATCGGCGGGGATGTGGGGCATGCGCTTGACGAAGATGTCGCGCGCCTGGCGCATCTTGCGCGCCGAGGGGCGGTTGCTCGAGCCGAACATCGAATGCGACAGGAAGGCCACGCGCGGTGGCAGGCCGAAGCGCTGCACCTCCTCGACGGCCATCATGGCGATGTCGGCGAGCTGCTCGGCCGTCGGGTCTTCGTTGACGAAGGTGTCGGCGATGAACAGGTTGTGCTGCTCCAGGATCAGCGCGTTCAGCGCCGCCAGGCCGTGGGCACCCTCGCGCACGCCGATGACGTCGCGGATGTGTTCGAGGTGGAAGTCGTAGCGGCCGATGACGCCGCAGATCATGCCGTCGGCGTCGCCCATCTTGACCAGCAGGGTGGCGATCAGCGAGTTCGAGCGGCGCACCACCACCTTGGCCAGGTCAGGCGAGATGCCATCGCGTGCGCGCAGCTTGTGATAGGCCTCGTAGTACTGCTTGAAGCGGTCGTCCTTGCCAGGGTTGACGATCTCGCAGTTCACGCCCGGCTGCAGGCGCAGGCCGGCGCGCTCGATGCGCGTGGTGATGACGTCGGGGCGCCCCACCAGCAGCGGGAAGGCCAGGGCTTCGTCCACGGCCACCTGGGCGGCGCGCAGCACGCGGTCGTCTTCGCCCTCGGCGTAGGCGATGCGCTTGCGCTGCGCTGCGGCCTTGGCGCCGATGAACAGCGGCCGCATGAACAGGCCCGTGTTGGTGACGAACTGCGACAGCGAGTCGCGGTAGGCGTTCAGGTCCGTGATGGGACGGGTGGCCACACCTGAGCTGGCAGCGGCCTCGGCCACGGCCGGCGCGATGCGCAGGATCAGGCGCGAGTCAAACGGCGTCGGGATCAGGTAGTCGGGGCCGAAGCGCAGCTCGCGGCCCGGGTAGGCGGCGGCCACTTCGTCGGAGATCTCGGCCTTGGCCAGGTCGGCGATCTGGCGCACGCAGGCCAGCTTCATCGCTTCGGTGATCTTGGTGGCGCCGCAGTCCAGCGCACCGCGGAAGATGTAGGGGAAACACAGGACGTTGTTGACCTGGTTCGGGTAGTCCGAGCGGCCCGTGGCGATGATGCAGTCCGGACGCGCGGCCTTGGCGATCTCGGGGCGGATCTCCGGCTCGGGGTTGGCCAGCGCCAGGATGATGGGCTGGCTGCCCATGGTCTTGACCATCTCGGCGGTCAGCACACCGGCGGTCGAGCAGCCCAGGAAGACGTCGGCGCCTTCGACCACGTCGGCCAGCGTGCGCGCGGGGGTGACCTGGCAGAAGCGCTGCTTCGATTCGTCGAGCTTGCCGGCCAGCGCGTCGGCGCGCTCGCTCTGGATCAGGCCTTTGGAGTCGCAGACGTAGACGTTCTTGCGCTGCACGCCCAGACCCACCATCACTTCCAGGCAGGCGATGGCTGCGGCACCGGCACCCGAGACGGCGATCTTGACCTCACCAATCTGCTTGCCCACCAGCTCCAGGCCATTGAGCAGCGCGGCGCTGGAGATGATGGCCGTGCCATGCTGGTCGTCATGGAACACCGGGATGTTCATGCGCTTGGACAGCTCGCGCTCGATGTAGAAGCACTCGGGCGCCTTGATGTCTTCGAGGTTGATGCCGCCCAGCGTCGGCTCGAGCGCGGCGATGATGTCGATGAGCTTGTCCGGGTCGCGCTCGGCCAGCTCGATGTCGAACACGTCGACGCCGGCGAACTTCTTGAACAGGCAGCCCTTGCCCTCCATCACCGGCTTGGAAGCCAGGGGGCCGATGTCGCCCAGGCCCAGCACCGCGGTGCCGTTGGTGACCACGGCCACCAGGTTGCCACGCGAGGTGTATTCGGCCGCCAGGGTCGGGTCCTGCTCGATGGCCAGGCAGGGGTAGGCCACGCCGGGGGAGTAGGCCAGCGACAGGTCGCGCTGGTTGCTCAGGGGCTTGGTGGGGTTCACGGCCACCTTGCCGCGGGTGGGCAGGCGGTGGTATTCCAGGGCCGCATCGCGCAGCGAACGTTCGGCGTCGGACAGGTTTTTGTCGGAATTCATGACAGCATCGGCATGCGGGGAGCCGGAGATGGTACGCCATCCGCAGGCACCGCCCCGGGGGCGATCTCGCACCGCGGTGTATCCACATGGGCCCCGCTGGCGCGGTCGATCCGGCCGGTCCGGCGCGGATCGTGTGGCAATCAACCGGATGTCGCGCCGGATCTCGCGCAAACGGTCAAGTTTTGCGGCCAAACGTCGATCCCATGGACAGTTTTTTGCTTTAACCAGCCATGACAGGGATGTCCTCCACCCAGCGATCCTGGTCAACACAATGGAAGACGCGCATCGAGCACTGGATGCTCGACGCCATGCCCGGCGAGGCCGTTGACGGTCCTCTGGCCCGGTACTTCCGTGCGCGTCAGGTCCTGGCGTTGCTCAGCATCATGCCCTTCGTGTCGGTGGGCAACGCCATCAACACCCTGGTGATCTGCAGCGTCTTCTGGGACTCGCTGCCGCATGTCTGGCTGGTCGTCTGGGGGGTGACGGTCACGCTGACCCTGCCGATCGCCATCCTGTGGTGGCGCCAGCTCATCACGTCCGGCCACCGGCCGGTGGCCATGCCGGGCGCCACCCGCACCCTGGTGGCCCACGTCATCGCTTACGGGGCCCTGTGGTCGGTGATGCCGGTCATAGTCTTTCCGCAGGCCGACCACGCCCAGGCCCTGCTGATCGCCACGGTGGTGGTCGGCATGATCTGCAGCGGGGCCTTCATGCTCAGCCCCACGGTGCTGGCGGCCTGGGCCTATGTGACCACGCTGGGGGTGGGCAGCATCATCGGCCTGCTGAGTTCGACCTACGCCACCAGCGCCTCGCTGATGCTGCTGCTGCTGGTCTACACCTTCGTGATGGCGGGGGTGATCTTCGCCAACGCGCGCACCTTCATGAGCCGCCTGCGCGCCGACGCCGAAACCGACCGCCAAAAGCAGCTCATCGATTTGCTGCTGCGCGACTTCGAGGAGCACGCCTCCGACTGGCTTTGGGAGATTTCAGCCACCGGCCACCTGCGCCATGTCTCGGCGCGCCTGGCCGAATCCTTCGGCATGTCGCAGCGCCAGTTGCAGCAGCAGCCCTTCCTGGAGCTGCTGGGGGCCTTGCTGCCTCAGCACGACACCGCGGCGCAGGCGTCGCTCGCCAGCCTGACCACGTCCATCCGCATGGGGCAGCCCTTTCGCGACCTGGAGCTGCCGGTGGCGGTGGGGCCGCACGTGCACTGGTGGTCGCTGTCGGCCAAGCCCCTGTTCGACGACCGGGGTCGCGCGGCGGGCTGGCGTGGGGTGGGCTCGGACATCACCCAGACCCGCGAGGCGCGTGAAGAGCTCGCCCGCCTGGCCAACCAGGATTCGCTCACCGGCCTGGCCAACCGCCACCGTTTCAGCGCGGAGCTGGGGCGCCTGGGGGCGGGGCAGGGGGGCGTTCAGCGGCCTTGTGCGCTGCTGTTCATCGACCTGGACAACTTCAAGAACATCAACGACACCTTCGGCCACGGCGTGGGTGACCAGCTCTTGCGCAGGGTCGGGGCCCGGCTGAAGACCTGCGTGGTCGATGGCGACTTGCTGGCCCGCCTGGGCGGCGACGAATTCGCGCTGCTGACCTGGCGCTATGCCGACGAGGCCGAAGCCGCGGCCCTGGCCGAGCGCCTGCTGGTGCTGCTGGCCGAGCCCTACCAGTGCGACAACGTGATGCTGGAGTCGCGCACCAGCATCGGCGTGGCCCTGGCGCCGCGCGACGGGGCCGATCCGCAGTCGCTGCTGCAGTGCGCCGACCTGGCCCTTTATGCCGCCAAGGCCGCCGGGCGCAACACCTACCGCTTCTTCGACCTGCCCATGGCCGAAACCGCCCGCTCGCGGGTGCGGCTGCAGCAGGAGCTCGGCCTGGCGCTGGCCGCCGAGCAGTTCACGCTGCACTTTCAGCCTCAGGTGCACCTTCAGACGGGGGCTGTCATCGGTTTCGAGGCCCTGGTGCGCTGGCAGCACTCCGAGCGCGGCCTCATCAGCCCGGGCGAGTTCATCCCCGTGGCCGAAGAAACCGGCCAGATCGTCAGCCTGGGCACCTGGGTGCTGCGCGAAGCCTGCCGAATTGCCAAGCAGTGGCCTGGCGAGTTGCGCGTGGCGGTCAACCTCTCGGCGGTGCAGTTCCGCAGCTCGTCGCTGATCGACCTGGTCGACGAGGTGCTCTTGCAGACCGGCCTGGCGCCCGAGCGGCTGGAGCTCGAGATCACCGAGTCCGCCCTGATCGAGGACCACGAAGGCGCCCAGGCCACCCTGGTGGCCCTGCGCAGCCGTGGCGTGCGGGTGGCGATGGACGATTTCGGCACCGGGTACTCGTCGCTGGCCTACCTGCGGCGCTTCCCGCTGGACAAGCTCAAGATCGACGGCATGTTCGTGCGCTCGCTCGACAGCGACGAAGACGCCCAGGCCGTGGTGACGGCCATCATCAGCCTGGCGCGGGCCTTGCATCTGGACACCACCGCCGAAGGCATCGAGACCGAGGAACAGCTGGTGATGTTGCGCGCCCTGGGTTGCGACGACATCCAGGGGTACTTCATCGCCCGCCCCATGCCGGCCGCGTTGGTGGCCGATTACCTTTCCCGCACACAGGGGGGGCAGGACAAGGGAACCCTGGTGGCTCTGAGCGATCCATCAAGGTCCGGTGTCGCGGCGCGGTGATACATTGGCGCCGCCGGCTGCCTTCGGGCCATGCCGGCCTTCAGGATTTTTCAAGACAAGGATCGTGCACATGAAATGGATGCGTGACATGCTCAAGTGGGTGATGCTCACTTTGATGGCGCTGTCGGGTTCGGGCGCCTTTGCCCAAGCTTCGATGATTGCCAAGGACTATGTTCTCGGCCCGGGCGACACCATTCGCATCACCGTCTACCAGAACCCCGATCTCACGTTGGAAACCCGCGTGAACGAGGGCGGGACCATCACTTACCCCTTGCTGGGCAGCGTCAAGCTGAGCGGCCTGAGCCTGATCGATGGCGAGAAGGCCATCGCCAACGGCCTCAAGGAAGGCAACTTCCTGAAGCAGCCCCAGGTGTCGCTGCTGCTGCTGACCCCCGCCGCGAACCAGGTGTCGGTGCTGGGCATGGTCAACAAGCCCGGTCGCTACCCCATCATCGCTTCGAGCAACAAGCTCAGCGAGGTCATGGCGGCTGCCGGTGGCATCATCACCGGATCGGGCTCTGACATCGTGGTGGTCTCCGGCACGCGTGATGGCCAGCCTTTCCGCAAGGAAATCGACTTCACGAAGGTGTTCGCATCCTCTGGCTCCGAGCCCGACTTCGAGCTGCGCAACGGCGACACCATCTGGGTGGACCGCGCTCCGCAGATCTACATGTACGGTGAGGTGCAACGTCCCGGTGCCCAGGTGCTCTTGCGCGGCACCACGGTGCTGCAGGCCCTGGCCAGCGCCGGTGGCCTGACCCTGCGCGGCACGCAGCGTGGCATCAAGGTGCACCGCCGCGACGAAGCCACGGGCGAGGTCACGGTGATCGAGCCTGGCATGAACGATGTGCTCAAGCCGAACGACATCATCTACGTCAAGGAAAGCCTGTTCTGACCTGAACGCGGTTTTGCTGGATGCGACAGGGGCCCTTCGGGGCCCTTTTCTTTTTTGGCGAGTGCAGGGTTGGGTTGGTTGGCCACGTTGTGAGCAACGGTCAGGGGGCGAGGGGTGCCTGCTCCGGTCCTGCGCGGGGCACCACCGAGCTTGGTCACCATCACCCCTTGAACGCGAGTCAAGCAGGTGCCGAGCCATGACACCGCACATGTCGGGCCTGCGCAGGCACCCCTCGCCCCCTGCCCGCGACACAACGTGGCAGGCGGAGAAGGAAGAAGGGCGACGCTTTGCGTCGCCCTTCTTCCTCCAATCCAGCGCCGTGCGCGGTGGCTCAGTCCTTCTTCTGCCAAACCGCCGCAAAGAACCCATCGGTCGAGTGCTTGTGCGGCCACAGGCGCAGGTGGCCGGCGGGCGTGACCAGGTCGGCCGCGTTCTCGACGCCCGCCGCGGTCAGCGCCTCGGCGGCGTTGAGCAGCACGAAGTCGGGGTGGGCCGCCGTGAACGCGTCGGCGATGCCTTCGTTTTCATCGGGGATCAGGCTGCAGGTGGCGTACACCAGCCGGCCGCCCGGCTTGAGCAGGCGGGCAGCGCTGTCCAGGATGGCCGCCTGCTTGACCTTGAGCTCCTCCAGCGCCTTCGGTGACTGGCGCCACTTCAGGTCGGGGTTGCGGCGCAGCGTGCCCAGGCCGGAGCAGGGCGCGTCCACCAGCACGCGGTCGATCTTGCCGCGCAGGCGCTTGATGCGGTCGTCGTTCTCGTGGGCGATCTGCGTGGCGTACACGTTGGAGAGCCCGCTGCGCGCCAGGCGCGGCTTGAGGTTGTCCAGGCGGTGGGCCGACACGTCGAAGGCGTACAGGCGCCCGGTGTTGCGCATCAGCGCGCCCAGCGCCAGGGTCTTGCCGCCGGCGCCGGCGCAGAAGTCCACCACCATCTCGCCGCGCTTGGGGGCGGTCAGCAGTGACAGCAACTGGCTGCCTTCGTCCTGCACCTCGACGTGGCCTTCGGTGTAGAGGGGCATCTTCTGCAGCGCCGGCTTGCCCGGGATGCGGATGCCGATGGTCGAATAAGGCGTGGGCGCGGCCTCGATCTGGGCGGCGGCCAGCGCTTCGAGCACGGTTTCGCGCTTGGCCTTTTGGGTGTTGACGCGCAAATCCAGCGGGGCCGAGGCCGAGAAGGTCTCGACCAGGGCCCAGAAGCCCTCGTCGTCGAGCTGCTCGCGCAGGCGGTTGGCCAGCCAGTCGGGCAGGTTGTGGCGCAGCTTGTCTTGCAGCTGGGTGCGGTCGATGGTGGCGGTGCGGGCCAACCAGGCGAGTTCGTCCGGCGTGGCGCCGTTTTTTAGCACATGGGGCAGGCCCTGCCAGGCCAGCAGGGCCAGGCGGCGCTCTTGCGGGCCATGGCCCGACTGCGCCAGGTGGGCCCACAGCAGGCGCTGGCGCAGCACGGCGTAGGCCGTCTCGGCCAGGGCGTGCCGTTCGCGCTGGCCCAGGGCCTTTTGCTTGCGGAAGAAGTAGGAGACGATGCTGTCGGCCGGGGCGTCGAGCTTGAGCACCTCACGGATGAGCTGGGTCGTGAGGTCGAGGAGCGCTTTCGGATGCATGGGCGCGATTATCCGCTGCTTGTGTGCCCGGGCGCTCCCATTCTGGCGGGGCCCAGATGTGTTTGAGGCGCAAACCAAGCGGGCCAGGGCGCATGACGTCACGGAACATGGCCACCCACTCGTGCAGCGTCAGCCAAAGCGGGTTGTGCGTGTGCACCTGGCGAACCAGGCCGTAGTCCACCGCTTCGGTCTCTTCCACGAAGGTGCCGAAGAGCCGGTCGAAGACGATCAGCGTGCCGCCGTAGTTCTTGTCGATGTAGCGCTCGTTGCGGCCATGGTGGGCGCGGTGGTGCGAAGGCGTGTTGAAGACCAGCTCGATCAGCGGGTGCAGCTTGCCCACCCACTGCGTGTGCACGAAGAACTGGTAGGCCAGGTTGAACGACAGCGCCAGCAGCACCGCCTTGGGCTCGAAACCGATCCACACCATGGGCAGGTAGAACAGCCAGTTGCCTGCGAAGCTGTAGAGCCAGCTCTGGCGCATGGCCGCCGTGAAGTTCATGTGCTCCGAGCCGTGGTGCACCACGTGCGCGCACCAGAACCAGCGGATGCGGTGGCTGGCGCGGTGGAACCAGTAGTAGCAGAACTCCACGCCGAGGTAGAGCGCCGCGAAGCTCAGCGGCGTCAGCTCGATGCTGGCGAGCCGGTGGTGGGCGTACAGCCAGTTCATCGCCGGCAGCACGAAGACCAGCACCAGCACCACGTCGACCCAGGTGTAGACGCCGCCCAGCACCATGCTGTCGAGCGAGTCGCGCCAGTCGTAGACCCGCTTGCCCTGGCGCTTCTCGCCGCGCATGCGCAGCCACTCGGCCACCACCACCGCGAAGAACAGCGGCGACAGCAGCATCAGGAAGGCATCGCGCCAGTCCACGTGCGGATCGACCCCCCCGAAAGGCTGGATCGACGACGCGATGTAGGCGGACAGGAGGTCGGACAGGTTGGCCAGCAGACTCATGGCAAGTGGTGGAAACAGCAGCGAATCGAAACTTTGACGTTCCCATGCTCGTCATTTCGGCCGAGTCTGGCTTGACCTCCTCAGACATTTTCTTGACGTTTGACGTCAATGTGTTTGGCGGCGCCTCCCATCTACCCCGAATGGGCAGGGTGCGACCGGGCGTGCATGATTCACGATCGTCTCTTGTGCCCCTGGTGCTGTTGCCATGGCCGAAACCCGCATCGCCGCGTCCTTTGCCCAATTGCTGTACGAGTACCTGGACCGCCAGGGGCTCGATGGCCAGCGCGTGCTGGGCCCGCGTCCCGATCCGGCGCAGCACTTCGTGCCCATGAGCCAATGGCAGGACTGGCTTCGCAGGGTCGATGCCCTCGAGGGCCGCCCCGGCCTCGGCTTGCGCATCGCGGAAGGCGTCAGCGCCCGCCACTTCGGTGTGGTGGGCTACGCGGCCCTGGCCTGCAGCAACCTCGCCGAAGCCTTGCAGCGCATGGAGCGCTACCACGCCTCGGTCTACGACGTGAACCCGGCGCATGTTTCGCTGGATGAAAAAGGCGTGACCATCGAGTGGGGCGTTGAACGCGGCCGCCCCGGTGCCCTGGTCGACGAAACCGCCATCGCGTCCCTGGTTCAGCTCGCACGCGACATGACCGGCCGCTACTGGCCCGTGCGCGAAGTCGCCTTCGTGAACCCACCGCCTGCCGACGTGCAGCCCTACCGCGATTTCTTCGGTGGCGAGGTGCTGTTCAACATGCCGGTCACGCGCGTGGTCTTCGACATGACCTACATGGCGATGCCGCTGCGCAAGTCCGACCCTGCCCTGGCCGAGTTACTCGACCAGCAGGCGCGCCAGCTGCTGCAGCAGGTCTCCAAGGTGCCGGCCGTGGTCGACGCCTGGCGGCTGACGCTCGTGCCCCTGATCCGCGAGGGCAAGACCTCGCTGGCCGCGCTGGCCGAGGCCCACCACAGCAGCCCGCGCACCCTGCAGCGCCGCCTGGCCGAGCAGGGCACCACCTTCCAGCAGTTGCTCGACGACACGCGCCGCCACCTGGCCGAAGCCCACCTGCTCGACGGCCACCTCGACCTGGCCGAGATTTCGCTGCTGCTGGGCTATTCCGAGCAGAGCGCTTTCACCCGGGCCTTCCGCGCCTGGACGGGCCTGCCGCCGGCCCAGTGGCGTCGCCGTCAACGGCTTGAAGCGGCTTGATGCCGCGCCCGACAGCTCCGACACCGGGACGCCCGTGACCGCCGCGCTGCCTCGCTCGTTGGCCAACGCCTTGCCCCTCGCGCCCGATGCGGCGGTCCAGGGCGGGCGCCTGCAGGCTGGCCGCTATGTGGGCCGCCTGCCCGTGGTCGATTGGTCCGGCCTGAACGAAGCCCAGGCGCGTCCCGATTGGTGGCTGCGCTGCCACCACAAGCGCTGGACGTACGTCGGCATCGGCACGCCCACCTTGTTCATCGGCATGGCCATCGTCGACCTGGGCTGGTCCACCACGGCGTTTGCCTACGTGTTCGATCGCCTGCGCCAGCGCCTGGTGGTCGATTGGGACGCGGTGGGCCTGCCCAAGCTCTCGGGCCAGGTCAGCAACGGGCCCCTGCAGGCTGGCGAGGCCTGGTTCCGCTCGTTCAACGGTCGCCTGGCCTTTCGGCCTGCCGCCGACGACACGCTGCACATCGACTGGCGCACCAGGCAGGTCAACCTGCAGGCCGAGCTGGACCTGGGGCGCATGCCGCCCAGCCTGCTGGCCATCGGCACGCCCGCGGGTGGCCTGGCGCACGCCACGCACAAGACCTCGGCGCTGTCGGTGCGCGGCTGGGTGTCGATGGACGGCCAGCGCCTGAGCCTCAACGAAGGCCACGCCAGCATCGACAGCTCCAATGGCCTGCTGGCGCGCGACACGGCCTGGCGCTGGGCCAGCGCGCACCGCCCCGGGCTCGGCTTCAACCTGCAATCGGGCTACTTTGGCGACCAGGAAAACGCGCTCTGGCTGGATGGGGACATCGTGCCGCTGGGCGCGGCGCACTTCGAGTTCGATGCGGCGCAGCCGCTGGCCGACTGGCGCATCCGCACCGACGACGGCCTGCTCGACCTGCGCTTCAAGCCCCTGGGCGCGCGCTGCGGCGACAAGCGCGTGCTCGTCGCCGCCAGCCGCTACATCCAGCCCGTGGGCCTGTTCGAGGGCACGGTGCGGCCTTCGCCGACCGCGCCCGCGCGCCCCATCAAGGACCTGCTGGGCGTCACCGAAGACCACCACTCGCTCTGGTGACCCTCACTCGTACTTCAGCCGCGCATCGTTCGGGATGCCCTCGATCGGGCACTCGGCCGTGCCCACCGTCGGCCGCGTGATGGCCTCGACCTTGGCCTGCGTGGCCAGCGGGTCGGCCACCCACTCGCGGTAGAAGCTGAACGGGCACTCGGCCACGCCCTTGTCCCCTTCGCCCGAGTTGATCTTGCCGGTGTAGCCGCGGTGCAGCAGCTTGAACAGGTGGTTCTGCGACTGCCCGGTCGAGCGCGCGTCGCGGATCAGGCGCTTGCTCAGCTGCGCGTACTGGATGCCGTAGTCCTCTTCGCCGCACTCGCCCAGCGTGCGCCCGTCGAAGCCGATGATGGCGCTGTGCCCGAAGTAGCTGTAGACGCCGTCGAAGCCCGCCGCGTTGGCCACCGCCACGTAGCAGTTGTTGGCCCAGGCCATCGACTTGGAGATCATCACCTGCTGCTCCTTGGCCGGGTACATGTAGCCCTGGCAGCGCACGATCAGTTCCGCGCCCTTCATCGCGCAGTCGCGCCAGATCTCGGGGTAGTTGCCGTCGTCGCAGATGATGAGGCTGACTTTGAGGCCCTTGGGGCCGTCCGAGACGTAGGTCTGGTCGCCGGGGTACCAGCCTTCGATGGGCGTCCACGGCATGATCTTGCGGTACTTCTGGACGATCTCGCCCTGGTCGTTCATCAGGATCAGCGTGTTGTAGGGCACCTTCTTGGGGTGCTCCTCGTGGCGCTCGCCGGTCAGCGAGAACACGCCCCACACCTTCGCGTTGCGACAGGCCTGCGAGAACACCTCGGTCACGTCGCCGGGGATGTTGACGGCCGTCTCCATCATCTCGGCCTTGTCATACATGATCCCGTGGGTGCTGTACTCGGGGAAGATGACCAGGTCCAGGCCGGGCAGGCCCAGCTTCATGCCCTCGATCATCTGGCGGATCTTGTGCGCGTTCTCAAGCACCTCGGCCGTGGTGTGCAGCCGGGGCATCTTGTAGTTGACGACTGCGACGCCGACGGTGTCGTCGCTGCTGGAAATGTCACCGTGAAGCATGGTGGGCTCCTCAAAAAGCGATCAGGGAAGGTGGTGCGGCAAAGCCCTGCCATTGTTCGAAGCCGCCTGCACGCGCCCAATACGTTGTTTGACGTACGTCCGGGGCCATCCGAGAGGCGTCAAAGCAAGGTCACACGCGATGGCGCACAATCGCGCCCTCTGAGCACGTCACTGCACGCCATTGGTGCGCCAGACAGAAGTACCCAAGAGACCCCGCCAAGGAGACCCCACGTGCCCAGCCCACTCGACCGCCTGCAGCGCCTCGACGTGTCCGCCATGCGGCGGGGCATCGAGAAAGAAGGCCTGCGCGTGCTGCCCGATGGCACCCTGGCCGCCGACGCCCACCCGCGCGTCCTGGGCTCGGCCCTGACCCACCCGCACATCACCACCGACTTCAGCGAGTCGCAGCTCGAGCTGGTCACCGGCGTGCACGCCGGCATCGACGACTGCCTGCGCGAGCTCACCGACATCCACCGCGAGGTGCTGCAAGCCATCGGCACCCAGCGCATGTGGGCCAGCTCCATGCCCGGGCACCTGCCGCCCGACGGCGCCATCCCCATCGGCTACTACGGCACCTCCAACGTGGGCCAGGCCAAGCGGGTCTACCGCAACGGCCTGGTGCACCGCTACGGCGCGCGCATGCAGACCATCAGCGGCATCCACTACAACTGGTCGGTGCAAGGCGCCACCACGGAAGACTACTTCGCGCTGATCCGCAACTTCCGCCGCCACGTCTTCGTGCTGCTGATGCTGTTCGGTGCCTCGCCCGCCGTCACCAAGGGCTTCGTGGCCGGGCTCGACCACGGCCTGCAGCCCCTGGGTGAGGGCACCTTGCACCTGCCGCACGCCACCTCGCTGCGCATGGGCCGCCTGGGCTACCAGAGCGACGCGCAAAGCGCGCTGTGCGTGAGCTACAACCACCTCGACGGCTACGCCCGCTCGCTGCACGGCGCCCTGATCGGCTCGCACCCGCCTTACGAGGCCCTGGGCATCCAGGCGCCCGATGGCAGCTACCGCCAGCTGGGCACCAGCTTGCTGCAGATTGAAAACGAGTTCTACAGCCCCATCCGCCCCAAGCGCGTGACCCAGCCCGGCGAGCGCCCGCTGCACGCCCTGCGCGAGCGCGGCGTCGAGTACGTCGAGGTGCGCTGCATGGACCTGCAACCCGAGCTCACCGTGGGCATCGACGAGCACACCCTGCGCGTGCTCGACGTCTTCCTGCTGTGGGCGATGACATCCGACAGCCCGCCCGACTCGCCGCAAGAGATCCGCGACCTGGTCGAGAACCAGCGCCTGGTCGCCGCCCGCGGCCGCGAGCCTGGCCTGAAGCTGCGCCGCCATGGCGAGCGCGTGCCGCTGGCCGACTGGGCCGCCGACGTGATGGCGCAAGGCCTGCCCCTGGCCCGCCACCTCGACGAGGTGCACCAGGGCGACGCGTTCACCCAGGCCTGGCTGAAGGCTACGCAAGACCTGCAGCAAACCGAACACCTGCCCTCGGCCCGCGCCTTGCAAGCCATGCAGCAACTGCACGCGGGCGAGCACGCGGCCTTTGGCCTGGCCGCCTCCGACCGCGTGCGCGAAGCCCTGCTGGCCCAGCCCTTGAGCGCCGACGAACGCGAAGCCGCCCTGTTGCGCGCCAACCGCTCGTGGCAGGCGCAGGCCGAGATCGAGGCCACAGACCGCCTTACATTCGAGGCCTACCGACAGCAGTTCCTGGATCCGGCGCGCCTGGTGGTCTGAAGCAGGCGAAGCCGGGCAACCTTTGCCCCGAGCCTGTTCAAGATGCCTGCCCAGCCTTCCATCCGCACCGCGCTCTCTGGCCTGATCCTCGTGCTGGCCGCCGGCCTGGGCACCGCCCCCGCACTGGCCCGCGTCCACGCCCAACATGCGGGCGCTGTGAGCGCACCGGCATCGGCGCCCGTCAGTCAGGCTTCGGGTCAGGCATCGGGTCAGGCTTCAAGCCAGGCCGCGCCCCAAGCCAGCCGCGCCGCCAGGCCCGAGGTGGTGCTCGAAGAGCCCGCCACGCTGCACCTGGCCAACCGGCCCATCCTCACGCTGCAGACCTCGTTCCTGGGCATGACGCCCGCCGAGCGCGTGCGCCGCGCCGAGGCCAACATCGAGCAGGCCCTGCTGGGCAGCGGCCCCGGCCGCGTCACCACGCGCTCCACGCCCGAGGGCGAGCTCGTGCTCATCGACGGGGTGATGACCATCGTGCTGCACGGCGCCGACGCCGACGTGCTCACCGGCGACACCATGCCCGCGCTGCTTGAGCGCACGGTGGCCGCGCTCAACCTCGCCATCGCTGAAACGCAAGAGGGGCGCAACACCCGCAGCCTGCTCATCAGCCTGGCCTGGGTGCTGGGCGCCACGGCCGTGGCCGGCGCGCTGCTGTGGGCCTTGAGCCACCTGCGCGACGCCGCGCTGCGCCTGCTCGAGCGCTTCCTGGACACCAAGACCCGCAAGCTGGCCGACGCCCAGGTGCTGCGCCGCGGCCGCGTGCGCCAGGCCGTGGGCCACCTCGACACCGCGCTGAGCTGGGGCCTGGGCCTGCTGGTGGCCTACGGCTGGTTGAGCTTTTCATTGCAGCAGTTCCCCTACACGCGGCCCTGGGGCGAAGGCCTGCGGCGCTTCCTGGTGGAGGTGGTGCTCGACCTGGGCCGGGGCATCGTGCACGCGGTGCCGGGCCTGGTCGTGGCCGGCCTGATCCTGCTGCTGGCGCGCGCCGTGGTGGGCCTGCTGGCGCGCATGTTCCTGCGCATCGAGACCGGCCACCTCACCGTGGGCTGGCTGCGCCCCGACGCCGCCGCGCCCACGCGCCGCGTCGCCTCGTGGGTGATCTGGATCTTCGCGCTGGCCATGGCCTACCCCTACCTGCCCGGCGCCGAGACCGAGGCCTTCAAGGGCATGTCGGTGCTGGTGGGTTTGATGCTGTCGCTTGGCGCGTCGAGCTTCGTGGCCCAGGTGGCCGCCGGCCTGATCCTGACCTACAGCAACACGCTGCGCAAAGGCGAGTACGTGCGCGTGGGCGAACACGAAGGCACGGTGGTGGAGGTGGGCGCCTTCAACACCCGCATCCGCACCGGCCTGGGCGAAGAGGTCGTGCTGCCCAACAACATCATCGCCAACGGCGCCACCAAGAACTACTCGCGCGAGGTGCAAGGCCCCGGCTACATCGTCGACACCGTGGTCACCATCGGCTACGACACGCCCTGGCGCCAGGTCGAAGCCATGCTGATCGAAGCCGCGCGCCGCACGCCCGGTGTGCTCGAATCGCCCGCGCCCCGCGTCTACCAGACGGCCCTGACCGACTGGTACCCCGAGTACCGCCTGGTGGCCCAGGCCATCCCCGCGCAGCCGCGCCCGCGCGCCGAGGTGCTCAGCGCGCTGCACGCCAACATCCAGGACGTGTTCAACGAGCACGGCGTGCAGATCATGTCGCCGCACTACGTGCTCGACCCGCACGAGGCCAAGCTGGTGCCCAAGGCGAAGTGGTTCACCGCACCGGCCAAGGCGCCCGAAGCCGGGCCCCAGGCCTGAGGGAGGGCAGGGCCATGGTGCAAAAACTCGCTGCCTTGCTGTGCCTGAGCTGGCTGTTCGCCTCGCCCTGGTGGCTCAAGGCCATGGCGCGCGAGCCCAACGGCATGGCCTTGTTGATGGCCTTGCTGGCGCTGAGCTGGTGGGGCGCCCACCGCTGGCGTGAGCAGGGTGTGCGGCCCAACGCGCTGGTGCGGGTGCTGCTGTGGCTCACGGCGCTGTTCGTGGGCTTTCAGCTCTATGCCGTGCTGTTGACCAACGTGGACCTGCTCACGCCCTTGCTGAGGGCCACCGAGCCGGGCTCGGCCACGCGGTTCGTGATGATGTTCGTGCCTGGCCTGGTGCTGGGCGGGCTGTACGCGGCCTTGCTGGCCTACCCGATGTGGGCGCTGTTCGGGCGGGGGCAACTGGTGCTCACCTTGGTCGTGTTCGGCTTGCTTCGGCTGGTGCAGGCGCCGCATCACCTGTTTGCCGCACCCCGCACCCTGGCCGACACCGTGGCCATGACCGAACTGATGTCGGCCGTGCTGGTGATGACGCTGACCGTGGGCGCGCTGCAGTGGCGCCTGGGCCACCCACCCAAGAGGGATGCGGCCCCCTAGCTTGGCAGGGGACGGGGCCGCCCAAGGGCTGACAAACCGGCGCCAGCCGCTAGGGTGGTGGCCGGTGCGGGCACAGGGCCTGCACCGACCCACCATTCAAAAGCGAGGAAACCATGAGTCAGAACCTGATCCAACTGAACCTGAGCGATGAGGACTACGTCGCCGTCGATGCGGCCCTGGCCACCCTGGAGCAACGCCTGAGCGGCCTGATCGACATGGACGCCAGCGAGCGGCGCGGCCTGGCCAAGATGGGCGACAAGTCCGAAGCCTTCTGCCGCCAGACCCTGCGCGTGATGGCGCAGAACCCCGGCATCGTGCCGGCCAATGTGCAACTGGCCGACGCGCAGGCCGATTTGAAGCAGCTCGACGCGCTGCGCGAGCGCTCGGCCCGGCTGCGCCAACTGCTGGGCCGCTGCGACGACACCGAGCTTGCCCTGGGCAGCGACGTGATGAGCACGGCGCTGGAGGGCTACGCCCTGCTGAAGGTGCTGGGCAAGGGCTCGGGGCTGGAGGAGCTGCGCCAGGGGATTGGGGCGCGGTTTGCCCGGCAGGGTGGCGCCGCTGAGCGCGAGGCGACGTCGGCTGGCTGACGTTTGAAGTTGCCTGAGGGCAGGGGCCGCATGGCAGCCGGGGAGGACCCGGTGGCTGTGCGGCCCTTTTTGTTTTTTGCGGCTGGGGTGGGGTGGTGGGGGTGGCTTGCCGGGTGTTTTGGGCGGCGGGCCGGGTTGTTTGGGTGGGTGGCCGAGTGTTTTGCTCGGGTGACGGGGTTTTTTGCTCGGCGTGCCGAGCTGGGGGCTCGGTGAATGCACCTTGGTGGGGCGTGAGTGGGGGCGGGAGCTCGGTTGTTGTCTGAAATTACTCGGTTTGTGTCCGGAAATGTTTGGTTGGTGGGTGTTTGGGCTCGGCGGGTGTCGTGAAATAGCGCATTGATGGGTGGTTGGGGGGGAATGGGTGAGTTGGGGCAGATCGGGCGTTCGTGGTTGGCGTTACAAAAGCTCACGTGTGTGGGCGATTGGCCTGATCATTTCAATGACTAGTGGCCTGCCCTTGCTTGGACTAGAAGACAGCCCCGGTCAAGTGCTCAGATGTGATGCCTTGGCGCGCGATATGCAGTAGTTGCCAACCGTAGCAAGTGATTTGTTTGTGAGCTTGTGAACCATAAATATCCCAACAACTGGTCGATTAAAAGTATGGAACCTTTTACCGCGGCATTGCTGGCTAAGCCCCTGGGTAAGCTTGCAGCAAAAATACTGAAGCCCATCTATGATGGCGTGGAGAAGGAGCTTTCTCAGCAGGCTCATTTGGCCCTTCATAAAGTTTTCAATAGTTACGCTGACTATCTGCAGCAGGCTACGCAGAAGCATTCTTACTTTAATTCTGTTGTTTTTAAGAATGAGCAGAGAATATTGGCTGAATACTATCAGCCTCTGACGATAGTTAATACGCGATCAAAACACGAGCTCCTGGTTACCGGGTACCCTGGTGATGAGGTTGATCGCGCGCGCAATATGCTGATTGTGGATACGGCAGGGATGGGTAAGACGACTCTTCTGAAGCTGATGTTTCTGAAGTGCGCAGAAGAGGGGCAGGCTGTTCCGATACTTATTGAACTTCGGAAGTTGTCCAAAAAGAAGAAGCTAACCGATTTTCTGCTTGATGTCCTGTCTGGTCTGGACGGTAGTTGCAAGCCGGACTTGTTCTTCAAGTTGCTTTCCAAGGGGGGGTTCTGCTTCTTTCTGGATGGATATGATGAGATACCCGATATTGAGCGCGCTGCAGTAACTGCATCGATACAGAATTTCATTGAGAAGGCTCCACATAACGCCTTTATCATGACGTCGCGTGACGAGGCCGGCCTCTCTGCGTTCCCTCAGTTTCAGCGATACACGATTAAGCCTCTTTTTCGCGAAGAGGCGTACTCACTGCTGCGCAAGTACGCTGACCCTGGTCTTGCGGACAGCTTAATTGCGAAACTGGATTTGCCAGAGAATCAAGCTATTCACGAGTTTTTGGCGAGTCCATTGCTTGCTTCGCTTCTTTTTAAATCCTTCGAATACAAGCACATAATACCCCTTAAGCGGCATATATTTTACAGGCAGGTCTATGAGGCTTTGTACGAATCCCATGACTTGACTAAGGAGGGGGGGGAGTTTCAGCGGAGCAAAAAATCAGGTTTGGATATAGATAGGTTTGAGCAGGTTTTAAGGGCTTTAGGTGCGGTCACGTATAAGGCAACAAAGACAGAATTCACCAAAGACGCAGCGCTTGATTTCGCAGGGAAGGCCTTAGCCCTGTGCTCAGAGCGGAAGGCGGCACCTTCATCAATAACACATGATGCCACCCATGCTGTGCCCCTATTGGTCGTTGATGGCAACTATATTCGCTGGAGTCATCGATCGATTCAGGAGTACTTTGCTGCTCAATATTTGTGCAAGAACACCGAAGGCCGGCACGCGCAAGTCTTGCTTGATTATTATAACGGTAGGGATTTTAGTAAACACATTAACCTCGTTTTGCTGGCTGCTGATATTGATCGGGCTGCGTTTGATCGCTCGATTGGGTTGCATGTTGCGCAGACGCTTCTGAGTGAATACAAGGATATTTACAGAGGCATTTTTCCGGGAGTTGAATCTGCCGCGGTAGAGCAGCGTCGCCGTCTTTGTGTTGGTAGAATGCCATTCATTATTAATAGTGGTTGCCCGCAAGGTGGTGGCAATAGGGAGAATGAGTGGAGTCGTCGGATTCATGAAAGAATAATAAATTTGTCCGGGGGGGCGGATTTAAATTCATCCAGGTTTACCTACGGCGATCCAGGCGTCGGTTTTGCTCTCACAAAAATTGAGAGTTTCATTGAGTCGACGATGGGTCGGCTTGATTTGCCATTTATTGAGGTGCAAGAGAATGTTTCGCAGGTATTTGATAATAAAAAGGGTTTGTGGCCCGATGGCGAGGTTGTGAAAATTGCCGATGACGAGAGTAGTCCTTTGAATTCTGTGGCGTTGTTTGGGGCTACAACGAATCTCATTTTATGTTTGGGTAGGGTTCGCTGGAGGTTCAATCCAGATTTGGCGGTTCGCTATATTGAGGAGATTGGCTTGGATTCGAAAAACATCGCTGATTCGCAGCCTTGGTAGCCAAAGTGGGGTAGGTCTGGAGAGTGAATTTATTCACGGCGGTCTCAAATCAATGCTCGCCCTCGCCAGCCCCCTGCTCGCGCAAGCCGCGAACTACACCTTCAATTTCAAAGCCAACCCAGGCGCAGACGGCGGCGGCTCACTCTCTGCCGACAACGACATCGACTTCAAGCTCCTTGTTGACACCTCGATCGCCCCCTCCGTCAGCCTGTCCAACTTGAACAAGTCCCAGCTTTGGAAGAGTGGGGGCTTCATCCTGGAGATGACCCACAGCGGCAAAACCGTTCGCCTGAACGACGCCATCGTCAGCGCCACTGGCGCCCTGCAGCTCGGCAGTGGCGGCTTCGTCGAGATCCGCGCCAACATCGACGACTTCTTCGACGTTGACTTTCACCCCGGTGCGCCGTTCGTTGAAGCCAATGAGCTGTCGCATGACGCATTCGTCTACGGGCAGATCGACGTCTAAAACAACCAGAAGGCCTTCCAGGACCTCTTCGCCATCGCCGTCATGGGCGACACCTCCAAGCTCAAGAGCTACGTTTCGCAGGTTCCGGAGCCGTCAGTTGGCCTGTTGGCCATCCTGGGGGCCGCGGGCCTGTTCCATCGCCGCAAGCGCATGAGCGCCTGACCGACCGCTCAACGCGCGCGCCACCACCAGGGAGCCCAGATGACCTTCACCGAATCCATCCAAACCTGCTTCACCAAGTACGCCGACTTCAAAGGCAAAGCCTCCCGGTCCGAGTTCTGGTGGTGGGCGCTGTTCAACTTCATCGCCGGCATCTGCCTGAGCATCATCGACCAGCGCCTCGCCTGGGCCTTCACCGTCGCCACGCTGCTGCCTTACCTGGCCGTGTCCACGCGCCGCCTGCACGACGTCGACCGAAGCGGTTGGTGGCAGCTGGTCGGCCTGGTGCCCATCGTCGGGTGGATCCTGGTCATCTATTGGTTGGCGCAAGCACCCAAACCGGCAACCCGGTTCGCGGCTTGAGCGAAGCGGCGCCACAAGTGCCCATGCCTTCGGCATGCCAAGCCGCTGAAGGCACGTTGCCAGCGCCAGCTCGAAGTGACCGATGAAGCGAGCCGGCTGACGCCATCGTCCGTTCTGGCGGTGGCACAAACCCCTCCCTCCTGACACCGGGTTCGGGTGGGTGTGTGCACTGTCACCGCCGGTAGCATCCCGAGAAGAAAAAGGGAGATGAAGTGAACAAAGCAGTTCTCATGCTGGCCTTGACGTGCGCATGCGCGACTTTCTCAAGCATGGCTGGCGCCGCGGGCGAAGCACCTGTCATCAAGCAGAACGTTCGGGTGCTCTCGGAGCCCCCCGCGAGTTACCCCGAGGCGGCCAAGGCCGCCGGCCACCAGGGCGTGGTCAAGCTGCGCTTGTCCATCAACTCCGAGGGAGGCGTGGACGACGCTCAGGTGATCGAGTCTTCCAGGTCCGACATCCTGGACGCAGCCGCCGTGGAGCAAGTCAAAGCCTGGAAGCTGGCGCCGGCCATCGACTCCGAGGACAAGCCTGTGGCGGTCAAGGTGGTTGCACCCATCAAATACGTCAAGGATTCGATCCTGGACTTGGCGAACAAGGCATGCAGCGACCTGAACGTCGATGTGAGCTGGTTCCGCTCTGTCCACCCGGACAAACCGGTCTCGGACATGAACATCTACAACCTCTCGCTGGGGCTGCTGGCCATGGCGGCCGGGTCGGCTCCCAAGATCCTGGAGACCAGCAGGAAGTTCTCGAAGGCTTTCGACAAGACGGTTGAGCGGTGCGCTCAGAAGCCCGATGAGAAGTACTGGGAAAACATCAAATCCGGGATGAGTGCCTGGTTCTGAGGCGCAGCGCCGACGTTGCACGTGTTCGTCATCCACCCCCTCCAACGCCAATCCAATACAGAAGAGCCTTTCCATGTTCAAGAAGCTGTCCATCTCCGCCATCTCCGCTCTGGCCATCCTGCTGTCCGGCTGCGCGGGCGCGCCCACCAAGAAGCTGGATGCCTCCAGCAAGAGCGGCATCAAGTCTGTTGCCGTCAAGCCCGATGCACCACTGCCGCCTGAAATGTTCTACCAAGGCCGAGCCCAGTCCATCGGGCTGGGCATCGGTGGACTGATCGGCCACGCCATCGCGCAAGGCATGACGTCCGACAAAGACATCATCCAGCAGACCCTGAAGACCAATCAGATCAATGTTGGCGAGATCGTCGCCCACTCGTTCACCAGCCAGTTGCGCGAGAGCGGCAAGTTCCCGCTGGCCGATGGCAGCACCCCTGGCGATGCGCGGTTCGAGTTCGAGGTGGTCATGTACGGTCTGGGCCAGACCCAAGGCTTCGCGAGCACCCTGTACCCCACCATCGGCGTCAACGGTGCCCTGAAGCGGCCTGACGGCACGGTGCTGTGGCAGCGGTACGAATACATCACGCCGCTGAACAAGGAAAACACCATCGGCGCCGAACCCGAGGCGTACGCCAAAGACCCGGAGCTGCTGCGCCAGGCCTTCACCAAGGCCGCTGCCGCGTTGACCAAACTCTTTGTCGATGACCTGTGATGCAACTCGCGCCGCCTTGGGCGGTGCGACAACCTTGCAAGCGCCATCGAAACCGTGCAGCGAGGCAAACCATGAACGCCGTCCTTTTCGTCCACCTCATCGCCATCGGCATATGGGCAGGCTGCGTCGCCACGGAAGTCGTCCTTGAAATCGCCCTGAAAAAGGCATCCCCCCAACAAAGCGGCTTGGCCTTGCTGCACGCCAGGATCGACCGCTTCGTCGAAATCCCCGCCATCGTCGTGGCGCTGCTCACCGGCGGCGCCATGCTGCACCACGCCGCCTGGGACACCCTGCTGATCGCCAAGGTCAGCCTGGGCGCTTCGGCCGTCGTGCTCAACAGCACCGCTGCCTTCACCGTTCACCGACGCCTGCAGTGCCTCAACGCCCAGGACATGGCGGGATACCAGCGCTTCAACCGCCTGCACGAGCGCATCGGCATCGGCTGCGTGCTCAGCATCGCGGGTGCCATCGCCGTCGGGGGTTACCGCATCGCGGTTTGAAGGCGTGCCCATCGGCTGCACACCATCGAGAACGACAGCACCCAGGCGTGGCGCGACAAGCGCTGGGCCAGCGTCGCGAATTGACGCACGCCCAGAGGGCGCAAGCGTTTGGGGCGAGGAATGCGATTGGCGTTGCCCAAGCGCGGTGCTACAAACGTTCACAGCGGCAAAGCACGTCGTGGGTTGACGCGCTGGATGACCCCTCTGGGTTTTCTGAGCATGGCAACCCGCGCCACAAGTCCTGTGGCAACAAACCAGGGTTGGACTGCACGACAAATCGTGCTTGCTGCTGATGGCCTTGCTGTCGGCTGCGGATGCCATGGAGGCCGTTTGCAGCTGAAGGAGGCGCGGTACCCGACGAGGCTCGCGCGCCCTCGTCTGAGACGACCGCGCATTGGCAAAAGGAATCAGCCATGCGGCACATCCGTGTGCATGGCATTCGGCAAGTTCAACGGCACGAGTGGCCGTTGAGGCTTGCACCCACCCCAGGCGCATCCCGCGTCAATCACCAGAAAACTTGGCAGGAGTCATTCATGAAGAAAACCTTCCTCACAACCTTCATTTCCGCTGCGATCATCGCTGGCACGGCCGTGGGTGCTCACGCACAAGACGCTGCGCGCAAACAGCAAGTCATCACCGCACTGCCGGAAGTTCCCAGCCACAGCCGTCAAATTCCGGCCGAGGTCACGGCCACGCCTCAAGCTCAAGTGACGTCCGGTGCGGTCGCTCTGGCTGCCGCGCCCCCGCTGACCGCCATGTGGGTGTACGCAGTTGGTTCAACCAATTGCGGCTGGGAGTCCACTGCAGGCCTCACGACGACGGCGTGCAACCATGGCGGTGCGCAACTGCGCTCGGCCTTTTTGGAGATCGGTTACGGCGCGAGCCGTGTGGCCCGGATGAATGGTGCGGTTCTGCCCAGCTCGGCCATGTACGCGAGCACACCGGTTTGCGTCACGGGCGGGTATTACACGTGGCCTTGCACCGCAGGGCAAACCGTGGTGGGCTTCCTCAACGAATACAACCTCGACGGTTACCAAAATGGCCTGTTCAAATACCAGAACACGTCCAGCAACTCTCCGTGGAACACCATGTCGGTGCAAATCAGCATCCTGTGATTCACTGACCACCTGACATGTGACAGAGGCCGGGAAACCGGCCTCTGTCAGGCCTAGGCCCGGATGTCGATGCCGATGGCCTGACCTTGCTGGCGCTGCATGATCGACATGGCCGACTCCAGCATCTTGAGGGTGGTTTCATCGTTGCGTGACAGCGCACCCTGGATGCCATCGCGTGCTCTCTGAGTGAAATCGTGGCGCGTGCCATCGCTTTGCGCCGGCAACTCGCCACCCGAGCCGCCGTTCACCGGGATCTTCATGGTCATCGCCATGAAGGGGCGGCTGTCATCGAGCGACATCTCCCCGCTGCGGATTTGAGCGTTCACCCAATCGCGCATTTCCTGGCGGGTCATGCTGGTGAAATCCACCTGCTTGACGCCGTCGCCCGGGGCCGATGGCTGCGGCGTTGAAACGGGCGTGGTGGATGAACGGTTGGCCGCAGAAACCTGCGGCCATTGGCTCACGCCGAGCGGGCTGGTGCCTGAATCAACTCTCATCGAATTCTCCCTTCGATTCGGTGATCAGGGGATCACCTCAAGCATTTTTGCGAAGTTCGCGCATTGGATCGTCAACCGCCGAGCACTGCTCGCTGTGATTTTCCATGGAGCGGTGACCAGCGAAAGCACGAGCAGCGGTGGGATCATCTTGGTATTCGGGCGACAAGTCGCAGGTGTTCAACCTCCGCATTGGCAACCTGCCTGCACGCTGCCGTGCTGGGCAGATCATGGACTTCGCGAATGTTGGGCCAGCAGCACCCAAGACCCAAGGTCTGGGAGCGCGCCTTCGAGATCACGATGATCTCGCTCTTCGTCTTCCTTGTTTACGACAAGCGCTGAACTGTATTGGTGCATCTTCGTGATGGTCCTGCTGTTCGGCGAGAAGACCATGCGGTTCACGCCCGTGGACTCGTTGCTGCTCATCTTGATCAAAAATCCGACCTCCCACATCAGCTCAATAGCGCAGCACGAAGCAAAGAAAATGCAGTCGATGAACCCCATGAAACGAACCCCTTGGCTGCCCTGCATGGCCGCCTGCGCGCTGCTCGCCGGCTGCGCCTCTCGCACCCTGCCCGAGCAGTACACCCTCAACCCGAAAGGCGACAAGGGCCTGGTCGTCGTCTCGCTCTCGTACGCGGGCACCATGGGCCTGTACAACCTGCACGTCAGAAGCGTCGACGGTTCCGTCCGCGAGCGCTTCGTGGTCGGCCAGCCCTCATACGTGCCCATCCCGCAGAAGTTCGACATCAACGAGGGCGCGTTCCGGGGCGATGTCTACTCGACCGAGCTCCCGGTGGGTGCGTACACGGTCGAGCGCTGGAACGTGGACACCTACTCGTCTCACGTCAGCGCCAACACGCCAATCCCCTTCACAGTCGAGCCGGGCAAGGTCACCTACCTGGGGCGCTTCGAGTTCATGCCGACCGACACCAACGGCGTGGTCATTTACGGCGCGAAGGCTTCGGTCAAGGACCGCAGCGAGCAGGACATGGCCATCGTCGCCAGTCGAACCCCGTCGCTCAAGAACGAACCCATCGCGCTCAACGTTTCCACCTCCGAGGCGGCTCAGAGCCTGAGCGCCAAGCAGCCCAAGAGCGAATACGTCGCGCCGTTCATCTTCATCCCGCCAGCCAGGTGAGCGCGACCCCTGCGCGTGGGCTGGTCAGCCCCGCCCACGAACGAGCCGTTTCCAGATGTCCCGCAAAAGCACCCTCTCCATCCCCGAAGCCCTGATCGTCGGCGGCATCTGCTTCGGGCTGTTCATCCTGCTCTCGTTTCAGGCCATGCTGGCGGGCTTTCCGGATGCGCCGTTTTCCGATGCGGGCATGGTGTGGGGGCTGGGCTGCGAACTGGTGCTCGCAGCGGCGGCCCTGACCTTCCTGCGTGCGCGAGGCTTCGACATCGCGTCACTCGCGCCTCAACCCACCTTGAAGGGCTCGGCCGCTGGCCTGGGGCTGTTCTTCGGTGCTTGGCTGCTGGGCGCCGTGGTGACATCGATGTTCCAGGACGTGCAAGGCTCGCAGCCCATCGAGCGGATGGTCTCCGAATCCCGGCTGTCCATGCCCGTGATCATTGCCTTTGCGCTCGTCAACGCCACCTTCGAAGAAGTGTTCTTCATGGGCGTTCTGGTCCGCGGCCTGCGGTCGCACGGGCTGTCCATCGCCATTGGCTTGCCGCTCCTGATGCGCGTTCTTGGGCACCTGTACCAAGGCCCGATGGGTGTGCTGTGGATCCTGGCCTTCGGCCTGCTTTTCTCCATCTGCTACGTCAGGCGCCCTGTGCTTTGGCCGCTGGTGCTGGCGCACATCCTGTGGGACATCTACCCCTTCACCACCCTGGCGGAATGAGAAACGAAGAGAGGGAATCCCGCGCCTCATGAACGCTCTCTTGTTCATCCACCTGATCGCCGTCGGCATTTGGTCCGGCAGCATCGCCGCCGAAGCGGTGCTCGAAGTCAACCTCGGTCACCCCTCACCCCAGGTGAATGCCCGGTCCGCGTCCCGCATCCGATTCGCCCGATGCCTGGCCATCCCAGCGATCCTTGCTGCGCTGTTCACCGGCATCGCCATGCTGCGCCACGTCACCTGGGACGCCTTCCTGATGATCAAGGTTGCCCTGGCTGCCTCGGCCGTTGTCCTTCACACCCTCGCTGCCTTCGTCGCACACCGCCAGCGCCTCAATGCCCAAGACATGGCGGGCCGCGAGTGCCTCAATCGTTGGTGCGGGCGCATCGGCATCGGCTGCACGGTCTGCCTCGCGGGGGCCGCGGCCTTGGGGGGGCTTCGCATGTTGGTGTAAGGCAGGGCCTCCCGTTTGGTGAGCCAGCCTTCATGGCCACTTGCCTGGCACGCCTGTTGGCCTGCGTGGTGGGCGCGGTTCTGTGCGCTCAAACCCAGCGCGTCTGACGGCGTCGCAAGGCTTGCCTCAAACCGAATGCGCCCACTCCCATCAACGCCATGGACAGGGATGAAATCTCGGGCACCGCGACGACGTTGCGGGTGAAGCTGCAAGTCGCGCGCTCGGCGTGGCTGCAGGCCTCGAAGCCATTGATAGGGCTGATGTTTGCCGACAACGGTTTGCCATCGGCCGATGCGCCGTAGATGTTGATCGACAGGAAAGGCACCAGGGGGAACACGATGTTGCCGGTGGCATGGGTGCCATCGGGCACGAACGTGCCAAGCAGGAAGTCACCCGTGCGCAAGGCATCCTGCGAACCACCAAAGAACGCGGGGACCCGCGAGCCGTAGTAGGTGCTGAACGTGTAGCCACGCACGTCGCAATTCGGGGTGCAGCCGTAGCCTGGGCCCACCGACACACTTGTGTAGCTGGCGAACTCAAGCTGGTGGTCCTTGAGGGTGGACCAGTCAAGCCAACTTCCGAATTTTGGCAAGTCCCTGGGGGCCAGGCCGAAAGGGAAACCCAGGGCGTTGCCGACCGGACCGTCTGAGCTGACGCGCACCCACAGCTCGATGGGCGTGTCCACGGCCACTGTGCCTGTTTGCTGCAGGTAGCTCACCGTGATGTTCGGCATGGCCACGGCGTGGCCACCGATGAACCCTGCCGCCACGCATGCCCCGAGCTAGGGATGCCACCTCTCGGCATTTGGGGCTAACGTGTCGGCGCTTTCCGTCGGCACGCGAACAACCAACCCAAGGCGGTCTATCCCGAGTTCGAATTGCTGGACGGCGCCCGCACCCGATCGCAGTACCGACAGAGCGGATCTCTGGCTTTCTTGAGGATTGGTCATGAGCGATGTCTATTGGGGCACCCCGGGTGCGATCAACGCGCTGGCAAACCCCACCGTCATGTTCCTGGGGGACTCCTGGTTCTGGTACCCGATCAGCAACCTGCCGCGTGCGATCCATGCGTCTTTTTCAACGCACGACTTCCTGGTCATCGGGCGCAACGGGGCCGATGCCTCGGAA
Source organism: Burkholderiales bacterium RIFCSPHIGHO2_01_FULL_63_240 (assembly GCA_001770725.1). Classification (GTDB taxonomy): domain Bacteria; phylum Pseudomonadota; class Gammaproteobacteria; order Burkholderiales; family Burkholderiaceae_C; genus Aquabacterium. The sequence goes on from MERU01000009.1 coordinate 83,636, forward strand.
TGGAAAGACAAGTTCCGCAAGGACATCGACCGGGCTTTCAAGTTCTATGGTGACGCGGTGCAGGCGCTCGTGCTCAGCGGCGGAGGCAACGACGTGGCGGGCTCTGCCGATTTCCTGCGGATCATCAACGCCGATTGTTCCAAGGCCACTTCCGTGAAGGAGTGTTATCAGCCCGGGCAACCGGAGTCTTTGCTCAGCGGCTTGTTTGGTGCCCACAAGGCGGTGATCCTGAAGTTCCGGGCGCACAACCCTCGCGCGCCCGTCCTGCTGCACAACTATGACAACGCGTGGCCTTCCGGGAAGGGGTTGTTTGGCCCATCTGACTGGCTCAAGGCGCCAATGGACGCGGCGAAGGTGCCCAAGAAGCTGAGGCGGGACCTCTTCAAAGACCTCATTGCTCAGTTGCATGACATGCATCAGGCGCTGGCCAAGGACGCCGCATTGGCGCCAGTCGTTGCGATCCGAACTGCAGGCACCCTGCCCGAGAAGGCCGATGAAGCTGGGTCGTGGTGGGCCAATGAGCTCCACCCTTCTGTCCGTGGCTTTCAACTGATTGCCGACACGAAGTTCGTGCCCGAGCTCAAGAAGTTCCTTGTTTGAGCGCGAGGCGGCCTTGTGCAGGCGGACTCCTGGCTACTTGGACCACTCGGTTGTGGCCTCGGACCGGGTGAACCAAGTGGTCCACATGTCTTGCAAGCGTTTGGCTTGCCCCAGGCCCAGGTGGCTGCGACGAACGATCCGGTTCACCTCGACGCGAGCATTTCTCAGCGACACCTCCTCGAGGTTTTCCGCGGACAGCGTCTGCTGCACACCATCTTGGCCATACACCGACAAGGACGCGCTGTTTTGCTCCATGTCGCTGTAGTAGATGAGGGTCACGTTGGCGGCGGTGCGCAGGTCATGTCGTTTGGAGATTGCGATGGTCGTCTCGAGCAAGGGGGAGGTCCGCAGCGGGCCAGCCTTGAGCAGCGCCTGTGCGGCCTTCTCGACCATGGCCAAGGCCTCTTCCCGGCCCTTGCGATAGGCGCTTTGATCGGCGTGCGACATCAGGTAGGCGCTGCTGCCGGGCAGCTCTGGGCCCACGCACCCTGCGGTCGCCTCGATGGGCTCGTATGCGTCGTCATCGTTGGGCCTGAGCAAGACGAAATGCGTTGCTTGGCTTTGCGCTGCAAGGCGCTCCCGAACCTGCTGTGTGACCCGATTCGCATCGACACGGTCGTAGGGGTCCGATGCATCGATGACCACGATGTGAAGGCTCCTGGGGTGTTGCGCGTCACAACCGATGGTTGTCAGCAGCGCCTGCCTTTTCACGACGTACAAGGGGATGAGGGCAAAGAAGCCGGCGGCAAGCAGTGCAGCAATCGCAATCTTGAAAACCTTCACAGTGGGCTTTCTATGGTGTCGCGGTTGCGGTGGATTCAAGCACGAGCTTGGCCTCGGCATCGATGCGCTGTCGAACCATGGGGGCGACCACGGATTCGAATTCGTTCTGGAAGCGCTTCATCTCGGTCTCGGCATCAGCCAGCAATGCCAGAGCGCGCCGTGTGGTGACGTCTTCATCCGAGGTGTCGTAGCTCCGTTTGCGTGGGGGGATCGAGGGATAGACCGGTCGAGGCTGTTCGCTGTGGCGCCGGCTGGACGAAAAGAGCTGCTCTCGATAGACCTTGATCAGCGCTTCTGCGAACGCCTGAACGTTGTCAAAGAGCTTGGGCCAGTAAGCCGAGTGCGCGCTCAGGTTGTCCAGGTAGGTGGAGACGGCCAGGCGTGCGGTCTTGAGGTGCTGAAGATAGCCCCCGGCATCCTGGCGGACCCGTTCAACCGACGCGTAGCCAACCCAGCGCATGTGCTGGAGTTGCTGTTCATGCAGCAAACGAAGGGAGGACGCTTCGGCTTCAGCCAGCTTGAAGTCGCGCCAACGCTCTTCGTGGCCCGGATGTGCCGGGTTGAACTCATAGATGGTTTTCAGCACCATGAAGGTGTAGATCGCCAGGTTCAACGTCAGAAGCAGGAAGCTGAAGGCGGAAAGACCCATGGGCGAAGACGGAACCGTCGCCTGGGTTGCCCCCAGATCTCGCCAGAACGCGAACAGGACGTTGCCGGTGCAGATGGCCGCGGTGAAAACCACCGCGATGCCGATGAGGATCGCCTTCATCGCCACGGACTTTTCGAGCTTGGCCCTGTGCAGGACGTACTTGCCGATGATGAAGCCGACGGAGATGTTGATCAGGCAGGTCACCGAGCTGAGGCCAATGGCCTGGACCCGGTCGATCTCCGGCTTGACCGATATGAACCAGAAACTCAACGCAATGTCGACGGATGCGGCGATCGTGATGTCCGCCCAGCGCTCAGGAGGCGAGCGCAGGAAATGGGGCACACGTGATCGCAGACCGACTGAATTGACCAGTTCATCGAGTGCACGCTCCTTCTCATCGGCTTCTGACTTGGCCTTTGCGTGTCGATCTCGCACCTGCCGAAGGTTGTCCTCGCATGCGGCAAGCCAGTCCAGAAACCTGTTCTTCAGAGCGCGAACGGCGTCTCCGGCGTCAAACGATTGGGCTTCGACGGACTTGAGTGCCTGCCTGACCGTGAGTCGGTGTTCTTGGGTGGCTTTCTCGAGTTCAAGCAGCTTGCGGTCTTGGTGCGCGAGTATTTCGGTCTCGTAACCCGTCAATTGGACATCGCTGGCGCTTCCAAGCCCCCTGCGGGCATCCGTCCAGGCGCGAAGGCGGACCCGCCACCGTTTGAATGGCAGCGCCAAGGGGTCCACAACCTTGCTCGCAAATGGGTTGGACAGCTTGGGCAGGGGGATCTCAAGGGAAAGCGGCGTGAAGCCAAATATCTTGGCCAGATCAATGGTCAGCTTGGGGCCTTCCGCAGAGGTGGCATCCGCGGCTTTTGAAATGAAACGCTTCATTCAATCCTCCCGCATTTCTTTGTGGCTCGTTCGTGACGATGGCGCGGTTTTTCGGTAGAGCATGCCAGAAGCGGGGGCGTCAACGAAGCCCCGGACATGCGGGGAGGAGAGGCGCGACGACACGTCGTGATCAACTGGTCCCCCCTAATAACAAGGCTCGCGCTCCTTCGCGACTTCTGGCATCTTGCTCGTCGGTTCGTGATCAAGGTGAGCACAGGCCGGTCGCGTTCGAAACCATGTGTCCCGAGGCGAGGTTGTTGGCCATGGGCAGCTGTCAATCCAGGGAGGGGTCATGCAGCCATTCGGTCAGCCGCTGGACAAAGCGGCGCTTCAGCAGCACATCTACGCGACATACAACACCTTGCGGTTCGGCATGGTGGTGATCGCATTCGCTTTCCCGATCCTGCTTTATCTGGTGGGCGCCATCCATGGCATTGCGCTTCAGGATTCCATGAGCGCGTATTACTGGGCGGAGGCCGGAGGTGAGGTTCCCGCCCGCGTGTGGTTTGTCGGTGGGCTGTTTGCGATCGGGTCCTTCCTTTATCTGTACAAAGGCTTCACGGTTGGTGAGAACTACGCCTTGAACGCGGCGGCTTTGTTCGCGATCGGGGTGGCGTATTTCCCGATGGAGTGGGGGTGCGGCACCGCATGCGCAAAGGTCTCGGCACATGGCGTCTGCGCGGTCTTGATGTTCGTGTGTCTGGCATATGTGGCGTGGTTCCGGTCGGGCGACACCTTGCCTTGGTTGGGCAACGCCGATCGAGAGACCCATTACCGCGGCTGGTACCGCGTGGCGTCCGTCGTGATGCTGGTGTCGCCGCTCACCGCGGTCCTTCTGCAATCTGTTTTCCAGAAGTCCGGGGCCTATGTCTATTTCATCGAGTTGGCAGGCATTTGGGCGTTCTCGCTCTATTGGTTGATCAAGAGCCTCGAGATGCGCGAATCACAAGCTGACAAGAGGGCTCTGCAGGCCCCTTGTGATGTTGAGTACGCCTGACTGGGGCGCCGATGTGTGGTGGACAACGATCCCATTTCGATGAGGGGGCTGCATGAAGCTGGGGACTTTGGGTTTGGTCTTTTTCGCCGTCCTGTTCGCGACTGACGGAGCTCGGGCTCAGACCGTCTACCTGAACCAGGACAACATTTCGGTGAGTGTCGGTGCGGGCACGTCACCGGGCACGTTCAACAACACCTTCGCCGGTGGCGCAACCATCGCCAAGGTCATCGATTCGGCAACGGCCGATGCCGCCGAGTTCCACAACCAGCAAACCCACATCTGGTACACGGCCAACAGCATCGGTGGCGGGCTGGAGTTGCTGTTCGATTTTGGCCAGGCCTACGACATCCAGACGCTGCATTTCTGGAACTACGACGGCGAAGCCTTTGATGTTGACGACGTCAGCTTCAAGTTCTTCGATGTGGGCAATCAGCAGGTGGGGGCCCTGGGCATCCAGCCTGCACTGGGCAGCTCTCCCGCCATCTACGCGCAGGACATCGAACTGGCCGCGCCGCTGAACGTGCGCTACGTCAGCGCTTTCCTGACGGGCACGAATGCGCAAGTGGACTTCCAGAACATCGGCTTCACGGCTGTGCTGTCGGTGCCAGAGCCCGATGCATCTGCGTTGTGGGTGCTGGGGGCGGTGTTGGCATGGGGGGCTTCGCGGCGTCGCAGGCAAGGTTGAATGCCTCGATGCTAGGCGTGTCAGCCAGCCAGAAATGCTGGGCCGATCTCAGAAGTGGCATGGCTTTGCGGAGGCAATGAACAGCAGGAGGGGCAGCATGTCTGCATGGTGGGTCGAAGCGTCGCGCGAGAATTTCGAGCTTGTGCGGCGCCTTGTCGAACACGAAGATGGGCTGATCAATGTCCGCACGAACTGGGCGCTGGCGTTTCACGCGTTGTTGTTCAATGCCTTTGTCGGTGGCGTGGCGCTGTATGAGAAAGTGCGATTTGGCCAAAGCTGCTTTGACCCGATCGCATGCGGTTTGATCCTGGCCTGCCTGCTGGGTGTGGGCTCTGCGGTCGCAGCGTTTGCCGGGGTCTGGGTCATCATGTTGGTGCTGGTGATCCGGGCACCGGCCATGAGCCCGCTTTCACCATCAGGCCAGTGAGCCCCTTGAGGGCATCGTTCGGGAGGCCTTGTTACTGGGCCTCCCCATGGATTTTCTGGGCATGAACCGCGAGTCGTACAACCTGATCGCAGCGCAATGGGCTGCCGCCCGAGCCGCCTTCTGTGGTCGCGAACGCGATTACCTTGAAGCCGTGCTCGCCACCGCACCTGCCGGCTCGACCATCCTGGACCTGGGTTGCGGAACGGGGCGACCCATGGCCGAACACATCGTGGCCCAGGGCAGGCGCGTGCTGGGCGTCGACCAGTCTGAAGCGCTGCTGGGCATCGCGCGCGGCAACTTGCCGACCGAGCGCTGGGTGCTGTCCACGATGCAAGCCTTTGAGCCCGATCGGTCCTTCCAGGGTGCGCTGCTGTGGGACTCGCTTTTCCACCTGCCGCGCGACGAGCACGAACCCATCTTGCGCAAGGTGGTGGACGCTTTGCCCCCAGGAGCTCGGCTCATGCTCACGGTGGGCGGCTCAGCTCACCCTGCCTTCACCGACACCATGTTCGGCCAGACCTTTTCCTACGACTCGAACACGCCCGATGAGTCCAGGCAGATCCTGGCGCGCCTGGGCTGCCACATCGTCATCGGTGAGTTCATGAACCTGCCGGACGGCGGGCGGGACAAAGGACGCTACGCCATCGTGGCCGAGAAGACCTGACCGCTAAGATCTCTGGCGTCGTCACGAAAACCAGAGGGAGAAACGATGGCCGAGTACGAAGAGGCGCTGAACCTCCTGCGCCAGATCGAACGCAACCAGCAACGCGGCCTGGAGTTGCAGGCCGAGCAAGTCGCCATGGTCCGTGACCAGATGGCCCGCACCGAGGCCCGTGTGCAGGAAAGCATCGCGCTGCAAAAGGTGGCGGTGGCCAAGCAGTCCAAGGCGCTCAACGTGCTGATGCCCATCATCGTGGTGGCGCTGGCCTATGTGGGCTACCTGATGTTTCGGCACGGTTGAAGGTGCAGGCGAATGATCATCTACATGCTCTACATCGGGCTGGTGCTGGGCTTCGCGATGGATAAATCCGCTGGGATGGGTGGCGCCATCATCCTGGCGGGATGCTTCCTTGCCCTCGTCACTTCGGTCACCACCTTCGTGGCCAGCAAATGGCTGGGTAGCACGGCCTCACTGGGTGAGTCCATCAAGGGCAACATCGCGGCCCTGGTCGCTGTCTGGTTTTCGTTGCGATTCGGACTGCAGGCGGTCCCCAAAATGCCCTGGGTCATTTTTCTGGTGCCTGTCCTGGCCATTGGGGTCGCCACACTGGTCCTGGAGCACATGCTCTCGTTGAGCTGGCCGAGAGCGCTTGGTGTGGTGACCGCGAGCGGCGTCCTGGCTTGCGGTGCGGTCAAAGTGCTCCTGCCGGCAGGGGTGATCCTGCTCAAGGGGGCCTGAGGTCACTGCAAGCCGGGCTGCTTCGTTCTAGGGGGGGCGGGGCTGGGCGACGGGGCTTTTCCGCGTCAGAATGCGATGCAGGTGCTGGCCCAAAGCAGGTCGAGCGCGAGACAGAACAAGACCCGTGTTCAGGAGGTGGCCCCATGGTCGAATCGTTCCCCCCCGCCGTCCCGGCTGCTGCGAGCGCCGAGCCATCGAGCGCCAGGCGAGTGCCCCTGTGGGCGGCTGTTTTGCTCACGCTGGGCGCCGCAGCCCTCGCGGCTTTGGGCACCCGGGCCTGGCTCCTGCGCGATTTCCCCCCGTCCCAGGCGGCCATCCAAGGCATGCTGGCCGATGAGCAGGTCCCGATCGAGTTGGCGCCCACCGCGGCGGGAACGCCTTCGAAGCAGGCGCTCGAGCACCCCCCCTCGATGCTCTACGGCATGCTGCCCTTGCACAGCGGGCATGGCCTGCGTGATGCGCAATGCCGCCAACTGGCCTCCGACGCCATGAAGGAGGCCGGCATCACCGAGATCGACGCGGGTGGTGAATCGACCCTGTTTGCGCGCCAGGGCGACTACGCCTTGTTCGTCGGTTGTCACCTTGATCAAAAACTGATCCTTGTGGGGGCGGCCGGGCCGGTGCCTGAGCAGGCCGAGTCGCTCCAGGAGCAGTTGCTGCGCTCGCTGCAAACGCGGTTCTGAGCGCTTCTGAGCGTTCCAGGGCGGCACAATCGCGCCCATGTGGACCCAGATCACCCTGGCCGACCTCGGCCACCCCGAACACGCAGACGCCATCGTCAACCTGCTTGACGCCTATGCCCGTGACGAGATGGGGGGCGGTCGTCCCTTGAGCGATCACGTGCGGCGCAACCTGGTGCCCGAATTGCGCAAACGCCACGGTGTGCATGTGGTGCTGGCCTTCGCCGGAGAAGAGGCGGCCGGCATGGCCATCTGCATGCAAGGTTTCTCCACTTTTGCCTGTGAGCCCTTGCTCAACGTTCACGACATGGTGGTGCTGCCAGCGCACCGTGGCCAGGGGCTGGCCGGGCAGTTGCTCGCCGAGGTCGAATGCATCGCGCGCGAGCGCGGTTGCTGCAAGGTCACGCTGGAGGTGCTGGAAGGCAATGTGTCGGCCCAGGCGGCTTACCGGCGAGCCGGGTTCGAGGGCTACCAGCTCGACCCGCGCATGGGCCGTGCCTGGTTCTGGCAGAAGTTGCTGGGTTGAGGTTTCCGGTCGCCAACCCGTGTTTCACCGGGTGATGCCCGACAGCGGAGGCCGGCATCATTTGGCGACACCCCCGTTAGCAGGAGTTTCGCCATGGACGCCCCCCGCGCCACCTTCACCCGCATGGAAGACAGCACCCAGGCCGACTGGGCCCTGATCCTGCCCGAAGCCATGAAGATGGCCCGCTCGCTGCCAGATCGGGTGATGGACCACCTGAAGTTGCTCGAAGGTGACTTCGGCGGATTCCCGATCGATCGACTCAGCCATTGCCTGCAGACCGCCACCCTGGCCGAGGCCGATGGCCGAGACGAGGAGTACATCGTCTGTGCGCTGCTGCACGACATCGGCGACACGCTGGGCAGCTACAACCACCCCGACATCGCCGCTGCCATCCTCAAGCCCTTTGTCAGCGAGGCCAACCTGTGGATGGTTCAGCACCACGGCATTTTCCAGGGGCACAACTTCTTTCACCACATCGGGCTGGACCGCCACATGCGTGACCAGTTCGCTGGGCACCCCCATGCTGAACGCACCGCGGAATTCGTTGCCCGTTACGACAACCCCGCCTTCGATCCGGCTGCGCCGACGCGCCCTTTGAGCCACTTCGAGCCCATGCTGCGGCGGGTGATGGCCAGCCCGAAGCAGTCGGTTTACAAAGCCGCCATGGAAGCAAGCCAAGGCGCCTGAAGGCCTGCCTCGGGATTGCCCTGAGCCGCAATTGGGCCGGCATGGGCAGATTTGCGACAGTTGAGCGCCGCCTCAAAAGCTCCGGGCGATCAGGGGATTGGATTCGTTGTGCAACAGTGCTTTACTTTGCGCTTCAAGAAATATTTCACGCCCACACAGGGGTGAAGGGATGCCCATGAAGACCCTGTCGTTGTTGCCGCTTGGATGGATCGTTTCCGCGGCCGCCCTCCTGCCCGGGCAGGCCATGGCGCTGGCCTACCAGAATGGCGCCGATGTGTCCGCCGTGTCCTCGACCGACGATCCGGCCTATGGGTTCCTGGATGGCGTTGGTTACGTGCTGACGTCCAACCCGTCTCAGGGCAATTACGTGGCCTGCTCCGGCACGGCGCTGTCGTCCCGGTTGGTGCTCACCTCGGCGCATTGTTTCGATTTTGACTACAACAACACGACCGACAACAGCCGAACCATGTTCTACAACTGGGGCGGTTCCGGCAACAGCCGCGGCCTGACCCAGAACTTTGGCAGCGTGGTGGTGTCACCGCAGCACCAGATCACCCAGGTGGGCGGCTACAAGGCTTACAGCGACCTGGCCCTGATCGTGCTGGATTCGCCCCTGTCCGCGGGCACGCCCACCTACGCCGTCTACGATGGGCCTTTGTCTGAGGCCTCGCTGAACAAGCTCAAAGAAGGCGCCATGTTGGTGGGGTATGGCCAGCACCATGAAGAGGGGCAGTGGGTTGCCGGAGGCAGTGCGTACAACCGCTGGGTGGGCTACGCCAAGGTCAGCGGCTTCGACCCGCAGCGTGGCGGCACGCTGTCGGCAACCTTGGTCAATGGCACCTCCATCCTGGCCCCTGGTGACTCGGGTGGTCCGCTGATGTCCTGGACGCAAGCTGGCGGTTCGCCCCTGGGCGTGGTGTTTGGCACCGGCGCCTATGCCCGCGACAACCAGGGCAACGGTCGGTACACCGACATGGGTGACGAGGCCTTCTGGAGCTTTGCTGGCAGCGCCGCCGACTTCATCCGCCAGGTCGCGGCAGACAACGGCGAGACGGTGCGTTTCTTCTCCGATGTTGCCGGGGCCTTGGCCGCTTGCCCGACTGGCAGCACCTGCGCTGGTTTTCCGGCTGTCTCGGGCACCAGCGGAACTGGCAATGTGCCAGGCATCCCTGAGCCGGGGCAACTGTCCTTGATGGGCGTGGGGCTCCTCACGTTGCTGGGGATGGCACGTTACCGGCGCAAGGCCGAGCAGGCCTGAGCAGGCATCCGTGTTTCGCCAAGGAAAAGGCCCGCATGCGCGGGCCTTTTTTCAGTGGCTGATCATCCACGGTCGTTTGCTAGGGAAGGCCTTGGCGCCGTTGGCCGCCGTCACGGTGGCGCTGCGGATGCCTTTGCTGCCGCTTGAGCAGCAGCCGCAGCCAGAGGGGTGTTTCAGCCGGGCGTAGCCGCCTTCCTGATGGCCCTTGGACGTCATGGGGTTGTGGCGGGCCGCTTCGTTGCGGTCCATGGCCGTGCGCGTGTCGCCGCTCAGGCAGGCCAGGCGCGGCGCGCTGACGAACACCCGTGGCGAGGCCGTGCCGCAGTCGGGGCAGCCGGCCGGCTCATTGCGCTCGGCCAGGCTGCGAAAGGCGTCGAAGCCCCCGCAGCTCGGACAGTCGTAGTCGTAGGTGGGCATGCGGGGGGCTCCTTGCTTCAGTGCGCCAGGGTCACTTGACGATGTCGTACGAGATCGGCATGTCGATGCTGCCGTCGAGCATCTTCACGGGGCCGGCGGCCGTCGGGTTGATGTCGAACTCGAAGATCTCGGTGGGCAGCCACAGCGTCGCACAGGCGTTGGGGATGTCGACCACGCCGCTGATGTGGCCCTGCACCGGCGCCGTGCCCAGGATGGAGTAGGCCTGCGCCTTGGTGTAGCCGAACTTGGTCAGGTACTCGATGGCGTTCAGGCAGGCCTGGCGGTAGGCCACGTGCACGTCCAGGTAGTGCTGCTTGCCGTGCTCGTCAACCGAGATGCCTTCGAAGATCAGGTAGTCCTTGTAGTTGGGCGTGACGGGGCTGGGCTTGAAGATCGGGTTCTTGATGCCGTACTTGGCCATGCCGCCCTTGATCAGGCTCACGCGCATGTGCACCCAGCCCGCCATCTCGATGGCGCCGCAGAAGGTGATCTCGCCGTCGCCCTGGCTGAAGTGCAGGTCGCCCACGGAGAGGCCGGCGCCGTCCACGTAGACGGGGAAGAAGACCTTGGAGCCGCGCGACAGGTCCTTGATGTCGCAGTTGCCGCCGTGCTCGCGCGGGGGCACGGTGCGTGCGCCTTCCGCGGCGATCTTGTCCTTGACTTCGCCCGTGGCCTTGCCGGCGTGCGTGGTCTTGGCAAACGGCGGGTTGGCCAGCGGCGGCACGCGGTCGGGCTGGGTGGCGATGAAGTCCACCTCACGCTCGTTCCACATGTCGAGCATCTTCTTGTCGGGCAGGCAGCCGATCAGACCCGGGTGGATCAGGCCGGCGAACTCGACGCCGGGGATGTGGCGGCTCTTGGTGAACATGCCGTTGAAGTCCCAGATGGACTTCTGCGCATGCGGGAAGTGCTCGGTCAGGAAGCCGCCGCCGTTGTTCTTGCTGAAGAAACCGTTGAAGCCCCACAGGCTGTCCTGCTTGGCGCCGATGTCGAGCAGGTCAACGACCAGCAGGTCACCGGGCTCGGCGCCTTTGACGCCCACCGGGCCGGACAGGAAGTGAACCGTGGTCAGGTCGACGTCGCGCACGTCGTCGGCGCTGTCGTTGTTCTGGATGTAGCCGCCCGTCCAGTCGAAGGTTTCGAGGATGAAGTCGTCACCCGGGTTGACCCAGCAGGCCATCGGGATGTCCGGGTGCCAGCGGTTGTGCACCATCGGGTTGTTGTAGGGGGAGTCTTTGAGATCGACCTTGATCAGCGTTTCGGGCATGGCTTGCTCCTTGGTTCAAACAGAGAGGTAGGCTTTGATGCGGTCGGCATCGGTGTCGGCGCGGGTGGTCTCGTGCACCAGCCGGCCGCCTTCGATCACGAAGAGGCGGTCGGCCACGTCCATCGCAAAGCTCAGCACCTGCTCACTGACCACGATGGTGATTTCGCGCAGCTTGCGGATCTCGTTGAGCGCCTTGGCGATGTCCTTGATGATCGAAGGCTGGATGCCTTCGGTGGGCTCGTCGAGCAGCAGCACCTTGGGGTTGGTGACCAGGGCGCGCGCGATGGCGAGCTGCTGTTGCTGGCCGCCCGAGAGGTTGCCGCCCTTGCGGTGCTTCATCTCGAAGAGCACCGGAAAGAGGCTGTAGATCTCTTCGGGGATGCGCTTGTGCTTGGCGTTCTCCAGGCCGGTCTGGATGTTCTCTTCCACCGTGAGGGTGGGGAAGATCATGCGGCCCTGCGGCACGTAGGCGATGCCTTTCTTCACGCGCTGGAAGCTCTCGTCTTTGGTGACGTTGCTGCCGGCCACCGTGATCTCGCCGGACTTGGTGGGCAGCACGCCCATCAGGCTCTTGAACAGCGTGGTCTTGCCCATGCCGTTGCGGCCCATGATGGCGATGGTCTCGTTCTTGTTGCCTTCGAACGAGATGCCGTGCAGCGCCTCGCTCTGGCCGTAGGCGACGTGGAGGTCTTTGACTTGCAACATGGTGGTCTCCTGTCAGTGGCCAAGGTAAACGTCGATGACCTTGGGGTCGCTCTGGACCTGGTCCATGGTCCCTTCGGCCAGGATCTTTCCCTGGTGCATGACGGTGACCTTGGAGGCGATCTGCTTGACGAAGTCCATGTCGTGTTCGATCACGATCATCGAGCGGCCCTTGCAGATGCGCTTGAGCAGGTCTGCGGTGAGCTCGCGCTCTTTGGCGCTCATGCCGGCGATGGGCTCGTCCAGCATCAAGAGCTCGGGCTCCTGCATCAGCAGCATGCCGATCTCCAGCCACTGCTTCTGGCCGTGGCTGAGCAGGCCGGCTTCCATCTCGAGCTTGTCGGCCAGGCCGATCTCTTCGGCCACCACCTGAACGCGAGCCTTGACCTCGTCGGTGCACTTGAAGGCCAGCGCGCCCAGCACCGAGCGACCGCGCGGGAAGGACACCTCCAGGTTCTGGAAGACGCTGAGGTTTTCGTAGATGGACGGGGTCTGGAACTTGCGGCCCACGCCCGAGCGCACGATGGCGTGCTCGGACTTCTTGGTCAGCTCCTGGTCCTTGAACTGGATGCTGCCGGTGGAGGCCTTGGTCTTGCCGCAGATGAGGTCGAGCAGGGTGGTCTTGCCGGCGCCGTTGGGGCCGATGATCACGCGCAGCTCGTTCTTGTCGACGTAGAGGTTGAGGCTGTCGATGGCCTTGAAGCCGTCGAAGGACACGGTCAGGCCTTCGATGTAGAGCACGAACTCTTTGGGTGCCATGGTGGACTCCGGTTGTCGATGCAATTGGGTCGGTGGAGGGCGCAGTGGGCTGGGTCGGGGCTCAGGCTTGCTGCCCGCTCATGCCGGGTGGCATGCCGCCACCGCCAGCAGGGGGTTTGCCGTTGGGAGGCACCTCGGGGTACATGGCATGCGCCGTCTTGATGCGCTCGGCCTGCGCCTTGCGATCGGCCTGGCGCTGGGCCCACCAGGGCTTGATCTTTTGCTCCCACAGCCCGGCCAGGCCGTCGGGGAAGGCCATGGTCACGCCGATGAACAGCGCGGCCATCAGGAACAGCCACAGGTCAGGGGCCGACTCGGAGAAGTAGGTCTTGCCGAAGTTGACGATGAGCGCGCCGTAGATGGCGCCCACCAGGCTCATGCGGCCCCCGACGGCGGCGAAGATCACCATCTCGATGGAGGGCACGATGCCGACGAAGGACGGCGACATGAAGCCCACTTGCAGCGTGAACATCGCGCCACCGATGGCCGACAGACCGGCCGCCAGGCAGAAGGCGAAGACCTTGAACATGGAGACGTCGTAGCCGGAGAAGCGGACGCGGTCTTCTTTGTCGCGCATGGCCAGCAGCAGGGTGCCCAGCTTGGAGGACTGCACCCAGCGGCACAGCAGCACCGATGCCAGCAGCAGGCCTGCGCACACGTAGTAAAGGATCAGCTTGGCCTGGTCGGTGCGGATGTCCCAGCCCAGCATCGTCTTGAGGTCGGTGATGCCGTTGACGCCGCCGGTGTAGCCCTGCTGGCCGATGATCAGCACCGTCAGCACCAGGGCCACGGCCTGCGTGATGATGGCGAAGTACACGCCGCCCACGCGCCGCTTGAACATGGCGAAGCTGATGATGAAGGCCAGCAGCATGGGCACGATCACCACGGCCGCCAGGGCAAAGCCCAGGCTGTCGAAGGGCTGCCACCACCAGGGCAGCTCGGTCAGCTGGTTCCAGTCCATGAAGTCGGGGATGCCCGGTGTGGACTGGATCTTGGTGGCTTCGGGGTCGGAGGCTTCCAGCTTGAGGAACATGGCCATCATGTAGCCGCCCAGGCCGAAGAAGCAGCCCTGGCCCAGGCTGAGGATGCCGGCGTGGCCCCACAGCATGACCAGGCCGATGGCCACGAAGGCGTAGGTCAGGTACTTGCCCACCAGGTTGAGGCGGAAGGGCTCCAGGGCCAGCGGGAAGGCCACCAGCAGCACCAGGGCCAGCAGCAGGAAGCTGCCGAGCTTTTGTTTGGCGAGCCAGTCTTGCATTGCGTTCATGTGAGTGCTCCTTTTGATCTCGTGTTCAACTTCAACGGCGGACCTTGGAGGCGAACAGGCCTTGCGGGCGCAGCATCAGGATGGTGATGACGGCCATCAGCGTGAGCACCTTGGCGTTCGAGCCGCTCATGAAGAACTCGGAGATCGACTGCGTCTGAGCGATGCCGAAGGCCGATGCCACCGTGCCCAGCAGGCTGCCGGCGCCACCGAAGGTCACGACCAGGAAGCTGTCGACGATGTAGAGCGAGCCGCTGGTCGGGCCCGTGGAGCCGATGGTGGTGAAGGCCGCACCCGCGACGCCGGCGATGCCGCAGCCGATGGCGAACGTCAGGCGGTCGGTCTTCTTGGTGTTGATGCCGATGGCGTTGGCCATCACGCGGTTGCTGACGGTGGCGCGCACCCGCAGGCCCCAGCGGGCCTTGTACAGGGCCAGCAGCAACAGGGCGGTGACCAGGGCGGTCAGGCCCATGACGAACAGGCCGTTGATCGGGATGTCCAGGCCCTCGGCGGGGGCCCATGAGCCCATCAGCCACTCAGGCAGGGTGGGGCTGACTTCCTTGGGGCCGAAGGTCGAACGAAAGACCTGCTGCAGGCCCAGGCTCAGGCCCCATGTGGCCAGCAGCGTGTCGAGAGGTCGTTTGTAGAGGTGGCGGATGAGGGCCCATTCGGTGAGCCAGCCCGCAGCGAAAGCGAACAAGAAGGCCGCGACGATGGCCACGGGAAAGTACATCTGCACCAGGCCGGGCGCGAAGGTTTCGGTCAGCGTCGAGCCCAGGTAGACGGTGTAGGCGCCGATGGTCATGAACTCGCCGTGGGCCATGTTGATGACCCCCATCTGGCCGAAGATCACCGCCAGGCCCAGGCCCATGAGCAGCAGCACGGAAAACAGGCTCAGCCCGGCAAAGCCTTGCATGAGCCCGATGTTGAGCATGTCGTTGAGTGTCATGTCCATGTTGTTCACCTTCGCATCGGAAAAAACCTGCGCGGCCCGGCCAGCAGCCCGACCGGGCCGTCGCAGGAAACAGGTGCCTGTGAAGCACGTGGCCGTCGCCACGGTTCAGCAGGCGTCCCGGCGCTCACTCGGTCATTGATATCCCTTGGGGAAGGGGTTGGGTTCGATCAGCTCGGGCGACTCGGCCACGACCTTGAAGGTGCCGTCCGGCAGGCCCTGGGCGATGCGCGACTTGCTCCACAGGTGGTGGTTCTGGTGAACCTTGACGTAGCCTTCCGGCGCGGTCTTGAGCTCGATGCCCGGCGATGCGGCGACGACCTTGTCGACGTCGAAGCTGCCGGCCTTCTCGACGGCGGCCTTCCACAGCCAGGGGCCCAGGTAGCCGGCCTGCGTCACGTCGCCGATCACCGACTTCGGACCGTAGGCCTTCTTGAAGGCCTCGACGAACTTCTTGTTGTTGTCGTTGGTCAGCGACTGGAAGTACTTCATCGAGCTGTAGAAGCCGGCGAAGTTTTCACCGCCCACGCCCAGCATTTCGTCCTCGGTCACCGACAGCGTCAGCAGGAACTGCTTGGCGCCGGTGATGCCGGCGGCCTTGAGCTGCTTGTAGAAGGCCACGTTCGAGCCACCCACCACGGCGGCGAAGATGCAGTCGGGCTTGGCCACCTTGATCTTGTTGATCAGGGAGTTGAAGTTGGTGTGGCCCAGCGGGTAGTACTCCTCGCCCACGACCTTGCCCAGCTTGCCCACCGACTCGATGTGCTTGCGCGCGATCTTCATCGAGGTGCGCGGCCAGATGTAGTCGGAGCCGACCAGGAAGAAGGTCTTGGCCTTCTTCTCTTTCGCGCCCCAGTCCAGGCCGTAGATGATCTGCTGCGTGGCTTCCTGGCCGGTGTAGATCACGTTCTTGGACTGCTCCAGGCCTTCGTAGAAGGTCGGGTAGTAAAGCAGGCCGTTTTCCTTCTCGAAGATGGGCAGCACGGCCTTGCGCGAGGCAGACGTCCAGCAGCCGAAGACGGCGGCGACCTTGTCGTTGACCAGCAGCTTTTTGGACTTCTCGGCGAAGGTCGGCCAGTCGGAGGCGCCGTCTTCCTTGATGACCTTGATCTTGCGACCCAGGATGCCGCCCATGGCGTTGATCTGGTCGATGGCCAGTTGTTCGGCCTGGATCGAACCCGTTTCCGAGATCGCCATGGTGCCGGTGGCCGAGTGCAGCTGACCGACGATGACCTCGGTGTCGGTCACGGCCAGCTTGGTGGTGTTGACCTTGGCGGTCGGGAAGGACTGGGCATTGGCCGGGGTGGCCAGCATGCCCAGCCCGCCCGCACCGGCCATGCCGGCCAGGGGCAGTGCGCCCATGCCCTGAAGCAGGCGGCGGCGGTTTTGGGACAGGTCATCTTCGCGGTTCGACATGGAAAGGCTCCTTGCACAAAAATGGGTTGCCAACGGGACTCGGATGCCGCATCCCGGTGCATGCCATTTCAAACAGCGAGCCCGGCGCGGCCTTGGGTCACACCTTAGGCAGGGCCTGGGTTTCCATGAATACGTCAATTAACGTAGTCGTTGCGCAGGGCAACGGTTGGACTGCTTCTTGCACTCCAAGGGTGCTGGTGTTTCAGCTGGAGCCTGTTCGTGTCCGTTGCCCGGCAGAAGATTTTTCGCATTCGCCGTGACTACAACTCCTGGGTCGCCAACGAGACCCTGGAGGACTACGCCCTGCGCTACACCCCGCGAACCTTTCGCAAGTGGAGCGAGATGCGGGTGGCCAACACCGCCTTTGGTGCGGTGTCCTTCCTGGCGCTGGAGGCCATCGGCGGGGCCATTGCGCTGAACCATGGTTTCAGCACGGCGCTGTGGGCCATCCTGGTGGTGGGGCTGATCACCTTCCTGACCGGCCTGCCCATCAGCTACTACGCCGCCAAGTACGGCGTCGACATGGACCTGCTCACCCGGGGGGCGGGTTTCGGCTACCTGGGCTCGACGCTGACCTCGCTGATCTACGCGAGCTTCACCTTCATCTTCTTCGCGCTCGAAGCAGCCATCATGGCGCTGGCATTGCAGATGCTCTTCGGCTGGTCATTGCCGATTTGCTACGTGTTGTCGTCGCTGGTCATCATCCCGCTGGTCACGCACGGCATCACGCTGATCTCGCGCCTGCAGACCTGGACGCAGCCGCTGTGGCTGGGCCTGTGGGTGTTGCCCTTCATCGCGGTGGCCTGGCACAAGCCCGAGGCCTACGTCGAGTTCACGCAACTGGCCGGGCGCACCACGGGCGACAGCGAGTTCCATTGGCTGGCCTTCGGCATGGCGTCCACGGTGGCGTTCTCGCTCATCGTGCAGGTGGGCGAACAGGTGGACTTCCTGCGTTTTCTGCCTGAGAAGACGAGGGAAAACCGCGTGCGCTGGTGGACGGCCGTGCTGGTGGCCGGGCCGGGCTGGATCGTGCCGGGCATGCTCAAGATGCTGGCCGGCGCCTTCCTGGCCTACCTGGCCTTGCAGCGCGAAGTGCCGGTGCAGCACGCCATCGAGCCCACGCAGATGTACCTGGCTGGCTTCAGCGAGGTGTTCGGCTCGCCCGCCGTGGCGTTGGGCGTGACGGTGCTCTTTGTCATCGTCTCGCAGGTCAAGATCAACGTGACCAATGCCTATGCGGGCTCGCTGGCCTGGTCGAACTTCTTCGCGCGGCTCACGCACAGCCACCCGGGGCGGGTGGTGTGGCTGGTCTTCAACGTCATCATCGCCGTGCTGCTGATGACGCTGGGGGTTTTCGGGGCGCTCGAGCGCGTGCTGGGGCTCTACAGCAACGTGGCGATTGCCTGGGTGGGTGCGCTGGTGGCGGACCTGGTCATCAACAAGCCGCTGGGCTGGTCGCCCCAGGGCATCGAGTTCAAGCGTGCCTACCTGCATGACCTCAACCCCGTTGGCCTGGGCGCGACGCTGTTGGGCGCGGGCGTGGCGGTGCCTGCGCACGCAGGGCTGCTGGGCGATGTGCTGGTGCCCTGGGCGCCTTTCATCGCGCTGGCCCTGTCGCTGGTGGCCGCGCCCACCATCGCCTGGTGGACAAAGGGCCGCTACTACCTGGCGCGCGAACCGCAAACGCCCTGGCGTCCCGGGCAGATCGTGCACTGCAGCGTGTGCGAGAACCCCTTCGAGTCGGAGGACATGGCCACCTGCCCGGCTTACGACGCGCCCATCTGCTCGCTGTGCTGCACGCTGGAGTCGCGCTGCCATGACCGCTGCAAGACGCGATCGCGCGCGGCCGAGCAGGTCTCCGACGTGCTGACCTCGGTGCTGCCGGCGCGCATGTCGCGGCGCATCAACTTCCGCGTCGGGCATTACCTGGTGGTCTTCCTGTCGTTGGCGGCGCTGCTGGCCTTCGTGCTGGGCGTGGTCTATTACCAGGAGGGCGTGGTGCGGCCCGAGCTGCTGGCCGACCACACCCTGCCGCCCGGCGCGCTGGAGAGCCCCTTCGTGAAGGTCTACGCCCTGCTGCTGCTGGCGGCGGCCGTGTGCGCCTGGTGGGTGGTGCTGGCTTCGGAGAGCCGGCGCATGGCTCAGGACGACTCCAACCGCCAGAACCAGCTGCTGCAGCAGGAAATCGACGCCCACCGGCGCACCGACGCCGCGCTGCAGCAAGCCAAGGAGCTGGCCGAGGCCGCCAACCAGGCCAAGACCCGCTACGTGGCCGGCATGACGCACGAGTTGCGCACGCCGCTCAACAGCATCATGGGCTATGTGCAGATCCTGCTGAAAGACGAGCCACCCGTGGGCGCGCGCCGAGGCCCGTTGACCACCATCCAGCGCAGCGGCGAGCACTTGAGCGGCCTGATCGACGGCCTGCTCGACCTGGCTCGCATCGAGGCGGGCCGCCTGCGGCTTGACCCCTCCCCGGTGCCCATGATCGAGTTCCTGGAGGACGTGGTCGGCATGGTCAAACCACAGGCCGAGGCCAAGGGCCTGGGCTTCAAGCTCGAGACGCGGGGCCGCGTGCCGGCCTGGGTGCATGCCGACGCCCGGCGCCTGCGTCAGATCCTCATCAACCTGACCAGCAACGCCGTGCGCTTCACCGAACGCGGGCAGATCACGCTGCGGCTGGACGCCCGCCGCGAGGTGCTGCGCTTCGAGGTCGAGGACACCGGCATCGGCATCGCGCCGCAGGACATGGAGCGCATCTTCCTGCCCTTCGAGCGCGGCAGTGGGGGGCGGCGCAGCAGCGAGCCCGGCACCGGCCTGGGCCTGACCATCACCCACCTGCTCACCGAGCTCATGGGCGGCGAGCTGAGCGTGCAAAGCACCATGGGCCAGGGCAGCACCTTCTCGGTTCGCCTGTACCTGCGCGAGATCGCAGAGCCTGTTGCCGCACCGGCCGCGCTGTCACACAGGGAAGACGACCCCGCCAGCGACCGCATCGCGCGAGACTACCGGCCCGTCATTGGCTACAGCGGCCCGCGCCGAACCCTGCTCGTGGTGGACGACCAGCCCATCCAGCGCCAGATGCTCGCCGGCATGCTGATGCCATTGGGCTTCGTGGTGCGCGAAGCCGCCAGCGGCCACGAGTGCCTCGAGAGCGTGCGCGAAGCCCCGCCCGACGCCGTGCTGCTCGACATCAGCATGGACGACATGGATGGCTGGCAGACGGCGCGTGCCATCCGCCAGGCCGGCTGCACCGACGTGCCCGTCATCATGGTCTCGGCCAATGTGTTCGAGAACCGACCCGAGAACCTGGCGGCGGCGCAGGCGCAGGCCTTCGTCGCCAAGCCGGTGATGGAGTCCGAGCTGCTCGACACCCTGGGCGATCAGCTTGGCATGCACTGGTTGACCGAGGCCTCGCCCGTTCGCACGACGCTGGCCGAAGCGCCGCCCGAAGCACCCGCTGGCGAGCCAACGCAGCAGCTCACACCGCCCAGCGAGGCCGCTCCGCTGCCCCCCGACGCCGTGTGGGAGTTGCACCGTCTGGCCCGCCGCGGTCACGCCCAGGCCCTGGCCGAATCGCTGGCCAGCTGGCGCGAACAATCACCCGAACACGCCTGGCGCTGGCAGCGCCTGCAGACCTGGCTGGCGTCCTTCGACCTCGACGCCATCCAGGCCGACCTGGCGCCCGAACTGATGGAGGAACAGGCCGATGAGCCCCGACGTTGAGGCCCCTGCCACCGCAGCCAAGGTGGACGGCCCACGGGCCGGCACGGTGCTCGTGGTCGACGATGCCCCCGACACCCTGCGCATGCTGTGCGACGCGCTGGCCGGCGAGGGCTACACCGTGCTGGTGGCCCGCGACGGCCCGCAGGCCCTGGCCCGCCTCGACGTGGTCACGCCCGACGCCATCTTGCTCGACGGCGTCATGCCGGGCTGGAGCGGCTTCGAGACCTGCCAGCGCATCAAGGCCCACCCGGTCGGCCAGGCCATCCCGGTCATCTTCATGACGGGCCTGAGCGACACCACCGATGTGGTCACCGGCTTCGAGGTGGGGGGCGTGGACTACGTGGTCAAGCCCATCCGCATCGAAGAGGTGCTCGCGCGCCTGAACACCCACGTGCGCAACGCCCGCGCCGCCCGCGAAGCGCTGGCCCGCGCGAGCATGCAGCAGCGCCCGCTGCCGCTCAATGCCTCGCCCGAGACCGACCGCCTGCTGCAGGCCTCGCTCACCCCGCGCGAAACCGAGGTGCTGACCTGGCTGGCGCGCGGCAAGACCAACCGCGACATCGCCGAGATCCTCGGCATGAGCCACCGCACCGTCAACAAGCACCTCGAACACATCTTCGAGAAGCTGGGCGTTGAGACGCGTGCGGCGGCCGCGGCCCTGGCCACCCGGGCCATCCCGGTGTGATGGCGCGTGGATGTCGCCCGTGGGCGCCAGGGCGCAGGGACGCGTCGGGCCCCTGGTGAGGCTCCCCGGGGCCGACGCCAACAACTGTCCGGAATTGACCATGGCGGGCCGTGCCCCCCACACCACAATGCGTGGTGTTTCTGGCAAACCCCCATCGCGTCGGGCCAGCCTGCGCCTCACCATGAGATAGGCTCCCGGTCCTGATCACGGTGAGATCAGGCATGGCAGTTGAGGCCCAGGAGTAAGCAGTAACCATGGCATCACCGCCTTTCCGACCCGCCCCCGCGGCCTGGGTCCCCTATCAGCGTTTCAGTGACCTGCTGTTCGTTTCGGTGGCAGGGCACCTGGCCTTTGCCGTTTTTTTCGGCGTTTTCTGTGATCAGCCCCTCATTGGTGCGTGCCTGGGCCTGAGCAGTGCCATGGTCGGCGTGCTGTTTCCGTTGATGCGCTCCAGCGTGGCGGCCACCAAGGTGCGCGTCATCGCCCACGCGGCGCTGTTTGCCAACATGCTGCTGGTCATGGTCAGCCTGATCTGGATGGGGCAGGCGCCCGAAGCCAGCGTCTGGTGGCTGGTGTGGTGGCCCATGTTCGTGGCCCACGTGCTGGGTTGGCGCGATGGCGTGGCCTGGGTGCCCGTGACCCTGCTGGCCGCTGCGGCCATGTGGTGGCATGGCCTGCACCCCGTGCTGCAGCCGCGCATGGATGCCAGCGAACTGCCCATGCACCTGCTGCAGGCTGGGTTCCTGCTGATCGGTTGTGGCGTGGGGCTCGTGGTGCGCAGAGCCTATGAGGGCTACCAGCGTGACATCAGCCGCCAGCAGGCCACCATCCGGGCGCAGCAGATGGAGCTCACCGAGCACACCACCCAACTCGAAGACATGCTGCAGGCCTTGCAGCAAGCCAACCTGGAGCGCACCCGCCTGTTCGCCCAGCTCAGCCACGAGGTGCGCACCCCGCTCAACGGCGTGCTCGGTTTTGCGCAATTGATGGGTCAGACCCCGCTGAGCGACACCCAGTCGCGCCACCTGGCGCAGATCAACCAGTGCGGTGCCACGCTGCTGCAGATGGTCAACGAGGTGCTTGATTTTTCACGCATGGAAGAGCGCACCACCCGCGTCGAGAAGGTGCCCTTTGACCTGCTGCGCGTGGCGCAGGAGGCCATGGACATGGTCCTGCCCATGGCCATGGCCAAAGGCGTGACGCTGCACATGGAGCGTGAGCTGCAGGAAGGGCCCGCGGGCGAGCTGATGGGTGATCCGCTGCGCATCAAGCAGGTCATGCTCAACCTGTTGGCCAATGCGGTGAAGTTCACGTCGCAAGGCGAGGTCACCTTGCGTTGCCGAATGGAGGTGACGCAGTCCGCGGCCGACCGCTCGGGCCAGTCCGCCTGGCTGCGAATCGAGGTGCAGGATTGCGGCATCGGTGTGCCGGCCAGCGCCTTGCCCCACCTGTTCGAGCCCTTCTGCGAGGCCAGCGACCGCACCATCGCGCGTTACGGGGGCTCGGGCCTGGGCCTGGCCATCTGCAAGCGACTGGTCGACGCCATGGGCGGGCGCATCGGCGCGTCCAGCCAGCCGGGGCAGGGCAGCCTGTTCTGGTTCGAGGTGCCCGTGACGCTGGCGCCTGACGAGGCCATCGCGCCGGCGATGCCTTGAGGTGAGCCGCTGCGGGGCGGTTCAGCCGCCCCAGCGCACCTGCGGCAAGCCCTCGAGCTGTTGCACCACGCCTTCAGACAGGCTCAGGCGGCCTTCGACCAGCCAGCGCACCGATTGGGGGTAGATGTGGTGCTCCTGCGCGAGCACGCGGCTCGACAGCGTGTCGGCCGTGTCTCCCGCCAGAACCGGCACCGCAGCTTGCATGACGATGGGACCATGGTCGAGCTCAGGCGTGACGAAGTGCACCGTGGCCCCGGCCAGTTTGCAGCCGGCCTCGATGGCGCGCTGGTGGGTGTGCAGCCCGGGGAAGGCCGGCAGCAGAGAGGGGTGGATGTTGAGCAGGCGCCCGTCGTAGTGGCGCACGAAACCCTCGGTCAGGATGCGCATGAAGCCGGCCAGCACCACGACGTCGGGCGAGAAACCGTCGATCACCTTGGCCAGTTCGGCGTCGAAGGCTTCCCGCGAGGTGAAAGCCTTGTGGTCGACCACCGCCGTGGCGATGCCATGCGAGGCGGCGAACCGCAGCCCCGAGGCATCGGCCTTGTTGCTGATCACGGCCGCGATGCGGGCGGGCCAGCTTTCTTGCTGGCAGGCGTGCACGATGGCTTCCATGTTGGAGCCGCGGCCGCTGATGAGGATGACGATGGATTTCATGGTGAGCCGTGCATTTTAGGTTCTTGGGGGCGGGGTAGGTTTTTAGGTTGGGTTTCGTGCTGCGGCTGGGGCGTGGCTCGCTGGGTGGGGAGCGTGTGAGCCGGCCCTGCGCGGGGCACCACCGAGCGCTGCATTCGTCACCCCTTGAACACCGGCCAGGTGGTTGCCGAGCCATGACACCGCACATGTCGGGCCGGCTCACACGCTCCCCACCCACCGAACCCGAGCCACCGCGCACTGCGTGGGTTGCGGAAGAAGGCGGGCGACGCCAGCGTCGCCCGCCTTCTTCCTTCTCCGCCTGCCACGGTTTGTCGCGGGATGGGGGCGAGGGGGGCCTGCGCAGGCCCGACATGTGCGGTGTCATGGCTCTGCAACGGCCAGGCTCGCGTTCAAGGGGTGAGGTCAGCAAAGCGCGGTGGTGCCCCGCGCAGGGCCGGAGCAGGCCCCCCTCGCCCCCATCCCGTTGCTCCAACCGTGGCAAACCCATCCCCAACCCATCCCCACCACCCCTAAAATCACCAGATGAACCAGCGCGTCCTCACCGGCATCACCACCACCGGCACCCCCCACCTCGGCAACTACGTCGGCGCCATCCGCCCGGCGATCGCGGCCAGCCGCGAGAGCGGTGTCGAGAGCTTCTTCTTCCTGGCCGACTACCACGCCCTCATCAAGTGCGACGACCCGGCGCGCATCGCCCGCTCGCGCCTCGAAATCGCCGCCACCTGGCTGGCCGCAGGCCTCGACACCCAGCGCGTGACCTTCTACGCGCAAAGCGACATCCCCGAGATCACCGAGCTCAACTGGCTGCTGACCTGCGTGACCGCCAAGGGCCAGATGAACCGCGCCCACGCCTACAAGGCCTCGGTCGACGCCAACGAGGCCAAGGGCGCCGAGCCCGACGACGGCGTCACCATGGGCCTGTTCTGCTATCCGGTGCTCATGGCCGCCGACATCCTCATGTTCAACGCCCATCGCGTGCCCGTCGGCCGCGACCAGGTGCAGCACATCGAGATGGCGCGCGACGTGGCCCAGCGCTTCAACCACCTCTACGGTGCGGGCAAAGAGCTGTTCGTGCTGCCCGAGGCCGAGATCGAAGAGAGCGTGGCCACCTTGCCCGGCCTGGACGGCCGCAAGATGAGCAAGAGCTACGACAACACCGTGCCCCTGTTCGAAGGCGGTGCCAAGGGCCTCAAAGACGCCATCGCCCGCGTGGTGACCGACTCCCGCCTGCCGGGTGAGCCCAAGGACCCCGAGGCCTCGCACCTGGTCACCCTCCACGATGCTTTCGCCGACGCCGCCACCCGCGAGGCCTTCCGCCGCGACCTGGTCGCCGGCCTGGGCTGGGGCGATGCCAAGCAGCGCGTGGTCGACCTGATCGAGGCCCACGTGGGCCCGATGCGCGCGCAGTACGCCGAGCTGGTCGCCCACCCCGAGCGCATCGAAGAGGTGCTGCAGGCTGGCGCCGACAAGGCCCGCCGCACGGCCACGCCTTTCATCGCTGAGCTGCGCCAGGCCGTGGGCCTGCGCAAGATGGTGGCCGTGGCCCAACCGGCCGCCAAGGCCGCTGCCGACAAGCAAGCGCTGCCTCAGATCAAGCAGTACCGCGAAGCGGACGGCCTGTTCTACTTCAAGCTCACCACCCACCAGGGCGCGCTGCTGCTGCAAAGCCGTGGCCTGGCCGATGGCCGCGAGGCCGGTAACTGGGTCAAGCGCCTGAAGGCCGAAGGCGACGCCGCCCTGGCCGAGGCCCCGGTGGCGCGCGCCGAAGGCGTGGACGCCCAGGCCGTGTCCGACGCCCTGGCCGCCCTGGTCGACGCCACGCGCGCAGCCGAGGCCGACAAAGCGGCCAAGGCCGCGCAAGCCTGACGCCGGCTGCGCGCCTTCCCTTCTTGCACACCGTCAGCAGACCATGGCCGGCATCCACATCACCGACATCGAGTCCGCCATCAACTGGTGGCGCGAGCGCTCGCCTTCGCCCGACGGCATCAGCCTGGCGCCGGAGGTGAAAAAGCTCGCCGAGGTCTACGCGCTGATGGTCTACCACCATGAGCAGCTGTGCGACGAGGACTCCATGCCCCGCGCGGCCTACCAGGCCTGGCTGAAGTGGTACGAAACCACGCCCGACACGCCGTGCATCGCCATTTGCTCGACCAGCCAGGGCGATGACCTGTGCAAGGGCTGCGGGCGCACCTTCGACGAGGTGCAGCTGTGGCCCGAGATGAGCCCGGGCGAAAAGCGCGAGACCTGGCGGCGCATCACCATCGAGTCCAGCGCCTGGCGCTTCAACCGCTATGCCGAGCGCGCCGCCGAAGGCCGCCAGTCGGGTGCGGGCAGCGCAACGGGCATGGCGCCCGAGGGCGATCAGGCCGAGCGGGAAACCCGGGCGCCCTGAGGCGCGGCCACCACCGGCTGGCGCGTGCGCGTGCGGTCGCGCCAGACCTTGCGCAGGAAGGGCCCGATGGCCATGAAGAAGGCCTTCAGGTCGGCGCGGGCGATGCAGGGCAGCTCCGTGCCTTGCGCCCACGTCGGGTTGAGGCGCTCGAAGTGGCGAATGTCCGGGTCGCAGCGCATGTCGTCGGTGATGTCGGCCACATCCGGCTTGAGGCGGTTGGCGTCGTCACCGAAGTGCAGCAGCATCGTGTCCCGATCGAGCTTGCCGGGGAACATCGCTTCGCAGTAGCTGGCCACCATCTCCGCCATGTCGGGGTTGGCCTGCGCGCGGCGGGGGTGGAAGTCGGGGAAGTTGCGTGCCATCAGCAGGTAGGTCTTGTAGCCCTTGCTGATGAGCAGCCAGTACTGGGGCGTCAGCGGCGCCTTGATGGCTTCGACGAACAGCTTCCAGGCGAAAGCCTGCTGCAGCGTGCGAGAGCCCCGGTGAGCGCTCTCGATGATGGTGTCGCCGCTGAACAGGCCCTTGGCCTTGCGACCGCCCAGCTCGAACTGGTAGACGCCCAGCGTCGAGAAACCGACGATCTCGCCGTCGCTGCGGCGGCGCACGACGAAGACGCCTTCCTTGCGTGAGAGGTCGTCCATGAAGGTGGCCAGCGGGCTGCTCGCGTAATGGGCCTCGAACAGCGCGTGCATGCGCAGGACATCGGTGACCGTGAGCGTCTGGACCTTCTGGTAGCGGGTGGTGAGCATGTTGGCGGGCGGTTGGTGTGGCTTGGGGCGGATCTTCCCGGGCCACGGCCGCCCTCCCGCACAGGGTTTACGAGCCGAATTGATGCCTCACGCTTAAATGGGGGGTGTTTGAAACGGTGTGTTTTTCCCAGTGTGGTCTATTCAATCGTTCGTTTGAACCGGCAGGGGGAAAGGCGCCAGCGGCGCGTGCCCGGCAGGGTAGCTTTCCTTGCCCGGGCGGCCCTTGAGCGGCGGCATCTCGATGGGCTCGGTCGGCACCTTCTGGTCAGGCAGGTGATCGAGCAGGTGGCGCAGCAGGGTCAGGCGCCCCAGGCGCTGGTCGTTGAAGTCCACCAGCGTCCAGGGGGCGTGCTCGGTGTGGGTGGCCTTGAGCATGGCGTTGCGGGCCCGGCCGTAGTCGGCGTACTGGGTGCGCGCCACCACGTCCACGGGCGAGAGCTTCCAGCGCTTGAGCGGGTCGGCCAGGCGTTCGGCGAAGCGCTCTTCCTGCTCGGCCTGGTCCACGCACAGCCAGTACTTGAACAGCAGCAGCCCGTCGTCCACCAGCATGCGTTCGAACTGCGGCGCGGTCTGGAGGAACTGGCGGTATTCGGCGTCGGTGCAAAAGCCCATGACCTTCTCGACGCCGGCGCGGTTGTACCAGCTGCGGTCGAACATGGCCACGTTGCCGGCCGAGGGCAGGTGGGGCACGTAGCGCTGGAAGTACCACTGGCCGCGCTCCTGCTCGGAAGGCTTGCCCAGGGCCACCACCTGGCAGCGGCGCGGGTCGAGCACATCGGAGATGGCGCGGATGGCGCCGCTCTTGCCCGCCGTGTCGCGCCCCTCGAAGATGATGAGCAGGCGCTTGTGGCAGTGGGCCAGCCAGCGCGACATCTGCGCCAGCTCCAGCTGCATCGGCTCCAGCGCGGCTTCGTATTCCTTGCGGCCGAGTTTTTCGCCGTCTTTCCTGCCATTTGGTGATCGGCCCGATTTCTTGCCCATGCGCATCCTCCGGTTCGGTGTCGGCTTTCGACCTTAACCGATGGCGCGCTGCCCCGCCTCGATGGGCCTCGATAGAATCGGGGCATGACCGACGCCACCGATCCGAACGTTCCCCACAAGCCCACCAACTTCCTGCGCGGCATCATCGACCGCGACCTGGAGCAGGGCACCTACGCCAGCCGCCGCTGGGCCGGCTCGCCTGGTGATGCCGCCCACCACGAGGCGGGGCAGCCCGATCCGGCCAAGGTTCGCCTGCGCTTCCCGCCCGAGCCCAACGGCTACCTGCACGTTGGCCACGCCAAGAGCATCTGCCTGAACTTCGGCCTGGCGCGCGACTACGGTGGCGTCTGCCACATGCGCTTTGACGACACCAACCCCGAGAAGGAAGAGCAGGAGTACGTCGACGCCATCCTGGACGCCGTCAAGTGGCTGGGCTTCAACTGGGACTCGAACTTCAACGGCCAGCCCGAGAGCCACCTCTACTACGCCAGCAACTACTTCGACTTCATGTACCGCTCGGCCGAGGCGTTGATCTCGGCGGGCCTGGCCTATGTGGACGAGCAGACGCCGGAAGAGATGCGCGTCAACCGCGGTGACTTTTCCGCCCCCGGCAAGGACAGCCCCTTCCGCAGCCGCACACCGGACGAGAACCTCGCGCGTTTCCGCGAAATGCGCGACGGCAAGCACCCCGATGGCTCGATGGTGCTGCGCGCCAAGATCGACATGGCCAGCCCCAACATCAACATGCGGGACCCGGCCATCTACCGCATCCGCCGCGCCACCCACCACAACACCGGCGACAAGTGGTGCATCTACCCGATGTACACCTTCGCCCATCCGATCGAAGACGCGCTCGAGCAGATCACCCACTCCATCTGCACGCTGGAGTTCGAAGACCAGCGCCCTTTTTACGACTGGCTGGTCGACAACCTGGCCAAGCTGGGCCTGCTCAAGCACCCGAACCCGAAGCAATACGAGTTCGCGCGCCTGAACCTGACCTACGTCATCACCTCCAAGCGCAAGTTGAAGCAATTGGTGGATGAGGGCGTGGTCAGCGGCTGGGACGACCCCCGCATGCCGACCATCGCCGGCCTGCGCCGCCGCGGCTACACGCCCGAGGCCATCCAGCTGTTCTGCGAGCGCATCGGCGTGAGCAAGTCCGACAGCTGGATCGACTACAGCACGCTCGACATCGCCCTGCGCGACGACCTGGAAAACAAGGCCCACCGCGGCATGGCCGTGCTCGACCCGGTCAAGCTGGTGCTCACCAACTGGGACGAAGTCATGGGCGCCGGTCACCTGGAGGCCTGCTCGCTGCCGGCCCTGCCGCACCCGCCTGAAGGCGTCGAGTCCCCCGTGCGCCACTTCAAGCTGGGCCGCGAGGTGTGGATCGAGCGCGAAGACTTCGAAGAGGTGCCGCCGAAGGGCTACAAGCGCCTGTTCCCCGGCAACAAGGTGCGCCTCAAGGGCGGCTACGTCATCGAGTGCACCGGCTGCACCAAGGACGCTGAAGGCAAGGTCATCGAGGTGCTTGCCACCGTCGTGCCCGACACCAAGAGCGGCACGCCCGGCGCCGACAGCGTCAAGGTCAAGGCCGCCATCACCTGGGTGGGCGCAGCCGATGGCGTCGCGGCCGAGGTGCGCCTCTACGACCGCCTGTTCACCGACCCGCAGCCCGATGCCGGCGGCAAGGACTTCAAGGCCAGCCTGAACCCCGACAGCTTCAAGGTGGTCCAGGCCTACGTCGAGCCCTCGCTGGCCGCGGCGCTGCCCGATCAGAAGTTCCAGTTCGAGCGCTTTGGCTACTTTGTGGCCGACCGCCTGGACCACGCGCCGGGCAAGCCGGTGTTCAACAAGGTCACCGGGCTGAAGGACAGCTGGAAGTGATCGACGCAGCGGGACGCCTCCAACGCAGCCTGCTGGTTGCCGCTGGGGTGATCTCGCTGGGCCTGGCCGTGGCCGGGGCCATCCTGCCCGGCCTGCCCACCACGCCGTTCGTGCTGTTGGCCGCGGGCTGCTTTGCCAAGTCCTCTCCGCGCATGCACGCCTGGCTGCTGGCCAATCGCTGGCTGGGCCCCATGGTGCGCGACTGGGAGTCGCACCGCTCCTTGCCCTTGAAGGTCAAGTGGCTGGCCACCACCATGATGCTGGTGATGGTGACGTTGTCGGCCTGGCACCTGTCTGCGCGGCCCTGGTTGGCCGCCGTGGTGGTGGGCTCGGGCCTGCTGGGCGCCTGGGTGGTCTGGCGCATCCCCACCCGGCGCTGAGCCACCGGGCGCAGCAGGCCTCGTCCGCTGAGGCATGAACGCATCAGCGCATCAGCGCATCAGCGCAGCTCGCCGGCCGACTGCAGTCGAGACAGCAGCTCGTCCATCTGCTTGAGCTGCTCGCGCTTGCGGCCCAGCGCCAGCTTGGTCGCGACCTTGCTGCCTTCGAGCGCCGCGGCCTCGAAGGTGCGGTGCGGCACGACCTCCTTGATCGTGGGCAACTCGGCCAGCTTGCTGGCCACGCCGGTGAGCATGCCGCCCATGGCCGCATGGGCGATGTCCTGGTTGCGCAGGGCGGTGGCGGCGTCGCCCTGGTCTAGCAACCTGAGGGCCTCGGCCTCACCCAAGCTCTCCGACAAGGTGTCCAGCACGAAGGCGTTCACCTCCCACGGTGCCACGCGGCGCGACAGGCTTTGCAGCAAGGCGGCGCCGGCTTCGGTCAACTCGGTCACGGTGGCTTCCTTGATGGGCTTGAGCTCGAGCTCTTCCATCAGCGGGAAGCGCGAGAGTTCTTCGAGCACCAGCGGGAAGCGCAGGCACTTGCGCACCTTCTTGGGCATCAGCCAGGTCGCCAGGTTCACGTAGTGCTCGCGGATGCGCTTGAGCGCTTCGGTGTCCACCCCTGCAGGCGCTTGCAGGCCGTTGAAACCAGGCTCGCCGGTGCCATCGATGTTGATGTTGATGAAGTGGTGCCAGGTCGAGTCGGTGCTCACGCGGCCCTTGTTGGCGCGGTGCCCGTCGTAGGCCACGATGGCGGCGAACAGCCTGGGGCTGAGCGCCTGCTTGGCACCGGTGGGGCCGCCCGGGAAACCGTCGCCATGCGACACCGACATCGCCACGACCTCGGGTGACAAGGCGGCGCCGGTGAGGTCGTCGGGCCATTCCGGCACCGACTGCCCTCCCACCGTGAAACTGCCCGCCAGGCTGGCCGGCACCAGGCACTCGCCCTCGTGCGGGTGGTCGGGGTAGACCTCCATCGCGCGGCGCGGGGCCTTGAGTTGCACCAGCGGGTGCGGGCTGCCCACGCCACCGGCCTGGGTGCGGAAGTTCAGGTACAGGCGCTGCGGCTCGGTGTTGGACTGGTCGCTGAACTCTTCGCCTTCGTTGGGGCCTGAGAGGTTGGTCGAGAAGCGGTTGGTGTTGCTCACGTGGGGCGGTGTCTGCGCGGCCTTCCAGCGGCGCATGGCGCGCACACGCGGCACGTTGCCGCACAGCGAGGCGCCCAGTGTCTGGTGGTCGCCCGTGGCGAAGACGCCGCCGCCGGCTTCCATGAACTTGGCGATGGTGTCGACCTGCGCCGCAGGCAGGTCGCTCACGCCTTCGGAGCGTGCGCCGAACAGGAACACGACGTCGTAGCGCGAGATGACCAGGCCCTTGCTGGCGTCGTTGAAGTCGAAGTTGGGGATGTCGGCGTTGGGGTCTGCGCTGCGGCTGGCGGTGACCACCTTGGGCGTCATGCCGTGGATGGTCGAGCCCTTGAGGGTGTTGACGAACTGCGTGAGGCCGAAGCCTTGTGTGGGGTCGAAGTTGAGCGTGTCGGTGACGACCAGCACACGTGGCTGGCACTCCTTGTAGAGGCTGATGATGTCGAGGCGATTGAGGGCAACCAGGGGGCCCTGGAAGGCGATGGTGGGCATGGTGAGGTCCTTTCCTTGGGGTTTGCAGACAGCACCCGAACGGTAGGGACACGCAGCCCTCGACACATCCTGCGAACTAGGGCCTCCCCCTAGCTTGCGGCCACCCCCTCATGGGTGAGGCGCACGTGGTCGATGAAGGCGCGCAAGCCCGCCGACATCAGCTTGCGGCTGGGGTGATACAGGCAAAAGCCCGGCACGCGCGGGCACCAGTCGTCGAGCACGCTGACGAGTCGGCCGGCCTGCAAACCCGGCAGGGCGTGTTGCTCGTAGGTGTAGGCCAGGCCCACGCCCGCTTCGGCGGCCTGCACCATCAAATGCAGGTCGTCGCTGGCCAGCGGGCCGTCCACCTCGACCTGCACGGCGTGCTGGCGTTTGACGAACTCCCACTTGAAGTAGCTGCCGCTCGGAAAGCGGATGCGGATGCAGGGGTGGCGCTGCAGGTCGCGCGGGTGCTTGGGGCGGCCATGGCGGGCGATGTGATCGGGCGACGCCACCACCACGAAGCGCTGGGCCGGCCCGAGGGGCACGGCCACCATGTCCTGCTGCAGGCTTTCGCCAAAGCGCACGCCGGCGTCGAAGCCCTCGGCCACGATGTCGACGAAGCGGTCGTCGGCCACGACCTCCACCCGCATGCCGGGGTGGCGCTGCAAGAAAGTGCTGACCAGCGGCGGCAGCACCCACTGGCAGGCGGCACGCGGGGCGTTGATGCGAACGGTGCCCATGGGGCTGTCGCGGAAGGCGTTGATGTCCTCCAGCGCGCAGGCGATGTCCTGCAGGGCCGGGGCCAGGCGCGCGAGCAACTGCCTGCCCGCCTCGGTGGGCGACACGCTGCGCGTGGTCCGGTGCAGCAGGCGCAGGCCCAGGCGCTGCTCCAGGCCTTTGATGGTGTGGCTCAAGGCGGAGGCACTGACGCCCATCTCGACCGCGGCGCGGCGGAAGCTGCCCAGGCGGGCGACGGCCGAGAAGGCCTGGAGGTCCTGCAGGGGAGGGGTGCTCATTGCTGAATCCTGCTCATCAATGCATTGAATGATGAGCGGATTGTGCGGTGAATCGGGCGCGCCTACGCTGTGCCTGTTTTCAATTTCCCAACGCAGGAGTCAGACATGGACATGCAAGGCCAGACCTTCTTCATCACCGGCGCGTCTTCGGGCATGGGCGCCGACACCGCTCGGCTGCTGGGCTCACGCGGGGCCAATGTCGCGCTGGCGGCGCGCCGCGAATCGGCCTGTGCCGACGTGGCCCACGAGATCGAGGCCTCGGGCGGTCGCGCCTTGGTGCTGCGCATGGATGTCGACAGCGAAGACGACGTGCGCCGGGCTGTTGCTCAGGCGGTCGAGCACTTCGGTCGGCTCGATGGTGCCTTCAACAACGCGGGTCTGCTGGGCACGGGCCAGCCGCTGCACGAGATGACGACCGAGGCCTTCGAGGCCGTCTGGCGCACCAACGTGATGGGCGTTTTCTGGTCGATGAAACACCAGATCGCGGCGATGCTGCAGAGCGGAGGCGGTGCGATCGTCAACAACGCGTCCATCGTGGCGCAAATCGGCTTTCCGGGCATCGCGCACTACAACGCGAGCAAGCACGCCGTCATGGGCCTGACCCAGACGGCGGCGCTCGAGTATTTCAAGCAGGGCATCCGCGTCAACGCGGTGCTGCCCGGGCCGATCGAGACGCCCATGGCACTGCAAGGTTTCGGCGGCCGAGAGAACCTGCAAGGCATGATGAGCACTTCGCCGGCCGGGCGGCCAGGTCAGCCTAGAGAGGTGGCCGAGGTGGTGGCCTTCCTGCTGTCGGCTGCTGCCAGCTACGTGAGCGGGCAGGGCTGGGTGGTCGACGGGGGCTACACGGTGCAGTGAATGGCATGGCAAGGCGGCCACACCTTGATCGGCGTGGCCGCCAGTGCCCCGGGTGCCCCGTGTCGCGTCGTCAGCGTCAGTTGACGTTGAAGCGGGCCTTGGCCGAGGCCTGGCAGGCGTCCTTGGCCGAGCCTGCCAGGGTTTCGCAGCGCTCCTTGGCCACCTTGTAGTCGGCGTCGCGCTTCTTCTCCGCCGCTTCGTCACGGATTTCCTTGATCTCCTGGCGGGCCTTCAGGCTGGCCATGGACTTGTCGTGCTCGGCCTTGGCCTGCTTTTCACAGACGTCCTTCTGGTTGCCCTGCAGGTCGTCGCAACGCTCCTTGGCGATCTTGTGGCGGGCATCGATGCCCGCTTCGGTGGCGGCATCCTTGTCGGCCTGCTTGCCGGTGTGCTGGGCCTTCAAACGGGCCTGGGCCACCTTCTCGGCACCTGCGACCTCGGCCTTGCAGATGTCCTTGGCGTTGCCGCTGACGTTGTCGCAGGTCAGCTTCTCACGGGCGTAGTGCTGCTCCAGGTCGTCCTTGGCCAGCTTGTAGACCTCGTCGTTGATCGTCGTCGGGCTCGCGGCCTGAACGTGCTGCAGGAAGCCCAGGCAAAGGGCGATGGGCAGGATGGCGATGTGTCGCTTCATGGGGGTTCCTCTGTTGTGATGAACGGCGGGTGCCTAAGCACCCGTGTGACCTCTGGGCCACGGGTTCACTTTGCCGGCCCATCGTGGGCGAGGAAGCAAGACAAGGCCGCGGATGCTTGTCAGCGAAGGCCTACGTGGCGCGCACGCGCACGTCGCGGGCCTGCAGCACCCGGCCATCGTCCGAGCGCACCTGCAGCGCGGCGATGGGCCGCCCGTTTTCGCGGTCGACGATCTGCACCGGCGGGCCCTCGGGCGCCGGGGCGTGGCGGTCCCCCCACTGCAGCATGGCGATGACGATGGGAAACAGGTCGCGGCCCTTGTCGGTGAGCCGGTAGTCGAGCACGCGACCGTTCTCGCTTTGCGCCACCGCCTGCAGGATGCCGTGCTGCACCAGGCCGTGCAGCCGGGCGCTCAGCACGTTGGGCGCGATGCCCAGGTGCGACTGGAACTCGCCGAAGCGGCGGGTGCCGAAGAAGGCCTCGCGCACGATGAGCAGCGTCCACCAGTCGCCCACCTGCTCGAGGCAGCGGGCGATGGAACAGCTCATGTCCGAAAACGAGGTGCGACGCATGGTGATCGCATCTTACTTGCTTCATGCAAGTAAAGCGAGTAGGCTGCGCATCTACTTTCTTCATGCAAGCAGTCTGGAAAGGCTCCCATGTCAGATGTCGCGCTCTTCGTCCACTCCACCGGGGTGGGCCCCTTCATGTGGAACAAGCTGCTGGTGGACCTGCCAGCCGGCATCGCACCGCTGACGCCCACCAACCGTGGCTACAGCCTGCCCGACCTGATCCCACGGGGCACGAAGGTGACGGTGGCCGAAGAGGCTGCCCACATCAAGTCGCAGATCCCGGCGGGCACGACGGGCGTGCACCTGGGCGGGCATTCCTACGGTGGGCTGGTGGCACTGACCCTGGCGCTCGACCCCGAGGTGCCGGTCAAGTCGCTGTGGCTGTACGAGCCGGTGCTGTTCGGTGCCTTGCGCCCGTTGGTCGACGAGTTGCCGGAGGACGTCGCTCAGCAGGTGCGCGAGTTCACCGAGAAGCCCGATCGATTCCTGGACGCCAGCACGGGCGGACAGGACGCCTGGCTGGAGAACTTCGTCGACTACTGGAACCACCCGGGCATGTGGGCCTCGATGCCGGACAAGGCCAAGGACATGGCCCGTCTGGTGGGCTGGAAGATGTTCCAGGAGGTGCGCATGGTGTTCGAAGAGCCTCGGCCCTTCGATGCCTACCGCTTCAAGGTGCCCCTGACCCTGGTCAAGGGTGAGCACACCCAGTCGCCTGCCCGCGAGATGGTGCGTCGCCTGGCGGCGGTCAACCCGCACGCGCAGGTCGAGGTGCTCAAGGGGCTGGGCCACATGGGCCTGGTGGGCAACCCGGCAGGCGTGCTGCCCTCGCTCCAGCAGCACTGGGCGCGCGTGCAGGGCTGACCCTCCGGGCAGCGGGCCCGTTCAGGCCTGATCAGGCCTGGTCGCTGCCGGAGGCGGCCTTCGAGGCCTTCTTCGCCGGTGCCTTGGCCGCCTTGCGGGCGGGTTTGCCATCGGTCGTGTTGGCGGTCTTGGCGGCCGTCTTGCGAGGCGCGCTCTTGCGGGCCGCCTTCTTGGCTGCCGGGGCCTCGGCCGGGGCGGGTGCGGCGGACACAGCGGCCGGGGGCGCGCTGTCCGCCTGAGCCTTGCGGGGCGCCGGTGCTTCGGCGGTCACAGCAGCTTCGCGGGGGGCGCGATCGGCGCGGTGGCGTGAGTCGCCTCGGGTGTCGTTGCGGCTTTCGGAGCGGCTTTCAGTGCGGCCGGTGCCTCGATCATGGCTTCGGTCATCGGTGCGGCTGTCGCCACGACTTTCCGCGCGTCCTTCTGTGCGACCCTCTGCACGCACTTCGCGGCCTTCGCCCTTGTTGCGCCCACGGCCACCGCGACTGCGGCGGCGGCCTCGGCCTTCGTCCGCCGAGGCGGCATCCTGCGCGGATGTTTCAGCCGCTACGTTGCCGTCCGATTCGTCATCGGCGAGGTCTTCAGGCAAGGCAGCCACGGGGTGTGCGGCCTCCTGCTCTTGCGCTGGGCGCACATCCACGTCCTGCTCGGCGACCTGTGCTTCGGCCTGTGCCGCCGCATCGGCGCGGGCGCGGGCGGTGGCGCTGGGCACGCCGCTGCCACGGGCCACCCAGGTGCCCGATTTTTCGTCGCGCCCGAAGTCCAGCAGGCCGCGCGCCAGCGCCTCTTCGAGCAGGTTGCCGAAGGTGCGAAAGCCGTAGTAGTTCTCGTTGAAGCCGGGGTTGCGGCGCTTGATGGCTTCCTTGAGCACCGAGGCCCAGATGCGGCCGCCGTCGTCGCGGTCGGTGACCAGCGCTTCGTAGGTCTCGGCGGCCATCTCGACGGCCTTGGCGCGGCGCTTGTCCATCTCCTCGCGGCGGCGCTTTTCTTCTTCGGGGCTGCGGCGGGTGTTGCCACCGCCGTCGCGGCCGCCTTGCGCGCCTGCGCCCGGCTTGCGGGCCGTGCCGCGCACCAGGTCGTCGTAGTAGATGAATTCGTCGCAGTTGGCGATCAGCAGGTCGGACGTCGATTGCTTGACGCCCACGCCGATGACGTGTTTGGCGTTCTCGCGCAGTTTGGAGACCAAGGGCGAGAAGTCGGAGTCACCCGAGATGATCACGAAGGTGTTGACGTGGGCCTTGGTGTAGCAAAGGTCAAGGGCATCGACCACCAGGCGGATGTCGGCCGAGTTCTTGCCCGACTGGCGCACGTGCGGGATCTCGATGAGCTCGAAGTTGGCCTCGTGCATGGGGGCCTTGAAGCCCTTGTAGCGCTCCCAGTCGCAGTAGGCCTTCTTGACGACGATGCTGCCCTTGAGCAGCAGGCGCTCGAGCACGCGCTTGATGTCGAACTTCTCGTAGTTGGCATCGCGCACGCCGAGGGCAACGTTCTCGAAGTCGCAGAACAGCGCCATGCTGATGTGTTCGTGTTGGGGCATGGTGTCTCTTTTCTTGTTTGTTGTTGTGGTGTGGGGGAGGGCGCGGGTCAGAGCAGACCGGCGTCCCGCAGGTAGGCGCTGGGGCGGCTCGCATCGCACAGGATGGTCAGGCGCCGCCGCGCGCGGGTCATCGCGACGTAGAGCAGGTTGCGATTGTCCACCGAGTGGCCGCCCAGGGCGAATTCGCCCTTGTTCAGGCCCGGCAGGATGACGTGGTCGAACTCCAGGCCCTTGGCTGCTTCGATGCTGGACAGAAGCAGGGCGTGTTTCCTGAGCATGCCATGTTGTCGCACCTCGCGCTCGTTCATCGCGCGAAAGAACGACGTGAGGTGGTCGTAGCCATAGGCCGACCGGATCAGGCCTTCGAGGTTGCCCACCACCTGGTCGATGTCCTGCTTGCGCACCATCATGCGCGAGGCCAGGCGCTGCGGCTGCAGCACGCGCACGAAGCGGCGCTGCCACACATCGGGGTCGTCGCTGTCGATGACGTCCAGGGCGTCTTCGAGCAGCGGCAGCACCGCCGGGGGCGCGTTGCGCAACACCTGGTTGGCCAGGAAGCCAGGCGCCAGCGAGGGGTCGTCGCAAACCGCCTTGATGGCTTGCTTCTCCAGCTTGTCGAGCAGCGCGGTGTCATCGGCCTGTTCGGGGCTGAGGTCGCCCGTGTCCACGTGCGAGCCGGCAAAACGCAGCAGCGCGCGCAGCACGGCCTCGCGGGTGTCGGGGCGCTCGATCAGGCCGAGGGCGTCGCGGGCGCAGGCGTGCAGGCCGCGCACGAACAGCACCTCGGGGCGCTGCAGGTAGGGCAGAAAGCCCGTGGTGCGGTGGTCGATGCCGTGGTCGAGCAGCAGGTTCTCGAGCTCGACCGACTGGTGGGGTTGGCGCAGCAGGATGGCCACGCCTGACAGCGGGGCCTTGGCGTCCAGGCCAAAGCGCTCGTTGATGAGCCGGCGCCATTGCAGTCGCAGGTCGGCGGCGTCGGTGGTGCGGATGAGCTCGACCTCGGTGTCGGCCAGCCCGGCCGGGCGCTGCGCCACGCATGGCTTGTGCGCCAGCTTGCCGACGGCATCTGCCAGGCGTTGGCCGAAGCGCCAGGTGGTGCTCAGCGGCATGCGCGTGGCCGGCGCCACCTCGCGGTCGAAGGCCTCGCCCATGAAGCGGGCGTCGGCGCCGGAGATGGCGTGGATCACCTGGTCGCGGTCGCCCACACCGACGAAGCCCGCGCGGTTGCGCGCCATGAGCTCGCGCAGCACGGTGAACATGGCGCGGTTGGTGTCGTGCATCTCGTCGACCAGCACGAGGTGCAGGCCCATGGCGAGCGGGTGTTCGCCTTCGGGGCCCACACCGATCCAGGCGTCTTCGTCGGTCAGCAGGTGGGCCAGGTCGTACGTGGCATCGTGCTCGGCCCGGAAAACGGGGTGGTCGGGGTGGCCACCTCGGCGGATGTGCTCATAAGCGTGGAAGACCTTGATCGTGGCGTACTCGCGGCCCAGCTCGGCCGCCAGCTTCGGCGTGAGCACGCGGTCGGCCGTCTCCAGCTGCAGCTGCATCGTGCCCTTGAGGTGCAGGAAGTCCGACAGCAGGCCTTCGACGCTGGCCTCGTTGCGGCCGTCGAAGGTGAACTCGTCGGGGTGGCGCTCGTCGGCGTTGTGCAGCACGCGCTCGATGGCGGCCAGCACGTGCGGGCGCAGCAGCTCGGCCTTGTCGAGCAAGGGCACGGGCGTGCCCTCGATGGCCAGCAGGCGCTCGGTGCAGAAGGCATCAAACGTTTGCACGCGCACCTGGCGGCGGGTGTCGGCGGCCAGGCCAATGCGCGCCATGGCGTCGCTGAAGGCCTGCACGGCGGCGTCGGTGTAGGTGAGCACGCGCACGCGTTGGGGGTCGGCGCCGCGCAGCAGGGCCTGGGCCAGGCGCAGCGCCAGCGTGGTGGTCTTGGCCGCGCCCGCGTTGGCCTCGATGATGAGGTGGGACTTGCGCACCAGCTGGATGGCGCGTTGCTCGGCCGTGGGGGCCATGCCCTTGGGGGCGAAGACGGTTTCGGCCGCTGGCGCGCCCTCAGTCTTCGGCGTCGGTGTCGTCATCGCTGCGGAAGTCTCGGGTGCCGCGTTTGGCGGCCTTCTGGCGCGCCAGCTTCTTGCGCTGGCGTTCGGCTTCCTCGGCCTCGGCGGCGGCGCACCAGGCCTCGAACTGCTCGGGGGTCTCCAGCGTGATGCGCCCCAGGATGGACGAGCGGAAGTCGTTGATCAGCACCTCGGCGGCCTTTTGCATGTTGACCCGGCCACCGCTCATGACCGCGCCGCGCTTGCGGCCGATCTCGGTGAGCAGGGCGTCGTCGTGCCTGGCCGGGATGGCTTCGATGTCGTCGAGCTTGTAGCGGGCCGCCAGCAGCTGCGGGTAGGGGCCCTTGAGGCTGTTGGCCAGCTCCAGCGCCACCTCTTCTTCGTCGTAGGCGTTGCGCCCGACGGCGCCGCTGGCGGCCAGGTGGTAACCGCTTTTTTCGACGTGGATCTTGGGCCAGAGCATGCCGGGCGTGTCGAAGAGGTAGAAGTCGCTGGCCAGGTTGATGCGCTGCTCGATGCGCGTGACGCCCGCTTCGTCGCCGGTCTTGGCGGCCTTTTTGCCGACCAGGGTGTTGAGCAGGGTCGACTTGCCCACGTTGGGGATGCCGCAGATCAGCACGCGCAGCGGCTTGTCCATGCCACCTCGGTTGGGAGCCAGCTCGCGGCAGGCCTGGATCAGGCGCTGGGCCGGTGCGCGCTCGCCTGCGTCCAGCGAGATGGCGCCGGTGTCGTGCTGGGCGCGGTACCAGGCCAGCCAGGCCTCGGTTTGCACCGGGTCGGCCAGGTCCTGCTTGTTGAGCACCTTGAGCTTGCGGCGGTTGCCAGTGATGGCGGCCAGCATGGGGTTGGCGCTGGAGCCAGGCAGGCGTGCATCGAGCAACTCGATGACGACATCGATGTCCTTGATGCGTTCGAGGATGGCTTTTTTGGTCACGTTCATGTGACCGGGGAACCATTGGATGGCCATCGGGCGGGGCTTTCGGGGCTCGGGCGGGTGAGGGAGCGGCGCAGGAAGGCGCGGGGGCTGGCGATCAGGCGGTCAGCGGCGCGCAGGCGTGATTGTCTCCGACCTCGCTGCCCCCAGGGCCCGGATCGTGCTGATCGCCTCGGGCGATGTTGGCCTCCAGCCAGGCCGCCACCTGGCGTGAGTCGTTCAGCGTGCGCAGGCCCTGGTAGGCCTCTTCGGCCTGTGGGTGGCGGCGGCGCAGGAAGTTGAGCCACTGCTTCATGCGACCCGCCTGGTGCTTGGGCACCACCCGCAGCTGGATCAGCTGCCAGTAGCGGTGCAGCAGGGGTTGAAGGTCGCTCCAGTCTGCCCAGGTGCGGCCGGCGTCTGCCGGGCAGGCCGGCCAGCCCAGCTCGGCGCGGATGGCCAGCGCCAGCCCTGGGTCGGCCACCATGCCTCGGCCCAGCATGATGGCGCTGCAGCCGCTTTCGGCCAGGCAGCGCCTGGCGTCTTCCACCGTCCAGATCTCGCCATTGGCCACCACCGGGATGCCTACCGCTTCACGCACGTGGGCGATGCGGTCCCAGTAAGCGGGCGGGCGGTAGCCATGTGCCTTGGTGCGGCCGTGCACGACCAGCTCGTCGGCCCCTGCGGCTTCGATGGCCCGGGCGTTGTCCTCGGCCAGCGCGTCGTCGTGAAAACCCAGGCGCATCTTGGCCGACACCACGATGTGAGAGGGCACGGCCGCGCGCACGGCCTTGACCACGCGGTGCACGTCCTCGGGGTCCTGCAGCAGCGAGGCGCCGCCGCCGTGGCGGTTGACCACCTTGGCGGGGCAGCCGAAGTTCAGGTCCACGCCGGGTGAGCCCAGCTCCGCCAGGCGCGCGGCGTTGTCCGCCATGCAGGCCGCGTCGGAGCCCAGCAGCTGCCCGCGCACCGGCACGCCCGCCGGTGTGCGTCCACCGTGACCGAGCTCCGGCATGATGCGGCGAAAGGCGCGTTCAGGCAAAACGCGCTCGGTCACGCGGATGAATTCGGAGACGCAGCGATCCACGCCGCCGGCCCGCGTGAGGATGTCACGCAAGGGGGCGTCAAGCAGGCCTTCCATGGGCGCGAGCAGGATCTGCATGGGGTCTCAGGCACGAGAATGGGAGCCAGGCGAAGGCGCCAGTGTACGCACCCGCCGACCACCGCATCGCGGGCTTCAGCCGGCGCTCTACCTGGTCGATATCCACACATCCGAATGCCTGCAGTCTCCATGATCACCGCCCCTGAGTTGTCCACCATCGACGATGTCCTGCAGGAGCTCGACCGGGCCCGCCGCAGCGGCCCCTTGCAGCACATCGTCATCCCGCCGTGCCCGGAGTTGCTCACGCGCCTGCAGAAGGCCATGGCCGCTGCCGAGCCCGATCTCAACGAGGTCGCACGCATCGCCACCAGCGACGTGG
The DNA here is from genome assembly GCA_001770725.1 of Burkholderiales bacterium RIFCSPHIGHO2_01_FULL_63_240. Lineage (GTDB taxonomy): Bacteria > Pseudomonadota > Gammaproteobacteria > Burkholderiales > Burkholderiaceae_C > Aquabacterium. The sequence continues at coordinate 124,639 of MERU01000009.1, forward strand.
CGATGTCGGCCACGCTGCTGCGCGCGGCCAACAGCCCTGTCTACTCGGCGGGCGGCGCGGCCGTGCAGACCATCGGCCAGGCCATGAACCGCCTGGGCCTGCAGCACACCGCGGCGGTCATGACCGGCTTCCTGGCCCGCGGGGCCCTGCGCGTGAACGCGCCGCAGCTGCAGCGTTTCTGGGAGCGCTCCACCAAGCGTGGCCTGGCCATGTCGCACCTGGCCGAACGCCTGCCTGGCATGTCGTCCGATCTGGCCCACACCTACGGCCTGTTCTGCCACGTGGGCATGCCGGTGATGGTTCAGAGCGTCAAGGGCTACCTGGGCACGATGGTCGAAGCGGGTGCCCGCATCGACCGCTCCTACGTGCAGACCGAGAACGCCAACCATCGCACCGACCACGCTGTGGTGGGCGCCCTGGTGTGTCGCCTGTGGCGCCTGGCGCCGACGGTGACCGCGGCCATCCGCCTTCACCACGACCTCGACTCGCTGGGTGAGCGCAGCGCCGACCCCGAGGTCAACACCCTGGTGTCCGTCGGCTTGCTGGCCGAATGGCTGATGCGCCGTCACGAGGCGCTCGACCCCGACGCCGACTGGGTGGCGCATGGCGCGGCGGCGATGGACTGGCTTGATGTCAGCGAGGGTGACCTTCTCACCTGGTTCGAAGAGCTGCAGGAAGCGTTCGACGCGGTCTGAAGACCTTTGCCGCAAGGCCCCTGAGCGTGGGTGCCGGAGCCGATAAGATCCGGGCATCCACAGAACCAGGGAGAAAACAAGGTGGCGTCCAGCCTGCTCATCCTTCTCGATGACATCGCGACCGTGCTCGACGATGTCGCGCTGATGTCCAAAGTCGCGGCCAAGAAAACGGCCGGTGTGCTGGGTGATGACCTGGCGCTCAATGCCCAGCAGGTCTCCGGCATCCGAGCCGAGCGCGAGCTGCCGGTGGTCTGGGCCGTTGCCAAGGGCTCGTTTCGCAACAAGCTGATCCTGGTGCCCTCGGCCCTGGCCATCAGCGCGGTGGCTTCCTGGGCGATCACCCCTCTGCTGATGGCAGGGGGCGCCTTCCTTTGCTTCGAGGGCGCGGAGAAGATCCTCCACCCCTTGCTGCACCGCGACGAGGAAGGCGCGCACCACGCCGCGCTCACGCAGGCCGTGGCTGATGAGCAGGTGGACATGGTGGCCTTCGAGCGCGAGAAGATCCAGGGTGCCGTGCGCACCGACTTCATCCTCTCGGCCGAGATCGTCGTCATCACCCTGGGCACCGTGGCCCTGGCCCCTTTGACTCAGCAGGTGCTGGTGGTGGGCGGTGTGGCCTTGGCCATGACGGTGGGTGTCTACGGGTTGGTGGCCGCCATCGTCAAGATGGACGACGTGGGCCTGCACCTGAGCCAGCGAGCCCATGCCGGGGCCCAACTGCTCGGCCGGGGTCTGCTGGCCACGGCCCCGCGCATGATGAAGGCGCTGTCGGTGGTGGGCACCGCGGCCATGTTCCTGGTGGGCGGCAGCATCCTGCTGCACGGCCTGCCCGGTGCGCACGACCTGGTTCACGCGGTGGAGCACGCCGCCGAGGCGGTGCCCGGCATCGGGCCGGTGCTGTCGGTGCTGGCGCCCATGGTGGTGGACGCGCTGGCCGGTGTGCTGGCCGGCCTCGCGGTGGTGGCAGGTGTGGGCCTGGTCAGCCGCGTCGTGGGCTGGTTCCGGCGTCGCTGACCCCTGTTGCGCCGGGGCTCAGCTCCCTTGTGCCGATGCGCCTTCGCTCACCGGCAGCCAGCGTGACAGCAGCACCGCCAGGGCTTCGCGGTCGAAGGGCTTGGTCAGGTAGTCGTCCATGCCATTGGCCAGGCACACCTCGCGGTCGCCGCTGAGCGCGTGCGCCGTCAGCGCGATCACCGGGGTGCGCTCGCGAGCGGTGTCGGCGGCTTCCATCTGACGGATGCGGCGGGCGGCCTCGTAGCCATCCATCACCGGCATCTCGCAGTCCATCAGGACCACATCGAAAGCGTTCTGGCCGAACAGCGCCAGGGCGTCCTCGCCGTTGCGGGCGTGCTGGCAGCTCACCCCCAGGCTCTCAAGCGTCATCGTGGCGATGAAGGCATTGACCTCGTTGTCCTCGACCAGCAGCACCTCGCCTTGCAGGCGCAGGTCGGCCAGGGCCGGGGGTTGCGTGTCGGCGAAGCCCTCGCTGCCCTGCAGCCGTTCGGCCTCGCTCAGGGCCTCGGTGCTGTAGGGCATGTCGAGCGCGATCTCGAAGGTCGTGCCGATGCCCAGCACGCTGCGCACGGTGATCTCACCGCCCATCTCGTCGACGATCTGCTTGCAGATCGCCAGGCCCAGGCCCGTGCCGCCATAACTGCGGTTGCTGCCGGACTCGACCTGGTAGAAGGGCTGGAAAAGCTTGTCGATGGCGTCGGGAGGGATGCCCACGCCGGTGTCGGACACATCGAGCGTGACCCGTGCCACCTCGGGGCCCAGCTTGCGCACCGACAGGCTCAGCAGCACCTCGCCGCACTGCGTGAACTTGACGGCGTTGCTCACGAGGTTGAGCAGCACCTGACGCATCTTGCCCTCGTCGCCCGTCAGGCTGCGGATGTCCGCGGGCACGTGGTGGCAGTCGCGGCGGATGCCGATGCCCTTTTGCTCGGCGGTGCCCTGGAAGGCGTGGGCCACGCCGCTGATCAGGGCCAGCGGGTCGAAGGACGAGGGCGACAGGCGGATCTTGTGCGCATCGAGTTTGGAGTAGTCCAGGATCTCGTTGAGCAGGTGCATCAGGTTGCGGGCCGAGTCGCGTGCCGACTTGACGAACAGGCGATCGCGCTCGGACAGGTGCTCGTCGTTGAGCATGCTCAACGCGCCGATGACGCCGTTCATGGGGGTGCGGATCTCGTGGCTCATGTTGGCCAGGAAGGCCGTCTTGGCGCGGCTGGCCGATTCGGCCTGCTCTTTCATGCGACGCAGCTCGGCGATGTGGTTCTTGCGTTTGGACTGCAGGAACAACTTGCGCTCACGCGCCAGCGAGAAGCGGTAGAGGCAGTAACCCAGCGCATTGGCCGCGATGAGGTGGACCACCATGCGCTGAAAACCCACGCCATGCGCCTGGGGTTGCTGGTAGGCGAACGCCAGCGCCATGGTGCCGATGCCCGCGGCGATCACGACGGTGGGGCCGGCCGTGAGCCGGGCAAAGCCATACACCATGACCGTGGCGAACACCGTCGCCGAGGTCAGTCCCCACAGCAGGCTCATCGGGTCGTCGCGCCAATGGCCGGTGGTGATGATCATGTTGCTGAGCAAACAGACCAGGCTGACGATGGCCACGAAGGCGGCCGTGTAGTGGCGGGCGAAAAAGGCCTTGTTCAGGCGGGTGGCGAAACCGAAGAGCAGCAAGCCGCACGACAGGCCCAGGCGCCCCAGTTGCACCTGGTCGGTCACGGGGCGGTGTCCGGTCAGCAGGTCAAAGCTGAAAAACACCATGAAATAGATCGCCGCGACCATCGACGACACGAACAGGAACCGCGTGCCATAGGAGCGGTAGGCTGCCTGGAATTCGGTTTCCAGGGAGGCGTTCGAAAACCCCCGGTTACCCAGGGTGCGCAACATGTTCTGCATGGTTGCTCTGACGGGCCCCATATCACCTCTGCGCTGGGTGGTGTTGAGCCTGCCCCCGAAATGAGGGAGGCGATTGGGGCCCCATTATTCCCCTTTTCAGCTGGTGCAATGCAGGCATGACCGGATCAAACTGCCGCCTTTTTCTCGCAGTTGGCGGATCTGCCGCCAAACTGTCGCAAATTGGCCCGATCTGCGACCACGGTTTGGCCGCCTCGCGTCAGCTGAGGGATTCGCTGAATTCGGGCTCGTGCACCATCGACAGCGGCACGCTGAATTTGCGCTGCGCACGTTCGAAGTCGATGTCGATATCCGGATGAAGCGTCTGAGCCATGAACCCGTAGAGCGGGCAGGCCGCGGCGATCCACCGGTTGTCGGCCTGGGTGATGTCCATGTAGAAGAGCGTGACCGGCACACCCGGCTGGGCCGAGGTGACGACCTTCTCGCCGTCGAACACGTCCTGGAACTGCATGGCGTGGTACATGCGGTCGATGGGCGAGCGCCCGATCAGCAGCGAGAAATCGATGCCCACGCGGTAACTGATCTCGAAGGCGGCCTTGACCAGTGCGGGCAGCACCATGCGGCCTTCCGGGCCGTTGCGAACCGTCATGCGGCCGGCTTCGAGCAGGTGCTTGTTGCGAAACCGCTCGGGCAGCGCGAGCTCCGTCTCGAAACGCAGGGGCTGGTTGAGGTTGGTCTGCAGGCGCAGCGCCCCGACCACCTCGCCAGTTTCCTTGGACTCCGCCATCAGGATGAGGACGTCGTCTCGCAGGTCGTCGGGTTCAGGGCGCGACAGGGTCAGGCGGGTCACCAGGTCGGGCTGGTGGCGCCCATAGGCCTGGGCACGCTGCAGGCAGACCTTTTCGATGTCGTCCTGGCTGCTGGCCAGCCGGATGGTGAAAGGCAGCAGCTGCGTTTCGGTGATCGCGTGACTGTAGGGACGGTCGAGCCTGACAGTGGGCCTGGACATGAACAACACCTCTCAAGACCGGTGACGAACCCGCTGCGCCAGAGTGGTCCGGCTGACAGCAACCCGCGTGGAACGAGGGCCGCCAGGGGGTTTGAACTCGGTTCCAGCGGCCTCACACATTCTTACAGTGTCAACAGCTTAAATGACAAAGTGTGTAAATGCGTGAGGTTTTAACGATCTTGGTGTTGTAAACGTGCGTTTGAGGGGCGTCACCCCCCCAGTTGCTGGTGCAGGGCCACCAGCTCCTGACTCAGCTTGTGGCGGGCGTCCAGGTGGATCATCGGCCGCGACAGCTGGTGGGATTCCTTGATCTTGACCGAGGCGCTGAGGTAGGGCTGCAGCACGGGCAGCCCCTCGTCGATCAATTCCTGCACCAGTTTCTGCGGCAGCGTGGCCCGGGGTTGAAACTGGTTGACCACGATGCCGGAGACTTTCAATTCGTCGTTGTGGTCGGCGCGGATTTCCTGGACGTTATCCAGCAGGGTGTACAGCGCCCGGCGCGAGAAATCGTCGCAGTCGAAGGGAATCAGGCAGCCTTGCGCCGCAATCAGGGCCGAGCGGGTGTAGAAATTCAACGCCGGTGGGGTATCGACGTAAATCCTGTCGTACGTTTGGCCGATTTCCTCCAACGCGTCCCTGAGCTTGTAGATCTTGTAGCGGGACTCGAGTTTGGCGTGCAACTCGTCGAGCGAGGGGTGCGAGGGCAGCAGGTCCAGGCTCTCCCAAGGCGTGGCCACGATGTGGTCGTGGATGTCGCTGGGCTTGGCGGTGAAGCGCAGGGTCTGCTCGAAGAAGGCCGCGGCGCTGCGGCTGGCGTCTTCGGCGGGCGCGCCCATGAGGTAGTGGCTGGAGTTGCCCTGCGGGTCGAGGTCGACCAGCAGCGTGCGCAGGCCTTGTGCCGCGCTGATGGCGGCCAGGTTGCAGGCGATCGTCGATTTGCCGACGCCCCCCTTCTGGTTGAAAACGACGTAGCGCATGGTGGCTGGGCCCTCCGCGAAATGGTTGCTGCCTGGCATTGTGCACCGCAACAAGTGCGAAGCCGGCCACCTCCCAGCAAGGGAAGGGCCGGCTTGGGCGGGGCCGGGCTGTCAGCGGGCTCAGCGGCCGGCTTCAGGCAGCTCGATCTTGACTTCCAGCACCTCCAGGTCGCCCTGGCGTTCCATGGCCACCTTGATGTCGTCCGGGTTGATGGACACGTACTTGGAGATCACGGCGACCAGTTCCTTTTGCAGGTCGGGCAGGTAGCTGGGGCTGTGGCTGCGGCCGTTGCGCTCGTGCGCCAGGATCAGCTGCAGGCGCTCCTTGGCCACCGAGGCCGTCTGCTTCTTTTCACCGAGGAAGAAGGAGAGGAATCCCATGGTGTTCACTTGCCTCCGAACAGGCGCTTGAAGAAGCCGGGCTTTTCGGCGTCGATGAAGCGCAGGGGTTTTTCCTGACCCAGGAACCGGTCGATGACGTCGCTGTAGGCCTCTGCCACGTCGGTGCCCTTCATGTGGATGGTCGGAATGCCCTGGTTGGAGGCATTGAGCACCGTCTCCGATTCGGGGATCACGCCAATGAGCTTGACCTTGAGGATGTCATAGACGTCGTCGAGCGAGAGCATCTGCCCGCCTTCAACCCGGTTGGGGTTGTAGCGGGTGATCAGCAGGTGCTCCTTGATGGGCTCGCCGCCTTCTTGGGCGCGCTTGGTCTTGCTGCTGAGCATGCCCAGGATGCGGTCGGAGTCGCGCACCGAGGAGACCTCGGGGTTGGTCACCACGACGGCTTCGTCGGCGAAGTGCATGGCCATGAGCGCGCCGGTTTCGATGCCGGCCGGCGAGTCGCAGACGACGTACTCGAAGCCCATGTCGCCCAGGTCCTTGAGGACCTTCTCGACGCCTTCTTGCGTCAGGGCTTCCTTGTCACGCGTTTGCGAGGCGGCCAGGATGAACAGGTTCTCGCATTGCTTGTCCTTGATGAGGGCCTGGTTCAGGTTGGCCTCGCCATGGATGACGTTGATGAGGTCGTAGACCACGCGGCGCTCGCAACCCATGATGAGGTCGAGGTTGCGCAGGCCGACGTCGAAGTCGATGACGGCCGTCTTGTGGCCGCGCAGGGCCAGGCCCGATGCGAAGGAGGCGCTGGTGGTCGTCTTGCCGACGCCACCTTTGCCGGAGGTCACGACGATGATCTTGGCCATGGGAGGGCGGTCCTTTCAGGGATCGGTGCGAGGGGTTTCAGGAAGAAATGGGTTCAAAGACCAGGCGCTCGCCGTCGAGGCGGATCTGCGCCGGCTTGCCGCGCACGTTGTCGGGCAGCGGGTTGTCGGTGGTGCGGTAGGTGCCGGCGATGGACAGCAACTCGGGCTCCATCACCGTGGCGAAGATGCGGGCCTGGCGGTTGCCCTTGGCGCCAGCGATCGCCTTGCCGCGCAGCGGCGCGTAGACGTGGATGCTGCCGTCGGCGATGACCTCGGCGCCGTGGTTGACCACGGCGGTGATGATGAGGTCGCCGCCCTTGGCGTAGAACTGCTGGCCCGAGCGCAGCGGCTTGTCGAGCACCACGGTGCTGGCGGCCACGGGCACTTCGACCTCAACGGGCACCTCGACGCGCACTTCGCGAACGACCTCGCGCACCACCTCGACGGTTTCGACGCGGGCGGGCGCGGCCACGCTGTCGGGCGCTTCGACCAGGCCGGCGGCGCGGGCGGCTTCGCCTTGCTTGCGGGTGGCGCCGCGCACGGCGATCGGTTTGAGCTTGTAGCGGCCCAGCAGCTCGATGAGCGCGGGGAAGTCGATGGCGACGTCCAGGCTGGCCAGGTGCGTCAGGTCGATGACCAGGGGTTCGCCGTCGAACAGGTCGGGCGTGGCGCCAAAGCGCGCTTCAAGGGCCTGCGCCAGGGTGGTCAGGTTGCCGGTCTTGAGCAGGAAGGCTTCCAGCGTCAGCGAAGCGCTCTTGAGATCGAACAAGGCGGAGGCGTTGGCGGCAGGGGCGTTCATGAACAGCGGCGCTGGTAAAACGTGAAGTTTAAGGCAGCGCAAGGGCGCTTCCCGGGCGCGAGGGCGCCATCGTCGGATACTGGTGCTCAGGGTGCACCCGCATGGGGTGCCAGGTGAAAGGGTGGATGGCAGGCATGGGCTGGCTCGAATCGATGTCGGCGGCGCAGACGGGGTTGGTCGTGGCCTTTGGCGCCGGGCTGCTCATTGGCGTCGAGCGGGAGCGCCGCAAGGGGCAGGGGCCGGATCGCCATTCGGCTGGTTTGCGCACCTTCCTGGTGGCGGCCCTGGCCGGGGCGGCCGGGCAGGTGCTGTCGCCGGTGGTGGCCACGGTGGTGCTGGCGGCGGTGTCGGGGTTGGCTGGCTTGTCCTACTGGCGTTCGCGCTCCGATGACCCGGGCCTGACCACGGAGCTGGCCCTGATCGCGACCACGCTGATCGGCATGCTGGCGGTGTCGCAGCCAGAAGTGGCCGCGGCGCTGGCGGTGGTGCTGGCGGGGGTGCTGGCCCTGAAGACGAGGCTGCACCATTTCGCGACCGACTGGCTGAGCGAGGCCGAGTTGCACGATGGCCTGCTGCTGGCCGCGCTGGCGCTGGTGTTGCTGCCGCTGTTGCCGGCGGAGCCGATCGCCTGGCTGGGGCACCTGTCGCCGCGCCGCGTGCTCATGCTCGTGCTGGTGATTTTGCTCATGCAGGCGGCGTCCCACCTGGGACAGCGCCTGCTGGGCGCGCGCGCCGGGGTGCCGATGACGGGCCTGCTCGGCGGCTTCGTCTCCAGCACCGCCACCATCAGCGCCTTGGGCAGCCAGGCTCGCAGCGGCGAGGTGCCGCTCAGGCTGGCCTGGTGTGGCGGGGTGTTGTCCACCGCGGCGACGTGGTTGCAAGCGTGGTTGATCGGCGGGGTGCTCGCGCCTCGCCATGTTTCGGAGATGGCGGGCGTGGCCCTGGTGGGCGCGGCGGTGCCCGGCCTGATCGGGCTGGCCCTGTGGCGCCGGCAGGTCGCCGGTGAGCGCGTGCAGGCCCGGGTGGACGGGCCGGTCCTGAGGTTGAAGGAGGCGCTGCAGGTCAGCGCGCTGCTCGTGGTCGGGGCGATGCTGGTGCAGTGGGCGCATGCTCGCAGCGACGCGGGCTTGCTCATCGGCGTGGGCCTTGCCGCGATCGCCGATGCCCACGCGCCCGTCGCGGCGCTGTGGGGCATGCGCGATGCGGGCGGGCTGTCAGCCAACGAGTTGCTGCACGGCACGCTGGTGGCCATCAGCGTCAACGCGGGCACGCGAACCATCGCGGCCTGGGCTGCAGGGGGGGCGCGTTATGCCGCGGGCATCGGTGCCGCCCTGGGCCTGAGCCTGGCGGTGGTCTGGGGCTGGGATGCCTTCTTGAGCTGAGCGCGACCGAGGTGCAGGCTCGGGGCTTCAGCGCGGCTTGGGCTTCTTGCGCGCAGGCCCCGTGCCGGCTCGCGGCGGCAGCCCGGTGTGCTGCGTCAGCACCTGCCCCGGCTTGGGCCTGCGTGGGCTCACCTGAGGCAGGTCGCGCGGGTCGTGCTCGGCCTGCTTGCCGCCGCGGCGAGCCGATGGCTGCTGAGGGGCCTCGTTGCGCTGCACCCGCCCCACCGTCACCACCGATGTCTTCGTGCCGGCCTTGGTCGAGTTCTTGCGCCGCGCGCTCTCGTAGGTGCCGTCGGTGACGGGCTGGTAGGTGGGGATCAGGTGATGCGGGCCGTTGCCGATCAGGTCGCGGCGGCCCATGGCCATCAGGGCCTCGCGCAGCAGCGGCCAGTTGTTGGGGTCGTGGTAGCGCAGGAAGGCCTTGTGCAGGCGGCGGCGCTTCTCGCCCTTGACGATGTCCACGCGCTCGCCCTTGCGCGCATCACGGCTGATGCCCTTGAGCGTGTTCATGCCGGAGTGGTACATGGCCGTGGCGGTGGCCATGGGGCTGGGGTAGAAGGTCTGCACCTGGTCGGCCTTGAAGCCGTTGCGCTTGAGCCAGATGGCCAGGTTCATCATGTCTTCGTCGGTGGTGCCCGGGTGGGCCGCGATGAAGTAGGGGATGAGGTACTGCTTCTTGCCGGCCTCGGCGCTGAACTTCTCGAACAGCTCCTTGAAGCGGTCGTAGGCGCCCATGCCGGGCTTCATCATCTTGCTCAGCGGGCCCTGCTCGGTGTGCTCGGGCGCGATCTTGAGGTAGCCGCCGACGTGGTGGGTCACCAGCTCCTTGATGTACTCGGGCGAGCGCACGGCCAGGTCGTAGCGCAGGCCCGAGCCGATGAGGATCTTCTTGATGCCCGGCAGCGCGCGCGCACGGCGGTACATGCGGATCAACGGCCCGTGGTCGGTGTTGAGGTTGGGACAGATGTCCGGGTAGACGCACGAGGGCTTGCGACACGCCGCCTCGATCACGGGCGACTTGCAGCCGATGCGGTACATGTTGGCCGTGGGGCCGCCCAGGTCGCTGATGACGCCGGTGAAGCCCTTGACCTGGTCGCGGATGGCCTCGATCTCGCGCAGCACCGAGCCTTCTGAGCGGCTCTGGATGATGCGGCCTTCGTGCTCGGTGATGGAGCAGAAGGTGCAGCCGCCGAAGCAGCCGCGCATGATGTTCACGCTGAAGCGGATCATGTCCCACGCGGGGATCTTCTCGTCACCGTAGCTGGGGTGGGGCGCGCGCGCGTAAGGCAGGTCGAAGACCAGGTCCATCTCGGGCGTGCTCAAAGGGATGGGTGGCGGGTTGATCCAGACCTCGCGGGCACCGGGGCCTTCGCCGTGGCGCTGCACCAGGGCGCGCGCGTTGCCGGGGTTGGTCTCGAGGTGCAGCACGCGGTTGGCGTGGGCGTAGAGCACCGGGTCTTGCGCGACGGCCTCGAAAGACGGCAGGCGGATGACGGTGCGATCGCGCGGGGGCAGCACGAGCTTGCCGGTGCGGGCGGTGGCGCTGTCATGGCCGCTGGCTGCTGCGGGAGCCTCCAGCTCGTCGGCCTCATCGTCGTGCGCGTGGGCATGTTGCGCTGCCGCTTTGGCTGCTGCCGTGGTCGCGACCGCATCGGCCTTGCGGGCCAGCGCCGGGTTGGGCACCAGCTTGATGGGCTTGACCCCCGGCTCGGCCTTGGTCGTGGGCTTCATCGGATCGAACGCGCCCGCGTCTTCCAGTGCACAGCTCTGCCCCTGCTCGGCCGCGGCCTCGGACATGCCCATGTAGGGGTTGATGTGCTGGTCGATGCGGCCCGGTCGGTCGACTTCGGTGGAGTCGAGCTCGAACCAGCCTTGCGCCGTCGGGTCGTTGCGGCGGCGGATGAAGGCGGTGCCGCGCACGTCGGTGATCTGCTCGACCGGTTCGCGCGCGGCGAGGCGGTGAGCGACTTCGATGATGGCGCGCTCGGCGTTGCCGTACAGCAGCAGGTCGGCCTTGCTGTCGGTCAGCACGCTGCGGCGCACCTTGTCGGACCAGTAGTCATAGTGCGCGATGCGGCGCAGCGAGGCCTCGATGCCGCCGAGCACCACCGGCACGCCGGGGAAGGCCTCGCGGCAGCGCTGCGAGTAGACGGTGGCCGCGCGGTCGGGCCGCTTGCCGCCCACGCCGCCGGGCGTGTAGGCGTCGTCGCTGCGCAGTTTGCGATCAGCCGTGTAGCGGTTGATCATCGAGTCCATGTTGCCCGCCGTCACGCCCCAGAACAGGTTGGGCTTGCCCAGTGCCTTGAAGGGCTCGGCGCTGGTCCAGTCGGGCTGGGCGATGATGCCCACGCGAAAGCCCTGGTTCTCGAGCATGCGGCCGATGACGGCCATGCCGAAGCTGGGGTGGTCCACGTACGCATCGCCCGAGACGATGACGATGTCGCAGCTGTCCCAGCCCAGCGCGTCCATTTCGGCGCGGTTGGTGGGCAGGAACTTGGCCGGCCCGAAGCGCTTGGCCCAAAAGGGCTTGTAGCTGCTCAGGGGCTTGGCCTGGGGGACGGGCGGGGCGACGGTCAGTTCGGGCATGAGGTTGACGCGGGTGGGGCGTCGCAGGACAACCCGACATTGTCGCCTGGGCGGGCCCCGAACGGGCGTGAGGATCCCCCAGGCGGGGCGGGGTCTTGTGGGTCGGGCACGGTGTCCGGTTGACGGGTGGCCTTGACCGAAATCGCGAAGGTGCCCCCTGGGACGGCGGGTTGTTTTTTGTAAAGCCGGCGTTTGAAGGCCTGGCGCCAAGCACGCCGAGGTGGCCGCGCCTCACAATGCGCGTGTGTCCGATTTGCCCGAACAAAAAGGGGTTTTCATCCGATGATCCGTCAGCGCATCACCAGTGTTCTTGCTTCTGTCGCCGTGGCCCTGGCCGGCGTCACCTTGTCGGTGGCGCCAGTCGAGGCCGAGGCCAAACGCCTGGGCAGCGGCCGCGCCTCAGGCATGCAGCGCCAGATGCCCGCCAAGCAGGCCGACAGTTCGCCGCCGGCCCAGAACGCCACGCCCAACCAGGCGGCCAAACCCGCTCAGGCCGCGCCGGCCAACGCAGCGGCTCAGACCGCCGCCCAGCCGGCCAAGCGTTCGTGGATGGGCCCCATCGCTGGCCTGGCCGCCGGCCTGGGCCTGGCCGCGCTGGCCAGCCATTTCGGCTTCGGTGAAGAACTCGCCAACTTCATGATGATGGCCTTGCTGGGCGTGGTGGCCATGGTCGCCATCGGCTGGTTGATGCGCCGCATGCGCGGTGCGCAGCCGACCGGCCCGCAGCTGGCGGGCGCGGGCGCGCCGTTCCCTGGCGCTTCGGCTTCTGCCGGTTCGCAGCCGGCCGCTGGCTCGACCATGGCCCGTGAGGCCCAGGGCGTGTTCAACGGTGCTCAGGCAGCCGGTGCTTCGTCCGCTGGCATCGGTGCGGCCGTGGCCGCGCGCCCCGAAGGCTTTGACGCCGATGGCTTCACCCGCATCGCCAAGATGATCTTCATCCGCCTGCAGGCCGCCAACGACGAAGCCAACATCGAAGACCTGCGCAAGTTCACCACGCCGGAGCTGTTCGCCTCGCTGCGCCTGGACTTGCAGGAGCGTGGCCAGTCTGCTCAGCAGACCGACGTGATGCAGCTCGACGCCGAACTGGTGGACACGGCTCAGGAAAATGGCCAGTGGGTGGCGTCGGTTCGCTTCAGTGGCCTGATCCGCGAGGAAGTGGGTCAGGGGGCCGAGCCGTTCAACGAGCTGTGGCACCTGGTCAAGCCGCTGGAGGGTGGTCGCGAATGGGCGATTGCCGGCATCACGCCGCTGCAGGCCTGAAGCGGTGACGCGTTGATTTGACAGGGCTGGCGGCGTCCACGACGCCCTGGCCTTTGTCCAAAAAAGAAGCCCGTCCGGTGTGAACCTGACGGGCTTTTGCTTGGTGCCTTGCCGGCTTGCGGCGCGCTCCGACCGGTGTGGGGCCGACCGGTGGCGAAGAGGCGAGGTCGATCAGGCCTTCTTGGCCCAGGCCTGGCACCAGCCCTTGGCCGCGACCTGCTTGCCGCCGAGCAGCGGGCACACGCCCCAGGCGTCCTTGCCTTGGTAGAACTGGCAGTTGGCGCAGTTGTTGCCGGCCTTGTACTGCGGGTACTTCTTGGCATCGACCTTGGTGGCATCGTGCTTGTAGCCGAGGCCAACGGCGGCGGGGTCCTTCTCATCGACCTTGGCGGCCTGGGCTTGCGCGCCGGTGACGGCGCTCAGCGCGGCGGCGGCCGGGACGATGGTCATGATGAATTGACGACGGCTGGTCATGGTGGGGTTCTCCGTGGTGGGGGAAGGAAAAGGCATTGAACTGCCTTTGACGTATTTTTGACCGATTTCGATGGGCTTGTCTGAGGTCAAATCTGGTTCGTTGGGGTCAAACCTGATTCAACTGACCGGAGGTGTGTTTTGGCCGAAGCCCTTGATCTCGGTGACGCGACGTCACCACGTTATCGCAGCAGCGCGGCCGCCCGGATGGTGAACATCCCGGTGGCCACGTTGAGGGTGTGGGAGCGTCGCTACAGCGTGGTGGGCCCCTCTCAGGCGCCCTCCGGGCATCGACTGTATTCCAGTCAGGACGTGCGTCGCTTGGTGTTGATCAAGCAACTGGTGAACAAGGGCCACGCGATCAGCATGCTGGCGCGGCTGGAGACCCACCAGCTGCAGGACCTGGCGAGCGAGGCCGAGCGCGCGGAGGCGGCCGTCACGACGGGGCAGCCCATGAACTCGGCCCGCTCGCCAAGCCCGGCCAGCCCCGACGAGGTCCGGCTGTTGCTGGTGGGACAAGGCGCGGGCGCCCGCTGGACGGAATGCCTGCAGGGGCTGCAGGGCGTGCGGGTGGTTGGCGCGCTCGATGAAAGCGCGAGCTCGGAGATGGCGGCTCAGCAAATGCGAGCCGACCTGATCCTGGCCGACCTTGGCTCCGTGCACATGGAGACGGTGGACTGGCTGGGACGGCTGGTGCGGCACGTCGGTGCCCGGCAGATGATCGTCATCCATGGCTTTGCCAACAGCCAGGTGCTGGAGGCCTTGCGGGCGCGCGCCGCCATGTTGCGTCGATCCCCCCTGCGTCCGGACGAGTTCCGGCAGACCGTCCTGGAGGCCGTGCGCGGCTGGTTCAGCGTGGGCCAGGCCCTTCAGGCCCTGCCTGACCCGGCGCCCGTTCCGCGCTTTGACAGCGCTGACCTCGCCGCGTTGATCGCCCAGATGCCCAAGGTGGCCTGCGAGTGCCCCACGCACCTGTCCGAGCTCATCACCTTGCTGGGTCAGTTCGAGACCTACAGCGCCGATTGCGAGAGCCGCCAGCCGGCGGACGTGGCTCTGCACGCCTACTTGCACCGCATCGCCGGCCATGCCAGGGCCATGATGGAAGAGGCCTTGGCGACCGTGGCCATCGCAGAAGGCGTGAGCCTGCCGAGGTCGGCATGACCGCCACCAGCGATCCGAGCGGGTTGGTGTTGGTCATCGGGGCCAGCGGCGGGCTGGGGCGGGCCCTGGTCGATGCCGCGGGCGTGCGCTGGCCGCGGTCCGAGGTCATGGCCTTGTCGCGCCAGTCAACGCCGGCGCTGGACCTGCTCGACGAGGGCACGATCGCCGCCAGCGCCCAGGCGGTGAAGGCGCGCATCCAGGCCAGTGAACGCCCGCTGCAGCTGGTGATCGATGCCACGGGCTGGTTGCACGGGCAGGGCTGGATGCCCGAGAAAAGCTGGCGGCACCTCGACCCCGCTCACCTGGCGCACCAGTTCGCGGTCAACGCCACCGGGCCGGCCTTGCTGATGAAGCACTTCCTGCCGCTGCTGCCTCGCCAGCAACGGGCGGTGTTCGCGACCTTGTCGGCCAAGGTCGGCAGCATCGGCGACAACCGGCTGGGCGGGTGGTGGGGCTACCGGGCGGCCAAGGCGGCGCTCAACCAGTTCGTGCGCACGGCGTCGATCGAGCTGGCGCGCAGCCACCCGCAGGCCATTTGCGTGGCCTTGCACCCGGGCACGGTCGACACCGGGCTGTCTCAGCCTTTCTCGCACGCTGGCCTGACGGTGCGCTCGCCTGCCGAGGCGGCGCAGCGCCTGCTCGAGGTCATCGATGGCCTGGGCAGCGAGCACACCGGTGGGTTCGTGGACCACACCGGCGCGCCCTTGCCCTGGTGATCAGCGAGCGCCCGCGGCGATGGCCCCGGGCGCGTCGTCTTCTTCCTCGATGAGGAAGCCCCCGCTCTGGTGGGCCCACAGCCGCGCGTAGAGCCCGCCGCGCGCCAGCAGCGAGGCGTGGTCGCCTTCTTCGACGATGCGGCCCTGGTCCATCACGATGAGGCGGTCCATGGCGGCGATGGTGGACAGGCGGTGCGCCACGGCCACCACGGTCTTGCCTTCCATCAGCTTGTAGAGGCTGCCCTGGATGGCGGCCTCGACCTCGGAGTCGAGCGCGCTGGTGGCCTCGTCCAGCAGCAGGATGGGCGCGTCCTTGAGCATGACCCGCGCGATGGCGACGCGTTGGCGCTGCCCGCCCGAGAGCTTGACGCCCCTCTCGCCCACGTGGGCGTCGAAGCCATGGCGGCCCTTGGGGTCGGTCAGGGTGTTGATGAAGTCGATCGCTTCGGCGCGCTCTGCGGCGCGAATCATGTCGGCGTCGCTGGCGTCAGGGCGGCCGTAGAGGATGTTGTCGCGCACGGAGCGGTGCAGCAGCGAGGTGTCCTGCGTGACCATGCCGACCTGGGCGCGCACGCTGTCTTGCTGCACCTCGGAGATGTCCTGCCCGTCGATCAGCACGCGGCCGGATTCGACGTCGTAAAAGCGCAGCAGCAGGTTCAAGATGGTGGTCTTGCCCGCACCGGAGCGGCCCACCAGGCCGATTTTTTCACTGGGGCGGATGCGCAGGTTCAACCCGTCGATGATGGTGCGCTTGCCGCCGTAGCTGAAGCGCACGTTGTCGAAGTGCACGTCGCCCTGGGTGACCTTGAGCGCCGGTGCCTTGGGGCGGTCGATCACCGTGTGGGGCTTGGACAAGGTGTTGATGCCGTCCTGCACGGTGCCGATGTGTTCGAACAGCGAGGCCATCTCCCACATCATCCAGTGCGAGATGCCGTTCAGGCGCAGGGCCATGGCCGTGGCCGCCGCCACGCCGCCGATGCCCACCTGCCCCTGCGTCCACAGCCACAGGGCCACGCCCGAGGTCGAGAGGATGAGCAGCATGCTCAGGGTGTGGTTGACCACCTCGAAGCCCGTGACCAGGCGCATCTGGCCGTGCACGGTCTTCATGAACTCCTGCATGGCCGAGCGGGCGTAGCCGGCTTCGCGGTTGGCGTGCGAGAACAGCTTGACGGTGGTGATGTTGGTGTAGGCGTCGGTGACGCGGCCGGTCATCAGCGAGCGGGCGTCGGCCTGGCTGCGAGCGGCGCGGCTCAGGCGCGGCACGAACCAGCGCACGGCCAGGCCGTACAGCACCAGCCAGCCCAGGAAGGGGGCCATCAGCCACAGATCGAACCCGCCGACCACGGCCGTCATCGTGAAGAAATAGATGATGACGAAGACGAGGATGTCGCCCAGGATGAAGCAGGTGTCGCGCACGGCCAGCGCCGTCTGCATGACCTTGGCGGCCACGCGGCCGGCGAACTCGTCCTGGTAGAAGCTCAGGCTCTGGCTGAGCATCAGGCGGTGAAAGACCCAGCGCAGTCGCATGGGGAAGTTGCCCGCCAGGGTCTGGTGCTTGAGCGTGGTGTGCAGCCACACGATCACCGGGCTGGCCATCAGGATGGCGGCCAGGGCCAGCAGGTGCTCGCGCTGCTGAGTCCAGAGCTGGTCTTTCGGGGTGGTGCTCAGCCAGTCGACGATGCCGCCCATCATGTTGAAGAGCAGGGCCTCGAAGGCGCCGATGCTGGCGGTCAGCAGCGTCATGGCCAGCAGCCAGGGGCGCATGCCGCGCGTGCCCGCCCAGACGAAGGCCATGAAGCCTTTCGGAGGGGGGCTCGGGGGCGTTTCGGGGTAGGGGTCGACTCGGGTTTCGAACCAGCTCAGCACAAGGGGCTCCGCAGAAGGCGTGGAACCCGCCAGCGTACCGCGTTTGTCGTTCGCGTGCCCGCGCCAGGGTGTCAGTAGACGTCGGGCACGTGCATCGACGCTGGCACCGGGTTGCGGAAGTAGTCCTCTCGGCGCTCGCGAGGGGGCAGGTGCACGGGCTCGTGCTCGACCTCGTGGTAGTCGAACTGCTGCAGCAGGTGGTGGATGCAGTTCAGGCGCGCGCGCTTCTTGTCGACGGCTTGCACCACCCACCAGGGCGCTTCGGGGATGTGGGTGCGCTCGAGCATCACCTCCTTGGCGCGGGTGTAGTCCTCCCAGCGGCGGCGCGACTCCAGGTCCATGGGGCTGAGCTTCCACTGCTTGAGCGGGTCGTTGATGCGGGCGATGAAGCGCGCGCTCTGCTCTTCGTCGGAGATGGAGAACCAGTACTTGATGACGCGGATGCCGCTGCGCACCAGCATCTTCTCGAACTCGGGCACCGAGCGGAAGAACTCCTCGAGGTCCTGGTCGGAGCAAAAGCCCATCACGCGCTCGACGCCGGCGCGGTTGTACCAGCTGCGGTCGAACAGCACGATCTCGCCAGCGGCTGGCAGGTGGGCCACGTAGCGCTGGAAGTACCACTGGGTCTTTTCGCGGTCGTTGGGCGCGGGCAGGGCGGCGACGCGGCACACGCGCGGGTTCAGGCGCTGGGTGATGCGCTTGATGGCGCCACCCTTGCCGGCGGCATCGCGGCCCTCGAACAGCACCACCACGCGCTCGCCGGTGTGCACGACCCAGTCCTGCAGCTTGACCAGCTCGCCCTGCAGGCGAAAGAGCTCGCGGAAGTACAGGCGGCGCAGTTCCTGCTGTTCGGCCGGGTGGCCCGAATGCGGGTTGGCGTGCAGGTCGATGAAGCGGTCGTCGAGCTCCTGCTCCAGTTCTTCGTCGTAACTGTCGAGGATGTCGTCCTGCAGGCGGCGCAGCAATTCGGGGTCGAGTGGGGGCTGGGATGTGTCCATGGGGCGAGCTTGCCGGCCGCGTGTGACAGGGGTGCGACAAGGGCCTGATGGCGAATTGCTGCACATCTGTGCACATAATCTCGGTGTTTTCACCCGGGGGCGCCGAGCCCCTTTTGCCCATGAATGCCCTGAAGGCCTTGTTCGCCAGCCTGGTGCTGCTGTTCAACACGCTGATCCACATCAGCATCCTGCTGCCCTTGTCGCTGTTCAAGCTGGTGCTGCCGTTTCGGCCGGTTCGCCGGGTGATCGACGCGGTGCTCAGCGCCATCGCCGAGAGCTGGATCGGGGTCAACAAGTTCTGGATGAACGCGGTGGGCCACACGCGCTGGCAGGTGCAAGGTGCCGATGGGCTGCGCTACCGGGGCTGGTACCTGGTGAGCTGCAACCACCAGAGCTGGGTCGACATCCTGGTGCTGCAGTGGGTGTTCAACCGCAAGATCCCGCTGCTCAAGTTCTTCATCAAGCACGAGCTGATCTACGTGCCCCTCATGGGCCTGGCCTGGTGGGCGCTTGATTTCCCGTTCATGAAACGCCGCGGCGGCGCCTCGGCCCAGAAGGACCTGGAGACCGCGCGCAAGGCCTGCGAGAAGTTCAAGGTCATCCCGACCTCGGTGATCAGCTTCATGGAAGGCACGCGCAACACGCCGGCCAAGCACGCGCAGCAGCAGTCGCCTTACCAGCACCTGCTCAAGCCCAAGACCGGTGGCGTGGGCATGGCGCTGGAGACCATGGGCGAGCTGTTCGACTGCATGGTGGACGTGACCATCGTCTACCCTGGCGGCGTGCCGACCTTCATGGACCTGCTGACCGGCCGCATCAGCGAGGTCATCGTCCACGTGCAGCAGCGGCCGATCCCGAAGGAGCTGCTGGTCGATGCGCAAGGCCGAGCGGCCGACCGCGCCGCCCTGCAGCGCTGGATCAATGGCTTGTGGGTGGAGAAGGACGCCGAGATCTCGCAGATCAAGGCGGGCGCGAAACCGCGCTGAGGACCAGGCTCAACACAGGGCCAGCACCTGCCGCATGTCGAGCCGGTGCGCCCACTCGTTGGCTTCGTGCACCATGGTGATGGCGAGCGTGGTGTCGTTGGTCTGTGCCCGCGCCACCGGCGCCCAGCGGCCGCCAGGCGCGTCCTGGAGGATGACGACCTCGGGCAGCCCGAGGTCGGGGCCGCGTCGCACGGCCAGCGCTTCCTGACCGGTGATCAGGCGCACCAGGGTGCCCGGGGGGTACAGGCCCATCTCGCGGGTCAGCGTGGCACCGAAGTAGTTGGCGCTGCGCTCGCGGAAGATCTGCGTGGCGGCCTGGGGCGACTGCATCACGCTGCGGCCCACGCGGGGTGACATCTTGGCGCTGTAGACGTCGCAGGTGCGCAGGGCGTCGGCCAGCAGGCTGACCTGCGTCATGCCAGCCGGGTAGCCCTTGCCATCGGCTTGTTCGTGGTGCTGCAGCACGGCCATCAGCCAGTCCTCGTCGGTCACCCCCAGTTCGCGCAACCATTGCACGCTGGCCTGTGGGTGCGCGTGGATGTCGGCACGCTGCAGCAGGCTCAGGGGTTCGGTCTGCTGCGTCAGGTCCGATTGCAGCTGGGTGATCGACAGGTTCATCGTCAGGCCAGCCTGCACGGCGCTGAAGGTGAGCGTGGGGCTCCAGTCGCGGCGGCGGGCGACCAGCGCCAGCAGCATGGCCGTGTGCACCGAGTGCAGCACGCCGTAGCGCTGCAGCTTGTCGGGCGTGTCGTGCACCATGAAGGCCACGGCAACGTCGGCGTCTTGCTCGCACAGCTCGAGCACCGTGCGCGCGCAGCTTTCGATGGCCTGCGTGAAGCAGGCCTGCTCACGCGGGGCGGCCAGCACCGGCTCCACGCGATCGGTGAGGTCCTGCCAGCCTTGCCAGCAAACCAGGGCATGGGTGACGGACGCTGGCTCGGGGGCCGCCGGCGAGGGGATCGGCTGTGCCTGCACGGGGTGTCTCCATCTTGGGATGGCCCCACGATAAGGGAAGCGGGCGCGGTCGGGGCGGTGCCTGCGGGTCGGGCTGGGTGGGTGGCGTGATGCTTCTCACGCGAGTGCCAGACCGAACACCCGTTTGACACGCGGGTTGGGCCTCCCCTTTGGGGGCTCGGTCAGGGGCCGGGCGGCTGGCTGGCCGCGAGCGGTGCGCTCAGTCGCTCGAAGGCGGCGGGGGGCACGTACTGCAGCAGCTCCTTGCCTTCGGTGTCGAGGATCACGTCCAGGCCCTTGTCGGGGTAGAGGAAGTGCTCCAGGTGGCCATTGCTCTGCACGCGTCGCGCTGGCTGGCCGAAGCGTGCGAGGATGGCGTCGGCGTCCAGCCGCGCTTGCGGGATGAAGCTCAGCGCGGCCACCGGTGCCTTCAGGGCCAGCGCCTCGTCGGCGGGGGCAAGGGTGTACTTGCGCGTGGCGCTTTCCATGAAGTCGCTCTTGAGGGCACGTTCGCGCAAGCCTTGCAGCGTGGCGGCGTCGAGCCGGGCCGTGACCACCAGCTTGCCGCTGACGAAGCCGAGCTGGGCCGGGTCCACGAAGGCTTCGAGCGAGCCGGCCTCGCCCGGGGCGGCGATGACGGCGATCTGAACTTCCGCGCCGAACAGGCGCCGCACATCGGCCAGGGTGCTGGCATCGGGCCCGGTGGACAGCGTCAGGCCCATGACCTGGCTGGCGCCGCCTGGGCGCAGCTCGATCTGCCAGGGCAGCCCCGTGCCGGATGGCGCGCCGCCCGCCTCGCTGGCGGCGGAGGAGGGCGCTTTCATCAGGTCGCCGCCGACCACCACCAGGGTGCCCAGCAGCAGCGAGCCGGCGACCATGCCGGCGAGGATGGCGACCTTGTTCATGCGCGCCATCCCGTGTCGACGCGGTCGAGCTTGCGGATGAGCGCGGGCCACACGAAGGCGCCGCCCATGCCGCCGGTCTGCACCTTCATCGCGTGGGCCACGCCCTGCACGATCTGCGGGTTGACTTCGGTCAGCGGCACGCCGCCGCTTTGCGCGGCCAGCTGGATCTGGCAGGTGGTCTCGAAGATGTACATGTTCAGGAAGGCGTCGGCGATGGTGCGGCCCACGGTCAGCAGGCCATGGTTGCGCAGCATGAGGAAGTTCTTGTCACCCAGGTCGGCCTGCAGGCGCGGCTTCTCGTCCTCGCGGAAGGCCACGCCTTCGTAGTCGTGGTAGGCCAGCGAGGCCAGCACGAAGGTGCTTTGCTGAGAGATGGGCAGCACGCCTCCCTGTTGGGCCGAGACGCCCACACCGGCGCGCGTGTGGGTGTGCAGCACGCAGCCCGCGTCCTCGCGCACCGCGTGGATGGCGCTGTGGATGGTGAACCCGGCCGGGTTGACGGCAAAGGGCGAGTCGCTGAGCTTGTTGCAGTCCTGGTCGACCTTGACCAGGCTGGAGGCCGTGATCTCGTCGAACATCAGCCCGTAGGGGTTGATCAGGAAGTGGTGCTCGGGGCCGGGGATGCGCGCCGAGATGTGGGTGAAGACCAGGTCGCTCCAGCCATGCAGGGCGACGAGGCGGTAGGCGGCGGCGAGGTCCAGGCGCAACTGCCACTCCTGGGGGCTGACGCGGTCTTGCAGAGACGGGGTGTCCAAGGTGTTCTCCTCGTGGGGCGACGGCCCTTCTGGCGAGGGCCTGATGGTGAACCGGTGGCCGATTCTGGCAGGTGTGCGATCAGGAGCCGGTGCGCGCCTGTGCGAGCTGGGTTCTGGACTCTTGGGCGAAGGCATCGGCATAGCGCTGGCGCAGCAGGTTCTTCTGCACCTTGCCCATGGCGTTGCGTGGCAGCTCGTCGGCCACGAAGACGCGCTTGGGGCACTTGAAGGCCGAGAGTTGCTCGCGCATGGCGCGGATGACCTCGGCCTCGTCGAGCACGTGGCCCGCCTGGGTGGTGAGCACGGCCACCACGCCTTCGCCGAAGTCGGGGTGGGGCACACCGATGACGGCGGACTCGGTCACGCCGGGCAGGCGGTCGAGCAGGCTTTCCACTTCGGCGGGGTAGACGTTGAGCCCACCGGTGATGACGAGGTCCTTCGCGCGGCCGACCAGGTGCAATCGGCCATCGTGGTCGATGCGGCCGACATCGCCGGTGCGGAACCAGCCGTCGGGCGTGAAGGCTGCGGCGGTCTTCTCGGGCATGCCCAGGTAGCCGACGAAGACGTTGGGCCCACGCACCTCGACGTGGCCGGTCTGATCGGCTGCGAGCGGCGCGCCTTCGTCGTCGACGATGCGCAACTGGACGCCGGGCAGGGGCTTGCCCACGCTGCCCGCCACGCGCGCGCCCTCGCGGCTGCGGCAAGGGTTGGAGCAGAGCATGCCGGTTTCGCTCATGCCGTAGCGCTCGAGGATGGTGTGGCCGGTGCGGGCCTGGAAGGCTTCGAAGGCGGTGGGCGACAGGGGGGCCGAGCCGCTGATGAACAGGCGCATGCCTTGCACCAGGTCGCGCTGGAGTTCCGGCTGGGCCAGCAGGCGGCCGTACATGGTGGGCACGCCCATGAAGAGCGTGGCTTGTGGTGCGCTGCGGTCGGCGATGTGGTGGAGCACGGCCGTGGGCTGGAAGGCATCGAGCCAGCGCATGGGGGTGCCCGAGAGCAGCGCGCAATGGCAAGCCACGAACAGGCCGTGGATGTGGAAGATGGGCAGGGCGTGCACCAGGCAGTCGTCGTGGCGCCAGTCCCAGTGGCGCAACAGGGTGCGCGCGTTGCTCAGCAGGTTGCCGTGCGTGAGCATCGCGCCCTTGCTGCGGCCCGTGGTGCCCGAGGTGTAGAGGATGGCGGCGAGTTCGCCCTCGTGGCGGGGCTCGGTCTCGTGCTGGTCGCTGTGCAGGCAGGCGTGGGTCAGCAGGCTGCCGTTGCCCTGCGTGCCCAGTGTGAAGAGGTGACCGACCTGCCCGTGCGCCGCCAGCGGGATCACCCACTCCTGGTCGTCGGGGCGGCACACCAGCACGGCCGGGCGGGCGTCTTCCAGGAAGTAGCCCAGCTCGGCGGCGCGGTAGGCCGGGTTCAGTGGCAGGAAGACGGCACCGCAGCGCAAGGTGGCCAGGTACAGCACCAGCGCTTCAACCGATTTGTCGAGGTGCGCGGCCACGATGGGCGGGTGCCCGTTGCGGCCTTGCAGGTGCAGGCTGCCCAGCAGGTTGGCCACCATGGCCGTGGCGCGGTCCAGGTCGTCCCAGGTCCAGGTGCCGCGTTCGGACAGGATCGCGGCGTCCTGGCGCGTGACGGGCCAGCCGCCTTGCAGCGCGGTGAACAGGTTCATGGTGGTTTCCGGTGCTGTGCCGGCGCGGTGTGCGCCAGGCCGTTACGGTAACTCAAGCCGCGTCGTTCGCCGCGCGCGGTGCGGGTGGGGTGGTGCCGGGGTCGATGTCGTGGCGATGCAGGTGGATGCGGTTGCGGCCCAGCCGCTTGGCGGCGTAGAGCGCCTCGTCGGCCTGCGCCATCATGGCGTCGATGCCGTGGTGTTCGGGGCGCCACTGCACGGCGCCGATGCTCACGGTGGCGCGGATGGTGTGCGCACCAACCTCGATGGGGCGCAGGTCGAGCGAGGCGCGCACGCGTTCGAGAGCGTGCATGGCCTCGTCCTGCGGGGTGTTGCTCAGCAGCACCGCAAACTCCTCGCCGCCGATGCGCGCGGCCGTGTCGCTGTCGCGCAGCGACTCGCGCAACACCTCGGCAAAGACCTTGAGCACGGCATCACCGGCCGCATGGCCATGCGTGTCGTTGATCTGCTTGAAGTGGTCCAGGTCCATCAGGGCCACGGTCAGGGGGCTGCCGTAGCGGCGTGTCTGGGCCAGGCTGGCGTCGGCCACGTCGAAGAACTGGCGGCGGTTGGCCAGGCCCGTGAGCGTGTCGCGGCTGGCCAGGCGCATGAGCTCGGCCTCGGCGGCTTCACGTGCCGTTTCCTGCTCCCGTGCATGAAAGAGCGTGCCCAGTGTCACCACCAGCGGCTCGAGCAGTTGCACCAGTTGCTCGTCGAAATCTTCGGGCCGGTTGCCCAGGCCGATCATGCCCACCACCTGGTGGTCGAAGCGGATGGGCAGGCCCAGGAAGTTGCGCAGCTCGGCGCGGTGCTGGGGCAGCTCGCCGGCCAGCGGGTGGCGCACCGGGTGGTTGATGAGCACGACCTCGTTGGTCGTCACGGCCTGGCCAAAGCAGCTGTCGAGGGCGCGCAGCACGGCCGACTCGCGCCGGGGCGTGTCCACCAGCGGGTCGGTCAGGGTGTCGCGCCACTCGTTGTCGGACAGCGTGGGGATGCGCAGGTAGGGCCGGCCTTGCGTGTCGCGTTGCACGACGCCGATGAAGCCGAAATGGCAATCGCTGATGCGAAGCAGCGGCTCGAACAGCGCCTCGCAGGCGTCCTGCACGCTGCGGTTGAGCAGGAAGGAGGTCTGGGCCTGGTTGAGCAGGTCGAGCAGCTGGCGCTGCCGGTTGCGCAGGCCCTCCTTCTGCTTGTCCTCGGTGATGTCGATGAGCGTGCCGACCACGCGGCGCGGCTCGCCCCGCCTGTCGTGCTCGACGACGCGGCCGTGGCTGCGCACCCAGATGTGGTGGCCGCGCTTGTGGCGGATGCGGTACTCGACCATGACGACGTCGTTGCCGCGGTCGCGATAGCGCTCGCTGGCGCGCTCGATGGCCATGCGGTCGTGCGGGTGCACCAGGTCCATCCACACCAGCTGGCTGTGTTCCAGCTCGTCTTCGCGGTAGCCGAGCATGGCGCCTGCACGCGTGTTGAGCAGGCGCTCTTGCGTGGCGAGGTTGAGGTCCCAGGTGCCGATGCGGGCGGACTCGAGCGCCAGGTACAGGCGCTCCTTGGTCGATTCGATCGAGGCCTCGAGCTGCTTTTGGCGGGTGAGGTCGAAGAGGTAACCCCGGATGCGCAGCAAGCGGCCGTTTTCGTCGCGGTCGGCCTGGGTGACCTGGTTGATCCAGCGGGCATGCCGGCCAGTGGTCTGCAGGCGGTAGCTGATCTCCAGCTCGGGCAACTCGCCCACCTGGTGGCTGCTCAGGCCGGTGCGCCACAGCTCCTGGTCATCGGGGTGGACGATGGTCTCGAAGGGGCGGCCGCTGCGCAGCTCGCGCGCCAGGGTGTCGCCCAGCAGCACGTCGAGGTTGGCCGACAGGTAAGTGGCGCGTGGCGGGTGGCCCGTGTCCCAGACCACGGCGCCCACCGGGCCTTCGGCGAAGAGGGTGCGCTCCTGGTGGCTCAGCAGGCCTTCGCGGCGCTGCTGCAACTGGTCTTGTGCCAGCTGGGTGAAGCGAGCGAGGTGGGCCAGCTTGCGCTCGTCGAAGTCGTGGCGGGGGCGCTGGTCGAGCACGGCGACGGTGCCCACGACCTGGCCGTCGAAGACCAGGGGCATGGCCGCGTAAAAGCGCAGCGGCGGCACGCGCTGGGTGACGAGGTCGAGGTCGGCGAAACGTTCGTCGAGGCGCAGGTCGTGCGCCAGGATGGGGCGGCCACTGGCGACCACGTGGGCACACAGGCTCTGCTCACGTCGCCAGTGCGTGTGGCGGGTGCCATGGTGGGCCTTGAACCAGAGGGTGTCGCGGTCGAGCAGGGTGATCACGCACACCGGCACCTCCAGCACCTCGGCCACGGTCATGGCCAGCCGTTGCAGGGCGTCATCCTGGCCGATCTCCAGCAGACCCAGGCTGTCGAGCACAGCCAGTCTCAGGTCTTCGTCCCGGGGCAGGGCGGCAGCGGGCATGCAGCGTGACTCCGTCTGGGGTGAGCGTGAGCGGTGGCACGGTCGCGCTCAGGTCCCTACCTGCAGACTCCCGTGAAACCAACATCATGTTACAAGTGACGGCGCCGTTTCGCGAGGGTCATCACGGGTTTTCTGCATCGGCCGGTCCCCGAAAGCCGGCGATTTCAGGGGGTGAACGACCACCGCCTGTTCTGTTGACAGGCGGCGACAGTTCCGGGTGCCTGCGGGGTTGTCATGCCGCCGTCACGCCGCCAGGTCAGGCGTCGATGGCTGAAGCCGAGCCCGCCTGCTTGCGCAGCTCGAACTTCTGGATCTTGCCGGTGGAGGTTTTGGGCAGCTCGCCGAACACCACCGCGCGCGGGACCTTGAAGCCCGCCAGGTGCTGGCGGCAGTGCTTGACGATGTCTTCGGCGGTGACCTGGGCGCCGGCTTTCAGCTCGATGAAGGCGCAAGGCGTCTCGCCCCACTTCTCATCGGGCTTGGCGACCACGGCCGCGGCCATCACGGCCGGGTGGCGGTAGAGCACGTCTTCGACCTCGATGGACGAGATGTTCTCGCCGCCCGAGATGATGATGTCCTTGCTGCGGTCCTTGATCTTGACGTAGCCGTCGGGGTACATCACGGCCAGGTCGCCGGTGTGAAACCAGCCGCCACGGAAGGCCTCTTCGGTGGCCTTGGGGTTCTTGAGGTAGCCCTTCATCGTGATGTTGCCGCGGAACATGATCTCGCCCATGGTCTCGCCGTCGGCGGGCACGGGCTGCATGGTCAGCGGGTCCATCACGGCGATGTTGCGCTGCAGGTGGTAGTTGACGCCCTGGCGCGCGTTCAGTCGGGCGCGCTCGCCCACGTCGAGCTGGTCCCACGCTTCATGCTTGACGCACACCGCGGCCGGCCCGTAGATCTCGGTCAGGCCGTAGACGTGGGTGAGATCGAACCCCATCTGCTCCATGCCTTCGATCATGGCGGCGGGGGGCGCGGCGCCAGCCACCATGGCCTTGACCTGGTGCGTGATGCCTTGCTTGAGCTCGGCCGGCGCTGCCACCATGGCCGCGTGCACGATGGGTGCGCCGCAGTAGTGGGTCACGCCATGCGTGCGGATGGCGTCGAAGATGGCCTTCGGGTCGACCCGGCGCAGGCAGACGTTGACGGCCGCGCGCGCGGCCACCGTCCAGGGGAAGCACCAGCCGTTGCAGTGGAACATCGGCAGCGTCCACAGGTAGGTGGCGTGCTTGGGCATGTCCCACTCGAGGATGTTGGAGACGGCGTTCATGGCCGCACCCCGGTGGTGGTAGACCACGCCCTTGGGGTTGCCGGTGGTGCCCGAGGTGTAGTTCAGGCTGATGGCGTTCCACTCGTCCTCGGGCAGTTGCCAGGCAAAGCCGGCATCGCCTTCGGCCAGCAGCTGCTCGTACGTCAGGCTGCCGATGCGCTCGGCTTTGCCGGTGAACAGCGCGTCCTCGGTGTCGATCACGAGGAGGGGCTCGGTGCGCGTGCGCAGCTTCAACGCGGCGGCGATGGTGCCGCTGAACTCGGGGTCGACGACGATGGCGCGGGCCTCACCGTGGTCGAGCATGAAGGCGATGGCCTCGGGGTCGAGCCGGGTGTTGAGGGTGTTGAGCACCGCGCCGGCCATCGGGATGCCGAAGTGGGCCTCGACCATGGGCGGCGTGTTGGGCAGCATCACGGCGACGGTGTCGCCCACGTTGATGCCGCGTTGCTTCAAGGCGCTGGCCAGTTGCCGGCAGCGGGCGTAGGTCTGCGACCAGGTCTGGCGCAGGGCTCCGTGGACGATGGCGGTGCGGTCGGGGTAGACGGCCGCGGTGCGCTCCAGGAAGCTCAAGGGGGTGAAGGGGGCGTGGTTGGCGGGGGTCTTCGGCAGGTCTTGCTCGTGGATGCGGGACGTCGTCTGAGGCTGGGGGGACATGGGGTTCTCCGTTGGTTCAGGCCCCTCGTGAGGGCCGGCGAAGATCCTGCGCCAGGTTAACCCTGGTGCGCATCGGGCCATTCCCCTGTGCCAAATCAGGACACCGGGGGGCGTGCAACGCAGCGCGGTGAGCGGGCCTCAGCCCGCGTCGCTGGCGCCGCCTTCGGGGGGGGCGTCCGCCTCGACCCGGATGCGCGCGCCCGGCATGCTCACCACCTGGCCCGCGCGGATCTTGGCCGTCTTGCGCAACTCCTCCTGGCCATCGACCTGCACCAGGCCGTCGGCCACCATGGCCTTGGCCTGCCCGCCGCTGTTGGCCAGGCCGCAGGCCTTGATCAGGCTGTCGAGGGTGATGAATTCGCCGCGGAGCGGGAAGGTGATCTGCTGGAGACGGGTCATGTGGGGGAGTGAGACGGGGAAAACAGGCGCTTGCCTCAGGGAAAACCGGCGTCGCGCCATGCTGCGCCGCGCGATGGCTGCAGGCACAATGTCATGATTTGGTGCGCGTCGTGTTCAGATGCGCGTCCGCTACGCTTGTGACATTGTCACCTCTGGGGCCCACGAGGCCCCCTGCTTCCGAATGAGCCTGAAAAGAACCGACCTCGCCAAGAACCTGAATCTCAAGATCCAGGGCCAGATGCAGCACGCCGCCATCCCCAGCCGCTTCGCGCAGGCGGCTGCCTTGCCCGATCGCCGTGAACAGCGCAAACTGGATCAGGCAGCTGGCCTGGTGCCATTTGCCGTGAAGCTGCACAAGGACCTGGTGGCCTTGCTCACCGAACGCGCCACCGCACGGCAGGTGCCGCTGCATGCCCTCGTTGACGAGGTGCTGCGAGCCGGCCTGGCCCAGCAGCCGGCCGAGTCGACGGCGGCACCCGTGGCCAGGAAGGTAGCCAGCAAGGCTGTGGCCGAGAAGGCGCCTGTCGCACCCAAGGTGGCCGCCAAGAAGGCAGCCCCCAAGCCGAACGAGAAGAAGGGCCCTGCTGAAAAGGCCCCCGCCAAGAAGGCCACCGCCACCAAGGCCACAGCGAAGAAAGCAGCCGCCAAGGCCGCCCGCTGACCCGATCCACGCCAGCCCGATGGAGACCGCCATGAACCGACCCCTGATGCACCTCGTTGACCCCCAGACCGGCGAATCCAACCCGGAAGACATCCGCCGCGTCTTCGCTTCGCAGGAGGCCACGGCCATCGCCTGGCGTCAATCCACCATCGCCGAGCGCATCGCGCGGCTCAAGAAGCTGCGCGAAGCCATGCTCGCTCGCCGCGAGGACTTCTACGCGGCCTTCCAGAAGGACTACCACAAGCCCTCGGCCGAGGTCGAAGGCACCGAGTTCATGCCGGTGCTCGACGAGATCCGCCACGCCATCGGCAACCTCAAGAAGTGGGCCCAGCCCAAGCGCGTGTGGCCCACCATGACCACGATGGGCACCCAAGCCTGGGTGGAGGTGCAGCCGCGTGGCCGCGTGCTCATCGTCGCGCCCTGGAACTTCCCGCTCAACCTGTGCTTCGGCCCGCTCGTGTCGGCCCTGGCCGCTGGCAACACCGTCATCCTCAAGCCCTCGGAGATGACGCCCGCCGTCAGCACCGTGATGGCCGAGGTCATCGCCGCCACCTTCCAGCCCAACGAAGTGGCCCTGTTCGAAGGCAGCCTGCCGACCTCGCAGGCGCTGCTCGAGCTGCCCTTCGACCACATCTTCTTCACCGGCTCGCCCGCCGTGGGCAAGGTCGTGATGGCGGCCGCCGCCAAGCACCTGACCAGCGTGACGCTGGAGCTGGGTGGCAAGTCGCCAGTCATCGTCGACGAGACCGCCGACATCAAGCTGGCGGCTGAAACGCTCATGTGGGGCAAGCTGACCAACTGCGGCCAGATCTGCGTGGCGCCCGACCACGTCTTCGTGCACGAGTCGATCCGCGAGCGCTTCGTGGCCGCCTGCCGCACCGTCATCGCCCAGCGCTACGGCGCCACGGCCGACGCGCAGCGCAACAGCCCCGACCTGACCCGCGTCATCAACCAGCGCCACACCCAGCGCATCGCCGGCCTGCTGCAGGACGCTGTCAGCCGCGGCGCCAAGGTGGCCGTGGGTGGCGAGGTGGACGTGTCGCAGTGCTTCATCGCACCGACGCTGCTCGAGCAGATCCCCGAAGACGCCTCGATCATGTCGGAAGAGATCTTCGGCCCGGTGCTGCCCATCATCGGTTTCACCAGCCTGGACAAGGTTGTGCGCGAGATCAACGCCAACCCCAAGCCGCTGGCGCTGTACATCTTCAGCACCGACAAGGCCCGCACGCGCGAGCTGATCGCCCAGACCAGCTCGGGCGGCGTGGCCATCAACCATTGCGTGCTGCATTACGCCCACGGCAACCTGCCCTTCGGCGGCGTGAACAACTCGGGCATCGGCAACGCCCACGGCGAGTACGGTTTCAAGGCCTTCTCGCACGAGCGCGCGGTGCTCAAGTCCGGCCCCATCATGATGGCCAAGCTGTTCTTCCCGCCCTACACCGGCTTCAAGCAGAAGCTCATCCGCTGGACGGTGGACTCGCTGCGACTGCCATCGCTGTGAGCTGACCGATAATCCCGGCATTCCGATGGTCAACGGCCCGCCTTCCTGGCGGGCTTTTTGCATGACGCCGATACCGTGGACATCTTCATTCAGCAACTGATCAACGGCCTGGTGCTGGGCAGCATGTATGCCCTGGTCGCCCTGGGCTACACGATGGTGTACGGCATCATCAACCTCATCAACTTCGCGCATGGCGAGGTGCTGATGGTGGGGGCGCTGGTGAGCTGGACGGTGGTCACGCTGCTGGCCGACAGCGGCCTGCCGGGCTGGGTGCTGCTGTCGATCTCGCTGGTGGCGGCCATGCTCGTGTGCATGGGACTGAACTTCGCCATCGAAAAGCTCGCCTACCGACCGCTGCGCAACGCCCCGCGCCTGGCGCCGCTGATCACGGCCATGGGCATGTCGCTGCTGCTGCAGACGCTGGCCATGATCCTGTGGAAGCCGGACTACAAGCCATTCCCCATCCTGCTGCCCGATGAGCCTTACGAGTTCATGGGCGCGACCATCAACCTGGTGCAGATCCTGATCCTGGTGGTGACGGCGCTGACGCTGGCGGGCCTGATGGCCCTCATCCACGGCACCCAGCTGGGCCGGGCCATGCGCGCCACGGCCGAGAACCCGCGCGTGGCGCAGCTCATGGGTGTGCGGCCCGACCGCGTCATCTCGGCCACCTTCATCATCGGCGCGGCGCTGGCCGCGCTGGCCGGTGTGATGTGGGCGGCCAATTACGGCTCGGTGCAGCACACCATGGGCTTTTTGCCGGGCCTCAAGGCTTTCACGGCGGCGGTGTTCGGCGGCATCGGCAACCTGGGCGGCGCGATGGTGGGCGGCATCCTGCTGGGCGTGATCGAGGCCATGGGCGCGGGCTACATCGGTGACCTCACCGGTGGCGTGCTGGGCAGCCACTACCAGGACATCTTCGCCTTCACCGTGCTCATCCTCGTGCTGACGCTGCGCCCGCAGGGGCTGCTGGGCGAGCGCGTGGCCGATCGCGCCTGAGGTGGGGAGACAAGACGCATGACCGCGACGAAATCCATCCTGCGCGGCCGGGTCACGGCCTTCCTGGTCTGCGCCGTGGCCCTGCTGGTGCTGCCCGTGGCCCTGCAGCCGCTGGGCGAGGCCTGGGTGCGCATCCTCGACACCGCGCTGCTCTACATCCTGCTGGCCCTGGGCCTGAACATCGTGGTGGGCTTCGCCGGCCTGCTCGATTTGGGCTACATCGCTTTTTATGCGGTGGGCTCCTACCTCTTTGCGCTGCTGGCGTCTCCGCACCTGCTGGAGCACTTCCCGGCGGTGGCGGCGGCCTTCCCGCAAGGCCTGCACATGCCGGTGTGGGCCGTGATCCCGCTGGGTGCGGGCCTGGCAGCGCTGTTCGGGGTGCTGCTGGGGGCGCCCACGCTGCGCCTGCGCGGCGACTACCTGGCCATCGTCACCCTGGGCTTTGGCGAGATCATCCGCGTCTTCCTCAACAACCTCGACGCGCCGGTCAACGTCACCAACGGACCGATGGGCATCAGCAGCATCGACCCGATCACCATCGGTGGCGTCAGCCTGGGCGAGCCGCTGCACGTCCTCGGGCTCACGCTGGCGCCGGTCACGCTGAATTACTACCTCTTCCTGTTCATCGTGGTGATCGCGGTGGTGGTGTGCAGCCGGCTGCACGACTCGCGACTGGGCCGTGCCTGGATGGCCATCCGCGAAGACGAGATCGCGGCCAAGGCCATGGGCCTGAACGTGCGCAACCTCAAGCTGCTGGCCTTCGGGCTGGGCGCGACCTTCGGCGGTGTGGCGGGCGTGCTGTTCGCCAGCTTCCAGGGTTTCGTTTCGCCCGAATCGTTCAGCCTGCAGGAGTCGGTGCTGGTGGTGGCCATGGTGGTGCTGGGCGGGCTGGGGCACATCCCCGGCGTGATCCTGGGCGCCTTCCTGCTGGCGGCGCTGCCCGAGGTGCTGCGCCACGTGGCCGGCCCGCTGCAAGCCATGACCGACGGCCGGCTCGACGCCGCCATCCTGCGTCAGCTGCTGGTGGCGCTGGCCATGATCGGCATCATGCTGCTGCGCCCGCGGGGGCTGTGGCCTTCGCCGCGCCACGAAGACCGGCTCATCCCCGATGAAGCGGCCCAAGCCAAGGGAGGCCAGGCATGAGCCACCCGCTGCTTCAGGTCCAAGGCGTGAGCAAACGCTTTGGCGGTGTGCAGGCGCTCAGCGACGTCGGGCTGAACGTGTTGCCCGGCCAGGTGCACGGCCTCATCGGCCCCAATGGCGCCGGCAAGACCACCTTCTTCAACACCATCACCGGCCTGGTGCCGGTGGACGCGGGTCGCTTCGAGCTCGATGGCCGGGCCTACAAGCCGAACGCCGTGCACCGGGTGGCCCAGGCCGGCATCGCGCGCACCTTCCAGAACATCCGCCTGTTCGCCGACATGACGGCGCTCGACAATGTGCGCGTGGGGCGCCATGTGCGCAGCCGCGTGGGCTGGTGGCAGGCGGTGCTGCGCACGCGAGCCTTCCTGCACGAAGAGCAACTCATCACCGACAAGGCGCACGAGTTGCTGGCCTTCGTCGGGCTGCAGGGCAAGGGGCAACAGACCGCGCGCACCTTGAGCTATGGCGACCAGCGTCGCCTGGAGATCGCCCGTGCGCTGGCCACCGAGCCCAAGCTGCTGGCGCTCGACGAGCCCGCCGCCGGCATGAACGCCACCGAGAAGGTGCAGCTGCGCGAGCTGATCGAGCGCATCCGCGAGCAGGGCAGGGCCGTGCTGTTGATCGAACACGATGTGAAGCTGGTGATGGGCCTGTGCGACCACGTGACCGTGCTGGACCAGGGCAAGCTGATCGCCTGCGGCTCGCCCGCCGACGTGCAGCGCCACCCGGCGGTGATCGCGGCCTACCTGGGCACGTCGCACGCGCCCGTTGCAACCAAGGGCGATGCCCGACAAGGCGAGGGGCTGTGATGTTGCTGCAGTTGCGTGACCTGCGCGTGGCCTATGGGGGCATCCAGGCGGTCAAGGGATTGAACCTCGAGCTGCGCGAGGGGGAGCTGGTCAGCCTCATCGGCGCCAATGGCGCGGGCAAGTCGACCACGCTCAAGGCCATCTGCGGGCTGCTCAAGCCCCAGGGGGGCGAGGTGCGCTACCAGGGCCGCGACATCGGCTCGCAAGGCCCCTGGGACCTGGTGGCCCAAGGCCTGGTGATGGTGCCCGAAGGGCGCGGCATCTTCGCGCGCATGAGCATCGAAGAGAACCTGCGCATGGGTGCCTACCTGCGCCGCGACGGCGAGGTCGACGCCGACATCGATGCGGTGTACCGGCGCTTTCCGCGCCTGAAGGAGCGCCACCGCCAGTTGGCCGGCACGCTGTCGGGTGGCGAGCAGCAGATGCTGGCCATGGGCCGTGCGCTGCTGGCCCGCCCCAAGCTGCTGTTGCTCGACGAGCCCACCATGGGGCTGGCGCCCATCATCGTCGACCAGATCTTCGAGGTGGTGCGCGACGTGCACGCCCAGGGCGTGACGGTGTTGCTGGTCGAGCAGAACGCGCAGCGCGCCCTGCAGATGGCCGACCGCGCCTACGTGCTGGAGTCGGGCGAGCTGGCACTCAGTGGGGCTGCGGCCGAGCTGCTGGGTGATGCGCGGGTGCAGGCGGCGTACCTGGGGGCCTGAGCCCTCCACCATTGACGGCACCCATGAAAAACGCCCCCGAGGGGGCGTTGTCGCAAGTCGGGGGAGCCAGGGCTCGCTTCACTTGGGCTGGGCGTTGATCCCGTCCTTCGTGACCACGAACGGTGCCGAGAAGCGCGCATTCTCGTATTTTGGCAGGGGGTCGGTGTTGACTCGGCTCTTGGTGATGTCCACCACACCGCCCGCCGCGGCTGCCTGCGAGCCGAAGAACGCGCCCTTGACCACGCCTGTCACGGTGCCGTCCTGCGCGCTCAGCTTGCTCGCCTGGAAGGTGCTGCCGGTGATGGCGCCTTCTGCACGGAAGCCCACCGGGCCTTGCAGTTGCTTGCCGCCCGATGCCGTGGTCTCGACCCTGACGCCGTACGAGTCAAACTCGTTGTTGAAGCTGGCGACAAAGGTGCTGGCGCCGAAGTTCACGGTCATCTTCACGTTGCCGGTGCTGCTGCCATCCGCAGCAAAGGTGTTGCCGCTGTAGCTCGCTTGTGCGTTGCCGTTGAGCAGGCTGCTCATGTCCTGGGCCGAGGTCGTCAGGCCCCAGACGCCATAGATGATGCCTTCGCTGCTCGTGCCCGACGGAGGCCTGGTGTCAGTCCCGCCCGAGACGTAGCTGGTGATCCGGATGTAGCCCTGGAACTTGGCGGCGGTGGCATCGGAGGGCAGGCTGGCGGTGTCGCTCTCGATGCTGATCCGCTCGTCCAGGCCAGGGGTGCCCGCCGGCAAGGAGGTCAAAGGTGTTTCGTAACGGTGGTCGTTGGTGCCATCGAAGACCAGCTGGCCAAGGATGTTGAAGCTCGGGACGGTTTCGGCCATGCCGGGTCGCACAGGCTGGGTGCTCACCGAGATCGCATCAGGCAACCAGCCGGGGGTGCCTGTGGTTTGAGGGAACAGCTGGAAGCCGACGCGGACCTGGTTCGATTCGGACTCCGACAGCGCCGCGACTTGCAAGGTGTCGTTGCTCCACGATTCGGTAGACAGCGCCATCACCCCGAAACCGCAGAGCGCGCCGCTGGCGCAGGCGCTGACGACGGGCTGCGGCGTCACCGGTGTGGTCGGCGTCACGGTGCCCAAGGGGCGATACGGATCGACGGCACCAGCGAGCAGCGGCAGCGGGGTCTGCGTGCCGGCGGCCGGCGGCTCCAGCTCTTCCCAGATGCCCCATTGGCTGGCCGAGTCCTGGGCGATCGTCACGTTCGAGTACAGGACCACCTTGGCGTAGTCGGCCTGCGTGGGGCCGCTGGCTTGGGCGCTCAGGCTGCATGCGGCGGCCACAGCGGTGGCCAGGAGGGTCGGGACGCGGTTTGCCATGGTGATCTCCTGATTTCAGAAACTGCGATTGAGGTTGACGGTCACGGTGTCGCGGTCGTAGCCGTACAAGGTCAGGTTGGCCTTGGTGTGGATGTTGGCGAGCGTTGCGGCGAGTTGCCACTTCTCCAGCCAGCCCGCTTCGAAGGTGTAGCCGGCGCCCAATTCGACGCGGCGCTCGGTTTCGCGGCGGCTGACGGCGAACACGGGTTCGACGCCGATGTAGCGGGCGTTGCGCCAGGCGGCGCGGGCGAACAGGTCCACGCCGCTGAACTGGGTGCGGGCGCCGATGAACCACTCGTCACCGGTGTAGCTGAAGCGGTCTTCGCGGGCCGATTCTTCGAACAGGCGCACGCCACCTTGCAACGACCAGGTCTGGTTGCCCATCAGGCGGCCGTAGCTCGCGCCGACGCTGCGGTACTGGCCTTCGCGGGCCGAGTCACCGGGGCGGTGGAAGTCGCGCTTGATCCACTGGGCGTCCAGTGTGAGCTCGCCGCTGCGGCCGACCTTCCAGGTGCCCGAGGGGCTGATGGAGGTGTACAGGCCCAGGTGCTCGCCGCCGAAGTGCAGGTCGTCTAGCTGGAAGTTCAGGTTGCCGCGCCAGCTGTTGCCGACGATCAGGCCCGGGCCGGTGGCCAGGGTCACGACGCCCAGGTCGTATTCGTTGTACTGCTTGTAGCCCTTGTGATACAGGCCCAGCGAGCTGGTCCACAGCAGGCGCGACGGCTGGTCGAGCACGCGCACGGGCGCCGGGCGCTGCCAGGTGTGGCGCAACTCGGCCTGGGCGATGCTGCCCCAGTCGGATTTGTTGGTGTAGGCCTTGTCGAGGACCAGGTCGCCGCCATTGAACGAGCCCAGCAGGGTCGAATCGGGGCCGGCGTTGACGTTGCTGTCGTAGATCAGGCCCAGCGACACGCTGGGCTCGAACCGGTGCGGCTGGCCGAAGTTGGCGCGCTCTTCGAGTTCGATCTGCTTGAGGAAGCTGCTGATCGACAGGCGCACGGTTTCGGGGGTGTTCGGGTCTTTCAGCACGCGCTCGGCTTCGGCGCGGGCGCGGGCGTAGTCCAGGGTGCGGTGGTAGGCCACGGCCAGCTCAAGGCGGGCTCGGTTGAGCGTGGGGTTGGCGGCCAGCAGCGATTCCAGGGTCTCGATGGAGGCGTAGGGCTGACCGGTCTCGCGCTGGTACAGGCCGAGGCGGTATTGATCGTCCACGCCGGACTGGGCCAGGCTGGGAGTGGACAGCAGGGCGAGGAGCGCGCAGGCGGTCAGGCGCTGGAGGCCGGATCGTCCGAAGGTCTGAAACATCAACTTCTCCGCGAAGGGGGTGAGGCCCGTTTGTAAGTTTTGTAAACGGCTTCAGTATCGGCCGTTCGGCTCCGCTTGTGGGCGGTGTGCCCCCCCTGATGCACAGGGGGGGCAGGGGGCTGGGCACGGAAGGAGGCCCCCTTGAGCACGGGGGTGGCTGACATTTCCGGACATTTTCAGAGGAAACGGACAACCACGCCGAGGACCGAGTGTGACCCGGTTTCCACCCAGCAAAACGCGCGCCGAGGCGGCGATGGGGTTAAATTGCGTCAGTGATGCGCTGGGCGATGGCCTTGAGGTGGGCCATGTCCGCCATCACGGCGGCGTGCGGCTTGCGCAGGTCGGCGATCGAGCCGGGGATCACGTGGATGTGAAAGTGCGGCACGGTCTGACCGGCGGCCTCGCCGTTGAGCTGCATCAACACGATGCCCTGGGCGCCCAGGCCCTTCTTCTGTGCGTTGCCGATGCGGCGCACCGTGGCCATGCAGGCGGCGGCTGCGGCGTCGGACAGCTCGAACAGGGTGGTGGCGGCCTCCTTCGGGATCACGAGGGCGTGGCCCTCGGCCTGCGGCATGATGTCCATGAAGGCCAGCGTGTGCTCGTCTTCGAACAGCTTGATGCAGGGGATCTCGCCGCGCAGGATCTTGGCGAAGATGTTGTTCGTGTCGTAGGCCATGGTCATCTCCTGTTGAAGGTGTGGGGTCAGCCGCCGTGCTTGTCGGCCTCGCTGGTGAAGGCGTCGGCGTAGAAGAACTCGTCGGGCAAACCGGCTTGTGCCGTGAAGTCGCCGCGGGCGCTGCCGACCATGATCGGCGCACCGCAGGCGTAGACCTCGTGCTGCGACAGGTCGGGCAGGTCGGCCAGCACGGCCTGGTGCACGAAGCCGGTGCGGCCTTGCCAGCCGTCTTCGGGCTTGGCGTCGGACAGCACGGGCACGTAGCTCAGCCAGGGCAGCTCGGCGGCCTGCTGCGCGGCCCAGTCGTGCTGGTAAAGGTCGGCGCGGCTGCGGCAGCCCCAGTACAGCGTGGTGGGGCGGGTGATGCCCTTGTGGCGCATGTGCTCGACGATGGCCTTGATCGGGGCGAGGCCGGTGCCCGAGGCCAGCAGCACGATGGGGCGGTCGGAGTCCTCGCGCAGGAAGAAGGTGCCGTGCGGGCCTTCGACGCGCAGGATCTCCTTTTCCTTCATGCCGCCGAAGACGTGGTCGGTGAACAGGCCCCCTGGCATGTGGCGCACGTGCAGCTCGATGCCACCGCCGGGCTCCTTGAGCGTGTGCGGTGCATTGGCCATGGAGTAGCTGCGGCGAACGCCATCCCGGAGGATGAATTCGATGTACTGGCCAGCGCGAAAGCCGAAGTGGTGCGTGGCCGGCAGCTGCAGCCGGATCACCATCACGTCGGGGGCGACGCGGGTCAGGCTGGTCACGCGGGTGGGCATCTTGACGACGGGGTGGTCGTCCAGGCCCACGACCTGGCGCGACTCGATGACAAGGTCGGTCTGCGGGGTGGCGCAGCAGCTCAGCATCCAGCCGGCGGCCTCTTCGGCCTCGCTCAGGGCCTTGGCCTGGTGGGCGCCGTGGATGACGCGGCCTTCGAGCAGCTTGCATTTGCAGGAACCGCAGGCGCCGTCCTTGCAACCGTAGGGCAGGCCGACGCCGGCATGGAGTGCTGCGCTCAGCACGGTCTCGTCGCGCGGCATGGAAAAGGCACGCCCGCTGGGCTGGATCGAGACGTTGAAACTCATGATCGAGGCGAAGGGGAACACGGGTGGAAACGGGCATGATTGTCCCATGTCCCCTTCCGTGTTCCGTCCCATGCGCCCTGGTGCTGCCCCGGCCTCGACCTCCGCTTTTCCTTCGCCGGGCATGCTGCGCCCGCGTGCGTTCCGGCAGTCGCGCCTGTTGATCGTCGGCTGCGGTGACGTGGGGCAGCGCGTGCTGCGCGAGCTGGGTGGGCGCCTTCGCGTGCGCGTGCTGACGTCCTCGCCCGAGCGCGTGCCGGCCTTGCGCCAGTTGGGGGTCACGCCGCTGGTGGGCTCGCTCGACGCGCCGGCTTCTCTGGCGCGGCTGGCGGGGCTGGCTTCGCGCGTGCTGCACCTGGCGCCGCCGCCTGGCAGTGGCTCGAAAGACCCGCGCACGGCGTCTTTGCTGCAGGCCTTGGTGCGGCGTGGCGGCCTGCGCAGCCTGGTCTACGGCAGCACCACCGGTGTGTATGGCGATGCAGGCGGGGCCTTCTTCGACGAGACCCGAGCGGTGGCGCCACAGTCTGACCGCGCCCGCAGGCGGGTGGACGCCGAGCAGCGGCTGCGGGCCTTCGGGCGTCGGCAGGCGCGCTCGCAGGGCACCGCCGTGGGCATCCTGCGCATCCCGGGCATCTACGCAGTGGGGCGCGAAGGAGGGGACCCGCGCGACCGCGTGCGCCGTGGCTCGCCCGTGCTGGCGCGCGAGCACGACGGCTTCACCAACCACATCCACGCCGACGACCTGGCCCGTGCCTGCCTGCTGGCCCTGTGGCGCATCCGGCCGCAGCGCGTGCTGCACGTGTGCGACGACACCCAGCGGTTGATGGGTGATCACTTCGACCTGGTGGCCGACCTCAGTGGCCTGCCTCGGCCGCCCCGGCTTGCACGCGACGAGTTGCGTGCGCAGGTCAGTGCGATGCAATGGAGCTTCCTGTGCGAGTCGCGGCGGCTGAGCAATGTCCGGATGAAACACGAACTTGGCCTGGTGCTGCGCCACCCGGGTCTTTCGCTGGTGCCCAGCCCCCTGGACATGGGGGCAACCCCGATCGGGTGAACGGTGCTTCGCGGGCAGACTCGCCAGCCACCAAGTTCACAACCAGAGGGGTTCTCCATGCGTTTCCACGTTCGCTCTCGCATCCGCCTGGCCCTGGCCGCCGTCGCCTTTGCCGCGGCCTCGTCGGCCCAGGCCTATTCCCAGATCGTTGCCTTCGGCGACAGCCTGTCGGACAACGGCAACCTGCATGCCCTGATGGCGCAGTTCAATGTGGACACGCCTGCTTCGCCATATTTTGAAGGGCGCTTCAGCAACGGCCCGGTGGCGGTGGAGGTGATGGCCCTGCAACTTGGCCTGGCGCTCGATGACCGCGCCTACGGTGGCGCCACCACCGGAACGGGCAACAAGACGGCCACGCCCATCCTGGACGCCACCGGCATGACCTCGCAGGTCAACAAGTACCTGGGCGAAAAGTCCAACAGCCTGGATGCGCAGGCGCTGTACTTCGTCTGGGGCGGTGGCAACGATGTCTTCAAGCTGCTCGACAGCGCGACGCCCATCACCACCGAGTCCGTGTCCCTGGTGCTGGCCCAGGCCCGCGCCAACTACGAAGGCATCATCCGCTCGCTGGACGCTGGCGGCGCGCAGCACTTCTTCCTGCCGACGCTGCCCGACCTGGGCGCCAGCGGCCTGGGCTACGCGGGCGGCGCACAGCTGCAGAACGCCCTGCACCAGATCAGCGTGGGCTTCAACCAGGGCCTGGCTTACACCGCCAACAAGCTCGAGGTCGAGCTGGGCCTGGACATCACCCTGTTCGACGTGTACCCGTCGTTCCTGGCCGCGACGCAGCAGATCGTTGGCGCGGGGGGCTCCGCCAGCCTGCCTTGCTGGACCGGCAACTACACCGGCACGGGAGGCACGCTGTGCACCGATCCGGACAAGCACGTGCTGTTCGACAAGGTGCACCCCACCGCCTATGTGCACAACGTCCTGGGTCAGCAGATGGCGGCTGCCGTGCCTGAGCCCGGCACCTGGGCGCTGAGCTTCACCGGCCTGCTGGCCGTGGGCGCGCTGGCCCGCCGTCGTCAGGCTGGCGCCATCAAGCCGGCGCCGGTGTCTTGTTCTTGAAGTGACACGGCGCGGCCACG
The DNA here is from genome assembly GCA_001770725.1 of Burkholderiales bacterium RIFCSPHIGHO2_01_FULL_63_240. Classification (GTDB taxonomy): domain Bacteria; phylum Pseudomonadota; class Gammaproteobacteria; order Burkholderiales; family Burkholderiaceae_C; genus Aquabacterium. The sequence goes on from MERU01000009.1 coordinate 164,982, forward strand.
CTGCATTCCCAGCAGCGTGGCTTGCGTGCCTGGCACACATAGCGCCCATGCAGGATCAACCAGTGGTGGGCGTGTTGCAGGTAGGGCGCAGGGATGCGCTTGAGCAGCTTGAGCTCCACCGCCAGCGGCGTCTTGCCCGGCGCCAGGCCGGTGCGGTTGCCCAGCCGGAAGATGTGCGTGTCCACCGCCATGGTGGGCTCACCAAACGCCACGTTGAGCACGACGTTGGCCGTCTTGCGCCCCACGCCCGGCAGCGCCTCCAGGGCCTCGCGGCTGCGAGGCACCTCGCCGCCGTGTTGCTCGATGAGGATGCGGCAGGTCTGCAGCAGGTGCCGGGCCTTGCTCTTGTACAGGCCGATGGTGCGGATGTGTTCGCACAGGCCTTCTTCGCCCAGCGCGAGGATGGCCTGGGGTGTGTTGGCCAGCGGAAAGAGCTTGGCCGTGGCCTTGTTGACGCCGACGTCGGTGGCTTGGGCCGACAGCAGCACGGCGGTCAGCAGCTCGAAGGGCGTGCTGTAGTGCAGCTCGGTTTCAGGGTGGGGGTTGGCGGCCTGAAGGGTCTGGAAGAACGCCTCGATCTCGGCCGGTTTCATCAGGGTGCTGGGGCTGGTCACGTCAGATCAGGACGATGGCGTCGGGCAGTTCGTTGGGGTTGGGCGCATGGGCCGGTGCGGGGAAGTGCGCGTGCAGCAGGTCTCCAACCTGGGCGATGGCCTGCTGCAGGCCGGCCTCGACCTGGCCTTGTGCCAGGGCCTGGCCCAGGTGGTCGGCCAGCGACTGCCAGGTTTCGGGCGGCACGCGCTGGCTCAGGCCGCGATCGGCGACCACCTCGATGCGGCGGTCGGCCAGCAGCAGGTGGATGAGCACGCCGTTGTTGTGTTCGGTGTCCCACACGCGCAGCAGGCCGAAGCACTCGATGGCGCGCTGACGCGGGCTTTGGCCGCGCCACAGCCTGGTCAGGCTCAGGCCCGCTTCCACGCAGATGCGCAGCTCGCCCAGGTGCCGGGCCTCGCTGGCGCGCACCGTGGCTTCGAGGCGTTGCAGGGCGTCGCCTGGCAATTGCCGGCGGCTGTCGGTGGCGTCCAGCCAGAGGTGGCGCAGCCAGGTGGACAGGGGGCGCTTGAATTCAGCCATGCATCACCAGCGGCCCGACGCGCCGCCGCCTCCGAAGTCGCCGCCACCACCCGAGGACCAGCCTCCGCCTCCGGAGGACCAGCCACCACCGCCGCCGAAACCGCCCGGGCCACCGCCCCAGCCGCCTCGGCGTCCGCCGCCGGTGCCCATGGCCAGTGCGAACACCGCCACCACCACGCCAGCCAGGCCGCCCAGCATCAGGCTGGTGGTCAGCAGCCAGACGATGCCCCCGCCCAGCCCGCCCGTGAGCAGGGCGCCGAGCTTGCGGCCGAAGATGGCGCCAAGCACGCCCGCGACGATGGGCACACCGATGAGGCCGAAGACGACGAGGTCTTCGAGTTGCGCCCCCGGGGGCGATCGCTGGCCCCCTGGCTCTGGCAGCGGCAGGTTCTCGCCTCGCACGCGGGCCATCAGCTGATCGACACCCGCGTCGATGCCCGCGTGGACGTCGCCGCGCTTGAACGCCGGCACGATGGCGCCTTCGATGATGCGGCTGGCCGCCAGGTCGGGCACGGCGCCTTCGAGCGCCTTGGCCACCTCGATTCGCACGCGGCGGTCGTTCAGCGCCACGACCAGCAGCAAGCCGTCGCCCACTTCGCGCCGGCCGATCTTCCAGGTGTCGCCCACGCGCTGGGCGTAAGCGGCGATGTCCTCGGGCTGGGTGGTGGGCACCATCAGCACGACCAGTTGCGTGCCGCGTTCGCGCTCGAAGGCGCTGAGCTTGTCGTCCAGCGCCTGGCGCTGCGTGGCGTCGAGCGTGTTCGTCTGGTCGATGACGTGGCCGCTCAGCGCGGGCACGGGCAGCACGCCACCGTCCTGGGCGATGGCGGGCCAGGCGAGGGTGAGCAGCGCGAGGCACAGCCCCATCAGCCAGGCTCGCCAGGGCCGGATGGACGCCGGGGTGGAGGCCTGATTCGGCGCCCGCCCAGGCAGGCCGCGCAGCACAGCAGTCATCGCGTGGCTGACTCAGCTCACTTCTTGCCGCCGAAATCGACCGTGGGCGGCTGCGAGATCTGGGCCTCGTTCTGCACGGTGAAGCCGGGCTTGACGTCGTAGCCCATGACCTTGGCGGTGAGGTTGGTCGGGAAGCTGCGCGTGAGCACGTTGTACTCCTGCACCGTCTGGATGTAGCGGTTGCGCGCCACGGTGATGCGGTTCTCGGTGCCCTCGAGCTGCACGCGCAGGTCCTGGAAGCCCTGGTTGGCCTTCAGGTTGGGGTAGTTCTCGGTGACCACGAGCAGGCGCGACAGCGCGCTGGAGAGCTCGCCCTGGGCCTGCTGGAACTTGTTGAAGGCCGCCGGGTCGTTGATGAGCTCGGGTGTGGCCTGGATGCTGGTGGCCTTGGCGCGGGCCTCGACGACCTTGGTGAGCGTTTCCTGCTCGAAGTTGGCCTCACCCTTGACGGTGGCCACGATGTTGGGGATGAGGTCGGCGCGGCGCTGGTACTGGTTGAGCACCTCCGACCAGGCCGACTTGGTCTGCTCGTCCAGGCGCTGGAAGTCGTTGTAGCCACAGCCGGTCAAGGCCGCGGAGGCGGCGATGGTGGCGATCAGGGCAGCGCGCTTGAGGCGCCCGGACAGGGGCAGCGGAGACAAAGGCATGGCGAGTCCTTTCGGAACTTTCGGAAGGGAGCTTTTCGCCAGCATAAATGAGGATGCGCGATGTGGCTTTCAAGGGGCGAAGAAGCCACGCCACCCGGCATCGGGGTGGTGCATGGGGCACCAGGCCAGGTCAGGCCGATGCGAGGCTGTCCAGCATGCGGCAGGACACGACCTGGTGCGCACGCGAGCGGGGGTAGCGATCCCGCACGATGGAAATCGCCCCCATCGGGGTGTCGGCCATCACCTTGAGCACGCGTTGCACGGCTTTGCACGACGGGTCGATCATGACCATCGTGGACACTTCGTACAGCTTGAGGGCAGGCTCGATGGCCAGGTTCATCAGGGCTCGCATGATGCACTTCTCCGGGGTGTGCGCAGCACCGGGGCGCTGCTCACGTCGTCAGGATGCATGTTGCGGGCCAGCCGTGACACCGTGGTGACCCCTGTTCCAGGGTTTGCCTGAAGGCGGATTCGCCACAAATGAACACGGCCGGCCGCTTTGTGCGCAGCCTGATCTCACTGGACCAGGTCGCGCGGTGCCACGATGCGGGAGCTGTGCACGCCGCTGAGCGTGGCCAGCAACACGGCGCCCGCGGGGCCGGCGCTGCCATCGGTGTCCACGCGGACCTGCAGGCCCGCCGCGCTGTCGATCAGCTGGATGTGGCCGCTGGCGATCAGGTCGGTGCTGGTCACGCCGTGCGTGCCGCGCAGCAAGGCCACCACGGCGCTCAGGTCGATGCGGTCCACACCGGGCGCGAAGTCGGTGATGGTGTCGCTGCCGTCGCGCAGGCCCGTGTAGGCGAAGGTGTCGCGGCCATTGCCGCCGGTCAGGCGGTCGGCCCCGGCCAGGCCGGTGATGACGTCGTCACCCGGTGTGCCCACCAACGTGTCGCGGCCAGCGGTGCCGGTGAGCGACTTCAGCAGGTTCAGGCCGATGAGCACGGGGTCGTGGTCGGACGAGCGGTAGGGCGTGGCCGTGTAGAGGTCGGGGCTGCAGGCGGTCAGCGAGGCGTTGTAGCACTGGCCGGTGCCGGGCGAGCGCTTGAAGTTCATGTCGTAGTCGATCACGAAGGGCTCGTCGGCGTTGATGTGCCAGTGCGTCACGCCGCTGACCTGGGCGCGTGCGCCGGCCGTGGCCAGGGCATGGTCGAGGTAGCCCACCTCACCGTCGAACACATAGGAGTAGCCGCTCTCGCCCTCGAACGCGGCGATCAGGTCCTGCAGGCCGCCCTGAGCCAGCGTGAGGATGGGGTCTTCCTTGCCATAAGCGTTGAGGTCGCCGATGACGAGCACATCGTTGTCGCCCGTGCGGGCCTGCAGTTCATTGACGAAAGTCAGCAGTCGGCTGGCCTGGGCCTGGCGGCTGGCGTTGTAGCAGCCCTGGCCGTCGCCCTGGTCGGCGTTGGCGCCGCTGGCGTCCGAACAGCCCTTGGACTTGAAGTGGTTGACCACGATGGTGAAGCGCTCGCCGTTGGGGGTGGCGAAGGCCTGAGCCAGCGGCGGGCGGTTGTGGACGGCGTGGGTGTCGGCCAGGGCGCTGCCTTGCGGCGTGACCTTGGCGGGCTTGTGGATGAGCGCCACGCGGATGGCGTCGGTGCCGGTGGGGCTGCCACCCACGGTGGCATCGAAGGCCACGGGCAGCGACACGGTGGCGTAGGTGGCGGCGCCCGCGGCGGCGTTGAGCGCATCGACCAGGTTCTGCGCGGCGGCGTTGCCGTTGTTCTGGATCTCCATCAGGCCAACCACGTCGGCATCCAAGCCGAGCAGGGCCTGCACGATCTTGTCGCGCTGGCGGGTGAACTCGGTGAGGTTGTCGGCACCGCGGCAGTTGCCTGCTGCCACGCTGCCGCCCAGCGAGCAGCCCTGGCCGCTGGCACCGCTGGCGGTCTGGCCATTGGTGAAGGTGGTGAAGTAGTTCAGCACGTTGAAGCTGGCCACCTTGAGGTTGCCGCCCACGTCGGCCGGCTTCGCGCTGCGCGGGTGGGCGCGCTGGAAGTTCACGGCTTGCGTGGGGTGCACCTTGTAGCTGGCCAGTCCGGTGTTGCTGGCGGTGCTCAGGCCGTAGTCGAGCACGCCGACCAGGCCGTCGAGCGTGTCGCCGGCGCGCAGCGTGTTATCCGCGCCGATGTAGGGGATGGGCGTGGGGTTCTGCAGCGAGCTGCCGTCGTCAAGCAGCAGCTGGCGCTGGGCGTTGGCCTCGGCGAGTTGCTGCGCCGCCACCGAGCCGGCGGGGTGGATGTTGGTGGGCTTGATCAGGCGACCTTCTGCCGACAACGTGACCTGGCCGTAGCGGCCCTGGAAGTAGTTCTGCGAGGCGGTCAGCGTGTTGGTGACCTGCACCAGCATGCCCTCCAGGGCTTCGAACTCGTCCTGCGTGGCGGGCAGCGTCAACGGTGTGGGGGCCAGGGCCTGGTTGCTGGCCAGGGTGCTCAGCCCGCTGACGTTGGTCAGCTGCGTGATGGGGCGGCTGGCGGTCAGCGCGTTGCTGGCGGCGCCGGTGTTGTACTCGGCGACGGTGCCGGTGAGTTGCACCAGCTGGTTGGCCACCACGGTGGGGGCGCTGCTGGTGAAGACGAACAGGCCTTCGGAGGTCTGCGCGTTGCCATCGGGCGTGTCGCTCTGGATGAAGAAGCCGTTGTTGTTGACGCGCGTGACGATGCCGCGCGTGGTCACCGCCTGGCCCACGAGCGGGCTGGTGTGGCCGCTGCCCTGGATCTGCGAGATGGGCGTGACCGAGGGCGACGGGCTGGGTGTGGGGGAGGGAGAGGGCGCAGGCGAGCTTGCGCAGGGTTTGAAAGGGCTGACGCTGTTGCGCGGCGCCGGTGCGGCGGTGATGAAGTCGGCCGCGTTGTCGTTGCTGTCGGTGCAACCGTTGTTGGCGCGCCAGGCGGCCAGGGTGGTGCTCAGCGCGGTGCCGGTGGGCGAGCCCTCGGTGGCGTTGCTGGTGCTGCCGTAGCTGACGATGTCTTCGGCGCCGCTGGGGTTGGTGCCCGTCAGCGCGGTGGTGCTGCCCACCAGGGCGACCTTGCCACTGGCTGCGGCCATGGCGATGGCGGGGCTGCTGACGACGTCGGGGGCGGGCAGGGCGCTGCCATTGCTGCCGCTGGCCTGTTGCACCAGGAAGTACTGGCCCGGCTGCAGGGTGAACGCCGGCAGGTTGGTCTTGTTGCTCCAGCTCGATCCGGTCGCCGAGGCGTATTGCACCGACCAGCCGGCCAGGCTCACGGGGGCGCTGCCGGCGTTGAAGAGTTCGATGTAGTCGGCGTTGAGCACCGCACCTGTGTTGCCCCCCGCGCCGTAGAGTTGGCTGATGACCACGCCACTGGGCGAGGCCTGGGCCGTTGCCGACAGGCTCAAGGCCAGGGCAGCGCACAGCGGGCGCAGGTTGAAACGATGGGGCGCAGAAGCGAGGGTGCGAGTCGGCATGGCGGGTGTGCAGGTTGGACCAAGTCCCCCGAGTCTGCTGAGCGCGCGTGTCAAACCTGCGAGGGCGCCCGCCCGTGCTTGCGGTCCACCCGGCTCATCCCGCGTGGCAGCTCACTCGCTGCGCCGGCGTGCTCGGGCCCTTGCCAGCGCGGCCTCGATCACCGCGCGCTTGGCGTCGAGCTCGGCCGGCTCGGTCAGTTTGCTGACCTCGGGCAGGTGGGCCAGCTTGTGTTCGGCCTTGGCCTGCAGGCGCTCGTCGTGCTCGACTTTGGCGCGACGCGTGCGTGACTGGTGCCACGCGTACTGCTCACGGGCCCGATCGGCCTGTTCGGCAGACCAGGCGGCCCACCCCGTTGGCGCAGGCTCGGCGTGCACGGGCACGAGCGAGATGCAGTCCACCGGGCACACCGGGATGCACAGCTCGCAGCCGGTGCAGTCCGGCTCGATCACGGTGTGCATGTGCTTGTTGGTGCCGATGATGGCGTCGACCGGGCAGGCCTTGACGCACAGGGTGCAGCCGATGCACCAGGCCTCGTCGATGACCGCGAGCCGTCGCGGGCCTTCGAGGCCATGGGTTTCGCTCAAGGGGATCGCGGGCTGGCCGGTGAGCGCTGCCAGGCGGCGCACGCCTTCTTGACCGCCGGGTGGGCACTGGTTGATGCCGGCCTCACCGTTTGCGATGGCCTGCGCGTAGCTGGCGCAGTCCGGGTAGCCGCAGCGCGTGCACTGCGTCTGGGGCAGCAGGGCGTTGATCTGGGCGGCGTTCGGCGACATGGGGCGGGAGTGTAGCCGCCTCATGCCGCCGGCACGCCGGGGCTCACTTGTTGTGAGACAGGATGAAGGCGCGGATCTCGGGGTAGGCCTTCTCGCGCCAGCGGCGGCCCGAGAAGATGCCGTAATGGCCCGCGCCGATCACGTCGTAGTGCTTCTTGCGGGTCTTGGGGATGCCCTCGCACAGGTCCTGCGCGGCGCGGGTCTGGCCCGCGCCCGAGATGTCGTCCAACTCGCCTTCAACGGTCAGCAGCGCCGTGGTCTTGATGTCCTGCGGCTTGACCAGCTCCAGCTTGCCCTTGGGGTTGGCGACCTTCCAGGTGCCGTTGACCAGTGCGAAGTCCTGGAACACCGTCTTGATGGTGTCGAGGTAGTACTCGGCCGGCATGTCCAGCACGGCGTTGTACTCGTCGTAGAAGTCGCGGTGGGCCTCGGCGCTGTCGTCGTCACCGCGCACCAGGTCCAGGAAGTAGTCGTAGTGCGAGGTGGCGTGGCGGTCGGGGTTCATGGCCACGAAGCCCGTGTGCTGCAGGAAGCCCGGGTACACGGGGCGGCCGGCACCGGGGTAGTTGGGCGGCACGCGGTAGATCACGTTGTTCTCGAACCATTCGTACGACTTGTTCATCGCCAGGTTGTTGACCGCGGTCGGCGATTTGCGGGCGTCGATGGGGCCGCCCATCATGGTCATGGTGCGCGGCGTCTTCTCGCCACGGCTGGCCATCAGCGAGACGGCGGCCAGCACCGGCACGGTCGGCTGGCACACCGAGATCACGTGCACCTCGGGGCCCACCTTGCGGATGAAGTCCTGCACGTAGTTGATGTAGTCGTCGAGGTGGAAGGCGCCTTCTTCGGTGGGCACCATGCGCGCGTCGATCCAGTCGGTGATGTAGACCTTGTGGTCCTGCAGCAGGGTGCGCACGGTGTCGCGCAGCAAGGTGGAGTGGTGGCCCGACAGGGGCGCGACCACGAGCACCGAGGGCTGCAGGCGCATCTTCTCGAGCAGCTTGCCGTCGTCCGTGAAGCGCTTGAAGCGCAGCAGGCGGCAGAAGGGCTTGGCCTCGACCACCTGCTCCTGGATCACCACGTCGACGCCATCTACCGTCACCTTGTTGATGCCGAACTCGGGCTTTTCGTACTCCTTGGTCAGGCGGTGCACCAGATCGAAGCCGGCCGAGATGCGGTGGGCCGAGGGCAGCTGCGCCATCGGCGACAGCGGGTTGCTGTAGAGCTTGGAGGCGGCGCTGGCGAACTCGGAGAAGGGGCTGATCCAGGCGCGGTGTGTTTCGTAGATCTGGTAGAGCATGGCGGGACCTTTGTTCTCGGTTGAGCCTCATGGTCTGCACAGGGGGCCGATGGGTGCCATCAGACCATGGTGCAGTGCAGCATATGGGAGTTTTTGCATCTTTGCACGTCCGTCTGATCACAGAGCGTGTCAACAGACCGGATCTGTCCGGCTTATTCCGGGGCATGGGTGTTCGGGCGACGCCCCTGTCGCGCAGGAGGCCGCCTGCTTGCGGGGGTGACAAGCCATTCACCACCCGCGCAGCCTGTTAACTTTTTCACGCCTGGGTTAACGTTCTGTCGCATTTCTGCCGACCCGAACGCATTCAGCCAGGAGCTTCCATGTCCGTCCATCCCGGTCTTCCCTTCGCCGCTTTGTCCAGGGCTTCATCTGTCCGAAAAAGCAATGCAATGAGACGCATGACCGGTGCAGCGACCCTGGCTGCCGTTTGCCTGACCCCCGTGGCCCAGGCCGCCACCGACACCTACCAGCGCGGCTCGTTCGGCGCGGTGGTGAGCTGGCCGCTGATCCCCATCCACGCCGCGTTGTTGCCCGACGGCCGCCTGCTGACCTACGGCTCCGACGGCAAGGGCAACCAGACCGGGCAATTCACCTACGACGTCTGGGACCCGAGCAAGGGCACGGGCGCCGCATCGCACCTGACCTTGCCCAACACCACCGGCGCCGACACCTTCTGCAGCGGCCAGATCGTGCTGCCGGTCAGCGGCGCCGTGCTGCTGACCGGTGGTGACCGCACCGTCAACGGCGTGCGCAACTACTCCATCAACGACGTCAACCTGTTCGACTGGCGCAGCAACGCGCTGTACTCGGCCCAGGCGCCCATGGCCTTCCTGCGCTGGTACCCCACGGTGCTGACGCTGGCCAATGGCTCGGTGCTGGTGCTGGGCGGGCGCCAGACGCCCGAGGTGGCCGGGGTCTCCAAAGAAACCTGGGTGGCCACGCCCGAGGTCTACACCGAAGGCATCGGCTGGCGCAGCCTGCCCGCCGTGGCCAGCGACGACGCCTATGGCGCGCGCAACTGGAGCTACCCGAAGGCCTGGCAGGCGCCCAATGGGCAGGTTTTCATCGCCACGAAGTGGGGCGGCAGCTATTACCTCGATCCCAACGCCGCAGCGGGTGCCGGGCAGCTCACCCGCACCCCGCTGAACCTCGCCGAAAGCGACGACTACCTGCCTGCGGTGATGTTCGCGCCGGGCAAGATCCTGTCGTTTCGCAAGCTCAACCGTGCGGTGGTGATCGACCTCAACGGCGCCACGCCCACCTCCACCTCGACCGGGGGCGTGGGCATGGACCGCTACCACGGCTCCGCCACCGTGATGGCCGATGGCAAGGTGTTGGTCAGCGGGGGCTCGATGGTGTCCAACGTGGCCCTCGGCGTGGCCTACACGTCCCGCATCTGGGATCCGGCCAGAAAGAGCTGGACCACCACGCCATCGGCCAAGAAGATGCGCCTGTACCACTCGGTGTCCCTGTTGCTGCCGGATGGACGCGTGCTGCTCGGCGGCGGCGGCGCACCGGGTCCGCAGACCAACCTCAACGCCGAGATCTACACGCCGCCCTACCTGTACAAGCAGGACCGGACGGCGACGCTGGCCACGCGCCCGGTGATCACCTCGGCGCCGCAGACGGCGGCCTGGGGCGCGCGCATCAACGTGGCTGTCGATGTGGCCGGTGTCAGCCGGGTCACCCTGGTCAAGACGGGCTCGGCCACGCACACCGTTGATTTCGATCAGCGCTTCCTGCCGCTGACCCACACTGCATCGGGCACGCAGCTGAGCGTGACCATGCCGGCGAACGCCAACCTGGCGCCGCCGGGCTACTACATGCTGTTCGTCTTCAACAGCGCGGGCGTGCCTTCGGTGGCCAGGATCATCAAGCTGGGTTGATGCCCTGAGCGCCTTGATCTCGGCATGGAAAAGGGGCCCTCATGGGCCCCTTGTCGTTCGCGCAGCGCAGGTCTGCGTGATCAGGCGCGACGGCGGCGAGCAACGAAGCCAGCGACGCCCAGGCCGGCCAGCATCAGACCCCAGGTGGCGGGTTCCGGCACGGCGCTGGTGACCACGTTGTCGATCACCACCGAGCCGTCGACGAAGCCGAAGCCGTAGATGTCGGCGGTGGCGCGCTGAAAGCCCAGGAACTTGCCTTCGTCGTAGCCGAAGGCGTCCGTGTCGATGGTCACGCGGAAGCTCTCCAGCACGTAGCCGTGGACGTCGTAGGCCACGACCAGCAGGCTGTTGGCGGTGGAGCCAGAGAACTGGTACTGGTTGACGAAGGCGCCCACCGACGACACCGGGTTGGCGAACGAGAAGCCGATTTCACCGCGGTTGCTGGTGAAGGTCGAGGCAAGGAAATTGCCGTCGCGGTTGGCGTTGCCGATCGAACTCCACAGGCCGTTGTCACCCAGGTCTTGAGCATACTGACCGGCCACAGCGCTGGCCGTGGTCGTCAGCGTCACGCCGTTGCCCAGGTCGAGGCTGCTGCCCACGGTCAGGCCGTCGAACTCGTTGAAGGTGATGACGTCACCGGTGAAGGTGGCGCTGTCGGCGATGACCGGTGCGGCCTGGGCGCTGACGGAGGCTGCCAGCAAAGCGGCAGCAAACAGCTTGGATTGCATGTTGGTGATCCTTTCTTGGGAAGCTTGAACTGCGGCACCCATCAGGAGCCGATGACCCCGCCGTCGTCCTTGGTGATGACGACCACGGAAGAGCGGGGGCGGCCGGCCGGCAGCACGGTCACGCCGTCCGACTCGACCGTGAACTGGTTCTGCGGCCAGTTCGAGAACTGCGTCGGGTTGCTGAAGACGGCGTCTTCGCCCGGGTGCTGGATGCCCACGAACATGGCCTTGCCGTCCGGGGTCATGGTCACGCCGGTGACTTCGCACTTGTTGGGCGCGGTCATGAAGCGGCGGGTCACGCCGGTGTTCGGGTCGGCGCACACCATCATGTTGCCGCCGATGTTGACGAAGTCGCCCGAGCCGTCGCCGACCTGGTCGGTCTGCACCCACAGGCGGCCGAAGTAGTCGAACCACAGGCCGTCCGGGGCACCGTAGTCGGCGCTGCCGTTGGGGGCGTCGACGATGTTGCCCTTGTAGTCGTTGGTCGGCTTGGCGGCCTTGGTGGTGGCGGTGTCACCGGCCTGGGCGAACAGGTCCCAGGTGAAGGTCGTCGAGGCGACCGACTTGTTGACCTCGCGCCAGCGAATGATGTGGCCGTAGACGTTGTCGGCGCGCGGGTTGGCCGCGTCGACGGCGGGGCGGGCCGAGGCGGCGGTGGTGCTGCCGTCGATGGCGTTGGACGAAGGCGTGGCGCTGCTGCCGCGACGGTTGTTGTTGGTCAGCGTGCAGTACACCTCGATTTCGTCGAAGCCGTTGATGCGGGGGCGGGCGCCGGTCCACTCAGGGCGGTCCATCATCGTGGCGCCGACGGCGTCAGCGGCCATGCGGGTCTTGATGAGGATCTTGGCTTGCACTTCGGCGTCGTTGGCGCCAGCGAAGTTGGGGTTGTCGCGCAGGGCCTGGCCATTGACACCGATGGTGCCGGGCTGCAGGGCGATCCACTCGCCGCTCAGGTTGCTGTCGAAGCGCGCGACGTACAGGGTGCCGCTGTCGAGCAGTTCGCGGTTGGCAGCGCGGTTCGTGGCGTTGAACTTGCCCGCGCAAACGAACTTGTAGATGTACTCGTTGCGCTCGTCGTCGCCCATGTAGAAAGCGACGTTGTTCTGCGCGTCCACCACGTACTGGGCGCTCTCGTGCTTGATGCGGCCCAGGGCGGTGCGCTTGACCGGCAGGCTGCGCGGGTCGTAGGGGTCGATCTCGACCACCCAGCCGAACAGGTTGGTTTCGTTCGGGTTGACGGCCAGGTCAAAGCGCGGGTCGGTGGTGTGCCACTGGTAGCCGAAGCCGGCAGCCACCACGCCGTAGCGGTTGTACAGCTTGCCAGCTTCGGTGGCGGTGCCGGGCAGGGCAGCGGTCGCGCCGAAGTTGCCGTTCCAGTTCTCTTCGCAGGTCAGGTAGGTGCCCCAGGGCGTGATGCCGTGGGCGCAGTTGTTGATCGTGCCGTAGGCGGTGAAGCCATCGAGCTGCTTGCCGGTTGCCACCGAGCCGTTGTCGCCGATGGTGTATTCGTTGGCCTTCATCAGCGCATGGCCGGCGGCCGGGCCGGAGACGCGGCACTTGGTGTTGGCGGTGATGCGGCGACCGTAGATCGAGTTCTTGACGACGCTCCACTTGCCGTTGATGCGGCGACCTTCGACGATCGACACGCCGTGAGCGGCCTGCGACTTGCGGGTCTTGGCGATGTTGTAGCCGTTGACCTGACCGTCCGTGAACAGGATGTCTTCGTGCGTGTACTCGTTGTTCACGCACAGCAGGCCGCGGTCGCTGGCGGCCGCACCGCTGGCACCGGGGAAGGGGAAGAAGTGCATGCCATCGGCGTGCATGCCGAACTGCTTGGCTTGCTGGGCAGCCGTCTCGGAGGCGTCACCCTTGAAGGCCGTGCCGCCGGGCATGATGGCGTCGCCCCAGGACACGAAGACCTGGGCGGTGTAGCCTGCGGGCACGGTCACCTTGTCGACCACGGCGGTGGCCGAGCCACCCAGCGACACGTTCAGGGCGCGGGTGTTGGCTGGCACGCTGTCGAAACCGATGCCGGGAAAGCCCACGCTCGGGGGCACGGGGGCGGCTTGCACGGTGTTGACCAGGCCACCCAGGGTCAGGCCGCCCACGGAGGCGAGGGCGGCGGCGCTCACGCCACCCTGGATGAACTGGCGGCGGCTGGCTTCGACGCTGTCGATGACGTCGCGGATGGTGGGAACGGACGACTCGGCGAGCGTCACGTCGTTGGTGGGATGGGAAGCACCCTTCATCGAAATCTCCGGTGGGTTGATGCAGATGGCAGCCTGTGGGGCAGGCCTGAAAACCGTTCACCGGGATCTTCGTAAAAGGGTGTGACAGGGGTGGGGGCAGGGCGCCCGAGGGCCTTGATCCGATCGGATCATTCGCTCTGTCATGGACGTAAAAAAACCTGCCGCGGCATGAGCCGGAGCAGGTGTTTTGGGGGCCGCTTTGCGCCTGGTGAAACGCGTTCGCGGTGGGGCAGGCCTGGCGGCCTGCCGTTTCATCACATCACGGCCTTGATGGACGTGGCGACGTACTTGAGGTTGCCGGTGTTCAACGCGGCCACGCAGATGCGGCCGGAATCGACGCCGTAGACGCCGAACTCGCTGCGCAGGCGCTGCATTTGAGCAGCGCTCAGGCCGGAGTAGCTGAACATGCCCTTCTGGCGGGTGATGTAGCCCAGGTCGCCTTCGACGCCAGCGGCCTTGAGCTCTTCGACCAGCGCGCCGCGCATGACCTTGATGCGGTCGCGCATCTCGGCCAACTCGTCTTCCCACATCTGGCGCAGGGCGGGGGTGGTCAGCACGGTGGCGACCACTTGCGCGCCGTGCGTCGGCGGGTTGGAGTAGTTGGTGCGGATCACGCGCTTGAGCTGGCTCAGCACGCGGGCCGACTCTTCAGCCGTTTCGCTCACGATGCTCAGGGCGCCCACGCGCTCGCCATACAGCGAGAAGCTCTTGGAAAAGCTCGTGGACACGAAGTAGCTCAGGCCGGCGTCCAGGAACTTGATGACCACGGCGCCGTCCTCGGCGATGCCGTTGCCAAAGCCCTGGTAGGCCATGTCCAGGAAGGGCACCAGGCCACCGGCCTTGATCACGGCGATGACCTCGTCCCACTGGGCGTCGGTCATGTCGTAGCCGGTCGGGTTGTGGCAGCAGGCGTGCAGCAGCACGATGGTGCCGGCGGCAGCCGACTTCAGCTTGGCGATCAGGCCGTCGAAGTTGATGCCGCGCTTGTCGGCGTCGTAGTACGGGTAGGTGTCGACGGGGAAGCCGGCCGACTCGAACAGGGCGCGGTGGTTTTCCCAGCTCGGGTCGGAGATCAGGACCTGGGCGTTGGGGCTCAGGCGCTTGAGGAAGTCGGCGCCGAGCTTGAGGCCGCCCGTGCCGCCGATGGCCTGGGCGGTGGCGATGCGGCCGCCCTTGACGGCGGGGTGTTCGGCGCCGAAGACCAGGCCTTGCACGGCCTTGTCATAGGCCACGATGCCGTCGATGGGCAGGTAGCCACGGGCCTTGGGGGCTTCGAGCATCTGTTTTTCAGCGGCGGCCACGCACTTGAGCAGGGGCAGCTTGCCCTGGTCGTCGGTGTACACGCCCACGCCCAGGTTCACCTTCTTGGGGTTGGGGTCGGCGTTGAACTGTTCGTTGAGGCCCAGGATGGGGTCGCGGGGGGCCATTTCAACGGAAGCAAACAGTGAGGCCATGCAAGCAGTCTCCGGTCGGTTGAGATAAGCTGAAAGATTCGGTGCCGCAGCCAGCGCTTCCTGTGGGAGGCGCTTTCCCGGATGTCACCGCTCAGCCAGTGCCCGATGTGGGCAAACCCTTGATTTTAGCCCGTAGTCGCCCCGGATGTCCGCCTCCACCGCCCAAACCCCCGCTGCCAGCCGTTCAGGTGTCACGGAATCCGATGCGTCCTCGGCTCAGCCCGCCGGCCAGTTCGTGAGCTTCGAAGGCTCGCCTTTCGAGCTCTTTCAGCCCTACCCGCCAGCCGGTGACCAGCCCACGGCCATCGCCCAGCTCTGCGAAGGCATCGAAGACGGCCTGAGCTACCAGACCCTGCTGGGCGTGACCGGCTCGGGCAAGACCTTCACCATGGCCAACGTCATCGCCCGCCAGGGGCGGCCGGCCATCGTCTTCGCGCCCAACAAGACGCTGGCGGCGCAGCTGTACGCCGAGTTCCGCGAGTTCTTCCCCAGCAACGCCGTCGAGTACTTCGTCAGCTACTACGATTACTACCAGCCTGAAGCCTACGTGCCGCAGCGCGACCTGTTCATTGAAAAAGACAGCGCCATCAACGAGGCCATCGAGCAGATGCGGCTGAGCGCCACCAAGAGCCTGCTCGAGCGCCGCGACGTGGTCATCGTGGCCACCGTCTCGGCCATCTACGGCATCGGCAAGCCCGAGGACTACACGCAGATGCGCTTCATCGTGCGCAAGGGCGACAAGGTCGGCCAGCGCGACGCGATCGCCCAGCTGATTCGCATGCAGTACAAGCGCAACGACGCCGATTTCAGCCGCGGCACCTTCCGCGTGCGCGGAGACACCATCGACATCTTCCCGGCCGAACACTCCGAGCTGGCCCTGCGCCTCGAACTCTTCGACGACGAGGTTGACTCCCTGTCGCTGTTCGACCCGCTCACCGGCCGCATCCAGCAGAAGATCCCGCGCTTCGTGGTCTACCCCTCGAGCCACTACGTGACGCCGCGCGAGCAGGTGCTGCGCGCCATCGACGGCATCAAGGAAGAGCTCAATGTGCGTGTCAAACAGCTGGTCGGCGAGGGCAAGCTGGTCGAGGCCCAGCGCGTCGAGCAGCGCACCCGGTTCGACCTGGAGATGCTGCAGGAAATCGGCCACTGCAAGGGCATCGAGAACTACACCCGCCACCTCTCGGGCGCCAAGCCGGGCGACCCGCCGCCCACGCTGGTGGACTACATGCCGGCCGACTCGCTCATGTTCCTCGACGAGAGCCACGTGATGATCGGCCAGCTCAGCGCCATGTACAACGGCGACCGCGCCCGCAAGACAACGCTGGTGGAATATGGCTTTCGGCTGCCCTCGGCCATGGACAACCGCCCGCTCAAGTTCGAGGAGTTCGAGGGCAAGATGCGCCAGTGCATCTTCGTGACGGCCACGCCGGCCGACTACGAGAAGCGGCACGCCGGCCAGGTGGTCGAGCAGGTGGTGCGGCCCACCGGCCTGGTCGACCCGGTCGTCGAGGTGCGCCCGGCCACCCACCAGGTCGACGACGTGCTGCAGGAGATCCGCATCCGCGTCGAGAAGAACGAGCGCGTGCTCATCACCACGCTGACCAAGCGCATGGCCGAGCAGCTCACCGACTACCTGACCGAAAACGGCGTCAAGGTGCGCTACCTGCACTCCGACATCGACACCGTCGAGCGCGTCGAGATCCTGCGCGACCTGCGCCTGGGCACCTTCGACGTGCTGGTGGGCATCAACCTGCTGCGCGAAGGCCTGGACATCCCCGAGGTCTCGCTGGTGGCCATCCTGGACGCCGACAAGGAAGGCTTCCTGCGCGCCGAGCGCAGCCTGATCCAGACCATCGGCCGCGCCGCGCGCAACCAGAACGGCCACGCCATCTTGTATGCCGACAAGGTGACCGAGTCGATGCGCAAGGCCATGGACGAAACCGCCCGCCGCCGCGCCAAGCAGATCGCCCACAACGAGGCCCATGGCATCACGCCCAAGACCATCAACAAGAAGGTCAAGGAGCTGATCGACGGCGTGATGTCCAACGCCGCCAAGGACGACCTCAAGGCCGCCGAGGCCCTGGCCAAGTCCATGGAGGGCTCCGAGGCCCTGTCCGAGCGCGACCTGGGCAGGCGCATCAAGCAGCTGGAAAAGGACATGCTCGAAGCCGCCCGCGCGCTGGAGTTCGAAAAAGCCGCCCGATTGCGCGACCAGCTCGCCTTGCTCAAGGAGCAGGCCTTCGGTGCGGCGGGCCATGACCACGTCCTGGTCGCCCCGCCCGCCCGCAAGTGAGCCCACGAAGTCACAGATGTCCAGCCTGCTGTCCCGCATCCTCGGCGCCACCGGCGTCACCGCCCCTGGCGACGCCTCCATCGAGCGCAACCCCGGCGCCCGCGTGCGCGTGCTCATGGTCTGCATGGGCAACATCTGCCGCAGCCCGACCGCCGAAGCCGTGCTGCGCCAGCGCCTGGAGCAGGCGGGCCTGGCCGACCAGGTCGAGGTCGACTCGGCCGGCACCCACGCCTACCACGTGGGCAGCCCGCCCGATGAGCGCTCGCAGGACGCCGGCAGCCGCCGCGGCTATCGGCTGGACGGCCTGCGCGCACGCAAGGTCGTGCCACTGGATTTCGAGCGGTTCGACCTGCTGCTGGCCATGGACTGGGACAACCTGGCCCTGCTCGAAGAGCGCTGCCCCGATGACCAGCGCCGCAAGCTGCGCCGATTGACGGAGTTCATCCCCGGGCGCCACCCGCTGGCCGGCTCCGTCGTGGTGCCCGACCCGTACTACGGCGGGCGCGAGGGCTTCGACCACGTGCTCGACCTGGTCGAAGCCGCCTGCGACGGCCTGATGGAGCACCTGCGCATGCGATTGCACATCCTGAACAAGAAATAGCCTCAGGCTATCAAGGGCATCGTCAAAGGCTTCGGGTTACCCCTTGCTGAAACTTGACTGAATCGCTCAACTTCCCTAGAATCTGACTAACCCACTCGGGAATTGACGCCAGGGCCGGTAGACCCCACCCTGGCAGGCCACATTCAGGCAAACCCTCGCTTGAAGAGGCCCCGAGTCTTGATTCAGGAGAAGCGCCATGCGTCTGACCACCAAAGGCCGTTTTGCCGTCACCGCGATGATCGACCTCGCCTTGCGCGAGCACACCGGTCCCGTCGCCCTTGCTGCCATCAGCCAACGCCAGCAGATCTCGCTGTCTTACCTGGAGCAGCTGTTTGGCAAGCTGCGCCGGCATGAGCTGGTCGAGAGCACCCGCGGCCCCGGCGGTGGCTACTCGCTGGGCCGCAAGGCCGAAGACATCACCGTCGCCGACATCATCGTGGCCGTCGACGAGCCCATCGACGCCACCGGTTGCGGCGGCAAGGAAAACTGCATGGGCGAGGACGGTGGTCGCTGCATGACGCACGACCTCTGGACCAGCCTGAACAACAAGATGATCGAGTACCTCGATTCCATCTCGCTGCGCAAGCTGGTCGACGACCAGATCGCCAAGGGCGTGTCCATCGAGGCCGCCCCCATCAAGCGGGCCATTTCCACGGCGCCCGTGGTCAAGCCGATCAAGGTGACGGCACCGAATTCGGTGTTCGCCCTCGGAGCGGCCCTGACCAAGTGAGGGTCATGGCGGGACAGGGCCTCGCGCCCGCCGCCTGAAGCCCGGATAATGGAAGGTTTTCCGCCTGACCTCGGTTGGCGACCGGGGCGGGCGTCAGCGTGAGCCGGATGCAGCACACCGGTTTGCGCAAGTTGCAAATGTTTGCAAGACAAGAAGCAGTGCCCCCACCATGGACATGACCCCGCACTTCCCGATCTACATGGACTACGGCGCCACCACGCCGTGCGACCCCCGCGTCGTGGACGCCATGATCCCCTGGCTGCGCGAGCACTTCGGCAACCCGGCATCGCGCACCCACGCCTACGGCTGGGAAGCGGAAGAAGCCGTCGAGCGCGCCCGCACCCAGGTGGCCGAGCTGATCGGCGCCGACCCGCGCGAAATCGTCTGGACCTCGGGCGCCACCGAATCGAACAACCTGGCTCTGAAGGGCGCCGCCCATTTCTACCAGTCGCGCGGCAAGCACATCATCACGGTCAAGACCGAGCACAAGGCCGTGCTCGACACGGTGCGCGAACTCGAGCGCCAGGGCTTCGAAGCCACCTACCTCGACGTCAAGGACGACGGCCTGCTGGACCTGGACGTGCTCAAGGCCGCCATCCGCCCCGACACCATCCTGATCTCGGTCATGTACGTGAACAACGAGATCGGCGTCATTCAAGACATCCCGGCCATCGGCGCGCTGTGTCGTGAAAAGGGCATCGTCTTCCACGTGGACGCGGCCCAGGCCACCGGCAAGATCGACATCGACCTGAACCAGCTGCCCGTCGACCTGATGAGCCTGGCCTCGCACAAGACCTACGGCCCCAAGGGCATCGGCGCCCTGTACGTGCGCCGCAAGCCGCGCGTGCGCCTGGAGGCCCAGATGCACGGTGGTGGCCACGAGCGCGGCATGCGTTCGGGCACGCTGCCCACGCACCAGATCGTCGGCATGGGCGAGGCCTTCCGCATCGCCAAGGACGAGATGCACGCCGAGAACGAGCGCATCCGCGCGCTGCAGCAGCGCCTGCTCAGCGGCCTGCAAGGCATCGAGCAGATCTTCGTCAACGGCGACCTCGAGCGCCGCATCCCGCACAACCTCAACGTCTCCTTCAACTACGTCGAGGGCGAGTCGCTGATCATGGGCATCAACGGCATCGCGGTGTCCTCGGGCTCGGCCTGCACCTCGGCGTCGCTCGAGCCCAGCTACGTGCTGCGCGCCCTGGGCCGCTCCGATGAGCTGGCCCACAGTTCGCTGCGCATGACCATCGGCCGCTTCACCACCGAAGAAGAGGTCGACACCGTCGTCACCACCCTGAAGGAACGCGTGGCCAAGCTGCGCGAGCTGTCCCCCCTGTGGGACATGTACCAGGAAGGCATCGACATCAGCACGATTCAGTGGTCGGCGCATTGATTGCGCACGAAGCGCCCCCACGTGACAGAGGCAATTGGAGTTCACCATGGCATACAGCGACAAGGTCATTGACCACTACGAAAACCCCCGCAACGTCGGCTCCTTCGAAAAGGGCGACGAATCGGTTGGCACCGGCATGGTGGGCGCCCCCGCCTGCGGCGACGTCATGAAGCTGCAGATCAAGGTCAACCCGTCCACGGGCGTGATCGAAGACGCGCGCTTCAAGACCTACGGTTGCGGCTCGGCCATCGCCTCGAGCTCGCTCGTGACCGAGTGGGTGCGCGGCAAGACGCTCGACGAAGCGCTGACCATCAAGAACACCCAGATCGCCGAAGAGCTGGCCTTGCCCCCGGTCAAGATCCACTGCTCGATCCTGGCCGAAGATGCCATCAAGGCAGCTGTCAGCGACTACAAGGCCAAGCATGCAAACTGACGCATCCTGCACCGCCGGCCCCGGCAAGGAGCCGCTGCCCGAGATCGCCCAGGCGATCGACGGCATGCGCGTTTCGCTGAGCGAGTCGGCAGCGCGCCACATCACGCGCTACCTGTCCCGCCGGGGCAAGGGGGTGGGCGTGCGCCTGGGCGTCAAGACCACCGGCTGCTCCGGCCTGGCCTACAAGATCGAGTTCGCCGATGAGGTCGCGCCCGAGGACATCGTCTTCGAGCAGCAGGGCGTGAAGATCCTGGTCGACCCCAAGAGCCTGCCCTACATCGACGGCACCGAGCTGGACTTCGTGCGCGAAGGCCTCAACGAAGGCTTCAAATTCAACAATCCCAACGAACGCGATCGTTGTGGTTGTGGGGAATCCTTCCGCATCTGAGCCTTCACGCGAAGGCACACGCCAAGGCACACACCTTGCGTCGAACGAAGCCCCGCCCCCTCGGTGGGGTTTCGCACTTTGACCGACCATGAACATCGACGCCGACGACTTCACCCTGCTGGGCCTGCCTCGCCGCTTCGCGCTGGAGCGTCCTCAGCTCGACACCGCCTGGAAGGCGCTGCAGGCCAAGGTCCACCCCGACCGGTTTGCGGCCGAAGGCGGGGCCGCACAACGCTTGGCCATGCAATGGGCCGTGCGCGTCAACGAGGCCCATCAGCGCCTGAAGGACCCGCTCAAGCGCGCCGCCTACCTGTGCGAGCTGGCCGGTGCCGCGGTGCAGGCCCATGACAACACCGCCATGCCCGGCGACTTCCTCATGCAGCAGATGGGCTGGCGCGAGGCCCTCGACGAGGCCGGCAACGCCGCCGAGGTCGAGGCCCTCTCAAGCGAGGTGACGGCGCAGCGCCGGGCCCGCCTGAGCCGCGTGGGCGAGCTGCTCGACGGCCCGCAGGCCAACGCCGAAGCCGCGGCCCTGGCTGCGAAAGAGGTGAGGGCGCTCATGTTCATCGACCGCTTGCTCGAAGAGGTCGACAACCGGCTGCAACGTTACGAAGACGAGGAAGGCGCCTGACGCATGGCCCTGCTGCAAATTTCCGAACCCGGGCAATCGCCTGACCCACATCAGCGCCGCATCGCCGTCGGCATCGACCTGGGCACCACGCACTCGCTGGTGGCCGCCGTGCGCAACGGCGTCGCCGAGTGCCTGCCCGACGAACAGGGCCGCGTGATCCTGCCCTCGGCCGTGCGCTACCTGGTGGACGCGCAGGGCCGCACGCGCCGCCAGATCGGCTTCGATGCGCTGCACGCGCAGGCCGAAGACCCGCTCAACACCATCGTGTCGGTCAAGCGCTTCATGGGCCGTCGCCTGGCCGACCTGCCCGACGCCGGCAAGCTGCCCTACCAGTTCGAAGACCAGCCCGGCATGGTCGGCGTCAAGACCGTGGACGGCGTGAAGTCGCCCGTCGAGGTCTCGGCCGAGATCCTGGCCAGCCTGCGCCAGCGCGCCGAGGACACCTTCAACGACGACCTGTTCGGCGCCGTCATCACGGTGCCGGCCTACTTCGACGACGCCCAGCGCCAGGCCACCAAGGACGCCGCCCAGATGGCCGGCATCAACGTGCTGCGCCTGCTCAACGAGCCCACGGCCGCGGCCATCGCCTACGGGCTGGACAACGGCTCCGAAGGGCTTTACGCCATCTACGACCTGGGTGGCGGCACCTTCGACATCTCGATGCTGCAGCTCAGCCGTGGCGTGTTCGAGGTCGTGGCCACCGGTGGCGACTCGGCCCTGGGGGGCGACGACATCGACCACGTGCTGGCCGACGCCGCGCTGGCCGACGCCCGCATGGAAGCCGTCACGCCGCAGGACAAGCGCGCCGTGCTGGTCGCGGCCCGCCGCGCCAAGGAAAAACTGTCCACCGATGGCAGCGTGCATTTCTCGTGTGCGCTGTCGGGCGGCATGGTGTCGGCCACGATCACCCGCGAGCGCCTCAACGAGCTGGCCAAGCCGCTCATCGACAAGACCCTGGCCGCCGTCAAGCGCGTGCTGCGCGATGCCAAGGTCAAGCCCGACGAGGTCAAGGGCGTGGTCATGGTGGGCGGCTCCACCCGCATGCCCGCCGTGCGCGACGCGGTCGGTGCCTTCTTCGGCCAGGCGCCGCTGACCGACCTCAATCCCGACGAAGTTGTGGCGCTGGGCGCGGCCATCCAGGCCAACCAGCTGGCGGGCAACAACGTCAATGGCGAGCTGCTGTTGCTCGACGTGCTGCCGCTGTCGTTGGGCCTGGAGACCATGGGTGGCCTGGTCGAGCGCATCATCCCGCGCAACACCCCGATCCCGTCTGCCCGCGCGCAGGACTTCACCACCTTCAAGGACGGCCAGACCGCCCTGGCCGTGCACGTGGTGCAGGGCGAGCGCGAGCAGGTCGAGCACTGCCGCTCGCTGGCGCGATTCGAGCTGCGCGGCATCCCCCCCATGGCCGCTGGTGCCGCGCGCATCCGCGTGAGCTTCCAGGTCGATGCCGACGGCTTGCTGAGCGTGTCCGCCAAGGAGCAGCTCTCCGGCGTGGAGGCCTCGGTCGTCGTCAAGCCCAGCTATGGCCTGAGCGACGAGCAGGTGGCCCACATGCTGCGCGAAGGCTTCACCACCGCCGCCGAAGACATGAAGGACCGGGCCCTGCGCGAGGCCCGCGTCGAAGCCGAGCGCATGCTCGAAGCCACGCGCACCGCCCTGGCCGCCGATGGCGACCTGCTGACGGCCGAGCAACGTGCCGAGATCGAGCAGCTCATGGCCCAGATCGGCCAGCGCTGCGACCGGGGCGACCTGGTGGCCCTGGAGGCCGCCACCAAGGCCCTGGCCGATGGCACCGAGTACTTCGCGGCCGAGCGCATGAACCGCGGCATCCGCCAGGCGCTGGCCGGCCGCACGCTGGACCAGGTCTGAGTCCCAGAGCCCCACAAGAAGCCCCACCATGCCCGTCATCAAGATCCTGCCCCACGCCACGCTGTGCCCTCAGGGCGCCGAGATCCAGGCCGCGCCCGGCACCAGCATCTGCGAAGCCCTGCTCGACAACCACATCGAGATCGAGCACGCCTGCGACATGAGCGCTGCCTGCACCACCTGCCACGTCATCGTGCGCCAGGGCTTCAACAGCCTCAACGAGATCGAAGAGACCGAAGAAGACCTGCTCGACCGCGCCTGGGGCCTGGAGCCCAACTCGCGCCTGAGCTGCCAGGCCATCGTGGCCGGTCAAGACCTGACGGTCGAGATCCCCAAGTACACGATCAACCACGCCCGCGAGAACCATTAAGCTGCGCGCATGACTCGCCAGATCTTCCTCGACACCGAAACCACGGGCCTGAGCCCCGAGTCCGGCGACCGCATCATCGAAATCGGTTGCGTGGAGATGGTCAACCGCCGCCTGACGGGCCGGCACCTGCACCACTACTTCAACCCCGAGCGCCCCAACCACGAAGACGCCGTGCGCATCCACGGCCTGACCGACGAGTTCCTGGCCGACAAGCCGCTGTTCGCGTCGCTGGCCGACGAGATCGTCGAGTACTGCCGTGGCGCCGAGGTCATCATCCACAACGCGAGCTTCGACATCGGCTTCCTCGATGCCGAACTCAAGCGCCTGGGCAAGGGCAAGTTCCGCGACCACGTCGCCGGGGTCATCGACAGCCTGGTCATGGCCCGCGAGATGTTCCCGGGCAAGAGCAACTCGCTGGACGCGCTGTGCCGCCGCCTGGAGGTCGACAACACCCACCGCACGCTGCACGGCGCCTTGATGGACGCCGAGCTGCTGGCCGAGGTCTACATCAACATGACGCGGGGCCAGGACGCCCTGCTGATGGACGCCGATGCGGGCGAGGGCGACGGCGTTGGCGCACTGGAAGCCGCGGCCATTGACTTCAGCGCCTTCGACCTGCCCGTGCTGGGCCCGAGCGCCGAAGAGGCCGAAGCCTTCGAGAAGGCGTTGCAGGATCTCGACAAAGCCGCCGGTGGGCAGGCCGTTTGGAGAAAGCTCGAAGGTGTGGTATAGTCTTGGTCTTCGCTGATTGCTGAAGCGCTTTGAAAGCGCAACGGCATCAGAGGTGGACCCAAGTTCCGAACACCAGTTTCGGGCGGTTAGCTCAGCGGTAGAGCACTGCCTTCACACGGCAGGGGTCGCAGGTTCGAACCCTGCACCGCCCACCAGACAAAAGCCCCGTGAATCGACAGGTTCACGGGGCTTTTTCTTGTCCGGCTTACCGGAAGCGGTAATTCAGTCCCACAAATGCCCCGTGGACGGACAGGTTGGCCTTGTGGACCAAGGTGCCGCCCGGGTTGTTGGTCGAGGTCACATCGGAGACCGTGCTGATGCTGCCGAAGCGGGTGTAGTGGTAGTCGCCCCGGATCGACCACTTAGAGTCCAGCGCGTACTCGCCGCCAAAGCCCAAGCTGGGCCCTGTCATGGATTCCGATTTGGACGATTGCGAATAGCCGTTGAATGCGTTGTCGGTGAAGGTGACGTCCAGTTTGACCTTCGTGTGCGCCACACCGCCGCTGACATACGCCAGCCAATTGCGCTGAGCCCAGCCCAGGCGCACGCGCACGGCCGACATCCAACTGGCGCGAACAGACTGACGGATGTTGAACGACGTGCCGGGGGCGGAGTCGTAGAACTCGCCGCGGTTGTGATCCTTGTCGAAGGACAGGCTGTTGGCGCTGGCTTCGACGCCCACCAGCAGCTTGTCGAACTGCTTGTCCCAACCGAGGGCCAGCCCGCCCGAAAAATTCGATTGGCCCAGCTTGTTGTCACCCGCGCGGGCGATCTGGATGGCGTCCTCTTCGACGAAGTACTGGAGCCTGCCGGTCACCGTTCTGGCATCCGCGTGGCCATGTGTGGCGCCCAGGAACCCGCCAGCGTGGAAGCCGGACCAGTTGGCGTCGGGGCTGGTCTGGGCCCAGGCACCGCTGGAACAGATGGCCAGCAAGAGGGCGGAGGCATGGATGTGCGTCTTCATTTGGGCTCGGCAGGTTGGAGAGGGGCCCATGTGATATCGACCTCGGAGGGACAAGGTTGAGGAGCGGGGGCAGGCGTAAGGGGGGCGATCTCGCGCCATCCTGGGCTTTTCCCTGTGCGACGGACGGGTCGTGGCCTCCCGCGTTCAGGTGTCCGCGCATGGCCCACGGGCGCCGCACAGGGTTTGGGCGAGTCGGTGCGGTCGCGCGGGTCATGTTGAATGTGTTTCGTTGTACCCATTTCGATCCGCCATGAGCATTTCCCGTCGCCGTTTCCTGGGCCACGCCGCCTTGCAGGCCGCCGCCGCTTCCTCCTTGTCCGCCTTCGGGCTCAACGCGGCGGCCGCTGACACCAGCCGCGACCAACGCTTCGACCCCGGTCTGGCCAGGCCGGCGATGCCGCTGGGCCAACTGGCGCAGCAAGGGCGCTTGCCCGCCGTGGTGATCGGCTCCGGCTACGGTGGTGCGGTGGCTGCGTTGAGGCTGGCCCAGGCGGGCACCCCGGTGGTGATGCTGGAGATGGGCCGCTTGTGGACCCAGCCTGCCGCAGACGGCCGCATCTTCGCCAAGACCACCGCGGCCGATGGGCGCGCCATGTGGTTCAAGTCGCGCACCGAGGCGCCGATCAGCACCTTCCTGGGCCTGGACGTCATCAACCGCAACATCGACCGCTACGCGGGGGTGCTTGACCGCGTCAACTTTCCCGGCATCTCGGTCTATGTGGGCCGGGGCGTGGGCGGCGGCTCGCTGGTCAACGGTTCGATGGCGGTCACGCCCAAGCGCAGTTACTTCGAAGAGGTCCTGCCGCAGGTGGACGCCAGCGAGATGTACCAGCGCTGGTTCCCGCTGGCCAACACGGTGCTGGGGGTCAACCACGTGGACCCGGCCTGGTTCGAGGGATCGGCCGCCTACCGTTTTGCGCGCGTGGCCCGCGACCAGGCCCATCAGTCGGGCTTCAAGACGATGTTCGTGCCCACGGTCTACGACGTGAACCACCTGGCGCAGGAAGAGCTGAACCAGGTGCCGCGCTCGGCCCTGGCGCAGGAGGTGATCTACGGCAACCACCACGGCAAGCGCAGCCTGGACAAGACCTACCTGGCCGATGCCGTGGGCACGGGCCGTGTGACGATCTACACCTTGCAGCAGGTGCGGCGCGTTCGCGTCAGCCCGCAAGGTGGCTACTTGCTGGACGTGCGCGAGATCGACGAGTTCGGCAAGGTGCTGGCCGATGTGCAACTGCACTGCCGCAAGTTGTTCATGGGCGCAGGCAGCCTGGGCACCAGCGAGCTGCTGGTCAAGGCGCGCGACACGGGTGACCTGCCTCGGCTCAACGAAGAGATTGGCCGTGGCTGGGGCCACAACGGCAACGTGATGGCCGCGCGCGCCAACCACCTGTGGTCGCCCACGGGCAAGCTGCAAAGCACCATGCCGCTGATGGGCATCGACGACTGGGAGCACCCGACGAGGCCCGTGTTTGCCGAGATCACGCCGCTGCCCACCGGTTTCGAGAACTGGGTGAGCATGTACCTGGGCGTGACGAAGAACCCCGAGCGCGCCACCTTCCGTTTCGATGCGGCCACGGGCCAGGTCAGACTGGACTGGAGGCGCGAGCAGAACGCCAAGAGCGTGCAGGACCTGCGCGCTTTGCTCGACGTCATCAACCGCAGGCAGGGCACCGCCTACCGCACCGACCTGTTCGGCGGTGGCAAGGTGGTGGCCGACAACTTCACCTACCACCCGCTGGGCGGCTGCCTGCTGGGGCGCGCCACCGACGACTTCGGGCGCGTCAAGGGCTGCCCGGGGCTGTACGTGGTGGACGGCTCGCTGATCCCGGGCTCGGTGGGCGTGAACCCGTTCGTGACCATCACGGCGCTGGCCGAGCGCAACCTGGCGCGCTTGATCGCGGAGGATGGCCTGGCCGCGTGATCAGGGCTCCAGCAGCACGCGCATCATTCGCTGCATGACCCGGGACACCGCCGCCTGCTTCAGATCGGGCTGGCTCACGCTGAGCACCATCAGCCCGTTGAACAAGGCCGCCAGCACCGAGGCGCGCGCCTCGATGTCGTCGGCAGGCAGCCGATCGGCCTTGGGGCCCAGCGCTGTCTGAATGAGCAGCATGGCCTTGCGTCGGATCACGGTCTCGCTGTTGACCACGACCCGCGCGAGCTTGGCGTTGCGGCTGGCTTCTGCCAGCACCTCCAGGTTCAGCGCGGCCTCTGCATCTCGGTCGGGCTGGTGGCAGCTGTCCTCGACGGCGGCCAGCATGGCCTCCATCACGTCCTCGCCGTCCAGGGTTTCCTGGATGCGGCGCACGATCTCGTCGCGGTCGCGCTCGACGATGGCCGCGATGACGTCGTCCTTGTTCTCGAAGAGGTTGTAGATGTGGCCGGCGCTCATCCCCGCCGTCTTGGCGATCTCGGCCATGGAGGCGCCATGAAACCCGCGTCGGCGAAAGCATTCGGCGGCGGCGTCGAGCACCTGTTGGCGACGGGCCAGGGCTCGGTCGGTGGGGACGTGGGCGGGGTTGAGGGCGGCACACATGGTGGGGTGATGCGTCTGGGCGGGACTGCGCTGGCTCAGGAACCCGATTGTCGCTGCTGGGCGGGCGTGCCCGTCGGCTCTTGGGGTGAGGCAGACCCGTCGCGCACGCCGCCACCCAGCACCTTGTACAGCGTGATGCGGTTGACCTGCTGGGACAGGCGCGCCGTGATCAGCCCCTGCTGCGCGCTGTAGAGCGAGCGCTGGGCGTCGAGCGTGCTGAGGTAGTCGTCCAGGCCGCGGCGGTAGCGGGCGTCGGACAGGCGAAAGGCGTCCTGGCTGGCGGTGACCAGGTCCTGCTGCGCGGCGGTCTGCTCGCCGATGGTGGCGCGCTGGGCGAGCGCATCGGAGACGTCCTTGAAGGCCGACTGGATGGCCTTTTCGTACTGGGCCACGCCGATGTCGCGCTCGACCTCGGCCACTTTCAGGTTGGCGCTGTTGCGCCCGCCGTCGAAGATGGGCAGCGTGATCTGCGGCGCGAAAGACCAGAAGCCCTGACCGCCCTGGAAGAGCTGGTCGAGGGAGGCGCTGGCCGCACCCGCGCTGCCCGTGAGCGTGATGCGCGGGAAGAAGGCCGCGCGCGCCGCCCCGATGTTGGCGTTGGCCGCTTGCAGGGCGCGTTCGGCCTGCTGCACGTCGGGGCGACGCAGCAGCACGTCGGACGGCACGCCGGCGGGCAGCTCTTGCGTGAGGGTCAGCGCGGCCTGGGTGCCCGCGCTGGGCAGCAGTTCGGCCTTCACGGGCGCGCCCACCAGCAGGGTCAGCGCGTTGCGGTCCTGCGCCACCAGGCTGGTGTAGCTGGCGACGTCGGCGCGTGCGGCCTCAACGGTCGTCTGCACCTGGCGCACGTCGAGCGCGGACGAGGCCCCGAACTCGTGGCTCTTTTGCGTGATGCGCAGCGTCTCCTGGCGGCTGCTCAGCGTCTGCTTGGCCAGCTCCAGCCGCTCCTGGTCTGCTGCCAGCGTCAGGTAGGCGGTGGCGACCTGGGCGACCAGGCTGATCTGCGTGCTGCGCTGGGCGTCTTCGGTGGCCAGGTACTGCGACAGGGCGGCGTCGCGCAGGCTGCGCACGCGACCGAACAGGTCGAGCTCGTACGCGCTCACGCCCAGCGTGGCGGTGTACTGGCGGGTGATGCTGGGCTCGCCGGTGCTGCCCAGGCTCGCGGGCAAGCGCTGGGCATTTTGAGCCACGCCCGCATTGACGCTGGGGAACAGGTCGGCGCGCTGAACGCGAAACTGTGCCTGCGCCTTCTCGACGTTGAGCGCGGCCACGCGCAGGTCGCGGTTGTTGTTCAAGGCCTGCTCGATCACCTGGCGCAGCTTGTCGTCGGTGAAGAACTCGCGCCAGCCGATTTCGGCGGCGGACTGGTCACCGGTGGTGGGTGCCGAGGCCGCGCCGTCGGACCAACTGGCCGCCACGGGGGCTGCGGGGCGCTGGTAGTCAGGCGCCAGGGTGCCGCAGGCACTGAGCAGCGCGGCGATGGCGATGGTGCTCAGCGTGAGCGCCGAGCGAACCGTTTGAGAGGGCTTCAAGGAAGTCATGTCAGGCACCTTCCGAGGTGGAGGGGAGGGCGGTGTGGGCACCTTGGGCGCTCACGGTGGTGGCAGTGGCCTCGTCACGGGTCGGGAACAGCTTGCGCACCGCCACGAAGAACACCGGCACGAAGAAGATGCCCAGCACGGTGGCCGCGATCATGCCGCCGAGCACGCCGGTGCCGATGGCGTTCTGGCTTCCAGAACCGGCACCGTTGGCGATCGCCAGTGGCAGCACGCCCAGGGCAAAAGCCAGCGAGGTCATCAGGATCGGGCGCAGTCGCAGTCGCACGGCTTCGAGCGTGGCCTCGATCAGCTCCTTGCCTTGCTCCATCTGTTCCTTGGCGAACTCGACGATGAGGATCGCGTTCTTGGCCGACAGCCCGATGGTGGTCAGCAGGCCGACCTGGAAGTACACGTCGTTGGAGAGCCCGCGCATGCCGGCGGCCAGGAGCGCTCCGATCACACCCAGCGGCACGACCAGCATCACCGCGAACGGGATGGACCAGCTTTCGTACAGCGCGGCCAGGCACAGGAACACCACCAGCAGCGAGATCGCGTACAGGGCGGGGGCTTGCGAGCCCGACAGGCGCTCCTGGTACGACAAACCCGTCCACGAGATGCCCACGCCGGCCGGCAGCTTGGCCGCGATCTCTTCGACCGCCTTCATCGCGTCGCCCGAGCTCTTGCCTGCGGCGGCGGCCCCGGCGATCTCGACGGCGGCCAGGCCGTTGTAGCGCTCCAGGCGAGGCGATCCCAGCTCCCAGCGCGCTTCGCCGAAGGCCGAGAAGGGCACCATCTGACCCGCGCTGTTGCGCACGCGCCATTGGTTCAGGTCCTCGGGTTGCATGCGGTGGGCGGCGTCCGATTGCAGGTAGATCTTCTTGACGCGACCGCGGTCGATGAAGTCGTCGACGTAGGCGCTGCCCCAGGCGGTCGACAGCACCGCGTTGATGTCGGACACCGACACACCCATCGAGCCGGCCTTCGCCTGGTCGATCACCAGTTTCAGCTGGGGCGAGTCTTCCAGGCCATTGGGGCGCACGTCCGCGAGGTCGGGGTGCTGCGCGGCCATGCCCAGGAACTGGTTGCGGGCCTGCATGAGGGCCTCGTGGCCGACGCCGCCACGGTCCTGCAGGTACACGCTGAAGCCCGTGGCGTTGCCCAACTCGATCACCGCAGGTGGGGCAAAGGCAAAGGCCATGGCATCCTTGAACTGCATGAAGGCCCCCATCGCGCGGCCCGCGACGGCCTGCACGCTCTGCGCTGCGCCCTTGCGCTCGCTCCAGTCCTTGAGTTGCACGAAGCCGATGGCCATGTTTTCACCTTGGCCGGCGAAGCTGAAGCCCGCCACCGTGAAGATGGATGCCACGTTGTCCTGCTCGTTTTGCAGGAAGTGCTGCTCGACGCGCTCGACCACCTTGAGCGTTCGCTCCTGCGTGGCACCAGCCGGCAGCTGGATCTGCGCGAACAGGATGCCCTGGTCTTCTTCTGGCAGGAAGGCGGTGGGCAGGCGCATGAACAGCACGCCCATGGCGATGACGATGCCGCCGTAGACGATCAGGTGGCGGCCACGCTTTTTCAGCATGCGCCCGACGACACCCTGGTAGCCGTTGGTGGCCTGGTCGAAGCGGCGGTTGAACCAGCCAAAGAACCCCTTGTCGCTGACGTGATGGCCTTTCTCGACAGGCTTGAGCAGCGTCGCACACAGGGCCGGCGTCAGCACCATGGCCACCAGCACCGACAGCGCCATGGCCGACACGATGGTGATGGAGAACTGGCGGTAGATCACGCCGGTCGAGCCGCCGAAGAAGGCCATGGGCACGAACACGGCCGACAGCACCAGGGCGATGCCCACCAGCGCGCCGGTGATCTGGCCCATGGACTTGCGCGTGGCTTCCTTGGGCGAGAGGCCCTCTTCGCTCATCACGCGCTCGACGTTCTCGACCACCACGATGGCGTCGTCCACCAGCAGGCCGATGGCCAGCACCATGCCGAACATCGTCAGCGTGTTGATCGAGAAGCCCGCCACGGCCATCACACCGAAGGTGCCCAGCAGCACCACCGGCACCGCGATGGTGGGGATCAGCGTGGCACGGAAGTTCTGCAGGAACAGGTACATCACCAGGAAGACCAGCACCACGGCCTCGACCAGGGTCTTGACCACCTCGTGGATGGAGACCTCGACGAAGGGCGTGGTGTCATAAGGCTTGACCACCTTCATGCCATGGGGCATGAATTGCTGCATCTCTGCGACCTTGGCCTCGACGGCCTTGGCTGTGGCCAGGGCGTTGGCGCCGGTGGCCAGCTTCACGGCCACGCCGGCCGCGGGCTTGCCGTTGTAGCGCGACACGGTGGCATAGCTCTCTGCGCCCAGCTCCACGCGGGCGACGTCGCGCAGGCGGACGCTCGAGCCGTCGGGCTGCGTCTTGAGCAGGATGGCGCCAAACTGCTCGGCCGTTTGCAGGCGGCTCCGTGCGGTGACCGTGGCGTTGAGCTGCTGACCCTGCGTGGCGGGGGCTGCGCCCATCTGACCTGCCGACACCTGGGCGTTCTGCGCCTGCACCGCGGCGCTGATGTCCGCGGGCATCAGGTTGAACTGGTTGAGCTTGTTCGGGTCCATCCAGATGCGCATGGCGTACTGCGCGCCAAAGAGCTCGACCTCGCCCACGCCGTCGACGCGGCTGAGCGTGTCGATGACGCTGGACGAGACGTAGTCGGCCAGGTCCGCGTCGTTCATGCTGCCGTCTTCGGAGACGAAACCCAGCACCATCAGGAAGTTGACGGTGGACTTGACCACCTGCACGCCCTGGCGCTGCACCTCTTGGGGCAGCAGCGGCGTGGCGGCCTGCAACTTGTTTTGCACCTGCACCTGGGCGATGTCGGGGTCGGTGCCGGCCTCGAAGGTCAGGTTGATGCTGACGCTGCCCGATGAGTCCGAGGTCGACGACATGTAGGTCAGGCCGTCGATGCCCTTCATCTTCTGCTCGATGACCTGGGTGACCGTGTCCTCCAGGGTCTTGGCCGATGCTCCGGGGTAGCTGGCGTTGACCGAGACCTGCGGCGGGGCGATGCTGGGGTACTGCGCGATGGGCAGCGTGCGGATGGCCAGGGCGCCAGCCAGCATGATGACGATGGCCAGGACCCACGCGAAGATGGGCCTGTCGATGAAAAAGCGAGACATGTTGGGGCTCCTCAGTTCGCGCTGGCGGCGGAGGCAGCGGGTGCGGCGGCCGATGCGCTGGCTTCAACGCCTTGGGCGGCGGCACCCGGTTGGACCTTTTGCAGGCCATCGACGATCACCTTGTCGCCAGCCTTCAGGCCCGATGACACCAGCCACTGCTCGCCCACCGACTGCGTGGTCTGCAGCGTGCGGGCCTGCACCTTGCCGTCGCTGCCCAGCACCAGGGCCGTGGCTTGGCCCTTGGCGTCGCGCGAGACGGCGGCTTGCGGCACCAGGATGCCCTGCTCGCTCACGCCCTTTTCAACCACCGCCCGCACGTACATGCCAGGCAGCAACTGGCGCTTCGGGTTGGGAAAGACCGCGCGCAGCGTGACGCTGCCCGAGGTGGTGTCCACCGACAGCTCGGAGAACTGCAGCTTGCCTTCCAGTGGATAGGTGCTGCCGTCTTCGAGCAGCAGCTTGACCTTGGCCTGGCCGTCGCCCGCACGTTGCAAGCGGCCTTCGCTGAACTCGCGCTGCAGGCGCAGCAATTCGGCGCTGGTTTGCGTCACGTCGACGTAGATGGGGTCGAGCTGCTGGACGGTGGCCAGCGCGGTGGCCTGGTTGGCCGTGACCAGGGCACCAGCCGTGACGGCCGAGCGGCCGATGCGCCCGGCAATCGGGGCGCTCACCCGTGTGTAACCCAGCTCGATCTGAGCGGTGCGCACGGCAGCTTGGGCGGCGGCGACCTCCGCCTGGGCCTGTTTGAGGGCGGCTTGGGCGTCGTCACGCGACTGCTTGCTCACGGCGTCGATGCCGACCAACTCGTCGTAGCGGCTGGCTTTGAGCTTGGTGGTGGTCAGGCTGGCTTCGGCTTTGGCCAGGTTTGCTCGGGCGCTGTCCAGTGCAGCCTCGTACGAAGCCGGGTCAACCTGGTAGAGCACCTGGCCAGCCTGGACCTCGCTGCCTTCGGTGAAGGCCCGTGACTTGACGATGCCGGTGATCTGCGGGCGCACCTCGGCGACTTGGTAGGCGGTGGTGCGACCGGCGAGTTCCGCGGTGACCGGCACCTGCTTGGGCTGGATGGTCAGCACGGTGACCTGGGGCGCGGCGCCCCCATGGCCACCTTGGGCGCCATCGGCCTGGCCCTTGTCGCAGCCTGCGAGCACCAGCGCGATGGCCAGAACGGCGGCGGTGGGCAGCCAGGGGGTTCGGGGTGAGAGGGGGGACGTGGACATGACAGGCCTCGATCGGTGCTCAGGTGGATGAAAACTGAATAAATGAATGAACGTTCATTCATTCTTGTGCGGCGGAGCAGGCCTGTCAAGGAGCGCGGGGGCGATGACCTTTCAGGCAAGCGTGGTTTTTGTGCGTTTGTTCACGCTGCCTTTGATGCCGGGGCAGCAGGGCGGGACATCGCGGCCTGCGGTTATCGTGCTGGCATGTCGTCCGCCTTCCTCTACACCTCGCCCGACCGCGTCTTCTACCGAGGGCCTTTGGGGCAGCCCCGTCCCAGGGTGTTCGGGGCGGCGGTCTGTTACGTCGGGCTGCGCGGACCTCTGCGCTGGACGATCTCGCAGGCGCCTCGGCCAGGGTGGGCGCTGGAGGGGGCCGGCGATGTCTTGACGCTGCCGCCGGGGGTTGGCCACCACATTGCCGTGAGCCAAGGGCCGGTGCTGTGCTACCTGATCGAGCCTGAGTCCGCGGCCTTGCCCGGGCGCTTCGAGCCATTGGCTGTGAACCAGCCCGAATCTTGGCGTGAGCGCCTGAGCACGCTCGGTGGTGCCGATCTGGCGCGCTGGCATGCCGCGCCAGGCCCGCTCCCATCTGGTCCGGACGCCGAACTCGATCGATTGCTGCTCGGTCAGCCTTTGTCCCGGCGCTCGCTGGATGCGCGCATCGGTGCCGTGGTCGAACGGGTGCGCTGCGACCCTGCCCTGGCCTGGCTGGCCGCCGATGCCGCAGCCCACTGCGGGCTGTCGGCCTCGCGCTTCATGCACCTGTTCAAGGCCGAGGTGGGGGTTGGCTGGCGGTCGTTTCGCGCCTGGAAGCGTGCCCGGGGTCTGCTCAACTGCGTGCACAGCGGCGAGAACCTCACCCAGCTCGCGCTCACCCTCGGCTACCCGGACGCCACCCATTTCAGCCACGCCATCCGCCAGGTCACCGGGTTGCGGCCGAGCGACATCATCTCGGGCTCGCGCCACCTGGGCGTCTGGAGCGAGATCGGGGTTTCCCCCGGCGCAGCCAGTTGACGCAAGCCGGGGCCTCGCCGCCCCGCTATGGTTCGGCTCGGATCTGACTTTTCCCGAGCTCACATGGCCACCCTGCAAGGCAAGACCCTCTTCATCAGCGGCGCCAGCCGCGGCATCGGCCTGGCGATCGCGCTGCGTGCTGCGCGCGACGGGGCCAACGTCGTGATCGCAGCCAAGACCGCCTCGCCCGATCCGCGGTTGCCTGGCACCATCCACACTGCGGCGGCCGAGGTCGAAGCCGCCGGTGGGCGAGCCCTGGCCCTGCAGCTCGACATCCGCGACGAGGACGCCGTGCAAGCCGCCGTTTCCCGCGCGGCCCAACACTTCGGCGGCATCGACATCCTGGTCAACAACGCCAGCGCCATCGGTCTCACGCGCACGCCCGACACGTCCATCAAGCGCTACGACCTGATGATGGACATCAACGTGCGTGGCAGCTTTGTGTGCGCCCAGGCCTGCCTGCCGCACCTCCAGCGCGCGGCCAACCCGCACATCCTGTCGCTGT
Organism: Burkholderiales bacterium RIFCSPHIGHO2_01_FULL_63_240; assembly: GCA_001770725.1. GTDB lineage: Bacteria > Pseudomonadota > Gammaproteobacteria > Burkholderiales > Burkholderiaceae_C > Aquabacterium. Next base: position 199,926 of record MERU01000009.1, read on the forward strand.
CGCCGCCGCTCAACCTCGACCCCAAGTGGCTGGGTGTGCACGCTGTGTACACCACCTCGAAGTACGCGATGAGCCTGATCGCGCTGGGCCTGGCCGAGGAACTCAAGGCTCAAGGCATCGCGGTCAACACGCTGTGGCCACAGACCATCATCGCCACCTCGGCGCTCAACGTGGCTGGCGTGGGCCTGGGCGAGATGGGCCGCAAGCCCCAGATCATGGCCGATGCGGCCTGGCACGTGCTCACCGCCGATGCCCGTGTGCTGACGGGGCGCAGCCTCGTCGACGAGGCTGTGCTGCGCGAGGCCGGTGTCACCGACTTCTCGGGCTACCTGGTCAAACCGGGCGTCACGCCCATCATCGACTTGTTCCTGGACCCGCCGGCCGCTTCCGCAGCGCCGGGCCAGGTCAGCTGAGGCCTCAGAACATGAACGCTTTCTGCCCCGAACCTTCCTGCGCGTTCCCTGCGCGCCATGGCAGCGAGATCGAACGCGCACGCCGTGCCGCCCGGTTGATCGTCGGTCAGATCCCCTCGGGCGTGTCCACCGAGCCCACCGAAGCCGAGTGGGCAAAGCTGGGCCATGGCCTGCTCAAGGGGGACCCGCAGGCCGACCAACTGGTCGCCTGGATGCAGGCCACCGGCATGCGAGCCGCCTGGGCGCAAGTCAACCAGGCCATCGAAGCGGGCGTGGCCGCCGTGCCTGACGCCTCTGTCGCCTTGCGCGCCTTTTTCGAACACGTCGAGCGCCGACCTGACTGGGTGCAAGAGCCTTTGCTGATCCATGGGGCCAAGGTGTGCGGCCTCGGCGGCCGCGCCGGCATGAGGGCCCTGGCCGTTGCGGGCCTGATGGCTGGCTACCAACTGGCCGCCGTCAACCAGACCCTGCTGGCCACTGGTGCATTGGAGAAGGGCGCCGCCCGCCGCATCGCCGAGACCACCAAGTGGTGGATCGACGTGACCGAGCCCGGCGCCATGGCACCAGGCGATGATGGCTTCAAGAGCACCCTGCGCGTGCGCATCATCCACGCGCTGGTGCGCCACCACGTCTCACAGCAGCCCACCTGGGACGAGGCCGACCTGGGGGTGCCGGTCAACCAGACCGACATGCAGGCCACCTACCTGGGCTTCAGCACTGTCTACCTGCTTGGCATGAAGCTGGTCGGCATCCCTCTGCGCCGCGAGGACAAGGCCGCCGTCATGCACCTGTGGCGCTACATCGCCTGGCTCAATGGCGTGGAAGAAGGCCTGCTGCACGACCTGGCCGATGGCGAGCGATCGGGCATGGCCTGGCTGTTCAAGAACCTGCTGAGCCAGCGCATGGCCGACGCCGACAGCGCCCGCCTGGCCCAGGCCCTGGCCAACGAACCGCTGCACCGTCACTACCCGCGCTGGGGCTGGCTGATGGGGCGCTTCAATCGCTCGATGCACCTGAGCCTCGCGCGCCTGTGCATGGGCAACGAAACCCTGCGCGACCTCGGTTTGCCAGTGTGGACGCTGCCCTGGTACCCGCTGTGGATGATGGTGTTCAACCAGGCCTTGCACCGCGTTGCACGGCTGTCACCGGGTGGCAAGGCATGGTTGATGAAGCGGGGCAGGGCGCAGCAGCGCGACTACCTGCCAGTGCTGTTTGGCGAGCAAGCGCCTGCGCTGCGGGATGTGGGGGCGGTCAAGGCCGGGGTGCACTGAACCCGAATGGTGGGCGGGGCCTCAACGACGTCGCAGTCGCTGGCTCCAGCCCAGGGCAGAAAGGCCGACGAGCATCAATAACCAAGTGCCTGGCTCCGGGACGGCGGCAGTTCGCACCGCGTAAACTCTACCCGCCTCGATGTTCAGTTGATAGGCCTGCTCGCTGCCCAGCACGAGCACGCGGCTGAAGCCCCCGTTGACCGACTCGGTTGTTGATTCGAAGAGGAAGTAGGACGGAGCGGCTTCGGCGGCATCCAGGAAACTCAGGGTCAGCGTGCCAGCCAGGGTGAGTGATCCGTGGATGCGCGCGAATGGCGATTGCGCTGATGCCTGTGCACTCAGGTCCAGCCAGACATCGGCGTCATTGCCGAGGGTCAGGTTTCCTTCAATGGTGGCTTCTCTCAGCATCATCTGCCCCTGTTCAATCCGAGTGTCGGCTGCAAGGACATGGCCACGATCAAGCACCATGCGTGCGGTTTCGCTGTCTTGGATCAGTGAACCACCGACGATCAATTGACCAGATCTGACGATCAGTGTGCCTTGGTTGTTCAGCGTTCTTGGGTCAGCCAAGTGCAGGTCTGTTTGCTGAACGAAGACTTGCCCTTTGTTGATCAGCTGAACGTTGGTGATGTTGCCGGATGCAAACAGCGTGTGCTCGGCCGCAATCGTGAGCGTTGGGCCTCCTGTGCCTTGATGATCAGGTGAAGCCGAGATGGCCGCTTGATTGCTTTGCATCAACGTCGCGCCAGAGCCTTGCAAAACCACGTCTCCGGAGACGCGCAGACTTGCCGACTGGTCAGCGACCTGCAAACGCCCGTCAACGGTCAATTGATTTTTGATGGTGGTGCCACCAGTTGAGGCTGTCTCAGTTCCACCAAGTGTGACGTCTCCGGTGATGCGAACATCGCGCAGTTCACTGGCCCAGAGCCGACTGCCTGTTTGAGCACCATGAACCGTGCCACCACTGAGGCCGGTTGCCATCGCTTGCAGTTTTGCGTTTTGACCGATTTCGATGAATCCGTTCTGGTTGTTGATGCCGCCCATGGCTTGCACCGTGGTTTGCGAGGTGATCAGGACTCTTCCCGAGTTGGTCAAGGCATCGCGGATCAGTTGAGACCGTCCTTCCCCAAGGGTCAGGGTCCCATGATTGATGATCGTGGATTGGATGTCGCCCAATGCCGTCAGTGCGTGGTCGCTGGCAATGGTGAGTGAGTCAAGGGGGCCTGCGGCGTGGAGCACCGTGCTGCCCGCCAATGTCGATCGCCCCTTTCCGGATAGCACAGTCTGTCCTTGGATGTTCACCATTGCAGGGCGGCCATCATCGGTGTTGCCCGTCAGCCAGAGTTGGTTCGCGACCCCAACTTGGCCGGAGAGGGTGATGGAGTCCTTGATGACGAACGACAAAGGGTCAGCCACCTGAACGTCGCTCAAGTGCACGTCACCTGAGGTGTGAAACCGCGCTCCGGAATACGTGTAAGCGGCCCCAATCGTCCCGCCACGGATGACGACGCCATGCAAGCGGGCATCGGAGTCCGCATCAATGCGCCCCATCGCGCTGTTCAGCACTTGTGTGCCAGACAGCAGCCCGTCCGAGCGGAGGCGAATCAGCTTGTCGTTGTTGAGGGTTCCTGTCTTGACAAGCAATTGCCCCCAGCTTTGAACGATCAGGTTGCCGAGGTTGCGCACGCTTCCCAGGATCTCCGTCGCAGCACCGACAAGGAACTCGCCGTTCAGTGACAGGTCCTCCAGCTTGACGTTCCCCAATTGACCGCTGATGGTGTTTTGGAGCATTCCGCCTTTGACGTGGCTGTTGTTCAGCCTGCCTTGGCCGTTGAGGTAGATCGTTCCCTGGGCGTTGTCAATCGTTGCGCCCGTGATGGCCGAGGAGACTTCGATGCGCCCTTGGTTGATCCACGTACCCGTTGCCGCAGGGTCTGCGGCCAGATCGTGCCCTGTGACCTGCATCAAGCCCTGGTTGATCAACTGCCCCCGTACCGTTGCGCCGCCAGTGAAAACCTGCCCTGAGCCAAAACCGATGTCCTGGATCAAGACGGGGGCTGTGTGAGTCTCCTCCGCGCGGATGCTGCCTTGGCCCCGAATGAACACGCCAGGTTGACCGATCAGCGCCCCGGGATCCCACGGACCGTTCATGCCTTTTGCATGACTGATGATCATCTGACCGTTGTTGGTGATGTCGCCAACCAGATTGAAGCGTCCTGATGCCGAGATGATGTTGACGCCCGAGAAGGTTCCGTTGACATTGCCTTGAACCGTTCCTCCATGCACGACGCCGTTGGTGAGCAGTGTGGCCTCGCCCCTGCTCGGGCTTGTGCCCACAAGACCGCCAGTGTTGTCTGTGCGACCAATCATCAGCCAGCCTTCGGACAGGATCTCCCCTTGGTTGACGATGTTTGCACTTTGGACGACGCCACTGCCGTAAAGGGTGTGACCCGATTCGATGCTCAGCGTTGACTGCCCAGTCGACAATGTGGCGCCTTCATATCGCGTGCCGGGGTTGCGTGGCCAGACCACGCTGGCATCGCCGGACGTGAGTTGAGTCCGTCCACCGCTTCGAAGAACCGCTCCGTCAAGGGCGGTGAGTTGCGACCCGTATAGCAGTTGCAGACGGCCCGATTGTGACAACTGCCCCTGGATGTCCAAATTTGCGTAGCGCAAGGCCATGCGGCCGTTGGCGCTAACGCTGACGTTCCCTGCATGAGCTGCGTATTGCCCCGAAGGCGAGCCATAGATCAAGACGCCGTAGGGTTGGCTCGATGCAAAGCCGATTAAGACGTCATCGTTGATGCTGGGGATCCTCGCGGGATTCCAGTTGCTTGGATTCTCCCAGTTGAGAGACAGGGACGAGTACACGAGGCTGATGGACGCTGCGGATGCCGTCGCAGGGATGGCAAAGGCGAGCAAAGCTGAACAGGCCACGCGAGCGAGTGGCAAACGTGGTTGTGCTGACGAGATGTTCATTTCTCTCCCTGTTTCGCAAATGCTTTTTGTGACCAAATGTGCGCGCATCGGATGTTGCCATGCCCTGCTGAGCAACTGCTCTCGATTTGTCCGATTCCATGGGACTGGACCCTGAATGAGGGGGCGAAAACCTCATGTGGCAAGTTGATCTCCGTGCTTGGCAATCCTTCCACCATCCGGTACGGTAGCGGGCTGTTCGCCAAAGGAGATGTTCCCCATGAGCCAGGAAAACTGGAAGTTCGAGACCCTGTCCGTGCACGCTGGCTACTCGCCGGACCCCACCACCAAGTCGGTGGCCGTGCCCCTTTACCAGACGGTGGCTTACGCCTTCGACAGCGCCCAGCATGGCGCCGACCTGTTCGACCTGAAGGTGGCGGGCAACATCTACACCCGCATCATGAACCCGACGACCGATGTGCTGGAAAAGCGCATCGCGGCGCTCGAAGGCGGCATCGGCGCGCTGGCGCTGGCGTCCGGCCAGGCCGCCGCCACCTACGCCATCCAGACCATCGCCGAAGCGGGTGACAACTTCGTCTCGTCCACCGCTTTGTATGGCGGCACCTACAACCTGTTTGCGCACACGCTGCCGCAGTACGGCATCACCGCGCGCTTCGCGGACCACCGCGACCCGGCCAGCTTTGAAAAGCTCATCGACGATCGCACCAAGGCCATCTTCGTCGAGTCCTTGGGCAACCCGTCCGGTGCCATCACCGACATCGCGCGCATCGCCGAGATCGCGCACCGCCATGGCGTGCCGCTGATCGTCGACAACACCGTGCCTTCGCCTTACCTGTGCCGCCCCATCGAGCATGGCGCCGACATCGTCGTGCAGTCGCTGACCAAGTACATCGGTGGGCACGGCACCAGCATCGGTGGCGCCATCATCGACTCGGGCAAGTTCCCCTGGGCGCAGCACAAGGCGCGCTTCAAGCGCCTGAACGAGCCCGACGTGAGCTACCACGGCGTCGTCTACACCGAGGCCCTGGGCGCGGCGGCCTACATCGGTCGCGCGCGCGTGGTGCCGCTGCGCAACATGGGCGCGGCGCTTTCGCCCTTCAACGCCTTCCTGATCCTGCAGGGCGTCGAGACCCTGGGCCTGCGCATGGACCGCATCAGCCAGAACACGCTCAAGATCGCGCAGCACCTGCAAAAGCACCCGCGCGTGGAGTGGGTCAACTACGCGGGCCTGCCCGACCACCCCGAGCACCACCTGGTGCAGAAGTACCTGTCGGGCCAAGGCTCGGGCGTGCTGACCTTCGGTGTGCCGGGGGGCCGCCAGGGTGGCGAGCGCTTCCTGGATGCGCTACAGCTGTTCACGCGCCTGGTCAACATCGGCGACGTGCGCTCGCTGGCCACGCACCCGGCCTCGACCACGCACCGCCAGCTGGCGCCCGAAGAGCTGGCCAAGGCAGGGGTGGGCGAAGACACGGTGCGCCTGTCCATCGGCATCGAGCACATCGATGACCTGTTGGCCGACCTGGACCAGGCGCTGGCCAAGGCCTGATGGCCGATGCAGGGGGAGGGCTTTGCGCCCCCTGCCTGTTCAGCGCGGGCGGTTGGTCTGCCGCTGCAGCCAGGCGCCCGCCAGCATGGCCGGCACGAACACCCACACCTCGGTGTTGCCGGCCAACAGGCTGGTCAGGGCCGGGCCCGGGCAGTAACCGGCCAGGCCCCAGCCGATGCCGAACAGCGCGGCGCCCAGGATCAGGCGTTGGTCGATGGCCTTGTTCTGCGGCAGGTGGAACACGTCACCGCAGACGGGCGCCTGGCGCTTTTTCAGCAGCCACTGAAAACCCAGCAGGCTCACCAGCACCGCGCCGCCCATGACGAAGGCCAGCGCGGGGTCCCAGTCGCCCGCCACATCCAGGAAGGCCTGCACCGTGAGCGGGTCGGTCATGCCCGAGAGCGTGAGCCCCCAGCCGAAAAACAGGCCCGTGCCCAGGGCGATGAGCAAGCCGTGCCAAGGGTGAGCGATGGTGGGGTGTTGCGAGCGTGACATGCCGTTGCCTCCTGTTTGCCTGATGGTTCACGCCAGCACGTGACGCGTCACGAAGACGGTCAGGCCCGCGGTGAGCATGAAGGTGGCCACCGCCGCCAGCGAGCGCAGCGACAGCCGGCCCAGCCCGCACACGCCATGTCCGCTGGTGCAGCCGCTGCCCAGCGAGGTGCCAAAGCCCACCAGCAGACCGGCCACGATCAGCAGCGGCACGTTGGCCGTTCGATCGGGCTGCAGGGGCTGGCCCGTCCATTGCGTCCACACCCAGCCCGCGGCCACCAGCCCGATCACGAAGCCAGCTCGCCAGAGGTTGGCGGCGTTCCAGTTCGGGCGATCCAGCAGCCCGAAGGCGATGCCGCTGATGCCGGCGATGCGGCCCAGGCCGATGAGCAGCAGCACCGATGCGGCGCCGATCAGCAGGCCGCCCATCAGCGGCGGCAGGAAAACGAACAGGTCCATGGCAGGGCTCCCGGTCAAGTGAGTCTTGATACCCCTGGGAGTATATGATTCATGGGAAAGATTTGCCAGCAGGGTGGCGAAGGACGCCGATGCCCCCCCAGCTGGGCACACCTTGAGGGCCGCTGGCGACGCATGCCTCGTGGGGCAGCCGGTCCTGCCACCGCGCCCACACCCGGCTGACGCAGCAACGCGAAGCGGCGTGCCAGTCGGAATCGACGATGTCGTGCAGGGCAATGTGGCGCGCGCCGAGCCCCAAAGCCAGTTGCACATCGGCCTCGCAGTCGGCGTCGCCATGCAGGCCATCGATGAAAACGGCGTCGACCTGCGCGGGCAGGCCCGCCATCGCTGCTTGGCGAACACCGACCTCTGCCTGCGCGGCAAGGCGATGGACTTCCAAGGCCAGTCCTCGCTCGGCCGCGACGCGCTGCACATGCCAGGCCACGCCGTCCTGCCCGTCGCCGATTAGCAGCAGGTGCCGGGGCCGATCGCGCATGAGCTGATCGAGCCACCAGGCGAACTCTTGCGGGTGCTGCTCCAGGCGGGGGGCGTGGTGGCCGTCGAAGGGGTGTGGCTTGAGCAGGTCCGGCGGTGGGGGCACGGGCTTGAGGCTGCGCCGCCAGCGCTCGAAGGCCGGGTTGCCGCGCGTGGCCCAGAAGCGCTCCCGGTAGGGCAGCTCGCGCAATTGGTCGAGCAGCAGGCAGCCCGTTTCCTGTTGGCTGAACAGCATGCCGGGCCAGGCCTCGACACCGCCGTAGAAGGCCGGCACGTCCTGCCAGGCGCGCTGGAAGACGGCGTCGTGGCGGAACCAGAAGCAGGTGCCGCTGTAGTGCCAGTCGCCCACATGATGGTGGTTGGCGAAGCGGCCAGGGCGGCGCAGCAGGCCGGTCATCGCATGCTGGTCAAGCTGCGCACGGATGGTGGGCCAATGGTCCAGCGTCACCGCCATCTGCACCTCGGCCCAGCGTTTGACGGCGGGTGGCGAGGCGGGTTCGTACTTCACCCCTTTGGCATGGGCGTAGAAGGCCACGTCGTCGCGGTGTTCGCGAGCGAGTTCGGCCAGCATCAGCGGAAAGGTGACCGACTCGCCACCGCTGGCGTTGGGCCGCACGATGAACTCGACGCCATGGCCCGCGAAGGCGGCCTGCACGGTGGCGAGGTCCTCGGTGCGTTCGTCGGTGACGATGGCCACCAGGCGGCGCCCGTTGAACAGGTCGATGCGTTGCAACAGCAGCTCGACGTTCCAGCGCCAGGTCTCGCCTTTGACGGGCCACAGGTGGTACATCAGGTGGCGGCGTGGGGCGTCGACCAGCGGTGGCAGGGGCGACGGGGCTGGGCGCTGTCGTTGTTGCTGTTGCTGCCATGGTGACGGCGCGGGCACCCTGGCTGGTGCAGCAAAGGTGTGGGGGGGCTTGGGGCGATCGGTGGGCACGTCGATGCCCAACGACAGCGACATCGCCTGCGCGAGCCGGTCCGCATAGCGGTGCCGCGGCAGCGTCTGCCGGCACGCGCTCAAACGGTGTTCGCGCTCTTGGACATCGCCCAGCAGCCGTCGCACCAGGGGCACCAGCTCGTCCTCGTGGTCGAACACGGGCAGCTCGGGGAAGGTGGCCAGCACGCCTTCGCGGCGTTCGGAGACGACCAGGGCGCCACAGGCCAGGGCCTCGAAGGTGCGCGGGCTGGGCGACTGTTCGCGCACGCCTTGTGCGTTGAAGTGGTGCTGGTCGCGGTAGGTGTGCAGCACCACCTCGGTCTGCCGGTAGAGCTCGGCCGTGCGCTGGTGCGGCACGCGTTGGGCCAGGCACAGGCGCTGAAGCACTGGCGAGCGCCAGGGGCCGCCCACCACGTAGCTCAACAGGCCGGCTTCGGCCAGGCGCAGCAGCAGGCGTTCCCGACTGGGGTTGGCGCCACCGATGAAGCCCACGCGGTGGCGGCGTGGGGCGTTCACGCCTGCCTGCGCAACGTGGCAGTGCACCGGGTCGTGTGCCATGGGCAGGTGGTGGGCCGTGGTGCCAGGGCGCTCGTGCCGCTTCAGCGTGCCCGGGTCGTTGACGAACACGGTGTTGAAGTTGTGCGACCAGCTTGTCGTGTCATCGACCTCGTAGGGCTCATCGACCAGCCAGACCGCCGTTCGCCACCGAGCCAGGCGTTGTCCCCAGCGCTGCACGAAGCGCCGGCCATGCACCACCAGCACGAGGTCGGGTGCGAAGGCCTCGATCTTGTCGGGCAGGCGCGGGTCCTGGCAGTCGGCCTCGGCGTGCGCCACACCGAGTTCCTGTGCCGCGTGGCGCAGACCGTCCGAGAACACGTCGCCGCAGGTCACGAAGCGGTAGGTGACGATGAACACGCGGGCCGTTTGTGGTGCCGCTTGTGGGACCGGTTGCAGCGACGGTGTTGGCTGCGCGCGCGATGCGACCGATGGGCCTTGCGTGGAAGGCGGTGCGGCTTCGTGAGCGGGAGCTCGGTGAAAGGCGGCTGGCCTGACGCCTTCCGCGAAATCGGCCACCGACGTGCGGGGCAGGCCTTGCAGGCGGCTCGCCGCGCTCAGGTTGACCAGCTCGATGCCCTGGCGCTGCAAGGCATCGGCCAGCAGCGCGTACTCCTGATCGATGCGCTGCAGCCGGGCGCTCAGCGGGTGCCTGCCGGTGCGCGCGAAGAAGTGGTGATCGGTGAAGTCCACGCCGATCAGGCCGATGCGTCTGGCGCCCATCCACGCGGCGAGGTTCACCGCCACATAGGGCGAGTTCTGCGTGTGGTGCAGAACGGCCTCGGGGCCGATGTCGGTGCCCCCGTGGCGACCCAGCCGAAAGCGCACAACCGGTGGTGCCACCGGGCCCAGGTCCAGTTGAGTGAACAAGGCCTGTGCCCGCGACTGCCTCACGAAGTTGAAGCGATCGCCCCTGAACTGCCTGGCCGGGTTGACCACCACCAGGTAGTTCGGGTCGAACAGGCGGCCCACGTCGTTGACGCCGATGGTGGTCAGCCCCAGCCTTGCCACCTCGGGGGTCAGGGAGCTGCCGCAGCCGCAGACGATGATCGATTCGCCCGCGTGGCGGTCGCGGAAGTCGCCCAGTGAGCGGGGCAGTTCGGGGGCCAGCACGGCGGTCATGCGTCAGATCCAGGTGGTGGTGCCGTTGAGGATGACCCGCGCGCCACCGGGCAGGCCGGCGCGCCAGGCGTTGGTGGTGTCTTGCGTCACCCCGGGCACGGTGGACCAGAAGTCCTCCCAGGTGCGGTAGCTGCGGGCCTTGAGCGCATCGAAGCGGGCGGGGCCGATGCCGGGCAGCGACTGCAGCGCTGCGGTGTGCATCGCGTGTTCGGCCGAGCGTGCAGGGTCGCTCAGGGCCCGGATGGAATCGTTGATGGCCAGCGTCTGCAGGCGCAGCGCCGCCTGGCCGGGCACGTTGTAGTCGGTCAGCGCGCTGTCTTCGATGCGGTTGGGCACGCGGATGGGTGCCGGCGCCAGCCCGCCCACCTTGGCCTGGTTGGTGGCGAGGTCCCACTCGGCGATGCGGCAGTCGAGCTCAGTGGCCACGTGCTGTTCCTGCAGCAGCACCTTGCGCTTGTTGATGAGGATCGGGTTGGTCGAGTTCGCTGGCGTCTGGCTCAGCAGGGGGCTGGCCGAGCGGCCGTAGACCACGCGGACCTCGTAGCGCATCACCTTGCCACCGTCCACCGCCGTCTTCACCACGCTTTCCACCTGAGATTCGTGCAACCCGTTGGCGCTTCGCGAGATCGGGGTGAGGTTGCCCCAGGTCGTGCCCGGGCCGCCCAGCCGCTGGTTGAGCAGGTGGCCCAACACGTAGTAGCTGGCCGTCGAGGTGGAGGTGGCGTTGCCGTGGCGCCGGATGTTGAGGTCGTCGAACTGGGTGTTGCTGATGCCCACCCCGGTGCCCCCGCCAGTGCCGCCTTGCCGCCGGATGGCGACCATGCCGGTGCCCCAGCCCGCCGGGTTGCGGCTGGGGAAGTACTGTGGCGTCGACACGGTGACGGCTGCGCTGGCGGCTTCGGCGTCTTTTTGCGTGAGCTCGGCGAGCGTGGGGTTGACCACGCCCACCACGGCCCACTTGCCGTTGCGCACTTCTGGTTCCAGGCTGCGCAATTGATGCCGCGTGCGGATCACCGCCAGCACGGGCCGGATGACGGCGATGCCGATGCGGCTGCCCGACAGCCGGTTCACCGCGGCCACGCCTTCTCGCACGGCACTTTGCAGGCGCTGCTGGGGTGGTGCGGACGGGTCGCCGCCCATCAGGCGGCTGGCCAGGTTGCCTGCCTGCCTGCGGATCCATTCGATCGCGCGGTCGAGCATGCGGTCCACGCCGCCTTGCAGGTTGCGGATGGTGGTCTGCACCTGTGCGCCCACGTCGCCCAGGCCGATGAAGCGCGCCAGGAAGTCGAGGATGACGGGGATGGTGCGCGCCATGGTGCGCTCGACGAAGTTGGCCGCCGCACCGATGGCCCCGGAGGCGATGGCCGAGACCGAGTCGAGGATGGACTCGACCAGGTCCATGATCTGGTTGATGCGCTGGATGAAGAACTGGATGGTGGTGTAGGTCTTGATGATGGCCTGGATGACCGCGCCCACCGGGCTGAGCAGCGACAGCAGCTGCTGGATGCCGGCCTGCACCAGGCGCTGCTGGATGAAGCCCTTGATGGCGCCCAGCGCCGTCTCGCGCAGGTTGCCGAAGAACTCGGTGACGCGCTCGCGCAGCGTGGCGACCAGGCCGCGGTCGCGCACGTCGCGGATGAACTGCAGGCCGCGCTCCATGGCCGCCATCGCGGGCTCGCCGATGAGCGTGACCAGCTTCTGGCGCACGCGTTGCCAGCTCAGCCCCAGGATCTGCAGCACGAACCAGATGATGCCCTGCAGGTCCCAGCGCTCGGGCATCTGGATGCCGGCGCGCGCCACCGGCCCGGTCAGCCAGGCGATGACGCCGTCGCGCAGGTGGGTGAGGATGCGGGTCATGAACTGGCGCACGCCCTGGCCGACCGCGCCCAGCAGGTTGCGCAGGAAGCCCACCGGGTTCTGGATGATGGTCACGAAGGTGGCGCGCACCCGGGTCAGGATGGACAGGATGCGCCGGCCACCCGCGCCCATGGCCGCTTCGTAGATGAGCTCGAGCAGCTTCATCAGCGCCGCGCCGGCGAAGCCGACCAGGTCGCTCATCAGCGGGCGGAACTGCCCGACGATGCGCTGGATGGTCTCGATGGGGTGCAGCACGTCCGACAACTGCAGCGAGGCCCAGGCCGCCGTGAAGGTGCCGGCCACGCGGTCCCAGGTGAGGTTGCGCGAGCTGGTCTCCTGCTGGAACCAGGCGTAGGCCCGCTCCAGCGCGCCCGACTGCACCAGCTGGTCGACCTTCTCGGTGCCTCCGGGGATGAACTCGGCGAAGGCCCTCACCACGTTCATGGCGGTGCGCGGCACGGCAGCACCGGTGAAGGGGTCGCGGCCCAGCAGCACCGTCACCAGGCCGTAGCCCGGGATCTGCCGGCAGAAGTCCGACAGCGGCGTCATGAACGTCTCCTTCAGCCAGGTGATGGCCTGGCTGATGAGCTGGCTCACGAAGCCCGTGACGCGGTCGATGAGGGGCGTGAAGGTGGCCCGTGCGCGCCGCCACACATCGCCGGGGCTGAAGATGTCCGTCCAGCTCAGCGAGTCGGTGAAGCGCGTGAACGCGTCCCGGATGGTCTGGAAGTTCAGGCCGAGCGCGGCGGTCTGCTGGCCCACCCAGTCGGCCACGCGGGTGACGATGCCCCGGCGCTGCAACACCTGGAACATGATCTCGCCACCGGGGATCAGGCCGATGAAGGCGCGCAGGATGTTGACGACGTTGCGCTCGACCACGCGCATGTTGATGGGGTTGCGGCCGATGATCAGCGTCAGCAGGGTGTAGCCGGGCACGTTGGCGGCGAGCTCGGCCAGGCCGTCGAGGATGTCGGACAGGCCCAGGCGGTGCACCACCTCGCCGCGCGCCGGGCTGAGCTGTTCGGCGGGCGTGGGGCCGCTGGTGAGTTCGCTGCGCTGGACCGCGCGGGGCGACTCGCCTTGCTGGATGGTGTGCGCCAGCTCGTGCGCGATGAGCTCGCGCCCCGAGGCCGTGTCGGGCGCGTACTGGCCGGCGTTGAAGTAGATGTCGCGGCCGGTGGTGAAGGCCCGTGCATTGAGGCGTTGAGACAGCTGCTGAGCCTGCGCATCGGTGTGGATGCGCACGCGCGAGAAGTCGGCGCCGAAGCGGGGCTCCATGAACCGTCGCAGCGGTGCCGACAGGGACTGACCGCCGCCGCGGCTGGCCTGGATGCGCGCGGTGGTCTGGCCATCGACCGCGGCGGGACCTTCGCCTTCGCGCTGGAGCAGCGTGGCCCCCGCGCTCGATGCCGATGCGCGTGCAAGCAGGCGAGGTGACGTGGTCTGCACACTGGCGGCAGCGGGTGCCGGCATCTGCACCACCCGTCGTGCCACATCGCTGGCTTCGCGCTCGGCCGAGTCATGGGGCGATGACACCTGCAGGCTTGCGCACTGCACGCGGCCCGTCTCGCTCACCCCGCCGCGGAACGACTGCGTCGTCAACGCCGTGGCAGCCGGGGCCTCCTGGCGGTTGAGGGTGGGGCTGAGCATGGCGGACATGGCTTCAGTCCTGCGGCTCCAGCGAAGGGCATTGCTGGCCGGCCTTGCGGTACTCGCGCTCCAGGGCCTGTTGCAGCTCGCCCGGGCCGATGGCGCGTGCACGCTCGATTGCCAGCAGGGCCGCGTGCAGCGCCGCGTTGCGGATCTGCCCGCCCGACAGGTGGCAACGCAGGGCAACGCGTTCGAGGGCTGCGTCGGACACCTGCTGGTGCGCGCCCAGGTGGGCCTGCCACAGGGCCAGCCGGGTCAGGGCATCGGGCAGCGGGAAGTCGAGCGTGGCGTCCATGCGCCGCGTGAAGGCCGCGTCGATGCGGTCGGCGGCGTTGGTGGTCACCACCAGCACGCCTCGGTAGCGCTCGAGCCGCTGCAGCAGGTAGTTGGTCTCGAGGTTGGCATAGCGGTCGGTGGCGCTGCCAACCTGGGTGCGACCCGCCATCAGCGCATCGCCTTCGTCGAGCAACAGCACCACGTCGAGCGACTCCGCGGCCTCGAACACGCGCTCGAGGTTGCGCTCGGTCTCGCCGATGTACTTGCTCACGGTTGCGGCCAGGTCAACGCGGTAGAGCGGCCGGTTCAGCGCGTGGGCGAGGTGACGCGCGGCCAGGGTTTTGCCGGTGCCGCTGGGGCCCTTGAACAAGGCTTTGACACCATCGCTGTGGCCGAAGGCCGAAGGCAGGGCGTCGGCCAGTCGGTCGCGATGACGACAGCGCGCGACCAGGGTGTCGAACTCTTCCTGCGCGTGCCCCGGCAGGGCCAGGGTTTCGTCGTCGTGCAGCGCGGGCATGCGCTGGGCGATGCCATCGAGGGCGAAGCGGCCGGCCTCGTCAAGCTGGCGCAGCACGAGGGTGTGCAGGTCGACTGGTGACGCCTGTTGCCCTTCTGGTTGCCGATGCAACGAACGCGCCAGGCGGTGCAGGGTGCCGCGTGGCAGGCGCAGATCAAGCAGCTCATCGGTGGGCTCGATCGGGGTGGCGGATGGGGTGCCTTGCGACAAGGCCAGGCGCCAGTGATGGCGGCGTTCGTCGAGGTCCGGGGCGTCGAGCTCCAGCGTGTGCACGGGCCGGTCGTTCACCGCCAGCCCCCCATGCTGAGGCAGGCGGGCCACGATGAGGCCGGGGCAGCCCGCAGGGGGCTGCCAGTTCAGGCGTTCACCCGGCGTGGGATCGAAGCTGACCAGGGGCACGGCGCCGAGCAGCGCGGCGGCGGCGCCGAGCGCAGGCAGGTGGGCGGCGTCCACGGCCTCGATGAGGCCCAGGCCCTGGCTGCGCGCCAGCGCTGCGGCCAGCGTGCGGCGGCCGCTGCCGGGCAGGCCGCGCAGAACCCAGCATGCGCGGCGCTCGCTGTGCGGCCCGTCGTTGCCTGCCGCGCTCCAGGGGGGGTGGCTCGGCTGTGTCGCCACCAACCGAGCGCGCCAGGTATCGGGCAGGATGAGTTCGTCGAGCGCAGGCAGCGATCGCCAGGGGCGATGCAACCAGCTGCTGTGGGCCGGCGGCAAGCCACAGGCCAGCTCCCACAAGGCGGGGTTGGCGCGCAGCGCCGGGGCCTGCCCGGCACCGGGGCCCGGCGGCTGCACCAGGTGCGCGGCCTGCAGGCGCTGCAGCGCGCGCGCGACGGTCAGCGGGGCCCAGCAGCGCACCATGGTTGCGCGGGTGAGCAAGCCGCCATCGCCATGCAGCTCGTCGATGAAGCGGGCCAGGCGCGGGTCGTCTTCAGGCAGGGCGAGCGCGACCCACATGCCCAGGTCGTCGGGGCCCAGGCCCAGGGCCTGGGCCAGGCGTTGCAGGCGGCGGCCGGTGGAGTCGGCTTCGGCATCGGAATCGGCATCGGGGTCGTCCTGCGCGAAATCGGGGCCGAAAACCAGCGCCTGCTCCAGCCGGCCGAGCGCATCGTCGAGCGTCAGGTCGCTCAGGCCCAGCGCGGCCGCCTCGTCCAGCACCGAGTGCAGCACGGGGTGGCGCGTCAGCCAACCGCCCAATTCTTCGCCGTTTTGCAGGGCCCCGCGCAACAGCGTCAACAGGCTGCGGACCCGCCAGGCAGACAGGGTGGGGGCGAGGGGGCGAGCGGTGTCCGACATGGTCAGGCCTCGAATTGAAAGCGCACGTCGCAACCCGACGCGGGCACCCAGCCTGGGTCGCGGTCGAGCCCGGCGAGTCGCACGGTCAATGGCAGCTGGTGCAGGTCGAAGCACACGTCGACCCGTTCGCCACGCCGCTCGATGCGGGCTGGCAGGTTCAGGCAGGTGGGCACGGCTTGGCGCTCTGGCTGGTTCAGCGCCAGGGACAGGCGCCGTCGCAGCAGCGGCCACCAGCAGCTCAACTCGGTCTCGGCCCGCTTGCTTGGGCGACTGGCTGGCAGGTTGGTCGTTGGGCCGCCTTCGGGCTGCAGGAGGGAGCGGGCCTCGGTCTCGGGAAGCAGGGACATCGGTGCCTGGCCCCAGGCCGATGCCAAGCGTGGGCGGCAGAAGGGCGTTTGTTCGCGCAGCCAGCCGGCCAGCGGATCGGCAGCGAACGACCGCCCCAGCATGGCGATGCCCGCAGCGTGAAGGAACTGCCATGGCGACACGCTCAGCAGCGCATGCCGCGGGCGGGTGAAGTCACCGTAGAGCTCCCAGGCCAGGGCCAGGTTGAGCAGGAAGAAGATGCCGCCATGCGAGGTCTGCGTCACCTGCGGCCTCACCAGGGGCATGGCGGTTGGTGCTCGCGTGGCTCGGCGAGTGTCCGTCAGGGCTGGGGCGGGGTGGGCAGCGTGAGGCGCGGGCGCAGCACACGCTTCGGCAGGCGGGATCGATCCGGTGTCTGGTGCGTGCCCGAGCGGTGCCGCGACAGGGGGCAGGTCGTGTGCGCTGCGCTGCTTGCCGATGGTTGGCGCTGATGGCGAGGCCTCGCCTTGTTGCTGGGGGCTGGGAAGCGATGAAGAGGATGCCTCGTCGCGCTGATGCGCCTTCTCGATCGGCCAGGCGCCGTCGGTTGGATCGGCGCCTTGCTGCGAGGCCTGTGCAGGCGCTGCATCAACCCACCCGGATCCCGGCAGCAAACGCGCGGCCAGCTGGCGTTCATCCAGCGCCAGGTGAGGTGCCTCGTGCAACACGCCGCAAAGGGACCGCAGCACCGAAGCACCATCGATGTCGGACCGAGCTGGCATCGCGGGGGCATGCGCAAGCGAGCCTGTGCGATGCAGCGCTTCGGTGGTGTGCCGATCATCGGCGTTCCTGGAGGCCCTGCTTGCCCGAAGGACTGCCGGGTCACCCGTGATCGGTGCATCCGACAACGCCTGTGTCAGCCATGCCGTCGCCGCCGTGGCGACAGGGTGGTGCGCCTGCATGGCTTGAAACAAGGCGAGCCTGCCACCCGAGCCGATGTGGCGGGGCCAGGCCAGCCCCTGGCCCATGGCGTTGAGCCGCGCCATCGCCGCAGGCGCGACGCGGGCCGACTTCAACCAGGCTTGCAAGGCCGCCTCGCTGCTCGGCCGGTGCCCCAGCCAGGTCTGCCACCACCACCGGTGTGCGACCTGCCCCTGCAGGCCGTCGTGCGCCAGGCAGGCCAGCAACTCGGCTTCGTCCGCGAACCAGACGGCGTCGCAGCCTGCACCCAACGGTGCGCCGGTGGCAGGGCGGACGGCGTGCCTCAGCCTGGGCCCCAGCACATCGGCCTGGCTGTCGGCGCGCAGGGCCGACCAGGGCGCCCGCACGCTGCGCAACAGCACGATGGCGTCGGCCGGCAGGCCCAGCCGGGAGGGCGTTTGCTCTTGCAGCCAACCGCGCACCTGCTGCCGCACTGGCTCGAGCGAGCCCTGGTGCGCAGGCACCTTCAGGCGCTGGATGCGTGCGGCGTGGCCCATCGTCAGTTCTCGAGGTTCTCGCGTTGCGTGATCAAGCCGTGTGCCGATGCCTGCGCATCGATCAGCTTGCCGACCTGTTCGCCGACGTTGCCTGCGACCAGCCACAACACGCGACCCGTTGGCTGGGTCGTCGGGTGCAGGTCGATGCCGGTTTCGGCCCCCGAGATGAAGTTGTCCTGCACCATCAGCTGGCTGCCGTAGGCGCCTTGCAATCGGATGGCTTGCAGGCCGGCTTCCTTGGCGAACTTGGCGTCTGCCCGAACCTCGTTGTGCGCGACCTGGACGTTCTCCGCGTTGCCCACGGCCACCCCGAAGCAGCCGAGTCGATCTGCCCCTTGCAGGCTCAGCTGGATGTCGTTGTGGGCGATGCCCACCCGGTCGGCGGCCTGCTTGCCGGGCTTGGGGTCGCCCGCCAGCGCGGTCGCGACGGCGATGCCCGAGGCACTGCCTTCGACCAGGTTGCGATCAACGCGCACCGAACCCAATGACGAGCCGGCCACGACGATGCCGCATCGCATGGGCTTGTCCGGGTCTTCGGCGCCGAGCACGTTGTCGTGCACGCGCGCGCGCCGGGCGTTGACGCACAGGATGCCGCCCTGGTTCGCCCCGACCGTGACGGTGCAGTGGCCGATGTCGACGTGCATGCGGGCTTCGTTGCGCTTGGCCTTGATCGAAGCGAGGTCGTGCACCGTGATGCCCATGGCGCCCAACCCCTCGTCGGCGGCCACGGACGCCTTGACGTCGAGCAGCCGCACCTGGGGCGTGTCCTGCACCGTCAGCGCACCACCCAGGGTTGTGCCGTCGTCATCGTCATCGAGTCCGGCGAACGACAGCGCTTCGCGCAGCGCCTCCCGTCCCATGCGGCCGATGGCGTCGCCTACCAGCGTCAGGCCTTCGAGGACCAGGCTTTCGCAGTCGCGCACGATGAGCACGCGCTCGGACTTGCTTTCGCCGAGCAGGGCCCGGTGCCCACGGATCTCGACGTGGCCCGCCTCGCGCAGGATCAGCGGTTTGCCCAACTGGTACTCGCCGGGCTCGAAGCTGATGAGGGTGCGGGCGTTGCCTTGCAGTTTCTTGAAGGCCGCGTGGATCTCCTGCGGTGACATGCCGGGGTGGATGACGGTGTGCAGGAAGCTGCCGCTGCGCAGGGCGTCGATGGCCGCCTGCACGTCGCCGACGCCGCCCAGGCCGCTGCGGGCGCCGTCCAGCCAGGTGCGCTCGGCGTGTTGCACGTTGCGGCTGTCGCGCACGAACAGCAGGGGCGCGCCGCTGCCTTCGATCTCGTGGACACGCACGCGGCCGCTGGCGGCGGGCGCCGTCAGGTCGATGGCGTCTTCGGTCAGCGCCCGTTGCAGGACGCCGGGTGCGTCGCTGGCGGCCAGCGGGGTGACACGCGCGGGGGCGCGATCGGCGAAGAAGCGCCGCCAGTCGGTGCCCGCAGGCAGCAGTCCCGCGGGTGGCAGCCAGCTCAGGTTCACCGTGGCCGCGGCGGCCGCGATGGCGGGGGTGTCGGCGAGCTGCTCCTGGAACTGCAGGAAGCGGGCTTCCGCCGTGCCTTGCAGCCGCTCGCCCAGCCAGGCCGCGCCTTGCACCGAAGCCGTTTGCGCGGCGATGCGGCGACGCACCGCTGCGCCATCGATGAAGGCGATCTGTCGGCCGATCAGGCATACCAGGGCCAGGGGCACGTCGCAGGCGCTCAGGCTGCGCTCGGCGAGCATGCGGTCGAGCAAGCTATGGCCATGGGCACCGGCCGATGTGGCGCGGGGCGTGGTGGTGGTGGGCTGGCGGTGCGCCTGACGCAGCAGCGACGAGCCCAGGCATTCGTGGGCGATGCGGTTGCGCAGTTGAGCGAGCGCGGCCGACGTCGTGCCCGAGATGGTGCCGCCCGGGATGGGCAGCAGCTTGAGCTGGACGCCCTCGGCGATGACGTCTCGCGCGCAGCGGGTGTTGACGGCTTCCAGGGCCAGCACCGGCGCGAAGCCCTCGGGCACGTCGATGGGCGAAAGCGTCAGCAGCAGCAGGCCGTCACCGGCGACGTAGGTGCTGGCCGTGGCGTCCACGCAGGGCCCGAATGTGCTCTGGAGGGCTCCACCGGACGTGCCGCTGGTGTCGGCGGGGGGCTGGATCAGCGAAAGGCTCACACGCTGGTTCAGCCTCAAGGCCTGCCCGGACAGGGCCACCGCCAGGCCGGCTTCGACCGTGACCACGCCCAGGCTTTCGGCATCGGACGCGGGCCCGGCGGCATTGACCTCCAGCCCCCAGGCGATGCCCGAGCCGGTCGCAGCTCCCACCTGGGCATCGGCCTGCCGGCGTGCGGCCTGGTCGCGCGAGAGGTCGGACGCCGTCAACAGGCGGCCATTGAAGAAGTGGACCGCACGAACGCTGTCCTGCGTGATGGCTTCACCCAGCAGGGTGTGGGTGCGCTCGCTCATACGGGCCTCGTCGGGGTGACGGCAAAGCGGCTGACCTGGAACTGCACGAGGTGGTCGCCATCGGCGAGCGCTTCCAGCCCGAGGATCATGATGTCGAAGTGGATGTCGGCGCCTTCCGCGATGGGTGCCTTGCCGACGTAGGCCAGGATGGCGCGTTTGGGGTCTTCGACGATGGGTGTCAGCAGCACCGTGATGCGGTGGTTCGGGTGCTCGTCTCTGGGGATGTCGCGCACGACCAGGCTGATGCGGGCCACGCGGCCATCGGCATTGCCGCCGCGCACCTCGACCTTGGGCGCACCACCCGCGCTGCCTGCCTTGAACTGGCCGGACGAGATCAGCACCTGAGCCACGCCAGCGGCCACCACCTCGACCGGGCTGGTCGAGCCGCCGGTGGCCCCGGCAGCGGCCACCCAGGCTTCGCCGTTGTAGGTGAGCACATCACCCTTCTTGGGCGCATCGGCCGCCACCTTGTTGCCTTGCAACAGGTCGATTCGGTTGTCCTTGGCGTCACCGCTGACGTCGCCGCCCAACGGGGGCAGCTCGGGTGTCTCGGGGGTGGGCAGGTTGGCAGGCACCCAGACCCGTCGAGGGCGGGACGCCGGGCCCGGGCCTGGCGCCGCGACCTCCTGGAACATCAGCACCTGCCCCAGCGTGGGCGCGGTGTCCGCCACAGGGGTGCCTTGCAGTGCGCGCACCTTGTTGGTCGCGATGGGGCCCTGGGTGTCACCGGCCAGCTCAGGCAGGGCGGGCAGGGGGTGGACGTGGTCGCGCCGCGCATAGTCGGCGTTGGCGCCGGGTGCGCCGGCGCCACCGAAGGCCAGCGCGGCCGGGAGCTGGTCGGACGCCACGGGCAGGTGGGTGGGCGACCACTGTTGCGTGTTGTCCAGCGCCAGCACGTCACCGACCTGGGGTGCCGTGGTGGCGATGGCCCGGTTGCGCAGGGCCACCACGGTGTTGGCCGTGATGTCGCCGATGACGTCGCCGGCCAGGTCGGGCAGCGTGGGCGTGCCGTGGCTGTGGTCGGCGCGGGCGTACTCGCTCAGCACGCCGACTTCCGGCTCGAGGCCGAAGCTCAGCGCGGGGGTGACGGTCTCGGCCGCTTCGGGTGCGGGGTTCTGCAGGATCAGCTCCTGCAGCATGCGCAGGCTCAACAGCAGCGGCCGACGGCTTTCGTCGATGTCCGTGACCGCACCGGTCAGGGCGGTGCCATCGACGCTGAGGGTCAGCGTGGCCAGCAGGAAGGCGTCGTCGTCGGCGCCCGGCGCGATGGAGCGTGGGCCGCAGCCGTATCGGGCGCGCCAGATGGGGCGCAGCTCGGTGACCCACAGCCGCAGGGCCACGCGCAGCAGCCCATCGGTGGAGTTCAGGCCCATCGGGGGTGAGCCCAGCATGTAGTCGGTGGGTGGGGGCGAGGTGGGCGTGAGCCAGCCCTCGGCCGCGTCGCGCAGGCTCTGCAGGAAGTCCTCGTCCGACATCGGAGGCGAGCTCAGGTCCACCGGCACCTGGGCCAGCCAGTCCGCGAAGTCGCGGATGGCGTCTTCTTCCAGTTGCGGCGGGGCCTGCGTGCGCAGCGTGAGCTGGAAGCAGTCGGCGATGCGGGAGTTGGCCGTGAGCGCGTCTTCGCTGCGGCAGGGCTCGCCGGGCACGGGCACCTTGTCGGTGGGCACGCCCTGGTACGCGAGCACCACGTGCACCGTCAGGTTGCTGGTGCCGCTGCCCAGGCCGGCCTTGAAGGTGGCGTCCTGCTTGCGCAGCCAGGCGGTGACGTCGGCGCATTGCTCGTCGGAGACGCACACCGGTGTGCCCGACGGCGTCCAGCCGATGCCGGGGCTGACCGCCACCGTGTTCCCGCTGTTGCGGGCCTCGACCTTCAGGCCCCGGGCCGTGCCATAGCCGATGAGCTCGCGGGCGAGTTCATGCCGGCGCGCGATGTGCCAGGCCTGCTCCTGCACGAAGTCGTCCACGCCGAGCAGCATGCCCTTGGTGTAGTTGACCCGCTTGTTGGTGTCCAGGGCGGTCACGCCGGCCCCGATGGTCGTCGTCTGTCCGCAGCATCCCATGGTGGTTTCCTCCAGTGTTCATCGGCCTTTGCGGGCCATCAGCATTCGGCGCTCAGCATTCGAGCAAGATCCGGTCGGGTGGCACGTCGCGGCGGCTGGCCGTGCGCGATGCGCCGATGTGTCCTTGGCCCAGCACCATCGCGGGCGCCAGTTGCGGGTCGCGGCTGCCTTCGCCCAGCAAGGTGTCCAGGCCCAGGCGCACCTGTCCCAGGCGGAACAGCGTCCAGTAGGGCTGGATGTCGAAGCGGGTGTGGGCGGGCTTTTCGAGCGAGACCACGCGGCGCACCAGGTCCATGTCGCGCTGCAGCGTGGCGATGTCGCTGCCCGGGCCCGAGATGGGCAGCAACACGCTGAACGAGTGAGCGCGGGACTGCATGGGCTCCAGCCGCGTTTCGAACAGCGCCCAGTCGGTCAGCGAGACCGTGTCGGTGGGCAGCTCGGTGGGCGGCGCCATCAGCGCGAACGAAGGCCAGTTGCCGGCTGTGCCGCCGCTGCCAGCGGTGCGCTGACGCCAGGTGGCGATGCCGTGGTGTCGGCGCGCGACGAAGGCCTGCCAGCGGCGCAGGTGGCGCGCCAGGCGGGGCTGCAGCCTGGCGATGAAGTCGCGCCAGGCCGCCTGCAGGGCGAGGGCACCTGCGTTGTCCCCACCCTCGGTGAGATCGGGCCAACGCTGGGGCAGGCGCTCGGGCAGGCGTGGGTCGGGCTGGCGGCGCATGCGCTCTTGCCAGGCGGCATCGAGGTCGGCGGCCAGGCTGGGCACGGCCCCCAGCTGCACCTCGCAGAAGCCCTGCCACAGCTCGGGCGGCACGTCCGAAGGGGGCACCGGGGCAAAGGCGTTGGCCGTGGCGTTGTGTCCATTGGCCGTCAGCCATTCGCGCCATCGTTGCTGCAAGCCGGCGGCCCCGTCCTTGAGCGACCAGCGGGCGTTGCTTTGCAGCAGGCGTGGCTGGTCGCTGACCACGGTGCGGCCCAGCAGTTCGGGGGGCTGGCTGCGGGTCAGGAAGGACTCGATCACGCGCACACCCCATGGTTGCGCCTGCGATGGCTTGGGCAGCGCGAACTCCGACTCGGGCAGCACCGAGGTGGCGACCGCCAGTTGCGTGGCCAGTCGCACCGCCTGGGGCGTGCCACGGTACTGGAAGAGCGCGCTGGCGTGGTCGATGAGCTGGCGCCGGCGGGCTTCGTCGAGCGCGGGGTCGAGCACGAGGCCCAGCCAGCCGGCCAGCCAGTCCAGCGTCTCCGCGGGGGCGGTGCGCACATCGAACAGGGCACCGGCCGTGGCGATGCGGTCTTCCAGCGTGGTGAAGGTGCCTTCGAAAAGCGCGAGGAAACGATCGAGGAAGTCGGCCGAGGTTTCGTCTTCGCGGTAGACGGCAGGCAGGTAGCGCTCCAGGTAGGAAAAGCGCGGGCGCCACAGCCGCAGGGCGGCCACGCGTGGCGTGGTCAGCTCGTTGCCCTCCAGCCGCAGCGCCAGTTGGACCCAACGACCCCGGCAGCGTTGCAGCAGGGTCTCCCAGGTGCCCAGGCCCTTGCCCGCGTCGGTGCGCGAGCCGGGGGCGTCCAGCAGCCAGGGCAGCTCGCTGCCATCGGGGCGCAGCAGGGGCACGGGCTCGTCGGTGAAGGGCAGGCTGTCCAGCAGGTCGAGGTCGTCGCTGCAGCGGCTGGCCAGCACCAGGCGGCAGCCCGCGGGCACGCAGGCGTCCAGCATCACCCGGTGCCAGACGTGGCCGGGCTCGCGGGCGTCGTAGATCGGGGTGCGCAGCGTGGCGTGGCTGTGGTGGCGCGGGCGGCGTTGGGCCACCAGAGGCAGCCAATGCGCCTGGCTGCGGTAGAGCAGGCCCGTGTCGCCTTCGACCTGGCTGCGCCCGAGGCTGACCAGGGGCATGCCGAGGTAGCGCTTGAGCGGCAGGTAGTCGGGCTGGGCGGCCAATTGCAAGGGCGGCAAGGGCGCACCGCTGGAGGCGGGCTGGACCAGCACCTCGAACAGCACGCCCTGGTTGCCCTCCGTCGAGACGATGATCAGGCGGGGCGTGGCCGGCTCGGTGGCGTCCATGGCCGGGGCATGCCAGGCGAAATCGAAGCCTGGCCACTGGAAGCCTTCGGCATCGGCGGGGGGGAAGACGCCCAGCATGCCGCGTGTGCTGGCGCGGCCGGCGTGCACGCCATTGACGTAGCGGTGAACCACGGCGAAGCCGTCGGCATCGGCCTCGTCAAGGACCAGGATGCTGCCGTCGGGCATGACCTCGATGGCGATGGGGCGCTGCTCGGCACCGGGCGCGCCGGCGGCTTGCAGCTCGAACCAGGGTGGCCCGGAGGGCGGCGCCGCGGCACGGTCGACGGGGGGCTGTTGGCCGGGAGCCCAGCTGAAGTCGGATGGGGTCTCTTGCGAAACGGGAAAGCTCGCGCTCATGCGCAGGCGCCGGTCGAGCAGCCACACTCGCCGGCGTTGCGCATCGAGGATGGCCAGGCCGCCACAGCACCGGGGCGCCATGTCGGTGGCCTGCAAGGGCCAGTCCGTCGGCCAGGCCAGCACCATCGGCGGGCCACCCGCGAGCAGGTCGAACACCAGCAGGCCGGCGCCCTGGCCTGGCGTGGTTGGGTCGGCTTCGAAAGCCGCGACCAGGTGCTGGTCGTGGGTGACGGCCAGGCCCTTGAGCACATGGGGCGCGTGCGCCACGGCGGCATCGCTGGGCGTGAAATCGCCGAGCGATGCCGAAGAGCCTGGGGCACCGGATGCCATGGACGCACCTGGCGATGCGGGTGGCCAAAAGCGCCCCAGGGCCCCTGATCCCGCGGACCTGACCTCGATGGCCAGACCATGTTCCACGATGGCGTAGACATTGCCCTGCGCATCGGCGGCGGCGCCCAGGCGCTGGCCTTCATCGGGCGGCAGGTCGCCGGGGGTGGGCTGGAAACGACCGACGCGGCGCGCCAGGATGAGCTGCCCGTCGCGCGGGTCGATGCTCAGCGGCGCGGCCTCGTCGGTGGCGGGGTTGTCCCACAGCGAGGCCAGCGAAGGGCCGTCGTCACCGTCGCTGTTGGCCAGGCGGCAACGTCCCCAGTCGGCGCGGCCGAGCAGCAGGTCGAAGCGGGCACCGTTGGCGTCGATCATGGTGTCTGCCTTTGCATCAGCATTCGCGTGGCACGGTGGGCACGGGCACCACCTGGCGCACGCCGTCGCCCGTGCCTTCGAAGCCGGTGCCATCGCCCGTCCCCAGGCCGCGCAGGGTGTCGATGGCGACCGGGTCACCTGCCTCCACACTCAGGCCCAGCAGGCGCGGCAGCTGCAGGCCGTGCAGGGCCTGCTCGTCGGGGATGGCGGTGCCGCGGGCATCGGCCAGCAGCACGCCGTTGATGCGCAGCACGCCGGGCACACGCGCGGCCTCGGCCCACAGGTCCTTGACGTTGACGGCGGTGCTCAGCGGCCAGCCGTCTTCGCGGCCGGGCAGGTCGGTGGCACCGTCGATGCGGGTGGGCGCGAGCACGGCGCGCAGCCGCGCTTTCACGGCGTCGCGCACGTCGGGCACGGTGTGTCCACCTGCCACGGTGATGCCGACCGACAGCCACAGGCCCACGTAGTCGGGGCCGCGCAGCACCAGCTCGGTGGTCACCAGCCGGCGCGGGTCGAGGTGTCGGCACACCGCGTCGATGAAGGCGCCATCGGGCTGCGGCGCGTCGGGCTGGCGCGGGTCGTGGCGCGGCACGAGCATCAGCGTGACCACGCCCGGGGCATCGCCAGGCTGGCTGTCACCGAGATCGGGATGCCAGGCGGCCAGGACCTCCACCCGGGCCACGTCCACGCCCGGTGTGCGGGCCGCGATGTCGTGGAAGTCCTCGGCCGTGACCAGCCGGTCGCGGTGCCGCACGAAGGCGGTGATGCGCTTTTCGCCGGTGAGCGCGTCTTCGGCGTCGGCGCCGCCCCAGGTGGCCAGCGGGTTGCGCACGCGCACGCCGGGCGGCAAGGCGGGGCCGGAGGTGATGGCGCCTGCAGCAACGTTGCCGGCGCGCCCATCGCACACGTCGTACTGCGCCAGGATGCGCGAGCCGAAGGGCGGGCGGCGCCCACGCAGCCCGTCACCGAAGCGCACGGTGCCGGCCTCGGCGTCCAGCAGGAAGACGTCGGTGGGGCGGGTGCTGGCCGAGGTCGATGCGGGTGAGAGTTGCAACTCCGGCCCGGCCGCCATCAGGTCGTCGACCTGGGTCCACGGTGTGGCGTTGGCCTTGTTCGCATCGCCCGCGTTACCCGGATCGACCACGCGCAGCACCAGCCCGTCGGAGACCACGCCGGTGCGGCTCAGGCGCAGCAGCTGGTCGGGCGTGCCATCGCCCTGGCCCAGCACCTCGTTGGAGACCGAGACGCGCTGGTCCACCACGGCCGCGTTGACGCCGACCCACTTCACGCGCAGGCCGGCCGAGCGTGGCGGCGCCACACGCACCCAGCTGACGATCCGCCCGGCCAGCGCCGAGTCCTCAAGCGCCGGTGGGAAGTCGCCCACGCCGGCTTCCAGCGGATCGAGCTCCGTCCACGTGAAGATGGCATCGGCCGAAGCGGGCAGGGGCAGCTCGACGATGCCTGGGCCTTGCAGCACGTTGTCGGCGCGGGTGGGCAGCAAGGTGGTGTAGCGAGCCTGGGGTGGCTCGCCTGCGGGCACGCTGACGCGCCGCGGCAGGGCGTACTGAACCAGTTCGTCGACCTCGCCCTCGACCGCGCCCTGGCCAGCGCTGCCCAGCGTGCGAGCTTGCTCGTCCACATCTGGCACCAGCCCCAGGCTCAGGCTCTTGCCGGCGATGGCCTGCGCGGCCTCCAGCACCGAGCGGCCCGGCGGGGCCAGCAGCGCCACCCACAAGGCGCCGTCCACGGTGTCCTCGCTCAGGGCCACCGAGCGGCTGCCGCCGACCTCTCGCGTCTCGTAGGTGTCCAGCTCCGGCACCGGGGCATCCGGGTCCACCGCGCGGTAGAGCAGCTCGTAGTAGGCGCGGTCGACCTCCTGCAGCGCAACCTTGCGCTTGATGAAGGCGCGGCTTTCCACCGGCAACACGTCGATGGCGCCACGCGTGCGAAAGGGCACGGCGCCGGCGCGCACCTCGGTGCGGGCGGGCAGCATGGGCACGGCGGCGTCGAGTCGGGCGCCGCTGAACACCACCAGGCCTTGTGCCGGTTGCGCCGCGGCCAGCGGCACGCCCAGCAGGCGCAAAAAACGTGCGCGGCTGATCTCGGGCACGCGGTTGGCGCGGTACAGCAGGCTCTCGGTCAGGAACGCGAAGAGCTCGACCAGGGTCACGCCCGGGTCGGACTCTGACAGCTGCGTCCACTCCGGCGTGTGCACGGGCACGCGGGCCAGCGTGTCGCGCACCAGGTCGGCGTGGCGGCGGTCGTCGATGCTGGGAACTTGCAAGGGCATGGGTGGTCTCGTTGTCGCAGGGGTGTTCGAAGTGGGCGTTCAGTTCACGTCAGCCCTGCACGCTCACGGCCACCGACAGGCGTTCCTGCACCTGGGTGGCCACCAGGCGGTAGGTGAGGGTGGCGATGGCGCTTTCGGTGTCGCGGCTGTCGGCGGCGACCTCGACGGACTCGAGCTGGATGCGCGGCTCCCAGCGCTTGAGGGCTTCGCCGATGGCCTGCTTGATGAGCGTGTGCGTGGCCAGGGTGTTGGGCTCGAACAGGAAGCGCCGCAGGCCGGCGCCGAAAGCGGGCAGGCGCAGGCGTTCACCGGGCTCGGTGCTCAGGATGATGCGGATCGACTCGTGCACGTTGGTCTCGCCAACGGACCAGGCCATGCGGCCATCCGGGTCCACGCGGGGCGGGAAGGCCATGCCCTGGCCGAAGATGCGTCGGTTGTCCATCACGGGGCCTTCTTTCCCTTGAAGCCGGGCACGGGGAAGCACACGATGAACAGCGGCAGCCAGCGGAAGATGAAGTCCAGCAGGCTGACGATGATGGTCAGCAGGATCAGCGCGCAGATCGTGATGATCGGGATGGACAGCGAGCACATCACGCCCAGGGCGTCGCCGTTGTCCTTGCAGGGGCCCTTTCCCTTGACGTCGAAGTCCTTGTGGAAGGGCCAGGGCAGCACGCTGAGCACCAGGTCGCCGAAGGTGATGCCCTTGAAGCGGTCGATGTGGCCGCACAGCATGTCGGACATCATGAAGACGGTGTTGCGGTCGAACTTGCGCAGACCGGCGGGGCTGATGTCCACCGGCAGGCCGATGCGGATGGGGCGCGCGGGCGCGTCGGGGTCGAAGAAGCTGGCGAGCTGGAAGGGCTCGGTGGGCGCGCTCACCAAGGTGCCTTCGAAGGGCGCGCAGTCGGGGCGCTCGTGCACCATGCGCATCACGTACCAGGCCTCGCGCATGTCGCTGGGCTGAAAGCTCGCCAGGCCGGGCTGGGGCACAGGCGCCGTCAGGTCGAGCGCGGCGGCGGGCACGAACTTCATCAGGTCGGCGATGCGTTTCTGGATGTGCTCGACGGGGTAGTCGGCCGGGTCGTTGGCCGGCGCCTGCGCCGTTGACAGCGGTGGTGGCACGAGGTGCCAGGGGTCAACCAGCAGGAAGAGGAAATCGGGCCAGCGGCTGACTTCGTTGGGCGAGCCGGGCTCGTCGGACGGGCGAAGCGAAAAGGGCACGGTCGCGAAAGCCGGATCGCCCGAGAGCGCGCCTTCCAGCCATTGAGCATGGCTTTTGCCACTGCGGCTGCGTCCGATGCGCCGCAGGGCGTCGGGCAGGTCGATGGCCACCTGGGCGGCGGTGAACTGGTTGTTGGCGGTGTCGGCTTCGATCAGGGGCAGGTGGGCGCCTTCGATCAGGTCGGCCGGCGTCTGCACGGTCTGCAGCAGCGTGTGCCAGGTGACCCAGTCTGGCTGGGGTGGCAGGGCAGCGCGCGTGTAGCTGGCCAGGCCGTCGAGCCACGAGAGGTAGCCAGGCATGTGGTCCGCGAGCCAGGTGCGCAGGTCCAGCAGGATGTACCAGGTGTTGAGTTGCAACTGGCTGCGCAGGCGGCGCAGGGCCCGGACATCGACACTGTTTTCGATCTGGCGGCCATGTCCGCCTTTGAACAGCCCTGTTGTCGAGTCGATGGCATCTTGCTTGTAGATGGCCATCGAGGGCAGCATCTGCAGGTCACGCGCCTGGTTGAGCTGGGCCAGCCAGGCCGACAGCACCTCGGACTGCAGTTGCACGCGGCGGGCTTGCACGGCCTGCTCCTGGGCGATGTCCGCAACAGTCTGCCCGCCTGAACCCGAAGCGCTGACCTGCCGCATGCGCGCCGACTGGTACACCTCGCGCCGCCCCACCGGCACGCTGCCCACGAACAGCCGGCGAGCTTGCTCTTGCAGGTCCGTGAAGCGGGCCGGGAAGGTGGACAGCCTTTCCTCGGTGGGCAGGGGTTTGGCCAGTCCGGCGGGCACTTCCTCCCAGTGGCCTTGCTGCTCGTCGGACACCCAGGCGTACTCGGTCCAGCCTTGCAGGTTGGTGGGCACGGGCAGGGCCGAGCCCGGCGTGATCGGGCCGGTGGGCAGGATGCGCCGCAGCACGAAGGACACTTTCTGGCGGGCCACGTCCACAGTGCGGTCGGGCAAGCCGGCGGTCTGGCAGACCAGCGAGGCCGCCACCAGGTAGTGGCGCTGGTGGGCCGGTTGATAGAGCTTGATCGGGTGCGTGGTGGTGGGGGCCGCAGGCAAGGCGGGCAGGCCACTTTGGGCCTGGGCGCGCGCCAGCAGCTTGCGGCGCACGGGCAGCAGCCGGCTGGCGGGGCGATCCAGCCAGGCCTGTGGGTTGGGCTGCAGGCCCACGTGCGGTGCGCGCCAGGTCTCGTACTGAGCGGTGAGGGCCGGCAACGATGCCGGCTCGTGCGCCAGCGTGCTCAGCAACTGCTCGATGAAGTCATCGGTGGCAAAGCGCAGGATCTGCGGCTGGGTGACCAGGCCCGGGCGCGCGATGGCGGCCTGGCCGGTGCGCCAGTAGGGCTGGGGGGCGGTCCATTGCAGGGGGTGGCTCATGGCGCGCTCCTCACCAGATGTTGCCCGCGCCCGGCGTGTAGGAGGCGCTGATGATGCTGTTGCAGATCACGGTGTCAGCCTTGACCACACCGGAGAACTTGCTCATGCCCGCGTCCACCTGCACCAGGCTGGCCGAGACCGCCACCTGCGTGGCCTGCACCGTGACCTTGGCCGATGCGTTGATGGTGATGCCGGCTGTTTCGAGCTTGACGGAGTTGCCGTTGCTGTCCTCGATCAGCACGGCACCGGGGCCGTCCTTGAGCGTGACCTTCTGGCCGCCCGGGGTCTCGAGGATCATCTGCTCCTGGCCGTTGCTGTCGTCGAGCGTGACCTGCACGCCGTTGCGCGAACGCAAGACCTTCTTGTTGTTCTGGCCCGAGCCGTCCATCGTGGTCGGCGGGGCATCCTGGCCGTTCCACAGCCCGCCGATGACGAAGGGGTGGCGCAGGTCGCCGCCTTCGAAGGCCACCAGCACCTCGTCGTCCACGTCGGGGATGAACCAGCTGCCCCGGTTGTTGCCGCCCATCAGGGTGGCCAGGCGGGCCCACAGCTCGCAGGCCGCGCCGGCGCTGTCGGGCAGCCAGGGCAGGCGGACTTTGACGCGGCCCTGGTTGTCGGGGTCGCGCAGGTCGGTGACCAGGGCCACGTGCACGCCGTGGAAGAGCCCGCCCCAGCCGCTGGCCTGGCGGGCGTGCAGCAAGGTGTCGAGGGCGTTGTGGGCAAGGGGCGCGAGCATCAGGGTCTCCCGATCCAGGCGCGCTCGACCGTGAACTCGGTGCGCAGGCCGCGTTGCAGGTCGAAGCGGTGGATCACGTCGTTGACGCCGTAGGCGCCGGAAAAGAGCGGGCCCAGGCCCTGCAGGTCCACGCGGGCTCCGGGGCACAGGCGGGGGTTGGCGTCGGCCTCGCCCGTGCCCATGACGAAGCGGCGAGCGATCAGCCTGAAGTGCGATTCGGCTTCGCTGCGCGCACCGGCGCTGTCGCCAGGCAGGCGGTGGGCGATGGTGTCCTTTCGGGCCCCCAGGGCCTGCTGCAGAACCTGGGCGCCGCTGTCGCCATCGCGCGCTTCGTTGCCCAGGCAGGCGGCTTCGGCGGTCTCTGCCGCCGCTTGTTTGCCGGACACGTCCCAGGCAGAGCAGGTGACGGCTGTGCGCTGGTGCGCCAGGTCGGCGGTGAGGCGGATGTCGCGCAACTGGTTGCCGCGGGTCAGCGTCAGGTCGGGCTCGGTGCGTTGCGAGCGGCTGCGCACGCGGACCTTGCCGTCGCGCAGGGACAGGTCGGCATCGGCGGCCAGCATGCGACGGCGCAGGAAGGCCAGGTCGCTTTCGTTGGCTTGGACCAGCAGCGGCCAGGTCGGCCCGTTGAGGTTCACATCGGCCTGCAGACCGTGGTCGTTGGCGATCTGGCGCACGACATCGGCGTCGCTGACGCCCTCGAAGTGCCGGGTGCGCCGGGTCATGCGCAGGTCCTGCAGGCGGTCGTCTGCGCGCACGACGAGGGTGGGCGCCGAGGTGGGCGGGAAGGTGGCCTCGATGGCCATGATGCGGCCATCGAAGAGCACCTGGTCACCCAGCTTGATGCGCAGCGTCTTGCCGAACTCCAGCACGTCGCGGCCGAACCAGAGGTGGCCGAGCTGTTCTTGCTCGCCCACGCCCCAGTTGCCGAACTCGGCTTCGCAGCTCGCGAGGCCGTCGACGCCATCGCGCACGGCCAGGCGCAGCAACCCCGCGTCCAGGCGCGGGCGAGCCTGGCCGTCCACCTCAATGGCGGGGCGTGCCGAAACGATGGCCGAGCGGTCTGCGTCCACGGTCAATGGCTCCAGTTGCGCAGGGCCTGCTCCTGCAGGGCCTGCAGTGCGCGTTGCAGCGCGATCTCGTCGACCGCGTTGGCACCTTGGGTGTCGGGCGCGGGTGGGGCATCGCTGCCGCTGCCCCGGGTGTCCGCAGGCATCACTTCGACTTCGCCGATCACGACGGGCATGGCGTTCTCCTCAGAAGGGGCTGCGCGGCAGCTTGGCGCGCAGGTCGATGAGCTGGCCGCTGGCCAGCTGCCTCGGGTTGTCGATGCCGTTGGCCGCCGCGATCTCCTGCCAGGAGCGGCCCGCACTGGCGGCCATGGCCTGCAGGCTGGCGCCCACCGAGGCGGCTGTCAGCGGGTTGCTGCCAGGCGGGCGGGGCGCGCCGGGTGCGCGTGCGCTGTCGCCAAAGTCGGCCACCAGGATGGTTTGCTGCGACAGGCCAAGGGACACGCTGGCGCGCAGAGGCTTGCCCTCCGGCGAGAAGAATTCGATGGATTCCTCGATGCTGTCGATGAGCCCGTCGAACAGGAAGGAGCCCCATGAAAAGCGCACACCGGGTGGCACGAAGCGCGTGGCGTCCTGCTGCGACTTCTTGGGCGTGATGAAGTAGATGACGTCCTGCGTGAGGCGCCGCACGTCGTCCACGCGCTGCCCATCGGCCGTGGCGTTGGCGTCGAACCAGAGCTGCACCGTGAGCTTGGTGGTGCCGGCGCCCACGAACTGCCGACCCGAGGTGCCGCTGCCCTGGTCACCCGATCCGCTGCCCGATCCGCCACCCGAGCTTCCCGAAGCGCTGCTGCTCGGGTTGTTGTTCTGGACCTGGTTGGCAAAGGCCAGTTTGAGGGAGTCGGGGTTGAACTGGACCGTCACCTTCTTGGGGTTGTCGGCTTCCTTCTTGAGGGTTTCGTCCAACTCGATGAGCTGGGCGCGGGCGATGCTTTGTTCGGCCATCTCAGGCTCCGATTCCTGCGCGTTTGACGCTGATGCGCTCGTAGGCGATCTGCAGCTCTTCGATGGCGATGGCGCCATCCTTGGCGTTGAGCGGCGGGGCCTTGACCTTGATGGGCAGGCAGCGCGAGAGCACGAAGCGCACGCGCTCGCGGCCATCGGGTGCCAGCAGCACGACCTCGGCGTCGGCCCGCAGGCTGGGGTCGGCCAGGCTGTCGTTCATCCACAGCCACAGATCGAGGGACTCGTCGGTCATGCCGCGCTTGAGCGTGAGCTGGCCCACGGTGGCCGGCCCGGCCAGGCGGACCTGCCGGTCGTTGGCACCGCCCTCGCGGATGGTCTTGACCTCCATGCCCAGCTCCAGGCCGTCGCATTCCGAGAAGGCAGCCGACACCAGCGGGGCCGAGCCGTCGCTGCGCACGATCTCGACCGCGAAGCTGAAAGCGGTGAAGGGCAGGGCGCTCATGCCTGCCTCTCCTGCGCGCGCACGCGATCACCGGCGCGCACCAGGCGCACGAGCAGGAACCGCATGGCCTGGGCCGGCGCCACCTTCAGCTCGATGAACAGCCGGCCGTTGTCGATGCTGGCGGGGCTGTTGAGCGTGTCGTCGCGCACCACGACCTGGAAGGCCTCGCGGGCACTGCGGCCGGCGAAGGCGCCGCGTTGCATCAGGTCGCCCAGCAGCGACTCGAACGCGCGCTCGATGGTGCGGTGCAGGGTCGGGCCATTGGGCTCGAACACGTACTGGCTGCCACGGCGCAAGGCGGCGCGTCGCAACAGGGCCATCAGGCGGCGCACGTGCACGGGCCGCCAGTCGGCATCGAGGTGGTAGAGGGTGTCCTCGCCCGACAGCACCACGCCATGGGGGGCCGACACGAGCGGGTTGACCTGGGCATCAAGCAGCGCCTGACGCTCTGCGGCGTTCGCCGGCAGCGACACCCCGAGCACGTCCTTGAGCGGCCGGTTGGCCACGGCCAGCCAGGCACCGCGCTGCCAGGCCGATGCAGCCAGCTGGCCGGCGGTGGCGCCATCGGGCGGGGCACTGATCACCTGGTCGCCCGAGCGCAGCTGGAGCCAGGGGTGCTGCAGGCAGCCATGCGAGAGCGCACGCGCTTCGTCGGGCAGCAGGCCAGGCACCTCGGCGCTGGCGTCGGGGGTGCGCAGCCGTTCGGCGTGCAGGCGAGCATCGCTCCATTGCGCCTGGCGCGGCAGGGCTTGCACCGCCAGCATGTCGCCCCGCGCGGCGGCGATGCGCAGCATGAGCCGGTGCACCGCCAGCAGGTCGGTGTCCTGGAACGTGTTCAGCTCGAACTCGCTGTGCCCGATGCGCACTTGCAGGCGATTCGACCAGGGGCTGACGCGTTGCCCATCGTGCGCACGCACACGGTAGTGCCAGGTGCCCCGGGGCTTGCCAATGGCGTTGAACAGCGTCTGCCGGCCTTGCTGCAAGGTCACGGCGATGGCGAAATCGGCCGTCGTGGACTCCTGCAGTTCGTAGCTCAGGCCGGGCTCGGGCTCGCTCCAGCGGATGCGGAAGTGCCCGCGGGCATCGGGCGCGGCGTCTGGCAGGAAGACCGGGGCGAGCAGGGGGCGCAGGCTGCAGGCCAGGAACAGCGCGCGATCGGGCTCGACCGGTTTCGTCGGGGTGCGGTGGACGCTGCGCGCGGCGCCTTGGCCCGTGACCCGTTGCCAGCCCGGGTGGACGGCGTCGGGTGCCAGCAGCAGCGTGGCTTCTTCGCCCAGGCCGGTCTGTCCGTGGCCGAAGGCCGCGTGCAGGCCACGCAGCGGCTGTGTGCGCGTGTGCAAAGCCAGGAGGTTGTCCGCCTGATCGGCCAGGGCTTCGGTGGGCAGGCTGGCGAGCTGCATGTCGGCGAAGAGCCGCCAGCTGTACTCGGCCAGGCCTTCGCGCATCAGCGCGGGCAGGCCGATGCCGCGCGCGCCGAGACCCTCTCCCTCATCCGGGGC
The DNA here is from genome assembly GCA_001770725.1 of Burkholderiales bacterium RIFCSPHIGHO2_01_FULL_63_240. GTDB lineage: Bacteria > Pseudomonadota > Gammaproteobacteria > Burkholderiales > Burkholderiaceae_C > Aquabacterium. Next base: position 234,699 of record MERU01000009.1, read on the forward strand.
GTTCCAGTTCGAGAGGTCGCCCAGGGGCAGCCACAGGGTGTCCCAGGCGCCGTCGTCGGCGCTCAGCGGGAACCGTCCTGCGCCACGGCCCTTGCCGGGTGGCGCCTGCGATGCGGCCTGGGGCAGCATGGCCTGACGCAGGTGGTGCAGGCCGTCGTCCACCAGCCCGGGCAGCGCCTTTTGTCGGGCTTGCCAGGTGGCGTCGTCATCCAGCTCGGGCCGCTCGACCGATGGCGTCACGCCGGGGGGCAGCGTCAGGGCCAGTGGACCGATCGATGAGGTGCTGGCGGAGGCCGCCGGGCTGTCCATCGTGACTTGTGTGGCCAGGTGGGCCTGCAACCAGTGACCGGTGCGCGCCTGCTCCGTGCTCACCCAGCGCAGCAGCGTGGGGCGGCCCAGCCGGGCGGGCACCCGCCATGGCCTGGCCGACAGCTCGGCGGTGACCAGGCCTTGTTCATCGGGCACGCCCGTGAGGTGCACCTCGTCCAGGGCGGCCCAGGCCGGTTGCGCCCCCGTGCGGAACTGAAGCTGCACGACTTCGCCGATGCCCAGCTCCACGCGGGATGGCAGGCGGCATCGCCACCGCAGGCGGCCTTGCGACCATTGGCCTTCGGCCAGCACCGGGCGTTCGATCAGCTCCCGACCCCGTGCGCCGCGTTCCATCCACACCATGCGCAGCAGGCTGGGCTCGCCGAGGACGGCTTTGACCGTGCACAGTTGGTCGAGCTTCAGCTCGCGCTGCAGGCGACCTGCCACCAGTTGCACAGAACCGGCTTCAAGCACCCGACCTTGCAGCCAGTCGTCGATGTCCAGTTGCACGCGCAGGGTCTCGCCTGGCACCAGGCCCAGCGTTGACGGGCCTTGCGCGAGCAGGCGCAGGTGCTCACCCGCCAGACCCAGTGGTGTCAGGGCGACCGCTTGCGAACTCACCCACGCTTGCGCACGCAGGCCGTCCGCCCAGGCACCCGGGCTGCTGGCGCGCAGCCACGCGGTCTGCGCGACCCAGTCGCCCGAGCCCGTTGCGCGGCGGACCTGCAGCATGCGCTGGACCGGAAAGCGCGTGGTCACGGCGTCGTCACCTGCCACGCGCAGGACCCAGGCACGTCGACCACCCTGCAAGAAGAACTGCGCAACGCTGCCAGGCATCAGCGCCCGGGTGTCTTCGCCGGCCTCGGTGGTCGCGGGCACCAGCAGCAGCTCGCCCCCGAAAACGGCTTCGAACTCTGCGGGGCTCTCCACCGCCACGGGCACGCCCACCGGGCCCCGCTCGGCAAAACCGACGAAGCAGGCGATGTCCATGCGAGGCAGCGCCTCGTCCAGCGGGGCCGCCGGCACATCGAAGCGCAGGCCGGGCAGGGGCCGTGACAGCGTGCTGCTCATGGTGGGTGGGCCTCAGTCGTGATTGGCTGCGTGCGGGCCGCTCACTCCATCTCCAGTCGCTCGTACGCGATCACGAGCTCTTCCATGGCCACGTCGGTGCCCTTGGCGTTGAAGGGGCCGGAGGTGTGCTTGATGATGCGGGCGCGGATGAGCTTCCAGGTCTGAACGACCGTGGTGTGGTCTTCGCTCTGCAGCTGGATGGTGACCGTTCGCAAGGCCTTCTGGTCGCCGTTGCGGATCTGATCGAGCCATTGGTAGAGGTTCAGCGAGCCGATCACACCGCGCTTGAAGGTCACGTCGGAGGCCTTGTTCAGGCCGGTGATCTTGCGCACGCTGTTTTCTTTCTCGTTGCCGTTTCGGTACTCGGACACGGTCACTTCCATGCCGATGCCGCTGACTTCCTGGAAGCCGGCTTCGGGGCCATCGGTGTTGCCGGTTCCCAGGTCGACCAGGAAGTTGAACTGGACGTAGGGGCGGTCGCGCAGCACTGCCATGTTGTTTCTCCTTCAGGGATTCGGGTGTGAGGTCACAGGCGGATCTCGTTGGTTTCAGGCGCGGCGGTCGCCGGTCCACTGGCCGATGCGGAAGATGACGAACTCGGCAGGCTTGAGCGGCGCCACGCCCACCAGGCAGACGAGCCGGCCGTTGTCCAGGTCGTTCTGGCTCATGGTCGTGCGATCGCAGCGCACGAAGAAGGCCTTGTCCGGCTTGTCGCCCAGCAGGGCGCCCGACTGCCATTCGTTGAGCAGGAAGTCCTCGACGGTTCGGCGCACGTTGGCCCACAGCTGCTCGCCGTTGGGCTCGAAGACGGCCCACTGCGTGCCCTTGTCGATGGAGCGCTCCAGGTAGGCGAAGTAGCGCCGCACGTTGAGGTACTTCCACTCGGGGTCGGAGCTGATGGTGCGCGCGCCCCACAGGCGCATGCCCCTGCCTTCGAAGTAGCGGAAGCAGTTGATGCCGTCGGGGTTGAGCACCTCCTGCTGGCCTTTGTTGAGCAGGGTCTCGAAGCCCAGGGCAAGCTTGACGACCTCGTTGGCCGGTGCCTTGTGCACGCCACGTTCGATGTCGTTGCGCGCGCAGATGCCCGCCACGAAGCCCGACGGTGGCAGGTTGATCTCGCGCCGGGTGATGGGGTCGAGCACGGTCACCCAGGGGTAGTAGAGCGCCGCATGCTTGCTGTCGAGTTTGGCGCGCATGCCGCGCACTTCGGCCACGGGCAGCTTGTCGCCGCTGTCGAGCAGGGCCACGCGGTAGCGCATGCGCTCGGCGTGGGCGATCAGCTGGGCGATGATGCCGTTGGCGTCCTGGCGGAAGTTGGCGTAGTCCCAGGTGCTGCCGGGCGCGGCCACCATCGAGATGTCCTCGATGTCCTCGAACTGCTTGAGGCCCAGCGAGTAGCCTTCGTTCTGGTCGGCCTTGCCTTCGAATTCGGTGGCTCCGGGGCGTTGGCCATCGTTGCCGCCAGCAAGCTGGAAGTCCACCCAGATGCCCTGCGTGAGCTTGTCGGCGGGCGTGATCTGGCGGCGGGTGTCCTCCGTGGTGGGCACCAGCAGGTCGGTCGGGTCGTCGCCAAAGAGGTCGCGCAACACGTCGAAGGCGCTGACGACGGCCAGCGGGTCCCGGGCGATCACCAGCGGCAGCGAGCGCGCGTCCTCGGCCGAAGCGGGGCTGTTGGCGAACTTGGCGAACACCGAGTCCAGCGCCACGCCTTCGCGGTGGGCCGGGTCCAGGGGCAGGCCGCTCCAGGCGGCCAGCTCGCGCGTGCCGTCGCGCGTCAGCAGCGACACGCCCAGCGTGACCACGCGCACCGAGTCGCCAGCGTCGGGCGTCTGATCGACGGTCAGGGTGCTGACGTCGAACCAGTCGCTTTCCTCGACGGGCGAGGTGATCTGCATCGGCTCGAAGGTCCAGGTGGCGCGCGGCTCGTCCCAGTGGACGATGCAAAAGGTGCCGGTTTCGCGGCCCGCAGGCGAGCTGGTGCGGTCTCGCACCCAGACCAGGTCCAGGTCCTTGACCGAGCGCAGGGTGTTGACCGGGTCGCCACTGATCGGGTCGGTGGTGCTGGTCAGCACGTTGGCACTGCCCTTGATCGTGAAGCGCACGCGCAGGTTGGCGGCCGCGCCAGGGTGGCGGGCTCGCACCCGCACGCCGCCCGTCGAGGCGACGTCGACACGGGCGTGGCCATCGTCATAGGCGTCTGCGAGGGTGGGCGGGTTGAGGTCGTCTTCGTCGCCGATCGGCGTGAAATCGCCTGTCAGCGGCTTGAAAACGCGCGAGATGTACAGGCGCCGCCCCCCTTCGGTGAAGAAGGCGCGCACCGCGTGCCACAGGTGGTTCGGGGCCTCTGCGTCGCCGTCAAAGACCAGGGGAGAGCCGGCCTTGAACGGGTCATATAGGCGCTCGTAGGCCGACAGGCTGGTGACGAGGTCGGGCTCCAGGGCGACGGGGCCGAACGCGGCCGCACCGATGAAACCGGTGGTGGTGGTCGACACCCCCTCGATGGTCTTGGCGCGGAACGAGGTTTCTTCGACGAAGACGCCTGGGGCGAGGTACTCGGGCATGGGGATCTCCTGCGGAGTCAGTCCGCGACGAACACGAATGAAGACGGGGGACGATGGGCCTCCAGCGGAACACCAGCCTGGAGGGACAAGGGAGCCAGGGGAACATCGGGGCCCAGGGCTTGCAGCAGCGGCATGTCGGGCTGTGCGCGCAAGGTTGCCCAGTCGGGCAACTCGTTCGGGCGGCGATCAGGGTGCCAGCGGGCGTGCAGCGTGACCGTCCAGTCGAGCAGCGCCTCGGCTGTCGCAGGCGATCCGTGTGGCAGGCCCTCGCGCGGCTTGGGCAAGGGGAAGACCAACTGCGCACGGCCTTGCTCGTCGGCGGGGCCTTCGGCCAGCACGCTGGCGCCCAGGCGCAAGGTCAGCCAGGCCCAGCAGGCGGGCAGGACGGTGTTGGTGCGTCGGCGCAGATCGACCTTCAGGCTGCCCAGACCCAGGGGTGCAGGGCGCGTGACGGCGCTGTAGAGCGGCACCCGCAGGATGTCGCCCGATGGCCAGTTCGGGTTCAGCCTGGTGGCCACGTAGCGTCCGGCCAGGTCCCGCACACGCAGGCTCAGCCGGTCGGCGGGCGGGGGCGATTCGAGCAGGTCGTCAGGCGCGGTGGATCTGTCGTGCAGCGTCTGCACGCCGCGCAGGGCATGCAGGCCGTACACGCCGCTGCGGCTGGGGTTCAAGCGCCATGGGCGATCTGCCCGCCAGGCGTCGATGGCTTCGACCACCAGGTCGTGGCCGTGCACAGGACGCCCATCGATGGCGTCGTGGAACAGCACGCCCAGCAGAGCAGGGCGCACGATGCGGTCGGCACCGGGGCTCAGCACGCGGGTCATGGCTGCCCTCCGGGGGCGATTTGCCCGATGCCGAATTCGCGGCTGACGACCAGCGGGCCTTCGTCGACGAAGCGGTTGGATTCCAGCGGCAGCATGCGCACGCTGTAGTTCAGCGAGGTCATCCAGCGGTTGCGGAACTTGTCCCACAGCCCGAGGTGGTCCGGCAGGGTCAGGGGCTCGAGCAGCAGCTCGATGGCCTCGTCGGGCTTGAATGCGGGCACCCCTCGCTGCGTGAGGGCCTGGTTGAGCAAGGCCGCGGGCACGATGGCGTTGTCTTCGAGGAACCTCAGCAACCAGCCGGTCAGTCGCAACTGGCGTTCGGGCTCGGCCGCCCATGCCGTCATCAGGATCGACAGGTCAACGGCCAGGCTGGGCATGCGCTTGCGTCCATCGGCCTCACGCACGGGCTGTGGCTTGCGCAGCGCCGCACTGGGTTGGATGCGCCACACCAGCATGGAGAAGCCTTCCGTGACCTGCGGGCTGCCGAAGTCATGGCTGCCGTAGAGCGTGAAGGTGGGCGTGGCGGCGAACTCATCGCGCGGGCAATGGTCCTCCACCATCTTCAGGATGGCCTTGGCGACAGCGGCGATGGCGAGGTGGTTGGCCATGTGGCGGGTTCAGTGATCGGTCGGGCGACGGCCTTCGCCTTGTGGGCGCGCCGCCAGGTAAGCGGTGGGCGCCCAGGCTTGCTGCAGGCGCTGGATGACACCTTCGGTTTCCAGCAGCGCCAGGGCGGCTTCCACCACCTGCAGGGACACCTCGCCCAACTGGGGCAGCACCCACCAGCGCTGGATGCCTTCGGCCGTGTCCGACGCCTGCGGGTGTTGCAGCAGGTGCTGGCGGATGACCTCTGCCGCCGCGGCGACTTCCCGTGAAGGCGACTGAGCGTCCATCCCACCCCCCTGCGTTGCGATTGAAATCCGTGATGTTTTTCACGAAATTGCAAGGCCCGGGCCAGGCTGTTCGCGCTGCGCTTCTCCTGGGACAAGAGCTTGGAAGGACGGGGTGGGCATGGCGTCGGCGCCATGCCTGGCGGCGCAAAAGGTGTGGCTTTTTGGGTGGGGTGGGGCGCTGGCGCCACAGGGGGCTGCGCGCGACGAGGCGCCTTCAGCCGGTGTGGTCCATGCCCGCCGAGCCGCAGTCGCCGCGCTGCAAGCCATGCTTGCGCACCAGCCGGCAAAAGCGGCTGCGCTCTTTGCCAGCCATCCGCGCGGCCAGGCTGAGGTTGCCGCCCGCCTGGTTCAGCACCGCCACCAGGTAGCGGCGCTCGAAGGCCTCGATGGCCTGGGCCTTGGCTTCGGAGAAAGCCGCCAGGGCCGGTGCGCCGGTGTTGCCTGGCTCAGGCGGAGCTTCTTGAACGGTCAAGGGCGCCATCGATGATTCGGGGCCAACAGGCCGATCAGCGCGCTGCCTCAGATCGACCTGGGGGCCGCTGGACAGCAGGAAGGCCCGGTGGATCAGGTGCTCCAGCTCGCGCACGTTGCCCGGCCAGGCCCTGGGTTGCCTCAGCCAGTCGGTGCTCTCGAGCGAGAGCGTGCGTGCCGGCGTGTCGTACTGCCACACAAGGCGCTGCACAAAGGCCCGGGCCAGCAGCAACACGTCGTCTTGCCGATCACGCAGCGCGGGCAAGGGCACGCTGAGCACGTTCAGGCGGTAGAGCAGGTCCTGCCTGAAGTGCCCTTGGGCCGCCAACTCGGTGAGGTCGGCGTTGGTGGCTGCCACGATGCGGACATCGGCCTGCCTGACCTGTGGCGAGCCGAGTGGGCGGTAGCTGCGGTCCTGGGCGAAGCGCAGGATCGCGGCTTGTGCGCGTGGACTCAGCGAGTCGATCTCGTCGAGAAAGAGCGTGCCGCCCTGGGCCTGGCCAATGACGCCCAGGCTGTCGGTCTTGGCGTCGGTGAATGCCCCCCGGGTGTGCCCGAACAACTCGGCTTCGAGGATGCTGTCGGGCAAGGCGCCACAGTTGATGGGCACGAAGGGGCCGTGTCGCCTGGGGCTCAGGTAGTGGATGGCGCGCGCCGCCAGCTCCTTGCCAGTGCCCGTTTCACCACAGACGAGAACGGTGGCATCAACCCGCGCGCACTGGTGGAGCAGGGCCAGGGCCGACCGGAAGGCCGGCGACTGGCCGTGGAGATTGAGGCCGGTCCAGTCCGGGTCAACGGACGGGTCGGCAGGCCGATGGGGCTCGTCGGGCGTTTCAAGCGCGTGCATAGGGTTCCTCGGGGCTGTCGTGCGCCAGCCCTGCCTGCGTTCGGCCGCGATGGACGAGCCATCGTCGCGGCACCTGTTATGCGCCCATTCTGTGTGGCGCCATGGCCTGCCCTCAACCCCTAGAACCACAGCCCCGGCCTCGAGTCGAGGGGCCCTGTACAGTTGCCCCACCGACCTGACGAGACTTGAGTCCATCACCCGATGAGCGTGCCCATCATCCGCATCCAGCACCTGAGCAAGGTCTACCAACGTGGTGGGCAGCTCATCCCGGTGCTCAATGACATCAACCTCACCGTGCAGGCTGCCGAGTTCGTGGCGCTGATGGGCCCCAGCGGCTCGGGCAAGAGCACCTTGCTGAACCTGATCGCCGGCATCGACCAGCCCAGCTCCGGCACGATCGAAGTGGGCGGGGTGGACATCGCGACGCTGGGCGAGCGGGCCCTGGCCGACTGGCGGGCGGCCCATGTCGGGTTCATTTTTCAGTTCTACAACCTGATGCCCGTGCTGACCGCGTTCGAGAACGTGGAGCTGCCCTTGCTGCTGACGGGGTTGTCGCGCAGGCAGCGCCGCCAGCACGTCGAGGCGGCACTGGAGATGGTGCACCTGACGGATCGCATGGACCACCACCCGAATGAGCTCTCGGGTGGGCAGCAGCAGCGCGTGGCCATCGCACGGGCGCTGGTCACCGACCCGACCCTGATCGTGGCCGACGAGCCCACGGGCGACCTGGACCGACAGACCGGCGAGGAGATCCTGGTGCTGCTGGACGAATTGCACCGAGACCTGGGCAAGACCATCGTCATGGTCACGCACGATCCCAAGGCCGCGGCACGGGCCAGCCGACAGGTGGAGCTGGAAAAGGGCGTGCTGGTGGATGCGGCTTCAGGTGCGGGCTCCTCAGGCGGTCATTGAGTCGGCCGCCTGGCCCGGTGGGTTTTGCTGTGGCTCTGGCGCAGGGGTGCGCGCCAGCACCCAGGCCGACAAGCCTGCCGCGCCATGCCGACGAAGCAGGCGGCAGACCTCGTCGAGGGTGGCGCCCGTGGTCAGCACATCGTCGACCAGGGCGATGTGGCGACCGCGCACCCGTTGTGCCCACGAAGGGCTGAGCTGGAATGCGCCGCGGATGGCTTGCAGCCGGGCCTCGCTGTCCAGCGTCATCAGGCGAGGGGTGCTGCGCGTGCGAAGCAGGGCGCCGTCGGTGGCGGGGAGCTTCAGGGCGGTGCCCAGGCCCTTGGCCAGCAGCCAGGCCTGGTTGTAGCCGCGCTCGGCCAGTCGCGAGGCCGACAGGGGCACCGGCAGGATCAGGTCCACCCGATGCGGACGCTGCCGGATGGCGTCGGCCATCAGCTGAACAAAGGTGTGCTGCAGGCTGGATGCCCGCTGGAACTTGAACCGGGAAATCAGGCCCGACCAGGGAGGGAGGTAGTCGAGCGCTGTGATGGCCCGGTCGAACTCGGGCTGCCGCGCCTCGCAGGCCGGGCAGGCATCGGCTCGGGCGGCGTCGGGCCAGGGCAAGGCGCAACGCTGGCAGCGTGGCAACTCGACGCGCCAGGCGTGCTGACAACCCAGGCAGATGGCATTCGTTTGCCAGCGCCCGCACATGGCGCACAGGCCTGACCAGCGGGGCAGGCGGCGCGTCGCCCAGCGTGACAAGGGTGTCAACAGGGGCGTGAACAGGGGCGGGCGAGAAAGCCCGGACAAATGGCTGGCAGGCATGGAATCAATATACTGAGCGCCTCCTCTGCGAGGGAATCGCCCTTGCGTGGGCGTCCAGGTGGGCCCCCCAGGTGGGATCTCCAGTTGGGCGCACCCCACCGCGCCCCATGAACGACGCCTTGTTGCCCCCCACCGCCCCTTCGGAGCCGGCCCCCAGCTCGCTGCCGCCCTGTGCCCCCGATGTCGTCGCCCTGCGCCACCAGCGCCTGCGCCTGGCTGGCCTGCCTGAGCGCCCCTGGCTGAACGAGGAGGTGGCGCGCCGCCTGGCCGCCAAGCTGGAGCCCATCCGCATCGAGCCGGCCGACTGGATCGACTGGTCGGCCTGGCTGGGTGCTGGCGAGGCCTTGGTGGCCCAGCGTTACCCGCGGGCGCGCCGCTGGGTGGTGGAGCCCACGCCCGAGTTGGCCGAACGCAGTCGCCAGCAGGCCCGCGCACCGGGTGGCTGGCTGGGGCGGCTGCTCTCGGCCCGTGCGCCGGTGCTGGCCGAGCCGGTGAGCCAGGCGCCCTGGCCGAAGGAGGGTGCCCAGATGCTGTGGGCCAACATGACCCTGCATGGCGCCCCCGACCTCAAGGCTGTCATGACCACCTGGCACCGACACCTGGCGATCGGCGGCTTCCTGATGTGCTCCGGTTTGGGGCCGGACACCGCCCGCGAGCTGCGCGCGCTGTACCGCGAACTGGGCTGGCCCATGCCCACCATCGACTTCATCGACATGCACGACCTGGGCGACGAGTTGCTGCAGGCCGGCTTCAGCGACCCGGTCATGGACATGGAGCGCCTGACCCTCACCTGGGCCAGCCCGCAAGCCATGCTCGAAGAATTGCGGACCTGGGGGGGCAACGTGGCCCGGGGGCGCCTGCCCGGGCTGCGCACCCCGCGCTGGAAGGAGCGCCTGGTCGAGCGCATCCGCGAGCGCCTGGCTCAGCCGGACGGGCGCATCGCGCTCACGGTGGAACTGGTCTACGGCCACGCCGTCAAACCCGAGCCTCGGGCCAAGGTCGCCCCGGAAACCCGGGTCTCGCTGGACGACATGCGCCGGATGGTGCGCAAGCCGGGCCATCCCTGATGCCCTGTGGCGGCAGCGCCTCGGTACCGTGGCATTCGCGCGCAAACCACGGGTTATTCATAGCACGGCCTGCATGATTCCTTGTTGAGGCAGCGCAAGTCGCTGGCTAGAATGGATTTCATCGGATGCAGGGCACCCCCTGCCGCCGTGTCCATGCTGGAGCGATCCTCCAGGTGTGAATTCAGCCAGCCGGAGACTTGGCGAGATGACCGCCACCGCGTCACCCGTCCGCATGCTGCCCGCCGCCCCGATGCGATTCGGGGTGTGGTGCGCCCTCCCGGTGTCCCGGCGTTCGCGGCAGGCTTCTGTCAACGAAGCCTGGCAGGCCGAGTGGCGCCTGCCGCGGGTGCTGCCGATGTCGGTTTCCCGCTTCGCTCTGACGTGCCTGGGGCTGCTGCTGGCCTCGGGCTTCACGCTCGCCCTGCTGGGTGGATCATCGCTCTCCTGGTGGCCTGTCTTGATGGGCGTGGCCCTGCTGATGGCGGCAGGCACCGCGCTGCTGGTGCGCATCTCGTCCGACGGGGAGCACATCGCGATGCACCGCGGCCTCGTGCGGGTGACCCGCTGCCAGGGCGGGCGCGTACACACCACCGATTTCCTGCCGCGCTGGATGCGCATCGAACCCGAGCAGCACGACCGCTCCCTGATCCGCCTGTCCGGTCAAGGGCGATCGGTCATGGTCGGGGTGCACATCCAGCCCGAAGAACGCCGACAGCTCGCTGCGGAACTCCGCTGGGCGCTGAGGCAACTCGACGACTGAATTTCCCCCACCGCACCGACCGGCCTGATGCGCGCTGCGTGCCAGGCCAGACCACCGCGTTCACCCATGAAGAGCAACGAGATGAGCCAAGTTCCTGGGACCCGAATGAGTGCATGGCGCCACCCCATCGCCGCCATGTCAGCGCTTTGCCTGGCGTCGTCCGCCTGGGCCGTGAACGACCTGCCGGGCGGCCCCGCCGTGGGGCAGATCGACCTGCATCCGCCGGTCACCAAGATCGCCGCGGCCCAGCAGGACCTGCACTACCTGATGCTCTACATCTGCCTGGCCATCTTCATCGGTGTGTTCGGGGTGATGTTCTATTCTATCTACAAGCACCGCAAGTCCAAGGGCCACAAGCCCGCCGATTTCCACGAGTCCACCACCGTCGAAATCATCTGGACCATCGTGCCCTTCCTGATCGTCATCGGCATGGCCTTGCCGGCCACCAAGGTGGTCGTGGCCCAGAAGGACACCACCAACGCCGACATCACCATCAAGGCGGTGGGCATGCAGTGGAAGTGGGGCTACGAGTACATCACCGGCGAAGGCGAGGGCATCCAGTTCATCTCCACGCTCGACGCCAGCCAGCGGGCCCTGTCGGATGCTGGCACGCCCGCAGGCGACAACTACCTGCTGAAGGTCGACAACGCCATGGTGGTGCCGGTGGACAAGAAGGTCCGCATCATCACCACGGCCAACGACGTGATCCACTCCTTCATGGTGCCGGCCTTCGGCATCAAGCAGGACGCCATCCCCGGCTTCGTGCGCGACACATGGTTCCGCGCCGAGAAGGTGGGTGACTACTACGGTCAGTGCGTCGAGCTGTGCGGCAAGGAGCACGCCTACATGCCCATCCATGTCAAGGTCGTGACGGCCGAGGCCTACGCCAAGTGGGTCGAGGACAAGCGCAAGGAAATTGCCGCCAAGGCCGACGACCCGAACAAGGTCTGGACGCTCGAGGCCCTGGTGGCGCGTGGCGAGAAGGTCTACAACGCCAATTGCGCAGCCTGCCACCTGGCCAATGGCAAGGGCGGCGGCGCCATCAAGGCCCTGGACGCCTCGCCCGTGGTGCTCGACAGCGACCACGGCAAGCAGATCCATGTGCTGCTCAACGGCCAGAACAACATCATGCCGGCCTGGAAGCAGTTGTCCGACACCGAGATCGCCGCGGTCATCACGTTCACCAAGAACCACTGGTCGAACAAGACCGGTCAGATCGTGCAGCCCGCCGAAGTGCTGGCCGCCCGCAAGTGACCCGACCCGCCGAGTACCGACAGCCCGATCTGATTTTCGAAAGGACGCTCCATGAGCGCAGTGCTTGACCACGGTGGCCACGGCCACGACGACCACCACGACCACCCGCACGGCTGGCGTCGCTGGGTGTACGCGACCAACCACAAGGACATCGGCACGCTGTACATGCTGTTCTCGCTGACGATGCTGATGATCGGCGGCGTGCTGGCGCTGGGCATCCGCGCCGAGCTGTTCAAGCCCGGGCTGCAACTGGTCAACCCCGAGCTGTTCAACCAGCTCACGACCATGCACGGCATCATCATGGTGTTCGGCGCGATCATGCCGGCCTTCGTGGGCTTCGCGAACTGGATGCTGCCGTTGCAGATCGGCGCTTCCGACATGGCCTTTGCGCGCATGAACAACTTCAGCTTCTGGCTGATGATCCCCGCGGCCATCATGCTGGTGAGCTCGTTCTTCATGCCGGGTGGCGCCCCCGCCGCCGGCTGGACGCTCTACGCCCCTCTGACGCTGCAGATGGGCCCCTCGATGGACGCCGGCATCTTCGCGATGCACATCCTGGGCGCCTCGTCGATCATGGGCTCGATCAACATCATCGTGACCATCCTGAACATGCGCGCACCGGGCATGACGCTCATGAAGATGCCCATGTTCGCCTGGACCTGGCTGATCACGGCCTACCTGCTGATCGCGGTGATGCCGGTGCTGGCCGGCGCCATCACGATGACGCTGACCGACCGCCACTTCGGCACCAGCTTCTTCAACCCGGCCGGCGGCGGCGACCCGGTGATGTACCAGCACATCTTCTGGTTCTTCGGTCACCCCGAGGTCTACATCATGATCCTGCCGGCCTTCGGCATCATCAGCCAGATCGTGCCGGCCTTCGCCCGCAAGAAGCTGTTCGGCTACGCCTCGATGGTGTACGCCACGGCCTCCATCGCCATCCTCAGCTTCATCGTGTGGGCCCACCACATGTTCGCCACCGGCATGCCGGTGACCGGCCAGCTGTTCTTCATGTACGCGACCATGCTGATCTCCGTGCCCACGGGCGTGAAGGTCTTCAACTGGATCGCGACCATGTGGCGCGGCTCGATGACGTTTGAAAGCCCGATGCTGTGGGCCGTGGGTTTCATCTTCGTGTTCACCATGGGCGGCTTCACCGGGCTGATCTGCTCGGTGGCGCCCATCGACACCCAGATCCAGGACACCTACTACGTGGTGGCGCACTTCCACTACGTGCTGGTGGCCGGCTCGCTGTTCGCGCTGTTCGCCGGCTTTTACTACTGGGCCCCGAAGTGGACGGGCGTGATGGTGCCGGAGTGGAAGGGCAAGCTGCACTTCTGGTGGTCGCTGATCGCCTTCAACGTCACCTTCTTCCCGATGCACTTCCTGGGTCTGGCCGGCATGCCGCGACGCTACGCCGACTACCCGATGCAGTTCGCCGACTACAACGCCCTGGCCTCGGTCGGTGCCTTCGCCTTCGGTTTCGCTCAGGTGTACTTCATCTTCGGTGTGCTGATCCCGGCCATGCGTGGCAAGGGTGAGCCGGCGCCGGCCAAGCCCTGGGAAGGCGCCGAGGGCCTGGAGTGGGAAGTGCCGTCGCCGGCCCCGTTCCACACCTTCGAGAACCCGCCCAAGCTGGACGCCACCGCCACCAAGGTGATCGGCTGAGGATGCACGCCATGTCCGAGCTCGCTGACAAGTCGGCCCAGCGCGCGCGCAACGTGCGCCTGGCCCTGATCCTGGCCTCGATCGCCGTGGCGTTCTTCGTCGGCTTCGTGGTCAAGATCACCCTGCTGGGCAAGGCATGAGTGACAAGCCAGGTCCCGTCAAATCTGCCTGGTTGGCCCGCTTGCGCAAGGCCAACCTGCAGATGGTGGGCAAGCTCGTGGTCGTCACCGGGGTGATGTTCGGCTTCGGCTACGCGATGGTGCCCATGTACAAGCACATCTGCGAGGCCCTGGGCATCAACGTGCTGTCGTTGTCCGAGCAGCAGGTCTCGCGCGCGGGGCAGGGCAAGGTCAACACGCAGGTCGATCGCAGTCGCACCATCACGGTCGAGTTCGATGCCAACGCGCGCGGCCCCTGGGGCTTCAAGCCCGAGGTGCGCTCGGTGAAGGTGCACCCGGGCGAGATCGCCACCGTGGTCTACGAGTTCACCAACGAGCAGGACCGGACCATGGCCGCGCAGGCGATCCCGAGCTACGCGCCCAAGCAGGCCACCTCGCATTTCAACAAGCTGGAGTGCTTCTGCTTCACGGAGCACACGCTTGCGCCAGGTGAGAGCAAACGCTGGCCAGTGGTGTTCGTGATCGACCCCAAGCTGCCGAAAGACGTCTCCACCATCACCTTGTCCTACACCTTCTTCGAGGTGGGCGGCAAGGTGCCGGCGGCGCCGAAGGGAGCGGTGTGAGCGAGGACTTGAAGCAGGCGGTGCAGCGCAAGGGTTCGTTCTGGCAGACGGTCAAGGCGGTGGGCTGGTCTTTCTTCGGGGTGCGCAAGGCCTCGGGTTATGAAGAAGACATATCGAAGGTCAACCCGGTCCACGTGATCGTGGCGGGCCTGCTGGCCGCCTTGCTGTTCGTGCTCGGGCTGGTCGTGCTGGTGAAGTGGGTCGTGGCCAGTGGTGCGGCGGCCTGATGGTTTGCATTTTTGATGGACGCGTTCAAGGTCTGAGGAGATCGTGATGTCGACAGCGGTGAACAAGGGGCAGGCGCCCTACTACTACGTGCCGGGGCCATCGCGGCACCCGGTCATGGCCTCCATCGGCCTGTTCTTCGTCATCCTGGGGGCGGGGCAGTGGGTCAATGGCGCCGCCTGGGGGCCCTATGCGGTGGCCTTGGGGCTGGTGTGGTGGCTGGTGGTGCTCAAGCAGTGGTTTTCGCAGGCCATCAGCGAGTCCGAAGGGGGGCTCTACAGCGACCGGATCGACGTGTCCTTTCGCTGGAGCATGGCCTGGTTCATCTTCTCGGAGGTGATGTTCTTCGGGGCGTTCTTCGGGGCGCTGTACTGGGCTCGGCTGCACGTGCTGCCGGCGCTGGGCAACATCGAAAACGCCTTGCTCTGGCCCGATTTCAAGGCCATCTGGCCTTCCGAGATGGCCGGCGCCACGGCGTCGCCAGCGGGCACGGTCGAGGCCTTCCGCACGATGGGCCCCTGGCCGCTGCCGACCATCAACACCGCCTTGCTGCTGACCTCCGGGGTGACGCTGACCGTGGCCCACCACGCGCTGCGCGAGAACCACCGCGGCAAGTGCATCGCCTTCATGTGGATGACGGTGCTGCTGGGTGTGGCTTTCCTGATCTGCCAGGGCTACGAGTACTACGAGGCCTACGCACACCTGAACCTGAAGCTGACGTCCGGCATCTACGGCTCGACCTTCTTCATGCTGACGGGCTTTCACGGCATGCACGTGTTTGTCGGCATGCTGATGCTGCTGTTCATCACGCTGCGCCTGCAGAAAGGCCACTTCACGCCCGAACGCCACTTCGGCTTCGAGGGGGCGGCCTGGTACTGGCACTTCGTGGACGTGGTCTGGCTGGGCCTGTACGTAGTCGTCTACTGGACCTGATCCGGGCGGATCGTCGATCAACCGGTCTCTGGCAACAAGGCGCTCGTTCAGGGCGCCTTGTTGTTTGTCAGATCGGCACGCCGGTCGGCTGGATCCAGCCCATCTTGTAGGCGATCAGGATGAACACGAACAGCGCGATCGACAAGCCCACCCGCAGGGCCAGGGCCCTGACCATGCGGTTGCTCTTGGGCTGGCCGTCGCGGCCATCTTGCAACAGGGCGCGTCCGGCCAGGGCCAGGGCCACCACAATGGCCACCAGGGCCAACAGAAAGACGATCTTCATGCGCTGGATGATGGCCGCCTGAGCTTTGCGGAGACCACGGGATGAACCCCATGCACAAGCGCTGGCTGGCGGTGGCCGCGGGCGTGACCGTCGCCTTGCTGACGGCCCGACTGGGCATGTGGCAGCTCGACCGCGCCGCTGAAAAGACGGCGCTGGCCGAGCTTCAGCGTCAGCGGGCCGACATGGCGCCCTGGGGCGGGCGGGATTGGCCTTGCCAGAGCAGGGCCGATGCCCCGCTGCCAACCCGGCAGCCCGCTCACCTGCGTGGCCATTGGCTCAGCGGTCACACGGTCTTTCTGGACAACCGGCCCATGGGGGGGCAGCCCGGGTTCTTCGTGGTGACCCCGCTGAGGCTTTCCGACCCGGCGTGTCCGGGCGGCATCGTGCTGGTGCAGCGCGGCTGGTGGCCCCGAGACGCGCAGGACCGCCAGCGCCTGCCCGACTGGCTCGAAGCGGAAGGCGAAATCGAAGTGCGCGGCGTCGTGCAGGCGCAGGTGTCGCAGGCTTACGCCCTGGGCGACGAGGCGCCGCCACCCAGCGGGCAGGGCCGCGTGCTCCGGCAGAACGCGGACGACGCCTTCTGGCGCGCCTGGCTGGGGCAATCCCCGCTTCCCGGTGCCTTGCTGCAAGGGCATCCTGAGGCCTTGGTGTCCATGCCATCGGCTGGTTTCGTCGCGCCCGAGCTGCGGCGAGACTGGCCCCAGCCCGACCTCGGGGTGGACAAGCACCACGGCTACGCCGCGCAGTGGTTTGCCTTGTCCGCGCTGTCGGTCGGCCTCACACTCTGGTTCTCGGTGATCCGGCCGCGGCGTGCGCAGCGGCCCACCGATTCCTGACACCTTGCTCGTTCAGCCATGACACGACCTTCTGCCCACGCGCACCCGCTCCCGACCCCGATGGCAACCGACCCGATGATCCAGCTGAGCGTGCACAGCCTGCCTGCCGCAGACCAGGCCCTGGTGCAGCGCACGCGCATGGGACGCATCAAGATGCTGCTGGTCTGGGCGGTGTGCGCCGCGCCCGTTGTGGCGTCCTATTTCATGTATTACGTGGTGCGACCTGAAGGGCGCACCAACCACGGGGCGCTGATCCAGCCCGTGCAGGCGATGCCAGATGCCAAGGCCCTGCCATTGCGTTCGCTGCGAGGTGAAGCGGTGTCGCCGGCTTCGCTCAAGGGGCAGTGGTTGCTGGTGTCGGCCGCGGGGGGCGCTTGCGGTGCCGCCTGCGAGAAGCAGCTGTACCTGCAGCGTCAGCTGCGCGAGTCCCTTGGCCGCGACAAGGATCGCGTCGACCGCGTCTGGCTGGTGACCGACGACACCCCGGTGCGCGAGTCCCTGTTGCCCGCCATGCAGCAGGCGACGGTGCTGCGCGTGCCGCAGTCGGACCTGGCCCGCTGGCTCAAGCCCGAGGCAGGGCGGACGCTGAGCGATCACATCTACCTGATCGACCCGCGTGGCGACTGGATGATGCGTTTCCCGGTCGACATGGCGTTCAACAAGGCCAAGCGCGACCTCACGCGCCTGCTCAAGGCCAGCGAGGCCTGGGACGAGGCGGGGCGGCCATGAGCGAGGCCGCCATGCAGGTGCCGGCTTCGTGGGGCCAGCAGCTCGTTGACCTGGCTCCGCTGATCGAGCTGCTCTTGCTCGGCGCGGGCCTGGCCTTGCTGCCCGCGGCGGTGGTGGTCTGGCGGGCGCGCCGGCAGGGCGTGCGAGGCTGGCCCGCCTGGCAGCGCGTGCTGACGGTGGCCACGCTCTTTCTCACGCTGGACCTGGTCATCTTCGGCGCCTTCACGCGCCTGACCGACTCAGGCCTGGGCTGCCCCGACTGGCCCGGCTGCTACGGCGAGATGAGCCCCTTCCACGCGCGCGACGACATCCACGCCGCCCATGCCGTGGCGCCCCAGGGGCCGGTGTCGCCCACCAAGGCCTGGATCGAGATGATCCACCGCTACCTGGCCACCGCCGTCGGGGCGCTGATCACGGGGCTGATGGTGCTGGCCTGGCGCCAGCGCGACGAGCCAGGGGCCCTGTCACCCTGGTGGGCCACGCTGACCTTCGTCTGGGTGTGCGTGCAGGGCGCTTTCGGTGCGTTCACGGTCACGATGAAGCTGCAGCCGCTGATCGTCACCGGGCACTTGCTGGGGGCTTTGCTGGGTGTGGCCCTGTTGACGACACAGGCGCGCGTGCTGGATCCGGCTCCGCTCGGGTCGGCTGAAGGCAGCGATGCCCGCCGCAACGCCTGGGCAGGCTCCGGTCTGCGCCGTGCGGGCTTCGTCGTGCTGGGCTTGCTGACCGTGCAGATCGCGTTGGGCGCCTGGGTCAGCACGAACTATGCGGTGCTGGCCTGCACCGAGTTCCCGACCTGCCAGGGGCAGTGGTGGCCGGCCATGGACTTCGAGCAGGCGGCCCGCTTGTGGCGCCCCCTGGGTGGCGACGGGCAGGGCGGTGTCATCAGCATGGCGGGCCTGACCGCCATCCACATGGCGCACCGCTTGTTCGCGGGTGTGGTGGCCCTGGCGCTGGTGGTGTTCGCCTGGCAACTGGCCCGCTGGCGAGCCCGCGCTGGCGAGCCCACCGTGTGGCGGCGCGAGGCCCGCGTGCTGGGGCTTTTGCTGCTGGCCCAGTTGCTCAGCGGCTTGAGCAATGTGGTGCTGGGCTGGCCGCTGGTCGCGGCGCTGGCGCACACCTTCGGGGCGGCGCTGATGGTGTGGTGGCTCACGCGGCTGCTCGTGCTGCCGCGAGCTCAGGCCACCTGGCTGGCCCTGCTGCAAGGCCGGCCTGGCCCCCACAACCCTTCCCTTGTGCGATCACATCAGGGACTTCACGCTACAGCCCCGCGGGCTTCTGCGTCATAGTCCCGTTGCCTTTCCGAGTTGCCCATGACAGACACCGTCGCGACGCCTCCCGCCCCCGTGGCCATGCCCGCCACCCGCCCGCCGTCAAAGTTCCACCAGTACCACGTGCTGACCAAGCCCCGCGTGGTGCAACTCATCGTCTTTTGCGCCGTCATCGGCATGCTGCTGGCCGTGCCGGGCATGCCCACCGCGGCCGAAGCGCTCAAGGCCGTGGCCGCCTGCATCGGCATCTGGCTGGTGGCCGGCTCGGCGGCCGCCTTCAACTGCCTGATCGAGCAGGGCATCGACGCGCGAATGAAGCGCACCGCCTGGCGCCCCACCGCCAGGGGAGAGCTCAGCCGCACCCAGACCCTGGCCTTCAGCGGCACATTGTGCGCTGCCGGCATGCTCATCCTCGGTCTGTGGGTCAACCTGCTGACCATGTGGCTGACATTGGCCACCTTCGTGGGCTACGCCATCGTCTACACCGTGGTGCTCAAGCCGCTGACGCCGCAGAACATCGTCATCGGCGGGGCCTCGGGTGCGATGCCGCCGGTGCTGGGCTGGGCGGCCATGCGGGGCTCGGTCGACCCGGAGGCGCTGATGCTGTGCCTCATCATCTTCCTGTGGACGCCGCCGCATTTCTGGGCCCTGGCGCTCTACCGCGTCGAGGACTACGCGCGCGCCGGCCTGCCCATGCTGCCCGTCACGCACGGCAACGAATTCACCCGACTGCACGTGCTGCTCTACACCATCATCCTGCTGGCGGGCAGCCTGCTGCCCTTCATCTACGGCATGAGCGGCTGGATCTACCTGGTTTCGGCGCTGGTGCTGGGCCTGATGTTCATGGGCTATGCCTTCCAGCTCTGGCGGCGTTACAGTGACGAGCTGGCCCGCAAGACCTTCCGCTTCTCCATCATCCACCTGATGCTGATGTTCGCTGCCTTGCTGGTCGATCACTACTGGGTGATTTGACCTGACATGAACCGAGACGACCTGAACCGCCGCAGCCTGCTGCTGTCGGCCGCCGCCGCGCTGGTGGCCTCGCCCCTGTTGAGCGCCTGTGACAAGGCCGGGCCGCCCGTGCCCAAGCTGAGCTTCAACGCGGTGGACATCACCGGTGCGGAGTACGCGCGCAAGCTGTCCTTGAAAGACGTCGATGGCCGCCAACGCGACCTCGCCGAGTTCAAGGGCAAGGTGGTGTTCGTGTTCTTTGGCTTCACGCAGTGCCCGGACGTCTGCCCGACCACCATGGCCGAGCTGGCCGAGGTGCGCCGCCGACTGGGCGCCGATGGCGACCGCGTGCAGGGCGTCTTCATCTCGATCGACCCGGCGCGCGACACGCCCCAGGTGCTCAAGGCCTACCTGCAGGCCATGGACCCGAGCTTTGTGGGCCTGACGGGCTCCAACGATCAGATCGAAGCCGCGGCACGTGAGTTCAAGGTCTTCTACCAGAAGGTGCCCACCAGCGAGGGCAACTACACCATGGACCACACGGCCGGGGCCTACGTCTTCGACCCCGAGGGCCATGTGCGCCTGTTCGTGCGCTATGGCATGGGCGTCGACAAGGTCACGGCCGACCTCCGGCAGCTGCTGGGCAAGACCGCCTGATCAGAAGGCTTCGAGCGTCAGGCTCTGGCGCCCGTCCCAGTCCTGGCCGGGTGCCAGCTTGATGGGATCGAGGATGCGAGCCGCTTCCAGGCACAGCATGTGCTGCCAGCCGTCGTCGGGCATGTCGGCCAGCCTGGCGGCGCCGTCGGCACCGGGGTTCCAGACCACCACATCGGGCATCTCCTGCTGGTCGATGCGCAGGCGGCGCGGGCCGTCGCGCAACAGCAGGTGCTCCTTCACGTTGGCGTAGATGCGGTCGATCTCGCCATGGAAGCGCTTTTCGGGGTGGTCTTCGATGGTCTCGCCACCGTTGACGCGGTCGATGAAGCGGCGCCCGATCAGGCCCTGCAGGCGCACCTGCGTCAGCTCCGACACGGCCAGGTAGGTGTGCAGCGCCGTCGAGAAGGACCAGGCCGTGTCGCCGGTGTTCTCGGCGTGCAACTCGAGGTCGAGCCGGTTGGCCTCGACCGAGACGGTGAGCTCCAGGCGAAAGCCGTGCGGCCACAGGGCGCGCGTGGCGTCGTCATCCGTGAGCACCAGGGTCACCTGGGCGTGTTCTTCACCGATGCGGCCACTGTCGATGGCCCAGGTGCGCGTGCGCGCCAGGCCATGGCGTGGCAGGGAGGTGTCCGGGCCCATGAGCTCGAACTGCGGGAAGATGACCGGCACGCCACCGCGCACGGCCATGCCCGGGCCGGCGATGGCCTGGGGCGACAGGTAAAGCTGTTCTTCGGCGCCGGCGGGCACCCAGGAGACCACGTGGGCGCCATGCAGCAGCACGGTGGCGCGCGAGCCATCCGGGGCTTTGAGCACGATGGCCGGCTGACCCAGCACCTCGGTCACTTCGAATTCTTCAGGCAGGTTGTCGGTGTGATTCATGCCGAGAGTATCCATCCTTCGACCGGGTCGATGGCGTCGGGCAGGCCCCAGCGTGCGTGGCCGGCTTCACGCTGTGCGTGGGCCCAGGCGGCCTGCAGCAGGCAAAGCACCGCGTCGAGCCGGTCGCCGCGCGGGTCGCTGACCAGGTGGTCGCGTTGCGCCGGGCTGAGCTTGAGGCGCAGGCCCAGGCGGGTGCGCCCCTGCTCCAGCGCGTCGACCATGTCCATGCGGGCGATCAGGCGGGCCTGCTGCGCGGCGGCATCGGCCTGGGCGTCTGTCTTGTAGCTGCGTCGGCCCAGCAGCTCGTGGGCGAGCAGCCCGGGGTAGGCTTCCAGGGCGATGGCGTCGGGGCGGCCGGCGCGCAGCCCCGGCAGGCTGAGGTCGGCATCGACCAGGCGCTTCATGCCTTCGAAATACATCTTGCCCACGGGCACGTAGCGGGTCTGCAATGGGCTGGTGCTCGACACCCCCGGTGCGGCCTGGTCGGTGGGGCGGTGCAAAAGCTTGGGGCCGGGTGGCCGGTCGGTGTGCCAGGACTGCCCCCAACCATCCACCAAGCGCTGGAAGCCGGCCCGGTCACCGCAGTGCCGGTGCAGGGCGAGGATCAACCGCTCGGCTTGCGACGCCATGGGTGGCGGTGTCAAGCGATCGGGCAAGTCACCCGGGCCATGCGCCCCCAGCGCGTCGACGAAGGCTCGGGGCAGACCGAACGGGAAGTCGCAGCCCATCACGAAACCGCCTGGCAAGGCCGGCGAGCCAGGCTGGATCAGCGCGGACAGCTCGTCGTGCGTGAGCAGTTCATCGACGCGATCGAGCCGCACGACGGCCCCGGCACGGCGCCCCCACGCCAGGGTCAGGGGCTTGCGGGCGCTGGGCGCGCAACTGAAATCCAAGCCCAGAAGGGCTTCGGGCAGGCTCACCGGCTCAGCAGGTGCGGCTGGCGATGGAGGCCGTGGCGATCAGCTCTTCGAGCATGGCCATCGAGGCCTGGCCGCAGCCAGCGTACGGGTCGAGCTCGGCCTTGGCCGAGTACTTCAGCAAGATGGCCGGGTTCACGCGCGCCAGGTTGACCTGGCCCATCGACCAGCCGGCGAAGCGTCGCTCGGTGATTTCTTCGTACTTCAGCAGGACCACGTCGGTGTGGCGCGGGTCATTGGCGATGCGGTTGTAGAGCGCGCTCACCACATCGCGGCCGCCTTCGAGCACCTGCATGAAGACGTCACCGCTGTGGCAAAGCAGGCCGGTGACACCCGCTGCCGGGTTGCCCTTTCGGGAGGTCTGCAAGATGGCGTCGATCACCTCGGGTGTCAGGGGCGCCTTGGCGCGGCTTGCGTACAGCAGTCGGACCAGCATGTTCGATCAGCCTTTGCGTTGGTTGACGAGGGCGAGGAATTCGCGGCGCAGGTGGGGGTCCTTCAGGAAGGAGCCGCGCATCACGCTGTTGATCATCTTGGAGTCCATGTCCTTGACGCCGCGCCAGTGCATGCAGAAGTGGTCTGCCTCCATCACCACGGCCAGGCCGTCGGGGTTCATGCGCGTGTGCAGCAGGTCCGCCACCTGGGTGACGGCTTCTTCCTGGATCTGGGGGCGGCTCATGATCCAGTCGATCAGGCGGGCGTACTTCGACAGCCCGATCAGGTTGGAATGCTCGTTGGGCATCACGCCGATCCACACGCGGCCGATGATGGGGCACAGGTGGTGCGAGCAGGCGCTGCGCACGGTGATGGGTCCGACGATCATCAACTCGTTGAGGCGTTCCACATTGGGGAATTCCGTCACCGAAGGGGCGGCCTGGTAGCGGCCCTTGAAGATCTCGCCCAGGTACATCTTGGCGACGCGGCGGGCCGTGTCCTGAGTGTTGTGGTCGCTCTCGGTGTCGATGACCAGGCTTTCGAGCACGCCGCCGAGCTTGCCGGCGACCTCGTCGAGCAGCTTGTCCAGCTCGCCGGGCTCGATGAACTCGGCGATGTTGTCGTTGGCGTGGAAGCGCTTCTCGGCGGCCTTGATGCGTTCACGGATGCGCACCGAGACGGGCACGCCTTCGTCTTCCTGCTGCGTGGCGGGCGGGGCGAGGGGGTCGATGGCGCGGAGCGTGGGCGTTGTCATGGGCGATCCTGGCGGGGCGGTCGTGCGGCGAAGGGCGCCAACCGGTTGCGGGAGCCCGCATCCTAACGACTCCAGGCACATTGTGCACACACGCGGTGCGGTGTCCGCATGCGGCGCAGGGCAACCTGGCGCGTGGGTTTGCTCAAGGGGTGTGGCAGGCTGGCAGCGAGGGGTGCTGCACGCAGATCCGGGCGCGGCAGACCGCGGTCTCGGGCGAAGTGCCCGTGCCGCACTGCTGCAGCGCCACGGTCGGCGGGGGCGGGGCCTTGCGCGGGCCGGCGTGTGCCAGCATGGCCTCGACCAGGGCGACGTCTTCGTGCAGGGCCCCGGCATCGCGCCGGGCGCCGGGACGCTGCGCGACCGGTTTGACCTCCCGGCTGACACGCTCGGACTCGGTGACCGTGGGCACGCTCGAGCGTGAACCGGTGACCGGCGTTGCAGGCGAATGAGCCGCCGGGGCGGCTGGCGTGCTGGCCCCCGTGGCCACGGGCGAGGTGGGCGGTGACAGGGCCACCACCGTGCTCTGGGCGCCACCGCCAGCGGGCGGAGACATGTCGATGATCTCCGCGGCCTCGGCGGGCGCCAGGGGCGCGCTGGCACGGGTGGACAGGGGGGCAGGGGACACCGCCGCAGCGATGGCTTGAGGGGTCTGCAGCGCGGGGGGCGGGCGCCTGAGGAGCTGGATGAAGCTCAGCAGCATCACCAGCATGCCCAGCCCCATCGCCACCATGAGGGCGCGCGTGAGCCAGGGGTGGTTGCGGCCGGTGGGCAGGCGGCGGGCACGAGGACGTCCGCGCACACCTCGCTGGGACTCCAGTGTGGACAACAGCCGGATGCGGTGCGGCTCAACGTCTGCGACCGATTCCTGGTCGAAGTCCGCGAAGAGACTGGGTCGACCCAGGTCAGGTCGAGGTGCTCGTCGACCCGCTTGGCGCGACGAACTGGTGGCGTGGCTGTCGCGTGTCACGACGGGCTCCCGGTTTCTTTTTTTGATGAACAATCGCCGCATTCTAAAGAGCGGACCGATCGCATCCAACGGCTTGGAGCGGGTTTGCAATCAATCGTTACAGGGATCATGCATCTGGGGTGGGTACTGGCCTGGTTCGCGCTGGGCAGCTTGTTGTTGTCTGCGCTCGTGTTCCCGATGTGGTGGCGCGAGCGTGGGGCAGGCCTGGCCGCGGCATCGCGTGCTTGGCTGGGGCGCTCCCGCGCGTGGTGGCTGTCGGCGTTGCTTCTGCTGGTGCCGGCCCTGTTGACGTGGGGGTGGCTGGGCTGGCGCCCCCATCAGGCGGATGCATTCGACGACAGCGACCTGGGCGTCAACGCACAGGTGAGCGAGTTGCTGCGCGGCGAGCAACTCGTGCCGCCACCGCCGCTCCCACCCGAGGTGTTCGCCACGGCGGACGTCGAGGTGCTCAGGCCCATGCTGTCGAGCGCCGACCGCCGCTGGGAGCGCATGGACGCGGACTTCGTGCAGACGCTGCTGCGCGTCTTCAAGGTGATGAAGGACGTCCATGGCTACGACATGGCGCTGCTGGAGGGCTACCGCAGCCCGCAGCGTCAGGCGGTGCTGCTGGCTCGAGGGCCGAGCGTCACCGGCGCGGCACCGGGGCAGAGCTACCACCAGCACGGTCTGGCCGCCGATTGCGCCTTCCTGCGCGATGGGCGGTTGGTGATCTCCGAGCGCGACCCCTGGGCCATGCGGGGCTACGAGCTCTACGGCCAGGTGGCCGAGCAACAAGGGCTCACCTGGGGCGGCAGATGGCGCCTGATGGACTTCGGGCACGTGGAGTGGCGCAAGCCTGGCCTGCGCTTGCCAAAGGCGACACAGCTTGTAACAGCGCACCCCTCGTGAGGGGGGCAAGGGCGCATTCGCCTGCCCTTAGACTCGGGCCGCGCCGACGGGGCATCCGTTGGTGACATCCATCATCAAACCGAACAATCAGGGAGTGCGGGCTCGGTCGGGCCCGTGCGGCAAGGCATGTCCAAGGCAGTCAAGGCGGCCGGGCTGGGGCTCGTCATTTTCGTCACCGTCTGGGTGGTGACGCTGTGGCAGTGGTACCGCAGCCAGCAGCCGGTCAGCAGCGAAGAAGTGGCCACGCAACTCTTCCTGTTGCCGGTGGGGCTCACGGTGGTTGCCCTGCTGGCCTGGTGGGGCGCCCGTCGTTTGCACAACTGGTCGAGCAGGCCAATTGAGCCGGTGCCCAAGCCTTCCCTCGTCAACGCGGGCACGGGTGCGCCGACAGGGGGCGACAAGGCGCCCGAAGCCGCCCCCCTGGGCCTCGTGAGCATCCTGGCCGAAGCCCTGGCCTTGCCCGACGGCGACGACCCCGAGCTGGCCTGGTCCGCTTTGCGATCCGGGCAGGTGCGCCCCCGACTCGACCCCGATCTGCAGGACGCCGATGGCATGCCCGTGTTCAGCTCCCGCGTGCCCGACCTGTCCACGCAGGACTGGCTCGACGCCCATGCCGAAGTCACCGACACCTCGCTGCCGCAGGCCTTGCTGCGTGCCATGGCGCTGGTCGAGGCGCCGTTGCACCGGTTGCTGTCGGCCTTGCCGGTCGGTGAGCTTGGCGATGGCGAGGGTGATGCTGTCGAGGCCAGTGCACCAGGTCCGGCCTTCCTGTCAGGTGTGGGGCAGTCAGGAGCCCAGGAGCACGCGGCGCGTCGGCGCGAACGCGCCCCCGCACTCGACATCCAGGTCTGGGTGCCAGCCGAATGGCCTGAGGATCACCGCACGCTGTTCGTCGGCTGGCTGCGTCAGCAGGCGGGTGTGGCGCTGTACTGGGCTCTCGCATCCAACGCTGGCGAGCCCCGCTGGTCCGTGGAGCCGCTTGACACCCCTGAAGCTGGCTGGGACCGCCTGCTGCCTCGCCTGAACGAGCTGCATGCCGACACCCGGCCTCGCTTGCTGCTGGTGCTGGCCACCCACAGCCTGGTCGATGAGGCTGGTGTGACGGGCCTGCAGGCCCGGGGCGAGCTTTTCACTTCCCTGCATCAGGGCGGGCGCGTGCCCGGTGAGGGCTCGGCTGGCTTGCTGCTGGCCAATGCCCGGATGGTGGCCCGATGTGCTCAGGCCGGGCACCCGTGGCTGGGCGTGCCCCGCTCGACGCATCGCCAGCGCTCGGCTGATCGCGGCGGGCGCCCTGGGGCTGAAGAACTCGTCACCGCGATGCAGCAGGTGCTCGCCCCCTGGTCCCAATCTCCCCAGTCGCCCCAATCGCCCCAGTCGTCCGAAAAACAGCCCGAAAGCCACGTGGGGCAGGGGGGCTGGTGGTGCCTGTCCGATGCCGATCACCGACCGAGTCGCACCAGCGAGCTGTTCGAAGCCTTCCAGGTCTTGCAACCTGATGGGGACGCGATGCAGTCGGTGCTGCGCCTGGGCGATGCCTGGGGTGACATGGGCATCGCGCGTGCCCTGCTGCCCGTGGCGCTGGCTGCCTCGGTGGTGCGCCAAGGTCTGCAGCCCGCAGACGCCGCCGAGCCGCACCCGGTCCCTGCCTTGATCGGGCTCCTGCAAAGCAGCCATCGGCGTTGGGCCATCCCCGTGTGGCCTGCGAGCGCGGGCCGCGAAGCCTTGGCCCGGCTCACCCCGCCCCGGGCTTCGCTGCCTGCCTCTTCTTCACCTGCGATGGCCCCCGTGGCCGAACCGCTGGCCGCCTGACGGCCCTGATCGTTCCTGTTGCCCCTGCCGACCATGCAAAGAATCTGGTTGTTCCTGCTCGATCCCCGTGTGCTGGCCGTCATCGGCCTCCTGGCGCTGGCGGGCCTGCTGTTCATCGGGGCGGATGCCTTGCGCGTGGGTGCGCTGTGGGCCGCAGGTGCCGTGCTGCTGCTGGGGGTGCTGGCCGCGGCAATCTGGTGGCATCGGCGGCGCCAGGCCAGCCGCGCCGGCCAGGCCCTGGAGCAGGCCATCTCGGCCGACGCCGAGAAAGCCGTGCGCCAGGCCCGGCAAGACCGAAAGGGAGCCCCGGCCGATGAGGTCGCGGCCTTGCGCGAGCGCATGGCCGATGCCGTCAAGCGCATCAAGACCTCGCGCCTGGGAGAGACCTCGGGCGCGGCTGCGCTGTACGAACTGCCCTGGTACGCCATCATCGGCAACCCGGCGGCGGGCAAGAGCTCGGCCATCGTCAAGTCCGGCCTGACCTTTCCTTTCGCCGAGAACACCGATGCCATCGTGCAGGGCATCGGTGGCACGCGCCACTGCGACTGGTACTTCACCACCGAAGGCATCCTGCTCGACACAGCGGGGCGCTATTCGGTGCAGGAAGAGGACCACCGCGAGTGGCTGGGCTTTCTCAAGCTGCTCAAGACGCATCGGCCCAAGGCCCCGCTCAACGGCGTGATCATCGCCGTCAGCATTGCGGAGCTGGCCAATCAGAAGGCCGATCTGACCATCGAGCTGGCGCGCAAGCTGCGTCAGCGCGTGCAGGAGCTCACCGAGCAGCTCGAGGTCTTCGTGCCGGTCTACGTGGTCTTCACCAAGGCCGACCTCATTGCCGGCTTCGTCGACTTCTTCGAGGACCGTGACCGCGGCGAGCGAGACCGGGTCTGGGGCGCCACGCTGCCCTATGAAACCACCCAGCAGGTCGATGCCGCTGCCCAGTTCGATCAGCACATGGACGTGCTCTACCAGGGGCTGAAAGAAGCCTCTGTCGCGCGCATGACCTTGCACCGGGGCGAACAGCTGCCCCCGGGCGTGCTCACCTTCCCGCTGGAGTTCGCGGCGCTCAAGCCTTCGCTGCGCACTTTCCTGCACACCCTCTTTGAAGACAACCCTTACCAGTTCCGCCCCATCTTCCGCGGTTTCTACTTCACCAGTGCCGTGCAGGAAGGCCAGTCCACCAGCCGTGCCAGCCAGCGCGTGGCCGAGCAGTTCGGGCTGCAGTTGCAAAGCGGCACGGCCGCGGCGGTTTATTCGCAAAGCGGCTTCTTCCTCAAGGAGCTGTTCTCGCGGGTCATCTTCGCCGACCGCGAGCTGGTGCGGCAGTACACCAGCCGCACGCGCCTGCGCCTGAGGCAGGCGGCCTTCTTCGGTGGCATGGCCGTGCTGGGCGCCTTGCTGGCCGCCTGGACCTGGTCCTACAGCGACAACCGCGATCGCGTGGCCCGCGTCGAGGCTGACCTGCTCAAGGCTGTGAAGGTGCAGGACCAGAAGCTGGACCTGGCTTCGCGCATGGAAGCGCTCGAGATTTTGCAGGACCGCCTGGAGCAGGTGCAGCGGGACCGGCGTTCGGCGGTGTGGTCGCTGGGCCTGTCCCAGGATGCCCGCATCGAGAACCGCCTGCTGGAGGAGTATTTCAACGGTCTTGAGTCGGTGCTGCTCAAGCCGAGCGCCCAGGCCCTGTCGGCTTACCTGAGCGACGCCAACGCGCAGTCGGCGCAGTGGCGCAGCGTCACGCCAGCAGCGGGCGTTCCAACGGCGACCGATGCCTCGGTCGGGGGCGCATCGGAGCCCTCCGCAGGAGCGGTTGCCGCGGGCAGTTCGCCCTACCAGGCCTCGTCAAGCCGAGATGTCACCGAGGCCTACAACGCCCTGAAGGCCTACCTCATGCTGGGAGACCGCCAGCGGCTTGAGCCCGGGCACCTGGGCGACCAGCTCACGCGTTACTGGCGCGAATGGCTCGAAGCCAACCGAGGCGCCCTGCCGCGCGAGCAGATGATCCGTCGGGCCGAGCGCATCCTTTCGTTCGCGCTCACGCAGATGTCGCACCCGGCCTTCCCGCAGATGGACCTCGACGTGGCCCTGCTCGATCGCACCCGCGAGAACCTGCGCCGCGTCGTCAAGGGGCTGCCGGCGCGCGAACGCGTCTACGGCGAAATCAAGGCGCGCGCCGCCACCCGCTTCCCACCGGTCACCGTGGCGCGCATCGTGGGCGAGGGCGACCGCCAGGTCATCGCGGGCAGCCACGTTGTCTCGGGTGCCTTCACCCGGGAAGCCTGGGAGGGGTACGTGCGTGACGCCATCAAGGACGCCGCCCACCAGTCGTTGCAGTCGACCGATTGGGTGCTCAAGACGGCCACGTCGGACGACCTGACCCTCGAAGGCAGTCCCGAGCAGATCCAGAAATCGCTGACCCAGCTCTACAAAGCCGAGTACGCGCAGCAATGGGGCAAGTTCATCCAGGGCATCACGGTGCTGGACTTCCAGGGCTTCGAGGTGGCGGTGCAGCGCATGCAGCGCCTGGGTGACCCGGTGCATTCGCCCATCGGCTTGCTGCTTCAGACCTTGCAGGACCAGACGGCCTGGGACAACCCGTCGATGCTCAACGACCGCCTGGCCAAGGGCCAGCAGGGCCTGATCGGCTGGTTCAAGAACACGGTGCTGGGCATGAACCCCACGCCCGTGCAGGTTTCGCTCAGCACCGAGCAGTTGAAGGCCGCCGAGGTGCCCACCGGCCCGATCGGCAAGGCCTTTGCCGGCGTCAACCGCCTGATGCTGCCGCGCGAGGGCGGGCAGACGCTCTCGCGTGTCTACCTGGACTCGCTGTCGCGCGTGCGGGCTCGCCTGAACCAGATGAAGACGCAGGGTGACCCGGGCCCGGGTGCGCGCCAGTTCATGCAGCAGACGCTCGAGGGCACGGGCGAGCTGGCCGAGGCCCTCAAGCTCGTCGATGAACAGTTGTTGAGCGGGCTCGATGAGGGTGCGCGCCATGCGCTGCGACCCATCCTCGTGCGTCCGCTGATGCAGGCCTTCGCGGCCCTGGTGCCGCCCACCGAGGCCGAGCTCAACCGGGTCTGGAACGCGCAGGTGTTCGAGCCCTACCAGCGCACGCTGGCGAGCAAGTACCCGTTTGACCGGGGCTCGCGCGTGGAGGCCACGCAGGTCGAGCTGGCGGCGATCTTCGGCACCGAGGGCGCGGTGGCCAAGTACCTGGAGCAGTCGCTGGGCGCCTTGGTGCTGCGCCGCGGCGACCAGCTCACCCCGCGCACCTGGGCCGACATGGGCGTGCGCCTGAGGCCGGCCTTCTCCGGCGGTCTGGGGGCCTGGGTGGCCCCGCTCGGCGGGCAGGGGGCCGGCGCATCGGCCGCGGGCAACAGCGCCGATGCCGCGCAGACCACCTTCCAGATCCTGCCGCAGCCCGCGCCCGGGCTCACCGAATACACCGTCGAGATCGACGGGCAGGTGCTGCGCTACCGGCAGGGCGCGGCCAGCTGGCAGCACTTCGTGTGGCCGGGGCCCGGCGCGCCGGGCGTGCGCATCACCGGCGTGACCTTCGATGGTCGCCAGCTCAACTTCTTCAACGAGCCAGGCCGCTTCGGGCTGGAGAAGATGATCAACTCGGCGCAGCGCCGTCGCATCGACGGGCAGGTGTTCGAGCTGAAATGGCCGCAATCCGACGTGGCGGTGGCGGTGCAGTTGCGCATCCTGTCCAACAGCGCGCCCGCGGCGCAGCCGACACCCGCCACAGCTGGTGAGCCGGGTGCGAAGCCCGGGGCCCTGCCCGCGCTGGTGGCGGGCAGCGACGAAGCCACGCCTTTGGCGCCGGCTGCACCCGCCGCGCCGCCGGAGTCGCCCACGGCGACCCTGCCCGCGGCCCCCGCCCCCGTTCGGCAGGGCGCGATCGTCGCCGCAGGGGAGGGCGCATGATCACCACCGAATCCAGTGCCGTGGACGTCCTCTATTTCGGCAAGCTGCCATCGCGTGGCGATTTCGTGCGCAGCAGCCAGCACCCGGCCATGCTCGAGGTGCTGGACCGTTGGCAGGCGCAGACGCTGGAGCGCCTGTCGGCCGACCCTCGCTGGAAGCTCATCTACGACGAAGCGCCGGCCCTGGCCTTCGCCGTCCTGGGCTCGGGCAGCCACGTGGCTTTGGCGGGCCATTGGCTGGCCAGTCAGGACACCTCCGGCAGGCGCTTTCCCTTCGTCACGGCGGGTGCGTTCGACCTCAGGCGGCCGCAGCAGTCCGCTGTGCTTGCTCCGATCGCGCTCGATGCCCTGTGGCACCAGCTGGCCACACGGGGCCAGCTGGCACGTCAGGCCGCTGACCTGTCCGATGTGCAGGCCCGGCTGCAAGCGCCCATCGAACACGCCCCTGACTTCGACGAAGCCCGTGACCGGCTCGAGACTTTTCTCGATGCGCACAGCCTGGCTTCCCTGGGGCAGATCCTGAGCGCGGGCGGGCTCGGTGCGGCAGGCCGTGCTGGCGCTGGGGCTGTTGCTGCGGCCGGCCCTGGTGCAGGGCGGTGCGCGCATGAACAAGCTGCTGTGTCTGCCGCTGCCGGTGGAGCCCTCTCTTCGCGCCTGCGTGGCCTCCTGGTGGCTGATGCTGGTCATGGGGTTTTTCACCCGGCACGTGGTCGAGTTCGCCATCTTCCTGCCGGTGCGCGAGGGCCTGCCGCAGATGCTGCTGGGCTTTCAGGGGGCTTCGGCCGCCTCGCTGGAGGCGGTGATCGACCCGGCCGTGCTGGCGCGCCATGGCGTGACGCTCAACGAATTGGACTGGGTCGAGGACGAGGCCCAGGCCGACGTGGGCCTGCGCAAGCTGTCGACCTACCTGCAGGACCCGGCGCTGTCGCTGACGCAGGCTGTCCGCACGTTCCAAGAAGTCTTCATGGGGGCTTGAGGCCATGGCATCGCATCCGAACCGTTTCATGACATCCACCGCCCGCGCGCTGGCTGGCGCCTGCCTGGCGCTGCTGCTTTCGCCCCGGGTTGTCCAGGCGCAGGCGACCCCCACGCCCGTGTCGGCCACTTCCAGCGGGAAGGTCGTGGTGGCCGGCACCGTGCCGGACGAAGCCACCCGAGCGGCCGTGCTCACCCGCTTGCGCGAGGTCTATGGTGCCGAGCGCGTGGTCGATCAGCTCAGCCTGGGCTCGGTGGTGGCGCCGCCCAACTGGGGACAGCATGTCCAGCGCCTGATCTCGCCCTCGCTCAAGCAGGTCAGCCATGGCCAGCTCAGCGTGCAGGGCCAGACGGTGGACCTGCGCGGCGAAGTCGGCAACGAGGCCCAGCGCCAGCAGGTGGTCAGCGAGGTGGCTCAAGCGCTCAACCCCACCTACAGCGTGCGCAACAGCTTGCGCGTGGCGGTGCGCGAGCAGGCGCTGGTCGACCAGGCGCTGGCGCAGCGCATCGTCGAGTTCGAGGCAGGCAGCGCGGTGTTGCGGCCCGAGGGCCTGCGGATCCTGGATGAGATGGCGGTGGCCTTGAGTCAGCTCCAGGGCAAACGGATCGAGGTCATCGGCCACACCGATGCGCTGGGACATCGCCCGGGCAACATCAGCCTGTCGTTGGCGCGTGCCCAGGCGGTCAAGACCTACCTGGTTGGCAAGGGCCTGGCCCCCGATCGCCTGCAGACCTCAGGCATGGGGCCCGATCAGCCGGTGGCCAGCAACGACACCGAAGACGGGCGTGCGCGCAACCGGCGCATCGAGTTCCGGGTTGGTTCCTGAAGCCTGAGGCGGAGCGGCGCGGCCACCTCTGCTGAGGCGCGGGTGAGCGCCAGCGCAGGCGCTCAGGCGCCTTGGTTGTCCGCCGGTGGCGCCAGGCCTAGCAGCTCCTGCAGGTGGGCCATCGACGCCGGGTCCTTGACGACTTCGCCGAGCCAGCGGTGCAGGGGCATCTCCCCCCACTTGATGGCCTTGTCGGCCAGGTAGGCGACGGGGCTGTGGGGTTCGGTGCGTCGGAAGAAATCCGCCACCATCCGCAACTGCCGCAGGGCCTCGGCCCGCGTGCGGGGCTCGGCCACGCCATGGGCGCCAACTCGCTCCGAAGAGGGTGTTGCGTCGCCTGTGGCTGCTTCGTGAGGGTTGGCCGCAACCGATGTGGTGCCGGGGCCCGCTGGTTCGCCAGCCAGGGGAGAACTGCTCAGGGCACCAGCCTCTCTGGCCAGCCGTTCGAGTTCGTGGCCTGCCTGCTCCAGTGCTTCGCGCGCCGAGACGAAGCTGGGGCCGTCGTGACCCAGGCGGGCGTCGACCACGCCTTGCCAGGCTTGCAATTGGGCTCGCGTGCTGCGCAAGGCGTCCACGGCCTCGCGCAGTCGCTCGGCAGGTGTGTCCTGGATGGCCTGACGGAACTGGGCGACGGTGATGGCGTTGGGCTGCTCGGGCGGCAGCGTGTCGGCCGGCTGGCCTCCCCGTTCGGCCTGGGCGAGCCACTGGCGGGCGTGTTTCAGGTCCTGCAGGGTGAAGCGTTCGCCCTTGCGCCCGGTCGTCACGGGCAGGGCCGTGGCGAGTTCGCCCAGGCGTTGCAGCATCCAGGCGATGTTGCCGATGCGTTCTTCGGCGTCGCCGCCATCGGGCAGGGGGTGCAGGTGTTCCCAGTGTTGTTCGCACAGGGCGGTGCACAGGCCCAACCCGCTGGCCAGCCCGGCGTAGCCTTGCGTCATGGCACGGGCCTCGGTGAGCCACAGGGCCAGGCGCAGGTCTTTGGAGCGGGTGGCGAGCAACTGCTCGCACAGCCTGGCAGCGCCTGTCCAGTCGGCCTGCTTGATGGGGGTCACCCACTCGCCTTGTTTCAGCGTGGGGTCATCCGCGCGCCGCATCTCGGCGATCTCGTCGAAGGCGGCGGAAAAGGAAAGGTCTTCCCCGCCAGGCTGTGCGCCCGGCAAGGGTGCCAGCAGGAGGTCGGTGTCCATGGCGTCCCTGATCGTGTTTTGGTGTGACTTGCTCGCCTTCTCGCGCTGACGCGAGTCGGGGCGCGGCATCATCCCATGTGCGCCACAGGGCCCCGGGCCCTCGTTCGGGTGAGGTCGTGATCCTTTGTAACCTGGCGAGGATTTGACCCACCTCAATCGACATTCATGAATGAGAATGAGTATCAATATCCGATTGGTGCTAAAATGCGCGACATGAGTTCCGCCGCGTCTTCTCTCACGTTCTCCACGCTGCCCAGTGACCTGTCCGGCGGGCAGCGTCGCGGCCTGGCCGTGATGGTCGTGGCGGTGCACCTGGCGTTGGGGTGGGCCTGGTGGCATTCGAAAACCGACACCGTGAACGTCGGTTCCAGCGAAATCATCGAGGTCTCGCTCGTGACCGATGCCCAGTCGCAGACCCGGGATGTCACCGAAAAACCCGAGCCCGAGCCGGTGCGCCAACCGGTTCAACCGCAGCCTGTCGAACGGGTGCAGCCCCGGGTGACGCCGACCCAGACCCCGACGCAGCCCACGCCCGCGCCTGCCGTGCTGAGCAGCCAGTCCGGCGCCGAGTCGGTGGCCGTGACCGCACCTGTGGCCGCCCCCGCGGCCACGCCCGTTGCAACGCAGGCGGCACCTGCACCTGTGGCCGCTCCTGCGCCGCCACCTCCGCCTCCCGCGCCCCGCGAGTTCCAGGCTTCTGCCGTGTCTTACCTGGTGCCCCCTGTGCTGACCTACCCGCGCATCTCCCGAGACCTGAATGAGCAGGGCACCGCGATGCTGCGCGTGCTGGTGGACGAGCAAGGGCGCCCCATCGAGATCCAGGTGGCCAAGTCCTCCGGTTACCCCCGGCTTGACCAGCAGGCCGTGCAGGCCATGCGCGTTGCACGCTTCAAACCCCATGTCGAAGATGGCGTTGCCCGTCGCATGTGGGTGCGGACCCCCCAGACATTCATCCTCGAAGACAACTGATCATGAGCAACTCCATCGACCCCGTTGCCCTGGCCGCTTCGGCCTCTCCTGCGGCTTCGGCCACCAACGCATCGCTGGCGGTGGTGCCTGAGGCAGCCGCTTCCGCCGCCCCGGGTTTTGGTCACTTCATCGCTCAGTCCGATGCCATCGGCCAGGGCCTGTTCGTGATCCTGGTGCTGATGTCGGTGCTGTCGTGGGCGCTGATCGTGATCAAGGGCTTTGCCCTGGCCCTGCGCCAGCGTCGCAGCCAGTCCTTCCTGAGCTTTTTCTGGAACGCGACCTCGCTCGAGGCCGTGCAGCACGAGATCGCCACGCACGGTGTCAAGGAGCCCTTTGCGCACCTGACGGCGCATGCGATGCACGCCCAGGCTCACCACGCGCGCTATGGCGCGGCCAAGCTGGAAGAAGCCGGTTCGGCCAAGGACTTCCTCACGCGCACCATCAAGAAGGTGCTCGATGAAGAAACCATGCGCATGGAAAGTGGCCTGACCGCGCTGGCCACCATCGGCTCCACCGCGCCATTCGTTGGCCTGTTCGGCACGGTCTGGGGCGTGTACCACGCGCTGCTGGCCATCGGGGCTTCGGGCTCCGGCTCGCTCGACAAGGTGGCCGGCCCGGTGGGCGAGGCCCTGATCATGACGGGCGTGGGTCTGGCCGTGGCCATCCCGGCTGTGGTCGCCTACAACTGGCTGACCCGCAGCAACCGCGTCTGGGGCGCACGCCTCGACGCCTTTGCCTTCGAGCTGTTCACCTTCCTGTCGACCGGCCAGACGCTCAAGACCAGCGACGTCGATCCTCCGGCACCGAGCGCCACGGTGCGCCCGCTGCAAGCCCATCGTTGAGCAAGGGGCGAGAACATGGCTTTCGCGAGTTTCGACGACAAGCGCGGCGGCGCCCCGGTGGCGGAGATCAACATGGTCCCGCTGATCGACGTGATGCTGGTGCTGCTGGTGATCTTCATCGTGGCCGCGCCCCTGCTGACCCAGTCGGTCAAGCTGGACCTGCCCAAGGCCAGCGCGCAGCCCACGCCACAGCAACCCGATGCCATCCAGCTCAGCTTGGATGCCGAGGGCGTCCTGTACTGGAATGGGCAAGCCCTCAGCCGGGAAGACGCCGCTGCGCGCTTCGCGGTGGAAGGCGCCAAGCCGAACCCGCCCACGGTGCGCTTGAGCGTCGATCAGACCATCCCGTATGGTCGCGTGGCCGAGATCCTGGCCGATGCGTCGCGCCTGGGGGTGAGCAAGATCGGGCTGGTGACACAGCCCGACACATCTGCTCGCTGACAGGTTTTGTCCGTCGTGGGCGCGGTGGGCGATGCCGGGCCGGCGTCGCTGGGCCGATGCCACGGCCTGATCGGCACTTGAGCGGTTCTCGCGCAGAATGCGGCCATCTCCGGATGACCGCATCGACATGAACGCAGCCTTTACCGCACCGCCCACGCCTCAGGCCCTCGCCGGCCTGAAGGTGATCGAGTTGGGTCAGCTCATTGCCGGCCCTTTTGCCGGCAAGACCCTGGCCGATTTTGGTGCCGAGGTCATCAAGGTCGAGCCACCACCATCCGATGGCAGCCCGGGCGGCGACCCGCTGCGGCAGTGGCGAATGCTCCACAACGGCACCAGCGTGTGGTGGCAGGTGCAAAGCCGCAACAAGAAGAGCGTGGTGCTCGATCTGCGCACCGACGAAGGCCGCGAGACCGTGGCCCGGCTCATCGACGAGGCCGACGTCCTCATCGAGAACTTCAAGCCAGGGACCATGGAGAAATGGGGCCTGGGCTACGAACAGCTCAGCGCACGCAACCCCGGACTCGTCATGCTGCGCATCAGCGGCTATGGCCAGAGCGGGCCGTACCGCGAGCGACCCGGTTTTGCCGTGGTGGCCGAAGCCATGGGCGGCATGCGCTACCTCAACGCCGAGCCAGGCCGCATCCCGGTGCGCGCGGGTGTGAGCCTGGGCGACACGCTCGCCGGTCTGCATGGCGTGATCGGTGTGCTGCTGGCCTTGCAGGCCCGCCAAGCCTCCATCGGCCCCGACGCGCCCAAGGGCCGGGGCCAGGTGGTGGACGTGGCCCTGTACGAAGCCGTCTTCAACTGCATGGAAAGCCTGCTGCCGGAGTTCAGCGCCTTCGGTGCCGTGCGCCAGCCTGCGGGTTCGGCCTTGCCTGGCATCGCGCCCAGCAATGCCTACCCGTGTGCCGACGGCATGGTGGTGATCGGCGGCAACGGCGACTCCATCTTCAAGCGCCTGATGATCGCCATCGGGCGCGATGACCTGGCCACCGATGCCGAGCTGGCCACCAACCCGGGCCGGGTCAAACGCGTGCAGGACATCGACGTGGCGATCGGTGCCTGGACGGGGGCACGGCCGGTGCAGCAGGTGCTGGACGTGCTCAACGCCGCCAGCGTGCCCGTGAGCCGCATCTACGACGCCCAGGACATCGCCGAAGACCCGCACTACCGCGCCAGGGGGATGGTGCTGCCCGTGACCACGCACGATGGCCTCACCGTCGAGGTGCCGGGCATCGTGCCCAAGCTCTCGCGCACGCCGGGGGCCATCCAGCGGCGCGGGCCCGTGCTGGGCGAGGACACCGATGAAGTGCTGTCTGCTTTGAAGCGAGGTCAAGCATGAGTGAAAGCAGCCAGTTCAGCCTGCTGGGTCAAAGGCGCTTCCTGCCGTTCTTCCTGGCCCAGTTCCTGGGCGCAGCGAACGACAACCTCTTCAAGTTCGCCTTCACGGTGCTGGTGACCTACCAGCTGCAGGTGAGCTGGCTGGAGCCGAAGATGGCCGGCCTGGTGATCGGGGCGCTGTTCATCCTGCCTTTCGTGCTGTTTTCGGCCACTTCGGGACAGTGGGCCGACAAGTACGACAAGGCCTTCATCATGCGCAGCGTCAAGCTGATGGAGGTCGGCATCATGGTGTTGGCCGGCCTGGGCTTCTGGTTCAGCCAGGTGCCTCTGCTGCTGGGCTGCGTCTTCCTGATGGGCCTGCACTCGACCTTCTTCGGCCCGGTGAAGTACGCCTACTTGCCCCAGCACCTGCGGGAGCACGAGCTCACCGGGGGCAACGGCCTGGTCGAGATGGGCACCTTCGTGGCCATCCTGCTGGGCAACGTCGGCGGCGGCCTGCTGATGGGCGTCCCCGAAGTGGGCGCGCACTGGGTGGCGGCATCCTGCTTCGTGGTGGCTGTCGCGGGTTGGCTCACCGCTCGCCAGATCCCGGCATCGCCTTCGTCCGACCCAGACCTGAAGCTCAACTGGGACCCGGTCTCCGAGACCTGGCGCAACCTGCGGCTCGCCTGGCGCTACCCCAGCGTGTTCCGCTCGCTGCTGGGCATCTCGTGGATGTGGTTCTTCGGCGCGGTGTTCCTGGCGCAGTTCCCTTCCTTCGCACGTGACGTGCTGCATGGCAACGAACAGGTGGCTTCGTTGCTGCTGGTGGTGTTTTCCATCGGCATCGCGATTGGCTCACTGCTGTGCGAGACCTTCTCGCACCGGCACGTCGAGATCGGCCTGGTGCCCATCGGCGCGGTGGGCATGTCGGTGTTCGCCTTCGACCTCTACCTGGCGTCGAGGGGCCTGACGGGCTCGGCCGATGCGGCCTTGCTGAGCGTGGGTGAGTTCGTGGCGCGTCGCGAGCACTGGCGCGTGATGGCCGACCTGGCCCTGCTGGCCTTCAGCGCGGGCCTCTACAGCGTGCCCATGTACGCGCTCATCCAGCTGCGCGCCCAGCCCAGCCACCGCGCCCGCATCATCGCGGCCAACAACATCCTCAACGCCCTGTTCATGATCGTCAGCAGCCTGCTGGCCGGGGCCTTGCTGGGGGCGGGCTTTTCCATCCCGCAGGTGTTCGGTGCCACGGCGCTGCTCAACGTGCTCGTCGTGGGCTACATCTTCTGGCTGATGCCCGAGTACATCGTGCGCCTGGTGATGCTCTTTGTCACGCGCATCGTCTACCGCTTGCGGGTGCGCGGCGACCTGCACATCCCGACCGATGGCGCGGCCATCCTGGTGTGCAACCACGTGAGCTTCGTCGACGCGGTGATCCTGGGCGTCATCAGCCCGCGGCCCATGGTCTTCATCATGGACCACCGCATCTTCAAGACGCCGGGCATCGGCTGGTTCTTCAGGCTGGTCAAGGCCATCCCGATCGCGCCGCAGAAGGAAGACCCCGAGGCCTACGAGACCGCCTTCCAGAAGGCTCGCCAGGTGCTCGCCGATGGCGAACTGCTGTGCCTGTTCCCTGAAGGCGGCATCACGCGCGACGGCACCTTGCAGCCCTTCAAGGCCGGCATCATGAAGATCCTGGAGACCAACCCTGTGCCGGTGATCCCGTCGGCGCTGCACAACCTCTGGGGCTCGACCTTCTCTCGCATCGAGGGGGTGGCGATGGCCAAGCCCCTGCGCCGAGGGCTGTTCAACCGCATCGGTCTGGTGGTGGGCGAGCCCATTGCGCCAGAGCAGGTCACCCCCGAGGGGCTGCAGGCTCGGGTGCAGGCCTTGCTGGAAGAGCCCTCACCCTGAGTTTCCCCAGGTCATCCGCGAATGAGGGGGGAGGGTGAGGGGCGAGTGACGACACAATCCCCTCAACCTTGGCTCTCATCATCTGACTCATGGGCAACTTCCTGTCTCCCGCGGCTTGGGCCCGGGTCATCCCCTTCGCTCTGTTCATGGTGTTCCTCGCCGTGCGAGGACAGTTCTCTGTCGAAGCTGGCGAAACCGACAACTTGCCTTTCGATGCCCGCTGGATCTACGCCGTGTCGGTGGTCGTGGTCTCGGCCAGCCTGGTGTGGTTCTGGCGTCGCTACGGTGAGCTGCGCCAATGGGGGCTGAGCCTTGGGCAGGTGCTGCTGTCGGTCTTGGTGGGCGTGGTTGTCTTCGTGTTGTGGACCCGCCTGACTGCCCCATGGATGATGCTTGGTGAAGCGTCTGCGGGCTTCGTTCCGGTGGACGCGAACGGCGACCTGATGTGGACGTTGATCGCTTTTCGCTGGGTGGGCGCGGCCTTGATGGTGCCCCTGATGGAGGAGTTGTTCTGGCGTGGCTTCCTGATGCGATGGATCGACAACCAGGATTTCGACAAGGTCGATCCGGCCTCCGTGTCGATCAAGGCCATCGCCTTGTCCACCCTGGTGTTCATGCTGGCCCACACCCAGTGGCTGGCGGCCATCGTGGCGGGCCTGGCTTATGCCTGGCTGTACAAGCGGACCCGTTCGTTGTGGGCGCCTGTGCTGGCGCATGCTGTCACAAATGGGGTGCTGGGCGTGTGGGTGATCCTCAATGGCTACTGGGCATTTTGGTGATGGGTGGTTCGGGGATCAGGCATGAAGCAGTTCGCCAAGTGGTTCGTCGTCGCGGTGCTGGCGGGGGTCGCCGCTCTTTTGCTGGGGCATGTCATGACGCCGGAGCGGTCCGCGATGCTGGCCTTGTCCCAGTATCTGCCGTACCCCGCCTACGTGTTGCCGTCGCTGGCGGCTGTGGTCGCGGCCTTTTTGTGGCTGGGTTGGGCGTGGCGCACGCTGACCTTGGTGGCTTTGGCCCTTTGTCTGACCGTGCTGATGGGTTGGTCCTGGGGGCGGGCAGAAGAAGGCCATGGGCGCATCAGGTTCATGACCTACAACGTCAAGAGCTACCTGGCGCTGCAGCGTCCGGATGGGGTCCAGGCTTTGGCTCGGGAAATCCTGGAGCACCAGCCTGACATCCTGGTCATGCAAGACGCAGGGCAGTTGGTCGATTTTGAAGGCAATGTGCAATCAGCCGATCTGTTGAAGGTCATCGGCCTGGGGCACCCCCACGCGCATGCCACGGATGAATATGTTCTGGTGAGCCGTTGGCCCATCCGCAACTGCCGCAATGGCCCCATTCCCGTGGGAGACGATCCCCATGTGTTCGTCCATTGCGACATCGATGTCGATGGCACCACCGTGGAGGTGATCACGGCGCACTTCATCACGCCCCGGCGTGGTTTGCGCTCCAAGCAGCATGGGCGCTGGCTGGGGCTCAATGAATGGCAGGAAAACATGCTGTTGCGCCTGAGGCAATCCGGCTTGCTGGCCGACTACCTGCGCCAGCAACCACCTGGCCCACGCATCGTGGCAGGTGACCTGAACGCGGTGGAATCGTCGCAGGTGGTTCAGACCTTGCTCAACACGGGGCTGCGCGATGCGCATTCAACTGCTGGATCGGGGCATGGCTTCACCCATGGGCATTCGCTGCTCAAAGGCTTTTCATTCTTGCGCATCGATCACATCCTGGTCAGCCCGGACATCGCCGTGGCGGATGTTTTCACGGGCGGGGCGCAAGCTTCGGAACACCGCCCTGTGATCGCTGATTTGTACCTGCATCGGCAGTGAGCCATCCTTGGGCCTTTGCCCAGGGGGCTCCTGCTCGCAGCGCTCGAAATCAGACCCCGCGCGCCCGGTCGGCCGCAAACTGCTGCTGGAAGGCGGCGAAGCGGCCGGCGTCCAGCGCGTCGCGCACTTCCTGCATCAGGTTCAGGTAGTAGTGCAGGTTGTGGATGGTGGTCAGCATCGGGCCCAGCATCTCGCCGCAGCGGTCGAGGTGGTGCAGGTAGGCGCGGCTGAAGTTGCGGCAGGTGTAGCAGGTGCAGGTCTCGTCGATCGGGCGCTCGTCGGCCTTGTTGCGGCTGTTGCGCAGGCGCAGGTCGCCAAAGCGCGTGAACAGGTGGCCGTTGCGCGCGTTGCGCGTGGGCATGACGCAGTCGAACATGTCGATGCCCGCGGCCACACCGGCCACCAGGTCCTCGGGGGTGCCCACGCCCATCAGGTAGCGCGGCTTGTGGGTGGGCAACTTCGGGCTGATGTGGTTCATCACCCGCATCATTTCGTCCTTGGGCTCGCCCACGCTGACCCCACCCACGGCGTAGCCGGGCAGGTCCATGTCGGCCAGCGCGGCCAGTGATTCTTCGCGCAGGTGCTCGAACATGCCGCCCTGCACGATGCCGAACAGGGCGTTGGGATTCTCGAGCTTGTCGAACTCGGCCTGGCAGCGCTTGGCCCAGCGCAGGCTGAGCTCCATCGAGGCCCGTGCTTCCTTCTCGGTGGTGATGTGGCCCAGGCTCTTGTCGCCCTTCCAGTACGGCGTGCACTCGTCGAATTGCATGACGATGTCCGAGTTCAGGATGGTCTGGATCTGCATGCTGATCTCGGGCGTGAGGAACAGCTTGTCGCCATTGACCGGCGAAGCGAAGCGCACGCCTTCTTCCGAGATCTTGCGCATGTCGCCCAGCGACCAGACCTGAAAGCCCCCCGAGTCGGTGAGGATGGGCTTGTGCCAGGCCTCGAACTGGTGCAGGCCACCAAACTGTTTCATGATGTCCAGCCCCGGGCGCATCCACAGGTGGAAGGTGTTGCCCAGGATGATCTGCGCGCCCATGTCTTCGAGCGAGCTGGGCATCACGCCCTTGACGGTGCCGTAGGTGCCCACCGGCATGAAGATGGGGGTCTGCACCACGCCATGGTTGAGCGTGAGGGTGCCGCGGCGAGCGTGGCCTTCGGTCTTGAGGAGGTCGAATTTCAGCATGGGGGCTCTCCTGCGCTCAGGCGCGGGCGGCGGTGTCAGGACGCTGGATCAGCATGGCGTCGCCATAGCTGAAGAAGCGGTAGCGGTGTTCGATGGCGTGGGCGTACAGGGCGCGGATGTGCTCATAGCCCGCCAGGGCGCTGACCAGCATCATCAGCGTGCTCTTGGGCAGGTGGAAGTTGGTGACCAGCACGTCCACCACCTTGAAGTCGAAGCCGGGTGTGATGAAGATGTCGGTGTCGCGGCTGCCGACCTGCACGATCTCTTCACGCGTGGCGTGCAGCGCCGACGACTCGAGCGCGCGCAGCGTGGTCGTGCCGACCGAGACGATGCGCCCACCGGCTGCCCGCGTTGCGCGGATGGCGTCGGCCGTGGGCTGCGAGACCTCGAACCACTCGCTGTGCATCTTGTGCTCGGCCAGGTTGTCGGTGCGCACGGGCTGGAAGGTGCCGGCGCCCACGTGCAAGGTCACCTCGGCGGTGGCGATGCCACGTGCGGCCAGCGCGGCCAGCACGCCTTCGTCGAAGTGCAGGGCGGCGGTCGGCGCGGCCACGGCGCCGGGTTCCTTGGCGAACACCGTCTGGTAGCGGCGAACGTCGTCTTCGCCGTCGGCGTGGGTGATGTAGGGCGGCAGGGGCACGTGGCCGTGCTGCTCCAGCAGCTCGAACGGGTTGCCGGCAAAGCGCAGGTGGAACAGGCCGTTGTCCGGGCCACAGCGGCCGAGCACCTCGGCGTCGAAGGCATCGGCGAAGCGGACGATCGCGCCGGGT
Source organism: Burkholderiales bacterium RIFCSPHIGHO2_01_FULL_63_240 (assembly GCA_001770725.1). GTDB lineage: Bacteria > Pseudomonadota > Gammaproteobacteria > Burkholderiales > Burkholderiaceae_C > Aquabacterium. The sequence continues at coordinate 277,602 of MERU01000009.1, forward strand.
TTGGGCGACTTGCTGGCGCGCATGTGGGCCCACACCTCTTGCGTGCCGGGCAGCACGCGCTCGATCAGGGCCTCGACCGCGCCGCCGGAAGACTTGGTGCCGTACAGCCGTGCCTTGATGACGCGCGTGTTGTTGAACACCAGCAGGTCACCTGGCTGCAGCAGCTCGGGCAGCTCGCGGAAGGTGCGGTCGGTGGGGGGCAGGGCCCGGCCGTCGAGCAGGCGCGAAGCGCTGCGTTCGGGGGCGGGGTGCTGGGCGATCAGGGCCTCGGGGAGTTCGAAATCGAAGTCGGCGAGGGTGAAGGCGGCGGGCGCGGCGGCCAGAGAGAGGGGGGAAGACATGCTTTTGAGGGGCGGACGGGCCCCGTGCCAAAGTGCCAGGAACAGCGGAAGGCGTGATTGTCGCTCAGACTGCGAGCAGGGTGCCGCAGCCTGGGCGACGCACGCCAGGTGGCATCAGCGCTTGATCTCGGCCACGATTTCCTTGGTCATGGCTTCGACCTGCTTGCGCGAGGCCGCCGAGAAGATGCCCTCGCTGAACTTCGTGGTCGTGCCATAGGTGCGGGTGCCCAGCAGGCGCTTGTCGGGCAGCTCGTAAAACGAGACCTCGGCGTTGAGGTGCGCATCGCCTCCCAGCACGCCCATGCCCACGCGGGCGGCCGCGCTGACATAACGGAAGTTCTGCACCTTGACGACCGCCAGCACGCCTGGCCGTGAAGAGGGCGCCGCGCTGGCTTCCAGCCACGTGTAGCCCATGCCTGCCAGGCCTGCCGATTGCCCCATGCTTTCGCGCCAGTCGTTGCGCAGGGTGTCCCAGTCACCGCTGGACACCATGCCGGGTGCAGCTTGGACCTGCAGGCTCAGGTGTGCGGTCGATGCCGGGCTGATTTGCAGCGGCGCGCCCGATGCGCCTGTTCTGGAGACGGTGGCGGCGCAGCCACTCAACAGCAGGGCGGCAACGGTGGAGGCGGTGAGGATCCAGCGAGACAACATTGGTTTTCCTTGGGTTTTCTTCAGAAAGGCAGAGACTGTAACAAGGGGCTGCGACATCCGTGGCGATGCCTGCGGGGAGGGCAAAAGCTCAGCGCGGCCGGACCTGGACGTCGGTCTTGACGGAGTTGGCGATGAAGCACTCGTCGTGTGCCTCGTGGTGCATGCGCTCGATCTCGGCCGGCGTGGGCAAGGCGGCGCCAGAGAACACCACCTTCGGGCTCAGCGTGACCGACGACAGCCAGAGCTTCCTGCGCTCGTTGGCGGTCATGACGCCACTGGCTTCGTCGTGGTACGAGTCGACGACGAAGCCCTGGCGCGCCGCGATGTCCAGGAACCAGAGCATGTGGCAGCTCGACAGGGCCGAGACCAGCGCCTCTTCGGGGTCGATCGCGCTCGGGTCCGAACAGGGAAGGGGGACCACGTGTGGCGACGAGGAGCCCGCGACGGTGAGGCCCCCGTCGAAGCGCAGCAGGTGTCGGCGGCTGTAGCGCTTGTCCAGGAAGGGCTGGGTGCCGCGTTCCCAAAAGGTTTCGGCGGTGTAGGTGTGGCGGGACACGGGCGGCCCTTGTTTCGTCAGGTGGGAAGTGCCGAGCGCGCGAGTTGTTGCGCTTGGGGGCTGGCGAGGAAGGTGAAAGCGGCCAGGTTCAGCGCGACCGTGACCCAGAACACGCTGCGGAACTCGGCCTTCGATGACTTGTGCCTCAACCACTGCTGCGCCAGCAAGGCGCCTGGCCAGCCGCCGATGAGCGACAGCATGTGAAGCGTTTTCTCCGGGGTTCGCCACGCACCCTGCCTGGCCGCCGACTTGTCCATGGCATAGGCCACAAACGTCACCAAGCTCAAGGCCGGGTAGGCCCACAGCGCCCAGCGTGGTGGATGGCCGAACACGTGCGCGGCCAGCACCACGGCCAGCAGCACGGGGATGGCGAGCAGGCTGGCCGTGCTCCATGGGGCGCGGCTTTGGCGCCGCGCCGGGGACAAGGCCTTCCTGGCGACAGGCGCCATTTCGACGTTCAAAGCGCGCTTCTTGCCTTGCGGCCCCAGTTGGACCTCGAAGGTGACGCGCTGCCCCACCTGAGGCCTGCCTGGCGGGGCCTTGAATGCCTTGATGTGGACAAAGATGTCCTGCCCGCCCAGCGTGGAACCGATGAAGCCAAAGCCTCTTTCATCGTTCCAGGATTGGATGGTGCCTTCGAACCGCATGGTGGTGGCGCGACGTGGTTGTGGGGCCTGAGAGATCGATGCAGACGATGTCAGGCGCTGAGGTGGTGAATGATGCCGCGTTCTCGATCAGGCCTTGCCCATGGCGTCCGGCATCCAAAGCTCCTGGCTCGGCGAACGCGCCATTTCGCGTCAATCGAGAGGGCCTGAGCTCGGCGACCGGTGTCACCTGCCCCGAGTCGTGCCCTGGCCCCTGATGCGGCGACAATCCTCACCTGATCCTTTCGCCTCGGACCCGAACATGAAAACCCACGACATCGAACTGCAACGCATCAAGGCCGTCCGCCACGACAAAGGCCTGATCGAGGTGAGTGTGGACGCGCTGGTGCAGGCGCGCCCCGCCAAGGACGAACGCGTCACCAGCGTGCTCTCGATCGAGGTCGACGACGCCCGGACCCTGATCCTGTTGCTCAAGCAGCAGATCGCCGAACTCGACAAGCTCAACCCGCGCAGCCGCCGTTCGGGCCGCTGCTGAACCCCGCGTCATTCAACGGGCACGTAGCCAGGCCATGAAACCGGAAGACCTGCAAAAGCTGGTGACCCTGCCCATGCCTTTCGGCAAACACCAGGGCAAGGTGCTGGCGGACCTGCCAGGCAACTACCTGAACTGGTTCGCCCGCGAGGGCTTCCCCAAGGGGGAGATCGGCCGGCTGCTCCAGCTGATGCACGAGATCGACCACAACGGGCTCAAGGGGCTGTTGCAGCCTTTGCGGCCGGGGCATCGGCCGGGCCATCGCCCGGGACGCGACTGATCCCCCTCAGCCTGGCACGCGCCGCTCTTCGTTCAACACCAGCGCCCGCGTGCTCAGGTACAGCACCCCCGCGTTGAGCAGGTGCCAAAGCGGGTGCGTGCCCGTGCTCAGCCAGGTGCACACCTGCATGTCCAGCGAGCGGCAGGTGAGCGACAAGGCGAAGAGCAAGGTGGCCAGGCCCAGGCCGAGCGGCTCGCGCTGCCCGCTGCGCCAGTGGTAGGCAGCCATGCCCGCCACGAACAAGAAGGCCGAGCCATACGACAGCGAGCCGTTGAGCCACTGCACCGGCAGCGCCGCGAAGCCCCATGAAGCCGCGAAGAACAAGACCACCCAGCCCGCGCAAGCCAAAGGCTTGAGCCGCGCCACGCGCCCCACGTACAGCACCAGAAACAGCAGCTGGTACAGGAAGATGGGGATGACGTCGGCCCACATGGCCAAGGTCACCGCCAGGGTGTGGAACAGGAAGCTGCCCACGCCGATGGTGGCCAGCAGGCCGATCAGCAGGTGGGTGGTCCAGGGCGTGCGGCCTGGCAGGGACCTTGCCAGCCGCCAGGCCAGCCAGGCAGCGATGACGAAGCCACCATTGGAGATGGCGTTGAGCGGCTCGGCCCAGAACTCGGGGCCGAGCCGCTCGCAATACAGATCAAGGGGGGTGAAGGCGCTGGAGGGCATGCGCCCAGGTTACTTCAGCCGGTCCAGCTCTCGCGCCACCACGGCCGTGTCCGGGAAGTCCGAGAACACGCCGTCGATGCCCAGCTCGAAGAACTGCAGGTACTCGTTGACCGGGTTGCCCGCGTAGTCGCCGGGCAGGCGGCGCTGCTCGTTGCGGAAGGTCCAGGTGTGCACCTTCAGGCCGGCGGCGTGGGCGCGCTCGATCAGGTCGGTGGGCTCGCCCAGTTGCAGGCTGGCTTCGCCGGGGCCGCTGCCCTCGGGGTTGGCCAGCGTGGGCACGATGTAGCGCTTCCAGGGGCCGATGCCGTGGGCGTACGAGGCCACTTCTTTCAGGCCGGCGTCCGTGGTCAGCCAGGCGAAGGTGCGCGCCAGCAGCTCGGGCTTGCCCGATGCGGTCCAGTCGTAGGGGCGGTCATAGGGTGCGGTGAAGTCCAGCGAGCCATCGGGGTTGACGTCGTTGGCGTCGACCAGCTGGATCAGGCGCACCGGCGTGAGCTTGCTCAGGGCCTTGAGGTTGGCTTGTTCAAAAGACTGGATGAACACGGGCGCGTGGCGGTGGTTCCAGCCAGCTTGCGTCAGCACCTTCAGCAGGCGGCCTTCCAGGGGCAAGCCCAGGCGCTGGTGGTAGGTCGGGTGCTTGGTTTCGGGGTAGATGCCGATCACGCGGCCCTTCTCCAGCGTCTTGCGCTTGACCAGTGCGATCACCTCTTGCAGCGTCGGCACCTGGAACTTGCCGTTGAACTGCTGCGGGCGCTCGCCGAAGGCCTGCTTGGCGCGCAAGGTCTTGATCTCGGCCAGGGTGAAGTCGGAAGCGAAGAAGCCTTCTTCCGCGAAGCCATCGACGACCATCGTGCGGCGGCGCGAGGCGAACTCGGGGCGGTCGGCCACGTCGGTGGTGTGGGTGATGTTGGGCTCGTGGCGTGCGATCAGGTGGCCGTCCTTGGTGGCCACGAGGTCGGGCTCGACGTAGTCGGCGCCCAGCTCGATGGCCAGGGCGTAGGACGCCAACGTGTGCTCGGGCAGGTAGCCCGATGCGCCGCGGTGGCCGATGACCAGCGGCTCGGCGCGTTGGCCATGGCGGCTGGCGGACTCGACGCGATCCAGGCGGTCGGCTTCGGAGGCGAAGCCGGGGGTGGCGATGAACAGCGCTGCGGACAGGGCCAGCAGCGAACGAAGCGTGTTCGACATGGGGTCTCCTCGGTTTTCCGCCACCTTACGCAGACTCCGTGACGCCGGTGTCGCCCGCAGGGGCGGGTGGGAGAGCCATTCGGCCCGGGCACAATGACACTTCCTTCATCTGCCACCCCACAGGAGCCCACGTGCCCCGCCAGGCCGCTGTGAAAGCCTCTGCCGATGCCGCACCCAACCTGTCTGCCCCGCAGAAGGCCATGCATCGCCTGGGCCTGGCGCGCGACATCGACCTGGCCCTGCACCTGCCCCTGCGCTACGAGGACGAGACCGTCGTCACCCAGCTCAGGCAGGCGCGCGATGGGCAGACCGTGCAGCTCGAAGGCGAGGTGCGCGACAACCGCATCGAGATGCGCGGCAGGCGCCAGCTCATCCTCAAGTTGGACGACGGCACGGGCGAGGTGCTGCTGCGCTTCCTGAACTTCTACGGCTCGCAGCAAAAGAGCTGGGCGCCCGGTGTGCGCCTGCGCGTGCGCGGCGAGTTGCGCCACGGGTTTTTCGGGCGCGAGATGGTGCACCCGACCGTGCGCATCGTGCAGGCGGACACGCCGCTGGCGACCTCGCTCACGCCCGTCTACCCCACTGGCGCGGGCCTGCCTCAGGCCTACCTGCGCAAGGCCATCGAAGCGGCGCTCAAGCGGGCGCCGCTCGACGAGGTGCTGCCCGCGGGCACCTTGCCGGCGAGCTGGCCCACGCTGCGCCAGTCGCTGCAGTTCCTGCACCACCCGCCGCCCGACGCCTCGCTGGCGGCGCTGACCGAGCACCAGCACCCGGCCTGGCAACGCCTGAAATTCGAGGAGCTGCTGGCTCAGCAGCTCTCGCGCCTGCAGTCCAAGGCCGAGCGGGCGCACCTGAAGGCGCCGCAGCTGCCCCTGAAAACCGGTGGGCTGCACGAGCGCCTGCTGGGGGTGCTGCCGTTTGACCTCACCGCCGCGCAGCGCCGCGTGTGCGGCGAGATCGCGCTCGATTTGCAGCGCCCGCAGCCCATGCACCGCCTGCTGCAGGGCGATGTGGGCTCGGGCAAGACGGTGGTGGCGGCGCTGTCGGCGGCGATCGCCATCGAGGCAGGCTGGCAGTGCGCGCTGATGGCGCCCACCGAGATCCTGGCCGAGCAGCACTTTCGCAAACTGGTGGGCTGGCTCGAACCCCTGGGCGTGAAGGTGGCCTGGCTGACGGGCAGCCTCAAGCCCAAGGCCAAGCGCGAGCAGATCGCCTCGGTGGCTTCGGGCGAGGCGCAGCTGGTGGTCGGCACCCACGCCGTCATCCAGGACCAGGTCGAATTCGCCAGGCTGGGCCTGGCCCTCATCGACGAGCAGCACCGCTTCGGTGTGGCGCAGCGCCTGCAGTTGCGCCGCAAGCTCGAGAGCACCGAGCTCGAGCCCCACCTCTTGATGATGAGCGCCACGCCCATCCCGCGCACGCTGGCCATGACCTACCTGGCCGACCTCGAGGTCAGCACCATCGACGAGTTGCCGCCGGGGCGCACGCCCATCGTCACCAAGGTCTTCGCCGACGGTCGCCGCGAAGAGGTGATCGAGCGCATCCGCGACGAGGTGGCGCGGGGCCGGCAGGTGTACTGGGTCTGCCCCCTGATCGACGAGACCGAAGACAGCGACCAGACGGCCGATGCCATCGCCGGCCGCGACAGCGCCAAGCGCCCGCCACTGGACCTCAGCAACGTCACGCAAACCCACCAGGACCTGAGCGAGGCCCTGCCTGGCGTGGGCATCGGCTTGCTGCACGGGCGCCTGCCGGCCGCAGACAAGGCGTCGGTGATGGAGCAGTTCGCTTCGGCGGCTTTGCAGGTGCTGGTGGCCACCACCGTCATCGAGGTGGGCGTGGACGTGCCCAACGCCAGCCTGATGGTGATCGAACACGCCGAGCGCTTCGGCCTGAGCCAGTTGCACCAGTTGCGCGGCCGGGTGGGGCGCGGCGCGGTGGCCAGCGTGTGCGTGCTGCTGTATGCCTCGCCGCTGTCGGACTCGGGCAAGCAGCGCCTGCGCGCCATGGCCGAGACCACCGACGGCTTCGAGATCTCGCGGCGCGACCTCGAGATCCGCGGGCCGGGCGAGTTCATGGGCTCGCGCCAGTCGGGTGCGGCGCTGCTGCGCTTTGCCGACCTCAACGAAGACCAGGGCCTGCTGGGCCGCGTGCGCACCGTGGCCGAGCAGCTGCTGGCACGGCACCCCGAGGCCGCGCAGCGCCACATCCACCGCTGGCTGGGCCAGAAGGCCGAGTACCTGAAGGCTTGAGGGGCGCCCTGGAAGGCCCGAAGCCCGGCATGGGCATGGGCGGCCGATGGCCGACGTGGTGCTGACTATGATGGATCGCCTTGGCTTGCGATGAGCGCGAGCAGGACGAGGAGGAATTGCCCATGCACCTCTGTGCTGACATCGGTGGCACCCATGCCCGGCTGGCCCTGGCAGAAGTGGCCCATGACCCAAGCGGCATGCCGCGCGTGAAGATCCTGGCCGTCGAGCGCTACCTGGCCAGCGAGACCGGATCGCTGGCGGTGGCCCTCGAACGGTTTGCCTCGCAATTCCCTGCGCTGTGGCGCATGGGCGTGCGCTCGGCCTGCTTCGGCGTGGCGGGGCCCGTGGTGGGCGGGCGGGTGCACATGACCAACCTGGACTGGGTGGTCGATGAACGCGAGGTCAGCCGGCAACTCGGTGGCGTGCCGGTGCGCCTGGTCAACGACTTCGAGGCCGCGGCCCGGGGCATCGATGCGATGGGCGATGACGACCTGTTGTGCCTGCAGGAAGGCTCGGTGCAGCAGCCGGCGCACCAGCTCGTCATCGGCGCGGGCACCGGTTTGGGCGTGGCTTGGCGCCTGCAGGTCGAGGGCCGGCACCGCGTGTTCCCGGGTGAAGGCGGGCACATGCGCTTTGCGCCTGCCAGCGAGGTGCAGGACCGCTGCATGGCGCGACTGCGTCGCGAGCTGGGGGGCACGGTGGTCGTGGAAAACGTGGTTTCCGGGCCTGGCCTGGTGCGCCTGCACGCGGCCATCGCGCAGGACCTGGGCGTGCCTGCCGAGGCGCTCGCGGGGTTGACGGCCAGGGAGATCATGCAACGCGCCACCTCCGGCCAGGACGAGGTGGCCGCTCAGGCCCTTGACGAGTTCCTGCTGGCCTATGGCGCGGCGGCGGGCAGCGTGGCCTTGATCTCGCTGGCACGTGGCGGTGTCTTCCTGGCCGGGGGGCTGGCGGCGCGCTGGCCGCAGTGCATGCAGCGGGGGGCTTTCATGCGGGGGTTTCGCCTGCCCGGGCCTTACCAGGCCATGCTGGCGTCCTGGCCCGTGCACATCGTGCTCAACCCTGACCTGGGCCTGCTGGGGGCGGCGCTGGCTGCGCGTGAGCAGGGGAGCGATGGCGGCTGAGCGCGTTCAGCAACTCCTGCAACAGGGGGGCCATCTCGACGTGGCTGTCCAGGAAGAAGCGGGCGCTTGAGGTCGGGTGGTCGCGCCCGATGCGCACCGTCAGCCAGTCGGCGGGCACTTTCTCGAACACCGGCTCGTCGTTGACATCGTCACCGATGAACACCCCTTGGCGGCAGCCCAGCCGCAGGGCCAGGTGATTCACGGCATCGCCCTTGTCGGGGGCGGTCGCCGACACGATGTTGACCACGCACTTGCCGCCGAACGTGCGCAGGCCATCCGGCAGGGCCAGGGTCAGCGCCCGGATGAGGCTCAGGGCCCCTGCCTGGTCGGGGGCCAGCCGGTGGTGCAGGGCCAGCGATTGGCCCTTGTCTTCCAGTTGCACGCCGGCTAGGTCGAGTGCGGCCCGGTGCTCGGTCAGCAGGGCGCGGGCCGGCTCCAGCGCGGCCAGCCAGTCCGTGGCGGCTTGCGTGGCCTGCCAGTCCGGTGGGGGCTCGGCCCCGTGGTTGCCGATGATGCAGCGCGGCTCGAAGCCCAGCCGGTGGCGCACGTCCGCCACGCTGCGGCCCGTGACGACGGCGGTGGGCAGCACCTCGGCCAGTTGGCCCAGCCGCAAGCGCAGGCTCAGCGGCACCTGGGCGTCGTCCGGCCGCGCAACGATGGGTGCCAGGGTGCCGTCGAAATCGAAGGCGAGGAGAGGGTGGCCGGCCATCACGGTGTCGATGGCCTGTTGTCCTTCGCGAGAAAACAGGTGCTTCATGGTGGTTGCTGTCAGGCGGTGGTCTGGTGTTGCTTGAGTCGGGCCTCGATGCGCTCGCGCAGGCGCCATCGGCCCGCGTCGGTGAGCATGCGTCCTGCCCAGCGGTAGACGTTGGCCTCGCGGATGGTCATGCGCAGGCTGGCCATGCGCTCGCGCTGCTCGGCCTCTGGCATGGTCAGGGCCCGGTGCAGGGCTTCGGCGGTTTCCTCCACGTGATATGGGTTGACGATGAGCGCTTCCTGCAATTCCCGCGCCGCACCGGCAAAGCGGCTGAGGATCAGCACGCCGCGCTCGTCGTCGCGGGCGGCAGCGAACTCCTTGCACACCAGGTTCATGCCATCGTGCAGGCTGGTCACGACGCAGACATCGGCGGCGCGGTACAGCACGTTGACCTGCTCGGGCTCGTGGTGTTCGGCCAGTAGCCGCACAGGCGCGATGCCGTCCTTGGAAAAGCGGGTGTTGATGCGGTCGGCCGTGCGTTGCACCCGCTGCTGGAACTCCCGGTATTCCTCCAGTGCGCCGCGGGTGGGGGCCGCCACCTGCACGAAGCTCACGTGCCCGATCCATTCGGGGTGCTGCTCCAGCAGTCGCTCGACGGCGTAGAGGCGCTCCAGGATGCCCTTGGTGTAGTCGAAGCGGTCCACGCCCAGCACGATGCGGTGGTCTGCGGGCACGCCCAGCATCTCGCTGACCTGGGCGCGGCAGGCGGCCACCTCGGGCCAGGCCTGGCGTTGGGCATCGGTGGGCCAGGCGATCGAGATGGGGTAGCTCTCGATCAGGGTGTCGCGTTCCTGGTGAGAGATGGTCGAGTGCTCGTGCTCGATGCGGGCCTCGAGGTAGCGGTCCACCGTCTCGATGAAGTTCTTGCAGTGATAGCGCGTGTGAAAGCCCAGGATGGTGCTGCCCAGCATGCCGCGCAGGATCTCCTGCCGCCATGGGCAGATGCCGAAGGACTCGGGGTTGGGCCAGGGGATGTGCCAGAACGTGATGATGGTGGCGCGTGGCAGCTTCTCGCGCACCATGGCCGGCAGCAGGGCGAAGTGGTAGTCCTGCACCAGCACCACGGGGTCCTCGCTGCGGGCTTCTGCCACCACCGCGTCGGCGAAGCGCTGGTTGACGGTTCGGTAGTGCTGCCAGTCCGATTCGCGGAACACCGGCCGCACGTGGGCCACGTGACACAACGGCCACAGGCCCTCGTTGGCCAGGCCGAGGTAGTAGCCCTGTTCCTCCTCGGGGCTCAGCCAGATGCGGCGCAGGGTGTAGTCCTGCTGTTGCGGCGGCACGCGCACCCGGTCGTGTTCGTCGACGTTCTGTGCGTCCGCGCTGCCGCTGCCGTGTGCGATCCAGGTGCCCGAGCAGGCGCGCATCACGGGCTCGACGGCCGTGACCAGGCCACTGGCCGGGCGCTTGAGGATCACGCCGTTGGGGCCCTGGTCATGAATGTAGGGCTCGCGGTTGGAGACGACGATCAGCTCGTCGCCGCGCAGCTGTGACTTCAACAGGCTGCGCAGGCGCTCGGGCGTCCATTCGGCTTCGGGGCCCAGGCCACGCCGGTACTCGTCTTCCAGGTTGCGCAGGCGGGCTCGCAGGTCCACGGCAAGGGGAGCGAGTTCGGGGGCGTTGCGCAACGTGGGTGGGGTGATCAGGCCTTCGCCACTGAGCAGGGCGCGTGCACCCTGGATCCAGCCACGCCACGTCAGTTGCGCCACCACCATGGTGATCAGCGCGATGATCAGCCCCAGTCCGGCCAGCAGCAGTTGCAGGTAGTGTTGCGTGTCCTTGCTGCGCCGCTCGATGAAGCTCATGTCGTGCAGCAGCACCAGCTCCGCGAGTTGCTGCCCATGCGCATCGCTGATCGGGTAGAGGCTGACCTGCACCCCGCCACCGTCGAGTTGCATGCGTGCGCTGTCGCGTGAGGCGGCCTGACGCAGCTGGCTGCAGGGCATGTTGTCGGGCAGGGCGGCGGTGTGGAGCAGCGGGGTCTCCTGCTCGCCACACAAGCCGATGGCCACCAGGCGCTCGTCCTGCAGAACCCGATCGAACAGCGTCTGCAGCCGCTGGTTGTTGTCGCCCGAGAGGTGATCGGCGATCGCGTCCGACAAGGTGTTGGCCACCAGCGATCCGCGCAGCGTGACGTCGCGTGCGAACCAGTGCAGCATCAATTTGTCCATCAGCGGCAGGGCCAGGTAGGCCGTGACCAGCATGGTGGCGACCAACGGCAGCAGAAAGCGCAGCTGCATGCGAAAGGTGTTCATCGATGACCCTTCTGTCAGTGACGGCATCAAGCGCGGTGTTCCGATGCGCATGTTGCTTGAATAACCTTGCAGGCGAGGTCGCAGCTGTGACCTTTTGTTTCTCCATCTCAGGAGCTCGCGCCCATGTCCAAGGATCCACTCGATCGTCAGGCTTCGTTGAACCTGGCCCTGATTGGCAACTGCAGCATCAGTGCCTTGGTTGACGATCGCGCCCGCATGGTGTGGGCTTGCATGCCCCGCTTCGATGGTGACCCGGTGTTCCATGCGATCCTCGACTCCGCCGATGGCATCGGCCACGAGGGCCTCATGGAGGTCGAGCTCGAGGGCCTGCAGCGCTGGGAGCAGTTCTATGACGAGGGGACGGCCATCGTGCGCACGCGCCTGTTCGATGCCGAGGGCCAGGGCATCGAGGTGGTGGACTTCGCGCCTCGGTTCGTCGTGCGCGACCGCACCTTCCGCCCCGCGCAGCTGGTTCGCCGCATCCACCCCATCGGTGGACACCCGCGCGTGAAGGTGCGCGTGCGACCAGGTGCCCGCTGGGGGACGGTCGAGCCGCAGCGCACCCGTGGCAGCCACCACTTGCGCTTTGTTGCACCCGACTGGGTGCTGCGCCTGACCACCAATGCGCCCCTGACCTACGTGGTCGATGAAAGCTGGTTTTCCCTGGCCGGTCCGGTGAGCTTCCTGCTTGGCCCCGATGAAACGCTGGAAGGCGGCATCGAGAACACGGCGCGCGACTTCGAGGAGCAGACCGGCCTGCACTGGCGTCAGTGGACGCGCCGGCTGGCCTTGCCCTTCGAGTGGCAGGAGGCTGTCATCCGCGCAGCCATCACGCTCAAGCTGTGCCAGTTCGAGGAGACCGGGGCCATCGTCGCGGCCATGACCACCAGCATCCCCGAAGCGCCGGGCAGCCAGCGCAACTGGGACTACCGCTACTGCTGGATCCGCGATGCCTTCTTTGTGGTGCGCGCGCTCAACAGCCTGTCCGAGGTCGGCACCATGGAGAACTACCTCAGCTGGTTGCAGGACGTGGTGCGCGGGGTCGACGAAGGCCATGTGCAGCCGCTGTACGGCCTGGGCCTGGAGCCGCAACTGCCCGAGCAGTGCCTGACGAACCTGAGCGGTTACCGGGGCATGGGGCCGGTGCGGGTGGGCAACCAGGCGCACGAGCACTTCCAGCACGACGTGTACGGCAACATCGTGCTGGGGGCGGCCCAGTCCTTTCACGATCACCGCCTGTTCCGGCGTGCCGACGTGCACGACTTCGCCGTGCTCGAGCGCATGGGCGAGCGAGCCTGGTTGCTGCATGACCAGCCCGATGCCGGCATGTGGGAGCTGCGAACCCGCTCCCGCGTGCACACCTCGTCGTCGCTGATGTGCTGGGCCGCCTGTGACCGGCTGGCCAAGATCGCCATGGCCTTGGGGCGCGAGGACCGCGGGCCGCACTGGGCCCAGCGCGCGCAGGTCATCCGCGACAAGATCCTGGCCCAGGCCTGGAACCACGACCGTCAGGCCTTCGTGGAAAGCTTTGGCGGGCGCGACCTCGATGCCAGCGTGCTGCTGATGTGCGAGGTCGGTTTCATCTCGCCACAGGACCCACGCTTCGTCTCGACCGTGAGCGCGCTGGAAGACGCACTGTGCGACGGGCCCTTCATGCGCCGCTACGAGGCCCCCGATGACTTCGGCCGCCCGGAGACGGCCTTCAACGTCTGCACCTTCTGGCGCATCGATGCCCTGGCGCGCATCGGCCGCACCGAGCAGGCCCGCGAGATCTTCGAGTCCATGCTGGCCTGTCGCAACCACGTGGGCCTGCTGTCCGAAGACATCTCGCCCAAGAGCGGCGAGCTGTGGGGCAACTTCCCGCAGACCTATTCGATGGTCGGCATCATCAACGGGGCGGTGCGGCTGTCGCGACCCTGGGATGACATGGTCTGAGCGCATGCCGCCTGCGGAGCAGGCAGGAGGGCTGCCTTAAGATGCCGGCATGACCCTGACCGAACTCCGCTACATCGTGGCCGTGGCACGCGAGCGCCATTTCGGGCGTGCCGCCGAGGCCTGCTTCGTGTCCCAGCCGACGCTGTCCGTGGCCGTCAAGAAGCTCGAGGAAGAACTCGACGTCAAGCTCTTCGAGCGAGGCAGCAACGAAGTCAGCGTCACGCCGCTGGGCGACGAAATCATCCGCCAGGCCCAGTCGGTGCTGGAGCAAGCCCAGTCCATCAAGGAGATCGCCAAGCGCGGCAAGGACCCGCTGGCCGGCCCACTGCGCCTGGGCGTGATCTACACCATCGGCCCCTACCTGCTGCCCGACCTGGTGCGCAACGCCATCGCGCAGGTGCCGCAGATGCCGCTGATGCTGCAGGAGAACTTCACGGCGAGGCTGCTGGACATGCTGCGCTCGGGCGAACTCGACTGCGCCATCCTGGCCGAGCCTTTCCCGGACACCAACCTGGCCCTGGCGCCGCTGTACGACGAGCCCTTCCTGGTGGCCGTGCCGCGCACGCACCCGCTGGCCAGCCACGAGCGCATCAACGCCGAAGCACTCAAGCAGGAGACGATGTTGCTGCTGGGTACGGGGCATTGCTTTCGCGACCACGTGCTCGAGGTCTGTCCCGAGTTCGCCCGCTTTTCGAGCAACGCCGAAGGCATCCGCAAGAGCTTCGAGGGCTCGTCACTGGAGACCATCAAGCACATGGTGGCCGCCGGCATGGGCGTGACGGTGGTGCCCCAGCTGTCGGTGCCACGCGAGCCGCACCCGCACATCGCCTACATCCCGTTCGAGGAGCCGGTGCCCACGCGCCGGGTCGTGCTGGCATGGCGCCGCAGCTTCACGCGATATGAAGCCATCGCGGCCCTGCGCAACGCCGTCTACGCCTGCCCGCTCGATGGAGTGCAGCGCCTGACGCATTGAGGCATCGGCGCTGAGCGATCTGCACCGAGCGATCGCCACGCAGCGGCGCTCTCTCCGGCCGATGGGTCAGGCCGATGGGTCAGGCTGATCGGGCTCGATGGGCGCACTGGCGCCTTCTTGCTGCGTGCCCTCGAAGCAATCGACCACGCTGAAGTACAGCGAAGCGTAGAAGCACGAGACCAGCCAGAGCACGCCGGCGAAGGTCAGCATGTTGGCCAGCGCAGGCAGCGGGATGAGCTGCTGCACCACGCGGGCCAGCACCGCCAGGGCGATCAGGGCCAGCAGCCAGGTGGCCCCGAACACCACGAAGGCGCCCAGGTTGCGCCAGGAAGCCACCGCACTGAAGAACAGCGCCTTGCCCAGCGGCAGGCGGGCCCACAGCGTGAGCGCCGGCGTGTGCCAGAACAGCAGCGACAGCGGCCAGGTCAGTCCCACGCGCCAGGCCATGTCCTGCAGCACGCGCGGGTCGGCCATGACCTCGTCGGCGTCCTGGGCCTTCTCGAGCGCTTCGGCCAGGGCTTCGGCACCAGGGCCCAGCAACTGGGCCAGCAACATCACGACGAAGGTGCCGGCCACGTAGGCCGCGCCCAGCCGGGCGAACGCCGAGCGCGGGCTGTCAGGTGCGCGCACGGCCTCGATCAGCACACCGGGCGTGAGCCGCTCCTTGAGCATCACGCGACGGGTGGCCAGCATGAAACCCATCCAGGCCAGCGGCATCAGTCCGACGACCAGCAGCGGGCCGACCAAGGGCAGGCCGGCCATGAGCAGGGCCCCTGCGATCACCATGCCGACCAGGCCGGCGTAGCCCATGGGCTGGCGCGCGCAGACTTGCCAGCCTTGGCGGGCCCACGCAAAGCCCTTTGAAGCGGGGTTGATGCGCAGCTTCATGCGGCGGCTCGCTGCCAGGACCAGGGCTGGTCGCGGCGCAGGGTCAGCACGCGTTCGAAGTGTGCGGGGTCGTGCGGCTGCAGCATGGCGGCGTCGCGGGGCAGGTGGAAGTCCCACAGCCGCGACAGCCAAAAGCGCATGGCGGCCGAGCGCAGCAGCGCGGGCAGCAGGCGTTGTTCGACCTCGGTGAGCGGGCGCACGGCGTCGTAGGCAGCGACGAACGCCTGAGCGCGCGCTTCGTCGAGCGCACCCGTGGCCAGGTCGATGCACCAGTCGTTCAGGCACACGGCGATGTCGAAGCCGAAGGTGTCGCAGCCCGCGAAGTAGAAGTCGAAGAAGCCCGACAGGTGGGGGCCGTCGAACATCACGTTGTCGCGGAACAGGTCGGCGTGAATGGGGCCGGTGGGCAGCGCAGCGTAGTCGGCGCTGGCGGCCAGGTCCTGCTGGAAGCGCAACTCGGACTCGATCAGCACGGTCTGCTCAGGCGTGAGGTGAGGCTTGACCACGGGCACGGTTTCCACCCACCAGGCCAGTCCGCGCAGGTTGGGTTGCTGCGCGGCGTAGTCCTGCCCGGCCAGGTGCATGCGCGCCAGCATGGCGCCAACCTGGGCGCAATCAGCGGCCTGGGGCGCCAGCTGGTTGCGGCCCTTCAGCCGGGTCACCACGGCGGCGGGTTTGCCTTGCAGCGTGTGCAGGATGTGGCCTTGCGCATCGGCCTGCGGTGCGGGCACGGGGATGCCGTGGGTCGCCAGGTGCTGCATCAGGTTCAGGTAGAAGGGCAGTTGTTCGAAGCTCAGGCGTTCGAACACGGTCAACACGTAGTCACCGCGTTCGGTGCCGACGAAGTAGTTGGTGTTTTCGATGCCGGAGTTGATGCCTTGCATCGACTGCAGGGTGCCCAGGTTCAGCTTGGCAAGCAGACCGGCGGCTTCGTCAGGGGGGACTTCGGTGAAAACGGCCATGGCAAGGGTGTTTTGGCGACGGTGAGGCAGGGCCTTGGATCCGGGGGATGGGCCGCGGGGCTTTCGCGTAAACCCTCAGGGTTCCGGTCTGGCCGAGCCCGCGATTGTAGGAGTCCGTGTGGCAGACTCACGCAGATTCTGTCATCCCCGCCGCATCGATGTTCGCGGGGGCGGCTCAGCCCTTCAAACCGATACCGAGGAAACGACTGTCATCATGAACGCGACTGCCTCCCGCCTGTCTTCCGCCCTTGTTTCCACCGCCGCCGCGTTGCTGATGACGGTGGGTGCTTCTGCCCAGGCGCAGGAGCTGCAGCCCGCTCGCAACCCCTTGGGTGTGTACGCCGGTGCCACCGCTGGCTTCGGCATCAACAACTGGCACTGCGATGAAACCTGCGATCGCGCCGTGTTCAGCGGCAAGGTGTTCGCGGCCAAGCGCCTGACCCCGGGTCTGGCTGCGGAAGTGAACTACTTCGTGTTCGGCAAGCGCACCCGCTCCAACGATGGTGCTGTGGCCCAGGTCAAGGGCTGGAACTCCGAAGAGCGCAAGAGCCACGCCTGGGCCGTTGGCATCAACTGGGAAGTGGACCTGATCCAGGACTTCACCAACCAGATCCGCGT
Organism: Burkholderiales bacterium RIFCSPHIGHO2_01_FULL_63_240; assembly: GCA_001770725.1. Lineage (GTDB taxonomy): Bacteria > Pseudomonadota > Gammaproteobacteria > Burkholderiales > Burkholderiaceae_C > Aquabacterium. The sequence goes on from MERU01000009.1 coordinate 294,191, forward strand.
CGGTTTTGCCAAGGTCACCCAGAAGACCGAGACCAACCTGCTCAACGGATCGACTGCCAGCTCTAAGGATGACTTCACCGCGCCTTACCTGGGTGCCGGCCTGGCCTTTCGCCTGACCAACGAGATCAAGCTGCTGTCCAACGCCGACGTGATCTTCAAGGGGCGCCGCAGCGAGTACCTGCTGTCGGTCGGCGCCATGGCCGAGTTCTGATGATCGCCTGATCTGATCGATTCCTTCTGCGCCGCTCGCTGACAACCCAGCGGCAGGCGGCACAATCCGGGGCATGAGTGCCCCGGATCCCATTTCGGCCCGTGAATCGGCCAAACCCACGCTGCTGCTGATCGACGGCTCCAGCTACCTTTATCGCGCCTTCCACGCCATGCCCGACCTGCGCGGTCCGGGCAATGCGCCCACGGGGGCCCTGCATGGCATGGTCAACATGCTGGGCTGGATCCGCGACCACATCCAGGCCGAGCACGCGGTGTGCGTGTTCGATGCCAAGGGCCCGACCTTCCGCGACGAGCTCTACCCCGAGTACAAGGCGCACCGGCCCTCCATGCCGGACGACCTGCGCAGCCAGATCGAGCCCATCCACGAGGTCGTCAAGCTGCTGGGCTGGCCCGTGCTCGAGGTGCCCGGCATCGAAGCCGACGACGCCATCGGCACCTTGGCCCGCGTGGCCGTCGAGTCGGGGCACCGCGTGGTCGTGTCCACGGGCGACAAGGACCTGGCCCAGCTCGTCAACGACAAGGTTTCGCTGATCAACACCATGGCCAAGCCGCCCGAGGTGCTGGACGAGCCCGGCGTGCTGGCCAAGTTCGGCGTGCCGCCCGAGCGCATCATTGACTACCTGACCCTGATCGGCGACGCGGTCGACAACGTGCCCGGCGTCGAGAAGGTGGGGCCCAAGACGGCGGTGAAGTGGCTCACCGAACACGGCTCGCTCGACGGCATCGTGGCGGCGGCCGACAGCATCAAGGGCGTGGCGGGCGAGAACCTGCGCAAGGCGCTGGACTGGCTGCCCATGGGGCGCCGCCTGATCACCGTCAAGCTCGATTGCGACCTCACGGGTCACGTGCCCGAGTGGCCGGGGCTCGACGCGCTGGCCATGAAGGCGCCGGACCTGCCGAGGCTGCTCGACTTCTACACGCGCTACGGCTTTCGCACCGCGAAGGTGGAGGTCGAGCGCTTGCTGGGCAAGGCCTCGGCGGCCGACCAGGGCGGCGCTGCGGCGGGCCCGGCATCGAAGCCCAAGGCCAGCAAGCCCGCGGCAGATCGTGCGACGGGTGACCTGTTTGGTGGTGGGGATGCCGATGGCGCCATCGAGGAGGGGGGCGGTGCCGATGCACCAGGCGGTGCGCCAGCCAGCGCCGCCGCACCCGACACCCGCTACGACACCATCCTGACCTGGTCGGATTTCGACCGCTGGCTGGCCCGCATCGAGGCGGCCGAGCTCGTGGCCTTCGACACCGAGACCGACTCGCTCGAATCCATGCGTGCGCGCATCGTCGGCCTGTCGTTCAGCGACAAGGTCGGTGAGGCCTGCTACATCCCCCTGCGGCACGAGGGCCCGGACGCCCCCGAGCAATTGCCGATCGACGAGGTGCTGGCACGCCTCAAACCCTGGTTCGAGAACGAGGTCAAGGCCAAACTCGGTCAGCACATCAAGTACGACACCCACGTGATGGCCAACCACGGCATCGCCATCCGAGGCTACCGCCACGACACCATGCTCGAGAGCTACGTGCTCGAAGCCCACCGCAAGCACAACCTCGGTGACCTGGCCCTGCGCTACACCGGCCGCAGCGGGCTGAGCTACGAAGACGTGGCCGGCAAGGGCGCGCAGCAGATCCCGTTCGCGCAGGTGGCGCTCGACCGCGCTGCGCTGTACTCCAGCGAAGACAGCGACCTGACCCTGGCGGTGCACCAGGCCCTGTGGCCCAAGCTCCAAGCCGAGCCGGGCCTCAAGGACATCTACGAGCGCTTCGAGATGCCGACCTCGCGCGTGCTTCAGCGCATCGAGCGCAACGGCGTGCTCATCGACAAGGCCTTGCTGCAGCAGCAGAGCCACGAGCTCGCCCAGCGCATCGTCGCGCTGGAGCAGGAGGCCTACGAGCTGGCCGGACAGCCCTTCAACCTGTCTTCGCCCAAGCAGCTCGGCGAGATCCTGTTCGTCAAGCAGGGCCTGCCCATCGTCAAGAAGACCGCCACCGGCGCGCCGTCGACCAACGAAGAGGTGCTGGAAAAGCTCGCCGAAGACCACCCGCTGCCCGCCCGCATCCTGGAGCACCGCAGCCTGGCCAAGCTCAAGTCCACCTACACGGACAAGCTGCCGCTGATGATCAACCCCGACACGGGCCGGGTGCACACCAATTACGCGCAGGCCGTGGCCGTGACCGGGCGGCTGGCCAGCAACGACCCGAACCTGCAGAACATCCCGGTGCGCACGGCCGAAGGCCGCCGCATCCGCGAGGCCTTCATCGCCCCGCCGGGGCATGTCATCGTCAGCGCCGACTACTCGCAGATCGAGCTGCGCATCATGGCCCACATCTCGCAGGACGAGAACCTGCTGCGCGCCTTCGCCGAAGGCGTGGACGTGCACAAGGCCACGGCCAGCGAGGTGTTCGGCGTGCCGGTGGACGAGGTCTCCAGCGAGCAGCGCCGCTACGCCAAGGTCATCAACTTCGGCCTGATCTACGGCATGAGCGCCTTCGGGCTGGCGCAGAACCTGGGCATCGAGCGCAGCGCGGCCAACGCCTACATCGAGCGCTACTTCCACCGCTTCGCGGGTGTCAAGCGCTACATGGACGACACCCGCGCGCAGGCCAAGGAAAAGGGCTACGTCGAGACCGTGTTCGGCCGCCGCCTGTGGCTGCCCGAGATCAACAGCCCGAACGGCCCCAGCCGCGCCGGCGCCGAGCGCGCCGCCATCAACGCGCCCATGCAGGGCACGGCGGCCGACCTGATCAAGCTGGCCATGGTGGCCGTGCAGGACACGCTCGACGCCGAGGGCCGGGCCTCGAAGATCATCATGCAGGTGCACGACGAGCTGGTGCTGGAGGTGCCCGAGGCCGAGCTCGACTGGGCCCGTGCCGAGGTGCCGCGCCTGATGGCCTCGGTGGCCACCCTGCGGGTGCCGCTGCTGGCCGAGGTGGGGGCGGGGCCCAATTGGGAGGCCGCGCACTGAGGGGGCGTTCGCGGTGGGCCTTCGGGTCTGCCCGGAGGGGAGCGGCCCCGCCTTGCGCGAAACGCTGTCGCAAGTTCGAGCATGAGCCGAACGCGTCACGGAACTGTCATCAAGATGCAGGGCGTGCTCCTCTAAACTGAAGACACCGGCGTTTGTGTGCCGGTTCATCAGTGCATGAAAAACACCGTTCTCCGCCCGGTTCCATCCCCTTCGCGCATCAAGCTCCTGCCCCGTGAGCAGGCCATCCTGGAGTTCAACCGGCGTGTGTTGGCCCAGGCCGAGCGCGAAGACGTGCCGCTCCTCGAGCGCCTGCGTTACATCTGCATCGTCTCGTCCAACCTCGACGAGTTCTTCGAGGTGCGCTACGCCGACGTCATGGAGGCCTCCCGCACCCCGGGCACCGGCATCAACCCGGCCTACATCCACGAGGTGGCGCGCGAGTGCCACGGCCTGGTCGAAGAGCAGTACCAGATCTTCAACGAGGTGGTCACGCCCGCGCTGCAGCAAGCCGGCATCCACATCCTCAACCACGCCGACCGCCACGCCGACCAGCGCGAGTGGGTGGCCGACTTCTTTCGCCGCCAGGTGCGCCCGCTGCTGGTGCCCATCGGCCTGGACCCGTCTCACCCCTTCCCACAGGTCGCCAACAAGACGCTGAACTTCATCGTGCGCCTGGGTGGCACCGATGCCTTCGGGGGCGACAACGACATCGCCATCGTTCGCATCCCCCGAGTGCTGCCGCGCGTCATCGCCTTGCCCGCCTCGCTGATGGAGCCGGGGCACCAGGGCTTCGTGCTGCTGTCCAGCGTCATCCGGGCCCACCTGGACGAACTCTTTCCGGGCCGCGAGATCAAGGCCTTCTCGCAGTTCCGCCTCACGCGCGATTCCGACATCGACGTCGACGAAGACGACGTGACGGACCTGCGCCAGGCCCTGCGCTCGAAGATGAGCACGCGCCAGTTCGGTCAGGCGGTGCGCCTGGAAGTGGTGCGCTCCTGTCCGCCGGACCTGTCCGATTTTCTGCTTGAGCAGTTCGGCCTGGCGCCGCAGGCGCTCTATCAGGTCAACGGCCCGGTCAACCTCGTGCGCCTGACCCAGCTCATCGACCAGGCGGACGCCGATCCGCTGCGTTTCGAGCCTTACGAGCCGAGCTGGCCGTCCGACCTGCCGCGCGAAGGCCTGTTCGAGCACCTGCGCGCGCACGATTGCCTGATGCACCACCCCTTCCAGAGCTTCGACGCGGTGGTGCAGTTCCTGCGCGAGGCCGTGGAAGACCCGGACGTGCTGGCCATCAAGCAAACCATTTACCGCACCGGCAGCGAGTCGGTGCTGATGGAGTTGCTGCTCGAAGCCGTGCGCCGCGGCAAGGAAGTGCTGGCCGTGGTGGAGCTCAAGGCCCGCTTCGACGAAGAGGCCAACATCAACTGGGCCGAGCGCCTCGAGGCCCTGGGCGCCCAGGTGGTCTACGGCATCGTGGGCCTGAAAACCCACGCCAAGATGATGCTGGTCACGCGCCGCGAGGGCAGCCGCCTGCGCCGCTACGCCCACCTGTCCACCGGCAACTACAACCCGCGCACCTCGCGCCTGTACACCGACGTGGGCGTGCTCACCAGCCAGCCCGACCTGACGGCCGACGTCGACCGCGTCTTCCAGCAGCTCTCGAGCATGACGCAGATGAAGTCGACGCGCCTGCTGCAGCTGTCGCCCTTCAGCCTGCAGGACCACATGGTCAGGCTGATCGGCCGTTGTGCGGACGCCGCCAGGGCTGGGCAGGACGCCCGCATCGTGGTCAAGTGCAACGCCCTGACCGACGAACCCCTGGTCAAGGCCCTGATCGACGCGGGCGAGGCCGGCGTGGACATCGACCTGATCATCCGCGGGGCCTGCATCCTGCCGCCGGGCCTGCCCGGGCTGACCGACCGCATCCGCGTGCGCTCGGTGGTCGGGCGCATGCTCGAACACACCCGGGTGCTGTACTTCCGCTGGGGCGAGGCCGACTACGAGGAGTCCCTCTACCTGTCCAGCGCCGACTGGATGAACCGCAACATGACGCGGCGCATCGAGGTGGCCTGGCCGGTGCGCGACCCGGCCTTGCGCCAGCGGGTGATCGACGAATGCCTGGTGCCCTACCTGCACGACGGCATCGACGCCTGGAAGCAGCTCTGCGACGGGCGCTACGAGCGCATCCACCGGCCCGACGGCCACAGCGCGCAACGGGCGCTGATGGCGCGCTACCAGGCGCAGGATTGACCCGGACGGAGAGAGGAAGGGGCGGCGACATGGACCTGATCTTGTGGCGCCACGCCCAGGCGGTGATGCTCGAAGACGAGGGCGGCACGGCCGCCTTCGACCTGGCCCGCGACCTGGCCCGCCCGCTCACGCCCAAGGGCGAACGCCAGGCCGCGCGCATGGCCGAGTGGCTCAACCAGCGCCTGCCCGACACCACCCGCATCCTGGTGAGCCCTGCCAGGCGCACCCAGCAGACGGCCGAAGCCCTGGGGAGGCGTTTTCGCACCGTCGATGCCATCAACCCCCTGGCCAGCGTGGACGACGTGCTGGCGGCCGCGCGCTGGCCCGACGCCCGCGAGCCGGTGCTCATCGTCGGACACCAGCCCACGCTGGGCCTGTTGGCCTCGCGCCTGCTCACCGGCCAGGACCAACCCTGGTCGGTGCGCAAGGGGGCGGCGTGGTGGCTGCGCTCGCGCGAACGCGAGGGCGGCGAGCAGGTGGTGCTGCACGCCGTTGTGCCGCCCGACCTGGCCTGAGCGGGGTGGTTTGATCTTGCGGGGATAATCCGGGGCATGAACGCCCCCGAGCCCTCCTCGACGGCCACCAGCTTGCAGGCCGTGGCACTCCCGCCAGGGGTGCCTTGCCACCACCGCCACCCGGTGCGCATCTACTGGGAAGACACCGACGCCGGTGGCATCGTGTTTTATGGCAACTACCTGAAGTTCATGGAGCGCGCCCGCACCGAGTGGCTGCGCACCCTGGGCTTCGACCAGGAAGGCCTGCGCGCCGAAGGCGAGGGCATGTTCGTGGTGGCGGAAACCTCGCTGCGCTACCTGCAGCCGGCCCGCCTGGACGAAGTGCTCACCGTCACCGTGACCCTGGTCGAGCGCGGCCGGGCCTCGGTTGCCTTCCAGCAGCAGGTCTGGCGGGGCGAGACCCTGCTCAACGAGGGCCGCATCCGCATCGGCTGGGTGCAGACCGTGCCCGGCGAAACACCTGGCGCCGAGCCGCGCCTGAAAACCGGCCGCATTCCCCAGCGCATCCTGGACCGGCTGCCCGAGGCTTTGCCTGAAACAGCCGCCCCGCAAGATTGAAGGAGACTTGACCCCATGAACCAAGACCTGTCCATCCTCCACCTGGTGCTCGAAGCCAGCGTGGTCGTGCAGCTCGTGATGGCCATCCTGCTCGGCGTGTCGCTGGCCAGCTGGAGCGTGATCTTCGGCAAGGTGATCGGTCTGAAGCGCATCCGCCAGGACAACGACTCGTTCGATCAGGCCTTCTGGGCTGGCCGCACCTTGCAGGAGCTCTTCCAGGACGCCAGCCGCGAAGGCGGTCCGCGCGCACCGCAAGAGCGCATCTTCGCCGCCGGCATGCGCGAGTTCATGAAGCAGCGCGAGCGCCGCGTCACCGACGTGCCCAGCCTGCTGGACGGCGCCCGCCGCGCCATGCGCGCCAGCTACCAGCGCGAGATGGACGTCATCGAGGCCCGGCTCGACTTCCTGGGCTCGGTGGGCTCGGTGTCCCCGTACATCGGCCTGTTCGGCACCGTCTGGGGGATCATGCACGCCTTCACCGGCCTGTCGAACATGCAGCAGGTGACGCTGGCCACCGTGGCCCCCGGCATCGCCGAGGCCCTGGTCGCCACGGCCATCGGCCTGTTCGCCGCCATCCCGGCGGTGCTGGCCTACAACCGCTTCGCCCGCGACATCGACCGCATCGCCATCCAGATGGAGTCCTTCATGGAAGAGTTCTCCAACATCCTGGCGCGTAACGCGGCCCCGCTGGCCGCCGCACCCGTGGCCCAGCCCACGGTGCCGGGCGGTCTGCCCGGTGCCCACCCGATGCGCTGAAGGGGCTTGAGAGATGGCCGAACTCAACGCACGCGGGGGAGGGCGCCGACGCCGCACCCGCAACGAGATCAACATGGTGCCCTTCATCGACGTGATGCTGGTGCTGCTGATCATCTTCATGGTGAGCGCGCCCCTGCTGCCGTCGGGTGTGGTCGACCTGCCCAGCATGGGCAAGGCCAGACAGGCTCCCGAGAAGGTGGTCGAGGTCGTGCTGGACTCCGACGAGCAGGTGCGCATCCGTGTCAACCGCGGTGAGTGGTCCGAGGTGTCCGTGCACGCCATGGCCGCCCAGGTCAAGGAGATCCAGGACCAGGCCGATGGCGGTCCCTCTGCCGCTCCCGTGATCATCAGCGCCCGCAAGGACATCCGCTACGACTCGGTCGTGCAGGTGATGGACCTGCTGCAGCGCGCCGGCGTGCAGCGCGTGGGGCTGTCGGTGCGCACGAATGGTGGCTGACATGTCGCTTGAGAAGGAGGCCGATCGGTGACCTCGGGGTTCGGACGACCCACTGCGCCGGGCAACCTGCCTGGCGACGAGCTGGCTCCCATGTTCATCAAGGGGGGGCGGGGCTGGCGCCCGCGCGACGCCGACGGCTGGCGGCCGGGTTTGGGCCTGGCCGTGGCCGCGCACGCGCTGCTGGCGCTGGGCCTGGCTTTTTCCGTGAGCTGGAAGCTGACCCAGGAAGAGCCCGCGGTCGAGGCCGAGCTGTGGTCGGAGATCCCCCGCGGGGCGCCGCCCAGCGTGGCGCCACCGCCGCCGAAGGTCATGGAGCCCGAGCCCGTGGCGCCGCCACCGCCGCCCAAGGCGGTCGAGCGCCCGGAGCCCGAGCCGGTGAAAAAGCCCGACATCGTCACCGAACGCACGCCGAAGAAGGAAGACAAGCCGCGCAAGCAGCCCAAGGAGACCTTCGACACGACCCCGCCCAAGCCGGTGAAAAAGCCCGAGTCGGTCAAGGACGACAAGGCGGAAAAGCTGGCCAGGGAAAAGGCCGCCAAGGCTGAAAAAGCCGAGCAGGCCGAAAAAGCCAAGGCCGAGAAGGAACGCCTGGCCCGCGAGGCCAAGGCTGCCGCCGAGCGCGAGGCCCAGCGCAAGGCCAACCTCGCCAAGATGATGAACGAGCTGGGTGGCACCGGCGGCGCGGGCGTGCCCTCGGCGGTCAGCGCGGGGCCGAGTGCGGCCTATGCCGGCCGCATCAAGGCCCGCATCAAGCCCAACATCGTCTTCACCGAACAGGTCAGCGGCAACCCGCTGGCCAAGGTCGAGGTGCGTTGCGCCCCCGACGGGCGCATCATCGCGCGCAAGCTGACTTCATCGTCGGGCGTGGCGGCCTGGGACGAGGCCGTGCTGCGCGCGGTCGACCGCACCGAGGTGCTGCCCGCCGACGAGCGCGGCAAGGTGCCGCCGGTGCTGCTGCTGGAATTCCGCCCGAACGACTTCTGATCGCCTGGGCGGCGTGGCTTGGCCACCCTCAGTCGTCCAGCTCCAGCGCTTCTTCGCCGTCGGCGCCGACCTCGGCCATCAGCTCCGAGGCGAGCCTGACCTCGTCGAGCAGCACGGCCAGGCCAGGCAGGTCGGAGTCCCAGGCCAGTGCCGTCGGCACCGGCCCCAGGTGTTCCAGCGTCTGGCGCAGCAGCGCCCAGCCCGAAGGCGAGACCCGCTGGCTGCGATCGGCGCCCTGCGCGGGTGAGGGCGGCCGTGGCAGCTCGGTCTCCCGGAACCCGCCCACGCGGATCTGGCCCACCAGCGAGGGGGGCAGCGACCAGACCGTGTCCAGCACCAGGGCCGTGGCGCGTTGCCACCGCAGCCGTTCGGAGCTGGGGGCGGACGGGCTGTGGCGCACCCGGTTGACGGCCTGGGCCAGCAGCCGGTCCGGCTCCAGCGTCAGGCGACTGCGCGTCTGGCGGGCCAGATCGGCCAGCTTCAAGGTGTCGGCCAGCGCATCGGCGTGCTGGCCCAACTCCAGCAGCACGGGCTGGCCAACGTGCGACTGGATCACCTCCACCACGGCGGCCAGGGCGCCAGGGTCGCGCTCCGGGGTCAGCGGCAGGCTGAGCCGCCGCAGGTGCAACCCGCCCGCGCGTTCAAGCTCCTCCAGCGGGCGTTCCACCAGTCCGATCTCCCCGCTCAGGCCGATTTCGGAGGCCTGGACGGCCAGGGGCCAGCGGGCAGCCAGGTCTTTCAGGCTGGCCAGCGGGACGCCATCGAGGGCGCCGATGTCACTGGCGCGGACCTCCACGAACCCCAGCGCAGGGGCGAGGGCGAACAGATCGGCCAGGTGCGGCGCACGCAAGCTGAGCCCGACGGGCTGGCGTGCCAACAGGGAGGTGGACGCTTTCATGGCTTGGATCTTGCCGGTTTCCGTGCCGAAATGCACGCCCCCAAACCCGCCTTTGTTCCATCCTTTGCCTGGCGTGCGCTTGCCTAGGATGGTTCACCATGTCCGACGACCTCGACCCCATCGCTGCGGAACCTGTCGGGTTTCGCTGGCCCACCCCGCCCCTGGCCAGCTACCCCACGGCCCGGGCGCAGATCGACCACGAGCCTTGCGAGATCGTCGGGCTCAATGGGCGCGTCATGCAGGGCCGCCTGAACCTGTTCGTCCCCGAGGACCAGGTCGCCCACATCCAGGTGCCGCCGGCCCGCACGACCATGCCCTTGCGTTTCGGGCAGTTCCGTTGCCTGAGCCTCAAGCGCCCCTTGCTGCCCCTGAGCGATTCCCTGGACGAGGCGGGCGAGCACGCCCAGGCCCTGAACGAGCGCCCGGCCACCGACTACGTCATCGAGTTGCGAGGCGGCGGCGAGCTCAGTGGCCGCACCATCGGCTGGATCGAATCGAGCTTCGGCCTGTTCCTGTTCCCGCCGGAAGACGAGGCCGGTGGGGTGACCCGACTGTTCGTGCCCAACGAGGTCATCGCGGCGTCGCACCTGGGCCCGCCGCTGGGCGAGACCCTGGTGGCCGGCGAGGTGCTGACGCTCGAGCAGGTCGACCAGGCCGTGGCCCTGCAGGCCGCCATGCGCCATCGCAAGCTGGGCGACATCCTGCTCAACCAGCAGGTGGTCACGCCCGAGCAGCTGCTGGGTGCGCTGGAGCAGCAAAGCAACATGCCGATGATCCGCATCGGCGAGGCCCTCATCGCGCTGGGGCTGATCACCGAGGCGCAGCTCGAAGACGCGCTGCGTCAGCAGCAGAGCGACCGCACCGTGCCCCTGGGCGAGCTGATGGTGCGCCTGGGCCTGATCACGCGCCAGGACCTGATCGACGCGCTGGCCCGCAAGATGGGCTACCCGCTGGTCGACCTGATGCAGTTCCCCATCGACCCGGACGCGCTGACCAAGGTGCCGTTCTCGGTCGCCGCGCGCCTGAGCGCCGTGCCCCTGATGTGGCGCGACGGCAGCCTGATCGTTGCCGTCGAGGACCCGAGCAAGCGCATCGTGCTGTCGGAGCTGGAGTTCGTCAGCCAGTGCCGCATCGTGCCGGTGCTGGCGCAGTCCTCGCAGATCGAATGGGCCTTGCGCGACGCCTACGGCAAGCTGGGTGCCGACGTGGCTGCCGTGCCGTTCAACATCCACGAGCTGACCTTGCCGGCCTACGAGCTCGACTCTGCCGCCACCGGTCGCCTGGTCGAGGACCTGGAGCGAGAACAGGATGGCGGCCTGAACGAAGACCGCGCCATCGAGCAAAGCGACAACTCCCTGGTGCGCCTGATCAACACCATGATCGTCGAGGCCCACAACCAGGGTGTCTCCGACATCCACGTCGAAGGCTACGCCGGGCGCGACAAGGTCAAGATCCGCTTTCGCAAGGACGGCCAGCTGGTGCCCTACCTGGAGCTGCCGCACACCTACCGCAGCGCCGTCATCGCTCGCATCAAGATCATGTGCGACCTCGACATCTCCGAGCGTCGCAAACCGCAGGACGGCAAGATCAACTTCGCGCGTTTCGTGCCCCAGTACCGGCTGGAGCTGCGCGTGGCCACCATCCCGACCAACAATGGCCTGGAAGACGTGGTCATGCGCATCCTGGGCTCGACCCGTCCGATGCCGCTCGACAAGATCGGCCTGAGCCCGAACAACCTCAGCCGCCTGCAATCGGCCATGGAGCGCCCCTACGGCATGGTGCTGTGCGTGGGCCCCACGGGTTCGGGCAAGACCACGACCCTGCACTCGGCGCTGAGTTTCATCAACGTGCCCGAGCGCAAGATCTGGACGGCCGAGGACCCGGTGGAAATCACCCAGCCCGGTCTGCGACAAGTGCAGGTCAACCCCAAGATCGACTGGACGTTCGCCAAGGCCTTGCGCGCGCTGCTGCGCGCTGACCCGGACGTCATCATGGTGGGCGAAATGCGCGACACGGAGACCGCCCGCACGGCCATCGAGGCCTCGCTGACCGGTCACCTCGTGCTCTCGACCCTGCACACCAACAGCGCGCCCGAAACCGTCACCCGCCTGCTCGACATGGGCATGGATCCGTTCAGCTTCGCCGACTCGCTGCTGTGCGTGCTGGCCCAGCGACTGGTGCGCCGCCTGTGCCCGGCCTGCAAGACCAGCGAGCCGGCCAGCGAAGATCAGGTTGAAGGCTGGCTGGACGAGTACATGCACGTCTTCGGGCAGGAGCCCACCGGTGTCACCCGCGAGTCCCTGAGAGCCGAGTGGATGACGCGCTTCGCGGTGGAGGGTCGTCTGCTGCACTGGCACAGCCCCGGCTGCGACCACTGCAGCCACACCGGCCACAAGGGCCGCCTGGGCCTGCATGAGTTGATGATGGTCAACGCCGAGACCCGCCGCCTGATCCAGACCGGTGCCAGCCCCGACATGCTGCTCGCCCACGCCCTGCGCGAGGGCATGCGCACCCTGCGTCAGGACGGCATCGAAAAGGTCCTCTCCGGGTTCACGAGCATGGAAGAAGTGCGCGCCAGCAGCAACGCCTGAGCCGATGCGGTGAAGTTGCCCCGCTGGGCCCGTTTGTTGTGAGCCCGCCGCACGCAAACGCCAAAAAAGGTGCAAGATAGGGGCGACAGGTTCACATCATCTGGTGGGTAAAAGGCTTCTTACTTCGCCCACCTGGGTGAGGTGATTTCCTAGATCTTTGGTGTGAAGGCGATGCTTGAGTGGTCGCGCCGGTGTCACCAGTCGGGTAAACCGGGCCGATCTTCAGGCGTTGAACAGACAGGTCATTCGGACAGGTCGTTGACGAGGAGGTCAGCATGGACGTCATCAGCAATTTCGCCGCCCGCTACGAGCGCACCCGCGAAGAGGAATACACCCTCGAGGAGTACCTCGACATCTGCAAGCGCGACAAGACCGCGTTTGCCACCGCCGCCGAGCGCATGCTCCTGGCCATCGGTGAGCCCCAGATGATCGACACGCGCAACGACCCGCGCCTGTCCCGCATCTTCACCAACAAGGTCATCAAGCTCTACCCGGCCTTCGAAGAGTTCTACGGCATGGAAGACGCCATCGAGCAGGTGGTGAGCTACTTCCGCCACGCCGCTCAAGGCCTGGAAGAAAAGAAGCAGATCCTCTACCTGCTGGGCCCGGTGGGCGGCGGCAAGTCCTCCATCGCCGAGCGGCTCAAGCTGCTGGCCGAGAAGGTGCCGTTCTACGCCATCAAGGGCTCGCCGGTCAACGAGTCGCCGCTGGGCCTGTTCGACCCGGCGGAAGACGGCCCCATCCTCGAGAAGGAATACGGCATCCCCCGCCGTTACCTGCAGCGCATCCTCAGCCCCTGGGCCGTCAAGCGCCTCGAAGAGTTCGGCGGTGACATCCGCCAGTTCAAGGTGGTCAAGCGTTACCCCAGCATCCTCAAGCAGGTCGGCATCGCCAAGACCGAGCCGGGTGACGAGAACAACCAGGACATCAGCTCGCTGGTCGGCAAGGTCGACATCCGCAAGCTCGAGACCTACGCGCAGGACGACCCGGACGCCTACAGCTACTCCGGCGGCCTGTGCCTGGCCAACCAGGGCCTGCTCGAGTTCGTGGAAATGTTCAAGGCGCCCATCAAGGTGCTGCACCCGCTGCTGACGGCCACGCAAGAAGGCAACTTCAAAGGCACCGAAGGCTTCGGCGCCATCCCCTTTGACGGCGTCGTGCTGGCCCACTCGAACGAGAGCGAGTGGAAGGCCTTCCGCAACAACAAGAACAACGAGGCCTTCCTCGACCGGATCTACATCGTCAAGGTGCCCTACTGCCTGCGCGTGAGCGAGGAGATCAAGATCTACGAGAAGCTGGTGCGCGGCTCGTCGCTGGCCGCGGCGCCTTGCGCCCCGGGCACGCTCAAGATGATGAGCCAGTTTGCCGTGCTCACCCGCCTGAAGGAGCCCGAGAACTCCAGCATCTACAGCAAGATGCAGGTCTACGATGGCGAGAGCCTCAAGGACACCGACCCCAAGGCCAAGTCCATCCAGGAGTACCGGGACTACGCCGGCGTCGACGAAGGCATGAGCGGCATCTCCACGCGCTTTGCCTTCAAGATCATCTCCAAGGTCTTCAACTTCGACAGCACCGAGGTGGCGGCCAACCCCGTTCACCTGATGTACGTGCTGGAGCAGCAGATCGAGCGCGAGCAGTTCCCGGCCGAGACGGAGCAGAAGTACATCGCCTACATCAAGGAGATGCTGGCGCCGCGCTATGCCGAGTTCATCGGCAAGGAGATCCAGACGGCTTACCTGGAAAGCTATTCCGAGTACGGCCAGAACATCTTCGACCGTTACGTCACGTACGCCGACTACTGGATCCAGGACCAGGAGTACCGTGACACCGACACCGGCGAGATCTTCGACCGCGGCTCGCTCAATGCCGAGTTGGAGAAGATCGAAAAGCCGGCCGGCATCGCCAACCCGAAGGACTTCCGCAACGAGATCGTCAACTTCGTGCTGCGCGCGAGGGCCAACAACGGTGGCAAGAACCCGCTGTGGACCAGCTACGAGAAGCTGCGCACGGTGATCGAGAAGAAGATGTTCAGCAACACCGAAGAGTTGTTGCCGGTCATCAGCTTCAACGCCAAGGCCAGTGCCGACGAGGCCAAGAAGCACGAGGACTTCGTCAACCGCATGGTCGACAAGGGCTACACGCCCAAGCAGGTTCGCCTGCTGTGCGAGTGGTACCTGCGCGTGCGGAAGTCGTCTTGATCTGATGACCCACCCCCGAGCGCCTTCCGGCGCTCCCCCTTCAAGGGGGCGCCACCAAGGGCCCGGCAAAGCCGGATCCCTGGTGGCTGCTTGATCCACAAACGGCGAACTGCGCATGACACGTCAACACATCATCGACAGACGCCTCGCGGGGAAGAACAAATCCATCGGCAACCGCGAGCGCTTCCTGCGCCGCCACAAGGACCAGGTCCGCGAAGCCGTGCAGCGGGCCATCAATGGCCGCAGCATCCGCGACATCGAAAAGGGCGAGGACATCGCCATCCCCAAGCGGGACCTGGGCGAGCCGGTGTTCCGCCATGGTGACGGTGGCACGCGCGACGTCGTGCACCCCGGCAACCGCGAGTACGTGCGCGGTGACCGCATCGACAAGCCCCAGGGCGGGGGGGGGCAGGGCAGCGGCTCGGGCGAAGCCAGCGACTCCGGCGAAGGCGAGGACGACTTCGTCTTCAGCCTGAGCAAGGAAGAGTTCATGCAGGTCTTCTTCGAGGACCTGGCCTTGCCGAACATGGTGAGGACCGCGCTGGCTGAGGTGCCCGAGTGGAAGAGCCACCGCGCCGGCTTCAGCAACGACGGCACGCCCAACAACCTGCACGTGGTGCGCTCGATGCGGGGTGCGCTGGGTCGGCGCATCGCGCTGGGCGCCAGCAGCCGCCGAGAGATCGAAGAGCTCGAAGAACGCATGGCCGCCTTGCGCGGCGAGAAGCAAGAGGGCGATGACGCACTCGACCACGACCACGCTGTCGAGATCGAGCAGATCGAGACGCGCCTCAAGCACCTGCGCGGCCGCGTGGCCGGCATCCCCTTCCTCGACCCGATCGACCTGCGCTTTCGCAGCCGCGTCAAGGTGCCGGTGCCCACCACCAAGGCCGTGATGTTCTGCGTGATGGACGTCTCGGGCTCGATGGACGAGCAGCGCAAGGAACTGTCCAAGCGCTTTTTCATCCTGCTGTACCTGTTCCTCACGCGCCACTACGACAAGATCGAGCTGGTCTTCATCCGCCACCACACGCAGGCGCAGGAAGTCAACGAAGACGATTTCTTCCATGCCACCGAAACCGGCGGCACGGTGGTCTCGAGCGCCCTGGTGCTGCTCGACGAGGTCATCCGCGCGCGCTACCCCACCAGCGAGTGGAACCTGTACGTGGCCCAGGCCTCTGACGGCGACAACTGGCACCACGACTCCAGCCGCTGCAAGGAAATCCTGGAAGAAAAGATCCTGCCGCTGGTGCGCTACTACGCCTACGTGCAGGTGGCCCAGACCGAGCAAAACCTCTGGGACGAGTACCTGAGCCTGGCCGAGACGCACAAGCACTTCGCCATGCGCAAGGTGCTGGAGGCCTCGCAGATCTACCCGGTCTTTCGCGAACTGTTCAAGAAGGAAGGAGTGGACGCATGAGTGCCTTGCTGACGCCCCATCAATCGCCTCACCGCGCCGAGCACCCGCTGCCCGGGTCGTCGGACTGGTCATTCGAGTTGATCGAGCAGTACCACGACGTCATCCGCGCCACCGCCAAGCGCTTCCACCTCGACACCTACCCCAACCAGCTCGAGATCATCACCGCCGAGCAGATGATGGACGCCTACGCCAGCGTGGGCATGCCGGTGAACTACCGCCACTGGTCGTATGGCAAGGAGTTCATCCAGACGGAGAAGAACTACCGCCGCGGCCACATGGGCCTGGCCTACGAGATCGTCATCAACTCCAACCCCTGCATCAGCTACCTGATGGAGGAGAACACCATGGCCATGCAGGCCCTGGTGATCGCGCACGCGGCCTACGGCCACAACAGCTTCTTCAAGGGCAACTACCTGTTCCGCATGTGGACCGATGCGGGCTCGATCATCGACTACCTGGTCTACGCCAAGAACTACGTGGCCCGCTGCGAAGAGCGACATGGCATCGACGCGGTGGAGGAGCTGCTCGACAGCTGCCACGCGCTGATGAACCACGGCGTGGACCGCTACCGCCGCCCCGGCAAGCTGTCGCTCGACAAAGAACTGGCCCGCCGCGAGGAGCGCGAAGCCTACCTGCAGCAGCAGGTCAACGACTTGTGGCGCACGCTGCCCCGCCGAGCCGATCGCCCCGAGGAAGAGACCGTTCGGCGCTTCCCGCCCGAGCCGCAGGAGAACCTGCTTTACTTCATCGAGAAGCACGCCCCGCTGCTGGAGCCCTGGCAGCGCGAGATCGTGCGCATCGTGCGCAAGGTGGCGCAGTACTTCTACCCGCAGCGCCAGACCCAGGTCATGAACGAAGGCTGGGCCACGTTCTGGCACTACACGCTGCTCAACACCATGTACGAAGACGGTCACCTGACCGACGGCATCATGATCGAGTGGCTGCAGTCGCACACCAACGTGGTGTTCCAGCCGCCGGTGGGGCACCGCGCCTACAGTGGCCTGAACCCCTATGCGCTGGGTTTTGCGATGTACACGGACCTCAAGCGCATCTGCGAGAACCCCACCGACGAGGACCGGGCCTGGTTCCCCGATTTCGCGGGGTCCGCCGTGGGCGTGCCCAAGGAAGAACACGCCTGGCTCAAGACGCTGGACTACGCCATGCGCAACTTCAAGGACGAGAGCTTCATCGGCCAGTTCCTGAGTCCGAAGGTGATGCGCGACTTCCGCCTGTTCGCCATCCGCGACGACGAAAAGGCCAGCGAATACGAGGTCAGCGCCATCCACGACGAGTTGGGTTACCGCGCCTTGCGCGAGACCTTGTCACGCCAGTACGACCTGGGCAGCCGCGAGCCGAACATCCAGGTCTGGAGCGTGAACCTGCGTGGCGACCGTTCGTTGACGCTGCGCCACACGCAGCACAACGACCGCCCGCTGCACGACAGCACGCGCGAGGTGCTCAAGCATGTTGCGCGGCTGTGGGGCTTTCCGGTCCACATGGAAAGCGTCAACTCGCACGGCGACACCCGCCAGCACTGGACGGTGGTGCCGGCGAACATGGAGTGAGCCTTCAGCCCGGCTGGCGAAGGTCCTGCAGCCACTGGCCTTTGCCCCGCGCATCGGCTTCATGGGGCTCGTCGCGCCAGGTCTCGGCCAGGGCCTGCTGGTACCAGCGCTGCATGCCGGGCAGGGCGAGCAGCCTTTGAACGTAGCCTTGCGCGATCTGGCCCAGTTCGGGCGAATAGGTCTGGGCCCGAAAGGCCAGGGGCGCGAAGAAGGCGTCCACGGCTGTGAACCGGTCGCCCGCCAGGAAGGGGCCGCCGAAGCGTTGCAGCCCTTCTTGCCAGATCGCCTCGGCGCGTTGCCAGTCGGCCTTGACCGCCGCTGGCCATTCGGGCAGGCGGATGCGCAGGCCGCAGTTCATGGTGCAGGCCTCGCGCAGGGCGAAGAAGCCGGAGTGCATCTCTGCGCTGGCGCAGCGAGCCCAGGCGCGTGCGCTGGCGTCGGTGGGCCACACGCCGGGGTGGCGCTCGGCCAGGTACTCGGTGATGGCCAGCGAGTCCCAGACGATGGTGCCCTGGTCGTGCAGGCAAGGCACCTTGCCGTTGGGCGCGAAGCTGGTGAAGGCAACCTGTCCGAAAGGCACGAGCTTTTCTTCGAATGGCAGGCCCAGCTCGGTCATCAGCAGCCAGGGGCGCAGCGACCACGAGGAGTAGTTCTTGTTGGCGACGTAGAGCGTGTACATGGTGTTCATCCCAGGCGTTTCTCGAAAATGCCGATGTCGATCCATTGGCCGAACTTGAAGCCGACCTCGTGCAGGTGCCCGACCTGCTTGAAGCCCAGCGCATGGTGCAGGGCCACGCTGGCGGGGTTGGGCAGGGCGATCTTGCCCAGCACCACGTGGCAGGTGGTCTGGCCCAGCTGGTCAAGCAAGGCGTTGTAGAGCGCGCGGCCCAGCCCCATGCCTTGCTGGCCGTGGCGCAGGTAGATGGATGACTCCAGGGTGTGGCGGTAGGCCGCGCGGTGGTGGTGAGGCCCCGCATACGCATAGCCGTGCACGGCGGAGTCGTCGCCCTCGTAGACCAGCCAGGGGTGGCCGGCATTGACGCAGCCCAGGATGCGCTCGCGCATGGCCTGGGGCGTCAGGGGCGCCTCCTCGAAGGTGACGGTGGTGTGGAGGATGTAGTGCCGGTAGATGTCGGCCACGGCGACTTCATCGCCATCCCGGTAGGGGCGGATGGGCATGGGGACCTCGCTGCGTTGTGCTGACCGCGATGATGCCGCAGACCGCGCAGCCTGGCGGGCGCGGGGGCTCAGCTGTCGAGTTCCTGCACCATGCTGTCGACGGCGCGCTGCATCAGGCTGCGGTCTTGCAGGCTGGTGGCCAGGCCTTCGGCGCGCAGGCGTTCGAGTGCGCGCCGGCTCAGCGAGTGCAGGCGGCCGGCCAGGTCGCTGCCGAACAGGTAGAACTGGCGGTTGTCGCTGACCCACAGCAGGCGCGCCGTGGTCCATTGGCCCTGCATGAAGAGCTTGCACCAGGTGCCCGGGGTGAGGGCGTCGGCCCACTGGCGGCGGCGCGCGAGGATGGCCGCGTCGTCGGCGTTTTCGCCAAAGGCCATGGGCACCGTGGGCAGCGAGCCCAGGTTGGTGTCGAGCGGGCGCTCGCCCGCCTGCATGAAGCGCAGGTCGTCGAGCAGGGCGTCGAGGTTGGCCAGGGTGCTGGACTCGAAGCCGGTGCGCTCGCGTTCGGGCTTCGCGGGTTTGGGCGTGGCCATGAGCACGCGCGTGTGCATGCGCATCAGGGCTTCGAGCAGGGTTTCCTGTTCAGCCCGGGGCATGTTGATGCTCGCCATGCCGCGTTGCAGGCGGCAGCTCAGGTCGGGCAGCTTGCGGCGCAGCGCCTCGCGGGCCTCGATGCTCTCAGGGCGTTGCAGGCTTTGCACCAGGTCGTCGACCACGCACAGCATGGCCTGGGACTCGTCGTCCTCGGGCGAGGTGGTGGCCATGGTGTGTGTGAGCACCTCGACCCAGGGGCCGCACAGAAAGTCCTTGATGACCTGCGGCAGCTTGACCAGCTCGACCTGGTTGACGACCTGCTGTTGCAGCAGCGGGTGGAGGGTCAGGCGCTGGTCGGCTTCGCGCAGGCGGGCCACGGCTTGGGGCGCCTGCTGGACGGCGGCCTGGCTCTGGGAGACGATGAACTGCTGCATCTCCTTGAGCGTGGTTTCGAGCTCGACGCTGCTGGGGCCGGGCTCGGGCAGCATGCGCGCGATGCGAGGTTGCATGAACGCCAGGAAGCCGCGCAGCGCGGCCCCTTCGTTCTCGCCGTAGCCCGCGGCATAGGCGGCCATCTGGTTGATGAGTCGCCAGGCGGGGTGCTGGTCGCTGCGCAGCACCCAGGCGTCCTGCCGGGCGGCGCGTTGCAGCACGGGCTCCATCTGCCCGATCAACTGGCGCAAGGAGGCGGGCACCTCGGCGTCGGCCTGCATCTGCTGAAAGAGCGTGCTCAGCAGGCGCGAGACCTGGGCCTCGGAGCGCCGTGCGGCCAGGCCTTGCGGGTCGTTGATCTCGTCGAGCTTGCGCGAGAGCACGCCGAAGGTGAGGGTGCCACCGCTGGCTGCCGGCGTGGCGGGTGGCGCGGGCGGCAGCGGCATGCGGTCCAGCAGGCTCTCCAGCGCGCCGGGCTGGGTGACCACCAGCGCCGAAGGCGGCGGGCTGCGTCGCGGGTGGGTGACGGCCTTGAAGGGCAGCGGCTTGCAGCCCAGGGACTTCAGCGTGTCCGACACCTCGCGGTAGTGCTCGCGCAGGCAGTCGGCCAGCACGCGGCCAGCCAGGCGCAGGAGCATGTTGCGCTCGCCTGCGGACAGCGGCAGCACCCGGGTGGCGGCGCCGAGCGCCCGCGCGAAGACGGCGGGACGCAGGGGGTTGGTGTGCGGGCGCGGCGCAGCGTCGCCTTGCAGGGCCGAGGTGCAGGCCTGCAGCTCGCGCAGCTCCCACTCGGCCACCAGGTCGATGAGCTGCACGGTGCGGGAGATCTCGATGTCCTGCTCGGCTTGGTTCTCGTCGACCAGGGTGAGCTGGTCGATGGTCAGCTCGTGCAGCTTGCGCCCGCCCGGGCCTTCGCCCTGCGTGGCACGTATCTCGTCCTGCAGGTGCTGGGCCAGGGCCGATTCGAAGTCGGCGCGGCGGGCCTGCACGGTCTCGTCCACACCGAAAAGCAAGTTGCGGTCTTGCGCGAGCGAGAGGTCGGTGCCGCTGTCGCGCAGCGCGGCCTGGGTGCGCGCCACGATGCGGCGCGCCAGCTCGGGCGTGCGCGCCAGCTGGTCCTTCACGTGGTCGTTGAAGCGGACGGATTCGGCCATTGGGTTCATCCTAAGCCGCCTCGGGCACGTTGAGCGGTGGAACTGTGGGGGCGGTGCGGTGCATTCCGGGTTTTTCACCTCCTGGTGTCTGAGGGATCAGACCCGCTCGGAGGCGGTTTTTCCGAGCCATGTCCGGCAGGCTTGTTGAGCACACTGCCTGGCATCTACCCACCGGTTCGCCCAGGCCCCACCCCCGATGTCCGAAGAAGGCTCACAAGACAAGCAGTTACCAGCCTCGCAGCGGAAACTGGACAAGGCCCGCAAGGACGGCCAGGTTGTCCGCTCGAAGGACCTGGGCCACTTCCTGGTGATGCTGGCGGCCACGGGCGTGCTCATGGGACTGACCCCGCTGTGGCTGGACCAGTTGCAAAAGCTCATGACGGGCGGCCTTCGCTTCGATGCGCGCGCCGTGGCGTCCCCCGATTTCATGCTCCAGCGCCTGGCGGACTGGAGCGTTCAGGCGCTCTTCATGGTGGTGCCCGTGGGCGTGGGCGTGGCCCTGGCCTCGACCGCCGCATCGGTGGCCTCCGGTGGCTGGGTGATGTCCTTCAAGGTGCTCGCCCCCAATTTCGGCAAGCTCAACCCGATCAGTGGGCTGGGCAACCTTTTCAAGAAGCAGCAGCTCATCGACGCGCTCAAGGCCTGCGCCATGGCGCTGGTGATCGGCGCGGTGGGCGTCATGACGCTGATGAAGGTCTGGCCCAGCATGTCCGACCTGCTGGCGCAGCCGCTGCCGGCGGCCATCCGCGACCTGGGCGTCACCCTCGGTCAGGTCATGGGCACGATGCTGCTGGTGATCGCCGGTTTTGCCATCCTGGACTGGCCGCTGCAGAAATTCCTGTTCGCCGAGCGCATGAAGATGTCGCACCAGGAGGTCAAGGAAGAGTTCAAGCAGCAGGAAGGCAACCAGGAGGTCAAGGGCCGCATGAAGCAGATCGCGCGCGAGCGGGTGCGCCGCCGCATGCTCGCTGCCGTGCCGACCGCCGACCTGGTGGTCATGAACCCGACCCACTACGCCGTGGCACTGAAGTACGAAGAAGGCTCGATGGGCGCGCCACGCGTGGTGGCCAAGGGTCTGGACCTGCTGGCGTTCAAGATCCGGGACATCGCCACCGAGAACAAGGTGCCGGTGCTCGAAGCCCCACCACTGGCGCGGGCGCTGTACGCCCACACCGAGCTGGACCAGGAGGTGCCGGTCAAGCTCTACAGCGCGGTGGCCCAGGTGCTGGCCTACGTGTACCAGCTCAAGCAGGCGCTGAGCGGCCGGGGCACCATGCCGGGCAACCTGCCTGACCTGCCCGTGCCGGACGACATGGACCCGCTGCGCTCAGAGGCGGCGAAGGTTCAGGAGACCTGAGCGGTGGCCTTTTGACGGCGGCGGGCCAGGGCGGCCGCGCCCAAGCTGCCCAGCAGGGTCAAGGCCCAGGCGCTGGGTTCGGGCACGCTGGAAATGCGCTCCATGCGGCTCGCCACGAGACCATCCACGAGTTGCAGGCCAGCCAGCGTGCGCGTCACCGACAAAATCGGTTGTTTGTGAAAGACCGGGGGCAGGGCAGGGTCTTCGTTCAAGGGCAGGCGCTCGGCGAGCAGCTCAAGCGCTTGCGCCAAAGACTTGCCCTGGCCGTCGAAGGATCCGCCTCGGTCAAAGGCATCGAAGGATACTTCGGAAGGGGCGCCTGAGGCGTTGGCGCCGAACTTCCAGAGAACCGACGGGGAAGTGCCCGTTGGGATCCAGTTGCCCCCTGTTGGGGTGTAAGTGACGCCGTTGAAGAAGCAGCTCACGATCGGGTTGACCCACGCCTCGAATGTCGTTTGCCCAAGCTGCAAGGTGGTGTCCGTCACGACCTCAATGCGGGCGTCGGTGTCGAACACGACGTCCAGGAAGGTGCCGGCGGGCCCGACAACCCCATGGCTGTCGGTGAACCGCCAAGTCTGCAATTCGGCCTGCACAGCAGCGGTGGCCAGCAGGCCTGCCGCGGCGAGGGTGATCGTGCGCAATTTCATGGTTTCTCCCGGATTTTTGAGTGCGCCCACTAGTGCGTTGCTTCGAAGGCCGAGGGTCCATTCTGGGCGAGTGATCGTGACATCCGTCATAGGGTGATCACCCGTTCGCAGGGGCCTGCCACGGCACAGGGACAAACCGTGACTTTCGTCCCACGCAACGTGGTCCGAATAGGCGCGCGCCACCCCCGCTTATCTCCCTAAAGATTCTCCAGTCGGCGGCCAACAATCCTTGCAACCCCCTTCAAGGATGTGCCCCCCATGAACCCCTGGATGCAGAAGCTGCTGGCGATGTCGTCAGGCGACGCCAAACGGTTCCAGATGATGGTCGCGCCGCTTCTCGTGGTGACCGTGCTGGTGCTGATGGTGCTGCCCCTGCCGCCCCTGGTGCTGGACATCTTCTTCACCTTCAACATCGCCATGTCGCTGATGGTGATGATGGTGGCGGCCACCATGCTGCGCCCGCTCGACTTCGCGGCCTTCCCCTCGGTGCTGCTGCTGACCACGCTGCTGCGCCTGTCGCTGAACGTGGCCTCGACCCGTGTCGTGCTGCTGCAGGGCCACACCGGCACGGGCGCCGCCGGCGCGGTGATCGAGTCCTTCGGCCACTTCCTGATCGGCGGCAACTTCGCGGTCGGGATCATCGTCTTCGCCATCCTGGTGGTGATCAACTTCACCGTGATCACCAAGGGTTCCGAGCGCATCGCCGAAGTCGCGGCCCGCTTCACCCTGGACGCCATGCCCGGCAAGCAGATGGCCATCGACGCCGACCTGAGCGCCGGCATGATTGACGAGGCCGAGGCCCGCAAGCGCCGCCGCGAGGTGGGCGAAGAGGCCGAATTCCACGGCTCCATGGACGGTGCCTCGAAGTTCGTGCGCGGTGACGCCGTCGCCGGCATCCTGATCCTGTTCATCAACATCATCGGCGGCTTCATCATCGGCGTGGTGCAGCACGGGCTGTCGGCCTCGCAGGCCGCCGAGTCCTACATCCTGCTGGCCATCGGTGACGCGCTGGTGGCCCAGATCCCGGCGCTGCTGATCTCGGTGGCGGCCGCCATGGTGGTCTCTCGGGTCGGCAAGGACCAGGACGTCGGCACCCAGATCACCACCCAGATGCTGGAGAACCCCAAGGTCATCGGCGTGGCCGCCGGCATCATCGGCCTGCTGGGGGTGATCCCGGGCATGCCCTCGCTGATCTTCCTGCCGATGGCCAGCGGCCTGGGCTACGCCTCCTGGCGGATTTACGCCAAGCAGGAGGCCGCCCGCCAGGCTCCCAAGGCGCCCGAAAAGCCCCAGTCCGCCCCCAACCCCAACGGCGAGGCCTCGTGGGAAGACCTGCAGCCGGTCGACACCCTGGGCCTGGAAGTGGGCTATCGCCTGATCCAGCTGGTCGACAAGGACCGCGGTGGCGACCTGCTCAACCGCATCAAGGGCGTTCGCCGCAAGTTCGCGCAAGAAGTCGGCTTCCTGCCGCCATCTGTGCACATCAAGGACAACCTGGAGCTCAAGCCCAGCTTCTACCGCATCACCCTGCGCGGCGCCGTGGTGGGCGAGGGCGAGGTCTACCCGAACATGCTGATGGCCATCAACCCCGGCCACGTGACCAACCCGATCGCCGGCACCCAGGCCGTGGACCCCGCTTTCGGCCTGCCCGCCGTGTGGGTCGAAGAGCGCCAGCGCGATGTCGCGCAAATGGCCGGGTACACGGTCGTTGATCCCTCGACCGTGGTGGCCACCCATCTCTCACACTTGATGCAACTCCACGCCGCCAAGCTTTTGGGCCGCGTCGAGACACAACAGCTCATCGAGCACGTGACGAAACTGGCTCCCAAACTGATCGAAGACGTGGTTCCCAAGATGGTCGGCATCGCAACCCTGCAGAAAGTGCTCCAGCTCCTCCTCGAAGAGGGCGTGCACATCCGCGACATGGGCTCGATCATCGAAACCATGGCCGAGCACTGCGCCGTGCAGCCCAACCTGGTCAACGACCCGTCCGAGCTGGCCCGCCGCATCCGCGTCGGCCTGGCCCCGGCGATCGTCCAGCAGATCTACGGCCCGGTGCGCGAGCTCGACGTCATCGCCATCGAGCCCGACCTGGAGCGCCTGCTGACCCAGGCCCTGACCTCGGCCAACGGCCCCATGCTCGACCCGGGCGTCGCCGACCACCTGACCCGCCAGGCCGCCGAAGCCACGCACCGTCAGGAAAACATGGGCCACCCCGCCTGCCTGCTGGTGCCCGACGCGATCCGTCCGTCGGTTGCCCGACTCCTCAAGCGCGCCGCACCTCGTCTCAAGGTGCTGGGACACAGCGAGATTCCTGAGACCCACTCGATTCGCATCGGTACCCTGATCGGAGGCCACGCATGAACGTCAAACGCTTCATTGGACGCAACAGCCGCGAGGCCATGCAAAAGGTCAAGGCTGCTTTCGGGGACGAGGCCATCGTGCTGTCGACCAAGCCCGCAGCCGAGGGTGGCATCGAGATCCTGGCCATGGCCGCCGACGGCATGGCCGCGGTCGAGTCGATGTCCAACCGCGCTGCGGCCGAGCCCAGCCTGGGTCGCGAGGAGATGGCAGACGAGGAAGACGCCTCGGGTCCGCTGGCCAAGGGCGCAGCGGCTGCCCGCCAGTCGGTCGCCAACCTGGCGCACACCGTGCAGGAAGACGTCAAGCAACTGGCGATGAGCACGCTGTCCTTCCAGGACTATGTGCGCGAACGCATGCTCAAGCGCCGCCAGGCCGCCATCCAGTCGCGCACCGAGCCGGCCATGGCCGCGCCCGAAGCCCAGCTGAACCAGCGTTTCGCCGAACCGCGTCGCCAGGCCGCCGCCCACATCGCCGCCGTGGACCTGGCCGTGACCGAGCCCATGATCGCCCCGCGCCAGCCTGCCCGCCAGGCCGCGCCGGCCGCCGCCCACGCTGCGGTGCCGAACCAGGCCGAGTCCCTGGCCCGAGCCCAGGTCGCCCAGGCCCAGGCACAGTCCAGCCGCGCCGCCGCCCAGGCTCAGGAGCTGACCATGGACCGCATGGTGGCTCAGCAGGAAGCCCCTCGCGCCGCCGCCCGCCCGGCCGCCAAGGCCCAGCCTCAGGCCAAGCCGGCCGCACCCGTGGCGGCCCAGCCCGACACCGCCACCCTGGAGGCCCTGCGCTCCGCCCAGGAGGCCAACACGACCCTGCTCGGTGAGCTGCGTGCCATGCGCGCCATGATGACCGAGCGCTTCGAAACCATGGCCTTCCTGGACAAGCTGGGCCGCACCCCTGCCCAGGCCAACCTGGCCCAGCGCCTGCTGGACGGCGGCTTCTCGACCGTGCTGATCCGCAAGCTGCTCGACGCCATGCCCGCCGACGTCAACAACGGCCAGCACGACGAGCTGGAGTGGGCCACCCAGGTGCTGCAGCGCAACCTCAACACCGCCGACACCGAACGCGCCATCGAGGACCAGGGCGGCATCTTCGCCCTCATCGGCTCGACCGGCGTGGGCAAGACCACCTCCACCGCCAAGCTGGCCGCCACCTTCGCCGCCAAGCACGGCGCGCAGAACCTGGGCCTGATCACGCTGGACGCCTACCGGGTCGGCGCCCACGAACAGCTGCGCGCCTACGGCCGCATCCTGGGCGTGCCCGTGCACATGGCCCACGACCGCGCCGCCCTGGAAGACCTGCTGGAGCTGCTGTCGGGCAAGAAACTGATCCTGATCGACACCGCCGGCATGGCCCAGCGCGATGGCCGCACCAAGGAACTGCTGGAGATGCTCTCGCACCCCAGCATCAAGAAACTGCTGGTCATCAACGCCTCGGCCCAGGGCGACGCCATCGAGGACGTCATGCACGCCTACCAGGCCCACCAGTGCTGCGGCGTCATCCTGTCCAAGCTGGACGAGGCCGTGAAGCTCGGTCCGGCGCTGGATGCGTTAATCCGTCACAAGCAGAAGGTCCTGGGCGTGGCAAACGGCCAACGCGTGCCTGAAGATTGGCACCGTCTGTCGTCGCAAGCCCTGGTGCACCGCGCGCTGCGTGCCAGCCTGAACCCGGCCTACCGCCTCGATCCCAACGAGGTGAGCCTGATCCTGGCCACGCCCTCGATGCCTGAGATGCTGCAGCAGTCCGCCCGCGCCGCCGCCACCGCCTGACCTCCACCGAGCCGCCACCCATGGTCCGACCCGTGCGTTCCGCTCTCCCTGCCCACCCTGTCCACCCTGTTGACCAGGCCCAGGGCCTGCGCCAGATGTTCGCCGCCCGCGTGCTGCGTTTCATCCCGGTCGTGGCCAACACCCGCTCCAGTGCGGGCGGCCTGGTGCTCGAGCGCCTGTGCGCGGCGTACGCCGCCTGGGGCCTCAGCACCCTGGTCGTCGACGCCGGCGAGCAGGCCCGTGTGCCCAGCGAGCTGGCCGAATTTGACCCCTCTGAAGGCATCGAGCGCTTGTCCGATCACGTCAGCTACATGGCCGCGCGCGGCCTGCCGCTGAAGTTCGCCGATGCCCGAGGCTCCTGCTCGAGCCTGCTCGATGCCCTGGCCGACGCCTCGGCCCGCAGCGACGTCATCCTGGTTCACGCATCGGCCAGCGAGCTGGTGCGCATCTTTGCCGACCGCGGTCGCCTGCACAACCTGCGTCCGCTGGTCTTCACCAATGACCTGGCCGAGGGCCTGACCGATGCTTATGCGGCGGTCAAGGTGCTCAGCCAGCGCGGCGGCTGGATGGCCTACGACCTGCTGATGTGCGCCCCGCGCCACAGCCAGCAGGCCGACCAGGTGATCCGCCGCCTGTCCCAGTGCTCGGATCAGTTCCTGGGTGCCGCACAACGCGTTGCCCTGCGCCTGGACCCCCTCGAGCCCGCCTCGGTCGACCCCGACGCCCGCTTCATGGAGCTGGCCGCCGGCCTGCTGCACTGCGCCTTGCCCCACACCCTGGGCGAGACCGCTTTCGATCACCTGTTGTCGCCCGGTGCAGCCCTGCCTGCCCGCGTGTCACCCGTACTCAACTGAAGATGCTCATGGAGCCCAGCATGTCCAGCACGTACACCGCCAAAGGCCGTCTCGACATCGACTCGATGCTGCGCCAGTACAGCCCACTGGTGCGGCGCCTGGCCCACCAGATGATCGCCAAGCTGCCGGCCAACGTCGAGATCGACGACCTCATCCAGGTCGGCATGATCGGCCTGACCGATGCGTTGACGCGCTTTGACGCCGGGCAGGGGGTGCAGTTCGAGACCTTCGCGACCCAGCGCATCCGCGGCGCCATGCTCGACGAATTGCGCGGCGCCGACTGGCTCAGCCGTGGCACCCGCAAGCAGCAGCGCGACATCGAACGGGCCGTGCACAGCCTGGAGCAAAAGCTCGGACGCGCCCCGCAGGAAAGCGAGATCGCCAAGGAAATGGGCATGGCGCTGACCGAGTACCAGGAGATGCTCGGCAAGGTGCGTGGCACCCAGCTGATCTACCTGGAGGACATGAGCGGCGAGGACGGCGACAACGACTACCTCGATCGCCATGTCACCGACGAAGGCAACGACCCCTTGAGCTTGCTCGAAGACCACCGCATGCGCCATGCTCTGGTCGAAGCCATCAAGAACCTGCCAGAGCGAGAACAGTACGTCATGAGCATGTACTACGAGCAGGACATGAACCTCAAGGAAATCGCCGCCGTGCTGGGCGTGACCGAATCACGTGTTTGCCAGCTGCACAGCCAATCCATCGCCCGGCTGCGCGTCAAGCTCCGAGAATGGTGACCTGAAGCCAGCCAGCTTCGGCTCCCTGGGGCGATGGCTTCCCTTCTGAAGAGGGGTTCCCATGTTGGCCTTGTTCAAGAAGCGCGAAACCGTGGCATCGGTTTCGCCTGCGGTCCCTGCCGAGCCGGTGCGCTCGGAAGGGGCCGAATCCGTTTATGCGCTCGCACAGGTGCTGCAGCGCGACTGCAGTGGCCTGGGCCTCGAAGCGGCCCAGTTACGGGGGGCCCTCGATGATTCGGCCGCCATCGCCACGCGCCAGACCACGGCCCTGAGCGAGCTGCAAACCCAGGCCCGCCAGATCGCCGAGGCGCAGCAGCGCATCCAGGCCGAAACCATGCAGAGCCAGCAGGCCATGCAGCGCGCCCGCGCCAGCGTCGAGCACGTGGGCGAGGAAGTCGCCGGGGTCGTCAGCACCCTCAAGCAGGTGTCGGACGCCGCCAGCCAGATCACCAAGGTGGCCTTGCAGACGCGGCTTGTGGCCTTCAACGCCTCGGTCGAAGCCAAGCGCGCTGGCGAGGCGGGGTTGGGGTTTTCCGTTGTGGCCGACGCCGTCAAGGACCTCTCCACCCAGGTCGAGTCCATCTCCAAGGCCATCATGGGCACGGTGGCCTCGCTGGACCAACGCATCCAGTCGCTGTCGCAGGACCTGCGGGTCGATGTGCAAGCCGATGCCGCCAAGGCAGATCAAGGCCGCCAGGTTCACCTGGCCCTGGTGGGGGCTGAAAGCGCCGTGCAGCGCATCGTCGAAGCTGCGGGCGCCAGCTCTGGCCTGAGTCAGGGCATCCAGGAGCAGGTTGGCCGCATGGGGCAGGAGGTCGATACCGTGCGCAACGCGCTGGCCGACGCCGCCAAGCGCAGCGAACGCGTGCTGGGTGTCTCCGAGCGGCTCATGGAAGTCATCGCCACCTGTGGCGTCGAAACCGCCGACACGCCCTACATCCAGCTGGCCCAGCAGGTCGCCGGCCAGATCGCACAGCGACTGGAGCAGGCCGTGGGCTCGGGGCGCATCAACTTGTCGCAGCTGTTCGACGAACACTACCAGCCACTGGCCGGCACCAACCCGGCGCAGCACAGCACCGCGTTCAACGCCCTGACCGACGACCTCTTCCCGCCCTTGCAGGAAGCGGCTTTGAAAGCGCTGCCGGAGGTGGTCTTTTGCATCGCCGCCGACCGCAATGGCTACATCTCCACCCACAACAAGCTCTATTGCCATGCGCAACGCCCGGGTGATGTGGTCTGGAACACCGCCAACAGCCGCTGGCGCCGCATCTTCAACGACCGCACGGGCCTGGCTTCGGCGCGCAACACGCGGCCCTTCCTGCTGCAGACCTACCGCCGCGACATGGGTGGCGGCAAGTTCGTGATGCTCAAGGAAGCCTCGGCGCCGATCACGGTGCAGGGCCGCCACTGGGGCGGTCTGCGCCTGGCTTATCGCTTTTGATCTGCCTCAATTCGCGTTTGGGAACTTGGCAAAGGCCCTCAAGTTGTGCGGCCAGGAATCGATAAGACGAGCAAGTCTTCATCCTTTCAGCCGATCCACATGAGCCAAGTTCACCCTGCGTCACCCTCGTTCGAACCCAACGACACCGTTGTCCTGGCCGCCGTGGGCGCGGTCTTCGTCGGCACCCTGGTCTACGCGGGCGTGTACGACAATTTCGTCGTTGGCGCCTTGTCGGGGCTGTTGCTGATGGCCGCCAGCCTGGGTGTGGCCTGGGTGTCCAAGGGCGCCCAGGGCAGCCGCCTGCTGCTGCCGGTGCTGGGCATGGCGATGGTCGGCTTGATGATCCACGTCTCGCGCGGCCACAACGAAGCCCACTTCGCGGTTTTCGCCTTCCTGGCCTGCCTGACCGTCTACCGCCGTGCGCTGCCCATCCTGATGGGGGCGGGCGCCATCGCCGTGCACCACCTGAGCTTCAACCAGTTCCAGACCTGGGGCTGGGGCCCGATGTGTTTCAGCGAGCCCAGCTTCATGCGGGTCATCGAGCACGCCCTGTTCGTGGTCGCCGAAACCGCCGTGCTGCTCTTGCTGGCCGCCCGGGCCAAGGCCTCCTTCGACGCCGCCGAGGAAATCATGGGCATCGCCGACCACCTGCAGGCCGCTGATGGCCGCATCAACCTGGGCCTGCCGCCGCAACGCACCCAGGCCCCAGCCGTGACCAAGCTGCGTGAGTCCCTGTCCCGCATCGCAGCGGCCATCGACCAGGTGCGTCAGTCCACCGAGGCCATCCGTTCGGCCTCGGGTGAGATCGCCCAGGGCAACGCCGCCCTGAGCTCGCGCACCGAGCAGGCCGCTGCCAGCATCCAGGAAACCGCCGCCTCGGTCGACGAGATCGCCGCGACCATCCAGCACAGCAACGAACACGCCCAGCAGGCCAACACACTGGCCGCTCAAGCCTCCGGCGTGGCCGTGGAAGGCGGGCAGGCCGTTGGCCGCGTGGTCGAGACCATGAACGGCATCCAGCAATCGAGCCGCAAGATCACCGACATCATCGGGGTGATCGATGGCATCGCCTTCCAGACCAACATCCTGGCCTTGAACGCCGCGGTGGAAGCCGCCCGAGCTGGCGAGCAGGGGCGTGGGTTCGCGGTGGTGGCCTCGGAGGTGCGCAGCCTGGCCCAGCGCAGCGCGGAGGCCGCCAAGGAGATCAAGCAGCTCATCACCAGCAGCGTCGAGCAGGTGGAGTCCGGCAGCTCGCTGGTCGACAGCACCGGCTCGACCATCGGCCAGGTCGTCGACCAGGTGCGGCGCGTGACCGAACTGGTCGGCCAGATCACGACCTCCAGTTCAGAGCAGAACCACGGCATCGCCCAGATCAACACGACGATCGGCCTGCTCGACCAGGCCACGCAGCAGAACGCCGCGCTGGTGGAAGAAACCGCCGCCGCGGCCGAGAGCCTGGCGCGCCAGTCTGATCAGCTCGCCCAGGCCGTGGCCGTGTTCAGGGTGGGCGCCTTCGCCTGAGGCCGAAACAGCTCAGCCGATGCGCCCCAGCAGCAGGTACTCCATGAGCGCCTTCTGCACGTGCAGGCGGTTCTCGGCCTCGTCCCACACCACCGACTGCGGCCCGTCGATCACCTCGGCCTCGACCTCTTCGCCGCGGTGCGCCGGCAGGCAGTGCATGAACAGCGCATCGGGTGCGGCCACGCCCATCATCTCGGCGTCCACGCACCAGTCGGCAAAGGCCTTCTTGCGCTCTTCGTTCTCGGCCTCGAAGCCCATGCTGGTCCACACGTCGGTGGTCACCAGGTGGGCGCCACGGCAGGCGTCCATGGGGTCCTTGAAAACCTTGTAGCAGCCCGGGTTCGAGATGCCGGCCACCTCGGGGTCGATCTCGTAGCCGCTGGGCGTGCTCACGTGCACCGTGAAACCCAGCAACTCGGCCGCCTGCAGCCAGGTGTTGGCCATGTTGTTGCCGTCGCCCACCCAGGCCACCACCTTGCCGGCGATCGAGCCGCGGTGCTCGATGTAGGTGAAGATGTCGGCCAGGATCTGGCAGGGGTGGTACTCGTTGGTCAGCCCGTTGATGACCGGCACGCGCGAGTTGGCCGCGAACTTGACGATCTTGGCTTGCTCGTAGGTGCGGATCATCACGATGTCGACCATGCGCGAGATCACGCGCGCGCTGTCCTCGATCGGCTCGCTGCGGCCCAGCTGGCTGCCGTCGGTGGTCAGGTGCACCACCGAGCCACCCATCTGGTACATGCCGGCCTCGAAGCTCACACGCGTGCGCGTTGAAGCCTTCTCGAAGATCATGGCCAGCGTGCGGTCCGACAGGGGCTGGTACTTCTCGTAGTTCTTGAAGCGCTGCTTGATGCTGGCCGCGCGCTGGAAGAGGTACTCGTACTCCGGGGCGCGCAGGTCCTTGAACTGCAGGTAATGCTTGATCAGGCTGTTTCCGGGCTTCATGACGCTCAGGCCTTCGGTTCGGCGAGGAACTGTTTGATGAGCGGCACCAGGATGGCGACGAGTTCGTCGGCCTGGGACGCGGTGAAGATCAGCGGCGGCAGCAGGCGCACGACCTTGTCGGCCGTCACGCTCAGCAGCAGGCCGGCGTCCAGCGCCCGGTTGAGGATGACGCCACAGGGCCGATCGAGCTCGATGCCGATCATCAGGCCCTGACCACGGATGTCGGTGACGCCCGCCACCTTGCCCAGGTCGCGGCGCAGCGCGGCCATCAGGTGCTCGCCCACGTGCTGGGCATTGGCCAGCAACTGGTCTTCTTCCATGATGGTGATCGTCTCGACGCCGGCGCGCATGGCCAGCGGGTTGCCGCCGAAGGTGGTGCCATGGTTGCCCGGCTTGAGCACCTCGGCCGCCTTGGGGCCGCACACCACCGCGCCCACCGGCACGCCCGAGCCCAGGCCCTTGGCCAGCGGCATGACGTCCGGCTGGATGCCGGCCCACTGGTGCGCGAACCACTTGCCTGTGCGACCGATGCCGCACTGCACTTCGTCGAGCATCAGCAGCCAGCCCTGGCGGTCGCACAGGGCGCGAATGGCCTGCAGGTATTCGACGCGGGCCGGGTTGACGCCACCTTCGCCCTGGATGACCTCCAGGAACACGGCGGTCACGTTCGGGTGGGTGCGCGCCACTTCCTCCAGCGCCTCGATGTCGTTGAGCGGCACGCGCACGAAGCCCTCGACCAGCGGCTCGAAACCGGCGTGCACCTTGGGGTTGCCCGTGGCCGACAGCGTGGCGATGGAGCGGCCATGGAAGGCCTTTTCGTAGACGACGACCTCGGCGCGGTCGATGCCCTTGTCGTGGCCGAACTTGCGCGCGATCTTCAGGGCGGCCTCGTTGGCCTCCAGGCCCGAGTTGCAGAAAAAGACGTTGGTCAGCCCCGAGCGCTCGACCAGCAGGCGGGCCAGCTCTTCCTGCAGCGGCACCTGGTAGTAGTTGCAGCAGTGGATCATCTTGCTGACCTGATCCTGCAGCGCGGGCACCAGCTTGGAGTGGTTGTGCCCCAGGGTGTTGACCGCGATGCCCGAGAGCGCGTCCAGGTAACGTCGGCCCTCGGTGTCCCAGACTTCGGCACCCTGGCCGTGCGACAGGGCGACGGGCAGGCGGCCATAGGTGGGCATCACATGGGGCATGGCGTTGACAGGGGCGTTCATGAGCGGGGCTCGGTGAGGTGAGAGAGCGAACATTCTATGCAATAACGCGCTCGCGCCCTGGTGCCAACCCTGAGCGATCGGCCCGCTCCAACCCGCCTGGATCGCTGGCGCAGTTGCGCACACCCCGCAATGCGGCGCGGATGCTGGCATCCAAGTTGCAGCAGCTGCTCGCATCCGCGACAATCACTCCCTGTCAGCATGGCAACCCCCGAGTCCCATCGGCTGGGTGGCGGCCATCACCCAGTGCGGCAGCCCGCTACCCGCGGTCTGTTGCCCTGGTTCCCCGCAGACGCCAGACACAATCTGGCCCTGCGCCTGTCAATTCACCCATTGCACAGCCCGTCGGAAGCGCCACCGTGTCGACGCCCTCATCGCCAGAACGCAC
Organism: Burkholderiales bacterium RIFCSPHIGHO2_01_FULL_63_240; assembly: GCA_001770725.1. Classification (GTDB taxonomy): domain Bacteria; phylum Pseudomonadota; class Gammaproteobacteria; order Burkholderiales; family Burkholderiaceae_C; genus Aquabacterium. Next base: position 328,092 of record MERU01000009.1, read on the forward strand.
CCCCAAACCCCGAGAAGTCTTCATCCTCGGCCTGACCACGCAAGGCCGCACTTTCCGTCCCAGTGACTGGGCCGAGCGCCTGGCCGGCGCCATGTCCTGCTTCAAGCCGGGCGGGGCATCGGGCCCCATGGCCCACATCGGATACTCCCCTTACTGCGTTCCCACCAGCGTGGACAACGTCAAGTGCGTGGTCGTCAACGAAGCCTTGCGAGACCTCGAGCCCATGGCCTGGGACTTCGTCATGAACTTCGCCCGCGACAACGAGCTGCAGGTGCTCGAAGCCTGCCTGCTGCCGGACGCCCCAAGGGGGTGAGGGCAGGGCAAGCCTCAAGGAAGAAACCCAAGTAAAAAGCCCGCGTCAACGTGCGTTGCGCGGGCTTTGTCGTGTCCGGGGCTCGTCAGCCCCGGTGTGCCGTCAGGCAAGGATCAGGCGGCGATGGCCTTGATCTTGGCCGACAGGCGGCTCTTGTGGCGAGCGGCCTTGTTCTTGTGGAAGATGCCCTTGTCGGCGATCGAGTCGATCACGGATTGAGCGGTCTTGAAGGCGGCGGCGGCTTGGGTCTTGTCGCCTGCCTTGACAGCCTTGAGCACGCCCTTGATGGCGGTGCGGAACTTCGAACGCAGGGCCGAGTTGGCGGCGTTCAGCTTAACGTCCTGGCGCACGCGCTTGCGGCCCGATGCGATGCGGACGGTCTTCTTGGCTTTGGATGCAGATGCCATGATGAGCTCTTTGCGCTGGTGAACCAGCGCGCAACACCTCTGTGGATGCCCGAGGGCGCCAAACCATTCGGCGGCCTCGATTCGCACCCGCGCAGAAGCGGCAGGTTGGGGAACCCAGGACTCTACCACGGCCGGGATGAGTCGGCAAGTCGGCCCCGGGGCGCTTCCTATAATGCGCCATGAGCCTGCTGAAATCCGCCTCCATCGTCTCCCTGCTGACCCTGGCATCGCGCATCACCGGTCTGGTCCGAGAGCAGCTCTTCGCCTCGTACTTCGGGGCCAGCGCCACCACCGACGCCTTCCAGGTGGCCTTTCGCATCCCCAACCTGCTGCGCCGGCTGTTCGCGGAAGGGGCGTTCTCGCAGGCCTTCGTGCCCATCCTGGGTGAAACGCGTGTCCGGCAGGGCGAAGAAGCCACCCGGGGCCTCATCGACTCGGTGGCCACGGTGCTGTTCTGGAGCTTGCTGGTGGTGTCGGTGCTGGGCGTCATCGGGGCGCCCGTGCTGGTCTGGCTGATGGCGTCGGGCCTGCAGGAAAGCGGCGGCTTTGACATGGCCGTGCTGATGACGCGCTGGATGTTCCCCTACATCGGCTTCATGTCCCTGGTGGCGCTGAGCGCGGGCGTGCTCAACACCTGGGGCCATTTCGCGGTGCCGGCTGCCACGCCGGTGCTGCTCAACGTGTCGGTCATCACCGCGACCGTGCTGGGCGCGCCGCTGTTTCGCCGCTGGGGGTTCGATCCCGTGCTGGCGGTGGCCATCGGCGTGATGCTGGGCGGGGTGCTGCAGCTGGGCATCCAGGTGCCCGCGCTGCGCCGCCGGGGTGTGCTGCCGCGCATCGGGTTCACCTGGGGTGGGTTGCGCAAGGCCTGGCACCACGATGGCGTGCACCGCATCCTGCGCCAGATGGCGCCAGCGCTGCTGGGCGTGTCGGTGGCGCAGCTTTCGCTGCTGGTCAACACGCAGATCGCCTCGCACCTGGGGGCCGGGGCCGTGTCCTGGCTGACCTTTGCCGATCGGTTGATGGAGTTCCCCACCGCGATGCTGGGCGTGGCCCTGGGCGTGGTGCTGCTGCCTCAGCTGTCAAAAGCACAGGCTGGTGGCGACACCCAGCAGTTCTCGGCCTTGCTGGACTGGGGGCTGCGCCTGGTGGTGATGCTGGCCCTGCCATGTGCCGTGGCGCTGCTGGTCTTCCCGACGCCGTTGGTGGCGGTGCTCTACCACTACGGTGCTTTCCAGGACAGTGACGTCACCCAGACGGTGAGGGCGCTGATGGGTTATGGCGTGGGCCTGATGGGCCTGGTGTCGATCAAGATCCTGGCGCCGGGCTTTTATGCCGCGCAAGACATCCGCACCCCGGTGCGCATCGGCATCGCCGTGCTGGTGCTCACGCAGGTGCTCAACGTCGTCTTCGTGCCGATGTTCCAGCAGGCTGGCCTGGCGCTGTCCATTGGCCTGGCTTCGCTGGTCAACGCGGGCTGGCTGCTGCGCGGGCTCAAGCAGAGCGGGCGCTACACCCCGGCACCGGGCTGGCTCGGTTTCTTCGTTCGGGTGGTGCTGGCCACCTCGCTGCTGGGCGTGGGCATGTGGTGGGCCGCCACGCACATCGACTGGATCGGGCTGCGTGCCCAGCCCTTCGTGCGCATCGGCTTGCTGGCAGCTTGCCTGGCGGCGGCGGCGGTCGTCTACTTTGGCGTCCTGGCGGCCACCGGGGTGAAGCTGCGCCAGATGCTGCGCCGCTGAGGCGCCGGCTGCCCGTGTCGATGGCGGTCCATGCGCTGACGGGCCCTTGCCACAGGGCCCGGGCGATGTGTGTGCGGTCGTGACAGTTGTCGGCCCGCTGAGGGGCCGTTCCCCGAGGGGCAGGTGTTGCGCATCGCGGCAGAGCGCAGCATGTCGTTACAGGCGGCTGGGAGGCGTTTCTAGGATCGCGGCTTTGTTTCCAACGAAGCCGCGCCCGGTCTGATGCCGGGCCGTTCCAACCCGGAGAAGATCCCATGAACGCTCAACACGCTCAACGCTTTGCCCTGCGCGCTGGCGCAGCGCTTGCCCTGGCTGCCTGCACGCTGGCTGCCCAAGCCGGCCAGAAGGTCTGCGTCTTCGACATCGTCGGCGCCACCGGCGACGCCTACAACATGGCCAAGGACTACGCCCTGGCCATGCAGAAGGAGGGCGCCAGCCTCGAGCTCAAGGCCTACAACAACGAAGCCACCGCCACGGCGGACTTCCGCTCTGGCCAGTGCGATGCGCTGATGGCCACGGCCTTTCGCACCCGCGAGTTCAACGGCGTGGCCGCCTCCATCGACACCCTGGGCGCGACCACCGTCATCCGCGACGGCAAGATCGACATGCCCGCCAGCTACGACGTCGTGCGCAAGGTCGTGCAGACGTTCGCCGCACCCCAGGCAGCCGGCCTGATGAGCCAGGGCGGCACGGAAGTCGGTGGCATCTTCCCCTTCGGCGCGGCCTACCCGATGGTGCGTGACCGCAGCATCAACACCGTCGAAGCCCTGGCCGGCAAGAAGATCGCCTCGTTCGACCACGACAAGGCCCAGTCGATGATGATCCAGCGCATCAAGGCCCAGCCCGTGTCGGCCGACATCAACAACTTCGCCACCCAGTTCAACGCCGGCAGCATCGACATGATCGCCGCGCCCACGCTGGCCTACAAGCCGCTCGAACTCAACAAGGGCCTGGGCGCCAAGGGCGGCATCGCGCGCTTCCCGCTGATGATCCTGACCTACCAGGTGGTGCTCAACCCCGCCAAGTTCCCGGCCGGCTTCGGCGAGAAGTCGCGCGGCTACTGGGCCGGTCAGTTCGACCGCGCCATGGCCCTGATCGGCAACGCGGACGCCAGCATCCCCGGCAGCGCCTGGATCGACCTGACCGCCGAGCAGGCCCGTCAGTACAACACCATGCTGCAGGAGTCGCGCCTGGCCATCCTGGGCCAGGGCGTGTACGACAAGCGTGGCCTGTCGGTGATCAAGAAGGTGCGCTGCTCGGTCAACCCGGCTGAGGCCGAGTGCAAGTCGGCCAACGAGGAAGGCTGACCTTCAAAAGCCTCGCACCAGGTTGATCGCCTCTTCGATGCGGTCGACCGGGTGGATGGTCAGCCCCTCGATGGGCTTCTTGGGGGCATTGGCCTTGGGCACGATGGCCACCGAGAAGCCCAGCTTGGCAGCTTCCTTCAGGCGCTCCTGCCCGCGTGGGGCAGGGCGCACCTCGCCAGCCAGGCCGACTTCGCCAAACGCGATGAAGCCCTTGGGCAGCGGCCTGCCGCGCAGGCTGCTCTGGATGGCCAGCAGCACAGCGAGGTCGGCCGCCGGCTCGCTGATGCGCACGCCCCCCACCGCGTTGACGAACACGTCCTGATCGAAGCAGGCCATGCCCGCGTGGCGGTGCAGCACGGCCAGCAGCATGGCCAGGCGGTCGCGGTCCAGACCCACGCTCAGGCGGCGGGGGCTGGGGCCGCCGCTGTCGACCAGGGCCTGGATCTCGACCAGCATCGGGCGTGTGCCCTCGAGCGTGACCAGCACGCACGAGCCCGGCACCGGTTCGCTGTGCGTGGACAGGAAGATGGCGCTGGGGTTGGTCACGCCCTTGAGGCCCTTCTCCGTCATGGCGAAGACGCCGATTTCGTTGACGGCGCCGAAGCGGTTCTTGATGGCGCGCACCAGGCGGAAGCTGCTGTGCGTGTCGCCCTCGAAGTACAGCACCGTGTCGACGATGTGTTCGAGCACGCGAGGGCCGGCCAGCGAGCCTTCCTTCGTGACGTGGCCGACCAGCACCACGGTGCAGCCCGAGGCCTTGGCCACGCGGGTGAGGTGGGCGGCGCATTCGCGCACCTGTGCCACCGAACCCGGGGCCGAGCTGAGCTGGTCCGAGAACAGCGTCTGGATCGAGTCGATCACGCAGAACGAGGGCTGTTCGGCCTCCAGCGTGGCGATGATGTTCTCCAGCTGGATCTCGGCCTGCACCCGCACCTTCGAGCCATCAAGCCCGAGGCGGTGTGCGCGCAGCGCCACCTGGGCACCGCTTTCTTCACCGGTGACGTAGAGCACCTTCATCTGCCGCGACAGGGCATCGAGCGCCTGCAGCAGCAGGGTCGACTTGCCGATGCCGGGGTCCCCCCCGATCAGCACCACGCCGCCGGAGACGATGCCGCCGCCGAGCACCCGGTCGAGCTCTTCCAGGCCGGTGGGCGTGCGCGAGACCTCAGAGGCTTCGATCTCGGACAGCGTGGTCACGGGCTGCGTGGCGTTGAGGCCGCGCGCCATGGCCTGCATGCGGTTCTTGCCGCCGGCGGGCTCGGCACGGGCTTCGTCGAGCGTGTTCCAGGCGTTGCAGTGCGGGCACTTGCCCAGCCACTTGGGGCTGGTGCCGCCGCACTCGCGGCACACGAAAAGGGTTTTGTCGCGTGCCATGCCTCAGGCCTGCGCCTCGCCGTTGGGGGCGCCGTCGGCCGATGTGGCGGGGTCGACGGCGCCACTCTGGATGGCGCGGAATCGGCGATCCAGCTCCTGGCGCAGCTGGCGGCGCAGCTTGGCTGCTTCGAAGCGGCGTTTCTCGTCGGGCGTGCTGGGCGTCAAGGGCGAGACGGCCGTCGGGCGCGACTGATCGTCAACGGCCACCATGGTGAAAAAGCAGCTCTGGGCGTGGCGCACCACCTGGGTGCGGATGTTCTCGGCCACCACCTTGATGCCGATCTCCATCGACGAGGTGCCGGTGAAGTTCACCGAGGCCAGGAAGGTCACCAGCTCGCCGACGTGAATGGGTTGGCGGAAGGTCACCTGGTCGACCGACAGCGTGACCACGTAGCAGCCGGCCCAACGCGCCGCACAGGCGTAGGCCACCTGGTCGAGCAGCTTGAGGATGGTGCCGCCATGCACGTTGCCGGAGAAGTTGGCCATGTCCGGCGTCATGAGCACGGTCATGCGCAGCTGGTGGCGTTGGGTATCGGGGTCCATCATGCGGGGGTCTTGTTGTGTTGGAAAGGGCGCCCATGCAAGCAAGATTCACACCGCGCCATGGGCGTCGATGGCCTGCACCGGCACCCGCGGCGACAGCGCGCACATCAGCTCGTAGCCGATGGTGCCAGCGTGTCGCGCGACCTCGTCGATCTGCAGCGAGGTGCCATGCGGGCCTCGGCCCCACAGCGTCACCTCGGTGCCGATGGCGGCCTGCGGGATGTGGCTGATGTCCACCGTGATCATGTCCATCGACACGCGCCCGACGATGCCGGTGGCCACGCCATCGACCAGCACCGGCGTGCCATCCGGTGCGTGTCGAGGGTAACCGTCCGCGTAGCCACAGGCCACCACGCCGATTCGCATGGCGCGGTCCGCGGTGAAGCGGCTGCCGTAGCCGATGGTGTCGCCGGGCTGCAGGTGCTGCACCCCGATCAGCCTGGAGCGCAAGGTCATCGCCGGCTGCAGGCCCCAGTGTGCGGCATCGTGCTCGGGGTGATCGGGGGAGGCACCGTAGAGCATGACACCCGGGCGCACCCAGTCGCCACGGATTTTCGGGTCGTGGGCGTGGCGCAGCGTGGCGGCGCTGTTGCACAGGCTGCGCTCGCCGCTGAGGTCGGCCGTGTGGGCTTGGAAGACCTCGGCCTGGTGGGCGATGCCGCGCGGTCCGTCGGCGTCAGAGAAGTGCGTGATGAACGAGACCTCGTCGACCTGGGTCAGGGCGCTCAGGCGCAGCCAGGCGTTGCGAAAGGCTTGTGGCGTGAAACCCAGGCGGTTCATGCCCGTGTTCATCTTGAGGAAGACGCGCTGAGGCCACTCGGTCTTGTGCTGGGCCAGCCAGTCGATCTGCTGCTCGCAGTGCACCACGTGCCACAGGCCCAGGCGCGAACACCATTCGAGGTCGCGGGCGTCGAACACGCCTTCGAGCAGCAGGATGGGGCCGCGCCAGTCCATCTCGCGCAGCTTGCGGGCCTCGGCGATGTCCAGCAATGCGAAACCATCGGCGGCGCGCAGGCCCTCGAATGCCCGCTCCAGGCCGTGGCCGTAGGCGTTGGCCTTGACCACCGCCCAGACCTGGGCGTCGGGGGCGCATTCGCGCGCTCGGTGGAGGTTGTGCCCAAGGGCGTCGAGGTGGATCAGGGCTTCTAGCGGGCGCGGCATGGGGTGGGATTTTGCCAGCCTCGTCCGTCCCGCGGGCGCAGCACCGGTTTTGATCCCTCTTCGGTGTTGGTGGCGCGCGGCCAGGGGTGGGCGCGGGCCGTCCTGTGTCAGGTCGGCGTGCTATAACCCGCTGCCTTGATCGGGCGTGGTGATGCGTCACCCGGCCGTGCCTGGCAGCCGATGTTTGACTGGAAACCACGTGACCCCCTGATCTGCGCGCATGAAAAAAGGCTTCTACACCATCATGGCGGCGCAGTTCTTCAGCTCGCTGGCCGACAACGCCTTGTTCGTCGCGGCGGTGGAGCTGCTGAAGTCAAGTGGGGCGCCTGACTGGCAGCCGGCGGCCCTGGTGCCCATGTTTGCGCTTTTTTACGTGGTGCTGGCCCCCTTCGTTGGCGCCTTCGCCGACGCGCTGCCCAAGGGACGGGTCATGTTCCTGTCCAACCTCATCAAGGTGGTGGGCTGCCTGATGATGCTGTTCGGCAGCCACCCCCTGATCGCCTATGCGGTGGTGGGCCTGGGCGCTGCCGCCTACTCTCCGGCCAAATACGGCATCCTCACCGAGTTGCTGCCGCCTTCGCAATTGGTCAAGGCCAATGGCTGGATCGAAGGCCTGACCATCACCTCGATCATCCTGGGCGTGGTGCTGGGTGGCCAGCTGATGGGGCATCACGTGGCACCGCACCTGCTGGCCATCGACCTGCCGGGGTTCGATTGCGGCATCAACACGCCAGCCGAGGCGGCCATCGCCACGCTGGTGCTGCTCTACGCCATTGCCGCGTGGTTCAACCTGCGCATCCCGCGCACGGAGGCGCCTTTGCAGTCCTTCGCGTCCAACCCCTTGGAGCTGGTGCGCGATTTCGTGGGGTGCAATCGCCGGCTGTGGCAAGACAAGCTCGGTCAGATCTCGCTGGCCACGACCACGCTGTTCTGGGGCGTTTCCGGCAACCTGCGCTACATCGTGCTGGCGTGGGCGGGCGTGGCATTGCACTACGACACCACGAAAGCCTCGGCGCTGGTGGGCGTGGTGGCCATCGGCACGGCCGTCGGTGCCGTGGTTGCCTCGGTGAAGATGAAGCTCGACAAGGCCACGGCCGTCATCCCGCTGGGGGTGGCGATGGGCGTGCTGGTGCTGGGCATGAACTTCCTGACGGACATCGTGATCGCGGTGCCCTTCCTGATCCTGCTGGGTGGCCTGGGCGGCTTCCTGGTGGTGCCGATGAACGCGCTGCTGCAGCACCGCGGGCACAACCTGATGGGCGCGGGTCGCTCCATTGCCGTGCAGAACTTCAATGAACAGGCCTGCATCCTGCTGCTGGGCCTGATGTATGCCGGCCTGACGAACTCCGGCCTGTCCGCCTATGGCGCGATCTCGGCCTTTGGCGTCGTGGTGGCGGTGTCGATGTTGCTCATCGGCCTGTGGCACCGTCGCAACCTGCGGCTGCACACCGACGAGGTCGAGCGCCTGCTGGCGATCGCGCGTTCCGATCACCACCATTGAGGCGCGGCGGCCCCGGCTGAGCGTTCTCGCGGACGCTCACGACTGCACACAATGCGCCAACACAGCTTTACAAATGGCTGTCGTCGGCGGGTTGGGGCGGGCCGTTGAATGGTCACAGGAGACCATCATGCAAACCTCTTCCCTGATCCGCATCGTTCAACGCGTCGCTGCCCTGGCCGCCCTGGCGGGTGGTGTTTCCGCCGCGCAAGCGGGTGGCGTGTACTGGGCAGTCAATGTCGATGCGCCGTCGCACGGCGGTGGCCGGGTCGGCACGACGATTTCCAACTCGCCCCGCGGCCTGTACGGCCCGGCACCCGTGATCGTGGCCCCGCCGGTGGTGATCGCCCCGCAACCCGTGTACCGGGTGGGCTACCCCGGCTACCCGCGCCACGTTCATGGCCCGCGCCCCTGGTGGGGTGGCAAGCACCGCTACCACCGCGGCTACCACGACGGTTACCGCGAGGGCTACCGCGATGGTCGGGGCAACGATGGCTGGGGTCGCCGTGACCGCTACGACGACGATGACGGCTGGCGCGGCCACCGCTGATCGCGGTGGGGCGTGAGCGGGGGGCGCGGGCCGTCAGCGACGGCGGCTGCCCCCCAGCAAGGAGCCCAGCACGCCGCGGATGATCTCGCGGCCCACGGTCGAGCCGATGGTGCGTGCTGCCGATTTGGCCACCGTCTCCAGGATGGAGTCCTTTCGGCCGCTGCCCTTGAGCATGCCGTCGGCCACGTCACCCAGCCAGCCGCCAGCGCTGGATCCAGCGACATCGCGAGCGGCGCCACCCGCGCCACCCTTGACCGCCTCGGCGGCCTCGGCGGCCTCTTCGGCCATGCTGCGCCCGCGGCCCTGGGTGGTTCCCCGGGCGGAGTCATCGGCCGATGGCGTGTTGGCAGGGGCCGCCGCGCGCCCCTTGAGCCGCTCGTAGGCCGATTCGCGGTCTTCGGTTTTTTCGTACACACCGGCCACCAGCGAGTCGGCGCGCAGCTTCTGGCGCTGCTCCGGCGTGATCGGGCCGATCTGGCTGCCAGGCGGCAGCACGAACACCCGCTGCGTCACAGCCGGGCGGCCCTTGTCGTCCAGCAGGCTGACCAGGGCTTCGCCCACGCCCAGCTCGGTGATGGCCGTGGCGATGTCCAGGCCCGGGTTGGCGCGCATGGTCTCAGCCGCGCTCTTGACGGCCTTCTGGTCGCGCGGGGTGAAGGCGCGCAGGGCGTGCTGCACGCGGTTGCCCAACTGGCCCAGCACGGTTTCGGGCACGTCCAGCGGGTTCTGGGTCACGAAGTACACGCCCACGCCCTTGGAGCGCACCAGGCGCACCACCAGCTCGATGCGCTCGATCAAGGCCGAGGGGGCGTCCTTGAACAGCAGGTGCGCCTCGTCGAAGAAGAACACCAGCTTGGGTTTGTCCAGGTCGCCCACCTCGGGCAGGGTCTCGAACAGCTCTGACAGCATCCACAGCAGGAAGGTGGCGTACAGGCGCGGCGCGTTCATCAGTTTGTCGGCCGCCAGGATGTTGATGACGCCCTGGCCCCGCACCTTCTGCATGAAGTCGGCGATGTCGAGCATGGGCTCGCCGAAGAACCGGTCGCCGCCTTGCTCCTCGACCTGAAGCAGGCCGCGCTGGATGGCGCCCACGCTGGCCGGGCTGATGTTGCCGTACTCGGTGGTGAAGTTCTTGGCGTTGTCACCCACGTGCTGCAGCATGGCGCGCAGGTCTTTGAGGTCGAGCAGCAACAGGCCGTTGTCGTCGGCGATCTTGAAAACCAGCTGCAGCACGCCCTGCTGGGTGTCGTTGAGGTCGAGCATGCGGCCCAGCAGCAGCGGGCCCATGTCCGAGACGGTGGCGCGCACCGGGTGGCCTTGCTCGCCGAAGACGTCCCACAGGGTGGTGGGGCAGGCGGTGGGTTCGGGCTCGGCCAGTCCGCGCTCTTTCAGGATGCCGGCCACCTTGGCGCTGAGCTGGCCCGTCTGCGAGATGCCGGTCAGGTCGCCCTTGATGTCGGCCATGAACACGGGCACACCGATGGCGCTGAAGCCTTCTGCCAGCTTCTGCAGGGTGATGGTCTTGCCGGTGCCCGTGGCGCCGGTGATCAGGCCGTGGCGGTTGGCCAGGGCGGGCAGCAGGTGGCACTGGGTTTCGCCGTGGGCGGCAACGAGGATGGGGTCGGTCATGTGTGCTCCGGCAAGGCAAACCGTCGGGAACGGGGCGCGCGAAGGTAAAATCCAAGTATCGCCCAGGAAAACTGGGCAAACCTCGACCAAGACGCGCGCCCGCGCATCCGCCGGCGTGCATTTTGTCGTTGACACCTCCATCCAAATCAATCCCGGAGCACCTCACCATGGCCGGTCATTCCAAATGGGCCAACATCCAGCATCGCAAGGGCCGTCAGGACGAGAAGCGCGGCAAGATCTGGACCCGAATCACCCGTGAAATCATCGTCGCGGCCCGCGCCGGCGGCGCCGACGTCAACATGAACCCGCGCCTGCGCCTGGCCATCGAAAAGGCCAAGGCGGCGAACATGCCGGCCGACAACATCAAGCGCAACGTGGACAAGGCCACGGGCAACCTCGATGGCGTCACCTACGAAGAAATCCGCTACGAGGGCTACGGCATCGGCGGCGCTGCCATCATGGTCGACACCATGACCGACAACCGCGTGCGCACCGTGGCCGAAGTGCGGCATGCCTTCAGCAAGTACGGCGGCAACCTGGGCACCGACGGCTCGGTCTCCTTCCAGTTCAAGCACTGCGGCCAGTTCCTGTTCGCCCCGGGTGCCAGCGAAGACAAGGTCATGGAAGTGGCCCTGGAGGCCGGCGCAGAAGACGTGGTCACCCATGAAGATGGCTCCATCGAGGTGCTCAGCGCCCCGGCGGACTTCGAAGCCGTGCAGAAGGCCCTCGAAGGCGCGGGCCTGAAGGCCGAGCTGGCCGAGGTGACCATGCGCGCCGACACCCCCGTCTCGCTCAGCGGTGACGACGCCGTGCGCATGCAGAAGCTGCTCGATGTGCTGGAAGACCTGGACGACGTCCAGGAGGTCTATCACAACGCCGAACTGAACTGATCTCCTGAACCCCACACCACCATGAACATCCTCGTCATCGGCTCCGGCGGCCGCGAACACGCCCTCGCCTGGAAGCTGGCCCAGTCGCCCAAGGCCCAGAAGGTCTACGTGGCACCGGGCAACGGCGGCACCGCGCGCGATGCCCGCCTGGTCAACGTGCCACTGACCGACGTGAAGGCCCTGGCCGACTTCGCCGAGTCCAACAAGATCACGCTGACCGTGGTCGGGCCCGAGGCCCCGCTGGCGGCCGGTGTGGTCGACGAGTTCCGCGCCCGTGGGCTGCGCATCTTCGGCCCCACGAAGAAGGCGGCCCAGCTCGAGAGCTCCAAGGCCTTCGCCAAGGACTTCATGAAGCGCCACGGCATCCCCACGGCCTTCTACGAGACTTTCACCGACGCCACGGCAGCCCACGCTTATGTTGACAAGCACGGCGCGCCCATCGTCATCAAGGCCGACGGCCTGGCGGCGGGCAAGGGCGTGGTCGTTGCCATGAGCCTGCAAGAGGCCCACGAAGCCATCGACTTCATGCTGCTGGACAACAAGCTGGGCGTGCAGCACAACGAGGGCGGCGCACGCGTCGTCATCGAAGAGTTCCTGGCCGGCGAAGAAGCCAGCTTCATCGTCATGGCCGACGGCAAGAACGTGGCCGTGATGGCCACCAGCCAGGACCACAAGCGCCTGCTCGACGCCGACGAAGGCCCCAACACCGGTGGCATGGGCGCCTACTCGCCCGCGCCCGTGGTCACGCCCAATGTCTACGCCAAGGCCATGCAGGACATCATCCAGCCGACGCTGGCGGGCATGGCCAAGGACGGCATCCCCTTCACCGGCTTCCTGTACGCCGGCCTGATGATCGACGCCCAGGGCAACCCCAAGACGCTGGAGTTCAACACCCGCATGGGTGACCCCGAGACCCAGCCGATCATGATGCGCCTCAAGAGCGACCTCATCGACGTCATGCTGCACGCCACCGACGGCACGCTCGACCAGATCGAGCTGCAATGGGATCGCCGCATCGCGCTGGGCGTGGTGATCGCGGCCGGCGGCTACCCGCTCAACCCCGAGAAGGGCCAGGCCATCACCGGCCTGCCCGCCGATGCCGAAGACGCGATGGTCTTCCACGCCGGCACCACGCTGGGCGACGACGGCGTGCTGCGCACCAGCGGTGGTCGCGTGCTGTGCGTGACCGCCCTGGGCGACTCGGCCAAGCTGGCCCAGCAGCGCGCCTACGAGTACCTGCGCGGCATCCAATTCGACGGCATGCAGTTCCGCACCGACATCGGCTGGCGCGCCATCAAGCGCTGACCTGACCGGAGCCCCGCCTTGAGCCAAACCATCCAGCACACCGAGGCCGTTCGCAGCTACCTGCTTGACCTGCAGGACCGCATCATCTCGGCCTTCGAGGCCGAGGACGGCAAGCCCTTCTTGCGGGACGCCTGGGTGCGCGGCCCGGATGAACGCCTGCAGGGCGACGGTTGCTCTCGCCTGGTCGAAGAGGGCAACGTGCTCGAGCGCGGCGGCTGCAACTTCTCGCACGTCAAGGGCCCGAAGCTGCCGCCCTCGGCCACGCAGCACCGGCCCGAGCTGGCGGGCTGTCCCTTCGAGGCCATGGGCGTGTCGCTGGTGTTCCACCCGCGCAGCCCGCATGTGCCGACCGTGCACATGAACGTGCGCATGCTGGCCGCGCACCGCCCGGATGGCAGCGTGGTGGCCTGGTACGGCGGCGGCATGGACCTCACGCCGTACTACGGCCGAGAGGAAGACGCCCGGCACTTTCACCAGGCCTGCAAGGACGCGCTCGCGCCCTTCGGGCCCGAGCTGCACCCGCGCTACAAGGCCTGGTGCGACGAGTACTTCTTCCTCAAGCACCGCAACGAGGCGCGCGGCGTGGGCGGTATCTTCTTCGATGACGTCTCCGAGCTGGGCGAGCAGGGCGGGTTCGAGCTGATCCGCTCGGTGGGCGACGCCTTCATTGGCGCCTACCTGCCCATCCTGCAACGCCGTCGCCACGAGCCCTTCACCCAGGCCGAGCGCGACTTCCAGGCCTATCGCCGGGGCCGCTACGTCGAGTTCAACCTGGTGTGGGACCGTGGCACCCTGTTCGGCCTGCAGTCGGGCGGTCGCACCGAAAGCATCCTGATGTCGATGCCGCCGGTGGTGAACTGGCGCTACAGCTGGCACCCCGAGCCCGGCACGCCCGAAGCGCGCCTCTACACCGACTTCCTGCCCCCGCGGGACTGGGTCTGAGCGGTTTGTTGACGACGCCATCTCCTTGCGCGACACCCGCTGGCGCCCGGGCGTCCGGTCGTCGCGTGGGCATCATGGGTGGCAGCTTCGACCCGGTGCACGTGGCCCATGTCGCGCTGGCCGAGTCGGCCCTGGTCGCGCTGAGGCTCGACGAGGTGCGCTGGATCCCGGTGGGTCAGCCCTGGCAGAAGGCACGCCAGCTCGCCCCCGCCGAGCACCGCGTCGCCATGGTCGAGCGCGCGGTGGCGCACGAGCCGCGCTTCATCGTCGACCGCATCGAGGTCGACCGCAGCGGGCCGTCGTACACGCTCGAGACCGTGCTGGCGCTGCAGACCGCCCACCCCGAGGTGAGCGAGTGGTGCCTCATCATCGGGCTCGACCAATACCTGAACCTGCCGAGCTGGCATGGCTGGACGGATCTGCTGGCCCGCGTGACCCTGGCCGTGGCCACCCGCGAGGGTGTCGATCCGGAGGCGCCGCTCGAGCTGGCTGCCCACCCGCACCGCATGCATCCCTTGCCGATGGCCCCGCACGCGGTGTCATCGACCGACATCCGCACCCGGCTGAACCGGGGGGAAACACCTGAATCGCTGGTGCCCACGCTGCTTTCCGAAGGCGTGGCGCGCTATATTGCCAACCATCAACTCTACGCCCCGGGCGACCCACGCTGAATGGACATCCGCAAACTGCAACGCGTCATCGTCGACGGTCTCGAAGACGTCAAGGCACAAGACATCGCCGTCTTCAACACAGAGCACCTCTCGCCGCTGTTCGAGCGCGTGGTCATCGCCTCCGGTTCGTCCAACCGCCAGACCAAGGCGCTGGCTTCCAGCGTCCGGGTGGCGGTCAAGGCAGCCGGCTTCCAGGTGATGCGCACCGAGGGCGAAGAAAACGGCGAATGGATCATCGTCGACTGTGGCGCGGCCGTGGTGCACATCATGCAGCCGGCCATTCGCCAGTACTACCAGCTCGAAGAGATCTGGGGTGAAAAGCCCGTGGCGCTGAAGGCCAAGGCCGTTCGAGGTGGCCTGGTCAAGGCTTCCGAGCCGATGGACGATGTCGATGAGGCACCGGTCAAGCCCAAGAAGGCTTCCGGCAAGACCACCACCGCACGCAAGGCCGCCACCACCAAGCCTGTGGCCGCGAAGAAGGCAGCGGCCAAGAAGGCTCCGGCGAAGAAGGCAGCACCGGCTCCCAAGTCCGGTGCGACCAAGGCTGCGCCCAAGCCGGCTGCCAAGAAGGTGGCAGCCAAGAAAGTGGCGGCCAAGAAGGTCGCCGCCAAGAAGTCCGTGCAAAAGCTGGTGGTCAACGCCCCGGTGGCCAAGAAGCCCGCGGCCAAGGCCCCGGCTCGCAAGGTCGTGGCCCGCAAGGTGGCTGGCGCCAAGGCCCCCGTTGCCCGCAAGGTCGCCGTCAAGAAGGTGGCGGCCAAGAAGGCGCCCGCTCGCAAGACGGGGCGTTGAGCCGCCTGATCAGGTCCCGCGCCCATGAAGTGCACCGTGCTGACCATTGGCCAGCGGCTGCCCGATTGGGCGCAGGAGGCCTGCGAGGACTACCTCAAGCGCTTCCCGCCCGACTGGAAGGTCGAGGTCAAGGCCGTCAAGGCCGAGCCGCGTGAAGGCAAGCCCGTGGCCGCCATCATGCAGGCCGAGGCCGCGCGCATGGAAGCGGCCCTGCCCAAGGGCACGCGCCGCGTCATCCTCGACGAGCGCGGCACCCGCCTGACCAGCGTGCAATTGGCCCAGCGCACCGAGGCGTGGGAGCACGACGGCCGCGACGTCGCCCTGATCATCGGGGGCGCCGACGGCATCGACCCGGCCTTCAAACAAACGGCTGACGAGGCCATCCGCCTGTCGGACATGACCTTGCCGCACGCCCTGGCGCGCGTGCTTTTGCTCGAGCAGGTCTACCGCGCCTGGTCGCTTCGCCACAATCACCCGTATCACCGCGCCTGACCGCAGCGCCACGGAACCTGCTGCGAGCCCCCTCATGAGCCATCCCATCCCGACCGCTGCTGAACTGGCCCTCGAAGGCGGCCCCTGGCTTTACCTGGCCTCGCAAAGCCCGCGTCGCCGGCAATTGCTCGACCAACTGGGCGTGCGCCACACCTTGTTGCTGCCCGATGCGGACGAAGACGCCGAAGCCCTGGAGGCCGAATTGGCAGGAGAGTCCCCGGAGGACTACGTGCAGCGCGTGACCCGTGCCAAGTGGCAGGCCGCGATGGCGCGCCTGCAGGCCCGTTTTTGCCGTGACCCCGAGGGCTGGCCGCTGGGCCCCATCCTGTGCGCAGACACCACGGTGGCGCTGGGCGACACCATCCTGGGCAAGCCGGCCGATGCCGCCGACGCCGCGCGCATGCTGCGCCGCTTGTCGGGTGGCAGCCACCGCGTGCTGACCGCCGTGTGCGTGCACGGGCAACTGCTGCTCAACACCTCGCATGTGACTTGGCGTGAGCTGGACGAAGAAGAGGTCCAGCGCTACGTGGCCAGCGGCGAGCCCTTTGGCAAGGCCGGGGCCTACGCCATCCAGGGTCGCTCCGGCGCCTGGACGCGCCACATCGATGGCAGCCACAGTGGCATCATGGGGCTGCCCCTGTTCGAGACGGCCGAGTTGCTCAAGCCCCTGGGCTGGTCCTTCTGAACAGGCCGTCTGGGGCCAGGGCAACGGCCTTGCATGAGGAGCCAGCCATGAGCACATCCCCCTTGGGCTCGGTGTTGATCGCCGGAGCGACCGGCCTGGTCGGGCGCGAAGCGGTCCTGGCCTGCCTGCTTGACGAGGGCGTCACCGAGGTCCGCGCGCTGGTGCGCCGGCCCGTGACGCTGGACGCCTTGCTCGGTCCGCTGGCCCATGAACAGCCGGGGCTGACCCCGTCGCAGCGGGCCCGATTTCGCGCTGTGCAGGCCGACTTCCAGCGCCTCGATCGCGAGCCGCAGGCGTTCCAGGTCGACACCGTTGTGTGTGCCCTGGGCACGACCATCCGCCAGGCCGGCTCGCAACAGGCCTTCCGGCAGGTCGACTTCGATGCGCCGCTGCAGATCGCCCAACTGGCCCACGCCCAGGGCGCCAAACGCTTCCTGCTGGTCAGCGCGCTGGGCGCGTCGTCCTCGTCCCGCGTGTTCTACAACCGCGTCAAAGGCGAGCTCGAAGACGCCATTTCCGACACCGGTTTCGAGCAGTTCGTCATCGCGCGGCCTTCATTGCTCGAAGGCGATCGCCCTGAATCGCGCCCGGGCGAGCACATCGGGCTGATGGTGGCCGGGGCCCTCGGCTTCCTGATCCCTCAGAGCCACCGACCCGTGCACGTCAGGCAGGTCGCGCGGGCCTTGTTGCGCGAAGCACGCGAGGCTGCGTCAGGCCGTCGGGTGCTCACCAACGCGCAGATGCGGGCCATGCGGTAAATTGCCTGCATGCCCCACTCCCAAGACATCCTCATCAACTGGACCCCCCAGGAAACCCGCGTCGCCGTCATCGAAAGCGGCGCCGTGCAGGAGCTGCACGTCGAGCGCACGCTCGAGCGCGGCCTGGTGGGCAACATCTACGCTGGCAAGGTGGTGCGCGTGCTGCCCGGCATGCAGTCGGCCTTCATCGACATCGGCCTGGAGCGCGCGGCCTTCCTGCACGTGGCCGACCTGCACCGCGAAGATGGCGGCCCCAAGCATGCCCGCCCGGGCGAGGTGCAGGTGCCCATCGAAAAGCGCGTGCACGAAGGCCAGACCCTCATGGTGCAGGTCATCAAGGACCCGATCGGCACCAAGGGCGCTCGCCTGTCCACCCAGATCAGCGTGGCCGGCCGCCTGCTGGTCTTCCTGCCGCAGGACGACCACCTGGGCATCTCGCAGAAGATCGGCTCGCCCGAGCAGCGTGAGCAGTTGCGCGAGCGCATGCAGCGCCTGATCGCCCAAGCCGATGTGCGCGAAGGCCGCAACCGATCGGGCGGCTTCATCCTGCGCACCAACGCGGAAGACGCGACCGACGAGGAACTCGCGCTCGACATCGCCTACCTGCGCAAGACCTGGGGAACGGTGCGCGAACACGGCATGAAAGCCCCGCCCGGCACCTTGCTGTACCAGGAGCTCAACCTGGCCCAGCGTGTGCTGCGCGACCTGGTCTCCGAGCAGGTGCAGACCATCCGCATCGACTCGCTGATCCAGTTCGACGCGCTCAAGGCCTTCGGCGCCGAGTACACGCCTTCGGCGGTCGACAAGCTGGCCCACTACAAGGGCGAGCGCCCCATCTTCGACCTCTACAACATCGACACCGAGATCGAGCGCGCCCTGGCCCGCCGAGTCGAGCTCAAGTCGGGTGGCTACCTCATCGTCGACCAGACCGAGGCGCTGACCACCATCGACGTCAACACCGGCGGCTACGTCGGCGCCCGCAACTTCGACGACACCATCTTCAAGACCAACCTGGAGGCCGCGCAAGCCATCGCTCGCCAGCTGCGCCTGCGCAACCTGGGCGGCATCATCATCATCGACTTCATCGACATGCTGCGCGAGGACCACCGCGACAACGTGCTCTCCGAGTTCCGCAAGCAGCTTGGGCGCGACCGCACCAAGGTCACGGTCAGTGGCTTCTCGCCGCTGGGCCTGGTCGAGATGACACGCAAGCGCACCCGCGAATCGCTGGCCCACATGCTGTGCGAGCCGTGCCCCACTTGCGAGGGCAGGGGGCAGGTCAAGACCTCGCGCACCGTCTGCTACAACATCCTGCGCGAGATCCTGCGCGAGGCCCGGCAGTTCAACCCCAAGGAGTTCCGCGTCGTGGCCAGCGCCGCCGTGGTCGAGATGCTGCTCGACGAAGAAAGCGCCCACCTTGCGGGCCTGAGCGACTTCATCGGCAAGCCGGTGTCATTGCGCACCGAGCCTTCGATGTCCCCCGAGCAGTACGACATCGTGCTGCTGTGACAGGGGCCGTGGCGGGCGGGCTTTACAGAAGTTGACCCGAAACGCATCTGGTCACGGGGGGCGGATGGCGAAGTCAGGCGCAAGCCACGGCACAATCGGGGGTGCTTCACCCCTGCGATCCGTTTTGATGCGACCCATGCTCCATTCCGATGCGCCCGGTGCGCCTGGTTCAAGACGTTCTGCCTGCCTGCGTCTGCTCGGAGGCTCGGTCCTGCTGGCAATGGGTGCCAGTGCGCCGGTGGCTTCGGCCCTGGCCCAGTTCCGTGTCGAGATCTCCGGCGTCGGCGCCACCCAGATCCCGATCGCCATCGCCCGCTTCCGGGACGAAGGGCGCTGCCCGGTGGCCTTGTCCGCCGTGATCCAGGCCGACCTGGAGCGCAGCGGCCTGTTCAAGGCCATCGACGCCGGCTCCACCCCGATCGACGACGCCAGCAAGCCCGCCCTGTCCGACTGGAAGTCCCGCGGCGTTGACGCCCTGGTGGGCGGCTCCGTCACCCAGCTGGCCGACGGCCGCTGGGATGTGCGCTACCACCTCTGGGACGCCCTCAAGGGCAAGGACCTGGGCGGCCTGTCGCAAGCCGTGCACCCCGGGGACCTGCGCCTGATGGCCCACCGCATCGCCGACGACATCTACGAGAAGCTCACCGGTGACCGCGGCGCCTTCGCCACCCGCATCGCCTACGTCAGCAAGGTGGGCAAACAGCACCAGCTCATCGTGGCCGACGCCGACGGCGAAGGCGCACAGGTGCCGCTGGCCAGCAGCCAGCCCATCATCTCGCCCACCTGGTCGCCCGATGGCCGCAACCTGGCCTACGTTTCGTTCGAAACCGGCAAGCCCGTGGTCATCGTGCACGATGTGTCCTCGGGCCGCCGCCGCGTGGTGGCCGGCTTCAAGGGCAGCAACAGCGCGCCGGCCTGGTCGCCCGATGGCCGTCAGCTCGCCGTCACGCTCAGCCGCGATGGCGGCTCGCAGATCCACATCCTCGACGTTGAAGGCGGTGGCACGCGCCGCCTGACGCAAAGCAGCGCCATCGACACCGAGGCCACCTGGTCGCCCGACGGCGCCACGCTGTACTTCGTCAGCGACCGCGGCGGCAGCCCCCAGATCTACCGCGTGCCGGTGGCGGGCGGCTCTCCCCAGCGCGTCACCTTCTCCGGCCCGTACAACATCAGCCCGGCCATCAGCCCCGACGGGCGCTGGCTGGCCTACGTGGGCCAGGTCGAGCGCGGCTACAAGGTCCACGTGATGGACCTCTCCAGTGGCCAGGTCAAGGCCATCACCGAAACCCGCGACGACGAAAGCCCGGGCTTTGCGCCCAACAGCAAGCAACTCATTTACGCCACCCGGCTGCAAGGCCGGGAAGTCCTCATGACCAGCACGCTCGACGGCCGCATCAAGGCCAAGCTGACCACCCAGGTCTCCGATGTGCGCGAGCCGGTCTGGGGGCCCTACCTCACCCAGCGACGCTGACCCTCATCTTTCCAGGAGAAACACATGCAACACAACGCTCGCCCCTTTCTCTCTCGCTTCGCCCTGCTGGGCACCGCCATCGCCGCCGCCGCGCTGCTCGGCGCCTGCGGCTCGAACGTCAAGCTCGATGAAAACGCCGGCAAGGCCGCTCCCATCGAAGACGCCAGCAAGGGCCTCAATGACGGCCGTGGCGCCGCCGCCAGCAGCATCACCCCGGTGGTGGTCGACCCCAAGGCCAATGACGCCGCCTTCGGCAACCTGCCCAAGGTCGTCTACTTCGACTTCGACAGCTTCGTGGTCAAGGAAGAGTTCCGCGATGGCATCGCCGGCCACGCCAAGCGCCTGAACGCCAACAAGGGCAAGAAGATCATCATCGAAGGCCACACCGACGAGCGCGGCGGCCGCGAGTACAACCTGGCCCTGGGCCAAAAGCGCGCCGAGGCCGTGCAGAAGTCGCTGACCCTGCTGGGCGTGTCGGCCGACCAGGTCGAGGCCGTGAGCTTCGGTGAAGAGCGCCCCGCCGCTCAGGGCAGCACCGAAGAGGCGTGGGCCCAGAACCGCCGCGCCGAGATCAAGGACCGCTGATGCACAACGCGCCCCTCACCCTCCGCACGGGGCGCTGGCGCGGCCTGGCCCTGTGCCAGGTCGTCTGCCTGGCTGCTTTGTTCTCGCCCTTGACATCACAAGCCGGCCTTTTTGAGGACGACGAAGCCCGCCGAGCCATCCTGGAGTTGCGCCAGCAGCGCAAGCTGGATGCCGAGTCGGCCGATGCCCGCCTTCAGGCCCTGTCGAACCAGGTCGAGCAACTCAAGCGCAGCCTGCTCGACATGAACGCCCAGATCGAGCAGTTGCGTGGCGAAGTGGCCAGCCAGCGCGGCAATGTGGAGCTGCTGCAGCGCGACGCATCCGAGCTGCAGCGCAAGCAGAAAGACGCGCAATCCGCGTTTGACGAACGCGTGAGCAAGCTCGAGCCCCAATCGTTGACGGTGGATGGCAAGACTTTCCTGGCCGATGCCGACGAAAAGCGCGCCTTCGATGACGCCATCGCGCGCCTGCGTGCCGCCGATTTCGCGGGCGGTGCCGCGGCCCTCAATGCCTTCCTCAAGCGCTACCCTCAGACGGGCTACGCCGAATCGGCTCAGTACTGGCTGGGCAACGCGCATTACGGGCTGCGCGACTACAAGGAGGCCATCAAAGCGTTCCGCGCGCTGACCGAACGGGCCCCCGACCACCTGCGCACGCCCGAGGCCATGCTGTCGATTGCCAACTGCCAGTCCGAACTCAAGGACAACGACGCGGCCCGCCGCACGCTGGAGCAGCTGGTGCGACAGCACCCGCAAACCGAAGCCGCCCAGGCCGCGCGCGATCGCCTGCTGTTGCTGGCGCCCGCCAAGGCACCGGCGCGCAAGGGCAAATGAGCACGCCTTTGAGCGCACAGGCGTCAGCGCTGCACCCACGTCACGGTGACACATGAGCAGCGAACCCCCGAGAGACCTGCTCGCCGAGGCCAGCCGCCCCGATCCGGAGCGGCGTTTTGGCGGCTTGCGGCGCCTGCATGGGCCGGCTGGTTATGAGCGCCTGCGTGGCGCGCGCATCGCCGTGGTCGGCGTGGGCGGGGTGGGCTCCTGGACGGCCGAGGCCCTGGCCCGCAGCGGTGTGGCCGAACTCACCCTGATCGACCTCGATCAGGTGGCCGAGTCCAACATCAACCGCCAGGTGCACGCGCTCGAAAGCACACTGGGGCAAGCCAAGGTGCATGCCCTGCGCGACCGCATCGCTCAGATCCACCCTGGCTGCGTGGTGCATGCCGTCGAGGAGTTCATCGACGAAGACAACGTGGCGCAGCTGCTGCAGCCGGACCGGCTCGACGGCGTCATCGACTGCTGTGATCAGGTGCGCGCCAAGGCGGCCGTCGCGGCCTGGGCGTTTGCCCACCGTTGCCCCATGGTTTGCGTTGGCGCGGCCGGTGGCAAGGTGTGGCCGCATCAGGTGGAGGTCGCCGACCTGGCCGGTGTCACGCACGACCCCTTGCTGGCCAGCCTGCGCCAGCGACTGAGGCAGCGCCATGGTGGGGCTCGCAAGGGACCCATGGGCGTGAGCTGCGTGTTCTCGCGCGAAGCCGTGCGACCGCCGCAGGACCGCTGTGAGCTGGGTGGCGAGGGCGGGGCAACGGCGGGCGATGGCTCGCTGAACTGCGCCGGCTATGGCTCCAGCGTCACGGTGACGGCCACCTTCGGCATGGTGGCCGCGGCCTTGCTGCTCGAACGCGTCGTGGCAACAACGCCTGTGCGTTGAGGCGGTGCCCGGGCTGGACTCTGGTGCCGAATCTGGGCTACAATTTCAGGCTTTGCCGGAGGGTCGGTAGCTCAGTCGGTAGAGCAGCGGACTTTTAATCCGTTGGTCGCGAGTTCGAGTCTCGCCCGACCCACCACAGCAGAAAGCCTGTCAGGCAACCCACCGGGCTCATCAAGCCCGGCAGCGTGAGGGAAGTGTTGAAAAACCTTCACAGCGCTGGACAGAGGTTCAAAAAACTGTCTATAATCTAAGTCTTCGCTGATTGCTGATGAGACTGGTTTTCAGTCGACAGCAGCCAAGCGATGTGAACGGGCTCTTAGCTCAGTTGGTAGAGCAGCGGACTCTTAATCCGTTGGTCGAGTGTTCGAGTCACTCAGGGCCCACCAACATTTTCCGGGTGCCTTCTCAGGCAACTGGTTCAAAAGCCACCTCAGGCCATCCTGAAGGTGGCTTTTCTTTTTGGTGCTTGCGTGGCCAGGCTGTCTGCTGCACGCGACACCGGCGACACCCCGCGGTGCTGGCGCGGCCCTCATGCATGGGCCATCCAGATCATGGATCGATCTGCGATTTCGGCATTTTGACGCGATCTGATCCCGTCAGGGCCCCGTGTTCATCGGAGTTTCGGTCGTGCGTGGCCTTGGATGCCCGATGAACAGTGGCTTTGAGGGCAATCGATTGATCTGGGGCCGTGCCAAAAGGCATTCTTGGTTGCACAATAGCTTCGCCCGTCATTTGCGGGAGCCTTCCAGAAACTCATTCATGAACAAGACTGACCTCATCCAGCGTCTGGCTGACCAGCACCAACTGTCCAAGGCCGAAGCAGGCCGCGTCCTGGACACGCTGCTCGACACCATCGTCACCGCCGTGAAGAAGGGTGACGCTGTCACGGTGCCGGGCTTTGGTACGTTCAAGCAACACGCACGTGCCGCTCGCAATGGCGTGAACCCCAGCACCGGCGAGAAGATCAAGATCGCCGCTGCCAAGCTGCCCAAGTTCACCCCTGGCGCCACCTTCAAGGCCGCCGTTGACCCCAAGGCCGCCGCTCGCAAGGCTGGCGCCGCCGCTCCGGCCAAGAAGGCCGCTGCCAAGAAGGCAAAGAAGTGATGTGAAGGTCCCGGACTCTGGCCGGGGCCTGTTCCACACGCCGCAACGCGCCGACTCCCGTGAAGGGGGCGGCGCGTTTCGCTTTTGAACTCAACCCAGTCGGGCTCAGCGCAGGGCGTGCTCGGACTGAGGTGTCGGCACGGCTTGCCCACGCTGCTTGCGGCGCTGGGCCATCTCCCGCCCCATGCCTTTCAAGTCCCACTCATTGATGCGTGCGCGGGCCTCGGGGTAGATGAGCGACTCCTCCAGGGCGATGTGATCCTGGTAGAGCGCCTGGAACACAGGCACGGCCAGGCGCAATTGCTCCAGATTGAACCAGTGATAGCCCGCCGCGATCGACTCGAATTGCGGTGCCAGCTCCAGCCAGTCCTCTTCGATCCAGCCATGGTCCTGTTGCAGGCGCAGGGTGGCGTCGATCAGGTCGGCGCGACCGCTGCGCAACAGTGCTGGAAAAACATGGCGCTCCTCGTCCAGGTGATGATCGCGAGCGGTGTTCATGAAGAACATGAAAATCGAGCGGGCGGTTTCCTGCGCATGGTGGTCCACACCCTTTTCAGCGAGGTACTCGATCAGCTCGTCCATTTGCTGCAATGCGATCACCACTTGCCGGTGGCAACTGTCGAGCACGTCGAAAGGCTTCAATGAACGGTCGCGCGGTAGCAGCGTGTCTTGGCTTTGGAGGATGACAGACATGGCAGACTCCTTTTGAGGATGCCCCATTCTGGAGGTTTGCGATGCCAAGCCATTGCGTTACCTCAACGGAGCGCTGCTGACCGCCAAGAGCATCAAGGTGCTGGCACGTAAGGGCGCGTGGGTACAGGCTTGTTGCGCAGGCTGACTTTCACATCGATGGTGATCGTGCCGTAGTCCGTGCTGTCCAGGATGGGCTTGGCAAAGGGAGGGAGATCGAGCCCTTCTGTGAACGCCACTTTTGCCTCGGGTGTCAGGAACAATTTGTCCAGCACCTGATAGGCCGTGATGCTCAGCGGGAACTTGTACTTGATCGCCAGAGGCGATTGTTCGTTGAACGTGTAGATTGGTGTGGACGCATGTGTCTGTCCGTTGTAGGTGGCGTCGGCCAGGACGAGCTTCTTCTTGAAGTCGATCATGAAGTTGGCCAGCACGAGTTTGCGAAGCACGTCTTCGTCGTTCAGTCGCTCGAAACCCAGGGCCGACCCGATCGAGCCCCCACCTGATGGCTTGAGCCCCTGCACGCTCAGCTTGGTCACCGGAAGGTTGAACGCAAGGGGAGCGGTTGAGATCTCAGTTGAGTTACCCAGTGCTTTGACAGTGATGTCGACGGCATTGAGCCCTTTCATGCCGAATTCAGAGAACGTCTGGATGGCATTGGCGTTGAGAAAGTGGGTCGGGATGGTCAGTGTCAGGGCATTGGCCTGAATGGGCGCCGCGACGCAAGCTGCACACAAAGCCATGGTTCGGAGGCCAGTGAGGGACAGGGACGTGTTCATCTCGATGCTCCTAGGTTTGCTGAAGCGGCATCACTTTGTGGTGATGTCCTGGTGTCAGCGTAGGAGCTCAGTGCTCGCGCTCAAAAAGGGGTAAACGAGTGAAATGGAGGCGTCGATTCGTCAAATGCCGGGAAAACCTGATGGTTGACGCAAGTCAAGTGAATAGGGTTCTTCCCTGTTCTTGACCCATCAAGTCAAACGTCATGGATGTTGACAAATGAATCAGAGGAAGCGTTCCAACAGCTTGCGCGAGTGACGGTCAAGTTCTGACACCTGGGCCACACCGAACTGCAGGCCTTGCGCGGTCGAGATCAGCAATCGGCCGTTGCCCAACCGGCGGATGTCGTCTTCGCTTTTCAGGACCAGGTCGGTGCGGCCGCGGTCGGTGTCCACCGTCCAGGTGCTGGGGGTGGAGAAGGTCGAGACCTCGACGATGCGGCGGATCATGGGCGTGAACTCGCGCACGGCGAGCTCGGCGTCGATCGCCTGACGCACGCCGGCGGGCAGGTCGGCCAGACGCTCGATCCAGCGCAGCTCGTGGCCATCGGCGCTGACCAGCGACAGCCCGCCATCGGGCGCGCTGATGGGGAAGGCGCGCACAGGCACCACGCCTTCGTGCACGGTGCCATCGGCCGTGGTCAGGTTCAGGCGGCCGTGGGCGTCGCGGGTGAGGGTGAAATCAAGCGTGCTCATGTGGGGGTCCCGGGTTCAGCCTTCCAGCAGGGCGTCCTGCTCGGCCTTGCGCGCCTGGGCCTCGTACAGGCGCCAATAGGCGCCGCGGCGCTCCATCAGCTCGTCGTGGGGGCCGACCTCGACCACCTGGCCCTTGTCCATCACCACCAGGCGATCGGCCTTGCGCAGGGTCGACAGGCGGTGGGCGATGGCGATCGTGGTGCGGCCCTGCACCAGGTTGTCCAGCGCCTTCTGGATTTCCTTTTCGGTCTCGGTGTCCACCGCCGAGGTGGCCTCGTCCATGATCAGGATGCGCGGGTTGATGAGCAGCGCCCGCGCGATGCTGATGCGCTGGCGCTCGCCACCCGAGAGGCCCTGGCCGCGCTCGCCGACCAGCGAGTCGTAGCCGTGAGGCAGGCGCAGGATGAAGTCGTGCGCGTGGGCGGCGCGGGCCGCGGCGACGATTTCTTCGCGCGTGGCCTCGGGCTTGCCGTAGGCGATGTTCTCGGCAATCGTCCCGAAGAACAGGAAGGGCTCCTGCAGCACCAGGCCGATGTGGCGGCGGAAGTCCGCCACGGCGATGCGGCGGATGTCCACCCCGTCGACGCGGATGGCGCCGTCGGTCACGTCGTAGAAGCGGCAGATCAGGTTGACCAGGGTCGACTTGCCCGAGCCCGAGTGGCCCACCAGGCCGATCATCTCGCCGGGGCGGATGTCCAGGCTCAGGCCGCGGATCACCGAGCGGCTGCCGTAGCGAAAGCCGATGCCGTCCATCTCGATGCGGCCTTCGAGCGATTTCATGGCCACCGGGTTGACCGGGTCGGGCACGTTGGAGACGTGGTCGAGGATGTCGAAGATGCGCTTGGCGCCCGCTGCGGCCTTCTGCGTCACAGAGACGATGCGGCTCATCGAGTCGAGCCGGCCGTAAAAGCGCCCGATGTAGGCGATGAAGGCGGTCAGCACGCCCACGGTGATGTCGTGGTGCGAGACCAGCCAGATGCCGAAGGCCCAGACCACCAGCAGCCCGATTTCGGTCAGCAGCGAGACGGTGGGCGTGAACAGCGACCAGGTCTTGTTGAGCTTGTCGTTGACCTCGAGGTTGTACTGGTTGGCCGCGCGAAAGCGGTCGGCCTCGCGCTTTTCCTGGGCGAAGGCCTTGACCACGCGGATGCCGGGGATGGTGTCGGCCAGCACGTTGGTGACCTCGCCCCAGACGCGGTCGATCTTCTCGAAACCGGTGCGCAGGCGGTCGCGCACCAGGTGGATCAGCCAGGCGATGAAGGGCAGGGGCACCAAGGTGACGAGCGCCAGCCAGGGGTTGATGGAGACCAGGATGACGGCCGTCATGGCGATCATCAGCACGTCGGTGGCGAAGTCGAGCGCGTGCAGCGACAAAAAGACGTTGATGCGGTCGGTTTCCGAGCCGACGCGGTTCATCAGGTCGCCGGTGCGCTTGGAGCCGAAGTAGTCCAGCGACAGGCGCATCAGGTGCTCGAAGGTGGTGGTGCGCAGGTCGGCGCCGATGCGCTCGGAGACCAGCGCCAGCAGGTAGGTGCGCGCCCAGCCCAGGGCCCAGGCCAGCAGGGCCGAGCCCAGCAGGCCGCCCAGCAGCAGGTAGACCTTCTCGGTGTCGATGGCCTGGCCGTTCTGGAAGGGGATCAGCACCTCGTCCATCAGGGGCATGGTGAGGTAGGGCGGCACCAGGGTGGCGGCGGTGGCGGCCAGGGTCAGCAGGAAGCCGGTCAGCAGCTTGCCTTGGTAGGGCCGGGCGAAGCGCCACAGGCGCAGCAGCACCCAGGTCGACGGCGGTGCCTGGTTTTCGCGGTGGCAGACCGGGCACTCTTCGGCGTCGGGCGGCATCTGTGCCTTGCAGGTCGGGCAGCGGGTGCTGTCGTCCTCTTCTTCGGTCTGGCCGGTCTGCAGGGCCTGCTGGCGGCGCTCGAACTGCTCGACCAGGCGCAGCACGGGGGCGTGCAGGGCCAGGGTGAAGCGCCACTGGGCGAGCAAGCCATTCACATCGTGCAATGAGAGGGTGCCCACGCCGGCGTGGTCGTGGTGGCGCAACTGCAGGCCGGGCTGGATGGCCCAGCTTTGCCATTCGGCCGTGCCCTCTGTCCGGGTCAGCAGGCGGCGGTCGGTCAGCACCAGGGGGCTTGCGTGAAAGCGCAATTGCCCGTCGAGGTCAACCTCCAGGCGGTTCAGGACGTTTTCATCGGCAACCAGCGGCAAATCGGCGCTGGCGTGTTCTGGTTCAGCCGGGTGCCCGGCGGCCCCGGATGCATGGTGTTGGTGCATGGCGATGTCGGTTCGCGTGGGAAAAATGAAGATCTCCCAGCGCGCAAGCCCGCATTCTCGCCCAAGCCCGGCGCACAATGTGGGGTTTGGTCCATGGTGACTGGCACTGTCGAGCATGAGCAGGACGCAACACCGGCTGGTGAAATGAGCAAAAAGAACGACCTGAAACTGCTGCGCATCAACTACCTGCGCGGCCCCAACATCTGGACCTACCGCCCCGTCATGGAGGTCTGGCTCGATCTGGGCGAGCTGGAGGATCACCCCTCCAACCTGTTGCCCGGGTTCAACCAGCGGCTCACCGCCTGGCTGCCGGCCCTGATCGAACACCACTGCGGCGTGGGCGAACGTGGTGGGTTCATCCAGCGCCTTGAAGAAGGCACCTGGGCTGGCCACGTGCTCGAGCACATCGTCATCGAATTGCTCAACCTGTCGGGCATGCCCACCGGCTTCGGCCAGACGCGCAGCACCTCGCAGCCCGGCGTCTACCGCATGGTCTTTCGCGCTCGCGACGAGCAGGTCGCCCGCGCTGCCCTGGAGCAGGGCCACCGCCTGCTGATGGCGGCCATCAACGACGAGCCCTTCGACGTGCCTGTGGCCGTCGAGGCCATCCGCACCCAGATCGACGACTGCTACCTCGGCCCTTCGACGGCGGCCATCGTGGCCGCGGCCACCGACCGTGGCATCCCGCACATCCGCCTGAACGACGGCAACCTGGTCCAGCTCGGCTATGGCGCCGCGCAGCGCCGCATCTGGACGGCAGAGACCGACAAGACCAGCGCCATCGCCGAAGGCATCGCCGGCAACAAGGACCTCACCAAGACCCTGCTGAAGGCCTGTGGCGTGCCCGTGCCCGAGGGCGAGGTGGTCAACAGCCCGCAGGCGGCCTGGGAGGCCGCGCAAGACATCGGGCTGCCCGTGGTGGTCAAGCCGCTGGACGGCAACCATGGCCGGGGCGTGTCGCTGGAGCTGAGCACGCGAGCCGACGTGGAGGCCGCCTTCAAGGTGGCCGAGGCCGAAGGCAGCGACGTCATCGTCGAGAGCTTCATCCCCGGCGAGGAGCACCGCCTGCTGGTGGTGGGGGGCAAGGTGGTGGCGGCGGCCCGGGGCGAAAGCACCTGGATCGTCGGCAATGGTCGCGACAGCGTCGTCAAGCTGATCGACGACCAGCTCAACAGCGACCCCCGCCGTGGCGAGGCCGAGGAGTTCCCGCTCGAGACCATCGTGCTCGACCGCGAGCCAGCCATGCGCCTGCTGCTCGAGCGTCAGGGCCTGAGCGGCGATTCCGTGCCGGCCGACGGCCAGCGTGTGCTGGTGCAGCGCAACGGCAACGTCGCCATGGACTGCACCGACGACGTCCACCCCGATGTGGCCCATGCGGCTTCGCTGGCCGCCCGCGTGGTGGGCCTGGACATCGCCGGCATCGACATGGTGATCACCGATGTGTCCAAACCGATGGCGCCCCAGCGCGGCGCCATCGTCGAGGTCAACGCCGGCCCCGGCCTGCTGATGCACCTCAAGCCCGCTGAAGGCTTGCCCCGCCCGGTGGGAAAGGCCATCGCCGACCACCTCTTCCACGAAGACGAGACGGGCCGCGTGCCCATCATCGGCGTGGCAGGCTCGCTGGGCACCACGTCCATCGCCCGCCTGGTGGCCTGGCTGCTGCACCTGAGCGGCCGCCATGTGGGCCTGGCCTGCCGCGATGGCCTGTTCCTGGGCAGCCGCCAGGTCGAGGCCGGCCACCGCGCCAACTTCGCCTCCGGTCAGCGCCTGCTGATGAACCGCGAGGTCAACGCCATCGTGCTGGAAAACGGCGCCGAGACCATCCTCGAAGATGGCCTGGCCTACGACCGCTGTGCCGTGGGGGTGGTCACCGACCTGCGCGGCGCGGAAGCGCCCGTCGCGCCGGGCCTGGCCCGCCACGACATCCAGGAGCCTGCCCAGGTGTTCAAGGTGCTGCGCACCCAGGTGGACGTGGTCTTGCCCGATGGTGTGGCCGTGCTCAACGCCGCCGACGAGCGCTTGGTGGAGATGGCCGACCTCTGCGACGGCGACGTGATCCTCTATGACACCGACCACGACAACCCCGCGCTGGTGGCTCATCGCGCGAAGGGGGGGCGCACGGTGTCGGTCCACGGTCACCACGTGCTGCTGACCCACAACGGCCACACCTCGATCCGCTGCGCCGACCTCGACAGCGCCGCCGCCCGCCGCATCACGGCCGGCATGGGTGAGCAGCCCGTGGCTGGCAGCAGCGTGCGGGCCCTGCTCGCCGCCGCCGCCGTGGCCTGGTCGCTGGGCATCTCGCCCGAGCTGATCGCCGCTGGCCTGGAAACCTTCGACCCCTCGCCCAAGAAGTAAACGCGAGCAAGCCCCGCACACGAGAGACCGACATGGACGTTTCCCGCATCCGAGCCCTGCGTGGCCCGAACCTCTGGAGTCGCCACACCGCCATCGAGGCGGTCGTGAGTTGCGAGCCCCAGGAAAGGCAGATCGAGTCGCTGGACGGCTTCGAAGCCCGCGTGCGCAAGCTCTTTCCCAGCATGGGGGCGCTGCGCCCGGACGGCCGTCCCGGCCAGATCAGCCTGGCCCATGTGCTGGAGACCGTTGCCCTGGCACTGCAAGCCCAGGCCGGTTGTCCCGTCACCTTCAGCCGCACCGCCGAAACGGTCGAGGCCGGCACCTACCAGGTGGTGGTCGAGTACAGCGAGGAGCCGGTTGGCAAGAAGGCCTTTGACCAGGCCATCGCGCTGGTCGAGGCCGCGCTCAAGGGTGAGGCGTTCGACCTCGACGCGGCCTTGTCCGAGCTGCGTGAACTCGACGAAGACGTGCGCCTGGGCCCCAGCACCGGCTCCATCGTCGATGCGGCCATCGTCCGCGGCATCCCCTACCGCCGCCTGACCCAGGGCTCGCTGGTGCAGTTCGGCTGGGGCAGCAAGCAGCGCCGCATCTGGGCCGCCGAGGTGGACAACACCTCCGCCGTGGCCGAGTCCATCGCGCAGGACAAGGACCTGACCAAGCGCCTGCTGGCCGCCGCCGGCGTGCCCGTGCCCATCGGCCGCCCGGTCACCGACCTCGAAGACGCCGCCAAGGTGGTCGAAGAAATCGGTGGCTGGCCCGTGGTCGTCAAGCCGCGCGATGGCAACCAGGGCAAGGGCGTGACGGTCAACATCGTCAGCCATGATCACCTGGCCATCGCCTACAAGGCCGCTGCCGAGCATGGCGAGGTCATGGTCGAGCGCTACCTGCCCGGCAACGATTTCCGCCTGCTGGTCGTCGGCGACCGCCTGGTGGCTGCAGCCCGGCGCGATCCGCCCCATGTCATCGGCGATGGCGTGCACACCGTGCGCCAACTGGTCGACAAGGTCAACGAGGACCCACGGCGCGGGGAGGGCCACGCCACCTCGCTGACCAAGATCCGCATCGACGAGATCGCCATCGCGCGCCTGCAGGTGCAGGGCCTGACGGCCGACGACGTGCCCGAGCAGGGCCGCCGCGTCATCCTGCGCAACAACGCCAACCTGTCCACCGGTGGCACCGCCACCGACGTGACCGACGATGTGCACCCCGAGGTGGCGGCGCGCGCCATCGCCGCGGCCCAGTGCATCGGTCTGGAGATCTGCGGCGTGGACGTGCTGGCCGAGAGCGTGCACCGCCCTCTGGAAGCCCAGAACGGCGGGATCGTCGAGGTCAACGCCGCCCCGGGCCTGCGCATGCACCTGTCGCCGTCGTACGGCAAGGGCCGCAACGTGGGCGAGGCGGTCATCAGCAACCTCTACAAGTCGGGCGACGACGGCCGCATCCCCATCGTGGCCGTGACCGGCACCAACGGCAAGACCACCACCGCGCGCCTGGTCACGCACCTGCTGGCCACCAGCGGCCTGCGCGTGGGCATGACCAACACCGATGGTGTCTACGTCAACGGCCGCCAGATCGACAGCGGTGACTGCTCTGGCCCGCGCAGCGCGCGCAACGTGCTGGTGCACCCGGACGTGGACGCGGCGGTGTTCGAAACCGCCCGTGGCGGCATCCTGCGCGAAGGCCTGGGCTTCGATCGCTGCGGCACGGCCGTGGTCACCAACATCGGCGCGGGCGACCACCTGGGCCTGAACTACATCACCACCGTCGAGGACCTGGCGGTGCTCAAGCGCGTCATCGTCATGAACGTGGCGCCGCAAGGCCATGCGGTGCTCAACGCCGCCGACCCGATCGTCGTGGCCATGGCCCCGAAATGCCCAGGCGGCGTCATCTTCTTCGCGATGGACCCGCACAACCCCGTGCTGACGGCGCACCGCGCCCAGGGCAAGCGCACCATTTGCGTGGACGGCGACGCCATCGTGGCGGCCGAAGGCAGCTGGCGCGAGTTCCTGCCCCTGCGCGACATCCCGCTGACCCGCGGCGGCACCATCGGCTTTCAGGTCGAGAACGTGATGGCGTCAGTGGGCGCGGCCTGGAGCGCGGGCCTGGACTGGGACGTGATCCGCAACGGCCTGGCCAGCTTCGTCAACGACTCGGACAACGCGCCGGGCCGCTTCAACGTGATGAGCTACAAGGGCGCCACCGTGATCGCCGACTACGGCCACAACCCGGACGCCATGCGCGCCCTGGTGGGGGCGGTCAACGGCATCCCGGCCAAGCGGCGTTCGGTGGTCATCAGCGGTGCGGGCGACCGCCGCGACGAGGACATCCGCGAGCAGACGGCCATCCTGGGCGACGCCTTCGACGACTTCTTCCTTTATCAGGATGCTTGCCAGCGTGGCCGAGAAGACGGCGAGGTGCTGCGCCTGCTGCGCGAGGGCCTGAGCAAGGCCCAGCGTGTGCAGCGCGTGGAAGAGATCCGCGGTGAGTTCGTGGCCATCGACACGGCGCTGGAGCGCCTGCAGCCGGGCGACCTGTGCCTGGTGCTGGTGGACCAGGTGGAAGAGGCCCTGGCGCACCTGGCCAGCCGCTGTGCAGAGTCGCCGGCCACGGCTTGAAAAAGCGGCGCGCCAGGCCGCTCAGTAGCTGATGCTGTAGCGGTGGCCCTTGTATCGCAGCACCGCTGACTTCAGGCGGATCTCTTCGAGCACGACGCCCGGCGCGGGCTGGTCGCCTTCGCGGAACACGCCGCCATTGAGCACCAGCATGCGGTTGGCGGCCACGTCCGAGTGCATGGCGCCACCCACGGTCAGCTGAGGCAGTTCGCGCCGGATGTCGTCCGGCAACTCCTGCATCGTCACGATCTTGGGCCCGACCTCGCGCAAGGACGGATCGACCCGCAGCGGGTCCTGGGCCGGCGGCGTGGCGCGGGTGCTCGGCGCGGCTGGCGCTGGGGGCGCGCTGGTCGAGGGGTCGCGAGCCATGGCGGCGGCCGGGGGCGCGGTGACCACAGCCGGTTGGGGCGAGGTCGGTCGTGCGGCCTGAACGGGGGCCACCTGAACGGGCGCGACCTGAGCGGGCGCCGCCTGGACGGGGATGGGCGGCATGGCCGCAGGTGGTTGAGTTGAAGCGCCTTGGTGCCCCGACGTCGTGACAGGATCGTGAGGCAGGACTTGAGCCGGCGTCATGGGGGTGGGCGCCTGCGCGATCCCTGCTGGCGGCGCCTCACCCACCTGGCCACTCAGCGGCACCGGCCGGCTGTCGCCTGCCACCGGCGCATCCGGTCCGGAGCGGCCCAGCAGCCAGAACAGCGCCCCGGCGACCACCACGCCGCCCGCGATGCCGCCGACCAGCCAGGGCGTGCGCCCGGCAGGCGAGGTTTCGCTGCGTTCATCGGATTCATCGGGCAGGGCGTGGTCGTGTCGGCTGTGCAGGCCCGGCACGGCCTCGCGCTCGCGTTCGCGTGCGGCATCGGCCTTCTTCAGCGCTTCGAGGATGTAGGACATGGTGGGCTCGATCCTTCAGCGGGAGGCGTTGGCGGCCGGGGCGGCCGGCTTGAGGCGGGGCTCTGGCACGCCCGTGACCTGGTTGATCAGCATGAAGGTGGTGGCCCCGGCCACGCCGTCGGGTTTGAGGCCCTGGGTCAGCTGGAAGGCCTGCAGCCTGGCCTGCAAGGCGCGATCGAAACGGGCCGGGCTGCCTGCGGACTGTTTGTCGATGCGGCCGAGCTGTTCGGCCAGCCAGTCCACCACCTGGCCGGTCTGGCCGAGTTGCACCTTGGCCCGGTAGCCCTCTGGCGCCAGCCAGATGGTGGCGAAGTCACCGCGCCACAGGCCCGACAGCACCGCCAGCGGCACGCGCACCTGGTTGCTGCCCAGTTTGAGCCAGGCCTCGTCGCCCACCAGGCGTGTCAGCACGGCATGGCGGGTCGCGCCGCTGCCGTCCTGCAGGGTCAGCAGGGCAGGGCGGTCCAGCTGGGTCAGCTGGCTCAAGCCACCGCTGTTGCGAAAGCAGATCAGGCGGGCGCGGTAGAGCTGGTTGCAGGGGTCGCCCGCCTTGAGGTCGAACTGCCAGAGCGTGGCCAGGTCCTGCCACGCCAGGGCTTCGGTGGGGGCCGCGTCCTTCATGAGCGCGGCCGCATCGACCAGTGGGGGGCGGGGTTCGGTGGGCGCAGCCACGCGAGGGCGAGATGCCGGCTCCGAAGCGGCCTGTGCCGCCGTGGCGGCTTTGGCCGCGGCCTTGCCGGGGCCCGCCCAGTGCAGCCAGGCGCTCAGACCGGCGCCGGCCAGGCTCAAAGTCACCCCGGTGCCGAAGACGGCCCAGGTCCAGTTCGGCCAGGTCGAGAAGGCGTTGCGGTCCCGGGCCTGGCCGTCGTTCTTGCGCGAGGAAGGCTTGGGCGCTGCCTCGGGCACCGCCAGCGACTCGAACACTTCCGCCGCCGCCTTCTCGACGATGGCCTTGTCCACCCGAGCCTTGCCTTCGGCGTAGGCGCCCAGCAGGGCCCGGTCGCACAGCAGGTTGATGCGGCGGGGCACGCCGCGGGTCAGCTCGTGGATGCGCTTGAGCGCCTTGCGCTCGAACAGGCTGCCGCGCTTGAGCCCGGCGGTCTCCAGCCGGTGCTGGATGTACTGCGCCGTTTCTTCTTCAGACAGGGCGTCGAGGTGGTAGCGGGCGATCACCCGCTGCGCCAGTTGCTCCAGCTCGGGTTGGGCCAGCATCTGCCGCAGCTCCGGCTGGCCGATGAGGATGATCTGCAGCAGCTTGCGCTCGCTGGTCTCCAGGTTGGTCAGCAGGCGCAGCTGCTCCAGCACCTCGGGCGAGAGGTTCTGGGCCTCGTCGATGATCAGGACGTTGTTCTGCCCGACCGCGTGGGTCTTGAGCAGGAACTCGTTGAGGGCGTCGACGTGCGCCTTGAGCGAGGCCTCGGGGCCACCCGGCAGCGGGATGCGGAACTCGTCGCAGATGCTTTGCAGCAGCTCGCCCGTGCTCAGCTTGGGGTTGAAGATGTAGGCGACGTTGCAGCGCCGTGGGATCTGCTCGAGGAAGCAGCGGCAGACCGTGGTCTTGCCGGCCCCGATCTCGCCCGTGAGCAGCACGAAGCCCCCGCCGCCGCCCACCCCATAGAGCAGGTGAGCGAGCGCCTCGCGGTGGCGTTCGCTCATGAACAGGTAGCGCGGGTCGGGCGCGATGGAAAACGGCGCCTGCTTCAGGCCGAAATGCGACGCGTACATGGCGGCCAAGCATACCCGCCCTGGCGGGCGCTTCATGCCCTGAAAAAACCGGTGTTGTTCAGGCCTGTGCCAGCCAGCGCTGCACCAGCTTGACCCACAGCGTGGCGCCCAGCGGCAGCAATTGGTCGTTGAAGTCGTAGCTGGGGTTGTGCAGGGTGCAGGGGCCCAGGCCGTGGCCGCCCTCGCGGTGGGTGCCGTCGCCGTTGCCGATGACGAAGTAGGCGCCCGGCTTGCCCTGCAGGAAGTAGCTGAAGTCCTCGGCACCCATCGTGGGCTCGAACTCCTGCACCTTGTCCTCCCCCACCAGCTCGACCATGACCTGCCGCACGAAGGCGGACTCGGCCGGGTGGTTGACCGTGGGCGGGTAGTTGCGGCTGAACTCGAAGTCGGCCTCGGCGCCATGGGCGGCGCACAGGTGGCGCGTGATCTCGCGCATGCGGTTTTCGATCAGGTCCAGCGTTTCGGTCGTGAAGGTGCGCACCGTGCCCTGCATCACCACCGACTCCGGGATGACGTTGGTGGCCTCGCCCGCCTGGATCATGGTCACCGAGATGACGCCGGTCTCGACCGGGCGCATGTTGCGCGTGAGAATCGTCTGGTAGGCCTGCACCAGTTGGCAGGCGATGGGCACCGGGTCGATGCCCAGGTGCGGCATGGCGCCATGGCAGCCCTTGCCGCGGATGGTGATGTGGAACTCGTTGCTCGAGGCAAAGCACGGGCCGTTGCGCACGGCGAAGGTGCCCACCGGCATGCCCGGCCAGTTGTGCATGCCGAAGATGGCGTCCATCGGGAAGCGCTCGAACAGGCCGTCCTTCATCATCTCGCGCGCGCCGCCGCCGCCTTCTTCAGCCGGTTGGAACACGAGGTAGACGGTGCCATCGAAGTCGCGCGTGGCGGCCAGGTGGCGGGCGGCCGACAGCAGCATGGCGACGTGGCCGTCGTGGCCGCAGGCGTGCATCTTGCCGTGGTGCCGGCTGGCATGGGCAAAGGTGTTGTGCTCGGTCATGGGCAGCGCGTCCATGTCGGCGCGCAGGCCCACGGCCCGTTTGCCCGGACGCCCCTGGATCACGCCGACCACGCCCGTCTTGCCCAGGCCCCGGTGCACCTCGATGCCCCAGTTCGCCAGCGTGCGCGCCACCAGGTCGGAGGTGCGGTCTTCTTCGAAGCAGAGCTCGGGGTGGGCGTGGATGTCGCGCCGGATGGCCCGCATCGCCTCGGCGTCGTCGAGCAGTTCCGGCAGGACGGCATGGGCAGCAGCGAAGGTCGCGGTCATGGGGCGAAGTCGTTCATGGCGAGGTCTTTCATCTTACTGCGGCCGCCGCGCCCCTGTCGGGTGCATGGTGGCTGGTATGGGGCTTGCTGGATCCGCGCCCATGCTTGAATCTGCTGTTCTGGACAAAGGCCTGGCCGAAGCCGTCAACATGTTGTGGCTGGTGGTGGCGGGCGCCCTGGTGTTCTTCATGCAGGCGGGTTTCGCCTTCCTGGAGTCGGGCATGACCCGGGCCAAGAACACCGTCAACGTGATCATGAAGAACTACTGCGACATGTGCTTTGGCGCGGTCGCGTTCTGGCTG
Source organism: Burkholderiales bacterium RIFCSPHIGHO2_01_FULL_63_240 (assembly GCA_001770725.1). Taxonomy (GTDB): domain Bacteria; phylum Pseudomonadota; class Gammaproteobacteria; order Burkholderiales; family Burkholderiaceae_C; genus Aquabacterium. Next base: position 365,123 of record MERU01000009.1, read on the forward strand.
GTCGGCTATGGCCTGATGTTCGGGGCCAACCACACGGGCTGGCTGGGCACCTCGGCGTTCGCGCTGCAGGGCGTTCCCGAGTCCCAGTACGGCGGGCTCTTCTTTCAGATGATGTTCGCGGCCACCTCGGCCACCATCGTCAGCGGCGCCATCGCCGAGCGCACGCGCTTTTCGGCTTATGTCATCGGCTCGGTCTTCATCACCGCACTCATCTACCCGGTGTTCGGGGCCTGGGCCTGGGGCGGGGCCCATGGCGGCGAGGGCTGGCTCAAGCAGATGGGCTTCATCGACTTCGCGGGCTCGACCGTGGTGCACGCCATAGGTGGCTGGGCCGCGCTGGCGGCGCTGCTGGTGGTGGGCCCCAGGCTCGGTCGATTCGGGCCGGACGGGCGCCCGCGCGAGATCCAGGGGCACAACCTCACCCTGGTCGCCATGGGGGCCTTCATCCTCTGGCTGGGCTGGTTCGGCTTCAACGCGGGCAGCACCATGTCGGCGTCGGTGGGGCTGGGGCGCATCGCGCTCAACACCCACCTGGGCGGCGCGGCCGGGGCGCTGGGCGCCATGGCGACCATGGCCCTGCTGCGCAGCAAGCTGATGATGACGTTGACGCTCAACGGCTCGATCGCCGGGCTGGTGTCGGTGACGGCGGGCTGTCACGTGATGGAGCCCGGCTTTGCCGTGCTGACCGGCTTCATCGGTGGCGCCTTGAGCGTGCTGGCTTCGCCCTTGCTCGATCGGCTGCGGGTCGACGACGTGGTGGGTGCGGTCTCGGTGCACGTGGTCGGTGGGGTGTGGGGCACGCTGGCGGCGGGCCTGTTCCGCAGCGGACACCTGTTCGACCTGTCGCAACTGGGGGTGCAGGCCCTGGGCAGCCTGGCGGCCTTCGTGTGGGGATTCGGGGGCTCGCTGCTGATGTACTGGCTGCTCGACAAGTTCGTGCCCATGCGCGCCTCCACCCTCGATGAGCAACGTGGGCTGGATTTCAGCGAGCACCACGAACTGGGCTACCCCGAGTTCCAGCAGGAAGCGGTTCACCGAGGGGTGCGGCATGGCTGAGCAGGACCTGGCCGTCGTGGCCGTTCAACAGGTGCTGGGCGCCTACCTCGAGCCTGACGCGGCGCGGCAGGCCGCGGCCCTGTGGCAACCCTTGCCGCCGACATCGGCCGGGCAGCCCAGCCTGGCCGGGTTGAGTCGCTACTGCCGCCAGGTGGCCCAACAGTTCAACCTGCAGGGGCGAGAGGCCGAGATCCACCTGCAGATCATCCGGTCCCTGCAGCGCATGGCGTCGGGCGCGCCAGCGGTTCAGGTGTCGGCGCCGGTGGCTCCCAGCCACGATGCGCGGATCGTCCAGGCCATCATCCACGCGATGGAACGCTACGTGGAGGGCGCACTCGGGCCCGCCTTCCTGGCCGTGCGCTGGCGCCAGGGGCTGGCCCAGCACGTCGGGCAGTCGAGGCTGAACGCGGCCGAACGCCAGCGCGCACTGAGCTGGATCCACGCCCATGGGGCGAACCTGGTTGGCGATTGGCCCGCTAGGGGGGCGGGCACCAGCCTCATCAACGCGGCCTACGTGATGCTGGCGCAATGGCTGGGGCCGGTGCAGGCCGATGCCTGCCTGACGCGCATCGTGCGCGAGTGCGAGCAGAGCGCGGATGCTACGCTGCACCGGGCCAGAAGTTACTTATAGTGGCGGCTTTTGGGGCGCCAGCAGGCGCCACAGCCGAGGAGACACCATGAGTGACGTCAACTACCAGCAATCGCACACGCTGGGCCTGGAGAAGGCCCGCGAACTGGCCAAGGAGTGGGTCGCCGGTGCGGCGGCTCAACTGGGCCTGAGCTGTGACTACCAGGAAGGCGCCGAGCAAGACACCGTCACCTTCGAGCGCATGGGCGTCAAGGGCGCGATGAAGGTCTCCGGCACCGAGTTCGACCTTCAGATCAAGCTCGGCATGATGATGGCGGCCTTCAAGCCGATGATCGAAGCCGAGGTCAACAAGAGCCTGGGCCGCATCATCGAGAAGGCCAAGGGCCAGGCCTGAGGCCTGACCCCGCGAATCACTTCTTGAGCGACTCGATCAGGTCGATGTAGGCCTGCTTGGCGGCGTCCTGGGTCTTGCCCTTGAGCTCGGCCCAGGCGTCGTATTTGGCGCGGCCCACGAAGTCCATCATGCCGGGGCGCTCGCCCTGCACGTCACCGACGCTGCCTTGCTTGAAGAGGGAGTAGATCTTCAGCAGGGTGTTGTTGTCGGGCTTGGCGGGCAGCAGCTTGGAATCGGCCAGGGCTTTTTCGAAACGCTCTTGCAGGTCGGACATGTCGGTCTCCTCGTTGTGGGTGAAGCGGCGCGCGTGCGTGAGCGGCCGCCGGGTACAGGTGCGCCGGATGTTAGCGCCCGTTGAACGTGCAAGCTCGGGCGGCCCCCTCAATGCAGGGCCGCAATGCCCCCTGTCCGGCGCCATTTCTGCCCCCTCCGTACAATCCGTCGCTCCATGAGCGCCGTTTCCTTTCAACAAGTCACCAAGACCTTCTCGTCCGGCGGACGCGAGGTGCGCGCCCTGCAGGGCGTGAGCTTCGACATCGAACCCGGCGAGTTCTTCGGGCTGCTGGGCCCCAACGGCGCCGGCAAGACCACCCTCATCAGCATCCTGGCAGGGCTCAGCCGCGCCACCTCGGGCCGCGTCACCGTGCAGGGGCACGACGTGGTCAGCGATTACGCCCAGGCCCGCCGCGCCTTGGGCGTGGTGCCGCAGGAGTTGGTCTTCGACCCCTTCTTTTCGGTGCGTGAAACGCTGCGCATCCAGAGTGCCTACTTCGGCCTGCGCCGCAACGACGACTGGATCGACGAGCTGCTGGCCAACCTGGGCCTGGCCGACAAGGCCGAGGCCAACATGCGACAGCTCTCGGGTGGCATGAAGCGGCGCGTGCTGGTGGCTCAGGCCCTGGTGCACCGCCCGCCCGTGATCGTGCTCGACGAGCCGACCGCAGGCGTCGATGTGGAGCTGCGCCAGACGCTGTGGCAGTTCATCGCCCAGCTCAACAAGGCGGGCCACACCGTGCTGCTGACCACCCATTACCTGGAAGAGGCCGAGGCCCTGTGCCACCGCATCGGCATGCTCAAGCAGGGGCAACTGGTGGCGCTCGACCGCACCTCGGCCCTGCTGGCGGGCACGGCCTCGACCATGCTGCGCTTCAAGACCGACACCGCGCTGCCGCCCGAGCTGGCCGAACGTGCCCGCGTGACGGGCCGGATCGTGCAGTTGACGGCGCACGACGCCGCCGAGGTCGAGCAGAGCCTGGCCCTGCTGCGCCAGTCTGGCTGTGCCATCGAAGACCTGGAGATCGGCCGCGCCGACCTGGAGGACATCTTCCTGGCCATCATGCAAGGCCGCCTGACACCGCCGCCACCGGCGGTGGCCGCCGAGCCAGCAGGGAGGCCGGCATGAACTGGCGCGACTCGTTCCAGGGCGCCCGCCCGCTTTTCGTCAAGGAAGTGCTGCGCTTTTGGAAGGTCAGCTTCCAGACCGTGGGCGCCCCCGTGCTCACGGCCGTGCTCTACCTGCTGATCTTCGGCCACGTGCTCGAAGACCACGTCCAGGTCTACAAGGGCGTGGGCTACACCGCCTTCCTGGTGCCCGGGCTGGTGATGATGTCGGTGCTGCAGAACGCCTTTGCCAACAGCTCGTCTTCGCTCATCCAGAGCAAGATCACCGGCAACCTGGTCTTCGTGCTGCTGGCGCCGTTGTCTCACCGGGCCTGGTTCCTGGCCTACGTGGGGGCCTCGCTGGTGCGCGGCCTGCTGGTGGGCGCGGGCGTCTGGCTGGCCACGGTGTTCTTCGCGCCGCCGCAGTTCGCACAGCCGCTGTGGGCGCTGGCGTTCGGCCTGCTGGGCGGTTGCCTGCTGGGTGCGCTGGGCCTGATCGCCGGGCTGTGGGCCGACAAGTTCGACCAGATGGCGGCCTTCCAGAACTTCATCATCCTGCCCATGACCTTCCTGTCGGGCGTGTTCTATTCGGTGCACTCGCTGCCGCCGTTCTGGCATGGCGTTTCGCGCCTGAACCCCTTCTTCTACCTGATCGATGGTTTTCGCCACGGCTTTTTCGGTCAGAGCGATGTCAGCCCCTGGCTCAGCCTGGGCGTGGTCGGAGCTGCCACCGCCGTGGTGGCGGCTTTGGCCCTGCACCTGCTGAAAACGGGCTACAAAATCCGCCATTGAGCCGTGGCCGATCCGGCCACCCAGCCCTTCTTTCCTCCTTCCGACCAACCCGAGTCCGCCATGGCCAACCCCACGCCCGACCTTGTCCAGCAGTACATCGCCGCCGGCCTGCCTTGCACCCACCTGAGCGTGGAGGGCGATGGCCAGCACTTTTTCGCCACCATCGTGTCGGCCGAGTTCGAGGGCAAGAACCGGATCGCCCGCCACCAACGGGTTTACCAGGCCCTGGGCGATAGAATGCGCGCTGAGATCCACGCCCTGTCGATGAAGACCCTGACGCCGACCGAATGGTCGCAGCAAGGTCCGCAGGCCTGATCCACTCCTCGACGATTTTTTTGCATGGCGCATCGTCACCCGCGGTCGGGTGGCCGTGCGCCCATTGTGTTTCATGGACAAACTCCTGATCCGCGGCGGTCGCCGCTTGCAAGGCGAGGTGACCATTTCGGGCGCCAAGAACGCCGCCCTGCCTGACCTTTGCGCCACCCTGCTGGCCGCCGAGCCCGTGACGCTGCACAACGTGCCGCGCCTCAAAGACGTGGGCACGACGCTCAAGCTGCTGGGCAACATGGGCGTGACCCACGTGGTGGACGAGCACGACTTGACCCGCATCACGCTGAACGCCGCCGACGTGCACACGCCCGAGGCCCCGTACGAGCTGGTCAAGACCATGCGCGCTTCCATCCTGGTGCTCGGCCCGCTGCTGGCGCGTTTCGGCCGTGCGCGCGTGTCGCTGCCTGGTGGTTGCGCCATCGGCTCGCGCCCGGTCGACCAGCACATCAAGGGCCTGCAGGCGATGGGCGCCGAGATCACGGTCGAGCATGGCTACATCGAGGCCCGCACGCCGCTGGGTGCGAACGGCCAACCCGGGCGTCTGAAGGGCGCGCGCATCACCACCGACATGGTCACCGTCACGGGCACCGAGAACCTGATGATGGCCGCCACCCTGGCCGAGGGCGAGACGGTGCTGGAGAACGCCGCGCAAGAGCCCGAGATCGTCGACCTGGCGAACCTGCTGATCGCCATGGGCGCGAAGATCGAAGGCGCAGGCAGCCACCGCGTGCGCATCCAGGGCGTCGAGCGCCTGCACGGCCTCACGCCCGAGAAGGCCCACCACATCATCCCCGACCGCATCGAGACGGGCACCTTCCTGTGCGCCGTGGGCGCCGCCGGTGGCGACGTCACCCTGCGCCGCACCGACGCCGAGCAACTCGAAGCCGTCATCGACAAGCTGCGCGAAGCCGGTGTGCAGATCGAAATCGGCGACGGCTCGATCCGCGTCGTGGGCAACGGCCGCCCGAAGGCCGTGGGTTTTCGCACCAAGGAGCACCCCGGCTTCCCGACCGACATGCAGGCCCAGTTCATGGCGCTGGACTGCATCGCCGAAGGCACCGCGGCCATCCACGAGACCATCTTCGAGAACCGCTTCATGCACGTCAACGAGCTGATCCGCCTGGGCGCGAAGGTCGAGGTCGATGGTCACAGCGCGGTCGTCACCGGCGTGCCGCGCCTGTCGGGCGCCATCGTCATGGCCACCGACCTGCGCGCCTCGGCCAGCCTGGTCATCGCCGGCCTCGTGGCCGAGGGCGAGACCCTGGTCGACCGCATCTACCACCTCGACCGTGGCTACGACCGCATGGAAGAAAAGCTGCGCGGCATCGGTGCCGACATCGAACGTGTCAAGGAAAGCGCCTGAGCATGATCACCCTTGCCCTGTCCAAAGGCCGCATCTTCGAAGAGACCCTGCCGCTGCTGGCCGCCGCCGGCATCCAGGTGCTCGAGGACCCTGAAAAATCGCGCAAGCTGATCCTGCCGACCAACCGCGACGACGTGCGCGTGGTGCTGGTGCGCGCCACCGACGTGCCCACCTACGTGCAGCACGGCGGCGCCGACATCGGCGTGGCCGGCAAGGACATCCTCATCGAGCACGCGGGCAGCCTGGACGGCAGCGACGGCCTGTACCAGCCGCTCGATTTGAACATCGCCAAGTGCCGCATGAGCGTGGCCGTGCGCGCCGACTTCGACTACGCGGCCGCCGTCAAGCAGGGCGCCCGCATCCGCGTGGCCACCAAGTACACGAGCATCGCCCGCGAGCACTTCGCCAACAAGGGCGTGCACGTCGACCTCATCAAGCTGTACGGCTCGATGGAGCTGGCGCCGCTGACCGGCCTGGCCGACGCCATCGTCGACCTGGTCTCCACCGGCAACACGCTCAAGGCCAACAAGCTGGTCGAGGTCGAGGAGATCATGCAGATCAGCTCGCGCCTGGTGGTCAACCAGGCCTCGCTCAAGCTCAAGCGCGAGGCCCTGCGCAGCCTGATCGATGCCTTCGAATCGGCCATCCCTGCCTGACGCTTCGGCCCTGTCTATCGCGCCCATCGCCACAAGCCATCACCCGGACGACCCGTTCAAAGCGATTTCTGAGATCCTCAGGCCATGACCGTTCAGATCCGCCACCTCGCCACCAGCCAGCCCGACTTCGATGCCGCCTTCCAGAAGGTGCTGCACTGGTCGGCTGAAACCGACACGGCCATCGAACAGCGCGTGGCCGACATCCTGGCCGACGTGCGCACCCGGGGCGACGCCGCCGTGCTCGAGTACACGGCCCGCTTTGACCACCTGCCGGTGCAGGGCATGGCCGAGCTGGAGCTCACCCAGGTCGAGCTCAAGGCCGCCTTCGACAGCCTGCCCGCCGTCCAGCGCGAGGCCCTGGAGAACGCCGCCCGGCGCGTGCGCAGCTACCACGAGCGCCAGAAAGAGGCCTGTGGCCTGAGCTGGCAGTACCGCGACGAAGACGGCACCCTGCTGGGCCAGAAGGTCACGCCGCTGGACCGCGTCGGCATCTACGTGCCGGGTGGCAAGGCGGCTTACCCCTCGTCGGTGCTGATGAACGCCATCCCCGCCCACGTGGCCGGAGTCGGCGAGATCATCATGGTGGTGCCCACGCCCCGTGGCGAGAAGAACCCGCTGGTGCTGGCCGCCGCCTACGTGGCTGGTGTCACCCGCGCCTTCACCATCGGTGGCGCCCAGGCCGTGGCCGCCCTGGCTTACGGCACCGCCACCGTCCCCAAGGTGGACAAGATCACCGGCCCGGGCAACGCCTACGTGGCCAGCGCCAAGAAGCACGTGTTCGGCACCGTGGGCATCGACATGATCGCCGGCCCCAGCGAAATCCTGGTGCTGGCCGACGGCTCCACGCCGCCCGACTGGGTCGCCATGGACCTGTTCAGCCAGGCCGAGCACGACGAGCTGGCGCAAAGCATTCTGCTGTGCCCCGATGCCGCCTACATCGCCAAGGTGCAGGCCGAGATCGACCGCCTGCTGCCCACCATGCCGCGCGCCGACATCATCCGCGCCTCGCTGGAAGGCCGTGGCGCGCTGATCCTCACACGCAGCATGCAAGAGGCCTGCGAGATCAGCAACCGCATCGCGCCCGAGCACCTGGAGGTGTCGAGCAACGAACCGCACCGCTGGGAGCCGCTGCTCAAGCACGCCGGCGCCATCTTCCTGGGTGCCTACACCAGCGAAAGCCTGGGCGACTACTGCGCCGGCCCCAACCACGTGCTGCCCACCTCGGGCACGGCGCGTTTCTCGTCGCCGTTGGGTGTGTATGACTTCCAGAAGCGCTCCAGCCTGATCGAGGTCAGCGAAGCCGGAGCCCAGGTGCTGGGCCGTGTCGCATCGGTGCTGGCCCATGGCGAAGGCCTGCAGGCCCACGCCATGGCGGCTGAGTTCCGCCTGAAAAAGTGAATCCCCACCCACGCACCGCCATGAGCCTGCTCGACGTCTTTCGCCCCGATGTGCTTGCCATGCACGCCTACCACGTGCAGGACGCGGCCGGCTTCATCAAGCTCGACGCGATGGAGAACCCCTTCGCCTTGCCGCCCGAGCTGCAGGCCAAGCTGGGTGAACGCCTGGGGCATGTGGCGCTCAACCGCTACCCGGGCACCCGGATCAACGACCTGCACGCGGCCCTGCGTGCCCACGCTGGCGTGCCGGCCGACATGGGCCTGGTGCTGGGCAATGGCTCCGACGAGCTGATCTCGCTGCTGTCGGTGGCCTGCGCCAGGCCGGGCGCCGTGGCCCTGGCACCGCTGCCAGGCTTCGTCATGTACGAGGCCTTTGCCAAGCAGACGGGCATGAAGTTCGTCGGCGTGCCGCTCACGCCCGATTTCGAGCTCGACGGCCCGGCCATGCTCGCCGCCGTGCGCGAGCACAAGCCGGCGCTGACCTACATCGCCTACCCGAACAACCCCACCGCCAACCTCTGGGATGCCGACGTCATCGAACAGGTCGTGCAGGCGGTGGCGGCCAACGCGCAAGCCGGTCAGCCGGGCCTGGTGATCATCGACGAGGCCTACCAGCCCTTCGCCAGCCAGAGCTGGCGCGACCGGCTGCCCGCGCACCCCCATGTGCTGCTGATGCGCACGCTCTCGAAGTTCGGGCTGGCCGGCGTCCGCCTGGGCTACATGATGGGCCGCGCCGACCTCATCGAGCAGGTCGAGAAGGTGCGCCCGCCCTACAACATCAGCGTGCTCAACACCGAGGCGGCGCTGTTCGCACTCGAGCACGAGGGCGAGTTCACCCGTCAGGCAACGCTGATCAAGTCCGAGCGCGAGCGCCTGATGGCCGCCCTGGCCACCATGCCGGGTGCCAAGGCCTACCCCAGCGAAGCCAACATGATCCTGGTGCGCGTCAACGACGCCGCTGGCACCTTTGCCGCCCTCAAGGCGCGGGGCATCCTGATCAAGAACGTTTCCGGCCTGCACCAATTGCTGGCAAACTGCGTCCGTCTGACCGTCGGCGCCCCGGCGGAAAATGACGCCTTGATCGCGGCCCTGTCCGAGATCCTGCGCGAACCCCTGCACACCCTCCAAGCATGAACGCCCCCACCGACGGCAAGGCCTGCGCTCCCCGCACGGCCGAAGTCACCCGAAACACCGCTGAAACCCAGATCACCGTGCGCGTCAACCTTGACGGCACGGGTGCAGCCAAGCTGCACACCGGCATCGGCTTCTTCGACCACATGCTCGACCAGATCGCCCGCCACGGGCTGATCGACCTGGACATCCACGCCGTGGGCGACCTGCACATCGACGGCCACCACACGGTCGAAGACGTAGGCATCACCCTGGGCCAGGCCGTGGCCCAGGCCGTGGGTGACAAGAAAGGGCTGCGCCGCTATGGCCACGCCTACGTGCCTCTGGACGAAGCCCTCTCGCGCGTGGTGGTCGATTTCTCCGGGCGTCCGGGTCTGACCATGCACGTGCCCTTCACGTCGGGCAGCATCGGCGGCTTCGACACCCAGCTGACCTTCGAGTTCTTCCAGGGCTTCGTCAACCACGCTGGCGTGACCCTGCACATCGACAACCTGCGCGGTGTCAACGCCCACCACCAGTGCGAGACGGTGTTCAAGGCCTTCGCGCGCGCCCTGCGCGCCGCGCTGGAGCTGGACCCCCGCATGGCCGGCGTCATCCCGTCGACCAAGGGTTCGCTGTGAGTGGTGTGTCGAGCGTTGCCGCGACCGTTGCCGTGATTGACTACGGCATGGGCAACCTGCGCTCCGTGTCGCAGGCGGTGGAACACGCCGCGAAGGACCTGAACCTGCAGGTGGTGGTCACCAACGACCCCAAGGTGGTGCACGCCGCCGAACGCGTCGTGCTGCCAGGTCAAGGCGCCATGCGCGACTGCATGCGCGAGCTGCGCGAAGCCCACGGTGGCGACCTGTTCGGCGCCGTGCTGGACGCCGTTGCCTCCAAGCCGCTGATGGGCGTGTGCGTGGGCATGCAGATGCTGCTCGACCACTCCGAAGAGCAGGACACCCCGGGCCTGGGCCTGATCCCCGGCAAGGTGGTGAAATTCCGCCTCGAGGGCCAGATCCAGCCCGATGGCAGCCGCTACAAGGTGCCCCAGATGGGCTGGAACCGTGTCAGCCAGGCTCGTCACGCCGGCACCTGGGGCGGTGAACCCCATCCTTGCTGGGCGGGCATCCCCGACGAGAGCTGGTTCTACTTCGTTCACAGCTACCATGCGCATGTGGACAATGCCCAACACAGCGCCGGCGAAACCGAGTACGGTGTCCGCTTTACCAGTGTCGTGGCGCGGGATAACATTTTCGCCACGCAGTTCCACCCGGAAAAGAGCGCCGAACACGGCCTGGCCCTGTATCGCAATTTCCTGCTCTGGCGGCCCTGAGCAGGGCCGGGTGCCTGCGAGGGCGTCCGGAGCCGCACGAAAACCTTCCCGCCTGGCCCAGTCAGGCATCTTCGACGACTGACCCACCCGCATCCCAGCCATGCTGCTGATTCCTGCGATCGACCTGAAAGACGGCAAGTGTGTTCGCCTCAAGCAAGGCGACATGAACGACTCCACCACCTTCGGTGAGGACCCGGCGGCCATGGCCCGCCGCTGGCTGGATGCCGGCGCGCGCCGCCTGCACCTGGTCGACCTCAACGGGGCGTTCGCCGGCAAACCCGTCAACGAGGCCGCCATCAAGGCGATCATCAAGGAAGTCGGCTCGGAAATCCCCGTTCAACTGGGCGGCGGCATCCGCGACCTCGACACCATCGAGCGCTACCTCGATGACGGCTTGAGCTACGTCATCATCGGCACCGCCGCGGTCAAAAACCCCGGCTTCCTTCGCGACGCCTGCACGGCTTTTGGCGGTCACATCATCGTCGGCCTGGACGCCAAGGACGGCAAGGTCGCCACCGACGGCTGGAGCAAGCTCTCCGGCCACGAAGTCATCGACCTGGCCAAGAAGTTCGAGGACTATGGCGTCGAAGGTGTCATCTACACCGACATCGGCCGCGACGGCATGCTCACCGGCATCAACATCGACGCCACCGTGAAGCTGGCCCAGGCCCTGACCATCCCGGTCATCGCCTCGGGTGGCCTGTCCAACATCCAGAACATCGAAGAGCTCTGCGCCGTCGAAGGCGAAGGCGTCGAAGGCGTGATCTGCGGTCGCGCCATCTACAGCGGCGACCTGGACTTTGCCGCTGCGCAAAAGCGCGCCGACGAACTCAACGGCGGCGCCTGATGCTGGCCAAACGCATCATCCCCTGCCTGGACGTGACGGGCGGGCGGGTCGTCAAGGGCGTCAACTTCGTCGAGTTGCGCGACGCCGGTGACCCGGTCGAGATCGCCGCGCGCTACAACGAGCAGGGCGCCGACGAGCTCACCTTCCTCGACATCACCGCCACCAGCGACGGCCGCGACCTGATCCTGCACATCATCGAAGCCGTGGCCTCGCAGGTCTTCATCCCGCTGACGGTGGGTGGTGGCGTGCGCACGGTCGACGACGTGCGCCGCCTGCTCAACGCGGGCGCCGACAAGGTCAGCTTCAATTCGGCGGCGATCGCCAATCCGCAGATCATCCGCGACGCCTCCGACAAGTACGGCTCGCAGTGCATCGTGGTGGCCATCGACGCCAAGAAGCGCCAGGGTGATGACCTGGCAGCCAAGGGCCCGGGTTGGGACGTCTACAGCCACGGTGGCCGCAAGAACGTCGGCCTCGACGCGGTGGCGTGGGCCAGGCAGATGGCCGAGTTCGGCGCTGGCGAAATCCTGCTGACCAGCATGGACCGCGACGGCACCAAGTCCGGCTTCGACCTCGAGCTCACCCGCGCGGTGAGCGACGCCGTGGGCGTGCCGGTCATCGCCTCGGGTGGCGTGGGCAACCTCGATCACCTGGCCGATGGCGTGCAGCAAGGTGGTGCCGATGCGGTGCTGGCCGCCAGCATCTTCCACTACGGTGAATACACGGTGGCCCAGGCCAAGGCCGTGATGGCCGCGCGCGGCATCCCTGTGCGAACCTGATCGGCGTGACCGATTCGTGCAAAGGGTGTGTGTTCGATCACACCCTTGCCGACAGGGGCATGCTTTCCCTGTGATGCAAGCGCACGTGACAGGCGTAACCTGACTTCGGGACGTGCCCTGCCTCTGTGCCTGTGCCGCTGAGCAAGCCGGCCGGGCCGCCAGGACGGGGACCGACATCGAAAGGAGCGTGTCATGCCCCAACGCCACGGCTACAAACCCCTGCCTGTCCAGGCGCTCTCGCTGGCCCCCAGCCTGCCCAAGGTGCAGCGTTCGGCCCAGTCGCACGATCCGGCCCTGAGCCTGTTCACCGACCTGCACCACAGCCCCTGCGTGGTCGCGAGCCACCGCGACGGCCTGGATCAGACCCTGCACCTGATGCGACGCGCCGGTGTGCGCATGGTCTTCGTCGCGGGTGCGGACGGTGAACTCGTCGGCATGGTCACGGCCGAAGACCTGCAAGGCGAGCGCCCGGTGGTGCGGGCTTCGGCCCACCTCGTGCCTCACCACGAGCTGACGCTGTCCGACATCATGGTGCCGGTCACGCAGTGGGACACCCTGGACATCGCCCAGGTTCGGGTTGCCCACGTCGGCGACGTCGTGGCCACGATGCGTGAGCACAACCTGCGCTACCTGCTGGTCACGCAGAAGAAGTCAGGCGCGACCGTGTTACGCGGCCTGTTCTCGGCCAGCCGGCTGGAGCAGGCGCTCAACACCACCATCGAGCCTGACCTGCATTCACGCAATTTCGCCGAACTGGAACTGGTGCTGGCGCATTGAGCTGAGATGCGCTGAGATGGCCTGCGCCAGGCGAGCCATGTCTCAGGCCGCGTGACCGGTGACGGGGGCGCTTGGGTTGGCGACGGCATCCGGGCTCGCCTGAGGCAGCCACAACTCGAAGCGCGCTCCGGCGCCCGCCTGGTTGTGCACCTGCACCCGGCCGCCATGCCGACGGGCCACGGTGTCGATGAAGACCAGGCCCAGGCCGATGCCCGCAGCCAGCTTGGACGGGCGCCCCTGTTCAACGCGCTCGTAGCGGCGAAAGAGGCGTCCGAGTTCCGACTCGGGGATGCCTGGCCCCTGGTCCTGCACGGCCAGCATCACGCCGCCCGAGACGGCCCTGGCGCTCACGCGCACTTCGCTGCCGGGCGGGCCGAACTTGATCGCGTTGCCAACCAGGTTGCCCAGGGCTCGGTGCACCAGGTAGTCGTCGAAGACGGCGGGCACCGAGGACGGCTCCCCCACCTCCCGCAGCAGGCGCTGCTGGCGCGCGAGGGCCTGCGGCTGCATGTCTCGGATCACCTCGTCTGCCAGGCGGGACAGGTCGCCTGGCGCGGTGCTCAGCGGTCGGTTTTCCGCCCGCATGACCTGCAACAACTCTTCGCACAAGGACAGGGTCTGGCGCGCCATGGTCTCCACGTGCGACAGCACCTCCTGCTCCGACAGCCCGCCACCGCCCAGCCGGCGCAATTCCACGAGAGAGATCAGCGAGGCTTGAGGCGATCTCAGGTCGTGTGCGATGAAGCCCAGCAGCTCGGCCCGCTGGAGCTCAGCCTGGCGCAGGGCCGTCACGTCGGCGGCGCACACCAGCACATCGGCATCGGCTTGCGGCCCGGCGCTCATCAGGCTGACCAGCCGATGCCCGCCGCTCGGGTGGGTGGCCTCGCTGCGCTGCATCTGCCGGCTTTCGCAGGCGCGTTCGACCAGCATCATCCAGTTGGGGGCGTCCTGCGGTGTCCAACCCGCCAGGGCGTTGTCGAGCAGCAGGCCTCGCGCCTGCGATGGCGGCTGACCGATGAGGCCGAGGGCTTGCTGGTTCAGTTGCGTGATGCGTCCGCTGCGATCGAGCACGAAGACGGCGTCGGGCAGGGCCGACAGCGTGCGCGACAGCGTCTGGTGGTCTTGCCGCAGGGCGGCCCCGGCCTGGCGGATGGCCGTGGTGCGCTGCTGCAGGTAGTCGCCCGGCAGGCTGTCAGGCGATGTCGCCGTGCCGCCGTCACCGCGGATGGCCTGCAACTCGGCCTCCAGCGCCTGGGCGGTGCGTTCCATGCGCTGCCAGCTCCAAAGGGGGTGGCACAGCAGCGCGCCCAAGGCCAGGGTGCCTGGTGGCCACCACACGCCTGCCTGCATCAGCCCCCAGGCCACGGCCAGGGCCAGCAAGGCCGCCCCGCCGCAAGCCAGCAGTGCCTGCCGAGGGGTGCTGCGTCGCAGGCCAGCCCACAGCAACAGGATGCCCCCCGCAGACAGCACCGCCTGAACGGACAGCGGCACGGCGCGGACCTGCCAGCCCTGTCGCAGGCCGTGCAGCACCTGGGCGATCACCTCGATGCCGGGTGTGAGCTCGCCCTCGAGGTCGATCGGGGTTCGCACGCCGGCACCCAGCCCTCGAGCCGTCACGCCGATGAGCACGTCCCTGCCCAGGAACAGGCCATCGGGGACCTCGCCGCGCAGCAGTTCGGCATAGGAGACCTGAGGGATGCGCTGGTCGCGGGGCAAGTAAGGGATGAGCCATTCAGACGCCCGTTGCCATGTCGCGCCCGTTGGCGAGGAGGGCGGGGACCAGTTGGGCAGCGTTGGGTGGTTTGCCGCCAGCAGCAAGGCCAGCGCCGGGTGAGGCCACCACGTGCCGGCCTGGCCCGCCCACAGCGCGGCGCGGCGCACCACGCCGTCGGCATCTGCGGCCGCATCGGCATGGCCGAGTTGCACGGCGGTGCGCAGCGGGGCCACCGGCAGCAAGGCGCCTTCACCGTCGTTGCCGGGTGAAGGCGGTGCCACGGGCAGGACCACGTGTGCACCGGGCAAGGCGGTGGCCAGCGCGGCATCCTGGTTGGGATCGGACTCGGTCAGCAGCAGGTTGAGCAGCACCGAACGGGCGCCCCGGGCGTGGGCTTGCTTCACCGCCTCGGCATGGATGGCCCGCCGCCAGGGCCAGGGGCCGATGGCCTGAAGGCTGTCGTCGTCGATGGCAACGATGACGATGTCGCGAGGGGCCTCGCGCCAACCGTGGCGCAGGGCGTGGTCGTAGACCGCCCCATCGACGCGAGCCAGCCATTGCCAGCCGCTGGCGGCCGCCGCCATCGCCGCGAGCACCAGCGGCAAGCCCACGCTTCGGAAAAATCGGGCTTGTGCGGATGTGCTCACGGCAGGCCTGCGCCGCTCACCGGGTGGTCAAGGGCCCGGCGGCCGATTGCACACACCCGCCGTGCCCGGTCTCGACGCACGAGGGCAGCTCGAGGGTCTGCACCGCCGACAGCGGGCCCACGAAGCCATCGGGGTCGGTGGCCTGGTAGCGCACGTACAGGCGCCCCCCGGCTTGAGGCCGCGCCATGCGGATGGGCAGCTCGCGGTGCGTTTCGTCCAGGACCACGAGGCCGAAGCTGGCGTCGCGTGCCACCTGCAGTCGCACGGTCTGCCCAGGCTCGATCGGAGGCTGGAAGAACAGGGCCTCCTGGGTCAGTCGAGGTGAGGGCAGTTCGGCAGGCGCTGCGCGCAGATCGATCGGGCGGGCATCGCCCCAGGGGCCGGTGTCGGGCTGGCCATCCGGGCCGCGCTGCACCGTGGCGAGTCGCCAGTGGTACCGGCCTGGCCGCCAGGGACGGGACACCTGGTTGCCGGGCAGTGTTTCATCGATCAGCAGCGGGGCCGAGAAGCTGGCGTCGCGGGCGAGCTGCAGCCGGTAAGCCGTGCCTTCGGGGTGCTGGGTCCAGCTCAGCTCCAGCGTGTCGGAGCGCAGTCGACCGTCGTTGCCGGGGGCCGTCGGGATCGGGGGCTCGGGGCGGGCGTTCAGGTGCAGTCGCCCGACGGCGTCGAGGCCTTCCATCCCTTGTGCGTCCTGAGCGCGAACCCGCCAGTGGAAGTCGCCATCGGGCAGGGCGGCCGTGCGCAGGACCGGCTCCGTGGTTCGGGCCTCCAGCAGCATCTGCTGGAAGCGGGGGTCGCTGGCCACCTGGAAGCGGTAGCCCTGGGCGCCAGGCACTGCGCGCGCATCGAGCTTCACCACGGGGCGCTCGAAGTGGCGCACGCCGTCGCCGATGTCGGGGGCGGCAGGCAGGCGGCTGGGCTGTGGTCGGGCCGTGCGGCCATCGATCAGCATGCCTTGCTCGGCCGACAGCACCTGCTGGGTGTTCGCCTTCGTGTCGATGGCGACCTTGCCGCTGAGGGTCTCGGCCCGGGTGAGCTGATCGGTCACCTGGACGCGGAACTCGGTGCCGCGCACCGCCAGCACCGCTTGCGGCGTGCGCACCTGGTGCCGCGGTTTGGGCTCGGGTTGCGGTCGAACCCAGGAAGTCACGCGCCCCCGCACCAGCTCCCAGGTGGCGCGCAGGAGGCCGACCGATTCATGGGCCTGGGTCTGATCGAGCCGAACCTGGGTTTCGGGCTGAACCTGGAGGATGGAGCCATCTGCGAGTTCGATGCTCACATAGCCGTGTTGGCCGGTCCGGACCTGGCTTTGCTCTGAAAGGGTGTCGCCCGCTTGCAGGGCCTGGGCGCTGGAAGCCAGCTGCGCCTCGCCCACGACCGTCAGCACGCGTGCGGGGACGGCGTTTCCGCGCAAGAGGTCAAGGGGCAGGCACAGCCGCGTGCCGATGGGGATGCGGCGCGGGTTGGCGATGCGGTTGAGCCGAGCCAGCTCTTGCCAACGCGCCGACGGCATCAGGTGCTGCCGACTCAGGCCGATGAGCGTGTCACCGGCTGCTGCCTGGTGAGTGAGGCAAGCGGGCGTCACGGCCTGCGCCTGCTGGCAGGTCAGGGTCATGCCAGCCAGGAGCATGCCGGCCCATGCCCTGCGGGTGTCCAGCAGCATGGAGGAGGCGACCTGGGTTCGTTGGTATGGGGCCGAGCATACGGGATGGGTCGGCCTTGTCAACCAAGGAATGCGATCGACGTGCTGGGGCGGCGCCTGGCGTCAGGCCGGGTTCGGCAGGTCGATGAAGGTGTGTGCCACGCCCATGCGCTGAGCCAGGTGTTCGCCGACGGCCTGCACGCCCCAGCGCTCGCTGGCGTGGTGGCCACACGCGATGAAGGCGACCCCGGTTTCCCGGGCGCAGTGGGCCTGGGGTTCCGAGATCTCGCCGGTCAGGAAGACGTCGGCCCCGGCCGCGATGGCCTGCTCGAAGTAGCCTTGCGCGCCACCGCTGCACCAGGCAACGCGCTTGAGCGGGCGCCCGTCGCCGGCCACAGCGGTCACCTCGCGGCCCATGACGTGCCGCAGCTGTTGCGTCAGGGCGTCGAATGCCAGGCCCGCCGGGGCGGGCCCGATGAAGCCCAGGTCCTGGTCACCGAAGCGGGCGTCCGCCACCCAGCCCAGGCGCTGGCCCCATTGCGCGTTGTTGCCCAGCGATGCGTGGGCGTCGAGCGGCAGGTGGTAGGCGATGAGGTTGATGTCGTGGCGCAGCAGCGTGGCCAGGCGCTGCCTCATCCAGCCCGTGACCCGGCCGTCCTGGCCGCGCCAGAACAGGCCGTGGTGCACCAGCAATGCGTCGGCGCCCTCGGCCACGGCGGCTTCGATCAGCGCCAGGCTGGCGGTCACGCCCGTGACCACCTTGTGAATGCGCGTCTTGCCCTCAACCTGGAGACCGTTCGGCCCATAATCCTTGAATCGGTCGGCCTCCAGCATCTGGTGGAGGTGCGACAGCAGCGTATCTCTCTCGATCACGGCAGGCCTTTTCCGGAAGCGTTCCGGCTTGTGGATGTTCATGCGCAAAACCTGGCTCTTATTTTCTCAGGTCGTGACGGTCTTGGTGGCCGTCCTGTTTGTCGTGGCCACTTTCCGGCCACAGTGGATCCAGGCCATGCCCTGGCGGCAGGCCCTGCCCGACGCCACCGTCAGCATCGCCCAGTTGCCCGCGGGCAGGGCCAGCCAGCCTGCGTTCGGCTTCAGCGAGGCCGCGCGTCAGGCCGCGCCCACGGTGGTCAGCGTCATCACCGCGAACACGAATCAGCGTCATCCGCATGGCCGCGATCCCTGGTTCCGCTACTTCTTTGGCGAGCCCAATGACCAGCCTCAATCGGGCATTGGCTCGGGCGTCATCGTCTCGCCCGAGGGCTATGTGCTGACCAACAACCACGTGGTCGACCACATGAACGAGATCGAGGTGGTGCTCACCGACGGCCGGCGTGCACGCGCCAAGGTCATCGGCACCGACCCCGAAACCGATCTGGCCGTGCTGCGCATCGACCTGGAGCGCCTGCCGGCCATCACCTTGGGCAACTCCGAGGCGCTGCAGGTGGGTGACGCGGTGCTGGCCATCGGCAACCCCTTCGGCGTGGGACAGACGGTGACCAGCGGCATCGTCAGCGCGCTGGGGCGCAACCAGTTGGGCATCAACACCTTCGAGAACTTCATCCAGACCGACGCGGCCATCAACCCGGGCAACTCGGGCGGGGCGCTGGTCGACGCCAATGGGCACCTCATCGGCATCAACACGGCCATCTACTCGCGCTCTGGCGGCAACATGGGCATCGGTTTTGCCATCCCGGTTTCGACCGCGCGCCAGGTGATGGACAGCCTGATCAAGGAAGGCCGGGTCACGCGTGGCTGGATCGGCGTCGAGCCGCGCGACCTCACGCCCGAGATCGCCGAGACCTTCAACCTGCAGACCCGCGAGGGGGTGCTCATCACGGGTGTGCTGCGCGATGGCCCGGCCGCCCAGGGCGGTCTCAAGCCCGGTGACGTGGTGACCGAGGTGGGCGGCGCCCGGGTCGGCAACACGGCCCAGCTGCTCAATGCCGTGGCGGCGCTCAAGCCGGGCGCGCCCGCGCAGGTGAAGGTGCAGCGGGGCGATCAGGCGCTGACCATCTCCATCCTCACCGCGCGACGGCCGCAGGTGGCCAGCCGCGAGCCACAGCAGGAAGAAGACTCCGGCGACGACGAATGACAAAGGGCCCCTCGGGGCCCTTGTCGTTGATGCGGTTTGCCCTTGCCCTGCTTGCCTGGGCGGCTCGGGCTTTCGGCTCGGCGCTCAGGTGGCCGGGCCTTCGCTGGATGCGTCGCTGTCCGGCGCCTGGGTGTGCTTGACGAACAGCCCCGCGGCCAGGATGCCCACCTCGTAGAGCAGGCACATCGGGATGGCCAGCGCCAGCTGGGACACCACGTCAGGCGGGGTCACCACGGCGGCGATCACGAAGGCGATGACGACGAAGTAGCTGCGGAAGTCCTTGAGCTTTTCGACCGAGACCATGCCCATGCGCACCAGGATGACCAGCACCACGGGCACCTCGAATGCCGCACCGAAAGCGATGAACATGTTGAGCACGAAGCTGAGGTAGGCCTCGATGTCAGGCGCGGCGGTGATGCTCTTGGGCGCGAACTGCTGGATGAAGGTGAAGACCTTGCCAAAGACGAAGAAATACGAGAAGGCAACGCCCATGAAGAACAGCAGCGTGCTGGAAACGATCAAGGGCAGCACGAGCTTCTTTTCGTGCGCGTACAGGCCAGGCGCCACGAAGGCCCAGACCTGGTAGAGCACCACGGGCAGCGCCAGCATGAAGGCCGCCAGCATCGTCACCTTGATGGGCACCATGAACGGCGAGATCGGGTTGGTGGCGATCATCGTGGCGCCCGCTGGCAGGTGCTGGATCAGCGGCATGGCCAGCCAGTCGTACAGGCCGGAGGGCGAGGGGTAGATGGCCAGGGCCACGAAGGCGATGGCGATGGCGATGACGGCGCGGATCAGGCGATCGCGCAGCTCGATGAGGTGGGCGACGAAGGGCTGTTCGGTGCCGTCCGTGCCGTCCGGGCTGGGGGGAGGGGTGCTCACGGGGTGTCAGGGTTGGCGGTTCGGGCGGAAGCGGGCGACGCGCGCGGCGCCCGACTGCACATGGCGACGCACGCCGTTGCGCTGCTTGTACCAAAGCGGCGTGGCCCCACGCTTGAGGCGCCAGTTCTTGCGCGGCGGGGTGTAGGGGGTGGCCGGCAGGTCGTTGTAGAAGCTGGGGTAGTCGGCGCTCGTGCTGTCCGACAGGGCTTGCCCTGCTTCGTCCAGGCTGCCCTGCACCGTCTGCCCGATGTCCTGGGCGGCGGTTTGCAGGTTGTCCTTCATCTTCTTGAGTTCATCCAGCTCCATCGAGCGGTTGACCTCGCTTTGCACCTGCGTGACATAACGCTGCGCCTTGCCGATGAGCACGCCCACCGTGCGCGCAACCCGGGGCAGGCGCTCCGGGCCGATCACGATGAGCGCCACGGCCCCGATGAGGGCCAGCTTGTCGATGCCGAAATCAATCATGCTTCAAGGGGCTGCGAAGCCCCTGCCGGTCATGTCCTGGAGATCAGGACTTGGTCTTGGCGTCGACGTCGACGGTGTTGCTGTCCTGGCGGGCAGCGTTGGTCACCTGCTGGGCCGGTGCCTCAGGGGTGGTGCCGCCGTCCTTCATGCCGTCCTTGAAACCCTTGACGGCCGAGCCCAGGTCGCCGCCGATGTTCTTGAGCTTCTTGGTGCCAAAGACCATCACCACGATGAGCAGCACGATCACCCAGTGCCAGATGCTGAACGAACCCATGATCACACTCCGAGCGGGCTGCCTGCCCGCGTTGATTGAAAAAACGAAAGAAGGAGGTCGGTGAGCCAGCCATCGACCTCGTCGATGTGGGGCCAGCTTCCATGAAATTCAAGACCGGGGGGCGCTGCGCCGCGCAAATTCCTCCAGGCCGGAAAGGCCTTCTCGCCGTGCGAGCTCGGCCACCACGTCCTCGGGACCCAGCCCCATGTGAGACAGCGCCACCAGGCAATGGAACCACAGGTCGGCGAACTCGCCCACCACCGCCTTGCGGTGCTCGGGGCTGTCCTGCACGGCCAGGTCCTTGACGGCGATCACCGCCTCGGTGGCCTCTTCGCCCACCTTCTTCAAGATGGCGTCCGTGCCCTTGTGGAAAAGACGCGCCACGTAGCTCTTGTCGGGATCGCCCCCCTTGCGGGAGTCGATGACCTCGGCGACACGGGCCAGCACGTCCAGTTGATTCAGCTCGCTCATCATGAATAGATGGATTTCGGGTCCTTGAGGACGGGCTCGACCGTCACCCATGCACCATTGTCGTACTTCTGGAAGAAACAACTGTGACGGCCCGTGTGGCAGGCGATGCCCGGTTCGTGCCCCTTTTGCGTCACGCGCAACAGCACCACGTCGTTGTCGCAATCCATGCGGATGGCGTGCACCTGCTGAACGTGGCCGGACTCCTCGCCCTTGTGCCACAGGCGCTTGCGCGAGCGGCTCCAGTAGACGGCCTCGCCCGTTTCGGCGGTGCGCGCCAGCGCCTCCCGGTTCATCCAGGCAAACATCAGCACGTCACCGGTGCTGTCTTCCTGGGCGATGACGGGCACCAGCCCGTTTTCGTCCCACTTCACTTCATCCAGCCAAGTCATGTTCGCAGTGTAGCAACCGGGCGCCTCGCACCGGTGGTCTGCCGATCGGCACGACAATCGGGGGATAGCAATGTCCGTGCCCCTGGAGGCGCCTCCAAGATGGTTTCCCAGACGAATTCCCCGGCGGCCGCTGCCGCCCGGCCTGTGCGCCCGCCCCTGGGCGACTGGCTGGCTGTGACCATGGGTGACGCCTGCGGCATCGGCCCGGAGGTCATCGCCAAGTGGTGGGGGCGAGACAGCCGGGCCGTTGTGATCGGCTGCCCGCGCGTCATGCAGCGTGCCGTGGCCTGGCTGCCGCCCGAGCGGGCGCCGGAGGTCGTGGCCTTGTCGGATTGGCGTGATGCGTCCAAATTGACGGCCGGGCAAATGGGTGTCTGGGCGCCGCCCGGTCTGCCTGGCGACCTGCTCGACGCACCACTCGGCCAGGTCGACAAGCGGGCGGGCCAGGCGGCTGCGGCCTGCATCCGCGCGGCGGTGCGGCTGGCGCAACAGGGCGAGGTCGGCGCCATCGTCACTGCTCCCCTGCACAAGGAGGCCTTGGCCCTGGCGGGCGAGCCTTACCCTGGGCACACCGAGTTGCTGCAAGCCGAGGGGGCGCCAGCCGGCCAGCCCCCGGCGCCGGTGCGCATGATGCTGGCCAATCGCCAGTTGCGCACGGTGCTGGTGACCATCCACGTTTCGCTGCGCCAGGCCATCGAGCAGGTGACGTTCGACAGCGTGCTGGAAACCTTGCGCATCACCCACCGCAGTGCCGCCTTGTGGGGCCAGCCGAAGCCACGCATCGCGGTGGCCGGGCTCAACCCGCACGCCGGGGAGGGCGGCCTGTTCGGCAGCGAAGAGGTCGACACCATCGCGCCGGCCATCCGCGCGGCCCAGGCCGAGGGCATCGATGCCTCGGGCCCCTGGGCGCCGGACACCATCTTCATGCGCGCCCGCCACGACCCGCCCCGACACGTTGGCGAATTCGATGTGGTGGTGGCGATGTACCACGACCAGGGCCTGATCCCGGTGAAGTACATGGGACTCGATGAAGGGGTGAACGTGACGCTGGGCCTGCCTTTCGTGCGCACCAGCCCCGACCATGGCACCGCCTTCGATCTGGCGGGCACGGGACGGGCCGATGAAGGCAGCTTTGCCGAGGCCGCGGCCATGGCGCGGCTGCTGCTGGCGGGGCGCGCAGGCCAGGCCTGAGCGAGCGCAGGATCGGGCCGAAGCCGATCAGGCGGCGGTGCGTTCGCGCCCGCCCGATGACAGGGCGGCGAGCTGGCGGCGCGCGCGCAGCGTGGCCCGCTCGATCAGCTCTGACTGCTCGAAGGCCTTGAAGCGGCCGCTTTCGCACATCTTGGCCAGCGTGCGCGCGGTCAGCGAGATCGTCTGCTTGTGCGTGTGGCCGTGCGTGAAGATGAAGAAGGTTCGGCCTTCGGACACCCAGGTCAGGCGCACCTTCTTCCACTGGTCCTGCATCCGCATCTGGTAGGCCGCGCCTTTCTGGATGTGGTGCACCAGCTGCGTCCCGGCCGAGGGCGTGGGTGGGGCGTCCAGGTTGATGTCGATGTCTGCGAGGCTGGGGTCGGCTGGCGCGTCGAGGTCGATGTCCAGCGGCGCGTCGGCGCTGATGGCCGCTTCCGGCACGAAGCCGGCGGCTTTGACTTCTTCGACGCTCAGCGCCGAGACCACCGTCAGGGTCGGGGCCGCGCCCAGGTCGGCCAAGGGCGAGGGCAGGGGGTCGTTGGCGGCTTCCTCTCGCGAGGGGATGGCCAGGTTCTCCACCTTGGTGAGGCGTTGCTCCAGCATGCGCTGGGTCAGCTCGTGGTGGGGTGTGGCCTTGAGGCACTCGGCGTGGGCGGGCAGCAGCTGGGCGAAGAAGGCCTGTTTGGCCTCCTCGGGCCACTGGATCATGCCCATCCCGTCGTTGAGGTCGCGCATGAGCTGGGGCAGGCCCAGCAGGAAGCTCTTGCGCAGATGGGGCTGGCCCTTGGGCTGCACGCTCAGGGCCAGGTCGTGGCCGGCTTTTTTCATGCGCTGGGCCATGGCCGAGTCGGCGCCGTGGCGCGCGGCGGTCATCACCTGCACCTGGCTCCAGATCTGGGTCAGGAAGTCGCGCAGGAACTCGGGGATCTCGACGTCGGCCAGCTCGCGCTTGAGGATCTGCATGTAGCGCTGGTGCACCCGCAGGTCGGCTTCCTTGCCGTTGAGCAGCTCGGCCACGGCGGCCTGCTCGGCGGCGTCGCGCGAAGTGGTCTGCTCGATGAAGCCTTCGAGCTCGGCCAGCTTGCTTTCGTAGAGTGCCGGGTTGTCGAAATCGCCCTCGACGATGGCGTCGACCAGCTCGGTCACGCGCGCCAGGCAGGCCTGGCAGGCCGCGGCATCCTGCTCGTCGATGGTGCCCGACAGCGTGGCGATGCGGTTGACGAAGCGCCGCACCGGGTGCTTGCGCGAGCTGAAAAAGCTGATGTCGCCCAGGGCCACGCGCAGCACCGGCATCTGCAGCCGGGCGATCTGGCGCGCCATTTCGGGCGCGACCTTCGGGTCGGACAGCACCTGGTCGAACAGCGCCGCGACGATGTCGATGACGATCTGGTCGATGGGTGCGCCACCGCTGGCGCGCACCAGTTCCTCGCGGTGAGCGCGGATCAGGTTGACCGCCATCAGCGGGCCGGCGAAGTGGCCGTCGGCGGCGCCCTGGGCGCCCGAGGGGTCGATCAGGCCCATCGGGGCGGTGTCGGTGCCTGGTGCGACCATGCCGTCGCCCGTGGCAGGCATCGGCATGGCCTGCACGGCCAGTTTGCGCAGCAGGTGCTGGAAGTCGGTGCGGGCGGCCTGTGCGGCCGCCTGGCTGAGCTGGCTCTGCCCACCGTGCACGGGCATGAAGGAGCCCTCCAGGCCCATGGGCGAGGTGGGCAATGCCACGCCGAACATGTTGCTCAGGGCCTGGGCCGCGCGCTGGTGGGCCTCGATCTGGGCGAAGGCGGGGGCGCCTGACATGCCCTGGAAGGCGCCTGCCTGCGAGTGGGCCGGTTGTCCGGATGTGTGGGAGAACTCGCCCGCCTCGGACGTGGAGGCGCTGAATGGTGCGTGCCCGCTTCCGCCGGTCTGGCGCGGGCGCGCCAGCACCATGCCGCGTGGTTCGATGCCCTGCTGGCGCATCTCCTGCACCACGATGCCGTAAGCGGCATTGAGTTCGGCGCCCAACAGGCGTCCGATGTGGGTGGTCAGGGTCTGGATGGTGTCCTGCGGACACTCTGCGTCGGCCAGGCTGCCCAGCAAGGCTTTGGAGACGGACTGGGGGTTCAGTGGGTTGCGCTCGGCGCTGTGCTCCTCGCCCATCAGGGCGCTGAACTGAGCGTAGATGACCTTGAGGTGTTCGTCGCAGTCGGGCAGCAGGGTCTGGCCCAGGCGGTCGGCCATGACGCCACGTTCGACCTCGTCATCGCCCACGAGCGACAGGGCATCCCAGTCGAGCTCGCCCATGCCGGAGGTCGCGGTCGTGGCCTTGGTCGCCGTCGATTTCTCGATCTGGGTCTGCAGGTGCTTTTGAAAGCCCTGGAGGATGCGGCCGGATTTCGTGCGCAATTCACGCTCGGCGTTCATCAACTCCATGCGCACCGTGCCGCTGGTGGCCGACAGGGCCAGCGGCGCCAACTGCACGGCGGCCTTGTCCACGGCAGCCGCGATCGCCGCCTGGATGCGGCCAGCGGCGGCCTGCAGCACGGATGCGAGTCGGGGGTCGTGCACGGAGGAGGGTCCTTGTCTGGCGATGTCTGCGTTCCAGGGGCCCCGGGGGAACCCCTTCTTACGCTGGATATCGGCACCAACCCGCGAAGCTTTCGGGCTGCTTGCAAATTGTCACGACTGCATCGAGCTGGGGGCTGATCCGGGGTGGCGCCAGCTCGCAGGGCCGGGTGTGGTGGAAATGTCGCAACCTGCCTCGCGTTACCTTGGGAGTTTCCGAGCGCTCAGGTGGGATGTGTGGGCTCGGGCGTCCGTTACAATGCGCGATTGACCCCTTTAACGTCATCGTCCCACCAGTCCCTGAGGATACCCATGAGCAATCAGCCAGTGGATCAAAGCCGTCGGACCTGGGTGACCATGGCCTGCGCCGTCGGCGGCGCAGGCGGCGTGGCCACCGCCATCCCCTTTGTCTCGACTTTCCAACCGTCCGAACGTGCTCGCGCCGCTGGCGCCGCCGTGGAGGCTGACATCAGCGCGCTCAAACCCGGCGAGATGATGACCGTCGAGTGGCGCGGCAAGCCCGTGTGGATCCTCAAGCGCACCCCCGAGCAGCTCGAGGGCCTCAAGAAGATCGACCCGCAGCTGGCGGACCCCAACTCCGAGCGCAAGCCCGCCGAGTTGACGCCCGAGTACTGCCGCAACACGCAACGCTCGATCAAGCCCGATGTGCTGGTCGCCGTCGGCATCTGCACGCACCTGGGTTGCTCGCCTTCGTCCAAGTTCCAGTCGGGTCCTCAGGCCTCGCTGCCGGACGACTGGCCGGGCGGCTTCCTGTGCCCCTGCCACGGCTCGACCTTCGACCTGGCGGGCCGTGTCTTCAAGAACAAGCCCGCTCCGGACAACCTGGAGATCCCGCCCCACATGTACCTGTCCGACACCAAGCTCCTGATTGGTGAAGACAAGAAGGCCTGAACGGAGACACCACGATGGCTGAAATGAAGCAAGCCCCCGCCGACGCTTCTGCTGGCGAAAAGCTCCTGACCTGGGTGGACAACCGGTTCCCGGCCACCAAGCTCTGGAACGAGCACGTCGGCGAGTACTACGCCCCCAAGAACTTCAACTTCTGGTACTTCTTCGGCTCGCTGGCCCTGCTGGTGCTGGTGATCCAGATCGTGACCGGCATTTTCCTGGTCATGAACTACAAGCCGGACGCCGAACTGGCGTTCGCCTCGGTCGAGTACATCATGCGCGATGTGCCCTGGGGCTGGCTGATCCGCTACATGCACTCCACCGGTGCCTCGGCGTTCTTCGTCGTGGTCTACCTGCACATGTACCGCGGCCTGATCTACGGCTCCTACCGCACGCCGCGCGAGCTGGTGTGGGTCTTCGGTTGCCTGATCTTCCTGTGCCTGATGGCAGAAGCCTTCATGGGCTACCTGCTGCCCTGGGGCCAGATGTCCTTCTGGGGCGCCCAGGTGATCATCAACCTGTTCGCCGCCGTGCCCTTCATCGGTCCTGACCTGGCCATCCTGATCCGCGGCGACTACGTCGTGGGCGATGCCACGCTGAACCGCTTCTTCGCGCTGCACGTGATCGCCGTGCCCCTGGTCCTGCTGGGCCTGGTGGTGGCCCACATCATCGCGCTGCACGAAGTGGGCTCGAACAACCCGGACGGCGTCGAGATCAAGCAAGGCCCGAAGGATGCGAACGGCAAGCCGCTCGATGGCGTGCCCTTCCACCCCTACTACTCGGTGCACGACCTGCTGGGCGTCGGTGGCTTCCTGTTCGTCTTCACGGCCGTGATCTTCTTCATGCCGGAATTCGGTGGCTACTTCCTGGAGTACAACAACTTCATCCCGGCCGACCCGTTCAAGACCCCGCCGCACATCGCCCCGGTCTGGTACTTCA
Organism: Burkholderiales bacterium RIFCSPHIGHO2_01_FULL_63_240; assembly: GCA_001770725.1. Taxonomy (GTDB): domain Bacteria; phylum Pseudomonadota; class Gammaproteobacteria; order Burkholderiales; family Burkholderiaceae_C; genus Aquabacterium. The sequence continues at coordinate 392,088 of MERU01000009.1, forward strand.
CGCCGTTCTACTCGATGCTGCGTGCCACCACCGATGACCTGGTCAACATCCTGTGTGTCCTGATCGGTCTGGGTGCCATCCTGAACCTGGTCAAGGGTTCGGGTCAGGGCAAGACCAAGGTCGGGCTGCTGATCGCCGCCGCCGTGCTGATCGGTCTGCTCAAGACCTTCGAGGCCAAGTTCTGGGGCGTGGCCGTGATGGGCGGCGCCGTCGTCATCCTGGCCTTCCTGCCCTGGCTGGACTACAGCCCGGTCAAGTCGATCCGCTACCGCCCCGACTGGCACAAGATCGTCTACGGCATCTTCGTCGTGAACTTCTGCATCCTGGGCTACCTGGGTGTTCAGCCGCCGTCCGACATGGGCAACATCGTCTCGCAAATCGGCACCTTGCTGTACTTCGGCTTCTTCGTGTTGATGCCGTGGTGGAGCCGCCTGGGCACCTTCAAGCCCGTGCCCGATCGCGTCACCTTCAAGCCCCACTGATCAAGGCAGGACTCACAACCATGAAAAAACTGCTTGCTTCCCTGCTGGCCGCTTTCGCCCTGGTGTCGGGCGCGCAGGCCGCCGGTGGTGCCCTGGTGCTGGACAAGTTCCCCACCGAACGCGTCACCGACCTGGCCGCCCTGCAGAACGGCGCCAAGATCTTCGCGAACTACTGCCTGAACTGCCACGCCGCTGCTTTCATGCGCTTCAACCGCCTGAAGGACATCGGCCTGACCGAGCAGCAGATCAAGGACAACCTCCTGTTCCCGACCGAGAAGGTGGGCGACGTCATGAAGGTGTCCCTGAATCCGAAGGATGCCAAGGAATGGTTCGGCGCCACCCCGCCTGACCTGACCCTGGTGGCCCGCTCGCGCGCCAGCCACTCCGGCACCGGTGCCGATTACCTCTACACCTACCTGCGCACCTTCTACCGCGACGAAGCCCGTCCGACGGGCTGGAACAACCTGGTCTTCCCGAACGTCGGCATGCCGCACGTGCTGTGGGAGCTGCAGGGCCAGCGCGCCGCCAAGTTCGTCGAAGTGGCCGACCCGCACGATCCAGCCAAGAAGGTTCACACCTTCGAAGGTTTCGAGCAGTTGACCCCGGGCAAGATGTCGCCCCAGGAGTTCGACAGCGCCATGGCCGACCTGGTCGCTTACCTGCAATGGATGGGTGAGCCGGTTCAGAACCAGCGCAAGCAGATCGGCGTTGGCGTGCTGATCTTCCTGGCCATCTTCACCTTCATCGCATGGCGCTTGAACGCCGCGTTCTGGAAAGACGTGAAGTGATGCGTCGGTCCCTGACGGCCTGAGCCGGAGGGGGCCCCAGGCGCAGTGGTCTGCCTTCGGGCGGCCACTGCGCTTCGTTGTTTTTCAGCGGGCGAGCTGCTTTGCCGATTTCGCCCCTTTTGCCTGTTTGTACCTTGAGGAGCTCACCGCCATGATGGTGCTGTATTCCGGAACGACCTGCCCTTACTCGCACCGTTGCCGCTTCGTCCTGTTCGAAAAGGGCATGGATTTCGAGATCCGTGACGTCGACGTCTTCGCCAAACCCGAAGACATCGCGCTGATGAACCCGTACAACGAGGTGCCCATCCTGGTTGAGCGCGACCTCATCCTGTACGAGTCGCACATCATCAACGAGTACATCGACGAGCGCTTCCCGCACCCGCAACTGATGCCGGGCGACCCGGTGGCCCGCGCCCGCGTGCGCCTGTTCCTGCTGAACTTCGAGAAGGAATTGTTCGCTCACGTGAACCTGCTCGAAGGCCGCGGCGGTCTGAAGGGCAACGACAAGCAACTGGAGAAGGCCCGCTCGCAGATCCGCGATCGCCTCACCCAGCTCGCCCCGATCTTCCTGAAGAACAAGTACATGCTGGGCGACGACTTCTCGATGCTCGACGTGGCGATCGCACCGCTGCTGTGGCGCCTCGATTACTACGGCATCGACCTGTCGAAGAATGCGTTGCCGCTGTTGAAGTATGCTGAGCGCATCTTCTCGCGCCCTGCCTACATCGAGGCCCTCACGCCCTCGGAAAAGGTGATGCGCAAGTGACCTTCTTCCCGGCCTGATTGCGCATGTCCACCGAACAAGACTCCCAGGGCACCTCGACCCGCCCGTACCTGATCCGTGCTTTGCACGACTGGTGCACCGACAACGGCTTCACGCCTTACCTCGCGGTGTACGTCGATCGCTCGGTCCAGGTGCCCCTGGAGTACGTCAAGAACAACGAGATCGTGCTCAACGTCAGCTTCGAGGCCACGAGCCAGCTGCAACTGGGCAACGAGTTCATCGAGTTCAAGGCGCGCTTTGGCGGGGTGGCGCGCGACATCAGCGTGCCGGTGGACCACGTGATCGCCATCTACGCCCGAGAGAACGGCCAGGGCATGGCTTTCCCGGTGCCCACGCCCGCAGGCGGCGACGCCACCGATGCACCCGCTTCGGCGGTGCAGGACATCGACGATGCCGGGGTGCCCGAGCCCGTCATCTCCGATGCGCCTCGGCGCACTGGCGGTGGTTTGCGCCTTGCTCCGATGAGTCAGGGGGCGGACAGCACCAAGGGTCGCCCCGAAGGTGGCGACGGCGGTGACGATGACCCCACGCCTGAGGGCTCGGGGGGTGGTGGCCGCCCGACACTGCGTCGCATCAAGTGATGTGGTGGCGCTAGAATGCGCCCGGTGCATCCATTCGCCGGCTTAGCTCAGTTGGTAGAGCAACCGCCTTGTAAGCGGTAGGTCGTCAGTTCGAACCCGACAGCCGGCACCATCATTTCAAAAGGCTTCCGAGCGCTTGCCCGGAAGCTTTTTTCATTGGCTGGGCAGCGGTGAGGTCCTGCAACGGGTCCAGCTCACTGATGGCATTGAGCAGTCGCGAACCACGACACCTCGGCCCCGCGCATGTTGGCCAACGCACAGATGGTGCCCGCTCAATCGCCTACTCTGGGTCACGAACGCGGCCATCGCCGCAGGGAGGACACCATGAGTCTGGGCACCATTGTGCTGATCGTTCTGGTTCTGATGCTGCTGGGTGCGATCCCGGCGTGGCCACACAGCCGCAACTGGGGTTATGGGCCCAGCGGCGGGTTGGGGCTGCTGGTGGTCGTGTTGCTCATCTTGGTGCTGCTGGGGCGGATCTGATCGGCCTTCAGTTCGCCAGCAGCTTGTTGAGCTCGGCCAGGTCGTCCTGGGTCAGCACGCCGCTGGCCTGGCGCAGCTTCACCGAGCCCACGATGACGTCGTAGCGTGACTTGAAGAGGTCTTTCTGCGTGTTGGCCAGCTGGGTCTGCGCATCCAGCACGTCCTTGTTGATGCGCACGCCCACGCGGTAGCCCAGTTGCGTGGCCTCAAGCGCCAGTTTGGCCGACGACTCCGCGGCCTCGTAGGCCTTGACCTGGGCCAGGCCCGATTGCACACCCAGGTAGGCCTGACGGGTGCCCAGGGTGACCTGTCGCTTGGCGTTGTCCAGGTCGTGCTCTGCCTTCTCCTGGAGCTTGAGCACCTCGGCAATGCGGTTCTGCACGGCGTTGCCTGCGTACAAGGACATGTTCATCTCCAGCCCGATGGCGGCAGAAGTGCCCGCGCCGCCGGTGGTCCTGGCCAACTGGTTGGAGGAATCGATGTCGGTGCGCTGCAGGCTGGCCACCGCATCCAGCGTGGGCAGGTGGCCTGCACGGGCGCGTTTGATCTCGAGCTTGGCGACCTGCAGTCCGGCCGAAGCTTTGAGCACGTTGGGCGAGCCTTGGGCCTGGTTCACCCATTCTTCCATTTCGCCGGGTGCCAGGCTGTCCAGCGTGGCGGGGGTGCGCAGCGGGTTGGGGATCACGTTCGCGCGGCCGACCAGTTGGTCGAGGGTGATGCGCTTGACGCGCAGCTCGTTGGCGGCAGCGAGTTCCTGTGCCGTGGCCAGGTCGTGACGGGCCTGGGCTTCGCGGGTGTCGGTGATGGTGGAGTTGCCGACTTCGAAGCTGCGCTGGGCGGCGGCCAGTTGCTCGGCCAGCGCAGCCTTGTTGGCCTGAGCGGTGTTGAGCACGTCCTGTGCACCCAGCACATCGAAGTAGGCCTGCGTGACGCGCACGGCCAGGTCCTGAGCAGCCAGTTGCAAGTTGGCGTCGGCCACGAGCCGGGTCTGTTCGGCCTGGTCAAGGCGGGCGAAGCTGTCGGCGTTGTAGATCGTTTGGCGTGCTTGCAAGCCCACGCGCTTGTTGGTCGTGTTGCTGTCGTAGGAGGTGGCAGGAAGGGCCACCTGTGGTGCGTCCGCGCTGGAGTTGAAATCCGTTCGGTTGATGCTGGCCTGCAGGTTCACCGAGGGGCGCACCAGGGACTTGGCCTGGTCGGCTTTGCTGTATTCCGATTCAGCCTGTGCCCGGGCGGCCATGTAGGTGGCGTCGTAGAGCTTGGCGGCGTCATAGAGCTCCAGCAGGCTGTCAGCCTGCGCCGTTGTGGCCACGAAGGTGCCCAAGGCCAGCATCGCGATCGCCCGGGAGACGGCAGAGCGGCGGCGGCGAACCGACGGTGCGCGTTGGGGCAGGGGCGTGACGGCGAACTGGGACATCTTCGATCCTTGAGGTGAGAAGCGCGGGGGGAGGTGGGGGAGACCGCGAGGGTCAGAACTGGAAGCGGCTGGGCTCCGGGAAGCCGGGCAGGCGAGCGGCGACGGTGTCGAACAGCTCCTGACGGCTGAACTGGTTGGCGGCCACGCGCGTGAACAGCGTCGCCTGCATCACCGGTTCCTGGCCCAGGATGGCCAGCAGGCGCCCACCGACCTTGAGCTGGTCGAGCAGGGCTTGAGGGGCTTGGGCAAGCGAGCCCGTGAGCAAGATGGCGTCGAACGGGGCCTGGGCAGCCAGACCGGTGCTGCCATCGGCCTGCACGATTTCGGCGTTGTTGACGCCGGCCTTGCGCAGGTTGGTGCGGGCCTGGGCGGCCAGCGCGGGGTCGGCTTCGAGGCCGATCACGCGCTGGGCCTTGTGGGCCAGCAGCGCGGTGACGTAACCGGTGGCAGCGCCCACCTGCAGCACGGTGTCGCGCTTGCTCAGGTTGAGGTCCTGCACCAGGCGGGCTTCGACGCGCGGGGCCAGCAGGCTGCGGCCACCGCCCAGGGGCAACTCCAGGTCCATGAAGGCCTGCGCCTGGTGGGCTGCGGGGACGAAGTCTTCGCGTCGCACGGCCGACAGCAGCTCCAGCACCGAGGTGTCCAGGACATCCCAGGGGCGGATCTGTTGCTCGATCATGTTGAAGCGGGCTTGTTCGACGTTCATGCTGGGCATCCTACGGGAGACGGTAAGGGGAAGGTATCCGGGGAAAACTGAGATTTTAAGAAGACCCACCCGACTCGGGGTGGATTGCCGTCGCGCGAGGCGACATTTGTGTCCGCCTCACGACTGCGGCGCTCGCTCCAGGCCTTTGAGGATCAGGTCGATCTGGGTGTGCATGAAGCGTTGCGGGTCCAGCGGGGCCGGGTTGGACGAGCACACCGAGGTGCATTGGCGGTAGAGGATGAGGAATTGCGCCGGGGCGATCAGGCCGTGGACCACGGAGGTGACGTCCATGTTTCGGAACTCGCCGCGCCGGATGCCGCGTTCGATCACGCGCGACAGCAGGGTGTGGCTGGGGGCCACCACCTCATCCAGGTAGAACTGAGCCACGTCTGGGAAGGCGCGGGCTTCGCTCATGATGAGCAGCAGCAGGCCGGCGGCTTTGGACGAGCCCACCTTGGTCCACCAGGTCTCGGCCAGCAGGCGCAGCAGCTCCGATGTGGAGCCTTCGAATTGATCGGCCAGCTCGTCGCCAGCGCTGATGGCATCGATCAGGTGGGCTCGCACAACCGCCTTGAACAGCTCGTCCTTGCTGGGGTAGTAGAGGTAGAGCGTGCCTTTGGAGACGCCCGCGCGGTGCGCCACCTCTTCGGCGCGAGTGGCGGCCAGGCCCTTTTCGACGAAGAGGTCGAGCGCGGCTTCGAGCAGCTCCTGCGGGCGGGCTGCCTTGCGGCGCTGCCTGCCGCGGGGCAGGGCCTGGCTGAGCACGGCCATGGCGTCGCTCAGCGGACAGCTGGTGGTGGGCGGGTCGGCGGGCAGGGCAGCGCCGACGGGAGGCTGGACTCGTTTCAAGCGTGGCAAATAACTGACTCTTGGGTCATTAATGTAGCTGTCGCCGCCGAAGCCGGTCAACGTCCGGGCTCCTGTATGGTCATGCTTCCTGTGTTTTCAGCCTGAACCCGCTTCAGCCTTCACCATGAGCCGTCCCCAACCCCAGCCTCGCGAGGCTTACGCCCACTTCAGCACCATCACCACGCGCTGGATGGACAACGACGTCTACGGACACGTCAACAACGTCACCTACTACAGCTACTTCGACACGGCGGTGAACCGCTACCTGATCGAGGCCGGCGTGCTCGACATCCACGAAGGCGAGGTGATCGGCCTGGTCATCGAGACCCACTGCAACTACTTCGCGCCGCTGGCCTTCCCGCGCAACGTCGAGGCCGGCATCCGCGTGGCCCATGTGGGCAAGAGCAGCGTGCGCTACGAGATCGGCCTGTTCGAGGCCGGTGAGCCTTTGAGCGCAGCCTGCGGTCACTTCGTGCACGTCTACGTGGACCGCCACGAGCGCCGTCCCACGACCTTGCCTGAATCCTTCCTGCAGGCCTTGTCGAAACTGCAACGGCCCGCCTGAGCGCTTCCAGGGTATTCCCTGGCGTTCGTCGCGAAATCGCGCGTGCTCGGCCGTCTATGATTTCTGGGTGGATCTGAGGTCTGGTGTTATCAGATCGAGGATCTTTGCCCCGTTGTCTTTTTCTTGAGCCGTTTCTCGGAGGTTTCCATGAGCCTGATGGGCCAGATGATGCACATGCCCCTGCTGATCTCGTCGCTGTTGACGCACGCAGCGCGCCACAACGGCGACACCGAGATCGTGTCCAAGCGCGTTGAGGGCGACATGCATCGCACCACCTGGGCCGAGGTCGAGCTGCGTTCACGCAAGCTGGCCCAAGCCCTGGATCGCCTGGGCCTGAAGGCCGGTGACCGCGTCGGCACGCTGGCCTGGAACGGCTACCGCCACCTGGAGATCTACTACGCGGTGTCGGGCTCGCAGCGCGTGTGCCACACCATCAACCCGCGTCTGTTCCCGCAGCAGGTGGCCTGGATCGCGACCGACGCGCAGGACCAGGTCATCTTCGTGGACCTCAACATCTTCCCGCTGGTCGAGAAGCTGGCACCCATGCTGCCCACGCTCAAGCACGTGGTGTTGATGTGTGGCCGCGAGCACATGCCCAAGGAATCGGCGCTCCAGAACCTGCATTGCTATGAAGAGCTGCTGGCCGCCGAAGACGGCAGCTACCAGTGGCCTTCGTTCGACGAGAACTCGGCGGCGAGCATCTGCTACACCTCGGGCACGACGGGCAACCCCAAGGGCGCCGTGTACTCGCACCGCTCGACCGTGCTGCACGCGTTCGCCGCGGCCCTGCCTGACGCGATGTGCCTCAAGGCCACCGACACGGTGCTGCCGGTGGTGCCCATGTTCCACGTCAACGCCTGGGGCCTGCCGTATGCCGCCGCGATGGTCGGCTGCAAGCTGGTGATGCCGGGCCACCACCTCGATGGCGCGTCGCTGTACAACCTCTTCGAAGAAGAGAAGGTCACGATGTCGGCCGGTGTGCCCACCATCTGGCTGGGCCTGCTCAACCACGTCAAGGCCAACGGCCTGAAGTTCAGCACCTTCAAGAGCACCGTGATCGGCGGCGCGGCTTGCCCGCCCGCGATGATCCGCGCCTTCGAGAACGAATACGGTGTCGAAGTCATCCACGCCTGGGGCATGACCGAGATGTCGCCTCTGGGCACGCTGGGTCGCCTCAAGACCAAGCACGCCGAGTGGTCCACCGAAGACAAGCAGAAGCTGCTGGAAAAGCAGGGCAAGTCGGTGTTTGGTGTCGACATGCGCATCGTCGATGGCGACGGCAAGGTGCTGCCATGGGATGGCAAGGCCGCGGGTGACCTGGAGGTCAAGGGCCACTGGGTCATCAACAGCTACTTCAACATCGACAAGTCGCCGCTGCACGATGGCTGGTTCCCCACGGGCGACGTGGCCACCATCGATGCCGATGGCTACATGCAGATCACCGACCGCTCCAAGGACGTGATCAAGTCGGGTGGCGAGTGGATCAGCTCCATCGACCTGGAGAACGTGCTGATGGCCCACCCCGCGGTGCACGAGGCGGCGGCCATCTCCTGCTTCCACCCCAAGTGGGACGAGCGCCCGCTGATGGTGGTGGTCAAGAAGCCGGGTGTCGAGGTCTCGGTTGACGAGCTCATCGCTTTCTACGACGGCAAGATCCCGAAATGGCAGACGCCGGACGACGTGGTGTTCGTCGACGAGATCCCGCACACGGCGACCGGCAAGATCTCGAAGTTGCAATTGCGCGAGCGCTTCAAGGACCACAAGTTGCCGACCGCCTGACGTCGCGCAAAGACCTTGCCTCATTCGCTGAAAGGATCATCCCGAAAGGGGTGGTCCTTTTTTTGTTCATCGGCCGCAAAGCCCGATCTGATCGGCCTTCGCGGCCGATGACCGTTTGCACGACGAAGACGTCCGAACGTTCGTTTGAAGTGTTGGGTGTTGCGGGTCATCCCTGAAGGCACCCCCCAAGGCAAGGGGGTAAATTGTGTTCGGCTGTGAGCCTCGACTCAAAGGAGAAAGCAATGAGATTTCCCGTTCGCGCACTGAGCTTCCTGGTCATGACTTCGCTGACCGCCGGTGCCGCCCTGGCCCAGAAAGGCGAGACCGTCAAGATCGCCTGGATCGACCCCCTCTCGGGCCTGATGGCCAGCGTGGGCCAGAACCAGCTCAAGAGCTACCAGTTCGTCTCAGAAAAGCTCAACGCCAGCAACCCCGCCGGCGTGAAGTTCGAAATCATCAGCATCGACAACAAGCTCAGCCCCGCCGAATCCCTCAACGCCCTGAAGTCGGCCGTTGACCAGGGTGTGCGCTACGTGGTGCAGGGCCTGGGCTCCGGTGCCGCTGGCGCCCTGGTGGACGCCATCAACAAGCACAACGAGCGCAACCCCGGCAAGGAAGTCGTCTTCCTGAACTACGCCGCGGTGGACCCCGACCTGACCAACAGCAAGTGCAGCTTCTGGCACTTCCGCCTGGACGCGGACACCTCCATGAAGATGGAGGCCATGACCACCTTCATGAAGGACCAGAAGGAGATCCAGAAGGTCTACCTGATCAACCAGAACTACGCGCACGGTCAGCAGGTCTCCAAGTACGCCAAGGAAAACCTCAAGCGCAAGCGCCCCGATGTGCAGGTGGTCGGCGACGACCTGCACCCGCTGGCCCAGGTGCGTGACTTCGCGCCCTACGTGGCCAAGATCAAGGCCTCGGGTGCCGACACCGTGATCACCGGCAACTGGGGCTCCGACCTGGCCCTGCTGGTCAAGGCCGCCAACGACGCGGGCCTGACCGCCAAGTTCTACACCTACTACGCCAACTTCGGGGGCACCCCGACCGCGTTGGGCAAGGCCGCCGATGGCCGTGTCTTCCAGGTCGGCTACGGGCACTACAACCTGGGCGGTGTGGCCGGTCAGTTGACCAGCGAGTTCAAGAAGCGTTTCAACGACGACTACTACTCGCAGGCCACTTACTCGGCCCTGGTGATGCTGGCTCAGGGCATGGCCAATGCCAAGTCCACCGATCCGGTGAAGGTCGCTCATGCCATGGAAGGCTTGAAGTTCAAGTCCTTCAATGGCGAAGTCGAAATGCGCAAGTCGGACCACCAGTTGCAGCAGCCGCTGTTCATCGCGCGTTGGGCGCCGCTGGACGCCAAGAACACCTACGACGTCGAGAAGACCGGCATGACCTTCGTGCCCGTCAAGGCCTTTGACTCGTATGTGTCGAGCACGCCGACTTCCTGCCAGATGAAGCGTCCTTCGTGATGCGCCATCGCTGAGGAACTGCTCCTCTCCTGAAGTACCCGACCGATCGTTTCCTGCATGGGGACGATCGGTCGTTTCGTGTTCGACGTGGCCCGCCCGGCCTGACCGGTCGGTGGGTCTCCCGGTTCCGCGCGGCAGCAGTCGCCGGAGTCCCGCATGCCCGGTGATCCCGTCGGCATGCATCACGCTTGCCTGACATGGAAACCTTTTTCGTCTTCTTCCTGAATGGCATCAGCTACGGGCTGCTGCTGTTCATGCTGAGTTCGGGCCTGACCCTGATCTTCAGCATGATGGGTGTGCTCAATTTCGCGCACACCAGTTTCTACATGCTCGGTGCCTACATCGCGTACGCGCTGACAGGCATCATCGGCTTCTTCCCCTCGCTGGTGCTCTCGCCGATCCTGGTGGGCCTGCTGGGGGCGGCGTTCGAACGCTACAGCCTGCGCAAGGTGCACGTGTATGGCCACGTGCCCGAGCTGCTGGTGACGTTCGGTCTGTCCTACGTGGTGCTCGAAGTGGTTCGCCTGGTCTGGGGCCCGGCCAACGTCGACTACCGTGTGCCCGAGGCGCTCAGCGGTCCGCTGTTCACCATGGCCAACGTGCCGGGACAGGGCCTGAGCTGGATGGCCGGGGCAGGTGACACCGCCCTGTGCGCCACCGCCGGCACCAGTTGCACGCAGTTCCCGATCTACCGTGGCTTCATGGCCATGGTGGCGCTGTTCATGCTGGGCTCGCTGTGGCTGCTGCTCACCCGCACCCGCATCGGCCTGATCATCCAGGCCGCGCTCACCCACCCCGACATGACCCAGTCGCTGGGGCACAACGTGCCGCGCGTGATGATGGGCGTCTTCGGTGGTGGTTGCGCGCTGGCCGGCCTGGCGGGCGTGATCGGCGGCAACGCCTTTGTCACCGAGCCCAACATGGCCGCATCGGTGGGCGCCATCATCTTCGTGGTGGTGGTGGTCGGGGGGATGGGCTCGCTGGCCGGGGCCTTCCTGGCCTCGCTGATCATCGGCCTGATCCAGACCTTTGCCGTGGTGATCGACGTCTCTGGCCTGACCTTGCTCGAGAAGCTGGGCAGCCCGGTGGACTTTGAACACTGGGCCTACCCGCTGCTCAAGATCTCGGTGTCGCAGATGGCGCCGATCCTGCCTTACCTCCTCCTGGTGCTGATCCTGATCTTCAGACCCAAGGGCCTGCTGGGCACGCGCGAGGAGTAAACCATGTCATCACAAGCCTATACCTTCCGACCCTGGAACGTCGGCCGCATCATCCTGTGGTCGCTGTTCGCCATCGTCCTGCTGGTGGCCCCCAAGCTGTTCACCAGCAGCCTGTCCATGACCATGCTCACGCAGATGGGCATCGCCATCGTCGTTTGCCTGTCCTACAACATGCTGCTGGGGCAGGGGGGCATGCTCTCCTTCGGCCATGCCGTGTACTCGGGCCTGGGCTCGTTCGCCGCCATCCACACGCTCAACAAGGTGGGGGCGGGCGAGTGGGCCATCCCGGTCAGCCTGATCCCCATCGTGGGCGGTCTGGCGGGGCTGCTCGTGGCCGCGCTGCTGGGCGCTGTCAGCACCAAGAAGTCGGGCAACACCTTCGCCATGATCACGCTGGGCGTGGGCGAGCTGGTGTGGTCGATGTCGCTGATGCTGCCGGAGTTCTTCGGCGGTGAAGGCGGTGTCTCGAGCAACCGCGTGGTGGGCGAGCCCGTCATGGGCATCACCTTCGGGCCGCAGACGCAGGTCTACTACCTCATCGCGTTCTACTGCTTCGTGTGCACGGTGCTGATGTTCGCGTTCACGCAGACCCCGCTGGGGCGCATGCTCAACGCGGTGCGCGACAACCCCGAGCGCGTCGAGTTCATCGGCTACGACACCCAGCGCGTGCGCTACATCGCCTTCATGATCGCGGGCTTTTTCGCGGGCATCGCGGGCGGCCTGTACACGATCAATTTCGAGATCGTGACGGCCGAGGTGGTGGGCGCGCACCGCTCGGGTGCTTACCTGCTGTTCACCTTCCTGGGTGGGGCGCTGTTCTTCTTCGGGCCGATCATCGGCGCGGTGCTGATGGTGCTGGCCACGGTGCTGTTGTCGGAGCTGACCAAGGCCTGGCTGCTGTACCTGGGCGTGTTCTTCCTGCTGATGGTGATGTACGCGCCGGGCGGCATCTCCAGCCTGATCATGATGAACCTGCGCGTGGCGGCTTATGGCCTGCTGCGCAAGTTGTGGACGAGTTACCTGGCGCTGGCTGGCACGGGCCTGACGGTGATCCTGGGACTGTCGGTGATGGTCGAGATGCTCTACCACATCAAGCTCAACGAGGCCCTGGGCCCCGAGATGAGCTTCATGGGTGTGAGGCTGGACACGCACGGGGTCGATGCCTGGGTGGGGGCGGTGTTCCTGCTCATCACCGGCGTGGGTTGTTTCGAGGTGGCGCGGCGCGAGTTCATGCGCCAGTGGGGCCACATCCAGGAGGAGATCGAAGCCGAGAACCTGCGGCGCGATGGCCAGTGATGGCCTTTGCAGATCGACCCCCATGTGTCCCTCTATCGGAGCATTGAGAACATGAGTTCCGCATCCTCATCGAACGGCCTGGCCCTGGAGTTGCGCGACCTGCGCAAGTCCTTCGGCAAGACCGAGATCATCCGTGGCACCAGCCTGGCCGTCAAAGCCGGTGAGCGCGTTGCCCTCATCGGCCCCAATGGCGCCGGCAAGTCCACGCTGTTCAACCTCATCAGCGGCCGCATGGCCCCGACCAGCGGGCAGATCCTGCTCAATGGCGAGGCCATCCACGGCATGAAGCCCTACGAGATCAACCGCCGCGGCCTGGCCCGCAGCTTCCAGGTCTCCAACCTCTTCCCGCGCCTGTCGGTGTTCGAGAACATCCGCTGCGCGGTGCTGTGGTCCATGGGCCAGCGCTACAGCTTCTGGCGCTTCCTGTCGGACCTCACCGCCGTGAACCAGCGCGCCGAAGAGGTGCTGGACATGATCCGCCTGCGCCGCAAGCGCGACACCCATGTGGCCAACCTGACCTACGCCGAGCAGCGTGCGCTCGAAGTGGGCGTGACCATCGCGGGTGGTGGCAACGTCATCCTGCTTGACGAGCCGACCGCTGGCATGAGCAAGTCCGAGACGGCGAACTTCGTCAAGATGATCCGCGAGGTCACCGAGGGCAAGACGCTGCTGACGGTGGAGCACGACATGGGCGTGGTGTTCGGCCTGGCCGACCGCATCGCGGTGCTGGTCTATGGCGAGGTGATCGCCTTCGACACGCCGGAGAACGTGCGTGCCAACGACCGCGTCAAGGAAGCCTACCTGGGCTCGGTGCTGGCCGAGAGCCAGCGCGCCGAGGCGCAGGCCGCAGAAGCCGCAGGAGCCTGACATGCTGAAGATCGAAAACCTGCATGCCTTCTACGGCAAGAGCCACATCCTTCACGGCGTCGACCTCGAGGTCAAGCCCGGCGAGATCGTCAGCCTGCTGGGCCGCAATGGCTCGGGCCGCTCGACCACCATCAAGACCATCATGGGCCTGGTCGATGGCCATGGCTCGGTCAAATGGCAGGACAAGGAGATGCTGGGCGCCAAGCCCTATGACATCGCCCGCAGCGGCATCGGCTACGTGCCAGAAAGCCGCGATGTGTTCCCCAAGCTGACGGTCGAGCAGAACCTGCTGCTGGGCCAGCAATCGGGAGGAACGAAGGGGCGCAAGCAGGGCCGCTGGAGCCTGGACGACATGTACCAGATGTTCCCGCGCCTCAAAGAGCGCCAGCACACCGAGGCCGGCGTGATGTCGGGCGGCGAGCAACAGATGCTGACGCTGTGCCGCACGCTCATGGGCGACCCGGACCTGATCATGATCGACGAGCCAACCGAGGGCCTGGCGCCCAAGATCGTCGAGCTGGTGGGGCAGTACCTCAAGGAGTTGCAAAAGCGCGGCCTGGGTGTGCTGCTGGTCGAGCAGAAGCTCACCATCGCGCTGGACATCTCGCAGCGCTGCTACGTGATGGGTCACGGTGAGGTCGTCTTCCACGGCACACCGGATGAGCTGCGCGCCGACAAATACGTGCGTCGCGAGTGGCTCGAGGTCTGAGCGGGGCCTGCTGACATGGGCCCGCCCCGGGGGCTTTGCAACTGGGGCGCAGGGTCATCTCTGCAGGCGTCTCGCGCCTGTGTCAGAATCTAGCTCGATTCTTACAAGACTTCTTGTCAGAATTGTTTTTCAGCCGAGCGGACGCCGCCGGCCATCCTCCCCAGCCTCTGGGGGATGTCGGCGCCCGCGTGTCTTCACCGAACGCTTCCCGACACTGCCATGAGCGCTTCCTACCAAGTCACCGACGGCGTGGCCGTCATCTCCCTGGACAACCCCCCCGTCAACGGCCTTGGCCAGGGCACCCGCGCTGGCATCGTTGATGGCCTGGCCAAGGCCAACGCCGATGCCGCCGTGCAAGCCGTGGTGATCATCGGCGCCGGCAAGGTGTTCTGCGGTGGTGCGGACATCCGCGAATTCGGCAGCCCCAAGGCATTTGCCGAACCCAACCTGCACGTCACCATCGAAGCGGTCGAGCGTTCTGCCAAGCCCGTTGTGGCTGCCATCCACGGCGTGGCCATGGGCGGTGGCCTGGAGCTGGCATTGGGCTGCCACTACCGCTTGGTCACCAAGGGCACGCAGATCGCGCTGCCCGAAGTCAACATCGGCATCGTGCCGGGCGCCGGCGGCACGCAGCGCCTGCCGCGCGTGCTGGGCGTTGAGACCGCCCTGCAGATGATCACCACTGGCGCCTCGGTCATGTCCGAGAAGCTGGCCGCCGCGCCGGGGCAGAAGCTGTTCGACAAGCTGGTCGATGGCGAGCTGTTGCCCGCGGCCATCGCCTTCGCCAAGGACGTCGCCGGCGTGCGCCCGCTTCCTTCGGTGCGCGACCTGAAGGTGGCCGCACCGGCCGATGCCGAGGCCTTCAGCAAGGCCCGCGCCGAGCTGGCCAAGTCCCGCAAGAACCTGATCGCCCCGCAGCGTTGCGTGGACTGCGTCGAAGCCGCCACCCAGCTGGACCTGGACGCGGGCATCAAGTTCGAACGCGAGGTCTTTGAAGGCCTGGTGACCGGTGACCAGGCCCGTGCCCTGCGCCATTCGTTCTTCGGCGAGCGCGCCGCCAGCAAGATCCCCGATGTGCCGAGCGACACCCCGCTGCGCGACATCAAGCAGGTGGCCGTGATCGGCGCCGGCACCATGGGCGGCGGCATCACCATGTGCTTCCTCAACGCCGGCATCCCCGTCAAGCTGCTGGAGATGAAGCAGGAAGCCATCGACCGCGGCGTGGGCACCATCCGCAAGAATTACGAAGCGCAGGTGGCCAAGGGCAAGCTGGCGCAGGACAAGTACGAGCAGCGCATGGCCCTGCTCACCACCACGCTGAGCTACGACGACATCGCCCAGGCCGACATGGTCATCGAGGCCGTGTTCGAGGACATGGGCGTGAAGTCGCAGGTCTTCACCAAGCTCGATGCCGTGATGAAGCCCGGCGCCATCCTGGCGTCCAACACGTCGACGCTGGACGTGGACAAGATCGCCGAGGTCACCAAGCGCCCGGCCGACGTGGTGGGCCTGCACTTCTTCAGCCCGGCCAACGTCATGCGCCTGCTGGAAGTGGTGCGCAGCAAGCACACCGCCAAGGACGTGATGGCCACCGTGATGGCCGTGGCCAAGAAGATCAAGAAGGTGGCCGTGGTCTCGGGCGTGTGCGACGGCTTCATCGGCAACCGCATGTTCGAGCAGTATGTGCGCCAAGGCTTCTTCCTGGTGGAAGAGGGCGCCACGGTGCAGCAGGTGGACAAGGCCGCCGAGGCCTTCGGCTTTGCCATGGGCCCCTTCCGCGTGGGTGACCTGGCGGGCAACGACATCGGCTTTGCCATCCGCAAGCGCCGCCGTGTCGAGCGCCCTGACGTGATCTACAGCCCGGTGGGCGACGCCATCTGCGAACTCGGCCGCTTCGGTCAGAAGGTGGGCAAGGGCTGGTACGACTACGAAGCCGGCAAGCGCGAGCCCATCCCCTCGGCCGAGGTGCAAGGCTGCATCGACAAGGTGCGCGCCGACAAGGGCGTGACCCCGCGTCGGATCAGCGACGAGGAGATCGTGCAGCGCCTGGTGCTGGCCATGGTCAACGAAGGCGCTTTGATCCTGGAAGAGGGCATCGCCTCGAAGGCCTCGGACATCGACATGGTCTACCTGACGGGCTATGGCTTCCCGGTTTACCGGGGTGGCCCGATGCTCTACGCCGACATGCTGGGCCTGCCCAAGGTGATCGAGCTGATGAAGGGCTTCGCCGCCAATGGTGGCTCCGACCCCGCGTTCTGGACGCCGGCGCCCCTGCTGGCCAAGCTGGCCGCCGAAGGCAAGGGCTTCACCGGCTGACACCACGAGGAGCTCGCCATGGCGCACATCGAAACCCTGGTCAACGGCCACATCCTGGAGATCCAGGTCAACCGGGCGGACAAACACAACGCCTTGTCGCCCGAGATGTACCTCGACCTGGCACGTGCGCTGGGTGAGCTCAACCGCAACCCCGAGCTGCGGGTGGCCTTGCTGCACGCCGAAGGCAAGCACTTCACGTCGGGCGTCGAGCTGGACAAGTGGGCGCCCATCTTCGGCAATGGCAAGGGCTTCGAGGTGCCCGCTGGCGAGGTCGATCCGTTCGGCCTGTTCGGTGAGCGGCACCGCAAGCCCATCGTCATGGCGGTGCAGGGCAACTGCTTCACCTGGGGCGTCGAGATCCTGCTCAACACCGAGGTGCGCGTGGCCGCCGACGACACGCGCTTTGCGATGCTCGAGGTCAAGCGCGGCATCTTCCCCTGTGGGGGGGCCACGTTGCGCCTGCCGCAGCAGATGGGCTGGGGCGCTGCCCAGCGCTACCTGCTGACGGGCGAGTTCTGGTACGCCGAAGAGGCTTTGCGCACAGGCCTCGTGCAGGAGGTGGTGCCCGTCGGGCAGCAGCTCGCCAAGGCCCGCGAGATCGCTGAGCAGATCGCCAAGGCGGCGCCGCTGGGTGTGCAGAACATCCTGAAGTCCAGCCGCTTGGCGATGCACGAGGGCGAAGGTGTGGCCGCCCAGCACCTGTTCAAGGAGATGCTGCCCGTGATGCAAAGCGAAGATGCGGCCGAGGGCGTGCTGTCCTTCATAGAGCGCCGCGAGGCCGTCTTCAAGGGGCGTTGAAGCCCCCGCGGGTTCTGGCGGCTTGGGCCGCCAGCGCACCGTTCATCCACATCCAACGATCTGAACCATGACCCACCGCGCCACCGTTGACTTCCTGCTGCACGACTGGCTCAAGGCCGAGACCCTGTGCCAGCGCGAACGCCACGCCGAGCACAGCCGCGAGACCTTCGACGCCGTGCTCGACCTGAGCGAGAAGATCGCCAACGAGCAGTTCGCCCCCATCAACCGCCTGACCGACGAGCACGAGCCCACCTTCGATGGCGCCACCGTGACGCTGCCCAAGGAAACGGCCGTGGCGATGGCCGCTTTCAACGAGGCGGGCCTGATGGCCGCCAGCAAGGACGCCGACCTGGGCGGCATGCAGCTGCCCACGGTGGTCGAGATCGCGTCGATGAGCTTTTTCTACAAGGCCAGTGTCTCGCTGGCCGCGTACCCGATGCTCACGCGCGGCAACGCCAACACCATCCTGGCGCACGGCACGCCCAAACAGATCGAGGTGTTCGCCAAAGGGGGCTTCGAGGGCCGCACCTTCGGCACCATGTGCTTGAGCGAGCCGCAGGCCGGCTCCAGCCTGTCTGACATCGCCACGCGCGCCGTGCCAGATGTGAAGGGCGATGGCACGGGTGTGGATTGGACGCAAGACCCGCTGGGCAAGCGCTACCGCCTCAAGGGCAACAAGATGTGGATCTCGGGCGGTGAGCACGAGATGGGCGAGAACATCGTCCACCTGGTGCTGGCCAAGATCCCGGGTCCTGACGGCAAGCCGGTGCCGGGTGTGAAGGGCATCTCTCTCTTCATCGTGCCGCGCAAACTCGTCAAGGCCGATGGCTCGATCACGCAGCAGCGCAACGACGTGGCCCTGGCCGGCCTGAACCACAAGTGCGGCTACCGCGGCACCGTCAACACCCTGCTGAACTTCGGTGAGGGCAAGTTCCCCGTCAACGGCGAGGCCGGCGCGGTGGGCTACCTGATCGGCAAGGAGGGCGAGGGCCTCAAATGCATGTTCACGCTCATGAACGAGGCCCGCATCAGCGTGGGCGTGGGCGCGACCATGCTGGGCTACGCTGGCTATGAATACTCGCTGCAGTACGCCAAGGACCGACCGCAAGGCCGGCACATGGGTGCAGGCGGCAAGGACCACAGCTCGCCTCAGGTGCCCATCATCGGCCACACCGACGTCAAGCGCATGCTGATGATGCAAAAGGCCATCGCCGAAGGCGGTCTGGCCCTGGGCCTGCTGTGCGCGCAGCTGGTGGACGACCAGCACACCGGCAGCGGCGAAGAGGCCGAAAAAGCCGGCCTGCTGCTGGAGCTGCTCACCCCGATCGCCAAGAGCTGGCCCAGCGAATGGGCGCAAGAAGCCAACTCGCTGGCCATCCAGATCCTGGGCGGCTACGGCTACACGCGCGACTACCCGGTGGAGCAATACTGGCGCGACAACCGCCTCAACATGATCCACGAAGGCACGCACGGCATCCAGGGCCTGGACCTGCTGGGCCGCAAGGTGGTGATGAACGGCGGCAAGGCCCTGAGCGTGCTGGCCGAGCGCATCAGCGAGACCATCCAGAAGGCCGGGCACGTCAATGGCCTGGCCGAGCACGCCAACGCGCTGGCGCAGGCCTTGCAGAAGGTGGGCGCCACCACCAAGGCCGCCTGGTCCACCGGCGAGCCTGAAGCAGCGCTGGCCAACGCCACGCCTTACCTGCAGGCCTTCGGTCACACGGTGCTGGCCTGGATCTGGCTGGAGCTGGGCCTGGCCGCCAAGGCCGCGCAGGCCGATGGCCAGTGGGACGCCTCGCCACTGGGCCCTGGCTTCCTCAAGGGCAAGCTGGCCGCCACCGACTACTTCTTTGCCTACGAGCTGCCCAAGATCGACGCCTGGCTGGGCGTGGTCGCGCGGCGCGACCTGACCTGCGCGCAAGCCGAGGCCGACTGGTTCTGAAGGAGACACCATGCTGCAACACATCGTCATGTGGACCCTCAAAGACCCGGCCGACGCGCCCCAGGTCAAGGCCTTGCTGGACAGCTGCAAGGGCCTGGTGCCGGGCATGCACGAGTTCGACGTGGGCATCAAGACCGAAGGCCTGGAGGCCAACTGCGACGTGGTCCTGGTCTCGACCTTCGAAGACGCTGCCGCGCTGTCCGCCTATGTGCCGCACCCGCACCACCAGGGCGTGGTCGCGCAGATTCGCCAGATGGCGGCCACGCGCCACGTGCTCGACTACTTCGTCTGACCGAACAGAAGGCCTCAAGCCATGACCACTCCCCACATCGTCCAGCAACTCTTCGACCTCACGGGCAAGACGGCCCTGATCACCGGCGGCTCGCGCGGGCTGGGCCTGCAGATGGCCCACGCGCTGGGCGAGGCCGGTGCCAAGGTGGTCATCAGCTCGCGCAAGGCCGCCGACCTGGAGCAGGCGGTGATGGCCCTGCAGGACGCGGGCATCGACGCACGCTGGATCGCGGCCGATGCGGGCAACCCGCAGGACATCCAGCGCCTGGCCGATGAAACGCTCGAGCGCGTGGGCGACGTGGACATCCTCGTCAACAACGCTGGTGCCACCTGGGGCGCGCCCGCTGCCGAGTACCCGCTCGAGGCCTGGGACAAGGTGATGAACCTCAATGTGCGCGGCTACTTCCTGCTGTCCCAAGCCATCGCCAAAGCCAGCATGATCCCGCGCAAGCAGGGCCGCATCATCAACGTGGCCTCCATCGCCGGGCTGGGCGGCAACCACCCTTTCATGCAGACGATCGCCTACAACACCAGCAAGGGCGCCGTGGTGAATTTCACCAAGGCGCTGGCTTGCGAGTGGGGGCGCCTGGGCATCCGCGTCAACGCGCTCGCGCCGGGGTTCTTTCCCAGCAAGATGACCGCTGGCACGCTGGCCGCGGTGGGTGAAGACCGGCTGGCGGCCAGCGCGCCGCTGCAGCGGCTGGGCGACGACGAGGACCTCAAGGGCGCGACGCTGCTGTTCGCGTCCGAGGCGGGCAAGCACATCACCGGTCAGGTGCTGGCGGTCGATGGCGGCGTGAGCGCCGTGGTCGGCGGCTGAGGGCGGCCTGCGCGCCATGGCCATCCCGTTCCCCGTCCACATCCCTTTCCTGGTCGGCATCGGTGCCGAGCTGCAACGCTTTGCCGACGGCGAGGCCGAGATCTCGCTCGACGTGCAGGAGCCGCACACCAACTCCTTCGGCGTGGCGCATGGCGGACTGCAGATGACCCTGCTGGACGTGGCCATGGCCCATGCGGCGCGCAGCCGCCACCTCGACCAGCCGGGCGGTGGCCCCGGCCTCGTCACGGTCGAGATGAAAACCAGTTTCATGCGCCCGGCGCAGGGCCGCATCCGCGTGCTCGGCCACGTGCTGCACGCCACCGCTTCCATGGCCTTCACCGAAGGCCGCGTGCTCGACGAGCAGGGCCGCATCTGTGCCCACGCCACGGGCACCTTCAAGTTCCTTCGCGCGTTGCCCACGGCCGACCGAGAGGTCAAGCCGCTGGCGCGCCATGCCGGCTCGGACTGATCTCCAGCAGCCGGCTCCCTTGGCAAACCAGGAGTCCACAAGATGAGCCTGATCAATCACCAGATCCTGCTGGCTTCGCGCCCCGCGGGCGAACCCACCGTCGACAACTTCAAGCTGGTTGAAGCGCCGGTGCCCACCGCCGAGCAGCTGGCCGATGGCCAGGTGCTCGTGCGCCACCATTACCTCTCGCTCGACCCCTACATGCGCGGCCGCATGAACGACAGCAAGAGCTACGCCGAACCTCAGCCACTGGGCAGCGTGATGATCGGCGGCACGGTGGGCGAGGTGGTGGCCAGCAAGCACGCGCGCTTTGCCGTGGGCGATCACGTCGTCGGCATGGGCGGCTGGCAGGAATACAGCGTGGTCGATGCCAACCAGCGTGGCATCCTCAACAAGGTCGACACCCGTCAGATCCCGCTGTCGGCCTACCTGGGCTCGGTCGGCATGCCTGGCGTGACGGCCTGGTACGGCCTGATGAAGATCATCGCGCCCAAGGCCGGCGAGACCATCGTGGTCAGCGCCGCCAGTGGCGCGGTGGGCAGCGTGGTGGGTCAGTTGGCCAAGGTGCACGGCTGCCGCGTGGTCGGCATCGCGGGCGGTCCCGAGAAGTGCCGCTACGTGACCGATGAGTTGGGCTTCGATGCCTGCCTGGACCACAAGCAACTGACCGATTTGCGCAGCTTCTCGTCCGCGCTGAAGGCCGCTGCGCCCAACGGCATCGACGGATGCTTCGAGAATGTCGGTGGCATCGGCCTGGACGCCGTGATGCTGCGCGCCAACGCCTTCGCCCGCGTGGCCTTGTGCGGGCTGATCGCGGGCTACAACGGCGAACCCCTGGTCATGCAGAACCCCGCCCTGATCCTGGTCAACCGCATGAAGTTCGAAGGTTTCATCGTGAGCGAGCACCCCGAGGTGTGGCCCGAGGCCATGCAGGAGCTCGGCGCTCTGGTGGCGTCCGGCCGCATGAAGTTCCGCGAGTCGGTGGCGCAAGGCATCGCCAGTGCCCCCGAGGCCTTCCTGGGCCTGCTCAAGGGCCGCAACTTCGGCAAGCAGCTGGTCAAGCTGATCTGACCCTTCTCTTCGACCCCTTCGACCTCTTCGACGACGAACCCGACATGTCTGCTCAACACCTCACCATCCGCCCTGGCCAGACGGCCGTGATCACCGGCGCCGCCAGCGGCTTCGGCCTGGAGCTGGCCCGCCTGGGCGCGAAACAGGGCCTGAACCTCGTCATCACCGACGTGCAGCAGGACGCGCTCGATGCCGCGCTGGCCGAGCTCACCGGCATGGGCGCCAAGGTGGCGGCCCTGCGCGGCGATGTCTCGCGTGCCGAAGACGTGCAGGCCCTGGCCGACCTGTGCATGGAGCGTTTCGGTGCGCCGCACATCGTCATCAACAACGCAGGCGTGGCCCATGGTGGCCTGATCTGGGAGCACACCCAGCGCGACTGGGAATGGGTGCTGGGCGTGAACCTGTTCGGTGTGGTGCATGGCGTGCGCGTGTTCACGCCGCTGATGCTCGAAGCTGCGCGCAAGGATGCTTCGTACCAGGGCCACATCGTCAACGTGGCCTCGATGGCGGGCTTGCTCAACTCGCCCAACATGGGCGCCTACAACGTCAGCAAGCACGCGGTGGTGAGCCTGTCCGAGACGCTCTATCAGGACCTGTCGCTGGTGACGCAGCAGGTGCACGCCTCGGTGCTGTGCCCGTACTTCGTGCCCACGGGCATCCACCAGTCGCACCGCAACCGCCCCAAGGAGCTGCGCAGCGAAGGCAAGCCGACGGCCAGCCAGATGATTGCTCAGGCGATGAGCACGAAGGCGGTCACGTCGGGCAAGGTGACGGCGGCTGACACGGCCCAGCTGGTGTTCGATGCCATCAACCAGGGCAGGTTCTACGTCTACACGCACCCGCAGGCGCTGGGCATGGTGCAAACGCGACTGGAAGACGTGGTGCAGGGACGCAACCCGACGGATCCATTCGCGGGCAAGCCGGAGATCGGGGAGCAGTTGCGGGTGGCTCTGAGGCAGGCTGCTCAGGGTTGATTTTTTGTGCGGCGGCTGGGGCGTGGCCCGGTGGGTGGGGTGGGTGTGATCCGGCCCTGCGCGGGGCACCACCGAGCTGGTTGGGCCTTCACCCCTTGAACATCGACCAGGTGGTTGCCAAGCCATGACACCGCACATGTCGGGCCGGCTCACACCCACCCCACCCACCGGACCCGAACCACCGCGCACGGCGCGGGTTGTGGAAGAGAAAAGGCGACGCTTGCGTCGCCTTTTCTCTTCCTTCTTCGCATGCCACGGTTTGTCGCGGGATGGGGGCGAGGGGTGCCTGCGCAGGCCCGACATGTGCGGTGTCATGGCTCGGCAACAGCCAGGCTCGTGTTCAAGGGGTGACGAAGGCGGCGCTCGGTGATGCCCTGCGCAGGGCCGGAGCAGGCACCCCTCGCCCTCAGCCCGACGCTCAAACCGTGCAACACCTCCAACCCACCAACCCTACCTCTCTGCACAGGCGTGAGTCGTGGCCAGAAGGTCAGCCCATCAACCGAATCACTTCGCGTCCAGCTCGCGGTGCCTTGACAGCACCACGCCCCGCTGCGCAAAGCGCTGGGTCAACTGCTCCACGCAATACACCGAACGGTGCTGCCCGCCCGTGCAGCCAATGGCCACGGTCACGTAGCTGCGCTGGTCGCCTTCCAGCGTCGGCAGCCAGCGCAGCAGGAAAGCCTCGATCTGCGCGATCAACTCGGCCGATTCAGGCTGCTGAGCCAGGTACTCGATGACCGACTGGTCCCGCCCCGTCAGAGGCTTGAGCTCCTTGATGTAGAACGGGTTGGGCAGCATGCGCACGTCGAAGACGAAGTCCGCGTCCATCGGCACACCCTGCTTGAAGGCGAAGGACTCGAAGACCAGCGTCAGCTTCGAAGGCGCGGCCTGCACGATGTTGCGGATCCAGGTGCGCAACTGGGCCGGTCGCAGCAGCGAGGTGTCGATGACGGTCGAGACCTCGCGCAAGGGGCTGAGCAACTCGCGCTCGGTGCGGATCGCGTCGATCAGCACCTGGTCGGCGGTGGCCGTCAGGCTGGCGTCGTGGTCGCTCGCGCGCCGACGGGGCGTGTCGGTGGCCACGGCCGGCACGGCCCGCACCTGAGACAGCGGGTGCGGACGCCGGGTTTCGGAAAAACGCCGAACCAGCGCGTCGGTGCTGGCATCGAGGAACACCGATCGCACCTTGTGCCCGTCGGTCTGCAACTGCTGCAGCATGGGCATCAGGTGGGGCAGGGAGTCGGCGCTGCGCACATCGACCGAGACGGCCACGCGGCGGCGGCGGTCCGGTGCGCGTTCGGCCTCGAGGTTGATCATGCCTTCCAGCAGTTCGGGCGGCAGGTTGTCGACGCAGAAGTAGCCGGCGTCTTCCAGGGCATTGAGTGCCACCGACTTGCCCGAGCCGGAGATGCCGGTCAGCAGCACGATGTCGAGTGTCTTCATGCGGGTTCCTTGCGCGCTTTGGTGCGCGTGGCGTTGGCTGGGGCGGCGCCTTGGGCGGCGTGCGCGGTCTGCAGCATCACGCGGGCATGGGCCAGGCTGGTGTCGCTGACCGCACCGCCGAGCATGCGGGCCACCTCGGCCTCGCGTGCCTCGCCGCTGACCTCGCCGATGCGGCTGGTGGTTTGCGCACCGTGCTGCGATTTGGCCACCAGCAGGTGGTGGTGGGCGCAGGCCGCGACCTGGGCCAGGTGGGTGACGGCAAGCACCTGGCGGCCTTCCTGGGCTTGACCCAGGCGCTGCATCAGGCGGCCCACGGTGTCGGCCACCGCGCCGCCCACGCCGGAATCGATCTCGTCGAAGATCAAGGTGGCCACACCCTGGCCTTCGCGCTGCTGCGTGGTGGTGACGGCGATGGCCAGGGCCAGGCGCGAGAGCTCGCCGCCCGAGGCCACCTTGGCCAGCGGGCGAGGCGTGCTGCCTGCATGGCCGGCCACGAGGAAGTCGATGGTTTCCAGCCCGCCGGGCTGCGGGCCGTCAACAGGCGACAGCGCCACCTCGAAGCGGCCGCCAGCCATGCCCAGCTCCTGCATGGCGGCGCTCACCGCGTCGCTCAGGCGAGGCGCGGCCTGCTTGCGCTGCTTGGAGGCTTGCTGGGCCTGCTTGAGCCACGCGGCGTGTGCCTGCTCGGCCTGGCGCTCCAGCGCGGCCAGGTCGGTGGCGGCGTCCAGCTCGGCCAGCTCGGCCTTCCAGCCCTGCAGCAACTCGGGCAGCTCGACCGGCGGGCGGCGGTGGCGGCGAGCCAGGCTCATCCAGGCCGACACGCGGGCATCGAGCTCGTTCAGGCGATCCGGGTCGAGCTCGGTGTGGCCGAGCACGCCATGCAGGCTGTGGGCGGCGTCCTGCAGTTGGGCCTGGGCCTCGCGCAGCACCTCCAGGGCGTTGCCCAGGCGCGGCTCGTAGCCGGCCACCGCTTCGAGCGCGTCGATGGCGCGTGCGGCCAGGCTCTCAGCGTTGAGGTCGGCTTCGGAGACGGCGTCCAGCGCCAGCTGGGCCGCGTCCAGGATGGACTGGCCGTGGCTCAGCCGCGTGTGTTCGGCGTTGAGCTCGTCCCACTCGCCGGCTTGTGGCGCGAGCTTGTCCAGCTCGGCGATCTGCCACTGCAGGCGCTCGCGCTCGCGCTCCAGGTCGGCTTGCTTGGAGCGGGCGTCCTGCAGGCGCTTGTGGGCTTCGCGGCGGGCCACCCAGGCGGCTTGCAGCGCAGCGGTGTCCACACCGGCCTGCTCGTCGACCAGTTCGCGCACGCTGTCGGGGCGCGTCAGGCTCTGCCAGGCGTGCTGGCCATGGATGTCGACCAGGTGCTCGCCCAGCTCGCGCAGCTGCGTGAGGGTGGCCGCACCGCCGTTGACCCAGGCGCGGCTCTTGCCCTGCGCATCGACCACGCGACGCAGCAGCAGGGTGCTGGCTTCGCCCCATTCGCTGGTGTCGAAACCGGCTTCTTCCAGCCAGGGGCGCAGGCGCGTGGCCAGCGTGGGGGTGAGGTCGAACTCGGCACTCAGGTCGGCGCGCGCCGCGCCTTCGCGCACCACGCCCGCGTCACCCCGGCTGCCCAAGGTCAGCTGCAAGGCGTCGATCAGGATGGACTTGCCAGCACCGGTCTCGCCAGTCAGCGCGGTGAAGCCGCTGTCCAGCTCGATGTCGAGTTCGGTGACGATGACGAAGTCACGCAGGCTCAGGCGGCGCAGCATGGCTTTCAGCTCACTCCTTCGTTCCAGCGCAGCTTGCGGCGCAGGGTCGCGTAATAACTCCAGCCTTCAGGGTGCAGGAAGCGCACCTTGTGGGCCGAGCGCCGCACCGTGATGCGGTCGCGGTGCAGCAGGCTGGCCAGGGACTGCATGTCGAAGTTCATGCTGGCGTCGCGGCCGGCCACGATCTCGATGCTCACCGTGCCCGTGTCGGGGATGACGATGGGTCGGTTCGACAGCGTGTGCGAGGCAATCGGCACGATCACCCAGCCGCCCAGGGCAGGGTGAAGGATCGGGCCGCCGGCCGACATGGCGTAGGCCGACGAGCCGGTGGGCGAGGCCACGATCAGGCCGTCGGCGCGGTAGTTGGCGATGAACTGCCCGTCGACCTCGGCGCGCAACTCGACCATGCTGGCCGTGGCGCCGCGGCTGACCACCACCTCGTTGATGGCGTGGCCTTCGTAGATGGTTTCGAGCTCGCCATTGCGGTGGGGGCGCAGCACGGCGCCTTCGAGCATGTGGCGGGTCTCGGCCTCGTACTGCCCGCTCAGGATCAGGGGCAGGGCGGAGGCGACGTCCTTGAGCTGGATGTCGGTGATGAAGCCCAGCCGGCCCTGGTTGATGCCCACCAGCGGGATGTTGTAGCGGGCCAGCTCGCGCGCGGTGGCCAGCATGGTGCCGTCGCCGCCCAGCACGATGGCCACGTCGCACTGCCGGCCGATCTCGGCCATGCTGAGCGCGGGGTAGTCGCTCATGCCGGTGTTGAGCGCGGTCTCGGCTTCCAGCGACACGTCCAGGCCGGTGCGGGCCAGCAGGTGGGCCACGTCTTCCAGCACGGCGCGGATGCCGCGGGCCTGGAATTTGCCGACCAGGGCAGCATGGCGAAATCGGCAGGGGAGCTGATTGGGCATGCGGGGAATTACACCACAGCGGTGTGTCCGCAGCCGCCCTGAAACCGGACGCCTGCGCAAGGGGGATGGGAGTCGGCTCGCAGTCCGTAGAATGGTGGAACCATGCTGGACGAACGTGCCAAGATCCTGTTGAAAGCGCTGGTCGAGCGCTACATCGCCGACGGGCAGCCCGTGGGCTCGCGCACGCTGTCACGCGCCTCGGGGTTGGAGCTCTCGGCTGCCACCATCCGAAACGTGATGGCCGACCTCGAGGAGCTCGGGCTCATCGTCAGCCCGCACACCTCGGCCGGGCGCGTGCCCACGGCGCGGGGCTACCGCCTGTTCGTGGACACCATGCTCACGGCGCGCGCACTCGGTCTGGACAGCTTCGGTGAGCTGGGTGCCGAAGCCCGCGACCAGCTGCAGCCCGACCAGCCCCAGCGCGTCATCTCCAACGCCGCGCAGATGCTCTCGAGCCTGTCGCAGTTCGTGGGGGTGGTCACGGCGCCGCGCAAGGCCACGGTGTTCCGCCACATCGAGTTCCTGCGCCTGGGCGAGCGGCGCCTGCTCGTGATCCTGGTCTCGCCCGATGGCGATGTGCAGAACCGCGTCATCTTCACCGCCCAGGACTACAACCCTGCCCAGTTGGTCGAGGCCAGCAACTTCCTGACCGAGCACTACAGCGGCCTGACCATCGAAGAGATGCGCGAGCGGCTCAAGCGGGAGGTCGACCAGCTGCGCACCGAAATCGGCAGCCTGATGCAGGCCGCGGTGCAGGCCGGCAGCGAGGTCGAGGCCGAGTCGCAGGAAAGCGTGGTCGTCTCGGGCGAGCGCAACCTGCTGACGGTGCAGGACTTCTCCAGCGACATGGGCTCGCTGCGTCGCATGTTCGACCTCTTCGAGCAAAAGACCCAGCTCATGCGCTTGCTCGATGGCTCCAGCCGCGCCGAGGGCGTCAACATCTACATCGGTGGCGAAAGCCAGGTCGTGCCTTTTGAAGAGCTCTCGGTGGTCTCGGCGCCGTACCAGATCGACGGCCGGGTGGTCGGCACGCTGGGCGTGATCGGCCCCACGCGCATGGCCTACGACCGCATGATCGAGATCGTGGACATCACCTCGCGGCTGGTGTCGAATGCGCTGAGCCAGAAATGAAGCGGGCCCCAGGCCCGCTTCAGCTCAACAGGCTGAAGTGCGCCAGGTAGCGCTGGCCGTCGGCGGTGCGCACTGGTTGCAGATGAAGGCTGATGGCGTCACCCCGTTGCGCGCGCAAGGTGTGCAGTCCCTCGCCCAGCGGCAAGTGGCGCGGCCCTATGAAGCTCAGCCGGAACTGCTCGACACCGCTGTCGGCGCCCTCCAGCGGCAGGACCTCGGCGAGTTGCAACGTCACGTCACGGCCCAGTGTGCTGAGTGTCTCGTAGCGCTCGCCCAGGCGGGCCTGCCAGGCGCCCAGCCCCTGGGGGGCTTGGGCCTCGGATGGCGAGGCGGGGGGCGATGGCGTGTGCGCGGTGCTGCTGGCGGGTGCGCTGGCCGACACCCACGGCGAGGCCAGCATGCCCGAAGCCAGGACGCTGCCTTGGGTCAGGAATTCGCGTTTCTTCATGTGGGGCTCCGGCAGCGTTCAGCCGCGAGGGGGGAACACGCCTTGCAGCGCGATGATGAAGTTCAGCGACAGCACTGGCGAACGGTTGTTGTGCGCCCAGCCCTGACCGCTGGGGGCCACGCTGGCGGAAGACATCGCCGTGGTTCGACCGGTGGCCCGGAATGCGGCGCTGTTGTCGCCCGTGGGCGCCACCAGGGACTGCGCGGTCGGCCCCAGGCTGTCGGCCGCCACGGCGGTCTGCACCGCGTGGGTGTGGGCTGGCACCTGATTGACCTGCAGGCTCACCATGTCGCTGCCCAGCGACTCGCCCAGCGAGACTTCGCTGAGTCCTGGTCCTTGGCCCGTGCCGATCGGCATGGCACCTTGCAGGTTGGGCAGGGCGAAATTGCTGCGGCCGTCGCCACCGTAGGTGGTGCCCAGGATCGAGAACAAAGCCGTGTTCTGGGAGATGGGCAGCAATTGCCCGTCGCAGAAGGCCCAGCCCAAGGGTGCGAAGTTGCCCGTGAAGATGCGGACCTCGCCGATGAAAGGATCGCTCATGGTTGCTGACCTTCAGCCCTGGCTCGGAAAGACCCCGAACAGGGAAATGATGCAGGAGAGCCCCAGGCTCGGGGCGCGGTTTTCGTGCGCCTGGCTTCCACCCGAGGCGCTGAGTGCGGCTGGGGACATCGACGAACCGGCGCCGCCAGGGGTGGTGCCGTAAAGGCGTGTGCTGGCGGGCGTTGCCAGGAGGCTGCCTGCCACGCCAGCGTTGCCAGAGGCCGCCGCAGAACTGGCTCGCATGGCGTGGGCGTGGGCAGGCATCTGTGCGGCGGTCAGGGTGACCTGCTCGACTCCGCCAGCCTCGCCAATGACACGGTTGCTCAAACCGGGTCCCTGACCGTGGTGGATCGGCACCCGACCGCGAAGGTCGGGCAGGGCGAAGGTGCTTTGCCCATCTCCGCCATAGGTGGTGCCGATCAGGTTGAAAAGCGTTTCGTTCTCGGCGATGGACAGCATGCTGCCGTCGCACAAGGCCCAACCACTGGGGGCGAAGTTGCCGGCGAACAGGCGGATCTCGCCCACGAAAGGAGTTGGCATGTCAGCTTCCTGCTCAGTTCCGGCTGGGGAAGATGCCCTGCAGCGCGATGATGAAGTTCAGCGTCAGGTAGGGCTGCATGTTGGGATGTGGCTGGCCCTGGCCCGTGGCCTGGATGGCCTGGGGGCTGAGGTCTTGCGTCGGCCCGCTGTTGGCGTAGATGTCGCGTCCACCTCGCCCCTTGGCGGCGGGGTGGGTGCCGACGGGTGTGGTGGTGTTGGCCACGTCGCCCAGTGCGTTGAAGGCATGGGTGTGCTGTGGCAACTCGTTGGCGGTGAGCGTGTGGCTTTCCTCGCCGACGCGCGTGCCCAGTGGCAAGGCGTTGCTGCGATGCATGGGGCTGCGACCCCGCAAATCAGGCAGGCCGAACGTGGTGCGACCGTCCCCGCCGTAGGTGGTGCCAAGGATGGAGAACAGGGCCTGGTTCTGGTTGATGGGCAGCAACTGCCCATGGCAGAAGGCCCAGCCTTTGGGAGGGAAGGCGAAACTGCACAGCGAGATTTCGCCGAGGTAGGGCTCCAGCATGGGGCGTCCCGGCGGTGTCAGGCCGTGGTGCGGCGGCGCAGCAGGCCGGCAGCCAGCAGGCCCCCCAGCACCAATGCCCAGGTTTCGGGCTCGGGCACGGGCGCGGTCTGCAGGGCAATGCGGATGTCGGCGAAGTTGTTGCTCTCGCCATTGCCCCGGTCCAGGAAACGCAGCCCGTCCAGGTTGACAGCCACGGTGTCGCTGGCTGTCAGGCGGATCCAGTTGCTGGCGGTGAGGGCTGGCAGGTTGGCGATGCCCACGGTGCCCGATGCACCGAAGCCATCGTTGAAACCAAGGGTCAGGCCGACGATGTTCTGGCCCGCGACAGCCAGGCCGCTGAAGGTGAAGGTGGCGGGCACGCCAGCGGCGCCCAGGTAGCCGGTGCCGCCGTCAGAGGCGCCCTGGGCCACACGGAGCCGGATTTCCGTGCCGACCAAGGAGATGAATTCGCTGGGCAGCAGGAACTCGCCACCGATGACACTGCTGTCCCCGGGCAGCAAGCTGCTTTCGGGGGCGAGCACGTCGCTTTCGGTGATGGGGCCGGGCGCGGTCACCGAGGTGCCGTCCCACAGGCCGCCGGGGGCGTTCAGCGTGACCGTGATGGGCTGAGCGAGGGTGGCTGCCTGGGCGAAGCCGGCAGCAAGTGCCAGCATGCTGGCGACGGACATGCGGATGAACATGGGGCCTCCTGAGGTGTGTGTGGTGGGTGCGCAAGTGCACGCCTCTGTATCAGGCCACATGGCATCGCGCCCAGCCCATCCCTAACTTGTTGATGGCGTTGTGTGGGGACCTACAATCTCCGGCTGGCATGCAGGGGGCCTCTAGCTCATGCTTGGTTAGAGCAGCGGACTCATAATCCGTTGGTGCCGGGTTCGACTCCCGGGGGGCCTACCATCCTTGCTGCGGGACTGAACGTCAAATCGTCCCTTGTTTGGGGCACTGCAGGCGGGGCAACTGGCGCACATTGTCATAAGTCGGTGTTCTCCCCAGCGCGGACAACCCGCGCGGGCATGCCCAGGGTCGGGATGGCCCGGATGTGCAACCAGGGAGTGACCGCTGCAATGCGCTGACGCCCCATGCCCGCACCATGCCCTCTCGCCACCTGATCAAGCTCGATCCGGAACTCCGCAGTCGCATCGGACTGTGGATGGCGGCGCTTGGTTACGCCTGCATGCTGGTCAGCATCGTCCTGCTGGGCCTGAACTTCCTCGATCAACTGCGCTGATGGAGCGGCACTGGAGGTGCCGGTGTGCCATGCGCACGTCAGCGGTGCAGTGGACGCGTTGATGGTGGGCTGTGCGCACCGCCACGTCCCGTTGTTGCACCAGATCGCTGCGTCTCGCCCTTGCCGCGCCCTGAGCCGACCCAGGGCAATTGGCTGGCACGCTTGATGCAATGGCTTCATCGGTATTACTGCTTTATCAACTCGTAATAACCGGAGTGAGCCGAATCATGTTGTCTGATGCCGTGTCGAAGCGTTTGGTGGGTGGGGCCCGGGCCCTGGTGGCCGCGGTGGCGGTCGTGGGGGCACAAGTGGTCTCGCAGGCGGCCTGGGCCGCGCAGCCCCTGAAGGTGGGCTACAGCGACTGGCCGGGCTGGGTGGCCTGGCAGGTGGCCATCGACAAGGGCTGGTTCAAGCAGGCGGGCGTGGACGTCAAGTTCGAGTGGTTCGATTACTCGGCTTCGATGGAGGCGTTTGCGGCCGGCAAGATCGACGCCGTGACCATGACCAACGGCGATGCCCTGGTCACGGGCGCTGGCGGTGCGCGCAGCGTGATGGTCATGCTGACCGACTACTCCAACGGCAACGACATGATCATCGGCAAGCCTGGTGTGAAGTCGCTCAAGGACCTCAAGGGCAAGAAGGTGGCGGTGGAGTTCGGCCTGGTCGAGCACCTGCTGCTGCTCAATGGCCTGAAGAAGGCCGGCATGAAGGAGTCGGACGTCACGCTGGTCAACGCCAAGACCAACGAGATGCCGCAGGTGCTGGCCTCGGGTGACGTGGCCGCCGTGGGCGCCTGGCAGCCCATCGCGGGCCAGGCGATCAAGGGCCTGCCGGGCTCGCGCCCCATCTACACCTCGGCCGACGAGCCGGGCCTGATCTACGACGTGCTGGCCGTCAGCCCCACCAGCCTGGCCGCGCGCAAGGCCGAGTGGCAGAAGGTGGTGGGTGTGTGGGACAAGGTGGTGAGCTTCATCAACGACCCCAAGACCCAGCCCGAGGCGCTCAAGATCATGGCCGCGCGCGTGGGCGTGCCGGCCGAGTCGTACGCCGCCTTCTTGAAGGGCACCAAACTGCTGAGCCTCAAGGAAGGCGCGGCCATCATGGCCAAGGGCGATGGCTTCAAGTCGCTGCACGGCTCCACCAAGATCGCCGATGACTTCAACGTGGCCAACGACGTCTACAAGAAGGCCCAGCCGATCGACGGCTACATCGACGCGTCGCTGACGAACGCGGCCGCGAAGTGAGCCTGGCCGGCCTGGCGCCGGCCTCCCTTTGACACCTGCTGAACGGGATCACCATGAGTGCCTCCGCCTGGTTCGCCGTGCGCGCGCCCCTGACGCCCCGACGCAAGCTGCTGCTGGGCATCGGCTCTTTCGTGCTGCCGCTGCTGCTGTGGGCGGCCGTGAGCTACGTGCCCTGGTTGTGGCACCCGCAGGTGCTGGTGACGTCGGCCGGCGAGGTGGACTACCTGGAGCCGGGCATGCGCATGGACCGCGCGCTGTTCGCCGACGAGGTGGTGGCCATGCAGGAGGCGGGCAAGGCGCCACCGCAAGGCACGCCGGCCAACCCGGTCTACCTGCCGGCGCCACACGAGGTGGCCCTAGCCTTCTACACGGCCTTCACGACCGCGCCCGAGCAGAAGGACGGCCTGTGGCTGCATGAGAGCCTGTGGCAGAGCATGCAGGTGATCTTCTGGGGCTTCGTGATCTCGTCGCTGGTCGGGGTGCCGCTGGGCATCCTGTGCGGGGTCTACACGCCCATCGCCAGGCTCAACGAGCCCTTCATCGAGTTCTTTCGTTACCTGCCCGCGCCGGCCTTCGGGGCGCTGGCGGTGGCCATCCTGGGCATCCACGACGGCCCGAAGATTGCCATCATCGTCATCGGCACCTTCTTCCAGCAGGTGCTGGTGATCGCCAACACCACGCGCAAGCTGGAGTTCGGCCTGCTCGAAGCCGCGCTGACGCTGGGCACCAAGCGCTGGAAGTTGCTCAGCCGCGTGGTGCTGCCCGGCATCCTGCCCGAGCTCTACCGCGACCAGCGCGTGCTGCTGGGCTGGGCCTGGACCTACCTCATCGTGGCCGAGCTGATCGGCACCAGCTCGGGCATCACCTTCTTCATCACGCAGCAGGCGCGTTACCAGCACTTCGAGAACGTCTACGCGGCCATCGCCATGATCGGCGTGATCGGGCTGGGCATCGACCTGGTGCTGGCGTGGCTGGGGCGGCGGCTCTTTCCCTGGGATCGCTCTCAGGGCAAGTCTTGATCTTGGGATCTCGGGGGCATGACATGAGCGACAACGCAGTTTCCAACGTGAGCTACCGCGATCAGTCCGAGGCCGTGAAAGCCCGCTTCGATCGGCTCAAGGCCCGCGATGTGGTGCTGGAGGTCAAGGGCCTGGGCAAGGTCTATGACTCGCACCAGGGGCCGGTGACGGCGCTCAAGGGCGTGGACTTCAAGGTGCATCGGCGCGAGTTCGTTTGCGTGCTGGGGCCCTCGGGTTGCGGCAAGTCCACCTTGATCCGCATCCTGGCGGGGCTGGAGTCGTATTCGAGCGGCGAGGTGCTGCTCGACGGCGACCCCGTGGAGGGGCCCTGCAAGGACCGCGGCATGGTCTTCCAGGGCTACACGCTGTTCCCGTGGCTGACCGTCAAGAAGAACGTGATGTTCGGGCTGGAGGTCAACGGCTCGGGGCGCAACGAGGCCGAGTCGCAAGCGCGGCAGTGGCTGGAGCTGGTGGGCCTGACCAAGTTCGCCGACGCCTACCCGCACCAGCTATCGGGTGGCATGAAGCAGCGCGTGGCGATTGCCAGGGCGCTGGCCAACCAGCCGCGCATCCTGTTGATGGACGAGCCCTTCGGCGCGCTGGATGCGCAGACGCGGGCCAAGATGCAGGCGCACCTGCTGGAGATCTGGCGCAACATCGACATCACCATCCTGTTCATCACGCACGACCTGGATGAGGCGGTGTACCTGGCCGACCGCATCCTGGTGCTCAAGGCCCACCCGGGCGAGGTGCAGGAGCTCATCGAGGTGCCGGTGCCCAGGCCGCGCGGCCCGCTGCAGTTCAACAGCCCCGAGTTCCGCGCCACCAAGGCGCACATCGAGGCCTTGATCCACCCGCCACATGAGGCCAGCGAAGGCGACCCGGAGCCCGACGTGGTGCCGCAGGTCATCCGCCTGACCAGCGTCGGTGACGACGTCGAGTGAGGAGCGCGACATGTTCTGGTCCCACCTGACTTGGGCCGAGTTGCCCGACGCCTTGAAGAACGCCAGCCAGGCAGCCATCCTGCCCGTGGGCGCGACCGAGCAGCACGGGCCCCATATGGGATGCGGCATGGACACCGAGATCGCCGACAAGCTCTGCCGCGAGGTGTCTCGTGCCACGGGTGTGCCCATGCTGCCGCCGCTGCCGTATGGCTGCTCGCTGGGCCACAGCCGCCGCTGGCCGGGCACCATCGCCGTGCAGCCCATCACGCTGATCGAGCTCGTCAAGCAGATCGGCGATGGGGCGTACGACAGCGGGGTGCGCAGGCTCTTCATCGTCAACACCCACGTGACCAACGCGGCGCCCTTGCGATGCGCGCTGGAGATGCTGCGCGCCGAGCACGACGACCTGATGGTGGCCGTCATCAACTCGCCGGACATCAGCGAGCGGGTCAGGGCGTTTCACTTCGCCGACGCCGTGGACTGGCACGCCAACGACGCCGAGACCTCGCTGATGCTGGCGGTGTCGCCCGAGATCGTGCGGGCCGACAAGCTGCAAGAGGGCGATGACCCTGACCGCACCGCGGGCCAGGTGTTTGCACACCCGGTCAACCGCACCAGCGCCAATGGCGTGACGGGCTTTCCGAGCCGTGCCACGGCCGAGAAAGGGCGCGAGGCCTTTGGCTGGATGGTGGAAGACCTGTCGGCGCTGATCCGGCGCGGGCTCTCGCAGGAGCCGCCTTTGCCGCATTCGTACTTCGAGCCGTGCTGGCGGGGCAGTGAGCCGCCGGGCGCACCCGCAGCGCGCTGACCCCTTCGATCGGCCGCACCGTTCATCGTTTGCTTTTGTCCTCGGGTCACGAGCCCGAAGGCCCTTCCTCGTCCGTTCTCAAACCCGGAGTCCGTCCATGTCGTCCCCTGAGTTGTTCCCCGTCAAGTCGCCCGAAGAGATCGCCGCCATCCAGCAGTCGCTCAAAGCCAAGGGCGTGAGGTACTGCATCGGCGCCTACGTCGACATCCATGGCGTACAAAAAGCCAAGGTCGTGCCCATCGACCACCTGCCGCAGATGGCGGCCGGATCGGAGCGCTACACCGGCTACGCGCTCGATGGCCTGGGCCAGGCGCCCAACGACGACGAGCTGACCTCGGTGCCCGACCTCGACCACATCGTGCAGCTGCCCTGGGAGCCCAAGGTGGCCTGGATGCCGGCCGACAACCACTTCCAGGGCAAGCCTTACCCGCTGAGCACGCGCGTGGCCCTGAAGAACGTGCTGGCGCAGGCCGCCGAGATGGGCTTTGGCATGAACCTGGGCATCGAGTGCGAGATTTACCTGCTGAAAAAACAAGCCGATGGCACCTTGAGCGTGCCCCACGCCAACGACAAGCTGGTCAAACCTTGTTATGACGTGCAGGGCTTCATGGACAACTTCAGCTGGCTCGACAAGGTGGGCAACTGCATCAACGACCTGGGCTGGGACCTGTACTCGTTCGACCACGAGGACGCCAACGGCCAGTTCGAGTTCGACTTCAACTACAGCGACGCGCTCACGAGCTGCGACCGCCTGACCTTCTTTCGCATGATGGCCAAGCACTACGCCGAAGAAGAGGGCCTGCTCGCCACGATGATGCCCAAGCCCTTTGCCAACAAGACGGGCACGGGCGCGCACTTCAACATGTCGCTGTACGACCTCAAGACAGGCAAGAACCTGTTTGCCTGCGACCCGAAGGAAGACCCGCGCGGCATTGGCCTGACGCCCCTGGGCTACCAGTTCGTGGCCGGCATCCTCAAGCACGGCCGGGCGCTGTGCGCGGCCTTCGCGCCCACGGTCAACAGCTACAAGCGCCTGGTGCGCCGTGGCGCCATGAGCTACTTCTCGTGGGCGCCGGTGTTCAACTCGTATGGCTCGAACAACCGGACCAACTCGGTGCGCATCCCGGCAGGTGGCGGGCGCTGCGAGTCGCGCAACGCAGATGGCGCGGTCAACCCCTACCTGGCCGCAGCGCTGGCCCTGGCCGCAGGGCTCGAAGGCATCCGCGAGGGCCTGAACCCGGGCCTGCCCAACGAAGACAACCTGTACGAGCTCAGCGATGCGCAGCGCCGCGAGCGCGGCATCGACTTCCTGCCGCAGACGCTGCAGGAGGCGGTGCAGGCCTTTGCCGCTGACCCGCTGGTCGAGCGCACGCTGGGCAAGGAGTTGCGCGACGAGTTCATCACCTACAAGACCCAGGAATGGGAGGCCTACCACCTGTCGGTCAGCCAGTGGGAAGTCGAGCGCTACAGTCACATGTTCTGAGGCCTTCGCGACCATCACGCGTTCATCATCCAACCGACCCAGGCCCCACCATGCCGAGCAACCCGACCCCAGCGATGGCGCCGTCAGCCGACCAGCGCAACAGCCCCGTGGCGCGCATCAGCGTGTCCATGCCCGAGGACCTGCTGGCAGAGCTCGATGGGATGGTGGCGGCCCGAGGTTTCGAGAGCCGCTCCCAGGCCATCTCGGAGATGATCAACCTGCAGTTGCTGGAGCACAAGCGACAGCTGGGCGACGAGGTGATGGTGGGCACCATCACCTTGCTCTATGACCGCTCGGTGCGCGGGCTGCAAAAGGAGCTGGCCGACCTGCAATGCGACCACATCGACGAGGTCATCAGCTCGCTGCACGTGCACCTGATGGGCCAGCAGATGATGGAAGTGATCCTGGTGCAGGGGCCCGCGACGCGGCTGCAGGCGATAGCCAACCGCATGACCACGCTGCGTGGCGTGGTGACGGGGCGCCTGCAGCTGATGGCCGCCACCATGCCGCCGCTGCACCCTCTGTCGCCGGCCAGGGGCTGAGGTCGGGGCTGAGGCCGACAAGCTGTCGGATCAGGCCTCGGGCCAGAAGAACCTGGTGCTGCTTTCGCGGCCGGGCAGGTGCAGCGTGGTCTGCACAGGCTCGCTGTGCGCCAGCAGTTGCCCGCGGCGGTACACCTTCAGGCGGTGTGCTCGCAGGCGCAAGGCCTCGACGGGGTCTCGGGCCTGCAGCAGCACGAAGCTGGCCTCGCAGCCAGGGCGCAACCCGAAGTGGTCGAGCCCCAGGATGCCCGCCGGCGTGCTGGTCACGGCCTCGAAGCACTGACGCATGGCCGCCTGGCCCGTCATCTGCGCCACGTGCAGGCCCATGTGGGCGACTTCGAGCATGTCGCCCGAGCCCAGGCTGTACCAGGGGTCCATCACGCAGTCGTGGCCGAAGGCCACCGGCACGCCCGCGGCCAGCAGCTCGGGCACGCGGGTCATGCCGCGCCGCTTGGGGTAGGTGTCGTGGCGGCCCTGCAAGGTGATGTTGATCAGCGGGTTGGCCACCACGTTGACGCCGGCTTCGGCCATCAGGGCGATCAGCTTGCTGACGTGGTAGTTGTCCATGCTGTGCATGGAGGTCAGGTGCGAGCCCGTGACCCGGCCTTGCAGACCCAGGCGCAGGGTTTCGGCGGTGAGCACGTCGATGTGGCGCGACATCGGGTCATCGGACTCGTCGCAGTGCATGTCGACCCGCTTGCCCTGCTGGGCCGCGAGTTCGCAGAGCATGCGCACGCTGGCAGCGCCATCGGCCTGGGTGCGCTCGAAGTGCGGGATGCCACCGACCACGTCCACGCCGCGGCGCAAGGCCTCTTGCAACAGCTCCCAGGCACCGCTTGAGCGCAGCACGCCATCCTGCGGGAAGGCCACGAGTTGCAGCTCGAGCCAGGGGGCCACGCGCCGTTTGACCTCCAGCAGCGCGTCGACGGCCAGCAGGCGCGGGTCGCAGGTGTCGACGTGGGTGCGGATGGCCAGCAGGCCTTTGGCAGCGGCCCATTCGCAGTAGGCGAGGGCGCGTGCCATGACGGCTTCTTGCGTGAGGTCGGGCTTGAGCTCGCCCCACAAGGCGATGCCTTCGAGCAGGGTGCCGCTCTGGTTGACGCGCGGCAGGCCGTGGCTGAGCGTGGCGTCCATGTGGAAGTGGGCGTCCACGAAAGGGGGGCTGAGCAGCAGGCCGCCCGCGTCCACCACCTCGCGGGCCGGGGCTTGCTCGGCGCTCAGGCCTTCTTTGACCTCCTTGATCAGGCCGTCCTGCACGGCCACGCCCACGTTGGTGCGCCCATCGGGCAGGCTGGCGTGTTGGATCAGGAGGTCAAGCATCGGGTCTCCTCGGGTAGGGTGTTCAGGTGCCGCTCATGTGCTTTTGGCGGCCAGGTAGTTGCGCCAGCCGCCGAAGCGGGTGATGTCGGTGGCGCCTTCGGTGCCGATGCCTTCGCAGATGAAGCCCGGCACGGTGCGGCCGTCGGCCAGCTCGACCTTGCCGATGCCCAGTGGGGCCGGGATGCCGGCGACGAAACTGCCGAAATGCTCAGCCGGCACCGACCAGACCTCCAGCGGGATCACCTGGCCGCCTTCGCCTTCGGACACACGCACCATGCCGGGCCGCGCCACGGGGCCTCCAGGCAGAGCATAAAGCTTGTAGCGTGGTGCCGAGTCGATGGCGCAAAGCAGGCGGGCCCCGCGGGAGGTGAGCTGGGGGTTGAGCGGCAGGCCGCTGAGGTGGGCACCGCACACGGCCACCGGGATGGTGCCGTTGCGCGCCGGGTCTTCGGTGAGCAAGGCAGCGGGCTCGCCATGCTGGTCGAGCGCGGAGAAGGTCGTGGTGGTGGCGCCCAGGGCGTAGCCAGCCGTGTCGACCGACAGGCTGCGATGCAAGCGGTCGGCCAGTCGCAGCAGGATGGTGTCCTTGTGCGCCGGGGCCGTGAGGGTGACGCCAAAGGGCAGTCCGGCGGCGTCGCCATCGGCCAGGAACCCGGCGGGCACGGCCACGGCGGCGTAGTCCAGCAGGTTCATGTGGTTGGTGTAGTGGCCCAGGTTGCTGTTGAGGCGGATGGGGTCGGCCTGCATCTCGGCGATGCGGTAGATGGTGCCGGCCGTGGGCGTGAGCAGGCAGTCCACGCTTTGCCAGACCTGGTCGCACACGCGCTTGAGGGCCTTGAGGCGGTATTGCGCGGCGAACAGGTCGGCGGCCGTCTTGTCTCGGCCGGCTTCGATGATGGTGCGTACCGGCGGGAACACCGCGTCAGGCTGTTCTTCGATGAAGCCTCGGATGGCCAGGTAGCGTTCGGCCACCCAGGGGCCCTCGTAGAGCAGGCGGGCGGTTTCCAGGAAGGGGGTGAAATCGATTTCGACTGGCGCTCCTCCCAGGGCGATGGCGCGCTGCACCGAGGCCTCGAACAGTCGGCGGGCGGCGTCGTTGCCGAAGAAGGCCAGGTCTTGCTCGCGCGGCACGCCGAAGCGGAAGGGGCCGCCCGAGAAGTCGACGCCGTGCGGTGCGGCCGGCCGGCTGAACGCGTCGGTGGGGTCGAAGGCCGCGGCGGCCTGCAGCACGTCGTGCGCGTCGCCCGCGTGCAGCGCAAACACATTGACCGTGTCCAGTGAGCGGCAGGCGGGCACGACCCCGGTGGTCGACAGCAGGCCGCAGGTGGGCTTCAGACCAATGAGGTTGTTGAACGCGGCGGGCACGCGCCCCGAGCCGGCGGTGTCGGTGCCCAGCGAGAAGCTCACCCAGCCCCGCGCCACCGACACGGACGAGCCCGAGCTCGAGCCCCCACTGACGAAGTCCGCGTCGAAGGCGTTGGCACAGGCACCATAAGGCGAGCGCGTGCCGTTCAGCCCGGTGGCGAACTGGTCCAGGTTGGTCTTGCCCATGGGGATGGCGCCAGCGTCCAGCAGCCGCTGGACCACCGTGGCGCTGGCCTCTGGCGTGTGGGCGAACTGGGGGCAGGCAGCCGTGGTGGGCACACCGGCCAGGTCGATGTTGTCCTTGATGGCGAAAGGCACGCCATACAAGGGCAGGCTGCTCGCATCGAGCCCTT
This sequence comes from Burkholderiales bacterium RIFCSPHIGHO2_01_FULL_63_240, assembly GCA_001770725.1. Classification (GTDB taxonomy): domain Bacteria; phylum Pseudomonadota; class Gammaproteobacteria; order Burkholderiales; family Burkholderiaceae_C; genus Aquabacterium. The sequence goes on from MERU01000009.1 coordinate 432,351, forward strand.
CCAGTCGAGCGATGTGGGGCTCGAGTTCGGCCTCGCTGAGCCGGTGGATGAAGGCGTTGTGTGCGTCCAGGGCGCAGCGGCGTGCGGCCTCGGCGATCACCTCGCGCACGGTGGCGCCACGCTGGTAGGCGGCGCGCAGGCTGGCGAGATCGAAGCTCAGCTGGCTGAGGTCGCTGGCGGCGCTGGGGTCTGCAGCGATCACGGGGTGGCTCATCGGCGTTGTCCTTCCTGGGGGCTCAGCGGTTCAGGTTGAAGTTCAAGTCAGTGTTCGATCAGGATCAGCGTGTCCTGCCCGGCGGAAACGGGCGCGCCTTCGCGGCACAGCACGCGGTGCACGGTGCCATCGCAAGGCGAGGTGATGGCGAACTCCATCTTCATGGACTCGACCACCACCAGCACCTCGCCGGCTTTGACCACCTGGCCATCCTTGACAGGCACCTGCCAGACGTTGCCCGGCACGCTGGTGGCCACGAAGCGGCCGCCTTCGGGCAGGTCCAGTTCGGTGTCGGCGCTGGCATTGGCGACGTCGGTTTCGGTGGCGAAGTCGGCCTGTCCGCTGGCGATCCAGCGCTCGCGCTCGGCTTCGAACGAGGCTTGCTGGCGTGCTTTGAAGGCCGCGATGCTGTCGGCCTGCTCGGCCAGGAACTGGCGATAGCGGCGCAGGTTGAAGCTCGATGCTTCGATGTCCAGCGCATACCCTCCGTGGGGGAAGCTGGCGCGGATGCGCAGCAACTCGGCCTCGCTGACGGGGTGGAAGCGGATCTCGTCGAAAAAGCGCAGCAGCCAGGGCTGGGCGAAGGCGGGGTGCCCGGCTTGGGGCCCATGCCGCCAGCGGTTCCACATCTGCAGCGTGCGGCCGACGAACTGGTAGCCGCCGGGGCCCTCCATCCCGTAGACGCACATGTACGCACCGCCGATGCCCACGGCGTTCTCGGGCGTCCAGGTTCTCGCCGGGTTGTACTTGGTGGTCACCAGGCGATGCCGCGGGTCCACCGGCGTGGCCACGGGTGCGCCAAGGTAGACGTCGCCCAGGCCGAGCACGAGGTAGCTGGCGTCGAAGACAACGTTGAAGACCTCTTTGATGCTGTCCAGCCCGTTGATGCGGCGGATGAACTCGATGTTGCTGGGGCACCAGGGCGCGTCGGGCCGCACCGACTGCATGTACTTCTCGATCGCCAGGCGCGTCTGTGCGTCGTCCCAGGACAGCGGCAGGTGCACCACGCGGTTGGGGATGGTGATGTCGTCCAGCGGGGGCAGGTGGTCTTCGACCTCCAGCAGCACGCGCAACAGCTCGTCGCGCGGCAGCACGGCTGGGTCGAAGTGCACCTGCAGAGAGCGGATGCCTGGTGTCATGTCGATGACGCCGGCCAGGCCTTGGCCACCGTTGAGCTTTTTCAGCTCGGCCATGAGGGCGTGCACCCGAAAGCGAAGCTCCAGGTCCAGCACCAGCGGTCCGAACTCCATCAGCACGTAGCGGTCGCCTGCCTGGCGCACGACCACGTGGGGCTTTTCACCATCGGCGGGCACATCGGCCAGGATGGGGCTGGGGCAGGCGTCGATGCGGTCTTGCGGCGCAACCGGCAGGGGCGACGCCAGCGAAGCGATGCTGGCTTCGACCAGCGCTTCACGTTGGGCGGCTTGCTCGGCCGAGATGCGGTGAAAGCGAACCGTGTCGCCCGGGCGCAGCTGCCCCAGCTTCCACAGCTCGGCGTTGACCACCACGGCCGGGCAGACGAAGCCGCCCAGGCTCGGGCCGTCGGGGCCTAGGATGACGGGCATGTCACCGGTGAAGTCGATGGCGCCGATGGCGTAGGCGTTGTCGTGGATGTTGGAGGGGTGCAGGCCGGCTTCACCGCCATCGCGACGGGCCCATTTCGGCTTGGGGCCGATCAGGCGCACGCCGGTGCGGCTGGAGTTGTGGTGCACCTTCCAGTCTGCGGAGAAAAAGGTGGTGATGTCCTCGTCCTGGAAGAAATCGGGCGCGCCATGCGGGCCGTAGAGCACGCCGATGTCCCAATGCTGGCCGATGTCGGGGCGCGCATGTGGCGAGACCTGCTCACCCGCCGTGCCCGAGCCCGGCTCGGCCAGGTGCAGCACGTCGCCCACGCGCAGGTTGCGCCCGCCGTGGCCACCGAACTGGCCCAGCGTGAAGGTGGCGCGGCTGCCCAGGTAGGCGGGCAGGTCCAGGCCGCCGCCCACGGCAAGGTAGCTGCGCAAGCCTTGTTCGGTGCGGCCCAGCGTCAGCACGCTGCCGGCGCGCACGGCGTGGCTTTGCCACAGGGCCAGCGGCTGGCCATCGAGCTCGGCGGGCATGGGCGCGCCCGTCAGCGCGATCACGGCGTCGGCATGGAACTTCAGCGTCGGGCCGGCCAGCGTGCACTCCAGCGTGGCGGCGTCGGGCGCGTTGCCCACCAGCCGGTTGGCCAGGCGGTGGGCGAGGGCGTCCATCGGGCCCGAAGGCGGCACACCCACGTCCCACAGGCCCAGGCGCCCAGGCCAGTCCTGCACGGCGGTCTGCACCCCGGCGGCCAGCACCTCGATGGTGTCGGGCTGGAAATGGAAGGTGCTCAAAAAGCGCGTGACCTGGCGGCCTTCGCGGAACACCGGGTGCTGCACCACCTGGCGCAGGTAGGCCAGGTTGGTCTCGATGCCGGCCAGGCGGGTGTCGGCCAGGGCCTGATCGAGCTTGGTCAGGGCTTCGTCGCGGGTGCCTGCGGTGACGATGAGCTTGGCCAGCATCGGGTCGTACCAGGCGGGCACCTCGGTGCCGCGCTCGACCCAGCCGTCCACGCGGGCATCTGCCGGGAACACCACCTCGGTCAGCAAGCCCGCGCTGGGCTGAAAGTTGCGCGCCGGGTCTTCGGCGTACAGGCGCACCTGGATGGAGGCGCCTTGTGGCTTCGGTTGCAGCGAAGCCAGATCGGGCAACTCGCCCGCGGCCAGCTGGACCATCCAGGCCACCAGGTCCACGCCACAGACCTGCTCGGTCACGCCATGCTCGACCTGCAGCCGGGTGTTGACCTCCAGGAAGTAGAACCGCTCGGTGTCCGCGTCGTAGACGTACTCCACCGTGCCGGCGGAGCGGTAGTTCACGGCCTGCGCCAGCCGAACGGCGGTATCGAGCAAGGACTGACGTTGGGCATCGCTCAGGCCCGGGGCAGGCGTTTCTTCGATCACCTTCTGGTTGCGGCGCTGCACCGAGCAGTCGCGCTCGCCCAGGGCGATGACCTGGCCCCGCCCGTCGCCGAAGACCTGCACTTCGATGTGGCGGGCGTTCTCGACGAACTTCTCCAGGTACAGGCCCGCGTCCTTGAAGTTGGCCGAGGCCAGGCGCTGCACGGAGGTGAAGGCGTCCGCCAACTCGGCGTCCGATCGCACCAGGCGCATGCCGATGCCGCCGCCGCCGGCTGTGCTCTTGAGCATGACCGGGTAGCCGATGCGCGCGGCTTCGGCTTGCGCATGCGAGAGGTCATCGAGTAGGCCGGAGCCAGGCAACAGGGGCACGTCGCTGCGCTGGGCCAGTTCCCGTGCGGTGTGCTTCAAGCCGAAGGCCCGCATCTGGCCCGCCGTGGGGCCGATGAAGGCGATGCCGCCGGCCTCGCAGGCTTCGGCGAAGCCGGGGTTCTCCGACAGGAAGCCATAGCCCGGGTGGATGGCCTGCGCGCCGCACTCACGCGCGATGCGCAGGATCTCGTCGGCGCGCAGGTAGCTCTCGGCGGCCGGTGCGGGGCCCACGCAGAAGGCCTCGTCGGCTTCGCGCACATGGCGGGCCGAGGCATCGGCCTCGGAGTGGACGGCCACGCTGCGCACGCCCAACGCTTTGAGCGTGCGGATGATGCGGCAGGCGATGGCGCCTCGGTTGGCGATCAGGACCTTGTCGAACATGGGAGCGCTTCCGGGCGGGCCGTCCCGCGGGCGTGTGTCGCGCAGCGGGCCGTCCCGCTGGCCGTCGTGAACAGGATGTGATCGACTCGGTGGGTGTCCAGCAAGGCTTGGGCCAGGCCTTCAGTTCGCCGCCTGGACCGGGTCCCACACCAGCAGCTGGATGGGGGTGGGGTTGTAGGCGTTGCAGGGGTTGTTGAGCTGTGGGCAGTTCGAGATCAGCACCCACACGTCCATCTCGGCGCGCATCTCCACGTACTTGCCGGGGCCCGAGACGCCATCGGCGAAGGTGAGCTGGCCGTCTGCGGTCACCGGCACGTTCATGAAGAAGTTGACGTTGGGCACCAGGTCCGCCTTGCTCAGCCCGATGTCGGCGTGCTGGATGGCCAGCAGGTAGTTGTCGCGGCAGCTGTGCATGAACTTCTTTTGCAGGGCGTAGCGCACGGTGTTGCTCTCTGCCGCGCAGGCGCCGCCCAGGGTGTCGTGGCGCCCGCAGGTGTCGGCCGTGATGGTGAGCATGGGGCGGCCTTCGTTGCTCATCAGCACCGAGCCGGTGGTCAGGTAGATGCCGCCCTGGTGCAGCAGCGTGTCGGTGGCGCTGTAGTGCTCGGCCAGGTCGTCGGCGCTGTAGAAGATCACGTCGGCGGCCTGGTTGCCTTCCAGGTCGACGATGCGCAGCGTCTGGCCTCGCTGGACCTGGAACAGGATGGGCTCGCCGGCGGGGTGGCGCTGGTTGAGGCGCGCATCGGCCTCTTGCAGGGGGCTGTGCTGGATGCGGATGGCGGTGGCTTGGGGGGTGGTCATGGCGGGGCCTCCTCGGTTGCTCAAAGCGCGAAGACGTCGCTGTTGTGGTGAGCGCGGGCGTTCTCGCCGCGGAAGGTGCGGCAGAAGTCGTCTGCCGGTGCCGGGCCGCTGTGCCAGGCCACCACGCCGACCTGCGGCGGGGCGTAGCGCTCGTTCGGGTTGAGCGGGTGGGGAGCGGTCGAGATGGCCACGACCACGTCCATGTCCAGGCGCAACTCGACGAAGTCGCCGGCCTGGCTGTGTCCGGCCGCGAAGTGAAAGCGTCCCTCTTCGTCGACCGTCACCTTGCTGAACAGGTTGACCGGGGCGATCAGGTCGCGGCGGCCCAGGCCGTGTTTGCCGATTTCGATGAGCAGGCCATCTTTGCCGGAGCGGTGCATGCCGTTGCGGTGGGCCTCGAAGCGGTGCTCGCCAAAGCGACGCTGCATCGTGGCGGTGTCGAGCAGGGCGCCCAGGGGGTCGTGCCAGCCCAGGCTGTCGGCGGTGAAGCTGGCCATCGATCGGCCCATGTCGCTCATGAGCACGTGGCCGCGGCGGTAGTGGGCCGTGTGCTGTGCCTTGAGCGTGTCGGGCATGTTGTAGCGCTCGAGCGTGCTGTGCGCGGCGTAGAGCACCACGCTCGCGTTGGCGTCGGCGCCGAGGGCCACGAAACGCAGGGCCGTGCCGCGCTTGAGGCGCCAGGACCAGTGACCACCGCCCGGCACGCGCTCGGACCACAGCACGTGGTCGGTGTTCACGCCCACCATCGAGTCGGCGGGCAGGCGCTGCCAGTGCGCCACGGCATCGACCGGGGCCGCTGCAGGTGGGTTGTCGAGGGTGTGTTCGGGATGATGGACGGACATGGTGCGGGCTCCTGAAACGGCGGGACAAGCGCGAGAGACTCCGACGTCGGCTCAGCGCCTTCATCAGGACCTCCCGGGCTTTTGTCCCTCCGTGGAGCCGCCACCGCTGCTGCTGTCGCGACCGAGTGCTCTCGGACCAGTCTTCAGCCGGCATGGAGCCGGCCCGGAACCCTAGCGCTCATTCAGCCTGGATGCGGCGACCGCGGTCCGAGCTGCTCTCGCAAAGAGATCTGCAAGTTCGGTGCCAGGGTTGCGTCAGCCAGGTGGGTGGTGTTTTGCACCAACACTGTGCGCGGCGCTGACGCGGGCCGTCGGCCACGCGCTCGTGTCCACGCGGTAGAAGGCCAGCAACTCCTCGAACAGCGCCGGGTGGTGGGCGCGCAACTCGGGGCCCTGCTCGAAGAAGGCCTCCGTCACCACCGCGAAGAACTCCACCGGGTCGCTGGCGCCATAGGGGTCGAGGAAGGTGTCCTCTTCGCCCCGTTCCAGGGCGGTCACCAGGGACTCGAACTCCGCCTGCATCACGCGCGACCAGCTTGCCTGTCGCTCGGGGTTGGCCAGCGCCGGGGTGCCATCGGTCAGCCCTGTCTCGGAGTCGAGCTGGTGCGCGAACTCGTGGATCACCACGTTCCAGCCGTCGTGCGGGTCGGCGGCGCCCGTGAGCACGTCTTCCCACGACAGGATGACCTGGCCTTCCTGCCATGACTCACCCGCCCGCCAGTCTCGTCCGGACTGAACCACACCGATGTCGTCGGTGTGCTCGATGTCGACCCCGAAGGCGCTGGGGTAGACCAGCACCTGCCTGAGCGCAGGGAAATAGTCGGTCGGGCGGTTGAGCAGCAGCAGGCAGGCCTGTGCCGCGATGGTCACGCGCACCTCGTCATCGATGACCTGGCCCTGGCAGCCGACGAATGCCTTCTCGGCCAGGAAGACCTGGATGTGACGACGCAGTTGCATCTGCAGGTCGGCCGGCAGGCTGGCGGCCAGGGGCACGCTGCGACGGATGATGGCCCGCCAGGCCGGGGGGAAAGCCTCGGCCTGCTGGCGCTCGCGACGCTGGCTGACCAGGCGTGGCTGCCAGATGAACCACGCGATGAGCAGCAATGCCAGGACGGTGACGATCAGGATGGGCAAGGTGAAGCTGAGCGAGGAGCGGGCAGGGCGGTCTCAAGGATACACAGCAGCAGGCCGGGGACCGGGTGTGGCGCCTTGCACGAAATCAGGGCATGCTTGTGTTTACCGGTGCTGTTTGGGGGTTTCAAACCGGGCAGGATTCCTAGAATCGGTGCATTTTCCGCCACTGACCATGTCCGCCTTGCCACAAAGCACGCTCGATGACGAGGAACGCCGACTGGCGACACTGGGTCGCTACGGTGTGCTCGACACCCCGCCAGAACAGGCCTTCGACGACCTGACGCGGCTGGCCGCCCAGGTGCTGGGCACGCCCATCTCCCTGGTCAGCCTCATCGACCGCGACCGGCAGTGGTTCAAGTCCCGCGTCGGCATCGAGGTCTGCAGCACCCCGCGCGACATGGCGTTCTGCGCCCATGCCATCCACGGCGACGACGTCATGGTGGTCGAGGATGCCCTTCAGGATCCGCGCTTTGCCGACAACCCGCTGGTCACGGGCGATCCATTCATCCGCTTTTACGCCGGGGCCCCGCTGATCGCGGACGATGGCCTGGCACTGGGCACGCTGTGCGTCATCGATCGCCAGCCGCGCCGCTTTGACGCCACCCAACGTGAAACCCTGGCCCTGCTGGCCAGGCAGGTCATGGCTCAGCTCACCCTGCACAGGCAGTCGATGCACCTCGAGTCCCTGCTGAACGACCTGCAGGGGCGCACCCAGTTGCTGAGCCAGCTGTCGAACCGGGTGCCGGGCGTCATTTACCAGTACCGGCGGTTCCCGGACGGCAGCACTTGCTTTCCTTACGCCAGCGAGCGCATGTGGGACATGTTCGAGGTGCACCCCGAAGACACCCAGCGCGATGCGGCCGGGGTCATTGCCCGCGTTCACCCTCAGGACCTGGAGGGCGTGCTGTCCTCCATCGAGACCTCTTACAGCGGCCTGCTGCCCTGGCGTCACGAGTTCCGCGTCGTGCTGCCACAGCAGGGCACCAAGTGGCGATTTGGTGACGCGGTGCCCGAGCGACTGGCCGACGGCAGCGTGCTCTGGCACGGCTTCATCACCGACATCACCGAGCGCAGGCTTCACCAGGAGCGCACGCACCGGCTGGCCTATTACGACCCGCTCACCGGCCTGCCCAACCGTCGCCTGCTGATCGATCGCCTCGAGCGCGAGCTGGCCCACCTGCGACGCTGCGGACGGCTCGGTGCCCTGCTGTTCATCGACCTCGACAACTTCAAGCAGATCAATGACGCGCGCGGCCATGCCGTGGGCGACGACCTGCTCAGGCAGGTGTCCCAGCGGCTGACCAGCGTGCTGCGCCAGGACGACACCGTGGCCCGCCTGGGAGGCGATGAGTTCGTGGTGCAAGTGGGCAACCTGGATCCGGACATCGAGGTCGCCGCGCGGCAGGCCAGGCTGGTGGCCGAGAAGGTGCGGTCGGTGATGGAGGGCCGCTATGAAGTCATGGGCTTTCCCTACAGCAGCACGGGCAGCATCGGCATCACCTTGTTCCCACGCAGCGACGGCACCACCGTCGACGACCTGCTGCGCGAGGCCGACACCGCGATGTACCGCGCCAAGTCGGGCGGACGCAACCGCATCGAGTTCTTCGAGGCGAAGATGCAGTCCGAAGTCGAAGAGCGCCTGGCCATGGAGCAGGACCTGCAACTGGCCATGGCCGGTGACCAGCTGGACGTGCATGTGCAGCCGCAGGTCGATGCCCAGGGGCGCATCGTCGGCGGTGAGCTGCTGATGCGTTGGCAGCACCCGCAGCGGGGCAACGTGCCGCCCAATGTCTTCATTCCGCTGGCGGAAGAGTCCACGCTGATCCTGCAGATCGGACAGATGGTGCTGCAGCGCGCCTGCGAGGCCTTGGCCCGGCTGCAACAGGCCGGCCGGCAGTGGACGTTGTCCGTCAACGTCAGCCCGCGTCAGTTTCGCAGCCCCGATTTCGTCGATTGCGTGTCGCACGTGCTCAAGGAAACCGGGGCGGATGCGCATGGCCTGATCCTTGAGGTCACCGAAGGCCTGCTCATCGACAACTGGCAGGACACCGTCTCGCGCATGAGCGAGCTGGTGGCATTGGGCCTGCGTTTTTCGATCGACGATTTCGGCACGGGCTACTCCAGCCTGGCCTACCTCAAGAAGCTGCCCCTGTACGAGCTCAAGATCGACCGCACCTTCGTGCGCGACACGCCGGGTGACCCGAACGACACCGCCATCGTCGAGGCCATCCTGTCGGTGTCCCAGCACTTGGGCCTGCGCGTGGTGGCCGAGGGCGTCGAAACCGAAGAGCAGGCGGCCTTCCTGAAGTCACATGGTTGCCATTGCCTGCAAGGCTACCTCTACGCTCGCCCCTCTCCGCTGACGAGGTGGCTTGACGATGTCATGGCCTGAGCGCGGAGTCGGCGTCGTTCAACAGGCCAGCGACGGCGTGAAGCAGCCGCCCTCGAGGAGCTCGATTCGCCATGCCAGGGCACTCACGACCAGGTTGTCGCCCAAGGCTGTTCTCAGGTTCAACTCGACGGCCGTGGTGCCGCTGGAGGGTGCTCTGAGCGTGGTGCCATGAGGGGCCGACTGGTGCGGATCGCCGCGCCAATCGGCCTCGTCGATGCGTCCGATCAGCGCGCACGGATCGCCCGTCCAGCTCGCCTGGAGCAGGTGGCATCGCACGCCGCGCAGGTGCCCGCCGCTGAGCGACGGATCGAGCTGGCGCCGATCGCCACGCACCCGGGCCGCGGCCAGCACCACGATCAGGTCGCTGCCGTCTTGCTCGATGCGCGCGATCTCCGAGCCTGGCAACTCGAACGACCAGGGCGGGCCACCTTCGGCCGCGTGGCGGTTGACCCCGTCTCGTGAGTTCATGGCGCTTCGCCGAGGTCGCCATCTTGCGAGCAGGCCTCATCGAGCGGTGCCTGGAAGATCAGCACCTTCAGCGCACGTTCGGGCGTGGCGTCATCAAAGGCCGGTGGGTTGGGCAGTCGTTCGATGAAGCGCAGACCGGGGGCCGCCTCCTGCATGAGTGTGAGCAGGAACCCGGTGTCCAGCTTGGGCGAGTTCAGGCACAGCATCGCGTGGCCGCCCGGAGCCAGCAGATCGGGGAGCCTGCGCATCAGGCGCACGTAGTCCTTCTCGGCCACGAAGCTGCCCTTCTGGTAGGCCGGCGGATCGACGATGACGAGGTCGTGCGGGCCGCTTCGCTTGAGCTTGCCCCAAGAGCTGAAGATGTCGTGTGGCAGGAAGCTCGCGCCCTGGCCCAGGCCGTTGAGCGCGTGGTTCTGCTTGCCAATGCTCAAGGCGCCGGCCGCCATGTCCACGTTGACGACCTGCGAGGCACCCGCCTGCATCGCCACCACCGAGAAAGCGCAGGTGTAGGCAAACAGGTTGAGCACCCGTGCGCCCGGCTGCGCCCTCACGTGTTCGCGCACCCATTGCCGGCCGGCGGCCATGTCCAGGAACAGGCCATGGTTCAGGCCCCGGGGCAGGTGCACGCGAAAGCGCACCGGGCCTTCGCTGACCACGTGCGGGTCGGGCACCTCGCCTGCCACCACGCGCGTTTCCGAGTGTGCTTCCTGGCGCAACTGAAACACGCAGTGAAGCGGTTTGCCAGGGGCCAGCACCGACCAGCGCTCGCGCAGCGCTGCCACCACGGAGTCGACCTCGTCGTCGGACACCGGTTGATGGCTCGTCAGCAGCCAGACCGGCGGGTAGGCATCGAGTGACCAGTGCTCGCTGCCTGGGTGCAGGCCTCCGCGGCCATGGAAAACGCGTTGGGCGTCGGTCGGGGCGTCGAGTCGGGAGATGGCGTCCAGCAGGGCTTGCATGGCCGCGATTCTGACACCTGGCAACCGCCTCGCATCAGCCAGGTTGTCGGCTCAGCTCCGCGCCAAGCCGGTCGAGGTTTTGTTCGTTGGCCGGCTCGACGATGTGTCGCACCGCCTGTGCCACCGATGGGTCGTCGAAGACCTGCTCCCAGTTCAGCAAGGTGCCGCCGCCTGAAGGGGTCAGGGTGATCGTGAGCGTGAAGTGGGGCTGACAGACGTGCCGAACGACCACATGACGGTCGGTGGCGATGGCCGAGAAGACCGACTCGTTCGGATGGGCCGTGCCGTCGGGCCCGATCATGTGGAACACCCACCGCCCACCAGGCTGGAAGTCGAACACCTCGAAGCGGTTGGAAAAGCCCTCGGGGCCCCACCATCGGGCCAGGCGTTCGCCGTCGCGGATGGCGGCGAAGACCTCGGCTGGGGTGGCGGTGAAGCTGCGGCGGGTGGAGAACGTGTTCATGGGGGCTCCTTGCTCGCGTGCCTGCACGCGAGGTGTGCAGATTGACTTTACATTGCTGGGCTGCACCGCTCCGGTTGTGCCTTCACTTTTCCCGGTCGCACCATGAACTTCGATCCCGTTTTTGCCTTGTCCTGCAATGCGGCACTGCAGGTGCTGGTGTCCTCGCTCCTGGGGACGTTCATGCTGATCCCCTTGCAGCCCTGGGGCAAAAAGCTGGCTGCCCGGGTCAACATGAAATCGCTGCTGGCGACCCACATGGACTGGTACATGCTGGCCTTCATGCAATGGGGGGCGGCGTTCATGATGGACCGCTGGGACGCCGCACGGGACCCGGTGCTGGCCTTGCTGTTGATGTTTGGCGGCTGGACCAATGCCTTGCCCTACCTGCTCAGGGGCTTTGGCGTGAACGCTTTCGTGATGGGGGGCAACACCCTGCAGCGCGTGAGCGCGGGCATCGCTGGCTTGAGCGTGTTGGCCATCCTCGTGGCCTGGACGGCGATCATCTGGCGGATGATTGCGATCAGCTGAGGCGGGTGCCGTCAGGGCCTGGCCTGGCGAGAACCTGGCAGCCATTGCCGCAGTGCCTGCACCCATGGGTGGGTGTCGCGGGCGCCGAGTTCAAGCAGCCGAACCTCCAGTTGGCGCAGGCCACCTCGGCGCGCGGCTTCCAGCGGCGTCAGGTTGTCGAACTCTGAGCGCAGATTGGGATCCGCGCCATGGTCCAGCATGTAGAGGGCGACGGCTTCCTGCCCGGCCAGGATCGCGCCGACAAGCGGTGTCGAATAGAACTCGGGGTGGGCATGGTTGAGGCTCACGCCGGCCTCGACGTGGTACCTGACCAGGGCCAGGTCGCCCTCGCACGCTGCTTTGAAGAGGTCTTTCCAGTCTCCTGCAGACATCACGCTTCCTCTGTTTGGTCAGTCGATGTTCTGGCCGATGCGCCACAGCACGCCAGCGGGATCGAACAGGCAGAAGCCTTTCATCCGCCAGGGCTGCGTCTCGATCTCCGTGACCCTCACGCCGTGGCCGGCCTCGACACCACTGGCCTTGACGTGTTCCCACCATGCCTGCACGTCGTCCACGAGCAGGTGCATCATGAAGGATTCGGCCTGTCCCTCCGCGCAGAAGTCCTGCAGCAGGAAGCTGGCGTGCATGAAGTGGAAGCAGGCCACGCCATCGCCTTCGGAGGCCATCGTGAAGCCGAGGTCGCGGTAGAACTGTTTCGATCGCTCGAAGTCCCGCGCTGGCACGAAGGCCTTGATTTCAGTGACCTGTAGCTTGGACGCCAGTGCACCCCCGGTTTCGCCAGCCAACCCCCTGGTGTCGCGCTGCTTGAGTTGCGCCCAGGGCAGGCGCTCAGCAGTTACCCTTTTTGGCCTGGCCAGGTGGGCAGAACTTCCCATCGCCCGAATCGTGCCGTCCAGCAGGGTCGATCACGACCGATCCAGACGGGGTGTAAACGGCGCAGCCAGCGAAGGACGATGCAAGAACAAACAGCGCGATCATTTTTTTCATGGTGACAGCCTTTGGTGGTGAGGTGGTGTCCAGTTTATGCCCGGTCAAGCCACTGCGCGAAGGCGCGGTGTTGCGTTGAGGCTGTGAACTCACGCGGCAGTGGCTGCAGGACCGTTGGGGACGATGTAGCGCATTTCGGCGAACCCCGAGCCAATCTGCTTGACCGAGACAAGTCGAAGCGGAGGGCTTGTGAGACGACGAGGGAACAGGGGCTTGCCTCTTCCCAGCGTGACCGACCCAACCTGGACAATGATTTCATCCAGGAGCCCGGCATCGCAGAACTGCCCAGCCAGATCCCCTCCACCGACCACCCAGATGTTCTTGCCTCCCGCGGCCGCGCGCATGGCCGAATGTGCAGGCCGAACGTCGCCTTGCACGAAGTGCAGGTTCGCGCCAGGAACCGGTGGAAGTGACCTGCTTGAAAACACCCAGGTTGGTTGGGTGTAAGGCCAGGTGGAGCCTGTCTGCGCTGCCACCGCCGCCGAGTGACGCAGCATCCATTCGTAGGTGGCCGAACCCATCGCCAACGCGCCGACCTCGGCGATGAATGCCGGATAGCCGGTATCGTTGATGTCGCCGAGCGGAAACAGCCAATCGAGAGAGTCATCTTCGGTCGCGATGAAACCGTCGAGGCTGGTTGCCGTGTAGAACTGGGTCTTCATGGGGTTGAGAGATGTGTGGTCGGCCAGGCCAACCAGTTCAAGGCTTCGCCCCTGGCGTGGCCGAAGCGTGGATTGGCGCTTTGCCAACCAGGGGATGAGGGATGCCACCGTCGCCATAGGAGCCGATGACCTGAGCGATCACAACCTGATGGCCCCTGAGCCATTGAGATTGACGTTGTTTGGCCTGGAGGTGGGAAGGATGCCTCATGAGCGCCTGCAGCGCCTCCATTGATTCCCAGTAGTACACGTTCGAGATCAGGCCTGTTTCTTGGCTCTCCCAAGCCTCCTCACCGAGGTAGCCTGGAATGGACTTGGCAACTTGGGCGATGACGTTGTCCAGGGCGTAGAACTCGTCGTCGTACTGGCCCTTGGCGAAGGTGAATGTAGAAGTGAACATGTGTTTGAGATGGGGGCGCCTGACGCGTGTGTGAAATGGTCATTGGACCGCTGGGCTATCGCCTTCGACATTCCCCAGTCAGGGCGGCATCGTGGAGTTTTGGGCCTCGCAATAGCGCTTCAAACCGATCAGGCGCCTTCTCGTCGGCAAGGAAAAGCACTTCGCTGCGAGAAGATCCCCTGCCCAAGAAAGAAGAAGCGGGCGAGCCGATATCGAGTAGCGAAAGCGAGCAACCGTTGTGTGCCCATGGCGGTCTTCGAAGATCCAGGAGCCAGCGAACTTGGCAATGAACAAAGGCCCCTTGATCATTTTGATGGCGGCTCTGTTGGGATGAACGACCTGGACGAACTCAACGAGCATCTCCATGCCCAGCTTTGATCGCACGAGAACTTGCGTCCCAACGGTGGGGGGCTCATGGAGCCGCGGACGACGGAGATTGACTCGGGGAACGGATCCCACTCATATCGAACGCTGTAGTCCTGTGAGATGTGGCCAACCAGCTCCGCTGGTGCGGAAATTTCGATGGAGTGCTCGACGGGCGTCGGGGCCGATCGATCACATTCGACAAAGGGCTCGGTTTGCATGATGCCTCATCGGGCAGGTTCTCAGCCCGTCATGTGCGGCTTCGGCAAGGGCGGTTGTCATTGCAAACAACGCCCGTGGCGCGCCAACCATGAAGCTGAACAAGGCGAGTAAAAGACAGCGAAGAGGAATGGCCCCATGCCCTGGTCCTGATGTTTTGTGCTCTGGAGGCCAAGCTGTGCAGGGGATGGTGGTGGGGGCTGGTGGCTGAGCACTGCAGCGAGTGCTTGCTGAAAGAAAATGTCAGGCTGAAGCTTCATGTGCAGCCTTTCTCCGCTCACGCCACAGGTATGCGGACTTCGCGAAGCAGGCGATGCAGATGCCATTGCTTGCGTACAGCACGAGATAGTGAACGGCTGATAAGTGGACAGATGCCGCAGCTGCCGCCGCTGTTGCGACTGGCACCAGTGGGAGTCCGATGGCGATGAGCAGCCAGTCAGCCGTGCGCAGCCACAAGCTCAAAGGGGCCTGTTGAAGGGAGTCGCCGTGCGCCATGTGTCCTGCGACAGTCAGGGTTGCCAAGATGGCAAACAATGCTGCGTGGACCAAGAAGCAGAGCAATGCGACTTTCCATGCGCGAGAAATCATGAGAACGATGCCTGGTTGGTTGTGCGATGTTGCGCCTGACGCTCAAGTTCACCGGTGGCCGCGCGAAGCGCTGGCATCTTTGTTCAACGACCAGTCAGGCCTGAGGGGTGGATACACCGATGCCTCGCCACAACCACCCACCCATGAGAGCTCCTGTGAGTGTGCAGAAAAAGCCATGCACCAGCACTGCGACATAGATCATTGACGCGCCACCGCCTTGATACGGACGAATGCAATCGGTGTAGTACGCGAACAGAAGCCACGGGGCGAAGAAAAGCGACGCCGTGATTGCACGCAGTGGATTCTTCGTCAAGAGCGCCATCAGCGCTGGGGCCATGGGAATGGCAATGAAGGTCAGTGCGTCCAGGTAGCCGATGAGATCGTGACCATAACAGGCAAAGCTGTTGAATGCCTGGAGAAGGGCCACCCCAACAATGGAGGTGAAGCCAAAGGCGCGGGCGCGCCCTACCGGGATGATGACCATTGCAATGTTGGCGTTCGCTTGATCGCCCCGTCAGGTGCTGGCGAATGGCTCAGGGACTGCACCATTGGTCCTCGCAGGGAATCCCGTCGTTGTCGCCGTCCATTTTCACGCCTGGGCAGTTGCTCAGGAAGAACTTGGCTTCCGCGCACGAGTTCATTTGTGAGCAATGCTTGCGACCGTCGCAGCGGTAGCCATTGGTGGCGAATGGAGGTGTCGCAGCTCCCTCTCTGGTTGCCGCAGGCATCGCGGGTGCAGCGTTGGCGGGGGCTGTGCGGCGCTTCTTTTCCGAGGCGTTGAGTTCTTCGAGCGTTGGATCTTTCCGAGCTTGCGTCGAAGGGCAGGGTGCTTGTTGATAGGAGACGCTGCCATTGATGACGCACTTGTTCATCGTGGCGGCATGAGCACCTGTGGCAATCACGATGGTCGCCAGCAGGTGAAGTCGCAGCGAGAGTGTTCGCATGATGTGTGCGCCTGACGCCCGATTTCAGGGGCTCGCGCTTGGCGTGGCCAAGCGTGCTGTGGTGGAGGCGTCCCCTGCATTGCCCAGTCAGGCTGGCACGCGTCAACACTGGGGGCGCCCATCGTGGGGAAAATCAGATGCCAGACTGATTCTTCAGGGGGTTCCGATGCCCTCTCAGTAGGAATCCAGCGATGCCAAGCCCGAACATGAAAAGGGAGCTTGCTTCAGGAACTGAAGAAACCTGCGGCGCGATTTGAACAATGTACAAGCCGTCAGGCTTGTAGATGCCTAATCCAATTCTTGAAAAATCGGTGCTGCCTGATATTTGTCGAAACACCAGTGAGCCATTCAAGTCCAAGAATATCTTGTGCTCGGAAGAGGAGCTCCAGGTGCTGTTGGGTGAGGCATTGAACTTCCAAGTGGAGCGCAAGCTGGTGAAGTCTTGATTTTCGAAGAAATCGATTTCCACAGGGCCTTTCTCTCCCTCTCCCGTTTTGAAGAAGAGGTAGTAGCCGGGCATGTACCCTAGGTCAGTTCTGTCGCGGGTGGCATCGTTGGCTTCGAAGGTGAATTGATATTCGTTGTCGGGCGTGATGACGAACGCTGCAGCTGTCAGGGAGGCGAGGCCGGTGGCCAGCGCAGCAATCAAGCGATTAAACTTCATGCGATAAACTCTCTTTTGTCTTTTCAGTCTTGGGATTTCTGGTCGTATTATTTTTATAAATTCTGTCTGGTGTCAAGCATGGGCGCCCGTGTGCAGCGACCAGTCAGGCGCGTGGTGCAAGGAGAACATAGCCTGCTTCGATCGGGGCGACCACGGAAATAAACCGCAATGGTTCGTGGCTCGTGCATCTGACGCCATGCACTTCGCCTTTTTTTGCTACGACGACATCGCCAGGCGCGACCTTGACGGAGTTGCCGTGTTCGTCGATTTGATATTCGCCATGGCCCGAGAGGATCGTCCATGTATCTTGGCCTTGCGGATGCGTATGGGGAGCAATGGCTTGACACGGTTCGACATGCCAGGCTACGACGACTGAATGTTCTGATTCTTCTACCACTGAACGAATCGGCTCTCCCTCGCTTACTTGCATGTGGTCACTTGATTTGAATACGCGCTGACTGCTCATGGCTGCTCCGAGAGTTGCAGTGCGAAGTACGCAAGAACCACGCCGAGCACTTGGCGCCTAGCGCTCAAGGTAAGCGGCGCCGGAGCACCGAAGGTGCGCAGGGGAGCAACACAGGCCAGTGGCACGGCGAGGGCATGACCTGTGTTGGCGTCCGCTTGACCACACAGTTAGGCGCGCTTGCGACGGTGCAAGGAAATCAATGAGGCAACACCCATTGACATCAGCACGCACGTCGATGGCTCCGGGATTGCCGTAATGGTTGCAACGGCGAGCCTAGGCATCTCATCCGTGCTTGTGTACGGGAAGTCGAGGTGGCTCGTGAAGTTAGAGCCAAAGGTGTGGATTGGTTTATCCGACACGATGCCGAACAAGTCGCTGCTGGTAACGACCCGATCGCCGACTCGCCAGTATTTTAAGGATGATGCAGTGCCCTGCCATTTGACGATATTGGTCGTCTCGGTCAATTCAATGGTGCGAAGGTTGTCAAAAAAATAAGCCTGCCAAGAAACGTAGGCGGGAGTGTCAATGTTTGCAAGGTTGGCGTTGACCCCAATTTTCCCTTTGAACGGTGCTTCGGCCGTTGATTGCAATGTGGTTGTGTATGCGCCAGTTATGTTATCAAAGATAACAGAGATGCTTAGCAAGTCTGCGCCAGTCTGTCTGGTCTGATCATTCGTTCCATCGATAAATGAAAACGTAAGAATTTCTGCGCCAACATTGCTCGTGAGGCAAGTTGCGAGTGCGGCTCCAATCAGAATTCGACGCATTGGGTTCTCCCTGAGTTTAATGGTTCAACCGTGAATGCAAGGGGCGCGTGGATGTCGCGCGCCCCTCTCTTGAGGGGCATTAGCTACCTGATTAATCGGCGCCGGAGCACAAAGTGCGGAGTGCACCACGGCAGGCCATGAAAATGCCGAAGGCATGGCATGGCCGACGTGGCGTCCGAGTTGAACGCACCGTTAGGCTGGGGCCGACTGGTTGCGGTATTCGTGAGCGGCAGTGGTTTTTTGAATTGAGTATTCATGTGCGAAGTGCGGCCTGAAGAACCATGAACCAAAGGCCGAGGGTGGCAAGAAAGTTGGCGGTGAAGACGAGTCCGCGAAGCCGCACGTTTTTCGTGAGGATTTGAACGAAGCTGTGTGCCAGCCTGCCGATCATGAAGACCCAGCACAGAATGATGGCTGCAGAGTTGATCGCCTGGAGTTGGATGAGCAACAGGCAAGCCGCATAGAAGAGAACAGGCCATTCAAACT
Organism: Burkholderiales bacterium RIFCSPHIGHO2_01_FULL_63_240; assembly: GCA_001770725.1. Lineage (GTDB taxonomy): Bacteria > Pseudomonadota > Gammaproteobacteria > Burkholderiales > Burkholderiaceae_C > Aquabacterium. The sequence continues at coordinate 450,366 of MERU01000009.1, forward strand.
GATTGGAGAGATTTGCGCTGATGCGCGGTTCAAGAGACGCCCACGGATTTGAGCCATCGGCGCGCTGGCCAATGCCCCAAATATTTGGTGCGCGAGCAATGGTGAGCAGTGCATACAGCATTGCTGCCAACGCAACATGCGCGGCCATGAATGGAATCAGAGAATGGGCCATGTGTACCTGCATGTTTGTGGGAGCGGCTTTACGCCCAAGTTCTTACCGGCGGCCATGCGAGGCATGGACGTCCGTGTGCAACGACCAGTCAGGCCTGGCCAGGAGATGCAGCCGCAGTGGCTATTGCTTCTTGGTTTCACGAAGCACTCGCTCAATGAAAGTCGATTTTGCCGCGCGGTACTCGGTCGCGGAGAGGTGCGCGGCATTCAACTTGACTTGGTTGTACTCGTCGACGAGAGCAGGGCAGGTCAGCAGCGCGTCTCGGAAGGTGATGAACATCTCGAAAGGCGAACCATGCGCTACCAGTTGAACGGCATGCTCTTCGTTCGGCTTGTGCCATTCGAGCATGCAGAGTTGTTCATTGCGCAACGTATCAAGCTTCTCGGTGTAGCCCCAATCTGTCAGGGTGCGGACTGACGGTTGATGGTCTGATTTGGCAACCAATACACAGATGTCAAGATCCCCTTTTGACACAGCCCCTGGTATGGCAGAGGAGCCGACGTGTTCGACCACTGCATGGGGCAAAAGTCGATGTATCTGAGTGCGCGCCAGAACAAACCGTGAAGTGATGGCGGCTTGATAGTCGAGTGGCTGCAGTAAGCGCATGGCCTAACGCCCAAGTTCAGGGGCGCGAGCTTGGCGTGGCCGAGGCGATGCGACGTATAGGCGTCCCCTGCAACGCCCAGTTAGGCCGGTGTAAGTAGCGGGGCGCTTGCGCGGCCAGCGAGCTCGCACACGAGGCGCCAGCCTGGTGTGCGCGATGAGCTGCTGCGGCAGCTTCCGAGATGAACCGTGCCATCACGCCTCCCTTTGCGCATGGCGTCAGCCATGCGCTGACGAAGACCTCAATCTAACGCACCTACAACTCGAGCGGCAGAGGTGCCAGCCCATCAACTTGGTGGCAAGAACGAATGTGCGACTGCCGCCGAGGAGGCGGCTCGTGCGCCCTGTGCAAGCGGCGTGTTCCGCGAGGGCCTAACGCCCAGGTTAACCGACTCCGGAGGCCCGAGAGGGCCGCAGGGCGCCAACACTGGCCATGGCCAGTGTTGGCGCCCGCGTTGAACCGTCGGCTGGGGAGCGTAGGCAAGACTGGGTCAATTCACTCCAGCTGTGTCGGGCATGATTGTCCACAAAAATCGAGCAAGTGCGCCACAGATTAAAAGGCAGTTAGGCGATTTGCTTTGCCATAAACAGTGATGTTGAAGTTTTCGGCGTATCCGCCGCCGCCTTCTGTTGGCTTTCCCCCCTGAGCAACTTCCATTAATTGTACGTTTACCTTCTTTCCGTCCTTGGCTTGAGCAGAAAGAACGCCAACTTGCTGACCAGGCACCGTGAATTGTGTTTTCTTGGTTGCTATGCCTTGTTCAGCAGCTTTACCCGAAAGTATGAACATGTATTTTACAGGTGCATCTGGGCTTGCGTCCACGATAACAATCGTCGCACGGTCATTTGGATCTGGCTCCTTGAGTTCACTTAGCGCAGCAACTGACGATGCGCCCAATACAAAAGAGAGGATGTACGCCCGAAATTTCATCTTTTCCTCAGTTGTTTTGTGTGAGGCCTAAATCCCAAGCTCAGGGGCGCTCGCTTGGCGTAGCCGAAGCGCGCGCTGATGGAGGCGTCCCCTGCACGCCCAGTTAGGCCGGGGAAAGGAGCGAGGTTTATTAATGGTTTTGGATTTTGGGGGCATGAGATTTACGCTTGCCTACGCTTCTGGCGTCCCAGCGCCCAAGCTGCAATTACAAGAATGGCGCCTGCTGCTGCAGCCTCGATGATGGCCCCTTGAACCAACGCTGACCATGCAGCGCCTGCGCAATGCAGGAAGTTTGGCAGCTCAAGCATCTCGCCTGGCTGTGCGCCACAGACAGACCGAATTTGACTAGTGAGGTTTGGCCTGAACGTAGGTGGAAGTAGGCGAAGACCTTGAGTTGCAGCTAGTGCTGCGATGGTGGGGATGAGCCAATGCCATTGAACGGAAAAGCGCTTGCTCGCGAAAATGTAGGTGAGGCCGAGCCAGGGGAGAAGAAGCAGTAGAACCGGGGCGCCGAGCAACGACGCGGCAACAGCAAAATCGGAGGCAGGCGAAAGCCACAGCAAGAGAAACACCAGGGCTAGAAATGCAGCTGCTAGAGCCGCTGTTATGCAGCAATAGAAAACGAAGGCCTGAAGTAGCAAGCGAGGTAAGTCTTTCACTTGTGTATCCGGGAGCCTGATGCCCAGGTTAAACGGCGCCGGAGCCCGTAAGGGCTGAGGGCACCAACACTGGCCACGGCCAGTGTTGGCGTCCGCTTGAGCGCCGAGTTGGGCCACCGTGCCTGCGCGAAGCGCCGGTGCCAGTACTCGATGATGGCGTTACCACTGCCAGAGCGATGGCGTGCGCCAATGGGCGGACGGCGGTACATGACGAGTCGATCTTCCGTTTGGGTGGGAGGTTCCCGGGTGGGCAAGAGTTTGGTCAGCTAGCTGTCGGAACTGTCAGGCTGGGGCGTAGATTTTAATTGCCTGGATTCATTGAAAATGATATACCCAAAAAATACTGGAATACTGGAGAGCCATAGGAATGATGACCAAATCCATTCTCGCTTAATGGCTTGATTGCTTTTTCTGTACAGGACTTGTCCGCTCGCCGCCGTTGCTTCGGTAATGGTCTTGATTTTTCCGAAAGCCGTTGGCGTCATTACATACTTTATGGAAATGGTGCTGCCAACGGTATTGCGGAGGTCTAGGCTATCACAGTTGCCAAAAAAGTCGCTTGACGCGCAAACAAATTCACCGTTGACTAGTGAGTCTGGTGTAAACCTGCCCCATTCCTTCATGGTGTAGATGCCGCTGAAGCTTTTTACGTCTTCCAGTGTCGCTGAATTGGGGTGTTTTATAAAGATCGCAATGGCGCCTATGGCGGTAAGGATAAATAAGGTTGCCCAATACTTCGCCATGATTTTTTGGGGATTAAGGTGTCTTGTGTTGGTTTATATGTGTTGGTGGTTTCGCTTGGTGTGCAACAGCTTTACTGTATCGCCATCAAAAAATTGCAGTTCGTCTGTATGCGCTTTGACTCGCGCATAACACACATTATTCGGCTTATTGTTGCACCAATGTGTCTTCTTTGTGCCTGACCTGAGTGGCCTAACGCCCAGTTAGGCCGGTGCAAGTAGCAGGGCCTTTGCGCGGCCAGCGAGCCCGCACACGAGGCGTCAGCCTGGTGTGCGCGATGAGCTGCAGCGGCAGCTTCTGAGATGAACATTGCCATCACGCCTCCCTTTGCGTATGGCGTCAGCCATGCGCTGACGAAGACCTCAATCTAACGCACCTGCAGCCTGTGATGCAGCGGCGCCAGCACACCAACTTCTGGGCATGAACGAATGTGCGACTGCCGCCGAGGAGGCGGCTCGTGTGGCCTTGGCAAGCGGCGTGTTCCGCGAGGGCCTAACGCCCAAGTTCAGGGGCGCCCGCTTGGCGTTGCCGAAGCGTGCGCTGGTGGAGGTGTCCCCTGCAACGCCCAGTTAGGCGACGCGGCCTTGCCCAATGAGATGTTTTGCGTAGATGCCATATGGGACACCGTGGATTGATGGTGCTTCACGAACGAACTCAAACCCCATGGATCGGTACATCGGAAGCGCCACAGACATGATGGCGCTAGTGTGGAGGCCGAACACGTCGGCTCCGTCACGCTGAGCCTTTGCAATGCAAGCGTTGGCAAGTGCGCGGCCAATGCCTTTACCGCGTGATTCTGGGCAAACAACGAGCATTCGCATGACAGCCCATGTGCTTGGGAAAAACGAGCTTTTGGGAGCCTGGGGACCAAGGTACGCAACTGCCCCCACGACTGTCTCGCCAGATGCCGCAACGATGATCTCGCCCGCTTCCGCCAGCGAAGACATGCATGCGATTTTTGCCCTGAAGCCTGGCCAGTCTTCGTATTGGCTAGCGAACTGCTCAAAAGCGGCAACACCAAGTGCATTGACGGCGCCAATGTCAGTTGGTTGAAAATCGCGCAGACCTGTCGAGTACATGAGTTGCCTAACGCCCAAGTTCAGGGGCGCCCGCTTGGCTTTGCCGAAGCGTGCGCTGGTGGAGGCGTCCCCTGCAACGCCCAGTTAGGCGCTGGTGGAAGATGACGGGATGCTGAACATGAGGTATAGCTGTGCGCATGAGTGCGGGCGACGAGGTTATTGCTCTGACTCCTCTCGCTTGGTTACAAGCGGCACAAGAAAAAACAAACTGATAGCTACATATAGCAGACCAATGATGGACCGCAAGGAGCCGGTTCCGAGTAACGCGCTGAGAGCCTTGTACGTACCGCATTGCTTGGAGCACAGCGTGAGCGGGTCAACGTCAGACGTGAGTATCGACACGCCATACGCCAGCAAGATGCTGCCAATGATGGCTGCGCCGACCTTGAGGATTCGCATGCTGGAGATGCCTAACGCCCGCGGTAAGCCGCGCCGGAGTGCGAAGCACGGAGGGCACCCGCAAGCGCAGCTTGTGGGCGTCGGCTTGACCAAAATGTTAGGCTGGTGGCAAATGCTGATGCCGGGCGTAATTTCATTTGGCTTTGACTTCAAGGGCTGATGCGATACGTTCAAGGTTTAGATTCAATCGCTTCGTTTCTGCGATGTGGTCAGTCAAGTAGGATCGGACCTCATCCATGTAGTCCGATTGTTTTTGCTGTGTACCACGCCAGCGCCGCATGAAGAAAGCCCAAACGCCGATTAACAGGAGCATTGGGCCCCAACTGAAAAAGAACTCTTGAAGCATCATGGGTTTTCCGTTTGAAAATGGATTAGGGCATGCCTGACTGCTTTGCATGCCTGACTGCTTTTTAAGAGAGGCCTAACGCCCAAGTTCAGGGGCGCACGCTTGGCGTGGCCGAAGCGATCGAACGTATTGGCGTCCCCTGCAACGCCCAGTTAGG
>MERU01000010.1 GCA_001770725.1 Burkholderiales bacterium RIFCSPHIGHO2_01_FULL_63_240
GCGCAGGTGTGCCTGCTGAAACAGGCTCTGGTTGCCCGACAGGATCAGGAATTGCTTGGGGTACAGCGCGCGCGACAGCGGCCACAGGCGGGTACCGGAGCCACCGGCCATGATCACAGGCAGGATTGGGGACGATGACATGCTGGATTGGAATTTCAAATCATGAGGTGGGCGGTCTGATGACGCTTGCGGTCAGCAAACACGGCAAACCCTGCTCATGGACCCACCCATGCCTCGCAAGGTTCAACCCAAGTTGGCTTGCCCACACGAATGAGGGGGGGACAGTGCGCAAGTCCATCGAACCAACGCGACAAACAAGGAACCAACGGCATGCAAACCTTGATGCATTGCAGCATGAACCATGCCACGCGATGTCCGTCACCGTCACCCCGCATTCTGAGGTCAATGCGATGACGGCATCGTGACGACAGAGCGGGCGTGGCGCTTGCGACACCACCCCCTGACTGATGCCACGATCACGAGTCGACCTGTAGCATCATGCTCACCTGCCTGACCCGGGATGCACCGGGTCATTCGCCTGTTCAGCACCCAATCAGCTGTGAAAGTAGACCAATGGCAAAAGCGATGATCCTCGCTGCGGGACAGGGAACCCGCGTCCGCCCGCTCACAAAGCAGACCCCGAAGCCGATGGTGCCCATCCTGGGCAAGCCCGTGATGGAGTACATCATCGAGCACCTCGCACGCTACGGCGTGCGAGAAATCATGGTGAACGTGGCGTTCAACCACTGGAAGATCGAGAACTACTTTGGTGACGGTCATCGTTGGGGGGTGGAGATCGGTTACGCCTTCGAGGGCGTGCGCGAACACGGCGAGATCGTGCCCAAGCCTCTTGGCTCGGCTGGCGGCATGCGCCGCATCCAGGACTTCTCCGGTTTCTTCGATGAAACCACCATCGTGCTGTGCGGTGACGCCATCATCGACATCGACTTCAAGTCGGCCTTGTACGAGCACAAGACCAAGGGCGCCATGGCCAGCGTGATCACGCTGGAAGTGCCCAACGACCAGGTCAAGAACTACGGCATCGTGGTGGCGGACAAGGAAGGCCGTGTCACATCCTTCCAGGAAAAGCCCAACCCGGAAGAAGCCAAGTCCAACCTGGCCTCCACCGGCATCTACATCTTCGAGCCCAGCGTGCTTGACCTGATCCCCAAGGGCCGCGAGTTCGACATCGGCAGCGAACTTTTCCCCCTGCTGGCAGAAAAGGGCCTGCCTTTTTATGCCCAGAGCCGGCATTTCAACTGGATCGACATTGGCCGGGTATCCGACTACTGGGCTGTGTGCCAGCGCGTGCTGGCGGGCGAAGTGGCGCAGATGGACATGCCTGGCACCCAGGTGCGCCCGGGTGTCTGGGTGGGCCTGAACACCCGCATCGACTGGGACACGGTGAAGATCAGCGGGCCGGTGTACATCGGCTCCAGTTGCGACATCGAACCTGGCGTCACCATCGAGGGGCCCTGCTGGATTGGCCATGGCAGCCGCCTGCGTCAAGGCAGCATCGTCAAGCGCAGCGTGCTGTTCGAGTACACACGGGTGTCGGAAGGCACGGTGCTGGAAGACGTGGTGGCCTCGCCGCAGTACTGCGTGGACCGCCACGGCAAGACCACCTACCAGGGCGATGAAAGCACCAACCTCCGCTGGGGCGATGCCCGGGTCTGAGCCTTTGCCGTGCAGGCGCTGTCATGAAAAAACCGCCCCGAGAGGCGGTTTTTTCATGTGGCAGGAAACCTGCCTTGGTTCGCAGCGACCGATCAGATGATCAGGCCACCTTGCGGCGCTTGGTTGCGACGAAACCAACGACACCCAGGCCAGCCAGGGTGAGGGCCAAGGACTCGACTTCCGGCACGGCAGCCGGAACGGCCGTGATGGAACCCGCGTACACGCCAACGCCCGGCGAAATGGCCGAGATGTTCAGGGTGTAGCTGCCCACTTGCAGGCCGCTGAACGAGAACGCACCGCTGCTGGGGTTGGCTGCAAACCAGGAGTTGCTGCCAGAAACCAGCTGGATGGAGCTGAAGTCAAGCGACTGGAAGTCCGGCAGGTAAGCCAGGCTGCCGAACACGTCACTGACCTGGGACAGGTTGAAGGTGAACGACTTGGTGCCGCTGTAAAGCACCGTGCCGGCCATGACAGCGGCGTTGGGGTCGGTGCCAAGGTTGGTGGACAACGGCGGCGGAGCCGCGTGGACGGCTGCCGATGCAAGGGCAACGGCAGAAGCTGCAAAAAATTGACGGACGCGCATGGAACCCTCCGGAATGACTTGTTGCCCCATGATCGCATGAGCGGTCCGGCTCAGTCCCGTGACGCCCCTCCCACCATGGGGGGGATGGCGCGTAACTCTTTGGATCAAACGTGGCAACTGGTTTGTCACATGCGCCCTGAACAGGAGAAACCACGAGCAGCGACAATGGCGGGATGCGCAAGTTCCTCGTCACCGGCGCCGCCGGTTTCATCGGCATGCACGTGTCGCAAGCGCTGCTGCAGCGCGGCGACACGGTCATCGGCCTCGACAACCTCAACGACTACTACAGCCCGCAGCTCAAGCGGGACCGCCTGGCGGCCATCTCGGCCAGCCCGGGCGGCGAGCGTTTCCGCTTCGTGGAGGCCGACCTCGTCGACATGCCGGCGCTGGACGCGCTGTTCAAGGCAGAAGGCTTCGACGGCGTGGTGCACCTGGCGGCCCAGGCCGGCGTGCGCTACTCGCTCACCCACCCCCACGCCTATTCACAGTCCAACCTGGTGGGCTTCGTGAACATGCTGGAGGCCTGCCGCCACCACCGCACCGCGCACCTGGTCTACGCCAGCAGCTCCAGCGTGTACGGTGGCAACACGCGCATGCCGTTCAGCGAAAACGACGCCGTCGACCACCCCGTCAGCCTGTACGCGGCCACCAAGAAGGCCAACGAGCTGATGGCGCACACCTACAGCCACCTCTATGGCCTGCCGACCACGGGGCTGCGCTTTTTCACCGTCTACGGCCCCTGGGGGCGCCCCGACATGGCGCCAATGCTGTTCACGCGGGCCATCCTGGCGGGTGAGCCGATCAAGGTGTTCAACCACGGCAACATGCGCCGCGACTTCACCTACATCGACGACATCGTGGCGGGCGTGGTGGCCACGCTCGACCGGCCGCCCGTGGCCAACGAGGCCTTCGACCGGGATGCGCCTCAGGCCTCGGGCTCGTGGGCGCCGTACAAGGTCTTCAACATCGGGCACAGCGAGCCGGTGCAGCTGATGGATTTTATCGGCACGCTGGAGTCGGCACTGGGCACCAAGGCCCAGCTTGACCTGCAGCCCATGGCACCGGGCGATGTGCCGGCCACGTTCGCCGATGTGAGCGCATTGCAGGCCTGGACGGGCGTGGCGCCGCACACCGGCCTGGCCGAAGGTGTCGCGCGCTTCGTGGACTGGTACCAGCGTTACCACGGCAACAGCGCGGGCTGACCCCCGGCCGCCCGGCTCAACGCCCTCGCGACCACCCCGGCAAGGTCAGCACGAACAGGCTGCCGCCGCCTTCGCGCGCTTCGCAGCGCACCTGGCCACCGTGCCGCACGGCGATCTGGCGCACCAGGCTCAGCCCCAGCCCGACACCACCGGCGTGTTCGGCGTGGCCGGGCAGGCGGTAGAAGGGCTCGAAGATGCGCTCGCGCTGCTCGGGCGGCACACCCGGCCCGCGGTCGGCCACGGCCATCTCCAGCTGGCCATGCGCGCTTTGCAGAAACAGCTCGACCTGCGAGCCTCCGTAGCGGCGTGCATTTTCAAGCAGGTTGCGCAGGGCCCGACGCAACAGCCGCTCGTCGCCCTGGTGCGGCGTGAGCGGGAAGGACGCGTCGATGTGCACCTCGGCGCCCACTCGGGCGGCCTCTTCGGTGGCCAGGCCCATGAGGTCCACGGGTGCGTGCTCGATGTCGCGGCGCGAATCCAGGCGGCTGGCCAGCAGCACCTCCTCGACCAAGGCGTCGAGTTCGCGGATGTCCTGGTGGATCTCCTGGCGGATGCGTGCGGCCTGCTCTGGCGAGGCCTCGGCCATCAGCGACACCGCCATCTTCAGGCGAGCCAACGGTGAGCGCAACTCGTGGCTGGCGTTGGCCAGCAGGCTGCGGTTGGAGGTGACCAGGTCTTCGATGCGCTGGGCGGCCTCGTTGAAACTGCGCGCCAGCGCCGCGACCTCGTCAGCGCCTTCGACGCTGACGCGGTGCTGCAGCTGGCCGGAGCCGAACGCCTCCACACCCCAGCGCAGGGCCTGCAGGCGGCGCGTGAGGCGGTTGACCACGGGCCAGGCGCCCAGCGCCACCGCGCCGAACAGCAACACCAGCGCCAGGATGAGGGCCGGCACGCCGTGGGCCATCCAGGGCGGCACGAACATGGCCATGGGCTCCAGCCAGGGCTGCGCGCGGGGCGGCGGCGGCGGCACACCCGGGGGAGAGTCGCCCTCGCGCATGGGCCCCATGATGGTCTGCGGCCCCTTGCCTCGCACGACCCAGGCGCGCAGCACCCACATCGTGCGTCCATCGGACAAGATGGAGCGCTGCATGCGCTCGCGCAACTCGGGCTGGCGGCGCAGGCGCTCTTCCAGCAGGATGGAGGTGGCGATGCGCCGGCCCAGCGGGTCGTCCAGCGCCATGGGCATGCGCAGGCGCTCGGACCAGTCCAGGAAGATGCGCGACTGCTCGTCCAGCGGCGCGGTGGCTGGCGGCAGGCTGTTTTCGATCAGTTCGGCCCAGGCCGCGGCGCGCTCGTTCCAGGCGGCCATGGACTGGACCTGGCTGCGCTCGTGCTCGAGGTTGCGCTGCGCCAGCCAGCCCGAGACGAGCGCGAACACCAGCAGCACCGCCACCACCGTGAGGTAGATGCGCAGGGCCAGGGTCTTCATGCTGCGTCGAGGTCCGCGTCCTGCTTCTTGGCGAAGACGTAACCCACGCCTCGCACGGTCAGGATGCGGCGGGGCTCCTTGGGGTCGTCCTCGATGGCGGCACGGATGCGGGAGATGTGCACGTCGATGGAGCGGTCGAAGGCCTCCAGAGGATGGCCCTTGAGCGCGTCCATGATCTGGTCACGGCTGAGGACGCGGCCCGGGTGCTGCGCCAGCACGCTGAGCAGGTCGAACTGGTAGGAAGTGAGCTCGCAGGCCGAACCGGCCAGGCGCACCTGCCGCAGGCCGGTGTCGATCTCCAGGCGGCCGAAGCGCCACACATCGGTGTCTTCGGTGTGCACCGAGGTGCGTCGCAGCAGGGCGCGCACACGCGCCAGCAACTCGCGCGGCTCGAAGGGCTTGGGCAGGTAGTCGTCGGCCCCCACTTCGAGGCCGACGATGCGGTCGGTCGGCTCGCCGCGGGCGCTGAGCATCAGCACCGGCAGGGTGCGGGTGCGGGGCGAGGCCCGCAGTTCGCGGCACAGGTCCAGGCCGTCGCCGTCTGGCAGCATGAGGTCGAGCACCAGGGCATCCATCGCCTGGCGCCCCAGCAGTTCCCGGCCGGCGGTCAAGCTGGCCGCGGTGGCGACCTGATAGCCATGGCTGCGGAGGTAGTCCGCCACCATGGCGCTCAGGCGCATGTCGTCGTCGATGAGCAGGATGTGTTCAGCCATGTCCGCCATTGTCGCGCCCTCCTGGGGTCAGCGGGAAGGGGTCGGCTGGCTGGCGGCGGCCGGGGCAGGCGGCGCCGGGCGACGCAGCCTGTGGTTCTGCAGGTGTTCTTCACCACCTTCGCGGCCACCGCGGGCTTCCTCGCGGCGCTCCTTGCGGTCGGCCAACCGGTCCTGCATGCGCTCATGGCGCTGCTTGAGGGCAACGGCCGCCTTGGCCCGCTGCTCGGGCGTCAGCACCTGGCCGACATCCAGCATCGCCTGCATCACGCGCTTGCTGACCTGGTCATGCTGGGCCAGCATCTGCTGACGCTGCTTTTCCGCCTCGGCCGCGTCGATCTTGGGTGCGGTCCAGATGGCCATCGCGTCGTGGTGCTGGTCACGGGCCTTCTCGTGCAACGCGCGCAGGTCGACGCGGGCCTTGTCCACGATGACCTGGATCTGCTTGCGCTGGGCGTCGCTGGCCTGGACGTCGTCGAGCAGGCGCTTGAAACCCGGCCCGGCAAAGGGCAGGCCCATGCCAGCCTCGCCCCTCATGCCGTGGTCACCATGGCCACCATGGCCACCTTTGCGGCCGTGCTCGCCGCCGCGCATCGGACAGGTGCCCTCGTCGCAGGGCGACGTCTTGGCGGCCGGGGCCGAGGCCGACGCAGGGCTGGCTGCCTGCACGGCCTGACCGGCTGCGAACACCAGTGCCCCACCCAGCAACAGGCTGCCCAGGACCCGGGCGGGGGTGAGGGCCGAGGAGGCGGCGCGAGAGCGGGTGACACGAGCGTGGGTCATGGGTGTTTCCTTTTGTGGATGGAATCGCTTGATGACTCGATGGTGTCCCCGCCAGGTCAAGCCGGGGTTGCGCGGCCGTAAAGATCTGTGAAAAGGCCGGCGCCTGCGCGACAGTTATCAGGCTGCCGTGGCCGAAGCAGCCAGTTCACAGGCCTGGCGCGCCAGGGCCGTGATGCGCCCCCAGTCGCGCGCCTGCAGCGCCTCAAGCGGGGTGAGCCAGGAGCCGCCCACCATCGCCACGTTGGGTTGCTTGAGGAAGTCGGCGAGGTTCGCGGGCGACACGCCGCCCGTCGGGCAGAAGCGCACGTCGCCCAGCGGGCCGGCCAGGGCCCGGAGCATGCCGATGCCGCCCGCCTGCTCGGCCGGGAACAGCTTCATGAGCCCGAAGCCAAGTTCGCGCGCCCGCATGACCTCGCCCGGGGTCATCACCCCTGGCACGAAGGGCAACGAGGCCGCCTGCACGGCGTCCAGCAGCTCAGGGGTGAAGCCCGGTGACAGCGCAAAACCTGCGCCGGCGTTGCACACCTGCTCGACCTCGTGCACCTTGGTCACGGTGCCCGCCCCCACCCGCATGTCAGGCACGGCGCGGGCCACGGCCTCGATGGCCGGCAAGCCGGCAACGTGGCGCAGCGTGATCTCCATGGCGTCGATGCCCCCGGCGAGCAAGGCTTCGGCCAGCGGCACCGCCTGCGCCACATCGGTGATCACGATGACGGGCAGGACGCGGGTGGTGAAGGCGGGCAAGGCGACTGGGGTGGTCATCGATGGGTTCCGGTCGTGGCGCAGTGGTTGCACGGTGTGGGTCAATTGGCAGGTGGCATCAGCCGGGACGATCTGGTCAGGCGGGCAGCGAAACGGCCGGTCGCCGACACAACGGGCCGTTCAGGCAGTCGGGTCCGCCGGGAACAAGGGCGAGGCGCCCTGCTCCGCACGGGACACCCCCTGGCGGAACAGGCCGAAGAGCTGGCGCCCATGCGGCAGCCAGGCTGGTTGAGGCTGCGGCGCCGGCAGCGGCCGAGCGGCCAGCACGGCTTCATCGACCTCCAACTGCAGCACACCGCGCTCGCAATCGACGGTGATGACATCGCCGTCCTGAACCAGGGCGATGGCCCCGCCATCGAGCGACTCGGGTGAGAGGTGGATGGCCGCAGGCACCTTGCCTGAGGCCCCGGACATGCGCCCGTCGGTGACCAACGCCACATGGAAGCCCTGATCCTGCAACACGGCCAGCACGGGCGTGAGCTTGTGCAGCTCTGGCATGCCGTTGGCGCGCGGGCCTTGCTCGCGCACCACGGCCACGAAATCGTGGTTGAGCTCGCCAGCCTTGAAGCGCTGCTCCAGCTGCTTCTGGTCGGTCACGACCACGGCGGGCGCACGCACCACGCGGTGTTCGGGCTTGACGGCCGAGACCTTGACCACCGCGCGGCCCAGGTTGCCCGCCATCAGGCGCAGGCCGCCATCGGCGCTGAAGGGGCGACTGGCGGGGCGCAGCACGTCCTCGTCACCCGAGGCGGCGGGTGCCGGTCGCCAGGCCAGTTGGCCATCGATCAGGTGAGGCTCTTGCGTGTAGGCCCTCAGGCCCCGGCCCACGATGGTCTGCACACCTTCGTGCAGCAGGCCGACGCCCAGCAGCTCGCGGATGAGAAAGCCCATGCCTCCTGCGGCATGGAAGTGGTTCACGTCGGCCTGGCCGTTGGGGTAGACCCGCGCCAGCAAAGGCACCACGGCCGACAGCTCGGAGAAGTCGTCCCAGTCGATGACGAGGCCCGCCGCGCGGGCCATGGCCACCAGGTGCAGCGTGTGGTTGGTCGAGCCACCGGTGGCCAGCAGGCCCACGATGCCGTTGACGACGACGCGCTCGTCGACCTGCCAGCCCATGCCGACCGGCTCGGCTTCGCTGCCCACCTGGCTGAGGTGAACGGCCTGTCGCACGGCCGCGTCGGTCAGGGCCTCTCGCAATGGCGTGCCTGGGTTGACGAAAGACGAGCCCGGCAGGTGCAGGCCCATGATCTCCATGAGCATCTGGTTGGAGTTGGCCGTGCCGTAGAACGTGCAGGTGCCCGGGCCGTGGTAGGCCGCCTGTTCGGAGGCCAGCAGCTCGGCGCGCCCGACCAGGCCTTGCGCGTACTGCTGGCGCACCTGGGCTTTCTCGTCGTTCGACAGGCCCGATGTCATGGGCCCGGCCGGCACAAACACCATCGGCAGGTGGCCGAACTGCAGCGCGCCCATGAACAGGCCCGGCACGATCTTGTCGCACACGCCCAGGCACAGGGCCGCGTCGAACACGTTGTGCGACAAGGCCACGGCGGTGGACAGGGCGATCACGTCGCGCGAGAACAGCGACAGCTCCATGCCGTCTTCGCCCTGGGTGACGCCATCGCACATGGCCGGCACGCCGCCGGCGACCTGCGCGGTGGCACCGGCTTGGCGGGCGGCTTCGCGCAGGCGCGGCGGGTAATGCTCGTAGGGCTGGTGGGCCGAGAGCATGTCGTTGTAGGCGGTGACGATGCCCAGGTGGGGCTGGCGCTCTTGCGCCAGCGTGAGCTTGTCGGGGCCAGGCAGCGCGGCCCAGGCGTGGGCGGCATTGGCGCAACCCATGCCCTGCCGGTAGCGGCCGGGCTTGCGCGAGGCCGCCAGCATGCCGACAAAGGCCTGGCGGGTGGGCGCGCTGCGCTCGCGGATGCGCTCGGTGACGCGTTCAAGCACCGGGTGCAGGGGCACGCTCGGATCAGTTCGGCTCTCGCTCATGCGCACATCTTTGGGACCGGGGTGGGGTCAGTGTCGCCGAAAAAACAGCGGGTCCCGCCGGGCGTGCGCCGGCGGGACACTTGCTCGTGGGTGCCGCGCCAGGTCAGTGGCGGGCGCGAGACGTTTCGTCCAGGTCCTGCAACTCGTGCTGCACCGCAGTAGACCAGGCCGCGCTGAGCGCCTGCAAGGTGCCCAGGGTGCTGCGGGTCAGGCCGGCCGGGGTGAAATCGAGTGGCGGGCACAGCACAGGGCCGGCCGAGTCGGGCATGACGTGCAGGTCCTCCTGGGCAGCCCCGGCCCACATGCGGGTGGCGTTGGCCTGCATGTCCTGCCACAGGCGCATCTGGCTGTCGACAAGGGCCAGGCCGGTGCGCTGACCTTGCGCAAGCTGGTCGAGCCACAGCTGCATGACGTCGCCCATCATCTGCCCCCATGGGGCCACTTGCAGGTTGGCGACCGCACCCTCGGCCTGGGCCGAGTCGGTGGCGCCAACGACGCTCGATCGGGATCGGGCTGCGGACGCCGCGGTGGATGCGTTCGGACGGCGTGCGGGACCCTTGCTGGTGCTGCTCATGTCTGCCTCCTCGTGATCGTGCCTGGGGTGCACCTGGGGTGCGGTACCTCAAGCAGGCTACTCCCGACGGGAGCAGAAGGCAATCGTGACCCCTTGGGCGTCTTGCCTTGCATCAAGGCGTCATCGAAGCCCCGGCCTTTGCGCTGGGCTTTGTGCAGAGCAGCATGAAAAAGGGCCCACCTCAGCGAGCGGGCCCCTGGCCGAACGGCGGCGACCGCACGTCAGGCGCCTCCAATGTGCGCGTGGCAAGTGAACGCAATGTGTCGGTTGCGCTTTGCTTGGCAAAGTTGCGTCAAGACGGGGTGCACAAACGCAAGAAACGAAAAGCAGGCAACGAAAAGCAAAAACCCCGAGTGGGGTCACTCGGGGTTCGTGTCTGCTCAAGCAGTGGCGAGGGTGACATGCGAACCTCCGCGCCACATAAGGCTTTGCGGGCAACTCGGTGATTTCGTACCCCCATACGAGCCCCCAACGCACTGGGATGCCATGGAACTCTATGAGGCCTCATGACCCCTGCATTCGGGTTTCGCAGTGCGTCCGGACTCACTTGCGCCGCCAGACTTCGATCAGCCGGTCGGCATCATTGAGGTGCCTTTGCATGGCGTAGATCGCACCATTCAGGGCCACCACGATCAAATCGGCAGGATGCTCGATGGCGCCCGGGTTCTTCCAATCCGGACAAATCGCTTTGAGCGTTGCATCCAAGGTTGGCAACATGTCTGTGTGCCGCTCTAACACCCAGAGCACCCGCATGGCGTCGGTCGCATAGGCTGCCAGCTTCAAGATCGCCAACGATTCTTGCTGGGCCATATGCAATTGAGCCACTTCTTGGACAAATGAAGAAAAGGACGCGGCGTCACGCCCTGACACCTCTTGATCCTCTGGTTTGGGTTGAGTGGGCGCTGTCATGTCAATGCCCCTGTGCTCTGCGAATTGGCCTGACCACGCGCATCAGGTGCAGTTCATTCACGGATTCGTCCACGAACTCACGCAGACGCTTGCGGTGCACGGCCCGGCAGGCAACGGCCAAAAGCAGATAAGCCAGGGCGCCGCCCAGCACATCCGACAGGCCCAGCCAGCCCACAGCCGCGCAGATAAAGCCCACGATGGCCCAAACTGCCAGGACAAGGATGTCCAGGCTCTTGGTGAGGAAGGGTGGATCTTGATGGACATAGTTCGCGCTGGCGCCTGTTGTCGCGTTGTACAGGCCTAGCACGGTCGAGCCCGCCAGCACCAGCGTCACGCAGTGCGTCTTCCTCGCTGGCATCAACTTGGTATGGATGACGAACCCGTGTTCATCATCATGGCTGGTGGCCAGCCACAGTTCGCGGCGTTCACTGCACACCGGCCGCTCATGCAAGCGCATAGGTTTGTTGGTGAACCGGCTCGATTCGATGATGGTGCCGGTGATGGTCTTGATTCGCCACATGGTGTGCCTCCATTGATAGGTAGCGTCAGGTTGTCACCCACTTCTCTGCCTTCAAGTGGCTCAGCCAGGGCCTCTTAGCAAGCCATCCTCGTACCCAAACTCACGGGTAGACTCGCCCGCAGGGCGCAGAGCCTGCATGGAGAAAAAATGAGAGGCTACAAAGCGCAGATCGAGGAGGCAGAGCTGCTGGCGTCCCCGCCGGAGGCAGTTGCAGCCTTTTTGAAAGCTCGCTCAGAGCTTTTGAAGACCGGGGCCAACTCGTCGGAGCTAGATCGAGAATTCGAGAACGCTTTGCGAAGTCGGGGCGACCCGCGAATTGACTTCGCGCTGGCTCGCTATGGTCGCTTCGGGGAGGTGCTGAAGCCTATCTTCCAAGCCGCCGCACCAACCAGTGCAATTCGGCTAGCCGCCTTATCGAATTCGACCGTCGGCGGCGGCTTCATGTCTCAATTTCCTTTCAATGTCATTGGTCCCGCGCCCGAACTCGTGGCCTGGCTAAACACTTGCAGCGAAGACGAGATAGAGGCGCTGTTTGACAATCCATTGCTTGCAGACAGCTTCCTGACCGACATGATGCGTCGCGAACGTGACTATGAAGGCATTTACATAGACCGCCTCGCCCGCTTTGTCATGCAGCTATCGCGCAACCCTCGCATGGTCAAGCCTTACGACGAGGAGAGCGATGGGATGGACGGGTACGCTGAATATAGCCACGGCGCCGTTTTCGATGCAGGTTGGTCCCTTTGCGAGACGGCGCCAACGACCAGGCTTTGGGCGGCGGCTTTAAGTTGCCTCTATGACCGGATGCTGCCTGACTCTTTCTCGATCAAAGCACCGCTCGACCATCTAGCTCGGTGGGCTTCACCGACTGACGAAGAGACAGTCAAAGATGAAGCTTCGGGCTTTGAAGGTGGATGGCTATCCGACTGGCAAGGCGTCCGCAAAGGCATCGGCAAGCTCGCGCTTCACACGAACGGCGCACTTTTGGCCGATTTCCTCGTGAGTGAGGATCCTGCATTGCGCTGCGCGGCCTATGCTGAGGCGGCTTTAACACCTGACCAACTCACAGGGGCGCATGAACGAGACAAGTCGCTCGCATGGACCTATTTGCATCGGAACCAAAAGCTTTGGAGGACGGCGGCAAGTCGCCAAGTTCTGCATGACATAGCATGGGCCGTTTGCCGCGAGGATAAGCATTCCGACATGCTCGCGCCCAATACTTTCAACTATCTCCGAAGCGAATTTGCGAAGAAAAATCCGCAATGGTTTGCCGACGAAGAGGATTGGGCTCCTGAGCCTGACTCTCAGCCTGCGACCAAAGCAGACGTGCAGGCGATTCATGAACTGGTGGCGACACAGAATGCGGTTCCAGCGTTCGAAGGTGTGATGGCTTCGCTTAAAACGCTGCAAACCAAAATCGGATGGATCTGGTGGATGGCTCTTGGTGGCTTGCTCGTCGCCGTTCTCAAGCGATGAATAGAACAAGTCTTTGAAGGGCCACGTAGGGCTTTGGGACTGGTCTTCCAATTCCACCCGAAACAGACCTGACTTCCGGCCTGTTTCGCAAGTCAGCCCGTATCCCCCTTGACAGCAGACTTCAAATCGATGTCAACTGAACTCTCTCTAGTGGCTCCTTGCCCCATCCATCGCGGATAAAAAGGCGTCGCAGTCGTTACCTGCCTGCGAAGAAGGTGCAGTCACTGCACCACCGCAGTCCGCAAAGGGCTGCAAGCGTCACCATGCGGTCCTGCCGCATCTCGTTCGAGGCGCCACCGCTGGCCAGACCAGCGCGCCGCCTCACCGCATGCCGCCTCGATGGCATGTCCATGCAGTACCCACGCTTGGCCGTGGAAGCGCAGCAGCAGTTGCCCGCTTGATGGCATCGATCACCTCGCGGTGTTCGCATGCAGCAAAGCGGAACAGCCGTTGAACTGCCATAGAGCAGGTTCGTCGCCAGCGTCGTTACTGGCAGCTTGCTGACAGTGACGACGCAAGTAGCACGACCGAGCGCCTTGTCAACCACCGTGGCATGGACCCGTGACGCTGCGCAGTGATGCCAGCAAAACAGGCCACGTCAAGGCGTGTTGATCGAAGTGGATCGAAGGATGGCCAGACCACCTTCGCAGATCCGATGGGCCCCGAGCCCATGTTCCCCACAGCACATTCGACGCGGGTTTCAAACCCGCTGTGAATGTCTGTGCCGTGCCTTTGCGGCCCGACCGCAAGGCACCGCCAGGCCACCCGTCAGATGGCCGCCCCCTGGACGTGTGTGAGACGCACACCCCTTGGACCCTGGGTCAATGGTCCTTGCGCATCGGCTATGCCAACAGGCAAGCCCGCGCAACGCCACAGCGACGTGCAACGCAGGCGAGTAGTCAACAACCTTGCACACAACGGGAATGGTGTCCCGCGTCCCTTGTGGTCCCTGTCGCGCTGCGGCGCGAAGGGCGGACAGAAACACTTACCAGACCTCTCTACACCATGCACAAGCCCACGCCTCCACTGACACGAGGCAAGGCGAACGGATCGATGAACAGTCTTTGAAAGGCCTCGGCCATGCGCACCCTCAACCGCGATTTCAAGCTCATGTGCCAGCGCAACCGCGATGGCTCTTTCGCCACGCAGCATGACCGCGAACGGCTGCTGACGATGATGGCAAACCAGCTTCATGAAGACGGCTTCAGAAACCTGCGGGCGCAGGGTCTGCGCACCAAGCACGTCGAGCACCTCGTGAGCCGCTGGCAAGCCGAAGGCGCCAGCAGCGGCACGATGAAGAACCGCATGTCGGCGCTGCGTTGGGTGGCCGAGAAGATCGGCAAGGAAAACATCGTGGCCCGCGACAACGCGGCTTATGGCATCGCCGACCGACGCTACGTGACGAACGAGTCAAAGGCAAAGGAGTTGGATCAAGGCAAGCTGGACAGGGTGTCCGACCCGTACACGGCCATGTCCTTGCGGCTTCAAGAAGCCTTCGGCCTCAGGCGTGAAGAAAGCATCAAGATCCAGCCAGGCTGGGCCGACAGAGGCGATGTGCTGACGCTCAAGTCAACATGGACCAAGGGCGGCAAGGAACGTGACATCCCGATCCGCAATGAGTCGCAGCGAGACTTGTTGAACCAAGCCAAGGCACTGGCTGGCAAAGGCAGCTTGATCCCGACCGAGATGTCCTACAGGGATCAACTCAACCGCTTCAAGGCTCAGACGGCCTTCGCGGGCATCGACCGTGTTCATGGCTTTCGCCATGCCTATGCGCAAGCACGATACGCCGAGTTGACAGGCTGGAAGGCGCCTGCCGCAGGGGGGCCGACATCCAAGCAACTGAACCCTGAACAGAAGGCCATCGACCGGCAAGCCCGGCTCACCATCTCGCGCGAGCTGGGACATGAGAGAGAGCAAATAACAGCGGTTTACCTTGGACGGTAAAACAGAGCTTGGCTGTGTCCGAATTCGCGCCCAATTGCATGTAGCATTCTATGACCACACTGTCAGCCAGGGCGCTGTCCGTTTATTTTGGAGAGGATACATGGCATACCGTAATAAGACCTATATCGCCTTCGATGGCGACAACGATATGCATTACTACCGTCTGATGACGGCGTGGTCCGCGAATGAACGTTTTTCTCTAAATTTCTCTAATGCGCATGACCTCAACACCGCCCGAGATTCCAGCCAAGAGGAAAGCATCAAACGGCAACTACGCGAGCGCTTCGCAAACTCCAATTTGTTCATGGTGCTGATTGGAGATAAAACACGACACTTAACCAAATTTGTCAAATGGGAAATAGAAACCGCGATTCGTCTTGACTTACCGATCGTTGGAATCAACCTCAATGGCAGCAGACAACGCGACGACTTATGCCCGCCGTCGCTGCGCGACGCCTTAGCTGTTTATGTTCCGTTCCAGGAAAAAATTGTCAGTCACGCTGCAGTGAATTGGCCTGATGCTCACAAGCGTTACAAAGCCGAGGGGAAATCTGGCCCCTTTTACTACACAGATTCCGTATATCAAGGCCTAGGCCTATGACATTCTTTTTTCGATCACTAGCCACAACATCGTTTTGGAAGTATGCCCTCTTTTCCAGAGATGCCCTCATTGCTATATTTGCGACTGTTGGCTCTCTTTATTTTCTAATGGAGTTAATGGATTTCCTTGGTATTTATACCAAAGATAAATACAGCAAGTTTGCGATCCTCCCCATCCTTGCTGTCGCAATCCTGTGGGTAGTCACAACACGGCGGCCTGTTTCAAGGGTTGTGTATAAGGTTCCAAAAAGGGATCTTATGCTTGAAGTCAAGATCGGCGACATCTTCGATGAAGATAGCGATATTGTCGTTAGCACAAGCACAACCTTCGACACAGACATTGCAAGCGGTTTAATTTCCCCAAATAGCCTTCAAGGCCAACTGGCTTTGAAATTTTTCCAAGGAAACACCGCTGAGATCGATAGGCAACTTGCTCTGGGACTTGGCAGCCTCAATTTTACAATAAATGCGTCAGCGCCTGGGAAAAAGCAAGAATATCCAATTGGCACCGTTGTCAAGGTAACCGCCGGCACCAAGACATTCTACTTTCTTGCTATGTCAAGGCTGAACGCGCATGGAACTGCTAGTTCAACATTGCGCGATGTAGAGGACTCTCTTGACAGTCTATGGCAATTTATCGCAAGCCAAGGTAATTTAAGAGATATCGCTGTTCCGCTAATTGGTACGGGACGTGGCCGCATCGATACGTCACGAAAGAAGATGACGGAAAAAATTGCGCAATCATTTGCAGACGCTGCAAAAGGAAAGGTATTTTGCAATAAATTGACCGTCACAATTCACCCAACTGATGCTGATCGCTTTCAAGTAAATCTTTTCGAGATCAAAGATTACCTTAGCCAAAGCTTGCACATTTAGTCTGGCCTGGTGATATGAACCCGGGATCGACTATGCCGCACTGGCAGGTTTAAGCGGCAACACCTTGGCACCCGTGAGCATCACATCGAGCCTGTCAGCCCAAACCTGCATCATCTCGGCTCGGCGCTCCAAGTGGACGCCCCGCAGGTAGGCCGCGTCGGTCAGGTTGTCCTTGGCGTGTGAAAGCTGGGTCTTGATGATCTCGATGGGGTAGCCCATTTCCTCCAGCCCCGTCGAGACAGCGGCTCGCAGGCCGTGGCCAGTCAGCTTCCCGCCGTACCCCATCCTCTTCAGCGCCTGCAAGACGATGTTTTCGCTAGCCATGGACTGGTTCATGGGCGATGGGAACATGTAGTGGGAATCGGCATTCAGCTTAATCAATTCGCGCAGCACGGGGATGGCCTGTTTGGGCAGTGGCACCACATGCACCCGGCGCTTCTTCATCCGCTCTGCCGGAATGCGCCACACGGCGGAGTCCAGATCGAATTCATCCGGCGTGGCACCACGGACCTCGCCGGTTCGGCTGCCAGTCCACAGGATCATGCGGATGATGCCAAGGGTGTTGGGATGGCCTGCATAGGCCTCCAGGGCCTTCAAAAACTCCGGCAACCCCTTCGGTCCAATGCTGGCGAAATGTTCACGCGTAGGGGCTGCAAACGCCCCTTGCGTGTCTCGGATCGGGTTGTCGGTGCGTCGGCCCGTCTGCACCGAATAGGTCAGGACAGCGCCGACACGCTGACGCACCCGGCGCAGCGTCTCCAGCTTGCCCGCCGCTTCCAGCGGCTCCAGCACACGCATGATGTCCTGCGCGGTCAGGCTGGCGACGGCACGCGTCCCGATCTTCGGCAGCACATAGTCCCGGAAACTCTGGCGGTTCTGCTCCAGATGCCCTTCGGTCCATTTCTTGGACTTCTTGCCCAGCCATTCCTCCACGATCACGGCAAAGGTCTGCTGGGTGGCGTTCACCCGGGTCGCTTTCTGCTCTCGGCCATGCTGCACCGGGTCAACGCCTTCGCGTACCAGATTCCGGGCCTCTCCGGCCTTCTGCCGCGCCCGCGCCAGAGGAACATCTGGGTATTCGCCCAGCGCCAGCAGGCGCTCCCGCCCGCCGATGTAGTACTTCAAGCGCCAGTGCTTCACACCATTGGCGCGCACCAACAGGTACAGGCCCCGGCCATCGTGCAACTTCCGATCAACCGGCACGCCGTCTTTTAGCGCAGGCTTGGCGCCGCGCACCGCCACATCCGTCAGGGCGTCGATGAGCTTTTTGGGCATGGAACCTCCCGGAATCCGTACCCCTAAACGTACCCCTACCCAATTGGGCTGTCAAGAAACCCCGTGAGACCTCCAAAAGCGCAAAACCCGCATGAACACTGGGTTCCATGCGGGTTCTGAGACTTACTGGGACGCTGTGAAACGTCATTCTGGCGGAGAGGGTGGGATTCGAACCCACGGTACGTTATTCACGTACGCCTGATTTCGAGTCAGGTACATTCGACCACTCTGCCACCTCTCCTGAAACGGGGCGCGCCGGGGTCTTGTTCGGCGCCAGGGCTCGTGCCCTGGAAAGCTCGGCAGTATAGCAGGCCTTTTGCGGGTTTTTGGCAGGCTGCAACAGCCCACCCGCCACATCAGGCCGCCAGCACCTCGGCGCCGCCCAGGTAGGGGCGCAGCGCGGCGGGCACCTTGATGCTGCCGTCGGCCTGCTGGTGGTTCTCCAGCACGGCCACCAGCGCGCGGCCCACCGCCAGCCCCGAGCCATTGAGCGTGTGCACGTACTCGGTCTTGCCGGCCGCGTTGCGCAAGCGCGCCTGCATGCGGCGGGCCTGGAAGGCCTCGCAGTTCGAGCACGAGCTGATCTCGCGGTAGGTGTTCTGCGCGGGCAGCCACACCTCGAGGTCATAGGTGCGGGCGGCGCCAAAGCCCATGTCGCCCGTGCACAGCGCCATCACGCGGTAAGGCAGCTCCAGCTTTTGCAGGATGGCTTCGGCGTGGCCCACCATGGCTTCGAGCGCGGCGTTGCTCTGCTCGGGCGTGGTGACCTGCACCATCTCGACCTTGTCGAACTGGTGCTGACGGATCATGCCGCGCGTGTCGCGGCCGGCGCTGCCCGCTTCCGAGCGGAAGCAAGGCGTGTGGCCCGTCAGCTTGATGGGCAGCTGCTCCAGCGGCACGATGCTGTCGGCCACGGTGTTGGTCAGCGTGACCTCGCTGGTGGGGATCAGGTACCACTTGCTGTCGGCGTCTTCGGCGTCGCCCGAGGTGACGTGAAAGAGGTCTTGCTCGAACTTGGGCAGCTGGCCTGTGCCCAGCAGCGCAGGGGCCTTGACCAGGTAAGGCGTGTAGCACTCGGTGTAGCCGTGCTCCTGGGTCTGCACGTCGAGCATGAACTGCGCGAGGGCGCGATGCAGTCGGGCGATGGGGCCCTTCATGAAGTTGAAGCGCGAGCCCGAGAGCTTGGCACCGGTGTCGAAATCGAGACCGAGCTTTTCACCCAGGTCGACGTGGTCCTTGACCTCGAAGGCGTAGGTGGCGGGCGTGCCCCAACGGCGCACCTCGACGTTGCCCGACTCGTCGCTGCCGACAGGCACGCCTTCCTGAGGCAGGTTGGGCACCGACAGCAGCATGGCTTGCAGCTCGGTCTGGATGATCTCCAGGCGGTCGGCACTGGCCTTGAGCTCGTCACCGATCCCAGCGACCTGGGCCATCACGGCGTCCACCTGGGCCGCGGTGTCTTCGCCCTTGGCGGCCTTGCCCTTGAGCATGCCGATCTGCTTGGACAGGCTGTTGCGCTGGGCCTGCAGGTCTTCGGTGCGGGTCTGGATGGTCTTGCGCTCGCCTTCGAGGGCACGGAAGCGCTCCACGTCCAGGAAAGGCTGGGGGTTCTTGCGCTGGTTCAGGCGGGCCAGGACGGTGTCGAGGTCCTTGCGCAGCAGGGCGATGTCGAGCATGTTGGTGTTCGGTTCTCGAGAAGGTGATTCGGGTGGTGCGAGGCGAAGGAGGCGCGATCAGGCCTGGGATCGCTCGGTGGGCAGCGGGCGGTCCAGCCCGGTGCCGCCCAGGCCCTTGGGCAGCGGAAAGCGCACGTGCTCTTCGACGCCCTGCATGCGGCGCACGGACACCGCGCCCATGGCCTTGAGCCTGGCGATGACCTGCTGCACCAGCACGTCGGGCGCAGACGCCCCGGCCGTCAGGCCCACGCGCGGGCGGCCTTCGAACCAGGCGTCCTGCAGGTCGCCGGGGCAATCGACCATGTAGGCGGGCGTGCCCAGGCGCTCGGCGAGCTCGCGCAGGCGGTTGCTGTTGGAGCTGGTGGGGCTGCCCACCACCACGACCACGTCCACCTGCGGCGCCAGCAGCTTGACGGCGTCCTGGCGGTTCTGTGTGGCGTAGCAAATGTCTTGCTGCTTGGGCTCGCGCACGTTCGGGAAGCGTCGTTTGATGGCTGCCAGGATGGCCGCCGCGTCGTCCACCGACAGCGTGGTCTGCGTGACCACGGCCAGCATGTCCGGGTTGCTGACGTTCACGCGCTCCACATCGGCCTCGTCCTCGACGAGGTAGATGCCGTCGTGCAACTGGCCCATGGTGCCTTCGACCTCGGGGTGCCCCTTGTGGCCGATCATCACGAACTCGTAGCCCTCGCGGCGCAGCTTGGCCACCTCGACGTGCACCTTGGTCACCAGCGGGCAGGTGGCGTCGAACACGTGAAAGCCGCGGGCATCGGCTTCGCGGCGCACTTCCTGGCTGACGCCGTGGGCGCTGAAGATGAGGGTGGCGCCCGGCGGCACTTCACCCAGGTCTTCGATGAAGATGGCGCCCTTGGCCTTGAGGTCGTTGACCACGTAGGTGTTGTGCACGATCTCGTGGCGCACGTAGATGGGCGCGCCGAACTGCGCCAGCGCGCGCTCGACGATCTCGATGGCGCGGTCGACGCCGGCGCAAAAGCCGCGCGGCTCGGCCAGCAGCACGTCGTCGACGCGGTGGGGGTCTTGGGCGCTCATGCCTGCTTGCCTCGCGCTCAGAGCACACCGATCAGCTGCACCTCGAAGGTGACAGGCTGACCGGCAAGCGGGTGGTTGAAGTCGAACAGGGCCCATTCGCCGGCCGAGTCCATCTCGCGCACGACGCCAGCGAAGTGCCCGCTGCCATCGGGCGTGGGGAACTGCACCACATCCCCCACGTTCCAGGTCTCGTCCGGGTCGCCCAGCTCACGCAGCAGCTTCAAGGCCACGCGCTGGACCATCTCGGGGTTGCGGGGGCCGAAGGCCTCGCCAGGCTCGAGTTGCAGCGTGGTGCGGGTGCCTTCGGCCAGGCCGAGCAGGCGGGCCTCCAGGGCGGGCGACAGCTCGCCCGAGCCCAGCGACAGCGTGGCGGGCTTGTCGGTGAAGGTGTTGACCAGGTCGTCGCCGTCCGGGCCTGCCAGGCGGTAGTGCAGGGTCAGGAAGGAACCGGGAGCGACGGTGGGAGCGGGTGTGGTCATGGTGTCACGCCCCACCCTTCAGGAGGATGGGATTCGCGGGGGGTGCAAAACCACAATTTTAGGTTTGAGAACGACACATCGGGGATCCCACGCCATGAAAGACCTGCCTGCGGCCCTGAGACCGCGCGAAAAGCTGCTTTCCCTCGGGCCGGCAGCACTGGCCGACGCCGAGCTGCTGGCCCTGCTGCTGCGCACCGGCCTGCGGGGCCAGGGCGTGCTGCAAATGGCCGAGAACCTGCTGCAGCAGCTGGGTGGCCTGGGCGGGCTGCTGACCTCGTCGGGGCGCCAGCTGCAGGGCATCAAGGGCCTGGGGCCGGCCAAGCGGGCCGAACTGCTGGCCGTGATGGAGCTCGCGCGCCGTGGGCTGACCGCCGGCCTGCGCGAGGAACCCGTCTTCACCACCCCGCAGCGCGTCAAGGACTACCTGCAGATGCGCCTGGGCGCCCTGCCCCACGAGGTGTTCGCGGTGCTGTTCCTCGACGCCCAGCAACGGCTGATCGCCTGCGAGGAGATGTTCAGAGGCACCTTGACGCAGACATCCGTGTACCCCAGGGAGGTCGTCAAGCGCGCTCTGGAGCTCAACACCGCCAGCGTCATCCTCAGCCACAACCACCCCTCGGGCGTGCTGGAGCCTTCCCGGGCCGACGAATTGCTCACGCAGACCCTCAAATCCAGCCTGCAACTGGTGGACGTGCGGGTGCTCGACCACGTGGTGGTGGGTCGAACGGGGGCGCTGTCGTTCGCCGAGCGCGGGCTCATGTGACGCGCCCGTGAACCACACAAACGCCGGCAACAGGGTTGGGGTCGACCCGAGCCGCGTCGCCTCGGGAATGGCCACGGAGTTGTTGTAGGCTTCGGCCCGTGAGCCGCTCCACCAAGCCCACCGCCAAGCCTTCTTCCCACACCACGCTGCGTGACTTCGGTGACCTCAAGCGCGCGCTGGGCAAAGCCGCCAAGGAAGCGGCCGCCCGCGCCGAACAGGAACGCCAGGAGCGCGCCAAGCGTGAGACCCAGGAGCGCTCGCGTGAAGCCGATGCCGCGCTGTTTAGGCGCCTGGTGGGCCAGGTCAACGGCCTGCCCGACACGGGCCGGCACGACGCAAACACACCCAAACCTCCGCCCGTGCCAACGCGCCGCCAGGCCGACGAGCAGGAGGTGCTGAAGTCGTCGCTGTCCGACGAGTTCGACGTCGAGAGCCTGCTCGAAACCGACGAAAGCCTGTCGTGGCGGCGCCCCGAGCTCGGCATCGACGTGGTGCGCAAACTGCGCCGCGGTGTCTGGGCCTTGCAAGGCGAGCTCGACCTGCACGGGTTGCGCACCGACGAAGCCAGAGAGCGCCTGTCGCAGTTCCTGCGCGAGGCGCACCTCAAGGGCTGGCGCTGCGTGCGCGTCGTGCATGGCAAGGGGCTGGGCTCACCGGGCAAACAACCGGTGCTCAAGGACAAGGCCAAGCGCTGGCTGGTTCAAAGCGAGCGCGTGCTGGCCTTCGTGCAGGCGCGCGCCGACGAAGGTGGCGCCGGGGCGCTGGTGGTGCTGCTGCAATCGGCCACCGGGCCGGCCTGATTTCAGACGCCCTGTTTTCAGACGCCCTGGTTGCGCATCCAGTCGGCCGTCTGCATGAACGATTCGCGCAGGCGGGTGGCGAGTTCTGCGTCCACCTGTTCGTCGGCCATGGCCTGTGCCATGCAGGCCACCCACTGGTCACGCTCCTTGATGCCGATGCGAAACGGCATGTGCCGCGCGCGCAGGCGCGGGTGCCCAAAGCGCTCGATGTAGAGGCTGGGGCCGCCCAGCCAGCCGCTGAGGAACCAGAAAAGCTTGTCGCGGGCGTTGTCGAGCGAGGGGCCGTGCGCGGCGCGCAGCTCGGTGTAGGCCGGCTCCAGGTCCATCAGGTCGTAGAAGCGGTCGACGAGGCTGCGCACACGCGCCTCGCCACCCAGCCATTCATAGGCGGTGGCAGGCCGCGCGGCCGTGTCTTGCGAAGCGGGAGAAGGGTCTTGCAGGTCGGACATGGGCGGCACTCTAGCAGCCAGGCCTCACCCGGGCGCGGCCCGGGGTTTGCTGGCTCAGCCGCGCGCCTGCAGACGCGTGGCCACCTGCACCACGCCTTGCGCCGCTGCGCTGCCAGGGTGCAGCTCGAGCAGGAGCTGGCGCTTTTGCACCGCTTCGCGCACGCTGCTGTCGAGCGGGATGTCGCCCAGGAAAGAAAGCTTGGGCGAGGTGCCGTTGGGGCCCTGCACGAAGCGCTCGACCACCTGCTGGAGCTGGTTGCAGATGGCCCGACCATCGCCGGAGCGGGTCACCTGGTTGACCACCAGGTGCAGCTGCTCGCGGTTTTGCTGAGCCGACAGCACCTTGATGGTGGCGTAGGCGTCGGTCATGGAGGTGGGCTCGGGGGTGGCCACCACGATGACCTCGTGGGCCATGGACACCGCGTACAGCACCACGTCGGAGATGCCGGCGCCGGTGTCGATCAGCACCACGTCAAAGCGCGGCTTGACCGCCTCGAAGATGCGCATGAGCTGGTCGCGCACCTCGGGCGTCAGGCGTGAATATTCCACGAGACCGGAGCCGGCCAGCAGCACATGAAAGCCGCCGGGCGCAGGCAGGATGGCCTCTTCGAGCTCGGCCTTGCCCGTGAACACGTCGTGCAACGTGATCTTGGGGTAGAGGTTGAGCACCACGTCGAGGTTGGCCAGGCCCAGGTCGGCGTCCAGCACCAGCACCTTCAGGCCCTGACGGGTCAAGGCGGCGGCCAGGTTGGCGCTGAAGAAGGTCTTGCCCACGCCGCCCTTGCCGCTGGTGATGGCAACCGTGCGGGCAAGGCGAGTCGTCGTCGCGCTGGGGGTGGTTTCGGGGGCGGTCATGAGCTCCATCATTCCGGTGTTTTCGGCAGGTCGAGCTCAATTCCTGAGGCCTCATTGGCATCAGTTGAAGTGAGACCGGCGAAGAGCATGCCTTTTTCCTCGGCGCTGACCACCGTCAGGGGTGGCATGTCGAGGCAGGTGCGGTTGCGGCCCTCGGCCTTGGCGCGGTAGAGCTGCTGGTCGGCGCGCTCGGACCACAGGCTGGCCGACGAGCGCACCCAGGGCGGCGCGAACGCACCACCCAGGCTGACGGTGACGTGCAGGGCCTGGCCACCGACGATCACCGCCGGGCACATGGCCACTTTCTGGCGGATGCGCTCGGCCACGGTCTGACCAAAGGCGGGCGGGCAGTTGGGCAGGATGATGGCGAATTCCTCGCCGCCAACGCGGGCCACCAGGTCCATGGGGCGAACGCAATCCTGCAGGCAATGGGCAACGGTCTGGATGACGACGTCTCCTGCGGCGTGGCCGTGGGTGTCGTTGACCTTCTTGAAGTGGTCGATGTCGGCCAGCAGCAGCAGCGCCGGCTCGCCGATGCGGGCAACGCGGTCGACCTCGCGGGCGATGGCGGCCTCGAACTGGCGGCGGTTGCTCAAACCCGTGAGGGCGTCGCGGCTGGACACCTCGCACAGGCCATCGATGACGGCCTGCAACCACGTGGTCGACCCCGGGGGCGCATCGGGCGGCGGCTGCCAACCAGCCTGTGCCAGCAGGCTCAGGGCGGTTTCGAGGCGCAGATCAGACAGCGCCTCGATGGGGCCGGCTGCCACGCCCGGGGAGGCGAGGTCGATGAGAGCGATGGCGGTTCTCCGGATGACAACATGGGAACTGCGTTCAGTCTAGCAGCCAGCCCCTGCGCCTAACGTGGATGAAAGCCGGGATTTCGGCCCATATCGTGCAGTCGGACCGCCCCAGGCGCGGCAAGCTCAAGGTTCCCCCGGCCCTGTCCGATAAGCAGGAATGGGCCACCGTCGGCTCGCGACCTCTTCATGCCACGATGATCTCCACCGCCGAAGCCCCGAGCATGTCCGTGGACCGAGAGTTCACCTTCACCACGCGCGATTTCGCACGCGTGCGCTCCCTGATCTACGACCGCGCGGGCATCAGCCTGCACGAAGGCAAGCAGGCGATGGTCTACAGCCGCCTGTCGCGCCGACTGCGCGACACCGGCTACTCGTCCTTCGAGTCCTACCTGCAGTGGCTGGAGCAAAGCCCCAGCCAGCCGGAGTGGCAGGAATTCGTGAACTGCCTCACGACCAACCTGACGTCCTTCTTCCGCGAAGAGCACCATTTCCACATGCTGACCGACTGGCTCAAGGCCCGAGGCAGCAAGCCCACCCGCATCTGGTGCTGCGCGGCGTCCACCGGCGAAGAGCCCTATTCCCTGGCCATGACCGTTGCCGAGACGCTGGGCCTGCACGCGCCGGTGAAGATCTTCTGCAGCGACATCGACACCAACGTGCTGACCACCGCCTCGCGCGGCGTGTACGACGCCAATTCGCGCGGGCTGTCGCCGCAGCGGCTGCGCAACTTCTTCCTCAAGGGCAAGGGCGCCCACGAGGGCAGCATCCGCGTCAAGCCCGAGCTCGCCCGCTTCGTCGAGTTCCGCCCCTTCAACCTGATGCAGACCAACTGGCAGCTGGGCGAGGCCTTCGATGTCGTTTTCTGCCGCAACGTGATGATCTATTTCGATGGCCCGACGCAGCGCAAGGTGCTCGAGCGCATCCATGCCGTGATGAAACCGGGCGGCATGCTGTACGTGGGCCATTCCGAGAACTTCACCGATTCACGGGACCTCTTCCTCCTGCGGGGCAAGACGGTCTACGACAGGGTTTGACAGGCACCGCCAGCAAGGACTTCCCGATGATCAGCACCTCGTCCCTGGGCGCACCGCGCGCTGGATCTGCACCACCCGTCATGGGCCTGCAGGCCAACCGCACCGAGCGACTGACCCGCCTGAAATCGCGCATCGCCAAGCCAGGCGAGGCCTCTTTCTTTTTCTTCGATGCGCACTTCCAGTCCGAGGCCGTGAAGGTGCTGCCTGGCGAGTACTTCGTGTTCAACGAAGACATGCTCATCATGACCACGCTGGGCTCGTGCATCGCCACCTGCCTGTGGGACCGCCAGGCCAAGATCGGCGGCATGAACCACTTCATGCTGCCCGACAACGGCGGTGGCGCCAGCGACTCGGGCCGCTACGGTTCGTACGCGATGGAGCTGCTGATCAACGAGATGCTGAAGATGGGCGCCTCGCGCCTGACGATGGAGGCCAAGGTCTTCGGCGGCGGCGCCGTCATCAGCGGCATGAACACCATCAACGTGGGCGAGCGCAACACCGCCTTCGTGATGGACTACCTCAAGACCGAGCGCATCCCCGTGGTGTCCAAGGACGTGCTGGAGATCTACCCGCGCAAGGTCTGCTTCCTGCCCCACAGCGGCAAGGCGATGGTCAAACGCCTGGCCCCCACCAACCCGGACGCGATCATCCAGCAAGAGCGCGCCGCGGCTCAGAAGGTCGTACCCGTGGCCTCCAGCGGTGGCTCGATCGACCTGTTCTGAGACACGGAGACAAACAACATGGCCAAGACACGCGTGGTGGTGGTGGACGACTCCGCCCTGGTGCGCAGCATGCTCACCGAGATCATCAACCGGCAACCCGACATGGAATGCATCGGCGCCGCGGCCGACCCCCTGGTGGCGCGCGAGATGATCCGCAACCTCAACCCCGACGTCATCACCCTGGACGTGGAGATGCCCCGCATGGACGGCATCGACTTCCTGTCCAAGCTGATGCGCCTGCGCCCGATGCCGGTGGTGATGGTCTCGACGCTGACCGAACGCGGCGCCGAGGTCACGCTCAAGGCGCTGGAGCTTGGCGCCATCGACTTCGTGGCCAAGCCCAAGATCGGCGTGGCCGATGGCCTGCGTCAGCTCTCGGACGACATCACCGACAAGATCCGCGTGGCCTCGAAGGCGCGCATCCACCGCCTGGCGCCGGCCGCAGGAACCACCAGCGCCGCCGCTGCTGGTGCACGTCCCGCGGGTGCACCCGGTGCGGCAGCAGCCCCCAAGCCCGTCGCGGCCACGCCCTTGCTGGGTCGGCTGTCCACCGAAAAACTCATCTTCATCGGCGCCTCCACGGGCGGCACCGAGGCCACCAAGGACGTGCTCATCGGCCTGCCCGCCGACTCGCCCGCGGTGGTCATCACCCAGCACATGCCGCCCGGCTTCACGCGCAACTACGCCGCCCGCCTGGACGGCCTGTGCAAGATCAGCGTGCGCGAAGCCAGCGATGGCGAGCGCATCCTGCCCGGCCACGCCTACATCGCACCGGGTGGCATGCACCTGAGCGTGGAGCGCTCGGGCGCCAACTACATCGCACGCGTGCAGGACGGTGACCCGGTCAACCGCCACAAGCCCAGCGTGGAGGTGCTGTTCAAGTCCGCCGCCCGCGTGGTGGGGCCCAACGCCATCGGCATCATGCTCACGGGCATGGGCGCGGACGGCGCCAAGGCCATGCGCGAGATGAAGGACGCCGGCGCCTACTGCGTGGCCCAGGACGAGGCCAGCTGCGTGGTCTTCGGCATGCCGCGCGAAGCCATCAACGCAGGCGCGGTGCAGGAAGTGCTGCCGCTGAGCAAGATCTCGCAGCACGTGCTCGACCACCTGCGGGCCACCGTGGGCCAGGCGCTCAGCCGGGTCTGACGCAGCGGCGGTGCCGCCCCCTCATCGGGTCAGGGCCGGCCGACAAAGAGCATCACCGTCGGGCCGATGCGTGGGCTGTGCAACAGCGCCGCGTAGATCGGCCCGATCGCCGTGTCCGCGCCCAGGTAGACGCTCATGCCCTGCCGGCTGACGCCCGCGGCATAGGCATCCTTGCGGTCCCAGGCGCGGCCAGACTCCAGGCTGACGCCCAGGAAGGTGCCGCTGGTCAGCGGTGAAGGCACCAGCCGGACCTGGTAGCCGATGCGCGCCAGCGCCACCTGCTGGCCACTGACCTGGAAGGGCCCGTAGCCCGACAGCTGCTGGAAGCCCCCCAGGCCGTTGCGCGGCACCAGCGACTCCACGCCATCGGACAGGTTCACGCGACCGAGGGCGCTGAACGTGTGCACGCCCCAGGACTTGGCCCACTGCCCCTGCAGGTCAACGCGTCGCACGAAGCCGTCCTGGAATTGCGGGTCGCGGCTGTCTCGGTGGCCCTGCATCCATTGCCCCTCGACGCGCCAGCCACGCATCGGAAAGAAAGCGTGGTCGAGCTGATCGAAGATCACCTTCAGGCGCAGCCCCCGCTCGTGCCAGCGCTCCGTCTGCAGCGGGCGCACGCCGCGCAGCGACTCCAGCCGGCTGCTGACCAGGGTCGGGTCATCGTGCCAGGCCTCGTTGACCAGGCCGAAGCGGATCTCGCCGAGCTCGCGCCAGTTCATGCCCAGATCGAGGTTGGCGCCGATGATGCGGCGGCTGACCGTCGCATCGGGGTTTTCTTCCGGCACAAGGTGGTAGTCGAGCTTGTGGCGCTCCACCCTGCCCTGCAGCGCCACGAAGCCCTCCAGGCCATCGGGCAGGCGCAGGTTCATGGGCCGATACCACTCCGAGCGGATGGCCGGGCTGGTGCCGATGCGCACGAAGTTGCGCCACTCGCTGCCCGAGGCGTCCAGCCAGTGACGGTTGTGCACCAGCTTGAGGTTGAAGACGCTGCGGCCGCGGTTGTCGGCGCTGAAGTCCATGCCCACCTGGAGGTAGTCGGGACCCCAGGGCTTGTCCTGCAGGTCGAAGACCAGGCCGCGCTCGCCATCGGGCGTTCGCACCAGGCGGTAGTCGGTGCGCAGGTAGTCGCCGGAGGCCGCCAGGCTGGTGAGGTCGCGCTCCGCATGGGCCACGCTGAAGGCCTCGCCGGGCTGGGACTTCAGCAAGTCGGGCCGGTTCTCGGGGTGCGTGATGTCCGAGCCCTCGAAGCGCACGAAATCCAGCTTCGTGGGCTGCAAGGCCTTCTGCTTGCGCAGGGCCTGCCACTGGGCATAGGCCTCGGGCGAGAGCTTGAGGTCCTGCATGCGCAGCACCAGGGCTTCGGCCTGCAGCTCGCCCAGGCGCATCAGGTCGATGGCGCGGTCGAAATCGCCCGAGGTCAGGCCCTCGAGCTTCGGCGCGATCAGCACGTCCTGCGGCCCCAGCGACTGCAGGCTGCGCTGCACGTTCTGCTCGGTCAGGATGTTGATCATCTGGGCTGTCACGCCCGTGATCGAGGCCAGCGTGTCGCGACCCGACAGGGGCGTGCCGATGTTGACGGCGATGACGCGCTCGGCCCCCATCTGCCTGATGACGTCCACGGGCAGGTTGTTGACCAGGCCACCGTCGCCCAGGATGCGGCCATCGACCTCGGTGGGCGCGAACACGCCCGGCACCGACATGCTGCTGCGCAGCGCGCGGGCCAGGTCGCCCGACTCCATCACCACAGCCTGGCCGGTTTCCATGTCGGTGGCGATGGCCCGAAACGGCGTGGGCAGGTCGTCGAAGTCCTGCACCTGGGTGGCGCCCAGGGTCATGCGCCGCAGGTGCGACTCCAGCACCCGGCTGGAGACGGCGCCCAGCGGCGCGGTCAGGCCGTCGGAGCGGATGCCGAACTCCAGCAGCGGCGAGACCTCGAAGTCCTGCTCCTTGCGGCGCTGCGACAGGTCCTGGCGGTTGACCCGCAAGGCGAAGGCACCGATCCAGTCCAGGCGCTTGACCTCGTCCTCGATTTCAGAGGCGGTCAGCCCCGCGGCGTAGAGCCCGCCCACGATGGCGCCCATGGAGGTCCCGGCGATGAGGTCGACCGGGATGCGCTCGCGCTCGAGCACCTTGAGCACACCGACGTGGGCCAGCCCCCGAGCCCCGCCTCCCGACAGCACCAGCCCGACACGGGCGCGGGTGGCGTCCCGCAGGAGCGCCTCCGTCGGGTCGGGCAAAGCGGCCGTTGCCTGCGCCCACGCCACCTGCCCGGCCAACGCCAACGCCAGGGTGCAAAGCAAGGCACACGAGTGAAGCAGGCGGGCAGGCGCGACGGGGTGTTTCATCGGGTCAATGACAGGCAATGCGAACGATTGTGCCGCATCAAACCCGGCCACCAAGCCACAGCCAACAGCCCCCACCCCTTGATCTGCATCAGGACGCCACGGCCCGAACAGGCGTCAGATGGAGCCTGTCAGTAACACCCCCGCACAGGAGAGACCACCATGCACGCCTGGATCGACTTCTTGACCACCGACTACGGCATCCTGAGCCTGCTGTCCATCGCCGCCATGCTGGGTGGTCTGGGCTACTTCCTGTACTACGTCAGCAAGCACGTCAAGGAAGACACCGAGCGCCACGACCGCCTGCTGCGCGAGGCCGGCAAGCTCTGAGCCGAACCCGCATGCCGCGTTTTGGCGCGGTGTGGCGTTCAAAAAAGACAAAGGCCGCTTTTCAGCGGCCTTTGTGCTTTGCAGCGGGGCAGGCACCTCACCGAAGCGAGGTGCCTGGCTCAGGCATTTACATGCCCATGCCACCCATGCCGCCCATGCCACCCATGTCGGGCATGCCAGCGGGGGCATCGTCCTTCGGGGCTTCGGCGACCATGCACTCGGTCGTCAGCATCAGCGAGGCCACGGAAGCGGCGTTCTGCAGGGCGGTGCGGGTCACCTTGGTGGGGTCCAGGATGCCCATCTCGATCATGTCGCCATAGGTGTCGTTGGCGGCGTTGAAACCGAAGTTGCCCGAGCCTTCCAGCACCTTGTTGATCACGACCGAGGGCTCGCCACCGGCGTTGGAGACGATCTCGCGCAGGGGGGCTTCGATGGCCTTGAGGATCAGCTTGACGCCGGCGTCCTGATCGGCGTTGTCACCCTTGATGGTGCCAGCGGCCTGACGGGCGCGCAGCAGGGCCACGCCACCACCGGCCACGATGCCTTCTTCCACCGCAGCGCGGGTGGCGTGCAGGGCGTCTTCCACGCGGGCCTTCTTTTCCTTCATCTCGACTTCGGTGGCAGCACCGACCTTGATGACGGCCACACCGCCAGCCAGCTTGGCCACGCGCTCTTGCATCTTTTCGCGGTCGTAGTCGCTGGTGGCTTCTTCGATCAGGATGCGGATCTGCTTGACGCGCGCTTCGATGTCGCCAGCTTCGCCAGCGCCGTCGATGATGGTGGTGTTTTCCTTGCCCACTTCAACGCGCTTGGCTTGGCCCAGGTCAGCCAGGGTGACCTTGTCCAGGGCCATGCCGACTTCTTCGGCGATGACCTTGCCGCCGGTCAGGATGGCGATGTCTTCCAGCATGGCCTTGCGGCGGTCGCCGAAGCCAGGGGCCTTGACGGCCACGACCTTGAGGATGCCGCGGATGGTGTTGACCACCAGGGTGGCCAGCGCTTCACCGTCGACTTCTTCAGCGATGATCAGCAGCGGACGACCGGCCTTGGCGACTTGCTCCAGCGTGGGCAGCAGGTCACGGATGTTGCTGATCTTCTTGTCGAACAGCAGCACGAAGGGGTTGTCCAGGATCGCGGCTTGCTTTTCCGGGTTGTTGATGAAGTAGGGCGACAGGTAGCCGCGGTCGAACTGCATGCCTTCGACGACGTCCAACTCGTTGTTCAGCGACTTGCCGTCTTCGACGGTGATGACGCCTTCCTTGCCGACCTTGTCCATGGCTTCAGCGATGATGCCGCCGACGTCGGAGTCGCTGTTGGCCGAGATGGTGCCGACCTGGGCGATTTCCTTGGAAGTGGTGGTGGCCTTCGAAGCCTTCTTGAGCTCGGCGACCAGGGCGGTGACCGCCTTGTCGATGCCGCGCTTGAGGTCCATCGGGTTCATGCCGGCGGCCACGTACTTCATGCCTTCGCGCACGATGGCTTGAGCCAGCACGGTGGCGGTGGTGGTGCCGTCGCCAGCGTTGTCAGAGGTCTTGGAAGCGACTTCCTTGACCATCTGGGCGCCCATGTTCATGAGCTTGTCCTTGAGCTCGATTTCCTTGGCCACGGACACACCGTCCTTGGTCACGGTGGGGGCGCCGAAGGAGCGCTCGAGCACCACGTTGCGGCCCTTGGGGCCCAGGGTGGTCTTGACCGCGTTGGCCAGGATGTTCACGCCTTCGACCATGCGGGCGCGGGCGTCAGAACCGAAGACGACGTCTTTAGCTGCCATGTTTGTTCTCCGAAGAATTCAGTGTGAGGGGGGGCTTACTTGGCGATGACGGCGAAGAGGTCTTCTTCGCGCATGACCAGCAGCTCGTCGCCATCGACCTTGACGGTCTGGCCGGAGTACTTGCCGAACAGGACGCGGTCGCCGACGGCGACGTTCAGGGCCACGAAGTCGCCCTTGTCGTTGCGCTTGCCCGGGCCGACGGCCAGGACTTCGCCCTGGTCGGGCTTCTCGGTGGCGGCGTCAGGGATGAAGATGCCGGAGGCGGTCTTGGTTTCGCTTTCCAGGCGCTTGACGATCACGCGATCGTGCAGAGGACGCAGTTTCATGGCTTCTCCTGTCTAGGGGACAACAGTGTGGGTTGGCAAGCGCTTACGCGTGAGTGGTTGCTCACATCGAAGCTGTTTTTTCGGGTCTCGCCCACCTTGGGAGTCGGCTGCTGGAGCGGATTCCCGGGTGGTTCGGCAGGCATGTTAGCACTCACCGATATCGAGTGCTAATGATTATATGGACATGCCTGCTGGTTTCAAGGGGGCGGTGACGCCTTCATTTCACCGCCGCGTTCCCACCATCCGCAAACAGCGCCGTCCCCGCGACGAAGCTCGCCAGCGGGCTGACCAGGAACAGGGCCGCGGCGGCGATTTCCTCAGGGCGGGCGATGCGCTTGACCGCGTGCAGCCCAGCCGCCCAGTCCTTCTGTGCCTGGTCGCCTGCCATGTCGGTGTCCACCCCACCTGGCAACAAGGCGTTGGCCCGGATGCCCTGGGCCGCGTGGTCGGCGGTGATGCCCTTGACCAGGCCCATCAGCCCCGCCTTGGCCGCTCCGTAGGCCGCCATGCCCGGCAGGCCCACGCTCGTGCCCACGAAGCTGGAGGTGAAGACGATCGCGCCCCCGCCACGCGCCAGCATCGCCGGGATCTGCCTGCGCGCGCCCAGGTAGGCCGAGCTCAGGTTGGTGTCGAGGACTTGCCACCACGCGTGCGGCTCGATTTCGCTCAAGGGCCCGATCGGCCCCACCACCCCGGCGTTGTTGATGGCGATGTCAAGCCCGCCAAACGCTCGCACGGCCGTGTCGACCAGCCTGGCGTGCGTCGTCCAGCACGACATCGCCGGCCACCGCCACGGCCTCGCCCCCCGAATGCCTCAGCGCCATCGCGGCCGCGTTCAAGGCCCCCTCGTCGCGGGCGTTCATCACCACCGCTGCCCCGTGTTCCGCCAGCATCCGGGCCGTGGCCAGCCCGATGCCTCGGGACGCCCCCGTCACGATGGCCACCTTGCCTGCGAGCATCGCCTTGTTCTTGTCCATGTGCGCTCCTTCGATGATGTGCATGTCAGGCGGCACTCTAGGAAGGCAGCGGCACCCAGGCACTCTGTTTCTTGCCTGGTGCAAGATCGGCCACGTGAACCAGGAGGCAAGGCAAGAAACGGATCGTCAAACCAGGGCACCTCGGTTTAAAAGCTTTCCCATCACCACACGAGCGCGCACGAAGAGCCCCGATGCACCCGCCCCCTCGCCCCCCGTCGCCGACCTCCCGCAGCGCCCAGGCCATCGCCCAAGCCTGCCGCCTGATCGAAGCGTCATCGGAGCCCCCATGCCTGCCGGAGCTGGCGGCAGCGGTCGGCCTGAGCCCCTCGCACTTTCACCGCCAGTTCAAGGCCGTCACCGGCCTGACCCCGAAGGCCTATGCAATGGGGCACCGGGCGCAGGCCCTGCGCGAATCGCTGACCGAGCCCGGCAGCACGATCACCCAGGCGATCTACGACGCCGGCTACAACTCGAACAGCCGCTTCTACGAGAAGTCCACCGAGACCCTGGGCATGACGGCCAGCGCCTATCGCAGCGGGGGCGCAGGCGAGGCCATCGACTTCGCGGTGGCGGCGTGCAGCCTGGGCGCCATCCTCGTGGCCTGCAGCGCCAAGGGCGTGTGCGCCGTGCTGCTGGGAGACGACCCGGATGCCCTGGCGCGCGAGCTCCAGGACCGCTTCCCACAAGCTCGGCTTCGCGGCGATGACCTGCGATTCGCCAAGCTGGTGGCCCTGGTCGTGGGTTTTGTCGAAGCGCCTCGCATCGGCCTGGACCTGCCCCTGGACATCCGAGGCACGGCCTTTCAGCAACGGGTCTGGCAGGCCTTGAGAGAGATTCCGCCCGGCCAGACCGCCAGCTACGCGGACATCGCCCAGCGCATCGGCTCGCCCAAGGCGGCGCGCGCGGTGGCCCGGGCCTGCGCCGCCAACCACATCGCGGTCGCCATCCCCTGCCACCGGGTGGTGCGCACGGACGGATCGATCTCCGGGTATCGCTGGGGCGTGGAGCGCAAACAGGCGCTGCTGTCGATGGAGAAAGAGCCCGCATGGCTTTGCCTATCGCCGCCATGAAAAAAGTTGGATTGCACACGATGAAGTCGCTGCCTAGACTCCTTCCCTGTACCGAGCCCACCCGAAGGAGATGAACATGAGCAACGAGAACAAATGTCCCTTTTCCGGCGCCCACAAGCCCGCCACCCAGGCCGTGCGCGGCAACCGCGACTGGTGGCCCAACCAGCTCAACCTGGCCATCCTTCACCAGCACTCGCCACAATCGAACCCGATGGGCGAAGACTTCGACTACGCCGAGGCCTTCAAGAAACTGGATCTCGATGCCGTGGTCGCCGACCTCAAGGCCCTGATGACCGACTCCCAGGACTGGTGGCCGGCCGACTGGGGCCACTACGGCGGCCTGTTCATCCGCATGGCCTGGCACGCCGCGGGCACCTACCGCATCCACGACGGCCGCGGTGGCGCGGGCACCGGCAACCAGCGCTTCGCGCCGCTCAACAGCTGGCCTGACAACGGCAACCTCGACAAGGCCCGCCGCCTGCTGTGGCCCATCAAGCAGAAGTACGGCCGCAACCTGTCTTGGGCCGACCTGTTCATCCTGACCGGCAACGTGGCCCTCGAATCCATGGGGTTCAAGACCTTCGGCTTCGCCGGCGGCCGCCCCGACATCTGGGAGCCCGAGATCGACATCGACTGGGGCCCCGAAGCCAAGTGGCTGGCCACCAGCAAGGAGGCCAACAGCCGCTATTCGGGTGAGCGCGAGCTGGCCAACCCGCTGGCCGCCGTGCAGATGGGCCTGATCTACGTGAACCCCGAGGGCCCGGACGGCAACCCGGACCCGGTGGCCTCGGGGCGCGACGTGCGCGAGACCTTCGCCCGCATGGCCATGAACGACGAAGAAACCGTGGCCCTGGTGGCCGGCGGTCACACCTTCGGCAAGGCCCACGGCGCGGGCGATCCGACGCTGGTCGGCCCCGAGCCTGAAGCCGCCCCCATCGAAGCCATGGGCCTGGGCTGGATCAACAAGCTGGGCTCCGGCAAGGGCGTGCACACCACCACCAGCGGCATCGAAGGTGCCTGGAAGCCCAACCCGACGACCTGGGACAACGGCTACTTCGACATGCTCTTCGGCTACGAATGGGAGCTGACCAAGAGCCCGGCGGGCGCCCACCAGTGGGTGGCCAAGGACGTCAAGCCCGAACACATGATCCCCGACGCGCATGACCCGGCCCAAAAGCACCCGCCGATGATGACCACGGCCGACCTGTCGCTGCGCTTCGACCCTGCCTACGAAAAGATCTCGCGGCGCTTCCACCAGAACCCGGCCGAGTTCGCCGACGCGTTCGCACGCGCCTGGTTCAAGCTGACCCACCGGGACATGGGGCCGCGCGCCCGCTACCTGGGCAAGCTGGTGCCCCAGGAAGAGCTGATCTGGCAGGACCCCATCCCCGCCGTCAACCACAAGCTGGTCGATGCGGCCGACGTGGCCCAGCTCAAGGCACAGGTGCTGGCCTCGGGCCTGAGCACGGCCGAACTGGTGAGCACGGCCTGGGCCTCGGCCTCGACCTTCCGTGGCAGCGACAAGCGCGGCGGCGCCAACGGTGCTCGCATCCGACTGGCGCCACAAAAGGACTGGGAGGCCAACCAGCCGGCCCAGCTCGCCAAGGTGCTGGCCAAGCTCGAAGCCATCCAGCAGGCCTTCAATGCGCAGGCCAGCGACGGCAAGAAAGTCTCGCTCGCCGACCTGATCGTGCTGGCCGGCAACGCCGCGGTCGAAACCGCCGCCAAGCTGGCAGGGCACGCCGTGCACGTGCCCTTCACCCCGGGGCGCATGGACGCCTCGCAGGATCAGACAGACGTCGAGGCCTTCGCCGTGCTGGAGCCCAACACCGACGGTTTCCGCAACTTCGCGAAAAAGGGCTGGGAAGGCGCTGCCGCCGAGCTGCTGGTCGACAAGGCCCAACTGCTGACCTTGAGCGCACCCGAGCTGACCGTGCTCGTTGGCGGCCTGCGCGCCCTGGGCGCCAACACCGGAGGCACGAAGCATGGGGTGTTCACACAACGCCCCGGAACACTCAGCAACGACTTTTTCGTCAACGTGCTGGACATGCGCACAACATGGCAGCGCTCGACCGCCGATGCCAACGTGCTCGAAGGCCGTGACCGCCAGACGGGCGCGGCGAAGTGGACGGCCACGGCGGTCGACCTGCTCTTCGGATCGAACTCGCAGCTGCGTGCACTGGCAGAGGTCTACGCCAGCAGCGATGCGCAAACCAAGTTCATCGATGACTTCGTGAGTGCCTGGGTCAAGGTGATGAACCTGGACCGCTTTGACGCCGCTTGAGCACGGCGCCTGGCGCGGGTGGTGGTGCGCCGCCACCCGCGCAACGCCCCCCCGAGCATGGGAGGGCGGCCGAGAACCCGGGTACACAGGGACGCCTTTTTGGTGCAGGATCTCCAGTCGTTTTCCTGGTGCCCCGCCCATCGCCCGTTCATGTCCCAGCCCACGCCTCCCAACATCTTCAGCCGCCCGGCCCCGGTCAGCCCGATCAACTTGGTGATGGAAGAGAAGCTGATCCTCTCTCTGTTCCAGCAAGGCCGCCTTCAGGAAGCTGAAAGGGCAGCCAGTTCGCTGACCAAGCGCGCGCCACAACATGGGTTCGGCTGGAAGGCCCTCGGCCTGATCCTCAGCCGACAAGACCGCAAGAACGAAGCCTTGCCCGCGATGCAGCAGGCGGCCAAGCTCATGCCGCGTGACGCGGAAGCCTTCAACAACCTGGGCTCGCTCTTCGAGGAGGCCCATCAGCTGGATTTCGCACAGGCGTGCTACGAGCACGCTGCAACCGTCAACCCGAACTTCCAGCCTGCGCAGCAAAACCTGGCTCGCATGATCGACATCCAGGATCACCCAGCGGAATTGCTGCGCCTGCTCCAGCGTGAACTCGAGAAGAATCCAGACGACGAATACACCCGCCACCGGGTGAACATGTTGGCCCGGCATCAAACCGACTCGGCCCCCAAGGAGTACGTCACCAAGCTGTTTGATCATTACGCCGATTACTTTGATCAACACCTGCAGGAAAGCCTGGGTTACCGGGTGCCATTCGACATCGTTGCCCTGATCGACCAACATGCGCCCACGCAGGATGCATGGCGCGTGCTGGACCTGGGCTGCGGCACAGGCCTGGTGGGCGAAGCTTTCGCGGGGCGGCCACACTCACTCGTGGGCATCGACCTGTCTGAGAAGATGCTCGCCAGGGCTCGGGCAAGAGGTCGCTACACGCACCTCGCGTGCACCGACGTCCTTGAGCACATGCAGCAAGCCGAGGCCGCCAGCACGGATGCGATCATCGCGGCAGACGTCTTCATCTACGTCGGCAAGCTCGACGAACTGATCGCGCAGGCACACCGAGTGCTGTCTCCAGGTGGGCTGCTTGCCTTCTCCGTGGAAGACATGGCGGCCGCGGAAGAGCCTGCGACGCAGGAAGACCTGCAACGTGGGCACAGGCTGGAAACCTCCGGCCGATACAGCCACTCAAACGAACACCTGCGCAACCTGGCCCAGCTTCACGGCTTCAAGTCGCTCGCACACGAGGCCACCAACATCCGGCTGAACAAGGGCAAGCCCACCCCAGGTCACCTCGTGATCTGGCAACGCTGATCTGAACTCGCCTGACGCACCCAGGTGCGTCACCGACCGCTCGATGCCACCTCTTCCCACGACTTCAGGATCTGCACCAGCGCGGGCCGCCTGAGTCGATCGACCTCGACCAGCAGCCCGTGGCGGGCATCGGGCAGGCGCCAGCCCATGCAACGCCCAGGCGCATCGGCTGGCTTGCCCGCGTTGACGTTGTCACAAAATTCGCGTTGGGCTTCGGGCTCGACCACGGTGTCCTGCCCCCCTTGCAGCACCAGCACCGGCACGGTGATGCGCGCCGCCCCAGGCCCACGGGCCTGGGCCGCACCCGAGCAGGCCTCGTTCACCCAACCCAGCGTTGCCCCCGCCACACGCGCGTCTTCGTGGCCACAATGCTCACCCTCGCAACGTGAGGCGCGATTGGACCAGCGCACATCGTGGCGAACAACGCTGTGGGTCTGGGGGTGGCTGGAGCGGTCCAGCATCTCGCGGTAGCGGCGCCACTCCTGCTCGAACGTGCCGCCCTGCACCCGCGTCGTTGAAAGACCAGGCCAGTCAAAAAAGAAGGGCATGCTGCCCTCGTGACACCAACGACGCAGGGCCCGATCTCCCCAACGGGTCGAATCCGACGGGGCCACCGTGGGCTCCATCATCGGCGTGACAAAGGCCGCCGCCACGAAAGGTGTTTCAGCCCCGTGGCGCGCAAGGTGCAACGCCGAAACGGCGCCACCCATCGAGTGCGCCAGCAACACCAGTGGCCGTTCGGCACGTGGCGGATCTTCACGTGAGCGCCGCACGTGCGCAATGAACCGATCGAGGTCGGTCACCAAGCTGTCGAAGCGATCAACGTGGCCTTTGTCGCGCCCATCTTCACCCTCGATGAGCCGGCTGGAGAAGCCCTGGTTGCGATGGTCATGGACGTAGACGGACCAGCCGTTGCGCAACAGGTCATGGATGACCTCTTGGTAGATGACCAGCCCTTCCGTGAAGCCCGGCACGATGACGACGGCGCCCTTTTCGGTTTCAGCAGGCAAGACGTAAGAGCGATGGTGGATGCGAACCGGGCGACCGAACCATCCCGCCGGTGCGCCATCGAAGTGCCCCACTTCCAGCTGCGACAGGGCGACGTTGGCCTGCTCGATGGTCTCCCACCCTTGCCCGGCGAACCGCGTTTCGTCGACGACAGGGTGGCGCGCGGTGGCCTCGGGCGAGGCCAGCAGGACCGGCCAGGGCTCACTTGCACCAGCCCTGCTCACCGACAAGCACAGCACGGCTGCGCACATCGCCCGTTGAATCCACACATCCACCGCATCGCTCCTGGTCTCGACCTGCTCGTCCTGGAGATGATGCCCTAGTTCCGTTTCGCGGCACACGACCGCCATGCAGGGACCGCCTGCATCCATCGCTCAAGGTCGCAAGCTGGCAGCAAGCCGGGTCGGCCAGTGACGCAAACACATCGCCGCCAGCAACAGCGCCAATGGCAGGAGATAGACAGGCGCAGCCCCCACCCGCTTGAGGCAGGACAGCACGAAGACCAGCCAGATCAGATGGGCGCAGATGCGATGCAAGGCATGCCAGCGCGGCCCGCCCAACCAGCGCACAGCAGCGTCGGAGGATGTCAGCGCCATCAGCAAGATGGCCACGTAGCCAGCCCCGCCAATCCAACGGCTGGGCAGGGGCGTGAGCTCGGCCCAGAGCGCCGGATCGGACCAGGCTGCCAGGCACGCGATGGCCACGGCGTGGCAGGCATGCGACGAGGCGAACAGCAGCCCCACCTGGCGTCGGTGCCGCATCAACGCACGACTCAATGGGC
This sequence comes from Burkholderiales bacterium RIFCSPHIGHO2_01_FULL_63_240, assembly GCA_001770725.1. Taxonomy (GTDB): domain Bacteria; phylum Pseudomonadota; class Gammaproteobacteria; order Burkholderiales; family Burkholderiaceae_C; genus Aquabacterium. Next base: position 39,293 of record MERU01000010.1, read on the forward strand.
TCGGCCAGCGCTGCCACCAAGCCGACGCGATGAACGCCAGCAGGAACAAAGGCAAGGACAGTCGTGCTGTCACCCGGATGAGGCGCCGAGCTCCATCGGCATCCGGCTGACTCAGCAGCATCAGCATGCTCAGCAGAACCAGGCCCAACGAGCCCCAGGTCCACAGTCGCCAAGGTGAAGCCGCTGCGGCCGATGCGGATTGCGGCGCGGACGGTGAAATCGGTGATTCAGGCATGGCGAAGCGGGTGAAGTGGCAATGACCACCATGCTGATCGAGATCGACAAGAGGACGAAGTCAGAATGCGCAGTGCTTACATTGCGCAGAGCACCCATTGCCAGCCATTTGCGGAAGACACCATGCCAAACGACACGACCAGGCGTTATCACCACGGCAACCTTCGCCAGGCCGTCATCGACACCGCCCTGCAACTGGCCGACGAGTCGGGCGATGAGCGCATCAGCCTGCGCGAGGTGGCGCGCCGCATTGGCGTGTCATCTGGCGCGCCGTTCCGGCACTTCGCCGACCACGCAGCCTTGATGACGGCCATCGCCGAAGAAGCCACTGTCCGCTTGCGCCTGATGGTCGATCGCGACCAGCACCAGTCACCACCCGCCGCCATCGAGCGGCTGCGGACCCTGGGCCACAGCTTCCTGGCCTGGGCGCTGCAGCACCCCACGTCGTTCAGGCTGGTGTCGGCCAGGCGGCTTTACGATTTCAACGCTTCACCTGCGTTGAAGTCCCACTTCCAGGCGGTGCGTGAGCGCACCGTCACACTCGTGATGCAGGCCCAGTCCGAAGGCGATCTGCAACACGACGTTGCCCCCGAGCGTCTGGCGCTCATGCTGCGCAGCGCTGTGTACGGCATGGCGCGCATGCACGTGGACGGGCAACTGGCGCAATGGGGTGTGGGCCCGCGTGCGGCGCGCCGTGAACTGCAAGCCACGCTAGACGCCCTGATTGACGGCTTTCGCCGAAACAGGCCGCGCTAGCGCGGCCTGGGCTCAGGGTGCGTAAACCAGCGGGGTCAGCGGGTTGCCCGGGGCGATGCTCGAGCAGTTCTGTGGCGCCGTCTTGCCAGCAAAGCGATCATCGATCCAGGTGGTGGCCCAAGGCAGCCAGTTGACCATCGTCAGGAAGTGGCTGGTGCCCCATTCCTTGTGCTGCACGGCCACACCCTGCGCGCAGTACTGGCGTGCCAGCGTGCGCACGTCACCCGCCAGCATCACGCCATCGCCAGCGCCCCACAACGGCGATGGCTTGGTGCCTTCCCAGATGCCGCCGGTGCCTTGACCGATCTGCAGCGGGATCTCGGGCGTGCCGCCCGTGCCCATGATGACCTTGTTCACCGCTTCCACGTACTCCTTGATCTTGGTGCGATCCTGGAACTCGGGCTTGACGAGGTCCTTCCAGGTCACCCTGCTGTACTGGCCCAGCACGTAGGCGATCGAAGCCTTCTGCATCTTGTTGTAGACCTCCAGGCCACGCGGGGTCAGGTACTTCTGGATGTCGATGTCATAGGAGCGAGAAACGCCGATGACCGCCATGGGCAGCACGCCGCCCCAGATGGGCGTGCCTTCGACGTAGGTCAGGTTGTGCTCGGGGCTCACCAGGGTGCCGCCAAAGGTCGCACCGATCAGGTTGGGTTTGAGGTCGGGGGCGTAGCTGGGCGCCAGCTCGGCGGCCCACTCGGTGGCGATGGCGCCGCCGGAGTAACCCATCATCACGACCTTGGCGTCCCGCGACAGGCCGACCTGGGGTGCATTGAAGGTGGCGCGGATCGAATCCAGCGTGTTGTAGCCGTACTCGGGGCCGGCAGCGAAGTTGGCCTTCTGGCCTTCGGTGTCGGAGATGACGACGGTGTAGCCCTTCTTGACGTAGGTGCCGAACAGCACGGTCTCGACAGCGGGCAGCAGGTCAGGCAGGCGCTTGCCACCGGCGTAGGCACGCGACGGGCCATCTTCCGGGTTCAGCGAGTCGTAGAACGACTGGTACGAAATGACCTTGTTCTTGTTCGCGCAGTTCGTCTTGCTGCAATCGGGCGCGAAGATGGTGGTCACGTTGGCCGTGGGACGCTGCTTGGCGTCGGTCGAGCGGTAGACCAGTTGCGTGGCCTTGAGCGTGGTCTGGATGCCGGCGATGTAGACCGAGATCGTGCGGCTCTTGAGGACGGTGCCCGGCGCGATGTCGGCCAGCGGGGTGCTGTCGGTGTACTGGAAGAAGGGGTCCGGGGTCGCGGCGCTGGCCACGCCCGGCAACACGAGTGCGGTGACAGCTGCCTGTGCTGCGGTCAGCAACAGGCGTTGGGGGCTCAGGCGAAATCGCATCGAAGGCTCCTGGTTTCACAAGTTGGATGTGGGATGAACAGGAGTGTCCGCATGCACCAACGACGCGGGATGTGCCCAAACGGCCATGCATTGGCCGCGACCGTCATCCCCAGGGTTAGACCGGATGGGGTCGCCCCGGAGATGCGCCCGGGCAAACCCGGAATGATCGTGAAATGCTCCGCGACTTGTCAGGGCCGCATCAGGGCCGCGCCCTTGATCTGCGCGTGCACGGCCTGGCCTGGCCTCAAACCCAGCGTGGTCACCGAACGCCGTGTCAGGCGGGCCAGCAGGGCGCTGCCATCGTCCAGGCTCAGGCGCAGCATCACGCTGGCGTCGTCCTCGTCGTGCAGCGCCACCACCTTGGCCGGCAGGATGTTGAGGATGCTGCTGTCCAGGGGGCGGCTGAGCGCCACGCTCACGTCACGCGCCAGCACCCTCACCCGCACCTTGGTGCCAACGGCCTCGCCCCCCCCACCCACCCAGAGCGATGCGCCGTCGTCGGCACCCAGCCTGAGCCGGGCCAGTCCAGGCGCCGGCTCGCGCTCGACCAGGGTGGCATGCAGGATGGCGCATGCGTCGTCGAACCGTGCCAGCGGGCTGTCAGGCCGGGCCATGACCTCGTCGGCCGGGCCGGCCAACTCGATGCGCCCCTCGCGCATCAGCACCAGGTGATCGGCCAGCCGTGCGGCTTCGTCGAGCGAGTGGGTCACGTACACGATGGGCACGCCGCTGTCGCCCAGGGCAGACAGATACGGCAGCACCTCGGCCTTGCGCGCGGCATCGAGCGCCGACAAGGGCTCGTCCATCAGCAGCAACGCCGGGCTGGTGAGAAGGGCCCGGGCGATGGCCACGCGCTGGCGTTCGCCCCCCGAGAGGCCCGCAGGTTGTCGATCCATGAGGTGGCCGATGCCCAGCAAGCCGATGGCGTGGTCGGGCTGGATGCGGCGCTGCGTGCCAGGGATGCGGCGAAAGCCGTACAGCAGGTTGTCTCGCACCGAGAGGTGGGCGAACAGGCTCGCCTCCTGGAAGACCATGCCAAGGGCTCGGCGATGGGTGGGCACGAGCAAGCCGCGTTCGTCGTCTTGCCAGGCTTGACCCGCCACGTGCACGCGACCTCGAGCCCGCTCCAGGCCGGCCAGACAACGCAACACCGTGGTCTTGCCACAGCCCGAAGTCCCCAGCAGCACGGTCACGCCCTGCGCTGGCACACACAGGTTCACATCAAGCACAAAACCTGGCCGATGCAGGCGCAGGCTGGCTTCGATGGCCAGCGGCCGAGAGGCCATGTTCGTTTGGCTCATGTCGGTGTCCCGCTGAGCCCACGCAGGGCCCGCCCGCCACGGCCGTTCAAAGCATAGAGCAGCCACATCACACCAAAGCCGAAAACCACCATGCCACCCGCAAGCCAATGCGCCAGCGCCCACTCCTGCGCCTCGACGTGACCATACAGCGCAACCGAGAGCACCTGCGTGCGACCAGGGATGTTGCCGCCAATCATCAGCACCACGCCAAACTCGCCCACGGTGTGCGCAAAGCCCAGCACCGCCGCGGTCAGGAAGCCGGGGCGGGCCAAAGGCAAGGCCACGGTGAGGAAGCGATCCCAGGGCGAGGCGCGCAAGGTGGCCGCGACCTCCAGCGGGCGCGAACCGATGGCTTCGAAAGCCTGCTGCAAAGGCTGCACGACGAACGGTATGGAGTGCAACACGGACCCCACCACCAACCCCGCGAAGGTGAAAGGCAACAAGTCCATCCCGATGGACTGCATGGCCTGACCGACCACCCCATGTGGCCCCAGCAACAGCAGCAGATAAAAGCCAATGACCGTGGGCGGCAACACCAGCGGCAAAGCCACCACGGCCCCCACCACGCCCTTGAGGCGCGAACGCGTGTGCGCCAGCCACCATGCGATGGGCGTGCCCACGACCAGCAGCAGCACGGTCGTGAGGCCGGCCAGCTCGGCCGTGAGCCGCAACGCCTGCACCAGGGCCTGCCAGTCGGTGGGGCTCACAGGCCGTAACCCCAGGCCTGGATCACCGCCTTGGCGGCATCAGATTGCAAGTGCTTGAGCAACGCCTGCGCGGCAGCCTGGTTGGCCCCCGTCTTGAGCAGCACAGCGTTCTGGCGGATGGGGGTGTAGAGGTCGGTCGGCACCAACCAGAACGAGCCAAGCTGCGGCTTGCCAGGCACCGCCACCTGCGACAGCGCCACGAACCCCAACTCGGCGTTGCCGGTGGCAACGAACTGTTGCGCCTGAGCGATGTTCTCGCCCTGCACGATGCGCGGCGCCAGGTTGTCGGACAGCCCCAGTTTGCCCAGTGCTTCCATCGCGGCCGCGCCATACGGGGCCAGCCTGGGGTTGGCCACGGCCAGGTGCTGGAAGTCGCCCTTCTTGAGCACCTCGCCCTTGGGGTCCACGTAGGCCGCCCTCGCGCTCCAAAGCACCAGCTTGCCCACGGCGTAAGTGAAGGACGAGCCTTTGACAGCCAGGCCTTCGTTGATGAGCTTGGCAGGGGTTTCGTCGTCGGCGGCGATCAACACGGCAAAGGGGGCGCCGTTGCGGATCTGCGTGTGGAACTTGCCGGTCGAGCCAATGGCGACGATGGCCTGGTGGCCGGTCGCCGCCTGAAAGCCAGCAGCGATCTGCTGGAAGGGCCCGGCGAAGTTGGCGGCCACGGCGACCTGAACCTCATCGGCTTGCGCACAGGCTCCGATCAGCATGGCAGCCGTGCACAGCAAGGCACGGCTGCATGAAGGAACAGACAACATCTCAGGGCTCCTTTTCACACGGGTCACTTGCATGGGTTCATGTCCGCCCCACACCACTCACAGCGCCTGCAAATGCGCCCGCACGTCAGCGGCTTCGCGCATCACGCGCGCCACGATCTCCGCCACCGGCAGCACATCGTGCACCAAACCCTGGGACTGCCCGATGAGCTGGACCCCCTCATCGTGGTTGCCCTCGTGGATGGCCTTGCGCATGGCCAGTGTCGCCGCTCCGAAATAGGCCACTTTCACCGCCCCAACCACGCCCTGCTGCATCGCCTCTCTCGCCAGGTGATGCAAGGGGGTGTTCAACTCGCGCGCGGCTTTCAATGACCGCGAGATCGCCACCGGCGGGCTCAGTCGGTGCGCCGTGTAGCGCTTGCCCCCAGGCGTCTTCATCACCCGACAAGGCCAGGTGTCGAAGTTGGGGGAGTAGATGGTCTCCTCAGCCTCTTTCGAGACGATGAGCCGCTTGGTGTCCGCGTGCACAGGACTTTCGGCCGAGCTCGCGAAACGCGTGCCCATGGCCACGGCGTCGGCGCCCAGCGCCAGGGCCGCCACCAGGCCGCGCCCATCGGCCACGCCACCGGCCGCGATCAAGGGCTTGTCCGTCATGTCGCGCACCGCCGGGATCAGCACCATCGACGTCACCGCGCCGCCGTGGGCGGCCGCCTCGTGGCCGGTCACGATCAGGCCATCGGCGCCAGCGGCCAGGGCCGAGCGCGCGTGGGCCTCGCTGGAGATGGTGGCGATCACCTTGCCGCCATAGGCGCGCACGCCTTCGATCACCCACTCGCCCTTGCCCATGGACACGTTGACCATGGGCACGCGCTCTTCGATGGCCACGCGTGCGCACTCGGCCGCGCCAGGCAGGCCCAGGCTGCAGCCGACACCGAAAGGCTTGTCGGTCAGGCGCCGCACCTCGCGGATGGCTTCGCGGCAGCCTTCGGGCGTGAGGGCGCCTGCCGCCAGGATGCCCAGGCCGCCCGCGTTCGAGACGGCGGCCACGAGCGAGGGCACGGCGATGTAGGTCATGCCGGGCAGGACGATGGGGTGGGAGATGCCGAGCAAATCGGTCAGGCGGGTGCGCATGGGAACAGCAGGAACAGCGAGGTGAAAGCGAGGGGGCTCAGGCCGCCGTGGCAGAAGCCAGCCGGCTGTCGGCCCGCTTGCGCAGCCAGTGCAGCAAGGTGGTGTACATCAGCCCCGTGTCGAGTGGCTTGCCCAGGTGGGCGTTCATGCCGGCAGCGTAACAGGCGTCGCGCTCGTCCTGCAGCACGCTGGCCGTCATCGCAATGATGGGCAGGTCGGCCAGGCCTGGCATCTCGCGGATGCGGCGCGTGGCGGTCAAGCCGTCCATGTCGGGCATGTGGATGTCCATGAGCACGAGGTCGCAAGGATGGGCCTGCAAGTACTCGATGGCTTCGGCGCCGGTCTCTGCCACCTCCGGGACGATGCCGGCCATGTCGAGCAACTCGGTCACCAGCAGGCGGTTGATGGCGTTGTCGTCGGCCAGCAGGACGTGGGCGCCGCCAAAGCGCTGGCGCAACTCGGCCAGGGCCTCGGCGCCGCCATCGGCAGACGACAGCGGCCGCGCTGCCATCAACGCCGAGGCCTCCATGCCAGGCGGCTGAGCCATGGCGGCCACGTCGCTGGTGGTCGACGCCAGCACCGGCATGGCAGGCAACCGGACCGTGCACCAGAAGGTGCTGCCTTCGCCGGGGCGGCTGTCCACGCCGATGCGCCCCCCCATGAGCTCGACCAGGCTGCGCGTGATGGCCAGGCCCAGGCCCGTGCCGCCATGGCGGCGGGTCGATGACTCATCGGCCTGCACGAAGGCGTTGAACAGCCGTTGGGCGTCGGCGGGCGAAATGCCGATGCCCGAGTCCGTGACCTCGATGCGCAGCATGCCGGGCTGCTCCAGCGGGTGAACGCTCAACCGCACCGACCCGTGGTCGGTGAACTTGACCGCGTTGCTCAGCAAGTTGAGCAGGATCTGCGAGACACGGGTGACGTCACCGCGCACCCACGCGGGCATGCCGGTGGTGTCCAGCTGCAGGCCGACCCCCTTGTCGGCCGCCTTGAGCGCCAGCAGGTCGAGCGCCTGCTGCACGGTGGCGCGCAGGTCGAAGGGCTCGTCGGCCAGGGTGAACATGCCGGCCTCGATCTTGGAGAGGTCGAGCACGTTGTTGATGATGTCGAGCAGGTGGTCGGCGGCTTGTTGCACCGTGCCCAGGCGATCGAGCTGCTGGGGGTCGCGCACCGCCTGCCGCAGCAGGTAGGTCATGCCCATGATCGCGTTCATGGGCGTGCGGATCTCGTGGCTCATGTTGGCGATGAAGGCGCTCTTGGCGCGGTTCGCCGACTCGGCGCGGTCTCGGGCCTGCTGCAGCTCCAGCGTGCGCTCGGCGATCTTTTCTTCGAGGTGGTCGCGGTAGGCCGCGAGTTCGCCCACACGGGCCTGAACGCCGGCTTGCAGCTCTGCCAGGGCGGTCGACAGCAGGGCCACCTCGTCCCCCACGTCGCCGGGCTCGTCGAAACGCGCGGGCTTGCCGGCGCGCAGGTCGCGCGCGGTGCGAGCGAGTTGGTCGATCGGGCGCACGATGCGCCCGGTCAGCCACCAGATCAGCAACATGAAGGCCAGCGTGCCCACCAGGCCGCCGATCGCCAGGCGCCGCTGCAACACCTCAAGCGGCCCGAAAACGCGCTCCGGGTCCTGGCGCAACACGAGCAGCCAGGGCTCCTGCTCGGGGTCGGGTGACCAGCGCACCGGCACGATCGAGGTCAGGCGCTGGCCCATGTCGGGCCACTCGAGCACGCGGGCGCGCCCATCGGCGCGGATCTGCTCGAACCCCGCCGGGCGCACGAGGCGGCCGCTCAAGGCAGGCGGTCCGATGGACACGGCGCCGTCGGGCGACAGCAGCAAGGTGTGCCCGGGCCCGTCGATGCCATCGGCGAGGCGGCGCTGCTGGTCACCGATGCGGCGCCAGTTCAGCATGCCGACGACCACACCGATCATCTGCCCCTCCGGGTCGATCACGGGCACCGCCACGTCGATGAGCCGGGGCGGCTGGCCGTCCGGCTCCACGGGCAGGAAATGCGCGAGCGGCCCGGCCGCGTGGGGCTGCCCCACCCTCGGTCGCTGGCTGCCCTCGCGGAACCAGGGCTCCTCGGAGGCCTCGTGCTGCTCGAGCCGGGCGCCGGTGGCCGACATGATCAGCCCGCCGGCGTCGGTCATGGCCAGCCATTCGAATTCAGGGGCGTGCGCGCGCAGCTGTTCGAGCTGCAGGCGGGTGCTGCCCAGGTCCTGCAGGCCGCTGGAGACCTCGGGCGTGGCCGCCAGGCGCTGCACCCGCTCGACATGCAGGCGCAGGGCCTCGGCCATGCCGTCGCCCACCACCTGGGCCTCGCGGCGCACCGAGCGGTCGAGCGCATCGAGCAACTGCGCTCGCTGACCGTGGGCCACCCACCAGGCCAGCACCAGGGCGAAGATCACCCCGCCGGTGCCCGCGAGCAGGGTGAACCGGGCGCGCAGGCTGCGCCTGGGAGACAGGGTGGCCAGCAGGCCATGGGGGGCGGAAGGCACGTTGGGACCGTTGTGAAAGCCCGCAAGGGTTGTCCGGAGATCTGAAGTATCCTGATGGATGAGGCCCTCGTCACCCGGGCATGCACCCGGTGATCGAACGGCTCACAGGCCCAGACAGCGGCCTGCCTCCATTCTGACGGAAGCTTCGCATGAACCTGCTTCGATGGGAGCGCCCCCTGGGGATCAGGGTGGGTTTCACGTTGCCGGCGCTGGTGGCGCTGCTGCCGGTGCTGTGCGCCCTGCCCGATCGCGCCTGGGCCCAGGAGGTGGTCGTCGCAACGGTCAACAACGGCCACATGCTGACGCTGCAAAAGCTCACACCGCATTTCGAGCAGGCCCACCCAGGCGTGCGCATCCGCTGGGTGACGTTGGAAGAAGACCTGCTTCGCCAGCAGGTCACGCGCGACGTGGCCACGAAGGCCGGTCGCTTCGACGTCCTGACCGTGGGTGGCTACGAGGCCCAGGTCTGGAGCGGCCGGGGCTGGCTCAGGCCCCTCAAACCCAGCGCCGCCTACCAGGTCGATGACCTGCTGCCCCCCATCCGCCAGGCGCTCACGCACCAGGGGCAGCTTTACGCCCTGCCTTTTTACGGCGAGAGCACCATGACCCTGGTGCGCCGCGACCTGCTCAAGCAAGCCGGCATCCAGTTGCCCGCGCAGCCCACCTGGGAGCAGGTGGCCCAGGCCGCGCGCAAGCTGCACGACCCGGCGAAAGGCCAGTACGGCATCTGCCTGCGCGGCAAGCCGGGCTGGGGCCAGAACCTCTCGCTGCTCACCACCATCGCCAACACCCATGGCGGACAGTGGTTCGACATGAACTGGCGGCCACAACTGCAGAGCCCCGCCTGGCGCCAGGCCCTGACGATGTACGCGTCGCTGTTGCGCGAAGCCGGCCCGCCCGGTGCCGTCGCCAACGGCTACAACGAGAACCTGGCGCTGTTCTCGGCCGGTCGCTGCGCGATCTGGATCGACGCCACGGTCGCGGGTGCTTTTGTCAACCGGCCTGCCGAATCGCAAGTGGTCGACCGCGTGGCCTTTCTGCAGGCACCGGTGGCCAGCACCCCGAAAGGCGCACGCTGGCTGTGGAGCTGGTCGCTGGCCATTCCCACCGGTTCGCGCCAGCCGGCCGCCGCCCAGGCCTTCATCGAGTGGGCGACGTCACGCGAGTACACCGAGCTGGTCGCGCGCGATGTGGGCTGGCACGCCGTGCCCGGCGGCACCCGGCAATCGACCTACGCGGCCCCGCCTTTTCGACGCGCCAACCCGCACGCCGAGGTCGAGTTGCAGGCCATCCTGTCGGCCGATCAGGACCACCCGACGCTGCCGCCTTCACCTTACGTCGGCATCCAGTGGGTGGGCATCCCCGAGTTCCAGGCCATCGGCACGGCGGTGGCACAGGAGGTGGCGCGCGTGCTGGCGCCCCGCCCCCCGAGCATCGACGAGGTGCTCTCGCGCGCGCAGAGGCTGACCGAGCGCAAGGTTCGCGAAGCGGGTTACCTCAAGCGCTGACCCCAGCCGCTGACACACCCCCTCTGACAACGAGGGAATGAGCCACGCCAGACGCCCTGGTCACGGCTCAAGCGCCGGGCGTTTCGGCCGAAATGGCCTGAGGCCCGCTGAAAAATCGCCCGCCGCAGACCAGCAACCCCATCAGCGCGGAGCGACCAGGGCCCGGCCCTCCCATGCAGACAACGACCCCAACGCCATCCAACCGAGCCAGCAGGCTGGGCGCCAGGCACATGCGCCGCGTGGCCCTGCTGCTGACGGTCTGCGGCTGGCTCACGGCCGTGATGGCGCTGGGCTGGACGCTGTGCCTCCTGAAACTGGCCAGTTGGCAGGCGGCACTGATCCCAGCGCCGGGTGTGGCGGCCGGCCTGCTCGCGGTCTGGTTTGGCAGCCGAGGGCGCCCCTACATCGGAGGCACCATCGAGTGCGTGGCGCTGTACACCATGGTCTGCCTCACCAGCCTGTTCCTGGATCAGACCACCGACCAGATGCCGCGCACCACGCACCTGTTTCTGGTGCCCCTGGCCACCGGCGCTTACATGGCACTGCGCGGCTCGTCCAAGCTCTTGCGACACGGCATCGTGGCTTTCATCTTCCTGACCTTCGTCGTGCTGGCCTGCACCTCTCTGGGTGGACACCCCGCGCACAACCTGCCGGATGAACTGCGCATCATCGGCGGCAAGGTCAACACCGTGGCCGCCGCGGTGGCGATGTACCTGGCCATGCACATCATGCAGGCCGATGTGGAGGCCCGCAACGCCTACGAGTCCGACCTGCGCGAAGCCGTCCGCACAGGGCAGTTGGCGCTGCATTACCAACCCCAGGTCGACCACGACGGCAGGATGCTGGGCGCCGAAGCCCTGCTGCGCTGGCCCCATCCCCGGCGCGGGATGATTTCACCTGCCGAGTTCATCCCGCTGGCCGAGAAGTCGGGCCTGATCCTGCCGATGGGCGAGTGGGTCCTGGACACCGCCTGCGCCCACCTCGCCGAGCTGGCCACCCACCCGGACACCGCGCACCTGACGATCTCGGTCAACATCAGCGTGCACCAGATCCGACAGCCGGACTTCGTGGTCCAGGCCATGGCCGCCATCGAGCGACACAAGGTGGACCCGCGGCGCCTGAAGATGGAGCTGACCGAGAGCGTGTTCGCCCGCGACATGGACGACCTCATCACCAAGATGAAGGCCCTCAAGCAATACGGCGTGTCCTTCTCGCTGGACGACTTCGGCACGGGTTACTCGTCGCTGTCCTACCTCAAGCGCCTGCCGCTGGACCAGCTCAAGATCGACCAGGCCTTCGTGCGCGACCTGCTCACGCAGCCCCGCGACCTGGCCATCGCCAAGACGATCGTCGACCTGGGCACCTCGCTGAACATGGCCGTGATGGCCGAGGGGGTCGAGACCCGCGAGCAGCACCAGATCCTGGAGGCCATGGGCTGCCGGCAGTTCCAGGGTTACCTGTTCGGCAAACCGATGCCGATGGCGGCCCTGCTTGAGCAGGCCACCCGCACGCATGCGCACACGCCGGCACCCGCGCCAGCCCGGCCCACCGAGGAGCCCCGCGCAGGGGCCCCGGTGCACGCCTGAAGAGCCTCAGGCCCTGCCAGGCAGGCGCAGGCTGGCCGCCAGTTCAGCCAATTCAGCCGATGTCGCTTGTGGCGCCCACGCCAGCCGCGCCAGCATGGGCGCGTGCAAGCGCCGCTGCAGCGTGTCCACGTTGGCGTCTTGCTCGGCCATGTCGGGGTCGATGTGGTTGGCCACCCAGCCCGCCAGCTTGAGCCCGCGGGCGGCGATGGCCTCTTGCGTGAGCAGCGCATGGTTGAGGCAGCCCAGGCGCATGCCCACCACCAGCACGATGGGCAGTTGCAGGCGCATGGCCAGGTCGGCGCTGGTGGCCCACTGGCCCTCACCGGTGAGCGGGTCGGGCTCGCTCAAGGGCACGATGAAACCGCCCGCGCCTTCGACCACCACGGCGTCGGCGTGCTGACGCAAGGCATGAAAGCTCGCCTCGATGTGGTCCAGGTCGATGGCTTCGCCGGCGCGGCGCGCGGCCAGGTGGGGCGAGAGCGGCTCGGGCAGCGCGTAGGGGTTGTCGAACACCGGGGGCACGGCCAGGGTGCCGGCCGCGCGCAAGGCAGCCACGTCCTCGTTGAGCCACTGGCCGTGGGCCACACCTTGGGCGTCTTCGGTGGTGACCCAGTCGCATCCGGCTGCCACCGGCTTCATGCCCACAACGCGGGCGTGGCCGGCCTGGTGAAGGGCCCGCAGCAAGGCAGCGCTGACGCGGGTCTTGCCCACGCCCGTGTCGGTGCCGGTGACGAAGTAGGCGACCATCTTGAAGGGCTCCTGATCAGGCCAGCGGGTGGGCGCGCTCGCCCGCCAGGGGCAAGGCATCGACCTCGGCCAGCACCTGCTCGAGCACGCGCAGCAGGCCATCGGCGAGGTGGCGCTGGTCGTCGGGGCTGAGCACGTAGGGCGGCATGGCATACAGCGTCGAGCCAATGGGGCGCAGCAGCAGGCCGGCGTCGAGCGCCGCGCGGTGGTAGCGCGCCGCGAACGTGGGCTCGGTGGTGTCGATGTCCCAGGCCCAGATCATGCCCAGGTGGCGGCTGGCCTTGACCCTCGGGTGGCGGCGCAGCGGCTCGGTCAGCGCGTTGAAATGCGCGGCGGCTTCGCGGTTGCGGGCCAGCACGTCGCGACCCTGTTCGTCGCGCGCCTCGAAGGCATCGAGCACCGCCAGCGCGGCGCGGCACGCCAGCGGGTTGCCGGTGTACGAGTGCGAGTGCAGGAAGCCATGCGCCGTGCGGTCATCCCAGAAGGCGCCGTACACGGCGTCGGTGGTGAGCACGGCCGACAAGGGCATCACGCCGCCTGTCAGGCCCTTGCTCAGGCAGATGAAGTCGGGTCGCACCGGCTGGCCGCCCTCGCCGATGGCCTGCTGGTGCGCGAACAAGGTGCCCGTGCGGCCAAACCCCACGGCGATCTCGTCGGCGATCCAGTGCACCTCGTGCTGGTCGCACAGGCGGCGCACGGCCACCAGGTAGGCAGGGTCGTGCATCGCCATGCCTGCGGCGCCTTGCACCAGGGGCTCCAGGATGATCGCGGCGGTTTCGTGCGCGTGCTCGGCCAGGTAGGCGGCCAGCGCGTCGATGCAGTGCCGCAGGTGCTGCTCGGGCGACACGCCGGGCGCGGCGCGGCGCGGGTCGGGCGAAGGCAGCGTGGCGCTCAGGCGCAGCAGCGGCGCATACGCTTCGCGAAACAGCGGGATGTCGGTCACGGACAGGGCACCCGCGGTTTCACCGTGGTAGCCGCCTTCGAGGCCAATGAAGCGGTGCTTGCCCGCGCGCCCCCGGTTGCGCCAGCTGTGCGCGCTCATCTTCAGCGCGATCTCGGTGGCGCTGGCGCCGTCGCTGGCGTAGAAGGCGTGGCCCAGGCCGGTCAGGCGAGCCAGCCGCTCGGAGAGCTCGACCACCGGCGCGTGCGTGAGCCCGGCCAGCATGATGTGATCGACCCGGTTGAACTGGTCGGCGATCGCCTGGCCGATGGGCGCGAAGCCGTGGCCGAAGAGGTTGACCCACCACGAACTGACGGCATCCAGGATGCGGTGCCCCTGGTCATCGACCAGCCAGGGGCCCTGCGCCTGCACGATGGGCCGAGGCGGCAGGTGCTGGTGCACCTTCATCTGAGTGCAGGGGTGCCAGACGGCCTGACGGCTGCGGTCGGCCAGGTTCGGGGCCTCGCTCATGTGCTCCGGCCTTTCCAGCGGCGATCAGGCCTGCGGCCGGTAGACACAGCGGTCGCCCGCCGCGCGCGACACCGCCACGGCAGACACCTGCGGCACCTGCTTGTGCACCTGCGCGAAGATGAACACGCACAGGTTCTCCAGCGTGGGCGCGCCCAGGCCGGCCACCTCGTCGAGGAAGTGGTGGTCTAGCTGGTTGCGGATGCCGGCGATCACCTCGCGCAGCACGGCCAGGTCCACCACCATGCCGCTTTCGGGCTGGCGCTCGCCACGCACCATCACCTCGGCCATGTAGGTGTGGCCGTGGATGCGGCGGCTGCCCGCGGCCTCTTCGGGCGAGACCTGGCGCTTGAGCGTGTGCGCGGCATCAAAGGAAAAGGTCTGGCTCAACTCGAACATCTCGGGGGTCCTTCAGCGGGAGGGCGCCTGGTGCATCGCGCGTTGTCAGCGGATGCCCAGCGTCTTGTGGGTCTGGACGCTCAGGCTCCAGCGCGGGTGGTCCAGGCACCACTGCACGGCCCAGGCCATCGCCTGGCGACGCGCCTCGGGGTCGGCGCTGTCCATGGCCTGCACGCGCAGCTGCTCAAAGCTCAGCTTTTCGAGCGCCAGCAGGTCATCTTCGGTGAAACCGGCCTGCGGCACCACCACCTTGAGCTCGTGCCCCGTGGTCTGCACCAGGGTCGAGCCAGCCTTGGGGCTGATGCAGACCCAGTCGATGCCGGCCGGTGCGGCGATCGTGCCATTGGACTCGACCGCGATCTCGAAGCCTTGCGCGTGCAGCGCGTCGATCAGGGCGGTGTCGAGCTGCAGCATGGGCTCGCCCCCCGTGATGACGACAAAGCGCTGCCCCTGCGCCCCGGCTGCGGACGCCGGCCAGAACGAGGCGATGCGCTCGGCCAATGCGACCGCCGTCTCGAACTTGCCGCCGCCCAGGCCGTCGGTGCCGACGAAGTCGGTGTCGCAGAAGCGGCAGACGGCCGAGGCCCGGTCGGCCTCGCGGCCCGACCACAGGTTGCAACCCGCGAAGCGACAGAACACCGCAGGGCGACCGGCGTGGCTGCCTTCGCCTTGCAGGGTGTAGAAGATTTCCTTGACGCTGTAGCTCATGGCGACCTGATGGAGGGGACCGGGGTTCGTGCGCGGCAGCGCTTGAAAGGTGGATCGAAGGGGTGGTTCAGGAGCGGAGCGGCTCAGCGCAGCCCGGTCCACCAAACCGTCAGCGCAGAAGCCAGCACCAAGCCGGCATAGGTCCACATGGCGCCGTCGCGGCCCAGCACGATCAGGCCGAGCAACAGCACGACCACGTTGATCATCGCCACCACTTTCACCTGGCGCCACCACCCGGCCGACGCCAGCGATTTCCACCAGATGAGACGCGCCAGCGACGGCACCAGGAACGCCATCGCCACCGCCGGCAACAGGAAATTCAGGACGTGGCTGAAGAATTGGCCCAACACTTTTCATTCGCACGGGATGAATTCCCCGCGCAAGTCCGAAAGCAAACCGTCGATTTTATAATCTTTGCCCATGACTGTCCTGACCCTGGGCTTGAACCACCACACGGCCGCCGTTGACCTGCGCGGCCGCTTTGCTTTCGCGGTGGACCAACTCGCCCCGGCGCTCAAGCACCTGCACGAGCGCCTGACCGGCTCGCCGCAGTCTGCCCAACCCGAGGTCGCCCTGCTGTCGACCTGCAACCGCACCGAGCTCTACTGCGCCGCCGGCGGTGTGGGCGCCTCGCCCGAGGCCCTGCGCCACGTTGCCGTGGACTGGCTGGCCCAGATCGGCCGCGTCGGCCCCGACGAGCTGCTGCGCCACACCTACCTGCTCGAAAACAGCCAGGCCGCGCGCCACGCCTTCCGCGTTGCCAGCGGGCTCGACTCCATGGTGCTGGGCGAGCCCCAGATCCTGGGCCAGATGAAGCAGGCCGTGCGCGAGGCCGACACCGCCGGCACCCTGGGCACCACCCTCCACCAGCTCTTTCAGCGCAGCTTCGCCGTCGCCAAGGAGGTCCGCACCTCCACCGAGATCGGCGCGCACTCCATCAGCATGGCCGCCGCCGCCGTGCGCCTGGCGGCCGAGCTCTTCGAAGACCTGGGCCGCACCAAGGTGCTCTTCGTGGGCGCCGGCGAGATGATCGAGCTCACCGCCACGCACTTTGCCGCCCGCACCCCGCGCGCCATGGCCGTGGCCAACCGCACGCTCGAGCGCGGCGAAAAGCTCGCCACCCACCTGGGCGCGCAGGCCATCCGCCTGGCCGACCTGCCCGATCGCCTGCACGAGTTCGACATCGTCGTCTCCTGCACCGCCAGCACCCTGCCCATCATCGGCCTGGGTGCCGTCGAGCGCGCACTCAAGGCCCGCAAACGCCGCCCCATGTTCATGGTTGACCTGGCCGTGCCGCGCGACATCGAGCCCGAAGTCACGCGCCTGGACGACGTCTACCTCTACACCGTGGACGACCTCTCCGCCCTGGTCCAGACGGCTGGCGAAAAACGCCAGGCCGCCGTCGCCCAGGCCGAAGCCATCATCGAGACCGGTGTGCAGGGCTTCGTGAGCTGGCTCGACCAGCGCACCACCGTGCCCCTGATCCAGGCCCTGCAGGCCCAGGCCGACGACTGGCGCGCCACCGAAATCGCCCGCGCGCGCAAGCTGCTGGCCCGTGGCGAAGACATCGAAGCGGTCATGGAGGCCCTCTCGCGCGGCCTCACGCAGAAGATGCTTCACGGCGCCCTGGCCGAGCTGCACAGCGCCGACGCGCGCCACCGCCCGCAGGTGGCCGCCTCGCTGTCACGCCTGTTCCTGCGCGGTGAGGCGCCCCGCGTCAACGCACCGCACCGCCACGACGAAGCGCCTCGGGACCCGCTCAAAGACCCGCGCAAGGAGCCCGGCGCGTGAGCCGCTCGCTCGCGCCCGCCCTGGCCTCATCGCTCGACCGCCTGGCCCGCCGCCTGCAGGAGCTCGACGCGGCCCTGGCCGACCCCACCGTCGCCGCCGACAACCGGCGTTTTCGCGACCTCTCGCGCGAACACGCCGAGGTCAGCGCCGTGTGCGACCTGGCCCAGCGCCACACCCGCCGCCAGCAAGACCTGCAGGAAGCCCGCGAGATGCTGCAAGGCGCTGGAGACGATGCCGACCTGCGCACCATGGCTCAGGAAGAAGTCACCCAGGCCGAAGCCGACCTGGAACGCCTGATCGACCAGCTGCAGACCGCCCTGCTGCCCCGCGACCCCGACGACGCGCGCCCGGCCTTCCTGGAAATCCGCGCCGGCACCGGCGGCGAAGAATCGGCCCTGTTCGCTGCCGACCTGGCGCGCCTGTACACCCGCTTCGCCGAGCGCAA
Organism: Burkholderiales bacterium RIFCSPHIGHO2_01_FULL_63_240; assembly: GCA_001770725.1. Taxonomy (GTDB): domain Bacteria; phylum Pseudomonadota; class Gammaproteobacteria; order Burkholderiales; family Burkholderiaceae_C; genus Aquabacterium. The sequence continues at coordinate 56,559 of MERU01000010.1, forward strand.
GGGCTGGCGCAGCGAAGTGATGTCGGCCAGCGAATCCGACCTGGGTGGCTACAAAGAGATCGTGCTGCGCTTCGAAGCCGAGCGGCCCGACCCCACCGTGCTCACCGGCGTCTACGGTCAGCTCAAGTTCGAGTCCGGCGGCCACCGCGTGCAGCGCGTGCCCGCCACCGAATCGCAAGGCCGCATCCACACCAGCGCCTGCACCGTGGCCGTGCTGCCCGAGCCCGACGAAGCCGAAGAGGTGCAGATCAACCCCGCCGACCTGCGCATCGACACCTACCGCGCCAGCGGCGCCGGCGGCCAGCACATCAACAAGACGGACTCGGCCGTGCGCATCACGCACCTGCCCACCGGCATCGTCGCCGAGTGCCAGGACGACCGCAGCCAGCACCGCAACAAGGCCAAGGCCCTGGCCGTGCTGGGCGCCCGCATCCGCGACCAGGAGCGCATCGCCCGCCAGGCCAAGGAAGCCGCCACCCGCAAGGGCCTCATCGGCACGGGCGACCGCTCCGACCGCATCCGCACCTACAACTTCCCGCAGGGGCGGCTCACCGACCACCGCATCAACCTCACCCTCTACAAGCTGGGCGCGGTGATGGAGGGCGAGCTCGACGAGGTCATCGCGGCGCTGCTGTCGGCCCAGGCCGCCGAGCAACTGGCCGAGCTGGAGGCCGCGCATGGCATCTGACGCCCCGCCAGGCCCCGTGCTCGACGCCTTCACCCCCGCCCCCCGCACCGTCGCCGAGGCCCTGCAGCAAGCCCAAGCCGCCGGCATCGAGCGGCTGGACGCGCAGCTCATCGTCTGCACGGTGCTGGGCGTGCCGCGCAGCTGGGTGCTCGCGCACGACGGCGACCCGCTGCCCGCCGGGCACCTGGGCCGCCTGCTGGACTGGCTTGGCCGCCGCGCTGCGGGCGAGCCCTTCGCCTACCTGCAGGGCGAGAAGGAATTCTTCGGCCTGATGCTGCGCGTCACGCCCGACACCCTCATCCCCCGCCCCGACACCGAAACCCTGGTGCATTGGGCGCTCGAGCTGCTGCCGCCCGACCAGCCGCTCAGCGTCGCCGACCTGGGCACCGGCAGCGGCGCCATCGCCCTGGCGATCGCCAGCCAGCGCCCCCGGGCCCTGGTCACCGCGGTGGACTTCTCTGCCGGCGCGCTGGCCGTGGCCCTGGGCAACGCCGAACGGCTGGGCCTGGCCAACGTGCGCGGCCTGCAAGGCAGCTGGTTCGCCCCCCTGGCCGACCAGCGCTTCGACCTGATCGCCAGCAACCCGCCCTACATCGCCGAGGGCGACCACCACCTGGCCGCCCTGCACCACGAGCCCCGCACCGCCCTGACCGCCGGCCCCGACGGCCTGGACGACCTGCGCCACATCGCCCGGCTGGCGCCCGCGCACCTGAAACCGGGCGGCTGGCTGCTGTTGGAACACGGCCACGACCAGGCCCCGCAAGTGCAACAGTTGTTGCAGGCGGCGGGCTTCACCGAGGTGAGCACCCGCTTCGACCTGGGGGGGCAGCCCCGCTGCACCGGCGGCCAATGGCCCGCACCCTGCCAGACCACGGGTTAAACCCATGCCCGGTGGGGAGCTGGATCGCTAGCCTTGATCTCCCGCCGCGCCAAACCCATCAGGCAAAAATGCCCCAACAAGGGCACACAACTCGGGCCCACAGACCGGGTGCACTTGCCTAGCATGGAGACGTCATGGACGTGGTCCCCAGGAGTGCCGCATGCGCCAAGCCGAACACCGCCGCCCCCTCGCCACCCGGCCCGGTCTGCCGACCGCCGGGTTCGCGCGCGCGCTCGGCGTTCTGGCCGCCCCCGCCATCCTGGTGCTGGCCAGCGCCTTGAGCCTGGCGGCGCAGGCCCAGATGGTGCCTCGCGGTGCCCACATCCTCAGCCAGGGCGGCACCGGAGACGGCATCACCACCGCCCGCCTGCCCTGGCCCGCCCGCCTGAGCCCAGCCACGTCCGCAGACCGTGCGGCCGGCACCGGGGGTGGCGGCCTCGCCCTGCGCGACAGCGGCCCCTGGCCCAATTGGGAAGGTCGCATTGGCGCCGTCATCGAGCGCCCGGTCAACCCCGTGCGCGACAGCTTCGTGCTGGCCCAGCCGATCGAAGGGGGCCTGCGCATGCGCAGCCTGCATGTGCTCGCTGACCACTATGTCGAAGGCGGCTTCCGAGCCACCATGGGCCTGGTCAGCGGCGAAGCAGGTCAGGCCTGGTGGTCCAGCGGCGACCATGGCGGAGGCCTGAACCTCAGCCTGCAGCAACTCGACACCCTCGGCTCGCCGCTGGGGTTGCGTCGCCGCAACCTGCTGCCTCAGGCCCAGGCCTACGTGGGCGCCGGCTACAGCACCCGCACCGAGTCCCTGGGCCAGGCCAGCAGCTGGCGCTTCAACGCCGATTTCGGCCTGCTCAACACGGACCCCGACAGCACCGACCGCTTGACCGGCCTGCTGCAGGGCGACCGATCCGTGGGCGACATCGTCCGCGGTCTGCGCATGCGCCCGGTGGTCAAGGTCTCCGTCGGCTACGCCTTCTGAGCCCTGCCACCCCAAGCCGGGTGACCCTGCGCCCCGCTCAAGCAGGTCGGGCCTGATATAACCGGGCCTGTTTTCGTTTTTTGCGCAAGAGAAGCACCCATGAGCGACGTTCAACAACGCATCGATGCCCTGGTCAAGGGCCACAAAGTGGTCCTGTTCATGAAGGGCACGGCCCAATTTCCCCAATGCGGTTTTTCCGGTCGCGCCATCCAGATCCTCAAGGCCTGCGGTGTGCAGGACCTGCAGACCGTCAACGTCCTGGAAGACGAAGCCATCCGCCAGGGCATCAAGGAATACGCCAACTGGCCGACCATCCCGCAGCTCTACGTCAACGGTGAATTCCTGGGCGGCTCCGACATCATGATGGAGATGTACCAGTCCGGCGAGCTGCAGCAGGAACTGGCCAAGTGAGCCAAAGAGTGCCGCGCCTGATCGTCGGCATCACGGGCGCCAGCGGCGCGGCCTACGGTGTGCGCTTGCTCGAACGCGCCCGTGACCTGGGTGTGCAGACCCACCTCGTGGCCACGCCGGCGGGCATCCTCAATGTGCACCATGAACTGGGCCTGGACCGCGGCGCGCTCGAAGCGCTGGCCACCCAGGCGCATTCTCCGGGCGATGTGGGCGCCTGCATCGCCAGTGGCAGCTTCGCCACCGAGGCGATGGTCATCGCGCCCTGCTCGATGAAAACGCTCGCATCCGTGGCCCACGGCTTCGGTGACAACCTGCTCACGCGCGCCGCCGACGTCACCTTGAAGGAACGCCGCCGCCTCGTGCTGATGGTGCGCGAGACGCCCTTCAACCTCGCCCACCTGCGCAACATGACGGCCGTCACCGAGATGGGGGGCATCGTCTTCCCGCCGCTGCCGGCCTTCTACAACAAGCCGCAGACCATCGCGCAGCTCATCGACGACACGGTCGAGCGGGTGCTGCAGCTCGTGGGCATCGAGGGCGCGCGGCCCAGCGAGTGGCAGGGGCTCTGAGCGCCCTGCCGTTGCTCAGCGCTGCGCTGGCTGGCTGACCAGCCTCACGCCACCCGCACCACCCACACCACCGTTGGCGCCATCGGCCCCGGCCACACGGGTGCCACCCAGCACGTCATCGGCCACCTTCCAGGTGCGCCAGGCCGCCGTGACCATGTTCGGGTACTCGGCCCGGCCACGGCTGCCGTTGTAGCGCCCCAGGGCCATGAACAGGTCGCCCCGTTCGCGATCCAGGTAATGGCGCAGGATCACGCAACCAAAACGCAGGTTGGTCTGCATGTGAAAGAGGCTGGCCGGGTCGCCCGTGCCGATCAGGCGCGACCAGAAGGGCATGACCTGCATGTAGCCGCGCGCGCCCACCGAGGAGATGGCGTACTTGCGAAAGCCGCTTTCCACCTGGATCAGGCCCAGGACCAGGCTGGGCTCCAGGCCGGCGCGGCGCGCTTCATAGCAGACGGTGACCAGGAACTCCTTGCGCACCAGTTCATCCGGCTTGCGCTTGAGCAGCTTGTTCTCCAGCGAGCCGGCCCAGGTCTCGCACTGCTGGCGCTGACGGGCATCCGCGAAGCTCAGCGAAGGGGCACTGCGGCCGATGGCCGACGACAGCGCCGTGCGCACCGAATCGGCCAGGGGCTCTTCGGCCTGCGCACCGGCGTGGGCCATGCGAGGCGCCGACGCCAGGCACAGCGCCGTCAGAGCAACCTGGGCAAGACGAAGAAAGGGCAGCATGGGAGCGACCTTAACCCACCGACACGCCTGCGATCACCCGATCTGCAGGCGAGAAACCAAGTGCTTCAGGACTTCGTTCACGGGCAGCTTGGTCGCTTCGGCGTCCTGGCGGCCCTGGTACTCGGCCACGCCATCTTTGAGGCCCTTGTCGCCGAAGACCACGCGGTGCGGCACACCGATGAGCTCCCAGTCGGCGAACATGGCCCCCGGGCGCTCGCCCCGGTCGTCGAGGATCACGTCCACGCCCTGCGCCAGCAGTTGCGCATGCAGCTCGTCGGCAGCAGCCTTGACGGCCTCGGAACGGTCGTAGCCCACCGGGCAGATGACCACGGTGAAGGGCGCGATGCTGTCGGGCCAGACGATGCCGCGCTCGTCGTGCTTTTGCTCGATGGCCGCACCCAGGATGCGCGTCACGCCAATGCCATAACAGCCCATCTCGAAGTGCTTGGGCTTGCCGTCCACGTCCAGGAAGGTCGCGTTCATGGCCTTGGAGTACTTGGTGCCCAGGTAGAACACGTGACCCACCTCGATGCCGCGCTGGATGGCCAGCACGCCCTGGCCGTCGGGCGAGGGGTCGCCCTCGACCACGTTGCGGAGGTCGGCCACCAGGTCGGGCTCGGGCAGGTCGCGGCCCCAGTTCACGCCCTGCATGTGGAAGCCGGCTTCGTTGGCGCCGCAAACCCAGTCGGACATGTTCGCCACGGTGCGGTCGGCGATCACCTTGACGGGCTTCTTCAGGCCCGCATTCTGGAAGACAGGCCCCAGGAAGCCCGGCTTGGTGCCGAAGTGCTCGATGATCTCGGATTCGGTGGCGAAGCGGAAACCGGCCTTGAGCCCGGTGCCGTCGGCCAACTGAACCTTGCCGGCCTTGACTTCGTTGAGATCGTGGTCGCCGCGCACCAGCAGCAGCCAGATGGTCGACTTGACGATCTCGCCCTGCTCGTTGGTCTCGTCGGTGGCCAGCACCAGCGACTTGACGGTCTGCGTCAAAGGCAGGCCCAGCAGCTCGGCCACATCGGGGCAGGTGCTCTTGCCGGGCGTCGCGACCTTCTCCATGGCTTGCGTGGCGGCGCCACGCGAAGCGATCAGGGCCACGCCTTCGGCCAGCTCGATGTTGGCGGCGTAGTCGCTGCTCGGGCAGTAGACGATGGCGTCTTCGCCCGTGTCGGCGATCACCTGGAACTCGTGCGAGCGGTCACCGCCAATGGCACCGGTGTCGGCGGCCACGGCGCGAAAGCGCAGGCCCAGTCGCTCGAAGATGCGGGTGTAGGCCGCGTACATGGCGTCGTAGGTCTTGCCAGCGCCGTCCACGTCGCGGTCGAAGGAGTAGGCGTCCTTCATCGTGAACTCGCGGCCACGCATCACGCCAAAGCGCGGGCGGCGCTCGTCGCGGAACTTGGTCTGGATCTGGTAGAAGTTCTTGGGCAGCTGGCGGTAGCTGCGCAGCTCCTGGCGCGCGATGTCGGTGATGACTTCCTCGGCGGTCGGCTGGATCACGAAGTCGCGGCCGTGGCGGTCCTTGAAGCGCAGCAGCTCGTCGCCCATCTTCTCGAAACGGCCCGTTTCTTGCCACAGCTCGGCAGGCTGCACCACGGGCATCACCAGCTCGACGCAACCGGCCTTGTTCAGCTCCTCGCGGATGATGTTCTCGACCTTGCGGATGCTGCGCAGGCCCATGGGCATGTAGTTGTACAGACCCGCTCCCAGCTTCTTGATCAGGCCCGCGCGCATCATCAGCTTGTGGCTGACGATCTCGGCATCAGCCGGGGCTTCTTTCAGGGTGGAGATGAAGAACTGAGAGGCTTTCATGGCGGAAAAAAAGAGCACCGCTCAGTTGAGGCCTTGACAAACGCCCTAGGCGTTTCGGCTCAGCGGTGCAATAATGAAACCAGTTGAAAATTCGGAGTTGATTATGCTCGACCGTGAAGGCTTCCGGCCCAACGTCGGCATCATCCTGCTCAACCATCGGAACCAGGTATTTTGGGGCAAACGCATCCGCACCCATTCCTGGCAGTTCCCGCAGGGCGGCATCAAGCATGGTGAGTCGCCAGAGCAGGCGATGTTCCGCGAACTCCACGAGGAAGTGGGTTTGCTGCCCGAGCACGTGCGCATCGTCGCGCGCACCCGGGACTGGCTCCGCTATGAGGTGCCACAGCACTTCATCCGCAAGGACGCGCGCGGCCACTACAAGGGCCAAAAGCAGATCTGGTTCCTGCTGCAACTCATGGGTCGCGACTGCGACATGAACCTGCGCGCCAGCACCCACCCCGAGTTCGACGCCTGGCGCTGGCACGAGTACTGGGTGCCCCTGGAGACGGTCATCGAGTTCAAGCGAGACGTCTACCAGCTCGCCTTGTCCGAACTCGCACGCTTTCTGCCCAAGCCGCAGAGCGGCGGCGGTGGTGCTGGCAACCGTTACCTGCGCGGCAACATGCGGGGCGCCCACGGTGGCCGGGTGGACGGCGAGGACGGAGGCGAGGGTGCCCAGGACCCATGGCCGCATGCCGACAGCACCAGCGAAGCCGAGTCGCCGCACGCCTCGCTGGCGCGGCTGAGCCCGGTCGCAGCCAAGTAAGCCCGCCGCGGCACTGCACCACCCGATCAAACAGGCCCCGGCAGCGGCCTGTTTGCTTTGGTCAGCCAACCGCGCGCACCCCTGCATTACCCCAGCAAATCAGACGGACATTCAACCTTTTGAACGAGTGACCGAAAAGCCAAGGACATTCCCAAAGGGGTTGCCCCATGTCCAATGCTCACTTTCGCCTTGCCCAAACCTTGCTGACCACCGGCCTGCTGGCCATGTGCGCGTTCTCTGCCCGCGCCGAGGAAGAGCCCCTGGCCACCGACCGCCCGGACTTCGTGGAGTCCAGCGACGTGGTCGGCGCAGGCCGCTTCCAGATCGAAACCAGCGTGGCGTTCGAGCGCAGCAAGGTGGACGGCACCCGCGAGAAGCTCCGCGCCACACCCACCCTGCTGCGCATCGGCATCGGCGACACCCTGGAAGCCGCATCGAAACCGATGGCGCGCTGTACCTGCGCAGCACCGACGAAACCGGCCTGACCACGCGCGACCGGGGTCGCGCGGACATCGCGCTGGGCCTGAAATGGCACACACATGACGGCGACGAGGCCACCGGTCGCCCTGGCATCGGCTGGCTGCTGCACGTGGACACCGACAGCGGCTCGCGGGCATTCCGCGGCAAGGGCTGGCGCCCTTCCCTGCGCATGGTCGCCGAATGGGACCTGCCAGGCGGACACTCGCTGGGCGTGATGCCTGGCGTCTTCGTCGAACATGACGAGGCCGGCCGGCGCTACACAGGCGGCATCGCGGCCGTGGTGGTGGGCAAGTCCTTCACCGAGCGGCTGCGTGGCTTTGCCGAGCTGTCCGGACAACAACTGACCAGTCGACGCCATGGCGGCAACGTCGTCACCGGTGACATCGGTCTGGCCTACCTGCTGACCAATTCGGTGCAGATCGACACCGCCGCGGCCTGGGGCCTGAGCAAGGCCGCACCCGATTTCGGCTGGACGGTCGGTCTGTCCGTGCGCTTTTGACCCGGAGGGCCCCGCACCATGAAGCTGCGCACCCAGATCATCGCCTTCGGCCTGGCCGGGGCATCGGCCGCCGCGCTGGTGGGCGGCATCGGCCTGTTCGCCTCGACCCGCCTGGGCGGCGCCATCGACAGCGCGATCCTGTCGAGCCAGGCCCTGCAAGCAAGCCAGGAGGCCGACATGATGCACGACGCCGTGCGCGGCGATGGGCAGCTGGCGCTGTTCGGGGCCCTGCAAAACAGCCCCGAGCGCATCGAGGAAGCGGCCAAGGGCCTGAATGATCACGCCAAGACCTTCAACGACGCCCTGGCGCGGCTGGATGCCCTGCCGCTGGCCGACGAAAGCCGCGCCGCGCTGCACAAGTCCAAGCCGCTGGTGCAGAAGTACCTCGAGACCGCGGACCGGCTGGTCAAGGCAGCGCGCACCGACCAGGCCTCGGCCGAGCAGATGGTGCCAGCGCTGCAAGCCGCCTTCAGCGAACTGGAAACGGAGATGGCCGCGCTGTCCGACACCATCGAGAAGCATGGCGACGCGCTCAACGAGCAGGCCCAGTCGAGCGTGACCGCGACGCAGGCGGCCATCGGCATCGCACTGGCCCTGGCCACGGCGGCGATGGTGGTGCTGGCCCTGTGGCTGGCACGTCGCATGACCGAGCCGATGGCGCACGCGGTGAGCGTGGCGGACCGGCTGGCGCAGGGCGACCTGACCGCGCGGGTGCACCCTGGCGGCAACGACGAGACCATGCAACTGCTGCAGTCGATGCAGAGCATGCAGCGCAGCTTCTCGGGCATCGTGCGCGAGGTCAAGCACAACGCCGACGGCGTGGCCACGGCCAGCGCCGAGATCGCCCAGGGCAACAACGACCTGTCGGTGCGCACCGAGCAACAGGCCAGCTCGCTGGAGCAGACCGCTTCGTCCATGGAGGAGCTGGGGGCCACCGTCCGGCAGAACGCCGACAACGCCCGTCAGGCCAACCAACTGGCCATGAGCGCCTCGAGCGTTGCCGTCCGCGGCGGCGAGGTGGTGGCCCAGGTGGTCGACACGATGAAGGGCATCAACGAGTCTTCGCGCAAGATCGCCGACATCATCAGCGTGATCGACGGCATCGCCTTCCAGACCAACATCCTGGCGCTGAACGCGGCCGTTGAAGCGGCACGCGCTGGTGAACAGGGTCGGGGCTTCGCGGTGGTGGCCAGCGAGGTGCGCAGCCTGGCAGGTCGCTCGGCCGGTGCGGCCAAGGAAATCAAGGAGCTGATCGGCACCAGCGTGGAACGCGTGGCCCAGGGCTCGGCCCTGGTGGATCAGGCTGGCACCACGATGAGCGAGGTGGTCAGCGCCATCCAGCGCGTGACCGACATCGTCGGCGAGATCAGCTCGGCAAGCACCGAGCAGGCATCGGGCGTCGCCGCCGTGGGCGAAGCCGTCACCCAGATGGACCGGAGCACCCAACAGAACGCAGCGCTGGTCGAACAAAGTGCAGCGGCCGCCGAAAGCCTGCGCCAGCAGGCGGACACGCTGGTGCAGGCCGTGGCGGCCTTCAGGCTCGACGCTTGAAGCAGGGCGGCATCAGCCGCCCCTTGGCATCAATCGATCTCGGTCTTGGTCACGCACTCGGCGTCGCCAGGGTTGATGCCGCAACGCACGCGCTTGATGATGTTCAGGCCTTGCTTGTTGTAGTGGCCGGCCTTGGCGATGTCGATGCGCGACTCGCGGAACATGATCACGTACTTCGGCACCGACTCTGCGGGCAACTCGTCCCAGTACTGCGCCGGGATGCCGGCTTCGGCGGTCTTGATCAGCTTGAGGGCGTGGTCGAACTTGGTCAGCCAGTACTCGCGCGAGACCTGGCCGAAGCCTTCGGGGAACTTGCTGCGGTTGATGACCATCTGCACGGTCGGGATCATCAGGGGCAGCTTGCCGATGCCACCGGTCTTGCCCAGGCCCTTGTGCAATTCGAAGGGCTTGAAGGCCACGGCCGGCAAGGTCACCATGTCGACGTTGCCATTGTTGAACTTCGGACCGATGTTGGTCACGTCGACCGACACGGGCTGAGCGCCGATGCGCTGGATCATCACGCTCTGGGCCTTGTCGTAGTCGAAGGCCGCGATCTTCTTGCCCGACAGGGCCTCGACCGAGTTGATCTTGCGGTCACGCACCATCGGGTAGGCGGCGCCCAGCGGGAAGATGCCGGCGACTTCGTAGTTGCCTTCGACCATCAGCTTGGCGGCCTTGGGGTCGGCAAAGACCTGGATGACCTTGCGCACGACCTCGTAGGAAGCGTCGATGTCGACCTTGCCTCCCTTGACGACGGTGGTCGAGCCGATGGAGTCGATCGAGGTCGAGACCTGGTTGAACTGACGCAGGCGCAGCGCCGTGGAGATGACCGCGTCGCACTGGCTGGCGCGGAAGTCTTCGACCGCCACGCGTTCGTCCACGTAGCTCTTGAGTTCGATGTCCACCTTCTGCTTTTGCATCGAGATGGCGTAGTCGGTGGCCTGGGCGTAGACATCACCGGTCTTGCCGGCGACGTCCCAGACGCAGACCAGGGTCTTGGCCTGTGCTGCCGGGGCGATGGCCAGGGCGGCGACGGTGGCAGATGCAGCCAGGGCCAGGGGCTTGAGATGCGAGAAAGCGCGAGAGAACAAAGACATGGAACAGGACTCCAAGGTGGGGTCGGAAACCGATCGGGTACAGCGTTGTAACGCCCCGCGTGGGGGTGTGTCCGACAGTGACAACCCTTGGTCCATCCTTCTGGGGGAACCGGGCGTCTCGTGCAGCACCCAAATATCATGCCGCCAATTCAACCCTGGATATGTCACAACACGAAAAGTGACCACCGCCTGGATCAAAAAGGGTGGCGCCCCCCTCACCCACAGGTTGGGGGTAACCCTGAATCCCGCCTGACGCGAGCGGTCAAGCCAGGACGAGGTTGTCCCGGTGGATGATTTCGGCCTCGTTGACGAAACCCAGGCGGGCCTCGATCTCGGCCGACGGCCGGCGCACCAGCAGGCGCGCTTCGGAGCTGGCGTAGTTGGCCAAGCCGCGGGCGATGTCCTCGCCTCGCAGGTTGCGCACGGCGATCACGTCGCCGCGGTGGAACTCGCCCAGCACCTCGACCATGCCGATGGGCAGCAGGCTGGCGCCGCCTTCGAGCAGGCGCGTGGCCGCGCCTTCGTCCACCACCACGGCGCCGCGCAGCTGCAGGTGGTCGGCCATCCATTGCTTGCGGGCGGTGATCTTCTGGGTGGCCGCCAGGAAGAGCGAGCCAATGGACTCACCCTGCGACAGGCGCAGGAGCACGTCCTTCTCCCGGCCCCAGGCGATGACGGTGGACGCACCGCTGCGGGCGGCGCGCTTGGCCGCCAGCACCTTGGTGATCATGCCGCCGGTGCCCACGCTGGAGCCGGCACCACCGGCCATGCGCTCGAGCTCCGGGTCACCCGCGGTGCAGACGTCGATGAAGCGGGCGGCCGGGTCCTTGCGCGGGTCGGCGCTGTACAGGCCCTTCTGGTCGGTGAGGATGACCAGGGCGTCGGCTTCGACCAGGTTGGCAACGAGGGCGCCCAGGGTGTCGTTGTCGCCGAACTTGATCTCGTCGGTGACGACGGTGTCGTTCTCGTTGATGACCGGCACCACCTGGTGCGACAGCAGCGTCAGCAGGGTGGTGCGCGCGTTGAGGTAGCGCTCGCGGTCGGCCAGGTCGGCGTGGGTGAGCAGCACCTGTGCGCTGCCCATGCCGTGCGATCGCAGCTGCGTCTCGTACATCTGGGCCAGGCCCATCTGGCCAACAGCGGCGGCGGCCTGCAGCTCGTGCAGCTCCTTCGGGCGGCTGGTCCAGCCCAGGCGCTTCATGCCTTCGGCGATGGCACCGCTGGAGACCATGATGACCTCGCGGCCGTCGGCGGCCAGCGCGGCCATCTGGCGGCACCAGTTGCCAATGGCCTCGGCGTCGACGCCCTTGCCTTCGTTCGTGACCAGGCTGGAGCCCACCTTCACGACGATGCGGCGGGCGTGCTTCAGGATCTCGTTCATGCGCGCTTGGCCTTCTTCGCCGGTGCAGCCTTCTTCGCCGGTGCGGCCTTCTTCGCGGGCGCAGCCTTCTTCGCAGGCGCGGCCTTCTTCGCAGGTGCAGCCTTCTTAGCGGGCGCGGCCTTCTTCGCAGGTGCGGCCTTCTTCGCAGGTGCGGCCTTCTTCGCGGGCGCAGCCTTCTTCGCAGGCGCAGCCTTCTTCGCAGGCGCGGCCTTCTTCACAGGTGCGGCCTTCTTCGCCGGTGCAGCCCTCTTCGCAGGCGCGGCCTTCTTCGCAGGTGCGGCCTTCTTCTTGGCCACGGCCTTCGGCTTGACGAGGGCCTCGATGTCGGCGTCGTACTTCACGCCGTGCTGGGCCAGCAGGTCGGCACCGGTCGGCAGCGACGCCTCGACGTCAAAGCGCACGTCGGTCTCTTCGTGGTGCTCCTGCATGCTGGCAACGTGCTGGTAGATGGTCTGCACCAGCTTCTCGCAGCCTTCACGCGTGAGCGCCGAGATCTGGAAGACAGGGCCCTTCCAGCCATAGCGGCGCACGAAGTCCACCACGCGCCCGACGCGCTCCTCTTCGGGGATCATGTCCAGCTTGTTGAGCACCAGCCAGCGCGGCTTGTTGTAGAGCTCTTCGTCGTAGATCTTGAGTTCGTTGACGATGGCTCGGGCCTGCTTGACCGGGTCGACGTCGTCGTCGAACGGCGCCAGGTCGACCACGTGCAGCAGCACGCGGGTGCGCTGCAGGTGGCGCAGGAACAGGTGACCCAGGCCGGCGCCCTCCGATGCACCCTCGATCAGGCCAGGGATGTCGGCGACGACGAAGCTCTTCTCAGGGCCGACGCGCACCACGCCCAGGTTGGGGTGCAGCGTGGTGAAGGGGTAGTCGGCGATCTTCGGGCGGGCATTCGAGATGGCCGTGATCAGCGTGGACTTGCCGGCGTTGGGCATGCCCAAGAGGCCCACATCGGCCAGCACGCGCAACTCCAGCTTGAGCTTGAAGAGCTCGCCGGGCCAGCCCAGCGTCTTCTTGCGCGGGGCGCGGTTGGTCGCCGTCTTGTAGTGCAGGTTGCCGAAACCGCCGTCGCCACCCTTGGCCAGCAGGCGCTTTTCACCGTGCTCGAGCAGCTCCATCATGATGTCGCCGGTCTCGGCATTGCGGATGATGGTGCCCACCGGCATGCGCAGGGTGATGTCCGGGCCGGCCGCGCCGAACTGGTCGGAGCCACGCCCCTGCTCGCCGTTGCGCGCCTCGTGGCGGCGGGCGTAGCGGTAGTCGATCAGGGTGTTGATGTTGCGGTCGGCCTCGACGTAGACGTGGCCACCGCGCCCGCCGTTGCCCCCGTTGGGGCCGCCGAAGGGGATGAACTTTTCGCGACGGAAGCTGATGCAACCGCTGCCACCGTTGCCGGCGGCCACATCAATGGTGGCTTCATCGACGAATTTCATGGACGTGTCCTGATCGTTTCGGGTTGGGGTGCGATTATCAGCGCAGCCCGAGAATGACAAAAGCCCCGGCGGACCGGGGCTTCGGGGTGTCGCCCGTGCCGCGTGGGCACCAGGCGACAGGGACTGAACATCAGACCGGGGTGACGACCACGGTCTTGCGGTTCAGCGGGCCCTTCACAGCGAAGGACACGGTGCCATCGACCAGCGCGAACAGGCTGTGGTCGCGGCCGGTGCCGACGTTGGGACCAGCGTGGAAGCGGGTGCCGCGTTGACGAACGATGATCGAGCCAGCGGAGATCACTTGACCGCCGTAGACCTTCACACCCAGCATCTTCGGTTGGGAGTCACGGCCGTTCCGCGTGGAACCGCCGCCTTTTTTCTGTGCCATGGATCTGCTCCTTGGAAGTTAGGCGACCGTGATCAGCCGTTGATCGAGCTGATTTCCAGCTCGGTGAAGTTCTGGCGATGGCCTTGGCGCTTTTGATAGTGCTTGCGGCGACGCATCTTGAAGATGCGAACCTTGTCGTGGCGACCGTGCGAAACGACGGTTGCCTTCACATTGGCGCCAGCCACCAAGGGCGTGCCCACCTTGAGTTCTGCGCCGATGCCGACTGCCAGAACCTGGTCGATCACGATCTCTTGGCCAACGTCCGCAGCAATCTGTTCTACTTTGATCTTTTCGCCAGCAGCAACTTTGTATTGCTTGCCGCCGGTTTTTATGACCGCGTACATGTTGAGACCTTTCAGGAAAAGAGCTTGAAACTTCGCGCGATGTGAAAACCACCTGACGAGTGGCTCACGGCATGCCCCAGCCCAGCGGTGACCCTCGAAGGGTCCATCAAAAGGCTTTGACGGGCAAATTACGCGAAGCTCGCGACTCTACCCTGAGCAGGATCGGCTGTCAAGCCTGGCACATCCAGGTCGCCCCAGGCGCTGGGAGAGCCGTCCGAGCCGCCATCACCGGCGTCCACGCCCTGCCCCCAGCCGAAGAAGTTCACCACCTCTTCGCGCTTGGCCAGCGCATCGGTGAAGCCCAGGTGGATGAGCTCGCGGGTGAAGGACGACTCGAACAGCAGGTAGCTGGCCAGCGCCGTGCCCCGTGCGCTGCGGCCTGAGCCGTACACGCCGACCGCGCGCAGCATGGCGCGCACCGCGGGCGGCAGCGCCCACAGGTGGCGCGCGGCGATGTCGTCGATGCGCTGGCTGGGCGCGATCACGAGGATGTCGACCGGGCGCAGCTGCGTCTGCTCGCGCTGCTCCGGGGTGAGCAGCCTGAGCGTGCTGTTGACACGTTGCATGCGCTCGATGTCCACGGCCAGCGCGTCCAGGAAGATGCTGGACATGGCGTGACCGGCGATCTGCGCCAGGTTGGGGTACTCGGTGGCCATGGGCCGCGTTTCCTGCGGCTCGTGCAGGCGGCCCGCACCCACCACGAGGATGCGGTCGGCGCCCAGGTGGATGGCCGGCGAGATCGGTGCGGCCTGGCGCATGGAGCCGTCACCCAGGTAGTGGGGGCGGCCCTGCACGTCGAGCTTGACGGCCGGAAAGACAAAGGGGATGGCCGACGAGGCCATGAGGTGGTCGAGCGTGAGCCGCTCGCGCACGGCCAGGCGCTGCGAACGGGTCCAGGGCTCGATGGGCTCGGCGCTGTCGTAGTAAGTGACGTGCTCGCCGCTGGTGTAGCTCGAACCCGTGACCGCCACCGCGTCGATGTGGCCCTTGGCCATCAGCTCGGGCAGGCGCTCCATGTCGAACAGGTGCGGCAGCAACTCGCGCAGGGGCTCGTTGTCGAGCAGCGAGCGCGGGCGGGCACGGCGCCAGCGGGCCACGGCCCAACCCAGCGAGAACAGGGTCAGCCACTTGGCGCCGCTCTGGATGACGCCGAAGGAGTCGGAGCGATAGACCTGCTCGGTGCGGAAGTCGCGCCAGACCTCGACCATGGCGCGCAGGGCCAGGTCGTAGTGGTCGGCCCGGCTGGCCAGGGCCATGGCGTTCAAGGCGCCGGCCGAGGTGCCGCAGATGATCCGAAAGGGGCTGGCGCGGCGCTTCTCGCCCGCGTCGCGCCGGATCAGTTGCAAAGCCTGGAGCACGCCGACCTGGTAGGCGGCGCGTGCGCCCCCACCGGTCAGGATCAGTGCGGTCTTGCCAGGCTTGCTCATGGTCGATGACGGAGTCGATGCACCTGCCTGCAAGTTAGCAGGATCGTGCGGGCGGGGTGCGCTTGTGGTCATCGTTGGGCACCAGAAAGCGGCAATCCTTGGCAGCGCCTCACCAGCCGCAGGCCGAGTCGGCCTCGGGTTGCCCCAGGCCGTAGAGCTGCTGCAGGGTGGACCAGGCTTCGTCGGCGGTCTCGACGAAGCGGAACAGGTGCACGTCTTCCGGGCTGATCATGCCGGTCTCGACCAGGTGATCGAAGTCGATGAGCTTGGTCCAGAACTCGCGCCCGAACAGCAGCACGGGGCGCTTGCGGCACTTGCCCGTCTGGATCAGGGTGAGCGTCTCGAAGAGCTCGTCAAGCGTGCCGAAGCCGCCGGGGAAGCACACCAGCGCCACCGAGCGCATCAGGAAGTGCATCTTGCGCAGCGCGAAGTAGTGGAACTGGAAACACAGCTTCGGCGTGATGTAGGGGTTGGGCTCCTGCTCGTGCGGCAGCACGATGTTCAGGCCGATGCTCTTGCCCCCGACCTCGTGCGCACCGCGGTTGCCCGCCTCCATGATGCCCGGCCCCCCGCCGGTGACAACGTAGATGGGGTGGTCCAGCCGCGCCGAATGCTCGGTGACCAGGCTGGCGAAACGGCGGGCCTCTTCGTAAAAGCGCGACATGCCGAGCAGGCGCTTGGCCGCGCGGATGCCCTGCTCGCGGGCGCTGCCGGGCGGCAGGGCCTCGGCCTCGTCCAGGCGCTCGCGGGCCGCCTCGGCCGGCAGGATGCGGGCGCTGCCGAAGACGACGATGGTCGACTCGATGTTTTCTTCGCGCTGAACGAGTTCCGGCTTGAGCAGCTCCAGCTGCATGCGCACCGGTCGCATCTCCGGCCCCAGCAGGAAGTCGATGTCGGTGAAAGCCAGCGCATAGCTGCTGTCGGGGCCGCCATACAGCGGCGACTTCGATGCGGCCTCGGCGTCCTGGCCAGCGGTGGGGAAATTGCGTTCCCGCAGTTCCTTGGGGTTGTTCATGCTCGGCAATCCTGGTCTCGCCCCTTCACAGGGCCTGAAGGCCAGTATGGGCCGCGCCCTGGGCGATCAGGCGCGGAAAAGGGCGATCAAGCGGGCGGAGTTGCGGCGACGCGACTGTGCACGCTCGCGCGCGCTGCGACCGCTCAGGCCGATGCCTGCTGCGACGTCGGGTGATCGCCCCCGCAGACCGGGCAACCCGGCTGGCGCTTGACGCGCAGGCGGGTGACGCTGCCGTCGCGGCCATCGACCATCTGCAACACACCCGTGAGCGAGCGGTGGCCAGCGGCCGAGCCGGCAGGCCCCGTGAGGCCGGCCAGCAGGCGGATGGCCTCACCGGCCTGCATCACGCCCATCTGGCCCACCAGCGGCGCGAACACGCCCATGAGCGCGCAGCGCGTTTCCTCGGGCGCGGGCTCGGGCGGAAAGAGGCAGGCGTAGCAAGGGCTGGCCGCATCCCGCGGGTCGAAGACGCTGATCTGGCCATCCCAGCGCAGGGCCGAGGCCGACACCAATGGCACGCCGGCGGCCCAGGCCGCGCGGTTGATGCGCTGGCGCGTGGCGAAGGCATCGGTGCAATCGAGCACGACGTCGGCGCCTGGCAGGTGAGCGGCGAGCCAGGCCTCGTCGGCGGCCTGTGCAAAGGTGATCACGTGCGCGTCGGGGTTGAGCGCGGCCAGGGCCCTTGCGGCCGACTCGACCTTCGGCTGGCCGACGCTGGCCGTGGTGTGTGCGACCTGGCGCTGCAGGTTGCTGAGCTCGACGGTGTCGGGGTCGACCACGGTGATGCGGCCCACGCCTGCAGCGGCCAGGTACATCAGTGCCGGGGCACCCAGCCCGCCCGCGCCGATGACGACGGCGTGCGAACGCAACAGCCGCTCCTGGGCTGCTTCGGACCATTCGTCGAGCAGCAGGTGGCGGCTGTAGCGGAGTTCCTGTTCGTCCTGCACGGTGGGTGGGCCCGGCGCCCGACCGAGGTCGGGGCCCCTGGCCGGGTCAGGGGGCGCTGGCGGGGGCCGAGGCGGACCCGGTGGCCGAGGCGGCCGCGGCCGGGCCTTCGGCCTTGCGCTCGGTCATGGTCTTGGAGGCCACGACCGGCTTGCCCTGCAGCTTGTTGAGCGCCTGGCGCAGCGGGAAGTCCTCGGCGCTGCCGAACTCGGGCAGGGGCTTGGGCGCATCGGCCTTCTTGCCATTGCCGTTGCTGGCCTCTTCGAGCTTCTTGATGGCCTCCTCGCGGGCCTTCTCGCGGGCGGCGTCCTTTTCTTCCTTGCCCTGACCCGAGGTGATGTGCTTTTCGAGGTCGGCTTCGCGCACGCGCAGCGCGGCGTAGACGTTGCCGTCTTCGGTCTCGTCGATCATGACGTCGGGCACGATGCCGCGCGCCTGAATGGAGCGGCCGCTCGGGGTGTAGTAGCGCGCGGTGGTGATCTTCAGCGCGGTCTCGGCGGTGAGCTGGCGCACGGTCTGCACCGAGCCCTTGCCGAAGGTCTGGCCGCCCAGGATGGTGGCGCGCTTGTGGTCCTGCAGGGCACCCGCGACGATCTCGGAGGCCGAAGCCGAGCCCTCGTTGACCAGCACCACCAGGGGCACGGTCTTGAGCGCGGCAGGCAGCTTGGCCAGGGGGTCGGAGCCGAAGCGGCGGGTGTAGTCCTCCGGACGGGCCTTGAAGATGGCCTTGGATTCGGGCAGCTGGCCGTTGGTCGAGACCACGGTCACGTCCTTGGGCAGGAAGGCCGCCGAGATGGCGATGGCGCCTTCGAGCAGGCCGCCCGGGTCGTTGCGCAGGTCGAGCACCAGGCCCTTGAGCTTGGGGTCTTCCTTGTAGAGGGCGTTGACCTTGGCAACGAAGTCCTCGACCGTGCGGTCCTGGAACTGGCTGACGCGGACCCAGCCATAACCCGGCTCGGCGATCTTGGCGCGCACCGACTGCACGCGGATTTCCTCGCGCACGATGGTGACGGGGAAGCTGCGGTTCTCGGACTTGCGGAACACCGTCAGCACGACCTTGGTGCTGGGCTCGCCGCGCATGCGCTTGACGGCCTGGTCCATGGTCAGGCCCTTGACGAAGGTGTCGTCGATCTTGGTGATGAGGTCACCGGACTTCAGGCCGGCGCGAAAGGCAGGCGAGCCTTCGATCGGGGAGACGATCTTGACCAGGCCGTCTTCCATGCCGATCTCGATGCCCACGCCGACGAACTTGCCGGTGGTGCCCTCGCGGAATTCCTTGAAGGTGGTCTTGTCGAAGTAGACCGAGTGCGGATCCAGCCCCGAGACCATGCCGCCGATGGCGTCGCTGATGAGCTTTTTCTCGTCAACGGGCTCGACGTAGTCGGTCTTGACCATGCCGAAGACCGCCGCGAGCTGCTGCATCTCTTCCAGTGGCAGGGGCGACACCGTGTTGCGAGCGGTCGCGCCAAATTGCAGGGTGGTCAGGCCGCCGGCGAGCGCGCCCAGCGCAACCCAACCGGCAATCTTGAGTTTGGAAGTCATGGCAGGAGTGAGGCCCACGTTCACAGTGTGGGAGTCAGTATAGGGTGTGGCAAGTGCCTTTCGCAGGCGATCAGGCCGCTTGTCACGGCCCATATGCCCGGATTGGCCCGGATTGGCCCCGATTGAATCGAATCGGCGACAGGTTCTCAAGCGCGTCAGCGAGGGGCGTATTCGGGCACCAGCTGGTGCAGACGCGCGCGCAGCACCGCCGGGGTGCCGGCGGCCTCGTCCTGCGCCAGGGCCAGCAGGCGCTCGATCCAGTCGGCCGGCAGCTCGCCATTGAGGCGGGCCAGTCGCAGGCGCGGGTGGGGCGTCGGCAAGGTGGTGTCGGCGTCGGCCAGCAGCTCTTCAAAGAGCTTTTCGCCAGGTCGCAGGCCGCTGAAGACGATGGGGATCTCCGCTTCGGTGTGTCCGCTCAGGCGGATGAGTTCGCGCGCCAGGTCAGCGATCTTGACCGACTGGCCCATGTCCATGACGAAGACCTGGCCCGAATCGGCCAGCGCGGCGGCCTGCAGCACGAGCTGGGCGGCCTCGGGGATGGTCATGAAAAACCGCGTGATCTCGGGGTGGGTGACGGTGACCGGCCCGCCCCGGGCGATCTGCTCCTTGAACTTGGGGATGACGCTGCCGCTCGAGCCCAGCACGTTGCCGAAGCGCACTGCCATGAAGCGGGTGCGCGGGGCCTGCGCCGCCCAGTGCGAGACGACCATCTCGGCGGCGCGCTTGGTGGCGCCCATGACGTTGGTCGGGTTGACGGCCTTGTCGGTGGAGATCAGCACGAAGCGCTGCACACCGGCCTCGGCCGCGGCCTGGGCGCACAGGTAGGTGCCCAGGGTGTTGTTGCGCAGCGCGACCCACGCGTTCTCGTCTTCCATTAAGGGCACGTGCTTGTAGGCCGCGGCGTGGAAGACCAGGTCGGGGCGGTGCTGGGCCATGGCGCGTCGCAGCGCCCCCAGGTCCTTGACGTCGCCGACCAGGCGCACCAGCGGCAGGTGCGGGAACTGCTCGCCCAGCTCCTGCTCGACCTGGTAGAGCGCGAACTCGCTGAGCTCGAACAGCACGATGCGGCTGGGGCCGAAGCGCGCGATCTGGCGGCACAGCTCGGAGCCGATCGAGCCCCCTGCGCCGGTCACGAACACGGTCTGCCCGCTGATCAGGCCGGAGACAGCGCTTTCGTCGAGCTTGACAGGCTGGCGGCCCAGCAGGTCTTCGGGTTCGATGTCGCGCACGCGGTCGATGCGCGAGCGGCCCTCGCGCAACTCGTCGGCGGAGGGCACGGTGACCACAGGCAGGCCGGTGGCGGCGGCCAGGTCGAGCGCGCGCTTGCGCTGATCGTGCGTGGCCGATGGCATGGCCAGGATGAGGTGGGTGACGCCGTGCAGCGTGTCGGGCTCTTGCAGCAGCTCCAGCCCGCCCCAGACGTTGACGCCGGAGATGGTGCTGCCGTGCTTGCGGCGCTCGTCGTCGAGCAGGCCAACCACCGTCCAGCCTCGGTGCTGGATGCCGGCGATCAGCAGCTTGGCGGCGGCGCCGGCACCGAGCACCAGCGCGTGCTGGCCGTTGGGCGAGGCCCCGGCTCGGCGCGCGCGGGACGATTCGCTGAGCATG
Source organism: Burkholderiales bacterium RIFCSPHIGHO2_01_FULL_63_240 (assembly GCA_001770725.1). Classification (GTDB taxonomy): domain Bacteria; phylum Pseudomonadota; class Gammaproteobacteria; order Burkholderiales; family Burkholderiaceae_C; genus Aquabacterium. Next base: position 77,097 of record MERU01000010.1, read on the forward strand.
CGCACGGCCATGCGACCGATCGCCAGCAGGGTCAGGGCCAGCAGCGGGTGCAGGGCCAGCACGGCGCGCGGCACCTCGACCAGTTGCGCCATGAGCACGATGACGGCGCTGGTCAGGCCGGCCCCCAGGCAGACCCAGCCCAGGCGGCTGATGTCGTGGAAGCTGACGTAGCGCCAGGTGGCGCGGGGCACGCCAGCGGCCCACGACAGCACGCTGTAGATGGCGATGACGCCCAGGACCACGGCCCAGTCGTAGGACGGGCGCTCGTGCAGCCAGCGCTCGACCCCCATGCGAAACAGGTAGGTGAGGTGCCAGGCCAGCAGGATCAGGCAGGCGTCCGCCAGCAGGACGACCGCCTGGCGCTGAGGGCGCAGGCGGTCGAGTTGGCGGTTGATGGAAGACCAGAGCATGGGCGCGGGCGACAAGGTCAGGCGAACACGTCAGCCGGGCGCTGCGGCGCGCGGCCAAAGCCTGTCATTGTGCCTGCGCCGCAGGCCCCGGACGGCTCAGTCGATCACTTGGCGGCGGAAGCGGCCGAAGCGGCTTGGTGCGCGGCATGAGCGGCCTTGTGCTGCTCCTTGCGCTCGTGGCGGGCTTCGCGCTTTTCGCGGCGCTCTTCACGGACGTCGCGACGCTCCTTGCGCAACTCGTGGCCGGCCTTGTGGACGCCGGAAGCGGCCGAAGCGGCGGGGGCAGCGGGCGTGGCCGGGGTCGCCGGGGTGGCGGGCGCCTGGGCAAAGGCAGAAGCGGAAACGGCGGTGATCAGGGCAGCGGTCAGCAGGCGGATCTTCATGGTGGTGTCCTTCTTTCGGGGTTGGGTGGTCAGGGCGCGCGTCCTTGAGGTGTTCAACGCCGCCCTCACCGGGCCCGTGGACAATCGCCCAAGTAAGGCAACGTAAAGCCCCCCATGCGCACCGACGACGACCTGACCCCTCTGCCCGACATCCCCACCGGCCTGTACACCCATTACAAAGGGGGCCACTACGAGGTGTTCGGCGTGGCCCGACACAGCGAAACGCACGAGGCCTTGGTGGTTTACCGACCGCTGTATGGCGAAGGCGCGCTGTGGGTGCGGCCCTTCGAGATGTTCACCGGCGAGGTGGTGATCGACGGCGTGCGCCAGCAGCGCTTCAGGTGGACGCCCGACGCGCCAGCGGCTGGCTGAGCACGACGTCGCCATCGGGCAGCGCCACGCAGGGCAGGACCTCGCCGGCCTCGCGTTCATCGGGGCTCAGGCCCGGCCACTCGACGCGGTAGCGCACGCGCCCGGCCGTCATCCGGCAGCGGCAGGCGCGACAGGTGCCATTGCGGCACGAACGGGGCAGGTCAAAGCCAGCCGCCAGCGCGGCCTCCAGCAGGCTCTGGCCAGCGTGAACTGGCACGCGCTCGCCTTGCGGCTGCAGGGTCAGCCAGGCGACCGGGTCAGACACCGCCATGCACCCAGCCAGGTCAGCGGTTGACGGGCCACTCGGGGGCCTGCCAGCTGCGCTGCGGCGCTTCCTGGGCGGGCTCCTGAGGCTGATCCGGGCCCGGCTTTTCTTCGGCCTTTTTATCTTCGACCTGCTTCGGGTCCTTGTCGTCGGCGGTGACGGCGCGCACCCCGGCGGCGGCCACGTCGACGGTCGTCTCGACCACGGTGGCGGTCACGCTGACGGCGGTCGCGGCCACCGTGACCGCCGCATCGGCCACGGCCAGCACGCTGCAACCGGACACCGACACCAACAGGGCCACGGCGGCAGTCAGGCGGGTCAGCGCGCGGGCGGTGGCGCGAGCGCCGGGGCGGAACGAGGGGAGCAAGGACATGGTGTGAACGGCAAAAAAGGACCGGGGCCTGCGATCAGGCGTGGCTGGTGTCGGTCAGGTCGAACAGCGGCAATGAGCTCAGCTCGGCATCGACCCGCGGCGGCTCACCGCCGTCACCGGGCACCAGGGACGCCATTTTCACGCCAATCAGGCGCAAACGCTGATCGAGGGGCACCGTCTTGAGGCAGCGCCCGGCCCACTGGCGGATGAGCGCCGCATCGCGGGTGGCGTGCGGCAGGGTCAGGCTGCGGGTGACGATGTGGAAGTCGTCGTAACGCAGCTTGACGCCCACGCTGCGGCCCGCGTACCCCTTGCGCTGCAGGTCGGCGGCGAGCTGCTCGCACAGGCGCGTGAAGATCGGCGTGAGCTGGGCGCGGTCCTCGCGCGGGTGCAGGTCGCGCTCGAAGGTGGTTTCGCGGCTGATGGACTTGGGCTCGCGCCAGGTGACGACGGGGCGTTCGTCGCGACCGTTGGCGGCCTCGTGCAGCCACTGGCCGTGGCTGCGCCCGAAGGCCTCGATCAGTTGCGCCGGATCGGCGGCGGCAAGCTCGCCGATGGTGTGGATGCCGCGTTCGGCCAGGCGGGCATTGGCTTTGGGGCCGATGCCATTGATGCGCGCGGCGGGCAGCGGCCACAGGCGCACGGGCACGTCGGCGTGGGTCAGCACCGTCAGGCCGTCGGGCTTGTCGAGGTCGGAGGCCAGCTTGCTGAGCAGCTTGTTGGGCGTGACACCGATGGAGCAGCTCAGGCCGGTGGCGGCGCGCACCGCCTGCTTGATGCGCCAGGCCAGCTCGCGCGCACCGGCCAGCGGGTCTTGCGGGGTGGCATCGCGGGCGCCGGGCACCTCGCCCAGGTCGATGTAGATCTCGTCGATGCCCCGGTCTTCGATCACCGGTGCGATGGAGGCCACCGCGGCCTTGAACAGGCGCGAGTAGCGGCGGTACTCGTCGAAATCGACCGGCAGCAGCACGGCGTCGGGCGCCAGCACAGCGGCCTTCATCAGGCCCATGCCCGAGTGCACGCCGAGGGCGCGGGCCGCGTAGGTGGCGGTGGTGATGACCCCTCGGCCGGCGTAGTCGCGCAAACGGGCGTAGCGCCGCCTGCCATCGGGCTGCACCTCGGGCTGGTGGCGCCGCCCTCCCCCGATGACCACGGGCTGGCCCTGCAGGTCGGGGTAGCGCAGCAACTCGACCGACGCGTAGAAGGCGTCCATGTCGAGGTGGGCGATGAGGCGGTCGGGTTGGGGGTCGGTCACGTCTGGGCGCCCATCCGCGCAGGAGGGTGAGCGCCACGCGATTGTCGCGCGAGCCGGCCCGGCGTGCGAACCCAGACCGAGACCGAGACTGGGGCCGATCAGGCCTGGATGTCGAGCAGGCTGCCGGTCATGCGCTTTTCGGCCTCGATGGTGCGCAGGTTGGCGCGAAAGGCATAGGTGGCCTGCATCTGTTCGACCAGGTCGGCGGCCAGGTCGGGGCCGACTTCCTGGGCCTTGCCGACCACGGTGAGCACGCCTTCTTGCTCCTGCGTCTGCTGCATGACCTGATCGCGGCGAAAGCCCGGCGTCTGGCTGTTGGCGATGTTGTTGGCGGCGGCATCGAGGCGGGTGGATGCCGCCTGCACGCCGCTCAAGGCAATGGATGTGACGTTCATGGCGCCCTCCTCGTGCCTGCAGTGTGACGCGCACTCGCCGCCAAGTCACCCGTTCGCTGTCACGCAAAAGCGGTGATCGTGCGGATTGCTCGGCATCGCCCCCCATGACGCCGCTTTGCCGCTGCGTTAGCATCGCTGCGGGTGATGGCAGACCAGCACGTCATGGCGCCACCCAGCCGAAACCAGCTGTACGGATTTCACCATGCACGATGTTGTCATCGTCGGCGCCCGCTGTGGCGGTGCCGCGACCGCCCTGCACCTGGCCCGCCAAGGCCACCGGGTGCTGCTCGTTGACCAGGCCCGTTTCCCATCCGACGTGCGCCTGTCGACCCACCTGATCTGGCACGCAGGCGTGGACCTGCTCGACGAGTGGGGCTTGCTGACCCGGCTGGTCGACAGCGGCTGCCCCCTGCTGCGCGACATGAAGCTGGACATGGGTGAGCTCACCGTGCGCGGCACGCCGCCCCACACCCGGGTCGGCGCTGCGATGGCGCCGCGCCGCGTGGTGCTCGACCAGGTGCTGCTGGACGCGGCGCGCGAAGCAGGCGCCGATGTGCTCGAGGGCTTCACGCTGACCGGCGTGGTTCGCGATGCGGCGGGGCGCGTGACAGGAGTCCAGGGCCGACTGGCAGACGGCGGCGAGCGCGCCCTGCCCGCCCGCTTCGTGGTCGGGGCCGATGGCACGCATTCGCCACTGGCCCGCGCGGTGAACGCCGCCACGCTGGTGGCCCAGGACAAGGACGCCGGTTCACACAACGTGTACGCCTACTTCGACGAGCTGCCGCTTGACGAGGTCGAGTTCCATTCGCGGCCCGAGCGCATGTTCTACGCCTGGCACACCCACCATGGGCAGACGCTGGTGGGCCTGATCCGACCGGGCCGCGCAGGCCGCGTGTCGCAGGCCGAAGCCGGCGCGGTGTTCTTGCGCGAGTGCGAAGCGCTGGCACCCACGTTGGCGAGCAAGGTGAAACGCGCACGCCTGGCCAGCGACTGGACCGCCGTCAGCACCGGCACGCACCGTCGCCAGGCCAGTGGCGCGGGCTGGGCCCTGGTGGGCGACGCCGGCGCGACCATCGACCCGATCACCGCGGCAGGCATCACCGGCGCGCTGCGCGACGCACGGTTGCTGGCGGGCTTGTTGCACGAAGGCTTGTCAGGCCAACGCCCGATGGACGAGGCCATGGCCGACTATGGCCCCGAGCGCGACCGCATGGGCGAGCCCCTGCACCAGTTCGCACAGGACATGGCGCAACTGCTGCCCCCGCCACCCGAGATGCTGCCCGTGTTCGCCGCGCTGGCGCAGCAGCCGCACCAGGCAGACCGCTACTTCGGCCTGTTCGGCCAGACGGTGATGCCGGCGGACTTCTTCTCACCCGAGAACCTGAGCGCCATCTTGAGCGCTGGCGCGCCGAACGCCTCAGCCTGAGGCCGCGAGCAGTTGGGCACGCGTGGCCTGGCAATGCCGAACCCAGCGACCGGCCGATCGCGATTGCGCCAGCGCCTGGGCCTCGTCGAGCACGCGATGGGCTTCGGGCAAGCGACCGGGCAGCGTGGCCAGCAGGGCCGCGCGCACACGCAGCGATTCGGCCTGGTACCAGTGTTCACCGCCGGCCTCGCTCAGGCGCAGGGCTTCGTCGACGTGCCCGATGCCGGCTGCGGCCTGTCCGCACTCGGCCTGCGCCTCGGCCAGCAGCGTCAGGAAAAAGGGCACGACGATGCCGGCGCCGGTTTCCCGGAACAGGCCGATGGCGTCCTGCATGTCGACCAGCGCGGCCTCGGCCTCGGGGAGCTGCCCCGCCAGCAGCCGACCCTGGGCCCTCGCCCAGGCCTGCATCACATGCGCCATCGCGCAGGCGTAGGCATGGCCGTTCTCTCGGGCCAGGGCTTCGGCCTGCCTGGCGCAGGCCTCGACGCGTTCCGGCTCTCGCCGGTGCACGTGGATCATGGCGCCCCAGCTCAGCGCCCAGGCCAGCGAATAGGGATGGTGCAGCTCGTTGGCACGGGCCAGCACCTGCGCCCACGCCGCATCGTGCACAGGGCCTGCGGTCCCTGGATCGTCCACACCCGTGAGCCAGGCCGCGTGCATCGCATGCACCCGGGCCACCAGCAGCAGATCGGTCGAGTAAAGCGCGATCAGTGACCGGTCGGCCGGGTCCTGGAAGCGGTGCTCGACCCGCTCGGCCCATGTCGGCACCTCGGCCACCTGGCCGCTGTAGAAGGCCAGTTGCAAGTGAAGCATGTCGTGCACCAGCCAGGCCAGGCGGCTGTCGGCCTGGCGGGCCACCGTGGTGATGCGCTGCCCGATGCCCTGGGCCAGGCGAACGTCACCACGCACGAGGTGAAAGACGCAGTTGCCCCACAGCGGCCAGATGGCCTCGGCCACGTGGTCGCCCCGGTCGGCCAGGGCCTGTGCGCGAGCGTAGGCCTGCTCGACCTCCGGCGCGGCCCAGCCACGGCTGAGCATGTGCGCGGTGCCGAGCATGGCGCGCAGCTCCATCTCGCAGCGGTCCCGCTCGGGCCCGGCGGGCAGTCGCTCGGCGCTGTGCAGGCCGGCTTGCAAGTGCGTCATGGCTTCTTCGATCGACCTGCGCGTCAGGGCGCGCTCGGCGGCCTGACGCCACCAGCGTGCGGCCCACTCATCGAGGCCGGCGCCATCGGCATGGCGGGCCACTTCGGCTGGGTCGACTTCTTCGCTGCGGCGGGCCGCATGCGCCACCAGGGCGCGCGCAACCTGTTCATGCCAGGACCGGCGACGCGGCGCCAGCAAGGACTGCAAGGCGGCGTCCTGCAGCAGGGCGTGACGGAATGCGTAGCGGCGCCCGTGTGGCGCGGCGTCTTCATGGAGCACGGCGGCGGCGGCCAGCGCGGCCAGGTCGGGCGCCACCGACGCCTGCGGGCGGTTCATCACGGTCGCCACGAATTCGGCGTCCACCTCGCGGCCGATGACCGCCATCAGCTGGGCCAGCTCGCGCGCACGAGGCAGGCGATCCAGCCGCGCCATCAGCGAGTCCTGCAAGGTCGCCGGGATGGCGGACGCGTCTGCCTGCGCGCCGGCCGCCGCTCGCGCCAGTTCTTCGGCATACAGCGGCATGCCGTCGGCGCGCTCGACGATCGAGCGCCAGCCATCGGGCACCGAGGACGCGCCGACCAGCGACTGCACCAGTTGCTGGACCTCGTGGCGTTGCAAGGTCGGCACCTTCAACGCAGCCACGGCGCGCTGCCCGTCGAACGGCGCCTGGAAGCCCGGCCGGTGGGTGACGAGCAGCAGCATCGGCCAGCCGGCCAGGCGCTCGACCAGGGCCTGCATGAAGCGCACGGTGCCGGCATCGGCCCAGTGGGCGTCTTCGATCACGAGCAGCAGGGGCAGGCGCCAGGCGCGCCGCTCGACCAACGCGACCAGCGCGTCGATGAGGGCGTCTTCGCGTTCGCGCGGGCTGCCCGACCACGGCTGGGCGCCCTCGTCGACAAACAGCAAGGTCGCCAGGGCCTGTGTCTGGGCCGCGCTCAGGCCCTGCCCTGCGGCCAGGGCCATCAACTGAGCGCGTTGGCTGGCAGCGTCCTGCTCGGCGCGGAACCCGAGGCGGCGACGCAAGCCCTCGCGCAAGGGATGCAGCGGCGCATGCACATGCCAGGGCGAGCACTGCAGCATCGGCGCCTGCACCCCGGCCAGGCCCAGTCGGGCGCGCAACTCGCGCACCATGCGCGACTTGCCGATGCCCGCTTCGCCGGACAGCAGCACCGCCTGGCCCTGACCTTTGAGCGCGCCCTGCCACAGCGATTGCAGCCAGGCCAGCTCGTGCTGGCGACCGACCAGGGGGCTGCGCGGCCCCACCCCCGCGTCCTCGAAACGCAATCCGCTGCCCGACAGCCCCTTGACACGCCAGACCCTTCTGGGTTCGCGAACGCCCTTGAGCGGGTGCACCCCCAAGTCCTCGCAAACCACCTGCCCTCCCACCAGGGCTCGGGTGGTGTCACCGATGCAGACCGCCTGCTCGGGCGCCAGCGCCTGCAGGCGCGCCGCGATGTGAGGCACGTCGCCCAGGGCCAGGTGCTCGCGGCGCCCGCCCTCGCCCACGGCCCCGACGGCGCTCATCACCACCAGGCCGGTTTCGATGCCCACGCGCACGCCCAGCTGGGTTCGCCCATCCAAGGCCTGTGGCACGGGCAGGCGTTCCATGGCGTCGGCCAGCGCCAGCCCCGCATGCACGGCGCGCGTGGCAGCGTCTTCGCGGGCCTGCGGGTAACCGAAGTAGGCCAGGACGCCGTCACCGAGGTACTGCGCCACGACACCGCCATGGCGCTGCAACACGTCGACGGCCGCGCGCTGGAAACCCAGCACCAGCTCGCGCCAGGCTTCGGGTGAGAGGGCCTGGCACCAGGCGGTGGAGTCGGCCAGGTCGGCGAAGACGATGGTGAGCTGGCGGCGCTGGCCTTCGGCATCGGCTGGTGGCTGCCAAGGCCCTTGGGCCCAGGCCTGCAGCAGGCGCTTGCGGTCGCCCAGAGGCAGGCCGATGTGAACCAGGTCGGCTTCGCTCAGGCTGCCCAGCACGTCGACATCGATCGCGTGGGCGCGCAGCAAGGGCGCGAGGTGCAGCAGGCCCGCACCGCTGAGCCAGCCCACCAGCGGCGATTCATCCGGGGGGGCGGGCGCGTCGTGGTTCATGCCGGCGGGGCTTCGAAAGCCCAGGCACAGACCGCATCCGGCTCGAGCTGCCCGCCCAGGTCCAGCAGGCGGCGCAGGACCGAGGGCTCGAGCGCGTCGTCCACCGCGGCGCGCGCCCGGGTGCGGGCGTACACCCCCAGCACGTCTCGCGAGCCAAGCTGCGTCTGCTGCCGGTCGACGTAGCCCAGCAGCCGAGCCGCCGCTTCCAGGCGACCTTCCTGCACGGCCAGCAGGGCCAGCAGGCCCGAGTACAAGCCCAGCCATTCCCAGCTGCGGCTGCGCGAGGCCGCGACGAAGTCGAGCAGGGACGCACGGGCCTGCGCCAGGTCACCCCGCACGAACGCCACGCAAGCCACGATGGCCAGCGCATGGACGACAAAGTTGTCGCGCCGGTGGCGGCTTCGCGCGAGGATCTGCTGGCTCACGCGCAAGGCGCCGTCGGTGTCCCCCAGGGCCAGGCAGATGGCGGCCAGGTCGCTCAACGCGGCCGAGAGCACGCCGTCGAGCCCGGCGGCCTGGGCCTGCACGATGAGCCCCTGGCAGGTGCGGCGCGCATCGGCCATGCGTTCCTGGCCACGCAGCACGCTGACCTCGGCCAGCAGGCGCTGGGTGAGCAGGCGAGCAGGCCAGGCCGATGACTCCAGGCGGGCCATCTCGCGCAGTGCTTCGCGGGCCTGCCCGGTGTTGAGCAGGCCGCTGCCCGCCTGGCAGCGCAGGCCCAGGAAGACACCGCGGGCGTCGCTCGCCAGGCGCGCGCCATCGATGGCGCGCTGCGACCAGGCCAGCATGCGCGCGTTGTCCACGCCCCAATGCAGTCGGCTGCCCTCGAGCCAGTAGCGCGTGGCCTCGGGGGCGACGCCCAGGCCCGAGGCGGTGGCCAAGAGCGGCTCGCCCCGGCGGCGCGCTTCCGGCGCCAGCCCCAGCAACAGGAACAGCGGCCCGGCCGCGCCCAGGATGCGCACGCCCAACGCCGGCTCGTGCGCCGTCGCCCAGTCGAGCGCCAGGCGCACGTTGTCGATGTCTGCGGCATGGCGGCTCAGCCAGTCGGCGTCGGAAGATGACCAGTACGTGTCGTAAGCGACGTCCAGCAGGTCGGCCACCGCCTGGGCGTGGTGATGCTGCAGGCGGGCCTGTTCACCACTGGCTTCCAGTTTGAGCTGGGCGTACTCACGCACGCTGTCGAGCAGCCGGTAACGAGGCTGCTCGCCACCTTCGACCACCACCAGCGACCGATCGGCCAGGGCACCCAGGGTGTCGAGCACGCGCCATTCATCCAGGGCTTCACACCCTGGGCCGGCCTGACCCAGGATCGGCACCAGCGCCAGCGGGAAGCTGCCCGAGAACACCGCCATGCGGCGGAACATCGCCTGCTCGGGTGGCTCCAGCAAGGCATGGCTCCAGTCGAGCGCGGCCTGCAGGGTCTGGTGGCGATCGGGCACGCCCACCTGCTCGCGGGCCAGCAACTGGAAGCGCTCGTCGAGCCGCCTGAGCACGCCGCTCAGGCCCAGCAGCGGCACCCGAGCGGCCGCCAGCTTGATGGCCAGCGGCAGGCCGTCAAGGCGCCGGCAGAGTTGCGCGACCTCGGGCACCTGGGCCGGCTGCAACTCGAAATGCCGATCGAGTGCACGCACCTGGTCGACGAACAGCTCGACCGCCCCATGGGCCAGGGCATCGCGCAGGCTCGCATCGGGCGCGGGCACGGCCAGGGGACCGAGGCGGAACACGCGCTCGCCCGCCACCTTCAGTGGCACCTGGCTGGTCACCAGCAGGCGCACGCCGGGGGCATTGGCCAGAAGGGCCATGGCCAGTTCGGCCACGGCGGGCAACACCTGCTCGGCGTTGTCCAGCACGATGAGCACCTGCATGGCACGCAAGGCGTCGACGAGCGTGGCGCAGGCCCGCTCGGGACTCAGCGTCAGCGTCAGCGCCAGCCCCAGGCACTGGGCCACCGCCGTCACGACCTGGGAGGGGTCGTGCAAGGCGGACAGGTCGACCCAGGCCGAACCGTCGGCCCGATCCGCCTGCCAGCGGTGGGCGGCGGCCAGGGCCAGCGCGGTCTTGCCCATGCCGGACGGGCCGACCACCGTGATCAGGGAAGCGGGCAGCCACTCATCCAGGGCAGCGAGGTCGCGGTCGCGGCCCAGCAGGCGGCTGGTCTGCGCCGGCAACACCGACAGGGCCTCGGCCGCGGCGTGGGTGTGCCAGGCGCGAGCCGGCCGGCTGGCGCGACCCACCACCTGGGCGGCAGCGGCCTGGGGAGGATCGGATTGCACGGCCTGCACGAAGCGGTAACCCCGCCCGGGCACGGTGACGATCATGTGGGCGCCCAACACCTTGCGCAGGGCCGAGACCTGCACCTGCAGGTTGTTTTCTTCGACCACCAGGCCTGGCCAGACCCGGTCCAGCAGCTCGACCTTGGTCACCAGCCGACCCGGTCGTGCGAGCAGGGCCGTCAGCAGGGCGATGGCCCGCGCGCCCAGGCCGACCGGCTGCCCGTCTCGGTAAAGCAGTCTCTCCGATGTGTCGAGCTCGAAGGCATCGAACCGGTAACGTTGGGCCAAGGGGTCCTCGGGCGTGCCTCGATCGGCGGCAACACCGGCTTCCTGCCGGCAGGGATGAAACGGGCGGGTGCGCTTCAGGAGTTTTTCAGACTCTCTTCAGGACGGCGCGGTGCATCAACCCGACAATCTGTTTCATTCTAAAGAAATTCAGTACACAGCCTCCAGGGCAACCGGGCGCCAGCGCCGGTCACTGGGCCTGTGTTTTGGCGCTGTCACCGATCCAACCCCCGCGAAAAGGTTTGGATTCAAAAGGGTTTACCCGCTGTCCTGGTCACCAGGCAGCGGGTTTTCCGTTTCTGAGCCGGGTCTGGCAGGCGAGCCTGCCGCCCGAAGCGCGTTTCACCGCAGCTCGAACCGCACGCTGCTGCCGCCCGACTTCTCGTCGACCTTGCCCTCGGCGCCCACGCGCGAGGCCGTCAGGCGCACCCGCTCGGGCGCCAGCCGGTCGCTGAGGTAGGCCTTGACCTCGTTCGCCCGGTCGTCGGCCAAGGCCTTGAGCGCGGCCTCGTCGACCACGGCGCTGGCCTTGAGCAGGGCCGTCATCTGCTCGTCGGGCAGGCTCTGGGCCATGCCGATGAGGTTGCGCGGCTTCTTGATGTCGGCCCCCTGGTAGGCGGCCTTCAGCCAGGTGCTGCGCTCGCCCGGCTCGATGACCACCTCCTCCACGTCCACCCCTTTGGCCTTGGCCTTGGCGCGGCGCATGAGTTGCTCCACGTGGGCCTGGCGCAGCCCTTCGCGGTCGTGGTCGGCGTCGGCCCAGCCGGTGGCTTCGAGCTTGAGCGAGGGGCGGTCCTTGAGCTTGTCGGCGAGTTTGTCCAGGCGCGCTCGGGCTTCGTCGCCCAGCTCGGCCACCCCGGGCTGGAAAGGCACGCTGCCCAGTTCACCCCCGTCGTCGCCGGCCAGCAGCGAAAACGGCGCGAGCACCGCCTTGCTCAGCAGGTTGACGATGACGCGCCAGATGATGCCGCCGACCGAGAACTGCGGGTCGTCGAGCGAGCCGGAGATGGGCAGGTTGACGTCGATCTCGCCACGCGCGTTCTTGAGCAGCGACACCGCCAGCAGCACGGGCAGTTTGGTGGCTTCGGGGCTCTCGACGCGTTCGCCGAAGGTGAGCTGGTCGAGGAAGACCTGGTTGTCGGCCTGCAACTTGCCCCCGTCGACCCGGTAGTGCACGTTGACCGACAGCGTGCCCTTCTCGATGGGGTAGCCGGCGTAGCGCGCGGAATAAGGCGTCAGCCGCGTGAGCTCGATGCCCTTGGCCACGCCCTGGATGTCCGTGAAGAGCTTGGGGCCCAGCGGGTGCAACTGGCCGCTGATGCGCACGGGCGCGCTGTCGTCGAGCGTGGCGTTGACCTCGACCTTGGCGGGCTCGGGCTGCGCCGATGACACAGCGGAGATGTCGCCCGCCAGGCGCGTAAGGTGGGCCGAGTAATTGGGCTGGATGAATGTGTCGGTGAAATCGACCTCGCCCTTTTCAAGGTGGATGCCTTGCCAGCGCAGGCGGGGGGACGTGGCGGTGGTGGATGCCGTGGTGGCGGCCGGTGCGGCAGGCTGAGGCGCCGATGCCGACGACGACGCCACCGCGACCGCCTTGCCCGTGTCCTGTGGTGTGGTCACCGAGGTCGCCTGCGCATCGCCCGGGCGGCGCACGACGCTTGCCAGGTTCAGGCTGCCGTCGCGGTTGACGATGACCCGGCCGTAGAAGTCCTTGAGCGCGATGAAGCCGAGGTCGGCGTCGATGGCACCGTCGCGCCAGGCCAGGTCGGTGCGATCGAGCGTGAAGCTGGCCCAGCGCAGCAGCAGCGCGTCGTTGACCCGGTCGCGCAGGCGCAGGTCCTGCAGGCCGAGCCGGCCCTGGTAACGCACGTTGAGCACGTCGCCGCCGCGCTGACGCACCGTGTCGACGTTGAGCCGGCCCTGGGCCAGCGCGGCAGCACCAGCCAGGGTCACGTTGGCATGTGGCTCCAGGTAGGGCTGCAGGGCGCGCAGATCGAGCGCGGCCACCGACACCTGCCCCTTGAGCTGCAAGGGCTCGGGGCGCACCTCGCCCTGAAAGCCCAGCTGCCCGCGGCCCTGGGCACGGGTGCGCAGGTCGATCTTCAAAACCTGGTCGAGCCGTTGCGACACGCCCTGCACGCTGAGGTCGGTCTGCTGCAGCGCAAAGCGGGCTGCGGGCTTGACGCTGCGGTCGGTCAAACGCACGGCGCAACCGCGGCACTGAACCAGGTCGATCGCGATGGCGGGCGGGGCGGCATCGGTGGTGGAGCGCGGTGGTGTGGCGGCCGACGGGGGAGCGCTCAAGCCAGCGAGCAAGCGCCCCTGGGCATCGCGCGAAATCGCCGCATCCAGCGCATCCAGGGTGACGGCGGCCACCTTCAGGCGCTGCAGGCCGGTGGCCGCTTCGGCCAGGCCCACATCGGCCTCCAGGCCATCGAGGGTCAGCGTCTGCCACCTGGCCTGGTCGGCATCGGGGTTCGATGTCGGCGCGGCCTTGGCACCCGGCGCCATCCCGAGCAGGACCTGAGCGCCATCCACTTGCACCTTCGTGCCTTCGATGCGCAGCGCGGGCGGCTGGCCTGTGGCGGTGGGCAGGGCGTTCAGGCGCACGCGGGTGTGCAGGCTCAACAGGCCCTGGCTCACCGTCACCGGCAGCAGGCCGCTTTGCTGAACCGGCGTCAGCCAGCGGGGCAGGCTCCACTTGTCGACCTGCAGGTCCAGCTCGGCGGCCTGGCGTGCCACCTGCACCTGCCCTTGTGCGGACACCTGGCCCTCGTGCTCGTCGCGCAGCGACAGCGTCCACTTCGCGGGTTGCGCGCGCTCGCCGCCGTCCAGGCCCTGCACCTCGATGAGGCCCTGCGTCAGGCGCGGCCAGGGCGCAGCGAAGGTCTGCACATCGATGTCCCGCAGACCGATGCGAACCTGGCCCACCGACCAGCGCCAAGGGGCCTCAGGCTTGGAGGCCACCGGGGGCGGCGTGGATGCCCCCTGGCTGGGCGCGATGGCTTTCGCCGACGCCATGGGCGCCTGGCTCGCAGCGCCCCCCGATGCACCCGCGTCCAAGGGACGCAGCTTGACGTCGACCCCGTCGATCGTCACCTTTGCCAGCGTGGCCTGGCGAGCCAGCGGCTGCAGGTCGATCCCGCTGAGCTCCAGCTGCTGCCAGCCCGCGTCCAGCGCCCCTGCACCCGGCACCGCCGGCAGCGACAGGTCCAGCGCTTTCACCCCCAGCCGGCCCTGCACCGCCAGCAAAGGCACGGCCGGCGACGGGCGCTGCTCGAACACCACCTTCAGGTCGGTGTCGAGGCGGCCGCCACGCACCAGCGGGCGCCACGGCTCGGGCAGCAAAGGCCTGGCCACCTCCAGCCAGTGGGCCAGGTCGACGTCCTGCCAGCGCACGTCCACCTCGCTTTGCAGGCCCGACCGGAAGGGGTGGGTGCGGCCGGCCACGCGCAGCGCGCTGCCATCGATGTGGGCCTCGAGCAGCGGCTGCACCGTCACGTCGACGTGGCTGGGCAGGCTGCTGACAAAAGGCACCTCCAGCCGGATGCGGTCGACCCGGTGCGTCTGGTCGAGCACGCGGTCGGCGTAGCGCACCACCCCGTCGCGCAGGCGGATGTTGAGGACCGCGAAACGCGCAGGGCCGGAGTCGGACTTCGGCTCGGGCGAGGGCTGCTGCAGCTTGTCGAGCAGCGGCGAGAAGTTGAAACGGTCAGCGCTGACGCGCTCGATGTCGAGCTCGGGGGCCAGCAGGTCGACCCGCTTGATGACCGAGGCAAAGCGCCACAGCGACTCCAGCGACACCCCGAGGTCGGCCTGCTTGAGCTTGAGCCAGGGCCGCCCGGTGGGGCCAACGGCCAGGTCGGAGGCGGTCACCTCCAGGCGCCAGGGGGCGATGGCCAGGCCACCCAGGTGCACCGGCGTGCCCAGGGCCTCGGTCGCGGCGGCTTCGACGCGGGGACGCAGCCAGCCGGGCAGCCAATGCCCCACCAGGCCCGTCCACGTGACCGCGACCAGCGCCGCGCCGATGACCAGGCGGGTGGCGGTGCGCAGGCGGCTGCGGGGGGCGGGGTTCGTCGAGGTGGAGCGATCGGCGTCGGACATGGTTTGGCGGGGGATGGCCTCGAGGCGAGGCGGCTCAGGGGATGTTAGCTGCCCAGGTCGGCTGGTGTGTCGATGTCGATGAGGATGCCCCCATCGTCCACGTCGACCCGGGTGGCCTGGGACCAGTCCACCCGGTGGCGCGCGCCCTCGTCGCCGGACAGGTCGAACAAGGCGGGCCAGTTCGTGCGGGGCAACAGGCGGGGGTGCCCCGGCTGGCCGGCGTGCCAGGGCCAGGCGGGCCGACCCTCGCGGCGGAAGGCCTCGATCAGGGCGCGCACGGTCTGCGGCTGCACGGCGGGCATGTCGGCCAGCACCACGAGGGCGGCGTCGAAGCGGGGCAGGCCTTCATCGGCCACGAGCGAGCGCAGGCCGACGGCCAGCGTGCGGCCCAGCCCCAGGTCGGCATCGGCCACCTCCAGCCACTCAACGCCCGTTTCGGCACACAGGGCCTGGCCCCAGGCGTCGCCCTCGCGCAGCAGCACGAGCACGCCGTCACAGGCCTGGCGCTGGGTCTGCAGCACCGCCTCAAGCAGGCTGCGGCCATCGGGCAGGCAGGCCTGACGCTTGTCGGAGCCAAAGCGGCGGGCGCGGCCGGCGGCCAGCACCAGGGCCACGACCCGAGGAGGACGCGAGGGGGGCCCGTGTGGCGAAGTAGGAGGTTCGGACATGCCCCGATCTTGCCTTGCCTGGCGAGCGATGTCAGCCGCCCACCGGCTCCGCGATCAGCGACCAGCGATCAGGACACCGCCGTGGCTTCGGCCACCACCTTTGGTCGCAAAGGCAGGCTGCGCAGGCGCTCGCCCGTGAGCCCGAACAGTGCATTGGCCAGGGCCGGCGCCAGCGGCGGCACACCGGGCTCGCCCACGCCACCGGGCGGGTGGGCGCTGGGCACGAGGTGCACGTCGATGCGCGGCGTGCGCGCCAGCGGCAGCAGCGGCTGGTCGGGAAAGCTGCTTTGCTGCACGCGCCCCTCGGCCACGGTGATCTCGCCATGCAAGGCCGCCGTCAGCGCGAACACGATGCTGCCCTGCATCTGCGCGACCACGGTGTCGGGGTGCACCACCACGCCGCAGTCGATCACGCAGGTGACGCGGTGCACGCGCACCTCGCCGCCCTCGAACGAGGCCTCGACCACCTGCGCGCAGATGGAGCCGAAGCTGCCCTGCAGGGCCACGCCCCGCGCGTGCCCGGCCGGCAAGGGCGTGCCCCAGCCCGCGCGGCGCGCGACCTCGTCCAGCACCGCGCGGTGCCGGGGCTGCGCGCCCAACCGCGCCAGGCGCCAGGCCACTGGGTCGGCGCCCTCGGCATGGGCCAGCTCGTCGGCAAAACATTCGGTGAAAAAGGCGTTGTACGAGTGGCCCACGCTGCGCCAGAAACCCACCGGCACGGGCGATTCGAGTTGCAGCTGCTGCACCTTCATGTGCTCGATGGCATAGGGCACGTCGAAGGCGCCCTCGATCTGGCTCTTGTCGGGCAGCTTGCTCGAGGCCCAGGGCAGCAGGCGCACCGTGGCCATGTTGGTCGGCGGCTGAGCGGCCACGCGGTTGTGCCAGGCGATGGCCCGCCCCCGCTCGTCCAACGCAGCGCGGAAATCGGCCCAGGCGGCCGGTCGGTAGAAATCGTGCTGCGTGTCTTCTTCGCGGGTCCACACCATCTTCACCGGGCGCCCATCGGCCTGCATGGCCAGGCGCACGGCCTGCTCGACCATGTCGACCTCCAGCCGGCGCCCGAAGCCGCCACCCACCAGCGGCAGGTGCAAGGTGACCTGATCGGTCTCGACACCGGCGACCTGCGCTGCCCGCCAGCGCGCCAGCGAGGCCACCTGGGTGGAGACCCAGAGCTCGACCCGGCCCTCGTGCACACGCGCCGTGCAGTTGATGGGCTCGAGCGCGCCGTGCGACAGGTGCGGCGCGTGGTAACGCGCTTCGAGCACACGGGGGCCCGGGTCCTCCGCGGCCTGGCTGCTGGCCTGGCTGCCCTTTCGGGCCTGCTCGATGCGACCTTCTGCGTCGCCACGCATGAGGTAAGGCATGCCGAAGCCATCGCGCAAGGCCTCGTCGGCCGCGCGGGCCAGGTCCTGCGAGGTGTAGGCGTCGTTCGGCGTCGCGGTCCATTGCACCTTCACGAGTGCACGCGCCTGCTTGGCTCGCCACCAGCTGTCGGCGATCACGGCCACCGCATGCGGGATGCGCACCACCTTCAGGATGCCGCGCTGCTTGAGCGCCTCGCTGCCATCGAAGGCGGCGACGTCGGCGCCGAACACCGGGGCCTGGATCAAGGACGCGAACACCATGCCGGGCACGCGCACGTCGATGCCGAACACCGCCGAGCCGTTGACCTTCGCGGGGATGTCCTGGCGCGGCGCTGCACGGCCGATCAAGCGGAACTGCTTGGGGTCTTTGAGGCGCACGTGCTCGGGCGGAGCGAGCTTGGCGGCGTCCGAGGCGAGTTCGCCATAGCCCAGCTTGCGCTGCCCATCGGGGTGGATGACGCGGCCCGCTTCGGTGCGGCAGGCGCTGGCATCGACCTGCCACCGCTGGGCCGCCACCTGCACCAGCATGGCGCGCGCGGTGGCACCGGCCACGCGCAAGGGGCCCCAGGCGTCGCGGATGCTGCTGGAGCCGCCCGTGGCCTGCAGCGACAGCACGCTGCCCAGGCGTTCCAGCGCGGCCGAGCCGGCGCGCACCAGCCAGCCGTCTTCTTCGACACCAAAGGGCAAGGCGTTGAGCATCATGGCCTGGTTGGCGTAGATGCGGTCGACCGGTGCGGGCTCGGCGCGCACATCGTCCCAATCGGCGTCGAGCTCTTCGGCCAGCAGCAGGGGCAAGGCGGTGAACACGCCCTGCCCCATCTCGGCACGGGGCACGGCCACGGTCACGGTGCCGTCGGTGGCGATGCGCACCCAGCCGTTGAGGGCGACGTGACCTTCGCGAACGGGCAGCACATCGGGGCTGCCCAGGCGGTCTTCGGGCGTGGGGGCGCTGCAGCCGACCAGCAAGCCACCGCCCAGCGCGGCACCGGCCAGCAGGAAGCGGCGACGGCCAGGGTCCGCCACAACGTGTTGGGCACCCATCATGCGACCTCCGTCTTCGGTGGCGCGGGCGTCTCGGCCGCGGTGTGGATGGCGGCGCGCACGCGCACGTAGGTGCCGCAGCGGCACAGGTTGGTCATGGCCGCGTCGATGTCGGCGTCAGTCGGGTGCGGGTTCTGGCGCAGCAGCGACGCCGCGGCCATCAGCATGCCGCTCTGGCAGTAGCCGCATTGGGGCACCTGGTGCTTGACCCAGGCGGCCTGCAGGCGCTCGAGCACCGCATCGCCTTCGGCCTCGATGGTCTGCACCGACTGGCCGGCCACCGCCACCACCGGCATCACGCACGAGCGGATGGCCGAGCCCTGCAGGTGCACCGTGCAGGCGCCGCAAGCGCCCACACCGCAGCCGAACTTCGTGCCGGTGTGGCCAAGTTCATCGCGCAGCACCCACAGCAGGGGCATGTCGGGTTCGACGTCGGCCTGCACGGGGCGGCCATTGAGCTGGAACTGGATCATGGTGGACAGCGTACACTTTGCAAGCCGTCGCCGTCAACCCGGGTACATTCGCCCCCATGTCCTACCCCCGCAAGCTCAGCCAAGAAGCCATCCTGGAGGTGGCCCTGGCCGTGCTCGAGCGCGAGGGGCCGCAGGCCCTGTCGATGCGCGCGGTAGCCGCCGAGCTGCAGGTCGCGCCCAACGCGCTGTACCGCTACTTTCCTGGCAAGGCCGAGCTGGTGGCGGCCCTGGCCGAGGCCGGCAGCCGCATCCTGCTCGATGCGCTGCGCCAGGCCAGCGTCGGGCAGCCCCCCCTGCTCGCCTTGCGCTCGCTGGCCAAGGCCTACCTCGACTTCGCCCGCTCGCGCCCGGCCCTCTACCAGGTCAAGATGACCGAGGTGCGCTGCGGCGAACACCCGCCCCCCAGCCACGACACCATCTGGGCCTTCGTGCTGGAGCTGGCGGCCGCCCTGCCCCTGTCCCATGACCCGCGCGACGTGGGCACGGCACTGTGGGCCAGCCTGCATGGTCTGGTGGAACTCGACCGGCTCAAGCTGCTGGAAGGCCGCGACCCGCAGCACACGCTGGATGTGATGCTGGACCTGACCGTCGCCGGACTGGCCGCCAGGGTTCAGACCGGCGCCTGATCGGGCTGAGGCGGCGACAGCCCCAGCAGGCGCCACAGCGGCAGCCACGACGCCGGCGCGTCCCAGTGCGACAGCGGCAAGGTGGTGCTCACGTGCATGAGACGAGGCTGCTCGTCTTCGCCAAACGGTTTGGGAAAGGCCGCCAGCTGCTGCATCAGCACCCGGCCATCGGCCTCGGAGGCATCGCCCTGGCGAGCGGCCAGGCGCGCCAGCATGACCTCGACCGGCGCCTCACACTGCACCCAGGCCCAGGGCACCTGCAGGCGCTCGGCCAGCTCACGCACCCGCTCGCGCTGGTCGAGGTGCAAAAAGGTGGCGTCGAGCACGACGCGGTGCCCGGCCCGCAGCAGGCCCTCCGCCCGATCGAACAGGGCGTCGTAGACCACGTCCCGCGCCTCGGTCGAATAGCCATTCGGCTCGTTGACGTTGTGCAGGCGGTGTCGCTCGACATCCGAGCGCAGGCGGATGGCGCCCAGCCAGGCCAGCAGGCGCTGCGACACAGCAGACTTGCCGCTGCCCGAGACCCCTTGCATCGCGACCAACACCGGCTGACGCGGCGACAGCAGCCGGATGGCGCCAGACAGGTAACGCTCGGCCCAGGCATCGCCCTCGGGGCCGCCCGTCAGCCGCGCCACCTTGAGGCGCACCAGCGCGCGCCAGGCCATGGCCGATGCCAGCAGCGGCACACCCGCGTGGTCGCCCGTGGCGTCGAGGTAGCGCGACAGCGCACGCCAGGCCAGTTGCGGCTGATCGCGCACCAGCAGGTCCATCAGCACGAAAGCGAGGTCGTTCATGACATCCAGCGTGCGCAAGGGCTCGCAAAAGTCGATGGCATCGAACACCGTCACCTGCCCTTCGAAGACGCAGACGTTGCCCAGGTGCAGGTCGCCATGGCATTCGCGCACGAAGCCGTCGCTGCGGCGCTGGCGGCACTGGCCGTCCAGCGCCTGCTCGCGTTCGGCGATGGCGTGCAGCACGCTGTCGACCCGGTCCCATTGCTCGGGGCCATCGCACACCGCGCGCCAGGAGGCGTGGGTTTCGTGCGTGGCGCGACGCAGGTCGTCGATCAGGCCGCCGTGCGTGACGTGGCGGGCCTGCGCGTGCATGGCCACGACCTGGTCCACCAATTGGTCGACCCAAGCCTCGGCGACCTTGGCACCCACGCCCCCACCTGGCGCCAGCAGCCGGTCGAGCGTGGCGGCCGGATCGAAGCGGCGCATGTGCACGGCATGGTCCACGGCCTGACGGTCATCGGGCAGCACCCACTGGCCGCTGGCGTCAATGCCACGCACGCCCAGGTACAGCGAAGGCGCCGTGCGGCGGTTGAGCCTGACCTCGGTCTCGCAGGCCTGGCGGCGCGCCTCGCGCCCGCGCTGGTCGACAAAGCCCAGGTCCACCGCCTTCTTGACCTTGAAGGCCTCGGTGGGCGTGACCAGCACCCAGCTCAGGTGGGTCTCGATGCGCTCGACCCCATGCCCGTGGGCCTGCTCCAGCAGGCGCTGATGCAGGCGCTCGACGAGGCGACGCTGGGCGTCCGGCACGGCCACGCTCACGGCTGGGGCACCTCCGTGGCATCGCGATCGGCGAGGCGATCGCCTCGGGGAAGAGGCTGGCCCGGACGCCAGCCGGGCGGCAGCACGATGTAGCCCAGCGCCTCGCGCAGGCTGCGTGCAGAAGCCAGGTCACGCAGAAGCTCGAACCAGCCCGTGAACCACACCTTCAGCGGGTTGTTGCTCAGGATGGGCTTGACCAGGCCGTAGCGCGGCTTGATGTCGTCGCGCTCGGGCACGTAGGTGCCGAACAGGCGGTCGAAGATCAGCAGCACGCCGCCGTAGTTGGCGTCGATGTACTGCGGGTTGGACGCATGGTGCACCCGGTGCGCCGACGGCGTGTTGAGGATGCCCTCCAGCCAGCCCAGCCTGGGCAGCCAGGTGGCGTGGATCCAGAACTGGTAGAGCAGGTTCACCGTCAGGGCCAGGCCCACGAGCTTGGCGTCAAAGCCCAGCCACACCAGGGGCACGAAGAACACGAAGGTGCCCGTGACCTTGCCGAAGATGCCGATGCGCACGGCCGCCGCCAGGTTGAGCTGGTTGGGCGAGTGGTGGATGGAGTGGTTGACCCAGAACCAGCGCATGCGGTGCGAAGCGCGGTGGAACCAGTAGTAGCAGAACTCCAGACCAAAAAAGAGCAGCACGAAGGCCTGCCAGCCATCGAGCTGCAGATCGGCCAGGCGGTGCTCCCGCGCCCAGCTGGTCACCGGCGTGGACAGCGCAAAGGGCACAAACAGGTTGACCAGCAGGCGGGTGACCAGGTCAAGCACCGACATGCCGGTGGCGCCCCAGTCATAGGCACCGGGGCCATCGCGCCTGGGCAAATACCAGCCTTCCAGCACCGTGATGAGGGCAACGAGGGGGACGACCCCGAAGAGGAGGAATCGATCGACAGCGGTCATGAGGGTTCGGCCGAAAGTGACGTGGGCCCGAACAGCAGCCCGCAAACGGCGCAGTGTGTCACAGCGCTTGCCACCATGTGGGAGCCGCCCTCAGTTCGGCGCGTAGCCCGTCTGCACGGCCAGGCCGACCGTGTCCTGCACGAACCGACGGATGAGCGCGTGGTCAGGCTGCGGCAGCAGGTCCATCGGCGAGCCGAAGGCCCCTGTGGGTTCGGCGATGAGCGAGCGATGCCCTGCGCCAGCGGCAGCCACCAGCCGATGCTGGGCACCGCAGACGGGGCAATGCAGGTGTTCGCCGGCGTGGTGCTCGCGCCGCTGCACCATGGTCGGACCGCAGGTGGCGCAAGGCTGCAGCGGCCTGCCCTCGTCGCTGTGACCGATGATGCCCTGGAAGGCACCTTCACGCGCCAGGGCCAGGAAATGCCGCCCCAGGAAATCATCGAACTGGCGCCCCAATTGCACCTCGATCGCAGACAGGGCCTCGTCGACACTCATGGCCTCGCGCCAGGGGCGGCGGGAGGTCATGGCGTCGAAGGCGTCGCACAAGCCCACGATGCGCGCCCCTGTGGGAATGGTCGGGCCACTCAGGCCACGGGGGTAGCCACGGCCATCCGGGGTCTCGTGGTGCAGCAGCACGATGTCGTGAACCAGCGGCCCGTAGGGGTGACCGGCCAGCAAGCGAGCGCCCATTTCGGGGTGGGTGCGCATGACCGCATGAGCGGCTTCGCTCAAGGGCTCGCGCTGGCGCAGGATGGCCTCGGGCACAGCCAGCTTGCCCAGGTCGTGCACGAAAGCGGCCAGGGCCACCTGAGCCCGCTCTTGTGGGGCCATGCCAGCGCGTTCGGCCAGCAACTCGGTGTAGCGGGCCACGCGCCAGAGGTGCCCGCCCGTCCAGGGATCACGGGCCTCCACGGCCCAGGCCCATGCCAGCAGGCTGGCGACGATGGCCTCGCGCTGGGTTTCCGGGCGCATGGCCAACGCCGCCGAATCCCGGCGGGTGAAGAAAGCCATCATGCCCATGAACCCTCCTTGTGCACAAAAAGCCGGCGACAGGCTGGGAAACCCACAGCCTACCCCTGCGACGGGCTATCGACAAGCTTCTCGTGAAACTTGAGGTCGCGCGGCCTCAATAGTGCGGCGGAAGCTCGTCGCGCAGGCTGCGGAAAGCCGGTTGCGCCGAATCGGCCTGATCGCGCAGTTGCAGCAGCTCGCGCACCAGCAGGTCGATCTGCTGCTGCTGGCGCACGATGGTGCGGTTGAGCTCCTCGACCAGGTCTTCGGTGAAGGCGGCCTTGATCTCCAGCTCGGTCAGGCGCTGATCGACCTGCGCGTCCAGGGACACCGCGGGCGCGGAATGGGGCGGAACTGGGGTGAGGCTCATGGCTGGATTGGACATCAAATCCGGCCGACCGCAACCCGAGGCATGATCTGCCACATCAGGAGGACTCACACCATGGTCACCATGCTGCGCATCACCGCTTGCGCCCTGCTTGTGGGGCTGGCGGGCCACGCCCACGCCGACCCGATTGGCGAGGTCGACACCGTCTTCAAGTTCGTGGGGCCCGATCACAAGATCGTCGTCGATGCCCACGATGACCCGAAGGTCCAGGGCGTGACGTGCTACGTCTCGCGGGCCAAGACGGGCGGCATCAAGGGCGCGCTCGGCCTGGCCGAGGACCGCTCCGAGGCCTCGATCGCTTGCCGGCAGACGGGGCCGCTGGTGGTCAAGGGCAAGCTGCCCCAGCAGGAAGAGGTGTTCACCGAGCGCACCTCGCTGGTCTTCAAACGGCTGCGCATCGTGCGCATGCTCGATGCGCAGCGCCAGACCCTGGTCTACCTGAGCTACTCCGACCGCCTCATCGAGGGCTCGCCCGACAACAGCATCTCGGTGGTGCCGGCGCCCGGCGTGCCCATGGCCAAGGACTGAGCCCCACCCGACGCCGTTGCGCAAACGGTAACAATTTGCCCCGGATGGGGGGAAAAGGCCTGGCTCGGGGCCCGCGTACAGTCGCGCCTGCACGGGCAACGCACCCGCGCGCCACACGAATCACCCAGAGAGCACCCGACCCCATGTCCCGGCCCTTCATCGTCATCGGCGACCGCACCGACCACGGCGGCGTCGTCGTCGGCTCGTCGCAGACCACCGACACCCACGGCAAGCGCATCGCCCGCGTGGGCGACCAGGTCACCTGCCCGAAAAAGGGCCACGGCGGCACCACCGTCATCGTCTCGGGCGACCCGACGATGATCATCGACGGCCAGCCCGCTGCCCGGCATGGCGACAAATGCGCGTGCGGGGCGACGTTGATTTCGGGGCAGGCCGTCAGCTCAACGAGCTGAGCCGGCTCAGGCCAGTTGACCGTCCAGGTCCTGCAGAACCTGCCGCAAACGCGGTGTGGCGTGGCCCAGGAAGGCGCTGACCTTGGCGGTTGCCGCTCGCGCCTCGGCGTGCACCAGGTGCACCGGTGAAGCCGGTGGCTCCCATTCGGCCATGACGATGCGCAAACGCCCGTCGGCCACCGCCTGGGCCACCTGGTAGGACTGCAAGCGAGCCAGGCCGGCACCCGCTTCGGCGGCATCGCGCACCACCTCGTTGTGGTTGACCATCAGGCGCACGGGGGGCATGGCCACCGCTCGCAGCGACACGTCGGCGTTCTGAGGCGCCTCGGCGCTGGCGCCGCGCCCCACCCGAGGCTCGCTCCTGAGCACCCACGGCTGGAACGGGTGCCCGGCCCGGTCCAGCCCGATGACCTGGTGGCGCTCGATGTCGTGCGGGCTGCGCGGCACCCCGTGGCGGCGCAGGTAGGCCGGCGAGGCCACGATCACCGGTCGCACGGCCCCCAGGGGGACGGCGCGCAGGCTGGAATCGGGCAGGCGCCCGATGCGCAAGGCCACGTCCAGCCCTTCGTCGATCAGGTGGGTGACGTGGTCCACGAAGTGGGTCTGCACCGACACCCGGGCATGGGCTTTCAGGAAGGACAGCACCACGGGCAGCAGGTGCAGGCGGCCAAAGACCACGGGCGCCGTCACGCGCAGCGTGCCGACGGGCTCGATGTGCGCCCCGCGCGCCAGCGCATCGGCGTCCGACAGCGCCTGCAGGATGCCGCGGGCATCGGCCAGGTAGCGCTGCCCCGCGTCCGTCAGCCGAAGGCTGCGCGTGGTGCGGATCAACAGGCGCGCGCCAAGGTGCTGCTCCAACGCGGCCACCTGCCGGGTCACGGTGGCGGTGGACACCCCGATCTGGCGCGCCGCCCCCGCGAAACCCGAGGCATCGACAACGGCCAGGAAGGCCTTCATGGCTTCGATCTGATCCATGCCCCATTGTTGCAGTTTCTGCAACGCTGCAAACCGACCCCAGGTGATTCTCAAGGCAGGCGTGGCCGCCTATTGTTCGGACATCCCCACTCCGATCAGGCCGCTGCCATGACCCCCATCCGCATCCACGACTTCACCTTGTCCGGCCACGCCCACCGCGTCCGCCTGTTCTGCAGCCTGCTGGGGCTGCCGGTCGAGCTCCACCCCGTTGACCTGCGAGGTGGCGAGCACAAGTCGCCGGCGTTCCTGGCCATGAACCCTTTCGGGCAGGTCCCTGTGATCGAGGACGGCGACGTGACCCTGGCCGACAGCAACGCCATCTTGCTGTACCTGGCGCTCCAGCACGACCCACATCGCACCTGGTGGCCCCAGTCTGCGCTGGCGCAGGCGCGCGTGCAGCAATGGCTGAGCGCCGCGGCCGGGCCCCTGGCCAACGGCCCGGCCCGCCTGCGCGTGCTCAAGCTGTTCGGCGGGCCGCATGAGGCACGGGCGGCCGACCTGTCGCAACAGCTGTTCAACGGCATGGAACGCCAGCTGGCCCACAGCCGCTACCTGGCTGGCACCGAGCACCCCACCATCGCCGACATCGCCCTGTACAGCTACACCGCGCGCGCAGGCGACGGTGGCCTCAGCCTGGACAACTGGCCTGCTGTGCGCCGTTGGCTGGGCGACATCGAACAGCTGCCCGGCTTCGTGCCCATGCCTGAGATGCCCCAAGCCGCCTGACAGGAGCCTTGCATGACCGAAGCCCATGACCCCAGCTCGCCCTTCCATGCCGGAGAACGCCATTGGCAGGCCGCCATCGGGCAACGCGATGCCGTGGAGGCCATGGGCCGACGCATGATCCGCGACCACATGCCCGAGCAGCACCAGGCCTTCTTTGCGCTGCTGCCTGCCGTGGTGATCGGCCTGCTGGACGAGCAGGGTCACCCCTGGGCCACCGCGCTGTGCGGGCCGCCCGGTTTTGCCTGGGCGCCCGATGCGCACACGCTGCAACTCGATGCCCACCTGAGCGAAGGTGACCCGGCCGCAAGCGGCTGGCGCGACGGCGTGCAGGCCGGCTTGCTGGGGCTACAGCACCACACGCGCAGGCGCAACCGGCTCAACGGCACCCTGGTGCTGGACGAGGCAGGCAGGGCCACCATCGGCGTGCGCCAGAGCTTCGGCAACTGCCCGCGCTACATCGAGCCCAGGGAGTGCACCGTCGATCCGCTTTGGCGCGCCGAGAACGCGCCCGTGGCAAGCGCCTGGCAAGCGGGCGAACTCGCGCCCGTGGCTCGGGAGGTCATCCGGCGGTCGGACACCTTCTTCATCGCCTCCAGCAGCCCGGCGGCCACGTCGGAGGACCTCGCGACCCTCGCGAACAGCGAAGGCCTCGATGTCTCCCACCGGGGCGGGCCGGCGGGATTCGTGCAAGTGGCGCAAGACCAGCAGGGGCAAGCAACGCTGAGCTGGCCCGACTTCCCCGGCAACCGGATGTTCAACACCCTGGGCAACATCCAGGTGCAACCGCGCGTCGGCTTGCTGTTCCTGGACGTGCCCACGGGCGGCTGGCTCTGGCTGCAGGGCCAGGCGCGCATCGCCACATCGGGCCAAGGCGAGGCAGCACAGCGCCGTGTCGAGGTGCGCATCACCCAGGCCTGGTGGCGTCCTGGCGGGCCGCTGCGCTGGCGTGCGCACGAGGCTGGCGACGCGGGCGAGGCCGTCTGAGCCTCGCCACCCGGCTTCACTGCACGGCCGCGATGCGACGGCCGGACCCTGGCGGCGTGCAGGTGTAGGTCACCTCCTGGCCGGCCACGTTGGCCAGGCTGCGCAGGGCCGAATCGGTGCGACGGCTGCCGTCGCTGCCCACGAAGGCGTTGGCAGCCGCGTCGAACCAGAAGCCGCGGCGAAGGCCGTTCTCCACCGTGTGCGCCACCAGGTCGCACTCGGTCACCTGCCCGCCCAGCAGCTTGGACACGAAGGGGGTCTTCGCGCGCTGGATCAACAGGTCGATGCGTGGCCAGGCGGCCAGGCGCTGACCGGCGTCGGCGCTGAGCGTGACCTGCTGGCCCACGACAGGTGCCAGGTCGCTGTCCATCGCGTGCATGAAGTCCGAGACGTCGCGGCGGGTCTGGTTAGGGTTGATCAGCGGGAAGCCAGAATTGAGCGTGGGCTGGAACACGCGCACCGTGAAGAAGTGCGCCAGCAGGTCCACGGTGCCATCGTGCACGAAGCCGAAGCCACGCACCTGGTCGCCCTGGTGGCCCGTGTCGGGCGCGGTCGCAAAAGGCACGGCGGCACCGCCGAAGCGGCCGACCTTGGCGTACATGTTGCGCAAATGGGGCACCTTCACGATCTGCGAGATGCCCTCGAAGCTCTGCATCTTGCCCGTGCCGTAGAGGCCTTGCGCCGCGTCCACCGTGTGGCAGCCGTTGCAGTTGTGGCTCTTGACGAAGTTGCGCAGGTTGCCAATCTCGGGCACCAGTATGCCGTCGGAAGGCCGGTCACCAAAGTAGAAGTCGAAGCCGCGTTTTTGCGCTGCCGTCAGCGAGTTGTCGAGGTTGCGGATCGGGTTGGGCGGCAGTTGCACCTGCAGCATGAAATCGGCAAAGGCCTGCATGCCGCCTTCGCTCATGGGCTCGGGGTTGCCCAGCAGCCCCTCGAAGGCCGGCGCGAAGTTCTTGAACGACAGCACCGGGTCGTCGGCATGCACGCCGAAGACGCCGTTGGAGCGGTCCCCGCGCCAGTGCATCGCGCCGGAGTTGGCCATGCCCTTGAGCGTTTGCGTGGTCATCGGCCCCTTCATGGGGTGGAAGTCCTTGGGGTCGTCGCTGCCGTTGATCTTGTTCTTCGGGTTCGACTGGAACAGGAACTTGGCCACCTGGAACTCGGTCTCGCGCGTGAACTCCTGCTTCATCGGGCTTTTGGTGACCACGTCGTCGGGGTTGCCCAGGTCCCAGGCCAGGTCGTCCATGTCGCCGAAGGTGTGGCAGCTCGCGCATGAGGCCTCGCCATTGGCCGACGAGAGGTTGGCGTCGTACAGGAAGGGCCGGCCCGCGATCACGGCCGCCGGCTCGGGGTTGGGCAGCGCGGCCTTGGCCACTTCATTGCGGCCCGACAGGCTCAACACCTTGACCGCGTTGTCGAAGCGGGTCATGACGTAGAGGCGGTCGCGCGACTCGTCGAGCACCAAGCCGCTGGGGCCGCCGCCGCTGACGGTGATGTAGCGGGCGCTGGCCGTGCGCGGGTTGAAGGTGTCGTTCTCGATCTCGGTGGTGTCGAACACGCCGATGCGGCTGGAGCCGTTCGCGGCCACGAACAGCGTGCGCCCATCGCGGCTGACGGCCATCTCCATCGGGCTGGCCAGGCTGTGCTGCTTGGCCGTGGTGTCAAAGCCGGGGTCGTTGACCAGCTTGCTGTAGTCGATGTGCTTGTTGAGGTGGCGCGGCAGCACCTGCCCGTTGCCCACCACCGTGATGCGCGACAGCGCGATCTTGCCCTGCACCGTCGAGCCACCGTGCTTGCCGGGGCCTTCGAAACGCGTGAGGTTGTTGGCTTCGGTGTTGGTGACGTAGAGCTTGCCGGTCACCGGGTTGGTGGCCATGTTGAACAGGGTCGTGCCCACGTGGGCAAAGATGGCTTTTTCGCTCAGCGCGTTGGCATCGACCGCGAAGACGTCCTTGTCGGGCAGGTTGAAGCGCATGGCCGGCGTCCAGTTGCGGCCGATCACGTCCTGCCATTGCCCCTTGGTGCGGTTGAACTTGACGATCAGGCCCGTCTTGGGCGCGGGCTTGCCTTCGGCGTTGGTGGGTGGCCCCAGCCGGCCGCCGGGTGACTTCGTGCCCTTGATGTCGCAAGGCGTGTTGAGCTCGAAGCTCTCGCAGACCAGCTCTTCGTTGATCGACGCGGTCTGGTTGCCCGACTTGAACGCCGCCACGTAGACCGTGTTGCGATCCGGGCTGACGGCCAGCGCGCGCGGTGTGTCGGCGAAGAAGTTCATGATGCGCACCGGCACCCCACCAACTTGCGGCGAGAGGTTGTCCGGGTTGAAAACCCAGACGTCGGCGCGCGGCACGCCAGGGGTGGTGAGCTGCGGATCGCCCGCGCCAGGCACGCCCTTGAGCGAGACGTGGGTGAGCTGCTGGCCCCGGTGGGCCGCCGTGATGAAGGCCTTGGCGGGCGAGCCGGCGAAGACGATGTCACGCGGCTCGTCCCCCACCAGCAAGGTGCGCACCACGCGCGGCGTGCCTTGCAGGCTGACGACGCTCACGCTGTCGGAGAGGTGGTTGACCACCCAGACCTCGCTGGCGTTGCGCACCGCCACCGCCACCGGCTCCAGGCCCACGGGCACGCGCGCTGCCAGTTGCAGCCCGGCCGGGGTGACGTTGAAGACCTCCAGCGTGTTGTTGGGCGTGTTGACCGCGAACAGTTTCGTGCCGTCGGCCGACAGGGCCA
The DNA here is from genome assembly GCA_001770725.1 of Burkholderiales bacterium RIFCSPHIGHO2_01_FULL_63_240. Taxonomy (GTDB): domain Bacteria; phylum Pseudomonadota; class Gammaproteobacteria; order Burkholderiales; family Burkholderiaceae_C; genus Aquabacterium. Next base: position 106,251 of record MERU01000010.1, read on the forward strand.
GCGGGCGGACGTGGCCGCTCTCGAAGGCGATGAAGTCGGGGGCCGCGGCGCGAGCGGGCGTGGGGGCCTGGGTGGCGATCAGGCCGGCGCACGAGAGCGTCAGGAACGCGGAGGCGAACGCCGAGGTCAACGTGGGCCGCGGAGGACGGCCCGGGCCGCTGGACAGGCGGCGCAGGAAAGTGGGGGTCATGCGATGTCTCCTGATTGAACAGTGTTCGTTTATCGGAACATCGGCATTCACTTACAAAAGCACACGAACGCTGAACCGGGCAAACCCCGGAGCGCGGGTGTCTCTGGCGGCAAAAGGCGTCAGACCAGGGCCGCAGCCAGGGTCAACCCTGGAGCCACTTCATCAGCGCGGGCAGCACCAGGGCGGTGAGCAGGCCGTTGAGCCCCATCGACAGGGCGGCGAAGGCGCCGCAGGCCTCGCTGAGCTGGATCGCCCGCGAGGTGCCGATGGCGTGCGCACAGGTGCCCAGGGCGGTGCCCAGGGCCGCGTCGTCGCCCGGGCGCAGGCGGGCGAACAGCCAGGGGCCGACCACGGCGCCCAGCAGGCCCGTGACCAGCACGATGGTCGCCGCGATGGCCGGGTTGGCGCCGATCTCCTGCGCCAGCACGGTCGCCAGCGCGGTGGTGACCGACTTGGTGGTCAGCGCCAGCAGCAGTCCGTGGCTGCCGCCCAGCGCCCAGGCCACCAGCACGGCCGAGCCGCTGGCCACCACGCTGCCCACCAGCAGCGCCGCCAGCGTGCTGCGCCAGCGGGCCTTGAGTTGCGTGAGTTCGCCGTACAGCGGGATGGCCAGCGCCACGATGGCCGGCCCCAGCATCCAGTGCAGAAAGCGCGTGCCCTCGAAGTAAGTGGCGTAGGGCATGCCGATGGCCTTGAGCGCCACGATGACGATGGCCACGGCCAGGATCAGCGGATGAAAGAAGGGCGACTGCCCGGCGCGGCGATGCAGCCAGGTGCCCGCCGCGTAGGCCGCCAACGTCAGCCCCAGCGGGAAGATCGGATGAGCCAGGATGGCCTGGGCTGCGGCGTTCAGGGCCTCACTCATCGCGCGCCTCGCCACCGCCTGGTCGATCCGTCACGGTGTGTGCGCCCGGCCCATCGAATCGGCTGAACCAGCGAACGGCCAGACCGGTGGCCGCCATGCCCAGCACGATGCTCACGCACAGCGCGGCAGTCAGAGGCCAGGCGTCGGCGCGCAGGGCATCGAACTGCTCCATGATGCCCACGCTGACCGGCACCAGGAACAGCGGCACCAGCATCAGCAAGGTGTGCCCGGCGCGTCGCACCTCGGGCATCTGCCCTTTGCGCGCCAGCAGCGCGGCCAGCACGAACACCATGCCCACCACGGCCGAAGGCACGGGCAGGCCGGTCACGGTGACCACGGCCTCGCCGACCAGCTGGCCAGCGACCAACAGCACCAGGCCCTGGATCATGATGAGAATGAAAAAGAGGACGTCATCGGGATCGGATTGTCGCCGACGACGCCCCTTGCATCGGGCATGCGGGCAGCACCCAGGCCACCCTGCCCCGCGATCAGGCCTGCGAGCGCCCCGCCGAAGCAGCGGGCTCACCCAGGTGCTCGGCGTGGTTGCCGACGTTCTGGGCTGCGGCAACCGATGCCACCGCGCCAGCCAGGCTGCCACCGCTGAGCTCACGGTCCAGGGCCTCGCGGTCAAGCTGGCCCTCCCAACGCGCCACGACGATGGTGGCCACGCTGTTGCCGATGAAGTTGGTCAGCGCACGGGCTTCCGACATGAAGCGGTCCACGCCCAGGATGAGGGCCAGGCCGGCCACCGGCACCTCGGGCACCACGGCCAGCGTGGCGGCCAGGGTGATGAAGCCCGCACCCGTCACGCCTGAAGCCCCCTTGGACGTCAGCATGGCCACGCCCAAGATGGACAGCTGCTGCGTCAGCGAGAGGTCGATGTTCAGGGCCTGGGCCACGAACAGCGCCGCCATCGTCAGGTAGATGTTGGTGCCGTCCAGGTTGAACGAGTAACCCGCGGGCACCACCAGGCCCACCACCGGCTTGGCGCAGCCCAGGCGCTCGAGCTTGTGCATCAGCGGCACCAGGGCCGACTCCGACGACGAGGTGCCCAGCACGGTCAGCAGCTCTTCCTTGAGGTAGGCGATCAGCTTGAAGATGTTGAAGCCCGTCAGCGCCGCGATGGAGCCCAGCACGCCGACCACGAACAGCACGCAGCACAGGTAGAAGCTGGCCATCAGGAACATCAGCGGCTTGAGCGAGTCGACGCCGTACTTGCCCAGGGTGAAGGCCATGGCGCCACCGGCACCGATGGGCGCCAGCTTCATGATGACGTTCATCATCGCGAAGAAGATGTGCGAGCACTCTTCGATGAAGGTGTGCACCGCCTTCGCGCGGGTTCCCATGCGCTGCATGGCGTAGCCGAACAGCAGCGCCAGCAGCAGCACCTGCAGCAGGTCGCCCGAGCCCGTGAAGGCGTCGGTGAAGGTCTTGGGGATGATGTGCAGCACGAAGTCCACCGTGCTTTGCTCGCCGGCCTTCTTGGCGTAGGCGGCCACGGCCTTGCTGTCGAGCGTGTGCGGGTCGGCGTTGAAACCAGCGCCCGGCTGCAGCAGGTTGACCACCACCAGGCCGATGGCCAGCGCCAGCGTCGACACCACCTCGAAGTAGGTGAAGGCCTTGACGCCCACGCGACCGACCTGCTTCATGTCGCTGCCGTTGGCGATGCCCAGCACCACCGTGCAGAAGATGATCGGCGCGATCAGCATCTTGACCAGCGAGATGAAGCCATCGCCCAGCGGCTTGAGCTGCACACCGAGTTGCGGGTTGACGATGCCGATGCAGACGCCAGCGACGATGGCGAGCACGACCCAGAAGTAGAGGCTGGAGGCGATGCGTTTCATGGGGAGTCCGGGAGGGCGGAGCCGACAAGACAAACCGGCCACGCGGGCCGGTGCACATGAAACGAAGGTTATCGAGCGGGGATCAAAAAGAAATTGTGGGCGTCCACATGCGAGCCACCGGCCCCCACATGCGCGCGGCTTCAGTCGGTGCCGCGACGGCCATCGTCATCGCCTGGTGGCTCGCCCTGCTGAACGTCCGCCTGAGCGCCCTCATCACCGCGATCCGGCTGCAGCCAGCGCTCGCGCTGCGCCCGCACGATGTCATCGAGCCTCTGGTCGTTGGCCGCGAAGGCGCGGCAGTGGCGGCAGACCAACCGGTGATGGCCTGCCTGCAGTCGCGTCAGCCAGCCCGACTCGTCCAGCTCGCCCGAAGTCAGCAGGAACACGAAGCGTTGACAGCTGATCACGCCGCGCCTCCTTCGAACCAGTTCTGCGTCAGGCAGACCTGAAGCTGCTTGCGGGCGCGGCTCATGCACTGCCAGTAGTCGGCCTTGCTCAGGCCCAGCGTGGCGCAGATCTCCTCGGCCTCGCACTCCAGCATCTCCTTCATGCTGAACACCCGAGCCGGTTTGGCCGGCAGCTTGTGCACGCAGGCATCGACCACGGCGAAGAACTGGTCCGAGGCCAGCGTGCCCTCAGGCGATTGCCACAGCGCCGGGGCCACGCCTGGGTGCCAATGCCCGCCCTGGTCGAACAGCGCTTCCTCGAAATCCGCATCGTTGCGATCGCCCGCGAGTTCGCTGACCGGTTGCTCGCGGCGGTAGCGCTGGCGCAGCCGGTCGGTGATCTTGTGCTTGAGGATGCCGAACAGGTAGTTGCGCGGGTCGTTGACCTGTGCCGCATCGGCGCGTGCGGCCAGGGCGGCGATGAGCGCCTCCTGCACGGCGTCTTCGGCGTCTTCACGCGGCTGGATGTGCAGCTGGGCAAAACGCAGCATGGGCGTGCGCCACCGGTGCGCCCAGTCGGCCACGGTGTCGCTGCGTCCCTGCGTGCTGGTCTGCTCCATGGGCGAATTCAACCACGATCAAGGGCCCTGGCGACCCCATCGGTCGCGGCGGGCCCACAATCGCCGCCCATGCCCCAAGCCCTGCCCTTCATCGTGCTCTGGGTGGCCGGCCTGGCCCTGTGGTGCCAGCCGACCGCCGCATCGGCCCTGCCCGGCCCGCACCGGTGGGGCCGTCGGCGGCCGCCAGCCTGGGCACTGGCCTGGTTGCTGGCATGGGGCCTGGCCTGGTCCGGCGGCCTGCTCGATGCCCGTGGGGCCCTGGCCATCCTCGGCTGCATCGGCCTGACCACCTGGTGGCACGCCGCGGCGCGCAGGCACCAGGGCACCTGGGTCGGCGCGCTGGTGCCTTGGCTGATCGGCGCCCTGTCCCTGGCGCTGGCCCTGCACGCGGTGCCGGGCGTCCACAACCCGCTGGTGCTCGATGGCGTCCAGTGGCGCCCGGGTGACCCCGCCTTCAGCCTGCGCGCCTCCTTCGACAAGGCTTGCGCCGGGCTGATGCTGCTGGCCACCGTGGTGCCACGCGCCATGGCGCCGGGTGCCAACCCGCGCTGGGCCCGACCCACGGCCTTGGCGGCCTGCCTGACCACCGCCGCGGCCTTGGGCCTGGCCTGGGCCTGGGGGCTGACCGAGCCCGCACGCACCTGGCCTCAAGTGCCGGGGCGCCCCGACGCCCTGCCCCTGTTCCTGCTGCTCAACCTCTTCGTGACCTGCGTGGCCGAAGAGGCCTTCTTCCGCGGGCTGCTGCAGTCGGCGCTGGCCAGGCGCTGCGCTCCGTGGGGCGCCCCGGGCCTGGCCGCGGCCATCGCCCTGCCCGCCGTCCTGTTCGGGCTGGCCCACCTCGGCGGCGGCCCCCTGATGGCCGCCCTGGCCACCTGGGTCGGGCTGGGCAGCGGCTGGGCGCTGGCGCGGACCTCGCGCATCGAGGCCGCCGTGATCGTGCACTTCGCGGTCAACGCGACCCACCTGCTGGCCTTCACCTACCCGGCGCGAATGGCTTGAGGCGCCCCGGGGCTCACCGCCCTCGTTAAACTGGCGGTTTGGCGAGAAATCGCCCACCCGCCTTCCCCGCAACGCTTGCATGCCGCCTTCCAGGCGCAACGCCCCATGAGCCAGACCGAACGCCCCGAACTGCCCGACCGCCTCTCGATCGACCCGCGCAGCCCGCACCACGTCGCCGCCGTGTTCCAGCACGACATCGGCATCCGCTTCAACGACAAGGAGCGCAACGACGTCGAGGAATACTGCGTCAGCGAAGGCTGGGTCAAGGTGCCGGCCGGCAAGACGCTGGACCGCAAGGGCCGCCCCATGTGCATCAAGCTCAAGGGCAAGGTCGAGGCCTTCTACCGTTGAAGCCCGACACCCAGCTGGACCTGGCCCCCGCCCCCAGCGGGGTGCCCAGCCCATGCCGCAGCCTGTGCCGCCTCGACGAGGCCGACCTGTGCACCGGCTGCGGCCGCAGCCGCGACGACATCCGCCGCTGGAAAACCATGGCCGACGACGAGCGACTGGCCTGCCTGGCCCGCGCCGCTCGCCAACGCCAGGCCTGGGACAGCCTTGCGGCGCCCCGCCTCGGCGCCGACCCGGCTTGATGCACCTCAAGCGTGCCCGGCCGCCTCGCAGGCGGGCTGGCGCACAGCACCAATGTGGTGCAATCGACTTTTCAAGCCCATGCCCCCCGGGGAAACCAACCCGGCACGGCGCTTGCATGAGATGACGCATCCGACCCGGTGGTGAAGTCGCCCCGGTCATGCACGACTCCCGCTGACGACGGCGGACTCAGTCGGCACTGGCGCCTGGCGCCGGTCCCCACCTGCACGTCCTCGTCTTCTCTGGAGCAATCATGAAAATCGTCGTTGTTGGCCACGGCATGGTCGGCCACAAATTCCTGGAAAGCCTCGCCGAAACCGGCTTGACTGGCGCCCAGGTGACCGTGCTCTGTGAAGAGCCCCGCCCCGCCTACGACCGCGTCCACCTGTCGTCCTACTTCTCGGGCACGAGCGCCGAAGAACTCTCCGTGGTCGAGCCCGGCTTCTTCGACCGCACCGGCTTCGATCTGCGCCTGGCCGCCCGCGCCGCCAAGATCGAGCGCCGCACCAACACCGTCACCACCGTCGATGGCGAAGAAATCGCCTACGACAAGCTGGTGCTGGCCACCGGCTCCAACCCGTTCGTGCCGCCCATCCCGGGCCGCGACCGCGAGCACTGCTTCGTCTACCGCACCATCGAAGACCTCGACAAGATGAAGGCCTCGGGTGCCAAGTCCAAGGTCGGTGTCGTGGTCGGTGGCGGCCTGCTGGGCCTGGAATGCGCCAAGGCCCTGCGCGACATGGGCCTGGACACCCACGTCGTCGAGTTCGCCCCGCGCCTGATGGCCGTGCAGGTCGATGACGGCGGCGGCCGCATCCTGCGCAGCAAGATCGAAGACCTGGGCGTGCACGTGCACACCAGCCACAGCACGGTCAAGATCGTCGACGGCGCCGAGCACCGCCACCGCATGGTGTTCGAAGACGGCAGCCACCTCGAGACCGACATGATCGTGTTCTCGGCCGGCATCCGCCCGCGCGACGAACTGGCCCGCCAGAGCGTGCTGGCCGTGGGCGCGCGCGGTGGCGTCGCCATCGACGACCACTGCCGCACCAGCGACCACCACATCTACGCCGTGGGCGAATGCGCCGCCTGGCACGACCAGACCTTCGGCCTCGTGGCCCCCGGCTACGACATGGCCCGCGTGGCCGCCAAGCACATCGCCGGCGACGCCAGCGCCGCCTTCACCGGCGCCGACATGAGCACCAAGCTCAAGCTGATGGGCGTGGACGTGGCCTCCATCGGCGACGCACAGGGCAAGACCCCGGGCTGCCGCTCCTTCCAGTACGTCGACGAGGTCAAGCAGGTCTACAAGAAGATCGTCGTCAGCGCCGACGGCAGCAAGCTGCTGGGCGCCGTGCTGGTGGGCAACGCCGATGAATACGGCACCCTGCTGCAGATGGCGCTCAACGGCATCGCCCTGCCGGCCGAGCCCGAGTTTCTGATCCTGCCCAGCAGCGACGGCAAGGCCAAGCCGGGCCTGGGCGTCGAAGCCCTGCCCGACAGCGCCCAGATCTGCTCGTGCAACAGCGTCACCAAGGGCCAGATCTGCGCGGCCGTGGGCGAAGGCGCCACCGACATCGCCAAGCTCAAGGCCTGCACCAAGGCCGGCGCCACCTGCGGCGGCTGCGTGCCGCTCGTCACGCAGGTGATGAAGTTCGAGATGAAGCGCCAGGGCATGGAGGTCAACAACCACCTGTGCGAGCACTTCGCCTACTCGCGCCAGGAGCTGTATCACCTCATCCGCGTCGGCCAGATCAAGACCTTCGACGAGCTGCTGGCCAAGCACGGCAAGGGCCTGGGCTGCGACGTCTGCAAGCCCACCGCCGCCAGCGTGCTGGCCTCGGTCTGGAACGACTTCGTGCTCAAGCCCGAGCTGGCCAAGCTGCAAGACAGCAACGACTACTTCCTGGGCAACATCCAGAAGGACGGCACCTACTCGGTCGTGCCGCGCATGCCCGGTGGCGAGGTCACCCCTGACGGCCTGATCGCCGTCGGCCAGGTGGCCAAGAAGTACGGCCTGTACACCAAGGTGACGGGCGGTGCGCGCGTGGACATGTTCGGCGCCCGCCTGGAGCAGCTGCCCCTGATCTGGGAAGAGCTGATCGCCGCCGGCTTCGAGTCGGGCCACGCGTACGGCAAGTCGCTGCGCACGGTCAAATCCTGCGTGGGCTCGACCTGGTGCCGCTATGGCGTCGACGATTCGGTCGGCCTGGCGGTGGAACTGGAGAACCGCTACAAGGGCCTGCGCGCCCCGCACAAGATCAAGTTCGGCGTCTCGGGCTGCACCCGTGAATGCGCCGAAGCCCAGGGCAAGGACGTGGGCGTGATCGCCACCGAGAAGGGCTGGAACCTCTATGTGTGCGGCAACGGCGGCATGAAGCCCCGCCACGCCGAGCTGATCGCCTCCGACCTCACCAAGCCGCAGCTGATCGCCATGATCGACCGCTTCCTGATGTTCTACGTCAAGACGGCCGATCGCCTGCAGCGCACCAGCACCTGGCGCGACAACCTCGAAGGCGGCCTGGACTACCTCAAGTCCGTGCTGATCGACGACTCGCTGGGCCTGGGCGCCGAGCTGGAAGCGCAGATGCAGCACGTGGTCAACACCTACCAGTGCGAATGGAAGACGGCGGTGACCAACCCCGAGGTGCGCAAGCGCTTCCGCTCCTTCGTCAACAGCGAAGCCAAGGACGAACGCATCCTGTTCGTGAAGGAACGCGGCCAGATCCGGCCCGCGCGCCCTGAAGAGCGCGACGCAGCCACGACCGAAACCGCCTGAGCAGGAGGAGCCCGACCATGAGCGCCGTCCTCACCCCCACCATGACTTCCGCCACCACCACCACCGCCTCCTGGACCAACGTCTGCCCGGCCGACGACATCCTGCCCGACACCGGCGTCTGCGCCCTGGTCGAGGGCCGCCACGTCGCGGTCTTCCGCGTCGGCCCAGACCGCTTCTTCGCCATCGACAACGTCGACCCCAAGTCCGGCGCCAGCGTGCTCTCGCGCGGGCTGGTGGGCAGCCTGGGTGATCGCATCGTCGTGGCCTCGCCGCTGTACAAGCAGCACATCGACCTGCAAAGCGGCGAGTGCATCGAGCAGCCCGAACTCTCGGTGAGCGCCCACGCGGTGCGCATCGAGGGCGGCCTCGTGCAGGTCAGCCTGCGCTGACCGCCCCCTGATCCAGACCGTACCGAAGAGACACCCCCGAGAAAGCAGAGGGCGGACCACCGCCCCGCTCGCCTGACAACGACCCATCAGAGGCTCGCAGGCCCACTCCCCCGCTGATCCAGAAAACGACCACCACATGACCACCCCTGTCTCCGTCCGCCCCGACCCGGGGTAGTGCCCCCTCGTTGCGATGTCGCCCGGAACCCAGAAAACCGCCACTGGCACGGCCAAAGCAGGGACAATCAGGCTTGTCCGACGCCCTGCTGCCCCCGCCATGTCCCTGTCCGTTTCCAGCCTCGTTTTGCGCGCCAAGCAACTGGAGCTCGAGGGCATCCGGCACCTCGCGGGCCGCATCGAGCTGGTCGATGTCATCGGGCAGCTGATCCACGCCTTGCAGCGCGAGCGCGGGGCCACCAGCATCTTCCTGGCGTCCAGCGGTCAGCGCTTTGCCAGCGAACGCCAGGCCACGGTCGAGTCGGTCACGCCCATCGAGGCCCGCCTGCGCGAGCTGTTCGAGGCGCAGCTGGCCCCCGAGGCCGGTGCGTCGGCGCGCATGCTCTCGCTGATGGCCTGGGTGGTGCTGGACCTCGACGCCCTGGCCGGCCTGCGTGCCCAGACCGTTGGGCACACGGTCACCGCGCACGTCGCGGTGACGGCATACAGTCGCCTGATCGCCGGCCTGGTCGAGCTCATCTTCCATGTGGCCGACGCCACCCTGCACCCCGGCATCTCGCGCCTGCTGGTGGCCTTCGTGCACCTGGTCCAGGGCAAGGAAGCCGCCGGCCAGGAGCGGGCCGTGGGCGCCCAGCTCTTCGCATCGGGGCGCTGCAGCGAGGCCGAGCAGCAGCGCGTCATCCACCTCATCGACGCGCAAGAGCGCAGCCTGCACGTCTTCGAGGAATTCACCGACCCGACCCTGCGCGGCCGCTGGCTGCAGATGCAGCTGACGCCCAACATGGCCCAGCTCGAGCGACTGCGCCGCAGCGTGTGCACGGCCCGCGCCGGCGCCAAGCTCGATGCCGCGCTCAGCGAAAGCTGGTTCGAGGTGACGAGTGCGCGCATCGGCGAGATGGAAGACATGCTCGTGGCCTTGGTGCACGCCCTGCGCCACGACTGCGACGCGCAGATCCGCGCCACCGAGCAGGACCTGCAGGATTCCGAAGGCCTGCTGCAGCGCCTGCGCCAGAACCCGCCTCGCCACAGCCACGCGGTCGACCGCTTCTTCAACGACGCCGAGCAGTCCGAAGCCCCGGTGCTGTCGAGCCTGCCCGATGGCCTCAAGGACGCACCCGGCACCGGCGCGGGCTCGGCCCTGGTCGAGCTGCTGCAGGACCAGTCCGCCCGCCTCAGCCGCATGGAGTCCGAGCTCGACACCGCGCGCCGCGCGCTGCACGAGCGCAAGGTCATCGAACGCGCCAAGGGTGCGCTGATGTCGCGCCTGGGCCTGAGCGAAGAAGAGGCCTTCCGCGCGCTGCAGAAGGCCTCGATGGACCACAACAAACGGCTGCTCGACGTGGCCGAGGCCACCCTGGCCCTGCCGGATTTCGCTTTCGCTTCGCAGGTGCGCGCGAGCACCGAGCACTGAGCACCGGGGTCAGCCAGGCTCGCAAGCCCTGCAGGTCGATTCAGCCACCACCGCTGTTGCGGCCATCGCGCTCGACCAGGAAGCGCGCCTGGGCGCGCATGGCCCGCTCTTGCAGCGGCGCATCGACTTGGGTGTCCTGCGTCATCAGCTCGATGAGCCGGGCCGTCACGGCCTCCTGATCCCCGAACAACTGCAGCGCCGCCTGTGCGCCGAAGTGGTCGTGCCGCATCACCTGCAGCGCCTGCAGGTCGCGGGCCATGTCGTCCACCGTGGTGGGCGACTGCGCCGACTGGATGCGCTGGCGCACCGCCTCCTGGTAGCGATCGAAACGCTGGGCCAGGTCCAGCGCCTGGACCTGAGCGGGGGGCGGCAGGTTGGCGGCGGCTTCGCGGGCCAGGGCGTTGAACTGCTCGGGCGTGCTGAAGGCCACCAGCTGCTCCAGCGTCACCACCGTGTCGGCGTCCAGCGCCAGGGCACCCGAGGCATCGGTGCGGAAAGGTTTGACGGTGCCGATGCGCACGGGGCCGTCCTCGCCCAGGCCTTGAAGGCCGGTGCCCATGGCGTCCTGAGCGGGCGTCGGCACGCCCGGCTGGATCCAGCGGTCCGCTGCAGCGGGCTGGGCCACGGGCGCGTTCGCCGCAGGTGGCGAGCCGCCCGAGTCTGGCCCCAGCCAGCGCACCAGCACCAGGGTCAGCAAGCCCACCACCGCCAACAGCGCAAGGGCCCACCGAGTCCAGGGCCGACGGCGCGACGTGATCGAGATGACCATGGCGCGCCTCCGCTCAGTAAGGGCAGTTCTGGTTGTAGCGGTCGAAGACCAGCGCCGTCGCGTAGCGCGTGTGCTCGGCGCCGCACAGGAAAGTCGAGTAGCGGGTGTCGCCATCGACGAAGCGCTTCATCCAGGCCACGCCATAGCGCCCGATGGGCGTGTTGGTCGAGTTCGGCGAGAAGTGCGTGCCGCCGTTGAGCTCGCCATAGGCCTTCGTGGTGGAGCCTGGCAGTGACGCATAGAACGGACGCGCGTGCGCGGCCACCGATGCAATGGTGTCGCCATCGGCGCCGATGATCATCGTCGGCACACGCACCGTCGAGAAGGACGTGCTCGAGTTCCACGGCGTCAACGGGTAGGAGGCCTTGAGCGTCGGGTTGTCGCGAGCGGCGATCAGTGCGCCCCCACCGCCCATCGAGTGGCCAGCCACGGCCAGGCGGGTCGTGTCGATGCGCGCCTTGACCGCCGAGGTCGACGAATTCACGACATAGCTCAGCGCGGCCATCAACTGGTTGGCGCGGCTGGCCGGCTGGTCAAGCGTGGTCAGGGTGTTGAGCGTGATGACCACGAAGCCGTGCGTGGCGATGCGCCGGCCCAGCCAAGCGATGCTGGTTTCCGTGGCGGTGAAACCGGGGCTGATGGCGATGACGCCGTAACGTGCCTGCGTGGTCGGGTAGTAGATGGTGCCGCCGCCAAAGCCACGTGGCAGCGACACAGAAGCCGTGCTCACGCTGAGCGGGCCGGCGGTGGCGTTGAGAGACGCCGAGGTGGGTGCGGTGGTCTGTGCGAAGCCGCTGACGGCGGTGGTGACGAGGGATGCGACCAGGGCGGTGCGCAAGGCAGAGCGGATGGGTGCGTTCTTCATGTGTCCTCTTCGTTGTCGGTTGGATGCATCGGTGAACGGGGCCCGCCGCTCCGGCTGAAGCCGGCTCGAGGGGCCTACGCACTGTGCTTGCCGAGGAGAGGCACGTGAAGAAACGTCACGGACAAAAAGCAGACCCGAAGGGACAGCTTCACTGCAGGTGCAGGCGCGCGCCGTCCTGCGCCATGCGGTACTCGCGTGGCGTCAGGCCTGTCCAGCGCTTGAAGGCATGGCGAAAGCTCACCACGTCGCTGAAGCCCAGCGCCTCGGCGATGTCCTCGGTGCTCAAGCGCGTGCCCACCAGGTAATCGATGGCCAACCGTTTGCGCACCGCGGCCAGCAGCTCCGAGAAACCAGCGCCTTCGGCCTCCAGCCTGCGGCGCAGCGTGCGCGACGTCATGCACAGCCGGCTGGCCACCTCTTCGATCGACGGGAACTGGCCGCCGTGGCGGGTGAGTTCTTCGTACACGCGACGGGTCATGCCCGCGCCCCAGCTCGCTTCCTCGAGCAGGCGCGCGCACTGCACCGACAGGTGCGAGGCCGTGATGGGGTTGGCCAGTTGGGGCGCACGCGTCAGCAAGGTGGCATCGAAGCGCAGGGTGTTGGCCGACTGCTCGAAGAGCACCGGCGCGTGCAGCATGCGCGACCACGCCCCGGTGTCCGCCGGTGCAGGCCCCATGTAGCCGGCCTGCTTCGGACAGAAGGACTCGCCCATCACGTCCTGACCGATGCGCACATGGGCGGCCAACTGCAGGTCGATCATGAAGCGGTAGAGCGCCTCGTCGACATCGGGCCAGGGGAAGGCCGCGCGCTCCGGGAAGGTCCACACCGCCTCGTCGCCCGCCACCTCCCAGCGCAGCGGCAGCATGCCGCCTGAGAGCGGGTGGTAGCGGATGGCGCGCTCCCACACCTGGCGCAAAGACTCCGAGCACAACAGGGCATAGCCATACATGCCGTAGTGCGTCACGCCCAGCCGCTCGCCCACGCGCAGCCCCAGGTCGGGCATCGGCAGCAGGCGCACCGCGTTGCGGCTGGCACGCAGGAACTGCGCGCACGAGGTCATCGTGAACGGGTTGCTGACGCTCTCGGGCAGCAGGCCGGTGCCGGCCAGCACCTCGTGGGGGTCGGCACCCAGCTCGGTCATCACGCCCAGCAGCACCGAGAGCTTGGACGGAGGGAAGCGCCGGTCGCCTGCCCGCGCAAGCAACATGGCGGTGCCGCGCCCTTCGGTGGAGGCGCGCAGCGGCTGCGCCAGATCGGGGTCGATGAGCTGCATGGTGAGAACCTCCTGATGGCCTGATCGCGGAGATTCTGTCAGCGGCCTGAAACCTTGCCTCTCCGGGACGCCCCGAAGCCTCGCAGTTCCAGTGCGGCCACGGTGTCCGATCCGATCACCCCCTTGACCGCTCCGATCACCCGTGGGCCAGCAACACGCGAGCGGCTTCGATGCGCAGGGCCAACTCCACGCCCGGGTCGTTCATCACGGACAGCAGGAAGGCTCGGGGGTCGCCCTGCGGCACCGCGCCGGCCGACACCGCAGGGGCTTCGCCGTCGCCGGCAGACTGCAGGGCCCGGCCCGATGCGCCCTGTGCCGACGCGGCGAGCAAACGCTCCCAGTCGGCCGCCGGGATGGGCTGCAGCTTGTTCAGCAAGGCCGCCTGGCCTTCTTCCCCCGGCGCGCAGTCGAGCCAGGGCGACTCGGCGAACACCGGCACCAGGTCCGGGGCCACGAACGCAGACCATCGGTCCGGCCCGACCTGCCGCGGCACGGGCACGCCATCGGCGGGCGCCTCGTTCGGCCAGCACGTGAAGCGCCAGGCCGCCGCGTCCTTGTCGGAAACGCCCGCCCCACCCTGGTTCAGCCAGGTCCGGATCAGCTCGCGCAGCACTGCCACGGCCTCGGCTGGCGGTCGAGCCGATGGCGCACATGGCAAGGCGAAGCACACCCACCAGCCCTCGCGGCCATCGACGGCGATGGCCGGCGCGTGCAGCCCCGAGTCGTTCTGCGCGCCCAGCCACACCCGGCTCACCCAATCGCTGTCGGCGGCGCGCACATGCCAGGCCACGACGCGCGCGCCCCTTGCCTCGTCGCCTGTTGCCTCACCCAGCAAACGTGCCCACTGGCTAGAAAGCGCTGCACCCATGCGGCCTCCGTGCTTCAGTTCAAGGCCGCGGTCACGATGACCTCGATGCGCCAGGCGGGGTTGACCAGCGGCGCCTGGAAGGTGGCGCGCGGCGGGGCGGTCACACCGTCGAACCAGGCCTCCCAGACCTGGTTCATGGCCGGCACGTCGGCGATGTCGCGCACGATGACCTGGGCCATCAGGATGCGGCCACGCGAGCTGCCGGCTTCGGCCAGCAAGGCGTCGATCTGCTCGAGCACCTGGCGGGTCTGGCCCGCCATGTCGGCGCTGGGGTCGGTGGGCACCTGCCCGGCCAGCCAGACCACGTTGCCGTGGATGGCGGCGTCGGAGTAACGGCGCTCGGGGTTGAGGTAGCGGACGGGTTGGCTCATGGTGGTCTCGTCAAGTCAGGACGTGGTCGATCGGCCGTGGCACGGCCGGCAGCTCGCGCTCGCCCAGCAACTCCAGCAGCCCCGATTCGATGCCGATGGCCATCGCATCGAGCGCCAGGTCATTGGGCATGGTGCCGAAGGGCTCTTCGATCTCGTCGCTCAGGGCCTCGATGGCGAAGAAGGTGTAGGCCACGAAGGTGACCATGATCGGCGTCATCACGCCGATGGCGTCGAGCAAGCCGAAGGGCAGCATCAGGCAATACAGGTAGACCGTGCGGTGCAGGATCACCGAGTAGGTGAAGGGCAAGGGCGTGGAGGCGATGCGCTCGCAGCCGCCATGCGCGTCGTTGAGGCCAGCCAGCGAACGGTCGAGCTCGCCCGCCAGGAAGGGAGAAAGCCCCTCTCGCTCGCGCCGGGCCTGCACCTGAGCGGCCAGCCACAGCAGGATGCGCTGGGCCGGCACGCGGCGGCCACGCAGGTCGGCCACCACCTCGGCGGGCAGCAGGCGTTGCAGGTCGGCGCCGGGGTCACCACCACGCAGTTGGTGGCGCACGGCGTGCACGAAGGCCGCCAGGCCGAGCACGAAGGGGCGTGCCGACGGGGCATCGCCCGGGCCGAAGCTCAGCCACTGGCGCGAGGCATCGCGGGTGCAGATCAGCAGGCGGCCCCAGAGCTTGCGGGCCTCCCAGTAGCGGTCGTAGCTGGCGCTGTTGCGAAAGCCCAGGAAGATGGCCAGGGCCACGCCCACCAGCGAGAAGGGCACGGCCGTCAGCGTGACCTTGTGGTTGAGCAGCTGCCCATGGAAGATGACCACCAGGATGGAAACGGCGGCCACCACCCCGAGTTGCGGCGTGATCTTCTGGAGGACCGAGCCTCGCCAGACAAACAGCATCCGCAGCCAGTTGGGGCGGGGTCGAACGATCACGGCGGGCCTTTCAAAGCGATGTCAGGGGCAGCACAAACCCCGATCATCGCCTGAACTTCACTCCATGCGCGTCCAGACCTGGGTGCGACCGAAGGCCGGCATGCCCCGGTAGCCCCGCACCTTGAGCTGCTGCCCATGTTCGAGCACGGTCACCTCGACCTTGTAGACCTTGCCCGATCCCGGATCGAGCACCTGGCCACCGGCCCACTTGTCGACGTTGTCGGGGTCGGCCTTGAGGTTGCTGAGGATCTCCAGCCCGGCCAGCGGGGCGCCCTTGCGCTCGTCATCGCAGAGGTCGCAGCGCAGGTCCCTGGCCGAGCGGCCGTCAAGCAGGCGCACGATGCGGCCCGAGAGCACGCCGTCGCGCTCGGTGATGACGATCTCGGCCTTGCGCTGCTTGCCGCTGTCGTCGAAGCTCCACCAGGTGCCCACCGGGCTGCCGTCGGCATGGGCCAGGCTGGCCCAGGTCAGCAGGGGCAGGCAGATCAGGCCCAGGCGGGCGGCGGTCAGGGGCTTCAAGCGGCTCTCCAGGTCGAGTGGGTTTGTCACGAAAAACCCCTTACTCTTTCACCGCAGCTGTTGCGAGTCAAGGTAATTTGCCAACATCACCCCTGAAATCGTCAAGTTGACGTCAATTGACCGACGTTGATCACTCATGTTTTCAGAATGAGGCGCGCCTGCCGACGGAAATGGTCGAGGGCGCCGAGCGGGCCCGGCAGGCTGGCCGTGGGCAGGCCCCACTCGCGGTAGAGCGTGCAGGCGGAGGTGAACAGGCGCTCGGGTGCCAGCCAGTTGGCAAAGGGCTGGCTGCGGAAGCCGTCCCCGTCGAGCAGGCGTTGGCAGGCCTGCTCGGGCGGCAGGCCCTGGCGCGCCAGGGGCTCCAGGCTTGCCAGCACCCACGTCCAGTAGCCGATCTGGGCCTGCACGTCGTGGGCATCGGCCAGCGGGCCGTGACCCGGCACGATGACCCGCGGCGCCAGCGCCAGCACCCGCCCGAGGGCCTCGACGATGCGCGACACCGGCCCGGCCCAGGCCACCGGGGTCACGCCCACGAAGAGGATGTCTCCGGTGAAGACAACGCCGCGCTGCGGCAGGTGCACGATGCAATCGCCATCGGTGTGGCCGGGGCCCACCTCCACCAGGTGCAGCACCGTGTCGCCGATCTCCAGCGTGGTCTCGCCCGTGAACGTCTCGCGCGCCGGGGTCACCTGCACGCCGCCGAAGCGATAGGGGCGCAGCATGTCGCCCATGTAGCGCCCCAGGCCATCGACGCCGGCGGCGGGCACGCAGCGAAACAGCTTCGAGCCCCACTGCAGCGCGCGCAACTGGCCGGGTGGGTGGTGGTGCATCTGATCGACGCAGGCGCGCGTGGCCACGATGGGCAGGTCGGCGAAGAGCTGGTTGCCCCAGCAGTGGTCGCCATCGGCATGGGTGTTGACGACCCGCGTGATGGGCGCCTCGCGCAGCACCGGCTCGGCGTGGCGCAGCATCTCGCGCGTGAAGTGCAGGTCCCAGCAGGTGTCGATGAGCACGGTCTGATCGCCGCAGCGCACCAGCCCCAGGTTGGTCTCGCCCCAGCTGCCATTGGGCACGAGCCAGGCGTGCGTGTCGGGTGCGACCTCGTAGAGACCTTCCGCATACAGCGGCGCTTCGCCCATGCGCGTGACCGTGCGGCCCGTGCCCGCGATCAGGCGCGCGCCCTTCATGCGCGCACCTGGTGTTCGATCTGGCCGACGCCCTCGATGTGCAGCCGCAGGCGGTCGCCCGGCTGGGGCCAGTGGCCGTTCTCCATCGCCGAGCCATCGGGCAAGGTGCCCGAGGCGATGAGCTCGCCGGGCAGCAGCGTCTCGTCGCGCGACAAGGCCGACAGCGTCTGGCCCCAGCGGTGCAGCATGCCGGCCGTGCTGGTGCGCGCCACGACACGGCCATTGACCTCCACGACGGCCGCCAGCGACTCGATGCGGCCCAGCACATCAGCCGCGTCCACGCATTCGGCCGACATCGAGCTGCAGAAGTGCTTGCTCTTCTGGGGCCCCAGTCCGGTCGCCATCTCGGCGCGCTGGACGTCGCGGGCGCTCCAGTCGTTGACCACCACGAAGCCACCGATGGCGGCGAGCGCCTCGTCGGGCGTGGCGTTGCGCAGCGGCGAGCGCAGCACCAGGCCCAGCTCAAGCTCGTAATCGAGTGCGCGCGTGAAGGCTGGCGCGCACACGGGCGTGCCGCTGGGCACAAAGCTCAGGTGGTTGCCGAAGTAGTAGACCGGCTGGCTGAGCGCCAGCGGATGCGGCCTGAAGGCCGGAAAAGGCCGGCGCAGCACGGCCTCGAACACGTCGGTGAACACCGCCACCGCGGGCATGAAGCGGTGCACGTAGCCGCGCGACGACTGCACCCAATGCCGCTCGTACAGGCTGCAGTCGCGGAAGGACCGCGGTTGCAGCGGCAAGGTCAGCGCGCCGGGCTGCCAGGCATCGGCCAGCACGCCTTCCTTGTCGGGCGCGGGCGCCCACAGCCGCTCGCTCACCTCGGCGGGCGTCGCCGCGCGCCAGGTGCCGCCGTCCTCGACCTGCAACACCAGGTCGCCTCCCGGCTGCGGTGCGATCATCCTTCTCCAACGCATGCGTCCCCCTTGGTAGCCAAATGGCTACAATGTATCCAAATGGCTACTTCCTTGTCAACGCCGTCGACCATGGCCGCTCCCGCCCCTGCCTCACCCGCCGCCGAATCGCCCCGCATGGCCGCGGGCAAACGACAGCTCATGGACGCGGCCGTGCGCCTGCTTGCTCGCCAGCAAGGCGCCGAGGCGCTCTCGCTGCGCGAGCTGGCGCGCGAGGCGGGCCTGAACCACAACACCTTCTACCGGCACTTCGAGAACCTGACGGCGCTGGAGACGGCGCTGATGGACGAGTTCACGCAGCGCTTGCGAGAAGGCACCAGCCGCGCGCGCGCCGACGTGTCCGCGCACCCGTCCGTGGTCCACCGGGTGGTTGGCTGGCTGTTCGACTTCGCGGCGGCGCACCGCGAGCCCTTCCTCGTGGCTTACCGCACGCTGCACGGCCCGCCCAGCGAAGGCCGCGAGCGGCTCAACGCCTGCCTGGACGAGCTTCGCCGCGACATGCTGCGCGAGCAGCGCGAGATGGGCCTGCTGCCCCCCGGGCCCGACGAGGTATGGCTGCGCGTGCTCGGCGTCTACGGACGGGCGGTCTACGGCCTGGTCGTGCGCTTTCTGGAAGACCCCCGGCAGCGCGAAGCCCTGCTGGCCGAATCGGCCGAGTTGCTGGCGATCATCGTCACCGGTACGCGCGCCATTCACCCCACGTGATGTGGCGTGCTTCACACGGGCGCGCCTGACCAGGGCCCCAGGCGTGCTGCCACGGGAACTTCTGTAGACTGGGGACGTCCCATCAGGACACCTTCTGGATCACCCTTGCAGCAGTCCACGATGATTCGACGCCTGTGCTGGTTGGTGCTGCTGTGCAGCCAGCTTTTCTGCGTCGGCGCCCTGGCCGAGGTGCTGCGCATCGTCCCCGGGCAGGCCGTCATCAACGTGCACACGGCCGCCGAGGTGCTCGAAGACGCGCCGGGGCGCCTGAGCCTGCAGGACCTGCTCGCGGGGGGTGCCGCCGAAGGCTTCAAGCCCGCGCATTCGGCCCTCTCCAGTTTCGGCTTCACCCGCTCGGCCTACTGGTACCGCTTCACGCTGGACAACCCCGGCACGACCCCGCAGCGCAGGCTGCTGGTGCTGCGCACGCCCTGGCTGGACACGGTGCACCTCTACGCGGCCGACTCGCGAGGCGACTTCCACGAGCGGCTGGTGGGCGACGACTTCCCCTTTTCTGCGCGCGAACACCCCACCCCGGCCTTCGTGCTCGACCTGGACGTGCCGCCCGGTCGCCACACCCACTACCTGCGCGTGAGCAGCCGCCAGGCCTTCATGACCCCGATCGAGCTGTGGCAGCCCGAGGCCTTCCAGGTCGAAGAGCAGCGCTGGGCCGCCTACTACGGCATGTTCTACGGCATCCTGCTGGTGATGGTGCTCTACAACGGGCTCATCTGGCTGTGGACGCGCGAGGCCAATTACGCCTGGTACTGCCTGTACCTGCTGGCCTTCAGCGCGATGAACGCGTCCTACAGCGGCTTCGCCTTCCAGTTCTTCTGGCCCGACTCGCCGCGCTGGAGCAACTGGGGGCACACCGTCTTCATCTTCGCCTTCCAGGTCACGGCCACGCTGTTCTCGATGACCTTCCTGGAGTCCAAGACCCGGCTGCCGCGCCTGCACCGGGTGCTGCAGGGCTTCCTGGCGCTGCTGCTGGCCTGCTGGCTGGGCGTGACCCTGTGGGGTGACGCGGTGGCCTACAACGCCGCGCCGGTGCACTTCATCTTCCTGGGCACGCCGCTGATCCTGGCCGCCGGCTTGAGTGCCTGGCGCTGCGGCTACCGCGCCGCGCGTTTCTTCGTGCTGGCCACCATGGTCAGCCTCAGCGGTGCCCTGTGCACCGCGCTGACGGTCAGCGGCTTCCTGCCCTACACCTTCGCCACCTTCCACGCGGCCGAGTTCGGCATCCTCATCGACGTGGTGCTGCTGTCGCTGGCCCTGGGCGACCGCATCAAGCTGCTGCGCGACCAGCACCAGGCCGCTCAGCAGGCCATGATCCAGCAGAAGCTGCAGGCCAGCGAGATGCTCGCCGAGGCCAACGCCGCGCTCGAGCGCACGGTGCAGGAGCGCACGGCCGAGCTGGCCCGAGCCCGCGACGAAGCCGAGCGCATGGCCCGCACCGATGGCCTGACCGGCGTGGCCAACCGGCGCTGCTTCGAAGAGGTCGCCACACGGGAAGTCGCCCGCGCCCAACGCTACAAGCAACCGCTGTCGATGATCCTGTTCGACATCGACCTGTTCAAGCAGATCAACGACAACCACGGCCATGCGGCGGGTGACGCCGTCATCCGCGCGGCGGCCAGCGTGGTGCGCGAAGCCGTGCGCGAGGTGGATTTCGTGGCACGCGTGGGAGGCGAGGAGTTCGCCATCCTGCTGCCCGGCATCCACCAGGCCCAGGCGGTGACCACGGCCGAGCGACTGCGCGAGCTCATCGCCGAACGCGTGGCGTCTCACGAAGCGCTGCGGCTGAACTTCACCGCCAGCCTGGGGGTGAGCGAATGCCGCGCCGACGACCCCGGCTTCGGCGCGCTGCTGCACCGCGCGGACCAGGCCATGTACGTGGCCAAGCAGCGCGGACGCAACCGGGTCGCGGTGGCACCGGAAGCCGCCGCGGCCTGAGCCGGGTCAGCCCCCGGTGCGTGGCTTGAGCCGATCGAGCTGAAAGCGCTTGCGCAGGATGCCGTCGAGCGTGCGCACGGGCACCCACTGCTTGAGGAAAGGCATCAGCCGGCTCTTCTTGCCCAGTCGCACGACGGGCGGGCAGTCGGGGCGCGCGAGTTGCGCCACCAGCTCGCTGGCGAAGGTGTCGGCCGGCATGGCGTCGGACTGGCTTTCGTTGGCGCGCGCCAGCACGCCTTCGCGCACCACTTGGTAGGGCGAATCGGGCGCCAGGCTGACCTGGTTGGCCGCATTGCTGCCGAACGAGGACTGGATGCCCCCAGGCTGCACCGTCACCACGCGCACGCCCAGCGGCTCGGCCTCCATGCGCAAGGCATCGGTGGCGGCGTTGAAGGCCGCCTTGCTGGCGCAGTACGGCCCCGCGAATGGCGTGGTCAGCACCCCTGACACGCTGCTGATGTTGACCACCAGGCCCCGGCCGCGCTCGATCATGCCCGGCATCACGGCGCGCACCAGGGCGAAGGGCGCGAACAGGTTGACCTCGAACTGGCGCTGCCACTCGGACTGGGGCACGTCCAGCATGGGGCCCATGGCGCCATAGCCGGCGTTGTTGACCAGCGTGCCCACGGCAAAGCCCTCGGCCGCCAGCGAAGCCAGCAAAGCCTGCGTGGCATCTCCATCGGTCACGTCCAGGGCGCGCACCAGCATGCCCTCGGCCTGCAAGGGCGCCAGGGTGTCGATGCGGCGCGCGGTGGCGCACACCCGCTGACCACTTCGGTGGAAGGCCCGCGCCAGCGCCTGGCCAATGCCCGAACCACACCCGGTGATCAACACCAATTCCTGTGTCTGTTGCTTCATGCCTTGCTTTCGATGGAAGTGTCCTCGGAGGCGCGCAACGCCCCCAACACCGCATTTTGTTGCCGATCGCGCGCCATCGCGAGGTCCGCCACCGACTTGGCGCCATAAGCCGCCTCCACCGCATCGGCCAGGTCGCGTTGCGCGCCTCGGCTCAGCCACACCGGCTTGAGCCGCATGTGCAGCCACAGCAGCTGAAGGCCCGTGGCGAACTGCGCCCAGAACGCACGGATGCCACCGTGCCCGCCCCCCAGGTGCGCCGAGATGAACGGCCCGCCCACGGCCCAGCGCAGCCCCAGGGACTGGGTGACCGCTGCATCGAGGTCCTCGACCGACACCACGCCCTGGCGCACCAGCGAGACGCTTTCCCGGATGACCGCCGCCTGGATGCGATTGGCCACGAAGCCCGGGATCTCCTTGCGCAGGCGCACCACGCGCTTGCCCAGGCCGGCAAAGAAAACCTGCGCACGGGCCATGGCCTGGTCATCGGTTCGGCGCCCCGGCACCAGCTCCACCAGCGGGATGAGGTGGGGCGGGTTGAAGGGGTGGGCGATCAGCATGCGCTCAGGCGTGCTGAGGTGGCGCGATTGCATGCTGGCCGTGATGCCTGAGCTCGACGACATCAGCAGGGCCGAGGGGCTGCAGTGGCGCTCGACCTGCGCCCAAAGGTTCTGCTTGAAGGCCAGGCGCTCGGGGCCGCACTCCTGCACGGCATCGGCATGGCGGACCGCTTCGGCGAGCTGAGGCTGGAAGGTCAAACGTGGCGTCTGCGGATCGAGCACCAGGCCCAGCGACGCGAGCACCGGCGAAATGCGTTGCAACTCTTCGCGCACGCGGGCCTCGGCATCGGGTGCCACGTCGTAAAGCACCACCTCCAGGCCATGCGCCAGGAACAGCGCGCACCAGGACGCGCCGATGAGCCCCCCGCCAACGACCGTGACCCGCCGAATGTCCTGCATGTGATCATCCAAGTGAGAGGACTTCCGCCCCGATGGCCCAATATTATCGTACATTCATGTTTCGATAATTTGAGCCCCATGCCCCAGCCCGACGCCCTCGCACCCCGCCCTCCGCGCGGCCGCGGCCGCCCCAAGCGCTCCGCCGCGGAGAACGAACTCACCCGCCTGGCGATCCGGCAAGCGGGGCGCCAGGTGATGGCCGAACACGGCTACCACGGTGTCTCCGTTGAACTCATCCTGCGCAGCGCCGGGCTGTCCCGAGCCACCTTCTACCGCTATTTCAACAACGCACAGGAGGTGATCGAGCTCGTGCTGCAGGACGTCAACGACCGACTGATCGAGAGCGTGATCACCGCGGTTCGTCAGGCGCAGGGGCCATTGCAGAAAGTCGAGGCAGGCCTGCTGGCGTGGCGCAGGTGGGGCGAAGAAACCGGCCCGCTGCTGCGCGCCATCTTCGCTGAAATGCACGATGCGCAGTCGCCCGCCCACGGCCACCGGCAACGCGTCCTGGACGCGGTGCAAACGGAGCTCAACGCGGCGGCGGCGGCGCTGGGTAGGCGCCCCTTTGACCCGCTGCAGGTGGAGGCGTTCGTGATCGGGGTGGAGTACCTGGGCTACCGTTTCCATTTCGGGCCGGACGGGCCCACCGACAGCGCATGGGCGCGCACACGGCAAGCCATGTTGCGCCTGGCGGTCGGCCTGCTGGGTGGGGCATTGGAATGGGGCAACGCCCGCCAGCTCGCCGAGGTGCTCGACATCTCCCTGGACTGATCGGACCAGGCCCAGCCCTGGCGGCTGGCATCGGCATGACACGCAGGCTCCCTACAGTGCGCTCGACACGCATCAACTGGAGCCGTCCATGCGCCACCCGACCCGCACCCTCTGCCTGACACTCGGCCTGCTGACCTTGAGCTCACAGGCGCTGTCCGCCGATTGGTCGCTGAACTACATCGGCCAGCAGATCGTGGCCTCGGGCACCACCTTCCAGGGCACGACCGTGGGCGGCCTCTCGGGCATCGACTTCGACGCCGCCACGGGCAGCTACCACGCCATCAGCGACGACCGCAGCGGCATCAACGCAGCGCGTTTCTACAACCTCAGCCTGAACCTGAATCAGTTCGTGCGCTCGGCCACGCCTGGCTCGACCGGCGTCGCCTTCAACAGCGTGACCACGCTGCAGACCCCGTCCGGCACCGCCTTCGCGCCCAACACGGTCGACCCGGAAGGCATCCGCTACAACGCGACCACCCAGACCCTGGTGTGGAGCAACGAAGGCCAGCGCAGCGCCGCCGGCCTGCAGAACCCCACCGTGCGCGAGATGCGCCTGGACGGCACGCACGTGCGCGAGTTCGGCGTGCCCACGGCTTACCGACCGACCGGCAGCGCAGCGGGCACCGGCGCTGGCGACCGCGGCATCAACAACAACCTGGCCTTCGAGAGCCTGACCTACTCGGTGGATGGCCGCACCCTCTACACCGCCACCGAGAACGCCCTGGTGCAGGACGGCCCCACCGCGTCGGTGAACAACGGCTCGCGCAGCCGCATCCTCTCGTTCGACGTGGGCACCGGCCAGGCCGGCGCCGAGTATGCCTACGACGTCTCGCCCGTGGCCATCGCGCCCAACCCAGCTGGCGCCTTCGCCACCAACGGCCTGACCGACCTGCTGGCCATTGGCGATCGCCAGTTCATCGGCATCGAACGCTCCTTCGCCACCGGCGCGCAGACACCCGGCACGCCCGTGACAGGCAACACCATCCGCCTGTACTTCATCGACGCGCGCCACGCCACCGACATCGCGGGGCGCGACAGCATCGCCGGTGACGACAGCATCGTGGCGGCCAGCAAGGAGCTGCTGCTCGACCTCTCCGAGCTGCGCAACGACGACGGCTCCGCCCTCGCACTCGACAACATCGAGGGCCTGACGCTGGGCCCGGTGGTCGACGGCAAGCAGACCCTGGTGCTGGTGTCGGACAACAACTTCAGCGGCACCCAGTTCACGCAGTTCGTGGCCCTGCAGATCTCTCCGGTGCCCGAGCCCAAGACCTGGGCCATGCTGGTGGGCGGCCTGTGTGCGCTGCTGGGCCTGGGCCGCAAGCCGGGACGCTGATGCGGCAAAGGCCCTAAGATCGCGGGCGGTCGAACCCAGGAACCGCCCCATGAAACTGCTCATCGTTCACGCCCACAACGAACCCCAGTCCTTCGTCACCTCGATGAAGGACCTCACCGTCCGCCACTTCGAGCAGGCTGGCTGGGAGGTCCAGGTCTCCGACCTGTACGCCATGGGCTTCAACCCCGTGGCCAGCGCCGCCGATTTCGGTGCGCGCCAGAACCCCGACTACCTCACCTACGCGCTGGAGCAGCGCCACGGCTGGCAGAACAAGACCCTGGCGCCGGACATCGTCGCCGAGGTCGAGAAGGTTCAA
This sequence comes from Burkholderiales bacterium RIFCSPHIGHO2_01_FULL_63_240, assembly GCA_001770725.1. Lineage (GTDB taxonomy): Bacteria > Pseudomonadota > Gammaproteobacteria > Burkholderiales > Burkholderiaceae_C > Aquabacterium. The sequence goes on from MERU01000010.1 coordinate 131,076, forward strand.
TGGGCCGACCTGATCATCTTCAGCTTCCCCATCTACTGGTACAGCATGCCGGCCATCCTCAAGGGCTGGGTCGACCGCGTTTTCATCTCGGGCGTGTGCTATGGCGGCACCCGCATCTACGACCGCGGGGGCCTCAAGGGCAAGCGCGCCATGCTGGCCACCTCGGTGGGTGGGCAGACGCACATGTTCGGCCCCGGCGCCATTCACGGTGAGCTGGACACCTTGCTCAAGCCCATCCTGCAAGGCGTGCTGGGTTACGTCGGCCTGACGGTGCTGCCTCCCTTCGTGGCCCACCACGTGCCCTACCTGAAGGCGCCTGAGCGCGAGGCCATCATGCAGGCCTACCAATCTCGCCTCGACCAGCTGGACGCTCTCGAGCCCTTGAAGATGCCCTCGCTGGCCGACTACGACGCGACGCTGCACCCTTTGAGCCAGGCCGCGGGTTGACCCGCGCAGCTCGCCCACCGACGAGGGCGAGCTGCCAGGCTTTGGCGGAAAAAGCCAATCACATGGCGGCCAGCGCCATGGTGCTGGCGGGCACGGCTGCCTAACATGGGCCATCCGTGAGACTTCTTCCCGACCCCACCATGGCCACTCCGTCCCCGCAGGCGCCCCACGCCGTCCGTGCCGCCCACATCAAGCAGGTTGCCGAAGCCGCCGGTGCCGCGCTGCGCCAGCGCCACCCCATCCTGCGGCACCAGGACGCCATCGGCGCCAGCATCCTGGCGTTCTCGCTGCTGGGCATGCTCGCTTCGGGCTGGCTGTACCTGCAGGGAACCTGGCCTGCTTGGCTGACCATCGTCGCCACGGCCATGTTCGCCTCGCTCACGCACGAGCTCGAGCACGACCTCATCCACAAGATGTATTTCAGGAAGACGCCCTGGGCGCACAACCTGATGATGGGCCTGGTGTGGCTGGCCCGGCCCAGCACCGTCACCCCCTGGGTGCGCCGCGAGCTGCACTTTCACCACCACAAGACCTCGGGTCAGCCGGTGGACCTCGAGGAGCGCGCCATCACCAATGGCGAGCCCTGGGGCCTGCGCCGCCTGATCATGCTGGCCGACAACGCGATGTCGGTGCTGCTGCGCGCCCACCGCGCCCCGTCAATGCTGAACATCCTCAAGCGATCGTTCATGGCGTACTTCCCGCTGGGCGTGGTGTTCTGGGCCAGCTGGCACGTGTTCCTGGCCTTCCACGCGGTCGATGCCATCGCTGGCGCCATGGGCTCGCCCATCGCCTGGTCGGCCGCCACCCTGTCGTTCATGCAGGCGCTGGGTGCGTGGGTGGTGGTGCTGATCGCCCCGAACGTGCTGCGCAGCTTCTGCCTGCACTTCATCAGCAGCAACATGCACTACCACGGTGACGTCGAGGCCGGCAACCAGATCGAGGAATGCCAGGTGCTGGACTCGTGGCTCCTGCTGCCTTTTCACCTGTTCTGCTTCAACTTCGGCTCGACCCACGCCATCCACCACTTCCTGGTGAAAGAGCCCTTCTACATCCGCCAGATGACGGCCGCCCAGGTCAAGCCGGTGATGCGGGACATGGGCATCCGCTTCAACGACTTCGGCACCTTCGCGCGGGCCAACCGCCTGGGCGTCGCCGCATAATCGGCGCGCCACCTCAGGCGCCCCGTCATGCACCGATCCCCCACCTCCCTGGCCAGCTGGGTCGGCGTCATCCACCGCACGCTCGTTTCATGCGGCTGTGACGCCGATGGCATCTTGCTGGCCGCCGGCATCGCGCCACCCTCGCTGCAGACGCCGCAGGCGCGCATCCCCATCGAGCAGACCAGCCGGCTCTGGCAGCTGGCCACGGCCGCCGCACGCGATGCGGGCTTCGGCATCCGCGTGGCCAGCCACGTGCGCGCCAACACCTTCCACGCCCTGGGCCTGTCGCTGGCGGCCAGCCCCACGCTGCACGACGCCTTCTTGCGCCTGCTGCGCTACTTCCGCATCGTCTCCGACGCGGGTGAGCTGGGCTTCACGGTCGATGGCGACTGGGCCCGCTTCGAGCTCATGGCCCCCGATGGCTACGGCATCTCCGACGAGTCGGTGGACGCTTTCATGTCCTGCATCGTGCGCATGTGCCGCTCGCTGGCCAGCCCTCAGCGGGCCGACCCGGTCGAGGTCAAGCTGCGCCGCCCCCGCCCCGCCGACACCACGGCCTTCGACGCCGCCTTCCGTTGCCCCATCCACTACGGCAGCGACCGCAACGAGCTGCGCTTTGCGCTGCGTGAGCTGGACGCCCCGCTGCGCGACGGCGATGCCCACCTCGCGCGCCACCACGACCCCATCCTCGTGAAGATGCTCGCGGACGTCGAGAAGGACAACCTGCAGCACCGCGTGCTGGGCCTGCTGGTCGAGCTGCTGCCACGCGGTGGCGCCACGCAGGAGCGCGTGGCCGAGCGACTCGGCCTGAGCCTGCGCACCCTGCAGCGCCGCCTGCAGGAGCAGGCCATGTCCTACTCCGACATCCTCGACGAAGCGCGACTGACCGTGGCCCGCCGCCTGTTGAGCCAGGAGGTCTACGCATTGGGCGAGATCGCCTACCTGCTGGGGTTCTCCGACCTGTCGGGCTTCAGCCGCTTCTTCAAACGCGCAACGGGCGAGGCCCCGGGCGCGCACCGCCATCGGCTGCTGACGCGCCCGCGCCCCTGAACAGCACCGTGAAGGCCAGCAGCGCCGCGATCAGCCCGCCCGACAACCCCAGCCAGCCACCGTGGTCCCAGGCCCAACCGCCCAGGTACCCCAGCACGCTGGAGCCGATGTAGTAGGCCAGCAGGTACAGGGCCGTGGCCTGCGCCTTCGAGGCCTCGGGCGCCACCAGCCCGACCCAGCCCGAACACACGGCGTGCATGGCAAAGAAGCCGACCGTCATCAGGCACAGGCCCACCACGAACCACGGCAGGCGATCGGACTGGCTGACGAGCACACCCAGCGCCGTCACCAGCACGGACGCCCACAGCACCCGCTGCTGACCCAGGCGCAAGGCCAGGCGCCCCGCCACGCCCGAAGACATGACCCCGAAGGCATAACAACAGAAGATCAAGCCGATCTGGGTGGGCGACAACAGGAAGGGCTCGCCCTGCAAACGAAAGCCCGCGTAGTTGTAGGCCGACACGAAGAGCCCCGAAGCCAGCCCGCCACACAAGAACAGGCGCAGCAGGCGCGGGTCGGACAGCAGCGCCCACCACGTGGCGCTCGGCACCCACCCCGAACGCCCAGTGGCTCGCGGACGAGGCGCTGGGGGCATCAGCCGCCACACGATGCCAACGCCCAGCAGGCTCAAGCCCGACACGGCCAGCAGGCCCACGGTCCAGCCATGCTGATCGGCCACGATGCCCAGCCCCACGCGCCCGGTCATGCCACCCAGGGCCGTGCCGGACACGTACAGGCCCATGGCACCGGCCACCTGCCCCGGCTGCGCGGTTTCGGCAACGTGGGCCATGGCCATGGCGGGCACGGCACCCAGGCACAGGCCCATCAAGGCGCGGCAAAGCAGCAGCTCGCTCCAGTTGGCGCTGAACGCCGAAGCCGCGTTGAGCAAGGCCGCCAGCAGCAGCGCCGACAGCATCAGGCGGCGCCGGTCCCAGGCCGAGGCGCGTGCCGCGCACAGCCAGATGGCAAAGGCCAGCGCCCCGGTGGACACGGACAAGGCGAGCGCGCTGTCGGCCGAGCCCAGGGCATAACGCCGCGCCAGCGATGGCAACAGCGGCTGCACCGCATAGAGCAGCGAGAAGGTGATGAACCCGATCAGGAACAGGCTCAGGGCGGCTTGCCGGGAAGAGGGGTCATGCGAACCAGACGACATGCGCCGATTCTTCGCACGCCACGGCGAGATGTCCAATATATTGTTGATGTCATCACCATATGTTATGCATATGACCATGGAACTCAGGCACCTGCGCTATTTCCTGGCCGTGGCCGAAGAAGGCAACGTGACCCGGGCCGCCGAGCGGCTGCACATCAGCCAGCCGCCGCTGAGCCAGCAGCTCAAGGACCTGGAGCGCACGCTGGGCGTGACGTTGCTCAACCGCTCCACACAAGGGGTCACGCTCACGGCGGCGGGTCAGGCCTTTCGCGACGAAGCCCGTCACATCCTGCAAGCCGCAGAGCAGGCCCGCCTGGTCGCGGTGCGCGCCGCCAAGGGGCAGACGGGCACGCTGCGGGTGGGCTTCACCAGCTCGGCCGCCTTCAACCCCGTGGTCGCCGGCACGCTGCGCGAGTTCCGCCGCCAGTGGCCCGACGTGCAGGTGCTGCTCGAGGAAACCAACACCACGCGCCTGACCGAGAGCCTGCTGAACCAAAAGCTGGATGCGGCCTTCCTGAGGCCGACCGCCGCGGAGCTGCCCGAGCTGCGGGTGCGGCGCTTCAAGGACGAGCGCATGAAGGTGGTGCTGCCCACCTCGCACCCGCTGGCCCACCTCCAGCGCATCGAACTCAGGCGGCTGGCTCAAGACCCCTTCGTGCTCTTTCCCCGCCAGGTCGGCCTGAGCCTGCACGACGCCATCATCGGTGCCTGCCAGGCCGCGGGGTTCGAGCCCCGTCTGGCCCAGGAAACGCCGCAGCTGTCTTCGGTCATCAACCTCGTGGCGGCGGAACTGGGCGTGTCGATCGTGCCGGCCTCGCTGGCCCAGATCCAGGTGCGCGGCGTGACCTACGTGGACATCGCCGGGCCAGCGCCCATGGCCACGCTGGGGCTGGCGGCGAACCGGCTGAACACCGCGCCCACGGTGGCGAACCTGGTGAGCATCGGCGAGAAGGTGGCACGCGGCCGCGGCTGATCAGCGCTGACGCTGCCCGGCCAACGCCGAGCAGACCGCCGCCACGCACAACACCACGAACGCCCCCCACCACACGAAGTAGCCCGGCTGGCTCAGCACGCCGGGCAGGGGCACCTGGCCATCGGGCCGCAAGGTGCGCAGACCGACGTAGGCGTTGACGAACACCATCGCGAGCAGCAGCCACGGCGACCACAGGCCAAAGCGGTGCCGCCAGCGCGGCACCAGCGCCAGCAGCTCCCGCACAAAGACCACGTTGCTCGCCAGGCTCAACAGGTGCAGCGGGTAGCCGATGGAATGGGGCAGGTACAGCGCCATCACCACGCTCTTGGCCAGCAGGTAGGCGCCCCGCAGCGGTGTGCCGGGCAGGCTGCCGATGTCAGGGGTGGGCAAGGTGGGCAGGACCAGGCTCGCGAGCCACAGCACCAGGGCCAGGCGCCGCAACCACCGCGTCGCCCCTGCTTTGTGAGGTCGAACATCCATCCGTCCATCGTAATGGCAGGGTTTCATCAAGCTGGCGCGGGAGTTTGCATAATGACCCGTTCACAGGTTTTCACCTCTCTCAGGAGAAGCTCCCATGGCACTGCGCATCAACGACATCGTCCCCGACTTCAAGGCCGAGACCGACCAGGGCCCCATCCAGTTCCACGAGTGGCTGGGCTCCGGCTGGGCCGTCCTGTTCTCGCACCCCAAGGACTTCACCCCGGTGTGCACCACCGAGTTCGGCGCCGTCGCGCAGCTGTCCGCTGAATGGGCCAAACGCGGCACCAAGGTGATCGGCGTGTCGGTGGACGGCGCCGAGTCGCACAAGAAGTGGAAGGGCGACATCGAGAAGTTCGCGGGTGCCCCAGCCGGCTTTCCCATCATCGCCGACGAAGGCCTGGCCGTGTCCAAGGCCTTCGACATGCTGCCCGCCGAGGCCTACCTGCCCGATGGCCGCACGCCCAACGACACGGCCACGGTGCGCTCGGTCTTCATCATCGGCCCGGACAAGAAGCTCAAGCTGTCGATGACCTACCCGATGTCCGTGGGTCGCAACTTCGCCGAGGTGCTGCGCGCCCTCGACGCCCTGCAGCTGACCTACAACGTGCCGCTGGCCACGCCCGCCAACTGGGACGTCGGGCAGGACGTGATCGTGGCGCTGTCGCTCAACGACGAGCAGGCACGCGAGAAGTACGGCAGCATCGACGTCGAGCTGCCTTACCTGCGCACGACCAAGTCGCCGAAGTGAGCGCCGTGCGGCCGTGAGGCCTGGCCCCGCCCGATGACGGGGGGCCTCATCGGGCGGGACTCACAGCCCGCGCGAGCGGCGCCAGGTCTCGACGTACAGCGCCTCGACCTTCTCGCGTGCCCACGGCGTGCGCCGAAGGAACTTCAGGCTTGACGACACACTGGGGTCGTGCGTGAAGCAGCGGATGGGGATCAGGCGCCCCAGCTCGGCCCAGCCGTAGAACTCGGCCAGGCATTCGACGATGTGCTGCAGGGTGGCGCCATGCAGGGGGTTGTCAGGTTGGTGATCCAACAGCCGCTCACTCCACCGTCACGCTCTTGGCCAGGTTGCGCGGCTTGTCCACGTCCGTGCCCTTGGCACAGGCCGTGTGATACGCCAGCAACTGCAGCGGCACCACGTGCAGGATCGGAGACAGCGCACCATAGTGCTCCGGCATGCGGATGACGTGGATGCCCGGCTCGGCCTGGATCTGCGTGTCGCCGTCGGCGCACACGTACAGCTCGCCACCGCGTGCCTTGACCTCCTGCATGTTGCTCTTGAGCTTCTCCAGCAGCACGTCGTTGGGTGCCACCACCACCACGGGCATCTCGGCCGTCACCAGCGCCAGCGGGCCGTGCTTGAGCTCGCCCGCCGGGTAAGCCTCGGCGTGGATGTAGCTGATTTCCTTGAGCTTCAATGCGCCTTCCAGCCCGATGGGGTAATGCAGCCCCCGGCCCAGGAACAGGGCGTTGTCCTTGCGGGCAAACGCTTCGGCCCAGGCCACGACCTGGGGCTCCAGCGCCAGCACGGCCTGCAGCGCGGCCGGCAGGTGGCGCATCGCTTTGAGGTGCTCGGACTCGTCTTCGGGGCTCAGGTGGCCGCGCAGCTTGGCCAGCGTCAGCGTCAGCAGGAACAGGCCCGCGAGCTGCGTGGTGAAGGCCTTGGTCGAGGCCACGCCGATCTCGACGCCGGCGCGCGTCACATAGGCCAGCTTGCACTCGCGCACCATGGCCGAGGTGCTCACGTTGCAGATGGTCAGCGTCTGTTCCATGCCCAGGCTGCGCGCGTGCTTGAGCGCGGCGATGGTGTCGGCCGTTTCACCCGACTGGCTGATGGTGACGATGAGCGTGCGCGGGTCGGGCACGCTGTCGCGGTAGCGGTACTCGCTGGCGATCTCGACGCTGGTCGGGATCTTGGCGATCGATTCGAGCCAGTACTTGGCGGTGGAGCCCGAGTAGTAGCTGGTGCCGCAAGCCAGGATCAGCACGCGGTCGATCTGCGCGAACACGGCCTCGGCCTGCTCGCCGAACAAGGTGGGCGTGATGGCCACGACGCCTTCGAGCGTGTCCGCGATGGCACGCGGCTGCTCGAAGATTTCCTTTTGCATGTAGTGACGATACGGCCCCAGCTCGACCGCACCACTGTGGGCGGTGACGGTGCGCACCGGGCGCTCAGCGGCATCGACGCGCGCGTGCTCGGTGGCTCCGGGGGCGATGTGCTCGATCCAATGGCGGCCGGGTTGCAGGTCGACCACGTCACCTTCTTCCAGGTAGACGATCTGGTCGGTGACACCGGCCAGGGCCATGGCGTCCGACGCCAGGAAACGCTCGGTGGCGTCGACCCCACCCACCCCCATCACCAGGGGCGAGCCCTGACGCGCGCCGACAATGCGCTGCGGCTCATCGCGGTGGAAGACGGCGATGGCATAGGCCCCGTGCAGGCGCTTGGTGGCGGCCTTGACGGCGGCGAGCAGGTCACCGTCGTAGAGCTGGTCAACCAGGTGGGAGATGACCTCGGTGTCGGTCTGGCTCAAAAAGACGTAGCCCTTGGCCTGCAGCTCGCGGCGCAGCTCTTCATGGTTCTCGATGATGCCGTTGTGCACCAGGGCCACGCGGCCAGGCTTGCTGTTGGCGGCGTCGGCACCGGGGCCATGCGAGAAGTGCGGGTGGGCGTTGTGCACCGCGGGCGCACCGTGCGTGGCCCAGCGGGTGTGGGCGATGCCCAGGTTGCTGTGGATGCCATCGGCGTCAGCCTGGGCCTGCAGTTCGGCCACGCGCTGGGTGGAGCGGGTGCGACGCAAGGCGCCGTCTTGCAGCACCGCCACACCACAGGAGTCGTAACCACGGTACTCGAGGCGCTTGAGGCCTTCGATCAGGACCGGGGTGATGTTGCGTGCGCCGATGGCGCCAACGATGCCGCACATGTGAGGGACTCCCGCTGCTTGAGGTTGGGTTGAGGTGCTGCGCGATGCTAGGGCATGAGAAAAGAAATGTTCTTCCAAATTTCAAAGGAAAATGACCGATTCATCACATCGTGACAAAATGGCGATATGAATCAATCAAAAATCCACACACAATGAAAGATTCAACCAACCCCAGCAGTGCATCCCCTCAACTCGATGCCCACGACTGGCGCATCCTGTCGTTGCTGCAGGCCGACGCCAGCCTGTCCAACCAGGCCCTGGCGGAAGCGGTGAACCTGTCACCCGCCACCTGCCACCGCCGCGTCCAGCGGCTCACGCAGGCCGGCGTGATCGAAAAACGCGTGGCCATCCTGTCCCCCACGAAGCTGGCCGCGTGGACAGGCTGGGGGCTGAGTGCCCTGGTCGAGGTCAGCCTGGACGTGCAGACCAGCGAGGCGCTCGACGCGTTCGAGGCCCGCGCGGTGGACGAGCCCAGCGTGCAGCAGTGCTGGCGGGTGTCGCCAGGGCCGGACTTTGTTCTGGTGATCCAGGTGGCCGACATGCCGGCTTACCAGGAGGTCGCCCGGCACCTTTTCAGCGAAGACGCCCGGGTGCGCAACGTGCGAGCCTTCTTCGGGGTCAAGCGGGCCAAATTCGGCACGGCGGTGCCACTTCAGGGAACAAGTCGCCAACCGTGAGCGACATCAGGGCAGGCGACCTGCCGAGCGGGACGAGGGCGCCCCAAGGAGGTCGAGGTCGGTTTTCAGCGGCAGGCCTGGGCCATCAAGCGGGTGCGCCCCGGCATGTTGAAGCGCCTCCATTGACCGGGGAAACCCCTGCGGCACCTCGGCCTGACCATCCAGGGTTGGCATGACCGCCACCAGCTCCTCGTCGGACATGCGTGACAGCTCCTCGACAGAAGGCCGCCTGACCGATCCGCCCGGCGCTTGCGGTGGCGCGTCGTTGGCTCCCACCGGGCGGGCAATTTGCCCGTCCATGGCGACGTCCATGGGGGCACTCGGCGACTCCGACTTGAGGTACCAGACCGCTCCCGCGGTGATGAGGGCGAGCGCGCCTGCGCAAGCCATCACCACGTGCTTCATTTCCGGCGCCCAGGCAGAGACCGGCGCCACCAAGTTGGGCACCACCCCAGCCGCAGACGGCTCCCGGTCGTCCACCAGGGCGTCATCGGAGGCGGGCAGCCAGGCCCGGGCGGAGCTCAGGCTGTCGTCGTAATCGCGACGCAAGGCCGGATCGATCAGCACCTCGTAGGCGGCGTTGAGCGCCACCATCTGCTCATGCACATCACCACCGACACCCTCTCCACCTCGATCAGGATGAAGGCGGTTGGCCAAGGCCCGGTATGCGGCCCGGATGACTTCGGGCGGAGCGTCCTGGGTGACCTTCAATCGTTCGTAGTGGTTCACAAGGTGCACGGCAACGGGCTGGTTCGGTGGATGCCGAATGTTAACGGCTGACACCCCTGCAACTGAAGGGCCACCAGCTCGATGCCCCCCACGAGGCCTCAGCGGCGTTGTTTTTGTGGACGTTGCCACCCTGGCAGCGACACCTGTTTGGCGCGCGCCACGGTCAGCGAGCCCGCCGGGGCGTCCTTGCTGATGGTGCTGCCGCCGCCGATGGTGGCGCCTTCGCCCAGGGTCACCGGCGCGATCAGCACGCAGTTCGAGCCCACGTGCACGTCGGCCTCGATGACGGTGCGGTGCTTGTTGGCGCCATCGTAGTTGGCGGTGATGGCGCCCGCGCCGTAGTTCACGCGCTCGCCCACGGTGGCGTCACCCAGGTAGGCCAGGTGGTTGGCCTTGGCACCACGGGCCATCGTGCTGTTCTTGACCTCGACGAAGTTGCCGATGTGCACCTCGGGGCCCAGTTGGGCGCCAGGGCGCAGGCGGGCAAAGGGCCCGATCAGCGAGCCTTCGCCCACGGTGGCGCCGTCCTTGTCGCCGTCGATGTGGGTGAAGGGATGGATGACGGCACCGGCTTCGATGCGCGCGTTGCGGATGAAGCAGTTGGCACCGATCTGCACCTCGTCGCCAAGCGTGACGCTGCCCTCGAAGACGCAGTTGACGTCGATGTCGACGTCTCGGCCGCACTGCAGGCTGCCGCGCAGGTCGAAGCGCGACGGGTCGGCCAGGCGCACGCCCTGCTCCATCAGGCGCTCGGCCTGGGCGCGCTGGTGGCGGCGTTCGAGCTCGGCCAGTTGCGCCGGGCTGTTGACGCCCAGCACCTCGACCTCGTCCTGGGGCTGGGCGGCCACCACGGGCACGCCTTCGGCCTGGGCCATGGCCACGACATCGGTCAGGTAGTACTCGCCTTGCGCATTGTTGTTCGTCAGGCGGCCCAGCCAGCGTTTGAGGTGAGCGGTGGGCGCGGCCATCATGCCGGTGTAGACCTCGCGGATGGCGCGCTGCTCGGCGCTGGCGTCCTTGTGCTCGACGATGGCCAGCACCTGCTGCCCCGACGCGTCACGCACGATGCGGCCATAGCCTGTCGCATCGGCCAGCTCGATGGTCAGCAGGGCCAGCTTGCCACCGGCACAGGCATCGACCAGCGCCTGCGCGGTGCTGGCCTGGATCAGCGGCGTGTCGCCATTGAGGATGAGGGTGATGCCGTCATCGGGCAGCACCGGCACGGCCTGCTGCACCGCGTGGCCGGTGCCCAACTGCGGCTCCTGCCGCACGAAGCTCAGCGGCGCCTGCGGGAAGGTCGCGCTCATGGCTGGCTCGACCAGCTCTGCCCCGTGACCGGTGATGACGATCTGCTGCGCGGCCTGCAGGGTGGCCGTGGTGCCGATCACGTGCGACAGCATGGGCCGGCCGGCCAGCTTGTGCAGCACCTTCGGGCGCGCCGATTTCATGCGGGTGCCTTTGCCCGCGGCCATGATGACGATCGAAAGCGACATGGGGATCCTGCTTGAATGTGGAGGCTGGAGGGAAGTCGGCGCCGAGTCAGCGTCGGGCTTCAGGCAAAGGCACGGTCACGACGCGACGGCCTTGCGGGGGTTGAGGAAAGCCGTCCAGCGCGGCTTCGAAGACATAAGGCAGCACCGCTTCGTCGACCGCGCCGACGCGGTCGTGGGCGGCCTGGGTTTCGTACAGCACGCGGCCATCGCGGCGGTCGCGGATGAGCAGGCGCACTTCGAGCGTGACCCAGGGGGGCTCGAGCGCCAGCGACAGGCTCAGGCCCGAACCACCGGTGCCCCACCAACCGCCCACGCCAGGCCGCCAGAAGTAGGGGTGGCCGGGTGCGGCGTAGCCCGGGTGCATGCCGTAAGGCACCAGCAAGGGGTCGTAGCGCACGCGGGGCTCGGTGCGCACGTTCGCATCGATCTGAACGGTGTAGTCGGCCTTCTCGGCCTGCTCGACACGGTGAAAGCCGCGCTTGAGCAGGGCCGGCTCGGCGGCGGTTTCGAGCTTGGCCTGGTCGGCGGCCTGCACGGCCTGCGAGGGCAGGCGCTCGAACACATAGGCACCCGGCTTGCGCGCTTCGGGCCAGGGGCCGTACGACGAGACCTGGCTGACAACATGGGTGGCCGCGCAGCCGGCCAGCAAGGACGCCGAAGCCACGAGGGCGGCAAGGCCCAGGCCGCGAACCCGGCCACGGATCCGTCCCACAACGCCCGACAGCAGGGTGCGGCCGCCTCGCATGTCAGCCTGCCTTGCGCAGCTTGAGGCTGGCCAGCGAGATGCTGGCTTCGCCCGGCAGGCCGTTGCCGGCCACGGCCGGCTTGTCGCCACACGATTCATCTTCGTCCTCGTCGAAGGCGATGTCGCCGCCCTTGACGGGGGTGCCCGTGGCCTTGATCGTGGTGAAGGGGTAGAGGTTGCGGTCCATCATGTGCGAGGGCACGATGTTGGCCAGCGCGGTGAACATGTTGTCGACGCGGCCGGGGAAGCGCTCGTCCCAGTCGTTGATCATCTCGCGCATCTGCTGGCGCTGCAGGCCTTCCTGGCTGCCGCACAGGTTGCAAGGGATGATGGGGAACTCGCGGTGCTCGGCGTACCTGGCCAGGTCCTTTTCGCGGCAGTAGGCCAGCGGGCGGATGACGACGTGCTCGCCGTTGTCGGTGACCAGCTTCGGCGGCATGCCCTTGAGCTTGGAGCCGAAGAACATGTTCATGAACATGGTCTGCAGGATGTCGTCGCGGTGGTGGCCCAGGGCGATCTTGGTGCAACCCAGCTCGGTGGCCACGCGGTAGAGGATGCCGCGGCGCAGGCGCGAGCACAGGCTGCAGGTGGTCTTGCCTTCGGGCACCACGCGCTTGACCACGCTGTAGGTGTCCTGCTCTTCGATGCGGAAAGGCACGCCCACCTTGGTCAGGTACTCGGGCAGCACGTGCTCGGGGAAGCCCGGCTGCTTCTGGTCGAGGTTGACGGCCACGATCTCGAAGTTGATGGGCGCCCGCTTCTGCAGGTTCATCAGGATGTCGAGCAGGGAGTAGCTGTCCTTGCCGCCGGACATGCACACCATGACCTTGTCGCCGTCTTCGATCATGTTGAAGTCGGTGATGGCCTCGCCCACCTCGCGGTGCAGGCGCTTGCTGAGCTTGTTCATCTCGAAGGCGTGGCGCTTGGCCTTGGCCTCGTCGTTGGGCGCGGAGAGGATCTGGGGGGCTACGGCGTCGTTCATGCGGTGATTTTCGCCGATCTGGGGGCTGAACGGGTGGGTTGGGTGATTGCGGCGGTGAAAACGGAACAGGGACTGGGGTTACAGGGCTCCGCTCATGTCCCCAGGGCGGGCTGCGCCCGCCCTCCTCCTTTACTTCGCTGCGCCCTGCACCCCCAGCCCCTGTTCCTCCCACCGCGCGGTGGGGAAGGGGTTGCCAGAGCGTCCCACACAAGCATCACCACTGCCCGGTTTCCATGCGGATGGCGACCTCGCAGTCCTCGAAGATCTCCAGCTTGGCGATCTTCACGCGCACGCCGAGCACGCCGGGCATGCCCATCAGGCGGTTGCACAGCTTGCCGATCATGGTCTCAAGCAGGTTCACGTGCACCGACGTGCACTCCTCGATGATGATGGTGCGCACCTTCCGGTAGTCCAGCACGTTGAGGATCTCGTCGTCATGAGGCAGCAGGGGCTGGCTGCCCATGTTGAGCTCGGCGTCCACCAGGATGGGCTGCGGCGAGTCGATTTCCTGGGCGAGCACGCCCAGGCTGGCGTTGAAGCGCAGGCCGGTGAGGGTGAGGGTCTGGTTGCCTTTGGTCAGGGACATGGTCCGGTCTTTCGCGTGTCGTCACATCATCGAAAAATCGCGCTCGAAGCGCTGCAGGTGCTGGCCCCCGTCGACCAGCAGCGTGGTGCCCGTCATCGAGCGGTTGGCCAGGGCGAAGGCCACGGTGGCGGCCACGTCCTCGGGGCTGGACGAGCGCCCCAGCGGCGAGAGCTTGTGCAGTTGCTCGAACTTCTCGCCTTGCAGCCACTCGCTGGTCAGCGTCAGGCCCGGGGCCACGCCGACCACGCGCACCGACGGCGCCAGGGCCATGGCCAGCAGTTGCGTGGCCGACTCCAGCGCGGCCTTCGACAAGGTGTAGCTCAGGAAGTCGGGGTTGGGGTTCCACAGCTTCTGGTCGAGCAGGTTGACGACGGCGCCCTCCCCCGGCCCGTCTGCTTGCCGCGACTGCACATGCGCCGCCAGCGCCTGCGCCAGCACGATGGCCGGGGCCGTGTTGGCGCGCAGGTGCTTTTCGAGCATGGCGTAGGTGAAGGAGTCGGCGCGGTCGTACTCGAAGGTCGAGGCGCTGTTGACCACGGCGTCGAGCCGCCCGAAGGCCGACAGCACCGTTGGCACGAGCGCGCGGGCGGCCTGTTCATCGGACAGGTCGGCCGTGAAGACCTCGGCGCGGCGGCCCATGGCGCGGATCTCGTCGACGGTGGCCACGGCCTCGGCGCGCGAGATGCGGCAGTGCACGGCCACGTCCCAGCCCTGGCGGGCCAGGGTCAGGGCGATCTCGCGGCCCAGGCGGCGGGCCGCCCCCGTGACGAGCACGGCACGGCAGGCGGTGGCGGGGGAATCCGAAGCTGAGGTCATGGCAAAGGGGCAAAAGCGCGGGGCTGGGGCACGGTGTCAGGCAGGAGACCACGGCCTGGGCCTTTCTACAATCGGGGCATGAACCGCCCCAAGCCCGATCCCGACACGCACCAGCAGGCGCCCAGTGTAGTGGCCGCCCCCCTGCCCGCGTCACCCCTGCTGGAACTGATCCGCGACGAAATCCGGACCCGCGGCGGCTGGATGGGCTTCGAGCGCTTCATGGAGCTGGCCCTGTACGCGCCCGGACTGGGCTACTACAGCGGCGGCCGGCGCGTGCTGGGCCACCGCCCGCAAGACGGCAGCGACTTCGTCACCGCGCCCGAGCTCACGCCGCTGTTCGGCGAGGTGCTGGCCCGACAGGTTGCCCAAGCCCTGCACGAAACCGGCACCCGCGAGATCTGGGAGTTCGGCGCCGGCACGGGTGCCCTCGCCGAGCAGCTCCTGGGCGAGCTGGGCGACCAGATCGACCGCTACGTCATCGTCGACCTCTCGGGCGCCTTGCGCGAGCGCCAGCACCAGCGCCTGCTCAAAGCCCGCCCCGAGCTGGTCGACAAGGTGATCTGGGCCGACAGCCTGCCCGAAGAGCTCAACGGCGTGATCGTCGGCAACGAGGTGCTCGACGCCATGCCCGTGCACCTGCTGAGCTGGGACGGCCAGCGCTGGCTGGAGCGCGGCGTGTCGCTGGGGGACTCGCCAGAACGCCCCCTGCAATGGGCCGACCGCCCAGCGCCGGATGGCGTGCGCCCACCCACCGAGCACCCCGACGCCGCCTACGCCCCCGGCACCGTCACCGAAACGCATGGCCAGGCCGAGGCCTTCGTGGCGACCCTGGCTCAGCGCATGGTCAAAGGCGCCGCCTTCTTCCTGGACTACGGCTTCCCCGAGCGCGAGTACTTCCTGCCCGACCGCCGCGGCGGCACCCTGATGTGCCACCACGCCCACACCGCCGACCCCGATCCGCTGTCCATGGTCGGCGACAAGGACATCACCACGCACGTGAACTTCACCGGCATCGCCCTGGCCGGGCAGGAAGCGGGCTGGGAGGTGCTGGGCTACACCAGCCAGGGGCGTTTCCTGACCAACTGCGGGCTGGGTGAGGCGATGGCGCGTTGCGCACAGCCGTCTTCGCTCGAAGAGGTCAAGGCCCGCGCCGCCCTGCAGATGCTGGTGGCCGAGCACGAGATGGGCGAGCTCTTCAAGGTCATCGGCTTCGTCAAGGGGCCCTGGTTCGACGCCATCGGCTTTCAGCACGGCGACCGCACGCACACGCTCTGAACGCGCGCACCCACGCCAGGTACCAATCGACCCTGTCAATCACAGAGATAGCTTCCGATGGCGTGCAGTTTTGTTGCGCCGCAGCGATAATCCAGCCCCATGCTGCAACAACGCACCCTCAAGTCCCTGACCCGCGCCGTCGGCGTCGGCCTGCACAGCGGCCAGCGCGTCGAATTGACGCTGCGCCCCGCCGCGCCCGACACCGGCATCGTCTTTCGGCGGGTGGACCTGGCCCAGCCGGTGGACATCCCCGTCAAGGCCGAGTCGGTGTGCGACTGCCGCATGGCCACCACCATCTCACCCGGCGGTGACCCGGGTGCGCCCAAGGTCAACACCATCGAGCACCTGATGTCGGCCTGCGCAGGCCTGGGCCTGGACAACGTCTACATCGACATCACCGCCGAGGAGGTGCCCATCCTCGACGGCTCCTCGGCCGCCTTCGTGTACCTGCTGCAAAGCGCCGGCATCGAGTTGCAGAAGGCCCCCAAGAAGTTCGTGCGCGTGCTCAAGCCCATCGAGGTGCGCGAAGGCGAAGGTCGCAACCTCAAGTGGGCCCGGCTTGAGCCCTACCACGGCTACAAGCTCGCCTTCGAGATCGACTTCGACCACCCGGCGGTGGACCAGACCGGCCAGCGCGTCGAGTTCGACTTCAGCTCCGGCAAGTACAAGCAGGACATCGCCCGCGCGCGCACCTTCGGCTTCACGAAGGACGTCGAGTTGATGCGCTCGCGTGGCCTGGGCCTGGGCGCCTCGATGGACAACGCCATCGTCGTCGACCGCTACCGCGTGCTCAACAGCGACGGCCTTCGCTACGACGACGAGTTCGTCAAGCACAAGATCCTCGACGCCATCGGCGACCTCTACGTCATCGGCCACCCGCTGCTGGCCTCGTACACGGCCTTCCGCTCGGGCCACGCGCTCAACAATCGCTTGCTGCGGGCCCTGCTCGAGCAGCCCGACGCCTACGAGATCACCAGCTTCGAAGACGAGAAGCAGGCCCCACGCGGCATGGCCGAGCTGGCGCCGGCCTGGTGAACGCCACCCTGCGAGCCTGAACCACCATGGTCCTGTTCCGATTCCTGGCCGTGGCCCTGGCCCTGGGCTTCCTGCTCAACATGGCCGTCTTCACGGTCACCAGGCAAACGGTCTGGCGTCAGCGCGCCATGCTGTGCCTGAAATGGGGCGTGCTGCTCGGCCTGTGCTTCTTCGGCCTGGTCATCCTCAGGCGAGCCGCTGTCTTCATCTGAATGACCGATGCCCACGGGGCAGCTCCAAGCGGAAAATGGGGGGAATACCCCCTGTTCACGGGGGTTTTTGTGAGACTAGCATGTCCACAAAACCAAACAAAAACGGGCTTCGCCCCCACTGTGAGCTCACTCCCCATGACCTACGCTGAGCTCCACAAACGATCTCTGCAAGATCGCGACGCCTACTGGCGCGAACAGGCACAGCGCATCGACTGGCACCGCCCCTTCCACAAGGTCTGCGACACCAGTCAGCCCCCCTTCACGAAGTGGTTCGTGGGCGGCCAGTTGAACCTTTGCCACAACGCCGTTGACCGGCACGTGCCCCACCGGCCTGACCAGCCCGCGCTGATCGCCGTCTCCAGCGAAGCCAACACCGAGCGCACGCTGAGCTACGGCCAGCTCTACGTCGAGGTGCAGCGCATGGCCGCCGTGCTGCGCAACCAGGGTGTCGGCAAGGGCGACCGCGTGCTCATCTACATGCCCATGATCGCGGAAGCGGTCATTGCCATGCTGGCCACCGTGCGCCTGGGCGCCATCCACTCGGTGGTGTTCGGTGGCTTCGCGGCGCACTCGCTGGCCAGCCGCATCGAGGACGCCACCCCGAAAGTCGTCGTCTCGGCCGATGCGGGCTCGCGCGGCGGCAAGGTCATCCCCTACAAACCCCTGCTTGACGAAGCGCTCCACCTCAGCCGCCACAAGGTCGACAAGGTGGTGATGGTGCACCGAGGCCTGGCCCCCGCCGGCATGGTCAAAGGCCGCGATGTCGATTACCGAACCGCGCGCGAAGAGGTCATGGACGAGGTCGTGCCCTGCGTGTGGGTCGACGCCAACCAACCCAGCTACACGCTCTACACCAGCGGCACCACGGGCAAGCCCAAAGGCGTGCAGCGCGACACCGGCGGCCATGCCGTGGCGCTGGCTGCATCCATGGAGCAGCTGTTTTGCGGCAAGCCGGGCGAGACCTTCTTTTGCACCAGCGACATCGGCTGGGTGGTGGGCCACAGCTACATCGTTTACGGCCCGCTGCTGGCCGGCATGAGCACGATCGTCTATGAAGGCCTGCCCATCCGGCCCGACGCCGCCATCTGGTGGAAGCTGGTCGAGCAACACCAGGTCAGCGTCATGTTCTCGGCGCCCACCGCGGTGCGCGTGCTCAAGAAGCAGGACCCGGACTGCCTCAAGCGCCACGACCTCTCCAGCCTCAAGCACCTGTTCCTGGCCGGCGAGCCGCTGGATGAGCCCACCGCCAAGTGGATCGGCGACGCCATCGGCAAGCCCATCATCGACAACTACTGGCAGACCGAAACAGGCTGGCCCATCCTCAGCGTGCCGCGCGGCATCGACCCTTCGCTGCAGACGCGGCTGGGCTCGCCGGGCTTTCCGATGCCGGGCTACGACGTGCGCCTGCTCGATGACCAAAGCGGTGAAGAGCTCACCCAGCCGAACCACAAGGGCGTGCTGACGCTGGGCTACCCGTTGCCACCAGGCTGCCTGCAGACGGTGTGGGGCGATGACCAGCGCTTCGTGAAAACCTACTGGAGCAGCTTCGCCCACCAGCAGGTCTACAACACCTTCGATTGGGGCCTGCGCGACGCGGACGGCCACCACTTCATCCTCGGGCGCACCGACGACGTCATCAACGTGGCCGGCCATCGCCTGGGCACGCGTGAAATCGAGGAGGCCGTGAGCGCCCACCCGGCCGTGGCCGAGGTGGCGGTGGTGGGCGTGGCCGACGAGCTCAAGGGCCAGGTGGCGCGCGCTTTCGTGGTCTGCCGCGACCCGGCCCGCGTGGCCGATGAGGTCGGTTGCCACGCCCTGGAGGCCGAAATCATGCAGACGGTCGATCAGCAGATCGGCGCCTTGGGCAGACCGGCCCGCGTGCACTTCGTGGGCGTGCTGCCCAAGACCCGCTCGGGCAAGCTGCTGCGCCGCGCCATCCAGGCCGTGTGCGAGGGCCGAGCCACGGGCGACCTCACCACCATCGAAGACCCGGCCGCCATCCAGGCGCTGCAAGACGCGCTCAAACACTGACCCCCTGGTCACGTGGAAGACGCGGCCACCCCCTTTCTGAAACATTTGTTGCGATTTACAGTGCCGCCTGTACCGCACACAAAAGTCGAAAAGGGAGTTCGAAATGGGCCGTCAAGCGACGCGCTGGCTGCTTGGCGGCCTGGTGTCTGTGCTCGCCATGCTGTCCGCCCATGGCATCGCCAGCCATGACCGGGGCAAAGACCCGGCCACCCCATTCACCGTGACACAAGGCAGCGCGCTGGTGGCCGCAGGCCGCTACACCATCGACGTGAGCGACGAGGTCGCCGCGCCCGCCCGCATCACCACGGCGGGCCAGCAGGTCGAGGGCCTGGCGCTGCACCACGCCCAGTTCGAGGGCTTCGTGCTCTTTCGCGTGGACGACCCCGGCAAGTTCGTCATGTTCCTGTACCCAGGCATGAACGCCCCCGGCGCCACCACCCACGCCTGCCGCAGTGCCAACTGGTCGCTGAGCGAACTTCAGGCCATCGACGACGCCCCCGAGATCGACCTCGACCTGAGCAGGCTCGATGGGACGCTGCCCACCTGCGCGCCGAACATCGAGATCGACGTCAACGTGCACCGCATCCGCATCCGCGACTTGCCGCTGCAGCGCGTCTCCGCGCCCGCCGAGCGCATCGTCGTCAGCACCACGCTGCAGTACAAACTGCCCTGAGCCTCACACCGAGGTCTGGTGGATCAGGTCGCGCACGCGCGGGTAGATCTCGCGCTGCCAGCGCCGACCGCTGAACACGCCGTAGTGGCCCACGCCCGTCTGCACGTGGTGCTGGCGCCAGTACGGCCGCACCGCGCTGCACAGGTCCTGCGCGGCCACGGTCTGGCCCACCGAGCAGATGTCGTCGCGCTCGCCTTCGACGGTCAGCAAGGCCGTGCGCCGGATGGCTTGCGGCTCCACCTTGGTGCCGCGCCAGCTCAGCTCGCCACGCGGCAGGTCGTAGGTCTGAAAGACCTTGCCCACGGTCTCGAGGTAGAACTCGGCCGGCAGGTCGGCCACGGCGAAGTACTCTTCATAGAAGGCCTGCGTGGGCAGGGCTTCGGTGCGCAGGCCTTGTGACAGGCGCTTGTAGAGCTCCTCGAAGGCGCTGCGGTGGCGGTCCTGGTTCATGCTCATGAAGGCCATGAGCTGCACGAAGCCCGGGTAGACCTTGCGGCCCGCGCCTCGAAGGTGCCAGGGCACGGTGTGGATCATGTTCTCCTCGAACCAGCTCAGCGGCTTGCTGGTGGCCAGCTCGTTGACGGTGGTCGGGTTGACACGGCAGTCGATGGGCCCGGCCATCAGCGTCAGGCTGCGCGGCTGAGCGGGGTGGCCGTCCTGAGCCATCACCGCGGTGGCGGCCAGCGCGGCCACACAGGGCTGGCAGATGCCCATCAGGTGCGAGCCCGGCCCCATGCGATCGAGGAAGCGGATGAGGTGGTCGGTGTAGTCGTCCAGGCCGAACACGCCATGCTTGAGCGGCACGTCGCGGGCGTTGTGCCAGTCGGTGATGTAGACGTCGTGGTCCTGCAGCAGGGTGCGCAGGGTGTCGCGCAGCAGCGTGGCGAAGTGGCCCGACATGGGCGCCACCAGCAGCACCCTGGGCTGCTCCGGCGCGCCCTCCTTGCGAAAGCGCAGCAGGGTGGCAAAGGGCGTGCGCATCACGGCCTCTTCGTGCACCGCGTAGGGCACACCCAGGCTTTCGACCTGGTCGATGCCGAAGGACGGCCGGTGGTGGGTCAGGCCCAGGCGGGCAAAGACGTCGCTGGCGGCGGCCACGCTGCGCGCGATGGCGCCACCTGACATCACCTCGTGGGCCGAGGACTCGGCTGGCCCGTCCGGCAGGACGTGGTGCAACCAGTCGGACAGCCCCCGGGCTGCCGCGCGCCAGGGACCAAGCATCGCGTGTTGGGTTTCGTAGGCGGCATACAGCATGGGTTGCTCGGCTGGTTCAGGTGCAGTGGGCTCACGCAAGTTGCGAGCCACCCCGGCATCCAGCGCGTTCGATCCCCGGCGTTTGCGCCCCGCGCCGCCCTGCCTCCCACCCAGGTGGCATGCGCTTTGCTCGCAGCCCCTTCACACGACGAGGAGACACCATGGCCCCCACTGCACAGGCCCCCGCCCGCCCCACCGCGGCGAAGAAGGCCGCCGCGAAGAAACCCGTCAGCGCGAAGCCCGCAGCCAAGGCGCCCAAAGCCACACCCGCCACCTCCGCGACGCTGACCATCACCAGCAAGAACTACTCGTCGTGGTCCTTGCGGGGATGGCTGCTGACGCGCTTCGCCGGCCTGCCCTTCGACGAAAAGGTGCTGCCGCCCGACGACCCGGACACCCGCGCCGAGATCCTGCTGCTGGCCTCGTCCATCCGCGTGCCCAGCCTGGTGCACGCGGGCACCCACGTGTGGGACACCCTGGCCATCGCCGAGTACCTCAACGAGGTCTGCCCCGAGGCGCAGTTGCTGCCCGCCGACCGCGCCGCCCGCGCGCACTGCCGCGCCATCAGCGGCGAGATGCACTCGGGTTTTTCGGCCCTGCGCTCGTCCCTGCCGATGAACCTGCGCGCCCACTTCCCGAAGTTCAAGGTGTGGTCGCGCGCCCAGGCCGACATCGACCGCATCTGCGACATTTGGCGCGAGTGCATCCAAACCTATGGCGGCCCTTACCTGTTCGGTGAACATCGCACCGTGGCGGACGCCATGTACGCGCCCGTGTGCACGCGCTTTGCCACCTACGACGTGCCGCTGGACAAGACCTGCGCGGCCTACCGCGACCTCATGCTCGGCCAGGCCGAGATGAAGGAGTGGCTGCGCGCCGCCAAGGCCGAGCCCACCGACATCGACGAGCTCGACGTGGAGTTCTGAGCGCTCAGCCTGCCGCCGTCTCGGCCTGCAGCGGCCAGCAACCCGACGGTGCCGGCACCGCACAAACCGGCTCCACGTCGATGGACGTGAAGTCCGCGGGGCTGACGATCTCCAGGTACTCCATGTCCGGCGAATAGTCGAACAGGAAGTGCCGCACGCCAGGGCGCTGGTGCACGCAATCGCCGGCCTTGACCAGGGTCTCCTGGTCCTCGTACATGAACTTCGCCCAGCCCTTGGTCATGATGACGATGTGGAAATCCGCCTCATGACGGTGCCAGCCCGTGCCCTTTTCCGGCGCGTGGTGGGCCTTGACAAGGTGCGCGACCACCTTGCCGTTCGTGGCCGCGGAGATGCCCAGGTCCTTGTAGAGGAAGAAGTCGCGCAGCCCGTCGCCGCGCCACTCGGCGTCCTCCGCCCTGGTGTGGGCGAACTTGGTGGAGGTGTCCAGCATGATCGAGTCCCTTTCTGCGCCCTTGGCGCCCAACCCATGACGCTGGGCGCCACGCAGGTTTCATTCCCGGCACAATGCGGCTTTTCAGTGCACGACGCGACGCCACCATGAAGACCACGCCTCCCCTGACCGACGCCGAGATCAACGAGCTCGACGAACTGCTGGCCGCCGTGCCCGCCCCGTACGAGACCGTTGACGCCGTCATCCTCGACGGCTACCTGGCTGGCGTGCTGGTGCAGCCCGTGCAGCTGGAGCCCGAACAGTGGCTGACGCCCGTCTTCGGCACCGAAGGCATGCCCGAGCCCGGCATCGAAGGCTGGAGCGAAAAGCAGCACACCCGCCTGGTCACGCTGATCACGCGCCGCAAGGACGAGATCCTGCGCGGCATCCTCGAAGAAGGCTGGTTCGACCCGATCATCCCCATGATCGAGGAAGAAGACGGCCAGCCGGCCAAGGGCGAAGCCGCCTTCGAAGGCCTGGGCTACTGGGCCGCCGGCTTCGAGTGGGCGCTGGCCAACTTCCCGCAGCTCGAAGAAGCCGCACTGCCGGGCGTTCCCGACCTGCTCGACTCCATCTGGCGCCACCTGCCCGAGCAGGACGAAGCCCAGCAGGCCATCACCAAGGCCTTGAACGAAGACCACCCCCTCAGGGGCATCGACGAGGCCATCGAGGCGCTGGTGTTCGACGTGGTCGACCTCGCCCAGATCGGCATCGAGCAGCGCCACAAGGTCGAGACCGTGGTGCGCGACGGCCCCAAGGTCGGCCGCAACGACCCCTGCCCCTGCGGCAGCGGCCGCAAGTACAAGCAGTGCCACGGCGCCAATTGAATTTGAGCACGGCACCCTTGCGCATCCAGGTCGCGTCCGACCTGCACCTGGAGCGCTACCCCGACTTCACCCCGCAGGCGGCGCCCGATGCCGACGTGCTGGTGCTGGCGGGCGACATCGGCTCCTACCAGCCGGGCTCGCTGCTGGCGTCGCAAGCCGCCGCAGATTTCGCGCTCACGCGCTTTTCGCCCAGGCGGCCCGGCTCACCCTGGCGCCAGGTGCTGTTCGTGCCCGGCAACCACGAGTACGACAGCCATGACCTCGGCCACACCCGCGAGAAGCTGCAAGCCGTGTGTGCCGAACTCGGCATCACCTGGCTGGACCGCGAGGTGGTGGTCATCGACGGCGTGCGCTTTGTGGGCACCACGCTGTGGTCGGACTTCGAAGCCCTGGCCGCCACCGAACGCACCGAAACCAAGCGCCAGCAGGCCCTGGCCAAGGCTTACCGAGCGGCCAACTTCTACCTGCGCAAGAACACCACGCGCCGCGGCGAGCAGCCCCTGCTGGCCGAAGACCTGCGCGAAGAAGGCCTGGCCTGCCAGCGCTGGCTGCGCGAAGCCCTGGCGCAACCCCACGACGGCGCCACCGTGGTGGTCACCCACTTCGCGCCCACGCTGCACAGCGCCGACCCGCGCTACGGCCTGGTGCCGGGCACGGCGGGCTTTTGCAACGGCCTGGACGACCTGCTGCCGCACGCCGACCTCTGGATCCATGGTCACCTGCACTGCCCTGTGGACCACACGGTGCGCGGCCGGATCGGGCCCGACGCCTGCCAGGGCCGCGACTGGGCCTGCCGCATCGTCGCCAACCCGCGTGGCTACTTCAGCAAAGGCGAGCAGGCAGGCTTCATCGAACAGCGCGTGGTGGCGGTGCCGCGTGGGCGCAGAACTGCGCTGGATCAAGAACCGCGAACCGAACCGGCCTAAACTGGCCTTTGAGATCAACCATCAACCGACCGAGGAACCACCCCATGAAGATCCTGCTCCCCGTTGACGGCAGCCCCTACACCAAGCGCATGCTGGCCTGGCTGGTCACGCACGACGAATGGCTCAAGGCCGATCACGAATTCACCGTGCTGACCGTCGTGCCCATGATCCCGCCGCACGCGGCCGCCATGTTCCCCGAGGACCAACTCAAGTCCTATTACGAGGACACGGCCGAAGCGATCTTCAAGCCCATCCGCAAGTTCGTGGCCAAGCACAACCTGGCCACCAACTTCGTCTCGAAAGTGGGCCATGCCCCCGACGTCATCGCGAAGGTGGCCGACAAGGGCAAGCACGACCTGATCGTCATGGGCTCTCACGGCCACAGCAACCTGATGAACCTGGTCATGGGCTCGGTGACCAACCAGGTGCTGGCGCGCAGCAAGGCGCCCGTGCTGCTGGTGCGCTGAAGCGCTTCAGGGGGTGGATGCGGCCGGCGCGGGATGCGGCGGCTGGATCACCACCCCCGGCGACAGCGAGATGTCTTCGACCGGCACCACGCTGATGACGTAGTAGCGCGTGTCGCCAAAGCAGCTGGTGGGCAGGCCGACCTTCTGCTCGTAATGCAGCGCCACGCGTTTGCCGATGTGGCGGTTGATGGCGGCCGCGACTTCCGGGTCGTAGACCGTGAAGAAGAATTTCTCCACCGGCGCACCCGGCATCGAGACCAGCGCCAGCTCGCCCTCCCAGGTCTTGCACAGCCAGCCCTTGTGCGAGAGCTTTTGCACCCAGCCCGCCCGGTCACCCGTGGAGTAGCTCCAGTTGAGCATGGCCGCGATGTAGGCCGCCACCAGGGCGATCAGGATGACGAGGGGCAGGACGATGCGCTTGAACATGGTGGCACGCTGGGCAAAGGGCAACGCCTGCGATCTTGGCACACAAGCCTGCCGCCGCGCGTGACAGGCCCGCCACACCCCTCGATGCGCAGGCCGGCGGCAGGGCTGACGCGAATTTGTTCAACAAGGTGACAAACAAGGGCTTCGTTCGGTCCCTAGAATGCTTGCGCCCTGTCCTCACGAAGGTCTCTCGCATGTCCGACATCCGCATCCGCGGCGCCCGCCAGCACAACCTCAAGAACCTCGACCTGGACATCCGCACCGGCGAGCTGACCGTGGTCACCGGCCCCAGCGGCTCCGGCAAGTCCTCGCTGGTGTTCGACACCCTCTACGCCGAAGGCCAGCGCCGCTACGTCGAGACGTTCTCGGCCTACGCGCGCCAGTTCCTCGACCGCATGGACCGCCCGGCGGTGGACCGCGTCGAAGGCGTGCCCCCGGCGATTGCCATCGACCAGACCAACCCGGTGCGCACCTCGCGCTCGACGGTGGGCACGATGACCGAGCTCAACGACCACCTCAAGCTGCTGTTCGCCCGCGCGGCGCAGCTGTTCGACCAGGCCACCGGCCTGCCGGTGCGAGAAGACACCCCGCAGTCGGTGTTCGAAGAGCTGCTGCGCCGCTGCGCTCAGGCCGAAGGCGGCCGGCGCGTGGTGGTCACGTTCGGCGCCGAGCTGCCGGCCAACACCTCCAGCGAGCAGATGGAGGAGTGGCTGTCGGCCAGCGGCTTCTCGCGCATCCAGGCACAGCGGGTGGTGAAGGTGGCGGTGGACGCCAGCGCGGCCCCCGTGGCCAAGAAGGCGGCCAAGAAGGCCGCTGCCAAGAAGAGCACCAAGAAAACCGCGGACACCGCCACGGCCCTGGCCGAGGACGAACGCCTGGTGCTCGACGTCGTGGTCGATCGCTTCCGCATGGGGGCCGACGCCAGCGGTGCCGACCTCGACCGCCCGCGTGTGATGGAAGCGCTCGAAGTCGCCTTCAAGCGCGGCAACGGCCACATCACCATCTATGCCCTGAGCAACGCAGGCGGCGAAGCGGACGAGCCCGAGCTCTGGCGCTTCTCCAGCGGCCTGCACTGCCCCGAAACCCATCGCCGCTACAGCACGCCCACGCCGGGCATGTTCTCGTTCAACTCGGCCGCCGGTGCCTGCCCCACCTGCCGGGGCTTCGGCCGCGTCATCGGCGTGGACTGGGGCCTGGTCATCCCCGACGGCAAGAAGACGCTGCGCGGCGGCGCCATCAAGCCGCTGCAGACGCCCGCCTGGGCCGAGTGCCAGGCCGACCTCGTCAAGTACGCGGGGGATGCCGCCATCCCGCGTGACACCCCCTGGTCGCAGCTGACGCCTGAGCAAAAGCACTGGGTGCTCGAGGGCGACCCGGACTGGAAGGGCAACTGGAACAAGCAGTGGTACGGCATCCGCCGCTTCTTCGGCTACCTCGAGAGCAAGGCCTACAAGATGCACATCCGCGTGCTCTTGTCGAAGTACCGCAGCTACACGCCCTGCCCCGACTGCGAAGGCGCGCGCCTGCAGACCGAGTCTCTGCTGTGGCGCCTGGGCTCGCGGGCCGATGCCGACGCGGTGCTGCCCGCGACCAAGCGCTTCAAACCCACGGGTGTGCAGCTCGAACCGGCCACTTTCGCCGCCCTGCCCGGCCTGAACCTGCACGACCTGATGCTGCTGCCCATCTCGCAGCTGCAGCGCTTCTTCGGCTTCGTCACGCTGCAGAACCAGGGCGACCAGGAGGCCCTGCAGCTGCTGCTCGACGAAATCCGCACGCGCCTGAAGTACCTGGTCGACGTCGGCCTGGGCTACCTCACGCTCGACCGGCAAAGCCGCACGCTCTCGGGTGGCGAGGTGCAGCGCATCAACCTGACCACCGCCCTGGGCACCTCGCTGGTCAACACGCTGTTCGTGCTCGACGAGCCCTCCATCGGCCTGCACCCGCGTGACATGGACCGCATCAACCTGGCCATGCAGCGCCTGGTGGACGCGGGCAACACGCTGGTGGTGGTCGAGCACGACCCGGCCGTGATGCTGGCCGCCGACCGCGTCATCGACATGGGCCCCGGCCCCGGCTCGCAGGGCGGCCGCATCGTCTTCGACGGCACGCCAGAGGACCTCAAGCAGGCCGAGACGCTGACCGGCGCCTACCTGGGTGCGCGCCGCCGCATCGGCATCGGCCTGCGCCGGCCGGTGGCCGAAAACACGCCCAAGCTCATCCTGCAGGGCGCGCGCGAGCACAACCTCAAGGACCTGAACGTCGAGTTCCCGCTGCAGCGACTGGTGGGCGTGACGGGGGTGAGCGGCTCGGGCAAGTCCACCCTGATCCAGGACATCCTGCACCCGGCCCTGCTGCGCCACTTCGGCGAGGCGACCGAGAGCCCCGGCGAGCACGACGACCTGCTGGGCGCCGACTGGCTGAGCGCGGTCAGCTTCGTGGACCAGTCGCCCATCGGCAAGACGGCGCGCTCCAACCCCGCGAGCTACGTGGGCGCCTTCGACGCGGTGCGCACGCTGTTCGCCGTGACACCGATGTCGCGCGAGCGCGGCTACACGGCCGGCACCTTCAGCTTCAACGCGGGCAACGGGCGCTGCCCGACCTGCGGCGGCTCGGGCTTCGAGCACGTCGAGATGCAGTTCCTCAGCGACGTGTACCTGCGCTGCCCCGATTGCGACGGCACGCGCTTTCGCGCCGAGGTGCGCGAGGTGCAGATCGAGCGCCTGAACAAGAAGCTCAGCATCTCGGATGTGCTGGAACTCACGGTGGCCGAAGCCGTTCGGCTCTTCGCGCAAGACGTGGAGGTGGTGCGAGCGCTGCAGCCGCTGTCCGACGTCGGCCTGGACTACGTCAAGCTCGGCCAGCCCGTGCCCACTTTGTCAGGTGGTGAGGCGCAGCGCCTGAAGCTCGCCGGCCACCTGGTCGAAGCCGCCACGCAACTGAGCAAGAGCGGCCAGCGCACCGCGCGCAAGGGCACGCTGTTCATGTTCGACGAGCCGACCACCGGCCTGCACTTCGACGACATCGCCAAGCTGATGCGCGCCTTCGGCAAGCTGCTGGACGCGGGCAACTCGATCATCCTCATCGAGCACAACCTGGACGTGATCCGTGCCTGCGACTGGCTGATCGAGCTCGGGCCCGAAGGCGGCGACGCGGGCGGGCAGGTCGTGGCCCTCGGCGCGCCCGAAGACCTCAAGCACGAAGGCACGCACACGGCGCTCGCCCTGCGCGAGTACGAACAGGCGATGGGCCTGGCCGAAGCGGTTGAAACCACCGCGAAGAAGCCTGCCCGGGCGAGCGGCAGCGCGGCCGTGGTGGCGCAAGAGCGCACCGCCGCCTACGGCGAGCCTGTGGCCTCCGATGACGCCGGCACCTCGCTGCAAGCCATCATCAAGGCCCGCCGGGACCAGCGCCGCGCCGCCGCCGCCAAGGCCCCGGGCCACGACGCCATCGAGGTCGTCAACGCCCACGAGAACAACCTCAAGGGCATGAGCGTCAACATCCCCCGCGGCAAGTTCAACGTCATCACGGGCGTGTCGGGCTCGGGCAAGTCCACGCTGGCCTTCGACATCCTCTTCAACGAGGGGCAACGACGCTACCTCGAATCGCTCAACGCCTACGCGCGCTCGCTGGTGCAACCGGCGGGCCGGCCCGAGGTGGACGCGGTGTA
Organism: Burkholderiales bacterium RIFCSPHIGHO2_01_FULL_63_240; assembly: GCA_001770725.1. Lineage (GTDB taxonomy): Bacteria > Pseudomonadota > Gammaproteobacteria > Burkholderiales > Burkholderiaceae_C > Aquabacterium. Next base: position 159,467 of record MERU01000010.1, read on the forward strand.
CGGCATCCCACCCACCGTGGCCATCGAACAGCGGCTCTCGCGCGGCGGGCGCAAGTCCACCGTGGGCACCACCACCGAGGTGCACCACTTCCTGCGCCTGCTCTACGTCAAGCTGGGCACGCAGCACTGCACCACGTGTGTGGACGCCGACGGCCAGCCCATTCCCGTGCTGCCGCAAACGCCCGAGGCCATCGCCGCGCAATGGCTGCGCGAGTACCGCGGCCAGCACATCGGCCTGATGGCGCCGCTGGTGGTCAACCGCAAGGGCGTCTACACCGAGCTGGCCAAGTGGGCCTCGGCGCGCGGCTTCGACTACCTGCGCGTGGACGGCGAGTTCCTGCCCGTGGCGGGCTGGGGCACGGCCAAGGGCCCCAAGATCGACCGCTACCGCGAGCACACCATCGAGCTGCCCGTGGGCGACGTGGTGGTGGCGCCCGAGAACGAAGCCCGCCTGCGCGAGCTGCTGGCCTCTGCGCTGGAACACGGCAAGGGCGTGGTGCACCTCATCACCGGGCTCGAAGGCCTGGCCGATGCGCTGTCCACCGGCAAATCGACCCTGCACATGGGTCGCGTGAAGGTGTTTTCCACCCAGCGGGCGTGCCCGAGCTGCGGCACCAGTTACCCCGAGCTCGACCCGCGCCTGTTCAGCTACAACAGCAAACACGGCTGGTGCCCCGACTGCGTGGGCACGGGCCTGGCGCTCACGCGCGAGCAGCGCAAGGTGCTCGACGATTCGCAACAGGAAGACAACAAGGGCCGCGAACAAACCTTTGCCGAACCCGAAGTGGAGGACGTGGAAGACGCCGAATGCGGCACCTGCCATGGTGCGCGCCTGAACCCGGTCGCACGGGCCGTGAAGATGCGCGGCCAATCCATCGCCGAGGTGTCGGCGCTGTCGGTCAAGGACTCGCGCAAGTGGAGCGAAAAGCTCAAGCTCGACGGCCGCGAAGCCACCATCGCCCGCGACATCGTCAGCGAGATCAAGTCACGGCTGAGCTTCATGGAACAGGTTGGCCTGGGCTACCTCAGCCTGGACCGCGCCGCGCCCACGCTGTCCGGTGGCGAAGCGCAGCGCATCCGCCTGGCCGCGCAGCTGGGCAGCAACCTGCAGGGCGTGTGCTACGTGCTCGACGAGCCCACCATCGGCCTGCACCCGCGCGACAACCAGTTGCTGCTCGATGCGCTGCACACGCTCGGCCAGTCGGGCAACACGCTGGTGGTGGTCGAACACGACGAGGACACCATCCGCCGCGCCGAGCACGTCATCGACATCGGCCCGGGCGCTGGCGTGCGCGGCGGCACCGTCGTGGCCGAAGGCACCGTGGCCGACATCATGGCCAGCGAGGCCTCGGTCACCGGGCGCTGCCTTCGCTCGCCCATGCAGCACCCGCTGCGCGTGGACGACGATGGCCAGCCCATCGGGCGCCGCAAGGTCGACAAGGCCACGCCCGTGCTGCAGTTGCAAGGCGCCAGGCTGCACAACCTGCAGGGCGTCAACGTCAAGGTGCCGCTGCAGCGCCTGGTGGGCGTCACCGGCGTGTCGGGCTCGGGCAAGTCCACGCTCGCGCGCGACGTGCTGCTGGCCAACGTGCAGTCGGCGCTCGCCATCCCCTTCAAGGAGCGCGCCACCACCCGCCCCACCTGGCATGGCTGCGACAGCCTCGAAGGCTGGGGCGCCGTCGACCGCGTGCTGGAAGTCGACCAGACCCCCATCGGCAAGACACCGCGCTCGTGCCCGGCCACCTACATCGGCTTTTGGGACACCATCCGCAAGCTGTTTGCCGACACGCTCGAAGCCCGCGCACGCGGCTGGGGTGCCGGTCGCTTCAGCTTCAACACCGGCGAAGGCCGCTGCCCCGAGTGCGAAGGCCAGGGCATCCGCACCATCGAGATGGCCTTCCTGCCCGACGTGAAGGTGCATTGCGACGCCTGCAACGGCATGCGCTTCAACCGCGAGACGCTGGCGGCCACCTGGCGCGGCAAGCACATCGGCGACGTGCTCAAGATGGAGATCGACGAGGCAGTCGAGTTCTTCGGCTCCATGCCCTCCATCGCCCACCCTCTGCAGTTGCTGCAGGACGTGGGCCTGGGCTACCTGACGCTGGGCCAGCCATCGCCCACGCTCTCGGGTGGCGAGGCGCAGCGCATCAAGCTGGTGACCGAGCTCAGCAAGGTGCGCGACGACATCACGCGCCGCGGCCAGAAGGCGCCCCACACGCTGTACGTGCTGGACGAGCCCACCGTGGGCCTGCACCTGGCCGACGTCGAAAAGCTCATCCGCGTGCTGCACCGCCTGGTCGACGGAGGCCACAGCGTGGTCGTCATCGAGCACGACCTCGACCTCATCGCCGAGGCCGATTGGGTCATCGACATGGGGCCCGAAGGTGGCTCGGGCGGCGGCAAGGTGGTGGCCGAAGGACCGCCCGAGAAGCTGGTGGAAAAGGGCACGCACACCGGCGTGGCCCTGGCGGGCGTGCTGAACCGGTGAAACAGTTCGCAACTGTCGGCCGCTGATACACGGGGCTCGCAGGCCAGCAAGGCAGGGCGCACAGCATGCGGGGCATCGCCACCTGCCTGAGCGCACTGCCATGCCACAGCAAACCTGCCCATCCGCCGACCACCCGCTTGACAGCCTGGGCCTGCAAGGCGATTTGCGCCGCATGGTCGAGCTCGAAGCACCCGAGCGCCGCCGCGCCCTGAGCTGGCTCGCCGCCCTGGGCGGAGGCGGCCTGCTGGGTGCCACAGGGCTGAGCGGCTGCGGTGGCGGCGGCGACGCGAGCACCTCCAGCGGAGCCTCCGGCAACGCCACGGTCACCGCCACCAGCTCCAGTGGCGAGGTCTGCAGCGTCATCCCCACCGAAACCCAGGGCCCCTACCCCGGCGACGGCTCCAACAGCGCCAACGGCAGCGTCGTCAATGCGCTGATGCTCTCGGGCATCGTGCGCAGCGACATCCGCACCAGCGTGGGCTCGGCTTCGGGCACCGCGTCCGGCGTGCCGCTGACGCTGCGGGTGCGCCTGGTCAACGTCAACGCGGCCTGCGCCACGCTCGATGGCTGGGCCATCTACCTGTGGCACTGCACGCGCGACGGCAAGTACTCGCTGTACTCCAGTGGCGTCACCAGCGAGAACTACCTGCGCGGCGTGCAGGCCACCGACAGCAGCGGCACGGCCACCTTCACCACCATCTTCCCCGGCTGCTACAGCGGCCGCATGCCGCACATCCACTTCGAGGTCTACCGCAGCGTGGGCACCGCCACCAGCGCCGACAACAAGCTGCTGACCTCGCAGATGGCTTTTCCCACCGAGGTCTGCGAGGGGGTCTACGACAACGCCAGTGGCTACAGCGCCAGCATCAACAACCTCGCGCAGATCAGCTTCGCCACCGACAACGTCTTCTCCGATGGCCACGACTCGCAGATGCTGAGCATCACCGGCGACGTCAGCAGCGGCTACGTCGCCACCATCACGGTGGGCATGTCGGTCTGATATGTCGGTCTGATCAATGGGCGCCACGCCAGGTGGCCCAGGCCGCCAGCGTGAGCCACGACAGCGCCGTCGTCCACATGATCAGGCGCGCCACCCGCGTGGTGTCGGCGCCCTCGCGTTCGGCCAGCATCGAAACGTTGCTCGCCGACGGCAGGGCAGCGGCCATCACCAGCGTGGTCAGGCCGAAGCCAGACAGCGGCCAGCCCAGGGCGTGCACCAGCTCGCCCGCGGCCAGCACCAGCAGCGGGTGCAGCAGCAGTTTGGCTGAGACCAGCGCAGACAACTGGCCACGCTCGGGCCCATGAGCGGGCGCCTCGCCACCGGCCTGCCGCGCCTTCAGCTGCGCCCGCGCCAGGATGGCCCCCAGCGTGAACAAGGCCGCCGGTGACGCGGCCAGGGCCAGCAGGCGCAAGGTGTCGTCGAGCGGGCGCGCCATCTGCCAACCCGTGGCCCACCAGGCCACGCCCAGCGCCATCGACCACAGCAGCGGGTTGCGCAAGGCGCCCTTGAGCGGCGCCCACCACAGGCCCCACCAGCCACCCGAGGTGCCCCGGTGCGCCCAGGCCAGGCACAGCGAGCTCAGCAGCAGCACGTCGATGATGAGCGTGGCGGCCACCGGTCCGGCGGCCTGCGCACCCAGCAAGCCGGTCAGCAAAGGCAGGCCCAGGAAGCCGGTGTTGGGGAAGGCGGCGGCCAGGGCCACCAACCCCGTGTCGCGGTGCGACCAGCCCGAGCGCCGCCCCAGCCACAGCGCCAGCGCCGTGACAGCGGCGCCACCCAGGCCATAGGCCAGCAGCAGACCGGGCAGCCCCGGCTGCATCAGCGCCCCGCTGGCCCCGAGCCGAAACAGCATCGCGGGCAGCCCGAAGAACAACACGAAGCCATTGAGCGCGCCGATGCCACCCGGGTCCACCAGGCCGGCGCGCACCGCGCCCCAGCCACACAGGACCAGCAGGAAAAAGGGGACGAACAGCCACAGCAAATCACTCATGGACGGGGATTTTCACCTCGCAGCGCCTGTGCACCACGGGCACGGGTAAGCACGAGGCAGGTGCCGCCCGGTCACCCCGTGGTTTTCCCGCGGGGTGCCAGGCAAGGAAAACAAAGTGGTCACTCCGGCAAACCTTCACGCCAACCGGCCTGCCTACGATGGCCCGAGCAACCTTGCTCCCGTCCACACGAACAAACCGGAGGCCCTCGATGCCCACGCTCACCCCGTCCCAACGCCCCCGCATGGCACCCTGCGCCCTGGCCATCGGCCTGGCCCTGGCCTGCCTCGGCGGCGCCCACGCACAGACCACGACCCTGGGCACCCGCGGCCTGACCAGCCAGCCCAACCCGGCCATCACCAGCAACGCCGACGCCACCTGGCAGGCCTACACCCGCGCCGAGCGTTACGCCGGCGCCAAGACCCTGCCGCTGCAGTTCATCACCCTGAGCAACGGCAAGAAGCTCGGCGTGTACGTCTCGCTGCCGGCCAACGGGCTGGGCATGGCCGCCTCCGGCAAGTTCCCCGTCGTGCTCACGCAAACCGCCTACCGCATCGACATGTCGCAGCTCATGGGCCTGGTTTCGCCCGGTGACACCACCCTGCTCATCGGTGGGCTCGACAAGTTCATGGTCAAGCGTGGCTACATCACCGTGGCCGTCGACTCCTACGGCACCGGCATGTCCGAAGGCGTGACCGAGCTGCTGGGCGAAGAAGAGCAAAAGGCCTACGGCGAAACCGTCGAATGGATCACCAAGCAGCCCTGGTTCAACGGCAGCATCGGCGTGGCCGGCACCTCCTACCTGGGCATCACCTCGCTGCTGACCGCCGGCCAGGGTCACCCCGCCATCAAGGCCGTGTTTGCGCAAGTGCCGATGGGCGACGCCTTCCGCGGCACCGTCGGCACCGGTGGCCTGCTCAACGCGCAGTTCCTGGCCACCTGGCTGCCCCTGACCCAGACGCTGTCGGTGACCAACCAGCCGGCGCAACTGCTGCACCCGCTGCAGGCCAGCCAGATCGGCAAGGCCACCAAGGACCACGTCGCGGCCATCAACGCCTGGTACTTCCCGACCATCGACGCCGGCCTGGCCGGCAAGGTCGGCATCGCCACCGACGACGGCAGCTTCTGGTCGGTGCGCTCGCCCATCGAGAAAACGCCCCAGATCAAGGTGCCCACCTTCGTGGTCGGCGCCAGCGCCGACATCTTCCAGCGCGACGAGCCGCTGATCTACGAGCAGCTCAAGCGCAACGTCACCACCAAGCTGGTCATCCACCCGGGCTACCACCTGCAATCGGTGCTGGCCGCCGCCAAGGACCACAACAACGCCACCGAGAACGGCTCACCCGGCTCGGCCGCCCTGCTGCTGCAGTGGTTCGACCAGTACGTGATGGGCATGCCCGCCGGCGCCGACAAGCTGCCCAACGTCACGCAGCACGTCGATGGCTACGGCGAGGGCGGCAAATCGCGCTACGCCATCTCGACCGACTGGCCCCACCCGCAGATGAGCCCGCAGCGCTGGTACCTGCGTGGCGACCGCACGCTGCGCCAGGACGCGCCTGCCGCCAACGACCAGATCCAGCTCGTCATGGAGCCGCCCGCCCCCACCGTCACCAAGTCCACCATCCTGGGCGGCACCGTGGCCCAGGCCAAGGTCACGCTGCGCGACGGCACCGATTGCTCCAACAGCCACGCCCAATGGACGCTGGGCATCAGCGGCCTGCTGCCCAAGGAATGCCAGAAGGACAGCCGCCAGGTCGAAGAGGCCCAGGGCTCGATCGTCTACGAGACCGCGCCCCTGGCCAGCGACCTGTACCTCAACGGCCCCATCCAGGCCGATGTGTGGATGCGCGCCTCCAAGACGCAGGCCGCGCTGTCGGTTCGCGTGGACGTGGTCGACCCGTCCGCCGGCACGGTCAAGCCGCTGACCAATGGCCTGCAGTCGGCCGCCTTCCGCGCGGTGGACACCAGCCGCTCGCGCCACGTCAACGGCGTGATGATCCAGCCCTGGCACCCGTTCACCCAGGCGTCCATCCAGCCCGTGGTGCCCGGCCAGCCGATGCTGGTGCCGGTGGAGGTCTTCCCGACCGCGGCGCTGATCCGCGCCGGCCAGAAGCTGCGCGTGGCCATCAGCGCCAGCAACCAGGCCCAGGGCATCTGGTCGCTCGACCGCCAGGCCGAAGCCGACGGCAACGTCAGCGTCATCCTGAGCAGCTCGGCCTACCCCAGCAGCATCGTGCTGCCGGTGGTGCCGCGCAGCGCGCTCAAGTGAGTCAGGTGAGCGCCTGAGGGGCGGTGCTGCGGTGGCGCTCAGCGCACCCGCAGCATCGCCAGCACGCCGCCCTTGCGCACCACGCGCCAGCCCAGCAGCACCGCCAGGATGGCCGCGTACACGCCCACTTCGGCCAGGTCGTTCTTGGCGGCCTTCTTCATGTAGAAGTGCAGCAGGCCCAGCAGGGCCACGGCGTAGACCAGCTTGTGCAGCATCTGCCAGCGCCGCCCGCCCAGGGCGCGGATGGCCGCGTTGAACGAGGTCAGCGCCAGCGGCAGCATCAGCAGCAGGGCCACGAAGCCCACCAGGATGAAGTTGCGCTTGATGACGTCGGCCACGATGTCATCGAGCCGCCAGCCCTGGTCCAGCCAGGCATAGGCCAGGAAGTGGACGAGGGCGTAGGCGAAGGCCGTCACGCCCAGCGCCCGACGGTGCTTGAGCAGGCCCGGCAGGCCGGCGATGTCGCGCAAGGGCGTGACCAGCAGCGTCAGCCACAAAAAGCGCAGCGACCACTCGCCCATCTCCTTGATGAACCTGTCGACCGGGTTGGCGCCCAACTGGTCGGTGGCTGCGGCGGCGCACAACGCCACCAGCGGCACGGCGCACAGCAGCCACAGCAGGGGCTTGGCCCAGGGCTTCATCAGCCAGGCGTTGAGCAAAGACGGGCGCACGGAGACAGCGGTCATGGTGTGGGGGTCGGGTCAGAAGTACTTGCGCAGGTCCATGCCCGCGTAGAGCTGGCCCACCTGGGCCTCGTAGCCGTTGAACATCAAGGTGGGCTTCTTCGGGGTGAAGAAACCGCCATCGCCGATGCGGCGCTCGGTCGCCTGGCTCCAGCGCGGGTGGTCCACCTTCGGGTTCACGTTCGAAAAGTACCCGTATTCCTGCGGGCCCGCCTTGACCCAGCTCGGGGTGTTGGGCTTTTCCAGCAGGCGGATGCGCACGATGGACTTCGCGCTCTTGAAGCCGTACTTCCAGGGCACGACCAGGCGCAGCGGCGCGCCGTTCTGGTTGGGCAGCACCTCGCCGTACAGGCCGAAGGCCATCAGCGTGAGCGGGTGCAGGGCCTCGTCCAGCCGCAGGCCTTCGACGTAGGGCCAGTCGAGCACCGACGAGCGCACGCCGGGCATCTGCTTGGGGTCGGCCAGGGAGACGAACTCGACGTACTTGGCCTTGCCGGTGGGCTCGGCTTTCTTGATCAGGCTGGCCAGCGGGTAGCCCACCCACGGGATCACCATCGACCAGCCTTCGACGCAACGCATGCGGTAGATGCGCTCTTCCATGGGGGCGAGCTTGAGCAGGTCGTCCAGGCTCAGGCGCTGGGGCTTGCCCACTTCGCCGTCGATGACCAGGGTCCAGGGGCGGGGCTTGAGGGTGTGGGCGTTCTCGGCGGGGTCGGACTTGTCGGTGCCGAATTCGTAGAAGTTGTTGTAGGTGGTCACGTCCGAATAGGGCGTGAGCTTGTCCATGGCGTAGGCGCCGGGGGTGGTGCTACGGTTGGCGGGCAAGGCGGCGAGTTTGCCGGGGCGTTGCACCAGGGTGGCCTGACCGCTTTGTTGTGCCAGCGCTTCGGCTTGGGCCAGCAGGGTGGTGGCGCCTGCCGCTGCCAGCCCCAGGCCTTTGAGCAGGGTGCGGCGGTCTTCGTAGACGGCTTGGGGCGTGACTTCGTGCTCGGGCAGCGTGAAGCCGCTGCCGGGGTGAAGGATCTGGCGTGAGGTGCGGATGAAGGCCATGGTCGGGCTCCGGTGGGGCTGTTTGCCCTTTGTGTCGCATCAGGCGGGCGGAACCTGACAGGTTCCTTCTCTGGAGGCCGATTCTGCGGGAGCTTGGGAGGCCCTGTGAGGGGGCGGCTCATGTGTCCGGTTTTGTTGGTGGCGTTTTGCGTGCGTGCAGAGGGCGCTTTGGCGGGGCAGCGCGAGGCGGGGGCTGCGGCGATGTGCGGTCGGGCTTCAAGGGTGGTGGTCCCGCTTTCAGCGGGACTCCCCTGCGGTGCTCACGGCAAGGTGGGGCCTTCGAACTCGCTGCGCGCCCTTTGGGCGCTCCGCTCAAACAACTCAGGCCAGTCAGATGACGAAGCACGCTGCGCGTGCCCACCTTGCCGCTCCGCTCCTCGGCACCACCCAGGCGCCCGCCCGCACACCGCCTCCGCCCATTTCCGCCTCGCTGGTGGCGTGCGACGGTTTTGTGCGTGCGTGGGTTGGGTCGCTTGATCGCGGCGCTGCTTGGCCTGCGATGGGTTTTTGGCGGCTTGCCGAGCTGTTTGGGTGCTGCGCCGAGTCATTTGGGTGGCGCGCGGAGCTTTGAGGGCGGCGGGCCGGGTGTTTTGCTCGGGGCGCGGGGCTTTCTGCTCGGCTGGCCGAGCTCGGTGCTCGGTGAATGCACCTCGATGGGGTGTGGGCGGGTCCGGGAGCTCGGCGTTTGTCTGAAATTACTCGGATCGTGTCCGAAAAAGACTGGCGCGTGGGTGTTGGTGCCCCATGCATGCGAGGAGTTGCCGACAGCGAAGCTCAATGGTCCTTGTGCGAATCGATCACAAACACCATGCCAAGAAAACCGAATGAGACTGTCTTGTCATGGATGCTGGTGTAAGAGGCCACGCCAAGCGAGTGATAGTTGCTGGCAAATGCAGCCAACGCCCCGACGCCCAAGAGCCCAGCCAATGGGCTGCGCTCTGCAATGGACTCTTTGATCTGAGTTCTATGCCGCTCCGCGGAAGGATTGAGTGCAATGGCTGCGACAAAGATCGCACCCGTTATGGCGGCTGTTTTTAGTGTTGGTGTCATGGATGCTTTCAGGGCTTGAGTTGTAAGAGGACTAACTACAAATAGCCCAACACGCCTTCAAAAGCGATATTGGCCTGAAACACCCAGACCCAAACCGCAGGCAATCTGCAAGTGCTTGTTTTGCATGAGATTCGACCTCCGTGATGTGCTTGCGCGCTCTTTTCAGACAGCCTAAACCAAGCAAACTCAAATGTGGAGCCCCCACGCGCCCCACTTTCTCCGCACGCACAAAGCGGGGCACAAAGGGCGAAGCCGGCATCGGCTCGGGCGCCTCGCGGGTGCCGAGGAGCGCAGCGGCAAGGTGGGCGCGCGCAAGCGCGCTTCGTCATCTAGCTGGCCTGAGTTGTTTGAGCGGAGCGCCCAAAGGGCGCGCAGCGAGTTCGAAGGCCCCACCTTGCCG
>MERU01000011.1 GCA_001770725.1 Burkholderiales bacterium RIFCSPHIGHO2_01_FULL_63_240
ATTTGTGCATGGACATTAAAGTCAAATCTTCAATGGTCGCAGCTGCGCTGGCAGCCGTTGGCGCTTCTGCGTGTTGCGCTGGACCTCTCATCCTTTTGTCGCTCGGCATTGGCGGGGCCTGGATTGGCAACCTGACCGCGCTCGAGCCCTACCGACCCATCTTCGTGGCCTTGGTCGCGGTGTTCATGGTCATGGCTTGGCGACGGCTTTACCGCGAGCCGACGTGCGCTCCCGGAGATGTCTGCGCCATCCCTGAGGTGGCCGCGCGGCAACGAACCATCTTTTGGGTCGTGTTGGCAATGGTCTGCCTCATGGCGGCATCACCCTGGCTTCTTCCCTTCATCTTTTAAGGACACCACCATGCGTTCATATCTTTTGGCCCTCTCGATTTTCCTTTCAATCAACGCTTTCGCTGGAACGCCAAAGACAGTCACCCTCGACGTAAAGAACATGACTTGTGAGCTTTGTCCCGTGACGGTCAAGAAGGCTTTGGAGAAGACGCCTGGCGTCGCAAAAGCCCAAATCGACTTCGCGAAGAAGACCGCAACCGTCACCTTTGACCCCGATGTCGCCACCGTGGCGGCTTTGGCCCAGGCCACAACCAATGCTGGATACCCCTCCACTGCGCGGGAGGTCAAGTGAGCAACCCGATTCAAACCGCATCGACCTTGACATGTCCCGAATGCGGCCATGCCATCAAGCTTGAGATGCCGACGGACGCCTGTCAGTTCTTTTACGAATGCGAAGAATGCAAGACCGTGGTGCGCCCACTGCCGGGAGACTGCTGTGTTTTTTGCAGTTATGGAGATGTGAAGTGCCCGCCCATCCAAGCGCAATCGTCCTGCTGCGCTACTAGATAGTCTAGGCTCGCGCCACAGGCATGTCACTAAATTTGGTGGTGTATTGAGGCGTAAGTCTTTCTTGCCTCATCGACCAGTCGCGGTGCGCACCCACGCCGACAGCGCTTCCTACATGGATGGCACCGCGTCCAAACCGATCATTGATGGCATCCATTGCGGCCATCAATCTTCCGCGATCCCGTGTTTCAGGCGCACCGAAGTCAAACTCGCCTTGTGAGACGTTGTCCGGCATCAAGTCCAGCAGCATGACTCCTGCCTTGGAGAGTTTGAATCCCGGTTTGTAAATCTGGGTGACTCCCATTACAGCGGCCTGAACCAGATGCCTCGTGTCCGCCGTCGGACGGCGCAGCGGTATTGATCTGATCTCGCAAAGTCGAGCCACTCAAAACGATAGTTTTCCGGCACATTGGCCCTAGTAGGGGCCACCGGAGGACATGATGAGGAAGAGTCGGTTTTCGGTTGAACAGATCGTTGCTGCTATCAAGCAGACGGAGATGGGGATGCCCGTGGCGGACCTGTGCCGCAAGCTGGGGGTCAGTGAACCCACGTACTACCGCTGGAAGAAGATGTACGGCAGTCTGGAGCCTGACCAGGTGCGGGAGCTCAAGCAGTTGCAGGAAGAGAACACCAGGCTCAAAAAGCTGGTGGCAGACCTCAGCTTGGACAAAGCCATCTTGCAGGACGTGGCTGCAAAAAAATGGGGCGGCCCGCGCTGAGGAAGCAGGCCCTGGCTTATGTCATGGGCCATTACTGCATCAGTCAGCGTCGGGCCTGCAAGCTGGTCCAGATGTCGCGCAGCACTTTGTACTACCTACCCGTGCGTGACCCCAGGCCTGAGCTGCGTCGCCGAATGAAAGAGCTCGCGCAGACGAGGATTCGATACGGCTACAGACGATTGCATGTGCTGCTCAAGCGAGAAGGCTGGCAACTGGGGCGCAAGCAGTGCTACCGCATCTACCGAGAGGAAGAACTGCAGCTGCGCTCCAAGCTGCCCAAGCGTCGCAAGATGGTCGTGCAACGACGTCAAAGGTTTGCAGCCACGCGTCCTGGTGAAGTTTGGTCAATGGATTTTGTGGCCGATCAGTTCGGCAATGGGGGTAAGTTCAGAATCTTGACGGTGGTCGATATCTTCACCCGACAAGCCCTGGCGGTCGATGCGGGCCATCGCCTCAGAGGAGAACATGTGGTGGAGATCCTCAATCGACTGGTCAGGCTGCATGGCCCGCCCAAAGTGGTCTTCGTCGATAACGGCAGCGAGTTCACAGGCCGACTGATGGACATGTGGGCCTACCACCATGGAGTTCGACTGGACTTCAGCAGGCCTGGCAAGCCGACAGACAACAGCTTCGTCGAAACCTTCAACGGAACCTTGCGGGACGAATGCCTGAACTTGAATTGGTTCGCTTCTTTGACCGAGGCGCAGCGGCTTCTGGAGGCCTGGCGTAGGGACTACAACGAGAGTCGACCTCACAGTGCTCTCGAATACCTGACGCCGGCTGAATACGCCCGTAAGATCAAGGAGTTGGAGCCTGCCTAGTGGCTCCTTGTCCAGCCTGGACTATCGTTCGGACTGGCTCGGCAAATGGGATCGGATCAGGTCTGGTGTCAGCCAGAGCTCGTGCTCCGGACAGGTCTGATTCTGGTGCAGGGCTCACGGACCCGCCATCCGCAGTGTTATCACACAGCCTCGCTGCAGAACTGTCGCTCACCAGGCATGGACAGCTTTAGGCTGAGAGCAGCCGGTTACCGCTCGTCGCCCCAATCGCGATACGAGTGCTGGCTCAGATGCCGATCAGCGGACATTCACCAAAGTTGGCGATCGACCCTCAAGAGACATCCGCTTTCGTGATCTGGTTGCCGCGAAGCTGCCTGTCGGCAAGCTACGCAGCAATGATGATTGCCAACGGCGTCAGGAAGATGAGTTGTTGGCGCTGGGGCCCATGCGTCCGTTCCTTCGGGCACGCCGTGCGGCAATTGCCTTGATCACCGGAGCGTTCACCACACCATCAGGAATGAACGGATCCTCTTCGTCGTCCAGCGCGACGATGTCATGATCATTTTCGCCGATCTGCCAGGCCGGGCGGATGTGCAAGTGGCGCTTGAGGAGTGCAAGCTTGAACTCGATCTCAGGCACGCTTTGGCTGCTGGGTGGCAGTTGCGCGGGCATCAGAAAGAAGGCGCCGAACTTCTTGAATGCCTTCAGAAAGTTCGTCAGATTCTCCGACGTTGCCGGCGTCATCCGATTGATCCGCGAGATCATGCTGAGTGTGTCGCCGGATCTAAAGTCTGTCGTGACGTGGTCAATGTTGGGCCCAACGATCACGCCATAGTGGTGGGGGTTGCTGTTGTAGATGCCGGTAACGATCGTGACGCGCAGAGCGTCCTCGGCGTCCTCTCGGCCCCATCGGTTGTGCCAGCCACTGAAGATCCTCTTGCCCGCTTCCAAGTCTCTGAACATAAGCCCCATGAACGGCGGCTGGTGGTCGTCCCACCCGTAGCAGGTACCACCCCAGCGGGCCTTGTCCCAGTTCGGGATGTCGATGGGTGAGATCACCTTGCGCTGCGTATGCTTGCGCTGGGAGGTGTCCATCAGCGCTTCTGGGGGAGGGCCTTCACCGAGCTTGATCGGCTCCATGGGAATGTCGCGTTTGGTGGCAGGTCGGTCGGGCCGCCAGTGCCGGTCACGCAGGCAGTCGTAGTGCTTGTCGTTGACGCCGACCAGGTCGGACAGGCGGACCTTGGCATCGCTGCCGAACAGGCTCTGTCCGATGACGACCAGGTTGCCCAGCAACGCGGCTCTCGCCAGCCCTCGCTCCTCTCCGGCGACCCTCTTCATCCAGGCTTCGACGTCACGGATGATGAACTGACGCGCTGCAATGGCCAGCGTGGCTTCGCACAGGAAGTCGGTGAACTGCGTCAGCGCTTCCTTGTCTTGGAAGTCGATGCTCTCGCCGGTGACTATCTCGGCATGAACACCTGCCACGTTGTCCAACCAGGAAAACGACGGCCCCGTACCCTGCTCCTTCGCTTTGCGCACACGGATCACCGTCCTCTCGGCGTGAGGGAGGATGTCCTCTTCATCGCTGGTCGCCATGAAAGCTTCCATGGCACCAAGCAAGGACTCGGCGACGCCGATCGACGCGACATCGTTAGGGCAGTCGACTACGAACTCGGCCCCCAGGATGATCGATCGAACCAGCGCGCGCGGCCCCTCGTTTAGCGACGGTTCACTCGGAAGATCTTCGCGGGCGGGCTGATCTTGCCAGCGCTCAAAGAAATCGAGCATGTCCGTCGGGCTCTTGGGCGACTCGGCGAAGCTCTCTTCATTGACACGCTTTTCATGACCCAGCGCATACAGGACGGCCAAGCGCGGCATTTCGAGATCGAGCCGCGCGAGGGCGTCCGGCAACTGCTCGATCGCCGAAATCCGAGAGAAGGGGACGTTCAAGAAATGGATGCTCAGCACGGCCTGCAACAGCATCCCTTCTTGCTCCGACTGGACCTCTCCGCGCCCGGTCGACGTGAGCAGCCCCTCGCAGAACCGGGTCCAAACGATCGCCTGAAGAATCTGGGGAACTCGTCCCAGCTGCATTTCGATCCAAGTTAGACGCCTCAAGCAATGATGCGCGATGCTGGACATTTCCCCTTCCGTCAAGAACATGCGAAAGGCTCGCTCGATCGCTACAACGAGCTTATTGCGAGCGGCCCATAGCAGCCCCGCGCTCTCGTAGGCGTAGCTGCTCTCCAGCAGCGTGAGGATCAGCTGGCGCTGATACTCTTCCTTGACGAACAACTCTTCGGCCCGCCCCAGCCACCGGATGGCTTCGTAGGGCTTTTCATTTCGCAACTTCTGCCGCCCTCGCGACCTGAACGACTCTCCAGCCTCACCATCGCTCACACGCTGTCGTTGCACGTCCACGACTAGCTCATAGAGGCTGTCGAACTCCGGGGTATCGAACAGATCGCTCATCTCGTGGACCATCCCGGACAGCGATTCGAAAGGAAACTGGCCCAAGGGTTTTGAGGCCTCAGTGATCTCCTTCAGATCTGCCCACGCTGCCGAGAGGCCCTGCGGGCGCCCTTCGTACATCGCGTCGGTCAGGCTCACGAACGTCCTCAGCATTCTCGCGAACAAGGCGTTGTTGGGCCGGGCCTCATCGGCCTCCAGCGTCTTCAGACGAGCGACGAGCGCTCGGCGTCGGTCACCGGCGCGGCTTCGATCAGCCGCTACGAGGTTTCGACGCTCAAGGGTTATCAGCAGCTGGTTCAGGTTGAGTAGCCGCTCTTGATCTTCCGCCTCGGCGGAACTTGTCGCATGCCGCTCGACTTCGTCGTAGTGGGTCAGGAACTCGCCGAAATCCTCAAACCACCAATGGGCGGTCCAAGCGCGCTGATAGGCGACGCGCAGCAGTTGGCTGGGAATCGCCAACTCGCGCGCAAAGCGGTCGGCCATGGCGAAGCGACCCTCGATCTCAACACGCGGCTTGTCCAGACCGCGCGCGAGTTTGGCTGCACGAACACAGTCTTCGACCAGTTGGTACCGTGCGCCTACGTAGCGACCCGGGTCTGCAATCTGCGCATCGAGCTCCTCCAGGTTCGCTTTGCGCCGGGTGTCTTCGGGCCCGAGCCGCACGCTGTCTCGACGGGATGCAGCCTCGATCTGGAGCGCCGATATGGCGAGGTCGAGATGGCCATTTCTGTATACGCGGTCAGTGAGCCAGTTCCTGTCCATGATGTGGACCGGGACTCCCGCTGTCTTGGTCAGCGCGTCCTCCGTACTGGCTCGCAGCTTGTCGCTGACCAGTTGGTTCGTGAAGAAATAGATTCGCTTGTAGTCGCGCTTCGTTGAGAGAACGCTTTCCACGTCGGCCTCTAGCTTGGGCTTCCACTTCTTCTTGGCACTGAATGCGAACGCCCAGCGCTCCGCCCCGCCCGCCGGTTCTCCGAACCACCAGCGTTCGGAGATCTCTTTCGCGACCGGATAGTTTTCCGAGTCGACCTTGCTGTCGCCGCCGCCAGTGGGGCCGGTCTGAATCCGTAGGTTCGGGCAAATCTCTTTCTCGGCAATCAGCCGGCAGAAGTGCTCGAACTGATACTCCTCCTTGCGCGCGGTCAGCGTATCAAGGTGGTGATCGAATACCGGCCGCGCCAATACAGGCTCCGATTGGACAACTGAGTCGGAGAACAGATCAGGGTGTCGGGCCCTCATCAGGTCGCGAGGGCTGGGCGCTTGCTGCGCGGTTTCCGGTGCGGCGTTGTTCACACTGTCGTCCTAATGCTTCATGTCCATCCGGCGAAGCGGTGGGGTGTCCATTGCAGCATTGTCCATGCCGCGATGGCAGCGCGGGTGTCGACTGCTATCGAACCTCGGCGAAGCAGACGTTCATCACGGGCCGCTTCTGGCCGCGTGCGGGTGCCCCATCGGCCAACTTCCTCGCCCGAGAGCAGTCGCTTAGGGGCACGTCCTGACCGGCCGGTTTGGTACGAGCAATTCGGAAAGCTGGCGGGCTCCACCCGGCCAAGATTCGTCATTGAACGGCTTGCTGCAGATGTCCGGTTTGCTGACTATCACCCCAGAATGAGAGTCAGAGCCCGGCTACAACAGTCACAGCTCTTAGGTCCACGTCGGGACTAATGCAGATGCGGATTGTGGATGAATGCCCCCGCCTCGACTATGCTGAGGTCAATCATGACCAGTTCGGCACTTGTTTGGATCGAGTTCATTGCCTGCATGGCGTTGATCGGCGTGGCAGGCTCACGCTTGATTCGCTACGGGGACGCGATCGCGGAATTGGCCGGACTGTCCCGCAGTTGGGTCGGGCTGATCCTGGTCGCCACAGTCACCTCCTTGCCCGAGCTGGTCACGGGTTTGAGCGCCGTCACCGTCGCGCAGGCCCCCGACATCGCCGTGGGCGACGCGCTGGGCAGCGCCGTGTTCAACCTCACCATTCTGGCGTTTGTCGATGTGTTCTACCGCAAAGAGTCGGTCTACGCCATTGCCAGCCGTGGGCATGTGCTGTCAGCCAGTTTGGGCGTCATGTTGTTGACGGCCGCGGCCTTGATCCTGACGTTGAGCACGCAAAAGAGCATGCCGAGCCTGGGACACATCAGTGTGGGCAGCGTGGTGTTGATGGGCCTGTACACCTTGGCCATGCGGCTCATCTATGTGAATGAGCAGCGTCACCATCAAGCCGCCGCCGCGACAGCGAGCAGCCTGAGCCTCAAGTCAGCCCTCATGGGCTACGCAATGGCAGCGGTGGTGATCGTCGGCAGCGGCATCTGGCTGCCGCTGCTGGGGGTGGAATTGGCGCGCATCATGGGGTGGTCCAACTCGTTCGTAGGCACCTTGTTCGTGGCCATGGCCACGTCCGTGCCTGAAGTGGCCACCACGGTGGCAGCATTGAGGATCGGCGCGGTGGACCTGGCGATCGGCAACCTGCTGGGCAGCAATCTGTTTGACGTGCTCATCCTGGCGGTCGATGATGTGGCCTACCGGGCGGGGCCGCTTTACGAGCTGGTCTCGCCGCTCCACACCGTGTCGGCCTTGACGGCGGCCACGATGAGTGGGGCGGTCGTGGTGGCCTTGGTCTTTCGACCTGCGTCGCGTGTCCTGCGTCTGGGCAGTTGGGCCAGCGTTGTGCTGCTGACGCTGTATTTGCTGAACGCGTTTGTGCAGTTCTGGCATGGCCGCTGACAGGCGCAAACAGCACCGCCTATAATTTCTGCATGCTCTTGCCCAGCCCACACGCGCAGACTGCACTGGAGTGCACCCCGGTGGGGCAACTGGCGCGCGGCTATTTCTTCTCGGTCACACCGCCCTGAGTCGGCGGGCCCGGCATGCGGGATGCATGCCGACGCCGAGCACCTTTCCTCTGAGTTTTCAGCCTGGCCGCATGCTGCGCCCCGGCACGTTTCCCTATTGATTCCCTTATGACCATCTCATTGCGCGAGCAGTGGCTGGGCAACATCCGAGGCGACCTGCTCGCAGGTCTCGTCGTTGCCCTGGCCCTCATTCCCGAAGCCATCGCCTTTTCCATCATCGCGGGCGTCGACCCCAAGGTGGGGCTGTACGCCTCCTTCAGCATCTCCGTCATCATCGCCATCGCCGGTGGACGACCCGGCATGATCTCGGCCGCCACCGGCGCCATGGCCCTGCTGATGGTGACCCTGGTCAAGGACCATGGTTTGCAGTACCTGCTGGCCGCCACCGTGCTCACGGGCGTCTTCCAGATCATCGCGGGCCTGTTCAAGCTGGGCAACCTGATGCGATTCGTGTCGCGTTCGGTGGTCACGGGCTTTGTCAACGCCCTGGCCATTCTGATCTTCCTGGCGCAACTGCCCGAGTTGACCAATGTGACCTGGCATGTGTACGCCATGACGGCGGCCGGTCTGGCCATCATCTATGGCTTCCCGTATCTGCCGGTGGTGGGCAAGGCCGTGCCTTCGCCCCTGGTGTGCATCGTGGTGCTGACCGGGGTGGCCATGGCCCTGGGCCTGGACATCCGCAATGTGGGCGACATGGGTGAGCTGCCTGACAGCCTGCCCATCTTTTTGCTGCCCGATGTGCCCTTGACCTTGGAAACGCTGCAGATCATTGCGCCGTACTCCCTGACCCTGGCCGTGGTGGGACTGCTGGAATCGATGATGACGGCCTCCATCGTGGACGACCTGACCGACACGACCAGCGACAAGAGCCGTGAATGCGTGGGGCAGGGCCTGGCCAACATCGGCACCGGTTTCATCGGCGGCATGGCCGGTTGCGCCATGATCGGGCAGTCGGTCATCAACGTGAAGTCCGGTGGGCGCGGGCGTTTGTCCACCTTCATGGCGGGCATCTTCCTGCTCATCATGGTGGTGTTCCTGGGGCCGTGGGTGAGCCAGATTCCCATGGCTGCCCTGGTGGCCGTGATGATCATGGTCAGCATCGGCACCTTCAGCTGGGACTCCCTGCGCAAGCTGCGTGAGCACCCGCCCAGCTCCTCCGTGGTGATGTTGGTCACCGTGGTCGTCACCGTGTCCACCCACGATCTGGCCAAGGGCGTGTTCGCCGGCGTGCTGCTCAGTGCCGTGTTCTTTGCCAACAAGGTCGGTCGCCTGATGCAGGTGAAGTCGCAAGTCCAAGACGACGGTCAGACGCGGGTCTACACCGTCACCGGTCAGGTGTTCTTCTCGTCGGCCGATCGCTTTGTCGACAGCTTCGATTTCAAGGAGGCGGTGCGCCAGGTGCGCATCGACGTCAGCCGCGCGCATTTCTGGGACATCACGGCCGTGAGCGCTCTGGACAAGGTGGTGCTCAAGTTCCGACGCGAGGGGGCCCAGGTTGAGGTGATGGGCCTGAATGAGGCCAGCAAGACGATGGTGGACCGCTTTGGTCTGCACGACAAAGACGGCGCCGAATTGCCCTTGGGCCACTGATCAGCACAGGAGATGAACATGAAAAACGTGATGGCTTGTGTGGATGCACAAGGGAACCCGGCGGCCGTGTGTGACGGTGCGATCTGGGCCGCGAAAGCGCTCGGCGCCTCGCTGACCTTTTTGCATGTGCTGGACCGGCACCCCGAAAAGGCCCCTCAATCCGATTTCAGCGGACAGATCGGCCTGGGTGCGCAAGAGGGGCTGCTCAGTGAGCTGGCGGAACTGGACGCCCGCCGCAGCGTGCTGGCGCAGGAGCAGGGGCGTCAGATCCTGGAAGGCATGCGCCAGCGCGCCACGGCGGATGGGGTGAGCGAGGTGCAGATCCGCCAGAGGCACGGTGAGCTGGTGGAGTCGGTCGTCGACCTGGAGGCCGAGGTCACGCTGACGGTGATGGGGCGCCATGACCATGCCACCGTGGCGGGGCGGCACCTTGATCACCATGTGGAGCGCGTGATCCGCAGCACGGCCAAGCCGGTGCTCTCGATTCCAGGGCAGACGTTCGAGACGCCACGGAGCTTTGCGCTGGCGTTCGACGGCAGTGACACTGCGCGTCGCATGCTCGGCCAGGTGGGGCAGAGCGTCTGGCTCAAGGCGCTGGCGTGCACCCTGGTGTTCGTGGGGTCGTTGGACGCCGCCATGCAGGCAGAGCTCGATGCCGCGACCGCGCAGCTGCGAACCCAGGGCTTCACCGTTGGCATCGCCGTACTGGAGGGCAGCGTCGAGCGGGTACTGCCGCAGCATCTGTCGGCGCAAGGCCTGGGCATGCTGGTGATGGGGGCCTATGGCCATTCACGCATCCGGCAGCTGATTGTGGGCAGCAGCACCACAGCGCTGCTGCGTACCAGCAGCGTGCCTGTGCTGGTGCTTCGGTAACCCTGCCAATGCTGCTGATCTGGCTTCGTACCCGGTCAGCAGCATTGTGTTCTGCGGGGCTTTACGGGCGGCTTGGTACTGCATAGAAGTCATTCATGCTGGGAGCCTGACCGTCAGCTCAGGGTCGATTGCCGGTGCCCTCGAATGTCAGCTGCGCGAGGTGCAACGTGGTGACCAAGCTGCGGCACGACCGTGCAGAGTTGACCGGCCGCTCACGCTGCAGAACTGCCTTCCAGTGGTGCCTTAAAATTGAACTTTGACAAACCAGAGCGCTGCATTCTTCGTAGCTATCGGAAGTGTTGTGCGAGTAGCATTGGGGTATGCCCAAAAACACTGAGCCGAAACACACATCGAGTCAGCAGCACCAGGCGTCAGATGAAGAGCAAGCTTGGCTAGACATAGCGGCGGTCGGCCGCGAGTTCGGTAGCCCTGACTATGAGTGCTTGACGGCATTGGATCAGGCCGCATTCGCAGCCTTCCAATCGTGGGAGCAGGTGCGGGAATGGCTGGAAACACCACATCCTCAGCTCGATGGAATTCGACCTGAAGACGCTGCGCGGAACCCTGATGGACTTAGCAAAGTCATGGCCATTCTCATGATGGCTGGCAGCCATGCTAGCGACGACTTCATGCGCGAGGCTGAGAAGATGCCTGTTCAAGAGCGAGACTCTTTCAATGGGCTTGCGGAGATCCACAACCTTAAAGGCATGTTTGGTCGGCCCTCCAAGCGAGCCTCAATTGAAGATATGAACGCCGCCATCGCACGCCGTGGTGCCAGGAAGAAGTAGCACACAGAAAGCAAGCTGCTCGGTCGCCGAAGCAACTGCCATGTCGCTTGAAGGCTGATTGCGGACACAACGGATCGTACCTGTCAACGTCTGCTCCAACCTGAAGCAGACATAGGACAACAAACGGAGATCTGTAACGGGAGGGGTGGTTCACTCGCCAAGCCTGCCGGGCTGGTGATACAGTTCCAGGCGTGGGGATAAGAGCGGCCTCCCCGTCCATCAAGACGCTTGGCGTCCAAGTGCAGCTTCTGACCTTGGGTTTCGCCCAGGTAGGAGTTCGTCTTGTTGATGCCATTTCCCCTCAACCGATTCAACATCGGTGAATTCAGGCCCATTGCGGCCGCCTCCGCCCTCTCTTCGCCGCGCAGCACCTCCCATGCCGAGGGGCAGCCATGAGTACGCGCGCATATTCTCTCTGGCAAATGGTGGGCTACATGCTGCGCCTGGGCACCATCGGTTTTGGCGGTCCCGTCGCGCTGGTGGGCTACATGTACCGCGACCTGGTCGAACAACGCCGCTGGATCAGTGATGAGGACTACAAGGAGGGTATGGCCCTCGCCCAGTTGATGCCCGGCCCGATGGCCGCCCAGCTGGCGATCTACCTGGGCTACGTCCATTACCGCACCCTTGGAGCGACGCTGGTTGGCCTAGCCTTTGTCCTGCCATCGTTCGTCATGGTCATCGCGCTGGGTTACGCCTACGTGGGCTTTGGCGGACTGCCGTGGATGCAAGCCACGTTCTATGGGGTGGGCGCTGCGGTAATCGGCATCATTGCCATCAGTGCGCAGAAGCTCACCACCAAGAGCATCGGCAAGGACAAGTTGCTGTGGGCCATCTGGATCGTGGCAGCCGCAGTCACCATCGTCACGGAGTCCGAGGTGGCGTCCTTGTTCCTGGCGGCGGGTGTGATTGCTTGGCTTTGGCGGACCAAATGGCGCCCTGGTGCCAACCTGACAGCCGTTGGCTTGGCGCCAAGCCTGCCCCTGGCCGCTTCGATGTTGGCTACCGACCTCGGCACCCTGGGCCAGATCGCACTGTTTTTTGCCAAAGCGGGCGCCTTCGTGTTTGGCTCTGGCCTGGCCATCGTGCCCTTCCTTTATGGGGGTGTCGTGCACGAGTACAAGTGGCTCACCGAAAAGCAGTTTGTTGATGCCGTGGCCGTGGCGATGATCACGCCTGGTCCCGTCGTCATCACGGTTGGGTTCATCGGCTACCTGGTCGCAGGTTTGCCAGGCGCATGCGTAGCAGCACTGGCCACGTTCCTGCCTTGCTACCTCCTGACCATCCTACCCGCTCCTTACTTCAAGAAGTACGGCAAGCTGCCTGGACTCCTGGCGTTCATTGATGGGGTCACCGCAGCCGCCGTGGGGGCTATTTCCGGTGCTGTCGTGGTGTTGGCAAAGAGGTCGTTGATCGACGGCCCCACCGTGCTGCTCGCCGTGACCGTGGCGGCGATCCTGTGGCGCTGGAAGAAGCTCCAGGAGCCCTGGATCATCCTGGCCGCAGCCACCCTGGGCTTGCTGCTCTACCCCTTGCAGCAGTGAGCATCAGTGTTTGTGGCCGTGGTGAACGTCAGGCGCGTGTGCATGCGTGTGCCTGACGGGGTCATGGTGGTGCGCGTGGCTGTGAGGCCCCGATGGCATCGGATCATGCACATGGTCATGGTGCCCGTCGTCATGGCTGTGAGCGTGTTCGTGTGCCAGTGCTTCGTGTTGGTGTTCATGCTCGTGTGATTCAGCCAGGTGAACGATCACACCCAGCAGCATCAAGGCGCCGCCCAGCACCAGCCCCCATCCGCCTGAGCGGTCGCCAAGCACCAGGGCCAATGTCGCGCCGATGAAGGGTGCGAAGGCGAAGACCGAGCCAGTGCGCGCGGCACCGAACTCCCGCTGAGCCAACAGGTAAAAACGCAGGCTCAAACCATAGCCGGTTGCCCCCACCATCAGCAAGCCTGCGGTGGCACCGACTCCTGGCCATGGTTCACCTGTGAGCCAGGCTAGGCAAGTGGTTGCCATGACGCCCAGTATGGCCTTGGCCAGGACCACCTGTCCGGGGTCTCTCTCAGCCAGTGCCCGAGACAAGGTGTTGTCCATGCCCCATGCAGCCGTTGCCACCATTACGGCGATCAGCCCCAACAGTTGACTGCCACCGCCTCGGCCCTGCTCCAGCACCAGGGACAGGCCACCGGCCAGCAACAGCAACACCGCGCTCCAGACGCGGCGGTCCATGGTCTCGCCGTAGAGTCGCCAGGCCAGCACCGCCGTGAACAAGGCCTCCAGGGTGAGCATCAGCGACGCGCCCGCGCCGCTGGTGCGTTGCAACCCCCAGGCCATGGCCACTGGCCCAACGACCGCGCCGAAGAAGGCCACGGCCAGCAAACGTGGCAGGTCCGTGCGGAGCACGCGTGCCTCGTGTTCTGCTGGCCGGCGCAGCAGCCAGCCGACCAGCGCGGCACCAGCGTAAAGCAAGGCAGCCGTGGTGAACGGCCCCAGGCCATGCCCCAGTTTCTGCACCAAGGGCGTGCTGACCCCAAAGAGAGCCGCTGCCAACAGGGCCAGCAAACCGCCTTTGAACGCGGGACGGTCAGAAGAGGCGTAGCCGCACATCAAGGACTCACTTCACCGTAAAGCGAACCGTCACGGTCTTGCCTTCGACGTTGTTCAGCACGGCCACCACCTTGTCCCCCTTACCCAGCTTAATGCCTGTTGCGCGCAGCGTGTTGCCGCCGACCTCTTTGACATCCACTTCGGACTTTTTCCCCCCTTGCAGGACCGTGAGCTTGCCGGTGATGCCCTTGGAGGACATCGGCTTGTCGTGGTCCACCAGGTAGAGGGTTGCGCCATCGGCCTCGGCCACCAGCTCGAAGTTCACGTCGCTGGCCACCTGCACGATGCCGCCGTGGCGCGGTTGGCCTGCGCCATGGGCCATGGCCGGGTTCAAGGTCAGGGCCCACAAGGACAGGGCAACGATCTGGATCAGTTGTTTGGCATGCATGCTTCATTCTCCATTCGAAATGCGGTGCGCTTGAGGGCGGCACCGCCATGCCCTTTGGTATCAGTGGATGGCGCTCAGAAGGCGTCCTGAGGCTTCAACTGCCCGTCACTGTCGGTGGCTTCGGTGGCCTCGTTCAGCAACCGTTCCGTGGGTTTGCGACCCAGCCACCAGAAGAGCAAAGGGGTGAGCAAGGTGTCCAGCAGCGTAGAACTGACCAGACCACCAAAGATCACCACGGCCACCGGGTGCAGGATCTCCTTGCCCGGCGCGTCCCCCGCCAGAAGCAACGGGGTCAGCGCGAACGCAGCCACCAGGGCGGTCATCAGCACAGGGGTGAGGCGCTCCAGTGAGCCGCGCACGATCATGGCCTGGCTGAAGGTCTCGCCCTCAAACCTGCACAGGTTGATGTAGTGGCTGACCTTCAGGATGCCGTTGCGAGTGGCGATGCCTGCCAGCGTGATGAAGCCCACCATGGCCGCGACCGACAAGCTCACGCCGGCCATCCACATCGCCACGACGCTGCCGATCAAAGCCAGCGGGATGTTGGCCATGATGACCCCTGCCAGCACCGCCGAGCGATAGCGCGAATACAGCACCAGGAACATCATCGCCAGTGACACCAGCGACAGGCCCAGGATCAACTGGGTGGCCTGCTCCTGAGCCTGGAACTGGCCTTCCAGGCTGATGAAGCTGCCCGCCGGCAAGGTCGCTTTGCCGATGACTTGCCGGATGTCGGCGATGATCTGCCCCATGTCAGAGCCATCGGTATTGGCATAGACCACGATGCGACGGCGACCGTTCTCGCGGCCAATCTGATTGGGGCCATCGGCTTCCTCGACCGTCGCGAAGCTGGACACCGACAAGCGACCGGCTGGCGTGTCGATGAGTGTGCGAGCGAGGTCCAATGGGCCGCGCTGGCCATCGGGCAGGCGAAGCACCAGTTCGTAGCGGCGTGAGCCGTCCACGATCTGCGCACCATGGGCACCGTCGGTCAAGGCTTTCAGGATGCGCACGGCTTCGCCGGGTGCCAAGCCAGTCTGCGCCAGGCGTTGCTGATCGATGCGGACCATCACCTGCGGGATAAGCACTTGCTTCTCCACGGTCAGATCCACCAGTCCCTTCACACCAGACAGGTTCTGCCGCATCTGCTCGGCCAAACCGCGCAAGGTGTCGGTGTCGTCACCATAGATCTTGAGGGCGATTTGCGCGCGCACCCCTGAGAGCAGGTGGTCCAGCCGGTGCGAGATTGGTTGCCCGATGGCCACCTGGGCGGGCAACACCGACAACTGCGCACGGATCTGCGCCATCACGGCCTCGCGGTCCACCAGTGGGCCGTCACGTCGCAGGTCCACGTCAATCTCGGCCGAGTGCACCCCTTCGGCATGTTCGTCCAGCTCCGCACGCCCGGTACGTCGCCCCACCTGGGTCACACCGGGCACCTCGCCGATCAGCCTCTCTGCCAAAGCGCCCATGCGGTTGGCCTCGGCCAGCGAGGTGCCTGGGTTGAACACCATGCCCAGCACCAGCGAGCCTTCGTTGAAGGCGGGCAGGAAGGCGCGCGGAAAGAATGGCACCGTGGCCGCCGCCGCAGCCACCGCCAACGCTGCCGCGCTGATCAGCAGTTTGGCCCTGGGGAAGGACCAGGCCAGCAAACGGCTGTCCCAGCGCTTGAGCCTGGCCACCAGGGGGCTGTCACCATGGCCAAGTCGCTTCATGCGAGGCAGCAACATGCTGCACAGCACGGGTGTCACAGTCATGGACACCAGCATCGACGCCAGGATGGACACGATGTAGGCGATGCCCAGCGGCGCGAACAGCCGGCCCTCAATGCCCGGCAGGGCAAACAAAGGCACGAACACAAGCACGACGATCACCGTGGCGTAGACGATGCCTGAGCGAACCTCGACGCTGGCTTGGCGCACCACCTCCAACACTGGCCTGGGTTGAGGCAGCAGGCGGTTTTCCTTGAGCCGACGCAGGATGTTCTCCACGTCCACCACCGCGTCGTCCACCAACTCGCCAATGGCAATGGCCAGGCCGCCCAGGGTCATCACGTTGATCGACTGGTCCAGCAGGCGGAACACCAGCGCCGTCACCGCCAGCGACAGCGGGATGGCCACCAGCGAGATCAGCGTGGTGCGGACCGACAGCAGGAAGGCAAACAGCACGATGGCCACCATGATGGCGCCGTCACGCAGCGCCTCGGTCACGTTGCCAATGGAGGCTTCGATGAAGTCGGCTTGCCGAAACAGCACCTTGGGGGCCGACAAGCCCTTGGGCATGCCCGCCCTCAGCTCCTCCAAAGCCCGCTCGACCTGTGCCGTCAGCTGCACTGTGTCTGCCGCAGGCTGCTTCTGCACGCTGACAATGACCGCTGGTTGCCCCCTGTAGCCCGCATCACCGCGCTTGAGGCCGGGTGCAAACCGGACTTCGGCCACCTGGTTCAGCAACACCGCTCGCCCATCCTTCCAGGCCACGGCAATGCCTTGCAGGTCCTCGACCTTGTTGGTGCGCCCTAGGTGACGGATCAGGTACTCACGGCTGTTCATGTCGATGAAGCCACCGCCTGCGTTGCTGGCGAAGCCTCGTAGCGCCTGCTCGACCTGGGTCAGCGAGATGCCCAACTGAGCCATGCGTGTGGGATCAGGCTCCACGCGGAGCTGTCTCACGTCGCCGCCAATCGGGATCACCTGCGACACACCAGGGATGGCCAACAGGCGCGGTCGCAGCACGAAGTCGGCGTACTCACGAGCCTGCATGGGTGAGGCGGCGTCCTTGCTGCCTTCCAACGGCAAAGCAATGAGCATGACCTCACCCATGATGGACGAAACGGGTCCCATCACCGGCGTGATCTCGTCGGGCATTTGCGCGCGCAATTGGGCCAATCGCTCGGCCACGAGCTGGCGATTGCGGTACACGTCGGTGCCCCAATCGAACTCGGCATAGACGATGGACAAGCCCACCCCAGAGGTCGAACGCACCCGTGTGACGCCCGGCATGCCGTTGAGGGCCGTTTCGATGGGGAAGGTCACCAGTTGCTCCACCTCCTCAGGCGCCATGCCACCGGCTTCGGTCAGCACCGTAACCAGGGGTTTGTTTAGGTCGGGGAACACATCGACCGGCGTGCGCCAGGCCGTGATGCCGCCGTACACGAGCAACAGTGCGGCGAAGGCCAGCACGAAGAGCCGGTTGTGCAGGCTGTATCGGACGATCCAGTTGAACATGCCGGCTCCTCAGCGAATCTGCGCGACCAGCGCCGCGCCCTTGACCACGACGCGGTTGTCCGCAGCCAGGCCCTGGGTCACCAGCACGGTGTGTGAGTCCAGTGGCTGAACCTGCACGGGCTGAGGCACGTAGCGCTCTGAGCCTGATTTGATCCACACCACCGTCTCATTCGAAGGGCTGCGCACAATGGCCTCAGCCGGCAGCACGATGCCCTTGCGACGCGTCTTGAGTGCCGCCGTCACCATGACAGGCTGCCCGACGGCCAGCATGGCACCGTCGGCTGTCAGCACCTTGAACGTCAGTGGCAGCACCCCATCGCGCAATGCCCGGGCCGCGCCGATCAATTGCAGCTTCACACCATCCAGGCCAACCAGGTTGGCGCTGTCCAACTGGCTGCCCAACTGGACGTTCGGCGTCGAAGCTTCAACCAACATGCGGGCGGGATCGACGACCTCGACCAGCACTTCGCGGCTTTCGACGATCTGTCCTGCCTTGAGGTCCGCACGGGCGATGACACCCGAGACCGGTGCACGCAGGGCTTCTCGTGCATCCAGGCTGGCCCCAATGCTGCGTTCGCGCTCGGCCAGCGATCTGGCTTCGATGCGGGCGGTCTCGATGTCCTTGCGGGGCACTGTGCCCTCCAGTGATTCGAGGCGCTTGACGCGCTGCTCGGCCACCTCGCGGGCTGCGCGCAACTCGGTGCGTTGAGCCTGCTGAGCAGCCTGCGCATACGGCTCGGCATGGTGACGCACCCAGGCGAGGACTTCACCTTGGCGCACGGCTTGCCCCGCAACCGGCAGCCCCTTGGGACCCGTTTCGATGCGGCCACCGTGGGCGGACTGCACTTGTCCACTGGCATTCGGGTCGGCGATCACCCGGCCAGGGATCTGCACCGTCACCGAGGCATCGGTTTCTGGCGCGATGATGGTGCGCAGACCCATACGGCGCTGGGCCAGCTTGGGAACGTTGACGCTGCCATCGGGCAGGCGGGCCAAGCCAGCGGTGTTGGGTGCTGTGGCCTGATCCAGGTGTTCGCCATTGGGGCCGTGAGCGCCAGGCGAGGCATGGACCGAGGTCAGCCCGATGCTCAGCACCAGCGATGCAAGCAACAGCAGACCAGGCGCAGGATTCTTGAACATAATGTTTTTCATGCCTGGTCTCCATCGATCTTGCGGACCACGGTATCGCCCTGGCTGCGCCTGCTCCAGGCCCAGGTGAGTCCCATCAGTGCGAGGGCGATGAGGGCGCCAATGCCCCAGCGCCACCAGCTGTGGCCACCATGGGCGTGTTCGTCATCGTGCTGGTTGTCGTGTGGATCGGCATGACCATGGTCATGGCTGTTCTCGGCCTGCTCCTGGACGTGCCCCGGATTCACCCGCAGCACGCCATCCAACAGGTCGCTTTCTTCCCCATTCAGGATGGTGATGACCACGGGATGCTCACCAGGGGTGGACAGCAGCTTCAACATGGCCGGGTCATCCACGGCGTAATCGCCCAGATCCGCGTGGAACGTGGCTTTCGCCTTGAGCTGGCCTGACTCGACTTCGACTTCGGCCTTGAGCACGGGCTCATTGGTGGCGAAGCGGTCGATCAGGATGGATAGTTCACCACCGCCCAGACGGCCGACCAGCTCGAACAGCTCGGATTTAGCCTCCAGCCGAGGAGCGGTTGAGGCGGACGCGGTGCCAGTCTGGTTGGTGTCGAGGTGCTCCCCGTTGGGGCCATGAGCCCCAGGAGAGGCCGACACGGCGCCGACGACCGTGCAAAGCACCAAGACCGAGAGCGGCCTGCGCAGCATTGGAAGGGAAATGGTTTTCATGGAAGTTGTCCAAGAGCTTGATGAAGGCGTGCCTGGGCTTGTCCCAGGACGGCTTGCTGACGGGCATGTGCAGTCGATGCCTGGCCAGCGGCAGCCAGGGCACGGAGCAGTTCGGGCAGAGAGGACTCGCCTGCCTGGAAGGACTTCTGGAGCAGTTGCGCACGTTCACGCAGCAGTGCAACGCGCTCCTGCTGGGCTTGTGCCTGAGCCTGGCTGGCCGCCAGGTGACCCTGGGCCAAGGTGAGCTCCGCCTCCAGTTGCAGACGCAGGCGTTGCTGCACTGCGAATGCTAGGTCTTGCTCGGCCATGGCCGCAGCCAGCCCAGGCAGGCTTTGGGTCTGCGTGCCAAACGGCATACGCAGAGACAGCGCCACGCTGTTCTGGCGGGGCTGTCCCAGGCCAGGACGCTCCTGACGCAGGCCGATGCCCAACTCCGGTGGTGCCCCGCGCTGAGCCTGGGCTTGTGCGAGGCGGTGGCTGGCTCGCTGGACCGCGGCCTCGGCTAACTGTGCCTCAGCGTGTTCGTCCAGCGTCGCTGCCGTCGCCTGAACTCTGACCTCATCGGTCTCAGGCGCTGCCGCCAGTCCGGTCAACAGGGTCCAGGCGCTGCGTTGGGCCACATAGGCTTGCTGAGCTTCGCGCTCCAGCACGCGTGCCGCCAGCATGTCGGCTTTGGCTGCCATGGCATCGGACGGCGCCAGGTCACCCGCCTTGACGCGTCGTTCAACGTCCGCGCTCAGTTGATCCAGCAATTGGCGCTGCTGGGCCGCCTCTTGCCACTCGGCCTCGGAGCGCTTAAGTTGATTGGCAAGGTCGCGCACCTGTGCCGCTAGCCGCAGGCGAGCCGCCCGCTCCGCGGCGCTGGCCCATGCCGACTCGGCGTCGGCCGCATCCTTTTGCTGTTGACGTTGCCCAAGGCGCCACAGGGGCAAGGCCACGCCAACATCGGTTTCACGGGCTCCGTCTGCGGCCGTCCCTCGGCCTTCTCGCTGAGCAAGTTCCAAGGTGGGGGCACCTGCCAACCACGCCTCCGCGACGCGCAGCTCGGCCTGAGCGTGAGTTTGCCGGCCGCGTGCTTCGACGGCATACAGTGAGCGAGTCCAAGCTGCGTCCAACGCTTGGGCCATGGTGGGACGGACCCCTGTGGCTGCGCGAACGGCAGCGGCTGCGGAGGCAGGTGTACGGATGGAAGGGGGCTGCGCCAGCGCGGAGCAGCCCAGGGCGCCGCCTGCGATCACGCAGGCCACGCGCCATGGGGTCAGCCATGGGGGGGATTTCATGGTCATCCTGACAGAAACATCGGGCAACCCAGCCGGCTCTCAGCCGGATCTCAGGTCACCATCGTTCAAACCAAACACGCAGGGGCGAGCCCCGCGCAAAACGGCGGTGTCAGGTGCGTGATTGGGGAGGTCGCTCGGGGCTGCGCAAGAACGGCAGCGGTGGAGCGGCGGCGTGAGCGACGGCCGGAGGGGCCGAACGTATGCTCAGAACCGGGAGCACGGTTTCGGTTAGCAAGCCCGGAGCGAACAGGCATGCGTCGCTCATCGCATGCTGGGTCGATGCCGGTGACTCGTCCTGATGGAACTCCCCATCGTGGCCATCATGGTGATGGGCCGTGCTTTCGAAATGGAGCAGGGCGTGAACCATTTCCTTGCCCTCGGTCACCAAAACGCCCAGCCCAGCATAGGCCAGCGACTGCCAGCACATGCATAGAACGAGGAGGATGGAGACCCAACGGCGCATGGGTGGGCAGTCTAGCAGGAGGTCTGGGCTGTGGTGTCAATTGCCATGTTCGTTGGGCGTGATCGTGGGCAATGTACCAAGAAGTGGCCAATTGCGTGCGTGTTGACCTAGTGACTGCAATGTTGCCCAAACCGTGAGTTCGGCATGTGGCCGCGACCGGCAGCAAGCGCTGCGAACTTGTCACTCGGTTCGTGGCATTGCCCTCAACAGCCCAGGCCGAAGGCTGCCTATCAAGCTCTCACCGTCGGCACCTCATTCCATCGAGTGGTGTAGCAAGGAGTACGCCGTAATTGACGCATTCCCCAGGTGTTAGCCCCCTGGGTGAGGCCGGAGCTGCCAAGCAATACCGTTCGCTTGCCAAACCGGTCATTGACTTCGTCCATGGCACGCATCAACTTTGAGCGGTCGCGCTGATCGTTCAATGGAGCCGCCCAGTCCAGCGCTGCCTGAACAAAGTTGTCTGGCACCAGATCCAACAACATCATGCCAGCCTTGGCCAGCTGAAATCCGGGTTCGTAGATGCTACGCAGCCCCTTCACCGCTGCGTTAGCCAACTCCGTGGTGTCCGCGCTGGGACGTATCAACGGCACGACCACGCTCTTGGAGAACCGTGGACCATCCCTGAATGGTGATGTCCTTGCGAACACCAGCACCTGCCCAGCCAGATGCCGTTGCTTGCGCAGCTTCTCAGCTGCCCGTGAGGTGAACTCACTGATAGCCTCCCGCAGCTCGGTCAGCCCTGTGACGGGTTGGCCGAAGCTGCGTGTGCAGGCGATCTGCTTCTTGGGTGTGGGCACGTCGGACAGTTCAATGCAGGGCTCGCCTCTCAGCTCACGCCAGGTGCGCTCCAGCACCACGCCCCAAGTGCTTCTCACCACCGAGCTGGGCAGATCAACGAAATCCTGCACGGACGTGACCCCACGCTCTTTGAGCTGCGTGCTGATCTGACGGCCGATGCCCCACACCTCGCCAACGTCGGTGGAGGACATGACGTCCCGCAATTGATCTGCTCCGAGTCTGGACAGGTCGCACACTGTGGCGAGTTCATCCGGGTAGCTGCCGGGCTTGCGCTCGGCTGTCTTGGCGATGTGGTTGGCCAGCTTTGCGAGGGTCTTGGTGTGGGCGATCCCGATGCCACAAGGGATGCCGATCCATTGGTTGATACGGGCGCGGATCTTCCAGGCTCGCTCGACCAGGTCACCCCGTACGCCATGCAAACCGATGAAGCTCTCGTCGATGCTGTAGATTTCCTGGGTGGGACCCAGCCCTGCGGCCAGGCTCATCATGCGGTCGCTCATGTCACCGTAGAGCGTGAAGTTGGCCGACAAGGCGACAAGCCCGGCCTGCTCCTCCAGATGGCGGATCTTGAACCAGGGCTCACCCATCTTGATGCCGAGCGCCTTGGCCTCGTTGCTGCGCGCAATCGCGCAACCATCGTTTGAAGACAGCACAATCACTGGACGGCCGTTCAAACTGGGGCGGAACACGCGTTCACAGCTGACATAAAAGTTCGATGCGTCAATCAAGGCAAGCATGTGATTACCTTGAGGCGATCGTCGGAGTCGCGAAGGACACGACCTTGCCGTTGCCTGTTTCTTCGTAAACGGCAAGCTTGCTCAAAAGGGTCAAGTTGATCGAGGCCAGCTTCGCAGCGTCAAGTCGCAAACGTTCAACTTCGGCGCGCAGTTCGCGGTTGCGTTCTCGCTCCTTTACCAAGGCTTCATGCTTCGCGTCCCGCTGCAATCGTGTGGATTTCCCAACGACACCACGGATTCTCTCGGCGATGTCGGGGTAGGTGTTGTGGATCAGCGCAGGGGTGACCTCCGCCGCTTTGGCGACCGCAGAGATGCTGACCTTGTCGCCCGAATTTTGGAGCTGATCAATGGCCTCTCTGAGGCGCTTTTCCGTAAGCTGGCGGCTTCTTGTAGCGGCCGATCCGTTTGGTACAGATGGACTCATATTTGGCTGCTTTCAATGGGTTGGATTTCGGCGATCACACCATTCACCGCGACGCCAAAGTCTGCAATCACCTTGGCAGAAAGCGCAAGATCCCGGCGAATGCGTGCGTTGGCGACTGGCCCCAAGTCGTCGAGCTCCAGCATTTCCCGATGCTGCTCATGGATGCCTTGCCACACGCCGATGTGCTCTTCGTCGATGACCGAGTTCCTGCAATCCACGCATCGGGTGCTTTCATAGAGACCGGCGCCGCCGCAACCGGAGTCCTGCGCAATGCACCAACCATGCCCCGTCGCGCGAATGTTGATCTGCATGGCCGTGTTGGCCACAAGCCGCTCGCGGTCAGGCACTGCGCTTGCCCTCATTTCGAGGATTTTCCGGCCGGCGCCGCCGCTCAGGCGCTGATCTGGACTGCTCCAGGTCTCCAACAGATCCCTCTTGATGTCGAAGTACTCAGCCAGCATGTCTTCGTAAAGGGCCGGGTCCTGAGCCGGGTTCGCGGCATAGAGCTGGGACATGCTGATGCTCGAATGCTTGAACTGCCATTTGAGAAACACCAGCGCTTGGCGTCCCATCCTGGATTCCACAAAGGTTCTGGCGTAGGTGCGACGACATTGGTGGGGACTGAGTTTCCACTCCTGCCCGGCCTTGCTGGCCAGGCGCAGCATGGCCACGCGTGATGCCACACCGCTCAATGCGGTGATCTGGTTGTATTTGCCATAGATCACCCCCAGGAAGACCCGCTGCACATCCCCTCTGGCTTGAATGAGCCGCTTGACGAAATCCCTGCGTCCTGAGGCATCGTTCATCTGGGCGATAGAAGCCTCAAGCGCGTCAATCTCGTCCTTGAGGGCGGCGCGCAGCGGTTCAGAGTAGCGTTCCAGAACTTCGACGACTTTGAGCGTCATCGGTGGCACCATGTATTCAACACGGCCTTTTCCGGTTTTGTGCTCAACCGAGGTTACCCAGCAATATTCAACCTCGTCACGCAGCTCGCGCCGACCGGCACCCACCTCGATGCCGATCACTTCATCATTGCGCATGCCGGATGTGATGGAGAGTAGATAGAGGCAAGCATCGCGCAAGTCGCGCATGGGCTCCGTAGATGGCCCAAGCGTGCCTGCATCGCGCTGACTAAACAAATTCTCCGCTTGGTTGAATATGCGTTCGCAATGAATAAACAACGCACTTTGCACCTCTCGCGGAATCACGGGCGTCTTGCCAACGCCCAATCCCGTGGACGATCTGACCTCATGGCCCATCAGACCACAGTAGGCCGCGAAAGGCATGTCACCCCATGGATATTGACCGGGAGGCTCATGCAAGTGATCCCGAAAGACCCACGCCAAGTCGACAATTTCAAGTCTGGATTTGATCCCGCGTGGCCGAAGTCTTTCGTCCTTGCACAGCTGACGGAAGGTCGCCAGGTGCAATGGCTTGATCTCGTTGAAGGACTTAACTCCATGCTGAGTCAACCAGCGAAGAAGCGGCCCGGCGCTCACTGCCGCAATAAAAATGGTTCTGGCAATTGCAGCCTTGTAGCCAGGCCGCCCAAATTTGAACCACTCAAAAAGTGCGGCTTTTGTATCCTTGAGAAGTGATGGCGGCACGTCCACGGGCCAGACGATTGTCTTCATGGACTCTGGAATGTTGGACTGCTCGAAGTAAGGGGTCAAATCCCATCTCGCATCGTCAAAACGACTGAGTACATGCTTGTGCCCATGGTCATCGATCACCTCGCTGACCACCGTATAGGTTAGATCGGGCGGTCTGACATGGTGCGGTGCGGCGCGGATGGCCAAGTTATCCACCATGGACTCTCCCGTTCGCAAGTGTGACGGCCCTCATACGCGCAGCCCAGAATGGATGTGGCTTCGTGATGGCCAAAGACTTTGCTTCCTCCACAACAGAGCGGGCGAACTTCGCAGCGGTGAATCGATCGATCAACGCCATCAATTCACGTTTGTGGTCGCGCCAAGGCCCCATGTCAGGTCCGACCATGTAGTCAATTTCAGATTGAAGAAACAGTTGGAAACTGAACAAGCGGTGCAAGTCCTTGACGCTCCCTACCACCACATAGGTCGGACAAGTCAGGCATTCGGTAAACCGGTCGCAGTGGTCAATGCCATTTTTTGGCGCGTTCTTTCCATCCAGGGAACTTGCGCACTTCCCCACGGGCGTGTTCTGAACGGTCTTTCTGATGGACACCGGCATGCTGGACTGCACAGCTTCTTTGCCACGAAAAATCTCCGGCAAGGCCAGCCCAACAAAGCGCGCTGCATCAACCTTCATGTCTTCGGTCAGGCTAAGGTAGTGTTGATCCGCCACATCAGGGGAATGGCCGATGGCAGCTGCTACTGCAATCAAATCGCCATCGCTGAGCTTCCAAAGCTTGGCAGCCATGGTCTTGCGCAGGCGAGTCGGTGTTGGCGCCAATGGCTTTCCGTCGTCGCCTAGCAACCCATGCCGTAAGACAAATTTCCTGATCCCAACTCTCAAGCTGTTTTCGGACAGCGCCAACAACTCCCCATGGACTTTTCGTGATTGGGATCGATACAGCCATATCCGGTCTCGGATTTTGGGTGGAGCTTCTGCGGATAGGTGTTCCGTCCTGGCGATCACCCCTCGCAACACGGCAACGCCGTCCATGGGCACAACGGTTGTGCCCAGGTTGCCATCAGATTGACGCATAGGGTTTGCTTGTTGGCCTTTTCCACGCCGCTTGAAGGTCCGCATCACCATCATGTTGGGAATGAATGGATTTGGAGTCAGACAATCCCGCGTGGCTTCGAGCAAAGGAGTGGTGTTGATTCCTGTGCGCAACGCGATCACCAGAAATGACACGGCCAGCGCTTCGGAGTCGGGACCTCTGAATTCATTGCGATGGATCGCGATCAAGTCCCTTTTCAAGGCTTCTGCCAAGCGAAGGATTTCCGCATTCGACAACGCCTTGGCGCTAAGGCGATTTGCCGCCTTATTGCTGAAAGCCTTGACCGGAAACAACCTCTCGGCATCAATCGGACCCAGCCCAAGATTGCAAATGGCAATTAGCATTGGCTTGACATGGGCGTAATTCGTGTGAGCGCTCGTTCTGGAGGGATACCTGCGAGTGAGCCAAGCAACAAAGCCATTTATGTGCTCCGGCCGCATGTGTTTGGGGTCGGCAGGTCCTTTCGAAGCAATCAAAAAGTCAAGCCATCTGGGCCAGCCGGAACCCGCATAGTTGATGATTGTTTTCGGTGCAACCGTTCCAGAATCAGCAACCAATCGCAAAGCTGCAAGACCAGCCCGCACCCATGCGTCAAAGCCTCTGCCCAAATAGCCCTTGTAATCCACCCTCCTGCGGGAAGTCGCATCGACCTCCAGCTCGAACGCGGGACCGTCTGTGAACAAGGTCTCTGATTGCCCCGTTGGTGGTTGCGAGTTGCCGGAGTGAGTTGACGACACGCGGTAGGACTTTGGTTTTCTCATGCAGCATTCCCATCGCCAAAGATGCCATCGACAAAGTCCTCGTGTGCCAGCACAAGCTGCGCTTCCAACTGATTGATCAGGTGCAGATATTCGGCGGTGGTCTGAACGTCCGAGTGGCCCAAGCGATCGCGCACATACAGAAGAGGCTCACCCATGAATGAGGGGCTCTTACGAAGCGCGGCCAGTGTATAAGTGGCATAGGTATGGCGCAACATGTGGGCCGTGACTGGGAATCCCACTCTTTTGGAGAGCTCGCCGAACAGTCCCACGACACTGGTCCTTGCCATTTCAGATCCGTATGCCGTCAATACCAACGCGTCGGGATCACCCCCACCACGGCTTTTCCTCAGCTCACGTTCCAGATTTTTATAGGCGTTTAGTTCCTCCATCAGCCGCCATGGAAGATCCACCGAGCGAGGGCGCTCAAATTTGATCGACAAATCTTGCGGGCTCAAATCCATGCGTATCACCTGTCCCTCAACAAGACCTTTTCGTCCTGCAGGGTCAAAAACGTATTTCGCTGGGAATGTACGCGCCTCGCATGACCGCAGACCTGATTGCAGCATCAGCTCAAAGAGGAGTCGATGGCTTGGGTTGTGCAGGTGTTGGCGGCAAACCTGAACTTGATGATTGGTCAAGAACTTGATGGGCGAGCGGTATTCACGAAGCAATACCGATGCGCGCTCAACCGTTGCCCCGCCTGTTTTCACATGCGCAAGCATTCCGTGTTTGCCATGCGCTCGGATCTGTCGATCGGAGAAGGGCAAACTGGCGATGTATCCCCTCTGGCTCGCCCACTCATAGAAGCGAACAACCAGGGAGAGTCGTTTATTGATGGTTCTCGGCGCAAGTTTCAGTTCACCGGCAGACCAATCTCGGTAGCGACTCAGTGGCGACGCGCCAATTGGCGCATTGGTTTGATCCCACGCCAACCCATTGGCGTTCAGGAAAGCAAAGTAGTCGTAGAGGCGTCTGCCAACTGCTTCCCAGGTCAACTTGCTGCGCATCGAACCGCTCTCAAGCAATGCGTGCAAGAGAAAGTTCTGGGCTGGCTGCAATGGCATGCACTCGTCGTCAATCAGCAGAGGAAAGCCTTCTACCGGCCTGCCACCAATTTCCAGATCACGAGTCGAAAAGAGCAACTTCATCGATTGCGTTCCGCAAGCAAGCGGGCCACCTTCTTGAAGCTGATGCCACAAAGGTGCATGGCCAAATCCAGCGCACCTACGCCACCGCAGTTGGCTCGGTCATCCCAAAATTTTGGCCCGGTGCAAAGAATCTCGAGGTCGTTGCCAGCCACAGAGGCTTGCCAACGGGACGACCGCGTGTTGAGCCGTGGCACATAAGACAGATCTTCCTTCGCATAGTCAGCCAGTGCCCTCAGCACCATGGCTGCATCAAGCGACTGCCAACGGGCCAATTCAGAGTTATCAACAGGCATCTTCCTCCCCCAGCCCCCGCATGCTACTCGTCTCAAAGAGACGATGAATCCGAAGTCAGGAAGGCAGGAATACATGACTGAATATTACTAACACTTGGATCAGGTCAGATCAACTCACATAGAAGTTGTTGCCATCGACCAGCGCGAACACCACAGCACCTTAGACCGGAAAGCG
Organism: Burkholderiales bacterium RIFCSPHIGHO2_01_FULL_63_240; assembly: GCA_001770725.1. GTDB lineage: Bacteria > Pseudomonadota > Gammaproteobacteria > Burkholderiales > Burkholderiaceae_C > Aquabacterium. The sequence goes on from MERU01000011.1 coordinate 27,761, forward strand.
CTTGATGCTGGCTGTGACGACGCCCCACACCTCCAGCGTCTGGCCCTCGCGAGGGGTGATGTCGGGATAGGTGGCATTGGCCGCGCGCAGCTTGACCCGCCCCGCGCGCTGGTACAGGTGCTTGACCGTGAATTCGCCATCGACCACAGCGACCACCACCTGCCCGTGCCTTGGCTTGAGCGCCTTGTCGACCACGAGCATGTCCCCATCAAAAATGCCCGCGTCGCGCATGGAATCGCCACTCACGCGCAGCAAGAAGGTGGCCTGAGGGTGCGTGACCAGCTCTTGGGTCAGGTCGATGCGCTTGACGGTGAAGTCTTCAGCCGGCGATGGAAAACCGGCCTGCACCTTGTCGCCCGCGAGCGGCAGCACCAGGCTGCACTCTGACAGGGGCACGGGTTGGTGGAAATCCAGTGTACTGTACATGCATACAGTATATGTGCTCGGTACGATGTTGCACATGTGCGCCCACTACGAAGCCGTCTCGAAACCTGAACGAATGCACGACACGTTCAAGGTGGCCATGCCGACTGGCGCGGTGGCGGATGTCTGGCCGGGGTACGCAGGCATCTTCATCCGGCACCCACGGGAAGCGCGGCAGGGCGATGGCGTGGCCCCCTGGCGCGAGGCCATGGCAGGGTCGTTCGGCCTGATCCCGCACTGGGCAAAAGACCCGAGCCTGGCCAAGAAGACCTACAACGCGCGGAGTGAGACCGTGGCCAGCAAGCCGAGCTACCGGGACGCATGGCGCTTGGGGCGGCGCTGCATCATCCCCGCTGAGGCGTTTTATGAGCCCGATTGGCGATCAGGCCGGGCGGTGCCCACGCGCATCGCGCGTGCCGATGGCAAGCCAATGGGGATTGCGGGCATCTGGACAGGCTGGCGGGCGCCCGATGGCTCCATCGTGCGCAGCATGAGCATGTTGACGGTCAATGCCGATGAGCACCCGTTGATGAAGAACTTCCATCGGCCTGAGGATGAGAAGCGGATGGTGGTGGTGCTGGAGGAAAACGACTTTGACCGGTGGCTAGGACCATTGGAAAGCCCTGAGGACATGTTGCGATGTTTGCCCGCGGACCAGTTGCTTGCGGGGGGTGGGATTTGCCAGCTGTAAACTGGTTCGTTTCTTCCGTCGCGGTTGGCTACCCATCCTTAGCAGACAGGCGACCGCAGCTCGCACACTGCGGCAAAGTCGCTTGAAAATGATCAACGGGGAGATGCATTCACATGGATGAGAAAAGGGTTGCTGAGCTTCGCAAGTTCATAGGTACCGTTACGGACCCAAAGATCAGTGCGTTCATTGATCTCAAGAAGCTTTACCAGTCAGGCATCTACAACCTGGCTGTACAGATGGCTACAGAGCATGCGATGAAACACGGCGACTTCAACTATCTCAACCAACTGCTGGCCCTCTTTGAAGGCAGCGTGCACGCCACCGACCTCATTTCCTCGCTTCGGCCGAAGCTGAACTTTCTCCTCACGGAGACTAAGCCGCGCAAATTCAAAAAGGCTACGCCGGAGCAAGTAGCCAAGGCGGCGAGACAGGCCGCCTCCAAGGCAATCACAGCCAAGACGATCCCCGCCAAGCCACCCAGCAAGGTCGCAAAGACTGAGGTAAGCCAAGATTTAATGGACTCTCGGCTGATGCTGCCAGGCAGCTACGGACACGGCAAGCGACGCTGACGCCTTGGGCGAGCCAACGAGCCAAACGGGCAGTATCACAACCGCTCCTGATGGAGGATACGGCGAAGGATTGGCGGCGGAACATGTTGTCGCCTTTTTGGGAGGCCCATGTTGGGCAGGCCTCGCTGAAGTCGCAAAGCCATTCGCTTGCCCGGATCGGACCCAGCTCAAACTCGGCAATCAGGCGCGCACGACTGACACCGACCTCCCAAAGCAGCATTCGAACGACAAGGATTTCCCGTTCTTGACTCGATCCATGGGCCTTGAGGCGCAGCCTGTGTTTTGACCACGAGACCATACGGTTTTCCGTATGCTACGGAAAACCGTGCCACCCAGCCAGGCATCCCCTACGCCACCAATACCTCGCTGCTGAAATCAACCCTGGTGATCAAGCCATGCCCATAGTGCGGCTTCTGAAAGCTCACACTGATCGAGGCCAGCTTGCCCCCAACTGCGAGCGCCAACACCAGGTCAAACTCCCGCTCAGCAAGCATGACCAAGCCATCCAGCGCAGGCTTGGCTTTCAGCCAGGAGCCAATGGCGGGCACGTCACCTGACGACGCGCAGGCGCGAGGGTCACTGCACACGGTCAACTCAAAGGCTGATACGCCGGCCACCGGATCGGTCAAGCCCCCCTTGAGCTTCAGCCCATGCATGCTGCGCCGTTCGACACCTGAGCGTTCACGGTCAGCACTGAGGTACAGGTAGCCACCCCACGACTCCACGAGCCCTACCCTGCGCAGCCATTCGTCTTTGGTGCTGCGCTTCGGCCCCTGAGGCTTTTTGGCAGGCATCAATCAGTGCCTGATGCTTATCTTCCGATTCGCCAAAGCACCTTGCTCCAGCAACGCCAACTCCACCCGCGCAGTGCGCGCCCGCCTGAGTACCCGCAGGCCGTAGACGGTGCTGATCACCACCAACGTCGCAGGGACCATGGCGGCAATCCCGCCCCAAAGCAAGTAAGCAGTCATCAGGCCTCCGAACATGTGCAGTTGAACAAGTTCAAGTTGTACATGCCCATTGTCAAGCTGACATTGGCACATGGCAACCCAACACATGAACGCGCCCGACAGATTGCCGACCGCCTACCCGACCAGCACCCCGACGGCGTCGGACATGCATTACTTGAAACTCAACAATGCACATCCGACATGATTGCTGTGAACACGGCATATGTCACCTTTCAATGTGTACATGCTCTGGTTCGCCCGTTCCTGCAAGACGGCAGCGCACCCGAGGCACGGCACCGTCGTGGGGTGACGGCGTTCGTCGCAGGGTGACGGAGTGTCGGCCGGGCTGGTGTCGCAGTCCGCACCTCCGACCATGTCTCCGACCGAGGCCCGACGATGGCGAAGTCGGAGAAATCGTCGGGCAACCTGATCGGGGCAGCCGTCGGACATCACCGGGGCCTCAAGGGGCGGCTGGACGCCGCCCACGGCCCCTATCCCCGCTGGACGCGGGGCTTGCTGCCCGCCCGCTGTCCGGGGTCGCGCCTCCCCCTGCTGATGGCTGCGCCATCAGCACCCCGCTGCGCGGGGGCACCCGGCAGATCCGGCTCTCTTCGCTGTGCGGCTGCGCGCACCGGCTTCGCTCGGCCCGTTGGGCTGGGGCTGGACGCCCCACCGGCCTCCCGGGTGCCCCCGCGCCTGCGGCGAGGGGGAGGCGGGGGCTTCGCCCCCCGCTCATGCACCGGCGCTGGGGCGCCTCAAATCGCTGGGGCGATTTGTGCCTGGCGGCTCCCCCCTGCCCCTCGGCAACCTGGCTGGGGCCAGGTGCGCCTCGGGGGCCTTCGCAGCGCCTGCTGCTTGGCCCGCCGCCTACGGCAGCGGCTAGGCAAGGCCCTTGCGACACAGCGACCCATGAATATTTTTCAGAATAATTTGCGCAACTGATTGTGGTTGCCGTATACTGCCAGCACACACGGGGGAGTCTTCAACCCAACCCTTACTGTCATGCTTATCTTTCAAGACGATCAAGCCTCAGAATCCTTTGCCTCCCAGTACTCGCCAGTTCTGCGTCGGTGCGTTCAACGTGCCTGGGATGACTGGAACGAAAGCGAACAAGCTGCTCAGATGCAAACGACCAGCTTCCGGGCCCAGTTCATGAACAACCAGATCATCTACTGGGGACGGCGGGAAACCGCAGAGCTTGATGACATCTGCATCGACAAGATACATGGCAACCTTGGCTTTGTGATTCAGAACCGAGTATTCGTCAGACCGAAATTCGCCCGACAGAGCTATCGGTCCAGCAACTTTCCGACAAAGTCAGCGATTGCCTTTCACGATCAGTCCATCGATCTGTTTGGTGGCATCGCCAGGTTGGAGTTGATCTACACATTGAACGCGTTGGCTACATCCGTGCAAGACATCTGTCTAAGCCAGCGCGACCAGAACAAAATCAAATGGCTGCTGCCACTTCGAGACGCAACTGAAAGCTGTCAGGGCACATTGGTTCAAATGCCGACACCAGAGCGTTTGGGTACAGCAGCTGATCGCATCCTCAAGCCCCGCAAACCACTTCATGAATCCGATCAACAAGATCAGCCAAAGCGAGGAGACCGCGCCGTTTAGGTCTGACCTCGTTCATCTCCGTCGGCGCATGCTTGGCATGAGTCAGTCGGAACTGGCCGCAGCTTCTGGACTGTCTCAAGCTGTCATCTCAAAAATTGAAGATGGCTTGAAAAGCCCGACCGAAGCACAACAGGCAGCGCTTGCGAAAGCATTGCGCTGCCTGTTGTCGTTCTTCTTTCAGGCTGAACGCGAGTACGGTGCGCCGATCAGCGCACATCCGATGTTCAGAAAGAAAGCTGCTGTGGGCGTCAAAGTCCTGAGCCAGTTCATTGCAGAACTGAACGTTCGCATTGCGCACCTTCGCACACTGCTGAAAACGGTTGACCTTGAGCCTGAGTTGCCACTTCCGCAGTACGACGTAGACGACTTCGAAGGCGGCGCTGAAGAGGTCGCGGCGAACGTGCGTCGGGCTTGGTACGCTCCATCAGGCCCCATCAAGTCGCTCATGGACTATGTCGAGCGTGCCGGCTGCATTGTTGTTCACCTGGACATGGCTGACGCACAGATTGATGGAGTGAGCTACCGCATACCGGGTCTGCCACCAATCATTTTCCTCAACAGCCGAGCGCCTGGTGACCGTCAGCGCTTCAGCTTGGCACATGAGCTTGGGCATCTCGTGATGCATGCGATCCCCCACCCAGAGATGGAAGATCAAGCGAATCAGTTCGCGTCAGCGTTGCTGATGCCCAGACATGACATCACGCCACACTTGAGAGACATTTCCCTTGAGCGAGCAGCTCAACTGAAAAGAGTGTGGCGAGTGTCGATGGCTGCATTGCTGGTGAGAGCCAAGACGACCGGAGCGATTGACCACTACAAGTCAGACTATTTGTGGCGGCAGATGTCATCCATGGGCTACAGAACCATGGAGCCGCCAGAACTGGCCATTGAACGCGAGCAATCCACCTTGTTTCCAGCGATGCTGCGCCATCTCACGGAAGAATTGGGGTATACCGAGAGCGACCTTGAGCAGGTCTTGATGCTGCATTACGCAGAGATCTCTGCGATGTACGGCCTACAAAAGCAGTCGGGGCTGAGATTGGTGAACTGAGCAATCCATCGAGGGGGCTCAACCACCAGTGTCATGCCCCCCAGGCTGCACTCATCAGCGTGGACAGATCACGGCGGGACAGAACTTCCGTGAACTCACGCCAATCTTTCTCAGGCGGCATCATCGTACCGGTGTAACGCAAATCAAACCCAGTAGCGGACTTTTGAGCATTGATGTACTCGTCCAACCGCTCACCCAAGGTCTCAATGTCTTCGATCCATTCGTCTTTGATGGTGTCAGGCAAAGACCCCATCAGGTCATACCGATTTTTCATGCGCTCAGACAAGCGCTCGTAGATCTTTTCATCCACGGTTTGCTCGAACACAAGGTTGAGCATGTCAACGGATTCACGCTTCTGCCCAAAGCGCTTGATGCGACCGATCCGCTGCTCCAGCCTCGTGGGGTTCCAAGGCAAATCGATGTTGATCAAAGTACCGAGGGTTTGAAGGTTCAAGCCCTCGCATGCTGCATCTGTAGCCACCATGATGCGTGTTTGGTGCTCCGCCACCATGCGCTTCAGTGTCTCGCGCTCGACGCTCACGCTGTCCCCGAGCTGATACAGGCGACTGCGCCCCGCGCCAGCGTACAGTCCAATCGCCTCCTCTGGGTATCGACCAGCAAGCGATTCAGCGAGCCATTTTGCCGTGTCGTAGTACTGGCTGAAGATGATGACGCCGAGGTCCCGCCACCTCTCCTTGTCGAGGAAGTGAACTACGGCCTCCATCTTCGGGTCAACCTCAACCTGCTCCAGGCGGTCGATGAGGCGCTGAAGCGCATCCCGCTCTTCGCCGGTCTCGGCTTTGACATCCGCTTCCGCCTCGTCATCATCCTGATGCACGGCTTCACCCTCCAACAAACGTCGCGCGGTCGAAAGGCCTGCGTGAATGCTGGAGCAGATTCGCTGCTCCATCAGGTTCTTCATGAAGCCGCTCCCCTTGCCGCGTTTGGCCAAAGCCTTGCCGAAGGCACGAGCCTCGCCATAGGCCTGCCGAAAGTTCTCGGGTGTTCGAAGAGCCTTTCCCTCAAACAGCATGTCAAAGGCGCGCTGGTCTGAAACCTGATCACGATCAGGATGAACATCCACACCAACAGGGGTCAACAATGGCTTGCCATCCTTGTCCCTGGCTTCTTCCAGCTGCTGACGCTTGCGCAGAACCACGTGACGCACCAAGGGGTTCTCGCGCTGGAATAACGTCGCGCCAGATATCCGGCGGTCAAGTTCTTCCTCCAAGATCTCCCGCGTCTCCTCGGTCAAATCGTGCAGTGACCGAGTTGTTTGCCACTCGCCGTTGTTCATCTCCAGATCTTGCCGAATGGCAGAGAACAATCGGCGCGCTCTAGGCTCTGCGGTCGACTCGGTGCGTGGAAGTGGTGATCGCAATAACTCCCACGCGCGATCTGGAGACTCGACCTCCACTCGGCCTGCGAGGATGTCAAGCACCTCTTCCGGCCGGTGCCAAGGGGCGAGGTCATGGCCCAGGACAAAGCGGCCAGGGCCTTGGTGCAGAACCCCCAGCAAGTCCCACAGATCAGATGGGTCGGTCTGAATGGGTGTCGCAGTGCCGAGCAGCACGTGGTCGGCGCGCGCGGCGATCTCGCGCATGAATGCCAACAGCTCATTCGGAGTTCCGGCATCTTTGCCGTAACCCTGACGTGTTCTGGCCTTGTGCGCCTCATCCAGGATCACGACACCAAAACGCATCCCCAGCAAATGCTGCTTTTCAAGCGAATCGCGCATCATCAAGCCGGTGGAAACAATGCCGATGCGCAGCGGGCATCGGGCGATGTGCTCCCGTCCAGCCGGAGACAGCACACGCTCGTCCACATCAAGCCAGACCTTGCCCACGGTATCCCAGCGTGCAGTCGGGATACCGAGCTTGTCCAGCATCTCGGTCTGCCACTGTTCTGTCAGCGTGGCTGGCGCAAAAATCACAACAGGTCGGCGCGGTCCATTGTCTTTGTCTGAAAGCAAACAGAGCGTCAACGCAGCGGTGGCGAGCGACAGCGTCTTGCCCAGGCCAACCTCATCAGCCAATAGCAAGCGCACCGTACCGTAGAGCCGCTGATGCCGAAGACACTCAGTCAGAAACCCTTGCTGCCAAGGCTGAAGCTGCTGGCCTTCGCGGTACAAAGGCGATTCGATCAGCGCCGCAGGTGCGAGATCTTCGGCATCATCGATTTCGGCGAATTCGATCTCTCTGCGATAGCCGCGCCGATGCACCTCGCGGATCACAGCCTGAGGCAGCGGCTTCGCCGCGTTCCAGAGAAAGTCGAACTCTTCCTCGATCCACGCCACGCCCTCTGGGGATTCGTCTTCCCACAAAATCTCGTAGTGACGCTGCCATCCATTGCGAGTCTCGTTCATCGAACCGATGAAGCCGAGCTTGCGGCCATCCGCCAAGGTGATCACGCCAGCTTTGCCATGCACAAAGCCACAGATGTCATCCGGGGCGACACGCACTGCCTGACCATGTGTGGCAAGAAAGGCATCCAGCCGCCGATAGCGCTCGCGGTTCAGCAGGGCCTCGGCTTCCATGGCGCGATCATTCCAGCGGCCCAGCATCTTGCTCTCTCGCAGTTGCGCTACCTTCAGGTCATCGGGGTGGATGTCCACATTGCAGACAATCTTGACCTCAGGGATATGCTCCAGCGCCTCGCCCGCCACTTCAAACAACGAGCTGGTGAAGTAGCCGGCGATGCGCTTGTAGCTGCGCGCACCGGCCAGATGCTGCATCAGGAAGCTGGCATCCAGCCGATGGGTACGCGAAGAGAAGCGCCGGATGCTCATGGCTCAAGACCTCAGTCGCCAAAGCGCAGATTCTTCAAGCGCGCGCCCAAAACCTCGGCGGCAGAGCGCACCTCAGCTTCGGGCGCTTTGCGCTCGATGAAGGCCAGCATGTCCACAAGCAGGGATCGGACCTCCAGGAAGTCAGCCATCTCGGCTCGCAGTTGCTCGACGATGACCTGTGCTTCGGTGTCCTTGAGCAGCTGCTGCAGGGCAATGATGAGCTGCCCCAACCGCGTCACGCCGATCTCAGTGGCATCCGTCAGATCACGCGAGGCGTATTCGCTGACACGCTTTAGACGTGCGTTGTTGGGTCGCATGTCGCCCATCACGCGGGTGTAGTCCGTCACGCGGAAGGCCTTGGCAAAGTTCTGGTAGTTGTCCAGCTTGCCCACTCCTGCGGTCTCCATGTCCATCATCCGCAGCACAAAGCGCTCGATGCCAGTGAGGCGCCCCCAGGCATCAGCGGTAAGACCCTCGGGCACCAACAGGCTTGATGCGGTTTCAGCCGCCTGCTGGACAATTTCGTCCACCACGGTCACTTCACCCCGTGCACGCGGGCGCAGGGCGAAGGTGGTGACGTCTTCGTCGCCGATGCGTGTGTAGGCGGTCAGCACCTTGAGGGCTGCCGCATAACCGGCCATCTGCAAATCGGAGTCGCCCCACACCGGCTCACCGTGGTGGGCGGCCACAGTGTCATTCAGATGCATCATGGTTTCGATCTGGCGCGCCACTTCCTGCCGAACAGCGGGCAACAGACGCTGCTTGAAACCAGTACGCTCGCCAGCCGCGCGCTTCTTGAGCATCAGAATGACAGTGCCTTGGACAAAGCTCCCCTTCTTGATAGCTGCATTGGTTTCCGTCGCGATGTACCACGCCGCCACAACTTGCAGGCCTGCGGCCCAGAAGATCCCGATTAGGTCGCCCCAGACGGCGGTGTCCTGATGGGTAAACATCACGCATTGCATGCCGTTGTCAGGCATGTGATCGGCCATTGCTTTGTAGGCGGCAGCCATGCCACGTCGAAACTCGTCGTCTGACCCCTTGATCGCCAGTGCGCGGCGCGAATCCCACACCCAGTCATCGAAGGGTTGGGGTGGGTTCTTGCGCAACCAGGCAATGAAGTATTCGGTGATCTCGTGGTAGTTCACCGCATCCGCATAGGGTGGATCGGTGATCCAGATATCGGCGTCGTCTTCAAGTTTGGCTGCATCACGGCACTTGATCGACCGGAGAGTCTCTGGAAGCGGACTGTTGGCAAAGCCGAACGACCGGCCTGCTTCGTGGCTGAAAAAGCAACGGATGCCGTAGTTGTAGAACGTGTTCAACGCTTGGTTGTAGAAGACGTTGTTGGTCTTCTCCCAATGGTTCATCCAGTTGGCGATCCGGGAGTTCCAATCCAGCGACTTGGCATTGAAGACGTAGTCTTCCGGCATCCGGTGCTGGAAGTAGCGCGAGATCAAAAGAAGCTGCCGCGCATTGAACAAATGGTGCCAGTGTGTCCAGCCGCGTTCACGGAATAGACGGGTCGTTTCGTCTCCATGTTCGATGGCCATATCCGGAACCAGACCTTCATCCTGCCACTGGCTCAGGTTCGCGGCGACGAGCATTTCCACGCGGCGCTCAGATTCCCAATCGGCGTCAGTCGGGGCGGCAAACCAAGTCTCCTGCCGGGACTTGGTGAGCGAGTCCTTGGCGATCCAGTGAATGGCATAGAGCCGCTCCTGAAAAATATCATCAGGGCGCGGCTTGAAATCGCTCTTCTCCCAACGGCGTAGGCGATTGCCCGTGCTGCCATCGGCATTCCGATAGTCGCCGCGCAGCGTCTTGATGGGCGTGCGATAGGTCTTTCCGTCCAGCGTATAGACCATGTCGCCGTCTTGTACCGTACCCTGATCAGCAGCCGCTGCTTCCTTGTCCGAAACGCCACTGACAATCTCGATGTTGAATCGCTTCTTGCCGTGATCCGGCTTCAGGCGAGCGATGATGTTCCGGCCCTTGGAGATCACCCACGAGGGGGACAGAGGAACCATCCATCCCGTTTCCGGGCAACGGGCTTCTACGCAATAAAGATATGACTTGGCGCGATTGCCTTGCTTGTCGTGCTCGATGCCCAGCTTCGTGATCTCCGCATCCACCGACTTGGCAACACGTTCCTGTGACTTCTCGATTTCTACGCGTCGCTCCGGGCTTGAACCAATGATGTTCAATGCGCCCCAAGTCAGCATGCAGGCGATGGGGTTGAGGTCGGAGGCATACACGTCGCAGCCGATGCGCGCAGCTTCAAAAGGGATGGAGCCGCCGCCGCTAAAAGTGTCGCCCACGCGGGCGCGGTGGCCGTAACGCAAGACGCCCAGCTGTTCCACCAGCTCGGGCAAGGACCGCACGCTTAAACCGAGATGAGCATAGTGACGGTTGACCTCTGCCCACACCGGAGCGAAGAGCCAGTCTTGATCCAGTTCTTCCGGGCGTTTGCTGATGCTGGCTTTTTCTTCGTAACCAGACAAGGTGGCCAGCGCCTGGCGGTACAGCACCAGCTTGTCATCATCGGTGATGTCGCGTCGCCAGCCACGTCCGCCAAAGTAGCGCTCCGGGTCCGGAATAGGGATCATCTCCTGAAGCTTGGACACCGAGAACGCGTTGGCAGCCAGTGCCCGTCGGGCCAATCCTTCATCGTCGAAAGTCATAAGCTTTTCGAAGATGGCGAGATCGGCTTCCGCGTCGTCAGTGGGCGGTAGCAGAGTGCCAAGCACGATGGCTCGCACCAAGATCAGTGGCTTGCGACCCTTCCAGTAGGAGCCTAGCCCGGTCAGGGTTTGGCCAAGATTTGCCTTGCGTTCCTTTTGTGCCTCGAACGACACCTTCTGGGCTGGGAAAACCGTCTCGATCAGCGCGGGCGCATCTTTCAGGGCCAAGGGCGTGAGAGTGATTGTTGTTTTTTGCATTCCCTGATGAATCCTCAATGGGCCGAAGCCACGTCAGGTGACAGCCAGCCGTGGGAGCGCAGCCGCTCTTCGGCAATGGCAAGCTGGCGCGGGGTGAACTGCTGCTTGCGCGCGTTCCAACCATAGACCTGGCGCTCTACGCTTTCGTGCTGTGTGGCACCCTCGCGGCTCATCACCCAATGCACCGTGGCCAGGAGTTCTAGCCCGTAAGGCGACTCGAAGCCCTCGACCAGCTTGGTGACGCGCTCGAAACGGGCGCGGCTGATGTCGTGCTGATCAAGATAATCCTTGGCATCCTCCACCGCACCGGGCACCAGCGTGAGCGGCTTGTCGGGCGCGTCGCCGCCGTCGGCATAACCCGCAATCAAATGGCCTTCCACCGCCTTCAGCACATGACGAAGATTCTCGGCGTAGGGGCCGTAGTGATGCTTGACATACTGAAGACGCAGCGGCTCACCAGCTTCCTGCATGAAGTACATCAGCTTGTGAACTTCTAACAGGGTGACGTAGGGGTCAAGCAGGCCGCCAAGATAGCGCTGCATCAGCTCCACCAAAGCGGCACGGCCTGCCGTCATTTTGGGCACCTCGCGCACGTGAGCCATCTTGTCGTTGGCCGGGGCTCCCTTGGGCTCAAACACCAGCACCCGCACGTCGGCAAGCTCTGCAAGTGCGCGCTCGATGCGTGGTCGCACCTCGTTCCAGTCCAGCCCACCCAGGCCTGCGCCCAGCGGCGGAATGGCGATGGATCGGATGCCTCTGTCGCGGATGACATTGACCAGATCGACAAGGCCCGCCTCAATGTCTTCAATGCGGCTCTTGCCTCGCCAGTGGCGCTTGGTCGGGAAGTTGATGATGAAGCGCGGCAATGTGAGCTGCCCTGTCTCAAAGACGAACATGTGGCCAGGCTGCACGACTTCGCGTTTGCAGGCGGCCTCGTAAGCCTTGAAGTTGTCGGGATAGACGTTCTTGAACTGCAAGGCAATGCCACGCCCCATCACGCCAACGCAATTGACGGTGTTGACCAGTGCGTCGGCCTCACATTGGAGGATGTCGCCCGAGGTGTACTCAATCATGGCTCTGCTCCTCGTGTTTCAGTAGTACCAGTCTGGACGCACGTCGACCTGTGGACGATGTCCCTGGGCCGGAAGGGCATTGACGACTTGCCCGTACAGGGCCCTTGATCGAACGCCGATGCGCTCAACCAGGTGCCAGGGCAATTGATGTTCCAACAGGAACTCAGCTTGTTTACCCTCTTTCAGGCCACCACTCCAATTGTTCGCCTGCACCGCCGCCCAGTTGATTTCGCCAAGATGCGCCAAGTCACTGCGATCTTCAAAAAAATACGACCCAGCATTTGACAAGGTGAACGCCCAGCGAGCAGGTTGGGCATTGGCCCAAGCCACCACCGCACCCAAATCCGCCTGCAAATGGATGATGGGCTCCTGCCCACCTTGATAGGCCAGCTCTGCATTGCGCCGGTGAATCAAATAGAGCATCACGGATCGCGGACAGAAGTAGAACGGCACGCACGCTCCAACAAACAAGCCCGGATGACTTGTCAATTGCAGTTCGGTCAGTCTGCGCTGCTTGATGTGGTTCATTCCAACCATGGTCCCACCCAGCGCCTGCGCTTGGACCAATGCATCAGACAACAGCCCGCCTGCAGCCACGATAGAGGGCAGACGATCCACATGGGCGATGTGGTAGATCTTGGGTTGCTGAGGAATCGGCGCGGCGTTCATGCTGCGTCGTCTCCGAACAGCCCCAATGATGTTTGCGCAACCTCTTGCTCTGACTTACCACGCCGTGCACGAGGCGAAAGCAATTCACTCTGCGCAACATCGCCAAGGGCATGTTTGAGCGCCGCACGCCATCCTTTGCCTGCGTCCATCACGCCTCCGGTGCTCACGGCGGTCATGCCAAACAACCACCAGCGCTCCTCGGGCCGCAACGCAAGCCAGTTGCGCACAGCCACGGGAATCTTCTCCATCTCCATCTGCTCAACGGCCCAGGCCAGGACACACAGCTCTTTCCCGAGAAGACGGTCTACGGGATTGTCGCCAACCTTCCATGTGCCCGGCTTGATGCCGTGTGCAGCCAACCGCGCATTGAAAGCTCGCTGGACCTCGGCGCGAATGGCCGTCCAGCGAGGGCGATCAAGCATCACACGATCGATCACTGCGTTGTCACTGCTTGCAGCTTGCAGGCCGAGGTACTCGCTGATCTGGACCTTGCCAGTGCTTGCCTTGGGGAGGATGATTTTGAAATGATGCGGATCTGAAGTTGCAGGCACGCCAAAGCCCAGCGTGTGCAAAGCTTGCTCACGCACTTTTGGCGACGATGTATTGCCTGCAGCGATGGCCATCCTCATTCCTCTTGGTTGACGTCGCCTGGCTTCAGTTCGATCCCGGCGAGCTTGGCAAACTCTTTCAGAGCAAAGCCCGAATCGAAAGAGATCCCATCGGCAATGGCAATGTTCAATGGTGCGTCGGGCTCCTTGAGCACATCACGCAGGCCGTTGACTACGCCTTCGATGATGGCAGCGGTAACCTCGCGCTCCTGGAAGCGCACCGTCACGGTGTTCTCCCCTTCTCCGATCTCGACGCGAACGCCTTTGAATCGCGTGCCGGGCTGATCTCGGAAACGGTTAATGACACTGAACACGCGGTCCGTGGTGTCGAGCGCTACCCGCTTGCTTTGAAGCTTGGCTGGCTTGCTGTCGACAATCTGCACGGTCTTGTCGCCGCTAGCAGGCACCTGAAAGTCAGCCGTCTTGTTGGCCTCTCCTGCACGGGCAAACACCAAGAGACGGCAGCTCTCTGAACCAATCTCAAACGGCGCCTCGTATCGCTTGCCGTCTTTTGGATTGGAGCCATCGAGGGTGTAGAAGATGTCAGCTTTCGGCGTTGCAGCAAGAATGACTCGTCGCTTGTCAGCGGCCGGTTCGACCTGATGGCGAATCTTGAGGTCAGCGAGCCAACGGGTGGCCGGACCGCTTTCGTAGCGCCCGGTGGGCTCCTTCACCATGAAGTAAACCGTGCCGTCGCAAGTGGCGAAGTTATCCAAGTCTTCCACCCTATTGTCCTTGTCGGACACGTCGGGCTTGTTCGACCAATAAACAATCGGGCTTTCGCCGGCGTGGCGTGGCGTGAGACTTAGCACGGTCTCGCCGGTGTCCGGTTTGACATTGATGACTGAGACATTGACGGTGGCCTTGTCTTTGGGGAACGGCCCTTTCTCGATGTAGCCGTCTTCCCCCAGGCGCCACCGGCCTTGTTTGAGGGCTTCAGACTTGAGGGCATCCATGCCACTGGCACCAGGCATCCATGGCCAGATTGGCGAGCACTTGGCACGCGTAGCGACGTCCTTCCAAGGTGTCCGACGGTTTTCCTTGCCGGAGGGCCAAAGGTACTCCTCAGCTTGTGCAAAGCACTCGTCGAAGTTGTCCTTGTTCAGCTCGGCCACGAGCTTGTAGTCAGCTCGCGGGCTGGAAAGCAGCTTTTCAATTTGCGTTTCAGCGGACTGATCACCTTGCCCAAGCTTCAAGCCTTGGTCGATGGTGACCCCGGCCAGCACGTCACGCCCATCCACGGGATCATTGGCAGGGAAGTACAGGCGGTTGTAGGCGGCCGACAGCGCCTTGCTGAATCGATCTTCGGACTCCTCGTAGCGGTCGCGCGCCTCTTCGAACAAGGTATCACCAGATTTGAGCCGCTTGTGGATTTGCTCGATGGCGTACAGCTCTCGAAGCCGTTCTTCGACTGCGTCGGCGAGCATGCTGTCTTGACCACTCAACACCAACAAGTTGTTCTTCTCTTGTTGGTAATCGAAGAAGTTCTGCAACTCGCTAGGAGGCACCTTGCCGTCTGGTTTGATGACGATGAGCGTACGTGGGCCGCCGAGCTTGAGGTCACTCAGCTTGGGCAGAACCTGCACGTCTTGGTATGCAACCTTGTTAACCGGCGCAAGAATTCCTGAGAGTCGGTTGATCAGCGCCTGATCAACTTTAGGCTGTGGGACCTCCTTGGCATTGCGCTCAATCTGGCGCGAGAGGTTTTCCGTTTCCTTGATGAAGAAACGCTGCTCTTCTCTGTGCAGGTACCAAGCGGACTCTCGGAGGCGCTGCAAAGCCTGGAGGAACTCATCCGGCTTACGTTGTGGTGCGGCCAGAAACTCGATCAGCTCACTCTCAGACAGACCAATGCGTCCACCGACAGCACGCGACAGGCTGGATGAAAGCAGCAGAGTCATGAGCTGCTGAGCTGCATCACCCGCCAGTTCAACGTCAATGTGCTCTGAAATGGCATTGCCTGCGTCAGCGATGTCTCGCGTCACAGCCGGCATCAGCTTAGGGGCAATGCGTTCAATCTCGTCTTTGACCTGCTCGTCATTCAGGTTGAGATGCTGCGTACCGACCAGGAAAACATCGTCTGCCTCACGCTCGTCCACACTCTTGAGCAGGCGAGCCGTGAACTGCATCAAACCACGAGTCTGACGAAAGCCTTCGTTCTCTTTAAACAGCGCGACAAGGTGCTTGAAGGACGGGTGGAAGGGATAAGTCTCTCTGACCTGCTCGGCAATCTGCTCAATGCTGCTGGCCACGATGTAGCCACCGTCTTCAGCCTTCTTGATCTGCTGGGCATACTCTTCAGCGACGTCTGAGATGACACGCTCGTCAGGCAACTCGTCAATGAGTCGCTTCTTGAGGATCTCGTAGATTTCGTTGCCCGCCAGTTGCACCGGCGTGATGGTCATCGCTTGACGACGTGTTTCCTGCTGCAAGTTGGAGATCGCGTCGGCGAGTGCCTTGGTCTGTGCCTTGTAGCTACCCGACAAGTTGGCAACCACGATGGCGCAGTTGGGCAGCTCCAGCGCTGCACTCATCAGACTAGAGAGCGTGTAGACGGCCATGTTGGCCAGCGTGCCTTGGCCGAACACCTGGGTGCTGGCGTTGTCCAGGTAGGGCGGTAACTCATCCAGAAGGATGAGTGTTGGCTGGTCGCCGATGATCTCCTTCCACTGGCGCTGATCCACAGCCTTGGGCCCATTCGCCCAGTACGGCTTGATGGCTTCAGCAGCCCCCAGTTGAGTGGCGATCTCACCCCAGATGAAGTTGTCCGGGTTGTTACGGCCGTTGAACGCAGCGATCCGAGCTTGCCCAAAGTCGACGCGCGAAGCCAGCTCCGCAGGCAGAACATCCTTGCGCAGATGCGGATGACGCGCCAGCAGGCCCAGCGCGATCATCATGTGCGTCTTACCGCCACCCATTGCTTGAGTGAGTTCAAAGACTGCCTGATCCGACTTCCCTGAAAGCCGCAATAGACCTTCACGGAAAAGCTGATCCATGCCGTGAGTGACGAAGTTGCGCGAGAAAAACTCGCTGCCGTCGCCCGCGTCATTGATGAGATCTGCAAGGTTCTCGATCCCCTGACTCATCCGATAGTCACGGATGATGGGGTTGAACCGACAGGCTTGCTTAACCGTCTTGATCATGGACGCACTCCGTTGTTGTTCTTGGTCTCTTTGGAGTGCGGAATCGCAATGCCTCGCTGCTCGCAGTAGCCGCGAATCAAGACTTCAACCATGTTGGCAATCGATCGGTGTTCCTGGTCCGCCGCGATGCGAAGCGCTTCTTTCACGCCTGGGTCTATGCGAAATGTGAGCGTGGCAGTCTTTACTGTAGTCATGGCCCCTCCTGAAACTGCCGCAAATGTACTGCACCTTACAGTACTTGGAAGACGCTGGCGGAGCTTGTTTGAGTGATCGATAAGCAAGTCAAGTCGCGCCTGAGAATGGCGATCCAAACCACCCACTGCTCCAGGACGAGCGGGGGAGCTCATGCAGCGCCTTCCGAGGATGGTCGTGATCATGACTGCTTGACGATCCATCACTGACGCTTAGAGCTTTGATCGATGGCCACAAGGCCCATGATGGCATCGCGCACCCGGTCGTAGCCCCATCGGTCAAGAAGACGCGCCCTCGCAGCCCACGTAGCGAGCGGCTCGCCGCCGTAACGCGAAGCCTTGTATTGATCAAGGCTCAAACCCAGTTCCTCGGCCATCTTGGCGTCAGGCCATCCCCGCTCCGACTGCAATCGTTCAAGCAATGTCAGGAGCGCACTGGGCTTACCACCAGACGATGCCATTGGTCTTGTTGCGATCTCATCAAAAGCCGCAGCCACAGCAAGCCGCTCATCGCTTCCCTTGTCTAGCTGGGCTTGCTCTTGAAGCCTAGCCTCTGCCAACTGATCAAGAAGAGCCTTCTCGACCAAAGGAACATCCGTGCCAGCAGCAGCAAGGTCACGGACTTTGATCGCTTGTTTGAAAAACTCCGTCGCACGCAGGCGCTCGGGTAAGCGCTGCTCGGGGAACGGGTCTACGGTCGGCGGAGCAGAGTGTCCTGCGCGCTGATCCGTGACACCCGTTGCGAGCCAGAACGCATGCTGAGGCCACTCTCTGGCAGCGAACTCAATCATGTAGACAGAGGCACGCTGGCGGTCGTACCACATCCCTCGCCATGCATCCTCAGTCAGCTGTGACTTCGCCGCCAAGGTACGAAAGCGTCCCTTCTCAGGGACCAACGCCGTGATGAGTGAAACGAGCCTGTCCCTTAGTTGTGAGGGGTGCGTTCTCATTGGAAGTTGGTGCGATTGACACAAGCGTGGGGTAGAGCCACCACTTTATCAGTTGCATTGCGCCTGTTTTTGTGTACTATGCACACTGTTTTGTGGCGTTATCTGTGATTGACCGTGAGTTGCGGAACCGTCGGAGAGCACCATGCTGAAGAATCAAGGACCAGTGAGACCAACGATGTGCAAGAAAGAAAAAGACTCGCCCGCAGCACAACTGAAGAGCGGCTTCTGGGATGCACCACGGCGAGACAACCAGACGTTGGAAGACATGGTCCTCTTGCTGTGCTTGCTGACCTCTCGGGATCGCACCCCGATCGGCCTATTCCAAGTCCACTTCAGGCTTCTGGCTGCGAGGGTGAAATGGGATGAGCACCAACTTCGATCAGTGCTCAAACGAATCGAGGCGCAGGGCGAGGTAAACGTCCTCGAAAACTGGATCTTTGTGACCACATGGTGGGATCACAACTCCCCGCCAGGGCCAGGATGGGACGCGCACATCAAAGAAATCCTGCAAGAAGCTCCGGCTGAAATCATCGATATTTGGGCGAAGGCATCGATGAAGGCCGG
The DNA here is from genome assembly GCA_001770725.1 of Burkholderiales bacterium RIFCSPHIGHO2_01_FULL_63_240. Taxonomy (GTDB): domain Bacteria; phylum Pseudomonadota; class Gammaproteobacteria; order Burkholderiales; family Burkholderiaceae_C; genus Aquabacterium. Next base: position 45,996 of record MERU01000011.1, read on the forward strand.
CATAAAGGTCAACCGCTGGCTGAACGGGAACACAGAAGAACCACCAGAGCCCCTGCCGGTCCAAAAGGATGTCACCAACTCAGATCCCACACTGGGTACTACCCCCAGTACTACCCCTCAATCCACCCTGGCTGCAGTAGACCAAACTACAAAAAGGCAACAACAATCTGAAAAACCAACAGCAACCACAACAACAACTCCCACTGCCTCTTCGGACGAAGAAGCGTTGGAGTTGTGGGATCCGCTTGAACTTTCAGCTCCAGCCGAGGACTACAGAGACCTGTTGATAGAAATTTGCAGGGCATACAAACTCCCATATCCGATAGCGCGTGAAATTGGGTGGGAAATGTCGCAGCGATTGATTGATTCTGCGCATGACCCTAAATCACAAATCTACTCAATTCGAGACTGGCTAAAGTCAGTTGCAGAAACTGCAGCCACTGGCAAAAAAATTCTAAGTCGAGGCTATAAGTTTCGCAACACATTGAAGAGCGAATCAAATGAAGTTGAAAATGTAGCAGAAGCCATACAAAGCAAATTCATAGAAAAAGCAAGCGAACGCCAAAAAGCGCAACTCATTGAACTCGATAGATTTATTAAGACAGCTCCCCTAGACGCAATTGACCGAGTGATCAAGAAAGTTCAATCCGATCGAAAAGTCTGCCGGTACGCTGAAAAGATTTCCACATCATTTGCCAACAAAGAAACACCAACCGGCCCAGCACGAATAGCCTTGCTCAAGGCAATGAGAGAACTGAATTTTATTGAGGTTTAATATGGCCGCGCTATTTGAATTAACTATTCAATCAGAAACGCTATCTGCCGACGAAGTTGCGTCCATAACAGGCTGCAATCGCAGAGGCGACCAGATAGAGTGGCTCACGGCAAACGGCTGGCGATTCTATAAAAACAGAGGTGGGGACCCGATCATTGGCCGCCTTTATGCGCGAATGCAATTGGCTGGAATCAAGCCCAACACTGATATTGCGGGATCAGATCAACCCTCCTTCAATAAAATCAGGTGATTCAAATGAGACCCAAATCCTCTGCTCGGGACCTTCCCCCACGAATGCTAAGGAGACGCAAAAAACTCAAAAGCGGATTGATCTGGGAATCCTATTACTACAACGGCAGAAACGATGAAGGCAAGCGCATCGAAATACCGCTTGGGTCAGATTTAAATCAGGCAAAGAGAAAATGGGCTGAGCTAGAGTGCACCCCAACCCCAATCGAGACAGGCCTACTCAAACACATATTCAAAAAATACCAAGAAGAAATCATTGCAAAAAAAGCGCCGCGCACACAGATCGACAATGAATGGTGCATGAAGAACCTACGGCCCGTGTTCGAAAATACACACATTGACAGCATTACACCGCAACACATCGCGCTATACCGGGACAAACGATCAGCGAAGGTCAGAGCAAATCGTGAAATCGCATTATTGAGTCACATTTTCAACCTGGCACGCGAGTGGGGTTTCACCAAGAAAGAAAACCCATGTCGCGGCGTGAGAAAAAATAAAGAAAAGCCACGCGACTTCTACGTCGACGAACAGGTTTGGTCAGCCGTATACAGCTCAGCCCCAACAGAGCTACAAGATGCCATGGATCTTGCTTACTTCACCGGCCAGAGACCTGCAGACGTTCTAAAAATGACGTTGACTGACGTGAAGAATGGCGCACTTGAGGTGCGACAAAACAAGACTTCTAAATTCTTGCGGATCCTTTTAAAGAATGAAGATGGAAATAATACTGAACTTGGAAACGTGATCGACCGAATTAAAGCCAGACCGCGAAAGATCAAAAGCCTGAGCTTGATCGCCACCCCAGCAGGAACACCGCTGAACAAGCCCACTTTGCGAATCCGTTTTGACAAGGCCCGCGACGAAGCAGCCAGAAGGATCTTGGACGAAGCAACCGACGATACACGGCGAGACGCAGAAGCCCTTGCTGCTCGAATCCGGCAGTTCCAGTTCAGGGACATCAGGCCAAAAGCAGCCAGCGACATCGCTGACCTGGCATCGGCCGCAGCGCTGCTCGGCCACACCGAGCAGGAGCTCACACGCAAGGTCTACGTTCGCAAAGGAGCCACAGTCAAGCCGACTAGATGATCCTTCATGCTGTGCCAACCGAGCCTGGGCAACAGCTCGCCACACGTTGTGTGGCGGAGACGGTGAGATTCGAACTCACGGAACGCGCAAACGTTCGGCGGTTTTCAAGACCGCTGCCTTAAACCACTCGGCCACGTCTCCAACTACATCATTTTTCAAGGGGTTGCGGAGATGATGCGGAGATGCGGAGACGCAACTCTTTACCAATCAACCACTTAGCCATGCTTACACCGGTTTTCAAGACCGGTGCCTTAAACCGCTCGGCCACACACCCGTTGAGCCCTGCATTGTAGTGGCAGCTTGCCTTCAAGCCTGACCCGGCTTTTGCGCCTGCGGGCACGCCACCTGCACGATCTCACGCCGGCCACCGTCGACCCGCACCGCGGTGAGGTGCCCACCCCACACGCAACCTGTGTCCAGGGCCAGCAGGTCAGGCCGGTCGATGAGGCCCAGCGTCGACCAGTGCCCGAACGCCACCGGGGTGCCCTGCGTGCCACGCGCCGGCACCTCGAACCAGGGCATGAAGCCCTCTGGCGCACCACCCGCGCCTTCCTTGGTCGCGAATTCCATCGTGCCGTCAGCGGTGCAAAAGCGCAGGCGCGTCAATGCGTTGACCACGCAGCGCCAGCGGCTCACACCGGTCAGGGCATCGTCCCAGCGGTCGGGCTCGTTGCCATACATCTGGGTGAGGAAATCGCCCAGGTCGGGGCTGCGCAGCATGGCTTCCACCTCGCCGGCCAGGGCCACGGTGCGCGCGGCGTCCCATTGCGGCAGCACGCCCGCGTGCACCATCAGCCAGCCCGCGTCCCACACCGCCAGGCGCTGCTGGCGCAGCCAGTTCAGCCAGTCTTCGCGGTCAGGCGCCTGCAAGATGGCATCGAGCGTGTCGCTGCGGTGAGGCTTGCGCACCCCGTGCGCGATGGCCAGCAGGTGCAGGTCGTGGTTGCCCAGCAGGCAGGCGGCCGCCGCCCCCAAAGCCCGCAAGCGCCGCAGCACGCCCAGCGAGTCCGGGCCGCGGTTGACCAGGTCGCCCAGCACGAAGAGCCGATCGCGGGAGGGTGAGAAATCAAGGGTCTGCAGCAGCCGCTCCAGCGGATCGCAACAGCCCTGCAAGTCGCCAACAAGGTAGTCCATGGCCTGGATTCTGCTACGCTAATCGTCCTTTCACAGGTGGCCCGGCCCTGCCCGGAGCCTTCCATGGATCTTGCGCTGCTGATCTTCCTCATCCTGCTCAACGGCCTGTTCGCCATGTCCGAGATGGCCCTGGCCGCCAGTCGCAAAGCGAGGCTCCAGGTGATGGCGGAAACCGGCGACGCGGGCGCCGTGGCCGCCATCGACCTGCACGACAACCCCACGCAGTTCCTGTCCACGGTGCAGATCGGCATCACCTCCATCGGCGTGCTCAACGGCATCGTCGGTGATGCGGCGTTCTCCAGTCCGCTGGCGCAATGGCTCATCACGCACTTCCCGATCAGCGAAGGCATCGCCGCCATCTCGGCCACGGCCCTGGTGGTGGTCATCATCACCTTCGTGACCATCATCTTCGGTGAGTTGGTGCCCAAGCGCGTGGGGCAGATGTACCCCGAGTCCGTGGCGCGCCTGATGGCGCAGCCCATGAAGCTGATCTCCAGCCTGACCAAGCCCTTCGTGCACCTGCTGTCGGTGACCACCGAAGGCATCCTCAAGCTGCTGGGCATCAAGGACAACGGCGGGCGCAGCGTGACGGAAGAAGAAATCGCCGCCCAGCTCGAAGAGGGCCTGGACGCCGGCGTGATCGAGGCCCACGAGCACCAGATGGTGCGCAACGTGTTCCGCCTCGACGAGCGCCAGATCGGCTCGATGATGATCCCGCGCAGCGACATCGCCTGGCTCGACATCGAGGTGCCGATGGCCGAGAACATCGCCACCATCGCCGAACACGGCTACTCGCGCTACCCGGTCTGCCGTGGCGGCCTGGACGACGTGGTGGGCGTGGTCACCGCGCAGCAGCTGCTGCACCAGCTCACCCAGCAGCAGAACCACGACCTCAGCCAGAACCTGCTGCCCGCGGTGTTCGTGCCCGAGACCCTGTCGGGCATGGAACTGCTCGAGCATTTCCGCGGCTCGGATACACAGATGGTCTTCGTGGTCGACGAGTACGGCGAGGTGCAGGGCGTCATCACCTTGCGCGACGTGCTCGAAGCCATCACCGGCGAGTTCACGCCCGCCGAGCCGAACGACGCCTGGGCCGTGCAGCGCGAAGACGGCTCCTGGCTGATCGACGGGCTCATCCCGGCACCCGAGTTGAAGGACCGCCTCGAGATCAAGAACCTGCCCGACGAAGACCGCGGCCGCTACAACACCCTGGCCGGCCTGGTCATGCTGCTGCTCGGTCGCCTGCCCCGCGTGACCGACGTGGTCGAGTGGCACGGCTGGCGCTTCGAGGTGGTGGACATGGACGGCAAGCGCATCGACAAGGTGCTGGCCAGCCGCATGAACGAGGACGACTGAGGCGTCCAGCCGAGCTCAGTGTTGCCAATGCCGGGTGCGCGTCGCCCGCCAGCAGCGCCCCAGCGCAGGCTGCCCCCATGGAGCCGTCATGCCCTCATGCGCTGACCGATGGTTTTGCACATCGGCCATGGCTTGGGCGCTTTCCCACACGAAGGCCCCGCAGTCGGGCGTGGTGACGACGGGGATGCCGGATTGCGCATAGCGGCCCATGACCGCCGGGCTCGGGTGTCCGTAGGCGTTGCGCTCGCCCACCTGCACCACGGCCTGGCGAGGTGCCACCGCGCGCAGCCACGCCGCCGTCGACGAGGTGCGGCTGCCGTGGTGGGGCACCAGCATCACCGTGCTGCGCAGCGTCGACGCAGGCCAGCGGGCGAGCAGCGATCGCTCCTGCTCGGCTTCGATGTCGGCGGTCAGCAGCAGCCGCACGGGCCCCGCTGCGCCCGAACGGGTTGCCGAGCCCGCCGCGTTCGCCATGCCTGCCTCCACCTGCAACACGCAAGAGCGCGCGTTGTCTGAGGCGTTCTCAGGCGTGGGCCCCGGGTGCAGCATCCTGAAGACCACGCCGTCCCAGGTCCACGTGAGGCCGGCCTCGCAGCCCCGGTGCGCCACAGGATGCCGCCTCAGCGGGTGGTCAGCACCGAACGGCGTCATCAGCTGGCCGACCTCGGTGCCGTTCAGCAGGCTTTGCGCGCCCCCGCTGTGGTCGGCGTCGTCATGGCTGATCACGAGGGCATCGAGCCGCCGCACGCCCAGCGACTGCAGCATCGGCGCGATCACCCGCTCGACCAGGTCGCTGCCGTCCGGGCGCAGTGGGCCGGCGTCGAACAACAGCGTGTGCGATGACGTCCGCACCAGGGTGGCACCGCCCTGCCCCACGTCCACCACCACAGCAGAGAATTGCCCCGGGGGCGGCCTGGGCAGCAGGTGCCAGGCGTCCGGCAGCCGAAAAAAGGGCAGCAGAAACGGCAAGGCCAGCACACGCCAGTGCCAGCGCCCGGGCAGGGCCAGCACGAAGGCCGCCGCGATGCCGCTGGCCGCCACCCAGGCGGGCAACGCAGGCACCGTCCACACCGCACCAGGTGCCTCGGCGCTCATGGACAGCGCCCACCAGGTGGCCTGCAGCCCCCAGGCCGCCACGTCCCAGCAAACAGGCCAGAGCACGCCGGCCAGCGCCAGCGGCGTGAACACCAGGGTGAACAGGGGCACGGCCAGCACGTTGACACCCGCCCCGACGATCGAGGCCTGCTGAAAACAAACCAGGGCCAGGGGTGCCAGGGCCACGGCCACCAGGCGCTGGGTCTGCAGCAACTCGCTCCCTGCCTCGCGCCAGCGGGACCACCAACGGCCTTGCGCCCATTCGTCGACCGCCGCTTCGGGCAACCGCACGCCCGAGGCCAGCAGCACCCCCACGGCAACGAAAGACAACCAGAACCCCGGCTGCGGCAGCGCCCAGGGGTCGGTGAGCGCGACCAGCGCTGCGCCCGGCAACCACACCAACGGCCAGGGCCAGCGCCGCCCCACGGTGCCCAGCACGGTGACGAAGGCCATCATCCACACCGTGCGCTGTGCAGGCACGCCCCAACCTGCGGCCAAGGCGTACAGCGTCGACACCCCGAGCGCCACCCAGGCGGCCACCAGGTGGGCAGGCACCCGGCGTGTCAGCCCCGGCAGGCGAGACCAGGCGCCCCGCACCAGCCAGGCGGCCAGCACGCCCAGCAAGGCCACGTGGGTGCCGCTGATGCTCACCAGGTGCGCGGTGCCGGTGCGCTGCAGCACGACCCAGTCGGCGCGGCTGATCGCGGCCTGATCGCCCACCGACAACCCCGCGATCACCCCGGCGGCGCGGGTGTCAGGCACCCGCTCGAGGATGCGGTCGCGCACCCGCTGCCGCCAGGCGTCGATGGCGTCCAGCCTGGCTGTCAGCCAGCCAGAGCCGGATGGCGCCACCGTGGCCGGCAGGCCCTCGGCCGACACGACCCGGCCGACGGCGCGCACGCCTCGGCCAAAACGCCCCAAGGTGCCGTCGCCCACGCCCGGGTTGACGCGCTCGTCGGGGGTGCGCAGGCGCATGGCCACGCGCCACGGCTCGCCCGGGCGCGGCGGGCCTTCAGCGGCCGGGCGGTCCCATGACAGCTGGACGCGGCCCGGCAACGGCGTGCCTGAAGGGGCCGCGGCAGGCCCCAGCCACCGCAGGATGCGGGCATCGACACGCCAGCGCAACGCATTGCCCTGTGCGGGGGTGCGCTGCGGCAACCCCGTCCAGCGCACGTCGGCCAGCACGACCTGGTCGTCCAGGTGGTGGGGCCAGGCCTGTTCAAGCCGGTCGAGGGCGCGCCAGCCGGTCAGCCCCCAGGCCAGGCTTGCCAGGCCGGCCGCAGCCAGCACATGGCAGCCCCACTGCAGGCGCCACCCCGGGTTGCCGGAGCCCGGGTCGCCATCACCGACCCAGCCGCGCCACCACACCCGCCCCAGCGCAGCCAGCAGCAAGCCACCGGCACCCAAGGTCAGCCCCCAACCGCACCCTGCTCGCGTGGGTGCTTCCGACATGAGTTGCAGCGCCGTGCCCAGCAGCCAGGCCAGGCTGGCGCCCAGCCAGGTGTACACGCGGCTGCCCCTTCCCTGTTCGTTGTGTTTCGGCTCAGTGTAGGATCGGCCGCAGCCGGGGCGGGCACGCGCCTGCCCCCTTGAAAGACGCCCCATGAAGTGGGTGCCACCTCCTTGCCGACGCCCATTCCCATGTCGATCGAACAACGCCTCCAGGCCCTGGGCATCACCCTGCCCCCCGTGGCCGTGCCCGCCGCCTCCTACCAACCCTTTGCCCGCACCGGCAACCTCGTCTTCCTCTCCGGCCACATCGCCAAGAAGGACGGACAGGTCTGGGTCGGCCAGTTGGGCAAAGACATGGTCACGGCCCAAGGCCAGCAGGCCGCGCGCGCCGTGGCCATCGACCTGCTCGGCACCCTGGCCGTGGCCGCGGGTGGCCTGGACAAGGTCGTGCGCATCGTCAAGGTCATGAGCCTGGTCAATTCCACGCCCGACTTCACCGAGCACCACCTGGTCACCAATGGCTGCTCCGAACTGCTGGCCGAGGTCTTCGGTGAGGCCGGTCGCCACGCCCGCAGCGCCTTTGGCGTGGCGCAGATCCCGCTGGGCTCCTGCGTCGAGATCGAGCTGATCGCCGAGGTCCGCTGACCATGAACCTGCGGCTGTCTTCCCGTGCGCTGCTGGCCATCGCCGGCCTGGCCTGCGCCGCTTCCGTCGGCTTGGCGCTGCTGGCCCAGCACCAGTTCAACATGCAGCCCTGTCCCTGGTGCATCCTGCAGCGCCTGATCTTCGTCGTGCTGGCCGGCCTGTGCCTGCTGGGTGCGGCCCTGCCCGCCCTGCCCCGCCGGCTGGTGGCCGCGCTGGCCTTGCCCTTCGCGGCAGGCGGCATGGCAGCCGCGCTGTGGCAGCACTTCGTGGCGGCCAAGACCTCGTCGTGCGCCATGACCCTGGCCGACCGCATCGTCATGGCCACCGGCCTGGACATGCGGTTCCCGGAGTGGTTCGAGGTGCGCGCCACCTGCGCCGATGCCGCCGTCAGCGTCTTCGGCGTGCCTTTCGAGTTCTGGGCCCTGGCCTTGTTCGCCGCCGTCGGCCTGGTGCTGGTGCTCAACGTGCTCAACCCGGCGCGCCGTGCTTGACCAGTTGCCCGGCGCCCCCACGGCCCGGGTGGACTTCCCGCCCGAAGCGCCCGGGCTTGCCCGCCGCCAGCTGACGCTGCACCAGCCCTCACGCTGGCTGGTGGCCCACGACCCGACCCAGGTGCCCGGCCTGCTGGACGCCGCCCACGGCTTGGCACGCGCCGGCCACTGGCTGGTCGGCTGGGTGGCCTACGAGGCCGCGCCGGGGCTCGATGCCTGCCTGCCGGTCAAGGCCCTGCCACCCGGGCAGCCGTATGCGGTGTGGGCGGTTTTTTCGCCCGAACAAGTCGAGGCCACGGCCCGTGCTGCCGATCCGGCTCACTGGTTCGCCGACGACTGGGCCTGCGACCTCGACGAGCCCCAGGCCACCCGCCGCATCGACCGCATCCGCGAACTCATCCAGGCCGGCGAGGTCTACCAGGTCAACCTGACCAGCCGCCTGCGCAGCCCCTTCGAAGGCGGCCCCGCGGCCATCGAGCCCTTCTTCGACGCCCTGCGTCGCAGCCAGCCCGATGGCTATGGCCTGATGCTCGACGCCCGAGCCGCCAGCCGCAGCCCGGGCATCGTGCTCAGCGTGTCTCCCGAGTTGTTCTTCGACTGGGACGGTGAGGTGATCACCACCCGTCCCATGAAGGGCACGGCCGCGCGAGGCGCCGACCCGGTCGCCGACCAGATCGCCGCCGAGCACCTGCGCACCAGCCCCAAGGAACGCGCCGAGAACCTGATGATCGTGGACCTGCTGCGCAACGACCTCTCGCGCATCGCCGAGGTCGGCAGCGTGAAGGTGCCCTCGCTGTTCGACCTGGAGGCCCTGCCCACGGTCTGGCAGATGACCTCGACCATCACGGCGCGCTCGCGCCAGGGCCTGAAACTCAGCGAGGCCTTCGCGGCCCTGTTTCCCTGCGGCTCGGTGACCGGTGCGCCCAAGCGCCAGGCCATGCACCACATCGCCAAGCTGGAGGCCGGGCCGCGCGGCGTCTACTGTGGTGCCGTGGGCCTGATGAGCCCCGGCGGGCGCGTGACCTTCAACGTGCCCATCCGCACCGTGGTGCTGCACACGCCGCCGCCGCCCGCCCCCTGGACGGCGCACTGTGGCATCGGCAGCGGCATCACGCTGGACGCCCGCGCAGATGGCGAATGGCGCGAGTGGCAGGCCAAGCGCGGCTTCCTGGAGCGCGCCAGCCGGCCATTCGAACTGCTGGAGTCGATGCGGCTGGAGGATGGCCGGCTGCTGCGCATGGAGGGTCACCTGGCCCGTTTGCGCGCCAGCGCCAGGCACTTCGGGCACCAGTTGGACGAAACCGCCGTGAGGCAGGCCCTCGCCGCTCAGGCCGAGGCGCACCCACACGGGGTCTTCAAGCTGCGGCTGCTGGTCGCCGCCGATGGCGGCGTGCATGCTGAATCGGCGCCCCTGCCACCGCCCCCCTCGCAACCGCCCCAGGTGGCGCTGGCGGCCGAGCCCATGCCGCCCACCGACGACTTCATCCGCCACAAGACCACGCGCAGGCAGGCCTATGCTCGCTTTGCACCGCCCGCAGGCTGCTTCGACACCCTGCTGTGGAACGCGTCAGGCGAGCTGACCGAGTTCACCATCGGCAACCTGGCCCTGAAGCTGGATGGCGCCTGGTGGACCCCGCCGCTGTCCTGCGGGCTGTTGCCGGGCGTGATGCGCGCAGAACTGCTGGCCCAAGGGGCCTTGCAGGAGCGCATGCTGACCCGGTCCGACCTGCAACGCGCGCAAGGCCTGGCGCTGATCAACAGCGTGCGCGGCTGGATTGACGTCACTTTGACGTCAACCTGAACGGGTTATTTCCTCAAAGTCCTTCGGGGTTTGCTGCATCCGCGGCACCTGATCAGCCGTATCTGGCCCTCAGGTCGCGGCGCTGCCAACCGGTTGCCTGCGGCCTGAATCAACCATTCACCTTGATCAGGAGATACGCACATGAAGAGCTTCCTTCGCGCCGTCGGCCTCGCATCGGCCCTCGTTGCCGCCAGCACCGCAGCCCAGGCCAGCACCAACTTCGCCAGCTACCTGAAGTGCCGACACACCACGCTGACCGACTTCCCCGGCACCATCGTGGAAGCCGCCGTCGCCACGCCCGAGTTGAGCACCCTCGTTTCGCTGGTGAGCGCCGCCGGCCTGGTCGATGCCCTCAACGGCCCTGGCCCCCTGACCGTGTTCGCCCCCACCAACGACGCGTTCGGCAAGGTGCCTGCCCCCCTGCTGGGCCTGATCGGCGGCAGCAACGAGCTGCTGACCCAGGTGCTGACCTACCACGTCAGCGCCGGCACGGCCGATCCGCGTCGCAGCCTGATCCCCACGCAGGTCAAGACCCTGCAAGGACAGACCCTGTACGTGGGGTATGACCAGGACGGCGCCTCGGTCAACCAGTCCGTGGCCGCCTGCAAGGGCGTGAAGACGCGCAACGGCACGGTCTGGCTCATCGACAGCGTCCTGCTGCCGCAGTTCAAGTGAGCTGAGCACGCCCAGCGCGGTGTGACGCGCTGACACACAAGGCCCCAGCGCTGCGAGCCTGGGGCCCCTTGCGGCAAACTCCGGTGTTTGACACCACGGCTTGGCAAGCACCTCCCCATGCGCCTCCTTCACACCATGCTGCGCGTTGGCAACCTCCAGCGCTCCATCGACTTCTACACCCAGGTGCTGGGCATGCAGCTGCTGCGCACCACCGACCGCCCGGAGCAGCAGTACACGCTGGCCTTCCTGGGCTACGGTCGCAACCCCGAGCACGCCGAAATCGAGCTGACCTACAACTACGGCGTCGAGCAGTACGAACTGGGCACGGCCTACGGGCACATCGCCATCGGCGTGGACAACGTGGCCGGCATCTGCAACAGCGTGCGCGACAAGGCAGCCGCGCTGGGCGGCGCCATCACCCGCGAGCCAGGGCCGATCAAGGGCGGCACCACCGTCATCGCCTTCATCACCGACCCCGACGGCTACAAGATCGAGCTGATCGAGCGCCCGCAGGCCGCGACCGAGCTGAACTGATCAGCCGCGCGAAGCAGGGATCCTGGGCGTGCCGACCTCGACGTCGCCGCACTGGGCGCGGTGGCGCAGCGCGTGGTCGATCAGCACCAGCGCCAGCATGGCCTCGGCGATCGGCGTGGCGCGGATGCCCACACACGGGTCATGGCGACCGAAGGTCTCGACCGTGGCCGGCTGACCATGGAGGTCGATGGACTGGCGCGGCGTGCGGATCGAGCTGGTCGGCTTGATGGCGATCGCCACGCGCAGGTCCTGCCCCGTGGAGATGCCGCCCAGCACGCCACCGGCGTGGTTGGAGGCAAAGCCATCGGGGTAGAGCTCGTCGCCGTGCACGGTGCCACGCTGCGAGACGCTCTCGAAGCCCGCGCCGATCTCGACGCCTTTGACGGCGTTGATGCCCATCATCGCGTAGGCGATGTCGGCGTCGAGCTTGTCGAACAGCGGCTCGCCCAGGCCCACGGGCATGCCCGAGGCCTCGACGATGAGCTTGGCGCCGCAGGAATCCCCGTCCTTGCGCAGCTCGTCCATGTAGGCCTCGAGCTGCTCGATCTGGCTCACGTTGGGCGCGAAGAACGGGTTGTTCGGCACGTGCTCCCAGCCCTCGAAGGCGATGGGCACGGTGCCCAGCTGGGTCATGCAGGCGCGGATTTCGGTGCCGAACTGTTCCTTCAGCCACTTCTTGGCCACGGCTCCGGCGGCCACCATGGGCGCGGTCATGCGGGCCGAGGAGCGGCCACCACCACGCGGGTCGCGGATGCCGTACTTGTGCCAGTAGGTGTAGTCGGCGTGGCCCGGGCGGAAGGTCTGCAGGATGTTGCCGTAGTCCTTGCTGCGCTGGTCGGTGTTGCGGATCAACAGGGCAATCGGCGCGCCGGTGGTCTTGCCCTCGTAGACGCCGGAGAGGATCTCGACGGCGTCGGCCTCGTTGCGCTGGGTGACGTGGCGCGAGGTGCCAGGGCGGCGGCGGTCCAGGTCGGGCTGGATGTCGGCTTCGGACAGGGCCATGCCCGGGGGGCAGCCGTCGATGACGCAGCCGATGGCCGGGCCGTGCGACTCGCCGAAGTTGGTGACCGTGAACAAAAGACCGAGGGTGCTGCCAGCCATGACGCGGGATCCAGATCAATCAATGACGCAAAAGCGTATTGTCCCCCATGCGGGAGGGTTCATGGCGGCAACAAAAAACGCCCGGGCGGCCCGGGCGTTGCATGCGCATCAGCTGAAAACCGGCTCAGAGCAGCGCCTGGCGCTCGCCACCGGCGTTTTCTTCGACCGGCCAGTCGCGGATGTAGGCCTTGAGCATGCGATTTTCGAAGTCCTGGCCATCGACCACGGCCTTGGCCACGTCGTAGAACGAGATCACGCCCATCAGCGTGCGCTGGGTCATGACCGGCATGTAGCGCGCGTGGCGGCTGAGCATCATGCGGCGGACCTCGTCGATGTCGGTCTCGGGGGTGCAGGTCAGGGGGTGGTCGTCCATCACGGTGCGCACCACCAGCGAGCCGAAACTGCCGCCGTTGTTGACCGCACCCCGGATGACCTCGCGGAAGGTGAGCATGCCGGCCAGGTCGCCGTGGTCCATCACCACGAGGGAGCCGATGTCGTGTTCGGACATGGTCTGGGCGGCTTCGGCCAGCGGCTGCTCGGGCTGAACGGTGAACAAGGTGCTGCCCTTGACGCGCAGGATGTCGCTGACTTTCATGGATGTGTCTCCTCGGTGGGGTTTCACAGTGGGTTGCACATGGTCGCGATGCCGAGTGGTGTCGGCACGCAAGGGGTGTCACCTTGATTGCGACAGACCTGCGCCAAAGTGACCAGCGGGATGACCCTGATCCTGCCAGAAAAAGCGCGATTCAGCTCATGACCTGACGCAGCGTGAGGCGTTCCAGCGCCGCCTCGCGCCAGAAACCCTGTGCCAGCAGATCCTGCTTGAGCAGCAGGCGCTCGACCAGCGGCCCCACGCGGGTGTGATCGGGGTCGCACAGCAGCACGTAACGCGCCCCCCGGTCGCCCTCGGGCTCGCTCAGCTCGGCGATCCAGTCCAGCGCCTTGAGCGCCTCCAGCAAGGGCTCGATCTGCAGCGGGTCGGTGCGCAGGTGGTGGGCCAGCCCCACCGTGGACAGGCCCTTGCGCTCGCTGTGCTGCATCACCGCCAGCGCCTTGAGGATGGCCAGCGCCAGCGAGAACTGCAGCCCCGGCGCGTCGGGCCAGCGCTTGACCTGCGACAGCAGGCTGGGCGTGTAGGCGGCCACCACCGCGCCCATGAGCACGATCAGCCAGCTCAGGTAGATCCAGATCAGGCAGATGGGCACGGCCGCGAAGGCCCCGTAGATGGTCGAATACGCCGGCACCTTGGCCAGGTAGAGCGCCAGGCCTTTTTGCGCCAGCTCCAGCCCCAGCGAGGCAAAGATCGCCCCGCCCCAGGCGTGTTCAGTGCGCACGAAGGTGTTCGGCACGTACTTGTAGAGCGCAGCGAAGCCCGCCGTCTGCAGCACGAACAGGATCGACGACAGCAGGAAGCCCACCCCGCCGGGCAACTCCCCCACCAGCCCTTTGGAGGCCGACAGCACGTAGGACGTGACCGAGAGGCTCGCGCCCAGCAGCAGTGGCCCCAGCGTCAGCGCCGCCCAATAGACCAGCACGCGCTGGGCGATCGGCCGCGCGCTGCGCACCCGCCAGATGCCGTTGAGCGTGCGGTCGATGGTCAGCATCAGGGCCATGGCCGCCACGCCCAGGCCGATCAGGCCCAGCACACCGAGCTGGCTGGCCTTGGCCGCGAACTTGGTCAAAGACAGCATCACCTGCTTGGCGATGACATCGGGCAGGATGCCCGCGAGCACCTGCTGCTCCAGCGCCTTGCGAAAGCGCCCGAACACCGGAAAAGCGCTGAACAGCGCCAGCATGACCGTGAACAGGGGCACCAGGGCGATGGTCGTGGTGAAGGTCAGGCTGCTGGCAGTCACGCCGAGCCGGTCTTCGCGAAAGCGCAGTCGCAAGGTGTCCCAGGTCTGGCGCCAGGGCCAGGTGCGAAGGGTCTCGACAAGCAGGTGCCAGCGCTGCGATGCGCGAGCCAGGAGGGGCCTCGTTGACGTCATGCTGGCTATGATGCCAGCGTCTGTACACTGCCTGCCCGACCATGCGCGCCCGCGCCACGTCCCGCCGCTTCATTCCAAGATGCCCCTGACGCCCCCCCTCGACGCCGACGTCGCCCTGGACGCCCCCGTGCTGGGCCAGCACACGCCCCAGCGCCTGGCCCTGATCCAGCGCCTGCGCGCCGCCTGCGTGGCCGCGCTGGTGGCCCTCATCGCCCTGTGCGTGGCCTGGGAGCTGTGGCTGGCACCGCTGCCCGGCGGCACCGGCGCCCTGGCCTGGAAAGCCCTGCCCCTGACGCTGGCCGTCGCCGGCATGCTGCGCCACCGGCTCTACACCTACCGCTGGATGTCGCTGCTGATCTGGCTGTACTTCACCGAAGGCGTGGTGCGCGCGGTCAGCGACCGGGGCACCTCTCAATGGCTGGCCGGCGTGGAAGTGGTGCTGAGCACCGCCTTGTTCGTGGGCTGCCTGGTGTACGTGCGCCAGCGGCTGAAGGTGCTGCCGCCCAAGGCCAAGAAGGGCTCGGCCAAGGGCATGGCCACCAAGGATCCGGCCTGATGCCGGGCTCTCGCCACGCCGACCTGCTGCGTGCCTTGCGCGCGGCACTGGGTGACGTGGCGGTGCGCGTGCCCGATGCCGATCACCCGCTCACCGAGCACCTGCAGGATTGGCGTGGCCGCTACCACGGGCAGGCGCTGGCCGTGGTGAGCCCGGCCGACACCGCCGGTGTCGCCACCACCGTGAAACTGTGCGGCGCCCACGGCGTGAGCATCGTGCCCCAGGGCGGCAACACCAGCCTGGTGGGAGGCTCGGTGCCGGACGCCAGCGGCGAGCAGGTCGTGCTCAGCCTGCGGCGCCTGAACCAGGTGCTGTCCGTCGACGCCGACAACCTGTCGATGACAGCGCAAGCGGGCTGCACCCTGGCCGCGGTTCAGCAGGCGGCTGCCCAGGCCGGCCTGCTGTTCCCCCTCAGCCTGGCCTCGGAGGGCACTTGCACGCTCGGTGGCGTGCTGGCCACCAATGCCGGCGGCACGCAGGTGCTGCGCTACGGCACCGCGCGCGAGCTGTGCCTGGGTCTGGAGGTGGTCACGGCGCAAGGCGAGGCCTGGACCCTGCTCAAGGGCCTGCGCAAGGACAACACCGGCTACGACCTGCGCCACCTGCTGATCGGCAGCGAAGGCACGCTGGGCATCATCACGGCGGCCAGCCTCAAGCTCCACCCGGCGCCCAGGGGCTGCGCCACCGCCTTGGTGCCCTGCGCCAACCCGGCCGCTGCGGTGGCCCTGCTGCGCGAGGCGCGACAGGTGCTCGACGCCGGCCTCACCGCGTGCGAGCTGATGGCTCCGCTGCCGCTTTCACTGGTGCACACGCACCTGCCCGACGTGGTGAAGGCGCTGGGTGGCTTGCCCCTGCCCTCTGCGCAGACCTTGCACGCGGGCAGCCCGTGGTGGCTGCTGCTCGAAGCCGTGAGCCCCTTGTCCGACGCCGACGCGCAAGAGCGCCTGGCCGGTGTGCTGACCGATACCAGCGCCAGCCTGTCGCAATCGCTGTCGCAGCGGGCGGCCATGTGGCGCCTGCGCGAGGCCATCCCCATGGCCGAAAAGACCGCCGGCCGCATGGTCAAGCACGACATCGGCCTGCCGACATCGCACATCCCCGATTTCATCGCGCAGGTGGAGGCCGCGCTGCGGCAACGCTGGCCTGGCTCGGCGGTGGTCTGCTTTGGCCACCTGGGAGATGGCAACCTGCACTTCAACGTTCAACCTCCGGCCGAGCAGGCGCAGGGGGCGGGTTTCGATGCCTTCGAGCGGGAGGCCAACACGCTGGTGTTCGACGCGGTGCAGGCGCTGGGCGGCACGATCTCGGCCGAGCACGGCATCGGCGAGTTGCGCAAGCACGAACTGTCTGCGCGCCACCCCGCTGCGGCCTTGGCCGCGATGCGGGCGATCAAGCAGGCGCTGGACCCGGCAGGGGTGCTGAACCCGGGGCGGGTCTTGCCGCTGGCGGACGAGGGCACGCACCAGGCGTGAACAGCTTGCAGGGGCTTCCAACGTTCCGGCGGTCACGTCAGGCCGCCAGCGGGCTCACTGCAAAGGGCCCTTGAGCGATTCCGGGATGGGCAGCGACATCACGTCGATGCCCTCTTCCTTGAGCTCGGCCACCTCTTGCTGATCGGCCTGACCTCGGACGGCGCGCTGAGGGGCATCGCCACGGTGGATGTTGCGCACCTCCTTGACGAAGCCCTCGCCCACGTCTTCGGTGTGCTGCAGCACGTGGCGAACGGCCTGGAGGTACATCGCCTGGAGGGCTTCGGCGGAGGGTGCCTCCGGCCCCTTGGCCACGTCAGCTGCGGCTGGCACACCGGGCGCCTCAGCCCCCGGCAGCGAAGCCTGCCCGACTCCACCGGCTGCTTTTTCTGCCTTCAGCGAAGCGACATTCAACCTGGTGGCCGACGGCCTGCGCACGACCTCGGTCGACGCACAAACCGGGCAGCTCACGAGCCCCCGGGCCTGTTGCGAAGCCAGGTCATCGGCCGAGGCAAACCAGCCCTCGAAAACGTGGCCGTGTTCGCAATGGAGGTCAACTACCAGCATGCTGATCTTTCACAGGCGCCGCCGACTCCATGAGCCCGCGCCTGTCGGGTCTCAGGCATCGACCCAGTTCAAGGGCCAATCGCCGCTGCGCCATTTCTGCAGCCACATCATCCCGACGATGGTTTTCACGTCGGTCAGCTCGCCGTCGCGCATCCAGTCTTCGAGCTCCTGCTGGGTGGCCGAGAACACGTCGAGGAATTCACCTTCATCGAGGTGGCGCTCGCCTGCCTCCAGGCCTTCGGCGAACCAGACCTCGATGAACTCGTCTGCGTAGCCAATGACCGGGTGCATCACGCCAGCGCGCGCCCAGCGGGTCGCGGTGTAGCCGGTTTCTTCGAGCAACTCGCGCTGCGCGCAACGCAAGCCACCTTCTCCCGGGTCCAGCTTGCCTGCCGGGAACTCGATCATGACGCGCTTGACCGGGTGACGGTACTGGCGCTCGAGCACCAACCGACCATCGGGCAGCACGGCCACGATCATCACGGCGCCCGGGTGCAGCACGTACTCGCGCACAGCCTGCTTGCCATCGGGCAGTCGAACCTCGTCGCGCTGCACGCGGATGAAGGAGCCCTCGTACACCCGCTGCGAATTCAACGTGTGTTCGATCAGGTGGGCGTCTGGGTCCTGGTCCATGGCATCGGGCCTCGCGTCAGGTCAGTGCTTGCGCAGGTAACGCCAGACGAAGCCAGGAAAGGCCAGCGTGAGGAACACGCACAGCCACACGGCCACGAACTCCCAGCGCACCACGCTGGCGCGCCCGAGGTGGGATTCCAGCGCACGACCGAGCAGCGCAATCAGCGTGCCATAGGCCAGCAACTCCAGCACCCGCCACGCCACCGTCTTGGGCTCGCGGCGCGGCCCGAAGAGGAACAATCGCTCGTTCACAAATGGCAAATTGGCCGCGATCAACGCGGCCAGCAGCACGGTCAGGACTGCCCAGGCGGGGACCAGGCCCGTCATGCCGGGCCCCCTTGGCGAAGTGGCCAGCCCATCAGCCAGCCAGCGACTGGGTGATGGCGCGGGCGCACAGCGACAGCAGGCCGCTGGGCAGCACGCCCAGCACCAGCACAGCCAGTGCATTGGCCGACAGCAGCAGGCGCGCGCCCGAGCCCTCGGCCACGGCTTGGGTCTGCACCGGCTCGTCGAAGTACATGACCTTGACGATGCGCAGGTAGTAGAACGCCCCGACCAGCGACAGCAGCACCGCCACGATCGACAACTGCAGCAGCAGCGGCGAGTTGGTCGTGATCAGCGACTGCAGCACGGCCAGCTTGGCGTAAAAGCCCACGGTCGGCGGGATGCCGGCCAGCGAGAACATGAACACCAGCATGACGCCAGCCAGCACCGGGCTGCGCTTGGCCAGACCGGCCAGGTCGGAGACCTGCTCCGACTCGAAACCGGGGCGCGACAGCACCATGATCAGGCCGAAGGTGCCCATCGTGGTCAGCACGTAGGTCAGCACGTAGAACAGCGACGAGCCATAGCCGTTGCCGGCCGACACGGTGTTGCCGGAGATCACGGTGGGCACGAAGCCCAGCAGCATGAAGCCCAGCTGAGCGATGCCCGAGTAGGCCAGCATGCGCTTGAGGTTGGTCTGCGCGATGGCGGCCAGGTTGCCCAGCGTCATCGAGGCCACGGCCAGGATCATCATCATCTGTTGCCAGTCGGTGGCCAGGTTGATGAGGCCCTCGACCAGGATGCGCAGCGTGATGGCGAATGCGGCCAGCTTCGGAGCGCCGGCGATCAGCAGCGTGACAGCCGTCGGGGCACCCTGGTACACGTCAGGCACCCACATGTGGAAGGGCACCACACCCAGCTTGAAAGCCAGACCGGCCACGATGAACACCAGGCCGAAAGCCAGCACCTGCTTGTTCAGGTCACCGGCCAGGGTGGCCTGGTAGACCTCGGCGATGTCGAGCGAGCCGGTGGCGCCGTACATCATCGACAGGCCGTACAGCAGGAAGCCCGAAGCCAGCGCACCCAGCACGAAGTACTTCATGGCCGCTTCGGTCGACTGAGCGTGATCGCGGCGCAGGGCCACCAGCGCATACAGCGACAGCGACATCAACTCCAGACCCAGGTAGATGGTCAGGAAGTTGTTGCCCATGATCATGATGCTGATGCCCAGCAGCGAGAACATGCTCAGGGTGTAGAGCTCGCCCTTGGCCAGCTCGCGCGGGCCGGCGTAAACCTGGGCGTAGACCAGGCTGCCCATCACGGCCAGCGTGGCGCACAGGGCCAGCAGGTGCCCCATCGGGTCGATCACGACCATCTTCTGCATGGCATAGGCCGTGGCACCGTTGTCGATCTCGACCAGGTGCAGCGCGGCCACCGCCGCCAGCGAAGCCAGGGTCAGGTAATAGGTGGGACGGCGTTGGGGACAGGTGACGAACAGGTCCAACAACGCCACCAGGCAGGCCATGCCCAGCAGGACGATCTCGGGGGTCACCGCGAGCCAGTTCAGGTCAGTCATGTTGCTTCGGCCTTTTAGTTCAGCTTGCTTTGAGCGACGTGCTTGAGCAGCTCGGTCACGGAGACGTGCATCACGTCGGTGAACGGCTTGGGCTGGATGCCCATCCACAGCACGGCGGCCGCCAGCACGGCCAGGATCAGGAATTCGCGGGCGTTGATGTCCTTGAGCGCACGCACGTCGTCGTTGGCGATGTCACCGAGGTAGACGCGCTTGTACATCCACAGGGTGTAGGCCGCACCGAAGATCAGGGCCGTGGCAGCCAGCGCACCGATCAGGAAGTCGTGCTGGACGGCACCCAGGATCACCATCCACTCGCCCACGAAACCGGCTGTGCCCGGCAGGCCGCAGTTGGCCATCGAGAACAGCAGCGCGAAGGCGGCGAACTTGGGCATGGTGTTGACCACGCCGCCATAGGAGGCGATCTCACGCGAGTGCACGCGGTCGTACAGCACGCCGATGCTCAGGAACATGGCGCCCGAAACGAACCCGTGGGCGATCATCTGCACCAGGCCACCGGAGACACCCAGCTCGTTGAAGATGAAGAAGCCCAGGGTCACGAAACCCATGTGCGCGATGGACGAATACGCCACCAGCTTCTTCATGTCCTGCTGGACCATGGCCACCAGGCCGATGTAGATCACGCCGATCAGCGACAGGGTGATCACCACCGGCGCAAACTCGTGCGAGGCATCGGGCACGATGGGCAGCATGAAGCGCAGGAAACCGTAGCAACCGAGCTTGAGCATGATGGCGGCCAGCACGGCCGAGCCACCCGTTGGTGCTTCGACGTGCACGTCGGGCAGCCAGGTGTGCACCGGGAACATCGGCACCTTCACCGCAAAGGCCGCAAAGAACGCACCGAAGAGCAAGGCCTGCGGCGTGGCGCCCAGCGGCAGCTTGTGCCAGTCGAGGATGTTGAACGAGCCGCCCGACTTGTAGTACAGGAAGACCAGTGCCACCAGCATCAGCAGCGAGCCCAGCAGCGTGTACAGGAAGAACTTGAAGGCGGCGTACACGCGACGCGGGCCACCCCACACGCCGATGATGATGTACATCGGGATCAGCGTGGCTTCGAAGAACACGTAGAACAGCATGCCGTCCAGCGCGGCAAACACGCCGATCATCAGGCCCGACAGGATCAGGAAGGCACCGAAGTACTGGTGCGGTCGGTCTTCGATGACCTCCCAGCCGGCCAGCACCACGATGATGGTGATGAAGGCCGTCAGCGGCACGAACCACATCGAGATGCCATCGACACCCAGGTGGTACATGACGTTGAAGCGCTCGATCCAGGGCGCCTTCTCGACGAACTGCATCGCTGCGGTCGTCGTGTCGAAGTCGGTCATCAGGGGAATGGTGACCAGGAAGCCGGCGACCGAGCCGATGAGCGCGATCCAGCGGGCAGCGCTGGGGTTCTCCTGGCGGCCAGCGGCCAGCAGCAGGAGCCCGAAGGCCACCGGGACCCAGATGGCCAGAGAGAGGATGTTGGACATGGTTTGCATGGGCGGGTCCTCGTGCTCAGGGTTGCATGAACACGAACCAGGTCATGAGGGCGAACACCCCCAGGATCATGACCAGCGCGTAGTGATAGAGGTAACCGGTCTGGAACAGGCGGACCACCGAGCCGATCATGCCGACCAGCTTGGCCGAGCCGTTGACGACCAGGCCGTCGATCAGCGCAACGTCACCGATCTTCCAGAAGCCGCGGCCCAGAAGGCGGGCACCGGCGGCCAGGACGTTCTCGTTGAACCAGTCCAGGAAGTACTTGTTCTCGCCGATGACGATGAGCGGACGCAGCACCTTGGCAAAGAACGCCGGGATCTGCGGGGCCACCAGGTAGAACACGTACGCGGTCACCACACCACCCAGGGCCAGGAAGAACGGCAGCGTCTGGAAGCCGTGCAGGGCCATCGCGGTGGCGCCATGGAAGTGATGCGCCAGCTCGGCCATGGCCGGGTGCTTGGCCGCGTCCACGAAGATGGCCGACTTCAGGAAGTCACCGAAGAGCATGGGCTCGATGGTCAGGAAGCCGATCACAACCGAGGGGATGGCCAGCAGCAGCAGCGGGGCCGTAACGACCCAAGGCGACTCGTGCGGCTCGTGGTGGTGGTCGTCACCATGGTCGTCGTGGTGATCGTGTTCACCCGGGAACGGCTTGTGGTGGAAGCGCTCCTTGCCATGGAAGACCAGGAAGTACATCCGGAAGCTGTAGAAGGCGGTGACGAACACACCCGTCATGACGGCGAACTGGGCGAAACCAGCGGCCGGCAGGTGGCTGTGCTCCACGGCGATCAGGATCGAGTCCTTGGAGTAAAAGCCCGCGAAGAACGGTGTGCCGATCAGGGCCAGCGAGCCCAACAGCGAGGTGATCCAGGTGATGGGCATGCGCTTCCACAGGCCACCCATGTTGCGGATGTCCTGGTCGTGGTGCATGCCGATGATGACCGAGCCGGCCCCGAGGAACAGCAAGGCCTTGAAGAAGGCGTGCGTCATCAGGTGGAACACGGCCACGTTGTAGGCCGACAGGCCCAGGGCCACGGTCATGTAACCCAGCTGCGACAGCGTGGAGTAAGCCACCACGCGCTTGATGTCGTTCTGGATGATGCCCAAAAAGCCCATGAACAGCGCCGTGATGGAGCCGATCACCAGGATGAAGTTCAGCGCGGCGTCGGACAACTCGAACAGCGGCGACATGCGCGAGACCATGAAGATGCCGGCCGTCACCATGGTGGCGGCGTGGATCAGCGCGGAGATCGGGGTCGGGCCTTCCATCGAGTCGGGCAGCCACACGTGCAGCGGGAACTGCGCCGACTTGCCCATCGCACCGATGAACAGGCAGATGCAGATGACCGTGATCAGGGACCAGTCCGTCTTGGGCAGGCTCAAGGCGGTCAGGTCATTGGCCTTGGCGAACAGCTCGGTGTAGTTGAGCGTGCCGGTGTAGGCCAGCAGCAGGCCGATGCCCAGGATGAAGCCGAAGTCACCCACGCGGTTGACCAGGAAGGCCTTCATGTTGGCGAAGATGGCCGTGGGCTTCTTGAACCAGAAACCGATCAAGAGGTACGACACCAGGCCCACCGCTTCCCAGCCGAAGAACAGCTGCAGCAGGTTGTTGCTCATCACGAGCATCAACATCGAGAAGGTGAACAGCGAGATGTACGAGAAGAAGCGCTGGTAGCCAGGGTCCTCTTCCATGTAGCCGATGGTGTAGATGTGCACCATCAGCGACACGAAGGTCACCACGCACATCATCATCGCGGTCAGGCCGTCGACCATGAAGCCGACTTCCATCTTGAGGGAGCCCAGGGTCATCCACTCGTAGACGGTGGCGTTGAAGCTGGCGCCATCGACGGCGACGGCCTTGAGCGTCATCGCCGAGATGATGAAGGACACCAGCACACCCAGGATGGTGATCAGGTGGGCTGGACGGCGACCGATGTAGCCGCCGAAGAGGCCCGCCACGATCGATCCGACCAGCGGCGCCAGGGGCACCGCCAGCAGGGAGTTGAGGGAAAGCTCAGACATGGTTGTTGTTCTCCTGGCGTCGCATCAGCCCTTGAGGGTGTCGAGTTCGTCCACGTTGATCGACGAGCGATTGCGGAACAGAACCACCAGGATGGCCAGACCGATGGCCGACTCGGCGGCCGCCACGGTCAGGATGAAGAACACGAAGACCTGGCCGTCCATGTTCCCCAGGTAGTGGGAGAAGGCCACGAAGTTCATGTTCACGGCCAGGAGCATCAGCTCGATGGCCATGAGCAGCACGATCAGGTTCTTGCGGTTCAGGAAGATGCCGATGACCGACATCGCGAACAGGATGGCGCCGAGCGACAGGAAGTGCCCGAGGGTGATCGAGGTGGTCATGCCTGGCCTCCTTCTTCTTGTTGAGCGGCGGGGGCCTCGACCTGAGGCGCCACCTTGACCACGCGCAGGCGGTCGGCCTTCTTGACGCGGACCTGCTCGCTCACGTTCTGCGAACGCGAGTCCTTGCGCTGGCGCAGGGTCAGGGCGATGGCGGCGATGATGCCCACCAGCAGGATGACGGCGGCCACCTGCACCGGGAACAGGTAGTTGGTGTAGAGGTCGATGCCCAGCGCCTTGGTGTTGGCCACCTGGGCGACTTCGGGCGGCATCGGCTTGGCCGTCGGCAGGTCAAAGCCGCGGGTCAGCACGAAGGACATTTCCAGGGCGATGACCACGCCGATGATGCCGGCGACGGGGAAGTGCTTCCAGAAACCCTGGCGCAGCGAGTCGGTGTTGATGTCGAGCATCATCACCACGAACAGGAAGAGCACCATCACCGCCCCCACGTACACGAGCACGAGGGCGATGGCGAGGAACTCGGCCTGCAGGAGCATCCAGACGCAGGAGGCGCTGGCAAAAGCCAGCACCAGGTGCAGGGCGGCGGTCACCGGGCTCTTGGCGGTGATCACGCGGAAGCCCGCGTAGACCAGCACGAAGGCGAAGGTGTAGAAAAGTAGGCTGAAGGTGTCCATGATCGGTCAGCGATATTTCGCGTCCGCCTCCTTGTTGGCAGCGATGTCCTTTTCGTAGCGATCACCCACGGCCAGGAGCATGTCCTTGGTGAAGTAGAGGTCGCCACGCTTTTCACCGTGGTATTCGAAGATGTGCGTCTCGACGATGGCGTCGACCGGGCAGCTTTCTTCGCAGAAACCGCAGAAGATGCACTTGGTCAGGTCAATGTCGTAGCGCGTGGTGCGGCGCTGGCCGTCTTCGCGAACGGCCGACTCGATGGTGATGGCCATGGCCGGGCAGACCGCTTCGCACAGCTTGCAGGCGATGCAGCGCTCTTCGCCGTTGTCATAGCGGCGCTGGGCGTGCAGGCCGCGGAAGCGCGGCGACATCGGGGTCTTTTCTTCCGGGAACTGCACGGTGATGTGCGGCTTGAGGAAGTGCTTGCCGGTGACGGCCAGGCCCTTGAACAACTCCAGCAGCAGGAAGCTGGAGACGAATTCCTTGAAGGACGTGCTCATGGTGGGGGTGTCCTTTCAGTCTCAGTTCCAGATGTTCCAGGGCGACATCATCCACACGCCCACCACGATCAGCCAGATCAGGGTGACGGGGATGAAGATCTTCCAGCCCAGGCGCATGATCTGGTCATAGCGGAAGCGCGGGAACGAGGCGCGCACCCACAGGAACATCGTGACGATGACGAAGGCCTTCAGCCCCAACCAGATCCAGCCCGGGATGAAGCTCAGGGCCTCGATCGGGGGCAGCCAGCCGCCGAAGAACATGATGGCCGCCAGCGTGGACACCAGGATCATGTTGGCGTACTCGGCCAGGAAGAACATGGCGAAGGACATGCCCGAGTACTCGATCATGTGACCGGCCACGATTTCCGATTCGCCTTCGACCACGTCGAAGGGGTGGCGGTTGGTCTCGGCCAGGCCGGAGATGAAGTACACGACGGTGATCGGCAGCAGCGGCAGCCAGTTCCAGGACAGGAAGCTCAAGCCCATGTCGGCGAACTGGCCCTTGTCCTGGCTCAGCACGATGTCGGTCATGTTGAGCGAGCCCGCGGTCATCAGCACGACGACGAAGCAGAAACCCATCGCGATTTCGTACGACACCATCTGGGCCGAAGCGCGCAGCGCGCCCAGGAAGGCGTACTTCGAGTTCGAGGCCCAGCCGGCGATGATCACGCCATAGACTTCCATCGAGGTGATGGCCATCAGGAACAGCAGGCCGGCGTTGACGTTGGCCAGCGCGACTTCGGGGCCGAAGGGGATCACGGCCCAGGCGGCCAGGGCCGGCATGATGGTCATGATCGGGCCCAGGAAGAACAGGCCCTTGTTGGCCGCCGTCGGGGTGATGATCTCCTTGAAGATCAGCTTGACGGCGTCGGCGATGGGCTGCAGCAAGCCACCAGGGCCAGTGCGGTTCGGGCCCGGTCGGATCTGCGACCAGCCGATGGCCTTGCGCTCCCACAGGGTCAGGTAGGCAACGCAGCCCAGCAGCGGCAGCAGCAGGGCCACGATCTTGATGAGCGACCAGACCACGGGCCAGGCGGCTCCGAGGTTGGCGGCGCCAGCGTTGTAGAGGGTGTCAATCATTGCTTGTCTCCCCTGCCCTTCAGGCCTTTTCGACGCGGATGTTGCCGAAGGCAGCACCCAGCGTGGCGGTGGCGACGTGGCCGGTGGGCACGCGCACGACGTTGGCCGGCAAGCTGGCGTCAAGCACGGCGGGCAGCACGGCCCATGCCGAGTCCTGCGACACCTTGACCTGGGCGCCTTCGCTCAGGGCCAGCTCGGCCCACAGTGCGGGCGGCAGACTGGCAACCGGGGCCTTGGCATCGGCGGTGGCTTGCAGCGAGGGCGAGCGACGCACCAGGGCGTCGGCGCTGTAGATGGGCAGGTCGGCCAGGCGCTCCAGGGCACCGGTGCCGGCGCTGATCGCGATGGCGGCCGAGGTGGCGTTGTTCAGCTTCGAAGGCAGCGTGGCGAGGTCCCCCAGGGCACGCGCCTTGACCTCTTCCGAGGTCTCGAAGGCGAAGTCGTTGATGCCCAGCATCGTGCCCAGCACGCGCAGCACCTTCCAGGCCGGACGGGTCTCGCCCAGGGGCTTGACCACGCCGTGGAAGCTTTGAGCGCGGCCTTCGGCGTTGACGAAGGTGCCCGAGGTCTCGCTGAACGGCGCGATCGGCAGGATCACGTCGGCGTACTCGGGGGCGGCGCCCTTGAAGGTGCTCATCACCACGACCATTTCGGCGGCCTGAACGGCGGCCACGGCAGCGGCCGGGTTGGCGCTGTCGAACTCGGGTTCCACACCCAGCAGCACCAGGGCCTTGATGGACTGGCCCAACAGCATCTGACCAGCGTTCAGCCCGCCTTGCTGCGGCTGCGCACCGACGAGCTGCGCGCCCACGGTGTTGGCCGACTCGCCCAGGTAGCCCAGCTTGGCGCCGGTCTTCTCGGCGATCCACTGGCCCAGGGCCTGCAGGGTCGAGGCCTGCGGGTGTTGCGCCGCGGCGTTGCCCAGCAGCACGGCCTTGTTCTGGCCGGACAGCAGCGAGGCCGCGATGGCCTTGGCGGCGTCGGTGGCGGTGCCGTTGCAGGGGATGTCGATGCCAAGCTGGTTGGCGATCGCCACGGCCACGTCACCCAGGGCCTGGGCCCAGGCGCTCGGCGCAACCGTCACGCGCTGCGCCAGGGGCATCAGCCAGTCGTCGTTGGCACCACCGATGGCGCAAACCTTGGCGCCGCGCTTGGTTGCCTGGCGCAGGCGCGAGGCAAACAGCGGGTGGTCCTTGCGCAGGAAGGAGCCGACCACCAGGGCGCGGTCGAGCGAGCTCAACTCGGCAATGGGCAGGCCCAGCCAGCGGGCACCGGCGCCAGAGGTGAAGTCGGCGTTGCGCAGGCGGGTGTCGACGTTGTCGGAACCCAGGCCGCGCACCAGTTGGCCCAGCAGGTAGAGCTCTTCGACGGTGCTGTGCTCGGTGGCCAGCGCGCCGATGGCGGCGGCACCGTGTTCGGTCTTGACGCCCTTGAGGCCATTGGCCACGTATTCGAGCGCGGTGGTCCAATCGACTTCACGCCACTGGCCGCCCTGCTTGATCATGGGCTGGGTCAGGCGGTCATCGCTGTTGAGTGCCTCGTAGCTGAAGCGATCGCGGTCGGCGATCCAGCACTCGTTGACCGACTCGTTCTCGAGCGGCACCACGCGCATCACCTTGCCGTTCTTGACCTGAACGATCAGGTTGGCGCCGGTTGAATCGTGGGGCGAGACGCTCTTGCGGCGCGACAGCTCCCAGGTGCGGGCGCTGTAGCGGAAGGGCTTGCTGGTCAGGGCACCGACCGGGCAGATGTCGATCATGTTGCCCGACAGCTCGGAGTCGATGGAGCGGCCGACGAAGGTCTCGATCTCGGAATGCTCGCCACGGTTGGACATGCCCAGTTCCATCACGCCGGCGATTTCCTGGCCGAAACGCACGCAGCGGGTGCACTGGATGCAACGGCTCATCTCTTCCATCGAGATCAGCGGGCCCACGTCCTTGGGGAACACCACGCGCTTTTCTTCTTCGTAGCGCGACTTGCTGCCACCGTAGCCAACGGCCAGGTCCTGCAGCTGGCACTCACCGCCCTGGTCGCAGATCGGGCAATCCAGCGGGTGGTTGATCAGCAGGAACTCCATGACGGACTGCTGAGCCTTGATGGCTTTCTCGCTCTTGGTGCGAACGATCATGCCTTGCGTCACGGGCGTGGCGCAGGCGGGCATGGGCTTGGGGGCCTTTTCGATGTCCACCAGGCACATGCGGCAGTTGGCCGCCACCGACAGCTTCTTGTGATAGCAGAAGTGCGGGATGAAGGTGCCGTTTTCTTCGGCGGCCCGGATCAGCATGGAGCCTTCCTGAGCCTGGACCTTTCGGCCGTCGATTTCGATTTCAACCATGTCTATGCCCAGTTCAGATGTAGGCCGGGACCACGCAGGTCTTGTGCTCGATGTGATGCACGAACTCTTCGCGGAAATGCTTGATGAAGGCACGCACCGGCATCGCGGCGGCGTCACCCAGCGCGCAGATCGTGCGGCCCTGGATGTTGTCGGCGACCGAGTTCAGCAGGTCGATGTCTTCGAGGCGGCCCTGACCGGCCTCGATGCGCTGCACCACGCGCCACAGCCAGCCCGTGCCTTCGCGGCAAGGCGTGCACTGGCCGCAGGACTCGTGCATGTAGAAGTAGCTCAGGCGCAGCAGGCTCTTGACCATGCAACGCGAGTCGTCGAGCACGATGACCGCGCCCGAGCCCAGCATGGAGCCCGCCTTGGCGATGGCGTCGTAGTCCATCGTCAGGCCCATCATCACGTCGGCGGGGATCACGGGCGAAGACGAGCCGCCCGGGATGACAGCCTTGAGCTTGCGGCCCTTGCGCACGCCACCGGCGAGTTCCAGCAGCGTGCTGAAAGGCGTGCCCAGCGGGACCTCGAAGTTGCCGGGCTTCTCGACGTCGCCCGAGACGGTGAACAGCTTGGTGCCACCGTTGTTGGGCTTGCCGACGGCCAGGTAGGCCTCGCCACCGTTGCGGATGATCCAGGGGACGGCCGCGAAGGTCTCGGTGTTGTTGATCGTGGTGGGCTTGCCATAGACGCCGAAGCTCGCCGGGAAAGGCGGCTTGAAGCGGGGCTGGCCCTTCTTGCCTTCGATCGATTCGATCAGGGCGGTTTCTTCGCCGCAGATGTAGGCGCCGAAACCATGGTGCGCGTGCAGCTGGAAGCTGAAACCGCTGCCCAGGATGTTGTCACCCAGGTAGCCGGCCGCACGGGCTTCTTCCAGGGCCGCTTCGAAGCGCTCGTAGACCTCGAAGATCTCGCCGTGGATGTAGTTGTAGCCCACCGAGATGCCCATCGCGTAGGCCGCGATGATCATGCCCTCGATCACGATGTGCGGGTTGTGCATCAGGATCTCGCGATCCTTGGCGGTGCCCGGCTCGCCCTCGTCGGAGTTGCAGACGAGGTACTTCTGGCCCGGGAAGGCGCGGGGCATGAAGCTCCACTTCAGGCCCGTGGGGAAACCGGCACCACCGCGACCACGCAGGCCGGAGGCCTTGACCTCGGCGATGACGACGTCCTGCGTCATGCCTTCGCCGCCGTCCTTGCCCAGGATCTTGCGCAGGGCTGCGTAACCGCCACGGGCTTCGTAATCCTTGATGGACCAGTTGCTGCCGTTGATGTCGGCGTAGATCTGGGGGTTGATGTGGCGGCCGTGGAAAACGGTTTCCTTGCCGGTCGCCTGGAATTGGGAGAGATCGATCATCGCCCTGCCCTTCACTTGGCTTTGGACTTCAGGAGGTCGAGCAGCTGGTCCAGCTTCTCGTTGCTCATGAAGCTCAGCATCTGACGGTCATTGACCAGCATCACCGGCGCGTCGGCGCAGGCACCCAGGCACTCGCTGGGCTGCACGGTGAACACGCCATCGGCCGTGGTGCCGTAGGGCTCGACGCCGAGCTTCTTGCACACGTGCTGCAGGGCCTGCTCGCCGTCGCGCAGCTGGCAAGGCAGGTTGGTGCAGACGTTCAGCTTGAACTGCCCGACCGGCTTCTGGTTGTACATGTTGTAGAAGCTGGTGACTTCGTGGACGGCCATCGGGGCCACACCCAGGTAGTCGGCCAGCTCCTGCTCGCTCTCGGACGAAACCCAGCCACGCTCCTGCTGGAGGATGGACAGGCAGGCCATGACCGCGGAAATGCGCTGGTCGGCCGGGTACTTGGCGAGTTCGCGGTCGAACCGCGCTTTGGTTTGTTCGCTCAACATGGTGGGGCTGCTCAGGTAGCGTTCACTCAGCGGTCGATCTCACCGAACACGATGTCCATCGTGCCGATGATGGCCACGGCGTCGGCGATCATGTGGCCCTTGGACATCTCGTCCAGGGCGGCCAGGTGCGGGAAGCCGGGGGCGCGGATCTTCAGGCGGTAAGGCTTGTTGGCGCCGTCGGACACCAGGTAGATGCCGAATTCGCCCTTGGGGTGCTCGACCGCGGCATAGGCCTCGGACTCGGGCACGTGAAAGCCTTCAGTGAAGAGCTTGAAGTGGTGGATCAGCTCTTCCATCGACGACTTCATCTCGACGCGCGAAGGCGGTGCCACCTTGTGGTTGTCGGTGATGACCGGGCCCGGGTTGGCACGCAGCCAGTCCACGCACTGCTTGATGATGCGGTTGGACTGGCGCAGCTCTTCGACGCGGACCACGTAGCGGTCGTAGCAGTCGCCGTTGGTGCCCACGGGGATGTCGAAGTCCAGCTTGTCGTAGACGTCGTAGGGCTGGTGCTTGCGCAGGTCCCAGACGATGCCCGAACCACGCAGCATGGCGCCGGTCATGCCCATCTGCAGGGCGCGCTCAGGGCTGACCACGCCGATGCCGACGGTGCGCTGCTTCCAGATGCGGTTGTCGGTCAGCAGGGTCTCGTACTCGTCCACCAGCTTGGGGAAGCGTTGGGTGAAGTCGTCGATGAAGTCCAGCAGCGAGCCCTGGCGGTTCTCGTTGAGCTTCGAGATGGCGCGGGCGTTGCGGATCTTGCTGGCCTTGTACTGCGGCATGGTGTCCGGCAGGTCGCGGTAGACACCACCCGGGCGGAAGTAGGCCGCGTGCATGCGGGCGCCCGAGACGGCTTCGTACATGTCGAAGAGGTCTTCGCGCTCGCGGAAGCAGTAGATGAGGATGTTCATGGCGCCGCAGTCGAAACCGTGGCAGCCCAGCCAGAGCAGGTGGTTCAGCACGCGGGTGATTTCCGCGAACATCACGCGGATGTACTGTGCGCGAACCGGCACGTCGACGCCCAGCATCTTCTCGATGGCCAGGCAGTAGGCGTGCTCGTTGCTCATCATCGAGACGTAGTCCAGGCGGTCCATGTAGGGCAGCGACTGGATGTAGGTCTTGGACTCGGCCAGCTTTTCGGTGGCGCGGTGCAGCAGGCCGATGTGGGGGTCGGCGCGCTGGATGACTTCGCCGTCCAGCTCGAGCACCAGGCGCAGCACGCCGTGGGCCGCGGGGTGCTGCGGACCGAAGTTCAGGGTGTAGTTCTTGATTTCAGCCATGACTCAGTGCTCCAGCGATCAGTGCAGACCACCGTAGTTGTCTTCGCGGATGATGCGCGGGGTGATCTCGCGCGGCTCGATAGACACCGGCTGGTAGATCACGCGTTTTTGCTCGGCGTCGTAGCGCATCTCGACGTGGCCGGACACCGGGAAGTCCTTGCGGAAGGGGTGGCCGATGAAGCCGTAGTCGGTCAGGATGCGGCGCAGGTCTTCGTGACCGTCGAACACGATGCCGTACAGGTCGAAGGCCTCGCGCTCGAACCAGTTGGCGCTGTTCCAGATGGGGTTGACCGACTTGACCACGGGGAAGTCGTCTTCCAGCGCGAACACCTTCAGGCGCACACGCCAGTTGTGGCTGACCGACAGCAGGTGACTGACGACGCAAAAGCGCGGGCCTTCGGCGTAGATGCTCGGCGCACCGTCCTTGTAGGCCGAGTAGTCGATGCCGCACAGGTCCATCAATTGCTCGAACTTCAGCGAGGCATCGTCGCGCAAGGTGAGCGCAACGCCTTCGTAATCGGCAGCCGAGACGGTGATGGTGATCTCGCCGCGGTCGACGACCAGGCGCTTGATCTTGTCGCCCAGGACGGATTCCAGGGCGGCTTGCAGGGTGGCGAGTTTCTGGCTCATGCGCGTGCTTCCTGATCAGCGGGCGATGGTGTTCTCACGGCGGATCTTGGCTTGCAGCTGCAAGATGCCGTAGAGCAGCGCTTCAGCGGTCGGGGGGCAGCCCGGCACGTAGACGTCGACGGGCACGATGCGGTCGCAGCCGCGCACCACCGAGTAGCTGTAGTGGTAGTAGCCGCCGCCGTTGGCGCAAGAGCCCATGGACAGCACCCAGCGGGGCTCGGCCATCTGGTCGTAGACCTTGCGCAGCGCGGGCGCCATCTTGTTGCACAGCGTGCCGGCCACGATCATCAGGTCGGACTGACGCGGGCTCGGACGGAACAGCATGCCGAAGCGGTCGATGTCGTAGCGCGCGGCACCCGCGTGCATCATCTCCACGGCGCAACACGCCAGGCCGAAGGTCATCGGCCACAGCGAGCCGGTCTTCGACCAGTTGATCAGGGTGTCGGCGGAGGTGGTGATGAAACCTTCCTTGAAAACGCCTTCGATGCCCATGTGATTACCTCTTCAGATTCCGTTGGTGCCCGCTGGTGGGTGTGGGCACGGTCTGCATCATTCCCAGTCCAGGGCGCCCTTTTTCCACTCGTAGGCAAAGCCCACGACGAGGATGCCCAGGAACAGCATGACGGCCAGGAAACCGGTCATGCCGACTTCCTTGAGGGCCACGGCCCAGGGAAACAAGAAAGCGATTTCCAGGTCGAACAGGATGAACAGGATGGCGACCAGGTAGTAGCGCACGTCGAACTTCATGCGCGCGTCTTCGAAGGCTTCGAAGCCGCATTCGTAGGGGGAGTTCTTGGCCTCGTCAGGGCGACGAGGGCCGAGCAGGAAGCCCAGCAGTTGAGGCGCCACGCCGACACCCACGCCGACCAGGATGAAAAGGATGACCGGCAGGTATTGCTCAATGTTCATGGCCGAGGGCTTTCTGATTGAACGTCATGCTGCAGCGCACAAGGCGCGTGCTGCGCGATTGGAACACATCGACAAAACAAAAAGCGCGCCAGGCACCCACCAGCCGGCAAAAACCGACATGGCAGCGGCCACAGCGCGCCCTCCGGAGAACTTCGCACCACCGACACCTACCCCGGACAGGTGGCTGTCATCGCACAACCGATCAGCTACAAGCAAGCAACTGGCGCTGATCATGTGGGTGGACACAAAGACTCGTTTGATCTTTTGGTGCCGACGGCGAGACTCGAACTCGCACAGCTTTCGCCACTACCCCCTCAAGATAGCGTGTCTACCAATTTCACCACGTCGGCATTCGAATGGACACCAGGCTGGGGACCTGACGTCAAGCTGCATCACGTCTTTGTGACCGCTTGTCGAACTTTGCTCCGGTTTGCCTGAGGATTGCTCACCGAAGACTCAGATTCTAAACCGAAAAACACTTCTTCACGCAGGGGGTGTGGCGTGAGTGTGCACTTTCGTGCGCGGCCGGCCGGGCACTCAAGCAGCACCCGCGCCGGCCGCACGCCTGACATCACTTGCCAGGGATCAGGGCCGCGCCGGAGGCGGGTGTCGCCGGTGCGGAGGCAGGGGCCGCGCCCGAAGCCTGCGCCGCGGCGCTGGCGGCCTGCTCCAGCAGCGAGGGTTGCTCGGCGACCGCGACACGGTTGGTGCCGAAGTAAGCCAGCGCCAGGGTGGCCACGAAGAACACCGTGGCCGCCACCGCCGTGGAGCGGGACAAGAAATTGGCGCTGCCGGTGGCGCCAAAAAGGCTGCCGGAAGCACCGCTGCCGAAAGACGCCCCCATGTCGGCGCCCTTGCCGTGCTGCACCAGCACCAGGCCGATCATGGCCAGCGCCGACACCACCTGCAGCAGCAGGACCAAGGTCAACAAGGCTTGTTGCATGAACTCGAACTCCTGAAATCAGTGAATGCGCGGACCGATCAGGCCGCGCGCGCGATGGCGGCGAAGTCAGCCGCCTTGAGCGAAGCGCCGCCGATCAGGCCGCCGTCGATGTCGGCCTGGGCGAACAGTTCGCTGGCGTTGTCGGGCTTGACGCTGCCGCCGTAAAGCAAAGGCACCTGGGCCGCAGCCGGTTGAGCCGACTTCAGGCGCGCACGCAGGAAAGCGTGCACGGCCTGGGCCTGCTCGGGCGAAGCGGTCTTGCCGGTGCCGATGGCCCAGACGGGCTCGTAAGCCACCACCACCTTGGCCACATCGGCGCCCAGGGCAGCGATGACGGCGTCGATCTGGCGACCCACAACGGCTTCGGTCTGACCGGCTTCGCGCTCGGCCAGGGTCTCGCCCACGCAGACGATGGGCACCAGGCCATGCGCCAGCGCAGCCTTGGCCTTGTCGGCCACGAGCTGATCGCTTTCGGCATGGTAGCTGCGGCGCTCGGAGTGACCGACGATGGCGTAGGTCGCACCGAACTCGCGGACCATGGGGCCCGACACCTCACCGGTGTAGGCGCCCTGGGCCTGCGTGGACAGGTCCTGCGAGCCAAAGGCGATGGCCGAACCCTTCAGGGCCTCAGCCACGTCCGCCAGGAACACCGCCGGCGGGCAGACCGCCACGTCGGCGCGGGGCGCCGTCGCGGTCAGGTCAGCGGCCAGCAGGCCCTGCAGCAGCTCGGCATTGGACGCACGGCTGC
The DNA here is from genome assembly GCA_001770725.1 of Burkholderiales bacterium RIFCSPHIGHO2_01_FULL_63_240. Lineage (GTDB taxonomy): Bacteria > Pseudomonadota > Gammaproteobacteria > Burkholderiales > Burkholderiaceae_C > Aquabacterium. The sequence goes on from MERU01000011.1 coordinate 80,219, forward strand.
CGTGCATCTTCCAGTTGCCAACAACCAGCTTCTTCATGGTGCTCACTGCTGCTGTTGTTGTTCTTGGCCTTGCGACTCGCCACCAGCTTCCTGGGGAGCCTGCTCGGCGCGAGGCGCACGGTCACGGCGCTCGCCGCGGTCACCACCGCGGTCGCCACGGTCACGGCCGCCGCGATCACCACGATCGCCGCGGGGACCACGGTCGCCGCGCTCTTCGCGCTCGGGCATGCCTTCAGGGCGCTCCAGCAGGGCCTTCATGGACAGCTTGACGCGGCCCTTCTCGTCCGTCTCGAGGACCTTGACCTTGACGATCTGGCCTTCCTTGAGGTAGTCGGCCACGTTCTCGACGCGCTCGTGGGCGATCTGGCTGATGTGCAGCAGGCCGTCCTTGCCGGGCAGCAGGTTCACCAGGGCACCGAAGTCGAACAGCTTGGTGACCGCGCCTTCGTAGGTGGCACCGATTTCCACTTCAGCGGTGATCTCGTTGATGCGCTTGATGGCGAACTCGGCCTTGGCGCCATCGGTCGAGGCGATGGTGATGACACCGTCTTCGGCGATGTTGATCTGGCAGCCGGTCTCTTCGCACAGGCCGCGGATGGTGGCACCGCCCTTGCCGATCACGTCACGGATTTTTTCCGGGTTGATCTTGAGGGTGTACAGGCGAGGAGCGAACTCGGAGACTTCCGTGTTGGCGCCGGCCATGGCTTCGGTCATCTTGCCCAGGATGTGCAGGCGGGCTTCCTTGGCCTGAGCCAGTGCCACCTGCATGATTTCCTTGGTGATGCCCTGGATCTTGATGTCCATCTGCAGGGCGGTGATGCCGCCGGTGGTGCCGGCCACCTTGAAGTCCATGTCGCCCAGGTGATCTTCGTCACCCAGGATGTCGGTCAGCACGGCGAACTTGTTGCCGTCCTTGATCAGGCCCATGGCGATGCCGGCCACATGGGCCTTCATCGGAACGCCCGCGTCCATCATGGCCAGGCAGCCGCCGCAGACCGAAGCCATCGACGAGGAGCCGTTGGACTCGGTGATTTCCGAGACCACGCGCACGGTGTAGGCAAAGTCTTCCTTGGCGGGCAGCAGCGGCACCAGGGCGCGCTTGGCCAGGCGGCCGTGGCCGATTTCACGGCGCTTCGGCGAGCCCACGCGACCGGTTTCGCCAGTGGCGAACGGAGGCATGTTGTAGTGGAACAGGAAGGTGTCGCGGAAGTCGCCGGTCAGGGCGTCGATGCGCTGGGCGTCTTGTTCGGTGCCGAGGGTGGCGATGACCAGGGCCTGGGTTTCACCACGGGTGAACAGGGCCGAGCCGTGCACGCGCGGCAGCACGCCGGTGCGGATTTCGATGGGGCGCACGGTGCGGGTGTCGCGGCCGTCGATGCGGGGCTCACCAGCCAGGATCTGGCTGCGCACGATCTTGGCTTCGATGTCGAACATCAGGCTTTCGACCTTGACGGCATCAAAAGCGATGCCTTGCTCGGTCAGGGCGCCCTTGACTTCGGCGTAGGCGGCACGGCAAGCCTGGGTGCGGGCCTGCTTGGAGCGGATCTGGTAGGCGGCGCGCAGCTTTTCTTCGGCCAGGCCGTTGACCTTGGCGATGAAGTCTTCGTCCTTGGCAGGCGGCTGCCAGTCCCAGGCCGGCTTGCCGGCGTCACGCACCAGGTCGTGGATGGCCTGGATGGCGATGTTGCCCTGCTCGTGACCGAACACCACGCCACCCAGCATCACGTCTTCGGACAGCTGGTCGGCTTCGGATTCGACCATCAGCACGGCGGTTTCGGTGCCGGCGACGATCAGGTCCATCTTGGAGTCGGCCAGCTCGGCGATGCTGGGGTTTAGCACGTATTCGCCGTTGATGTAGCCCACGCGGGCGGCACCGATGGGGCCGTTGAAGGGGATGCCCGAGATCGACAGCGCGGCGCTGGAGGCGATCATGGCGGCGATGTCGGCCGAGACTTCGGGGTTCAGCGACACCACGTGGATGACCAGCTGCACTTCGTTGTAGAAGCCTTCAGGGAACAGCGGGCGGATCGGGCGGTCGATCAGGCGCGAGGTCAGGGTCTCGAGTTCGGAAGGCTTGGCTTCGCGCTTGAAGAAGCTGCCAGGGATCTTGCCGGCGGCGTAGGTCTTCTCGATGTAGTCGACGGTCAGGGGAAAGAAGTCCTGGCCGGCCTTGGGTGTCTTGGCGCACACGACGGTGGCCAGCACCACGGTGCCTTCGATGTCGACCAGCACGGCGCCGGTGGCCTGGCGGGCGATTTCACCCGTCTCCATCACGACGGTGTGGTTGCCCCACTGGAAGGTCTTGGTGACTTTGTTGAACATGGTCATGGATGCAGTCTCCTGTTTGTGTCGGGCCACATGGCCCGGAGGGTGCCTTCACTCTGTCGCGATGCCATTCCAGCGGGGCTGAGCCGCGAGGTGCGTTGTTGACCCGAGGGAGTCAACCACGCTGGAATGACACAGCGGTCGCTCGAATGAGTGCCGGCGTCAAAAAACAAAAAGCCTGTGCTGGAGGCGTCCAGACAGGCTTTTTGTCGTCATGCGGTGCTTACTTGCGCAGGCCCAGCTTCTGGATCAGCGCGGTGTAACGACCGAAGTCCTTGCCCTTGAGGTAGTCGAGCAGCTTGCGACGACGGCTGACCATGCGCAGCAGGCCGCGACGACCGTGGTGGTCCTTCTTGTTGGCCTTGAAGTGGGGAGTCAGTTCGTTGATGCGAGCGGTCAGCAGGGCCACTTGCACTTCGGGGGAGCCGGTGTCGGCCTGGCCACGGGCGTTGGCCTTGATGATCTCGGACTTGTTGAGGTCTGCGACAGACATGGTGTTTCCTACAAAAGAGCAGACCGCCAGCACCCGGCACTCACCAGGGCATGATCGGTTTCTGCGTTGGACTTGCGACACCGGGTGAAACCGACCCAGGTCGTGCGACAAGCCTTTTTTGGCAAAACTGGCAAAGCCAGCCAACCAAAGAAGGACAGCCCGACACTATATCAGGATTTCGCCAGGTGGTCGAGGCAGCCTCACAGGCTGGCGAGGTCCCAGCGGGGGCGCACGTCGAACACCGGCTCGCGGCTGGGCTCGGCCCGTCCCGCCTGGAGCCGCATGGCCGCCGCAAGCGCGATCATGGCCCCGTTGTCGGTGCACAGGTGCAGCTCCGGGTAGTGCACCCGGATGCCCCGACGCAGGCAGGCCTGGTTCAGTTGCTCGCGCAGCAGGCGGTTGGCCCCCACCCCACCGGCGATCACCACCCGCTTGAGGCCGGTTTCCTTGAGGGCGGCCAGCGATTTCTTGACCAGCACCTCGACGATGGCGGCCTGGGTGGAGGCGGCCAAGTCGACCAGCACGGCTCGGTTCGCCGGATCCGCCAGGGCCGCCGACTCGTCGAGCCACCCCAAGCGCACCAAATGAGTGCGTACTGCGGTCTTCAGCCCGGCAAAAGAGAAGTCCAGGTTGCCGCTGTGCAGCATGGGACGCGGCAATTCAAAAGCGCCCTCGCGCCCGCCTTCGGCGAGCTTCGACAGGTGCGGCCCGCCAGGGTAGGGCAAGCCCATCAGCTTCGCGGACTTGTCGAACGCCTCGCCAGCCGCGTCGTCCACGGTCTCGCCCAGCAGCTCGTAACGCCCCACCCCGTCCACCCGCATCAACTGGGTGTGTCCCCCAGAAACCAGCAGCGCGACAAACGGAAACTCGGGCGGGTCGGCCGACAGGAAGGGCGACAGCAGGTGCCCTTCCAGGTGATGGATGCCGAGCATGGGCCTGCCCAGGCTGGTGGCCAGCGCACAGGCCACCCCGGCCCCAACCAGCAACGCACCCGCCAGACCCGGCCCCTGGGTGTAGGCCACCAGGTCGACGTCGGGCAGCGACAAGCCAGCATCGGCCATGACCTGGCGGGTCAGCGGCACGACGCGGCGGATGTGGTCTCTGGAGGCCAACTCGGGCACGACACCGCCATAGGCCTGGTGCATGTCGATCTGGCTGTGCAGGGCGTGGGCGAGCAGTTGGGGCGGGCCTTGCTCGTTCAGCTGGACGATGGCGACCCCGGTTTCGTCGCACGACGATTCGATGCCCAGGATGCGTTGGGGGCGGACAGACATCCCTCAAGTGTAGGGCGCCGCGCCAAGGCCGGTGGCCGCATGGCCACATCGGCGAAGGTCCCGGCCTGGTCAGGGGTTCGTTTGTTGCATGATGCCAGGCATGCCGCAACCCCCAGCCACCCACCTGCGCGTGGTCATCATCCTGCCCGTCACCGTCTCCCTGGAGCCGGATGACGACGAGGTGGCCGAGGTCGAGCGCACGCGCATCCTGCGCATCGCCTTGCTGGAGGCGGGCTACAACGTGGTCGCCACCCTGCCCGGCGACCGCTTCCTGCCCGAGCGGCTGGTGCAGATCCAGCCTGACCTGATCGTGGTGGACGCCGAATCCCAAGGGCGAGACATCCTGGAGCACGTGGTGCTCGCCACGCGCGACGACCGCCGCCCCATCGTGATGCTCTCGGATGACCCGGACACGAGCTACGTGCGCCAGGCCATCTCCGCGGGGGTGTCCACCTACGTGGTGGCAGGCACGACCGCGGCCCAGATCAAGCCCGTGCTGGATGTGGCCCTGGCGCGCTTCGAGCACGAGGAGTTGTTGCGCAGCGAACTGGCCGACGCGCGCAACCAGCTCGAAGAGCGCAAGGTCATCGACCGGGCCAAGGGCCTCCTGATGACCCGCCAGGGCCTGTCGGAGCAGGAAGCCTACGCCCGGCTGCGCAAGGCGGCCATGGACCGGGGTCTGAAACTGGCCGAGGTGGCCCAGCGCCTGATCGACGCCGCCGACCTGCTGGGCTGAGCACCGCGATCGGTGCACATCACCCCGGGACGGTGCGCGCGGGCACCGCATCAGGGGCCGATGCACCAGCCCTCTGCGGCTCAACCTTCCGTTTTCGATGTTTCTGCCTCGCCCAGGGCTGGCACAGGCTTTGCATTACCTGATGCAAGCAGGGTCAACGGCGACCTTGCGTGACTTGGGCGCTCAACGATGGGCCCCGAGCTTCCGGACAAAGGTGTCTTCGCTGCGAAAAGCCAAAAGGCTGCTCGCAACGACGACACCTTTTTTGTTTTTCAAAACAGGAAAGCTTTGCACCATGAATCAGCAGGATCCGAACATGACCCGCCGCACCATCTTGAAGACCGTTGCCGCTGCCGGCGCTGTCGGTGCCGCCGCCGGACTGCCCTCCGCAGTCTGGGCCGCCGGGTCCGACAAGCCTGAACTGGAAGAAGTCAAGATCGGCTTCATCCCCCTGACCGACTGCGCCTCCATCGTGATGGCCTCGGTCCTGGGCTTCGACAAGAAGTACGGCATCAAGATCGTCCCCACCAAGGAAGCCTCCTGGGCGGGTGTTCGCGACAAGCTGGTCAATGGTGACCTGCACATGGCCCACGTCCTGTACGGCCTGATCTACGGCGTGCAGATGGGCATCGGCGGCCCCAAGAAGGACATGGCCGTGCTGATGAACCTGAACCACAACGGCCAGGCCATCACGCTGTCGAAGGCCCTGGCCGACAAGAAGGCCGTGGACGGCGCCTCGCTGGCCAAGCTGATGACCACCGACAAGCGCGAATACACCTTCGCGCAGACCTTCCCGACCGGCACGCACGCCATGTGGATCTACTACTGGCTGGCGACCTACGGCATCAACCCGATGAAGGACGCCAAGGTCATCACCGTGCCCCCGCCGCAGATGGTCGCCAACATGCGCGTGGGTAACATGGACGGCTTCTGCGTGGGCGAGCCCTGGAACCACCGCGCCATCGTGGACGGCATCGGCATCACGGCCGCTACCACGCAGGACATCTGGAAGGACCACCCCGAGAAGGTGCTGGGCACGACGGATGAGTTCGTCAAGAAGTACCCCAACACCGCGCGCGCCGTGATCATGGCGGTGCTGGAAGCGGGCAAGTGGATCGACGCAGGCCTGCAGAACAAGCTGAAGATGGCCGAGACCATCGCCGCCAAATCCTACGTCAACACGGGCGTGGACGCGATCAACCAGCGCATCCTGGGCCGCTACCAGAACGGCCTGGGCAAGACCTGGGACGACCCCAACCACATGAAGTTTTTCAACGACGGCACGGTCAACTTCCCGTACCTCAGCGATGGCATGTGGTTCCTGACCCAGCACAAGCGCTGGGGCCTGCTCAAAGACCACCCCGACTACCTGTCGGTGGCCAAGCAGGTCAACAAGGTCGACTTGTACAAGCAGGCGGCCAGCGCGCTGAACGTGCCGATTCCTAAGGACGTGCTGCGCACCACCAAGATGATCGACGGCGTGGTCTGGGACGGCAAGGACCCGAAGAAGTACGCCGACGGTTTCAAGATCAAGGTCTGAGGCGGAGCCCCACCTTGACGCCCCGAGTTGCAAGCCACCCGGTTCGACGTTTTCGCAGTTTCACCACTGAGCCCCGCTGAGACCGGCCCGACAGAGCGCCCCCGATGGCACCGCCCCCTCCTTCACAGGAGGGGGCCGGTCATCCCGATGAAGGATGGCTCATCAGGCCAATTTCTTGCAGACGCTGAACCGGGTGGGGCCCTTGCGCCCCATCCGCCCCCGACCTCTCTCTGCACCAAAGGAGTCCTCCATGGTCAGCGCCGTTTTTCACAGCCCCTCCGAAGCCAGCGACGCCCTGCGCGCCGACAAGGCGTCCGCGAAGTCCGCCTCCACGCCCATGACAGCTGCCTCCTCCACCGCCCCCGCCTCCACCCCAGCCACCAAGGCATCCTTCGACTGGGCGGGATTGGCCCTGAAAATCCTCTCCCCTGTTGCCGGCCTGGCCTTGTTGATCGGCATCTGGGCCCTGCTCACGATGAAGAGCACCACCTTCCCAACGCCGCTGCAGACCTGGGACGCGGCCGTGGCGCTGTTCTCCGACCCGTTCTACAGCAACGGACCCAACGACCAGGGCATCGGCTGGAACATCTGGTTCTCGCTCAAGCGCGTGGCCATGGGCTTCGGTCTGGCCGCGCTGGTGGGCATCCCGATGGGCTTCATCATCGGTCGCTCGCAGGTCATCGGCGGCATGCTCAACCCGATCATCAGCCTGCTGCGCCCGGTCTCGCCCCTGGCCTGGCTGCCCATTGGCCTGCTGGTGTTCAAGTCGGCCGACCCGGCCGCCATCTGGACCATCTTCATCTGCTCGATCTGGCCGATGATCATCAACACCGCCGTGGGCGTGCAGCGTGTGCCGGAGGATTACCTCAACGTGGCCAAGGTGCTCAACCTGAGCGAGTGGAAGATCGTCACCAAGATCCTGTTCCCCTCGGTGCTGCCCTACATGCTGACTGGCGTGCGCCTGTCGGTGGGCACGGCCTGGCTGGTGATCGTGGCCGCCGAGATGCTGACCGGCGGCGTGGGCATCGGCTTCTGGGTCTGGGACGAGTGGAACAACCTGAACGTGTCTCACATCATCATCGCCATCTTCGTGATCGGCATCGTCGGCCTGCTGCTTGAAAACGCCCTCGTGGCCATCGCCAAGCGCTTCAGCTTCGAATAAGGAGTCACACCATGTCCGCATTCATCGACATCAGCCAGGCCGAGATGGTGTTCAACACCAAGAAGGGCCAGTTCCACGCGCTGCGCGAAATCAACCTGCAGATCAACAAGGGCGAGTTCATCGCGCTGATCGGCCACTCGGGCTGCGGCAAGTCCACGCTGCTCAACCTGATCGCTGGCTTGCTGACACCCACGAGCGGCGGCCTGATCTGCGACAGGCGCGAGATCGCCGGCCCCGGCCCTGAGCGCGCGATGGTGTTCCAGAACCACTCGCTGCTGCCCTGGCTGACCTGCTTCGAAAACGTCTACCTGGCGGTGGAACGTGTCTTCGGCGGCAAGGAAAGCAAGGCCCAGCTCAAGGCCCGCACCGAAGCGGCGCTGGAGCTGGTCAACATGTCCCACGCCACGCAGAAGCGCCCGGGTGAAATCTCGGGCGGCATGAAGCAGCGCGTGGGCATCGCCCGGGCCCTCGCGATGGAGCCCAAGGTGCTGCTGATGGACGAGCCCTTCGGCGCCCTGGACGCGCTGACCCGCGCCCACCTGCAGGACGAGTTGCTCAAGATCGTGGCCCGCACACAGAGCACCGTGGTCATGGTGACCCACGACGTGGACGAAGCCGTGCTGCTGTCAGACCGCATCGTGATGATGACCAACGGCCCGGCCGCCACCATTGGCGAGGTGCTGGACGTGCCCCTGGCGCGCCCCCGCAACCGCGTCGAGCTGGCCGAGGACGCCACCTACATGCACTGCCGCAAGGCCGTGCTGGACTTCCTCTACACCCGCCACGGCGTGGCGCACAAGCAGGCGGCCTGAGCGGCCCCCCGCCCCCGCAGAGCTGGCACAGCGATTGCATCTGCTCCAGCGACCGTCGGTTTCGTGCGAAGCCGGCGGTCTTCCTCAGCGGGGGTCAGTGGGTTTGCGAAAACGCCACCGACCCTTTTCAACCCCCTGTCCTCACGGACGGGGGGCTTTTTTTTGTGCAATGCCCCAAATCAGGGCGCCCAAGGCGATCATGGGGACGCACAGCCATTGGCCCATGCTCATGTTGAGCGCCAGCAGGCCCAGGAAGCTGTCGGGCTCGCGGAAGTACTCCGCGACAAAGCGGAACACGCCATAACCGAACAGGAACGCCCCGGCGACGGCACCACGCGGGCGTGGGCTGCGGGCGTACCACCACAACAAAACGAACAATGTCAGGCCTTCCAGGCCAAACTGGTAGAGCTGAGAGGGATGGCGCGGCAGGTCGCTGCCCGACTGCGGAAAGACCATGGCCCAGGGCAGGCTGGGATCGGCCGCCCTGCCCCACAGCTCGCCGTTGATGAAATTGCCGATGCGCCCCGCGGCCAGCCCCACCGGCACGCAAGGCGCCACCAGGTCGGCCACCTCGAAGAAGCTGCGCTGGCGCCGCCAGGCGAACACCAGCATGGCCACCATGACACCGATGAGCCCGCCATGGAAGGCCATGCCCCCCTGCCAGACGGCCAGGATCTCGCCCGGGTGCCCCAGGTAGTAGGTCGGTTTGTAGAACAGCACGTAACCCAGACGCCCGCCCAGGATCACGCCCAGCACCCCGAAGAACAGCAAGTCCTCGATGGTTTCACGCGTCCAGCCAGCTTCGGCGTACCAGGGGCGCTTCACGCGCTGGGCCGCCAGCAGGTAGAACATCGAGAAAGCCGCCAGGTAGGTCAGGCCATACCAGTGGATCTGCAGCGGGCCCAGGGACAGGGCGATCGGGTCGAATTGGGGGTGCGTCAGCATGGCGCGAACGATACCGCATGTGAATCACCGCAAGCGCGTCCACGCGTTTACGCAGCAGGCAACTGCTAGCATCGCCCGATGCATCCCACACTCATTCAGGCCATCGGTGCGGCGCTGTTTTGCATCGCGCTGGTGCACACCTTCTCGACGAAGTTCTTCGAGCACCTCGCTCACACGCGCCCGGCCCACGCCGGCCTGTGGCACTTCCTGGCCGAAGTCGAGGTGGTGTTCGGCTTCTGGGCCATGGTGCTGATGGTGTGCATGTTCGCCATCGACGGCAAGGAAGAAGCCATCCGGTACCTCGATGGGCGCAACTTCACCGAGCCGCTGTTCGTGTTCGCGATCATGGTGACGGCGGCGAGCAAACCCATCCTCCAGCTCGCCAGCCTGCTGACCCGGTTCCTGACGCGGCTCGTGCCGCTGCCCGGTGCCATGGGGCAGGCGCTGGTCATCCTGGCCTTCGTGCCCTTGCTGGGCTCATTCATCACGGAGCCGGCGGCCATGACGCTGGCGGCGCTGCTGCTGCGCGACGGCCTGTTCAAGCTGGGCATCTCCGAGAAACTCAAGTACGGCGTGCTGGGCGTGCTCTTCGTCAACGTGTCCATCGGCGGCACGCTCACGCCTTACGCCGCACCGCCCGTGTTGATGGTGGCAGGCGCTTGGGGCTGGGACCTGGGCTTCATGCTCTCGAACTTCGGCTGGAAGGCGGCCCTGGCGGTGGGCCTGAACTCGCTGGGCCTGGTGGTGCTCTTCGCGCGCGAGTTCATCCGACTGCGCCCCGCTGCCAGCTCGCCCGAGCCCATGCCCCCGCTGGCGGTCACGCTCATCCACCTGGGCTTCCTGGTGGGCATCGTCGCCTTCGCGCACCACGCTGTCGTGTTCCTGGCCCTGCTGCTGTTCTTCCTGGGCTTCATGAACGCCTACGGTCGGCACCAATCGCCCCCCATCCTGCGCGAAGGGCTCATGGTGGCCTTCTTCCTGGCCGGCCTGGTCGTGCTGGGCGGGCAGCAGCGGTGGTGGCTGGAGCCAGCCTTGCTGAGCATGAGCAGCGACGCGGTGTACTACGGTGCCACCGCGCTGACCGCCATCACCGACAACGCGGCGCTGACCTACCTCGGCTCGCTGGTGCCCGGTCTGAGCCCGGATTTCAAGTACGCGCTGGTGGCCGGAGCCGTCACGGGCGGCGGCCTGACCCTGATCGCCAACGCACCCAACCCCGCGGGTGCGGCCATCCTCAAGGGCGAGCTGCGCACGCAGTCGGTCAGTGCGCTGGCTCTGTTCCTGTCGGCGGCCGGGCCGACGGTGGTGGCGATGGCCTGCCTCAAGCTGCTTTGACCCCATCCGCGCCGGCTGCTGGCTTTGGGCATGCGTGTTGCAAGCTTGGGTCACCGACCCCCGCAATGAACCCAGCACACAACAGTGAACGAAACACCCCCCTCCGGCAGCGGGGAGGCGCAAGCCCTCGGCCGCGAGCTGTCTGACTGGCGCGCCTGGGCCGCCCGGCTGGTGATCATCGGCTTCGCGGTGCTGTCCGGTCTGGCGGTCATCGGCCTGACCTGGCTGAGCGAGGCCGCCCTGCGCGCCTTCTTCAGCTTGCACACCGAGCAGCCGTGGCTGGTGCTGATCTGGACCCCGGCGCTGACCACCGGCATCGTCTGGCTGACGCGCCGCTGGGCACCGGGCGCGGCCGGCTCGGGCATCCCGCAGGTGCTGGCTGCGCAGCATGAGGCCATCGAGCCCGGGCAGCGCAGCCGTTTCGTGTCGCTCAAGCTGTCGGTGGCCAAGGTGCTGCTGACTTCGGGCGGGCTGCTGGCCGGCCTGTCGACCGGGCGGGAAGGCCCTTCGGTGCAGGTGGCCGCGGGCGTGATGCACCACGCGCGCCGCTGGCTGCCCGAGCGCAGCCACATCAACGAGCGTGGCCTGCTCGTGGCCGGCGGGGCCGCCGGGGTGGCTGCGGCCTTCAACACCCCGCTGGGCGGCGTGATGTTCGCCATCGAGGAGCTGTCCCGCCGCCCGGAAGACCGCGCCAGCGGCCTGCTGATCGCGGCCATCGTCATCGCGGGGCTGGTGGCGGTGTCGGCCCATGGCAGCGGCACTTACTTCGGCCGCATCCAGGTCGAGGCCTTTGGCTGGGGGCTGCTGCTGCCTGGCCTGGCCGTGACGCTGGCCTGCGGCCTCAGCGGCGGCCTGTTCTCGCGCCTGCTGAGCTGGTCCCTCAGCCCAGGCACCGACCGGTTCCGCCGCTTCCGCCAGGCCCACCCTTGCTGGTTTGCCGCGGCCTGTGGCCTGGCCGTTGCCGGCATCGGCCTGGCGAGCTCGGGCAGCAGCTTCGGCAGCGGCTACCAGGTCACCCGCCAGATGCTCGAAGGCCAGGACGCCACACAGGGCCTGGACACCCTGCTGCGCTTTTTGACCACCTGGCTGTCGGCCATCTGTGGCGTGCCCGGCGGCATCTTTGCGCCCTCGCTGACGATGGGCGCGAGCATCGGTCACGAGGTGGCGTCGTTGACGGCGGACCCGAAACCGGTGCTGATCGCCATCGGCATGGCGGCCTTCCTCGCGGCCGTGACCCAGGCCCCGATCACCGCCTTCATCATCGTGATGGAGATGGTGGACGGCCACGCCATGGTGCTCAGCCTGATGGGCGCGGCCATGCTGGCCGCAGCGCTCTCCCGGCTGATTGCGCGCCCCCTGTACGAGACGCTGGCTCGGCAGATGGTGGCAACCGTGGTGCCCAGAACGAAAAAGGCGCCCGCGCTCGCGGACGCCTCAGGGGACGACGTGGCCGAAGCCGTGTCGCGGCGCTGAAAACCCTCAGCGCTGCAGTTGCGACAGGTCGCGCACGGCGCCGGTGTCGGCCGAGGTGGTCAGCAGGGCATAGGCCTGCAGTGCGGCCGAAACGTGGCGCTGGCGGTTGGCCGGCTTCCAGGCGTTCGGGCCCTTGGCCTCCATGGCCTCGCGGCGGCGGTTCATTTCCTCGTCGCTGATGGCCAGGTGGATGCGGCGGTTCGGGATGTCGATCTCGATGGTGTCACCGTTCTCGACCAGGGCGATGGCACCGCCCTGAGCGGCTTCAGGCGAAGCGTGGCCGATCGACAGGCCCGAGGTGCCGCCTGAGAAGCGCCCGTCGGTCAGCAGCGCACAGGCTTTGCCCAGACCGCGGCTCTTGAGGTAGGACGTGGGGTAGAGCATTTCCTGCATGCCGGGGCCGCCCTTGGGGCCTTCGTAGCGGATGACGACCACGTCGCCAGCCTGCACCTCTTCGCCCAGGATGCCTTCGACCGCATCGTCCTGGCTCTCGTAGACGCGGGCCTTGCCGCTGAACGCCCAGATGGACTCGTCCACACCGGCGGTTTTGACGATGCAGCCCTTCTCGGCGATGTTGCCGTAGAGCACGGCCAGGCCACCGTCCTGCGTGAAGGCGTTTTCCTTCGAGCGGATGACGCCCTTGGCGCGGTCCAGGTCCAGCGACTTCCAGCGGCTGTCCTGCGAGAAGGCCACCTGCGTGGGGATGCCACCCGGCGCGGCCTTGTAGAAGGTGTGCACGGCCTCGTCCTGGGTGACGGTGACGTCCCAGTTGGCGATGGCGTCGGCCATGGTCTTGCTGTGCACGGTGGGCACGTCGGTGTGCAGCAGGCCGCCGCGGGCCAGCTCGCCCAGGATGGACATGATGCCGCCGGCGCGGTGCACGTCTTCGATGTGCACGTCAGGCACGGCCGGGGCCACCTTGCTCAGGCACGGCACCTTGCGCGACATGCGGTCGATGTCGGCCATGGTGAAGGGCACCTCCGCCTCGCGGGCGGCGGCCAGCAGGTGAAGCACGGTGTTGGTCGAGCCGCCCATGGCCACGTCGAGCGCCACGGCGTTTTCGAAGGCCTTGAAGTTGGCGATGTTGCGCGGCAGCACGGAGAAGTCGTCCTGCTCATAGTGGCGCTTGGCCAGCTCGACGACGGTGCGGCCGGCACGGCGGAAGAGCTTTTCGCGGTCGGCGTGGGTGGCGACGATGGTGCCGTTGCCAGGCAGGGACAGGCCCAGGGCTTCGGTCAGGCAGTTCATCGAGTTGGCGGTGAACATGCCCGAGCACGAGCCGCAAGTCGGGCAGGCCGAGCGCTCGACCATGGCCACTTCTTCGTCGGAGCAGTTCTTGTCGGCGGCCTTGACCATGGCGTCCACCAGGTCCAGGGCGATGACCTTGCCTTCGATCTTGGCCTTGCCGGCTTCCATCGGGCCGCCGGAGACGAAGACCACGGGGATGTTCAGGCGCAGCGCGGCCATCAGCATGCCCGGGGTGATCTTGTCGCAGTTGGAGATGCACACCAGCGCGTCGGCCGTGTGGGCATTGACCATGTACTCGACGCTGTCGGCGATCAGGTCGCGCGAGGGCAGCGAATACAGCATGCCGCCGTGACCCATGGCGATGCCGTCGTCCACCGCGATGGTGTTGAATTCTTTCGCCACGCCGCCAGCGGCTTCGATTTCACGGGCGACCAGCTGACCCAGGTCCTTGAGGTGAACGTGGCCAGGCACGAACTGCGTGAAGCTGTTGGCGATGGCGATGATCGGTTTTTCGAAGTCGCCGTCCTTCATGCCGGTGGCGCGCCACAGGGCGCGTGCACCCGCCATGTTGCGGCCGGCGGTCGAGGTGCGGGAACGGTATTGGGGCATGGGGGCTCCGGAAAGCGCGGTAAGGGGAGCCTTCGATTCTAAGCCCCGACCCCATCAGCGCCGACGCCCCGGCTTTTGCAAACCCAACGCATCCAGGGCTTTCTGCCGCCGCGCTTCGCGCTTGGCATCGACCTTTTCCATGGCCTTGCGCTGGGTGCGGCCGGACATGTCCGACCAGCCCCACCATGCAAAGGCCAGGCCAAAAGGCACCAGGATGAACCAAGCCTTGCCAAAACCGGCCCAGGCCCATTCACCGACCGGGCCGATGCCGGCCAGGTTCATCACCAGCATGACGACACCGATCACCACGAACCACATGAGAGTCACCCACCTTTGCAGGCCAACGGCACACCGCCCCCAAGGCGGTCGTCCGATTGCGGCCCTGCTGCGTTTATAAATCAGCTTCTTGCACAGGAGACCCCGGATGTTTGCTGCGATGACGATTTCCCGCCCCTTGACCACCGCCCTGCTCGGCGGCGCCTTGCTGGCGCTGAGCACCCTCACCCCCGCCCAAGCCAGCGAAGACCTCGCCCGCAAGAAGGCCTGCCTGGCCTGCCACCAGGTCAGCAAGGCCGTGGTGGGGCCGTCCTTTGCCGACATCGCCAAAAAATACAAGGGCGACAAGAAGGCCGTTGATCGGCTGGCGGGCAAGGTCCGCAAGGGCGGCGGCGGCGTCTGGAACATGCCCATGGGCCCGATGCCCGCACAAGGCCAGGTCAACGAGGCCGAAGCCAAGCAGCTCGTGACCTGGATCCTCGCCACCAATTGAGCGTTGCCGTGGCGCCGCGTGCGCGACCGCACCCCCCATGAAAAAGGCCCCGCAGTGCGGGGCCTTTGTTTTGCGGCCAACCGGACTCGTGATCCGGTCGCGCATCGGCGCAAGGGTCAATCGCCGGCGTAGATGTCCACGTCCTTGGTTTCGCGAACGAACAGCAGGCCGATCACGAAGGTGACCATCGCGATGATGATCGGGTACCACAGGCCGTTGTAGATGTTGCCCGTCTGGGCCACGATGGCGAAGGCCGTGGTCGGCAGCAGGCCACCGAACCAGCCGTTGCCGATGTGGTACGGCAGGGACATCGAGGTGTAACGGATGCGGGTCGGGAACATTTCCACCAGCATCGCGGCGATCGGGCCGTAGACCATGGTGACGTAAATCACCAGGATGGTCAGGATGGCGACGATCATCGGCTTGTTCACCTTGGCCGGGTCGGCCTTGGCGGGGTAGCCGGCCTTCTTGAGCTCACCGGTGACGGCCTTCTTGAACTGGCCGTCGATGACCTTGGCTGCCGCGGCCTTCGGATCCTTGTCGAACGCTGCCAGGGCGGCGGCGGCCTCCTTGGCGGCCTTCTCGGCGTCCTTGAGCTTGGTGGCGGCATCCGGGCCCGTGGCGGCCTTGGCGTCGGCGACCTTCGCGATGGCGGCTTCGTTGGCCTTGGCTGCAGCCTCCTTGGCGGCCGGCACGTCGGCTTCGGTGACCTTGGTCGGCGAGTAGCTGTTGATGGCCACTTCACCCACCTTGATCACGGCGGTCGAGCCAGCAGGACCCGCCACGTTCTCATAGTTGACCGAGCCCGTTGCCAGCAGTTGCTTGGCGATGTCGCAGGAGCTGGTGAACTTGGCCGTGCCCGTCGGGTTGAACTGGAACGAGCACTCGGCCGGGTCGGCGACCAGCGTCACCGGAGCGGAGGTCTGGGCCTTTTCCAGGTCAGGGTTGGCGTAGTGGGTCAGCGCCTTGAACAGCGGGAAGTAGGTCAGCGCCGCGATCAGGCAGCCCGCCAGGATGATGGGCTTGCGGCCGATCTTGTCCGAGAGCGAGCCGAACACCACGAAGAACGGGGTGGCGATCAGCAGGGACATCGCGACCAGGATGTTGGCCGTGGCGCCATCGACCTTCAGCGTCTGCGTCAGGAAGAACAAGGCGTAGAACTGACCGGTGTACCAGACCACGGCCTGACCCGCGACCAGGCCGACCAGGGCCAGGATCACGATCTTCAGGTTCTTCCATTGACCAAAGGACTCGGTCAGAGGGGCCTTCGAGGTCTTGCCTTCGGACTTCATCTTCTTGAAGGCGGGCGACTCGTTCATGCTCATGCGGATCCACACGCTGATGCCCAGCAGGGCCAGCGAGACGATGAACGGCACGCGCCAGCCCCAGTCGGCGAAGGCCTCTTCGCCGATCATGGTGCGGGTGGTCAGGATCACGATCAGCGACAGGAACAGACCCAGCGTGGCGGTGGTCTGGATCCAGGCGGTGTAAGCACCGCGGCGACCGTGAGGCGCGTGCTCGGCCACGTAGGTGGCGGCACCGCCGTACTCACCGCCCAGCGCCAAGCCTTGCAGCAGGCGCAGGATGATGAGGATGACCGGCGCAGCCACGCCGATGGAGGCGTAGTTGGGCAGGATGCCGACGATGAACGTCGAGGCGCCCATCAGCAAGATGGTGACGAGGAAGGTGTACTTGCGGCCGATCATGTCGCCCAGGCGACCGAAGACCAGCGCGCCGAACGGACGCACGATGAAGCCGGCCGCAAAAGCCAGCAGGGCGAAAATGAAGGCCGATGTCGGGTCCAGGCCGGCGAAAAACTGTTTGGCGATGATGGCCGCCAAAGAACCGTATAGATAAAAGTCGTACCACTCGAAAACCGTGCCAAGGCTGGAGGCGAAAATCACCTTCTTTTCCTCGGCGGTCATCGGTGCGTTCGAAACGCTGGTTGTAGCCATGTCAAAAGCTCCTCGTCATTGCGGTGTTGGACCGCGCTTGTGGCGCTGTCACCCCCTCAATCTAGTGGGCTGTGTGAAGTTTTGTCATGAGGGGGAATGCTAGGGGTGTGGGGTTTTGCGTGATTTCTGCTGGTTAACCCCGGAAACCCATCAGAAAACAAGATTTCTCAAATTGAACGACCGTGCGAAAACCTGTCGCCCGAAAATGGGCTGACACGATTCAAACGTTTGATTGACGGCCACGACAAAACCCGACCCACCTTTTCAGGCGGGCCGGCGTTCAGGCGCGACGCGACGGCGTCAGTTGCTCTTGGCGAGTTGCTCCAGGATCGCCGGGTTCTCCAGCGTCGAGGTGTCCTGCGTGACGTCCTCGCCCTTGGCCACGACACGCAGCAGGCGCCGCATGATCTTGCCGGAGCGGGTCTTGGGCAGGTTGTCGCCGAAGCGGATGTCCTTGGGCTTGGCGATCGGGCCGATCTCCTGGCCGACGTGGTTGCGCAACTCGTTGGCGATCTTCTTGGCTTCCTCGCCTTCCGGACGGGGGCGCTTGAGCACCACGAAGGCACAGATGGCCTCGCCCGTGAGGTCATCGGGGCGGCCCACCACGGCGGCCTCGGCCACCAGCGGGTGCGACACCAACGCGGACTCGATCTCCATCGTGCCCATGCGGTGGCCCGAGACGTTGAGCACGTCGTCGATGCGACCGGTGATGGTGAAGTAGCCCGTTTGCGCGTCGCGGATGGCGCCGTCGCCTGCCAGGTAGTACTTGCCACCGAAGTCAGCGGGGTAGTAGCTCTTCTTGAAGCGCTCGGCGTCGCCCCAGATGTTGCGGATCATCGAAGGCCAGGGCTTGCGCACGACCAGCACACCGCCCTGCCCCCAAGGCACTTCCTTGCCGGTTTCATCGACCACGGCCGCGTCGATGCCCGGGAACGGCAGCGAGCACGAACCAGGCGTGAGCGCATGGGCGCCGGGCAGCGGGGTGATCATGTGGCCACCGGTTTCGGTCTGCCAGAAGGTGTCGACGATGGGGCAGCGGCCGCCACCGATCTCGCGGTGGTACCACTCCCAGGCGGCCGGGTTGATGGGCTCGCCCACGGTGCCCAGCAGGCGCAGGCTGCTGAGGTCGAAGTTGCGCGGGTGCACCTCGGCCGACGACTCCGCGGCCTTGATGAGCGCACGGATGGCGGTGGGCGCCGTGTAGAAGATGGTGACCTTGTGCTTCTGGATCATGCGCCAAAAGCGCGCGGCGTCCGGGTAAGTGGGCACGCCCTCGAACACGACCTGCGTGCCGCCGTTGGCCAGCGGGCCGTAGGCCACGTAGGTGTGGCCCGTGACCCAGCCGATGTCGGCCGTGCACCAGAAGACGTCCGACGGCTTGTAGTCGAAGGTCCACTTCATGGTCAGCGCGGCGTGCAGCAGGTAGCCGCCGGTGCTGTGCTGCACGCCCTTGGGCTTGCCGGTGGAGCCGGAGGTGTAGAGCAGGAACAGCGGGTGCTCGGCCTCGACCCACTCGGGGGCGCAGTACTCGGGCTGAGCGGCCATGGCCTCGTGCATCCACACGTCGCGGCTGGCGTCGAAGGCGACGTTGCCACCGGTGCGGCGGAACACGATGACCTGTTTGATGCTTTCGCAGCCACCCATGCCAAGGGCTTCGTCGACGATGGCCTTGAGCGGCAGGGTCTTGCCGCCACGCACCTGTTCGTCGGCGGTGATCACCATGACGGCGCCAGCATCTTCGATGCGGTCGCGCAGGCTCTGTGCGGAGAAGCCACCGAAGACGACGGAGTGGGTGGCGCCGATGCGGGCGCAGGCCTGCATGGCCACGACGCCTTCGACCGACATGGGCAGGTACAGCACCACGCGGTCGCCCTTCTTGACACCTTGTGCCTTCAGGGCATTGGCCAGTTGGCTGACGCGGGCCAGCAGGTCGCGGTACGACACCTGGCTGACCTGGCCGTCGTCGGCCTCGAAGATGATGGCAGTGCGGTCGCCAAGACCGGCCTCGACGTGTCGATCAAGGCAGTTGTACGAGGCGTTGATGAGGCCGTCGTCGAACCACTTGTAGAACGGGGCGTTGCTCTCGTCGAGCGCCCGGGTGAAGGGCTTGTGCCAGCTCAGGAATTCCTTGGCGAGGCGGGCCCAGTAGGCGGTGTGGTCTTGCTGGGATTCGTTGACCAGCTTGTCGTAGGCTTGCCGGCTGCCGATGTGTGCGGCTTGGGCGAATGCGGCGGGCGGGGGGTAGAGGTCGTGCGTCGGGTTGGTGGTCTGTTGTTGGCCAGTCATGGCGGCTCCTGATGGACGGTGCTTGTGGCACGCGCTTGTCGAATTGGCCAGGCGGGTACGCTTTGGGCGATCACCTTGCCAACCCAAGACCATGCTCCTAACTCTAGAATTTGGTACTTCGGAATTACCCCCAAGGTCGGCATGAACTCGAATCAAGCGCCCAAGAAGGCCAATGCGCTGTCTTCTTTCATTTTCGCGAGCCGTTGGCTGCAGTTGCCGCTTTATCTCGGCCTGATCCTGGCTCAGGCGGTCTATGTCTTCCATTTCTGGGTGGAACTGGTTCACCTGATCGAAGCCGCTTTCGGCAGCCAGGAGGCCCTGCTGGCCATCTTCCAGGCCACCGGCCAGCCGACCGATCACCCGCCCAAGCACCTGACCGAGACCACCATCATGCTGGTGGTGCTGGGCCTGATCGACGTGGTGATGATCTCCAACCTGCTGATCATGGTCATCGTCGGTGGCTACGAGACCTTCGTTTCGCGCATGAACCTGGACAACCACCCGGACCAGCCTGAGTGGCTGGACCACGTGAATGCGTCGGTGCTCAAGGTCAAGCTGGCGACGGCCATCATCGGCATCTCTTCGATTCACCTGCTGAAAACCTTCATCAATGCGCAGAACTACACGGACAAGGTGCTGATCGCGCAAACCGTCATCCACATCGCCTTCCTGCTCTCGGCCATGGCCATTGCCTACACCGACAAGCTGTTGCACCATGCCGACTCGGGGCACGAGAAACGCTGATCCTGAACCACCATGAAAGCATCGCTTCGCAGGGCATCGACGATGACCCGACGCACCACCCGCACGACCTGGGCGAAAGTGCGGCGGCAGGCGCCTGGCAAGGATGAAATCCTCGCATCCCCCTGGATGGCCCCGGTGCGGCCGCACCTGCAGGACGATCGCCTGTGGCACCTCGAACGCCATTGCGTGGCCCGAGGCGTGGCCACAGGCCTGTTCATGGGGCTGCTGATGCCGGTGGCGCAGATCTTGTTCGCGGTGGCGGCCTCGGTGGCCGTTCGCGGCAATGTGCCGGTGAGCGCCGCCTGCACCTTGGTGACCAACCCCCTGACGGTGCCACCCATTTATTACGCGGCCTACCAGATCGGCGAGAGGGTGCTGCCCGACGCCCTCGACCTGACCTGGCTGATGACCGATGCCACGCACTGGCTGGGCCAGGGACTGAACTGGGCGGTCACGCACGGCACGCCCCTGATGACCGGCCTGTTGATGCTGGCCACCGCGAGCGCCCTCGCCGGCTTCGCGGTCGTTCACCTGCTCTGGGCTCGGCGCTGAAGCCGGGCGTTCCCGCGCAGCGGCCAGACCTTGGCACAATGTCGGCTGATTTTTGCCCCACCAACGCCTCACAAGCGCCCCACAAAGGCCCCTGCCATGACGACCATTCGCCACGACGACCTCGTTGAAAGCGTCGCAGCCGCGCTGCAATACATCTCCTACTACCACCCGGCCGACTACATCGCCCACCTGGCGCGTGCCTACGAGCGCGAAGAGTCGCCCGCGGCCAAGGACGCCATCGCCCAGATCCTGACCAACTCGCGCATGTGCGCAGAAGGGCACCGCCCCATCTGCCAGGACACCGGCATCGTCAACGTCTTCCTGAAGATCGGCATGGGCGTGAAGTGGGAAGGCTTTGGCGCCCGCAGCATCCAGGACGCCGTGGACGAAGGCGTTCGCCGTGGCTACAACAACCCGGACAACAAGCTGCGCGCCTCGGTGCTGTCGGACCCCATCTTCGAGCGCAAGAACACCAAGGACAACACCCCCGCCGTGGTCTTCATGGAACTGGTGCCTGGTGACACCGTGGACGTGACGGTCGCAGCCAAGGGCGGCGGCTCGGAGAACAAGTCCAAGGTGTACATGCTCAACCCCTCTGACAACATCGTCGACTGGGTGCTGAAAACCGTGCCGACCATGGGCGCCGGCTGGTGCCCGCCCGGCATGCTGGGCATCGGCGTGGGCGGCACCGCCGAGAAGGCGGCCTTGCTGGCCAAGGAGTCGCTGATGGACGACATCGACATGTACGAGCTGCTGGAACGCGGCCCGTCCAACAAGCTGGAAGAGCTGCGCATCGAGCTGTACGAGAAGGTCAACGCCCTGGGCATCGGCGCCCAAGGCCTGGGCGGCCTGACCACGGTGCTGGACGTCAAGATCAAGACCTACCCGACGCACGCCGCTTCCAAGCCGATCGCCATGATCCCGAACTGCGCGGCCACCCGCCACGCCCACTTCGTGATGGACGGCAGCGGCCCCGTCTACCTCGATCCGCCCAGCCTGGACCTGTGGCCCAACGTGCACTGGGCGCCGGACTACAACAAGTCCAAGCGCGTTGACCTCAACACCCTGACCAAGGAAGAAGTCGCCAGCTGGAAACCCGGCCAGACCCTGCTGCTCAACGGCAAGATGCTGACCGGCCGCGACGCCGCGCACAAGCGCATCCAGGACATGCTGGCCAAGGGCGAGAAGCTGCCCGTGGACTTCACCAACCGCGTCATCTACTACGTCGGCCCGGTCGACCCGGTGCGCGACGAGGTGGTCGGCCCCGCCGGCCCCACCACCGCCACACGCATGGACAAGTTCACCGACATGATGCTGGAGAAGACCGGCCTCATCAGCATGGTGGGCAAGGCCGAGCGGGGCCCCGCCGCCATCGAGGCCATCAAGAAGCACAAGTCGGCCTACCTGATGGCCGTGGGCGGCTCGGCCTACCTGGTCTCCAAGGCCATCAAGGCCGCCAAGGTGGTGGGCTTTGAAGACTTAGGGATGGAAGCCATCTACGAGTTCGACGTGGTCGACATGCCGGTGACGGTGGCGGTGGACGCGGGTGGCACCAGCGCCCACGTCGAAGGGCCCAAGACCTGGCAGGCCAAGATCGGCAAGATCCCGGTCAGCGTGGCCTGATCGGCCCCAACCCAGAAATGGCCCCGGCGCTTCGGCCTCGGGGCTTTTTCTTGGCCGAAACACCCCAGCAATGTTCGCGAAGTAGCCTGCTCGCATGAAGAACCCGCACTTCAACCCGGCCAAGAAGCACCACCGCCCCGACGGCTTCCAGAACAACCACCAGTCGTTCCACGGCAAGCGCTGGCACGAGATCCTGCGCTGGCGCTGGGAGGCCTGGCGTGCGGGTCACCCCAAGCCGCTGCAGGAGCCGATCCCGGTGGTGAAACCCGACCTGGCTTTCATCCACGCCAACGCGAAGGCGGGCCTGGCCATGCAACCCGCGGCGACCTGGATCGGGCACATCACCGTGCTGCTGCAGGTGGGCGGGCTCAACATCCTGACCGACCCGGTGTTCTCGCAGCGCTGCTTTCCGGTTCAGGGGGCGGGGCCCAAACGACACACGCCCCCCGGCTTGGCGCTGGCAGAGCTGCCACACATCGATGTGGTGCTGCTGTCGCACAACCACTATGACCACCTCGACGAGGGCTCGATGCTGGCCTTGAAGCAGCAGGCCGGCGGCGCCCCGTTGGTGATCTGCCCGCTGGGCCACAAGCAATGGTTTGCCAGGCGCGGCATGCATCGCGTGGAGGAACTCGACTGGTGGGACACCCATGTGCTCCAAGCCACTGAGCGCAACGCCCGCATCCCGGTGACCTTGGTGCCTGCGCAGCATTGGTCTGCACGCACAGCCACCGATGCACTGCGCAGCCTGTGGGGCGGCTTCGTGGTGCGCTCACCCGACTGCCATGTCTTCTTCGCGGGCGACACCGGTTATTCGAAGGACTTTGTCGACATCAGGCAGCACTTCGCGCGCGAGCACACGCCGGAGAACGGCGGCGGGTTCGACCTGGCCCTGCTGCCCATCGGCGCCTACGAGCCACGCTGGTTCATGAAAGACCAGCACGTGAACCCCGAGGAGTCGGTGCAGATCTTCCATGACATCGGCTGCAAGCGCGCGATGGCCGTGCATTGGGGCACGTTTCAGCTGACGGATGAGGCGTTGGATGAGCCGCCCAGGGCTCTGGCCAGGGCGCGTCGGCAGGCAGGCCTCTCGGAAGATCGGTTTCAGGCGCTCGCTGTGGGCGAGAGCATGCGGATTCCGCCCCGACAAGGCTGAGCGGCCAGGCATGAGAAAAAGCCGCCCGAAGGCGGCTTGCCGAGACGCCTCGAGGCGCCCTCAATGCACCGTCCGTTCGAACCCGAAGTTGCCTTCCGCATCCACCTTGACGGGGATCACATCCTTCGGCCCGAACCGCCCTTGCAAGATCAGCTTGGCCACCGGGTTCTCGATGCGCTGCTGGATGGCGCGCTTGAGCGGCCGCGCCCCGAACACCGGATCGAACCCGACCTTGGCCAACTCGACCAAAGCCTCGGGCGACACGTCGAGCTTCATCTCCAGCTGAGCCAGGCGCCCTTCCAGGCCCTTGAGCTGGATCTTGGCGATCGACTGGATGTTGTCCATGTCCAGCGCGTGGAACACCACCACCTCGTCGATGCGGTTGAGGAACTCCGGACGGAAGTGCTGCTTGACCTCGACCCACACCGCGTCCTTGATGTCCTCTGAAGGCTGCCCGGCCATCTGCATGATGTGGTGCGAGCCCAGGTTCGAGGTCATCACGATGACGGTGTTCTTGAAGTCCACGGTTCGGCCCTGGCCATCGGTCAGGCGGCCGTCGTCGAGCACCTGCAGCAGCACGTTGAAGACATCCGGGTGGGCTTTCTCGACCTCGTCGAGCAGCACCACGCTGTAGGGCTTGCGACGCACGGCCTCGGTCAGCGTGCCGCCTTCTTCGTAGCCCACGTAGCCCGGGGGCGCGCCGATCAGGCGGCTGACGGAGTGCTTCTCCATGAACTCGCTCATGTCGATGCGGATGAGGTGGTCTTCGCTGTCGAACAGGAAGCCGGCCAAGGCCTTGCACAGCTCGGTCTTGCCCACGCCGGTGGGGCCCAGGAACAGGAAGGAGCCATACGGGCGGTTCGGGTCGGACAGGCCGGCGCGCGAGCGGCGGATGGCGTCGGACACGGCCACGATGGCCTCTTGCTGGCCGACCACGCGTTCGTGCAACTTGTCTTCCATCGCCAGCAGCTTGTCGCGCTCGCCCTGCATCAGCTTGCTCACGGGGATGCCGGTGGCGCGCGCCACGACCTCGGCGATTTCTTCGGCACCGACTTGCGTGCGCAGCAAGGTGGGCTTGCCGCTGGCCTTGGTCTTGGCGTTTTCCTTGTCCTGGGCGTCCTTGAGCTTCTTTTCCAGCTCGGGCAGCTTGCCGTATTGCAGCTCGGCGACCTTGTTGAAGTCACCCTTGCGCTTGAGCTCCTCGATCTGGAAGCGGATCCTGTCGATCTCTTCCTTGACGTGGGCTGAGCCCTGGGCCTGGGCCTTCTCGGCCTTCCAGACTTCTTCCAGGTCGGCGTACTCCTTTTGCAGCTTGACGATCTCTTCTTCGATCAGGCCCAGGCGCTTGATGGAGGCTTCGTCCTTCTCGCGCTTGATGGCCTCGCGCTCGATCTTGAGCTGGATGAGGCGGCGGTCGAGCCGGTCCAGCGCCTCGGGCTTGGAGTCGATCTCGATCTTGATCTTGGCCGCGGCCTCGTCGATCAGGTCGATGGCCTTGTCGGGCAGGAAGCGGTCGGTGATGTAGCGGTTGGACAGCTCGGCCGCGGCCACGATGGCCGGGTCGGTGATCTCGACGCCATGGTGCACCTCGTACTTTTCCTGCAGGCCGCGCAGGATGGCAATGGTCGCCTCCACGGTGGGCTCGCCCACGAGGATCTTCTGGAAGCGCCGCTCCAGGGCAGCGTCCTTCTCGATGTACTTGCGGTATTCGTCCAGCGTGGTCGCGCCGATGCAATGCAACTCGCCGCGGGCCAGGGCGGGTTTCAGCATGTTGCCCGCGTCCATGGCGCCATCGGCCTTGCCGGCGCCGACCATGGTGTGGATCTCGTCGATGAAGACGATGGTCTGGCCTTCGTCCTTGGCCACTTCCTTGAGCACGTTCTTGAGGCGCTCTTCGAAGTCGCCACGGTACTTGGCGCCGGCCAGCAGCGCGGCCATGTCGAGCACGAGCACGCGCTTGTTGCGCAAGGAATCGGGCACCTCGCCAGCGACGATGCGCTGGGCCAGGCCTTCGACGATGGCGGTCTTGCCCACACCAGGCTCACCGATGAGCACGGGGTTGTTCTTGGAGCGGCGCTGCA
The DNA here is from genome assembly GCA_001770725.1 of Burkholderiales bacterium RIFCSPHIGHO2_01_FULL_63_240. Taxonomy (GTDB): domain Bacteria; phylum Pseudomonadota; class Gammaproteobacteria; order Burkholderiales; family Burkholderiaceae_C; genus Aquabacterium. The sequence goes on from MERU01000011.1 coordinate 105,337, forward strand.
GCACCTGGATGGCGCGGCGGATTTCCTCGTCGCGGCCGATGACCGGGTCGAGCTTGCCGGCGCGGGCGCGCTCGGTCAGGTCCAAGGTGTACTTCTTGAGGGCCTCGCGCTGGCCTTCGGCCTCGGGGTTGTCGACCTTCTGGTCGCCGCGCACGGACTTGATGGCGGCTTCGAGCGCCTTGCGGGTCAGGCCGAAGTCGCGCGCGGTGACCGCCGTGTCGCCCTTGTGGTCGCACAGGGCGAGCAGGAACATCTCGGCGGCGATGTAGGCGTCACCGGCCTTGTGGGCTTCTTTCTCGGCGCCCTGCAGCAGGGTGACGGTGTCGCGCCCGGCCTGCACCTGCTCGGCACCTTGCACCTGGGGCAGCTTGTCGAGGCTTTTTTCCAAGGCGGTGGCCAGCGGGGCCACCTTGACGCCCGCCTTTTCCAGCAGTGCGCGCGGCCCATCGTCCTGGCGCAGCATGGCCAGCAGGATGTGGGCCGGTTCGATGTAGGGGTTGTCGCGCGTGACCGCCAGGCTCTGGGCCTCGGTCAGGGCTTCCTGAAAGGTGGAGGTGAGTTTGTCGAGTCGCATGGGCTCTCCTGATGTGCTGGGGCCGCGTCCGGCGGCCGATTGCTGCCCAGATGGAGGGGAGCCTGCCGTTTTCAAGGGGCCGATTCAGCTTGCACCGGTGACTTCGGCCCGGTTTGCGCCAGATCAGACCATCAGCCTTTCGCTGCTGACCCGGTTGCGGCCACCTTGCTTGGCCTCGTACAGCCGGGCGTCGGCTCGGGACAGGGCGTCCTCGAGCGGACGGGTGCGGTGGTGGAAGGCCACGCCCACGCTGATCGTCACGCCAATGGTCACGCTGCTCGGGCCTGCACCGGCCTGACAGGGGTGGGCCTCGACCACCTGCCTCAGGCGCTCGGCCACCACCTGGGCGTCCTCGGCCGCCCGCAAGGGCAGCATCACCGTGAACTCCTCGCCCCCATAGCGGGCCAACAGGGCGTCGTCGCGCAGGTGGTCGGACAGCACCTGCGTGACGTGGCGCAGCACCTCGTCGCCGACCAGGTGGCCGTGGCGGTCGTTGATGGACTTGAAGTGGTCGATGTCGATCATCAGCAGGGCCACGCCCAGGCTGTTGGCAGGCTGGCGGGCCAGCAACTGCTGCCCATGCTCGCGCAGCCCACGCCTAGACAGGATGCCCGTGAGGTCGTCGGACAGTGAACGCTGGTGCAACTGCTGGTAAAGCCGGTTGTTGATGATGGCGAAGACGATCGCCGCCACCGACAGCGGCAGCAGGGCGATGCCCATGGCAGAGGGGCCCATCAGCCAGTCTGGTGCCAGCAGGAGGTGGGGGGGATATGGCCCGGCGTGGCCCCACGAGTACACGAGGATGATCAGCCAGTCCAGCGAGAACAGCAAGGCCGTGAACAGCAAGGCCCACTCCCCACTCAGGCGAGGCTCTTGCGACCGCAGCAGCACCCGCCCCTGGTCCAGCAAGGTGCCCACCGCGATGCCGGCCAGCACCACGGCCACCAGCAGCTGATACAGCTGCGGGCTCAGCACCCCGCCGCCGAACCACAGCAGGCAGCCGGATCCGACGGAGACGAGCAGGCCCACCGCCAAGGGCGTGCGCTCGCCATTGAGTTCGCGAAAGCCCCAGGCCAGCAAGGTGACCCCGGTGGCACAGACGCCCACACCGTGGCGCCAGACCTCGCGCATGTGCTCCGGCGGCGTGATCCCCACCACCAGGAAGGCCGACAGGCAGACAAACGCCACCCGGTACAGCAGCAAGGCGCGCCGGATGCGGGGGTGCTCGGTGCGCACCAGCATGATCAGCCCCAGGCCGATCAAGGAACCTGCCCCCGCCAGGGCGTAACAGGTGTAGACGTCGATGACGGACATGCGGATGGCGTGCCGCCCGTGAATCGGACGGCTTCAAGCCATCATCCCATTTCCGGGCGCAAAGGGGAACTCAGAGCAGCCATCCCCGCATGAGCCGGGCGCCCAATGCTGCACACACCAGGGCACCCATCACGTGGGCCAGGGTGTGGAACAAGGCGCCACCGAGGTCCCCCTTTTCCAGCAGGGTCAGGGACTCGGCTGAAAACGCCGAGAAGGTGGTGAAACCGCCCAGCACGCCGGTGACCAGCAGCAGGCGCAGGCCTTCGTCGGGGTGGCGCCCCAGCCAGGCCAGCGCCAGCCCGATGCCCAGGCCACCCACGAGGTTGACCACCAGGGTGCCCAGCGGAAAGCCGCCCCACAGCGGGTTGAACCAGACACCCGCCTGCCAGCGCAAGAGCGCGCCGGCTGCAGCCCCCAGCGCCACCGCCACCGCAGGGGGCCAGGTCGAAATCCAGCTGCTCATGCCCTGCCCTCCGCGTCTTGCCAACGGCGCGCAGCGGCTTCGTCGCTCTCGCGGGCGTCCACCCAGCGGGCGTCGTCTCCGGCGATCTCCTTTTTCCAGAAAGGCGCGCGCGTCTTGAGCCAGTCCATGAGGAAGGCGGCGCAGTCGAAGGCTTGCTGGCGGTGGGCCGATGTGACGGCCACCAGCACGATCTGCTCGCCCACGGCCAGGGGGCCGACGCGGTGGATGACACGCACACCGCGCACATCAAAGCGCCGGCAGGCCTGGACGACGAGTTCAGCGATGCTTCGCTCGGTCATGCCAGGGTAGTGCTCCAACTCCATCAGGGCAGGTTGACCTGCTCGGGCGGCCTCCTGCCACTCTCGCACCGTGCCCACGAAGCTGACCACCGCCCCCACGCCCGGGTCGCCGGCGCGCAGGGTGGCCACTTCGGCGCCCAGGTCGAAGTCTTCAGGGGACACCCGCACGCAGGCCAGGGCCTGCTCCAGCGTGACAGACGATGGCGCGAGGGGGGCTGGGACCATCGTCAGCCTCCGGTCACGGGCGGGAAGAAGGCCACTTCGTCGCCATCGGACAAGGGCTCGTCGGCTTCGCAGAGGGCCTGGTTGCAGGCCATGCGCAGGCCGCGGTCGAGGTCCAGCACGCGAGCGTGCTCGTGCGAGCTAGCCTGCAACCAGGCCAGCAACGCCCCCACGTTGGGCTGGGTCAGCGCGCTCAACTCGACCGTTTCCTGCGCGCCCAGGCGCTCGCGCACGGATGCGAAATAACGCACGGTGATGCTCATGGCTGACGCGCTCCCCATGCTGGGTGCAGCAACTCGGACCATGGCAGCCAGCGCAGGCGGTCGCCCGGCTGCACGGCGGTCTGGGGCGGCAGGTCGATCAGGCCGTCGGACCAGGCGGCCGAGCTCAGCACGCCCGAGCCCTGGTGCGGATGCAACTCGAGCTCGCCTGCTTCGTTGAGGCGGGCACGCAGGAACTCGCGACGCTTGTCGGGTTTCGGCCAGTGGAAGGCCGCTGGCAGCGTGGTGGCGCGCGGCAGCTGCCAGCCCTCGCCAGCCAGCCAACCAATCGCCGGGCGAGCCAGCAGCAAGAAGGTGACGAGGCTGGCCACAGGGTTGCCGGGCAAGCCCATGTAGAGCGCACGGCCGCCGTCAGCGCGCCGCAGCCAGCCGAACACGAAGGGCTTGCCAGGCTTGATGGCCAGGGCCCAGAAGTCAAGCCCGCCTTCGGCCAGCACGGCCTGGCGCAGGTGGTCTTCTTCGCCAACGGACACGCCCCCGCTGGTGACGACGAGGTCGCAGGACTGCGCCGCATCGCGCAGGGCCGCCCGCGTGGTGTCGAGGTGGTCGGGCACCGTGCCCAGGTCCAGCGGCTCGGCGCCACAGGCGCGGGCCAGGCCCAGCAGGGTGTGGCGGTTGCTGTTGTAGATGCCACCTGGCGGCAGCGGCTGACCAGGCATGACGAGCTCGTCGCCCGTGGTCAGCACGCCGACGCGTGGCAAGGCGAACACGGGCAACTCGGCCCGGCCGACGGACGCGGCCACTCCAAGTGAGGCGGCACTCAGACGGCGGCCCGCGCTGAGCACCAGTTGCCCGCTGGCGATGTCTTCACCGCGGCGGCGGATGTTCTGGCCCGCCTGCACCGGCTGGGTGAAGGTGACGAGGTCGCTGCCCGCCTCGCCCTGCGCCGCGCGCTGGGTGTGCTCCTGCATCACCACGGCATCGGCACCTGCAGGGATGGGCGCACCGGTGAAGATGCGCGCGCAGGCCCCTTCCGGCAGCGTGGCCCCCACCTGCCCGGCGGCGATGCGCTGGGCCTGCGGCAGGGCCGCGCCCACACCACCGGCCCGCTGCCAGTCGCTCAGGCGCAGGGCGTAGCCGTCCATGGCGCTGTTGTCATGCGGCGGCACGTCCACGGTCGAGACCACGTCTTCGGCGAGCACGCGCATCAGGGCCTGGTCGGTGGGCAAGGTCTGGCGGCAGACAGCCGGCGGCCAGGCGCTCAAGGCATCGGCCAGGCGCGACCACGCCTCGTCCAGTGACATCAGGGGTTGGGGGCCTTGGGCCACGTTCTTGTCCTCTTTCAGGTTTCAGCAGGGTGGGAAATCGGTGGCAGGCGCCAACAGACCTTGGTGCCGACCACCCTCGATTGCACCATCACTTGGGCACCCATGCGGCCAACCTTGCTGATGGCTGCGGCGCTCAGCCGCCCGTCTGGGCCATGAACGGCAAGATCTTCTCACGTCGATCGTTGGATTTTCCTGCCACGGGAAAGGGCGAGGATGTCGCACGGGCAAGGCAGCATCGTGCGGCCTCGCGCGAGACAATGGCGCCATGCCTCGCGTGCCATTGTCTGCGCCGTCATCTCCTGTCGGGCCTCGTCCGCCCGAGCCCGTGTCGCCGCGCATCGACGACCCGATGGCCCTGCTGCGCGCCTGCCACGAAAAAGTGGTGCGCTTCACCACGCTGGCCCAGCGGCTGCAGGCGCATGTGCGTCAGCAGGGTGTGGATGAACAGGCGCGCGAAGCCGCGCAAGCCGTGCTGCGGTACTTCACGCTGGCCGCACCGCTGCACCACGCCGACGAGGACGATGACCTGTTCGTGGCCCTGCGAGCCCTGGGCCACCTCACGCTGACCGCGCGCATCGACGCGCTGCAGGCCGAACACGACACGCTGGGACAACAGTGGGCCGAGGTGCGCCCCTGGCTGGAGGCCATCGCGGCGGGCCAGCTGCCCTCGGCCCCCGAGCCCGATGTGGACGGATTCGCCACGCGCTACCGCGATCATGCCCACGCGGAAGAATCCGATGTCTACCCGCATGCCGCCGAGCTGAGCCCGGCAGCGCTGCAAGCCCTGGCAGATGCCATGGTGGCCAGGCGCCAGCATCGAGCGGCGGACCGCCCCGGCTGATCAGGGACCTGCCAAAGCCGCCACAGGAGCACCCGATCCGGCCTCTTCGCTCATCAGCCGCTCCAGCAACTCTCGCACGCTGCGGATCTGGTCGCCGAATGGCAAGGCTCCCGCCCCCCGGAAGAACAGCCCTTTCTTCACGTCCCCACGCAAGGCCGCGGCCAGTTGGTTGTCGATGCAGAACTGCCCCCAGGTGGCCATGCCATCGCGCAAGCCGCACTGGGCCAGGCAGTCGAATGCCTTGGTGCAGCGAGACTTGACATGGGCCACCGCCTGCAGCTTGTGCTCGATCTTCAGGTAGGCGTTGAGCCAGGGGGTGCGCACGGCACGCGCCGGCAGCCCCGCCACGCTGACGAATTCGGCCAGGTCCTCTTCGCGCGCCTGGGCCAGCACGCGCTTGAACTCGGGGTGGGCATCGCCTTCTTCGGTCACAGCGAAGGGCGTGCCCAGTTGCACCCCGGCGGCGCCGAGTTCCTGCACACGGCGGATGTCGGCCAGGCTGCGGATGCCACCGGCAGCGATGATGGGGATGTCCTTTTCGATGCCCGCAGACCGGAAGAAGGCCAGGCATTCGGGGATGACGCGCTCGAAATCGAAACGCGCGTCGTTGAGGTCCTCCACCTTCGCCGCGCCCAGGTGGCCACCGGCCAGGCGTGGGTGCTCGATGACGATCGCATCGGGCAGGCGCTGCTTGCGCTCCCACTTGCGCACGATGAGCTGCACGCCGCGCGCATCCGACAGGATCGGGATGAGCAAGGTCTTGGGGTGCTCCTTGGCCAGGTCGGGCAGGTCCAGTGGCAGGCCCGCGCCCACCACGATGGCGTCGATGCCAGATGCCAACGCCTGCCTGACAGAGGCCGCGTACTCGCTCACCGCCCGCATGATGTTGAGTGCCAGCAGGCCCTGGCCGCCACTCAGCTCTCGGGCGGCGCGGATGTCGCGGTCGATGGCTTCCAGGTTGGCGGCGTTGATGGCCTGCTTGGCGCGGTCGTCCTGCGGCAGGCCGGTGGTGCGCGCCATCAGGTCGGGGTGCTGGCGACGCAGGTCCACCGACGACAGGGTGCCCACGCCACCCCACTTCGCCACGGTGCCAGCGAGCCGGTGCCCGGAGACCCCCACGCCCATGCCTCCCTGGAAAATGGGCAGCAGGGTGCGCCCGCCGAGCTTCAGGGGTTTGAGCGGGCTGCGGGCGAGCAGGTCGGCAAGTTCGTCAGGGATGGCGTTCATGTCGCAGAATTCCAGTCGTTCATCGGGTTGCGCGCAGCGTAAGCGCGCGGTCCTCGGCAGGGATTTGCCCTGCATCAAACGACAAGCAGACTCCGCCCGCCCATCCGCTGCAAAACAGCCAACGCATCAGGATCACGACAGCCCTCGCAAGGAGCCCGCCATGCCCCACAAAACCACCCTGTGCCTCTGGTACGACGCAGACGCCCTCGAAGCCGCGCAGTTCTACGCCGCCACCTTCCCCGACAGCGCGGTGACCGCCATCCACCACGCGCCCGGTGACTACCCTGCGGGCAAGCAGGGCGACGTCATCACCGTCGAATTCACGGTCATGGGCATCCCCTGCATGGGCCTGAACGGCGGGCCTGAGTTCAAGCACAACGAGGCTTTCTCGTTCCAGGTCGCCACCGAAGACCAGGCTGAGACCGACCGCCTGTGGAACGCGATCGTCGACAACGGCGGGCAGGAGAGCGAATGCGGCTGGTGCAAGGACAAGTGGGGCCTGTCGTGGCAGATCACGCCACGCGTCCTGTCGGAAGCCGTGGTCAGCCCCGACCGCGCAGCCGCCAAGCGCGCCTTCGATGCCATGATGGGCATGAAGAAGATCGACATCGCCAAGATCGAAGCGGCGCTGCGCGGTTGAGCGGGCCACGTCACCCCGGCCGCCAGCAAAAAAGCCTGCTCGCCGGAGCAGGCTTTTTGCGTTGGTTCGCGACCGCGTCAGCTCAATCCTGGCAGTGCTGGACGACGTAGTCCTTGACCCACTGGGTCTCGTTCGGGCACACCACGAAGCGCTTGGGCAGCGCCTCCAGGCCTTCCAGGCCCTTGATCCAGAACGGGCGGGCCGGACGCTGGCCCGTGGCCTCGACGATGGTTTCCTCGAACTTGGCCGGCAGGGCCGTCTCCAGCACGATCATCGTCACGCCGGGCTTCATGTGCTCCTTGGCCACCTTCAGGCCATCGGCCGTGTGGGTGTCGATCAGCGTGCCATCCTTCTCGAAGGTGTCGCGGATGGTGAGCAGGCGGTCGGCGTGCGAGCTGGTGCCCGAGACGAATCCGTAGCCCGGCACCTTGGCGAACACCTCGGCCGGCAGCGTGAAGCCGCCCTGCTTCTCGACCGCGTCCTTGAACAACGCTTTGCAGGCGGCACCGTCGCGGCCGAGCAGGTCGAACACGAAGCGCTCGAAATTCGAAGCCTTGGAGATGTCCATCGAAGGCGACGAGGTCTCGTACGTCTCGGCCGAGCCGCGCACGCGGTAGGTGCCGGTGCGGAAGAACTCGTCGAGCACGTTGTTCTCGTTGGTGGCCACCACCAACTGGTCGATGGGCAGGCCCATCATGCGCGCCACGTGACCGGCGCAGACGTTGCCGAAATTGCCCGACGGCACCGTGAAGGAGACCTTCTCGGCGTTCGACTTGGTGGCGTAGAAGTAACCAGCGAAGTAGTAGACCACCTGGGCCAGCAGGCGCGCCCAGTTGATCGAGTTGACCGTGCCGATCTTGTGCTTGCGCTTGAACTCCAGGTCGTTTGAGCAGGCCTTGACGATGTCCTGGCAGTCGTCGAACACGCCTTCGACGGCGATGTTGTGGATGTTGGGGTCCTGCAGGCTGAACATCTGCGCCTGCTGGAAGGGGCTCATGCGGCCGTGCGGGCTCAGCATGAACACGCGCACGCCCTTCTTGCCGCGCATGGCGTACTCGGCCGCGCTGCCAGTGTCGCCCGAGGTGGCGCCCAGGATGTTGAGCTGCTCGCCGCGGCGGCCCAGTTCGTACTCGAACAGGTTGCCCAGCAGCTGCATGGCCATGTCCTTGAAGGCCAGGGTCGGGCCATTGGACAGGGCCTCCAGGCACAGGCCCGGCTCCAGGTGCTTGAGCGGCGTGATTTCCGGGAAGCCGTAGACCTCCTGGGTGTAGGTCTTGGCGGCCAGCGCCTTCAGGTCGGCCGCCGGGATGTCGTCGATGTAGAGCGACAGGACCTCAAAAGCCAGCTCGGCGTAGGACAGGCTGCGCCACTTCGTGAGCGTGGCGTCGTCGACCTTCGGGTAGGACAAGGGCAGGTACAGGCCGCCGTCCGGAGCCAGGCCTTCGAGCAGGATCTCGGAGAAGCCGCGCTGGGTCTGGTCGCCACGCGTGGAGATGTACTTCATGCCAGCTCTTCCTTGCGCAGCTTGACGATGGGGGCCAGCACCGTGGGCAGCGCCTGCATCGCAGCGATGGCCTGGTTCATGCCGCCTTCGGTCGTCTCGTGGGTCAGGATGATCAGGTCGGTCTGGTTGCCCTCGCCGCTGACCTCGTCGGCCTCGCGCTGGATGACCGCATCGATGCTGATGCCCTTGTCAGCCAGGATGCCCGTGAGCTTGGCCAGCACGCCGGCCTTGTCGGCCACGCGCAGGCGCAGGTAGAAAGAGGTGACGACCTGGTCCAGCGGCAGGATCGGCAGCGCCGACATCGAGTCCGGCTGAAAGGCCAGGTAAGGCACGCGGGCCGCCGGCGCGGCGTCCAGCAGGCGGGCGATGTCCACCAGGTCGGCCACCACGGCCGAGGCGGTGGGCTCGGAGCCTGCCCCCTTGCCGTAATACATGGTCGTGCCCACGGCATCGCCCTGCACCAGCACAGCGTTCATGGCACCTTCGACGTTGGCGATCAGGCGCTTGTTGGGCACCAGGGTCGGGTGGGTGCGCAGCTCCACGCCGTTGGCGCGACGGCGCGCGATGCCCAGCAGCTTGATGCGGTAGCCCAGCTGCTCGGCGTACTTGATGTCGGTGGCCGACAGCTTGGTGATGCCCTCCACGTGGGCCTTGTCGAACTGCACCGGGATGCCGAAGGCGATGGCGCTGAGCAGCGTGGCCTTGTGGGCGGCGTCCACGCCCTCGATGTCGAAGGTGGGGTCGGCTTCGGCGTAACCCAGGCGTTGCGCTTCCTTGAGCACCACGTCGAAGTCCAGGCCCTTGTCGCGCATCTCGGACAGGATGAAGTTGGTGGTGCCGTTGATGATGCCGGCCACCCACTGGATCTGGTTGGCCGTCAGGCCTTCGCGCAGCGCCTTGATGATGGGGATGCCACCGGCAACGGCGGCCTCGAAGGCCACCATCACGTTCTTCTCGCGGGCGGCGGCGAAAATCTCGGTGCCGTGCACGGCCAGCAGGGCCTTGTTCGCCGTGACCACGTGCTTGCCGGCGGCGATGGCTTCGAGCACCAGGGCCTTGGCGATGCCATAGCCACCGATGAGTTCCACCACCACGTCGATGTCGGGGTTGGCGATGACCTGGCGGGCATCGGACACGATCTGGGCGGCGTCGCCCACCACCTTTTTGGCCAGCTCGGTGTTGAGGTCGGCCACCATGGCGATCTCGATGCCACGGCCGGCGCGACGGCGGATCTCTTCCTGGTTGCGCTGCAGGACGGTGAAGGTGCCGCCGCCGACGGTGCCGATGCCCAGCAGGCCGACGCGCACAGGGCGCAGTTGTTCTTGGCTCATGGTGTGTTCTAGGTTTCGCTGCGGGCCGCCTCGTGGGCTGCCCGCGTGTTTCAAATCAGGAAAGAGACGGCAACAGGCTCAGGCGTGGCGCTTGCGATAGCCGTCCAGGAAGCGCGCGATGCGGCCGATGGCGTCGGCCAGGTCGTCGCTGTTGGGCAAAAAGACCAGGCGGAAGTGGTCCGGGTGCGTCCAGTTGAAGCCGGTGCCCTGCACGATCAGCACCTTTTCCTCGGCCAGCAACTCGTAGGCGAACTGCTGATCGTCGGCGATGGGGTACATCTTCGGGTCCAGGCGCGGGAACATGTACAGCGCGCCCTTGGGCTTGACCACGCTCACGCCGGGGATCTGGTTCAGCAGCTCGTAGGCCAGGTCACGCTGCTTGCACAGACGGCCGCCCGGCTGCACCAGGTCCTTGATGCTCTGGTAGCCGCCCAAAGCGGTCTGGATGGCCAGTTGGCCCGGCGTGTTGGCGCACAGGCGCATCGAGGCCAGCATGTTCAGGCCCTCGATGTAGTCGCGGGCGTGGCGCTTCTCGCCTGAGACCACCATCCAGCCGGCGCGGTAGCCGCAGGAGCGGTAGTTCTTGCTCAGCCCGTTGAAGGTCAGGCAAAGGACGTCCTCGGCCAGCGAGGCGATCGAGGTGTGCGTGTTGCCGTCGAACAGCGTCTTGTCGTAGATCTCGTCGGCCAGGATGATGAGCTGGTGCTCGCGAGCGACCTCGACGATCTCCTTGAGCAGGCTCTCGGGGTAGAGCGCGCCGGTCGGGTTGTTCGGGTTGATGACCACGATGGCACGGGTGCGCGGCGTGATCTTGGCGCGGATGTCGGCGATGTCGGGGTACCACTCCTGCTGCTCGTCGCAGATGTAGTGCACCGGGCGGCCACCCGAGAGCGACACGGCGGCGGTGTAGAGCGGGTAGTCGGGCGCCGGCAGCAGCACCTCGTCGTCCTCGTTGCACAGCGCGTTGATCGCCATGACGATGAGCTCGGACGCGCCATTGCCAAGGTAGACATCGTCCACCGTCACGCCCTTGATGCCCTTTTCCTGGCAGTAGTGCACCACCGACTTGCGCGGCGCAAACAGGCCCTTGCTGTCGGTGTAGCCGGCCGCGCCCGAGAGGTTGCGGATCATGTCCTGCACGATCTCGTCGGGCGGCTCCAGCCCGAACACGGCCAGGTTGCCGATGTTGAGCTTGATGATCTTGTGCCCGTCTTCCTCCATCTGGCGCGCCTTTTCCAGCACGGGCCCACGGATGTCGTAACAGACATTGGCGAGTTTGCTGGACTTGGCGATGGGCTTCAAAACGTTCTCCGATGGGCGGGCAAGGTGAGGGGAAACCGAGGGAAAGCTAGAATTTAACCACACCCGCCTGTGCAAGACACCCCGGGCGCGCGCCGCCCCCCTCCAGGTGCGCAGGCTCTCAGATCGCACCGTCCGCCCCATGAAATTCCAGCCAGACCGCCCCGAGGGCGTCAACGTCATCCACGCCTACACCCGCACCAGCGTGTCGGTGAACGGGCACGAGCACACCCGCAGCCTGCTGGTGCCACCCACCGGTGCGCTGATCGACTGGCCGGTGAGCTCGCTCGAAGTCCTGACCGAGGCCGATTTCCAGCCCATCCTGGACGCCCGGCCCGAGGTGCTGATCCTGGGCACGGGCATGGCCCTGCGTTTTGTCAAACCGGCGCTCATGCGCCACCTGATGGCCGCGCGCATCGGCGTGGAAACCATGGACACGGCAGCGGCTTGCCGCACCTACAACATCCTGGTGGGCGAAGGCCGGCAGGTGATGGCGGCCCTGCTGATCGGCGCCTGATCGTAGGCCTGAGCGCCCAGCAAGTCCACGCACCATTTCGGCTCGCTTCACACTGCTTCACACCCCCCTGATCGAGCGGTCGGCGCGAAGCATTTATAATCAACGGTTATTCACGCAGGCTGCTGATTTTCATCACATGACTCCCGCTCTCAACAAACCGTTGCCGGACTTTGAAGCGATCGCCACGAGTGGCGTGAAGTTCACCCCCCAGGGCTTCATTGGCCAGACCGTGGTGCTGTACTTCTACCCGAAGGACCACACCCCGGGCTGCACCACCGAAGCCATGCAGTTCCGTGACATGCACAAGGAGTTCGCGAAAGCGGGCGCCGTGTTGTTTGGTGTGTCTCGCGACAACCTCGCTTCGCACGACAAGTTCAAGCAGAACCTCGATCTGCCCTTCGAACTCATTGCCGACACAGAAGAAAAGCTTTGCCACATGTTCGGTGTGGTCAAGAACAAGATCATGTACGGCAAGAAGGTCAAGGGCATCGAACGCTCCACCTTCCTGATCGGCCCCGACGGCGTGCTGCGCGAAGAGTGGCGCGGCATCAAGGTCGCCGGCCACGTCGAGGACGTGCTCAAGGCCGTCCAGAGCCTCAAGCAGGAAGCGGCCTGAGCCCGAGGTCCTGACCTCGACTCCTGCCTGATGGCAGCGCCATTTCACCCCGTGGCGTGGCGCTGCGCACACACCGCCAATCCCTTGCTTGCGATCAGGCCGGAGTGTGCATAATGGGTTCATGCTTCCGAGCCTGATTGGTTTCAGTCCCGACATGACACAGCGCCAGAGCCCGTGCCGACACGGTGCCCCGCTCGCTGACTCGCCGCAAGGCCGCACACTCCCCTGTGCGGCCTTTTTGTTTTCCGTCACCCCAGCCTGAACCATGCCACTGCCCAAGCCGCCGACCAAACGCGCCGACATGCTGAGCGCTGACGACTACAGCGCCCAGCCCAAGGCGTCCCGCACCCCTGCCGCCCGAGCCGCCAAGGCCGTGAGCGAGCGCCCCGATGCGGCCAACCAGCCCACGCTGGAGCCCCTCGACACGCCCGCGCTCCAGGCCGTGGCCAAACCCAAGACTCGCCCCAAGAAAACGAGCCCTGTGGCGCCATCTCCCGCCATGGTGGCACCACCCGTCGTGGCCGAGAAAAGCCCGTCGGAAGCACCGCCCGCGCATCGCTCGCCTGCCCCGGCCGTCAGCCGCACGGCCAGCAGCCACACGCCGCGCCGCCGCCGCCCCGTGGGCGATGGCCCGACCAAACTCTTCGTGCTCGACACCAACGTCCTGCTGCACGACCCGATGTCGCTGTTTCGCTTCGACGAACACGATGTCTACCTGCCCATGATCACGCTCGAAGAGCTCGACGGCCACAAGAAGGGCATGACCGAGGTGGCGCGCAACGCCCGCCAGGTCAGCCGTGACCTCGACTCGCTGGCCGCCGACATGAGCAACCGCCAGCAGATGGACCCGGCCTCCGGCATCCCGCTGAACAAGACCGGCCATGCCGGTGCCGGCGGCAAGCTCTACTTCCAGACCACGGGCATCGTTGTCGAGCTGCCCATGGGCCTGCCCCAGGGCAAGGCCGACAACCAGATCCTGGGCGTGGTGCAGGCGCTGCGCAAGGAACAACCCGAGCGCGAGGTCGTGCTGGTGTCCAAGGACATCAACATGCGCATCAAGGCCCGCGCCATGGGCCTGCAAGCCGAGGACTACTTCAACGACAAGACGCTGGAAGACGGCGACCTGCTCTACACCGGCGTGCTCGCGCTGCCCGCCGACTTCTGGGAGCGCCACGCCAAGGGCATGGAAAGCTGGCAGCAAGGCGGCACCACCTGCTACCGCGTCAGCGGCCCGATGGTGCCCGTGCTGATGGTCAACCAGTTCGTCTACCTGGAGACCCCGGGCGCCGCCCCCTGGTACGGCAAGGTCACCGAGATCACGGGCAAGACGGCGGTGCTGCGCACCGTCAAGGACTACACCCACCAGAAGAACGCCGTGTGGGGCGTGGCCGCGCGCAACCGCGAGCAGAACTTCGGCCTGAACCTGCTGATGGACCCGGAATGCGACTTCGTGACGCTGACCGGCTCCGCTGGCACCGGCAAGACGCTGATGACGCTGGCAGCGGCCCTGTCGCAGGTGCTCGATGAGCGCCGCTACACCGAGATCATCGTCACCCGCGTGACCGTGCCGGTGGGCGAGGACATCGGCTTCCTGCCGGGCACCGAAGAGGAAAAGATGTCGCCCTGGATGGGCGCCCTCGACGACAACCTCGAGGTGCTGGCCCGTGGCGACACCTCGGCCGGCGAGTGGGGCCGCGCGGCCACCAACGAACTGGTGCGCAGCAAGATCAAGATCAAGAGCATGAACTTCATGCGCGGGCGCACCTTCCTCAACAAGTTCCTCATCATCGACGAGGCGCAGAACCTCACGCCCAAGCAGATGAAGACGCTGATCACGCGGGCGGGCCCGGGCACCAAGATCATCTGCCTGGGCAACCTGGCGCAGATCGACACGCCCTACCTGACCGAGGGCTCGTCGGGCCTGACCTTCGCGGTGGACAAGTTCAAGGGCTGGCCCCACAGCGGGCACGTCACCCTGGCGCGCGGCGAACGCTCGCGCCTGGCGGACTTCGCCTCCGAAGTGCTCTGAGCGGCGTTCTCGCCCTCATCCGAAACAGCCGGGTCCTCCCGGCTGTTTTTCTTCCTGGGTGACGTGGCCCACCCCACATAAAGGGGGGCCGCACTGGGGAAGAATTGGCACCATGCGACGCCCCCCGCCCCTTGCGGGGGGCCCACGCACGCGGCGCACATCGGACAATCACGCCCTATGTCCACGGACACCTTCTCCCCCACCCTGCAAGCCGCCTTGCTGCTGACCCTGGTCACGCTGGCGCTGACCGCCTCCGCCATCGCCACGGCCCGGCTGATGAACCTGCGCCTGCGCTGGCTGCCTCGCTGGATGCGCCTGAACTGGCTGTCCGACCTGGTGCTGTCCGCCGACGCGGATCAAAAGCACATTGGCCGGCGCTTCCTGGTGGGCGTGGCCAACTGCGCGGCCGGTGTGCTGGCCCTCAACGTGGGCGCGTCGTTCGGCCTGATCGACGCGCAGGCCTGCCACTGGCTGACGCTGACCGCCCTGGTGACGATGGGCGTTTTCTACGCGCTCATGCGTTCAGGCCTGAACCAGCGCTTCAGCGACCCTGCCCTGACCGAATGGCAGGGCTCGGCCGTCATCCTCTTTCTGGCCTGGGGCTACCTGATCGGCGGCCCGGGGCGGCCACTGGCCCTGCTGCTGCTGATGGTGATCCTGCTGTTCAGCATGTTCACCAACACGCCTCGGCAGCTGTTCCGTGCCTGCGTGCTTGCCGCGCTGTCGTTCGGTGTGGCCATGGCCTGGGTGGCCTGGGACGCCCGAAAAGACCCCAACGCGTCTGCCTTCCAGCTGGTTTATGCCTGCGTCCTGCTGCTGGCCTTGTCCACCGTGAGCTTGCTGATCCACCAGATGCACCAGTTGCGTCGCCAGGCCCACTTGCGTCAGCACGAGCTGGCGGATGCGCTCGTTCGCATCCGCGAACTGGCCACCCATGACGAGCTCACGGGCCTCATCAACCGGCGCCGCATGCTGGAGCTCATGCACACCGAGAAGCACCGCACCGTGCGCTCGGGCCGCGGGTTCTGCCTGGCGATGATCGACATCGATCACTTCAAGCGCGTCAACGACCGGCTGGGGCACAGGGCTGGCGACGAGGTGCTGGCGCAGGTGGCTGGCACCATCGCGGCCGGCTTGCGCGAAACCGATGTCGTCGCGCGCTGGGGTGGTGAGGAGTTCCTCGTGATGTTCACCGACACCGAAGAAGACACCGCCGAGAAAGTGCTGCTGCGCATCCAGGCCACGCTGGCACAAGCCCAGGTGACCGAGGCCGACCCGGCGCTGCGCATCACCTTCTCGGCCGGGGTGGGCAACCACCTGCGCGACGAAACCCTCACGCGCACCATCGACCGGGCAGATCGGGCGCTCTACGCCGCGAAGGCAGCAGGCCGCAACCGCGTCCTGCACGCCGAGGTGCCGCGCGGCGATGGGGCCACGCGGGTCGCGTGAGCCAGGTTCAGCTCGCCAGCTCGAACACCGCCATGCTCTCGACGTGGGCGGTGTGCGGGAACATGTTGACGGCGCCCGCGGCCACGCAACGGTAGCCCGCCTGGTGCACCAGCAAGCCGGCGTCGCGCGCCAGGGTCGCGGGGTTGCAGCTGACGTAGACAATGCGGCGCGGTGGCACCCAGCCCGGCACCAGGCTTGGGTCCTGGTGCAAGTCGGTCAAGGCCTTGGCCAGGGCAAAAGCCCCTTCCCGCGGGGGGTCGACCAGCCATTTGTCGGACTGGCCGTAGCTGGCCAGCTCCTGCGGCGTGATCTCGAAGAGGTTGCGGGCCACGAAAGAGGTGCGCTCGGCCACGCCATTGTGGACAGCGTTCTCGCGCGAGCGGGCCACCAGGGCCTCGCTGCCTTCGATGCCCAGCACCTCACGGGCCTGGGTGGCCAGCGGCAGGGTGAAGTTGCCCAGGCCACAGAACCAGTCGATGACGCGCTCTTGAGGCTTGACGGCCAGCAGGCGCAAGGCACGCCCCACCAGCACCTGGTTGATGGCGTGGTTGACCTGGGTGAAGTCGGTCGGCCTGAAGGGCATGTTGATGCCGAACTCGGGCAGGGTGTAGTCGAGCTTGGGCAGCGACTCATCGAGCGGGTGGACGGTGTCCGGGCCCTTGGGCTGCAGCCACCACGACAGCGTGTGCTGCCCGCTGCCCACCGGGCCGTGTTCGGCGGCGAAGGCCCGCAGGCGGGCCACATCGGCCTCGCTCAGGGCTTCGAGGTGGCGCAACACGAGCACGGTCACCTCGGTGCCCACGGCCACCTCGATCTGGGGCAGGCGGTCGCGCTGGTCCATCGAGCCGATGAGCATGCGCAGCGGCACCAGCAGGCGGCTGACGTGCGGCGGCAGCACCTCGCAGCTCGTCATGTCGGCCACGTAGCGCGATTTGCGCTCGTGAAAACCCACCAACACCGTGCCCTTCTTGACGACGTGCCGCACGGACAGGCGGGCGCGGTAGCGGTAGCCCCAGGTCGGGCCCTCGATGGGGCGCAGCAGGGTTTCGGCGCGCACCTTGCCCAGGTGCCAAAGGTTGTCTTCGAGCACGCGCTGCTTGACGGCCACCTGGGCTGCGGGCTGGAAGTGCTGCATCTTGCACCCGCCACACAGGCCGAAATGCACGCAACGCGGCTGGGTGCGCTGGGAGCTCTCGCGGCGGCGCTCGGAAGGCGTTGCCTGCTCCCAGTTGTTCTTGCGGCGGCTGACGCTGACGCGCACTTCTTCGCCTGGCAGCGCGTCTTCGATGAAGACCACCTTGCCGTTGGCGCGGTGGGCCACGCCCTGGGCTTCGAGGTCAAGGGATTCGACGGTCAGCCACTCCAGGTGAGGCGGCACCTCAGGAGGCAGTTCGGCAGGCGCCTTGGCGGGCGCAGCAACGGGCGCGACGTCAGCGCCGGAAAGCAAAACGGGGGATGCATCACTCATCCCCCGATTGTCTCACCGGCTCACCCGGGAGTCGGCCAGTCAGCGGGCCGCAAACCGCACGTTCGGCGTGCTCAGCGCGCTGGCAGCTGGCGTGCCGGATCGAGCGGCTTGCCCTTCTTGCGGATTTCAAAGTGCAGTTGCACCCGCTCGGCGTCGGTCGAGCCCATTTCAGCGATCTTCTGCCCGCGCTTGACGGCCTGGTCTTCCTTGACCAGCAAGGTCTGGTTGTGCGCGTAGGCGGTGAGGAAGTCAGCGCTGTGCTTGATGATGACCAGGTTGCCGTAACCACGCAGGCCCGAGCCGGCGTACACCACGTGCCCGTCGGCAGCGGCCACAACGGGGTCACCCGCCTTGCCACCGATGGTCAGGCCCTTGCTGCGCCCCTCTTCGAAATTGACCAGCACCGGGCCGGCCGCCGGCCAGCCCCAGTTCGGGCCTTCACCCTCACCCCGTGCATCGGTGGAGGGGGCGACAGGGGGCGCCGCAGGCGCTGGCGTCACGCTGGCCGAGGCCGCGGCGCTGCCGGAAGCCGCGGTCGCCGGGCGAGCAGCAGGCGGTGTGCGGGTGTCGGCGGCCGCCGTGGTCGCACGGGGCTCGACGCGGGGCGTGCCCAGCGGCTTGACGACCACGCCCGTGGCGGGCTCGCTCGCCGGCGGCGCCACGCGCACCACCTGCCCCACCTCGATCAGGTTGGGGTTCTCGAGGTTGTTCCAGGTGGCGATGTCCCGCCAGTTCTGGCCCGACTCCAGCGCGATGCGGATGAGCGTGTCACCCGGCTTGACGGTGTAATAACCCGGCTTGCCGGCGTTTTCGGCACCTGGCAGCACCTTGGGCGCGCTGGCGGACGACGAAGCAAAGCCACCGGCAGGCCGGCCCTGGTCTTCGACGGGCGCACGGCGGGTCGATGAGGCGCAGCCTGCGAGGATGATCAGGGAGGCCGCCGCGGCGACCAAGCGAATGGAGGGTCTCATGGGCATGTGTGTGTGGCCAGGGTGCGAGCACCCTCTGGCGCCATCAGGTCATGCCGGATTTTAGGGGGACGAACAGGACGGCCCCGGCCCGGCTGTGTTTCAGGCTGCCATCGGGCAGGCGATCGACGATGGTGAGCACCTGGCCCCGACCGGCTTCTTCCATCGGGGCGACAAGCCGCCCCCCTGGAGCGAGCTGGTCAAGCCAGGCTTGCGGCAGGGCCGAGCCCCCCGCCGCAGCGATGATGGTGTCATAAGGCGACTGCGGAGCGTGCCCGAGCATGCCATCGCCATAGACCAGGCGGATGTCGGGCATGCCCGGCACCGTGGTGCGCAACTGGTCAAGGTGCTGGCGCGCCTTGAGATGCAGGTCACGCAGGCGTTCGATGGAGACCACGCGCCTGGCCAGCAGCGCCAGCAGCGCCGCCTGGTAGCCGCAACCCGTGCCCACCTCGAGGCAGGCCCCCAAAGGCCTGGCAGTTTGCTCGGCCTGCAGGCCCGGGCGCGTGCACAGCGCCTGGATCATCGTCGCCACGACGGAAGGCTTGGAGATGGTCTGACCCAAGCCGATGGGCAGGCTGGTGTCTTCGTAGGCCTGGTTGACCAGGGCGGTGTCGACGAACTGGTGGCGCGGCACGCGCGCGAAAGCGTCCAGCACGCCAGCGTGGGTGATGCCTTCTGCGGCCAGGCGGGCCACCATGCGCTGGCGAACGGACACCGAGTCGAGGCCCACGCCCTGGGGCCGGCTCTGGCGCTGGCGGTCTTCGACGGCGTGCTGCAGGGGCGCCTGCGGCCGCAACAGCTCGCGGCTGGCACGCGCCGATGCAGCGGCACCCGCCCCGGCCGGCAACTGATCGAGCTGCAGGGGAAAGCGGCGCGGTTTGCGCTCTGCCTGGCCCTGGCTCATGCGCGCCCCACCCACTGCTGCCACTGTGGCAGGCGCTGGTGGTCGGTCATGTCGACCTGCAGCGGCGTGATGGAGACACGTCCCTGCCGGATGGCGTTGAAATCGGTGCCTTCGCCGTTTTCGCGGGCCTCGCCAGCAGGCCCGATCCAGTAGAACAGGTCACCCCGCGGGTTGTGCTGCGGCACAGCCGGAAAGCTGGCGTGCCGGCGACCCAGCCGGGTGATTTCCCAGGGGCATTGCTCGGCATCGGCCCTGGACGGGATGTTGACGTTGAGCAGCCACGGACGCGCGGCGGGCGGGCGCTCGAGCACCTGCTCGATGACCCGCCGGGCCACCCGTGCGGCCACATCGAGGTGTTCCCAGCCTTTTTCGACCAGGGAAAAGGCAATGGCGGGCACACCGAAGAGATGGCCTTCGGTGGCGGCGGCCACGGTACCGGAGTACAAGGTGTCGTCGCCCATGTTGGCGCCGTTGTTGATCCCCGACAAAACCAGGTCCGGCTGCGGGATGAGCCCCGCGGTGAGCGCCAGGTGAACGCTGTCCGACGGCGTGCCTGTGACATAGCGGAAACCATTGGCCGCGGTGTGCAGGCTCAGGGGCTGGTGCAGGGTCAGGGCG
The DNA here is from genome assembly GCA_001770725.1 of Burkholderiales bacterium RIFCSPHIGHO2_01_FULL_63_240. GTDB lineage: Bacteria > Pseudomonadota > Gammaproteobacteria > Burkholderiales > Burkholderiaceae_C > Aquabacterium. The sequence goes on from MERU01000011.1 coordinate 125,172, forward strand.
TTGGAGGTGCCCGAGGCGTTGCGCTCGGGGGCGAAGACGTCCACCACCCCCAGGCCTTCGCAGGCTTTGACCAGGGCTTCGATGCCGGGCGCCAGGTAACCGTCATCGTTGGCAATCAGGATTCGCATGCGGCCATTGTAGGAGCGCAACGACAGGTGGGCGCAAAACATGCAAGCGGGGGGCTACGGTGGTGACGCAGCGCTCGGACAGACCGATAATCCAAGCTGAGAATTCATCCGAATGGCTGATACCTCATCCTGCCCGCTCGTCGGGCCCATCATCAACCCAGGCCAATGCACCCAGCAGCCTCGGGAGGAATCCATGGCTGTCAAGGTACTGATTCTTGAAGACAACCCGGTTGCGCGGGGTTTCCTGTGCCGCGTGGTGCGGGAGAGCTTCAGCGACGTCGGCGGCATCACCGAAGCCAGTGACCTGGAATCGGTGCGGCGCATCCTGGGCCATTCGGCTGGAGGCAGAGCCAGCCCACAGGCCGAACCGTTCCAGTTGATCCTGGTCGATCTCGAGCTGCCCGATGGCAGTGGCCTGGAGCTGCTCACCGAGCTGTCGCAATACCCGGCCACGCGCATCGTCACCACGCTCTACTCCGACGACGAGCACCTGTTCCCGGCCCTGCAGTGCGGCGCCGACGGCTACCTCCTCAAGGAGGACCGCTTCGAGGTGCTGGTCGAAGAGCTGCAAAAGATCGTGCGTGGGCAACCCCCGCTGTCGCCGGCCATCGCCCGCCGCCTGCTGACCCACTTCCGCACCGGCGACCCGCTGCCCGGCGCCCAGCCCGCCAACCACACGGGTGCCTCGGCGGCGTCGTCGGCCACGGTGCTGGTTGCCAGCGAGCACGAGCGGCTCACCCCGCGTGAAAGCGAGGTGCTCACCTACCTGAGCAAGGGCTTCACGATCAAGGAGATCGCCGCGCTGATGGGCATCAAGTGGTTCACGGTCAACGACCACATCAAGTCCATCTACAAGAAGCTCAATGTTTCCAGCCGGGCCGAGGCCGCCGTCCTTGCCAGCAAGCAAGGGTTGGTCTGAGCCCGATCGACCATGGCGGGGCACCTGATCGCAAGCGAGGCCGATGCCGCGAACTGCGACCCGCCCGCTGACCTGCAACACCCCTGGCCCAGCCTGGAGGCCGTCCTCCAACGCCCCCTGAGCCTGCCGCGCTGGGTGGGCTGGCGCCTCAAGGCCATGGTGGCCATCGTGGTGATGGCGCTGGCGGGCGTCCTGCTGATGGCCCACTGGCTGGCCAGCCAGCCTCGCTTTCCCTTTTCGCTCTCGGTCACGCCCGCAGGCGAAGTGCGGCTGGACACCGCGGACTACCCTCCCTTGCGCCCCCTGGAAGGCCGGCTCCTCAAGAGCATCGTCATCGAACACGGGGGATCTGCAGAGGGGTCGCCCGCGATCGAAGCCCCGATCCCGCCGCTCGCGCTGTTTCCCAGCGGGCGCTGGCTGCTCGACGAAGAAGGCCTGAGGCGCTTCGTCGCCGGACACGTCGAGCTCTCGAATGCCCTGGACCAATGGAGCCCGGACGGTGTCACGGTGCGGCTCAAGCTCCAGGGCCACCCTGACGAGCCCATCCTGATCGCCCCACGTGGCTGGGCGGGCATCACCCCCATGTACTGGGTGCTGGCGACCCTGTCCCTGGTCGTGGCCTCGATGGGCGCGATGGTGCTGCTGTCCAACGCCGACTGGCGTTACGGGGGCTTTGCGCTCCTGTCGATGACCCAGGCGGGCAACCTGTTGCTGATGGCCCTGGAGAGCAACCTGGGGCTGTTCACGCCGACGTGGTTGCTGTCGCTGGACACCGCCTTGCGCGCGCTGTTCGACCTGCTGGGCGCAGCGGGCCTGGTGCACATCGCCCTGCTGAACTCGACGCCGGCGCGCCACTGGGGCTTCAAGGCCGCGGCGGCGTGGACGTGCGCCTTGGGGCTGTGGACGCTGCATGGCGGCCTGCCCGCCGCGCAGGCCTGGTGGCTGCTCCAGTTGGGCTGCGCAGGCCTGGCGATGTGCGCCATTGCGCTCACCTTGTCAGAGCAACGGCGCCTGCCTCACCCGCTGAACCTGCTGATGTTCAGGGTGTTGCTCATCGGCTCGCTGACCTGGGCCCTGCTCACGCTGGCCGTCTGGCTCACGCGCGATCGCCCCGACCTGAACCTCGAGATCAGCACCTGGGGCGTGGCCGGCTGGCAGACCTTCGTGACCTCGATGGTGCTGATCGCCCCCTACTTCTCGCGCACGCGCCAGGTGCAACGGGAGTTCATGCTGCTGGCCGCCTCGGGCACGGTCGCGGCCTCGCTGGACCTGCTGTTCATCGCGGTGTTCTCGATGGGGCAGCTGGCTTCGATGGCGATCTCGCTGATGCTGTCGATGGGGCTGTACCTGAGCTTTCGCAGGTGGTTGCTCACGCAACTGCCCCGCCCCGACTCCCTTTCGATGGAACAGGTCTTTCAGCAGATCTACCGCATCGCGCGGCAGATCGAACTGCAGCCGGAAAGCGCCTGCCCGGCGATGTCCAGGCTCATGCGCGACCTGTTCGACCCGCTGGACGTCCTGATCGCGGAAGGCGCGCTCAACCAGGTGACGCTGGAGCAGGATGGCGGGCTGATGCTGGTGCCCGTGCCCAGCCTGGCGTCCATGGCACAGACCCGCCGCACGGTGCTGGTGATCAAGCACGCGCGCAGGGGACAGCACCTGTTCACACGCGACGACTGCGCCCTGGCGCAGCGCATCGTCGAGCAACTGCAGCGCGCGCTGAGCTTCGACCAGGCCGTCGAGCAGGGGCGCAGCGAGGAGCGACTGCGCATCGCCCAGGACCTGCACGACGACATCGGCGCGCGCCTGCTGACGCTGATGTACCAGGCGCCCACGCCCGAGATCGAGGAGTACATCCGCCACACCATCCAGGACCTCAAGACGCTCACACGCGGGCTGGCGGCGCACACGCATTGCCTGACCCAGGCCGCTGGAGAGTGGAAGCGCGACATCAGCCACCGGCTGAGCGTGGCGCGTTGCGAACTGGACTGGCAGGTCAAGCTCGAGCGCGAGATCGGCCTGAACGTGGTGCAGTGGTCGGCGCTGACGCGCATCCTGCGCGAGCTGGTCAGCAACACCATCAGCCATGCGCAGGCGCGCCGGGTGCAGGTGACGCTGAGCCTTCAGGAGGGCACGCTGAGGCTGACCGTGTGCGACGACGGCGTCGGAACGGCCCCCGAGACCTGGTCACACGGGCTGGGGCTGGGGGGGGTGCGCAAGCGGGTCAAACAACTGGGCGGCAACGTGCGCTGGTCGGTGCGCGAGCCGCAGGGTGTGTGCTGCGAGGTCGACATCCCGAACTTCGCCGGCGCCTGCCCGGAGGATCAGGTGGACCAGGCCTCAGGGCACGCTTCCGGTCACGCTTCCCACTGAGGCGTGTTGCGCAGGACCTCGTCCAGCGTGGTCAAACCCTCGGCCACCTTCATGACACCCGACAGGCGCAGCGGGCGCAGGCCTTCCTTGGCAGCGGTGCGGCGCAGGCTGGCCATGTCGACCTGCGGGTGCATGGCGCCGCGGATGGCCTCGGAGACCGGCAGCAACTCGTAAAGGCCGACGCGGCCTTTGAAGCCCGTCATGCGGCACTCCAGACAGCCCACAGGCTTGTGGGCGTTGACCTTGCCGTTCATGCGCCAGGGCCGGATGGCCTCGGCCAGGGTCTTCTCGTCGAGTTCGGTGTCGGGCTGCTTGCAGTGCGGGCACAGGGTGCGCACCAGCCGCTGGGCCAGCACGCCGATGACGGTGGCGCTGATGAGGTAGCTGGGCACGCCCAGGTCGGTCAGGCGGGTGATGGCCGAGGCCGCGTCGTTGGTGTGCAGGGTCGAGAACACCAGGTGACCCGTCAGCGAGGACTGGATCGCCATCTCCGCCGTTTCGAGGTCGCGGATTTCGCCGACCATGATGATGTCCGGGTCCTGCCGCATGAGGGCGCGCACGCCCTCGGCAAAACCCAGGTCGATGGCCGGCTGCACCTGCGTCTGGTTGAAGGAGGCCTCGATCATTTCGATCGGGTCTTCGATGGTGCAGACGTTGACCTCGTCGGTGGCCACGCGCTTGAGCGTGGAGTACAGCGTGGTGGTCTTGCCCGAGCCCGTGGGGCCGGTGACCAAAATGATGCCGTGCGGGCGGCCCACCAGGCCTTCCCAGACCTTGGTTTCAGACGGCGCAAAGCCCAGCGCCTCGAAGGACTTGACGGTGTTGTCGGGATCGAAGATGCGCATGACCAGCTTCTCGCCGAAGGCGGTCGGCATGGTCGACAGGCGCATTTCGACTTCGTCGCCGCCGGGGTTGCGCGTCTTGATGCGGCCGTCGAGCGGGCGGCGCTTTTCGACCACGTCCATGCGGCCCAGCAGCTTGATGCGCGCGGTCATGGCCTGCATGACGGCCAAGGGCACCTGGTAGACGGTGTGCAGCACGCCGTCGATGCGGAAACGGATGGCGCCCATCTCGCGGCGCGGCTCGAGGTGGATGTCGGAGGCGCGCTGGTCGAAGGCGTACTGCCACAGCCAGTCGACCACCTGGATGATGCCCTGGTCGTTGGCGTCGAGCTGGCGGTTGCTCTTGCCCAGCTCGACCAATTGCTCGAAGTTGTGCGCGACCGAGTCGCCCGTCTTCTTGTTGGCATCCTTGACCGACTTGGCCAGGGTGTAGAACTCGGTGCGAAAGCGCTGCAGGTCCAGCGGGCTGGACACCACCAGGCGGATCTTCTTTTTGGTGTGCGCCAGGATCTCGTCCACCCAGGCCACGTCGAGCGGCTCGCAGGTCGCGATGGTGATTTCCGTCAAGCTGACCTGCACCGGCAAGGCCTTGCGGCGCTCGGCGTAGTTGATGGACATGACCTCGGCCACGCGGGCGACGTCCACCTTGAGCGGGTCGATGCGCAGGTAGGCCAGGCCGACGCGTCGGGCCAGCCATTCGGTCAGGGGCTCGAGCTCCAGGGCGGCACCCGTGTCGGCGCGCGACAGCGCCATGCCCGACAGGCGCACCAGCGCGTGCTGAGCGCTGTCACCCGCGGCGAAGCGCTGGGTCACGCGCTCGGCGTCGGCCGGGGTGATGAGGCCGTCTTCCTGCAACCAGGTCAGCAACTGGCGCCAGGCCAGGGGGCCTTTGGGCAGGTCCTTGGCCACGTCGGCAGCGGCGTGCGGACGCGGGGCGGAGCGAGAAGCAGAAGTCGAGCTCATGCGGCGGTGGCCTTCTTGCGGGATGGCTTGGGGGCTGCGGGCCTGGACGCCGACCCTGCGGTCGGTTGAGGCGCGGCGGCGGCCGGCTTCCAGGCCGACAGCAGCTTGACCCATTTTCGCGCGGGCAGCGCAAAACGGGTCTCCAGATTTTCAGCACGTTGGGCCAGCACTTCCCTTGTCGGCATCTCGAAACCCTTCCACGCCAGCACGATGGTGTTGCCATCGGACGTGGGCTTGAAGACGGCGACATGGTCTTCGCCGAAGGCGGCGGCGATGCGGCGAGCGCTGCGCTCGAAGCTGGCTTCGCGGCCAAAGAGGTTGACGGTCATGGCGCCGCCGTCGTCGAGCACGCGCCAGCAGGCCTGGTAGAAGGCCTCGTCGTCGAGTGCGGGGCTGGCGGCTTCGTGGTCGTACAAGTCGATGCAAAGCGCGTCGGCGCTGGCGATGTGGGCGTCGTCGCGCACGTAGCGGTCGGCGTCACCCTGGATGACCTGCAGGCGTTCGTCGTCCTCCGGCAGGTGGAACCAGCTGCGGCAGACCTGGATCACCTGGGGGTTGAGCTCGACGGCGGTGGTGGGCAGGCGCAGCTCGCTGTGGCAGAACTTGGTGAGTGCGGCGGCGCCCAAGCCGAGCTGCAGGCAGCGCGTTTCGGGCAAGGCCTCGGGCTCGCGCAGCAGCAGCCAGGCCATCATGCGCTGGATGTATTCGAGCTCCAGCTTCTGGGGCTTGCGGATGCGCATGGCGCCCTGGATCCAGGGCGTGTCAAGGTGCAGGTAGCGCACCCCTCCTTCTTCGGAGATGGTGGCTTCGGGCAGGTCAGGTTGGCGGGCGCGTTTCACCCAGGCGAGTGTGGCACAGTCGATGGCATGCCTTCTGCGTTGACCCGAGCCGCAGCGCCCGAACCCGCCCGCCTGACCGGCCTGGCCCCGGTGGCCGGCCCCGGCGCGCGCCTGCTCATCCTGGGCAGTTTCCCGAGCGTGGCCTCGCTGCAGGCCCAGCAGTACTACGCCCACCCGCGCAACCAGTTCTGGCCCATCCTGTCGGCCATCTGGGGGCTCCAGGGCGATCAGGCGCTGAACGCCCTGCCCTACGCCGATCGCCTGCCCACCGTCATCGACCGAGGCGTGGCGATCTGGGACGTTTACGCAGGCTGCGAGCGAGAAGGCAGCCTGGACAGCGCCATCCGCGAGGCGCAGCTCAACGACCTGGCCGGCTTGCTGCGCCGCCTGCCCACGCTGCGCGGCATCGCCCACAACGGCGGCGAGTCGGCGCGGCACATGAAACTCACGCAGACGCTGGGCCTGCCCGTCTGCCAGCTGCCATCCACCAGCCCGGCCAACGCGTCGTGGTCTTTCGAGCGCAAGCTGCTGGCCTGGCGCGAGGCGTTCGAGCGTTTCGGGGTGGCTGGGCCATGAGCGTGCGGCACCACTTCGAGTTGCGCCTGCTGCTGCCCTTCCTGCTGATGGGGCTGGCGACCTGGGGCTTCCTGGAGATCGCCGGGGAAGTGATGGAGGGCAACCTGCGCGCGGTGGACCAGCTGATCCTGCAGAGGCTGCGCACGGGCGAACATGGCCAGACACCCGTTGGACCGGTCTGGCTGCAGGAAGCCATGCGCGACATCACGGCCCTGGGCGGCCCAGCCGTGCTCGCGCTGACCGTGGGCGCCGTGTGGGGCTACCTGGTCATGGCTCGACAGTTCGCCATGTCCTGGCTGGCGCTGGGCTCGGCCCTGGGCGGGCTGCTCGTCGCATCGGGTTTGAAGCTGGTGTTTTCCCAGTCGCGACCGGATGCCACGTTCCACGCCACGGTCGCATCGGGCTACAGCTTCCCGAGCGGCCACACGATGATGGCGGCTGTCGTCTACCTGACCTTGGCTGCCTTGCTGGCGCGACTCGTGCCCCGCACGCGCTTGCGCTTGTACGTGATGGGCTTCGCTGCGCTGCTGAGCGGGCTGGTGGGGGTGTCTCGCGTCTACCTGGGGGTGCACTGGGCCTCCGACGTCGCCGCAGGCTGGGCGGCTGGCGCGGCCTGGGCGCTGCTGTGCTGGCTGGTGGCAGACCGGCTGCAACTGGGACAGGAGCGCAGCCAATGAAGGGCCACCGCTTCACCGACCGGCTGGGCTTCGCCTGGGCGGGCCTGCGCACCGCCTGGCGCATGGAAAAGAGCCTGCGCACGCACGCCCTGGCCACGGTGGGGGTGGTCGCGGCCTTGCTGATCACGCGCGCCCCGGCGCTCTGGTGGGCGGTGATGACCCTCACGATCGCCCTGGTGGTGGGAGCGGAACTGCTCAACACCGCCATCGAGGCCCTGGCCGATCACCTGCACCCGCAATGGCACGAGGCGATCAAGCGGACCAAGGATGTGGCGGCCGCAGCCGTGCTGGTCACCAGCCTGGGGGCCCTGGGGGTCGGTGCGGCCTTCACCATGGATCAGGTCTGGCCACTGCTGCAGCGCTGGCTGGCGTAGCCAGGTCAACGGGTGCGTCAGCAGCGCGGCGGGCATGGGCCCTGGCCAGCACCTTGTCCAGTTTGAGGAGCACGCTGTCGACATCCAGCGGCTTGGACCAGAAGTCATCGAAACCTTGCGACAGCGCCCGGGCCCGGGGGTCGCCCGACACATCCGCCGAGATGGCGATGCAGGTCAGGCCCGCGCCACCATCCATGGCACGCAGGCGCTGCAGCACCTCCACGCCGCTCATGTCGGGCAGGTTGATGTCGATGAGGACCAGGTCGGGCCGGAAGTTGCGCGTGCGCTCGATGCCCGCTTCGCCATCTTCGGCGATGAGGAACTTCACGGCTGGCCGCAGATCGGAGATGGCCCTGACCAGCGCGGCGTTCAGCGGGTTGTCCTCGATGCACAGCACCGTGATGTGCGCCTGGTCCGGTACCTGACGGTGGCGCACCGCCTCTGGCACGGTCATGGCGGGCGTGGTCGCCACGGCCTGCGCGCCCTCCACCAAGGGCAGGCGCAAGGTCACGGTGGTGCCGACGCCCTCGGTGCTGTCGACCGCGATTTCGCCACCCATGGCCTCGATCAGGCGCCGGGCGATCACCAGCCCCAGCCCCGTGCCCTCGATGCCCAATCGATCTGCCCCCAGGCGGTTGAAGGGCTCGAACAGGTTTTTCATCTGTGCGGTGTTGAGCCCGCGCCCGGTGTCGGCGATGCTCAGCACCAACCGCCCCGGCTCGAGTTCATCGATCGAGCCATGCACCGTGATCTGCCCGCCCACCCGGTTGTACTTGACCGCGTTGGACAACACGTTGATGAGCACCTGCTTGACGCGGCGCGCTTCCACCAGCACCAGGTGGCGCTCCACCCGGGACACGTCCACACTGACCGACACACCCATCGCTTCGGCCTGCGGCAAGACCATGGGCAGGCTGTCGGAGATCACATCGCCCAGGCGCATGGGCGCGGTCTTGAGGTCGGCATCGCCGGACTCGATGCGGGTCAGGTCGAGGATGTCGTTGATCATCTCGAGCAGGTGCTGACCCGCCCTCAGGATGTACTCGACGTGCAGTCGCTGGCCGGCCGCCATGCGGGCGTTGGCATCGTGCAGCAGCAACTGGGCAAAGCCGATCACGGCGTTGAGTGGCGTGCGCAGCTCGTGGCTCACGCGGGACAGGAACTGGCTCTTGGCCCGGTTGGCCTGAGCCATGGCCTCCTGCTCCAGCACGGCCGCCTCCGCCTCCTTGCGCTCGGTGATGTCACGCGACAGCACGATGAAGCGCGTGTCCAGGCCATGCAGATCCCCCTTGCGCGACACCGACAGCTCGAACCAGCGCAGCCCGCGCGGCACGGCCACCTGGAGCTGGGTGCCCGACGAGGTGCCGTTCGCCAGCGCGGCTTCCAGGGCCGACATGACCACGCGGGCATCCTCCGGGTTCAGCACATCGTGAACCGTTCTGCCGATCAACTCGCGCGGCGGCAGGATCAGTGTCTCCAGCCGGGACGAGTGGACGGCATGGTAGCGGCCATGCAGGTCCATCTCCAGCATGACATCGGGCACGGCGTCCAGCGTGGCGCGCAGCTGGTCACCCATCCTGGCCATCTCGCGGTAGGGCTCCTGGATCACCTCGACGAAAACCGCCCGGTACAGGAAGAGGTAGGACACCACTTTGTAGACATGCCCTGTCACGTTGTAGATGTCGCTCATCGTCGCGTACATCGTGAAGCAGAGCTCGCTCAGCGCCATGGCACTGACCGTGCCGAACAGCGCCGCCGCATTGAAGCGCAGGGGGCGGCGCATGCGTTGCCACAGGCTGCAGGCCGCCACCACGTTCATGCCCACGATGCTGTACTCGGCCGCGATCTTGAAGGAGGTCAGCCCGGTGCCCGTCAGGTAGGTCGGCGGCACCCACTCCGGGCGGAACAGGAAAACCCAGTAGAAGGCCCCCACCACGGCCAGCACACCGATCAACCAGCCGTAGCGACTGCTGGCCATCGCTGGCTTTTCTGGCGGCAACACCGCCACCGCCAGCAGCGCGGTGGCCGCCAGCAGGCGGGCCGCCAGCCAGAAGTTGACCGTGCGCTGCTGGTTGCCCGCCGTGACAAATTCAGGCATGCCCCCGAAAGACATGGCGTGAGCGAAGTCCAGCATCGCCACCCCCAGGAAGGCGCACGCCAGGATCAGTCCGTGCCTCGGCAAGTGACGGCTGTAGGCGTTCCAGCCCGAGGCAAAGACCAGCACGGCGATCACCACCGCCACCATTTCCAGCAGGGTGTGGATCGGCAGGAAGTCTTCGATCTCGTGGAAGCCCTCTTGAAAGGGCAGGAACCTGATGACGACCAGGCCCAGGATCATCGTCCCCACCAGGCCCAAGGCCTGGCGCATGGCCAGCCGATGGCTGTGATGCAGCGGCATCGTCGCTCCTCCCTGTGCTGCTTTCTGATGTATCGGGGGTCCGGCACCGAACCACACCCAACAGGTACCGCGACAACAAGGGAGTGCCGAATCGCAGGGCCATTGTGCACGCGTTGGCAGGCCGTGCCAACGGGACACCACCCGCCGCAGACTGGCAGGCCGGTCCACAGCCAAGCACCGCGCGGGGTCAGGCCCCCAGTGCCACCAGTGCCACCAGTGCCGTCAGTCGGGGCAGCGCCGCCAGTGCGTTGGCAGCGGTGATGCGCCTGGCCTCTGGCAGGCTCCAACCCCGCAGTTCGGCCAGGGTTTGGGCGATGCGTGGCAGCTCAGCCGGCTCGTTGCGGCTGACCAGGCCCTGCGAGCGCTGCTCGGCGGTGCGGTAGAGCCAATGCGGCGGGATGTCCGGGGCATCGGTTTCCAGCACGATGGCCTGGGCAGGCAGCTCGGCCGCCAGGCGGCGGATCTGCAGCGCACGCTCGAACGTCATCGCCCCGCCAAAGCCCAGCTTGAAGCCCAGCTCGATGAAGGCAAGAGCCTGCTGTTCACTGCCGTTGAAGGCATGTGCGATGCCGCCTGGCACGGGCCGACCGGCCTCGCGCAGGCGCCGCAGGTGCTTGAGCAGGCCGTCGGCGCTGCGGCGCACGTGCAGGATCACGGGGAGCTGGTGGCGCGCGGCCAGCTCCAACTGCGCCACGTAAATGCGCTCTTGCAAGGCGCGGCTGGCCTCGTCCTGCAGCCCAGGCACGAAGTGGTCGAGCCCGATCTCGCCCACGGCGACCATGCGGGGGTCGTCCTGCCAGCGCTGCAGGGCCTGAGCCAGCTGCAGGGTGGCGTCCTCGGGCACCTGGTGGACATACAGCGGGTGGATGCCCAGGGCATAGGCGCCCAGGCAGCGGTGCGCGGCCTCTCGAGCGGATTCGAAGGTGCTGGGCATCACGGCCGGGACCACCTGCAAGCCCACCCCCACCGCTTGGGCCCTCGCGATCACCTCGTCGCGATCGGCGTCGAACTCGGGTGCATCGAGGTGGCAGTGCGTGTCGACCCAGGTGTCCGGCTCGGTGAACATCGGGCCGCCCTCGCTGGCTCAGTCTTCGAAGCGCCCGCCCACCAGGCGCCGCATGCGGCTGCAGCGCGCAGCCAGCTCGGTGTCGTGGGTGACCATGATCAGGGCTGTGCCCTGCGAAGCCGCCAGGTCCAGCATGAGCTGGAACACAGCGCCCGCGGTGTGGCGGTCGAGGTTGCCGGTGGGCTCGTCGGCCAGCACGCAAGCGGGCTGGGTGACCAGGGCGCGGGCCACGGCCACGCGCTGGCGCTCGCCGCCCGAGAGCTCGGCCGGGCGGTGCCCCACCCGGTTGAGCAGGCCGACGCGATCGAGCCAGCTGCGGGCCTGCTCACGCGCCTGCTCGATCGGCATGCGGCGGATCAAGAGCGGCATGGCCACGTTGTCCAGCGCGGTGAATTCAGGCAGCAGGTGGTGGAACTGGTAGATGAAGCCCAGGTGCTGGTTGCGCCAGGCGCCCTGCTCGGTGGCGTTGAGCTGCGCCAGGTCGCGGCCAGCCAGGTGCACGCGGCCGCGCGTGGGCGCGTCCAGCCCGCCCAGCAGGTGCAACAGCGTGCTCTTGCCCGAACCGGAGGCACCGACGATGGCCAGGGTCTCGCCCCGGGCAACATCGAGGTCCACGCCGTCGAGCACGGTCACGTCCAGCGTGCCCTCGGTGAAGCGGCGCACCAGGCCGGTGGCCTGCAGGATGAGTTCGTTCGAATGGGTCGCTTGGGTCATGCGCGCTCAGATGTTGAGGAACCAGGCGATCAGGTTCTTGGCCAGGAAACCCAGCAAGCCGAACCCCAGCACCAGGAACAGCACGAAGGTGCCGAATTTGCCTGCCTTGGACTCGCGCGCCAACTGCACGATGATGAACACCATGTACAGGATGAAGCCGCCCACGCCGATGGTGAGCCCGAACTGAGCGATCTGCTCTTCAGTGAATCCGTCCATCTCAAACCGTTTCCCGGACCACCAGATCTCGGTAGGCATGCCAGGTGGCATGGCCCAGGATCGGCATCACCAGAATCAATCCAAACATCAGGGTGCCCAGGCCCAGCAGGCACAGCGACATCACGATCGCGCCCCACAGGCTCATGCAGACCGGGTTGGCCACCACGGCGCGCCAGCTCGTGAGCACGGCCTGGCCGACGCCCACCTGGCGATCGAGGAGCAGGGGCAGCGCGACCACGCTGGAGGCAAAGACCGGCGCGGCCATCAGCCCGCCCATGACCAGCCACAGCTCGAAGAAGCCCGGATCGGGCGCCAGCACCACGCGCATGAGGAAGTCGTCGGGCGTGGTCACCGCGGGCTTGACGCCCAGGGTGATGAGCGCCGCCGAGGTGATGACCCAGCCCGTGCCCAATGCCGTCAGCAGCAGGCCGAAGCGCACCAGCCGCCCGTCCAGCGACGACCACACCTGCCAGACCGTGTGCAGGCCCACGTTCTCGCCCTTGAGCAGGCCCCGGCTGACGGCATACAGCCCCGTTGACAGAACGGGCGCCACCAGCAGGAAGCCCGACAGCGCACCGGCCAGCACCCAGAAACGGTCCCAGGCCACATAAAGCATCAACCCGCCGAACACGCCCATGGCCAGGCCATGCAGCAGCCCCACCAGCGGCGCGTTGAGGAAGTCGCTGAAGCCCCGGCTCAGCCACAGGAAGGTGCGCCAGGAATGCACCTTGCGCACGCGCAGCGGACGGTAGAAGGACGCGCGTTTGTCATTCATATCGGAGGGCCTCGGCGGGTTGCACGCGGCTGGCGCGCCAGCTCGGGTAGAGCGTCGCGACCAGGGACAGGACCAGGGAGATGATGCCGATGGGGACGATGTCGGCGGCCTGCGGGTCGGATGGCATCTTGCTGATGAGGTAGATGCTGCCCGGCAGGAAGCTCACCCCCAGCAGGCGCTCGATGGCCGGCACGATGACGTCGATGTTGAAGGCCACCAGCAGGCCCAGGCCCAGGCCACCGATCGTGCCCAGCACGCCCGACATGGCGCCCTGCACCATGAAGATGCCCATGATCGAGCGCGGGCTGGCGCCCAGCGTGCGCAGGATGGCGATGTCGGCCTGCTTGTCGGTCACCGTCATCACCAGGGTGGAGACCAGGTTGAAGGCGGCCACGGCCACGATCAGCGTCAGGATGATGAACATCATGCGCTTTTCGACCTGCACGGCGTCGAACCAGTTGCGGTTGGTGCGCGTCCAGTCGCGCACGGCGATGCCCGGGCCGAGTTGGTCGGCCAGCTCGGCCGCCACCACGCGGGCCTGCTGAGCGTCTTTCAGCTTGAGCTGCACGCCCACCGGACCGCCCGTGCGGAACAGGCGCGCGGCGTCGTCGATGTGCATCAGCACCAGGCCGTTGTCGTACTCATAGTGACCGGCACTGAAGATGCCCTGCACCGTGACCTGCTTGACCCGCGGCGTGATGCCCGCCGGCGTCACCTGGCCACTGGGCGCCACCAGCGTGAGCGCATCGCCCTCGCGCACGCCCAACTGCAGCGCCATCTCGTGGCCGATGATCACGCCCCACTCACCCGGTTGAAGCCTTGCGAAGGTGTCCTTCATGCTGGCGGCCAGTGGCGTGACCGAAACCTCGGCTTGCGGGTCGATGCCTCGCACGATGGCACCGCGCATGTCCTCGCCCCGGGCGATCAGGGCCTGGGCCGGCACGAAGGGCGCCGCCCCGACAACGGCCGGGTGCCGCCTGGCCTGATCGGCCAGCACATGCCAGTCGGGCAGGCCGATGCCGGAGGTGTCGTGCAGCTCGACGTGCGCGATGACCGACAGCATGCGATCGCGCACCTCCTTCTGGAAGCCGTTCATCACCGACAGCACGATGATGAGGGCCGCCACGCCCAGGGCGATGCCCAGCACGGACACCCCGGAGATGAAGGAAATGAAACCGTTGCGACGGGTGGAACGGCTGGCCCGCGTGTAGCGCCAACCCACCCGCCATTCGTAAGGCAAGTTCATGGTGGGGGGAGTGTACTCATTCGATAATCGCACCCATGCCCCTTGCCCCCGGTTCTGTCCCCGATCTCGCCACGCCCGACGCCCATGGCGCCACCTTGCACTGGGTCATTCCGTTCGCGGCCAGCCTGTCCGAGCCCTGTCAGCACGCCCTGACGCGCCTGAAAGCCCCCCCCGCCCTGCCCCGCCTGAGCCAGTTGCTTGACCGCCTGCCCCCCATCGCACGGCTCGAGGGCGACGAATACGCCCTGGCCATGCCTCACGAGCGCCTGCTGGCCCATGAGTTGGGCTGGCAAGAGCCGGGTGGACTGCAGCCCTGGGGCGCCTGGTCGGCGGCGAGGGACGGCCTGACGCTGCCCGCCGACCGCTGCTGGGCCCTGCTCAGCCCCGGCCACTGGCTGATGGGCCGCGACCACCTGACCTTGCTCGATCCGGCCGGCCTGGGCCTGGGCGATGACGAGTCCCGCGCCCTGCTGGATGCCCTGCGCCCGTTCTTCGAGGAAGACGGCTGGACGCTGCAATGGGGTGCCGCCACCCGCTGGTACGCCAGCCACCCTGACCTCGATGGCCTGAGCACCGCCTCGCTCGAGCGCGTGATCGGCCGCAACCCCGACCTCTGGCTGGCCGAAGACCCCGACGGCCACCCGCTGGCGCGCAAGCTGCGCCGCCTGCAAGCCGAGGCGCAGATGCTGCTGTACAACCACCCGCTCAACGAGCGCCGCAGCGAGGCCGGCCTGGCCACCATCAATTCATTCTGGGTGAGCGGCTGCGGCCGCCCGCCTGCCACACTGACCCTGCCAGCCCACCTGCGCGTGGTCGATGACCTGCGCACGCCCCTGCTGGCCGACGACATGCCGCTGTGGCTGCAAGCCTGGCAGCACATCGACGCCCGGGTGCTGCCAGAGGTGCAGTCGGCACTCGATGCCGGGCAAGCTGTCAAACTCACCCTCTGCGGCGAGCGCCACGCCGTGACCTTCGGCCCGGGAGCGAAGCCCGGCCTGACCGCACGTTTGCTGACGAGCCTGCGGCGGATCGGTGGCCGCACCGCCCACGCCTCGCCCGCCGCCTGCCTGGCCGATCTGTGATCGGCACCCGCCCCACCCAGCCCCGACCGCCACGTCCACCATGAAGTTCACCCCCCGAGACGTGCCCCCGCGCACCGCCTGGTCCCTGGAGCAGGCCGGTGTGCCCCCGCTGCTGGCCCGCCTGTACGCCGCGCGCGGCATCCGCCAGCCCGAAGACCTCGACGACAGCCCCGCGCGCCTGCTGCCGCCCTCGCAACTGCAAGGCACGCAGGAAGCCGCCCGCCTGCTTGCCGACGCCATCGAGCAGGGCCAGCGCATCTGCATCGTGGCCGACTACGACTGCGACGGCGCCACCGCCTGCGCCACCGGCCTGCGCGGCCTGACGATGCTGGGCGCCCGGCCCGATCAGGTGGGCTACGTGGTGCCCGACCGCGCCCTGCACGGCTACGGCCTGACGCCGCCCATCGTCGAGATGGTGAAACAGCGCGGTGCCGACGTGCTCGTGACCGTGGACAACGGCATGGCCAGCCACGAAGCCGTGACGCTGGCCCGCGCCCAGGGCATGAAGGTGCTCATCACCGACCACCACCTGCCCGTGGTGCTGGACGACGGCACCGTCAGCCTGCCCGAGGCCGACGTGATCGTGAACCCCAACCAGCCCGGCTGCCCCTTCCCCAGCAAGGCCATGGTCGGCGTGGGCGTGATGTTTTACGTGCTGCTGGCCCTGCGCGCCGAGCTGCGCCAGCGCGGCCGCTTCGACGCCGCCAGCCAGCCCCGCATCGACGCCCTGCTCGACCTGGTCGCGCTCGGCACCATCGCCGACGTGGGCCGGCTCGACGACAACAACCGCCGCCTGGTCAGCCAGGGCCTCAAGCGCATCCGCTCGGGTCGCATGCAGCCGGGCATCGCCGCGCTGTTCAACGCCGCGGGCCGCGATGCCTCGCGCGCCACCAGCCAGGACTTCGGCTTTGCCCTGGGCCCGCGCGTGAACGCCGCCGGCCGCCTGGCCGAGATGGGCCTGGGCATCGAGTGCCTGCTGACCGACGACCGGCGGCGCGCCATGGAACTGGCCCAGCAGCTCGACGCCATCAACCGCGAAAGGCGCGAGCTGGAATCTGGCATGCGCGAGCAGGCCGAGCTGCGGCTTGACTCGCTGATGCCCGAAGGCGAGCCCCCTGCCGCCATCGCCCTGTTCGATGCCGAGTTCCACGAAGGCGTGGTCGGCATCGTGGCCTCGCGCCTGAAAGACCGCCTGCACCGCCCCACCTTCGTCTTCGCGATGGGCCAGGACGGGCTGCTCAAGGGCTCGGGGCGATCCATCGCGGGCTTTCACCTGCGCGACGCACTCGATTTGATCGGCAAACGCCACCCCGGCCTGCTGCGCAAGTTCGGGGGCCACGCCATGGCCGCGGGCTGCACCATCGGCGAGGGCGATTTCGAGGTGTTCGAGCAGGCCCTGGTGCGCGTGGCCGAGGCCGGGCTGGACGCCAGCCTGCTGGCACGCCAGCTGCCCACCGATGGCCCGCTGCCAGCCGAGTGTTTCACGCCCGAGGCCGTGGCCCAGCTCGACGAAGCCGTCTGGGGCCCCGGTTTCGAAGCACCGGTTTTCAGCGACGAGGTGGAAATCATCACCCAGCGCCTGGTGGGCACACGCCACCTCAAGCTCAGCCTGCGCATGCAGGGCACGGTGCGCGACGGGATCTGGTTCGGGCGCAGCGAGCCGCTGCCCGCGCGGGCGCAGCTGGCCTATCGCCTCAGCCTGGACGAATTCCAGGGGCGACAGCGCGTGCAGATGGTGGTCGAAGGCATGGCCGACTGAGGCGCCGACACGGCGACACCGACGCCTGCGGGGGCGTCAGTGGAGCCCCGGGGCTCAGCGGTAGGCCTGCAGGGCGCGGGCCGTGGCGTTGGTGGCCGGGGGCGCGAACGAGGTGCTTTCCCCCGGGAACAGCATCCCCAGGGTGCGGCCGAACGAAGCCGTGGCGCGGTGAACCGCCTGCTGTTGCTGCATGCAGCGGGTGCGCGCCAGCATCAGGCGCTGCACCAGCTCCGGCGACAGGGCCGATCCCTCGCCATGGCGAAAGGCCGCCAGCGAGGTGGCCAGGCATTGCTGCAAACGCTGAACCTGCCCGTCGATGCGCTCGGCATCGCCCGACGCCAGCGCCTCGTCCAGGGCGGACAGGTGGGCGTCGACCTCGGCCAGGCAGGCCGAGGTGTCGAAAACAGGTACAGCGGTTCGATGCATGTCGTCAGGCTTGGCCGCGTTGCAGCAGTTCCTTGGCGTTGCTGATCAGCTTGTCAGCGATCACCTCGGCGTCGACCTGGTAGCTGCCGTCGTCGATGGCCTGCTTGACCTTGGAGACTTTCTCCATGTCGATGACGCCATCGCCGCCGGCCATCAGACCCGTCGCGGAGGTGGACAGCGTGACTTTTGCACTCTGAGTGACGGGCCCATCGGTGGATGATGCTCGTCCGGAGGCATTGGTCGAAGCAGCGCCTTCCGTGCGTCCGGTGACAGCACCGAGCGCCTTGTCAAGGGGGTTGCCGATTTTCATGATGTACTCCTAAGACCCGGCGCATGCCGAGTGGTCACATCCGCGATATCGACGCGGCCTCGGAAAGACTTTAGCCTCGAATGAGGTTTCCCCCCGTCCAAGGGGGGGTATTTTGAAAGATTTTGTCTCTGGCGGTGACTCACAGTGTCACCTCCACGAGGCGCTCGCCCACCGGCTGACCGCACAAAACGCGCCCCTGTTCGGTGCGAACGCGGGCGCAACGGCCTTCGTCGCCAGGGCTCAGGGCCACGCCCTCGCCCGCCACCATGAACCCTGCGCCCTTGACGTTCAGGCGAACCGGGTCACCAGCGGCAAACCAGCGGCGGGTCTTGACGTCGTCCTGGCGCAGGCTCTGGCCTGGCGAGATGGCGCGCAGCACGGTGCGCCCCACGATGTCGGCCTGACGGGCCAACGCAGGAGAGCCCGAGGCGGCGAGGTCGACCTCGGCCAGCGCCACATCGGAGGCGGCAACGACGCTGCCAGGCCGCAGGGGCACGGTCGCGACCAGCGCCTGCCCCCAGACCTTGACCTGCACCGGCCAATACACATTCCAGCGCACCGTGCCCTGCTCGCAGCGCAGGCCCACGCGGGTGCGGCCCCACAGCTGCGCGCCATCGGGCAGGTAAGCCTTGACGCGGTCGCACGGCGCCAGGCGGATGCGCGGGTCCAGCTGGCCCAGGCTGACCTCGACCCGCCAGGGCTGGCGTTTTTCGGCCTCGGCGGCCCTGGGCAGGGGCTGCTGCTTGAGCAGGCCCTCGACCTGGGCCTGCAGGCTCGGGGCGGACGCAACGCCATCGCCGGCCAGGGCCGTGGGCACCCCGATCACCCAGGCAGCCAGGCAGGCCGACAGCTGGGCGACCACCCGGGCCATGGCAGCGCCCAGCCCACGGGGGCTGCGCGCGTGATGTCCAAAGATGGTGGGGGTGCGGTGGTCCATGCCGCCAATTTAGGCAGTCCCCGCATGGTGCAAGGCCGGGAAATGAGGCCCGTTTGGCGCGCTATTTCGGCTCATGTTCCGGCGCGCAAGGATCAACATCCCCTTCACGCTGCGTCGACCTGCATCCCGGCCCTCGGGAAGCAGTCCGCCGGAGGATGTCACCATGCTGAACAGACTGACCGACTCGCTGAATTTCCAGGCCACCGCGCTCACGCTGCGGTCGGAGCGCCAGCGCCTGATCGCCAGCAACATCGCCAACGCCGACACCCCCGGCTACGTGGCGCGCGAATTCGACTTCTCGCAGGCCCTGAGCCAGGCCACCGGCCAGCGCACCAGCGGCACGTCCGCCCTGGCGCCCTCCACCGTTCGCCCGAGCAGCAGCCACGCCGGCCACCTGGGCCTGGACGGCCGCCCCGCCGGCAACAACGCCGAGCCCTCGCTGAGCTACGCCACCAACGCCCAGACCAACCTCGACAACAACACCGTGGACATGAACCGCGAGCGCGCCAGCTTCGTGGACAACACCGTGCGTTACGAGGCCACCCTGCGTTTCATCAATGGCACGGTGCGCACGCTCAACACGGCCATCACGGGCCAGTGACGACCTGAGAGGAGACCACGATGTCGATGTTCAAGATCTTCAACGTCGCCGGCAGCGCGGTCAGCGCGCAAAGCCAGCGCCTCAACGTCGTGGCCTCGAACCTGGCCAACGCCGACACGGTGGCCGGCCCCGACCGCCAGGCCTACAAGGCCCGTCAGGTGGTCTTCAGCACGACGCCGATGGGCGATGTCGGCACCGCCGGTGTCAACGTCTCGCAGGTCACCGAGGACCAGACCCCGGGCCGCCGCCAGTTCGACCCCAAGCACCCGCAGGCCGACGCCGAGGGCTACGTCACCTACAGCAACGTCAACGCCGTGGAAGAGATGGTCAACATGATCTCCGCCTCGCGTTCCTATCAGAACAACATCGAGGTCATGAACACGGCCAAGTCGCTGTTGAGCAAGACCCTGCAGATGGGACAAGGTAACTGATCATGAGCACAGCCGTCACCAACAACACCGCCGCCAACAGCGCCACCTCGGCCGCGACCGGCAACAAGTCGACGTCGAACGCCGACGCGCAGGATCGCTTCCTCAAGCTCCTGGTCACGCAGATGCAGAACCAGGACCCGCTCAACCCCATGGACAACGCCCAGGTGACGAGCCAGATGGCCCAGATCAACACGGTCACGGGCATCGAAAAGCTCAACACCACCATGGCGGGCATGAGCACCAGCATGGCCAGCATGCAGATGCTGCAAGGCTCTTCCCTGGTGGGCCACGGCGTGCTCTACGAGGGCAACCAGCTCTTCGTCAACAGCGAAGGCAAGGCCGCTGCGGGCTACGAGCTGGCGGCCGCGGCCAGCACGGTGCGCATCGACGTGGTCAATTCGTCGGGCACCGTCATCGACTCCTTCACCGAGACGGGCAAGGCCGCCGGCCGTCAAGGTTTCGAGTGGACGCCGCCAGCAGGCACGTCCACCAGCGGCCTGAAGTTCCAGGTGACGGCCACCACCAACGGCAAGGCTGTCACGGCCACGCCGATGATGGGCAGCGCGGTCAGCGCCGTCAACACCAACAACGGCGCACTCAACCTCGAATTGGCCAACGGATCCACCATCCCGTACAGCCAGGTCAAGGCCGTTTCCTGATCCCCCCGTCCCTCCAGCAGCACCCCGAAAGGACAAGAACATGGGCTTCCAACAAGGTCTCTCCGGTCTGAACATCTCCAGCAAGGCGCTGGAGGTCATCGGCAACAACGTCGCCAACGCCAACACCTATGGCGCCAAATCCGCGCGAGCCGAGTTCTCCGACATGTACGCGGCCTCCCTGGGCGGTGCAGGCAACAACGGCATCGGCATCGGCGCCCGCGTGGCGGCCGTGGCGCAGCAGTTCACGCAAGGCAACATCTCCACCACCTCCAACAACCTGGACCTGGCCATCAACGGCCGGGGCTTCTTCGCGCTGGCCACCGACCAGGGTGAAACGGTCTATTCGCGCAATGGCCAGTTCAAGCGCGACGCCCAGGGCTTCATCATCAACAACGAGCAGCACAAGCTGCTGGGCCAGGCCCTGGACGAAACCGGCGCGCCCGCCGGCCCGGCCGGCTCCCCGATCCAGCTGAGCAACGAAGGCTCGGCGCCCGAGCCCGCCGAAGCCATCACGATGACGGCCAACCTGGACGCGCGCGCCAAGACCATCGACTCAGCCATCGCGGTCGATTTCGAGAACTCCAAGAGCTACAACTTCGTGACCTCGCAGACGGTCTATGGTGACAACGGCGCCCCCGTCGCACTGAACTACTACTTCCGCAAGGTGGCCGACGCCGTGGCGGAAGACCTCTCGGCGGTTCCGCCTGTGGCCGCCCAAGGCGCCACCTGGGACATCTACGTGACCGCCGACGGCAACACCAACGCCGCCTCGATCAACCCGCCTGGCGCGGCCACCACCGTGCCCCCGCCGACCCCGCTGCCCATCGGCCAGGTCATCTTCAACCCCGATGGGTCGCTGCCGGCCAACACGGTGATCACCCTGCCCGACATCCCGGGTGGCAACAACGGCCAACCCCTGGTCGGCGTGACCTTCGACATGTCGGCCTCGACCGAGTACTCGGGCAACTACGCCGTGACCAACCTCATCGGTGGTGGCTACGGCGCCGGCAACCTGTCGGACTTCATCATCGAATCCGACGGCACCGTCAAGGCCCGCTACACCAACGGCCAGTCCAAGGCCCTCGCCCGCGTCCAGCTGGCCGACTTCCGCAACCTCAATGGCCTGCAACCCATCGGGGCCAATGAATGGAAGGCCACCAACGCCTCTGGCGAGCCCCTGCCGCTGGGCTCGCCCGGCAGCGGTGTCTACGGCCTGCTTCAGTCCGGCGCCCTGGAAGAGTCCAACGTGGACCTGACGGGCGAGCTGGTCAACATGATCGTGGCGCAGCGGACCTACCAGGCCAACGCCCAGACCATCAAGACCGAGGACCAGGTGCTGCAGACGCTGGTGAACCTGCGTTGATGCAGGTTTGAGCCACCCGAGTCGAGGCCCCTGACCGCAGCACACGGAGCACACCATGGACCGCATGATCTACCTCAGCATGGCTGGCGCGAAGGCCAACTTCGCCCAGCAGGAGGTGCTGGCCAACAACCTGGCCAACGTCAGCACCACGGGTTTTCGCGCCGAGCTGCATGCCCTGCGCGCCGTGCCCGTGCGTGGCGATGGCGCCTCGACCCGCGTCTACTCGCTCGAGACCACCGTCGGCTACGACGAGAGCGCCGGCACCATCACCCCGACCAACCGCCCGCTGGACGTCGCCGTCATGGGCAAGTCGTGGATGGCGGTGCAGGGCCTGGACGGCACCGAGGCCTACTCGCGCGCCGGCCACCTGATGACCGACAACCAGGGCACCCTGGTGACCGCCGAGGGCCTGCAGGTGCTGGGCGATGGCGGCCCGATCACCATCCCGGTTGGCTCGGAGCCCAGCATCGCCCCCGATGGCACCGTCAGCGCCCGAGGACTCAATGGCAAGAGCCAGAACGTGGGCCGCATCAAGCTGGTGACACCCGAGACCAAGCTGCAGCGCGGCGAAGACGGCCTGTTCCGACCAGCCGATGGCGCCCAGTTGCCCCTGGACGAAACCGCCCGACTGCAGGACGGTGCGCTCGAAGGCTCGAACGTGAACCCGATCGAGACCACGGTGCAGATGATCGCTTCGCAGCGTCAGTACGAGGCGCAGATGCGCCTGATGCAGACCGCCGAGCAAAACGAGAAGACCGCAGCCCAGCTGCTGTCGGCCAACGGCTGACCCTGAAGAACGGCATCGCGCCGAAGGAGTTTCACCATGATGCGTTCCCTGTGGGTATCGAAGTCCGGCATGGAAGCCCAGCAAACCCAGCTGGACCACATCTCCAACAACCTGGCCAACAGCGGCACCAACGGCTTCAAGCAGACGCATGCGGTCTTCGAAGACCTCATGTACCAGAACCTGCGGCAAAGCGGCGCCAACAGTTCCGACCAGACCACGCTGCCAACCGGCCTGCAAGCCGGCCTGGGCGTGCGCGCGGTGGCTTCTTCCCGCCAGTTCACGCAGGGCAACCTGCAGCAGACGGGCAACAACCTGGACGTGGCCATCCAGGGCAAGGGCTTCTTCGAAGTCACCCTGCCCGACGGCACCATCGGCTACACGCGTGACGGCGCCTTCCAGATCGACAACCAGGGTCGCATCGTCACCAACAATGGCTACCCGGTCAACATCGGTGGCGGCACCATCCCGGCCGAGGCCACCCAGGTCACCATCGGCAACGACGGCGTCATCACCGCCACCATGCCTGGCACGACCGCCGTGCAGCGCATCGGCCAGTTCCAGATGTCGACCTTCATCAACCCCAACGGGTTGGACCCCAAGGGCCAGAACTACTTCCAGGAAACCGAGGCCTCGGGCCAGCCCCAGTCGGGCAACCCGGCTTCGGACCAGCGCGGCAGCCTGTCACAAGGCTTCGTGGAAACCTCGAACGTGAACGTGGTGCAGGAGCTGGTGATGATGATCCAGACCCAGCGCGCCTACGAGCTGAACTCCAAGGCCATCCAGACCTCGGATCAGATGCTGCAAAAGCTGGGGCAGCTGTGATGAAGGCCGCTCGCACCGCCAGGCACCTTGCCCTCGCCCTCGCCGCGCTGGCCCTGGCCGGTTGCGAGGTCATGAACCCGCGCGTCGACGTGATGCAGCCCACCCAGGTTCGCCCCGTGGCGGGCGCCTACACGCCCGTCAACAACGGCTCGCTGTTCCAGCAGGCCGGCTACCGGCCGCTCTACGAGAGCCACCGCGCGCGCATGGTCGGCGACATCATCACCATCCAGATCAGCGAGAACGTCTCGGCCAAGCAGGAAACGACCAGCTCCATCGAGAAAAAGGGCTCGGTCGACAGCAGCATCACGGCCGTGCCGATCGCCAACGTGACGCAACTGGCCAAGCTGGGCGCCGAAGGCAGCAGCAACAACAAATTCGATGGCAAGGGCAGCAGCGAAGCCGTCGGCACGTTCTCGGGCTCGATCACCACCACGGTGGTCGAGGTGCTGCCCAACGGGCACCTGATTGTGTCTGGTGAAAAGCAGATCGGCGTGGCGAAAAACGTCGACGTCCTGCGCTTTTCGGGGCAGATCGACCCCTACACCATCCAGCCCGGCAACCTCGTGAGGTCGAGTCAGGTGGCCAACGTCCGCGTCGAGCAGATGGGCCGAGGGCAGCAGCACGAAGCCCAAGGAATAGGCTGGTTGGGGCGGTTCTTTTTGAGCGTCTCGCCCTTCTAAAGGTCCGGAAAATGGAGCCGAGTCCCCCCTGGAACCGGCGCCATGAACCACACTGACCGCATCCTCAAACTGCTGATCGCCCTGGCCTTCCTGGCCGCATCCGCAGCCCTGTGGTGGCCCGTTCAGGCCCAGGCCGTGCGCCTGAAGGAAATCGCCGCCGTCCAAGGCGTGCGTCCCAACCAGCTGATGGGCTACGGCCTGGTCGTCGGCCTCGACGGCACGGGCGACCAGACCACCCAGACCCCCTTCACCGCCCAGAGCATCAACGCGATGCTCCAGCAGATGGGCATCACGGTGCCGGCTGGCGCCAACATGCAGCTCAAGAACGTGGCGGCCGTGCTGGTGACGGCCACCCTGCCCCCCTTCGCCCAACCCGGCCAACCCCTGGACATCAACGTCTCGTCGCTGGGCAACGCCAAGTCGCTGCGCGGCGGCACCCTGATCGCCACCCCGCTCAAGGGCGCCGATGGCCAGATCTACGCGCTCGCGCAGGGCAACGTGGTCGTGGTCGGCGCTGGCGCCGCCGCAGGTGGCTCCAAGGTCACCGTCAACCACCTGAGCGCCGGCCGCATCCCCGCTGGCGCCACGGTCGAGCGCGCCGTGGCCACGCCCTGGGCACAAGGCAGCGCCATCCAGTACGACCTGCAATCCGACGACTTCAACACCGCCCGCGAAGTGGCCAACGCCATCAACAAGGCCAAGGGCCCGGGCACCGCCGAAGCCCTGAGCGGTCGCAGCGTGATGGTCCGACTGCCGCAGCAAACCGGCGACCGCGTGGCCTTCATGGCCGACCTGGAGAACATCTCCATCGACCGCGCCACGCCCTCGGCCAAGATCATCGTCAACGCCCGCACCGGCTCCATCGTGATGAACCAGGCGGTGACCATCGGCCCCTGCGCGGTGGCCCACGGCAACCTGTCGGTGACCATCAGCTCCACCCCGGTTGTCAGCCAGCCCAACCCCCTGTCGCAAGGGCAGACCGTGGTCACCGAAAAAGCCGACATCCGCATCAACCAGGAACCCGGCAACATCATCCAGCTGCCCGCCGGCAGCAAGCTGACCGATGTCGTCAAGGCGCTCAACACCCTGGGCGCCAACCCGCAGGACCTGCTGGCCATCCTGCAAGCCATGAAGGCGGCCGGCGCGCTCCAAGCCGAGCTGGAGGTGATCTGACATGAGCGTGAACAACCCCGCCGCCACCAATGGCCTGACCATGGACCTGCGGTCGCTGGACCGCCTCAAGGGCACCTCCGGCACCAACCCGCGCGCCGCGGTGCGCGAAACCGCGAAACAGCTCGAAAGCCTGTTCATGGGCGAGCTGATGAAGAGCATGCGCGCCTCGACCATGTCCAGCGGCATGTTCGAAAACAGCGGCTCCGAGATGGCCACCGGCATGCTCGACACCCAGTTCGCAGGCCAGATGAGCGGCCGACCCGGCGGGCTGGCCGATGCCATCGCCAAGCAGCTCGAGCGCCAGATGGGCATCAAGCCGGAGACCGCCGACAAGTCAGGCGCCACCGGCGGCACCACGGCCAGCGCCAGCACCCTCAGCCGCGTCGCCGGCACCAACTCTTTCAAGGGCCTGGGCCAGCTCGGCGACCTGGGTGACCTCGACGCCACCCAGTTCCCAGGCGGCAACGGCGCCGATCTCGAAGAGATCCTGCGCCGCGCACAAAGCCTGGATCGCGGCAGCGCCCGCACGAACACCGCCAGCAACGCCACCACCACCTCCGACGGCAAACGCCTGAGCAACAGCGAGCAGTTCATCCGCAAGCACCACGAAGCCGCCAAGGCCGCCGAGGCCGCCTCGGGCATCCCGTCCGGCCACATCCTGGGCCAGGCGGCGCTGGAATCCGGCTGGGGCAAGCACGAGATCAAGATGAAGGACGGCAGCTCCAGCCACAACCTGTTCGGCATCAAGGCAACTTCCGACTGGAAGGGCAAGGTCGCCGAGGTGACCACCACCGAGTACATCGGCGGCGTGGCGCGCAAGGTGACGGCCAAATTCCGTGCGTATGACTCTTACGCAGACGCTTTCAAGGACCACGCTCGCCTGCTGACGCAGAGCCCGCGCTACAGTCAGACCGTCGCCAAGGCCGACACGGCGCAGGGCTATGCCCAGGGCCTGCAGAAGGCAGGTTACGCCACCGACCCGGCTTACGCGAACAAGCTGACCCAGGTCATCAACACCGCCCTGCGCGTTCAGCGCAGCATGGCTTGACGGCCTGATCGGAGGACACCATGGGATCAGGCATCTTCGGTCTGGGCACACGGGCCATGCAGGCCGCCCAGGTCAACCTGGACACCATCAGCCACAACATCAGCAACGTCAACACGCCTGGCTATTCACGCCAGACGGTGCAGCTGGAAACGGAAGGCGGCCTCTACACGGGCGCCGGCTTCTTCGGCCGCGGGGTCAAGGTCACCACCGTCGCGCGCCAGACCAACGAGTTCCTGATCAAGGAAAACAACCTGAACCAGGCCATGGCCTCGGCCGACCAGACTCGCCTGGAAAAGCTCAACCAGCTCGAGAAGGTGCTGCCCACCGGTGAAACCGGCCTGGGCTACGCCGCCAGCCAGTTGCTCAACGCCTTCGTCGACGTCGCCAACCAGCCGCAGGACATGTCGGCCCGCCAGGTCGTGCTCTCGCGCGCCAAGGAGTGGGTCAGCCGCGTCAACACCGCCGCCGACCAGCTCAACCAGATGCAGCTGGGTGTGGTCAGCGACATGGAGACCTCGGTCGCGCGCATCAATTCGCTGACACAGCAGATCGCCAAGACCAACCAGGCCATCGCTTCGTTCAGCGGCATCGGCCACGCCCCCAACGACCTGCTCGACAAGCGCGACCAGCTCATCCAGGACCTCAACAAACTGGTGCAGGTCAACACGGTCGAGGCCGACGATGGCTCGCTCAACGTGTTCATGGGTGGTGGCCAGTTGCTCGTGCTGAGCAACAGCGCCGAGACCCTGGCGGTGGTCCGCGACCCGCTGGACAGCACGCTGGCTCGGGTGGCCCTGCGCACCAACGGCACCGACCGCATCCTCGAATCCGACCAGTTGATGGGCGGCGCGCTCAGGGGCCTGCTGACCTTCCAGGACACCGACATCGCCCAGACGCGGGCCAACCTCAACACCTTCGTCCAGCAGTTCGCCGACGCCATCAACGAGCAGCAAGCCCTGGGCGTTGACCTCGAGGGCAATCCGCAGACCACCTTCGACGCCTCCGGCAACCCCGTCGGCATCCCGATCTTCCTGAACACCACCTCGGCCGCCAGCATCAGCCTGGCGCTGAACCAGCCCAAGGGCCTGGCCGCCGCGTCGCCGCTGACCGCCGCCATCCAGCCCTCCAACCAGGGCACGCTGGCGATCGAGTCGCTGGTGATGAACCGCGCCCTGCCCGGCGTCAACGCGCTCGACTACGGCTCGTCCCTGCCCACGAACGGCCAGCCCCTCACGGTCGTCTTCGAACAGCCCAACCCGCTGGACCCGACGCTGACCTACCGCTTCGTCGACCAGAACGGCGTGCCTTACAAGGACGTGGTGCCCGCCCGCGTGTGGTCGGCCGGCACGCCCATCAGCGACGCCGACGCCGGCTCGACGCCGCCAGAAGCGCTGTTCATGGTCAACGTGACCGGCGTGCCGCGCCCCGGCGACAAGATCACCGTGGCCATCACGCAGAACCCGAGCGCCAACAACGGCAACGCGCGCGCCATGCTCAAGCTGCGCGACCAGACCATCATCTCGCTGGACGGCAGCACCCAGGCCACCGTGACCGATGCCTACTCGCAGATGATCGGCAACCTCGGCGTGCTGGTGCAAAGCGGCAAGACGTCCGCCAGCATCTCCGCCACGCTGGCCGACACCAGCGAGCAAACGCTGACGGGCGTCACCGGTGTCAACCTCGACGAGGAAGCCGCCAAACTCATCCAGTTCCAGCAGAGCTACCAGGCCGCCGCCAAGGTCCTTCAGATCGCCCAATCCCTTTTCGACACCTTGTTGCAGACCGCTCGCGGTTGAGGAGCCTGATCATGCGCATCGTCACCGCTTACGCTTACGACACGGCCATCGCCAACCTGCAAAAACGTCAGCAGGACCTCTCCGAGACCCAGATGCAGCTGACCTCGGGCAAACGCGTCAACCGCGCCAGCGACGACCCCACCGCCGCCGCCCGCGCCGAGCGCGCCCTGGCCAGCATCGCCCGGTCGGATGCCAACAAGCGTGCGCTGGACGCCAGCGCCAACGTGATGGGCATCGCCGAATCGGCCCTGGGTGACGCGGTCGAGCTGCTGCAGTCGGCCCGCGAAACCCTGGTCGCAGCCGGCAACGGCAGCTACAGCGACAGCGAACGCAAAGCCCTGGCCATCAAGCTGCGCGAGATCCGCAACCAGTTGCTCAACGTCGCCAACCGACCGGATGGCGGCGGCGGCTACGTCTTCGGCGGCCAAGGTGCCTCCCAACCCCCCTTCGTCGACAACACCACCGGCGTGAGCTTCGAGGCGCAGGGCGGCGAAATGCTGGCCTCGTCGAGCGAAAAGCTCAACCTCACCGTCGACGGCGAACAGATCTTCCTGAAGTCCAAGACCGGCAACGGCATCTTCACCACCGGGCCGCTGGCCGGCAGCAACAGCGGCAAGGCCTGGATCAACTCCGGCAACGTGACCGATCCCTCCGCCCTGCCCTACCCCTCGGGTGGCGGCACCTCGGCCACCTACGAGTTGCGCTTCGCCACCAGTGGCAGCACCCGCACCTACGACATCGTCGACACCAGCACCGTGCCGGAAACACCGCTGGCCACTGGCCAAGCCTTCGATTCGGGCAAGGCCATCCAGATCCCCGGACTGGGGATGGCCGTGTCGGTGTCGGGCGAGCCAGCCAATGGCGACGTCTTCACCATCGGCGAGTCGACCAACAGCCAGAGCATTTTCAAGACGCTGGACGACACCATCGCCTCGCTCAGCCAGGACAACGTCCTGGGGCCCGCCGTCCAGCAGATCACCACCACCGGCATCACCGGACTCGACAGCGTGCTCAACAACCTGCAGGGCGCGCGCTCTGCGGTGGGCGAGTCCCTCAACCGGATGGACGGCATCGAAAGCCGCATCAGCGCCCTCAAGCTGTCGGCCCAGCAGGAAAAGTCCAGCGCCGAGGACCTGGACCTGACCGAGGCCATCTCGAAGTTCCAGGGACAGCAGACCGGCTACGAAGTGGCATTGCAGAGTTACGCTGCCGTGCAGAAGCTCTCGCTGTTCAACTACATCAACGGCTGACCCCCACCCCATCGCACAGCCCACACCATGGACCACGCCATCCTCGGGCAGATCGCCCTGTCGTACAGCCCCGTCATCGACCGCAACCGAGCCGTGACCGCCACGCGCCTGACGGTCTGGCCCACCACGCCAGGCCAGAGCCTGGATGCCGCGTCGCTGCTGGCGGCGCTCGGCGAAGCCTGGCCCGTCGGCGGCCCCGGCCTGTGGCTGAACGTCGCCAACGAAGGCCTGCTGCAGGACCTGATGGCCGCCCAGCCGGGCACGCACATCTTCATCGAGGTGCCGGCCTTCATGGCCAGTGACCCAGCCAACATCGACGCGCTGTGCACGCTGCACGCCAACGGCAGCACGCTGCTGCTCAAGGGCCGCCCCCTGGGCGAGCTGCCCAAAGAGGTGCTGCCCTGCTTCAAGCAGTCCATCATCGACTTCGAAGACGACCGCCGCAACGACGGCGCGCCCGCGCCCCAGGCCGCTCCGGGCGCCGGCAATGGCCGCAGCATCAGCCACATCCAGGTGGGCGTGAGCAACGTCGCCGAGATGGAAACCGCTTTCCGCCATGGCGCGACGGCCGTGCTCGGCTGGCCCATCGACGACGTGACCCAGGGCGCCAGCAAACCGGCCGACCAGCCCGCGCTGCAGGTCATCGTGCAGCTCATCGACCAGGTGCACCGACAGGAAGAAATCGAGGTGCTCGAGAACACCCTCAAGCACGACCCGCCCCTGGCCTACAAGCTGATGCGCTACATCAACTCGCCGGCCTTCGGGCTGTCGGTGGAGATCAGCTCCTTTCGCCACGCCATCATGATCCTGGGCTACCAGCGCCTCAAGCGCTGGCTGGCGCTGCTGCTGGCCACCGCCTCCAAGGACCCCAACATGAAGCCGGTGATGTTCGCCGCCGTGCGCCGGGGCCTGATCATGGAAGAGCTGGCCAAGGTCAATGGCAACGAGGAGATGCGCAACGAGCTGTTCATCTGCGGCGTGTTCTCGCTGCTCGACCGCATGTTCCGCCAGCCTTTCAGCGAGCTGCTGAAAACCATCCCCGTGCCCGAGCGGGTCTTCCAGGTGCTGGCCGACCACACCGGCCCCTACGAGCCCTACTTCAAGCTCGTGCAGGCCATGGAGGGCAGCGACGTCTTCGACATCAAGGACGCCGCCGACCACGTGATGATGGGCTTCGACGACATCAACCACGCCTTGCTGGCGGCCATGGGTTCGGCCTCGCAGCTGGACTGAACCCACCGTGAACGCAGGGGCCATGCGCGCCCCTGCCCGCCCCTCAAATCGAGGGTAAACCCTTGCGCAAAAACAGCCGCTCGCTATCCTCGACGGCATGGATGCGCTGGCCCCCCTCATCGGTGTTCTGATCATGTCGATCGCCCTGATCGGCAATTTCTTTTTCACGGCATGGAAGCTGGGCATCCTGCGCGCTTTCGGCCGTCGCCACGTGCTGAACTGGCGCGTGCTGACCGCAGGCGCCCTCACCGCCTGCCTGCCGTTTGCCGGCGCCATGATCACCCTGGCCGCCATCCCGGCCGACGACGGCGTCAAGGTCGCCATGAGCGCGGCGCAACTGGCCTTCGAGCTGGGGCTCACCGGCTTCGTGCTGCACCTCGTCAACGACCAGATCGTGAACTGGGCGAGCGCCATGCGCCAGGCCTGACCCGCCTGACCCGCCCAAGGACAGGGCCGAACCCGCGCCGTAAGATGCGGCATGCACGCGGACACCCCTTACGACGACCTCACCCCCGACCTCATCCTCGACGCCCTCGAAGCCTGCGGGCAGCGCGTCGATGGCCGCCTGCTGACGCTCAACTCCTACGAGAACCGCGTCTTCCAGGTCGGGCTCGACAGCGGCCACATGGTGGTGGCCAAGTTCTACCGCCCGGGGCGCTGGACGGATGAGCAGATCCTCGAAGAACACGCTTTCGCGCTGGAGCTGGCCGAAGCCGAAGTGCCTGCGGTGCCGCCCATGGCACTCACGCACCAACTGCCTTACGCACGTGAAACCGCCAGCATCAGCGGCACCCCGCCCACGCTGGCGCACTTCAAAGGCCATCGCATCACCGTGGCCCACCGCCGGGGCGGGCGCCCGCCCGAGCTGGAAGACCCCGATGTGCTGCGCTGGATCGGCCGCTTCCTGGCCCGCCTGCACCAGGTCGGCGCCCGCAGCCCCTTCGCGCACCGAGTGCGCCTGGACGTGGGCACCCTGGGCTGGCAGGCCCACCAGTGGCTGGCCGAGCACGACACCATCCCGCTCGACCAGCGCGGCCCCTGGCTGGACACCGCCCGCCAGGCCCTGGAGCTGGTCGAAGCCGCCTTCGCCAGCATCGACGGCCTGCGCTGGCTGCGCGTGCACGGTGACTGCCACCCCGGCAACGTGCTGTGGACGCCGCAGGGCCCGCACTTCGTCGACCTCGACGACGCCGGCATGGGCCCCGCCGTCCAGGACCTGTGGATGCTGGTCAGCGGCGAGCCCGACGAGCGCCGCCGCCAGCTCGACGCCCTGCTCGATGGCTACGAATCGATCGCCGAGTTCGACTGGCGCGAGCTCAAGCTCATCGAGCCCCTGCGCACGCTGCGCCTGATCCACCACAGCGCCTGGCTGGCGCGCCGCTGGCACGACCCGGCCTTCCCCGCCGCCTTCCCCTGGTTCGAGTCGGGCACCTACTGGCAACAGCAGCGCGACCAGCTTCGCCAGCAGATCGACCTGATGGCCACCGAGGCGCCCGAGCACGCCAGCCAGCTTGGCATCGCCAACTGGGGCCAGCAGGACGATGGCGACGCCGATGCCGACCTGAACTGGGACCGCTGAGCCCGTCGCGCGCCCGCCCACCAACACCGAGGAGACCGCCCATGCCCGAGACGCCGCAGCCGCCGCAGACGCCCGCCCTGCCGGTTCTGTACGACTTCAAGATGGCCCCGAGCCCGCGCCGCGCCCGCATCCTGCTGGCAGAAAAAGGCATCGCGCATGAAACGGTGACCATCGACCTGGCCGCGGGCGAGCACCTGAGCGAGGCCTACCGCGCCGTCAACCCGCAATGCACCGTGCCCGCACTCAGGCTGCCGGATGGCACCGTGCTGCCCGACAACCAGGCCATCGCGGCCTGGGCCGAGGCCGCTCACCCGGAAAAGCCCCTGCTGGGCCGCACCCCGGTGGAAAAAGGCATGGTGGCCAGCTTCGTGGCGCGCATCGAGTTCGAAGGCCTGCTCGCCGTGGCGGAGGCCTTTCGCAACACGCACCCGGCCATGAAAGACCGCGCCCTCACCGGTGCCGCCAACGTGCCGCAGATCCCCGAGCTGGGCAGCCGCGGCCAGGCCCGAGCCATGCGCTTTTTCGAGGAACTCAACACCCACCTGGCCGGTCGCGACTTCATCTGCTGCGATCACTTCACCTGGGCCGACATCACCGCTGTGGTGCTGACCGACTTCGCCCGCGTCATCGGCTTCAAGCCTGGCGCGGAACACCCGAACCTGCTGCGCTGGCGCACCTCGCTGGCCGACCGCCCCTCGCTCAAAGCCTGACGCCCCCAAGGAGCCACACCGATGATCGACCTCTACACCGCCGCCACGCCCAACGGCCACAAGGCCTCCGTCGTGCTCGAAGAGCTGGGCCTGCCCTACACCGTGCACCCGATCAACCTGGCGAGCAACGAACAGAAGCAGCCCTGGTTCCTGGCCATCAACCCCAACGGTCGCATCCCGGCCATCATCGACCGCGAGGCCGACGACTTCGCGGTCTTCGAGTCGGGCGCCATCCTCATCTACCTGGCTGAAAAAACCGGCCGCCTCATGCCCAGCGACGCCAAGGGCCGCTCGCGCGTCATCCAGTGGCTGATGTTCCAGATGGGCGGCGTGGGCCCGATGATGGGCCAGGCCAACGTCTTCTTCCGCTACTTCCCCGAGAAGATCCAGCCCGCCATCGACCGCTACCAGAACGAGTCGCGCCGGCTGTTCGAGGTGCTGGACGGGCAACTGGCTCGCGAAGAATGGCTGGCAGGCGACTACTCGATCGCCGACATCGCCAACTGGTGCTGGGCGCGCACGCACAGGTGGTCGGGCGTGTCGGTGGAAGGCCTGCCACACCTGCAGCGCTGGCTGGACGCGATGAAGGCCCGCCCAGCCTGCCAACGCGGCATCGAGGTGCCCGCCAAGGTGGACAGCCTGGTCGCGCCCGGCAAGGAGAAGGACGCGCAGGCCTTCATCGAAGCGGCGCGGGGGATGGTGCAACGCTGACGGAGATTGCGGGACCTTGACCTGGCACGGGCCTTCGCCGCGTTGGTCGCCCTTGCCAGGTGCCCGCTACAGCTTGTCGAACGGGCTCAGCACGCCCCGCCCGCCCCGGTTCATGACGTGGGTGTAGATCTGCGTGGTCTTGACGTCGGCATGGCCCAGCAGTTCCTGCACGGTGCGGATGTCGTAGCCCGCCTGCAGCATGTGCGTGGCGAAGCTGTGGCGCAGCACATGCGGGCTGCAAGGCTTGTCGATGCGCGCGCGGCGCGCGGCACCTGCCACCGCCCGCTGGATGGTTTGCTCGGTCAGGTGGTGACGACGCTGCACGCCTGAGCGAGGGTCCACCGAGATGCTGGGGCTCGGGAACACGAACTGCCAGCCCGAGGCCTTGGCGGCCCTCGGGTATTTCTGCGCCAGCGCATGGGGCAACCACACCTCCCCCAACCCTGAGTTGAGGTCCTGGATGTGCTGGGCCCGCACCAGGGCCACCTGCTGCTGCAAGGCAAACACCAGGTTCTCGGGCAGCACGGTCACGCGGTCCTTGGCACCCTTGCCGCACCGCACGATCAACTCCCGTCGCTCGAAGTCGATGTCCTTGATGCGCAGGCGCAGGCCTTCGAGCAAGCGCATGCCGGTGCCGTAGAGCAAGGAGGCCACCAGCAGGTGAGTGCCTCCCAGCTCATCGAGCAACGCCTTGACCTCTCTGTGCGTGAGCACCACTGGCAAATGCTGAGAGGCCTTGGCCTTGACCACGTCCGCCAACCACGGCAGCTGGGTGTTGAGCACATGGCGATAGAGGAACAACAGGGCCGATCGGGCCTGGTTCTGCGTGCCGGCCGAAACGTTTCGCTGCGTGGCCAAGTAGGACAAAAAGGCCTCGAGTTCGACCGCCCCCATGTCCTTGGGGTGGCGCTTGCCGTGAAACAGGATGAAGCGTTTGACCCAATCGGCATAGGCCTGCTCGGTGCGGATGGAAAAATTGCGCAGGCGGATCTGGCTTCGCAGGGCGTCCAGCAGCCGCGGTGGCTGGCCACTGGAGACCGGCTCGGCGCATGGCTGTGGACTGGACGAATAAGTGGGCTCGGCTAGGATGTACGCCATCAGAATTCAGGTGGCCTAATCTTTTTAGACCAACACCACATCGAGGGAGAGGCGTTCATGCTGGCAGAGGCGTCGCGGGTTGTCTTCCCGCTTTGGGACGACCCCAAGGGTCAACACCCCTGCTCGGGTGGGACTTTGTCTATTTGTAGTTAGGCCACATTAAACAAGCACTTAGCTATTCGTTAGGCTCTCATGCATACCTACTATGAAAGTGAGGAGTTCCAAAAGAGGGGGTCTCTTCCAAGCGGCTGGGAAGAGTCATCGTTCAAGTACTGTGAATTCAAGCTCTTGGAAATTGAGGGCGGGGGATTTGGCGGCGTTCTAGTGGGTTGTGTGTTTGAGAATTCAGAGTTCTATTGGAGCCTCTTCAACTCCGGCATCTTCGTAGACGTGGAGTTCAAGAACTGCGTCTTTAGAGGCGTGTCCTTCGCAGGATGTGTGTTCACGGAATGCCGTTTTATTGGCTGCACCTTCACCAATGACAACATGGGTGGGACGTGCAGCTTTCCGGATAGTCGGTGGTACGCCTGCACGCAAACAGCATGCACGGGTCTCACCAACACGCATGCAAAGCATGTCTAATCCGCATATGAATTCAAACCTAAGGCAGTTGGCGTGTACTTGCACCGGCCTAACTGGGCGTTGCAGGGGACGCCTCCACCACTGCTCGCTTCGGCCTCGCCAAGCGCGCGCCCCTGAACTTGGGCGTTAGGCCTTTCCCACCCATGACTCATCTCGTCGCAAATCCTTGGAAAGAATCCCGTGGCACATGCGCCTGCTGCGGTAACACGTCGAAGGCGATCTGGGGTGACCTATCAAACCAAGAGCGAACCTTAGCTGTCTATTTCGTCCACTGGACTGCGAATAGACCAGACCATCACCCCAATATTGATCTTGTCCTCGGTGAATGGGGCGAAGGTACTGATTCAGAACAAAGAGTTCTTGTCTCTCTAGAGTTCAAGCCCACAACGGATGGGGGATCGTTTATGGTCATTGATGCTCAGCATCGATTTGAAAGCAAGCGGACCATTTGTGGCCGCGGAATGCTCCGAGCAGAGGTAATTGGTACACCCCTAGCCTCAGATGTTTTCGCCCTAGTCGATGCACTTTGGCTCACTGAACCTCGACTTACAGAGGTAAAGACGCTCAACGAAATGGCCTAATTCAAGTTTCCCAAATGCAACTGCAACGTCGTGCTTACGTGCCCCAGCCTAACTGGGCGTTCAAGCGGACGCCAACACTGGCCATGGCTTCGCCATTTTCATGGCCAGTGTCGGTGCCCTCCGCCCTATCGGGCTCCGGCGCCGCTTAACTTGGGCGTTAGGCTTTTTGCGCAACAGCAACATACATGTGGACATCATGATTCAAGTTGGGCAGTGGGTTTATGGATATTCCAAAGGGATCTACCGAGTTGAGCGAATCATCGAACGATACATTGATGAATCGGTTGATCCCGCCGCTAGACAGGGGCTCAGCGTTGGCCAAAAATTCCCGAGCCCTCTGGTAGTTCTTAAGCGCTGTACGGATGACTCTTACTCCAAGTCCTTCAGCTACGAGGTTTGCGACGCTTCGCTTTGTCGAAGTCTCAACTTTTTTTCTCTGTGGAGACTAGAACGAGTGCTGCGGAAGAATCCTACACTTCTTGCGGAGTTCAATGACTATTCAATACCGAAGATTGAGAGTCGCTACGGCCTTTGGCTCTGCATGCAAGACGGTGATGAAAGCCTTTTCACGCCATTATTTGAGTTCATGCAGCAAGGCCGCACATTCATAGAAGTACGCCAGTTCATGACTGACATCGGCCTATGGAAGCACCATAGAACTCCTATCGACGCCACGCTGTACTTGACAAACTATGACTTTGAAATTGATGAGCAAAAGCGTCAAATATATCGATCTGCAGAACTGGTTCGTACGTAGCCTGGCGCCAGTTCACCAAGAGGTGCCACACCGTGAGTAGTTCAATGTTTGCGGCACTTGTCACCAGCCTAACTGTAGGTTCAACTCGGACGTCAATGCTTCGCATTGCCGCTGGTTAACCTGGGCGTTAGGCCACTCTTATGCACAAGCTTTGGTTCAGCGTCCTTCTAGTTGTCGTAGCCAACTCTTGCTCAGCGCAAGACAATACGCTCCTTGGTTGCTGGGGTGACGGAACCGTGGTGCAGTACTTTGCGGACGGAAGTCACCGTGCAAATGCATCCAGCAAATGCAGCTTGCAGTTCTCAGAAACGCAAATCATCAGTCGTTGCGCCAGCCCGCAAGGTGAGTCCATAGCAACGTACTCATACCAACTAACGAGAACTGGCATCTACCAAGCTGCAATCACTACCCACAACCAACGCCCCGACTTGGTTGGGAATACACGTGAATACGCCTATCAGGCAACACCGACAAAGCTGACCATCACGACAGAGCCGCAAACTTCAAAGCCAACCCCACCTTCGGCAGCAATTCGCGTCGTTTCGGAGTCCACTCGAATCACATGTCAGTAAAGCCACGCCCAACCGCCTCCAGCGCACTAGCTTTCACACACCAGCCTAACTGTGCGGTCAAGCGGACGCCAACACTGGCCATGGCTTCGCCATTTTCATGGCCAGTGTTGGTGCCCTCCGCCCTGTCGGGCTCCGGCGCCGCTTACCTTGGGCGTTAGGCCGCTCATGCATAGCGACAAACTCACCGCCGTCGTGCTCGCAGCAGCTGGGGCAGGATGCGGCGCCATTGCAGCCAAACTTCTGGGCGAGACATCCTGGCTCGATGCAAAGATCTACATCATCGCTGGCTTAGCTATGGGTCTGCTCGCATCGAAAGCCTTGCCTCACAAGAAGAGGAAAACGCCAAGTGAGTGAGACAAACATCTCCAGCTACAACCATTGCCTAACTGGGCGTTGCAGGGGACGCCTCCACCACTGCGCGCTTCGGCCTCGCCAAGCGCGCGCCCCTGAACTTGGGCGTTAGGCAATTTCTAGCACATGCTCAGCGTCCTTCTACTTCTGCTGCTCTTTTATCCAATTTGGGGCTGGGCGGCCTTGGCTGCTTGGTGCTACTGGTTGTCAACGCATGGAAGCCACATGAGGAAGCTGATCTTCGGCACCATGGCCGCTGCAACTGGCACGGCTCTATTCACTCCAGCTGCATGGGGCCCCCCAGAAGGCTTTGCTTTTTTTGTTCCATGGGGAATGGCTCTTTTTGAGAAAACAAACATGAGCTTCTTTAGTTGGAAAGCGCCTGCTTGCACTTTCGTGCTTTGCTTCGTTACCAGTTTGGCTTGCAGCGTTTTTGGCAAGCGCTCTCGCCGTTAGGCCCTGACGGAACACACCGTGTGCGAAGGCCACACGGGCCGCCTCCTCGGCGGCAGCGGAACGGTTGTTCTGGCCACCAAGTTTGGGTGTCGTCACCGCTGGTCGCGCAGGCTCAACGTACGTTAGATTGAGGCATTCGTCAGCGCATGGCTGACGCCATACGCAAAGGGAGGCGTGATGGCACGGTTCATCTCGGAGGCTGCCACTTCAGCTCATCGCACACACCAGGCTGGCGCCTCGTGTGCGGGCTCGCTGGCCGCGCGTCGGCTCTGCTACTTGCACCGGCCTAACTGGGCGTTGCAGGGGACGCTAATACATACGATCGCTTCGGCCACGCCAAGCGCGCGCCCCTGAACTTGGGCGTTAGGCCACATGAACGCACGCCGCATCCACTCGCTCATGCGCGAGCACTTTCCAACCATCAACATCGTTGAACACGAATGGATCAACGTGGCGGATGCAGATGGGCTGCGCAAAGACAAGTTGAGTGCACTGCTAAGCCAACTCTTCGCCTCTCATGAACTACTGGTTGCAGTCCATCGCCGAGTTGGCAAACTTCTCCCCCACACGGAGGTCGTTGGCTTCATTGCTGAGCACCTAGGGCAAGGTCAGATCCAAATTGCCAACCGGGACTTCACATCGTTTGCAGTCATTACCACCACGGGCGTCGCCACTGCTTGGTCCCGAGCGCAAGCTTCGGCAGGAGCTCCTCATGGCTAGCCGCTTCTTCATCGCAAGGCCTAACTGGTCGTTCCACACGGACGTCCATGCTTCGCATGGCCGCCGGTGAACTTGGGCGTTAGGCCCTGCAAGCAATGCTCACTGACTTCGAAGATAGCCTCTTGGCAATGTCCGATGGAGAACCAGCCTCACTTGCTGTGGCAGTACAGGTTCTTTCATCTTGGCACGGTCGCCCCGTAAGCCGAGAAGTTGTGGAACAGAGCGCCTGCAGGTTAGCCAATCTTGGCTTAGTAAGTTGGGTCTACCGCATCGGAGGGAGAGTGCATCTCGGCAAGAAAGTCGGCATGAGCATACGGCGCTCGCGCAGGGCAGCCGTTCTAGCGACAAAGCAAGGACAGCAGTATCTACGCGGCACAAAAGTAGCAGGCTCTTAGCATCTCATAAAGCGCACAATGAACCTCCGCCCCCATGCCAAACGAATGCAGCGCCTAACTGGGCGTTGCAGGGGACGCTCATACGTCTCAGCGCTTCGGCCACGCCTTATGGGCGCCCCTGAACTTGGTAGTTAGGCTCACAGAACCGCCATGACAGATCGAGATAGTCTCACCGAGTGGTTCCACGCTTTGGCAGATCAGCCTCATGAGGAGTTGCTTCGGCTTGGGTCACCGGAAACCATTGCGCAGTTCCGCACGCATGTTGCGCGAAGTACTCCCGGCCACCCATTGCCAGGTGAGCTCAATGCCAGCGAGTTTGCGGAGGCTGTGGTCGAGTTCAGGCGAAACGAAAGTGCATGGAACCGAGCAACGATGGCAGCCATCATCAAAGCTGATGACTTGTTCAACTCAGGCAAAACAGCGGAAGCGGCAGAATCGTTAAAGGCATTTGCAGCCTCATGCCCATGGGCGCTTTTCAAAGAAGCAGCGCTGAACCAAGCTACTCATTACAGGTAACCGTCCTCATGCACGTGCGCCTAACTGGTCGGTCAAGCGGACGCCAACACAGGCCATGCCTTCGGCATTGTCATGGCCTGTGTTGGTGCCCTGCGCACCTGCGGTGCTCCGGCGCCGCTTACCTTGGTAGTTAGGCCGCACAGGAAACAACACTGTGAACGTTCTCGCATTGCTGAAAGCCGAATTCCCGCTGGCGTCGAAAGGCCTGAGCGATGAATACATC
>MERU01000012.1 GCA_001770725.1 Burkholderiales bacterium RIFCSPHIGHO2_01_FULL_63_240
AAACACAGGC
Source organism: Burkholderiales bacterium RIFCSPHIGHO2_01_FULL_63_240 (assembly GCA_001770725.1). Lineage (GTDB taxonomy): Bacteria > Pseudomonadota > Gammaproteobacteria > Burkholderiales > Burkholderiaceae_C > Aquabacterium. The sequence continues at coordinate 11 of MERU01000012.1, forward strand.
CGGATATAAGACCGCAGTTGATGCCGTCCAGCCAAAACCTCAAAAACTCCTTGCCACACGGGAGGCGTCCATATAAGCACCGCAGGGGAGTCACGCCACAGGCGTGACCGCCCACTTGGCGCCCGAGCCCATGCCGGCGCAGCACCGCCCCGCGCTGCCCCGACAAACCGAGCCAACCAAGGCAGGCAAAGAAAACCGACACAGCCCTGAATCGGCTTCAAACCCGCGACGCTTTGTGAAGGGATGCAAAGCTGGCATCCCCTCAGGCCGAACCTGCGTAAGGGAACTCAGCCGCATCGAACAACGATGTGGCGTTCCTCAACGATCCCACAGGAGCTCGCATGAAGACCTTCGCTTTCGCCACCACCGCCTTCGCCCTGACCATGAGCCTGGCCGCTGGCCCGGCCCGCGCCGACGTCATGGTTGGCGGCGCCCCGATGCTGCCCACCAAGGACATCATCGACAACGCCGTGAACTCCAAGGACCACACCACCCTCGTGGCCGCGGTCAAGGCCGCCGGCCTGGTCGACACCTTGAAGGGCAAGGGCCCGTTCACCGTGTTCGCACCCGTGAACGCCGGCTTTGCCGCCCTGCCCCCCGGCACCGTCGACAACCTGCTCAAGCCCGAGAACAAGCCCGCCCTGACCAAGGTGCTGACCTACCACGTGGTGCCCGGCAAGTTCGACGCCAAGGCCGTGACCCAGGCCATCCAGGCGGGCGGCGGCAAGGCCACGCTCAAGACCGTGGCCGGCGGCAGCCTCACCGCCTCGACCGAAGGCGGCAAGGTGATCGTCACCGATGAGAACGGCGGCAAGGCCACCGTCACCATCGCCGACGTGATGCAGTCCAACGGCGTCATCCACGTCGTCGACAAGGTCCTGCTGCCGAAGTGAAACAAGGGGCTTGGGGCCCCTTGTTCCTGTTGCGTCGCTGAACGAAGCCCGGATCGGCCGCCGACCGGGTTCAGCGTTCAGGCAATGGCCTGCCAGGCGTGGACCTGCCCCGACTGACCCGCCGTCGCGAACAGCGGATGCGCCTGCGCTTCGTCGATGGTCAACACCGGCGTCACGCACGCATCGGCCGCCTCGAACTTGTGCGCCCAGAACGCCAGTGGCTGCGAAGCCACCAGGGCGGCCACATCGGCTTTGAGCGCCGTGCAATCAGGCGTGCCGGGCAAGGCGCCACGCTGCCAGTGCCGGTTGACCCAATCGGGCCGCTCGAACACCTCGCAGGCCACCTTCCAGAACTTGAACTCCAGCGCCCCCACCGCGAGGTGGCGGCCATCGGCCGTCTGGTAAAGGTTGTAGCAAGGCAAGCCCCCGTTGAGCAGGTCTTCACCCGCCTGCGGCTTGCGCCCCAGCACTGGCGCCAGCAAGGAAGCCGTCGACTTGGGCATCACCAAATGCGCATGCAGCCCGTGCGTCATGCTCACGTCGATGTGCCGGCCTTTGCCCGTGCGCTGCGCCTCGATCACGGCCGACAGCACCGCGATGGTGGCCATCGAGCTGCCCGCGGCCAGGTCGCCCCACTGCACGTTGGACAAGGCCAGCTCGCCCGTGGGCGCCCTCACCTGGTCCAGCACGCCCGACAGCGCCATGAAGTTCAGGTCATGCCCGGCCTTGTTGGCCCACGGCCCCGTCTGCCCGTAACCCGTGATGGACACCATCACCAGCTTCGGGTTGAGCGCGTGCAGGCGCGAGGCGTCCAGCCCCATGCCTTGCAGCACGCCGGGGCGGAAGCTGTCGACCATCACGTCGGCGGTGGCCAGCCAGTCGCGCAAGGTGGCCAGGTCGGCCTCGTTGCGGAAGTCGACCTTGCGGCACTCCTTGCCATGGTTGAGCGCCTCGAACAGCGGGCCCAGCGGGCGCGCCGGGTCGCCTTCGGGCGGCTCCACCTTGATGACCTCGGCGCCCAGGTCGGCCAGCATGCGGGTGCTGAACGGCCCGGGCAGGTTGCGCGTGAGGTCGATCACGCGCAAGCCGGAGAGCAGGCCGCTCAGCGGGCCCTGCGATGCGATGGCGGCTGCGCCCCCACTCACACCACGTCCTCGAAGCGGCCGCCTTCCTGCGCCATCTTCACGACGATGGCGGCGGGCTCGAAGCGGCTGCCATAAGCCTTGGCCAACTCACGCGCACGCTCGACGAACTTCTTGGGGCCCACGGCGTTGATGAACTGCAGCGCGCCGCCCTGGTTGGGCGCGAAGCCCCAGCCGAAGATCGAGCCGATGTTGGTGTCGGCCACCGAGCGCACGACCTTCTCTTCATAGCAGCGCGCGGCTTCGTTGGCCTGGGCGTAGAGCAGGCGGTCCACGATCTCCTGCTGCGAAGGCTGATCGGCCTTGGGCGGGAACACCTCCAGCAGGCCGGGCCACAGGCTCTTTTCCTTGCCGGCGTAGTCGTAGAAGCCCTGGTTGGCCTTCTTGCCGATGCGCTTGAGCTCGCCGCCCACCTTCTGCACCACGGCAAAGCCGGGGTGAACGGGCAAGGTGATGCCTTCGGCGGCCAGGTCCTTCTTCGTGGTCTCGGCGATGTAGAGCGACAGGCTCAGCGACACCTCGTCCTGCAGCGCCAGCGGCGGCATGGGCATGCCCGCCTTCAGGCCGGCGACCTCGATGGAGCGCGGGTGCACGCCCTCGCCCAGCATGGCCATGCCTTCCATGATGTAGGTCGTGAACACGCGCGAGGTGTAGAAGCCCCGCTTGTCGTTGACCACGATGGGCGTCTTTCCGATCTGCAGCACGTAGTCGAAGCCACGCGCCAGCGTCTCGTCGCTGGTTTCCTTGCCGACGATGATCTCCACCAGGGGCATCTTGTCGACCGGCGAGAAGAAGTGCAGGCCGATGAAGTTCTGCGGGCGGCTGCTGGCCTGGGCCAGGCCGGTGATGGGCAGCGTCGAGGTGTTGGACGCGTACACGGCGCTGGCCGGGATCACGGCCTCGGCCTTCTTCGTGGTCTCGGCCTTGATGGCGCGGTCCTCGAAGACGGCCTCGATCACCAGGTCGCAGCCTTGCAGGTCTTCATAAGACGTGGTGGGCTTGATGCGGGCCAGCAGGGCATCGCGCTTTTCAGCCGTGCTGCGACCACGCGAGATGGCCTTGTCCAGGATGCCTTGCGAGTAGGCCTTGCCCTTATCGGCGTTCTCTTGCGTCGTGTCCAGCAGCACCACGTCGATGCCGACCTTGGCCGACACGTAGGCGATGCCCGCGCCCATCATGCCGGCGCCCAGGATGCCGACCTTCTTGACCTTGGACTCTGCCGGGCCCTTGGGACGCGACTGGCCCTTCTTGATGGCGTTGAGCTGGTGCCACAGCGTGCCGATCATGTTCTTGCTGGTCTGCGAGACCACGCAGGCGGCGAAGTAGCGCGACTCGACCTGCGAGCCGGCGTCGAAGTCCAGCAGGCAGCCTTCGAACAGGCAGCTCATGATGTGGGTGAGCGCCGGGTAGTTGCCATGCGCCTTGGCGTTGGCCATCGACGGGGCGATGGCGAGCACCTGCACCACGGCCGGGCTCTTGCTGTCGCCGCCGGGGATGCGAAAGCCCTTGTTGTCCCAAGGCTGCGAGGCCTTGGGGTTGGCCTTGCACCAGGCCTTGGCCTTGGCCAGCATGTCTTCGCGCGTGGTGGCCAGCTCGGTCACCAGGCCCATGTCCTTGGCCTTGGCGGCGGTCAGCTCCTTGCCTTGGGTGATGAGCTCGAAGCTCTTTTGGATGCCGATCATGCGCGGCACACGCTGGGTGCCACCGCCGCCGGGCAGCAGGCCCAGCTTGACCTCGGGCAGGCCGAACTTGGCCTTGGGGTCGTCGATGGCGATGCGGGCGTGGCAGGCCAGCGCCAGCTCCAGGCCGCCGCCCAGGGCCGTGCCGTTGAGCGCGGCCACCACGGGCTTGCCGCACTTTTCCATGCGGCGCATCATGCCCTTGAGGTCTTCACACAGCTTGAAGGCTTCTTCGGCGCTGGTGATCTGCGTGAGCTGGTCGATGTCGGCGCCGACGATGAAGGTCGACTTGGCCGAGGTGATGACCAGGCCCTTGAGGTTGTTGTCGGTTTCGAGCTGCTCGACGAGGCCGGCGAAGGGCACGACCAGGGTCGGGTTGAGCACGTTCATCGCGCGGCCCGGCATGTCGATGGTGACCAGGCCGATGCCGTCGGCGTCGATTTCCAAGCTGAATGCGGAGGTATTGGCTTGAGATTGAGTCATGACTGTGCCTCCCGGATCAGACGCGTTCGATGATGGTGGCGATGCCCATGCCGGCACCGATGCACAAGGTGGCCAGGGCCGTGGACTTGCCCGTGCGCTCCAGCTCGTCCAGGGCGGTGCCCAGGATGATGGCGCCGGTCGCACCCAGCGGGTGGCCCATGGCGATGGAGCCGCCGTTGACGTTGACGCGGTCCATGGACACACCCAGGTCCCGGGCGGTCTTCATGGGCACGGTGGCGAAGGCCTCGTTGATTTCCCACAGGTCGATGTCACCGGCGGTCATGCCCAGCTTGTTCAGTGCCTTCTTGCAAGCCGGCGTGGGGCCGGTCAGCATGATGGTGGGCTCGGAGCCGCACTCGGCCGTCATCCGCACGCGGGCGCGGGGCTTCAGACCTGCCTTGATGCCCGCTTCCTTGCTGCCCAGCAGCACCAGCGCGGCGCCGTCGACGATGCCCGAGGAGTTGCCGGCGTGGTGGGCGTGGATGACCTTCTCGATGGTCGTGTACTTGTCCAGCGCGGTGGCGTCAAAGCCCATGGTGCCCATCATCTCGAACGAGGGCATCAGCTTGGCCAGCGACTCGACCGAGGTGCCGGGGCGGATGGTCTCGTCACGGCCCAGCATCAGCATGCCGTTGATGTCCTTGACGGGGATGACCGACTTGTCGAAGCGGCCATCGGCCTGCGCGGCGGCCGCGCGGCGGTGCGACTCGGCGGCGTAAGCATCGAGGTCAGCACGCGAGAAGCCTTCCAGCGTGGCAATCAGGTCAGCGCTGATGCCCTGGGGCACGAAGGCCGTGCCGCTGTTGATGCGCGGGTCCATCACCCAGGCGCCACCGTCGGAGCCCATGGGCCAGCGGCTCATGCTCTCGACGCCACCGGCGACGACCATGTCGTCCAGGCCAGCGCGGATCTTGGCCGTGGCCATGTTGATGGCTTCCAGGCCCGAGGCACAGAAGCGCGAGAGCGTCACACCGGCGACGGACTCGGCCCAGCCGGCGTCCAGCACGGCGGTGCGGGCGATGTCGGCGCCCTGCTCGCCCACCGGGGTCACGCAGCCGAGGATGACGTCGTCGACCAGCGAGGTGTCGAGGTGGTGGCGTTGTTGCAGGCCTTGCAGCAGGGTGCGCAGCAGCCACACGGGCGTGGCCTGGTGCAGGCTGCCGTCTTTCTTGCCCTTGCCGCGCGGGGTGCGAACGGCGTCGAAAATGTAGGCTTCGATCATGGGAAGCTCCTTCGTTCAATGGGGTTCTGGGAGGGCCCGTGAGCAGGGCTCAGGGCCGCTGGATCACAGGAAGCGCGAGGCCAGTTCCTTCATGATCTCGTTGGTGCCGCCGTAGATGCGCTGCACGCGCGAGTCGGCCCACAGGCGGGCGATCGGGTACTCCTTCATGTAGCCGTAACCACCGAAGAGCTGCAGGCATTCGTCGACCAGCTTGCACTGGTTGTCGGTGATCCAGTACTTGATGAGTGCTGCGCGGTCCACGCCCAGCTCGCCCTTGAGGTGAGCGACCATGGCGGCGTCCACCAGCGCGCGCGAGGCCAGCAGCAGGGCCTGGCACTCGGCCAGCTTGAAGCGCGTGTTCTGGAAGCTGAAGATGGGTTTGCCGAAGGCCTTGCGCTCCTTCGTGTACTCCAGCGTGACCTTCATGGCGTATTCCATCGCGGCGATGCCGGCCAGGGCCACGAGCATGCGCTCTTGCGGCAGCTCCTGCATCAGCTGGAAGAAGCCCATGCCCTCTTGCTCGCCGATCAGGTTGTGCTTGCTGACCACCACGTCGTCGAAGAACAGCTCGGAGGTGTCTTGCGCCTCCATGCCGATCTTGTCGAGGTTGCGGCCGCGGCGGAAACCGGGGGCCTCGTCGGTCTCGACCACGAACAGCGAGATGCCTTGTGCGCCCTTGTCCTTGTCGGTCTTGCAGACCACGATGATCAGGTTGGCGAGCTGGCCGTTGGTGATGAAGGTCTTGCTGCCGTTGATGGTGTAGCTCTCGCCGTCGGCCGACTTCAGCGCCAGGGTGCGCACGCCCTGCAGGTCGGAGCCGGTGCCGGGCTCGGTCATGGCGATGGCGCTGATCAGCTCGCCGGTGGCCAGCTTGGGCAGCCAGCGCTTTTTCTGCTCTTCGGTGCCGTAGTGGAGGATGTAGGGCGCGACGATGCCCGAGTGCAGCGAGCCACCGAAGCCGCCGATGCCGGCTTCACCTTGCGCCAGCACCAGCGCGGCTTCGTGGCCGAAGTCGCCACCGCCACCGCCGTACTGCTCGGGCATGGAAGCGCACAGGAAGCCGTTGGCGCCGGCGTCTTCCCAGGCCTGGCGGTCCATCATGCCCTGGGCGCGCCAGGCTTCGTCCTTGGGCTGCCATTGTTCGATCATGAAGCGCTTGGCCGAATCGAACACCATCTGGTGTTCTTCGGTCATCCAGGCAGGGGCGAAGTTCTGAATGGGCATGCGGGTGTCTCCTCGATCCGTGTCGGGTTGGGTTCTCTCTCAGCGCCACGAGGCCTGTTCACCCCCCATTCGGTAATTTCAGTTACCCATGGTGTAAACCCTGGATTCGCGCAAGGCATCGGCCGCGACAAGCCGCTGACGCCTGGGAAACCAGCCATGCATCGTGGTGCACAACGGGTGCTGATCTTGACGTTAACGTCATGTCGAGGCAAGGGGGCTTCACCAAAATTTGCGAACGACCGTTCATTTGGTACGATTTCGTTCCCACTCGGAATGAACGCACTCCATGCCCGCCGCCGACCCTCGCCCCACGCCACCCGGCACCCCCGACGAGCGACGCGCCGCCCTGGGCAGCATGCGCGCCGACACGCTCGCGCGCATCGAAAAAGCCGTGCTCACCCTGTTCTCGACGCGTGATTTCCACGAGGTGACGCTGCTCGACGTGGCCAAGGAGGCGCACGTGTCCCTGCAGACCATCTACAAGTACTTCGGCAGCAAGGAGGTGCTGGTCTACGCCATGCTCGACGTGATGCTGGGCCGCCTGGCCGAGCGCATGATCGACCACCTGCAGGGCATCGACGACGCGCGCGAGCGCCTGCGCAAGACCTTCTGGGTGACGCTGGACTACATGGACAAGCACCCGGCGGTGATGATGCTGCTGTTCACCGCGGTGCCGGTCTCGCGCCACCAGAACATCCGCATCTACGAAAGCCCGGAGCTCATGGGCGCCTTCATGGGCGTGTTCAAGGACGGGCAGGCGCGCGGCGTGCTCAACCGGCGCGTGTCGGCCAAGATCCTGCTCGACATCTTCATGGGCATCATCGGCCGCGTGGTGCTGATGCACATCGTGCGGCGCGAGAAGCAGTCGCTGCTCGAGCAGTTCGACGAGCTGTTTCACATCCTGTGGCGGGCGCTGTCGGCCGACGAGGGCTGAGCCCTCGCCAGCGCGTTCACGCGATCCACGCACTCACAGGCGAACGGCCTTGCCCACGAACAGGATCGGGCCCGAAGGCTTGTTGTAGGGCGAGCCACCCGCCGGCTCCAGCGTCAGCTCGAACAGCGTGCGCTCGGCCAGGCCTGGCAGCTGCCCCTTGGGCACCACCACCACCTGCCCCGGCTTGACCAGGCCCAGCGAGGTCGGGCCCGCCGCGCCTTCCGGCTTGGTCCAGAACTGCATGGTCTTGCCTTGCGGGATGGTGGCGCCTTCGCCCACCTGCACCAGGCGGATGGCATCGGTGCCCACGGTTTCGACGATCCAGCCGGTGGCCGCGTTGTCAGGCGACTGCAGCACCGCCAGGTAGCGCGGCGCTTCGACCTGGGCCTGCTCGACCCCGGCAGGCGGCGCCACCAGCGTGCGCACCAGCAGCACCGACATCACCATGGCCGCGGCCACCGCGCCACCGCTGAGCCAGCGCCAGAACTGCACGCTCGACCACAGGGCGTCGTTGGCCGCACCCGAGCGCGCTGGCGTTGCCACGACCTGCGAGACCCCGCTCAGCCGCGCGGCGATGCGCGCCCACAGCTCGGGCGACACGGCCACGGGCTGCAGGCGGCGGGTCAGGCCCAGCAGGCGGTCCTGCCAGGCGTAGGCCTCGCGGCGCAGGCCTTCGTCGCGCGCCATGGCCGCCTCGAAGGCCTGGCGCTCGGCCGCGTTCAGCGTGCCCAGCACGTATTCGCCGGCCTCGGCCGTGCGTTCATTCGGGTCTTGGGTGTTCATGACAGGCACTCCTTGAGCGCGATCAGCCCGCGGCGGATCCAGGACTTCACGGTGCCCACGGGTTTGCTCAGCCGAGAAGCGATCTGCTCATGCGTGTGGCCCTCGACGAAGGCATCGATCACGCATTGCCGCTTGGGGTCATCGAGCAGCGACAGGCAATGCGCCAGCGCGGCCTCGTCGTGGGACAGGTCTTCGCGCTCAGGCGTCGGCAGGGCCTCGGCCAGCGCCTGGTAGTTGTCACCCAGGTTGACCTCGGGGCGCACGCGGCGCACCTCGTCGAGCGCGCGGTGGCGGACCACGGTGTAGACCCAGCCCCGGCCCGAGCCCAGCTCGCGCCGAAAGGTGCCGGCCTTCTGCCAGATCTGCAAGAAGGCGTCCTGCAGCACGTCCTGCGCGAGTTCGTGGTCGCGCACGATGCGCAACACGACCGCCATCAACCAGGCGGCTTCGCGGTCGTAGAGGGCGCGCAGGGCGAAACGTTCACCGCGGGCGCAGGCTTCGAGGGCGGCTTCGTGGTCGAAGTCCCCGGCCAGGGAAGCAGAAGGGTCCGTCATGGGGTGGATCAGGCTGGGTTGAACAGAAGGCCGACTGCTGCCTCCTGCACACTCTACGGTCCCCAGGCCGATCCGGATGCACCCCCGGAAAAGAATTCAGCAAAGTGGGGCGAGCGGCCCGGCCGGGCCCGCCGCCACCCGGCTCACAACAGGATGATGTCGTCGTAGCAGGACAGGACCTCTTCGGCCTCGTCCTGGCATTGCCAGCCCAGCTTGGGCCAGCCACCAGCGTGCATGCAGGCGGCGAAGAGTTGCTCGGGTTGGGTGCACTGGGTCGGGTTCATGGTGAGGTCCTTCCTGGCTGACGCGTGAACATCCACGCACCCCCATGGTGGGCAACGAAGGCCGTTCCATGTTGGGGGTGATCCCTTGCCTGCGGCCGCGCCTTCTCGCCAACCCGCCCGCGCAAACGAGGGGGAAGCCCCGATCGGCTTGGGTGTTCGCCCTCATGCAACGCGTTTCATGGGGCCCGATCGCCAATTTGCCCCGGAACCCGGCCCCAGGAACTGAGGTTTCAGTCAACGCGGCCGATATCCCAGGCAGACCTTGAACGATCCACCATGCAAGCTGACCGCCCCGTCGACCTGTTCCCGCTGGATGAAACCCGCCGACTCGCCGCACTGCGCGAGCTGGACATCCTCGACACGGAACCGGAGACCGACTTCGACGCCCTCGCCCGCCTGGCCGCCCATTCGCTGGCCACGCCCATCGCCGTCATCGGGCTGATGGACAGCCATCGCCTGTGGTTCAAATCGCGCGTGGGCCTGGACGTGCCCGAGCTCGACCGCCAGATCGCGTTCTGCTCGCACACCATCACCCAGCCCGGGCGGCCGCTGGTCATCCCCGACCTGCTGGACGACGCCCGCTTCGGCGATCACCCGCTGGTCACGGCAGGCCCCCGGCTGCGCGCCTACGCGGGTGCGCCCCTGGTCGATGTGTCCGGCGCGGTGCTGGGCACCCTGGCCGTGCTCGACACCACGCCGCGCGCCTTCACGGCCGCGCAGCAAGCCGCGCTGCGCGACCTGTCGGTCCTGGTGATGTGCGCACTGCGCGCCCGCCAGCAGGCCCATCAGCTCCAGCACCTGGCCTTGACCGATCACCTCACCGGGCTGGCCAACCGCGCGCACTTCGAACGCGCGCTGGAAGCGGAGTTCGGCCGCGCCGTGCGCCAGGGCGAGCCCTTCACCCTGCTGCTGCTCGACCTCGATGGCTTCAAGGCCGTCAACGACGGCTTCGGCCACGGCGCTGGCGACGAAACGCTCAAGGAGGTCAGCCAGCGCCTGCTCACGCAGGTGCGCGCTGGCGACGTGCTGGCCCGACTGGGCGGCGACGAGTTCGGCATCGTCATGCGCGATGGCCCGACCGAGGCGGCCCAGGCGCTGGCGCGGCGCATCGTGCGCGCGGTGTCACAGCCCATCAAGCTCAGCAGTGGCGACGAGGTGGGCGTGGGCGTGTCGGTCGGCATGGCCGCCTACGCCGACGACGTCACATCGGTGCGCAAGCTGGTGTCGCAGGCCGACCAGGCCCTCTACGAGGCCAAGAAACAGAACGAGCGGCGCTGGAAGATGTTCGTGGGCATGCGGGCCTGAACCCGCGCCCCGCGGCTCACCGGATCAGGCGGCCTTGTCCTGACCACCGCCCTGGCGCTTGGCCGCCAGGGTCTGGCGGGTGCGCTCGTTGATGAAGCGCAGCTCGGTCAGCGAGGCCTCGATCTGGGCGCGCTTGGCTTCGAGCTCGGCGATGGCGGCATCCGTCTTCTCGATCACCCAGCTCAGCTGCTGGATGCGGCCCTCGCCGTGCTGGCCGTACATGTCGAGGTAGTGCTTGATCTCGGCCAGCGGCGTGCCCAGCGACTTGGCGCGCAGGATGCGCATCAGCCGGGCGCGGTCGACCTGGCTGTAGACACGGGTGCCATTGATGCGGCGCGGCGCCAGCAGGCCCTTGGTCTCGTAAAAGCGCAGGGCGCGCGGCGAGACCTTGTAGCGCTCGCAGACCTCGGCGATGCCCATGATGGCGTCCGTGTCGCGGTCGTCGTGGTCTTCCAGCGCCCAGGACGGCGGCACACCGCCGACTTCGGCATCACCGATGGTTTGATCTGGCTTGGATTTCACGGGGCGCCCCACTGCATTGACCTGGCTGACTCGCTGGAGATGCCGATGGTACGACAACCGCGACATCGCGCTGCCGCCCACCGTCACCGGCTGACATGCCGAAGGTTAAGGGAAGCATCCGCACCAGGACATAGGTAGCTCACCTCATAGGCATGAAAGTTACGCGCACGTCACCTGCCTCCACCCCCCTTGGCAACCCTGGGCGCGTGCGCTGCATCACAACCCGATCGGGCCGCCCACACGTAAGATCCCGGGATGGACCCCGCGCCGCCATCCGAGCAGACCTCGCCGCCAGAACAGGCCGAGCTGGCCGGGTTGCGCACGCAGGTCGCACGCTACCGGGCCGCCTTCGACCTCTCTGCGCACGGCCAGGCCCTGGTCGACCTCAACGGTCGCTTCATCGAGGCCAACGCCAGCCTGTGCCAGATGCTGGGCTACAGCCAGGCCGAACTGCTGAGCCGGCGCTTCCTGGACATCACCCACCCCGACGATCAGGCCGATGGCCTGCAGGGCGCGGCGGACATGCGGTCCGGCAAGCTGGCCAGGTACCGCTGCGAGAAGCGCTACCTGCGCCCCGATGGCCACACCGTGTGGGCCAAGGTCACCTCGCAACTGGCCCGCGATGCCGAGGGACAGCCGCTGTACTTCGCCACCGTCATCGAAGACATCACCGAGCACAAGGCCTCCGAGCTGGCGCTGCGCGAACGCGAGGCCCTGCTCAGCAGCATGGGCAAATTCGTGCCCGGCCTGATCCACAAGATCGGCTTCGATGCCAACGGGCGTGCGCGCTTTCTCTACATCAGCGACCGGGCGATGGAGATGTTCGAGCTCCCGCACGAGCTGATGGTGCGCGACTACCACGCCCACCACATGCGCGTGCACCCCGATGACCAGGCCTATGTCAAGCGCCTGGCCACCGCCCCCAAGCCCGGCGCCTTGCTGCGCCCGGTGGACTTCGAGTACCGCGTGATCCTGCCCAGCAAGGGGTTGCGCGTGTACGGCGGTCACGCCATCCCCGTGACGGAAGAAGACGGCAGCGTGGTCTGGTACGGCCACACCGCCGACGTGACCGACAAGAAGGCGCTGCTGACGGCGCGCATGGCGGCCCAGGTCGCGCAGGACGCCAACCTCGCCAAGAACGAATTCCTCTCGCGCGTGAGCCACGAGTTGCGCACGCCATTGAACGCGGTCATCGGCTTCGCGCAGCTGCTGAGACTGAGCTCGGCCGGGCACCTCAACGCCGCCCAGCGCCAGCACGTCGAGCACATCGAAAACGCCGGCTCGCACCTGCTGGGCATCATCAGCGACGTGCTCGACCTCTCGCGCATCGAGGCCGGCAACCTGCCGCTGTCGGTCGAGCCCTGCCAGGCTTCGGTGCTGCTCAACGAAGCCTGCCACCTGGTGGCCCCGCTCGCTCGGGGCAGCGGCATCACCGTCCATGCCCCGCAGATCGAGGACGGCACCCCCATCCAGGCCGATCCCATGCGCCTGCGACAGGTGCTGGTCAACCTGCTGAGCAACGCGGTCAAGTACAACCGGCCCCAGGGGCACGTCACGCCCAGGGTCTGGGTCGAGGCCAAGCAGGTCGCCATCGCCATCGACGACACGGGCCTGGGCCTGAGCGCCGAACAGCAAGCCCACCTGTTCGAGCCCTTCAACCGGCTCGGGGCCGAGCGCACCGGGGTCGAAGGCACCGGCATCGGCCTGGTGATCGTGCGCAAGCTGCTCGAGGCCATGCAGGGCCGCCTGGAGGTGCGCAGCCAGCTGGGCCAGGGCTCGAGCTTCATCGCCTGGGTGCCCCAGGCCGAGGTCAGCGCGGCGTCGGCTGCCAACCCCTCGGCCACCGACGCAGCCCAGCTGGCGCCGCACCAGGCCTGCGGCACCGAGTTGCGCGTGCTCTACGCCGAAGACAACGACATCAACGCCGAGCTGGTGCTGGAGGTGCTCAAGCTGCGCCCCAGCTGCCTGGTGCGCGTGGCCACCAGTGGCGCCGAAGCCCTGGCCATGGCGCGCGAGCAGGCGCCCGACCTGTTCCTGCTGGACATGCACCTGGGCGACATGAGCGGTTTCGAGCTGACCCGCCAGCTGCAAGGCGAGCCCATGCTGCGCGACGTGCCCCGGGTGGCGTTCTCGGCCGACGCCATGCCCGACCAGATCCACCGCGCCCGCGACCAAGGCTTTTCCGGCTACCTGACCAAGCCCCTGGACGTGGCCGCCCTGCTGGCCTGCGTGGACGAGCACACCGAGCGGGTGCGGCAACGGCACCAACCTAGGTAGTTTACCCAACAAGCATTTGGTTGACGTTAACGTCAACCGGGCATACATTGGCGGTGACTCATCACGGATCACCCTCAAGATGCCCGCCCTGCGCTCCGCCCTCAACCCGCAGTCCGACGCCTTTCGCAGCAACACCGCCCGCATGCAGGAGCGGCTCGACCAGGTGCGCGCCCTCGAAGCGCAGGTGCGCGAAGGCTCGGCCTCCAAGGCGACGAAGTTCGGAAAACGCGGCCAGCTGCTGCCCCGCGAGCGCGTTGCCCGCCTGATCGACCGCGGCACGCCCTTCCTGGAGCTGTCCACCCTGGCCGGCCTGGGGCTGCACGACGACGACGGCAAGAAGAACGTGCTGGGCGGCGGCACCATCATCGGCATCGGCGTGGTGGCGGGCAAGCGCTGCCTGGTCACCGCCTCCGACTCGGCGCTCAAGGGCGGCACCATCTCGCCCATGGGCCTGAAAAAAGGCCTGCGTGCGCAGGAGATCGCCCGCGAGAACAAGCTGCCGCTCATCGGCCTGGTCGAATCCGGCGGCGCCAACCTCATGTACCAGGCGGACATCTTCGTCGAGGGCGGCAAGAGCTTTGCCAACCAGGCGCGCCTGAGCGCCATGGGCATCCCGCAGATCGCCGTGGTGCACGGCTCGTCCACCGCCGGTGGCGCCTACCTGCCCGGCCTGTCGGACTACGTGGTGCTGGTCAAGGGCCGCTCGAGCATCTACCTGGCCGGCCCGCCGCTGGTCAAGGCCGCCATCGGTGAAGACGCCACCGACGAGGACCTGGGCGGTGCCGAGATGCACGCCAGCGTCACCGGCCTGGGCGAGTACCTGGCCGACAACGACGCCCACGCCATCGCGCTCACGCGTGACCTGGTGGACAAACTTCAGTGGGATGCGGTGCGTGAACAGCCCACCGTGCCCGCGCCGCTGTACGCGGAAGAAGAGCTGCTGGGCTGCATCCCCGCCGATGACCGCGAGCCCTTCGACACCCGCGAGGTCATCGCCCGCATCGTCGACGGCTCCGACTTCCTGGAGTTCAAGGCCAACTACGCGCCCGAGACGCTGTGCGGCCACGCCCGCATCAACGGCCACCTGGTCGGCATCCTGGGCAACAACGGCCCCATCCAGCCGCAGGGCTCGACCAAGGCGGCGCAGTTCATCCAGCTTTGCGACCAGTCGGGCACGCCCCTGGTCTTTTTGCAGAACACGACCGGCTACATGGTGGGCTCGGCGGCCGAGCACGGCGGCGCCATCAAGCACGGCTCCAAGATGATCCAGGCCGTGGCCAATGCCCGGGTGCCCAAGTTCACCATCGTGCTGGGCGGCTCGTTCGGCGCCGGCAACTACGGCATGTGCGGCCGCGGCTTCGACCCCCGCTTCATCTTCAGCTGGCCTTCGGCGCGCACCGCCGTGATGGGCGGCGCCCAGGCCGCCAAGGTGATGGAGATCGTCACGCGCGGCAAGATGGAACGCGCCGGCATGCCCGTCAACGACGCCATGCTCGAAGGCATGTCGGCCGAGATCAAAAAGCGCCTGGACGCCGAGAGCAACGTGCTGTTCGGCACCGCCCGCCTGTGGGACGACGGCGTGATCGACCCGCGCGACACCCGCCGCGTCCTCTCGCTGTGCCTGGACCTGGCGCGCGACGCCGACCAGCGCGAGCTGCGCGGCAACACCTTTGGCGTGGCGCGCTTCTGATCGCCGCGTCCCTGAAGCAACGACACCCAGACCCCACACCGATACCCGAGGAGACACCCCATGCAATTCACCGCCGAACACCGCGCCCTGGCCGAGACCGTCAAGCGCTTTTGCGAGCAGGAGATCAACCCCCACGTCAAGGCATGGGAAGAAGCCGAAATCTTCCCTGCCCACGAGGTCTTCAAGAAGATGGGCAAGCTCGGCCTGCTGGGCGTCAAGTACGACACCGCCTACGGTGGCATGGGCTTGGACTTCTCGTACTCGATGGTGGTGGCCGAAGAGCTGGGCGCCATCCCCTGCGGCGGCGTGCCCATGGCCATTGGCGTGCAGACCGACATGTGCACCCCGGCGCTGCACCGCTTCGGCTCCGATGAGCTCAAGAAGGAATACCTGGCCCCCGCCATCGCAGGCGACATGGTCGGCTGCATCGGCGTGAGCGAAGCCGGTGGCGGCTCCGACGTGGCGGCTCTGAAGACCACCGCTCGCACCGAAGGCGACGACTACGTCATCAACGGCAGCAAGATGTGGATCACCAACGCCACGCAAGCCGACTGGTGCTGCCTGCTGGCCAACACCTCGGAAGGCCCGGTGCACAGCAACAAGTCGCTGATCATCGTGCCGATGGACGCCAAGGGCATCACCACGCAGAAGATCAAGAAGATCGGCATGAACTCGTCGGACACGGCCCAGATCTTCTTCGACAACGTGCGCGTGCCCCGCCGCAACCTGATTGGCACCGAAGGCGCGGGCTTCATGATGCAGATGATCCAGTTCCAGGAGGAGCGCCTGTATGGCGCGGCCAACTCCCTGAAGATGCTCGACAAGCTGATCGACCTGACCATCGAGTACTGCAAGGAGCGCCACACCTTTGGCCAACCCCTGATCAACAACCAGGTCATCCACTTCCGCCTGGCCGAGCTGCGCACCGAGGTCGAGCTGCTGCGCTCGCTGGTCTACCGCGCCGTTGACGAGTACGTGCAGGGCAAGGACGTCACCAAGATGGCATCGATGGCCAAGCTCAAGTGCGGCCGCCTGATCCGCGAAGTCGCCGACAGCTGCCTGCAGTACTGGGGCGGCATG
Organism: Burkholderiales bacterium RIFCSPHIGHO2_01_FULL_63_240; assembly: GCA_001770725.1. Lineage (GTDB taxonomy): Bacteria > Pseudomonadota > Gammaproteobacteria > Burkholderiales > Burkholderiaceae_C > Aquabacterium. Next base: position 16,083 of record MERU01000012.1, read on the forward strand.
GGCTTCACCCACGACAACCCCATCTCCCAGGCCTACCGCGACGGCCGCCTGGTTTCCATCGGCGGGGGCGCCGACGAAATCATGCTGGGGATCATCTGCAAGTTCGAAGGCACGCTGCCCAAGAAGGCACGTTGAGGGGCCTGCCGAGATGAGCCACACCACCATCCAGGTCCAGACCGCCCAAGGCGTCTGCACCCTCACGCTCCACCGCCCCGAGGTGCGCAACGCCATGTCGCTGGCCATGGTCAGCGAGCTGCTGACCGCACTGCAGGCCGCGGAACAAGACCCAAGCGTGCGCGCCATCGTCGTGCGCGGCAGCGGCGGCCATTTCTGCGCGGGTGGCGACATCTCGGACATGGCGCAGGCGCGCATGAAGCTCGCGCAGATGCAGGCCATGCCGGACCAGGTCGAAGGCCTGAACCCCGTGGCCGAAACCAACGCCGCTTTCGGTCGCCTGTGCCTGGCTTATGCCCGCTCTCCCCTGCCCATCGTCACCGTGCTCGAAGGCACGGTGATGGGCGGCGGCTTCGGCCTGGCCTGCGTGTCCGATGTCAGCCTGGCGCTGGACACCGTGTCCTTTCGCCTGCCCGAGACCTCGCTGGGCATCATCCCCGCGCAGATCGCGCCCTTCCTGGTCGAGCGCCTGGGCTACGCCGAGGCCAAGCGCCTGGCCGTGACTGGCGCCAAGATCAACGCCGCCGAGGCGCTCACGCTGCGCCTGGTGCACGAGGTGCACGCCAACGTTGGCGAACTCGAAGGCGCGCTGCAACGCACCCTGGCCGGCATCCTGGCCTGTGGCCCGCAAGCCATTGCCACCACCAAGGGCCTGCTGGCCCGCGCCCGCCTGAGCCCGCCAGAGCAGTTGGTGGACGACGCCGCGCGGCTGTTCGCCCAAGCCGTGCTCAGCGACGAAGGCCAGGAAGGCACCGGCGCCTTCATGCAAAAGCGCAAACCGACATGGGTTCCCCAACAAGGTTGATCACGACATGATCAAGAAGATCCTCATTGCGAACCGCGGCGACAAGGCCGCAGGCCTTGCGGCGAAGCCAAATTGCATGGGCACGCGAAGCGGGCTGCAGGCGATTTCCACGCGGAGAACCGCATGATCAAAAAGATCCTCATTGCCAACCGCGGGGAAATCGCTTGCCGGGTGATCCGCACCGCCCGCAAGCTCGGCTACCGAACCGTGGCCGTCTTCAGCGAAGCCGATGCCCAGGCCCCGCACGTGTCGCTGGCCGACGAGGCCGTCTGCATCGGCCCGGCTGCGGCGGCGCAGTCCTACCTCAACGTCGAAGCGCTGCTGGCTGCGTGCCGCAAGACCGGCGCCAACGCGCTGCACCCCGGCTACGGCTTCCTGTCAGAGAACGCCGACTTCGCGCAAGCCTGCGCCGACGCAGGCGTGACCTTCATCGGCCCTGGCCCGCACGCCATCCGCGTGATGGGCGACAAGGCCGGTGCCAAGCGCGCCATGATCGAAGCGGGCGTGCCCTGCGCGCCCGGCTACCTGGGCGACAAGCAGGACGACGCCACCCTGATCGAGCAGGCCGAGCGCATGGGCTACCCGCTGCTGGTCAAGGCCGTCAGCGGCGGCGGAGGGCGCGGCATGCGCCTGGTGCACGAGAAGGCCGAGCTCGCGCAAGCCATCACCAGCGCGCGCCGCGAAGCGCAGAACGCCTTCGGCGACGGCACGCTGATGCTCGAGCGCCTGATCCTCGATGGCCGCCACATCGAGATCCAGGTTTTTGCGGATGCCCACGGCAACGCCGTCTACATCGGCGAGCGCGACTGCACGGCCCAGCGCCGCCGCCAGAAGGTCATCGAAGAATCGCCTTCGCCGGTGGTCAGCCCCGCGATGCGCGAGCGCATGGGCCGCGACGCCGTGCTGGCCGCGCAAGCCATCGGCTACCGAGGCGCCGGCACCATCGAGTACATCGTCGACCAGGACCTGAACCACTACTTCCTGGAGATGAACACCCGCCTGCAGGTCGAGCACCCGGTCACCGAAATGGTGTCGGGCTTCGACCTGGTCGAGTGGCAGATCCGCGTGGCCGAAGGCCAGCCCTTGCCCGTCAAGCAGGAAGACATCACCCTCACCGGCCACGCCATCGAGGCCCGCCTGTACGCCGAAGACCCTTACGCTGGCTTCGCACCGCAGACCGGCCCGGTGCAGTGGTGGCGCCCCGCGCTGGCGCTGTTTGACGGCGTGCGCATCGACGACGGCATCCGCGAAGGCGGTGCGGTGACGCCGCACTACGACCCGATGGTGGCCAAGCTCATCGTGCACGGCCGCGACCGCGCCGACGCCATCCGCCGCCTGATGGCCACGCTGGACGACGCACCGCTGCTGGGTCTGAAGCACAACGCGCGCTTCCTGCGCGACCTGGTCGACCACCCGCGCTTTCGCGCCGGCAGCATGACCACCACGCTGATCGACCAGTGGCAAAGCGAAGGCGACCCGATCCTGCAAGCGCCCGTGGCTTCGGACGAGGCCTGGCTGGTCGCCGGCGCCCTGTTCGGTGCGCGCACCCAGGGCACCGATCGCGTGCTGCGCGCCGACAGCGTCAGCGCCTGGGACCTGCCATTGCAGCAAGACAGCGTCAAACGCACGCTGCGCGTGACCGCGGCGTCGAACGGCGTCTACCGCGTGGCCCTGGAGCCGCATGCCGCGCCGGTCACGCTGCGCCTGCTGAGCGAAGACGCCGAGCGTGGCGAAGTCCGCATCGAGCTCGATGGTGTGCAGCGCCGCGTGCGCGCGGTGTGGCTGGGCGAGGCCTTGCACCTGGTCATCGACGCCACGGTGTTCCCCTTCACCGAGGTCTCCGCCTGGCCCGATGCAGGCAACGCGCTGGACCCCAGCCGCGCGCTGGCCCCCGTGGCCGGCACCGTCACGCAGGTGCTGGTGCAGCCGGGCGACGTGGTCACCGAAGGCCAGCCCCTGCTCGCCATCGAGGCCATGAAGATGGAAATGTGGCTCAACGCCCAGGCGCCTGGCGTGGTCAAAGCCGTCTACGCGAAAGCGGGCGACCAGGTGCAGGCCAAGACCCTGCTGATCGACATCGAACTGAACAAGGAAGACTGACATGGACAAGGCCATCCTGACCTGCGCGCTGACCGGCGTGCTCACCGACCCGGCGCAGCACCCCGTGCCCGTCACCGCCCAGCAGATGGCCGCCGCCGCGCGCGAGGCCTATGACGCGGGCGCCTCGATCATGCACGTGCACCTGCGCCGCCAGGAGCCCGGCATGGGGCGCTTTCCGAGCTGGGACCCGGCTGTGGCCGGCGAGATCGACACCGCCATCCGCGAGGCTTGCCCCGGTGTGATCATCAACCTGACCACCGGCGTGGTGGGGCCCGACATCAGCGGCCCGGCGGCCTGCATCCGCGCCGTGCGCCCCGAGATCGCGGCCTGCAACGCGGGCAGCCTGAACTACCTCAAGATCAAGGACAACGGCCAGTGGGCCTGGCCGCCCATGCTCTTCGACAACACGGTCGACAAGGTCAAGGCCATGATCGACGTGATGAAAGAGACCGGCACGCGCCCCGAGTTCGAGTGCTTCGACGTGGGCATCGTGCGCTCGGTGGGCATGTACCAGAAAGCCGGCATGGCCGAGCACCTGGAGTACAACTTCGTGATGGGCGTGGCCTCGGGCATGCCCGCCGATGTGGACCTGCTCAAGCTGCTGGTCAAGTACCGCGAGCAGAACACCGTCTGGCAGACCACCCTGATCGGCCGCGAAGAGATCTGGGCGGTGCACCAGGCCACCGCCGACCTGGGCGGCATGCTGCGCACCGGCGTGGAAGACACCTTCTACCTGCCGGGCGGCGAGAAGACCTCGGGCAATGGGCAGCTGATCGAGGCGCTGGCGGCGTGTGCAAAGCGTGCTGGGCGTGAGGTGGCTTCGCCGGCTGAGGCGCGGCAGATGCTGGGGCTGCGGGACGCGAAACACCACGGGGTGGCAGCGGTGGGAATGGCCGCCTGAGCGGCGTGCCACCGTCTCAACACACGATCACCACCGCACCGTTGCCGTCGCAAGCACCTGCCGCGACGGACCGTACCAGCAGCGGGCGTACCAGCAGTCGTAGGTGACCTTGTCGGTCAGGTTGCTCACGTTCAGCGCGAACAGCCATTCACCGGTGTCGTAGCTCACCGCGGCATCGAGCAGCGTGAAGGACTGCACCATGTAGTAGCCGGCGGCGTCCGCACTCGGGCGCTTGCCGACGTACCGGGCACCCAGGCCCACGCCGAGGCCACGCAAGACCTCACCCCGGAACTTGTAGCTGGCCCAGGCCGAAACCGTGTTGCGCGGGATGCCCTTGGGGGTGTTGCCCACGTTGCCATCGTTGCTCTGCGTGACCTCGGCATCGAGGTAGGTGTATGCGGCGAGCAGGCTGAGCGAGGGCGTGATCTCCGTCTTGGCCTCGAGTTCCAGACCGCGTGAGCGGTACTCGCCCACCTGCACTTGTCCGGCCGGGTGGTTGACCTGATCTGGATCGGCGGTCAGCGCGTTGCGCTGCGTCAGCTCGAACACCGCTGCGGTGTAGAGGGCGTTGCTGCCCGGTGGCTGGTACTTCAGGCCGACTTCGCGCTGCTTGCCGGTGCGAGCCTTGAACGGCGGGCCATAGTCGTTGGAGGCCAGCGTGGGCGTGAACGAGGTGGCCATGCTGGCGTAGGGAGCCAGGCCGTTGTCGAACAGGTAGGTCAGCCCGACGCGGCCTGTGGCCTTGCCTTCGGTCAGTCTGCTGGTGGTGGCCTTCAGGCGGTTTTCGACTTCGTGGGAAGCCGCATCCCAGCGCCCGCCCAGCGTCAGCAACCAGCGCTGGTCGAACTTCATCTGGTCCTGCGCATACAGCCCAGCCTGCCTGATCTCCACCGACTGGTCCGTGTCAGGCGTGGCCGGCAGGGCCAGCCCGGCACCATACACCGGCGAGAAAATGTCAATGGCCGGGCCGGTGAAGCCGAAGTAGCGCTTCTCGTCGAGCTGGGTGCGCTTGAGGTCCAGGCCGATCAGGGTGGTGTGCTCGATGCCTGCCTGCACCCACTTCGCCTGCAGCTGACTGTCCACGGCGAGGGCCTCGTTCTCGCCGAAGGAGCCAAACGCCCCGCGACGCAAGGTCCGGCGGCTCGGGTCGCTGGCGAGCAGGCCCAGGCCATAGGCGGTCTGGTAGTCCAGGTCCACTTTGCGCCAGCGCAGGTTCTGCGTGAACTGCCAGGTGTCATCGAAGCGATGCAGGAACTCGTAGCCCACGGACATCTGCTTCTTCTTGTAGAAGTCAAAGCCCGGCTCGCCACCGTAGGTGTCGCGGTCGATGGTGCCGTTGGGGTTGGGCAGCGCGATGCCAGACGCGGGCAGGAAGGCCGAGGTGCCGCCGCTGTGGCCCAGGTCGTCGTTGAGCAGGCTCGCCAGCAGGGTCAGCGAGGTCGCGGCCGACGGCTTCCAGGTCAGGGCGGGTGCAAGGAAGGTGCGGTTGTCCTCGACGAAATCGACGCTGGTGTCGCTGCGGCGCACCAGGCCCACCAGGCGGTACGTCCACTCGCTGCCCGACGCGATGGGGCCGCCCAGATCGAAGGCCAGCTGTTTGCGATCGTGCGAGCCCAGCTGGACCTGCAGCTCATGCAAAGGCTCGGCCACCGGTCGCTTGGAGACCATGTTGAGCAGGCCACCGGTCGAGTTCTGCCCATAGAGCATGGAAGCCGGGCCGCGCAGCACCTCGATGCGCTCCATGCCATAGGGCTCGCTGGTGCTCACGCCATACGTCGTCGATGGCATGGCCAGCCCGTCGAGGTAGAACGATGCCCAGTCGAACGGGAAGCCGCGAAAGGTGGTCAGGTCTTCGCGCAAATCGAAAGACGCGGAGGGCGTGACGCCCGCCGTGTAGCCCACCGCCTCCTTGACCGTCGAGACGGCGCGCCCCGCCAGTTCATCGGCGGTGATCACCGACAGCGATTGCGGCACTTCGACGATTGGCACATCGGTCTTGGAGCCGGTCGCGCTGCGCTTGGCCACGTGGCCATGCACGCGGCCCGTGGCCATTTCGGGGGTGCGCGCAGCCGAGACATGGATCTCGGGCAGCATCGACTCGGCCTCGCGCTTGGCGGTGGCCGACGGGGCAGGCGCCGGGGGCGGTGCCACCTCCTTGCGCAGCACGTAGCCGCCGTTGGCCTGCACCACCGCTTCGAGGTCCGTGCCCGCCAGCAAGGCGCGCAAGCCAGACTGCACGCCGTGGCTTCCGTTCAGGCCCTTGCTCTGCAGGCCGTTGGTCTGCTCGGTCGAGAAGGACAGCATCACCCCGGCGTCGCGGCCGAAGCGGTTGAGCGCCGCCGCCAGCGGCCCAGGCGGGATCGCGTAGGGCTTTTGAGCCTCGGCCCTATGGGCATCGGCCGATTGCGCTCCTTGCGCCCCTTGCGCATGCGCGGCAGGTACGTGACCGGCCAGCCAGGCGCCAGGCGCCCCGATGAGCAAGGCCTGCACAGTGGCGATGGCGATGGCGCGCGGGCGAGCGTGACCCGCGAAAGGTGAAACGGACGGCTGGCGGACGGGACCCATGGTTGCTTCCTTCGAACTGGACATGAAGATGGCCGTGATGGCCTCACCTTCATTGCCCCGCGAGAATCAAAAAGGGATCACCGTCGCCGTACCGTCACCCAATAACGCGTGACAAAGGCCACCTCGACGGGCAGCGTCGTGGCCAGCATGTCCAGCACGCGGTCGGTGTCGGCCGTCGGGTAGGTGCCCGTGACCTTCAGGTCGGCAGCAGCGGGATCGCATGCCAGGTGGCCGAATCGGTGGCGAGCCAGCTCGGCCAGGAAGTCGGTCAGCGGCATGTCCTGCGCGACGATCATCCCTTGCGTCCAGGCCAGCTCGTCTTCGCTGGCCTGGCCCGCATCGGTCACCGCGTCATGGGTGAGCTGGCCTTGCTGCCCCGCCTGCAGCACCAGCGGCTGAGCTGCTGCGTGCGCGGGCCGCACCTCCACCGCGCCCTCGAAGACGGCGATGCGGCTGTGGCCATCGGCACCACCGGCCAGGTCGCGCACGGTGAAGCGGGTGCCCAGCGCGCGGATGCGGCCTTGGCGTGTCTGCACGACGAACGGCCGGGGTGATGGTGAGCCCGCATCGCTGGCGAGCAGGTCATGCGCCGTCTCGACGAGGATCTCGCCGCGCACCAGGTGCAAGGTGCGCTCGCCTGCCGTGAAGCGGACGTCGATGGCGGTGCCGGTGTTGAGCGTCACGCGCGTGCCGTCGGGCAGCGTCCGCTCCAGGCGTTCGCCCGTGCCCGAGCGCGCATCGGCCGTCCACGGGCGCCAGGGCTCGTGATCGGCCAGCGTCCAGGCACCGCCTGCGGCGAACAGCGCAACGGCCAGTGACTTGATGGCCTGGCGGCGGCGACTCGGTGTGGTCGCCACCAGCGCGGCGTGGGCGAGCGGCGAGGGCACGCCCTGCAAGCGCGCGCGGAAGGCCTCGATGTGCTGCCAGGCGCGCTCGTGCTCAGGGTGCGCCTGGCGCCAGGCCTGCCAGCGTTTCACGGTGGCTGCGCTGGCCTCGTCGCCCTGCAACTCGACCAGCCAAGCAGCGGCTTGGAGTCGAACGGCCTCGGCGATCGGCTGCGAGCCATCGGGTTCGGTGGACGCGGTCGGCATGGCGGGTGGCGTGGCGGGTGGCGGCAAGGGCTGGCTCGGGGCCAGGGCTCAGGCGAAGCAGCACTGCGCCAGCGCCCTGGCGATGTGGCGCTTGACCGTGGGCACCGACAGGCCCAGTCGGCGGGCGATCTCGCTTTGTCGCAGGCCGTCGAGCTGCGACAGCAAGAAGGCCTGCCGCACCGGCCCAGGCAGGCCGTCGAGCAAGCGGTCGATCTCCACCAGGGTTTCGAGCAGGATGGCCTGCGTCTCAGGCGATGGCACCTGCGCCTCGGGCAGCAACGCCAGCGCATCCAGGTAGGCCTGCTCGATGCGGCGGTGGCGGTGCATGTTGCTCACCAGGCCCTGGGCGATGGTGGTCAGCAGCGCGCGCGGCTCGCGGATGGCGGGCGGCACGTCCTTGGCCAGGATGCGCACGAAGGTGTCGTGCGCCAGGTCAGCGGCCACGAACGAATCACCCAGGCGACGGCGCAGCCAGCCCTGCAGCCAGCCATGGTGGTCGACGTACAAGGTGACGATGCAAGGCGGTGGCAGCCCTTGGCAGGCCTCGGCTGTCACCATCTCCTCACCCCCGGCCGCCGACCCAGGCGAGCACGCCCAGCCACCGGGGCCGCCAGCTCAGCGCAAGAGCCACCAGCAGGGCCGATGCCCCCAGGGCCATCACCCACACCAGCGCGGCCATCGAGGCGTGGTCCACGGCCAGGCACAGCAGCAGTGCAGCGCCCAGGCCCAGGGCACCGCACACGCGCAAACGCCACACGCCGCTGCCTGACAAGGAGCCCGAACGCACCTGCGCCCAATGCACCTCCATCGCCAGCGCCAGCCAGCCCATGCCAAGCACGCACGCCACCAGGGCCGCCGTCAACAGCAGCGCCGCCACGTTGGCTTCAGACATGGGCCACCCCCGTCTGCCGGTTGGTGTGCGCCACGGGCTCGGTGCGCGCCTTGAGACGGCGCGCTGCCACCACGGCCAGCACCGCGCTCAACAACAGGAACACATCCACCCCGGCCACAGGCCAGTAGCCATTGGCGATGGTCTTGGCGAGGTGGTCGCCTGTGGTCGCCCAGTTGAGCCCCACAGCCAGCACCGCCATCGCGGCCACCGCCCAGCACTGCTCACGCCAGGCCGGGTTGATCAACCCCCGGGCCACCGGGGCGCTGCGCACGAAGGCATGCGCCATCGCCAGCACCCAGCAGCCCCAGAACAGGTGCTGCTCCATGTCCCCTCGCGGCGGCCAGCCTGCCGGCATGGTGTCGGGCAGCAAGCGGTTGCCAATCAGCATGCCCAATGCGGCGATCAGCATGCCGGTCACGGTGGTCACGGCCAGGGCATCGACCACGCGGCTGCCTTGGCTGCCTTGCCGGGCGTGCTGCTTCTTGCGCTTTTCGACGAAGAAGACAAAGCCGGTGGCGATGCACACGCAGCCCATCAGCCCACCGAACAGGTACAACCCGCGCAGCAACCAATGCCGGAAATGCTGCAGGTGCAAGCCGGTGAGGAATTCGTTGACGCTGGCAACGGGGCTGTGCGGCGGGTCTTCGCGCAGCAGCTCGCCGGTGCTGGCCTTGAAGTGGATGCCTTCGCCCACCAGTGCGATGCGGTCGGTGCCGGCGCGGTAGACGCTGACGTAGCCGTTGGCATCACCCACGTGCTGCAGCGCCAGGAAGCCCACCTCGCCCGCCATGCCCCGGTTGGCCCAACGGCGCTGGGCCTCGGCCATCATGGCGTCCACCGAGGCCAGCGGTGCGGCCACGCCAGCGCGCTCGTGCGGCAGGCCGGTCTCCTGGGCTTCGAGCTTTTCGTGCAGCTCGTGCAGCGGGTTGAGCTGCGTGTGGGCCACCGGGAAGTAGATGCCCGCGAAGATCACCAGCCCCGTCAAGGCAAAGAAGAAGTGAAAGGGCAAGGCCAGCACACCCGTCATGTTGTGCAGGTCCAGCGCGCTGCGCTGGGTGCTCTTCCTGGGTCGGAAGGTGAAGAACTCACGGAAGACCTTGCGGTGCATGACCACACCGCTGACCAGGGCCGCGAGCATGACCAGCGCGGCCAGGCCCACCACCCAGTAGCCCAGGTTCAGCCACCGCAGGTGCAGGCTGTAGTGCAGTGGGTAGAAGAAGCGGCTGCCGACCTTGAGGCGGTCGTCGGGCAAGGACTCGCCTGTGCGCGGGTCGATGGTGAGGTTGCCACGGGCCACATCGTCCGGGTTGCGGGCGTTGGGCACTTCGTAGGCGGTGAAGACGCTGAGCACCGGGTCGCGATGGGTGGTGTAGGCCGCCCAGCGGCGCGCGGTGTCGAAGCGCTCAGGCAAGGGGCCATCGACCTTGTCGCGCAAGGCCTTGAGGCTCTGCGGCGTCGGCTGCATGCCTTCGAACACGGGGCGCAGCACCTTGTCGAACGAAGGCATGGGCTGGGGCTCGAAGCGCGTGGCCGGGATGGCCCAGCGGTCGATCTCGCGGTCGAACACCGACAGGGCACCGAAGAAGAACACGACCATCAGCACGAAGCCGAGCACCAGGCCGAACCAGGTGTGCAGCCAGGCCATGGCCAGGCGGAAATTCTGGAACACGGGGGCCTTTCGAGGTCAGGTCAGCAGGTGCTGCACCAGCGATGCACCACCCGTCATCAGCAGGCCACCACCGGCCAGCACCGCCCACACGCGCACCAGGCTGCGGCCCGCAAAGGCCCACAGGAACGCGCACAGGAACACCAGAAAGCCCAGGATGGCGCTCAGGTGCTCGGCGTCATGGAAGTCCATGCCGGCCGAGAACAGCAGCGCCATGCCCAGGGCGATGAAGCCCCAGGTGAAGGCGTAGCCGCCCAGGAGGGCGGCGGCAGTGCGTTGCAGCGCGACAAAGCGCCCGGCGTGGTCAGAGGTCATGCCGACAAAGGTGAATCACTGGAATAAGAATGGTTCGCATTCTAATTCAATGACGCCGCCGCTGGAAGCACCCGAACGCACGCCCCGTTCAGCGGACAGCCGGCGGCTCAGGCATCGCTGGCGCGGGGCATCCCTGGACCGTCCGCCGCGAAGAACTTGAACGTCCCCCGCCCCGCCGCCTTGGCCGCGTACAAGGCGGCATCGGCATGCCGAAGCAGCGTCTCACCGTCGGTGCCGTCCTGCGGGAACAGCGCGATGCCCACGCTGCAGCCAATGTGGGCCTCGCGTTCACCGGACAACGCAAACGGGCGCTGGATGCGCTCGATGATGGCGCGGGCCACCACCTCGGCGCCTTCCGGGCTGGCCAGGTCTTCGAGCACCACGACGAATTCGTCGCCACCGATGCGCGCCACCGTGTCGTTGTCGCGCAGGTGCAGCCGCAGGCGCTTGGCCACGCCCTTGAGCAACTCGTCGCCGGCCTCGTGGCCCATCTGGTCGTTGACGGGCTTGAAGCGGTCGAGGTCCAGGAAGAGCACCGCACACAGGCTGCCGCTTCGCTGCGCGCGCTCGAGCGTGTGGCTCAGGCGCGTGTGCAGCAGCACCCGGTTCGGCAGGTCGGTCAGGGCATCGTGGTGAGCCAGCCGGTCGAGCTGGGTCTGGGCATGCGGGATGCGTGTGATGTCGGTGTAGACGCTCACGAAGTTGACGATCTGCTGAGCGTCGTCGCGCACCGCGCTGACGGCCAGCCAGCCAGGGTGGATTTCGCCGCCCTTGCGCCGGTTCCAGATCTCGCCTTGCCAGAAGCCTGTTTCGATCAGCTCGCTCCAGAAGGCTCGGAAGAACTCGCGGTCGTGGCGACCCGAGGCCAGCAGGCGCAGGTTCAGGCCGATGACATCCGACTCCTTGTACTCGGTGATGCGCTCGAACGCCGGGTTGACCGCCAGCACGCGCGCCTGTGCATCGGTGATGGCCACGCCCTCCTGCGTCGAACGAAAGACCGTGGCCGCCAGCCGCAGGCGCTCCTCCTGCTGGTGGTGTTCGGTGATGTCACGCGTCACCTTGGTGAAGCCCTTGACCTGGCCGGCGGCGTCGCGCATGGCCGTGATCAGCACGCTGGCGCGGAAGGTGGTGCCGTCCTTGCGCACACGCATGCCCTCGCCACGGAACTGGCCCGAGACCAGGGCGGTGGCCAGCGCGTGCTCGGGCACACCTTGGGCGATGTCTTCTGGCGTGTAGAAGCGGCTGAAGTGCTGGCCGATGATCTCGTCGGCTTCCCAGCCCTTGATGCGCCTCGCCCCCGCGTTCCAGCTGCGGATCACGCCTTGCGGGTCGAGCATCAGCACGGCGTAGTCGCGCACGCTCTCGACCATGAGGCGAAAGCGCTCTTCGCTTTCTGCCACGTCATCCGAGAGCTTGAGCGCCATCGCCTGGGCACGCAGGCGGGTGTTGGCCAGGCTCCAGACCAGGGCGCAGAACAGCGCACCTCCCAGGGCCACCACCAGCAGGCTGGCGATGTAGGTGCCTTGTCCCTGCAAGGGCCAGCTGCCGGGCATGGGTCGGTAGCTCAATTGCCACTGCCGGCCATGCAGGGGCAGGGTCAGGTTGACGTCGGCTCCCGCGTCTTCGTGGTCGTGTGCATCGATTTGTTCGCTGCGGCTGTCAAAGAGCAAGGTGGACGGCTGTTTGCCTGCGGGGTCGACATCGAGCACCTGCACGTGCACCCGCTGCAGGTCTTGCTGGAAGACGGCGTTGAGCAGGTCGGCCATGCGGAACGTGGCATACACCCAGCCTTCCAGCAGGCGATGGCGCTGAACCGGGTTGGCTGGGTGCAGGCCGCCCCGGTAGACAGGCATGTAGGCCAGCAGGCCGGCCTGCACATCGATCGCGGTCTCCTGGATCAGGTGCACCGGGCCGCTGTAGGCGATTTCGCCGCTGTCGCGGGCACGCTGCATGGCTTCGCGACGCACGGACTCGGAGAACATGTCGAAGCCGAAGGCCAGCAGGTTGCGTCCATGAAAAGGCTCGATGTAGAAGATCGGTGCCATTTCCGGGCGGGCCCCGGGTGGGCTGACCTCGTACGCCGGAAAGCCTTCGGACCGCACGGAGGCCACGTGCTGATCCAGCGCCTTGTCGGGCACCAGCACGGCAAAGCCCAGGCCCTGCATGCCGAAGTGATCCTCGTCGAGCCGCAAGGCCCCGACATAGGTGCGCCAGTCGGCCCGGCTGATGTGGTCGGATGCGGCATGAAGGCCGGCCGCACCCTTGAGGATTTCGTCGTAGGTGCGGATGCGTTCGGTGAGGCGCTCGTGCAGGCGGTGGGCCTGGCGGGCGAACGCTGCATCCCGGTCAGCGATCTGACGCTGGCGCAGCAGGGTCGCCGTCATGAGCAGGGCCAAAAGGCTCAGGAGCATGGCCACGAACATGGGCCAGGTGCGGTAGCGAAGGCCAGGCAGGGACTTGGCGTGCGGAACGGACGGAGACTGAACGCTCATGGGCAGCCCAGGGCAGGCTTGCGGTTCAAAAACCACCTCGCGGGGCCCGCAAGATGCCCGCCATTCCATTGTGCGTCACTTGAACGCGCTGGGCGCACCAGCTTCGGTCCAGCAACACCGGGGATCACGCCATGGATGATTTCACGACATCCGGCGCGGCCTGCACCCCCGGCGCGTACCGGACCCGGTTGCGCCCGGCTTCCTTGGCCGCATAGAGCCCGGCGTCGGCCTGCTCGATCAGTTTGTCGAGCGACTGGACCTGGCTTTCGGGCAGCGTGCACACGCCAAAGCTCGAGGTGATGCGCAGGCCTGCCACGCTGGTCACGCCGGGGCCGGCTTCGGCTTCCATGCGGGCACGCATGCGCTGGGCCACGCGCAGGGCCTCGGGCAGCGGGGTGTTCGGCAGCACGATGCAGAACTCTTCGCCGCCATAGCGGCACAGCAAATCGTCGGCGCGCAGCGAGGTCTTGAGCAAACCCGCCACCTGCTGGATGACCTGGTCGCCCACGGCGTGGCCATGGGTGTCGTTGAAGTTCTTGAACTTGTCGATGTCGCTCATGATGCAGGCCAGCGGCGTGCCCTGCTCGCGGGCGCGCCTGAACAGGGGCTCGGCGCGCGCGTAGAAGGCCCGGCGGTTGAGGCAGCCGGTCATCGGGTCGTGGTTGGCGAGCTGCTCGAGCTCGACGTTCTGGGTCTGGATGCGGTCGTGCGAGCGCTCCAGCTCGCCCATGGCTTCGCGCAGGCGCACGTTGGCGCGGTCGAGTTCGGTGACGTCATCGAGCGTGACCACACAGCCGCGTGCGGCGCCCTTGGCATCGCAGATGGCGGCGCAGTTCATCAACGCGTGCCGCGGCTCCCCGCCTTCACCCGTGATGCGCACCTGAACACCCAGCACGGGCTCGCGGGTCTGCATGGCCACCAGCCAGGGAGGCTTCTTGGCGGCATCGCCGAGCGCTTCGCGCAACCAGGCAAGGTCGGCCACCGGCTTGCCCAGCAGCGGTCCTTCGCTGGGGTACAGGCGCGAGAAGGCCTCGTTGGTCAGCATGATGCGCTGCTGGTGATCGAGCACGAGCAGGCCTTCGGCCAGGGCATCGAAAGCCGCGCGCACCCGCTCGGGGATGGCCTGCGACGGGTCGAGGTGCTGCAGCATGCGCCGCAAGTAGAAGTAGTAGACGAGCAGCCCCCCCGTGCTCAGGCTGAGCATGAGCGCCAGCATGGTGCCGCCCACCCAGCCGCGCCAGCCGGTGATGCTCGGGTCGGCCTTGTAGCGCAGCTCCAGCGCACCCCACAGGCCGCCAGGCTCCTGCAAGGGCACGACGATGGCGTCAAGGGTGGAGCGTTGATCGGCGCGGGGCACCCAGTTGCTCTTGTGCTCGGCGCTGGCCGCCACCAGCACGCCATCGCGGCGGCGCACCCCGAGGGAGGCAAGCTCGTCGGACTGCTGGGCGATGCCGTCGAGCACCGACGAGAGCTGAGCCTCACCGCGCGGTTGCGCCAGCATCACGCGGACCTGGGTGGCCAGGCTCAGCGCGGCGCGTTCACGCACGGCTCGCAGGCGCTCGTGTTCGCTGGGAAACAGGCCCAGCAGGAGGTCCAGCACCAGCAGCAGGCTGATGGTCAGCGACAGCACGCCCCAGGCCAGGCGCATCGTGGCCGATGGTCGCCAGCGGCGCCATCCGGATGCGGCTTGGGGGGCTTGGGCCATGCGGCGTCTCGCACCTCAGCGCGGGGTGGGCGCAGCGATGTCCACGCTGCAGCGCAGGCCCGAGGGGATGCGGTGGTCCGGGTTGGGCAGGGTCAGCCTCACCCGAAAACTGTTGGAGGCGGCATCGACCACGCGGTCGACCACGGTGACGGTGGCCTGCAGGGTGCCGAACTGCGGCAACTGCGGCTTGACCTGGCCCACCTGGCCGCTCTGGATGCTGCCGAATCGGTCGGCCGGGGCGATGGCTTCGACGCGCAGCGGGTGGATGCGGGCGATGCGCACCACCGGCTCGCGCTCGATGCGCTCGCCCTGGGTGCGGTAGCGCTCGACCACGATGCCTTCGAAAGGCGCGCGGATGATGCGCTGGCCCAGTTGCGCGGCCGAGAGCTGGAACTCGCGTTGCGCCACATCGCGGGCGTCGCGGGTCTGGCGGGCCCGTTCGTCGGCCATGCGGGATTCGGCCTGGGCCTGCTCCAGCGCCTGTGGCGAGATGAACTCGGACTTGAGCAGGTCACGGGCGCGGGCGAGCTTGGCTTTGGCCAGGTCGGCCGCGGCTTCGGCGGCCTTGAGCTCGGCGTCGGCGCGCGCACGCGATTCGGCGACGGCGACGGAGGCACGCTCGACCCCCGCGCTCAGGCGCGCGATGACCTGTCCGGCGGTGACGAAGTCACCGCGTTCGACCTGGATGGATTCGATCACCCCGACCGATGCGCTGCCCACGTCGGCGACGCGATCGGGCTCGATCAGGCAGCCCAGCGGGTTGGCTTGGGTGGGCAGGCTCAAGCAGGCCAGGCAGACCTTCAAGGCCCACACAGGCAAGCGGCACTTTCTGGTGTTCATGGCGGTTCCCAGGCGCAGGCGATCCTGCACCACGCTCCCATGTTCCTCCCGCATGGTGACAGGCCATGCCTCGAAAAGCCCCGAGGAGATGGTGGAATTCACCGCGCCGCACCCTCGCCTGCACCGAGGGCGATGTCGCTGCCCAGGGGCGTTGCGGCCTGGCGGTCGAAAACGTGGTCGATGTCGCCTTCGGCATCGGGCGCCGCCGCGTCGGGCAGCTCGTCGTCGCGGGGCTTGCCCCCACCGAGCACCGGCAAGGGGTCGATGCCGCGCCAGACCGGGGCTGAAATCGCCATGCTGGCCAGCAGGCCGCTGGTGCGGGCCGCCCACCAGACCGCGCCCGCCGACAGGGCCGCGCCGCCCGCCTGGGCGATCTTCACATCGACGCTGACCTCGTCGTCGCCGGCATCGGGGGGCCAGCCCATGAAGCCACCGAGGTCGATGGCGGGCACGGCGAGGTCGACACTGCCGGGCGCGACGTCCGCAGCAGCCTGCGTGGCCTGCAGCAGCCGCGAGAAAGCCACCAGGGGGGAGTCCACCGGCACCAGGATCGGCACCACCCCGGCTTCGATGCGCAGGCTCACGCCAGAGGCCACGTTGTCGGCTGGCGAGGCCGTCGTGGTGTTGAGCGAGCCGGCCTCGCCTGCCGCAGGGGCGGCGCGCCCCAGCCAGGCACTGGGATCGGCCGGGCCCAACAGGCCCAGGCCATCGACGATGGGCGTCGACGCCTCGGCCCGGTTCGGTGCGGAATCGACCGGTGCCGGTGCCGCAGGAGCCTGATCGGGCTCAGGCGCGGGGGGTGGCGCGCTCGGCTGGGCGGGCACCGGGGCCGGCGCGGGATCGGGGTTGCGCACCACGGCGTCGGGCAACGACGCCGGCGCCTCCACCCGAACCTCGATGACCCGACTCAGGCCTTGCAGGCTGCCGTCGCTGAGCGTCACCGTGAAGCGGTCCACGCCTGCGAAGCCCGCATCCGGCTGGTACAGGAAGCTGCCGTCCGCCGACAGGTTCAGGCTGCCGCGCGAGGGGCCGGACAACAGCACCAGCTGCACCGGGTTGCCATCGGGGTCCTGGGCGTTGTTCATCAGGCCACCACCGGTGCCCACCACCAGTTGCGTGCCGGACGGCGTGGTGTAGATCGGGGCCGCACCCGACCACTGCGGGTTCTCGTTGACGTTGTCGACCACGATGCTCAAGGCCTGGGTGTCGGTCTGCGTGCCGTCGTCGACCTCGACCGTGACCTCGTAAGTGCCATCGGCATCGGCGTCCACCGGGGTCTCGTGGTCAGGCGCGGTGACGAAGCTCATGGCGCCGGTGGCGGCGTCGATCTGGAAGCGCGCGGCGTCGGCGCCACCACTGATGCGCCAGACCAGGGTGCTGGTGGCATCGGCGTCGTTGGCCGCCATCGTGGCAAAGGCCTGGGTGTTCTCGGCATGGTGCACCGTGACAGAGGCCGCACCAGCGTGGCTGGTGACCACCGGCGCGTTGTCGTTGAGGTCGCGCACGGTGACGAGCAGGTCCTGCCAGCTCGTCTGCACGCCGTCGCTGACCTGGATGCGCACGGTGTAGACGTTGTCGCCCCCCACATCGAGCGGGGCCTCGTGGTCGGTGGCCTGCGCGAAGCTGAGCACGCCGGTGGTGGCATCGATGGTGAAGCGGCCGGCATCGGCGCCACCCACGATGGCCCAGCTCAAGGAGCCAGTGGTGTCGACATCGCTGGCGGTGGCGGTGGTCACGGTGGTGCCGCCTTCGTCAACCTGGATGAGGCCGGTGGCTCCACCGCCGTCGCTGGTGATGGTGGGGGCATTGTCGTTCGCGTCGGTGACGTTGACGGTCAGCGTTTGCTGCGAGGCCTGCACGCCATCGTCGGCCTCGACGATGACCTCGTAGGCGTTGTCGGCGCCCGCGTCTTGCGGGTTCTCGAAGTCCGGCGTGCTGGCAAAGCTCAAGGCGCCCGTGGCAGCGTTGATGGTGAAGCGTGCTGCGTCGGCGCCACCAGCGATGCGGTAGGTGATGCTGCCGGTGGTGTCGGCGTCGGTGGCCGTCACCGTGGTCACGGCTGTGTTGCCTTCAGCCACGTTGACGGAAGCCGAGGCGCCGCCGCCATCGCTGGTGATGTCAGGCGCCGTGTCGTTGGTGTCCGTCACGTCGACCGTCAGCGTTTGTTGCGTGGCCTGCACGCCATCGTCGGCCTCGACGACGACCTCGTAGGCGTTGTCGGCGCCTGCGTCGGTGGGTGCCTCGAAGTCGGGCGTGTTGGCAAAGCTCAGGGCGCCCGTCGCCGCGTTGATCGTGAAGCGTGCTGCGTCGGCACCACCGGCGATGCGGTAGGTGATGCTGCCGGTGGTGTCGGCGTCGGTGGCCACCACCGTGGTCACGGCGGTGTTGCCTTCGGTCACGTTGATGGAAGCGGACGCGCCGCCACCATCGCTGGTGATGTCGGGCGCCGTGTCGTTGAGGTCCGTCACGTTGACGGTCAGCGCCTGCTGCGTGGCCTGCACGCCATCGTCGGCCTCGACGACGACCTCGTAGGCGTTGTCGGCGCCTGCGTCGGTGGGTGCCTCGAAGTCGGGCGTGCTGGCAAAGCTCAGGGCGCCCGTCGCCGCGTTGATCGTGAAGCGTGCTGCGTCGGCACCACCGGCGATGCGGTAGGTGATGCTGCCGGTGGTGTCGGCGTCGGTGGCCGTCACCGTGGTCACGGCTGTGTTGCCTTCAGCCACGTTGACGGAAGCCGAGGCGCCGCCGCCATCGCTGGTGATGTCAGGCGCCGTGTCGTTGGTGTCCGTCACGTCGACCGTCAGCGTTTGTTGCGTGGCCTGCACGCCATCGTCGGCCTCGACGACGACCTCGTAGGCGTTGTCGGCGCCTGCGTCGGTGGGTGCCTCGAAGTCGGGCGTGTTGGCAAAGCTCAGGGCGCCCGTCGCCGCGTTGATCGTGAAGCGTGCTGCGTCGGCACCACCGGCGATGCGGTAGGTGATGCTGCCGGTGGTGTCGGCGTCGGTGGCCACCACCGTGGTCACCGCGGTGCTGCCCTCGGCCGCGTTGATGGAAGCCGAGGCACCGCCGCCGTTGCTGGTGATGTCGGGCGCCGTGTCGTTGAGGTCACCCACCGTGACGCTGATGGTCTGGGCGTCCACGCTGATGCCGTCGGACACTTCCACGACCACGTCGTAGACGTTGTTGCCTCCGGCATCGGTCGGCGCGTCGAAGTCGGGGGCGCTCACGAAGCTCAGCACCCCGGTGCCGCTGTCGATCTGGAAGTGCGCCGCATCGGCTCCACCTGCGATGCGGTAGCTCACCGGATCGCCATCCACATCGGTGGCGGTCACGGTGGTCACCGCGCTGGTGTTTTCGTTGATGTTCAGGTTGGCGCTGGCACCGCCGCCATCGCTGGTGATGACCGGCGCATTGCCCACTTCGAACACGTCGCCCACCGTCACGGCAATGGCCTGTGTGTCCACGTTCGTGCCATCGCTGACTTCGACGACCACGTCGTAGACGTTGTCGCCCCCCACATCCGTGGGCGCCTCGAAGTCCGGTGCGCTCACGAAGCTCAAGGCACCCGTGCCGGCATCGATCTGAAAGCGCGCCGCATCGGCGCCGCCAGCGATGCGCCAGCTCAGCGTGCCCACGCTGTCGCCATCCGTGGCGGTGGCGGTGGTCACGGCAGTGGTGTTTTCGTTGATGTTCAGGTTGGCGCTGGTGCCACCGCCATCGCTGGTGATGGTCGGGGCATTGTCGTTCGCATCGGTGACGTTGACCGTCAGCGTCTGCTGCGTGGCCTGCGCGCCGTCGTCGGCCTCGACGATGACCTCGTAGGCGTTGTCGGTGCCTGCGTCGGTGGGTGCTTCGAAGTCGGGCGTGCTGCCAAAACTCAGGGCACCCGTGGCGGCGTTGATCGTGAAGCGGCCAGCATCGGCACCACCAGCGATTCGGTAGGTCAGGCTGCCCACCGTGTCGGCGTCGGTGGCCACCACCGTGGTCACAGCGGTGCTGCCCTCGGCCACGTTGATGGAAGCCGAGGCACCGCCACCGTCGCTGGTGATGTCGGGTGCGCTGTCGTTCGCGTCAGTGACATTGACCGTCAGCGTTTGCTGCGTGGCCTGTACGCCGTCGTCGGCCTCGACGATGACCTCGTAGGCATTGTCGGCGCCCGCGTCGGTGGGTGCTTCGAAGTCAGGCGTGCTCGCAAAGCTCAGGGCGCCCGTCGCCGCGTTGATCGTGAAGCGTGCTGCGTCGGCGCCACCAGCGATTCGGTAGGTCAGGCTGCCCACCGTGTCGGCATCGGTGGCCACCACCGTGGTCACCGATGTGTTGCCCTCAGCCACGTTGATCGAAGCCGAGGCACCGCCACCGTCGCTGGTGATGTCGGGCGCCGTGTCGTTGGTGTCCGTCACATCGACCGTCAGCGTTTGCTGCGTGGCCTGCACGCCATCGTCGGCTTCAACGATGACTTCGAAGGCGTTGTCGGCGCCTGCGTCGGTGGGTGCTTCGAAGTCGGGCGTGCTGGCGAAGCTCAGGGCGCCCGTGGCCGCGTTGATGGTGAAGCGGCCCGCGTCCGCACCACCGGCGATGCGGTAGGTCAGGCTGCCCACCGTGTCGGCATCGGTGGCCACCACCGTGGTCACCGCGGTGCTGCCCTCGGCCACGTTGATGGAAGCCGATGCACCGCCACCGTTGCTGGTGATGTCCGGGGCATTGTCGTTCGCATCGGTGACGTTGACCGTCAGCGTCTGCTGCGTGGCCTGCGCGCCATCGTCGGCCTCGACGATGACCTCGTAGGCGTTGTCGGCGCCTGCGTCGGCGGGCGCTTCGAAGTCGGGCGTGCTGCCAAAACTCAGGGCGCCCGTGGCGGCATTGATGGTGAATCGCCCTGCGTCCGCCCCCCCGGCAATGCGGTAGGTCAAGCTGCCCACCGTGTCGGCGTCGGTGGCCGTCACCGTGGTCACCGCGGTGTTGCCTTCGGCCACGTTGACCGTGCCAGTGGCGCCGCCACCATTGCTGGTGATGTCCGGGGCGTTGTCGTTCACATCGGTGATGGTCACTGCGATGGCCTGGGTGTCGGTGTGCACGCCGTCTCGCGCCTCCACGACCACGTCATAGACGTTGTTGGCTCCGGCATCGGTCGGGGACTCGAAGTCAGGCGAGCTCACGAAGGTCAGCGCGCCGGTGGCGCTGTTGATCTGGAACCGCGAAGCGTCGGCGCCCCCGACGATGTGGTAGCTCAGCGAGTCGCCATCGGCGTCGGTGGCGGTCACGGTGGTGACGGTGCTGCCGCCTTCGACCTGGTTGACCGAAGCGCTGGCGCCACCGCCGTTGCTGGTGATCACCGGCGCGTTGTCATTGAGGTTGAGCACGGTGACGCTGATCGCCTGGGTGTCGTTCACCGTGCCGTCGCTCACGCGCACGCTGACCTCGTAGACGTTGTCACCATTGGCATCCAGCGGCACCTCGTGATCGGGGGAGCTCGCAAAGCTCAGTGCACCGGTGCTGGCGTTGATGGTGAAGCTCCCCGCATCGGCGCCGCCCACGATGCTGTAGCTCAGCGTGTCGCCATCGGGGTCCGTCGCCGTCACGGTGGTCACCGCACTCGATCCTTCGTTGACCGACACCGAGGCGCTGGCGCCACCGCCGTTGCTCGTGATGACGGGCGCATCGTTGACGGCGTTGACGGTGATGGTCACGGTGTCCATGTCGGTGGCCACACCGCCGCTGCCGGCGTTGCCGAGGTCGCTGGTGGTCATCGTCAGCGTGTCGCCACCGCTGTATTGCGCGGTCGGCGTGTAGACCACGCTGGCCAGCCAGGACTGCAACTGGGCGACGGTGCCGGTGAGCGTGAGGCTGGACGCGGTGGTGGCCGACCAGCCCGGCACGTTGAGCACGCCATGGTCCACCGACAGCTGCACCTCGATGTTGCCGCTGGCGGCATCGGCGTCGCTCACGTTGAGCCGGTTGCCGTTGGCGCTCGAGAAGGTCAGGCTGCCGTCTTCGTCGACCGCCTGCGCCCCCGGCACGGTGTTGACGGGCGCGTCGTTGACCGCCTGAACCTGCACCGTCACCTCGTTGTAGGCGCTGCTGTGCCCCTGGGCCGACTGCACCACGAAGCGCACCACGCGGTTGGTGGTGTCGGGCGTGCTGGTGTTGGTGTTGGCGTAGGTGATGTTGCGCAGCACCGCCGTCGCCGCGGCGTCGCTCGCGTTGACGTTGAAGGTGATGCTCAGGGGTGTGCCGCCCGAGCCCCCGCTGAGCGTGCCGATGACGACCCCGCCGTAGCTGACGTTGGCGCCACTCACGCCCACCTGCCCCGCCCCGCTGCCCTGGTGGCGCACACCCAGAACGTCTTCGCCCGAGGTGCTGCCCGATGCGAAAGACACCGTCAGCACCGCACCGTCGTAGTAGGCATCACCGCCCATGGTCAGGGTGGCCGACGTGCCCTGGTCGAGCACGATGGCACCGGCGTCTTCCTGGTAGCTCAGGTTGTCGCCGTCGAGGTCGGAGATGAGCGCGGAGTCGCGGTACCAGACGAAGGTGAAGTTCTCGCGGTAGGTGAAGCCGGTGGATGCGTCCAGCGTTTTCACGCTGCCCCAGCCCGATCCGTCCCAGGCCACCATGTTGAGGTCCGACGCGTTGTCCTGCACGCCCAGCATGATGGTGTTGCTGTACGGGTCGGCATAGAGCTTGACGACGTAAGGCACGTCGGTGCCGCCCATGCTGGGGCCGGTGCCCTGTGCCGACCAGCCGCCACCCGACGTCCAGGTGCGGTAGTAGACGGAAGGCCCGGTGTTGGTGCCATAGGCCGCCAGCAGGTCCCCCGATTGGCTCTCGAAGGCCAGGGCCATGGTGGCGTGGTGGTCGGTCAGCGTCACGCCCGAAGAGGTGGCCAGCAGGCCGCCGTCCCAGCTGCTGCCGTCCCACACCTGCAGCCAGACCTGGTTGGCGGCGTTCTTGCCGGCCAGCGCCAGGCGGTCGCTCTTGGGGTCGCTCACCAGCACGACGGTGTGCAGCTCCGAGGTGGACGTGACGCCCGCTGGCGAGGACAAGGTCTGCTCGCTGCTCCAGCTGCTGCCGCTCCAGGTGCGGTACTGGATGGCCGAGCTGTCGGAGGCCGAGGCGTCGTAGACGACCATGGCCTGGCCACTCTGCTTTTCGTAGGCCACGTTGAGCTCGAAGAACTGCCGGCTGGTGTTGGTGCCCAGCAACTGGCTGTTGCCCCAGCTGCTGCCGTTCCACACCACCGCGTACTCGTTGTTGCTGGCCGCGTTGGTGTGCGCCACCAGGATCATCTCGTGGCTGGACGGGTGAGCGGCCAGCTGCATGTGCACCGGCTCACCGCTGACGGGGGCCGTGATGGTCTGGATCGACGACCAGCTGGTGCCGTTCCAGGTGGCATACGACAGGCCCGCCGTGCCGGTGGTGCCATTGGCCCACACCAGCATCGCGTCGCCACTGACCTCGTCGTAGGCCAGGGCAAAGCCGTTGTACTGCGACGAAAAGTCGCTCGGGTCGGCGATGGGGATGCTCAGCACCGACGACCAGTTCTGGCCATCCCACACGCCCGCGAGGATCTTGCCCGACACGTCGGCCGAGCCGATGAAGATGATTTCTTCGCGCACCGGTGACTCGGCCGCGGCCAGCATCGAGATGTCGTCGCCATAGCTCAGGCCGTCGACGCCCGTGCCACCGAAGCCGGTGCTGCCACCGAACCAGTCTGCGTAGTACTGGTAGAACTGATCGTTGTTGTTCCAGATGAGCTTGCCGCGTGGCCCGTTGGCGGGGGCCACGGCCTGAACGGCCAGCGCGAACTCGGACGCCCCAGGGTAGGTCGCTTCGGCATTGGCCACCGCCGTCACCCACTGCCCGATGCTGACGCCGCTGACATCGATGGAAAAGCTCGCGTTGCCGCTGGCGTCACTGGTGACCTGCACCGCGCCCAGGTAGGTCTTGCCTTCGCCATGCCCCGAGGCATCGGCCGCGTCGTTGGCGAAGAACTCGATGTAGATCGTCGTGCCACCGTTGTACCAGTCGATCGAGCCGTTGATGCGGGTGGTGCCGCCACTGGTCACCACCGAGGTGAGCACGGGGAAGTTGGTGCGGTAGTTGGCCCCGCCGTCGCCATCGTTGTCGTCGTTGAGCGTGACGCCATCGTCTTCGAGGTCGATGCCCAGGCCACCGTTGCCGAAGATGCTGTTGCGATAGAACAGGTTGCCATTGCCAGTCGTGACCGCGATGCCGTCACCCGCGTTGCCTGCGATGACGTTGCCCTCGCCCGCGTTCTTGCCGCCGATGATGGCGTCGCTGGCGGCGATGCGCACGCCAGCGCCACCATTGCCCAGCAGCGTCACGCCGTCCGATCCCACGCCGATGTGGTTGCCCTGCACGCGGTGGCCACCCGTGGGGCTGCTGCTGACCTCGATGCCGTGCGAGCTGTTGCCCGAGATCACGTTGCGTGCCGCGGCCGTGCTGCCACCCACCGTGGTGGCCTTGCTGCTGGTCAGGAAGATGCCCACGCCGGTGTTGCCCAGCGCCGCCGTGCCGCTGGCGTTCAGGCCCACGATGTTGCCCTGCACGGTGGCGGTCACGCTGCCACCCACGTAGATGCCACCGCCATCGTTGCCCGACACCAGGTTACCTGCGCCGGCCGCGGTGCCGCCGATGGTGACGGTGCCGCCGTCGTCCACGTACAGGCCGTAGCCGGTGTTGCCCAGGTCAACGGTGCCCGTGACGTCGGTGCCGATCTTGTTGCCCTGCACCGTCACCGTGCCCGTGGTGGTGACCCACACGCCCCGGTTGCTGAAGCCCGAGATCACGTTGCCCGCGCCGGCAGCCGTGCCACCGATGGTGACGTTGCTGGCCGAGGTCTCCAGCATGATGCCGTAGTTGCTGTTGGTGCTGGTGAAGGCGCTGGTGCCGGCGGCGTCGGTGCCGATGTAGTTGCCCTGGATGATGGTGCCATTGGCCCCAGTGGCCAGATAGATGTTGTACGCCGATGTGTTGCCCGAGATCACGTTGCGGTCGGCCGCCGTCGTCCCGCCGATCACCACGTTCGCACCATTGGAGTCGATGCCCGCGGAGCCGTTGCGTTCGACCGTGCCCGCGTTGCTGCCGTCCGCGTTGAAGCTGCCGATGAAGTTGCCGACGATGGTGTGGCCGTCCGACCCCGAATCGATGTGGATGCCGTCGGCCGCGAAGTCACGGATGACAAAGCCACGGATCGTGCTGCCGTCCGCCGAAGAGTTCAGGGTGAAACCGTTGCCACTGCCGCCGTTGCCATCGAGCACGATGATCGGCTGGTTGGTGTAGCCGCTCTGCGACGCGCCGTTGAGGTAGATCGCATCGGAGATGGTGGGCAGCGTCGTGCTCAGGGTGATGGTGTATTCGCCGTAAGTGCCCGTCGCACCGGTGAGGCTGAACGTGACCGTGTCCAGCCCTGCCGTGTTGTTCGCCGCGATGATGGCTTCGCGCAGCGACACCTTGCCATCGGCGCCTTTGTTGGCGTTGAGTTGCGTGATGTTGAAGCCCGTGCCCAGGCCGGTGTCGTTGTTGTCCGCGGTGGTGTCGACGACCAGCGTGGCCAGCACACCCTGCCATTGCGACTGCAGGCTCGCACCCAAGGCCACGGCGGACTCGACATGCCCGACCTCCTGCTCCAGCACCCAGTCGCCACCCAGGGCCTCGGCGCCCGTGAGGTCTTCGCTCGCCGCCACGTCGGCGCCTGTGAGCAAGGACAGGTCGGAAAGGAGTTGGCGGCCGGCGTCGTCGGCGGCCAGGTCGCAGCCATACAGCAGCAGGTCTCCATCGCTTGTGAAAGCCTGCGACCACCCCACGATGTCGCCAGCGCGCTCGGACAGGCTGTCGGCGTCCAGCACCGTGGCGCCCAGTTGCAAGGCCCCCGCGTGGCCGTGGCTGAAGACGTGCACGGCGTCGAGGTCGTTGTGCGCCGCCAGCCAGTCACTGACCTGCGAGATGCCATCCGCATTGGGGTCGAGCCGCACGATGTCGAGCACGCGACCATCGGCATCGGCCTGTTGCCGCAGCAAGGCGATCAGGCCCTCGGCGTCGTGGATGCCGGCATCCACGAAGGCCACTTCGTGGCGGGTGCCGCTGGCCTGCGCGCCGGATGTCGTGGTGGCGGTGGTGGCCTGATCAGCGTCCGACACCAGCAGCGTGGTAGCAGCCTGGGGCGCCGGCGATTCGCCTTGCCAGACCACCCCGGGCAGCACCGCCTCGGCGTCCGCCGAGAAAAGCACGCGCGGCTCCAGCTCCTCCACGAGGAGGCGCTTTGACGGCAAAGAGCGCGCAGGGGCGGGACGGCGGCGGAACATGGGCAAGTCGGGACAGACCTGTTTCGGTTTGTGTCACAGGGAGCAGAAACGCAGAAGGGGCTTCACCCTCTGGGCACCACCTTCTCATCGTGTTCCCGTGCGATGCGTCACAAAATCCGGAAAACAGGTCAGGTTGGCTGGCTGATCGAAACGGCCCACCATCAGCTTTGACAGGGCGCGCCAAGCCTCAAACCTGATCCCAGGGGTGGCGCGTTCGCCAGCTCAGTTGCTGCGCCAGTTGCTCTTCCTGCTGCAGCAAGGCCCACCTGCCTTGCGACGCGGCGGCCTCGTGTCGGCCTTGCACCCAGCGCACGGCCAGGCGAGCCCAAGGCGCCGACATGCGCGGCCAGTTCGACAGACAGGCCCCCAGCGCGCGCCGCATCCAGGTGGGCGACCAAGGCAACCAGCCCTCGTCTTCGAGGTGGACGAGGCGCTCGTGCGTGCCGGGCTGACCACGGCGGGCACAGCGGCCCGCCAACTGGCGATCGATGCGACGCGCGGGGTGCAGGCCGGCGACGATGACGTGCAAACCGCCCAAAGCCTCGGCCGCTTCGCCCACGTGAACGTCGGTGCCGCGCCCGGCCATCTGCGTGGCCACGGTCACCGCGCCTGGCTCACCCGCCCGGGCCACCACATCGGACTCGGCCTGATCCTGGCTGGCGTTGAGAACGCGGTGCGGACAACCTCGCGCCTTCAGCAGGGCCGACAGACGCATCGAATCGGCCACCGATCGCGTGCCCACCAGCACAGGCTGGCCCTGGCCCTTCGCGTGGCGGGCCATCACGCGGTCGGCCACGGCCTGCCAGTGTTCATCGGCCTGCGCGTGCACGCACAGGCCCAGGTCGCGCCGCTGGCTGGGCCGGTGCGGGGCCACGGGCCTGACCGGCAGGCCATAGGTTGCCAGCAGCTCGGCTCGTGCTTCGCTGAGCGTGCCGCTTTGGCCGCACAGGCGCAGGTACCGCGGGAAGAACTGCTGGCTGGTCATCTGCAGCAGGGTCTGCGTGGCCGGTGCGGGCTGCAGGCCTTCTTTCAGCCCGATGAGCTGGTGCAGGCCGCGCGACCAGCTGCGCCCTTGCGCACGCCTGCCGCTGTGCACGTCGACGATCTGGATCTCGTCATCGTGGACCACGTAGTCCACGTCACGCTGGAAAGCGTGCAGGGCCGTGAGGGCCTGCGTCACCCATTCCTCGCGCAAGCGCCTGAGCTGCCATTCGGTGCCCAGTGTGCGGGCGCGTTGGACCAGCCACTCGCGCCCCGCTTCGGTGAGCTGCCAGCGGCCGGGCGCGGTCTCCACCACCTGCTCGCCGGGCTTCATCTGCCTGGCCAGGAACAGCGCCAGTCGCCAGCGTGGCAGCTCGTCATCGCGCACCTGCTGAGACAGGATCAACGGCGTCGAGGCTTCGTCGATCAGCAAGCTGTCGGCCTCGTCGAGCACGGCCATGCACAGGCCGCGCAGCACGGGTCGGTCGTGGGCCGCGGGGCTGTCACGGCCCTCGTCGCAGGCACCCAGCCGATCGCGCAGGTGATCGAACACCACCTCGCGGGCGCTGGCGTAGGTCAGGTCGCAGGCGTAGGCCATGCGGCGGGTGTCGGCCGCGTCGTCATGCTGGATGCAGCCCACGCTCAGGCCCAGTCGCGCGCACAGGGCCCGGGCCTCATCGGCGTCGCGTTGCGCCAGGTAGTCGTTCGAGGTCAGCACGTGCACCGGCACGCCGGCCAGCGCGGCCGTGGCCCCCACCAGCTGGGCCACCAGGGTCTTGCCCTCACCGGTGCCCACCTCGACCAGGTGGTTGTGCAGCATCCAGGCCGCGGCTTCGATCTGGGTGCTGCGCGGCCACCAGCCGCGCTCGCGGTGAACGGCCTGCGAGACCACCGCCAGGGCCAGCGACAGCGCATGGCCTTTGAGGCCATCTCGCAACAGGCCGGCGCGGGCCTGCAAAGCCATCAGCTTCAAGGCGTCGTCGGACATGGCCTGCAAGGCCGGTTGATGAACGCGCACGCCGGTGCACAACTCGCGCACCGATCTCGCGTGAGCTCGCCCCCATTGACCCCACCAGGCCTGCAAGGCCGCCAGGCTCGCCCGCGTGGGCCAGCGCGGAACAGGCCGCATCGGGTACGCGCCCCAGACCGGCCCTGGCCGGGGCGTCAGGCCAGCGGGCCGCTCGCTGCCGGCTGGCCCGGGCAAGCGATGCGCCGCGGCGCCACTCACCCCAATGCCCCCATGTGGCCGAGCAGCAGCTGGCGCATGCGAAAGAACACGCGGTCCACCAGGGTCTGCGGGGCCAGCGTCAGGCGCACCTGCGCACGCGAGCCGACGCGCTCGGCCAGGGCCTGCGGCACCGCCAGCTCGAACGTGAAGACGGGGTGCAGTGGACGCGTGCCATCCGGGTCGGCAGGGTCCACTTCGATGGGGCCGCCCGCCGCGCTGCCCAGCGCTGGCGCGGGCAGGCGATCGAGCGCCGCGGGCACCTGCCGCACGAGCCTGGCCGGCAGCACCGTGCCACGCGCGTCGGCCAGCATCACATGCAGGTCGTCGTCACCTTCGTGGCGACGACGCAAGGCCTCGCGCCACAGCCCCACATCGGCCTCGGGCACCACCACGAGCACGCGGGCACCACCCGGGGGCAACACCTGTGCGAGCACCTCGCCTTCGGCCACATCGCGACCGGCCATGTCGGCAGCGTGCGGCCACACGAGCCGCCCCGCCACGCCCGCGCGAACGGTCAGGCCCGCCAGCCGCCGCTCGACCTCGGCGAGCGCCGCGCGGTCGCGCGCCACCGCCTCTTCGGCTTGCGACACGCCCACCGGGTCCGTCGCCCAGGCGGCGCTGCGCTGTGCCTCGGACGCGGCGATGCGCGCCTGCAGAACGGCCTGCTCGGCCAGCAACTCATCGGCCACCAGCTTCATCAAAGGCTGACCAGGCTTGACGAGGTCGCCATCGCGGGCCAGGGCTTCGCTCAACCGGGCTGGGCTGCCCGAGCGCACCTGCGCTTCTTGCGGCAACCACACCAGTCCATCCGCATGCAACGTGGCCGGCCAGGGCCAGGCCAGGGTGGCCAACAACAAGGCGCCCACCCCCACCAGCATGAGGGCACGCGCACGCGCCCGCACCGCAGCCAGTTCAGGCGCCGAGCTCACGTCCGTGACCCAGGCCGCGATCGGCGCGGCCAGCAGCCCCCAGGCCACCCACACCGCGCCAGCCACCGCCAACCAGGTCGACAGGCCCGCCAGCCAGGCCACGATCACGGTGCCCACGGTCAGGCGCCACACCCAGGCCGCCGGCGCGTGCAGCCAAAGGGCCAGGCGCTCGATGCGGTCCTGCCGCAGGCTCTCGTCGTCCGCATCCAGCACGGGCGAGCCGAGCAGGCGGGCCGTCCAGCGGGTGAGCCGCTGACGCCAGCGGGCCTGGCTGCGCCCGGCCAGGTTGGGCAGGCCCAGCGCGTCGCAGAGGACGTGGTAGCCGTCGTAGCGCATCAGCGGGTTGCCGTTGAAAACGAGGGTCGAGACGCCACCCAGCGTCAGCACGACCAGGGCCGCGTCGCGCAGCAGGCCCGGTTGCACGGCGCTCCACACCAGCACGGCCACCGCGGCGGCACCCAGCTCCACCATGATGCCGGCGGCGGCGATGGTGGCGCGGGCCCAGCGGTCGGGCAAGCGAAGCGAAGAGGTCGCGTCCACGTGTGGCAAGGGCATCAGCAAGAGGAAGGTCAGGCCCACCTCGTGCGTGGCGCAACCCCATCGGCGCAGCGCCAGCGCGTGGCCGAACTCGTGCAGGGCCTTGAGCAAGGGGTAGATCAGCCACATCATCAACAGCACGCGCGGCTGCGACAGGCTGCTGCGCGCATGCGCCATCAGCTCGGGGCCCTGCTGCGCGGCCACCCATGCGCCCGTGGCGATCAACGCGATCCACAACCACAGCGACACGCGGTTGAACACCAGGCGCGACAGGCCGCCCAGCCTGTGCAGCCACGGCGACGGATCGAACAGCTTGACGCGGAAAGACAGCGGGTGCACGCGGCCGCGCGCCTGCGCCTGCTCGCGTGCCTGGCTGCGCTCGACCTGGCGGCGCAGGTCGGGCATGTGTTCGGCCTGCAGCAGGTCGGCTTCGGCCAGCTGGCCCAGCACGCGCAGCACGTCGTCCTGCGAGGGGGCGTCATCGCCCTGCTGCTTGATCAGCTCGCGCCACAGCCCATCGACGGTGAGCTCGCCATCGAGACGGCCCACGACCTCGTAAGCCCGTTCGTTGACGCGGTGAAAGCGCCCGCTGGCCTCGTTGTGCAGCACGTACCAAAGCTGCCCGCGGGCCTGCTGGCGCGCCACGCTGACCTGCGGCCGCAGGTGCGGCTTGAGCGTGGCCACCCGGAACCACTGGGACGACAGCAAGGACGCTTCCACAGGCCGGCCTTTTCGAGCTCAGAACCAGGACCAGCTGGCCCAGCGCCAGGCCTGCCAGGCTTCGCGACCCCATCGCCAGCCAAGGGGCTCGGGGGGCAGGTCGATGCGTGCCACGCCTTGCAGACCAGGGCGCCATCCAGCGGGCGGCTGACCGACCGGGTCGGCGATGACTTCGTAGCGCTGGCGGCCATCGACCGTGCGCGCCACCGGCGTGATGCGTTGCACCCTCAACTCGACGGGCTGGCTGGGCAGCGCCGTCAGCAGCAGGCGCGCCGACTGCCCCGCCTGCACCCACGTGATCTGCCGCTCGTCGACCTCCAGCACCACGCGCCAGCCCGTCATGGGCGAGACGGTGAACAGCAGGTCGCTGCGTTTGAGCGGCGCACCCAGCCGCTGGCTCAGGTCCCCCGCGATCACCACGCCATCGAAAGGCGCCGTGATGCGCGTGCGCGCCATCTGTTGCTCGATCAGGGCCAGCTGAGCACGGGCCTCGGCGGCACGGGCCTGGGCTTGCGCCGCCTGGCTGCGCTCGCCCTTGGTGAAGGCATCGACGAAGGCGTTGTCGTGCTGCGCGACCTCGGCCTCGCGGCTGCGCGCCTGCTGCCGCAGGTCCTCGTCGGACAGCTGCGCCAGCACCTGGTCCTTCTTGATGAAGTCTCCAGGCCGCACGTGCAGCTGCCGCAAGTAAGCGTCCAACGGTGCGGTCAGGCCCCGCTGCTCGGCGCCCTCGACCCGCGCGCTGGCCTGCATGCTGTGCGGCAGCGGCACGGCCAGCAAGGCCGCCAGCAACACCAGCGCAGCGGCCAGGCCGAGTTGGCGCAAGCGCCGCGTCCTCGGGTCATCGGCAGCCACCCAGGCGCGCCAGCCACGCTGCCAGCGCTGGCGCCACGACAGCTCGCTCTCGTGCAGCAAGCGCAGCAAAGGCGCCACCGTGCGGGCCACGTCTTCCATGGCGATGATGTCGATGGGCGTGAAGCGGCCCTCGTCGCGCTCGCACAGCAAGGCGCCCAGCACCTCGCCGTCCTGCGCCAGGGGCACGGTCAGCACAGCCGCCACGCCCTCGCGCTTCATGAGCGCGCGCTGCGCCAGCGTGATGCGCACCGCGCCATCGGCCACGCGGGGCACGCACAGGGTCAGGCCCTGACCCATGGCCTCCTGCATGGCCTCGGCCACGCCGCCCAGCACCGGGTGCTCGGCCAGCTGCGCACCGTGCGACAGGCCCACCACGCGCACGCGCTCATCGACCCGCCAGCCCAGGGCCACGCGCCGGCAACCCAGCGCCAGCGTCAGCTCCGTGCACAGCGCCGCCGTGGCCGCTCGCCAGCCGCGCTCGCGCAGCAGGCCCTGCAGGGCCCGCTCGCTCAAGCGCAACACGCCGCCGTCGCCAGCGTGGGGTGCCGGAGACGGTGGCAGCGCAGAAGCCAGGGGTTCGCTCATGATCCGGATGCTAGGCCTGTCGCACCCCGTTCAACGCACCGAACAAGGGGGCACAAACGTGCCGTTTCTCACGCTCCGTGCAGACCTGTGCAGACCCTGGCATCATCCGCAGCGCAGTTTCCCCCTGGTGCCGCGTGACCCAACCGACCCTCTCCTCCCTGCGATTCCCGATCCAGTACGCCGAGGTGACCGAGTCCCTGATGCGCGCACGTGGGGTGTCCACCACCGGCGCGCGCGAGCACTGCGGCCTGCCCCCGGCCGACGCGAGCGAGCCCACGCTGTGGATGGACGGTCACCAGCTGCTGCGCGGCATCGACCTGGCCGTGCAGCACTGCCTGCCCGGCGAGCCCGCTTCGCTGCAGATCCTGCGGCACTTCCCGCTCACGGCCCATGGCACGCTGGGCGTCTTCGCCATCACGGCGGCCACGGTGGGCGAAGCCCTCGACATCGCGCTGCAGTACCACGCGCTGGTCATGCCCCTGTTCGACTTCCGCCGGCTGCCCGATCATGCCGATGGCGTGCAGGTGAGGGTCGAGCCCGTCATCGACGTCGGCCCGCTGCAGAGCGTGCTGACCGAGCTCGTCATCGGCGTGCTGCGCAACGTGGCGCCTTACACGCAGGTGCAACACCCCGTGCTGCACGCGGAGTTCGCGCACGCCTGCGCAGGCCCGCTGCAACCCTATGCGGATTTCTTCGGCGTGGCGCCGCGCTTCAACGCGCCCTGGAATGGTTTCACCGTGCTGCGCGATGTGCTGGCAGCACCCCTGATCACCGGCAACCGCGCCACGCGCAGCCACCTGGAGAAGGTGTTGCTGGCCGATGCGCCTCACCACGACCAGGCCCGCCCGCTGACGCAACGCGTGCGCCAGTTGCTGCAAGGCGGTCTGCGCAAAGGCATGCTGCCCACAGCCGAGGCCCTGGCGCACGAGCTGGCCATGTCGGCGCGCACGCTCAGCCGCCGCCTGCAGGATGAAGGTCAATCGCTCAGCCGCCTGCTCGAGCAGGTGCGCATCGAGCGCGCCGAGCAACTGCTGCGCGAAGGCCGCCTGAGCGTGCAGGACGTGGCCGTGCAGTCGGGCTTTGCCGATGCATCGAGCTTCGGGCGCGCGTTCAAACGCGCCACCGGCCTGACACCGGCCGAGCAGCGCGACCGGCTGCGCGCCGGACGCTGAGTTGCACCGCGGTCAGCGCGCCGCCATCACTTCCCGGGCATAGGCATCGCCTGCGGCCACCGGGTCACCGTTGCGCTCGAAGGCCTTCAACCAGGTCTCGTAGTGGCCCATCTCCTGGTGCTGCCAGGGATGAAAGCCTGGCTTGAAGTAGCTCAGGTAAAAGCCCGCCGCAGGCAGGAAGACACC
Source organism: Burkholderiales bacterium RIFCSPHIGHO2_01_FULL_63_240 (assembly GCA_001770725.1). Lineage (GTDB taxonomy): Bacteria > Pseudomonadota > Gammaproteobacteria > Burkholderiales > Burkholderiaceae_C > Aquabacterium. The sequence continues at coordinate 49,141 of MERU01000012.1, forward strand.
GCCCGGCTTGTACAACCACCACGCGCCCTTGGCCAGCATCTTCATGCGCTGGAAGAAGCCGAAGCCATCGTCCTTGAGCATGCGGTTGACCATGTACCAGTTGCCGATCGGGTACTCGATGCTGAAATAGATCAGCCCGGCAATGCGCGTGAAGTAGCTCGCCTTGGCCACCTTGGTGAGCACGTCGAAGCACACCGCCTTGTGCTCGACCTCTTCGATCGAATGCCAGGCGTACATCGCTCGGATGCGGTGGTCGAACCCCTCGATGATGTCGGGGCGCTCCATGAAGGTCGTGCACATCATGGCCGTGAGGTGCTCGGCGGCGGCCGTGTAGGACAGGTTGAAGGCCTTGGGCCAATACTTGAGTTGCCACTTGAACTTGTTGTCCAGAAAGCGCTGCGTCCAGCCCACGTTCAGGCCCTGCTTTTCCAGCATCTCGTTGAACTGCGCGTGCACGATGCCGTGCTGCGCTTCCTGCCGCGTGAAGTCCTTGACCTCCTGCAGCAGCTTCGGGTCGGTGACCTGGTCGCGGTAGGCGCGCACGCTGCTGATGAAGTAGCGCTCGCCGATGGGGAAGGTCAACGACATGGCGTCGAAGAAGCGGGTCTTGTAAGGATCGCCCCCGTTCCAGAAACGCGGGATGCGTTCGTCGAGCTGGAAGTCGAGTTTTTCGCGCGCCTGCATGGGGCGGGGCTGCGGCTGGGTGGTCTGCTGCGGGGTCATGGGGGTCTCCTTTTGTCGGACTGTCTCGATGGCATTGCACATCGGGTGGGCATGGCAGAGGTGGACAGGAATGGACCGAGATGGACAACTTCGCGTGCGAAATGATGTGCGATGCATCGGGGGCGACAGCAGAGGCATCGGCGACGACAAGATCGACCCACGGCCCAGATCGCATCGGGCGAACGGCAAGCCTCCTGCCGCCCCTTCACCACCCAGGAAGTTGTGCAGTCCGTCTCACCAACAGCGCCCACACCGCGGGGCTAGCCCCCATATGGTCCACCGCCCGGCGGCCTAAGATCGCCCACAGGAGATGCCCCCCGATGCCCGCCAGCCCCCTGCCCAGATTGCTGCTCTGCGCCGCCACCGTCACCGCAGCCATCACCGCAGCCTTCTTGCTCACCGGCTGCGAAAGCACCCCCGAGATGCCCAAGACCCCCGACCTGCCTTCGGTCCCGGCCATGGTGGAGGTCGACCCCGTCACGTCCGACAGCGACGTCACCGACCGCGTCGGCCAGGCCGCCATCACCCCGCTGAGCGACCTCAACGTGGTGCAGCAGAAAATCCCGGAGGTGCTCCTTCACGCCCGCGACGTGGGCGCCTACTCCGTGCCCGACAAGCTCGACTGCCCCAGCGTGCAGAACGAGATCAACCGCCTCGATGTCGCCCTGGGTGCCGACTTCGACGCAGCGGGCAAGGGCAAGCCCAGCCTGCTCGAGCGTGGCGGAGACATGGCCGAGAACTACGGCGTCGGCTTCGTGCGTCGAACGATGGAAGGCTTCGTGCCCTTTCGCAGCTGGCTGCGCAAACTCACCGGCGCCGAAAAGCACAGCAAGCAGGTGGCAGCCGCCATCATGGCCGGTGGCGTGCGGCGAGCCTACCTCAAGGGACTGCGCCAAGGCCTGGGCTGCCCGGTGCCCGCCCCGAAAGTGCCCACCCCTCTCAAAACTTCGATCCCCGAACTGCCTTCGTCCGAGGCCTCTGCGCCGGCCCCGGCACCGACACCGGCTCCGCGGCCAGCAGAACCCGCCTCAGCCCCCGCCCCCTGAACAGGCTGCGGGCCCGCCACGCCTGTCGCAAATCCACCCATCGCTCGGCTTTTGCCCCGTGTCGCGCCCTGCTTCATACATTTTGTTGCATGCTGCCTAGAACTGTTATCGCCATGCGGATGAGGGCGCCGCACACATCCGATACCCTGTCAAAAGGTCCCAACAACACATCAGGGTAGGCATGCAGTCCAATGCTGCGGCACGTCCGCTGCCTGGCTCCTCAGCAGAGCCGGCGGTGGCGCAAGCGCGCTCACATTCGTCCTCGCTCCAGGCGCTGAGCCTGCTGGCGAGGCTTCACCACATCGCAGCCGACCCGGGCCTGCTCGCGCACGAGCTTGGCCTGGCACCGTCCACCGAAGCCAGCGATGCCGAGCTGTTGCTGGCCGCCAAACACCTGGGCCTCAAAGCCAAGATCAGCCGCACCAGCGGCGATCGCCTCTCGCTGGCCCCCCTGCCCGCCCTGGCGCGCATCCGACCCGACGAAGGCGCCGAACGGTGGGTGCTGCTGGCGCAGTGCGATGGCCAGCGCGTGCTCTACCAGGACCCGGCCGCCGAAGGCGGCGGGCGCCCCACCATCGAGCCGCTGGACACCTTTGTGGCCCGGTGGGCACCCCTTGGCAACCCCGCCGGGGCAGGCCCCCTGCTGCTGGCATCCAGCCGCGCCAGCCTCGTGGGGGCGCTCGCCAAGTTCGACTTCAGCTGGTTCATCCCCAGCATCGTCAAGCACCGCAAGCTCCTGGGCGAGGTCCTGCTCGTCTCGCTCTTTCTGCAGCTCTTCGCCCTGGTCAGCCCCCTGTTCTTTCAGGTCGTCATGGACAAGGTGCTGGTGCACCGGGGCCTGACCACGCTCGACGTCCTCGTCATCGGCCTGGTCGTGATCGTCGTCTTCGAGTCGCTGCTCACTGGCTTGCGTGCCTACGTCTTCAGCCACACCACCAGCCGCATGGACGTCGAGCTCGGATCGCGGCTGTTTCGGCACTTGCTGCAGCTGCCACTGGCCTACTTCCAGGCCCGCCGTGTGGGCGATTCCGTGGCCCGCGTGCGCGAGCTCGAGAGCATCCGCAGCTTCCTGACCGGCCAGGCCCTCACGCTGGTGCTCGACGTGCTGTTTTCGGTGCTCTTCATCGCCGTGATGCTGCTCTACAGCTGGCAGCTGACCCTCATCGTGCTGCTGAGCCTGCCGCTGTACACCCTGCTGACGCTGGCGGTGGTGCCCATCCTGCGCGGGCGCCTCAACGAGAAGTTCGCCCGTGGCGCCGAGAACCAGTCCCTGTTGGTCGAGACCATCACCGGCATCCAGACCGTGAAAGCCAACGCCCTGGAGCCCCAGATGGCGCGCCGCTGGGACAACCAGCTCGCCGGCTACGTCTCGGCCAGCTTCAAGACACAAACGCTGGCCACCTGGGCGCACGAAGGCATCAACCTCATCGGCAAGCTCATCAACGCCGCCACCCTGTGGTTCGGCGCCAAGCTGGTGATGGACCAGGAGCTCACCGTCGGCCAGTTCATCGCCTTCAACATGTTCGCCGGCCGGGTGGCCCAGCCGATCATGCGCATGGCCCAGATGTGGACCGACTTCCAGCAAACCGGCATCTCCATGGAGCGCCTGGGCGACATCCTCAACACCCGAACCGAATCCCCGCCCAGCACGGCCGCGCAGCTGCCGCCACTCAAGGGTCGCATCACGCTGGACAACGTCACCTTCCGCTACCGACCCGAGGCCGCCCCGGTGCTGCAAGGTGTGGGACTGGACATCCGGGCTGGCGAGGTCATCGGCATCGTCGGTCGATCGGGCTCGGGCAAGAGCACGCTGACCAAGCTGATCCAGCGCCTGTACGTGCCCGAGCAGGGCCGCGTGCTGGTCGACGGCATCGACATCAGCCTGGTGGACGCCGCGCAGCTTCGCCGCCAGGTCGGCGTGGTGCTGCAGGACAACTTCCTGTTCAACCGCAGTGTGCGCGAGAACATCGCCGTGGCCGACCCGGCCGCCCCGCTCGAGCTCATCATGCGGGTCGCCAGGCTGGCTGGCGCGCACGACTTCATCAGCGAGCTGCCCGAGGGCTACGACACGGTGGTGGGCGAGCAGGGCGCGTCGCTGTCAGGCGGGCAGCGCCAGCGCATCGCCATCGCGCGGGCGCTGTTCACCAACCCGCGCGTGCTGATCTTCGATGAAGCCACCTCGGCGCTGGACTACGAGAGCGAGGCCATCATCCAGCGCAACATGGCCGCCATCAGCAAGGGGCGCACGGTGATCATCATCGCCCACCGCCTGAGCGCCGTGCGCCACGCCAACCGCATCGTGGCCATGGAGCGGGGCCGCATCGTCGAGGCAGGGCCGCACGAGGTGCTGATTCAAAGACCCAAGGGGCTGTACGCACACCTGTGGCGCATGCAGCAGGGCGCCCAGCCCGGCACCCCCGTTGGCGAGCCTGCCGGGCCCAAGCCAGATCGGCCGCCTGGCGCGCCCCAGACCCAGCCCACACTGGACATCGACCTGAGCAAGGGCTCGTCAGAGCGGGCCGAGGATCACCCATGAGCACACCGAACAATGCTCACCCCATCATCGGCCTGCTCGGGCACTACAAGGCCGTCATCCAGGCCGCCTGGGCACACCGCCACGAACTCGCCGGCCCCGCACGCATGGCCGACGAAGCGGCCTTCCTGCCCGCGGCGCTGAGCCTGCAGGCCAGGCCACCCCACCCTGCTCCGCGCCGCGCGCTGTGGGCCATCATGGCGCTCTTCACCATTGCCTTGCTTTGGGCTTGCATCGGCCAGATCGACATCGTCGCCGTGGCACCCGGGCGCATCGTGGTCAGCGACGGCACCAAGCTCATCCAGCCGCTGGAAGCCAGCGTGGTCAAGGCCATCCACGTCAAGGATGGCGACAAGGTGCAGGCCGGCCAGGTGCTCATCGAGCTTGACCCCACCACCGCCCAGGCCGACAACAGCCGCGTGAGCCAGGAACGCTCGGGCGCGCTGTCCGAAGCATGGCGCACCCAGGCGCTGCTGACAGCGCTGTCGGGTGGAACGGCGCCCAGCCTGCCCCCCGAAGCCCAGGCCGGCGACAACCAGCTGACCGAAACCGAGCGCCAGCTCATGCTCAACCAGCTCGATGCCGAGTGGCGCGACATCCTCGCCCAGCGCAGCAAGCTGCACGCCGACGTCGCCAGCCAGGGGGCGGCCCTGGCCACGGTGCGCGAGCAAATCGCCAAGCTGCAAGCCACCTTGCCCATCGTGCAAAAGCGCGAGGACGACTTCAGGACGCTGTCCGACCAAGGGTTCGTCAGCCAGCACGCGGGCCAGGACCGCACCCGGCAGCGCATCGAGATGGAGCAAGACCTCTCCACCTTGCGCGCCCGACGCGAAGAGACCAAGGCAGCCATCGCCCAGGCCGAGAGTCGCCTGGCCTCCTGGCGCGCCCAGGTGCTCAAGGAGCTGGCTGAGCGCCACGCCAAGGCGGACCTGCAGGCGCGATCGCTCCAGGCCGAAGGCCTCAAGGCCAGTCAGCGTGAACGCCTGACCACCCTCAAGGCCCCGGTGGCCGGCACCGTTCAGCAACTGGCCGTGCACACCACCGGTGGCGTGGTCACTTCCGCGCAGGTCCTGCTGGTGGTCGTGCCGGAGCAGGCGCACGTCACCGCCGAGGTCTCGCTCGAGAACAAGGACGTGGGCTTCGTCAACATCGGCCAGGCCGCGTCCATCAAGCTCGAGACCTTCCCCTACACGCGCTACGGCACGGTGAACGCGAAGGTGACCACCATCACGGCCGACGCCGTCATCCAGCAGCCTTCGGTGCAAGCCGATGAGAAAGGAAAGTCCAAGGCCTCTGGTGGTGGCGCGGTCTTCCCGGCCACGCTGACGCTGGCGGAAAACGCCTTGAACGTGGACGGCAAGGCCATCCGCCTGATGCCCGGCATGAACCTGACCGCCGAGATCAAGACCGGCAAGCGCCGGATCATCGACTACCTGCTCAGCCCGGTCCAGTCACACGCCACAGAGAGCATGCGGGAGCGCTGAGCCCATGCGCATCCTCCTCATCCACCAGAACTTCCCGGGTCAGTTCCGTCGCATCGCTCAGGTGTGGGCCCAGCAAGCAGGCTGGGAGATGCTGGGCCTGGGCCGCAACACCGCCCCCGGCATGGACGGCATCCGCTGGATCCCGTACCAGCTGCACCGCCAGGGCCTCAAGGAGCAACACCCCTACCTGCGCCAGATGGAAACCGCGGTGCTGCACGGGCAGGCGGTGGCGCGCGCGCTCATGCAACTCAAGAAGCAGGGCTGGCGGCCCGACGTCATCCTGGCCCACCCTGGCTGGGGCGAGACGCTGTACGTGCGCGACATCTTCCCCAACGCGCGCCTCATCCATTTCTGCGAATGGTTCTACGGCACACCTGACAGCGACACCGGCTTCGACCCCGAATTCCCCAGCAGCTTCGACAGCCTGGCCAAGCTGCGCACCTGGAATGCGCTGCACACGCTCAACCTCGAACACTGTGACGTGGGGGTCAGCCCGACCCAATGGCAGCGAAGCCGCCACCCAAAGGCCTACCTGCCCAAGATCGCGCTGGCCCACGAAGGCATCGACACCGACTTGCTGCGCCCTGACGAACAGGCGCATTTCACGCTGCCCGATGGCCGTGTGCTCAAAGCCGGTGATCCGGTCATCACCTATGTGGCCCGCAACCTCGAGCCTTATCGCGGCTTTCACACCTTCATGCGTGCGCTGGAGAAGGTACAGAGGGCGCACCCAAGTTGTCACACCCTCATCGTCGGCGGAGACGACGTCAGCTATGGCGGCAAGCCCCAAGGCGCGGCCAACTGGCGCGAGAAGATGCTCGGTGAAGTCAAGCTCGATGCCCAACGCACCCACTTCATGGGCAAGCTGCCCTACGACCGCTACCGGCAGGTGCTGCAGGTGTCGGCCGCACACGTCTACCTGACCTACCCCTTCGTGCTGTCTTGGTCGATGCTCGAAGCGATGGCCTCCGGCTGCCTGCTGATCGGCTCGCGAACCGGGCCGGTTCAAGAGGTGATTCAGGACGGCGTCAACGGCCTGCTGGTCGACTTCTTCGACACCGGCGCCATGGCAGACCGCATCGTCGAGGCGTTGAACAACAGTGCAGCTTTCACACCGATGCGCCATGCCGCACGCGAATCGGCCGTGGAGGGCTACAGCCTGCGCCGTGGATGCATGAGTTACACCCAGTTGCTCACATGCGCTGGTTAAGGGAAACGGGTGATCCACACGGGTCACCCACCAGGAGCCCGAGCGGGCTCGGCATTTGGCACCTCCGTCATACAAAGAAAGGGAATGACATGAAAACCAGTGGAACACAGGGTAACGACACACTGTTCGGCTTGCTAGGAGACGACGAACTTTTTGGGCTGGAAGGGCACGACACGCTGGTCGGCAAGGCGGGGAACGACCTGCTAGATGGCGGCGCAGGTAACGATTCGTTGATCGGTGGCAGCGGCGATGACATCTTGCAAGGAGGCATGGGCGCAGACACTTTGACAGGGGGAGATGGCTATGACACCTACCTGATCGACGACATCGGGGATGTGATCAACGAGACGACAGGCAGCAATCAGGTGATCTCGACGGTCAGCTTGGATTTCTCACTTAACCCCTACGTCACCGATGTCCTGCTTTCAGGCTTGGGCAACATCAATGTCAAAACAGACCTTGGGGAACAGTTGATATACGCAAGATCAGGCCACAACCAGATTTCAACGGGAGACGACGCCGACCAGATCTATGCAGGAGCAGGCGACGACGTGATCGACGGTGGGGCGGGCTCCGACTTCATGAACGGAGAGGCAGGAGCGGACACTTACTACATCGACGATGAAAGCGACGTCGTCAACGACAATTTCGACGACCACAACACGGCCTACACCACCTCAAACTTCGACTTCTCTCGACAGAGCAGTGGCATCTCGACGATTCACCTGATCAGCGAATCGGGCTTGGTCGTTACGACATCAAACGCACCAGAGTCCATCTTCGGTAGCTCGGGTAACGACGAAATTCGGGCCCAAGCTGGTAACGACACCCTCGTAGGCAACGGAGGAGTGGACCTTCTAATCGGAGGCACAGGCGACGATTGGTACATCGTTTCTGAAAGAGAGACCTACATCTTCGAGGAGGTTGGCGAAGGAAGCGACACGTTAGAGGCGAGCGTTTCTTTCAGTATGGAAGAAAACCAAATCACCAGCGTGGAGGTCGTCAAACTGGTGGGAAGTGCTGACCTCTCACTGGCTGGCTGGTTTGACCAGAACGTTTTGATAGGCAACTCTGGCAATAACACCCTGATCGATGCTCACGCCTCCAACGACACATTGCAGGGAATGGACGGCAACGACAAACTGTTTGCTGGAGACGGTGACGACCTGCTCGACGGTGGAACTGGCGCCGATTCCATGAACGGTGGTGGAGGGAACGATCATTTCCTGGTTGACAACATCCTGGATCAGGTGATCGAGGTCGACACAACAGAGGGCAATTTCGACTTGGTCGAGTCGTCCGTTTCCTTCGACCTCAATGCCAACCCGCTCAGCGCTGGCGTCGAAGGGCTGCTCCTGACTGGGCAGGATCGCCTCACTGGCGTCGGCAATGCTCAGAACAACCTCATGATGGCCAATCAAACCGGCTCCATCTTGTCCGGCCGCCTGGGTAACGACGATCTGTTCGGTGGGGTAGGCGCCGATCAACTGAACGGCGACGAGGGCCATGACATCCTGGCGGGGGACAAGGGCCAAGACATGCTGAACGGTGGAGCAGGCGACGACCAGATCGAGGGAGGAGAGGATGGCGACTACCTGATTGGCGGCACAGGCTCAGATCAGTACGCCTTCTACGACATGTATGGCACCGATCTGGTGAACGATGTCGGCGGATCAAACGACGTCATGCGCTTCCTGGATGTCGATAAGAGCAAGCTCTGGTTCAAGCGTACCAACTACAACCTTGAGGTCACCCAAGTTGGCAGCACCAATCGGACATTGGTGATCGGGTGGTTTTCGTCACCCGACAACATTGAGCAGATCACCGATTCGAGAGGATTCGAAATCGACCGGGCAGGCATATCGTCGCTGGTCAACGCCATGGCGTCTTTCGCTCCTCAAGACCTGAATCAAGCAAGTGGCGCCTTGCTGTCCGCTTTCCAGCAGGCCTGGCAGGCTTGAGCACATCCAAAGAGGAAACCAAACATGAAAGTCAACCGTTCTCATGCAATCGCCTTCATCTGGGTGCTCGGCAGCGCCTTGACGTACAACGTCCACGCGATCGAACCCAATGTCTATGTTCCTGGACAACCCGTGGTCAACCCCCAGTCAGGGCAAGCCACCGACGTCTGGCGCTTCGTCGGATCAGCAGCAGGATGCTCAGCCGTGCAGATCACGCGAGAATGGGTGGTGGCGAGCGGCCACTGCGCACTCATGGATGAGACAACCTTCAAGAACGGGTGGAGTGGAAGCACCGGCGGATCGCAGCTGGACTGCGATGAGGTCAGCGATGGTGGCCACTTTATTAACACAGGAATCAACGTGGCAGACATCTCCATTTGCCGCTTGCGTAACCCAGAGAGGTTCAATCCGACCATTCCGTTTCCTGCACTCTCCGCGGTCGCAAAAATAACAGGGCCCATCAGCGAGCGAGGTCTTGGAACCATACTGCAAGTGGGAACTTCGGTCCTTCAGCCGACCATTTCCATGGCATTTTCATCCACGATTTTTTCAAGAAAAATCGGCGGCAACTCCTTCACACTGAATGACTTGGACATGAGGGTGAAGTGGCAAAGCGGCGACAGCGGAGGTGGTATTTATTGGTTTGCCGACCGCTCGAACACCCCTGTTCTCATCGGTGGGGTGGGCTGGGTATATGACCCCGACTTCATCCGACGAAAAATCCTCGCCCGAGGCGATGCTCTGCCCATCTTCTTGACAGAAGTTGAGATGGAAAATCTTTCAACCCGAAGAACCCCGCCGGCTCTTACTGCACCACCGGTCATCAAGCAAACGGCCGTAGACAGCGCCACGGTGAGCTGGCAGGCCCCCAACCTGGGGAGTGGAGACTCAATTGACGACTACATCATCTACAACGGAGCCATGGGAGGCACGCCCTCAGTCGGCTACGCCTCATCCTCTTCACGGTCGGCAACCTTCACGCCAGCACCCAACGCACCCTCCCAAAAGGTTTGCGTCGCACCTCGCAAGGCGGAGCTGGAAGCTGTCTCAACAAAAAATTGCAGCGAATTTTCAAGCGGATACCCCGTGGCGAGCAACCTTTCGGTTGTCTCGACCGGCACAACGGCCATCAAGACTGTGACCATGGCCTGGCTAGTGAATCCAGCGCCCATGACAACGCGATCGCAGCTGAGTTACTCCATTCGCTCCACAACTGGGACTGTCCGATCAGGATCAACAAGCACTGACAAGCGCAGCTTCACGATCGGTGTGACGGCTGGCAGCCAACTGTGTTTCTCTGTAAAACCCTCAACGGACTGGGCAACCGGCGTCCAGCAAACCACTTGTCAGTTGATCCAATGAGCACCCACCCACATCGCTGATACTCTCGGCAACGAACAGCAACGAGGGCCCGCCCCGGAAAATCCGAGGCGGGCCCTTGTTCATGGACAACCGCTGATTTAACCGGGCAGATCCGGCAAAGGGTGACGTCAAATGCCCCTCATGAACCCCACGTTCGTCGGGGACACCCCGCCCTGCGCATACAGGTAGGGGAAGATGGCCTTGGCTTCGGCGTCGGTCGCACCAAACCAGCGTGCCAGGGTGGCACCGTAGCTGCCCACCGACACCACCGGGATCATGGCCCCGTCTTCCGTCATCTGCTGGTCCACGTAGGAGCTGCCACCCGCTGCGCGGGCATAAGAAGGCATGCGCCCGAAGACCTTGCCGCCATCGACCGCGCCGCCCATCACGAAGTGGTGACCACCCCAGGCATGGTCGGTGCCGTCTCCGTTGCTGCTGAGCAGGCGACCGAAATCAGAGGCCGTGAAGGTGGTGACCTTGTCGATGTCGGAGCCCAGCACGTCGGCGAAATACCCCAGGGCCTCATCCACCTGTCGCATCAACTGGTCGTGCCCGATTTCGCGGTCGGGCGCACGCTGGTTGTCGTGGGTGTCAAAGCCACCGATGGAGACGAAAAAGACCTGTCGACCATTGCGATTGGCGTGTGCCTTGACGACACGCGCGACCATCTTCAGCTGGCTGGCCAGGTAATTGCCAGCAGGAACCGGCACGGTGTTGAGCGGCAGGACCGAGAGCTTGCTGGTCATGTAGGCTTCGGCGTCAAGCGCACGGGTGGTGAGCTGGATGTAGTCCTGCTCGATCAGGTTGCTGCGGGTTCCGCCCGCAGTGCCCTTGATCAGCCCGGTCAGGAAGCTGGTGGCCGCGCCGCCATAGAGCTTGCCATTGCTGCCAGGAAGCAGAGGCACGACGCCGTTGCCACCGGCGGTCATGCCATAAGGCACGGTGCTGTCGCCATACGAGAAAACAGGGCTGTCACCGAAGTACATGCTGCTGAAGGAGTTGGCCTTGTCCTGGCTTCCCTCGGAAGGGAAGTCGTACGCCGTCGGGTCGACCGTGCGGCCGCCCCACCCGCGCTCCTCCTGGTTGGAGCGTCCGGACTGCCAGACCACCTGCTGGTCGTTGTGCGAACGCAGCTTGGGCGGCAGCTGCCCGTTCGACTCGGTCGCCGGGTTGCTGAGCTGGGTCATGTCGTTGCGGGTCAGGGGCGCCTTGATCAGGCTGCCGACATTGGCCACCACCGCCAGCTTGCCTTGCTGGTAGAGCGATTGCACCCGGCTCAGGTTCGGGTGCAGGCCATACGTCACGGCTTGCCCTTGCACCACCGCGGAAATCGGCTTGAGCTGCTCGCGGGGCAAACGCAGGTCCGCGGTCGAGCCCTCGGTGTTCGGGGGGACCGCCCGCAAACGGTCGTACTGCGCCCAGGACGCTTCGTCCAAGGGGAGAACGGTGTTGCAGGCGTCGTTGCCACCGTACAGGAAGACGCACACCAGCGCCTTGTAGGGGCCACCGGTTGCCGCGGCCGCCTCGCCAACGGCAGCCAGGTTCAACAGCCAGGAGCCCCCCACGGCACCAGCGGCGGACAAGGCCGTGGACTGTTTCAGGAAGCGACGGCGGGAAGGTTGAACGGGTTGAGTCATGAGACCTCCTTGTCTTTATTTCTGAACGAGGTATTCGGGCGACACGGCGGCCAGGAAGACACCGGTGCGAACACGATCGAGGTTGGTGGTCGCGGCGCTGCACGCCGACGTGATGTGACTGATCAGCCCCGACGACATCGAACCACCGAACAGCTTGCGGTTGATGACCGCCACCAGCGACGAAACGGACGAGGCCGCAGCCAGCTCTTCGGTGAAGTTCAGGCTGCCGCTGCGGTTGTTGAACTCGTCGATCATGCCGTTGGCGACGATGTCGTAGACCGCGTTGATGTAGGCCACCACCGATGCTTCGGTCGCGATCTGCATCTCGGGTGAAACCTTGCCTTGCTGGGACATCTTGCCGCCGACGAAGCGATAGGTCGGGCTGAAGAAATTGAAGACGCTGCTGGCGAAGATGGGCGACTGGTTCAGGTTCAGCGCAGGCTGGCCTCTGGCCACGTCGTCCGTCTCCGAGGGGTAGGCAGCGGTCACGCCATGGGCACGCAGCAGGTGGGTCACGCGCATCAGGGGTTCGCGCAGCTTGCCGTAGGTCGTGCCCGCGGCCACGCTGGCGCTGCGCGCCTCGGTGTCGGTCAGGATCGCGCGAATGAGCGCCTTCATGTCCCAGTTGGCCGCCTTGAAGGCCGTGGCCACGCGCTGCACGTACGCTGGCGTGGGGTTGCTGGTCACCATGCGCTGGATCATCTGGCGCGCCACGAATGGCGCCACGTTCTGGTGCTGGAAGATGATGTCCAGCGCCGTCGTCAGGCTGGCCTGGGGCGACGCCCCCATCGCGAAAGGCTTGTCCAGCAAAGTCGCAGAGTTGGGCGCGAAACCCAGTTGCGCTTCCATCTTGGCTTGCGTCGAGTGGAAGTTGACATAGCCCTTCATCGGCTTGAGGTGGCGCAGGTTTCCTCGGTTCTCACCCAGGTCGCCATACCACCGCAATGCATCCAGCGGGTTGCTGCTGATGGCCGGATCATCGTCCAGCGCCCAGCCCGTGAACACGTTCGACAGCACCGGGATGTCGGTGGCCTTGGTGCTGCTGACCGGCCGACCGTTGGCGTCGATGACGGGCGTGCCGTCCATGTTCAGCTTGACCAGGCCGATGGTGAAAAGCTGGATGAGCTCTCGCGAGAAGTTCTGATCAGGGATGCGGCGCCCCGGCACCGGCGGCTGATTGCCCAGGTGCGACAGGTAAGCGCCCATGGCGGGCGCCTTGCACACGGCCTCGATCAACTCCCGGAAGTTGCCAAAGGCGTTTCTGGCGAGCACGTCCATGTAGCCCGCAGCCATGATGGGGCGAAAGCCCACCGTGTCATCGCGCATGGAGATCACGAGGATCTCGATGAGGGCGTTGACCACCCTTTGGCGCAGCTGATCGACGCTTCCCAGCGCGAGCTCCCACCAGGCGAAGGTCATGAAGCGAAGCCAGTCGGTGGAGCCATTGCGCAGGCGGTAACGATCGGCATAGGTCACCGTCGGCTGGGTGTAGCCGAACTGCTTGGTCAACCAGGCCTCGATGCCGTTGGTGGCGACCCAGTTCACCTCTGCGGCCGTGGGGCCCATGGTGGCCTGGTTGAGGAAGCGCCAGGCCGCGACCTGGGCCGAGCTGCCGGAGGACAGCAGCGACTGGATGCCGCTGCGATCGTCGCCCGGAGCGGCCGTCGGTGCGGCCGGGTCGTCGCCGCCGCCACCGCAAGCGGTCAGGGCTGCGCTGGCGATGGCCGCCAGGCCAACGGCGCCCGGCATGGCACTGTGCTGAGCAGTGCCGTGCTCCGCTGGGGCTTGCGCCGATTCTTCGGTTTCTTTGATTTCTTGCGTGTCTTGCATGGGGGTTCTCCTGTTTTGCGTGCAGGTCAGACGACCTGCCAGGTGTTGGCGTAGGTGCTGGCCAGCGCAGATTGAGCCGCTGCGATCTGGGCCTCGGTGGTTGGCACGGGGCCGAAGGCGGACATCGCCGAGATCAACTGGTCGATCGCACCGCCCGAGAGCAAGCGGCCGTTGGTGGCGTCATGGAACTGCTCGACGCGGTTTCCGCCTCCCAGGCCCCAGTTGGTGACAGACAGCACCCCGCCGTTTTGCAGATCGTGGACCTGGAGGGTGTTGCCCGACAACTGGAACCACAGGTCGTCGTAGTCGGTCATCAGCAGCGAGACGCGGTCCACGGCTGTGCCCGTGGCGTCCTGTTCATTGATGATGTCCTCCAGCGAACCGATCAGGTAGGTGTCGCTGCCTTCGCCGCCCAGCAGGAGGTCCTGGTCGCCCCCCCCTGAAAGGGTATCGTTGCCATTGCCACCGTAGAGGCGGTCATAGCCCTCGTCACCGATCAGCAGGTCATCGCCACCTTCACCGTACAGCTCGTTGTCCATCGCGTTGCCCGCGATGCCGTTGGCGTCGTTGTTGCCGGTTCCTTTGATGACGGAGCCCTGCAACCAAAGGTCTTCGACGTTGGCTGCCAGCGTGAGGTTCTCGACGGTCGTGTAGACGGTGTCGTAGCCCTCTCCAGCCAGTTCGGTCACGACATCGCCTGCATCGGTGACCTGGTAGCTGTCGTCGCCCAGGCCGCCGCGCATGACGTCGTTGCCGCCATCACCGAAGAGGCCGTCGTTGCCCTCACCGCCCTCCAGCGTGTCGTTGCCGTCCCCACCGTTGAGCAGGTCGAAACCGCCGTTGCCTTGCAGCAAGTTGGCGCCGTTGTTACCGGTGAGGGTGTTGTCGCCTTCGTCACCAGCCGCGTTGATCGTCCCCGATCCTTGCAAGGTGATCGTCTCGACGCCCTGGAACACGCCCACTGAAACGGTGGACAGGATGGTGTCCATGCCACCGTATTCCAGCCCATCGACGACTTCGACGACCACGTCGGAGGTGCTGTCGATGACATAGATGTCGTCGCCGGTGCCGCCGTTCATCGAGTCATTGCCCGAGCCGCCATTGAGCAGGTCGTTGCCCGCGCCACCGATGAGCGTGTCATTGCCGGCCCCGCCCAGAAGCGAGTCATTGCCTTCACCACCGTCGAGGCTGTCGGCCCCACCGTGGCTGGCGATCGTGTCGTCACCATCGAGCCCCATCAGGGTGTTGGCACCGTCCGAGCCGGTCAACCGATTCGACAGGCCATTGCCCGTGACATTGAACGCACCCAGCAATGACGTGATGAACGAGCCCGGGTTCTGAGACGGCGTCAGCACATACTGGTTTTCGATGTTCTCGCCCAGCTGCACATTGAAGGCCTGCTGCATGACGATGGCATCGCGCCCCTCTTCCTCGTTCTCGACGATGAGCTGGTTGTTGTCGGCGATGTAGTACAGGTCATCGCCCAGGCCACCGCTCATCAGGTTGATGCCACCCTGACCATCGAGGATGTCGTTGCGCGTGCCGCCGATCAGGGTGTCGTTGCCTTCACCGGCTTCGATCCAGTTGGCCGCAGCGTCCGTGCCGGTGATGACGTTGGCCAGCTCGTTGCCGTACATGACCATGTAGGCACCATTGGTCAGCGTCAGTCCCGTGTCTGCGGCGGTCATGTTCTCGACGTTGGCGGCAAGCGTCACTTCCGTGGATCGCGTGATGACGGTGTCCGCGCCCGCACCAGCGTCTTCCTGAACCACGTCCAGCGGGTCATCGACGATGTAGGTGTCATCGCCCAAGCCACCTGCGAGCGTGTCGACGCCCGCGCCGCCGTCCAGGGTGTCATTGCCCGGCGCAAGCCCATCCCCCGTGGCCATGAGGTCACCGCGCAGCTCGTCATCACCGGCACCACCTTCAAGCAGGTCGTTGCCATCGCCACCGAAAGCGGTGTCGTTGCCATCTCCCATGCGCAGGGTGTCGTTGCCGCCCTCACCCGCCACGATGCCGATGCCGGCACCGTCCGTGATGAGGTTGTTGAGGCTGTTGCCCAGGGCCGCATGCATGTCCTGGCTGGTCAGCACCAGGTTTTCGATGTTGGCGCCCAGCTCGTAGTTGAAGTCTTCGGTCTCCACGGTGTCGGTGCCCTCGCCCGCCAGTTCCACCACCGTGTCGAGTTCGTCGCTTTGCACGATGTAGCGGTCGTCGCCGATGCCACCCACCATCAGATCGGAACCACCTTCACCATTGAGCGTGTCATTGCCGACGCCGCCGATCAAGGTGTCGTTGCCCGGAGCCAGGCCATCTTCGGAGGCCATCAGGTCGCCGACCAGCTCGTCGTTGCCGTCTCCACCGTCCAGTCTGTCGTTGCCGTCGCCACCATAGATGGTGTCGTTGTGGGCGCCACCCAGAACGGTGTCGTCGCCGCCTTCGGCCGCGATGATGCCGATGCCGATGCCGTCGGTGATCAGGTTGTTCAGGTTGTTGCCGATGCCGATGTGCATGGTCTTGCTGGTCAGGACCAGGTTCTCGACATTGGCGGCCAACTCGTAATTGACCTCATCGGTTTCGACCGTGTCGGTGCCTTCTGAGGCCAACTCGACCACCGTGTCGGTGTCATCGACCACGTAGTAGTCATCGCCAGTGCCGCCATTCAGGGAATCAACGCCCTGACCACCGTCCAGGAGGTCGTTGCCCGCACCGCCGACCAGCAGGTCGTTGCCAGCGCCGCCGCGCAAGGTGTCGTTGCCAGGCGCCACACCGTTGTCTTCGGCCATGACATCGCCTTGCAGCTCATCGTGGCCCTCACCGCCTTCCAGCAGGTCGTTGCCATCACCGCCAAAGACGGTGTCGTCGCCACCGCCGCTTTGAACCGTGTCGTTGCCAGCCTCGGCCGCGATGATGCCGATGCCAAGGCCATCGGTGATCAGGTTGTTCGAACCGTTGCCAATGGCGATGTGCATGGCGCCACTGGTGAGGATCAGGTTCTCGACGTTGGCGGCCAGCTCGTAATTGACCTCATCGGTTTCGACCGTGTCGGTGCCTTCGCCAGCCTGCTCGATCACCGTGTCGGCACCGTCTGCCAGGTAGTGGTCGTCGCCGGCACCACCGCGCAGCGTGTCGGCCCCCCCCAGTCCCTTGAGGAGGTTGTTTTGCGCATTGCCGATGATCTCGTTGTCCAAGGCATTGCCTGTGGCGTTGGTGGCCGTGGAGCCCGTCGCCAGGGTGAGGTTCTCGATCGTGCCCAGGCTGCTGGAGTCCAGCGTGTAGTTGATGCTGGAGATGACCGTGTCGCGACCGGTGGTACCGGTTTCCTGGATGGTTTCAACGCCGTCCGGGATGGGCAGACCGATCACGTAGGTGTCGCCACCCTCGCCGCCGATGAGGGTGTCGTTGGCCAGGCCGCCGTCAAGGTAGTCGTCGCCGTCGGCGCCGTAGAGGATGTCGTTGCCATCGCCACCGAAGAGCGTGTCATTGCCCTTGCCGCCGTCCAGGGCGTTGTTCACGGCGTTACCGCGCAAGACGTTGGCCTGGTCATTGCCGATGGCGTTGATGGCCGCCACGCCCGTCAGCGTGATGTCCTCGAGCTGGGCGCGCGTGGCGATGCTGGTGGTGAAACCCGCTTCGATGCGGTCACGTCCGGTGGTGCCGGCCTCTTCGATCAGATCGCCGACGTCGTTGGCCGACAGCACGTAGACGTCGCCGCCCTCACCGCCCACCAACGTGTCGGTGCCGCTGCCACCGGTGAGGGTGTCGTCGCCAGCGCCACCTTCGAGGCGGTTGTTGGCGCTGTTGCCCGTCAGTGCATTGGCTTGCGCGTTGCCTGTGGCGTTGATGGCCGACGTGCCCGTGAGGGTGACGTCCTCGATGGTGGTGCGACTGGCGATGGAGAAGGTCAGGGCCGAACGCACCAGGTCACGACCACCGGTGCCGGTTTCGTTGATGACGTCGCTGCCATCGGTGGCGGTGAGCTCATAGGTGTCTGAGCCGTCTCCACCGACGAGGGTGTCTGTTCCTTCACCTCCCACCAGCAGGTCGTTGCCGGTGCCACCCACCAGCGAGTCGTTGCCCGCTCCGCCGTAGATGTTGTCGTTGTCCGCGCCGCCATCGAGGGTGTCGTTGCCCGCGTCACCGTCGAGGAAATCGTTGCCGGCTTCGCCGTACACCACGTCGTTGTAGGTGCCGACACCGCCATAGAGGTTGTCGTTGCCACCACCGCCGTACAGCGTGTCGGCGCCCGTGTCGCCATACAGCACGTTGCCGAGATCGTTGCCCCGCAGGACGTTGTTCAGGCTGTTGCCATAGCCGTTCAAGACCGCGCCACGCAGCGTCAGGTTCTCGATGTAGCCGCGCAGTGCCGTGGTGCCGAAATCGAAAGTGGTTTCAATGGTGTCGGTTCCATTGAAGATGCTGCTCTCGCCGGCAATGCTGTCGTCCGCGCTGTCGATGACATACACGTCATTGCCCGTGCCGCCATTGAGGGTGTCCTTTCCGCCGTTGCCGACCAGCGTGTCGTTGCCGCCCGATCCGGAAATGCTGTCGTTGGCGCTGGTGCCGACCAGGCTGTCGTTGCCGCTGGTGCCATTGATGATGGCCATGCTCGCTCCTTGATCACTTGTTGAAGGCTCGGTGAATGAGCGGTGAACAAGAGCCGAGTGCCCACCGCAGCGTTCGCGTGGCAAGCAGACAAGCAGGTGGGATGCGCGGAGCGGGCGCACGCAGACATCCGCGGCCAGACGACAAACGGCCGCGCACGAGCGCCCGGGTCATGGCGCGGCAACTGCCCGCGCCCGACCTCGGGCCAACTTCCCTGAAACTTGATTGATCTTGCGAATGCTCGGATCAGTATAGGAATCGAGCATGGCAATTCCAGACATTTGCCTTGTCTTGCCAACAGCCCTTACGTCTTGTTGCCGCGCCTGGGGATGAGTTGATGCCAATGCCTGGCCAAGATGCCGACGTCCCATGAAAAAAGCCGGGGTGTTCCCCGGCTTTTGCTTTCGAGGCCGGCTCATCGCCAGGCCCAGGCGGCAGGTCAGTTGTCGATCCAATCAGGCTTGTGGAAGAAGAACACCTTGGTGCCGCGCGCCGGCACGGTCACCTGGGTCGAAGAACCGATGACGGCACGGGTTTCGCCATCGATCAGGTTGCAGCCGTTGGCTCCGCTGAGCTGCCAGTCGCTGCAGGTGCGCGTGACGGCGGAGTCGGAGGCGTTGACCAGGGTGACGATCTCGGCAGACTGGTTCCGGATGATAGGCATGGCCGTTGCGGCGATCGGGGTCAGGGACACCTTGCTCACGTAGACGTCCTTCTTCTTGAGGGCGGTGACCGTGCCATCGGTCGCCCTCAGCGCGAACACCGCATCCGTGCTCGATTCACTGGCGCGGAAGAACTGCTCGACTTGAATCTCCTCGTTGGGCGCCAGGTTCAGCTCGTTGAGGAAATTGAAGCCCAACAAGGCGTAGGTGCCGGCAGACCTGCGGACGTTTGCGCGATGCAAAGCACCGTCTGCACCGGCCTTGAGGGTGTATCGCAGCAGGTAGAGTTCGTTGGCGGCCACCGAGAAACTGTTGCTCGAAAGGAAGTCATCGATGCGATGCGCTTCCGAACGGGCACAGGGCACGGCGACGCTGCAAGGTGCGGTCGTCACGTGGGTGAGCGTGGCGGCGGGCGTCAAGAACGTGTTGTTCTGATACCAGCCGCTCGTGCCCACATCGAAGTTGCCGTTCTGGATCAGGCTGGTCGGCTCAGGTTGCGCCAGCAGGAACTGCTTGAAGGCCAGGGGGCTGGTTTCGGACTCCGTCGTCGCGCCGGACTTCTGCTGCCAGGCGGTCAAACCGAGCTGCTCAATGGTTGTGGCAGCCTTGTTCTGGCGCACGCCCCAGACACCCCCATGGCGCGCGGTCAGCTGGTTGGCGGCAGTGGTCCGCCAGGTCTTGCTCTGGACGTTGGACGTGGTGTAGGTGGTGTTGCCGCTGGACACGTTGGCAGGACCATTCGCTGTGGTGAAGAACGTCTGCGGGCTGACCTGGGTGCTTTGCCACAGTTGCGCGTACACCGGCTTGGCGTCGTAGTCATACTTGGTCTGCCCCAGCAGCGTGGCGTCAACACCGCGGTGGCTGAAGAAGCGGTTGTTCAACACCTGGTTGCCATTGATGGTGTTGTCCCCGTACCCATTCACGTTCGCACCTTGTGCGGCCATGAAGGAAGCGTGGGACACATTGACCACCGTGTTGTTGGAGATGGTGTTGAAGCGCGCCAGGTGCAGGTAAATGCCCACTTCGGTGTTGGCAACGGTGTTGCCGATCACTTTCGTGCGCGCGCTGAGTTCATCCAGGTAGATGCCCACAGCTTGATCCTGTCCCGCCAGTGCCTGCTGACCTGCCGGCTTGAAGCTGCCGTCCAGGTTGCTCTTGGCACCCACGACCAGGTTGTTGGAGACCGTGGCGCCGTCCGGCAGCAATTGGGCGTCTTTGATGTCGACCGGGTCGTTCTGCTCCTTGATGTAGTTCGTGAACGTGTAGATGCCGCCGCAGTCGGTCAGGCGAACGCAGGGTCGGATCACCGTGTTGCGGTTGACCGTGGTGCCCACATCGTTCGAGAAGAAGATGCCCGTGTTGGCCGTCCTGATGACCTGGTTTTCTTCCACCAAACCGACAGACGTCTGATCCTCCAAGGGGAAATCTTTGGTGAAAGACCTGAGCGTGATGCCGCTGGCGGCCCCACCTGCGCGGTTGTTCAAACCTGTGTCCATGACCAGGTTGCGGCGGATCGTGGCATTGGTGGTCGGGTTCAGGTTCAGGCCATACTTGCCGGCACCGATCACCTTGCTGTCTTGCACCGTGACTTTGTCCGCCAGCAGCGAAGACATGCCGCACCCTTGGGGGTGAATGAATTCGACATCGGTCACCGAGACGTTTTTGACCAGGTTCCTGACCCACTGGTTGGTGGACGTGTTCTTCCAGCTGGCGCCCCTGAGGTCAATGCCTGTTCTGCGGTGCTGCTCGAAACGAATGCGCTCGATCTTCAGCCCATCGATTTTGTTGGCCAGGATGCCCGCTTCGATGTGGCTGGCTTCCAGGAGGCCCACCACATCCTTGGGGGCCTTGTTGGCTGGCGGCCACCAATACAGCTTGCCACCGTCGTACGCCCACTGACCGGCCTTGCCCAGCAGCCAGGCTTTGCCTTCCAGGATGTAGCCAGAACCGTCCTTGATGTTGTGATTCGTCTGCTTGTCGAGGGTGACCACGCCGGTGGCTGCATCGAACGCTTGGACATACCTGGTTTCAATTTCCCAAGGTTCGGTTCGAATGTGAACGATGGCGCCGACCAGGCTCGGGGGCGACGCCTTTTTCAGGCCCAGGCGGTTCATCTCCTCCAGGCGCATGCGGAAGGACGTGCGATTGGGGAGGGTGTTGCCCTGCGCGTCCTTGTCGTTCTCCAGTGGCACGAACTCCGATCCCGTGGCGCTGTCTTCCTTGTTGGGGAAACGCGCTTGCGTCAAAGGCTGGCCGTCCAGGAACAAGCGCGCCACGGGCGGCGGTGAAACCAAGTCATCGCACGTCCTCGGGTACGTCTCGCCAGTCGTGCCGTTGACGTCATTGGCCGTGACAACAGAGCTTGGGAGCGTCAAGGTCTTGACGTAGGTGTGGTTGAAGCCCACACCATAGCGTTGCCACCCCGTGCTCTTGTCGACCACGGCCGATCCCTTGATCACCGGGCGATTGGTGTCGGAGCAGTTGCCGTAAGCCCCGATCAACAGGTTGGGCCTGGACGCGCCTGCGCTGACCTGGAGCGTCTCGCGCCAGACGCTGCCGCACTTGAGCAAGATGGCATCACCATTCTGGAACGTGGACCAACGGGCCTGCACCTCTTGCAAGGTCTTCCAGGGCGCGGCCAAGGTGCCCGCACTGGTCGTGGCGGTGGAGGCCGAGTCGACGTAGTAGACCTGGCCGCCTGCCGGTGGAACACTCGGGCCATGGTTGACCACCTCGGAGGAGGCAGCGGGCACGGTCACCCAGCCAGCGCCAGTTTCCAGCGTGGACAGCGGCACCAGCGCTTGTGCGCCAGCGAGGCTTTGCTCGTTGAGGTTGGCAGGCCGCGCGTCGGGCTCGCTGCTGTCATCGCTGCCACCGCCGCAGGCGGCGATCAGCGCGGTGAAGGCCAGGGCCACGAAGGAGCGGGCCCGGACGGGGGCGGACCAGCGTGGTGCGCTGCGCCCTTGGGATGTCTGATTGGACATGGGATGAGACCTTTTGTTCAGGTGTTCGGGTGTGCGACGGCGCTGCATCAGGCAGCGGGCGACCAATAGACCCAGTTGGCGGCGACCACATCGTTCAGCGCCGTGCGTTGCGCCTCGGACAAGCTGTTCAGGCTGGTCGGTGCGGCCCCGAAGCCGGCCATGAACTGCACCAGCGTTGCCACGTCATCTCGGGCCAGGGAGCGGATCTCTTGCGTGGGCGTCAGGACCTGGAAGAACTCCAGGGTGTGGCTGCTGCCTGCGTACCAGTCCGACAAGGTGACCTGGTTGTCCGTGCCGATGACGCTGACGAGCAGGTCGTCGGTGCCACTGACATGGCTGAACCACAGCTGGTCCGGGCTCACGTCTGCCAGGCCGACGATGTCGATGTCCGTGCTGGTGTCCGACTCGACGATGGTGTCGGCGCCGAAGTCGCCGCTGAAGACGTAGAAGTCCTGGCCTTCGCCACCCGTCAGGGTGTCGTCGCCTGCGCCGCCATCGAGCGTGTCGTTGCCCGGGCTCGTGCTCGGGCCACTGTTCATGGTGTCGCCTTGCAGGTCGTCATCGCCCGCACCACCGAGCAGTCGCTGCCATCGCCACCGAACAGAACGCCACCACCATCGCCAGCATTCAGGGTGTCGTCGCCACCTTCACCAGCCAGGTAGCCGAACCCGGAGCCTCCCGTGATCTCGTTGTTGAGCGCGTTGCCCTGGGCGATGTGCACGTCCTGCGCCGTCACCACCAGGTTCTCGATGTTCGCGCCCAGCACGAAGTCGTCGTCCGCGGTCTCCACCGTGTCCGTGCCTTCGCCGGCCAGCTCCACAACGGTGTCGATCTGATCGGCCTCAACGAAGTAGTAGTCGTCGCCAGCGCCACCCGTCAGCGTGTCGGCGCCTGCGCCGCCATCGAGCGTGTCGTTGCCGTCGAAACCGGAAATGCTGTCGTTGGCGCTGGTGCCAACCAGGTTGTCGTTGCCACTGGTGCCATGGATGATGGCCATGCTCGCTCCTTGATCACATGTTTAAGGCTCTGTGATGAATGAGCGGTGAACAAGAGCCGGGTGCCCACCGCGGCGTTCGCTTGGCAAGCAGGCAGGTGAGGTGCGCGGAGCGAGCGCACCAGACCGTCACGGCCCAATGACCGCGCACGAGCACCCAGATGACGGTGCGGCAACAGCCGGCGTTCGTCCTCTGGACAACTTCCCTGAGACTTGATTGATGTAGCGAATGCTCAGATCAGTATAGGAATCGAATATGTCAGGTCCAGCCCTTGCCATGGGCCCTTACGTCTTGTTGCTGCGACCGGGGAGAGTTCGCGCCAAAACCAGACCTTGCCCAGGCAACAGCGGACATCCATGCACACTGCTTGACGCATGCACCCAACGCCTCCAGGTGACCCATGAAAAAAGCCGGGGCATGCCCCGGCTTCTTCATTGGCGAGGTGCCTGCCCGAGAGGCAACCCCCCGAGACAGCAGGTCACTCCACCGCCTTGACCATGTCTTCGACCACCTTCTTGGCGTCACCGAACACCATCATGGTCTTGTCCATGTAGAACAGCTCGTTGTCCAGGCCGGCGTAACCGCTGGCCATGGAGCGCTTGTTCACGATCACGGTCTTGGCCTTGTAGGCTTCGAGGATGGGCATGCCGTAGATGGGCGAGCCCTTGACGTGCGCCGCGGGGTTCACCACGTCGTTGGCGCCCAGGATGATGGCCACGTCGGCCTGACCGAACTCGCCGTTGATGTCTTCCATCTCGAAGACCTGGTCGTAGGGCACTTCGGCCTCGGCCAGCAGCACGTTCATGTGACCGGGCATGCGGCCCGCCACCGGGTGGATGGCGTACTTGACGGTGATGCCCTTCTCGGTGAGCTTGTGCGCCAGCTCCTTGACGGCGTGCTGCGCACGCGCCACGGCCAGGCCGTAACCCGGCACGATCACCACGGTCTCGGCGTTGCCCAGCACGAAGGCGGCGTCGTCGGCCGAGCCGCTCTTGACGCTGCGCTGCTGCTGCGCACCACCTGCGGCGGCGGCGCCGGCGTCACCACCGAAGCCACCCAGGATCACGTTGAAGAACGAGCGGTTCATCGCCTTGCACATGATGTACGAGAGGATGGCGCCGGACGAACCCACCAGCGAGCCCGCAACGATCAGCATCGAGTTGTTCAGCGAGAAGCCGATGCCGGCTGCGGCCCAGCCCGAGTAGCTGTTGAGCATCGACACCACCACGGGCATGTCGGCGCCGCCGATGGGGATGATGATCAGCACGCCCAGCACGAAGCTCAGGGCGATCAGCGCCACGAACACGTCCATGCGCTGCGTGGCCATGAAGACACCGATCAGGCCGATGAGGGCCAGGCCCAGCACCAGGTTGAGCATGTGCTGACCGGCGAAGTTCACCGGCGCGCCCTGGAACAGGCGGAACTTGTACTTGCCGCTGAGCTTGCCGAAAGCGATCACCGAGCCGGAGAAGGTGATGGCGCCGATGGCCGCGCCCAGGGCCAGCTCCAGCAGGTTGCCCACCGGGATCTGGGCCACCGAGCCGTCAGCCGGCTTGGCCACGATCTGGAAAGCGTAGGGCTCGGCCACCACGGCCACGGCGATGAACACCGCGGCCAGGCCGATCATGCTGTGCATGAAGGCCACCAGCTCGGGCATCTTGGTCATCTCGACGCGCTTGGCCATGATGGCACCCGCGCCGCCACCGATCACCAGGGCGCCCAGCACGTAGGCGATGCCTTCACCGAAGTTCAGTGCCAGCGCTTGCGCCTGGCCATGGATCAGGCCGATGGTGGTGAGAACGGCAATGGTCATGCCGGTCATGCCGAAGACGTTGCCACGGATGGACGTCGTCGGGTGGCTGAGGCCCTTGAGCGCCTGGATGAAGAACACCGAGGCGACGAGGTACAGCAGTGCGATGAGGTTCATGCTCATTTACTTGGCTCCCGCCTTCTTGTCCTTCTTCTTGAACATCTCGAGCATGCGGCGCGTCACGAGGAAGCCACCGAAGACGTTCACGGCCGCCAGCGCCACGGCCAGCACGCCCATGGTCTTGCCCAGCGGGGTCACCGTCAGGGCGGCGGCCAGCATGGCACCCACGATGACGATGGCGGACACGGCGTTGGTCACGGCCATCAGCGGCGTGTGCAGGGCGGGGGTCACCGTCCAGACCACGTGGTAGCCAACGTAGATGGCCAGCACGAAGATGGTCAGGTTGATGACGACGTGCGAGATCGCTTCCATCGTTGTCTCCTCAATCGAACTTGCGGATTTCCTTGATGGCATTGCGCTCGTCGAGCAGCACCACCTTGGGCTTGTACCCAGCCACTTCACCTTCGGTCATCGGGGCGTAGGTGCAGATGATCAGCAGGTCGCCGACGTGGGCCTTGCGGGCGGCCGCGCCGTTGAGCGAGATGACACCCGATCCACGCGGCGCCTTGATGACGTAGGTGGAGAAGCGTTCGCCGTTGTTGATGTTGTAGAGCTCGATGTACTCGAACTCCTTCATGTCGGCGGCGTCCAGCAGGTCTTCATCGATCCCGCAAGAGCCCTCGTAGTTCAGATCGGCCTCGGTCACCGTGGCGCGGTGAAGCTTGGCTCGCAGCATGACGCGTTGCATGGGGGTACTCCTACTCAGATCCATCAGGCCCGCAGCAGTTGACCGTCACGGCACATCAGGCAGGCCTTGACGATGTCGTCTTCGAGGTCGACGTGGAACTGGCCTTCCTTGTTGAAGACCAGTTTCAAAAAGTCCAGCACGTTGCGGGCATAGAGTGCGGACGCGTCGGCGGCCACCAGGGCCGGCAGGTTGGTTTCACCGACCAGGGTCACGCCGTGCTTGACCACGGTCTTGCCGGCTTCGGTCAGCGGGCAGTTGCCACCGGCGGGCGCGGCCAGGTCGACGATGACCGAGCCGGGCTTCATGGCCTTGACCATTTCTTCGGTGACCAGCACGGGGGCGGCGCGACCGGGGATCAGGGCGGTGGTGATGACGATGTCGGCAGCGGCCACGCGCTTGGCGACCTCCACCTTCTGGCGGTCGAGCCAGGACTGCGGCATCGGGCGGGCGTAACCGCCCACGCCTTCGGCGGCTTCCTTCTCTTCGGCCGTTTCATAGGGCACGTCGATGAACTTGGCGCCCAGCGACTCGACCTGCTCCTTCACCGAAGGGCGCACGTCGGAGGCTTCGATGACCGCGCCCAGGCGCTTGGCCGTGGCGATGGCCTGCAGACCGGCCACGCCCACGCCCAGGATCACCACGCGGGCGGCCTTGACGGTGCCGGCGGCGGTCATGAGCATCGGGAAGATGCGCTGGTACTTGTCGGCGGCGATCATGACGGCCTTGTAGCCCGCCAGGTTGGCCTGCGAGGACAGCACGTCCATGCTCTGCGCACGGGTGGTGCGCGGCGCGGCTTCCAGAGCGAAGGCGGTCAGCTTGGCGTCGGTCAGTCCTTGCAGCCCGTCCTTGTCGAACGGGTTGAGCATGCCGACCAGCGCGGCGCCGGGCTTCATGAGGGCGCGTTCTTCGGCGTTGGGCGAGCGCACCTTGAGCACCATGTCGGCACCGAAGGCGCCTGCCAGGTCGGTGATCTCGGCGCCGGCGGCCACGTAGGCTTCATCGGTGACGCTGGCGGCAACGCCTGCGCCCGACTGCACGCGCAGGGTGTGACCCTGGGCCTTGAGCTTCTTGACGGTTTCCGGGGTCACGGCAACGCGGGTCTCGCCCGCGAAGGTTTCCTGGGGTATGCCGATGAGCATACGTGTCTCCTACTTGTGGGCGCCTCGGGGGCGCTTGGCGGGGGCGTGAATGAGGGTCTGGGGGCCCGAAGGCCTCGGGCACGTCACCGCAGGATGCGCGGCACACACCGAACCCGGCAGCATACACAAGAACCAGGGTTCTCCAGATGTCTTGCCCAGGCGGCCAGGGTGAAGCCGCCGGATGGCGCCGAACCCGTGATTATCGCGTTTTTTGAGTATGGGCGTTTTCAGATGGTGCGCTGGCGCCCCTGGTAGGCGCTCATCGCGGCCTCCAGGCGCTGCGTGCGCCCATGCAGCCGCGAGGCAGCTTCCGCCGACTGCTCGACCAGGGCCGCATTCTGCTGGGCCATGCGGTCCAGCTCGGCCACCGCCTGGGTGACCAGGTCGATGCCGCCCGCCTGCTCGGCCGAGGCCACGCCGATTTCGCCGACCAGCTGGTTGACCTGGCGCACCTGCTGCACCAGCTCGCCCATGTTCTCGCCGGCCTGCCGCGCCAGCTCGGCACCGCTTTCGATGCGGCCGACGCTGTCCTGGATGAGGCCACGGATTTCCCGGGCCGCGTTGGCACTGCGCTGGGCCAGGGCCCGCACCTCGCCCGCCACCACCGCGAAGCCCCGGCCCTGCTCGCCTGCCCTGGCCGCTTCCACCGCGGCGTTGAGCGCCAGGATGTTGGTCTGAAAGGCAATGCCATCGATGGTGCCGATGATGTCGGCCACGCGGCGCGAACGCTCGGCGATGTCGGCCATGGTGCAGACCACGTCGGCCACCGACTGACCGCCCTGCGAGGCGAAAGCGCTGGCCGCGCCGGCCAGCTCGGCCGCCCGCCGCGCCGCTTGCGCGTTGTGCTTGACCGTGGTGCCCAGCTCTTCCATGGCGGCAGCGGTTTCCTGCAGGCTGGAGACCGATTCCTCGGTGCGCTCGCGCAGGTCCCCGTTGCCTGCGGCGATTTCCGCACTGGCCACGCGGATGCCCCCGACTTGCTGGCCCACGTCGTCGATCAGCGAACGCAGGTTCAGGCCCGCCTGGTTGATGGCCCGCGCCAGCATGCCCAGGCCATCGACGCGGTCCATCTGCAGACCTTGGGCCACCTGGCCGGCGGCCACCACCATGGCCTGTTCTCGGATCTGGCGCAGAGGTGAGCCGATCTGGCGGTCCAGCCAGCGGCAAGACAACAGCACGCCTGCGACGCAAGCCACGGCGCCACCGGCCAGGCCGCCCCACTCGTCGGCGCGCGCGCCCCCACTGGCCTGCACGGCCCAAAGCATCACGACAGGTGCCACCGCGATGAGCGCGGACAGGTTCAGCCGCGCCGACGTGCTCATCAACTGCCGCCACGACCACCACCACCGCCACCCGGTCCACACCAGCGCGCCGCGATGGAAAACCCGGCCCTTGAGCCGCCCTTCTCGGTGCTGCGCGTAGAGCTGCTCGGCCGCCTGCACCTCGTGGTCGACGGGACGCGTGCGCACCGACATGTAGCCCACCACGTCACCACCTTGTCGCACCGGCGTGGCATTGGCCCGCACCCAGTAGTGGTCGCCCGACTTGCTGCGGTTCTTGACCAGCGCCGTCCACGAGTCCCCCGCCTTCAGCGTCGCCCACATGTCGGCGAACGCTTCTTTGGGCATGTCGGGGTGGCGGACCTGGTTGTGCGGCTGCCCGATCAGCTCCTCACAGCTGAACCCGCTGATGCGCATGAACGCTTCGTTGGCATAGGTCACGTGGCTGTGCAGATCGGTGGTGGACATGAGGGTCACACCTTCGGGCAAGGCGATGGCCTGCTGGGTCACGGGGAGGTTGATGCGCATGGAGGGTGTCAGGCCTGCAAGTGACGTTGGATGAGGGCGCACGCGTCGGCATCAGGGATCGGCCGCCCCAGGAAGTAGCCCTGCATGACGTCGCAGCCATGCAGGCGCAGGAAATGGTGTTGCGCGGCCGTCTCGACGCCCTCGGCGACCAACTCCAGGCCCAGCGCATGCGCCAGCCGGATGGCGGCGCTGCAGATGGCCTGGTCGTCGGTGCTGCGCTCCAGGTCGCGCACAAAGGCACGGTCGAGCTTGATGCGCTGGATCGGCAGGGTCTTGAGGTAGGCGAGAGAGGAGTAGCCGGTGCCGAAGTCATCGACCGCCCAGGAGATGCCTGCGTCACGCAACTGGCCCATGCGCTCGATGCTCGAAGCGGGGTCGTGCATGGCCACGGTCTCGGTGAGTTCGAGCTCCAGCACGCCCGATGGCAGGCCATGCTCGATCAGGAGCCGACCCAGGCGTTCCTGGAGTCCCGGCGCACGCAGCTGGTGTGCCGACAGGTTCACCGACACGCGCAGGTGGGGCGCACCCAGGTCGGCCCAGCGACGCCACTGCCGGCAGGCCTCGTCGAGCACCCAGTCACCGATGTCATGGATGAGGCCGGTCTCTTCGGCCAGCGGGATGAAGCGATCAGGCGGCACCCAGCCATCGACCTCCGTGCGCCAGCGCAGCAGGGCCTCGAATCCGACGAGGGCGCCATCGAAAGCACAGAACTGCGGCTGAAAGTGCAGGCTGAGCTCCTGGCGCTGCAGGGCCAGGCGCAACCGGCCCTCCAGCTCGAAGCGCTGCGCGTTGTCCGACTGCAGATCGGGGCTGTAGAAGGCCAGGGTCCGGCGGCCCAGCGCCTTGGCCCGGTACATGGCGGCATCGGCGTGCCGCATGAGCTCGGCCACCGATTCGCCGTCTTGCGGGTACAGGCTGACACCCAGGCTGGCCGAGACGTGCAGCTCGCGCCCGTGCACCTGCATGGGACGGCTCAGCGCATCCAGCAGCTTCTCACCCAGCCGGGCGATGACTGCGCTGTCATCGACATCGCCCAGCACGACGACGAACTCGTCTCCGCCCAGTCTGGCGACCAGGTCGCTGCTGCGAATGCTGTCCTGCAGGCGCTGCGCGCAGAGCTTGAGCACGTCGTCACCGACGTGGTGGCCCAGGGTGTCGTTGATGGTCTTGAATCGGTCCAGGTCGATGAACAGCAAAGCGAGCTGGCGACCCTGCTGACGCGCGACATCCAGCCGCGAGCGCAGCAGATGCTGCAACTGCTCGCGGTTGGCCAGCCCGGTCAGGGTGTCGTGCCAGGCGAGGTAGGCGATCCGGTCCTGCGCCGCCTTGCTCGCGCTCACATCGAAGACCAGCGCGCACAAGCGTCTTGGTGCCCGGCCATCTGCGCTCAGGTGGTAGCCGCGCTCGCGGATCCAACGCGGCCCACCCGGCGCACCGAGGATGCGGTACTCCACCTCGTAGGGCGCCTGGTCGGTGGCCACGCGCAGGTAAGCCGCCATCAGCGCTGCTCGGTCCTCGTCCTGCACCCGCTCGATGTGCTCGGCGAAAGAGCGAGGCAAGCCCCCCGGCTCGACGCCCAGCACGCCTTCGGCGCCAGCCGTCCAGCGCAGCTCGTCCTGGCCGAAGTTGCATTCGAAGCTGGCCATGCGCGCCAGCCGCAGGGCTTCGGCCAGGCGCCGTTCACTGGCCTCGAGGGCCTCGCGGGCCTGCCGCTGTGCGGTGACGTCCAACTGGATGGCGACGTAGTGGGTCACCTCGCCGCGCTCGTCGTGAACCGGCTGGATGTTCAGTTGCACCCAGTAGGGCTCGCCGTCTTTGCGGTGGTTGATCAGCTCGACCTGGTTGATGGACTCGCCACGGCCCAGGCGTTCGCGGATCTCGCGCGCCGTGGCCTGGCAGGTCAGCGGGCCATGCAGCACCTCGCCGGGCCGCCGCCCCTTCACCTCTTCCAGGGCCCAGCCCGTGACCTGGGTGTAGGACGGGTTCACGTACTCGATGCGACGCTGGGCATCGGTGATGACCACCATGTTGCTGGTGTGTTCGACCACCAGCCGAAACCGGTTCAACTGCCCCAGGGCGCCGTGCAAACCACCCCACGCACCGCCCCAACCTGCTCCCGCGCCAACCGCCTCAACACCCACCGCGCCCCCCTCGGATGCGAACGCCACTGCGTCGATCAACGGGTGGCAAACGGGTCTGTGCAGCTTGGCTCAGCCCGGAAATGTACACGTATAATACATATACAATTGAACAGAGCAAGCGACTTTCATGCGTGTAATCCCCGAGCGGCGATGCAATCACCTCGATGGCAGAGGGGTATGCGGTGCTCGTTACACTTCTCGGCTTCCCCACTGCCGCCCCCGCCGCGCCACGCCCTCCGCTGTGGCGGAGCGCCTGCCCGATGGCCCGAGTCGCCACCCGCCGCCGCATCACGCCCGAAGAGCGCGACCAATTCCGCCAGGAGCTGATCGACATCGCTCGGCGCATCTTCCTGGAAGAGGGCTACGCAGCCGTCACCATCCGGCGCGTGACGTCTGAAGCCGGCGTCACGGCCATGGCGTTTTATTGGTACTTCGAGTGCAAGGATGCGCTGTTGACGGTGATCTGGGACGAGCTCATCCGCGAGTCGGCCGAGGTCTGCATGCAAGCCGCCCGCACCGAGCCCACCAACCAGCAGGCCCTGCGCTACTTCACCGCCTTCATCGACTTCTGGCTGGGGCAGCGCGCGCACTTTCGCTTCATCTTCCTGAACGATTCGCACACGACCGACTTCGTGCAGTTGCGCCGCGAGCTGTTCACGATGGGTGGCGTCAAGCAGCATTTCGACCAGTACGACAGCCTGCTGGCGCCGCTGTTCACCGGCCACGCCGACGCGGCCGAGCGCATCGAGCAGTTGCGCACCCTGTCGATGTACCGGGCCTTCGGCTTCCTGTACTGCGTGGTCTGCATCTACGACCACGGCCCCGAGGACACGGCCACCCAGCGCAGCCTCATCCTCGACGAGATGCAGCGCTGCCTGAACCACTGGTGCACGCATTGACCCCCCGCCGACGTGCAGGGTGCCCACCCCCGGGTTCAACGGACACCCACACGTCACGACATTCACGGATAATGCCGGGCTCATGAACTCCGCCGATCTGCTCGCCGCCAAGGTTCCGTCCGGTCAACCCGCCACCCCGAAGGTGCGCTGGAAGCCCAACGTCACCGTCGCGGCGCTCATCGAGCGCGACGGCCGCTTCCTGCTGGTCGAGGAAGACACCTCCGACGGCCTGCTGCTGAACAACCCCGCCGGTCACCTCGACCCGGGCGAGTCGCCGCTGCAGGGCGTCATCCGCGAGACGCTGGAAGAAACCGCCTGCCAGTTCACGCCCGAGGGATTTCTGGGGCTGTACATGTCGCGCTTTCGCCGCACCCGCACCGGCGAAGACATCACCTACCTGCGCCTGGCCTTCTTCGGCTCGGTGAGCGAGCCCGACCTGTCCCTGCAGCTCGACGAAGGCATCGTGCGCGCCGTCTGGATGACGGCCGACGAGATCCGCGCCTGCCCCGAGCGCCACCGCAGCCCGCTGGTGCTGGAGTGCCTCGAGAGCTACCTGGCCGGCCAGCGTTACCCGCTGGAGCTGCTCACCGTCCACGAGAGCGTGTTCACGGCGCCCAGCCACCACCGCGCTGCCTGAGTTGCCTGGCCCGGTTCACACCGCGGCCAACCTGATGCCCCCGCACCCCATGTCCATCCGCCCCCAACGTGTCGTCGTCGGCCTCAGTGGCGGGGTGGACTCGGCCGTCACGGCCTGGCTGCTCAAGCAGCAAGGCCACGAGGTCATCGGCATTTTCATGAAGAACTGGGAAGACGACGACGACAGCGAGTTCTGCTCGTCGCGCCAGGACTTCCTGGATGCCGCCTCGGTGGCCGACGTCATCGGCATCGAGATCGAGCACGTGAACTTCGCGGCCGACTACAAGGACCGCGTCTTCGCCGAGTTCCTGCGCGAGTACCAGGCCGGGCGCACGCCCAACCCCGACGTGCTCTGCAACGCCGAGATCAAGTTCAAGGCCTTCCTGGACCACGCCATGCGCCTGGGCGCCGAGAAGATCGCGACCGGCCACTACGCGCGGGTGCGCGGCGTGGCCGACGCCTCGTTTGAAGGCGGCCAGCGCTTCGAGCTGCTCAAGGGCCTGGACCCGCTCAAGGACCAGAGCTACTTCCTGCACCGCCTGAACCAGGCGCAGCTGTCCAAGACGATGTTCCCGGTGGGCGAGCTGCCCAAGACCGAGGTGCGCCGCATCGCAGGCGAGATCAAGCTGCCCAACGCGAAGAAGAAGGACTCGACGGGCATCTGCTTCATCGGCGAGCGCCCTTTCCGCGAGTTCCTCAACCGATACCTGGCCAACGAGCCCGGCCCCATCAAGGACGACAAGGGCCGCAAGCTTGGCGAGCACGTGGGCCTGAGTTTTTACACGCTGGGCCAGCGCAAGGGCATCGGCATCGGCGGCGTGAAGGAAAAGGGCGCCCCCCGCGGTGGTGGCGAACACGAGCCCTGGTTCGTGGCCCGCAAGGACATCGAGAAGAACACGCTGTACGTGGTGCAGGGCCACGACCACCCCTGGCTGCAGCAGCACACGCTGGTGGCCGACGACCTGAGCTGGGTCGATGGCCGCGGCCCGCAGGTGGGCGCACAGCCCATGGCCGCCAAGACCCGCTACCGCCAGGCCGACGCACCATGTGACGTCACGGGCGTGGACGCGAAGTCGCTGCAGCTGCGCTTTCCCGAAGCGCAATGGGCCGTCACGCCAGGCCAGTCGGCCGTGCTCTACCAGGGCGATGTGTGCCTGGGTGGCGGCGTGATCGCCAGCGCGGCCTGAGACCCCGATCGGTCAGATCTGGAAGACGGCCACCGCCGAGCGGAGCTGGTCGGCTTGCTGGCGCAGGCTCTCCGACGCCGCCGCGCCTTGCTCCACCAACGCCGCGTTCTGCTGCGTGGCTTGATCGAGGTTGCACACCGTGCCGTTGATGAGCGTCAGGCCTTCGCGCTGACGCGACGTGGCCTGGTTGATCTCCTGCATCAGCGTCGCCACGCGGTCGACCTGGTCGACGATGTCGTGGATGCTGGAGCCCGCCGTGCCAACGAGCTTGGCGCCAGCCTCGACCCGCTCGACGCTGCTGGAGATGAGGTGGCGGATTTCCTTGGCGGCTTGCGCGCTGCGCTGAGCCAGCGTGCGCACCTCGCTGGCCACCACGGCGAAACCACGGCCCTGCTCACCCGCCCGGGCCGCTTCCACGGCCGCGTTCAGCGCCAGGATGTTGGTCTGAAAGGCAATGCCGTCGATGGTGCCGATGATCTCGGAGATCTTGCGCGAGCTGTCGGTGATGTCGGCCATGGTGCTGACCACCTGGTCGACCACGGCGCCCCCACGGCGGGCGGCCTGTCGGGCATCGTCGGCGATGCGGGTGGCCTCTTCGGCGGTCTGGGCGCTGCCTTGCGCGGCATCGGCCATCTCGCTCATGGTCGCGGAGGTCTCTTCCAGGTTGGCCGCCTGCAGCTCGGTGCGGTTGGACAGGTCCTGGTTGCCCTGCGCGATCTGCGAGCTGCCAGTGTGGATGCATTCGCTGGCTTCGCGCACCCGGCTGACGATGTGGGTGAGCGAGCCCGTCATGCTCTGCAGTGCCTGCAGCAGCTGGCCGGCTTCGTCGGTGCGGTCGCAGGCGATGTGGCGGCGCAGGTCACCCTGGGCCACGCTGCGCGCAGCCTCGATGGCCTGCTCGATGGGATCGATCACCGTGCCGGGCATGCGCCAGGCCAGCAACAGCGCCATCAGCACCGACACCGCGGCGACACCCGCCAGGGCCATCATCTCGGCGACGGCCATGCGATCTGCATTGGCGACGACCTCCTCGGCGTGCCGGTCGCTGAGCTGATGGTAGGACTCCGATGCCGCCGCCAGCTGATCGAGCAGGGGGTAGCAGTTCAGGTTCATGTCCTTGGCGGCGGCTTCTTTTTGCCCCTTGCTGGCCAGGTCCACGATGCGCAAGGCCACCGGCTCGTACTGGGCTTCGATGCTGACGAGTTGCTCGAACACCTGGCGCTCTTGCGCGGAAACATCGGGGTCGGTGGCGAGGCGCTGCTTCAACGCAGCGTAGTGCTTCTTGACCTGCCCGTGGGCCTCGACAGCCCGCTTGTGCTCCCGCACCAGGGCTTCGGGGGAGTCGGTCAGCACCATGTTTCGCGCCGCGATGGCACGGGCGTTGGAGCTGTGCATGACCTCGTTGGCCAGGGCCACGCGCTCGGCCGTCATGTTCACGTAGTCGGCAAACAGTCGGTGAGCGTCCTGCAAGCCGAACCCGGCCACGAAGGACAAGGCGCAAACCAAGGCGGCCAAGACACCGAATGCAGCACGCAGCTTGCCCCGAATCGTCCACTGCTTCATGAGCCCACTCCCAGACTGGGTGGGTCCGACAGTGGTCGCGTCATGACAGCTCGGCGCGCCACGGTGCGGGAAGCACACCCCATGTGTGCGGCCGCACCCAGACCCTGTAGCCCTCATCGAACGTTTTGCAAAAGACTTGAGCCCCAGGCGACGGCGCCCGGACGCGTCGGCAACAATGCAGGGCATTTGCTACGCTTTTGGCCACCCTGGGCCGCGTTTGGCGTCACATGCCCGAGCACACCCCCATCGTCATCCTCGACACCAATGCGCTGCTGGATTGGCGCGTCTTCAAGGACCCCGCCGCCCTGCCCATCGTCGAAGGCATCCTGTCGGGGCGGATGCGCTGGCTGGCCAGTCCTTCGATGGAGAAGGAGTGGCACCAGGTCTGGCCACGCAGTTGCTTCAAGGACTGGCAGCCCGACCCGATGCTCACGCTGACCGTGTTCCAGCACGCGACCTTCGTGGACGAGCCGCCCCGCGGGCCCCTGCGTTGCAAGGACCCGGACGACCAGGTCTTCATCGACCTCGCCCTGCACGCCGGTGCCCGGTGGCTGTTCAGCAAGGACGCGGCCCTGCTCAAACTGGCGCGACGCGCGAGGCAGCTCACGGGCCTGGAGATCATGCCGCTGACGCAATGGTCACCCTTGGGTGACAATGCGGGTTCTCCCTGAACCGCGTTGAACAGTGACCATGAGCATTTTCACGGGCAACGACCGCCTGGCCTGGGCCCAGGCCTTCATCTCCGGCATCCCCTACGCCGTGGCCTCGGGCATGACGCTGACGGACATCGGTCCTGGCCGCGCCAGCCTGCTGCTGCCCGCGCGCAGCACCTGGACGGGTGACGCCGAGCGCAAACTCATCCACCCGGGCTGCCTGAGCGTGCTGGCCGACACCGCCTGCGGCGTCGCCGTGGGCTGCGCCATGGAGCAGATCGAGCCCTATGCCACGCTGGATTTGCGCATGGACTACCTGCGCCCGCCCGTGGCCGAGACCGACCTGATCTGCCACGCCGAGTGCCACCGACTGTCTCGCAGCGTGGCCTTCGTGCGCGGCGAGTTGGTGCAGCCTGGTCAGAGCGAACCGGTGGCCACGGTGTACGCCACCTTCATGCGCGCCACGGCCGCCACGCGGCGAAAGGACCTGCCCGCCGGTGACGCAACGGCCAGCGCAAGCGTGGCCAGCCAGGCGCCCAGGCCCGCGCGACCGACGCCCGCGGAGGCCGCCTCGTCCCTCATCGCACCGGCCTCGGTCGAACCCAGCCAGGTCTTTGTCAGCCGCGCAGCCGACGTGCCAGAAGCCTTGGCCGTGCCGCCCGGCCGCTCTCCTTATGTCGACTTCCTGAACGTTCACCAGCAAGCACAGATCGACGCCGGCCCGGTGTTCCGCATGCCCTACAAGAGCGAGCTGATCGGCAACCCGGTGCTGCCGGCGCTGCACGGCGGCGTGCTGGCGGGCTTTGGCGAGACCGCCATGGTGCTGCACCTGCTGGCCACCAACCCGACGCTGGCGGCCATCCCGCGCAGCGTGGACTTCGCCATCGCCTACATGCGCTCGGCCAAGCCCATCGACACCTTCGCGCAAAGCACGACGGTGCGCCAGGGCAACCGCGTGGCGCTGGTCATGGTCTCGCTGTGGCAGGACGACCCGTCGCGCCCGGTGGTGCAGGCGCGTGGCCACTTCCTGATGCCGCGCGAAGAGGGTTGAGCGCAGAACCTCTCAGCGAGGCAACGCCTCGCCAACCCATTGAGGCCAGGTCCCGCTCCGGCGCCGGTCAATAACCGGCCATGCGCGCCGTCACAAGCCGGTTCATGAAGTCCGGCGAGAGCTTGGAGAGCAGCGCGAACAGCTTGGTCTGCCAGCCCACCAGCGAATGCGTGGGCAGGCCGCCGGCCGGCGCCGTGGCCAGGCGCCACACCACCGCCGCCACGTCCTGCGGGCCCAGGCGCACGCCCAGCGTGGACACCGTCTTCATGCGGCTGACCTCGTTGGTGACCATGGCTGTGTTGACGAACAGCGGCAGCACGTCGAGCACGCGAATGCCGTGGCGGCGCCACTCGATGTCCAGCGCCTCGGTCAGGCTGCGCACAGCCGCCTTGGTGGCCGAATAGCTTGCCAGCTCGGGCTGACCGTACAGCGCCGAAGCAGAGCACATGTTGATGACACGGCTGCCCGGCGTGTTCTTCAACAACGGGAAAGCCAGGTGGCAACCGTTGACCAGTCCCTTGAGGTTGATGTCGATGAGGCGGTGGTGGCGCGCGAGATCGGCCTGCTCAAACGGAGCCGTGACGGCGATGCCGGCGTTGTTGAAGAGCACGTCCAGGCGCCCGCCCGTGACGCGCTCGAAAACGGCCAGGGCCTCGCACCAGCCTTCTGGCGAGGTGACGTCGAGGTGAGTCGCGATGCATTTTTCAGGGCCCCATTGCCGCTGCATGGCCTGCACACCTTGTTCATCGACGTCGCACAGGCCGACGAACCAGCCCGCCTGCATGAAGCGCTCGGCCACGGCGCGGCCGATGCCGGCTGCGGCGCCGGTCACGAACAAGGTGGGACGGGTGGCGGTGCTCATGTCGGACGGACTTCCTGGTTCGGTTCGAGTGGTGGAACAGGCCGCACTTTCGCACAATCTGAAGACAAATGCCATCAGATTTGCCCGACACCGCTTCTCAGCCGCCCAACGTGCGTGACGGGGGAGAAAAAGGGAGCCAGCGCCTCAGGCGCTCAACTGCCGACTCAGGTCGCTGCAATGAAAACCACTGGCCGCGCCACGCGCCTGGGCGGCCAGCCAGCCGGCCACCGCCTCGCGCTGCTCAGGCGTGCAGTGCAGACCGAGCTTGCTGCGCCGCCACAGGATATCCTCGGAAGTGAGTGCCCACTCATTGCGTTTGAGGAAGAACAATTCGGCCTCGTGCAGGTCGGGCGCAACCTCGGCGCCCAGGTCGCCGCGCGAGGACACGCCATCGAGCAGGCGCAGCACCCGCCCACCGTAAGCCCGGGTCCAGCGGCGCAGCAAGGGCAGGTCGATCCAGGGGTGGCGCTGGCGCAGGCGGTGCTGGAAGGCGGCCATGTCGGCCTCGGGGTGGGTCAGCTCATCGACCAGCTCCGACAGGTCGCCGCCCGGCAGGAAGGCCGACTCTGTCCACGGCCGGCGCGCTTCGCCCAACATCACACCGATCTGGTCGGCCGCCTGCTCGGACAGCTTGCGGAAGGTGGTGAGCTTGCCGCCCCAGACGGTGAGCCATGGCGCGGGCCGCACCTGGCTTTGCAGCAGGTAGTCGCGCGTGACGGCCGAGGCCGAGCCCCTTGCGTCGTCGATCAGGGGGCGCACGCCGGCATACGACCACACCACGTCCTGGTGCGTGATCGGGCGACGCAGGTAACGCGCCAGTTCATTGCAAAGGTAATCGACCTCGGTCTCGTCGATGGTCACCCGGCCCGGGTCACCCTTGAACTCGACGTCGGTGGTGCCCACCAGGGTGAAGTGGCGCTCGTAGGGGATGGCGAAGATGATGCGGCCGTCGCGGCCCTGGAAGATGTAGGCGTGGTCGTGCTGAAAGAGCCGGGGCACGACGATGTGGCTGCCCTTGACCAGGCGCAGCGCGCCGTGCGGGCCGGTGTGGCGGCTGCGGCCCGCGGCCTGCGGCGGCACCTGCATGAGGTCGCGCAGCACCTGCTCGGCCCAGGGCCCGGCGGCATTGACCACGGCACGGGCCTGCACCGACAGGCGGCGCGTTTCCAGGCCCGTCAGCGCGTCGCGGCGGCTGAGCTCGGCGCGCCAGCCGGCACCATCGGGCCGCAGGCTCGTGCAGCGCGTGCGCGTGAGCACCTGGGCGCCACGCTCGGCGGCATCCAGCGCGCACAGGGCCACCAGCCGCGCGTCGTCCACCCAGCCATCGGAATAGACGAAGGCCTGCTGCCAGTTGGGCTGCAGGCCCTCGCCCAGCGGGCTCTCGCGCAGGTTCAGCGACTCCGTGCCCGGCAGGAAGTCGCGCCCCGCCAAGTGGTCATACAGGTACAGGCCCAGGCGCACCAGCCACGCCGGCCGCATGCTCGCATCGTGCGGCAGCACGAAACGCATCGGCCACATGATGTGCGGGGCGCTGCGCAGCAGCACCTCGCGCTCGGCCAGGGCTTTGCGCACCAGGCCGAACTCGCGCTGCTCCAGGTAGCGCAAGCCGCCGTGGATGAGCTTGGTGGAGGCCGACGAGGTGTGGCTGGCCAGGTCGTCCTGCTCGCACAGCACCACCCGCCAGCCGCGGCCGGCCAGGTCGCGCGCGATGCCGACGCCGTTGATGCCGCCACCCACCACCAGCACATCGCACAGGTGATCGACCGGGCGCTGGGCGGGGTCGCCCCAGCTGGCCTCGGTGTTCGGATCGGCGCGTTCGGCAGTCGTGCTCAAGCGGTCTCCTTGGGTGAGGCTTCGATTGTGCCGAAGGCGCTGCTTTCAGGCGCCCGGATTTACTTGGGGAGGCGCGCACGCCACGCGCGCTTTCCTTGCTTTTCTGTTGCTATCTTTTCGGATAGGCTGCGCGCAAGTCGCCTTTTCGCGTCGCGCCTTCACCCGTCCATTCATCGCATCGCCGCCATGCCCACCTCCCCGACCTGGAGCCCCAACCCCCGCCAGCAAGCGCTGCTCGACGAAGTCAAGGCCCGTGGATCGGTGTCGGTCGAACGCCTGGCCCAGCGCCTGGACGTGACCATGCAGACGGTGCGCCGCGACGTGCAGCGGCTGTCTGAAGCCGGCCTGCTCACGCGCTTTCATGGCGGCGTGAGCCTGCCCCGCGAGGCCCCTGCCGTGGCCGCGTGGAAGGAGCGCCAGGCCCTGTTCGCCGACGCCAAGGCGCGCATCGCCCGCTCGGTGGCCGCCGCCGTGCCCGACGGCGCCACGCTGATGATGGGCATCGGCACCACCGTCGAAGCCGTGGCGCGCGAGCTGCTCAAGAAGCCCGGCCTGACCGTGGTCACGCACAACCTGCACGTCGCGGGCCTGCTGAGCGAGCACCCGCAATGCAAGGTGCACGTGGCAGGCGGCATGCTGCGCACCCGCGACAGCGCCATGGAGGGCGACGCCACGGTGGAGTACCTGCAGCAGTTCAAGGTCGATGTCGCCATCGTCGGCGCCCTGGGCATCGACCCCGACGGCAGCCTGCGCGACCGCGACCTGCGCGAGCAGGCCGTCTACCAGACCATGGTGGCGCAATCCCGCGAGAGCTGGATCGTGGCCGACGCCAGCAAGTTCGGCCAGCCCGGCCTGGCCCAGGTCGGCCACCTGCGCGACGCCCGCCGCGTGTTCACGCAGGCCCTGCCGCCCGCGCCCTTCCCCAAGCTGATGCAGGAGTGGGACATCGCGCTGACCATCGCGCCATGAGCCGCTGAACGACATGAACCTGCAGGGCCCGCTGCGCAAGGTGGTTCACGCCACCCTGTTCGAACTCGCCGCCGTGGTCATCGTGGGGCTGGGCCTGTCGTGGCTGCTCGGTCACGATGCCACCGAGACGGGCGCACTGGCCATCGCCACCTCCCTCATCGCCATGGCGTGGAACATGGCCTTCAACACCGGCTTCGAGGCCTGGGAGCGCCGCCAGGCCGACCGCCGGCGCACCCTGCGCCGCCGCGTGGCCCACGCCATCGGCTTCGAAGGAGGCATGGTGGCGATGACGCTGCCGCTGATCGCCTGGTGGCTGGGCATGGGCTGGTGGGAAGCACTGCTCACCGACCTCGGCCTGATGGCCTTTTTCCTGGTCTACGCCTTCGCCTTCAACTGGGTGTTCGACCATGTGTTCGGGCTGCCAGCATCGGCCCTGCCCCTGGCCACCGAACCGGGCGCCCCAGGCCGTTGAACGCAGCGCGAACAGCGGGCAAACCCCTGCCCCTGCTGTCGCCCAGGTTGCCCCTTCTGTCGCATAAACCCCCATGGCACGGGCTCGCGCTCGTTAGCATCCAGGCCTGCCCAGCCGCCTTCGGAAAACCGCCCATGAGCCCCATCCCCACCGAGCACTTCTTTGTCCAGGGCCCCGATGGCCAGCTCGCCGTTCAGCGCTGGGGCGACCGCTCCCGGCCCGTCATCGTGCTGGTGCATGGCTACCCCGACAACCGCCACAAGTGGGACGAGGTGGCGCTGCTGCTGTCCAGGCGCTTTCAGGTCGTCGCCTACGACGTGCGGGGCGCGGGCGCTTCTTTTCGCCCCACGCGCAAGCAGGACTACCAGCTCGCGCGCCTGACGGCCGACTTCACCGCCGTCATCAACGCGGTGAGCCCCGGCCAGCCCGTGCACCTGGTGGCACACGACTGGGGCTCGGTGCAAAGCTGGGAGTTCGTCTGCGAGCCGCTGCTCAAGGGGCGCATCGCGTCCTACACCTCGTGCTCGGGGCCCTGCCTGGACCACATGGGCCACTGGATCCGCGAGCAGCTGCGCAGGCCCACGCCCTCGAACCTGCTGCGCCTGACGCTGCAGCTGTTCAAGTCCTGGTACGTCTACCTGTTTCACCTGCCGGTGGTGCCCGAGTTGATGTGGCGCCACCTCACCGGCCCCAACTGGCCGCGCCTGATGCGCTGGCTCGAAGGTGTGCAGATCCAGCCACGCCCCACCCAGGCCGAAGACGGCGCCAACGGCGTCAACCTCTACCGCGCCAACGTCCTGCCCTGCCTGATCCGACCGCGCGAGCGCGTCGCCCACGCGCCGGTGCAGGTCATCGTGCCTTTGCGCGACCACTTCGTCAGCCCCGCGCTGAGCGAGAACCTGCACCGCTGGGCGCCCGGCTACGTGCGCCGCGAGATCGACGCAGGCCACTGGATCACGGTGCAAAAACCCAAGCTGTTCGCCGACGCTGTGCTCGCCTTCATCGACCAGCTGCCTGCCGCACCGACCATGCCCTTGCGCGCTGCCAGGGCTTGAGCCGCTGGCGCAGAATGCGTCGGTCTTTTTCAGAACCCTCCGGATCCGACCATGAAGCTCTACCTGTCCTCAGGCGTCTGCTCGCTGTCTCCGCACATCGTGCTGGAAGAGCTCGGCCTCGCCCACGAGACCGAAGCCGTCAACCTCAAGACCAAGGTCACGGCCAGCGGCGCCGACTTCCTCGCCATC
The DNA here is from genome assembly GCA_001770725.1 of Burkholderiales bacterium RIFCSPHIGHO2_01_FULL_63_240. Classification (GTDB taxonomy): domain Bacteria; phylum Pseudomonadota; class Gammaproteobacteria; order Burkholderiales; family Burkholderiaceae_C; genus Aquabacterium. The sequence continues at coordinate 91,248 of MERU01000012.1, forward strand.
AACCCCAAGGGCTACGTGCCGGCGCTGCAGTTGCCTGGCGGCGAGCTGCTCACCGAGGGCCCGGCCATCGTCCAGTACCTGGCCGATCTCAAGCCCGAGCGCAAGCTCGCCCCGCCCAACGGCAGCCTGGCGCGCTACCAGCTGCAAAGCTGGCTGACCTTCATCGGCACCGAGCTGCACAAGAACTTCTCGCCCTTCTTCAACCCCGCCGCAACCGACGAGATGAAGGCCATCGCGCGCGCCAACATCGAGCGCCGCCTGGGTTACGTCAACGAGCAGCTCGAAGGCCGTGCGCACCTGATGGGCGAAGACTTCACCGTGGCCGACGCCTACCTGTTCACCGTGCTGGGCTGGGCCCGCCTGATCAAGCTCGAGCTGGCACCCTGGCCGAACGTGACGGCTTTTCAGGCCCGCGTGGGCGCCCGCCCGGCCGTGCAGCGTGCGCTCAAGGCCGAAGGCCTGGCGTGAGCCCAGGGCGTGACGCCCCCGCGCTCAGCGGGTGGTGTCCGCCTTGTCAGCCGGCCGGCTCGACAGGTGCTGCGCCGACGTCACCCCCATCGACACGTAGATGCTGGTGACCGCGTCCATGCCCACGTCCGCCGGCACCACCGACGCCTGCGGCACGTACAGCAGGCCACCGCCGATGGGCACCGGCGCCGTCGGCACGATCACCGCCATGTAGGGCCGCCCCCCGATCATCACGGGCTCCGGTGTGGACAGCAGGGCCAGCACCTTCACGCCGCCCTCGCTGCCGAAGGTCACCCACACCGCGCTCATCGACTTCAGCCCCTCTTCGTCGCGCTGCCCCAGCATGTCGACGAAGCGGTTGATGAGGTCGTAGACGTTGCGCACCAGCGGGATGCGCCCGAGCACGAGGTTGACCACGCGGGCCAGGCCGGCCTGCAGTTGCGCCTCGACCAGCAGGCCCAGGGCGTAGATGGCGCCCACGATGAACAGCACGCCCAGCCCATACCCGGCCCACTCCGACTCGGACAGCCCCAGGCCCAGCCGCACGAACAACCCGCCGATCAGGCTCTGCGGCCCCAGCCAGCCATACAGCAGTTGTGCCAGCCAGGCGAAGACCCCCACCGTCGCCACCAACGGCAAGGCCGCCAGCAGGCCAGCCAGGAAGGTGCGGGCGAAATGGCGGACAGGGCGGCGGATGGGCGAGGGCGCGTTCATGTGCAGGTGGGCAGGTGGCGACAGAGGGCGGGCCGATTATGGGGGTGTCGCCGGATTCGCAAGGCAGCTGCGGCACACTCCTGGCTCCATCCAGATCAGGGCGCTCGAACGCCCGAAAGACATGAACAAAATCAACAGGGATGCCCGCCGACAGGCCGGGCGAGCGTCAGCCTGGGCGCTGGCGCTGATGTGCTGCCTTCAACCAGGTGCCCAGGCCGCACCGCCGACCTCGACGGCGCCCAGCGACTGCGGCTGCCAATCGCTCTACGACGAGACCCATGAGGCCGCTACCCCCCTCCAGCAAGCCTTGTTCGCCGCAGCCCACCAGGCTGATGCCGACGCCTTCCTGCGCCTGCTGCCGGTGTCTGGAGACATCAGCGATGTGACGATGGCGGGCGAGCCGCTGGTCTCGGCCATCATCCGCCCCGCCCCCCAACTCAAGACCACCGATGAAAACTGGGGCTGGACTCGCTCACCCGAGCGTGAGCGCCTGTTCGATGCCCACCGTGCCACCCATGCCGCCCGGCAGCGCATGTTGAACGCCGCGCTGGCGCAAGGCGCCCGCCCCAACCTCATCACTTACCAGCATCGCATCCCCGCCTTGCAACTGGCGATCGCCTTCGGGTCCCCCGACATGGTCGATGCGCTGCTGCTGCATGGCGCCGACCCACGTCAGGCCAACCAAGATCGCAGCCTCACGCCGCTGGAGTTCTTGCTGGACCACGAGTTCTTCCTGCGCATGCGAGGTCTGCCGGAGCTGCTGACCCGCGGCGAGCGCGCGCGCATCGCGGCCAGCCTGGTGAAAGCCGGCAGCCCCGAACCGCACCAGGTGAATTGGACCGAGCTCGTCAGCCTGGTGGAAGGCGATGCCTGGCTGTCGCAGCTGCTGACCCAACAAGCCGCCACCTCGCAAGAGCTGCTGGACACGGGCCACGACGCACTGCCCACGGCGGCCGCAGCCTACTTGGGTGACGAACAGGCCCTGACAACCCTCTTGCAGCACCTGCCCAAGCAACAGCCGGCAGCTTACGAACCCGACAAGAACCCGCCCTTCGACCTCCACCTCGACGCCGCACTCGCTGCCCTGCAAGGCGGGCACACCGCACTGGCCAAGCGCCTGCTGCGGCCGGACATGCCCTGGGACCAAAGCGGGCCACGGGGTGCCCCCAAGTTGGGCCGCTATGCACAGATCGACAGCGAGGGCCCCATGACCGCCCTGGAGGTCGCCATCGCTGAAGGGGACATCGCCCTGGCCACCCAGTTGCTGGACTGGGGCGCCCCCACGGGCGACGCGCTCAAAGTCGCCATCGACGCCCGAAACGAAGCCCTGATTCGCCTGCTGATTCGGCATGGTGCCAACCCGGTCCGTTATGGCTCCTATCGCTACGATGGCTCTCCTCTGACCTGGGCGATCGAACAATCGCCCGAGCTGCTACCTGCCCTGCTAAGCCAACCCAGCGCAGCCACCCTCCAAGCCCTGCGCGAGGAAGCGCCCCATCTGCTACGTGAGGCACTTGAATCCCCCAAGGACAAGCAGGCCAGCCAGCGCCCCCTGGTCGAAGCCCTGTTGCAAGCCGGGGTGAAGGGCCCCGAACTGTCACCAGCCATCCTGCATTGGGCCATCCGCGCCGGTGACCTCGGCGCCATCGAGGCCCTGCATGCGGCCCAGGCACCCTGGCCCCCTGAGGCCCTGGCAGACGCGCTCTCCACCGGCCAGGCCGACCTGATCGAGCGGGTGTCCCAACTCAGCGGCCAACCTTTGGCCCAAAGTTGCCCCAGGGACTACGAGAGCCTCAACAGGCTGGTGCGCGAAGCGCCACCCTTTGCCGATCGCCTGCTGGCGCAGGGCCTGCAGACCGGCAGCTGCGGCAAGGCCGGCCCCTTGAGCCACCGACTGCTGGTGGCCTGGATAGCGCCTGACAGCCGGCCACTGATGGGCACCCGCTTCCAGCGAGCCCAAGCCCTGCTGCAGCGACTGTGGCAGGCCGACCCCCCTGAACGAGCAATACCCAACGCACTGTTGGAAGGCCCGATCACCCAGCACCGCCCAGACGTGCTCGCGCTGGCCCTGGCCGCTCGCCCCATCACGCCGGACACGCTGGGCGCCCTGGCCCAGGCCGCCCTCGACGCGCGCAACCCGCAAGCGCTCGGCCTCATGCGGGCGCACGGGCTGTCGGGGGACACCCGCCTGCCCGATGGCCAGACGCTGGGCTGGCACCTCGGTTGCGACAAGCCCCTCGGCTGGCGGCCGCTCGCCGGCTTCGCCGACCTGACCGCCCCGGCTTGCCCTGCCCAACGCACCCAGCCGCCCACCCCTGCCGAAAAAGCCATGGCCGCCAAACTGCCTGGCACCTACTATCTGAGTGGCGCGCGCGAGGTCGGCTCCGAACTCCGTTTGCGCGCAGATGGTCGCTTCAGCAAGGCCACCAGCTATGGCGCCGTTGACCAGTTCATTGAAGGGCGCTGGCGTGTTCAAGGGCAGGAGGTCATCTTCGAGAGCAAAGACACCCTGCCAGCCCCATTCATGCGCGTGCTCAAGGCCTGGCATGAACCGGGGGTGGACGGCGTGGAGGTCCGCGCTTCGTCTGGCGGCCGGCTGATGCAGGGCTTCGTGGTCATGACCGTGGGCAGCGAGATCAGCTACCTCGGCGAACTCCGACCCCGCGACGACGAAGGCTGGACCCGTTTCGGTGGGCCTCCCTCAATGGGCCAGCTCGAAGGTCTGGCCATCGGGGTCGCCTGGGCCAAAGGGCTGCGCTGGACACTGATGCCCCTCCAGGCTGACGCGCAAGGCCACCTGCCCAACCGCATCGAGGTCGACGTCAACCTGGAAGCCCAGACGCCTCCCGGCCGGGCCATCCACCTGAGACTCGATAAGGGAGACCTGGTCAGCGTGGACGACACCGAAGGCCGCTCCCGCTTCCGGCGATCCAGCCGAAACTGAAGCCACCACCCCACCGGCTTCCTATAATCCCGGGATCCTCCTCTGCTCAGGCCGACACCCACCGTGTCGGCCTGCTTTCGTCTTGCGGTGGCTCGCCTCCGCCCGATCCCAGTCGCCCCGACCTCCCATGAGCACCACCGAAACCCAGACCTACGACCCGCGTGCCGTCGAAGCCCGTGCCCAGCAGCACTGGTCGGACGCTGACGCCTACCGCGTCACCGAGTCGACGGACAAGCCGGCCTTCTACGCCTGCTCGATGCTGCCCTACCCCTCGGGCAAGCTGCACATGGGCCACGTGCGCAACTACACGATCAACGACATGCTCGCGCGCTACCTGCGCATGAACGGCCACAACGTGCTGATGCCCATGGGCTGGGACGCCTTCGGCCTGCCGGCTGAAAACGCCGCGCTCAAGAACAAGGTGCCGCCCGCCGCCTGGACCTACGACAACATCGCCTACATGAAAAAGCAGATGAAGGCGATGGGTCTGGCGATCGACTGGTCGCGCGAGATCGCCACCTGCCAGCCCGAGTACTACAAGTGGAACCAGTGGCTGTTCATCAAGATGCTGGAAGCCGGCATCTGCGAGCGCCGCACGCAAACCGTCAACTGGGACCCGGTCGACCAGACCGTGCTGGCCAACGAGCAGGTGATCGACGGGCGCGGCTGGCGCTCGGGCGCGCTGGTTGAAAAGCGCGAGATCCCCGGCTACTACCTGAACATCACGAAGTACGCCGACGAGCTGCTGGGCGCCGTGGCCAACCCCGAGGACAAGAACTACCTCAGCGGCTGGCCCGAGCGCGTGCGCCTGATGCAGGAGAACTGGATCGGCAAGAGCGAAGGCGTGCGCTTCGCGTTCTCGCACGACATCCAGGGTGCCGACGGACACAAGATCGGCAACGGCCAGATGTGGGTCTTCACCACGCGCGCCGACACCATCATGGGCGTGACCTTCTGCGCCGTGGCACCGGAGCACCCGCTGGCCGTGCACGCAGCGGCCACCAACCCCGCGCTCAAGGCCTTCATCGAAGAGTGCAAGCAAGGCGGCACCACCGAGGCCGAACTCGCCACGCAGGAAAAGAAGGGCATGGCCACCGGCCTGTTCGTCACCCACCCCATCACCGGTGAGAAGGTCGAAGTCTGGGTCGGCAACTACGTGCTGATGTCCTATGGCGATGGCGCCGTGATGGGCGTGCCCGCCCACGACGAGCGCGACTTCGCTTTCGCCAAGAAGTACGGCATCGCCATCAAGCAGGTCATCGCCGTGGAAGGCGAAACCTTCTCGACCGACGCCTGGGCCGAGTGGTACGGCGACAAGACCAAGGGCAAGTGCGTCAACAGCGACGCGCTCAATGGCCTGGGTCACAAAGAGGCGGTCAACAAAGTCGCCGAGATCCTGATTGGCAAACAAGTCGGCGAGAAGAAAACCACCTGGCGCCTGCGCGACTGGGGCATCAGCCGCCAGCGCTACTGGGGCACGCCCATCCCCATCATCCACTGCGCCGATTGCGGCCCGGTGCCGGTGCCCGAAAAAGACCTGCCCGTGCGCCTGCCCGAAGACGTGGTGCCGGATGGCAGCGGCAACCCGCTGAAGTCGCGCCCCGACTTCCTCAACGTGGGCTGCCCCAAGTGCGGCAAGCCCGCCCAGCGCGAAACCGACACGATGGACACCTTCGTGGACTCGAGCTGGTACTTCCTGCGCTACACCTGCGCCGACAACCACGGCGCCATGGTCGATGAGCGCACCAACTACTGGATGGCCAACGGCGGCATGGACCAGTACATCGGTGGCATCGAACACGCCATCCTGCACCTGCTGTACGCGCGTTTCTGGACCAAGGTCATGCGCGACCTGGGCCTGGTCAAGGTCGACGAGCCCTTCAAGAAGCTGCTCACCCAAGGCATGGTGCTCAACCACATCTACAGCCGTCGCACGGCCAAGGGTGGCAAGGAGTACTTCTGGCCGCACGATGTCGAGCACGTGATGGACGAAGGCGGCAAGGTGATCGGCGCCAAGCTGATCAACGCCGTTGACAGCGCCGACGGCCAACTGCCGGTGGGCACCGCCATCGACTACGAAGGCGTGGGCACCATGTCGAAGTCGAAGAACAACGGCATCGACCCGCAAGAGCTGATCGAGAAGTACGGCGCCGACACGGCACGCCTGTACACCATGTTCACCGCCCCGCCCGAGCTGACGCTCGAGTGGAACGACGCCGCCGTCGAAGGCAGCTTCCGCTTCCTGCGCCGCGTGTGGAACTTCGGCATGAAGCTCCAAGCCCTGCCCAAGGTCGACACCGCGGCCGCCACGCAAGGCGCCACCTCGCTGGCCGACATCGCCTTCGGCAAGGAAGCCAAGGCCCTGCGCCTGGAGGTCCACACCGTGCTCAAGCAGGTGGACTACGACTACCAGCGCATGCAGTACAACACCGTGGTCTCCGGTGCCATGAAGCTGCTCAACGCGCTCGAAGGCTTCAAGGCCCTGGATGCGGCCGACGGCCAGATCGCCCTGATCGAAGGCTTCGGCATCCTGCTGCGCGTGCTCTACCCGGCCACGCCTCACCTGGCGCACACGCTGTGGAGCGAGCTGGGCTACGCCGGCAAGCTGGGCGACCTGCTCGACGCGCCCTGGCCCCAGGTCGATGCATCGGCCCTGGTGCAGGACGAGATCGAGCTGATGCTGCAGGTCAACGGCAAGCTGCGCGGCTCGATCAAGGTCTCGGCCCAGGCGGACAAGGCCGCCATCGAGGCCGCCGCCCTGGCCAGCGAGGACTTCGCCAAGTTCAGCGAAGGCAAGGCGCCCAAGAAGGTCGTCATCGTGCCGGGCCGCCTGGTCAACCTGGTCGTCTGAGCACCGGTGTTAAGGTCATGCCCATGCAACGCCGCCAACTCCTGACCCTGCTGGGCGCTTCGTCCCTGCTGCCCCTGGCCTCGCTCGGGGGCTGCGGCTTCCAGCTGCGCCGCCAGCACGACATGGCCTTTCGCTCCATCCAGCTCAGCGGCTTTTCCAGCACCTCGCCGCTGGCCACCGAGCTGGCGCGTGCGCTCGAAGCGAATGGCGTCACCGTGGTCGAAAGCAGCCTGCAGGCCGCGCAAGCCGCTTCCGCTGCGCAGGTGCCCGTCACCCACGTCGAGTTCGTCGCCATGCAGGACACGCGCGACACCCTGGTGTCGGCCAAGACGGCCTTCGGTCAGGTTCGCACGATGACGGCGCGCTCCATCCTGCGCTTCGAGGTGCGGCGCGGCGACGGCAGCGTGCTGCTGCCCGCCTCCGACGTGGCCCTGGTGCGCGACCTCAGCTACAACGAACGCGACGCCCTGGCCAAGCAGGACGAGTCCGATGCGCTCACGCGTGCCATGCAGACCGACATCGTCAACCAGGTGATGCGCCGCCTGGCCGCCATCAAACCGCAGCAGTTGCCGACACCGCCCGAAGCCGACAAGGCCACCAGCGCCACCACGCGCTGAGGCCCGGCCCCGTTCGCGCCCCCACCGCGCACCCCGCATCCCCGACCATGCAGTTGCGCCCCGACCAGCTCGCCGCCCACCTCGCCAAGGGCCCGCTCAAGCCGGTCTACACCCTGCATGGCGACGAGGCCCTGCTCGCACAGGAAGCGGGTGACACCATCCGCTTTGCTGCGCGCGCGCAAGGCCACACCGAGCGCCAGGTGCACACCGTGCTCAACGCCGGCACCTTCGACTGGGCCAGCCTGATCGGCGCGGCCAGCGAGATGTCGCTGTTCGGCGACCGCCAGTTCATCGAGCTGCGCATCCCTGGCGGCAAGCCTGGCAAGGAAGGCTCGCTGGCCCTGCAGCGCTACATCGAGCAGGCCGCCGGCAACGACGCGCTCATCACGCTGGTGACCCTGCCGCGGCTGGACAAGACCCAGCAGTCCAGCGCCTGGTTCACCGCGCTCGATGGCGCGGGCGCCACCCTGCGCTGCGACCCGGTCGAGCGCCAGCAGCTGCCCCTGTGGATCGCGCAGCGCCTCAAGGCCCAAGGCCAGGAGGTCGAGCCCGGCGAGGCGGGCCAGCGCGCCCTGTCCTTCTTCGCCGACCGCGTCGAAGGCAACCTGCTGGCCGCGCACCAGGAAATCATCAAGCTCGGCCTGCTGCACGCGCCCGGCGTGCTCACGCTCGAGCAGATCGACGCCGCCGTGGTCGACGTGGCGCGCTTCGAGGTCTTCAAGCTGACCGAGGCCGTGCTGTCAGGCAACGTGGCCCGCACCCTGCGCATGCTCGACGGCCTGCAGGCCGAGGGCGAGGCCGCCGTGCTGGTGCACTACACCCTGGCCGGCGAGATCCAGGGCCTGTACCACGCTCGCCTGGGGCTCGACGGCGGCAAGCCCTTGCCCATGGTGCTGCGCGAGCAGCGCGTCTGGGGTCCGCGCGAGCGGCTGTACGAACGCGCGTTGCCGAACCTGCGCACGCCGCCGCTGGCCCGGCTGGTGGCGCACGCCAGCATCGTCGACGGCATCGTCAAGGGCCTGCCGCACCCGCAATGGCCCGTCGACGCCTGGGAAGCGCTGCGCCGCCTGGCGCTGCAGCTCGCCGAAGTGGCCAGCCCCGCCTGATCTCGGCCCGGGCCCCCGGATTCGCCGACCGCCCCCCTCGATCCGGGGAGCGCCTCCGCTGGAAAGCCCCCAGGCGGTTTTTGCCCCCACTGGCTACAGTCAAGCGACCATCGTTTGACGCGACACGGCAAAACCAACGTCGCCGGGACACCGTTGTGAGTACCGCCAACCTGATCCCCCTGAACCGCTCCGAGCACATGTACTGGGCTGGCGAGGGGCACCTCGGCCCCATCAACCAGGCCTACATCCTGCGATTCGACCAGCCGCTCGACGAAGCCCTGGTCCGCCAGGCCCTGCGCGAGCTGACCACGGCCTTTCCGCGCATGCGCGGCATCGTCGTGCCCACGGCCTGGACGCACAAGCTGCGCATCCTGCCCGACGACCGCTTCGTCGACCAGCTCTTCGACGACTGCTACCGCGTGGAGCTGGGCGTCGACCCGTCCTCGCGCGAGGCCCTGCAGGCCTGGCACACGCGCTTCCTCAACGAGCCCATCTCGCTCGAGCGCGGCCTGCCCTGGCGTGGCCGCTTCCTGCCGCACGCCACGCAGCCCGCCATCATGTTCTCGGTGCACCACATCATCGGCGACGGCCGCTCGATGGTGCAGATGCTGTGCGCCATCCTCGGGCGCCTGAACGGCCAGCCCATCGCGCCGTGCAAGGTCGATTCGCCGTCGATGATGCCCGCCGTCACCCCGCAGAAGTGGTGGCAGTGGCCCGGCAGCGTGGCCCGCTGGTGGCGCGACAGCCGCGCCGAGAAGGCCGCCACGCGCAACGAACGCGTCATCCAGCTCGAAGACGGCGGCTCCGACCACCACACCACGGTCAGCGTGCGCTACCACGAGATGCCGGTGGCCGCCGACGCCATGCGCGCGCTCGCCAAGCAGCACGGCACCACCGTCAACACCCTGCTGATGGCCACGGTGGCCAACACCTTCCTGGCCCTGGGCCACCGCGACGGCCCCGACCAGCCCGGCGGGCCGCGTTCGGTGGCGGCGCTTCGCACCTCGGTCGACCTGCGCCGCTACTTCCCCGACGGCAAGGGCCCCGAGTTCGGCAACTACGTGTCCGTTTTCACGGTGCGCGCGCGCCAGCAGGCCACGCTCGCCGAGCAGATCGCCTCGCTCGAGGCGCAATCCAAAGCCGCCATGGCCCGCTTCGAGCGCCGCGACTTCGCCCTGCCCCTGACCTTCTGGGAAATCATCCCCTGGGTGGGCCGCACGCTCTACAGCCACCTCATCGTGCAAAGCAAGGCCAAGCGCAGCCTGCCCGCGCTGTCGTGCCACCTGAGCAACCTGGGCAGCGCCGAGTTCATCAACCCCAAGGGCGGCAGCGTGCGCCTCTCGGAACTCTGGCCCACCACCATCAGCAACGTCTTCCTGCTCGGTGCGCTGAGCCTCAACGGCAAGCAGTTCTTCACCGTCATCCACCAGAACGACGAGATCTCGCCCGCCACGGTGGACCGCTTCCTGGCCGAATTCGACCAGCAATTGCGCCATCTGCAAACCGCTCCCGTGGATGAAACCAGTCGTGACAAGGCGCACGGCAAGGCGCAAAACATGGTGGCGGCGGCCTGAAAACAGGCCTTCGGACCTGAAGAAATCCGTGGCGTGACCGATCAAGGGGGTGTCAGCAGTATCGACACCCTCACCAAAGGTCAGCATGGCCCCGCCCGCCCGACACCCCGCCGCCCAACCCGCTCGCCGATCCACGGTGGCGAGCACCTCCGTGAGCTCGCGCCACGAGCCGCGTCACGATGTCCGCCATGCCGAAGCCTCGGCCTGTCAGCTCGACTGGCTGCAACCCGCCCTGGCCATCTGGTTGAGGGATGAAGCGGGCCCCAGCGTGCGGATGGGGGATGTTCACCCGACAGACGGGCGCTGATACTGCGGGGTCCCTCGGACCCCTCGCATGCTTTCGGACCTGTTTTCCCCGCCCCGACTCCACACCCGCATCGTCATCGCCTACGTGGCCCTGCTCGTGCTGGGGCAGGTCCTGACCTTCTGGCTGATCCAGCGGGGCATCGAGCACAACGTCCGCCTGTCGGTCCACGCCAGCCTGATCACCACCGAGCGCTGGCTGCAGCGCCAGCTGCCGGCCTCCTCGGTCGACCCGGCCACCGCCGCCGGCAACCCCGTCGCCGCGCCCCCCACCACCGCCGACGTCCGCCTGCGTGGCGTGCTGCACGACATCCACGACCTCTTCGGCCCGGATGTGCTGCTGATGGTGCGCGCCAACAGCGGCAACGCCGCCGCGCAGCCCGAGCCCTGGCGACTGCACAGCAGCACCCTGGAGCCGCCCGTGGCCCAGGCCCTGTTGCCGATGTGGCTCGCCGACGAGGCGAACCACCCGCTGCCCACCGCAACGAGCGCCCCAACCGCTCCGATTGACCCGGCCCGCGACCCCGCCGACCGCGCCGTCAGACTGCCGCATGGCGAACACCTCGGCCGCGCCTTCACCCTGTCCGCACCCGGCGACCCGACCGAGGTGCGCGCCATCGTGCTGAGCTCGCTCGACGACGTGCGCGCCACCTACCTGCACATGAAGCACACCCTGCTGGCGCTGTCGGTGCTCGGCGTGGCGGCCTTCGGCGTGGTCGGCCTGATCACCGCCAGGCGCCTGACCAAACCGTTGCGGCGCCTGTCCAGCTCGGCCGAAAAGCTCAAGCGCGGCGACTACGACTCGCAGGTGCCCAGCGGCTACGGCGGCGAGATCGGCGAGCTGGCCGAATCCTTCGAGACCATGCGCCAGGCCCTGCAGGACCGCGATGGCCAGATCCGCCGCCTGGCCACCCGCGACCGCCTCACCGACCTGCCCAACCGCGACCGCTTCCGCCAGGAACTGCGTCAGGCCCTCGAGCGAGCCGGCCGCAAGCCCACTTCGGTGCTCGTGCTCGACATGGACCGATTCAAGCACGTCAACGACCAGTTGGGCCACCGTTTCGGCGACAGCCTGCTCAAGGCGGTGGCCGAGCGCCTGCGAGGCCACGCCAAGGCCCAGCCCCGCGCCGTGCTCGCCCGCCTGGGCGGCGATGAGTTCGGCCTGCTGCTGCCGCGCACCGACACCGCCACCGCGCACCGCCTGGCCCAGCTCATCCTCTCCGACTTCGAGCGCCCCATCCAGCTCGACGGCCACAAGGTCGACCTCTCCGCGGGCATCGGCATCGCCGCCAGCCCCGAACACGGCCAGGACGTCGACGCCCTGCTCAGCCGCGCCGAAGTCGCCATGTACGCGGCCAAGCAACGCCGCGCCGGCGCCGTCATCTACCAAGCCGAGCTCGAACCCGACAGCAGCTCCTCGCTGACCCTGCTGGGCGAGCTGCGCCAGGCCGTCGACCAGGGCGAGCTGCGCCTGTTCCTGCAACCCAAGGTCAGCCTGAAGACCGGCCGCGTGGTGGGCGCCGAAGCCCTGGTGCGCTGGGAGCACCCGGTGCGCGGCGTGCTGCCCCCGCGCGGCTTCGTGCCCTTTGCCGAGCAGACCGGCTTCGTGCGCCTGCTCACCGGCTGGATGCTCGAAGAGGTCACCCGCACCGCCCGCCAGCTCGCCGACCTGGGCCTGGACGTCAAGCTGTCGGTCAACCTCTCCACGCGCGACCTGATGGACCAGGCCCTGCCGGAACGCTTCCAAGCGCTCATCGAGCATCACGGGGTCGCTGCCGACCGCCTGGTGCTGGAGATCACCGAGAGCGCCATCATGGACGACCCCCGCCGCGCGCAGATGACGCTCGAGCGCCTGCACGGCATGGGCCTGCGCCTGTCCATCGACGACTTCGGCACCGGCTACGCCTCGCTGGCCTACCTCAAGGCCCTGCCAGTGGACGAGCTCAAGATCGACCGCTCCTTCGTGCAGGACATGGCCCGCGACGGCCACGATGCCAAGATCGTGCTGTCCACCATCGAGCTCGCCCACAGCCTGGGCCTGACCGTGGTCGCCGAAGGCGTGGAAGACGAAGCCGCCTGGCGCCACCTGGCCAGCCTGGGCTGCGACGAGGCCCAGGGCCACCTGGTGGCCCGTCCCATGCCGGCGGTCGAGTTCCCTGGCTGGGCCAGCGGCTGGCAGGCGCCAGCTCAGGCGAGCTCAGCGGCCAGCGCCGAAAACGCCTCGAACTGATCGGCGGGCAACCCCGACGTCGCCGCCGCCAGCGCGCCCCCGGCCGCGGCCACCTCGCACTGCACCTCCAGCAGGCGCTGGGCGTCACCCAGGCGCGGCAGCACCGGCCCGGCGAACAGCAATCGGCCGGCGTGCGCCAGCATCAGCGTCGGGAAGGTTTCCACGTCGATGTCGCCGATGGCATCGGCCTCGTCCTCGATGTCGATCCAGCGGTAGCGGTGCCCGGGCATCACCTGCTGCAAGGCCTCGAAGGTGGCCGCGTACTCCCGACAGGTGCCGCACCAATCGGCGCACAGGCAGACGACGTCGAGCACGGCCTTGGGGGCGGTCGTCGGGGCGGGCATCTCGGCGGTCACGGCCGCGGCAACGGGCTTGTCGAGGGACATGGGAACGATTGTCGCGCAGACACGGCCCACGCCACAGACACGCCTGGTTACCGTGCCCCGCCCGCCCGTCAGCCAGCTCGACGCCCCCCGCGTTATCCTCGGCTGCGACCACCCCCACTTCGCTAGCAAAGGAAGCAACATGACCCGCACCCGCAAAGCCCTCGCCCTCACCGTCGCACTGGCCATGAGCCACACCGCCGGCCTGCAGGCCGCCCACGCCGGCATGATCGCCACCGACGCCGTGGCCGCCCAGGTCACCCAGGCCGAAGCCCAGTCCCGCCGCGCCAACGTGCTGGCCACCCTCAACCGCGCCGACGTGGCCGAGGCCCTGGCTGCCAAGGGTGTGGACATGCAAGCCGCGCGCGAGCGCATCGCCTCGCTGTCCGACGCCGAAGTCGTGGCCCTGGCCGACCAGCTCGACCACGCCCCGGCCGGCGCCTCCGACGTGCTCGGCGTCATCGTCTTCATCTTCCTGGTGCTGCTGGTGACCGACATCCTCGGCCTCACCAAGGTGTTCCCCTTCACCCGCTCGGTCCGCTGAAGCACCGCGGTGCCCACCCACGGCCCCGCGCTGAGGCGATGAACGCCGCCAGGCCGGATCGCCGGCGCCTGGGCAGGCTGGCCCTGGGCGCCGGCCTGGGTGCAGGCCTGAGCGCGGCCCTCGGCGGTTGCGCCACCTGGTCCGACGCCGGCTCGGCCCAATCGCGCGAGTTGCTGGCCCGCCCGCCCGCAGGGCTGCCACGCACCGTCCACCTGGCCGACACGCCCTTTTTCCCGCAGACCGAGCTGCAGTGCGGCCCGGCCACCCTGGCCACGCTGCTGCAGGCCATCGGCCGCCCGGTGAGCCCTGCCGAACTCACGCCGCAGCTCTTCGTGCCCGAACGCGGCGGCAGCCTGCAAATCGAAATGCTGGCCGCGCCCCGCCGCCACGACGCCCTCGCCACCCGCCTGCCCGAGAGGCTGGACGCCGTGCTGCGCGAGCTCGCCGCCGGCCACCCCGTGGGCGTGATGCAGAACCTCGCGCTGGACTGGGTGCCCATGTGGCACTTCGCCGTGCTCATCGGTTACGACCTCGATCGCGGCGAAGCGATCCTGCGGTCGGGCACCACCCGCGAGCAGCGCCTGGACCTGCTGACCTTCGAGCGCACCTGGGCACGCGCCAGGCGCTGGGCCTTCGTGGTGCTGCCGCCCGAAGGGCTGCCCGCCGCCGCCGAGCTGCCAGCCGTGCGCGAGGCCCGGCTCGGCTTCGAACGCGTGGCCCCGCCCGCACGGGCCGTCACCGCCTGGCAGGCAGCCGCCAGCCGCTGGGAGGGTGACCTGGTCATCGGCATGGGCCTGGGCAACAGCCTGCTGCAGGCCGGCCGCCCCGACGACGCGGCGCAGGCCTTCGCCCAGGTCGCCGCGCAAACCGACGCCGCCGCAGCCTGGAACAACCTCGCCAACGTGCGACTGCGCCAGCGCCGCCTGCCCGAGGCCCGCGACGCCGCCCGACGGGCCGTGCTGCGCGCCGCCGCCGCCGAGCCCGGCCTGATCGAAGCCACACGGGCCACGCTGGCCGAGGTCGAGGCGGCCTTCCCGCGCCCCTGACGCCCCACCGTCGGCCCAGCCCGACACCCGGGCGGAAGCCCCCCGCCACATGCCCCGAGCTTGGGCCACAATCGGCGGCAGGCAAATCGTCAGCCATCCGACAGGAGCAACACCATGCCAGTGATCGTGGTCGCCAATCCCAAAGGCGGCGTGGGCAAATCCACGCTGTCGAGCAACATCGCAGGCTGCTTCGCCCGGCAGGGCCACCCCGTGATGCTGGGCGACGTCGACCGCCAGCAGTCATCCCGGCTTTGGCTGAAGCTGCGACCGGACAACCTGCCTCGCATCCAGACCTGGGACATCAGCGAAGACCACGTCGCACGACCACCCAAGGGCATCACCCACGTCGTGCTCGACACGCCCGCCGGCCTGCATGGCAAGGGCCTGGACGCCGTCATGAAGCTCGCCGACAAGGTCATCGTGCCACTGCAAGCCAGCGTGTTCGACATCTACGCCACGCAGGAGTTCGTGGCCGCGCTGGCCAAAAAGGGCCGCGCCGAGGGCAAGCAGGTGGCCGTGGTCGGCAACCGCATCAAGGACCACACCAAGGCCACCGAGCACCTCAAGGAGTTCCTGCAGACGCTTGACGTGCCGCTGCTCACGCTGCTGCGCGACACGCAGAACTACGCCCACCTCGCCGCCCATGGCCTGAGCCTGTGGGACGTGCCGTCGGCCAAGGTCGAAAAGGACCTGGCGCAGTGGGCGCCGATCCTGGCCTGGCTCAATGGCTGAAACGACGCAGACACTTCCTTTCAACACGCGCCTCTCTGCATGAAAGCCCCCCTGTCGTTCGCCGCTGCCGGCACCCCGCAACAAAACAGACAGCGGCAAGCCGAGGCCCTGTTTCAGCAAGCATTGCAGCTGCACCAGGGGGGGCAGCATCAGGCCGCGCTGCCCCTGTACGAGCAGGTCATCCAGTTGCACCCCCGGCACAGCGACGCCCTGCACCTCGCTGGCGTCCTGCGCCTGCAAGCGGGGGACCCAGAGCAAGCCATCGACCTGATCACACGCTGCATCAAGATCGACCGACAGAACGCCAGCGCCCACGCCAACCGAGGCGCCGCCTGCCAGGCCCTCGGACAGCTGGAGCTGGCAATGCTGAACTTCAACAAGGCCATCGAGTTCAACCCCCGGCTTGACAGCGGCTGGAACAACCGCGCCAACCTGCTGATGCGCCTGGAGCGCAACACCGAAGCCCTGTCCGACCTCGACGAGGCCTTGCGCCTGAATCCCGCGAGCTTCGAAGCCCACACCAACCGGGGCAATGCCTTGTCGCGCCTGGGCCGCCATGCGGAGGCCACCAGGAGCTACGAACGCGCCGTCGAGCTGGCGCCGCACGCCACAGCCAGTCGCTGGAGCCTGGGCATGAACTTGCTGCGCCTGGGCAACTTCGATCGCGGCTGGCAACATGCCGAAGCACGCCTGGATCACTGGCGCAACATGGGCTGGCGGGCCCGAGATGGCGAGCGACTGCAGCCACAGACCGACCTCGCAGGCAAGACGGTGCTGCTCTACCGCGAGCAGGGCCTGGGAGACACCCTGCAGTTCAGCCGCTTCGCAAAACAGGTTCACGAGCGCGGCGCGCGCGTCCTCCTGGAAGTGCAGCCCGAACTGGTTGAACTCCTGAGCCGGGCGTGCCCCTTCGCGCAGGTGGTGTCCAGCGACCGCGAACTGCCCCCCTTCAGCCACAGTTGCCCTCTGCTGAGCCTGCCGCTGGTGCTGCGCACACAGCCCGACCAGATCCCCCCGCCCACGCCCGGCGTGACCGCATCGGCCGATCAGATGGAGCTGTGGCAGACGCGCCTGGGTGAACGCCGGGCCCTGAGAGTGGGCGTCGTCTGGAGCGGCAACCCCGATCACGTCGATGACGCCCAGCGCAGCATCCCGCTGAGCACGTTCAAGTCCCTTTTTTGCGAAGGCATCGACTGGATCAGCCTGCACAAGGACGTGCGCGCCAGCGACCAGCCGGCCCTTGATCAGAGCCAGGCCATCCGCTCATTTGGCGAGCACCTGCACAGCTTCAGCGACACGGCAGCGCTCATCGCCCAGCTTGACCTCGTCATCTGCGTGGACTCCAGCGTGGCGCACCTTGCTGGAACACTCGGCAAGGAAACCTGGCTGCTGTTGCCTTTCAACCCGGACTGGCGCTGGCTGACCGAACGCAGCGACACGCCTTGGTACCCGGGCATGACGCTGTACCGTCAAACCGAACGAGGAAACTGGACCGAGGTGCTGGACAGGGTCCGGCGCGAGTTGCTGACACGCGCCCAAACGCCATCGTCAGGAGCCTGACCCGCGCTGCTCCCGCCTGATCCGGCAAGCCTGGCCGAACGCCTCGAAGATGCGCTGCGACACCGGGTTCTCGTGGGCCAGCCACTCCGGGTGCCATTGCATGCACAGGTTGAAGCCGGCATCGGGCAGGCTGAAGGCCTCGATGATGCCGTCCGGCGCCCGCGCCTCCACCCGCAGACCGGGCGCCAGTTGCTTGACGCCCTGCCCGTGCAGGCTGTTGACGCGCACCTGGGTGCCGTCGCGCACCGAAGGCGGCAGCCCTTCGAGGATGCGGTCCAGCGTGCCACCAGGCTCGATGTGGATGGCATGCGCCAGCCCGTATTCCTGCTCGACCGGCAGGCTCTCATCGGAGCGGTGGTCCATGTGCCCCGGCTGATCCTGCACGGCCTGGTGCAACGAGCCCCCCAGCGCCACGTTGACTTCCTGCAGACCTCGGCAAATGGCCAGCAGCGGCAGCCCCCGATCGAGCGCGGCGCGGATCAGCGGCAGCGTCCAGGCGTCGCGCAGCGGGTCCAGCGGCAGCTCCTCGTTGTGCACGGGCTCGTCGAAATGGCTGGGGTGCACATTCGAGGGCGAACCGGTCAGCAGCACCCCGTCGATGACGTCCAACGCGGCCAGCAACTCTTCGGGCCGCCCACCCGGCACCATCAGGGGCACGCCCCCCGCCATGCGGATGGCCTCCACGTACTTGCGACCAACGATGTGGAAAGGGTGACGTCCCAGCACGCGCTGACAGGAGGGCACCAGGACAAGGGGGGAGACGTTTCGAGCAGCCATGCCCCGATCATGCAACCACCGTGCCGAGATCATCTGCTCGAGTAGCGGCTCGTTCGCCGCCATCTTCACAAATGCTTGCACTTTGCCCGCCACCAAACGGCCCCCAAGCGGGGGAGCCGGGCGGCCGCCTCGCCCCTTTTTTGCTACCTTCCCGGGCAAGCGATGCCTGGGGCGCCTGACCCCTGGCCGACACAAATTCCCAGGGACGGCCCATGACCGATCTAGCCGGCATCCAGCACGCGCTGAGTGATGCCTCTCGCGTTGTTTCCGCCGCAGCCGGGCTGCTGCCTGGCGGCCTGAACCAGCACACCCGCCTGCTGCGCCTGCACACCCCGCTGGGGCCCGACACCCTGCTGGCCGAACGCGTCACCATCGAAGAAGGCATGGTGCCCGCCACGCCGCCCGCCTCGCCAGCGGCCTGCCACATCGACCTGCTCGCCCTGAGCACCCGGCCCGACCTCTCCCCCGCCGACCTGCTGGGCCAGCCCGTGCTGCTCGAGCTGCTCACCTCGGGCGGCCTGGCCAGCGCGGTCATCGGCGGCGACTGGCGCCCCTTCCACGGCCACGTCACCCGCTTCGCCCGCATCGGCTCCGACGGAGGCCTGACCCGCTACCGCCTGCACATCGAGCCCTGGCTGAGCTTTCTGGGCCACCGCACCGACGCCTGGTCCTTCCAGGACATGAGCGTGCTCGACATCACCGAAGCCGTCTTCGCCGACCACCAGGCCCAAGGCGCGCTGCAGCCGGCCTGGCGCATCGACGTGAGCAGCCGCGAAGCCTTCCCGCGCCGCTCGCTGTGCACGCAGTTCCACGAAACCGACCTCGCTTTCCTCACCCGCCTGTGGGCCGAAGAAGGCCTGTTCGCCTGGTTCGAGCACGAAGGCGCAGCGGGCGGTGAGCACCTGGGCCGCCACACCCTCGTCATCGCCGACCACAACGGTGCCTGCCAGCCCAACGCGCAAGCCCGCATCCGCTACACCCAGGCCGGCGCCACCCTGAAGGAAGACGCCCTGCAGCAATGGGACGGTGTGCGCCGCGTGGGCGCCAGCGAGCTGCACACCGCCAGCTGGGACCACCGCACCGTCAGCAGCCACCACGCCAGCCAGCAGGTCGCGCCCGAGCATGGCCAGCCCTTCGCGCTGGCCCACACCGACCAGCCCGGCCACTACGCCTACGAATCCCCCGCACAGGCCGAGCGCCGCGCCCGCCTGCAGCGCGAGGCCCTGGAGGCCGCCCGCAAGTGCTTCGAAGGCGCCGGCACCGTGCGCACCCTGGCGCCCGGCTCCACCTTCACGCTGCTCGATCACCCCGAGCACCCGCCATCTGACGGCGCCGAGGCCTCGACCTTCGTGGTGCTGTCCGTCACGCACACCGCGCGCAACAACTTCGGCTTCGAGGGCGAGGCCGCCAACGCCGCTGACGAGCCCCTCTACGAAGCGCGCCTGAGCGCCCAGCGCCACAGCGTGCCCGTGCGCCGCCTGCCCACCGACGCGCGCGGCCGCATCGCGCTGCACAAACCGCTCGTGGCAGGCACCCAGACGGCCATCGTCGTCGGCGCGGGCGAGCCGCTGCACACCGACCGCGACGGCCGCATCAAGGTGCAGTTCCACTGGCAGCGCGGTGCCCAGGGCAGCCACCGCATGGCTCACCCCGCGGGCGACTGCAACGCCCCCGCTTCGAACGCCTCGGGCACCTGGGTGCGCGTGGCGCAAGACTGGGCCGGCCAGAACTGGGGCGGTGTCTTCGTGCCACGCCTGGGCCAGGAAGTCATCGTCGCCTTCCTCGATGGCGACATCGACCGCCCCGTCGTCATCGGCGCGGCCTACAACGGCCAGGGCCAGGCCAATGGCCAGGGCAACCAGGTGGGCTCGGGTGCGGCCACGGCCACCGGCAACGCGCCTGCCTGGTTCCCCGGCGACCAGCGGGCCGGCACGCGAGAAGGCCACGCCCACGCCAGCACCCTGAGCGGCTTTCAGAGCCAGTCGCTCGACAGCTCGCAGGCCGGCGGTGGCGCGCACAACCAGCTCGTCATGGACGACACGCCAGCCCAAGGCCGCGTGCTGCTGCACACCACCCAGGCGCAAACCTGGCTGCAGATCGGCCACCTGCTTCAGCAGCACGGCAACCAGCGCCTGCAACCACGTGGCCACGGGCTGGAGTTGCACACGCAGGCCCAAGGCGCCTTGCGCGCCGCACGCGGCCTGCACCTGAGCACCCACGCCCGCCAGGGTGGCACCACCACCCGCGCGCAACCGCTCGACACCCGCGAGGCCGAACAACAGCTGCAGGCCCACGCCGAGCTGCTGCAGACCCTGCATGCCAACGCCCAGACGCACAAGGCGCAACTGCCCGGTGAGGCCGCACCCGAGCAGCTGCCTGCGCGCAAGGCGCTGAGCGCCACGCTCGCCAGCCTGCAGGCCACCGAGGGTGGCGAAGCAACCGATGCCTCCAACGCAGGTGAGGCCGACACGGGCTCATCTTCAAGTGGCAACGTGCCCATTGGAGGCGGCCAGGGCCGCATCGACACCTCCGCGCGCCCCGACCTCGTGCTCAGCGCCAGCGGCGACATCGCCAGCACCACGCCCGCCCACACCGTGGTGGCGGCGGGTGCCCACGTCAGCCTGACCACCGGCGCAGACGCCAACCTGCTGACCCAGCGCCACCAGGCCTGGGCCGTCAAAGACGGCATCAGCCTCTTCACCCGAGGCGAAGCCAAAAGCAGCCAGCGCGCCGTTCAGGACGTCGGCATCCGGCTTCACGCGGCCAGCGGCAACGTGCGCACCGAAGCGCAGAGCGGGCCCTTCACGCTGACCGCGCAGAAGGCCATCGACCTGCAAAGCACGGCGGCCGACATCGTCATCACCGCGCCCGAGCGCATCGTGCTCAACGGCGGTGGGGGCTACGTGAAGATCGAGGGCGGGAACATCGAGATCGGCACGAGCGGGGCGGCGCAGTTCAAGGCGTCGGCGAAGGAGTTGACGGGGGGTGGGGGGGCGTCGGCATCCACCTCCCTCAAGACCCCGGGCAAGCTATACGACGAACAGTTCCAACTTCTGGACGAACTCAGCGGGCTGCCTCTGGCCGGCGAGCCCTACCGGATCGTCGATGCATCGGGCTCAGTGGTGGCACAAGGCCTCACCAACCACGAAGGCAAGACGACGCGCCACACCAGCCTCAAGGCCGACGCCCTGAAGGTCGTTCGCGGTTGACCCTCTCATCGCACAGCCCACCATGACCGCCAACGCCATCTGCTCCGGCACTTGCAATGAACAACCCGGGTCCGTTGTCCAGGGCAAGGTGCAGGCCGAGCCCATCTATTTCTTCCAGCCCGCCACCGGCGAGATCCTTGAGTGCAAGGCCGCGGATGCCGCGGCCGTCCGTCAGGAAGCAGAGTTCCTGAACCACCTGCTCGATCAGCTGTGGTCACAGCAGAGCCAGGTGGCCACACTCACGCAGATGCTCCACCAGGCTCAAGCGCAAGGCAACGTAACGCAGCAGAACACGGCCATGCAGAAGCTGGACAAGGCTGTGGTCGCCGAAGAAAAGGCACGCGAGGCCCTGTTCAAGGAGTTCAAAGACCTGCCCAAGTTCAACGATGGTGCTTCCGGCCTGCTTGAACTTTTGCCTCTGGCCACACACAAGGGCAAATCCATGGCCCGGACCCGACGCTTCACCTACGTCAGGTCCGCCAAAGTCAAGAACCACCTGCGCCGCTACGACAACCTGCCCGGCGACAAGACCCAGCTCAAGTCGTTCTACACAAAGAACGAGAAGGGTGAGTACGAACTCGATCGCAAGAAGCTGAAAGAAGCTTTCAGCAAGGTTGCCGTGAAGGGTGAGCTGAGCAAGCAAGAAGTTACCTATTGGGCCGACGGCTGGGCACCCGAATTCGTGGAGGCCTTCAACGCCAGATACGACGCCCAGGCCGCCAAGGAAAAAGCCGAGAAGGACACCCCCGACGAGGCCTGTCTGCAGATGTCCGGGGGCGCAGCCTTCCTGCGCTTCTTCGGTGGTGCCGGCCGCACCATCAGCTCCGAGGTCTCGACCGAAAAATTCAGGGACCTGCTCAAGGGACGCGGTGAGGTCAATGGCAAGTTCGTTGCCAGCGCCCGCGCGGGCTTCGACCTGGCGTCGGCTCAGGGTGACGTCAGCCTGTACCTGCCATACAAGAAGGGACTGCACCTCCTGATTCCTGCAGGGAAGAACGCCCATGGCGGCAAGCAAGAACTGGAGTTGGGTTTCTTCCGCATGAGACTGGACCTGGAGCTGTCTCTCTCGTGCGGCGCCAGCGCGCTGGCCGAGGGAGGCCTGGAGTTCAAGCTCAAGGCCGACCTCACCCAGGGCGTCAAAGGTGCCCCCGCCAAGAAGAAGCCGGCCGCCATCGCTAACCCGAAGGCCCGAGTCGATCGTGCGGTGGAGGCCGAAGCCGGTGCCAAGGCCGAACTCAGCGCCTTTGCAGGGGCTGAAGCAGGTGGCAAGCTCTCAGGCTCCCTTGAGTGGCAGAAGGCAGCCTCGACCGAATTCAAGGCGTTCGCCAAGGTCAGCGCCGGTCTGCAGGGTCAGGCGGGCATCGGTGGTGCCGCCATGTTCGAGATCTCCTACACCAACGGCAAGTTCCGCATCAAGGCGAAGCTCGCGGGCTGTGTGGGCCTGGGCCTCAAGGGCAACGTGGAAGCCGAGGTCGGTTTCGAGCACATCCTCGAATTCGACCAGTGGTTCAAACACCAGGTTGTCAACGCGCTGGACCAGAATCTCAAGTACTTCAGCGCCGAAGCATGGAAGGCCTTCGTCTACATGAAGGCCCTGGCTATCGCCGAAGGGCGCAAGCTGGGTGACTACCTGGGGCGCAGCGTCCGTCAACTGGAAGACAAGTGGGAAATGCTGCTGCGAACCGCCACCCGCGAAACGCTCGCAGCCATCCGCGCCTCCAAGGACTACGTGCTGACATCGGTCGCAGAAGCCAAGGCTTTGCTGCTGGGCTTGCTGGAGCGATTGAAGCAGGACTACCAGGACTTGCGCCGGGACATCGAAGACGTTGCCCGCTGGCTGCTAAGTGCTGCGCAAACGACGCAGGAAGCGGACAACATCTGCCAGCGCATCGGCGTGGACCTGAACTCACAGCACGACCTCGACAGCGGCAGCAGCCGTGTCGCGGCGCTCGTAGGTGGTCACGACCGCCTCGAGCAACTCGTTGCAAGCCTGAAGTCAGACGCAACGCCTGGTCACGAATTGGCCTTTGCCAGCGATCCCACCTATCGCTTTTCGCGCGGTTCGGGCACGCATGTGGCCTGGCGTCGCTCAAGCTTTGGCGAGAACAACAACCAAATCGTCTGATGAAGCGCCGCCTGGAACTTGATCTGCTGATCATGGCCCTCATCCCCATCTTCGTCGGACTCGGGTTCGCGGCCCTGACCACATGGTCCGTCTTCCAAGTGCAGAAGCGAGAAGGCACTTACGTTGCAACGACCGGCACCGTCACGTCGCTGAAACGCAGTTCACGCTTTGGCGACCCATCCAAGGCCGCCTATGTGACATTCACAGATCATCGTGGCAGACCCTGCACTTTTCTCACCAAAAGTTCGACCAACCCGTCGCGATATGCCGTCGGACAAGCGGTGGCGGTCCTGTACGACCCAACATCCATGCGCAACGACCTGGATGCCTCGATCGACTCATTCTCGGAAGGCTGGCTTGACCCCGTCTCCACGGGTCTGACGGCCAGTATCTTCGTGGTCAGCGGCCTAGGCATCCTGATCGTGGCCTGGCCAAGGCTCACGCGGGCACCTCGTCAGCGCAAGCCCCGCATGACCTGAGCAGCGTGTTCGCGGTCTCAGCGCCCTGCCTGTGCTGCGTTGAGCACGCACCTGAAGCGGTTGCCCTGCGTCACCTCGTGCCCATACCGATGCAACACGCTGTTGGCCCAGTTGCCCGCCACGGCACGAACCGATTTCAGTGATCCGGTCTTGGCACCCGTCGGGTCCTTCAGCAGCTTCTGTCCCAAACGTGGGTCATCGGCGTACCAATCACCCGTCCACTCCACTTCATCTCCACCAACCACGCCTTGCATGCCGATGCGGTTCTCACCCGTCAGGCTCGGCGGCTGCGGACGGATGAACACCGTCGGCTCTCCTGCCAGCTTTTTGACGGCGGCAATTCCCTGGTCAGCTGACTCGGACGTCGGCACGAACGGATTGCCCCACTGAATGCCAGGCAGGTGGTGCATGGGGTGCGAGATGAACTTGCCGCCCTCGCGGGCCGCATACTCCCACTGCGCCTCCGTCGGCAAAGCGAATGGCTGACCGGTCAGGTCTTTCAACCAACGGCAGTAGCCGTCGGCATCCCGCCAATTGACAGGCCAGGCCACGTACCCCGGTCGGTGCGCAAGCGCTCCGACGATGGGCGCTTGCTCATATGCCTCACCAATCCAGCTCAGCACGCTCCGCCCTTGGGACCGCAGGTACAGGTCGAACGCGTCGAACGTGACAGGCCCTTTCATGATCGCGTAGGCGCTCAGCTCCACCGTGTGCGCAGGGTTGTTGGTCTGTCCTGTGATGGTCAAACCGTCTTTGAACTTCATCGGGCCGAAGTCACCCATGATGAACCGGCCACCTTTGAGCGCAATCAGCTGGGCATTCACCGCAGACTGCAATTCACTCAGCTCGGCAGCGCTGGGTTTGCCTTGGTCTCGATAGAAATCAAGCAATGCGGCTTCATTCAGACGCAGAGGGTGCTGCCTCGGAAAATCGCTCCCCGTGAGGTTCAGGATGCGCAAACGCTCTGCGTGACTGGGCAAAGGAATCCGAGCCAGCCGGATTAACTCATCGCGCTGAGCTTGGACATCCATCGGCAAGGAATCAAGGATGGCTCGCTGCCGCGCATCGGGCTCCCAGGTGTCAGCAGCCTGCTGCCGGGCCATGCAACCATTCACCCCCGACAGGAACGTCAAGATCACGCCCCACCGCATGGTCCGGTTCACCTGGCTCATTCGAAATCTCTCCACACTGGCTTTTTATGTTGTGTGCCTGCTCAAAAGGCACACCGAAGTTAGCATGGTATGCCCCGCACCCGCCTGTAACCGGCGGCTACAGATGCTGCCCCCCATGCTCCTCATCCAAACCACCACCCCCACCCGCGACGAAGCCCTGCGCCTCGCCCGAGGTCTCGTCGAGCAACACCTGGTGGCCTGCGCGCAGCTGTCCGACATCGAGAGCGTCTACCTGTGGGACGGCAAGCTGCAGCAAGAGCATGAATGCCGCCTGCTGCTCAAGACCTCGGCCGACAAGTGGTCCGAGGTCGAGCGATTCATCCGCGAGCGGCACAGCTACGATTTGCCCGCCATCTTCGCGGTGCCGGTCACGCAGGCCAGCGAGGCTTACGCGGCCTGGGTGAGCGACGTCACCCACGAGGCCACGGGCCTTGCCCCGCACGGGGGCACGACTGCGCGTTGAACGCCCGGGCTTACGCCTGGAGACATTGTCACCACCCCTGGGCGGTTGCCGTGGCACCCACGCGCGACTATCCTGCCCGGCACATCCATCCACCCAGGGAATCGACATGCGCAAGAACCTCTTGCGGTGGGCTTGCGCCAGCAGCCTGCTGCTCCCCCTCGCCGCCTCGGCAGCCGAAGCCACCTTCAACTTCACCTTCCAGGGTGTCGACAACGTCGCCAGCGGCCAGCTGGTGGCAGAGGACCTCGGCGATGGCCGCTTCCTGGCCACCTCCGGTGACCTGACCGTCACGCTGGGCGCGGCCATCGGCTCGTACAGCCTGGTGCCCGGCAACCCGTCTCTGGTCCTGAGCCCCACCGGCACCTACCTCTTCGACGGCATCGTCGAGCCCGGCTCGGACACCGTCTTCACCAATGGCGGCGTGGTGTTCGCGGGCAACGGCTTCGAGATCAACATCTACAGCGTCGCCCCGGGTGAGTTCAAGTTCGACTACTTCACCAATGGCGTCAACACCATCGACCCGACCACGGGCACGGTGGTGCTGAGCGCCGTGCCCGAGCCGAGTGCGCTCCTGCTGGGTGTCCTGGGGCTCGCGGCTGTGGTCGCGGCTCGCAAGCGTCAAGCACAACGCTGAAACCGCGGTTGCGGCTCAGGCCTGGATCACGTCGCTTTCTTCAAAGGCGCGCGTCGGGGCCCACACCCCACCCAGGTAACCCTGGTCGCCGGCCTGCTCACGCAGCCAGCACAGCAGCTGGATGTGGTTCATGGGCTGGGCGAAGAAGTCGCCCTGCATCATCGTGCAGCCGGCCTGCTTGAGCCAGCTCACCTGCTCGAGCGAGTTCACGCCCAGGGCCACGATCTTGACCTCCAGGCGCTGGGCCAGGCCGATCATCAGCTCCAGCAGCGCGGGGTTGAAGCCCGGCTCGCTGATGGCGTGCACGAACATCGGGTCGATCTTGATCTTGTCGGCCTTGAGGTCGATGAGGCGAGCCAATGACGACTGCCCCGCGCCGAAGCCGTCGATGGCGATGCGGAACTTCATGTCCTGCAGCTGGCGCAGCGTGGCGTTTTCCTTGCTGACCTGACCGACCATGGTCGTGCCTTCGGTGACCTCGAATTCGAGGTCGGCGGCGGTCAGGCCGTGGCGCTGCAGCGTGGCCTGCAGGTCTTCGACCAGGGCCTTGTCGGCCAGCTGGCGCATCGACACGTCCAGGCTCACGTAAGGCAGCACCAGGCCTTCCTTGCGCAGGTTCACCAGGTCTTCGCAGACCAGGCCGATGATGTGCTTGCCCAGCGGCACGATCAGGCCGCTTTGTTCGGCCACCGACATGAACTCCTCGGTGGGGATCAGGCCGCGCACCGGGTGGCGCCAGCGCACCATGGCTTCCACGCCGCGGATCTGGTCCTTGGCATCGAACTGCGGTTGGTAGACCAGGAAGAACTGGCGTGCGTCGATGGCGTGCTTGAGCTCGCCCTGGATCTGCGCGCGGCTGCGGGCCGCGTCTTCCATCGACTCGTGATAGAAAACCAGCCGACCGCGGCCGGCGCGCTTGGCCTCGTACATGGCCAAGTCGGCGCGGTGCAGCATCTCGCCGACGGTGAGCGTGCCGCGCTTGAGCATGTGCGCGCCGATGCTCAGGCCCACCCATTCCTTGACGTCGTCGATGGGGATGGGCTTGGAGACCTGCTCGATCAGCACGCGGCAGATGGTTTCGATGTTGCCGCGCGAGGACACGTCGGTGATGAGCGCGGCGAACTCGTCGCCACCGAGGCGGCCGATCAGCACGCCGCCACCCAGGGTGTAGCGCAGGCGTTGAGAGACGGTGCGCAGCACGGTGTCGCCGGCGATGTGGCCGTAGGTGTCGTTGATGAGCTTGAAGCGGTCCAGGTCGAAGTACAGCAGGCAGCCGTCGACTTCGAGGGCGCTGAGGTTCTCGGCCTCGTTGTGGCGCTTGAGCGCGGCTTCGAAGGCCACGCGGTTGAGCAGGCCGGTCAGGGCATCGTGTTCGTTCGATTTCTGCGTGGCGCCACCCGCCTCGCCTGCGCCACCACCGCCCGCCTGGGCCGAGGTGGAGGGCGCGCGCGAGGTGCGCACCTTGGCGAAGGCCCACAGCACGCCCACCATCAGCAGCAGGCAGGCCACCGATTGTTCGGCCGCGGCCACCCAGGTGGCGCCCAGGGAGTAGGTCACGCGGACGGTGTCTTCGGGTCGCGACAGGGAGGGCACGGCCGTGCACAGGGCGCTCAGGCTGAAACCCGGGGTGCAAGGCGTGGCCTCTTCGCGCACGAACAGGGCTTCGCACTGGCCCGCGGCGATGGCGGTGTCGGCAGGGCAAAAGGCCACGGCCTTGACGGCCACCTGCGGCTCCACCGCCGCCTCGACGGCCGGCAGCGTGGCGGACGTCACGCCCTGCGCCGCGTCCACGAGGTTGACCACCGTCGCGCCCACCGCTCGGGCCTGGCGCTGGGCGTCCAGCCAGCGCAGGCCGGTCAGCATCAGGCAGAACACCACGGTCAGCACGATGGTCACGCGCGTCGCTCGCATCCAGCTGCGTTTGACCGCCGGGTCCAGCAGGGCTGGCGCCGCCGTCGTGGGTTGCTCAACGGGTGAGGTGGGTGTCGGATCAGAGGCCATGGGTGGATATCGGCCCCCGCCGCGCCCAAGTTGAGGGCGGCAAAGCCCCAAGGTGGTACAAATTCGCCCCATGTCTCGCAGCCGCCCCCACCTCGACTTCCTCAGCTTCGACGCCAGTGGCGACACGGGCGGCGTGCACACCTTCGACGCGATGGCGTCCACCTCGCGCGAGCGCCACGCGGCGGTGCTGGCCGAGGTGGAGCAGGTGCTGGCCTGGGCGGCGCGGCGCTTCCCCGACGGCCCGGGCGACCTCGACGAGGGCGCGAGCTGGTGCCACGACCTGCACGTCAGCCCGGAGGGCGACTGGGTGACGGTGAGCCTGTCGATCAGCGGCACGCCCTCGTTCGGCGAGGCCTTTGCCCGCGCCTTCGCTGGCGCGATCGGTCAGGGCGAGGACTGAGGCGCGTTCGACGCCGCGCGCAAGGCCGCGTCGTGCGCGTGCAGCAGCGCGACGAACTTTTCGCCGGCGCCACCCAACGTGCGGCCGCGCAACCAGGCCGCGCCGAAGCGCACGGACTGCGTCAACCCCGGCACCGCCAGGGTCGCCAGCCGGCCTGAGCGCAGGTCGTCCTCGGCCATGAAGCGCGGCATGAAGGACAGCGCATCGCTTTCCTGCAGCACCTGGCTGAGGATGCCCGAGCTGTCGCAGGTCACGCCCAGCAGGCCGGGGCGCAGGCGCTCGGGCGGCACACCGGCGGCGGCGGCCAGCGCGGCCAGGGCCTGCAAGGCGGTCTCCGGCAGGTTCGGGCCGGCCAAGGGCCAGTCGAACAGGTCGGCGGTGCGCAGCTCGGGCTTTTGCGTCAATGGGTGGCCGGCGCGGGCGACCACGCAGACCTGGTGCGGGCTCAGCGGGGCGCATTCAAAGTCGGGCAGCTGTTCGATCTCGCGCAGCTCGCCCAGCACCACGTCGACCTCGCGGGCGCGGGCGCGCTCGGGCAGCTCCTGCCAGGGGGCGAGCACCAGCTTGAGCTGCAGGCCCGGGTGCAAGGCGTTCAGGCGCCCGACCACCGGCCCCACCAGCACCGAGCCGCCCCAGGGGCCCACGCCCACGCGCAGCTCACCCAGGTCCAGGCCCTTGGCCAGGCGCAGCTCGCGGTCGAGGTCGCGCACCTGGCCTTCGAGCGCGCCGGCGTGGCGCAGCAGCAGCCGCCCCAGCTCGGTGGGCTCGACCCCGGTGCGGTGGCGGGTCAGCAGCGGCGCGCCCACGTGGGCTTCGAGCGCCTGGATGCTGCGCGTGAGCGCCGGCTGGGTCAGGTGCAGGGCCTCGGCCGCGCGGTGGAAGTTGCCGTGCTGGACCAGGGCGGTGAGGTGCCTGAGGCGTTTGAGGTCGATCACGATGCGCTCCGCTCATCATGCAAATGAGAACAATGCATTGGACACATTGTGCGCCCGCGCCCAGGATGCCGGCAGGGTCCTCGCGCCGCCTTGGGGCGCGCCATCGGCCCGCGTGACGCACAACACCCTGGAGACACCCATGGACCTTCGCTCGCCCCACCGCCACCTTCGTCCATCGCACACGACCGGCCGCAGCCGGGCCTGGCCCCTTGCCCTGCTGAGCGGGCTGTGCCTGCTCGCCGCTGGCTGCGGCACGGCCGGCAGGCCCGTGGCCACGGCGTCCAGCCAGCCCACCGGCCCGGTGCACCCAGCCGTGCAGCGCGCGCAGGCCGAGGTGGCCCACCAGCTCCAGCACGCCGACGCCAGCGACTTCACCGACGCCCGCCGTGGCTTCATCGCCGCCCCCAGCGGTCAGGTGCGCAACGAGGCCGGCCAGGTCATCTGGGACCACGACGCCTTCGCCTTCCAGCAAGCCGAGGCCGCGCCCGACAGCGTCAACCCCAGCCTGTGGCGCCAGGCGCGCCTGAACAACCAGACCGGCCTGTTCCAGGTGCGCGAGGGCATCTGGCAGCTGCGCGGCTTCGATTTGTCCAACATCACGCTGATCCAGGGCCAGACCGGCTGGATCGTGGTCGACACCGGCACCTCGCGCGAAACGGCCGCAGCGGCCATGGCGTTTGCGCGCCAGCACCTGGGTGCGCAGAAGGTCTCGGCGGTGGTCTACACGCACAGCCACGTCGACCACTTCGGTGGCGTGCTGGGGGTGATCTCGGCCGAAGAGGCGCAAGCGCGGAAGGTGCCCATCGTGGCGCCGGCCGGCTTCATGGAAGAGGCCACCAGCGAGAACGTGCTGATGGGCACGGCCATGGCCCGCCGCGCCATGTACATGTACGGCAGCCGCCTGCCGGCCAACGCCACCGGCGTGGTCGACAACGGGCTGGGCAAGGCGGTGCCGTTCGGCCGCGTCGGCATCCTGCCGCCCACGCTGCTGGTGGAAAAGCCACGCGAGGAGCACGTGATCGACGGCGTGCGCTTCGTGTTCTTCAACGTGCCGGGCAGCGAGGCGCCTTCGGAGTTCACCTTCGCATTGCCTGACCTCAAGGCCTACTGCGGCGCCGAGCTGATGGGCCACACGCTGCACAACCTCTACACGCTGCGCGGCGCCAAGGTGCGCGACGCCACGCGCTGGGCCGGCTACCTGAACGAGGCGCTGGCGCAAGTGCAAGGCAGCGAGGTGGTCTTCACCCAGCACCACTGGCCGGTGTGGGGCGCCGAGCGCATCCGCACCTTCATCGAGCACCAGCGCGACAGCTACCAGTTCATCCACGACCAGACGGTGCGCGGCATGAACGCGGGCCTGACCGCGCCCGAGATCGCCGAGACGCTGAAGATGCCCACCGCCTTGCAGCAGGACCTGGCCGTGCACGGCTACTACGGCACCGTCAAGCACAACGTCAAGGCCGTCTACCAGTTCTACCTGGGCTGGTACGACGCGAACCCGGCCAACCTGGACGCGCTGCCGCCGGTGGCAGCGGCCAAGGGCTACGTGGCGCTGGCCGGTGGCGCCGATGCCTTGCGCGCCACCGCGCAGAAGGCCTTTGATGCGGGCGACTTCCGCTGGTCGGCCGAGCTGCTCAAGCACGCCGTCTACGCCGACCCGAAGGACACCGCCTCGCGCGAGCTGCTGGCGCGCAGCTTCGAGCAACTGGGCTACCTGGCCGAGTCGGCGCCGTGGCGCAACGTGTACCTCAGCGGCGCGCTGGAGCTGCGCGACGGCCCGCCCACGCAGGCGCAGTCGCGCGTGGCCTTTGCCGACCTGCTGCAGCACACGCCCATCGAGCGCTTCCTGGAATCGATGGCCGCCTCGCTGAACGCCGAGAAGGCGGGCGACGGCAAGCTGACCATCAAGATGGTCTTCTCTGACCTGAAAGAGGCCTACGTGCTGCGCGTGGCCAACGGCGTGCTGCGCCACGAGGCCATCGAGCCGGGCACGCCCGTGGCCGATGCCGACGCGACGCTCACGGTGACGCACCCCTTCTTCATCCGCATGGTCACGGGCCAGGCCGGTGCGATGGCGCTGCTGACCTCGAAGGAGACCAGCATCGACGGCAGCCGCCTGGCGCTGGGGCGCTTCTTCGGATTGCTCGACAAGCCGACGGGGGTGTTCCCGATCGTGACCCGCTGATCAAGCCGGCGCGATCGGCACCACGGTGCGCGCGCCGGGCTTGGCCAGCTTGTGCGCCGGCAGCACGCTCTCGCGCGCACGCAGCTGGCCGCAGCCACCATCGACGTCTTGCCCTGCGGAATGGCGCAGCTTGGTGAGCACGCCACGGCGGTGCAGCCAGCGCGCCATCTCGGCGGCGCGCTCCCAGCTCGGGCGCTTGAAGTCCAGCGACTCGACCTCGTTGTAGGGGATGAAGTTCATCAGCGCGTACTTGCCCTTGAGCAGGCGCTCGATGCCTTCGAGCTCGTCGTCGCCGTCGTTGATGCCTTCGAGCAGCGTCCACTGGTACTGGATGGGGTAGCCGGTGGCGCGCGCGTAACGCTCACCCGCTTCCACCAGCTCTTCGGGCGACATGGCCGTGGCGCGCGGCAGCAGCTCGCGGCGCAGCTCGGCCTTGCTCGAGTGCAGCGACAGAGCCAGCGCGGGCTTGACGCGGCCTTGCAGCAGGCGCTCGAACACGCGCGGGTCGCCCACGGTCGAGAACACCAGGTTCTTGTGGCCGATGTTGCCCAACGTGCCCAGCAGCTCGATGGCTTCGAGCACGTTGTCGAGGTTGTGCGAGGGCTCGCCCATGCCCATGAAGACGACCCGCTTGACCGCGCGGCGCGTGCGCGCCAGGGCCACCTGCGCCACGATCTCGGCGCTGCCGATCTGGCGCAGCAGGCCGTCCTTGCCGGTCATGCAGAACACGCAGCCCACGGCGCAGCCCACTTGCGAGGACACGCACAGGCCATCGCGCGGCAGCAGCACGCTCTCACAAGTTTGGCCGTCTTGCAGGCCCACCAGCAGGCGCTCGGAGCCGTCCGAGCCGGGGTGGGCCGAGCGCAGCGTGGCCAGGCCCATGACTTCGCTCATGAGCGCATCGAGCCCCTCGCGCACGGGCTGGGGCAGGAAGTCTTCGGGGCGGCGCTTGCCGCTGCCTTGCGGCAGGGCCTGGGCCCACAGGCGCAGCACGCGCTGCTCGTGGATGGGCTTGGCGCCGAGCGCGCGCAGGCGCTGGCGGATGTGTTCGATGCGCATGGGGAAAAAGGACGGTTCAGGCGCAAGTGTAGTCAGGCGAGCGCCTGCGCGCCCTCGGCCCCAGGCGTACAGTGACGCCCCATGACCGCTTCGACCTTGCCCGCACCGGCCGCCCGCCAGGACGCCACCACCATCGGCCTGATCGGCCTGGCCCACGGCACCTCGCACTTTCACCACATGCTGCTGCCGCCGCTGTTCCCGCTGTTCATCCGGGACTTCGGGCTGAGCTACGCGCAGCTGGGGCTGCTGGTCACGCTGTTCTTCGTGATCTCGGGCGTGGGGCAGGCGCTGGCCGGCTTCGTGGTTGACCGCTTTGGCGCGCGGCCGGTGCTGTTCGCGGGGCTGGCGTGCTTCGTGGCGGCGGGCCTGAGCGCCTCACTGGCCACGGGCTATGGCGGGCTGATGCTGGCCTCGGCGCTGGCGGGGCTGGGCAACTCGCCGTTTCACCCGGTGGACTTCACCATCTTGAACAAACGGGTGTCGATGGCGCGCATCGGGCACGCGTTCTCCATCCACGGCATCAGCGGCAACCTGGGGTGGGCGGCGGCGCCGGTGTTCTTGATCGGGCTGAGCTCGGCCACGGGCAGCTGGCGCGTGGCGTGTGCCTGCGCGGCGCTGGTGTCGCTGTCGGTGATCGCGCTGCTGTGGTGGCAGCGTGAGGCCATCGACGACCACCATGCGGCGCACCGGGCGGCGGCCGCTCAAACGCCGGTGAGCGAGCACCCGATGGCGTTCTTGAAGCTGCCTTCGGTGTGGCTGTGTTTTTCGTTTTTCTTCTTCACCACCGCAGCGCTGAGCGCGATCCAGAGCTTTGCGAGCCCGGCCTTGCAGCAGCTGGTGGGGCTGCCCGAGGCGATCACCGCTTTCGTGGTGACGGGCTACATGCTGTGTGGCGCGGCGGGCATGGTGATCGGCGGCTTTCTGGTGCAGCGCGCCGAGCGGCTGGAGCGCTTGATCGCGGCGGCGATGACGCTGGCGGCGGTGCTGCTGGTGCTGGCTTCGACGGGGTGGTTGCCGCCTTTGATGTGCGCGGCGAGCGTGGCGCTGGCTGGGTTCGGGACCGGGCTGGCGGGGCCTTCGCGGGACATGTTGATCAAGCGGGCTGCGCCTCCGGGGGCGACCGGGCGGGTTTATGGCACGGTGTACTCGGGGCTGGACGTGGGCTTTGCGCTGGCGGCGCCGGTGTTCGGCTGGATGATGGACCACGGGCACCCTGCTGGCGTTTTTGCGGGGGCCGCTTTGGTGCTGATGTTGGGGGTGCTGGCGGCTTCGGCGGTGGGGGGCCGGGTGCATCGGCAGGGGTTGGCTTCGGCTTCGGCTTGATTTGGTTCTTGCCTTGGGTTGAGCGCTTTGGCGGGGCAGCGCGAGGCGGGGGCTGCGGCGATGTGCGGTCGGGCTTCAAGGGTGGTGGTCCTGCCTTTGGCAGGACTGCCCTGCGGTGCTTATATGGACGCCTCCCGTGTGGCAAGGAGTTTTTGAGGTTTTGGCTGGACGGCATCAACTGCGGTCTTATAT
>MERU01000013.1 GCA_001770725.1 Burkholderiales bacterium RIFCSPHIGHO2_01_FULL_63_240
CGTCTTCCACAGGCATCAGGAACGTGCCGTCGATGGCGCGCTCAGGCGTGGGGATGTAGGTGTCCAGGGCTTCGGCCAGACGCATGATGGCTTGTTCGCCCAGGTCGCCCGTGTCGCCTTCCAGTGCCAGCTTGGCCGAACCCTTGATGATCGGGGTGTCGTCGCCAGGGAAGTCGTACTTGGACAGGAGTTCGCGAACTTCCATTTCCACCAGTTCCAGCAGCTCGGCGTCGTCCACCATGTCAGCCTTGTTCAGGAAGACGATGATGTAAGGCACGCCCACCTGGCGGCTCAGCAGGATGTGTTCACGGGTCTGAGGCATCGGGCCGTCAGCGGCCGAGCACACCAGGATCGCGCCGTCCATCTGGGCAGCGCCGGTGATCATGTTCTTGACGTAGTCGGCGTGGCCGGGGCAGTCAACGTGAGCGTAGTGGCGGTTGGCCGTTTCGTACTCGACGTGAGCGGTGTTGATCGTGATGCCGCGGGCCTTTTCTTCAGGCGCTGCGTCGATCTGGTCGTAAGCCTTGGCTTCGCCGCCGAACTTCTTCGACAGCACGGTTGCGATGGCAGCCGTCAGGGTGGTCTTGCCGTGGTCAACGTGACCGATGGTGCCGACGTTCACGTGCGGCTTGGTCCGCTCGAACTTACCTTTTGCCATGTTTGTCGCTCCTAGCGATCCTGAAATAGGAAGAGAAGGGAAAGGGGGGGTGTGGTGCCCATGGGCAGGATCGAACTGCCGACCTCCCCCTTACCAAGGGGGTGCTCTACCACTGAGCCACATGGGCATCGACACGGGTATGGGTTCGGGCAAATGAACCCAGACCCGTGTCGACCTGACACAGCCTCCGCCATTCCGGCGAAGACCGCGATGGTATCACGCTGACGATGACAGAACCTTGACCACTTGGAGCGGGAGACGGGAATCGAACCCGCGTCATTAGCTTGGAAGGCTAAGGTTCTACCATTGAACTACTCCCGCTCGGGAGTCATTCCGCTGCTCGCACACGCAGGTTGCATGGCGCTCAGCAAAGCAGGTTTGCCTGGTGGAGGAGGCTGGATTCGAACCAGCGTACGCGTAAGCGGGCAGATTTACAGTCTGCTGCCTTTAACCACTCGGCCACCCCTCCAGGCAAGCCCTAGACTTTAGCACAGACCGTCAATCGTTCGCAAGCGACGTGGCGAAAATTCACCTCGAGCGCAAAGCCAACCCAGAAGCGCTTGCGCCCTGTGTTCAAGGCGCAACAGGCACCGCCGCCACCGCGGGCCTGCGCAAGGCAGGCGACTCGACCCAGCGCCATGAAGACCAGGCGATGAGCCAGACCAAGGCCGCCGCGAGCAGGGCCATCGGCCATGGCGCCAGCTCGAAGGCACCCAGGCTCACCAGCGTCTGGATGACGGGGAAATGCCAAAGGTAAATGCCGTAGGACAGGTCGTGCCGCAGGTCCAGCGAGGGCCGCGGCCGCACGCCCACCGCCAGCCAGGTCACGAAGGCCGCCAGGCACGCGGGCACCAGCACATCGGGCAGGTCGGCGCCAGCGGTGCGAGGGCCATCGAGCCAGGTCAGGCAGACCAACCCGATCAGACCACCCAGCCCCCATGAGGCGCCCCAACGGGCCACGCGCTCGCGCTCGCACCAGGCCCAGGCACCGGCCAGGAAGTACATGAGTTGCCCGGGCATCTGCTTGGCGATCTCGTGGCCCACCGGTCGGCCTGATTGAACGGCCCAGTCGGTGAAGAAGGCCCACCAGCAGGCCGACAGCACGTAGCCGATGAACAGCACCGGGGTCGCGCCCCAGCGCTTGACCGCGCCCATGAACAAGGGCACCACGGCGTAGAACATGAGCTCGACCTTGATCGTCCAGAGCGCGCCATTGACGGCGCCCGGCAAGGGGTTGGCAGTGAACACCCCGGGCAGGCCAGGCTGCAGGAAGTTGAGGAAGGCGAGGTTGGCGACCAGGTGGCGCCACCAGGCCGGCGCGCCGAAGTAGGCCTGCCAGCTCTCGGTGGACAACAGCACGCCGCCCACCGCGCACACCAGCACGACAACGGCATAGGCGGGCACGATGCGGCGCAAGCGGCGTTCGACGTAAGGCCGCCAGCCTGGCCGCAGGTCCCAGCTCATGCTGACGAGGTAGCCACTGAGCACGAAGAAAACAGGCAGGCCGAACTGCAGTGGCAACCAGCCCAGCCAGCGCTCGAAGGTGGGCAGGCGAGTGAGGTCGATGAGGTGCAACATC
Source organism: Burkholderiales bacterium RIFCSPHIGHO2_01_FULL_63_240 (assembly GCA_001770725.1). Taxonomy (GTDB): domain Bacteria; phylum Pseudomonadota; class Gammaproteobacteria; order Burkholderiales; family Burkholderiaceae_C; genus Aquabacterium. The sequence goes on from MERU01000013.1 coordinate 2,238, forward strand.
GCCACGGCAGCCGCGGCCGCCAGGCGAAGGACATCGAAGTGGTTGGCGCGTTTCATCTCTGCCTCATCTACAACTCAACGAGCTCAGCGCAGGGTCATGGCGCCACCGACGGCCGCCAGGGGCGCAGCACGGCGGCCACCAGCCCCAGGCACAACACACCGGCTGCGGTGGCCACGGCCAGGCGACTCAGCGGCTCGGCTGGCAGGCTGGTCAGGCTCAACCAGCCAGCCACCAGAGGCAGCGCCGACACGAGCACGAGCCGCACCAGGTTGACGCGCGGCCACAAGCCGTTGTGGTGCAGCAGCATGGCGCCGGTGACGGTCACGCCGATCAGCGTGGCCGCGGCCAGGCCCATCAGGCCGAAGGCCCAGGCCAGCAAAGGCATGGCAACGGCCTGGGCGAGGCTGCCCGCCAGGTCGCAGGCAAAGGGCAGGCGGGTGTCGCCCGCGGCGTGGCAGTAGCGCGCCAGCAGGGCGTTCCAGCCCGCGATGACCAGCGCCACGGCGTACCAGCCCAGCAAAGGCGCCAGGCGCTCCGTGCCCGTCACCCCCGGGAACAACAGGGCCACCAGGGCCGGCGCCGACATCAGCAGCCCCAGCGCCGCCGGGGTGGTGATGAGGGTGCTGGCGGCCAGGCCCTGGCGCAACAAGGGGTCGCGGTCGGCGGCCTGCCCCCGGCTCATCAGGCCCAGCAGCACCTGGCTGACCGCGGTGAGCGCCACCAGCGGCAGGTTGGCGAGCTTGCGCGCGAGGTTGAGCAGGGTGATGACGCCATCGCCCAGGTAAGAGGCGACGATGCGCTCCAGCAGGGCCACGCCCTGTCCCGTCAGCGCGCTGCCCAGCAGCGGGGCCACCTGTGCGCCCATCTGGCGCATGAGCGCGCCCGACCAGCGCAGCTCACGCCAGCGCAGCCCCATTCGACGGACATCGGGCAGCAGGATCAGGGCGCTGAACACGGCACCGCCCACGAAGCTCCAGGCCACAGCGGTTTCGGTGCAGTCGCGCCCCAGCCAGGCCAGGCACACGACGGCCGGCAGGTTGTAGGCCAGCGAAGCAAAACCCGACAGCAGGTAGCGCCCGTCGGCATGCAATGGCACGGACCAGGCGGCCTGCAGAACGAAAGCCGGCAGGCTCCAGGCCAGCACCGACAAGGCCTGTTCGGCCGCCACCAGGTGCGCAGCGTCCAGCCCGGGGCCGATGAGGCGCAGCAGGCCGTCGCGCGCCAGCCAGCACAGCGCGGCCAGCACCGCGCCCACGCTGGCCATGCCGAAGGTGAAACGTGACAGCTGCGCCGGCCGCTCGTGGGCGGGCAAGGCCTGCCACCAGGCCATGGCCGCTGAAGACAGCAGGCCGCCGCCGAGCATCATGCGGATGGCCTCAGGCAGGAACAGGGCCACCAGGAAAGCGTCGGTGCGCGCCCCCGCGCCCCAGTTGGCCACCAGCAGCCACTCGCGGCCCAGGCCCGCGGCCAGGCCGGCCACGGTGACCAGGGTGAGGGCGCCGGAAGCTCCAAGCATGCTCGGTCGCGATCAGTGCAGGAAGGCGAACAGGCTGCGCCCGCCGACCTTGTAGTTGAGGTTGCGCACGCGCTGGCCCACCGGCTTGGCGCTGAAGCCCGCCACGATCGTGTAGGGCTCGACCTTCTTGCTCACGGTGGTGTTGGCCGAGATCACGGCGCCTTCGCCGATGTGCGAGCCCGGCAGCACGATGGCGCGCGAGGTGACCCAGGCCCAGTCGTCGATGCGCACGGGTGCCGACACCGACCAGAACTCGGGCGCATCCAGGTCGTGCCCGCCCGCCACGATGAGCACGTGCGAGGCGATGGTGACGTGATCGCCGATGGTCAGGCCCGATCGAGCGTCGATCTGGCAATGCCAGCCGATGCAGGTGTCGTCCCCGATGGTCAGGCTCTCGACGCCGATGACCTCGGTGTTGCGCCAGACCGAGGAGCCCTTGCCGATCTTGGCGCCGCCCAGGCGCAGCCAGTTCACGCGGATGGTGTGGCTGGGGATCTTGTTGATGAAGATGTTGTAGAGCTGCTCCCAGACGCGGCGCATGCGGTCGACCAGCGTGGGCCAGTTCTTGCCGTAGTCGGGCAGCTTGCGTCCCGGGACTTCGTCGAACAGGGCCACGAAGAGCTGGCGCGCCACCGGGTCGGCGATGCGTTTGCGCAGGTCCAGGCAGGCGATGTGCACGACCACATCGTCAGGACCCCTGCCCTGGCTCTCGAAAAGAACATTGTTGGCGAGGCACCAGTCGTAAGCGGCCTGCAACTGGGGCTCGGCCACACCCAGGCGCGCGGCGTACTCGTCCAGCCGCTGGCGGACGTTGTTGCTGTGGTAGATGCGGTGTTTCATGGTCGGATCGGAGGAGAGGACGACGATGACAAGGCGGCGTCGGGCGTGCGGGCGTAATGCAGGCCCAAGGCGAACACCAGCCAGAACAGGGCGATGAGCACCTGCGTGAAACTGAAGTAGTGGTCGATGAATCCGGTGGACAGCGCCGCAAGCACCGTGCCCACCGTGGCGATGCGCATGGCGTTGCCCCGGTCGACGCGATCGAAGCGGCCTGGCATGCGGACCTCGCGCCACCAGGCGCGCGTGGCAAGGATGAACAGCACCATGCCCGGCAGGCCCAGCTTGAACCAGTAGTTCAGCCAGAGGTTGGAGATGCCGTAGACGTCCTTCTCGGGCGAGGAGGCCGGTGTGTCGGCCTTGAAACCCAGGCCCAGCGGGTAGCGCAAGGCGTTTTCAGGAAAGCGCTTGTACTCCTCGAAGCGCACACCGGTGCTGACGTCGTTGCTGGAGAACAGCGAGGCAAAGCGCTTTTGGGCCGGTGGGTAGGTGGCCACGAAGATGGCGGCGAGGATGCCCGCGATGACCAGGCCGCGCAGGGCATAGGGTGTTCGCTTGGTCGCCAGCCAGACCACGACCACACCCATGGCCAGCAGGGCGCCGCGCGAGCCGCAAAAAACGATGCCGGCCAGCGAGGTGACGGCCACGAACCAGCCCAAAGCGCGCCGCCAACCCACATTGGCCACGCCGTAGAACAGGCCCAGCGGCGCGGCCAGCAGCATGGCGCCGCCGGTGGAGTTGGGGTGCACCCAGGGCGAGGCCATGCGGCCCGGGTCGGCGCCGAAGATGTCGGCGATGACCTCCGGGTGGGCGTACTGCAGCTTGGTCAGGAAAGGCACCATCAGGCGCGCATCACGGCCCGCGAAGAAAAAGCCCAGCGAGATGCACGCCAGCAGCGCGAAGCCCAGCAGCAGGCACAGGATGACCTGCTCGCGCTCGCGCGGCGTGGGCGCCAGGATGGGCAACAAGGCGATGGGCGAGACGTTGAGCAGGTAGCGCACCCAGTTGACCGGGCCGATGCCGTCGCCTTCGGGGATGAACTGCCCGACCACGAGCGGGATCATCGTCCAGCCCAGGAAGTAGGCGACCTGTTTTTCGGTGGGGCCGAACTGGATGCCCGGCAGCGTGCCCGTCAGCCAGTGCCAGAACACGCCCAGCCAGGTCAGCGCCAGCAGCGCCTCGGAGGTGGTGATGCGCACGCCCAGCGAGATCGTCATCCAGGGCAGGGCCGGCGCCAGCAGGCAAAACAGCAGGAAACCGCGCTTGGGGCTGCTGACGACGAACAGCAGGGACGCCAGCGCCACCAACGCGATGCCGGTCAGCACGGGCGTGGTCAGCACCATCAAGGCGGCGAACAGCACCCCCAGCGTGACCGGGAGGACCAGGGAGGCGCGCGCGCCCTGCCGCATCAGTGCACCCCGTTGGCGGCACGTTCGCCCGCCAGCACCGAGGCGTAGACGCCCTCGAGCTGCGCAGCCACCGCGGACCAGTCGAACTCTGCCTGCACCAGGGCGCGAGCGGCTTCACCCATGGCGCGTGCGGCGTCAGGGTGGTCGAGGGCCTGCAACAGCGCCTGGGCCATGGTCTCGGGCGTGTCGGCAACGCGTGCGTGGCGACCATCGATGACGGGCAGGCCCGACAGGCCCTCGCGCGTGGAGACCACCGGCAGTCCCGCGGCCATGGCTTCGAGCACCTTGAGCTTGGAGCCGCCACCGAAGCGCAACGGCGCCATGAACACGGCGCTGTGGGCCTGCACCTCGGTGAGGTCGGGCACGTAGCCACGCCATTCGATGCGCTCATCCGGAAAGCGCTTGGCCCATGCCTCGGGCATGCCATGGCCGCAGATGCGAAAACGCACGTCGGGCGCCAGGGCCCAGACCTTCGGCGCGATGTCGGTGAGCGCCCACTCGACCGCATCGACGTTGGGGGCGTACTCGTAGTTGCCCAGAAAGAGCACGGTGCGCGAGGCCGGGTCGTGCCGCACGGCCGCGAAGGCGCGGGTGTCCACGCCGTTGCTGACCACGTGCGTGGGCCGCCCCGCGCCGATGAGGCCAAGCTGGCCGGCATCCGAATCGGTGACGGCGACGATGGCGCTGGCTTGCGCGAGCACGTGGCGCTCCCAGCGGCGGGCGCGGCGCTGGTCCCACGCGGCCAGGCCGCGCAACCACGCCGGCCACTTGCCGTAGGTGGCCGAGCCCAGCGCCGATTCGACGTTGTGCTCGGTGATGACGAAGCGCTGGCGGTGGCGGCGCAAGGCCTGCTCGAAGGGCTGAAAGCCGTAGCTGTGCTCGATCTGAACGATGTCCCACTTCTGCTCGGCCAGCAGTCGCTCGAAACGAGCGCTCAAGGCTGGCGCGTGGCCGTTGATCGTGGTCAGCAGGGGCTGGCGTGAGGTGGCCGCCCGCCACAGGGTGGCCGGGTGCTTGAGCGGCCTGCGCGGCAGCACGATCACCTCTTCGGCCATCGCGCCCAGAACGCGTCGCGTGGCCTCGTCGGCTGGCGTCTTGGACTGGATCAGCAGGGTAAGCCGGTGGCCGCGCGCTGCCATCTCGCGGATGAGGTTGAACTGCCGCGACTTGCCGCCGCTGGTCACGGGCCAGGGCAGGTAGGGCAGGGTCCAGAGGATGCGCAGCGACTTCACGATTGACCCAAGGTTGGCCCCGAGGCCTGCACCAGGATCTGCAGGCCCGGCTCCAGGGTCAGGCGCAGCTTGCCCTGGCTCGACTCAAGCGTGGTTTGCCGGCCCGAGACGGGGTGGTGCAGCACCGCGGACTTGCCTTGCGCCGGGATGCGCACCTCGGCCTTCTTCTCGGCCCAGGCCATCCAAAGGCGAGCGCCATCGGGGCGGCGCCAGCCGATGCTGACCAGCCCCAGTGGCGCGTCGCCCTTGGCGGCTTCCACGGCAGGCGGGGTGTCGGGCTCCAGGCGGGGGCCGCAAACCTGCAGGAAGCGCTTGAGCGCGTGGAACACGGGCTTGGGCTCGCCGTTCAGGCGCAGCAAGCCGTAGTGCTGGTCGCGCTCGGAGGCGCGCGAGTCCAGGTCGGACAGGGTGAACAGGAACACCTTGTCGTAGTCGAGCGCGGCCATCAGGGCCAGGCGCTTGAGCGTGAAGTCGGCCTGGCCGTCCTCGCCGACGATGGGCTGCTCTTCCACCGGGCCCTTGTAGCTGGACCAGCCCCATTCGGTCGCCCAGATCTGCTTGACGCCAGCCGAGCGCAGCCACTGGTGCGCAGGCACCACGCGCTTGACGAAGTCGCGGGCGTCGGCGTCCGAGCCTTCGGCCTTCGTGGTGTAGGGGTGGTACGCCACGGTCACGTCGAGGTTGAAGGCCCCCAGGCGGCCGAGCTTTTCGATCATCAGCCCGCTGCCGTCGCCCATCTCGCTGAAATAGGCCATGCCGGCCATGGCGATGGGTTTGCCCGGCACGGTGGCGCGCAGGCCCTGAACCGAGGCCAGCAGCATGCGGCCGTAGCCCTCGGGGTCGGGCTTGGGGGCCCAGAAGCCGAGGATGTTGGGCTCGTTCCAGACCTGCCAGACGTTGACCTGCGGGTAGCGCTTGGCCACCTGCATCAGGCGCTGTGCGTACAGGCGCGGGTCGCGCGGCGGGAACTTGTCGAAGTAGCGCTCGTACTGGTTGCCGGCCTCGACCGACGAAGCGTAGCGCGGCGTGCCCACCATGTAGACGATGCTCTTGAGGCCGCTGTCAGACACGAGCTTCATCATGCGGTCGATGGGCGCGAGGTCGAACTGGCCCTCCTTGGGCTCGAGCAGCATCCAGTGCAGGCCCAGGCGCACCCAGTTCAGGCCCAGCTCCTTCATGCGCTGCACCTGGCGCGCCGCGACCTCGGGCGGGAACCACTGCAGTTGCGCGTTCAGGCCCAGGAAGTCCTGCCAGACCACGGTGCGCGCCGGCTTGAGCACCTGCTCGGGCAGCTTCTGCCAGGGCCAGGCGGCCCAGCCCGCGGCCGAGGCGGAGGCGGTCGCGAGCGCGCCGGTCGCCCGCAGCAGGGCACGGCGATCCAGTGGGCCGCCACCTTCGCTCATGCCTGGCCCCTGTTGGCCACCGGCAGGCCGGCCCGCGCACGCGCCTTGCCGCGCCGCTGCACCACCTGCTGGAAGTGCCCCGCGAAGGCGTGGCCGGTGCGGTCCCACTGACGGGCCTCGGCCAGGCGGCCCGCGGCCTTCGTCCAGCCGATCAGCTTGCTGGGGTCGACCAGCAGGTCGTAGAGGGCCTGGGCGAGCTGCCCGACCTGCCCCTGCCGGTAAGACAGGCCGTTGCCTTGCGAGATTTCCTCGGCGAAGGACCGGGCATCGGAGGTGATGACGGCGCGCCCGCATCCGATCGCCCAGGCCAGGGCACCGCTGGTGCCTCGCATCTGGCCGAGCAGCGAGAGCTTGCGCGACTCCCGGTAAGGCAGCACCACGAGGTGGTGACGCTGGATGAGCGCCGGGATGTCCGGCTCTTCGACGTCCAGCTCCCAGTCCACGTGACCGCTGATGCCTCGGTCGGCCACGCGCTGGCGAAGCTCGTCGAGGTAGCTGCGTCCGCCGCCGAAGGTCATGTCGGGCGCCGTGCCACCTGCGATCGTCAGGCGGATGCGCCCGGCGTGTTCCGGGTGCTGCTTGACCACCTGCCCCACCGCGTCGACCAGGTCTTCGATGCCCTTGCCGCTGTAGATGTAGCCGAAATACAGGACGCGCAACACCGTGTCGTCGGGCAAGGGCGCCACCGGCAGGCTCAGCACGCCGTGGGGGATGACGCTGACGCGCTCGGGCACCAGGCGCATGCGCTTGCTCAGCGCCTGCGCGCCGGTGCGCGTCAGCGTGACCAGGCCGTCCAGGCGCTTGGCCAGGCGCCTCTCGCACACCAGGGTGTGCGGATCCACCAGCACGGCGGTGAGCTTGCTGAACCAGGCGGGCAGCACGCGCGAGCCGTCGAGCGCACGCCACCAGCGCGCCACCGGCCGCCACACCAGGCGCTCCGGGTCGTGCGCGGTGGCAGACAGGGCGGGTCGGTCGCGCAACTCTGACAGGGCCGCCAGCACGAAGAATTCACCATGGCGCCCGCCACCCAACTCGGCGTGAACGACGTCGACGCGCGACCAGTCGCGCTCGGACACCCAACGGCGGGCCGCCTGCAGCGACTGGATGGGCCGCTGGCCTTGCAGCGGGGTCAGCACCTCGACGCCCGCACCATTGACGGCACGGCGCCAGTGAGCGGCGTAATCGGCGATGCCCGTTCGCTCGGGCGGCAGGGGCGACAGGAGGACGACTCGGATGCCACGCATGTTTCAACGCTGCCAGAAGCGCATCACCGAGGCCGGGACCTCGTACTGACGGCGGTTGAGGATGACGCCGTCGACACGGCGGAAGGCGGTGCGCAGCATGCCCAGGGCGTTTTCCACCACGGGCACGATGCTGGTGCGGGCCTCGACGACCAGCACGATCAGGTCGGCGTGGCGCAGGCGCACGAAGGCCGACTGGCTGCTCAGCAGGTTGGAGCCATTCATCAGCACCACCTCGCCTGGCTGCACCCGAGCGTCGTCGGGGTTGACGCGCACCGTCAGGCCCAGCGCCTGCAACTGCATCACCATGTGCATGATCAGGAAGCTCACGCCTTCGCCCTTGCGCGACGAGGCCAGGCCGACGATCAGGCCCTTGTCCCGGATGCGGTCCATCGGCAAGGTGCCGACGATGCGCAGCAAGCTGGCGTGGAACTCGTTGTCCTCTTCACCCGGCTTGACGTCCTTGACCGTGCCCCAAAGCGGCACGCCAAAGCGTGCCTCGATGCGGCCACCGTCGTGGATGCGCTGGTCGAGCATGGCGCTGATGTAGACCGTCAGCAGGCCCACCATGGCACCGGCCGGCAGCGCGAGGATGAGCAGCAGCAGGCTCTTGGGGCTGGAGCGGCTGGGGTTGAACGAAGCGGCCTGGATGACGGCGATGTTGTTGATGCGGCTGTCGTCCAGCGCCTGGTCGATGCGGGCCTTCTCCAGGCTGTCGAGGTAGAGCAGGCGCGACTTCTCGGCCACCTGCAAGGACTGCTCCAGGCGGGCCAGCTCAGGCTCCTGGCTGAGCACGCGGGCGCGCGCCTTGCCCAGGGTTTCGAGCTCGCGTTCGATCGAGGCGGTCAAGGAGCGCAGCTCCTGCAGGCGCATCGACTTCTCAAGCTGGTTGCGCTCGAGCAGCACACCCAGTTCATTGGGCGTGCGCTTTTCGGCGCGCTGGGTGTTGCGCTCCTCGGCCTTGAGCTGGGCCTCGACGGCGGCGATGCTCTCGTTGATGGCCAGCAGCGCTGGCGCGCCTTCCTTGTAGACGCGCAAGGCATCGGTGCGCTGGCGCTTGAGCTCGGCGAGCTGGGCCGACATCGCGATCCATGCGGGGCTCAGGCCCACCTCGCGTTCGGCCACCACCTCGCGCTTCATGCGGCCCGCCTGGTTGGTGGCGAAGGCCACGCCATGTTCGATGGCGTTCTTCTCGGACTGGGCCTCGGCCTGGCGGTCGCGCAGCTCGTTGATGCGCTTGGTCAGAGCGGTCAGGCGCTCTTCGGCGCTGACGCCGTCGATGGCGGCCAGGCGCGTGCGCATCTGCTCCTTCAGCGACTCGATCTGCTGGTCGGCGCCACGCACCTTGCCGTCGTAGAACGGCACCAGGCTCTTGCGGCCCAGCACGTTGGTGCGCTCATCGGTGTAGACCTTGATCCAGGTCTGCATGATGCGCTGCGCAGTCTGCGGGTCGTCCCAGGTGAAGCTGAGCTCCATCACGTTGGAGCCGATGCCATGGCTGACCTTGAACTTGCTGGCCAGCTTGGCGGCCAGGCGATCTTCCGGGCTCTGGGCCTCGGTCAGACCCAACATGACGGTGACGGCGCGCATGCCATCGATGACAGCCTGCACACCCTTCTTGAGCGCGATCTTGATTTGCGCCTTCCAGCCCTCGGGCGCGGGCATGCCAGCCACCTCGGCCAGGTACAGCCGCGCCACCTGGTTGACCACCGGATCGCCCGTGAGCATCTTCTCGTCGTCGACGATGGGGTCGCGCTGCGTGGCGTAAGGCGTGTAGGCCTGGCGCTCGCCCACGTCCAGCGGCACGGTGACGTTTTCGCGGCCCGCGCGCACCAGCAGGCGGGCCTCGGAGGTGTAGCTCGGTGGCCAGAAGAAGGCGCCGGCCACGATGAGCAGCGCGGTCACGGCCATCGCCACCACGAAGGTGCGGCGGAAGATGTAGTACAGGCGGACGATGTCGCGCGAGGAGCGGATGTCGATCATGTGGGCCGGGCCTTACTTCAGGCTGGTTTCGCTCTTGACGCGGCTTTCACCCCAGGTGTAGCCGATCCCCAGCGAACGAGAGAAAGGCAGGATCTGGTTGATGTAGACCTCGACGCCGTCGCCCACGTTGCCGGCGGTCGACTTGGGCACGAAGAGGATGTCGCCGCGCCGCAGCGACAGGTTCGGCGTGGCCGCGTCACCCGACTGATTCTGCAGGATGCGGCTCATGTCGATGAAATAGAGCTGGTAGCGCTGGGCCTGGTTCAGGCGCAACAAGGCGACGTGCGTGGGGTCGGCCACGGGCAGGAGGCCCCCGACCGCGAACAGGCCCTGCTCCAGCGTGGCGATCGCATTGATGTCGATGGCGCCTGGCACGCGCACGGCCCCGCCAATGACCACCTTGCTGCTTGGCGATGACACGATGTTGACGGTCACGCCAGGCTGCCGGTAGTAGACATCGAGCTTGGCGGAGATCTCGGTGGCGAGTTCGTCGGGCGTCTTGCCTGCGGCTTCGATGCGCCCGGCGAAGCGAAAGGAGAAACTGCCGTCCGGGCGCACCAGGTAGAGCTGGGTCTGGCTGTCTTCGACCAGGTTGCGCAAGTCCATGGCCGGGTCCTGTGCGTCACGCACGATGCGCAGCGTGTCGCCAGCCTGCACGCGCGTGGGCTCCTTGGCCATGGCGGCCAGGTCTTCGGCGGTCAGGTATCGCACCTCCTCGGAGGGCTGCAGGTTCCCCATCGGGGTGCAGGCCGCCAGCAGGCAACTGGACAGAACCAGGGCAATGCGCTTCATGTCGAACAGCGTACGAAAAGGACGGAAGCCAGCCCCGAAAGGGCCGGCCAGGACGATCACACCTGGGCGTCAGAGCGAGAGCCCACCCCGTGCTCGATGACTTGCCGCCGCCACTTCAGGTAGGCCGACTTCATCTTCGAGCGGTGAGGTCGGCGCACCCAGGGCACCCCGAACTTGGTGAAGAAGCGCACCATGCTGCGCAGGTGGGTCTGCCCCGAAGTGGACCAGATGCCCGCCTGGCTGTGACGCTGGTGTTCATGCACCAACTCCACCTCCGGCACGGCCATGACCTGCCACCCCTTGACCCACATGCGCGCGCAGAGATCGACCTCTTCGAAGTAGAGGAAGTATCCCTCATCCATGCGCCCGACCTCGTCGAAAGCCGTGCGCCGCACGACGAAACCCGTTCCCATCACCCAGTCGGCCTGGAAGGGCCCGCCCCGCCAGTTGCGCTTGAGCAGGTGGGTGTTGACCAAGCCGCGCATCGGGGCGAGCTGCCCCAGGGGTGTGCGCCGCACCAGGATGTCCAGCAAGGAATAGAAGCGGCGCGCCGAATACTGCAGGGTCCCGTCCGGGTTGATCAACTTGAGCCCGGCCACACCCAGGTTCGGCGTCTGGGCAAACAGGCGCTGGATGACAGGCACCTGATTGACGAGGAAGTAGGTGTCGGGGTTGAGCACCAGGACCAGGTCGGTGCTCAACGCGGCAACGCCAATGTTGACCCCCGCACCGAAGCCGCCGTTGCGCGGCGAGAGGATCAAGCCCACCCCTGCGGGCAGGCTGCTCTTGAGGCGCTGACCGGAGCCGTCCGGCGAGAGGTTGTCCACCACACAGATCTGCTCGGGCGCCGCGATGCCGTGAGTCAGCAGCGATCGGACGCATTGGAGCGTCAGATCCTCGGTGTTGTAGTTGACGATCACGACCCCTAGCGAGAGGGCCGCAGGAGCGTGAGCGGTCACGGTGGGGGTCCGGTGGGGCAGCATCTGGCGGTCATGGAAGAGGTGGGGGACACAAGGGATGAACCGCGTCGCCCTGCACTCACCCATTGGCGGGTGACCGCAGTGTCTCAGAGGCTTAACGCTCCGCGTAATCCCGAACATGGGTGGCGGCAGGGTTCTGACCACACAGACCACCTGTTCGTGTGGTCAAAGTCACACTTGACAGGGTTGGAACTGCGTCGACAAACGGGGGCATGCACCCTCAGGCTCAGGCAGAATCGAGCGCTCGCATCACACAGACACAGGGAAGAACATGCGCAAAACCATGCTGGCAGCCTGTCTGCTGTCCTCGTTCGTCGCCACCGCTGGCGCCCAATCGTCCGAAGCCGCCTACTCGCCCACGGGGCTGCGCCCGTTCATCGGCGTGGGCCTGGCTGCGGGTGGCGATACGTTGCTGCGCGTGCAGGAAACGGTAGGTGGCAACAGCACCGGCAAACAAAGCAACATCCGCGCGGGTGATGGCCTGGACTTGCGCCTGGGCCTGAGCCTGCGCCTGAGCAACCTGCCCTTGAGCCTGCAGACCGCCGTGGCGTACCACAACGACCAGACCAACGGGATCGACAACACCAAGTACCGTTTTCGCCGCATCCCCGTCGAGGCCACTTTGCTGTGGCACGCCACGGACCGGGCCCGCATTGGCTTTGGCGTGCGCAAGTCCACCCAGCCAACGGTCAAGATCGACAACGGCATCCGCCAAGGCACCCGCGTCAATGCAAAGATCGACATGAAGGCCAGCACCGGCTTCATCCTTGAGGGAGAGTATGCGGTGACCCCCGGCTGGAGCCTCAAGGGTCGCTACGTGTTTGAAACGTTCCGCCCCAAGGATCCCGATGGCCTTGCAAGCGATTTTCTGGAGAACGGTGGGGACAAGGTCAAGGGTGACCATTTCGCCATCCAAAGCGTCTGGTACCTGAACTGAGCAGGATGGGTCAGCGGTCCGAGGCAAAGCGCTGCGGCCGCAGGGCCACCCGTCAGGCCAAGCCCCAGTCCAGCGCCTGACCGCGTTCGCGCCAGAAGGCCGCCGCACGCCCGAAGTGCCCGTTGCCCACGAAGGGCAGCGGCCCGCGTGTGGCCGACAAGGGGGAGGGATGGTTGCTTTGCAGCACCAGCAGGTCGTCAAGCGACTGCCCCGACGCGCGCCGCGCGGCTTCGAGCAGCGGCGCCTTGCGCTGGGCGTGCGCGCCCCACAGCATGACCACCCGGGGGCCGGCGTCGGCCACCACGGCCTGAGCCAGCGCATCGGTCAGCAGCTCCCAGCCCCAGCCAGCGTGGCTGCCCGCCTCACCGGCCTGCACCGTCAGCGCGGTGTTGAGCAGCAGCACGCCGCGCTCGGCCCAGCTTTGCAGGCAGCCATGGGCGGGCGCCGACAGGCCCAGCTCGCGCTGGATCTCCTTGCGGATGTTGCGCAGGCTGGGCGGGATGGCCACCCCGGGGCGCACCGAGAACGCCAGGCCATGGGCCTGACCGGGGCCGTGGTACGGGTCCTGGCCGAGGACGAGCACCTTCACGTCGGCGCGCCGCGTCAGGTGCAGGGCGTTGAAGACCTCGTCGGGGTAGATGACCGCACCGCTGGCGCGCGCGGCGTCCACGCGATCGATCAAGGCCCGGCCCTGGGGGCTGGCGCGAAAGGCATCGGTCAGCGGTCGCCAGTCAGGTGGCACCGCGTCGAACAGCTCATCGAGCGAGCGCGAAAGCGCCGGCGCCGATGCTTCGGCGAAGAGATCAGGCACGTCAGTTGAACAGCTGGGACAACGCGGCACCCGGATCAGGCTGGCGCATGAAGGCCTCGCCCACCAGGAAGGCGTGCACGTCGGCGGCGCGCATGCGCTGCACGTCCGCGGGGCCCAGGATGCCGGACTCGGTCACCAGCAGGCGGTCGGCAGGCACGCGCGGCAGCAGGCCCAGCGTGGTCTCGAGCGTGACCTCGAAGGTGCGCAGGTTGCGGTTGTTGATGCCGACCAGCGGAGTCTTGAGCTGGAGGGCCCGGTCGAGCTCCTGGCCATCGTGCACCTCAACGAGCACGGCCATGCCCAGCTCGTGCGCCAGGGCTTCGAGGTCGCGCATCTGCGCATCGTCAAGGCAGGCGGCGATCAGGAGGATGCAGTCGGCGCCCATGGCCCGCGCGTCGTAGACCTGGAAGGCGTCGACCATGAAGTCCTTGCGCAGCACGGGCAGGGCGCAGGCTTGGCGGGCTTGCTTCAGGTAGGCCTCACAGCCCTGGAAGAAGCGTTCGTCCGTCAGCACGCTCAGGCAGGCGGCGCCATGCTGCGCGTAGCTGCGCGCGATCTCGGCCGGCACGAAGTGTTCGCGCAGCACGCCCTTGCTGGGGCTGGCCTTCTTGACCTCGGCGATGACGGCGGCCTGACCTGCGGCCACCTTGGCGCGCAAGGCGCCGGTGAAATCGCGCACGTCGCTCAGCTCGCGGTTGCGCTGTTCGGCTTGCGCGCGCACGTCGGCCAGGGAGCGGGTCTTGAGCGCCAGCGCGATCTCTTCGTGCTTGACGGCGACGATCTTCTGCAGGATGTCGGACATGGTGGTTCTTTCAGGGGCTCGGGCCGGCGTTCAGGACTGTGCTTGGGCCAGGCGCTGCGTGGCCCGCACGAACTGCTCGAGCTTGTCGGCGGCCCGACCCGAGGCCAGGGCCTCGCGGGCGCGCTCGATGCCATCGGCCAGGCTGCCGGCCACATCGGCGGCGTACAGGGCGGCACCGGCGTTCATCAGCACGATGTCGCGCGCGGGGCCGGGCTCGTTGGCCAGCACGCGCTGCAGCACGGCCTGCGACATCTCGCGCGTCTGGGCCTTGAGCATGGAGCCGTCGTGCTCGGCGATGCCGAACTGGCCGGGGTGGATGCGGTACTCGCGCACCTCGCCGTCTTTGAGCTCGGCCACCAGGGTGTCGCCGGCCAGGGTGATCTCGTCGAGGCCGTCGCTGCCGTGCACGACCAGCACGTGCTGGGAGCCCAGGCGCTGCAGCACGCGCGCCATGATGCCGACCAGGTCGGGGTGGAAGACGCCCATGAGCTGGTTGGGCGCGCCCGCCGGGTTGGTCAGCGGCCCCAGGATGTTGAACAGCGTGCGCACGCCCAGCTCCTTGCGCACCGGAGCGGCGTGCTTCATGGCGCCATGGTGGTTGGGCGCGAACATGAAGCCGATGCCGGTCTCGGCCAGGGCCTGGGCGACGTTGGCGGGCTGCAGGTTGATGCCCACGCCCAGGGCTTCGAGCACGTCGGCGCTGCCGGTCGAGGACGACACCGAACGCCCGCCGTGCTTGGCCACGCGGGCGCCGGCCGCGGCGGCCACGAACATGGCCGTGGTGCTGATGTTGAAGGTGTGGGCGCCGTCGCCACCGGTGCCGCACAGGTCGACCATGTGGCGCTTGTCATCGACCTGCACCGGCGTGGCGAACTCGCGCATGACCTGGGCCGCGGCGGTGATCTCGCCCACCGTTTCCTTCTTGACGCGCAAGCCGGTGATGAAGGCCGCCATCGTCACGGGCGACATCTCGCCGCTCATGATGCGGCGCATCAGGCCCAGCATCTCGTCATGGAAGATCTCGCGGTGCTCGATGACGCGCTGCAGCGCCTGCTGATCGGTGATCTGGGTCATGGCGCCGCCCTCACATCTTCAGGAAGTTGGCCAGCATGGCGTGGCCGTGCTCGGTCAGGATGGACTCGGGGTGGAACTGCACGCCTTCCAGGGGCGCGAAGTTCGCATCGGTCAGCGAGCCCTTGTGGCGCACACCCATGATCTCGCCGTCTTCGGTCTCGGCCGAGATGTGCAGGCACTCGGGCAAGGTGGCGCGCTCGATGGCCAGCGAGTGGTAGCGGATCACGGTGAACTGCCTGGGCAGGCCGGCGAAGACGCCTTGTTCGTCGGTGGTGATGACGCTGGTCTTGCCGTGCATCTGCTCGCGGGCACGGATCACCTTGCCGCCCAGGGCGGCACCGATGCTCTGGTGGCCCAGGCACACGCCCAGGATGGGCAGCTGGCCGGCAAAACGCTGCAGCGCGGGCACGCAGACACCGGCTTCGGCGGGCGAGCAGGGACCGGGCGAGAGCACCAGGCGGTCGGGCTTCATGGCGGCGATCTCGTCGAGGGTGACCTCGTCGTTGCGCACCACCTTGACCTCTTCGCCCAATTCGCAGAAGTACTGCACCAGGTTGAAGGTGAAGCTGTCGTAGTTGTCGATCATCAGCAGCATGAACGCATTCCTCAAAGCGGCTTTGGCGGCGGCGTGGCCCCTCGGCGTGACTTCATGGGGTGGCTTTGTACCAGACCCCTCGCGGGCCCCCGTGTTGGATGGACCCTGGGTCAGGTGGCGGCGCCGGCGGGGAGGCGGCGCGCAGGGTCAGTCGATCGTGGATGGCGTCACCGCCACCAGCGGAGGCCCCCTTGGCTGAGGGTGATCGTGACCTGGGCTTGCTGCATGATCCGCATTCTATGTCAGCTCCTACCCCGCCTGTCACCCGCCCCGCAGCCCCCGCCGCCACCCTGCTGGGCCTGGAGCTCATGCGTTTTGTCTGCGCCCTGTCGGTGCTGCTGTGGCACTACCAGCACTTCTACGTGGTGGGACCGGTCACGGCCGATCTGGTGCACGACCACGCCGTGCAGCCCCTGGCCGCCTGGCTGGCGCCCTTCTACGGGCACGGCTGGCTGGGCGTGCAGGCCTTCTGGGCGCTGTCGGGCTTCATCTTCTTCTGGAAGTACGGACAGGCGGTGGCAGATGGCAAGGTGGCAGCTGGGCGCTTCGCCTGGCTGCGGTTTTCGCGCCTGTACCCGCTGCACCTGGTCACCCTGCTGGCCATGCTGCCGCTGATCGCCTGGTACCGGGCCCAAACCGGGCAGGACTACGTCTACACCCACAACGACGCCGAGCACTTCGTGCTGCAGCTCTTCCTGGCCAGCGACTGGGCGGGGCGCAGCGAGTGGTCGTTCAACGGGCCGATCTGGAGCATCTCCATCGAGGTGCTGGCCTATGGCGTGTTCTTCGCGCTCAGCCGCCTGGGCTGGGTGCGGCCCTGGCAGATCGGCGCGGTCATCGCGGCCACGGGCGCCATCTACGCGCTCAAGCTGACGCCGCACCCGCTGGTGCTGTGCCTGTTCTTCTTCTACCTGGGCGGGCTCACGCATGCGGCCTGGCGGTGGCTGCAGGCGGCTCCGGCGTCAACGCGCCGACTGGCTCACGCTGGCATGGCCGTGGCGGTGGTGCTGGGCACGGCGCTGGCCGCCACCGAGGTGTTGCGCCCGATGTTCTACGTGGCGCTGCTCACCCCGCTGGCGATGCTGGCCTTGCTGGCCGGGGTGCAACCCCGCTCCGAACGCATCGCCCGGGGCCTGACCACGCTGGGCCACACCACCTACGCCAGCTACCTGCTGCACTTCCCGCTGCAGTTGCTGGTGGCCAACCTCAGCGGGGTCGATCCGTCGCGGCTGCCGCTGCACTCGCCGGGGTGGTTGCTGGGCTACCTGGTGGCGACCTTCGGCCTGGCCGCGCTCACCTACCGCTGGCTTGAAGCCCCGGCCCAGGCGGCGCTGCGGCGTTGGTCAGACCACCGTCGTGTGAAAGCCTGATTCGGGCTCAACCTGGCTGACCAGGGTCGCACGAGCCAGCCAGCCCGTGGCCTCATCGACGCTGAGCGGGCGGGCGTACAAATAGCCCTGCAACGCATGACAGCCCGCCTCGCGGGCGGCCCGGGCGTGTTCAGGCGTCTCCACGCCTTCGGCCACCACATCGAGGTCGAGCACCGAGGCCAGGTCGCAGATGGCCTTGACCACGGCCACCGCCTCGGTGTTGGGCATGGGGTCGATCAGCGAGCGGTCGATCTTGACCGTCTGCAGCGGCAGGCTGCGCAGCATGTTCAGCGACGAAAAGCCCGTGCCGAAGTCGTCGAGCGCCACCTCCACGCCCTGCTCGCGCAGCAGCTGGATGTGGGCCATGGCCTGGTCCATGTGGGTGACCGCGGCGGTCTCGGTGATCTCCAGCGTCAGGGCGCGCGGCGGCAGCGCATGCTGCTTGAGCGTCTGCATGACCTGCGCCGGGAAGTTGGCGTCGAGCAATTGCAGGGGCGACACGTTGACCGCCACCGGCACGATGCGCAGCCCGGCCTGGCGCCAGGCCGCGAGTTGCCTGCAGGCCTCGCTCAGGATCTGCGCGCCCAAGGGCACGATCAGGCCGGTGCGCTCGGCTGCCGGGATGAAGTCCAGCGGGCTGACGCGGCCGATGCCCGGTCGGTCCCAGCGCACCAGGGCCTCGAAGCCGATGAGCTCGCCGCGTTGGGCGCAGACCTTGGGCTGGTAGACCAGCGTGAACTCGTGGTTCTGCAAGGCGGCGCGCAGGGCCTGTTCGGCGTTGAAGAAGGCCGCCATGCCCTGCTTGATCTGGTCGGCGGCGAACTGCACCGAGGTGCCGGGCAGGCGTTTGGCCTCGTGCATGGCGGCGTGGGCGGCCTGCAGCAGTTGCTCGGGCCCCTGCTCTGATGAGGGGTGCGTGGCCACACCCATCGACACGTCGATGTAGAAGCGGTGTTCGCGCACGGCCAGCGGTTCGCTGAGCAGGCGGCGGATGGTGTGGGCCAGGTCGGTGGACACCCGCGCCGGGTCGCCCTGGGCGGGCGCCAGCAGCGCGAACTCGTCTTCGCCCAGGCGCATGACCTCGGCGCGGTCCTGCAGGTGATCGCGCAGCAAGTGGGCCACGCCGATGAGCACCTCGTCACCCACCTGGTGGCCATGGGCCTCGTTGAAGAACTTGAAGCGGTCGACGTCGAGCAGCAGCAGCACGAAGCCGTCCTGGTCCCAGTCTTCGAAGCAGGTGCCCAGGCGGCGCAGCAGCGCGGCGCGGTTGGGCAGGCCGGTGAGTTCGTCGTGGCGCGAGCGCCATTGCAGGGCCTGGGCGGCTGCCTGCTGCGCGGTCTCGTCCGACACCACCACCTGCAGCGCCTTCTGCCCGTCCCAGTCGACCTGCCAGGCCTTGTAGCGCAGGTGCAGGCGCCGGCCATCAAGAGACAGGCGCTCGCCGCCCCACTCGGCCTGCTCCATCTGCCCACGCATCACCTGCGTGGCCATGTCCGTGGCGGCCTCGCGGTCGGTGGGCGGCACCGTGCGCGCCACCCATTCCGGCGAGAAGATCTCCGGCACCTCGGTGACCGCGTCCATGCCGAAGATGCGGCGAAACGCCGGGTTGGCGTAAGTGACCACGCCCCGGCGCACCACGGCCACCCCCTGGTGCGAGCGCTCGGTCAGGGCGAAGAAGCGGTCCTTGAGCCGGTTGGCGCGCGCCGCCGAGCGCACCATGGCCGCGTACAGCAGGGCCAGGCACAGCGTCAGGCGCAGCACCGCCGCCACCGAGGACTGGATGGGTGCCGCGGCCTCTCCGCCCAGCACGAACATGAAATGGTTGAGCCCCAGCAGCACCAGCACGATGCCCACGGTGCGCTGGCTCAGCCCGCCGTCCCAGAGCCAGCGGCACACCACCAGTCCCACCAGGGTGTTGAGCGCGGCAACGCCCGCCTGGGCCAGCTGGATGTCGACGAGCAGCAGCCCGCCATACAAGGCCGACTGACCGAAAAACAAGGCCGGGGCCGCATGGCGAGGCCAGCGCTTGCGCGACAGGTGCGCCAGGCCCGCGACCAGCAAGGTCAGCGAGCCCGAGGCCACCGCGACCAGGCCGATGGCCCCCGCCATGTGCAGCACGGGCTGGGGCTGGTACCAGGCCCAATAGGCCACCGGGTTGAAGCAGTAGACGAGGTGCGCCAGCCCCAACAGTGCCGCGAAGATCAGCGAACGATCCTTGCGCCAGACCAGCAGCAGGGCGCTGCCGGTGACCAGCATCACGGCGATGAAAAAGGCGAAGGGGTACAGCACGTTCTGGATGGCCTGCTGAAACAGGCTTTCTTGGTTTTCCAGAATCGTTCATTGCCCCATCCCGGGGCATGGGTGGAATCCCGCCCGAGGTGTTGAACAATGCCGGATTCGCCCCCCTTGATCCGAGGATGCGGACACCCGCCGGTGCCCACCACCCCGGGGAAGCTCCTCAGAGGCCTTGTTCGACCATCTCGGCCGCGCGCACCACCGCCCGGGCCTTGGCCTCGGTCTCTTTCCATTCGAGCTCGGGCACCGAGTCGGCCACCACGCCAGCGCCCGCCTGCACGTACAGGGTCTGGTCCTTGATGACGCCGGTGCGGATGGCAATCGCCACGTCCATGTCGCCCGCGAAGCTCAGGTAGCCCACGGCACCGCCGTAGACGCCCCGCTGCACGGGCTCGAGCTCATCGATGATCTCCATCGCGCGGATCTTGGGCGCGCCGCTGAGCGTGCCCGCCGGGAAGCTCGCGCGCAGCACGTCCAGGCCGCTCATGCCGTCTTTGAGCGCACCCTCGACGTTGCTGACGATGTGCATGACGTGCGAGTAGCGCTCGATGCCGAAGGCCTCGGTCACCTTCACCGAGCCCGTCTTGGCGATGCGGCCGATGTCGTTGCGCGCCAGGTCGATCAGCATGACGTGCTCGGCGCGCTCCTTCGGGTCGGCCAGCAGTTCGCGCTCGTTGGCGACATCGGCCTCGGGCGTGGCGCCGCGCGGGCGCGTGCCGGCGATCGGGCGGATGGTGACGGTCTCGCCGCCCTCGGCGTTCTTTTCCTGGCGCACCAGGATCTCGGGGCTCGAGCCCACGACATGGTGGTCGCCCATGTCGTAGTAGTACATGTAGGGGCTCGGGTTGAGCGAGCGCAGCGCGCGGTAGAGCGTCAGCGGCGATGCCGTGAAGCGCTTTTGCAGGCGCTGGCCGATGACGACCTGCATGCAGTCGCCCGCGGCGATGTACTCCTTGCAGCGCAGCACCGCCGCCTCGAAATCTTCCTTGGCGAAATGCCGCTCCACAGGGTGGGATTCGGTCGGTGCCACAGGCGGCACGGGCACCACGGCGTTCAGGCGCGACTGCAGCTCGCCCAGGCGGTCGACCGCGCGGTCGTAGGCGCCGGGCTGGGCCGGGTCGGCGTAGACGATGAGGAACAACCGGTCGGCCAGGTTGTCGATGACGGCGAGCTCTTCACACTGCAGCAGCAGGATGTCGGGCGTGCCGATGCCACCGGGTTTGTGCGTTTTGGCCAGGCGCGGCTCGATGTGGCGCACCGTGTCGTAGCCGAAGTAGCCGGCCAGCCCACCGCAAAAGCGCGGCAGGCCCTTGGGCACAGCGGCGTTGAAGCGGCCTTGGTAGGCCTCGATGAAGTCCAGCGGGTTGGCTTCGTGCGTTTCCACCACGGCGCCATCGGTGACGACCTCGATGTGGCGTCCGGTGGCGCGCACCAGCGTGCGGGCCGGCAGGCCGACGAAGGAGTAGCGCCCGAAGCGCTCGCCACCCACCACCGACTCCAGCAGGAAGCTCAGCGGCTTGCCCTGCGTGAGCTTGAGGTAGAGCGACAGCGGGGTGTCGAGGTCGGCCAGGGCCTGGGCGACGAGGGGGATGCGGTTGTGGCCTTGTGCGGCCAGCGCGTCGAATTCGGAACGGGTGATCATGGTGGTGGGCCTCCGAGCCCCAGGGCACGCGTTGGGCCTGCCGGCCCGGTGCCACGGTGATGTGTCGTCTCTGTTTCTCACCCTCTTTGGGGATCTGAGCGCCAGGCGCCGGCTGTGTTTACCAGCGCTTACCCATTTCGCCAGGTGAGACCTTTGGCGGTGGGGGCCGGCACTATCATCGCGCCGCTCACCCACACAAAAACCTTCAGGCAGGCATCAGCATCGCCAGGGCCATGCCCCCCGGTCGTGCGGACCTTTGGTCTGTTTGCGTGAGACGAACATGAATCCAGTGTAGCAGGGGGTGTCCCGGGTGCCAGGTCCACATCGGCACGCGGGAAGTCCCCCTCATTCGACCGGCGGGACATCCCTAGGGACCAGGGAAAACGAAGGTTGTGTGACACGCCGCACAGGTAACAATTCATTACGGGATCTTCGTGTCCCATCCAACGACGAGAGACATGACCATGAAGCTGAACCTGGCATCTCCGGCCCGCCCCGGCGCTCGCCTCCTCTGCGGCCTTGCCGCGGGGCTCGCCATGGGTCTGACGGGCGTGAGCAGCGCGTGGGCACAAGCCGCCGACACGGTGGGCGTGCACTACCAACCCACCGTCAAGGTCGAAGGCGTTCCGCTGACGCTCAATGGCACCGGCGTGTCCTACCGCGCGGTGGCCAAGCTCTACACCGTGGGCCTGTACGTGCCCCAGAAGTCGAACAAGGCCGAGGTCATCTTCTCGAACAGCGGCCCCAAGGAGCTGCGCTTCGTGATGCTGCAAGGCATGCGCGTCGACGAAATCGGCAAGGTCATCACCCGTGGCATCGAGGCCAACAGCCCCCGCCAGGAATTCTTCAGCCTGATCCCGTCCATCCGCACGATGGGCGAGCAGTTCTCGCGCATCCGCCGCCTGAACGCCAACGACACCCTGTCGGTGGAGTACGTGCCCAAGCGCGGCACGGTGTTCTACGTCAACGGCCAGCCCGCCGGTCTGCCGATCGCCGACGCGAACTTCTTCCCCGCCATCCTGCGCGTGTGGCTGGGCACCAACCCGACCACGCAGGACCTGAAAGACGCGCTGCTGGACCACCGCGCGCAGCCCGTGCTGGAAGCGCTGCTCTGATCGTCAGGCAGCGAAGAGCCGCGCCCAATCGACCCGATCCAGCCCGTCGACGTGGGCCAGCGCCGGCACCTCGGTGATGGGGCGGCCGTGGTTGTAGCCATAGGTCACCAACAGCACCGGGCAGCCGGCGGCGCGTGCGGCCTGCGCGTCGTTGCTGGAGTCGCCGACCATCAGCGTGGCGACCGGCTCGCGGCCCAGCGCTTCGCAGGTCTTGAGCAGCGGCAGCGGGTCGGGCTTCTTGCGCTCGAAAGCGTCGCCGCCAAACACGTGCAGGAAGTGACCGCGCAGGCCCTTGGCCACGAGCAGTTGCTCGGCGAAGGCGGTGGGCTTGTTGGTCAGGCAGGCCAGCGGCACGCCGAGCTCGCGCAGCTGCCGCAACCCTTCGCTCACGCCAGGAAAGACGTCTGCATGCTGGCCATTGAGCCGGTCGTAGTGGCGCTGGTAGTGCTGCCATGCCTCGGGCACGGCCTCCAGGGCCTCGGCCGCGTCGTCGGGCAGGCCCCAGGCGTGGGCCAGGCTGCGGCGCAGCAGGTCGTCGGTGCCCTTGCCCACGGTCAGCGAGAGGAACTCGCGGTCGACGCGGGCCAGCTCGATGGGGTGGCAGCCCATGTCGGCCAGCGTGTGCTGCAGGACGACGTGGAAGTCGCCCAGGGTGTCGACCATGGTGCCGTCAAGGTCGATGATGGCGGCTTGAAAAGGCAAGTGGTTCATGGGGACCCGATTCTGTCGCATTCGGTGCGCCACGGTCAGAAAGCCCTCGTCGCCCACCCCAAGGCCCAGCCCCGCAAACAGGGCCCCCACCCCCGTGCACACACCACGAACGGCCCCCTCGATCCAGGGCCAACCCTGATTTGACAATCACTCTTTTCAAATATAAAGTGCACACACTCGTTATCACATTGCAGCCGGGGCCCGCTTGTTCGGCGTCAACCGCCTGCCGGCCCGCCCCCTGACCTCGCACACGGAGACTTCCACATGGCTGAACACTTTGACGTCCTGATCGTGGGCGCCGGCCTGTCCGGCATCGGCGCTGCCCGCCACCTCAAGAGCCAGTGCCCCGGCAAGACGTTTGCCATCCTGGAAGGCCGCGCCACCATGGGCGGCACCTGGGACCTGTTCCGCTACCCCGGCATCCGCTCCGACTCGGACATGTACACCCTGGGCTACAACTTCAAGCCCTGGACCGAGCCGCAGGTCATCGCCGACGGCGACCGCATCCGCAACTACATCCAGGAAACGGCCCGCGAGAACGCCATCGAAAGCCACATCCGCTACGACAGCAAGGTCACCTCGGCCGACTGGCAATCCGACACCGCCACCTGGACGCTGACGGTGCAGAAGAAGTCGGGCGAGACGACGCAGCTCACCTGCAACTGGCTGATGATGTGCTCGGGCTACTACAACTACGAAGAAGGCTTCACGCCCGAGTTCAAGGGCCGCGAAGACTTCAAGGGCCAGGTCATCCACCCGCAGTTCTGGCCCGAGAACCTCGACTACAGCGGCAAGCGCGTGGTCGTGATCGGCTCCGGCGCCACCGCCATCACCCTGATCCCCTCGATGACGGACAAGGCCAAGCACGTGACCATGCTGCAGCGCACGCCCAGCTATGTGATCTCGGTGCCCCAGTTCGACCCGATGGTGCGCGTGCTGCTGAAGTTCCTGCCCGAGATGACCGTCTACAAGATGAGCCGGGCACGCAACAACTTCATCACCCAGATGATCTTCAAGCTCTCGCGCAAGTACCCCAACTTCATGCGCAAGCTGCTGCTCAAGCAGGTCCAGGCGCAGGTGGGCAAGGACTTCGACATGAAGCACTTCACGCCGCCCTACAACCCCTGGGACCAGCGCCTGTGCGCCGTGCCCAATGGCGACATGTTCAAGGTGCTGCGCAAGGGCAAGGCCTCGGTGGTGACCGACCACATCGACCGCTTCGTGAGCAATGGCATCTTGCTGAAGTCGGGCCAGACCCTGGAAGCCGACATCATCGTGACGGCCACGGGCCTGAACCTGCGCCTATTCGGCGGCATGACGATGAGCGTGGACGGCAAGGCCATCGAGATGAACCAGCACATCTCGTACAAGGGCGTGATGTTCAGCGACATCCCGAACTTCTCGAACACGCTGGGCTACACCAACGCCTCGTGGACGCTCAAGGCCGACCTGATCGCCGAGTACGTGTGCCGCCTGCTCAAGCACCTGGACAAGACGGGCAACCGCATCGCCGTGCCCGAGCGCAAGGACCCGAGCGTCAAGCCCACGCAGCTGCTGGAGATGACCTCCAACTACGTGGCGCGTGCCGAGGCCTACCTGCCCAAAGGCGCCGACCGCGCACCCTGGAAGCTCTACCAGAACTACGCGCTGGACAAGGAGCAGCTGCACAACGGCAAGCTGGAAGACGGCGTGATGGCCTTCCGCAAGCCGCACGTTGCCGCCGGCACCGCCGCAGCGGGCAGCCCGGCCCGCAAAGCCGCCTGAGCCTGAGGGCCAGCACCCGCAGCCCCCCCATCACCCCGGCCTCGCGCCGGGGTTTTTCGTTCAGTGCGGGCTCAGCTTGGCCAGCACCTGGTCGCCGAGCTGGCGCGCCAGGGCGTCTTCGGGCAGGCAGACCTCGATGCCCAGCTCCTGCTTGAGCAGGCGGGCTTCTTCTTCGCTGGCGCACAGCGCGACGATGCGCACCTCGGGGTTGAGCTCGCGTGCGATCTCCACCATCATCCGCGTGCGCAGGCTGTCGGTCTGGTTGATGAGCAGCGCCACCGCCTTGGCGATGTGGGCCTGGATCAGCGTGGCCGGGTCCATCAGGTCGCCCGCCACCGCCGGGATGTGCACGGCCCGCAGGGCCTCGACCACCTCGCGGCTTTCATCGGCGACCACGTACGACAGGCCTTGCTCGCGCAGCCTCTGGGCCACCTGGCGCCCGACCGCGTCGTGGCCCACCAGCACCACCAGGTCCTGCACGCGGGACATGTCGACGTGGCGGGGCAGTTGCGCCAGCGGGTCGTCGCGCAAGGCCAGGCGCCGCGCCAGCGCCGAGCGCGACTGAAGCCAGTCGGTCAGCGGCCCGCTCAGGCCGAACAGGGCCGAGTTGGCCGCGATCGACAGCAGCGCGGCCACCAGCACCAGGTCCTGCCCCTCCTTGGGCAGCAGCCCCAGGCTCGCACCCAGGCTCGCCAGGATGAAAGAGAACTCGCCGATCTGCGCCAGGCTCAGGCCCACCGTGAGCGCCGTGCTCAGCGGGTAGCGAAACAGCAGCACCAGCGCCACGGCCGCCACGGTCTTGCCCAGCACGATGACCGACACCGCGGCCGCCAGCTTGCCCGGCGACTGCCACAGCACGGCCGGGTCGAACAACATGCCCACCGAGACGAAGAACAGCACCGCGAAGGCGTCGCGCAGCGGCAGCGATTCGTCGGCCGCGCGGTGGGCGAACTCGGACTCGCGCATCATCATGCCGGCGAAGAACGCGCCCAGCGCGAACGACACGTCGAACAGCTTGGCCGCGCCAAAGGCCACGCCCACAGCGGCCGCCACCACGCACAGCGTGAACAGCTCGCGCGAGCCGGTCGAGGCCACCCACCACAGCATGCGCGGGAACACGCGCCGCCCGATGATCAGCATGGTGGCCACGAAGGCCAGCACCTTGGCCAGCGTCCAGCCCACGGTGAGCACGATCTCCTGCGGGGTCTGGGCGTCGGTGCCGCCCTGGCTGGCCGCCAGCAAGCCGGAGAACACCGGCAGCAGCACCAGCACCAGCACCATGACCAGGTCTTCGACCACCAGCCAGCCCACGGCGATGCGGCCGTTGGCCGTCTCCAGCAGGCCGCGCGCTTCGAGCGCCTTGAGCAGCACCACCGTGCTCGCCACCGACAGGCACAGCCCGAAGACCAGCGCCCCACCCGCCGACCAGCCCCAGCTCGAAGCCAGGCCGAAGCCCATGGCCACGGCCACGGCGATCTGCACGATGGCCCCGGGGATGGCGATGCGCCGCACGGCCATCAGGTCGGCCACCGAGAAGTGCAGCCCCACGCCGAACATCAGCAGCATGACGCCGATCTCGGCGAGTTGCTGCGCCAGTGCCAGGTCGGCCACGAAGCCTGGCGTGCCCGGCCCGATCACGATGCCCGCCAGCAGGTAACCCACCAGGGGCGGCATGCGCAGGCGGGCCGCGGCGAAGCCGAACACAAGGGCCAGGCCGAAGCCGACGGCGATGGTGGAGATCAGGCTGACGTCATGGGGCATGGGCACAGAGGTTACACTGCACCCCGTCATCGGGGAGTAGCCGCTCTTCGCCGCATCGGTCGGGCACCACCCTGGCCCCGCGGACACTGGCTGGCGTCAACACACTTGGTCCGCAGACCATGGCGTCAGCAGCCACCGGGCCCTGCCCGGCGGCCTGGCAAGACCTTTGACCACGTTGCGCCCATCCTGGCCGGGGGCGCGCCGTGGTCATGCGTCCTTGTCCCGGCCTGGGTGCCCCACATGTCCTCCCTCGTGCCCCTCTTCGAATCCTTCGCCGAACCGTTCGTCGTCTCCACGGGCGTCGTCGCGCTCGCCGAAATCGGCGACAAAACGCAACTGCTGGCCTTCCTGCTGGCCGCGCGTTTCAAGAAGCCCCTGCCCATCGTCGCGGGCATCTTCGTGGCGACCGTGCTCAACCACGCGCTGGCCGGTGCCCTGGGCGCCTGGATCACGACAGCGCTGTCGCCCGAGGTGCTGCGCTGGGGCCTGGGCCTGTCCTTCGTCGCCATGGCGGTGTGGACGCTGATCCCCGACGAGATCGAAGACGACGAGGCCCAGGTGGCGCAGCGCTTTGGCGTCTTCGGCGCGACGCTGCTGACCTTCTTCATCGCCGAGATGGGCGACAAGACGCAGATCGCCACCGTGGCCATGGCCGCGCGCTACGCGGACGCGGTCGCCGTGGTCGTGGGCTCGACGCTGGGCATGCTGATCGCCAACGTGCCGGCGGTGTACGCGGGCGACAAGCTGGCCGGGCGCATCCCGATGAGGCTGGTGCACGGCATCGCGGCGGGCATTTTCGCGCTGCTGGGCGCGGCCACCCTGCTCGGTGCAGGGCAAAGCCTGGGGTTCTGAGGTCAGAACCGGTAGGCCGGGTTCTTCGGGTCGAAGTCCTGGTCGGTGAAGGCCTTGGGCTCGACGCGCTCGTAGAGGATGCGCTCGCGGATCTCGCCCGAGGCCGCCCACGATTCGATCTGCAGGGCCCAGGGCTGCCTGAGGTTCAGGCACACGCGGGTGCGGGCGGCGTAGGCGGCCGGATCGGCGGCGCCCGGGGCCCAGGTCAGCGCAACGGTGCGCTGGCCCGCCACCTGCAGCACCTCGACCCGGTCGGCCCGGTTGCTGCGACCCGCGGCGATCTGCCGGCCCACCTCGCGCCCCAGCACCTCGGCCACGAAATCGGGCCCCAGGTTGAGCACCGTGTGGTTGGAGTTCTGTTTGGCAATGCTGCCGTCCAGCGGGATCCATTTCGAGACGAACCCCAGCACGCCACCCAGGTGCCCGTACATGGCATCGGTGCGCTTGCGGGCGTCGAAGAGGATCTCCTGGCCCGACTTCGGCCCACCGGGCAACCAGGCCATGTAGACCTGCTGCGGCTGACGGCGCAGGCGGATGTGGTTGAGGAAGGGCTTGTCTTGCCAGTCGCCGTCGATGCGCTCCTGGCGCTGCATGCGAATCTCGAAGCCTTCGTGCTGACCGGCGCCTTGCTGCATGGCCGTGACGAGGACCTCGGTGGGCAACTCGCGGAACAGGGCCAGCAGGGCCTCGTCGTCGAGCTTGTGCAGCTCACCGCCCTGCCAGCGCTGCAGCAGGGCCTTGGCCTGCTGGCGGATGGGCTCGGTCTGCCAGCTCCGGGGCTGGGCCCAGGCCGGCGACAGGCCAGCGCCCGCGAGCAGCAGGGCAGCGCCCGAGAACGCACACCCCAGCGCCCGGCGGCGACCCGGAGAAGGCAGGGCATTCGCGGCAGAAACCAGGGCAACAAGGGCTCGCATCTCGACACCTGTGAAATGGGGGAAAACCAGGCCCGATCAGACCACAAGCCAGGCAGACCCCACCCTGCCCCAGGGCATGTCTTGCGTCAGGCAGCTCACGCGTGGGGGTGCTGACACAGCGCACGCGGTCTCCGGCTTCCCCGCTGGGCAAGCCCCGCCCCATGGGGCAAGATGCGTCAAGCACCCAGCCCAGCAGACATCACAAGAGGAAGACACCCCATGCAGCTCACCGACAGCGTGTTCCTGGTCACCGGCGGCAGCTCCGGCCTGGGCGCGGCCACCGTGCAGATGGCCTTGGCCGCTGGCGCCCGCGTCGTCATCGCCGACCTGGCCCCGCCGCGCGAAGGCGCCATCCCGCCCGATGCCCCCGAGCGCGTGGCCTTCGTTGCCACCAACGTGAGCGACGAAGCCGCGGCCCAGGCCGCGGTGGACGTCGCCGTGCAGCGCTTTGGCCGGCTGGACGTGCTGGTCAACGCCGCCGGCATCGGCCCGGCCGAGAAGATCCACGGCAAGAACGGGCCACACCGGCTCGACAGCTTTCGGCGCACCATCGAGGTCAACCTGGTCGGCACCTTCAACATGATGCGGCTGGCCGTGCCTGCCATGGTCGCCTCGGGCACGCCGGGCGCGGCCAACGGCGACGCCGACCCGCATGCCTCGCAGGGCGTGATCGTCAACACCGCCTCGGTGGCGGCCTTCGACGGGCAGATCGGCCAGGCTGCCTATGCGGCTTCCAAAGGCGGCGTGGTGGCCATGACCCTGCCCGCCGCGCGCGACCTGGCGCGCGACCGCATCCGCGTGCTGACCATCGCCCCCGGCATCTTCGAGACCCCCATGCTGCTGGGCCTGCCACAAGAGGTGCAGGACAGCCTGGGCCGCAGCGTGCCGCACCCGGCGCGACTGGGCCGCCCCGCCGAATACGCCTCGCTGGTGGGCCACATCGTCGGCAACGATTACCTCAATGGCGAGGTGATCCGGCTCGATGGCGCCATCCGCATGGCACCGAAGTGACCCATTGAAGCCCCGAGCCGCCAAGGAGTTGAACATGCTCGATCCCGTCGTCATCCTGGCCGCGCGGCGCACCGCGATCGGCGCTTTCCAGGGCCAGTTCCAGGGCCTGTCCGCCCCCCTGCTGGGCGCGGCCGCCATCCGCGCCGCGATGCTCGACACGCCCGTGCACGCCAGCGAGGTCGACGAGGTGCTGATGGGCTGCTGCCTGATGGCCGGCATCGGCCAGGCGCCCGCTCGCCAGGCCCTGATCGCCGCGGGCCTGCCCGACAGCGTGCCCGCCACCACGCTGACCAAGATGTGCGGCTCGGGCATGAAGACGGTGATGCTGGGCCACGACCAGTTGCTCGCCGGCGCGGTGGGCGTGGTGGTGGCCGGCGGCATGGAGTCGATGACGCACGCGCCCTACCTGCTGCCTTCGGCGCGCGGCGGCCAGCGCCTGGGCCACGGCCAGATGGTCGACCACATGTTCTTCGATGGGCTGCAGGACGCCTACGATGGCCAGCTGATGGGCGTGCACGCCGAGGCCACGGCCAGGGAGCTGGGTTTCAAGCGCGCCGAGCAGGACGCCTACGCGCTGGCCTCGGTGCAGCGGGCGCAGGCGGCGGTGGCTGGCGGCCTGTTCGCGCGCGAGATCGCGCCGGTGACCACGAAGGTCAAAGGCGTCGAGCGCACGCTCGACATCGACGAGACCCCGGGTCAATGCAAGCCCGAGAAGATCGCCACGCTCAAGCCCGCCTTCGGGGCCGATGGCACCGTGACGGCGGCCAGCTCGGCCTCGATCTCGGATGGCGCGGCGGCCCTGGTGCTCACGCGCGACAGCACCGCGCGCTCGCGCGACTGGCAGCCGATCGCCCGCATCGTGGGCCACAGCACGCACGCCGGACCGCCGGGGCGTTTCACCACCGCGCCCGTTGGCGCCATCCGGCGCCTGTTCGACCTCACCGGCTGGACGGACGACGACGTCGACCTCTACGAGGTCAACGAAGCCTTCGCCGTGGTCACGCTGATCGCCATGCGCGAGCTGGGCATCAGCCACGACAAGGTCAACGTGCACGGCGGCGCCTGCGCCCTGGGCCACCCCATCGGTGCCACCGGCGCGCGCATCCTCGTCACCTTGATCCACGCCTTGCAGCAGCGCGGCCTGCAGCGCGGCGTGGCGGCCTTGTGCATCGGCGGTGGCGAGGCCACGGCCATGGCCATCGAGTTGTTATGAGCCACGACGCCCTCCTGACCGAAGACCAGCGCCTGGTGCGCGACGCCGCGCGCGATTTCGCGCAGTCGGTGCTGGCCCCCCACGCCGCGCAATGGGACCGCGATGCCGCCTTGCCCGATGAGGTGGTTCGCCAGATGGGCGAGCTGGGCTTGCTGGGCATGCTGGTGCCCGAAGCCCAAGGCGGCACCAAGACCGATGACCTGGCCTATGCCCTGGCCATCGAAGAGATCGCGGCAGGGTGCGCGTCGTGCTCGACGCTGATGAGCGTGCACAACTCGGTGGGCTGCGTGCCCATCCTGCGCTTTGGCACGGCGGCGCAGCAGGCGCAATGGCTGCCCAGGCTCGCGGCGGGCGAGGTCATCGGCGCCTTCTGCCTGACCGAGCCTCAGGCCGGCTCCGAGGCCGATGCCCTGCGCACCCGCGCCGTGCTCGATGGCGACCACTGGGTCATCACCGGCGCCAAGCAGTTCATCACCAACGGCCGGCGCGCCGGCATGGCCATCGTCTTCGCGGTGACCGACCCCGAGCTGGGCAAGAAGGGCCTGTCGGCCTTCATCGTGCCGACCAGCACACCGGGCTTTGTCGTCGAGCGCGAAGAGCACAAGCTGGGCATCCGCGCCTCGGACACCTGCGCCATCTCGCTGCAGGGCGTGCGCCTGCCGCTTGACCACCTGCTGGGCCAGCGCGGCGAGGGCTTGAAGATCGCGCTGTCCAACCTCGAAGGCGGGCGCATCGGCATCGGGGCGCAGGCGGTGGGCATCGCGCGGGCGGCACTCGATGCGGCGCGCACCTATGCACGCGAACGAACCCAGTTCGGCAAACCCATCGCCGAGCACCAGGCCATCTCGCAACTGCTGGCCGACATGCACACGCGCCTGAACGCGGCGCGGCTGATGGTTCACCACGCCGCGCGCCTGCGCATGGCCGGCGTGCCCTGCATCTCCGAGGCCTCGCAGGCCAAGCTGATGGCGTCCGAGACCGCCGAGTGGGTGTGCTCGCAGGCCATCCAGGTGCACGGCGGCTACGGCTACCTGCAGGATTACGCGGTCGAGCGCCACTACCGCGACGCCCGCATCACGCAGATCTACGAAGGCACCAGCCAGATCCAGAAGATCGTGATCGCGCGGCAACTTTGAACTTGAGCGCATGGGCGCAGGCACGCCCTGTGCACGTCAGATGCGGCAAGATGCACGCCATCGCCCGGCCGGGCTGGCCCGGGCTTCATCGCCCTCTTCTCGTAAGGACCCTGACATGATCGACCTCAACATCGACGGCGGCGTGGCCACCATCACCCTGAACCGCCCACCTGCCAATGCCTTCAGCCGCGAAGGCCTGCTCAAGCTGCGTGACACGGTGCAAGAGCTCGAAGCCAACCCCGCGGTGCGCGCCCTGGTCATCACCGGCTCGGGCCCGAAGTTCTTCAGCGCCGGGGCCGACCTCAACACCTTCGCCAGCGGCGACAAGGCCACGGCACTCGACATGATCTCGGCCTTTGGCCTGGCCTTCGAAACCCTGGCCGACACGCGCCTCGTGACGGTGGCCGCGCTCAACGGCTACGCCATGGGTGGCGGCCTGGAATGCGCGCTGGCCTGCGACATCCGCATCGCCGAAGAGCACGCGCAGATGGCCCTGCCCGAAGCGACCGTGGGCCTGCTGCCCGGCGGCACCGGCACGCAGACCCTGCCCTGGCTGGTGGGCGAGGGCTGGGCCAAGCGCATGATCCTGACGGGCGAGCGCGTGGACGCGGCCACCGCGCTGCGCATCGGGCTGGTGGAAGAGGTGGTGCCACAGGGCCAGGCCTTGGCCAAGGCGCTGGAGATCGCGCAACGCGTGGGCAAGCAAAGCCCCGACAGCGTGCGCGCATGCAAGCAGCTGGTCCACCAGGCGCGCCAGGGCGTGCCGCGCGGGGCCGCGCTGGCGGCCGAGCGCGAGGCCTTCGTTCGCCTGTTCGACGGCGCCAATCAGCGCGAAGGGGTCAACGCGTTCCTGGAAAAGCGCAGCGCGAAGTGGCAGTGATGCGCTGGTGATGCAAGGGTGACGCAGGCAAGTCAGGCAAAAAAAAGGCCGACCAGCTCTCGCTGATCGACCTTGCCTGAACGGGATCTGCGTCCCTCGTTTTTCTCTCCACCCTCTTTTGATGCCCGATCGCGTTCCGGGCGTGAACCGCTGACGCAACCGTGGTTTGCGTCAACGACTATACGGATGCTGCCAAGCAAACCGCCCCCCCTGAAAGTGGGCACCTTGTCAGCAAATGTCAGCAAACGACCCCGAAACCACGCCATTTCCCGCATGGTGAGCCCAGGCTGATCCAGATCAATCTGACCACAGCCGTCGGCGGATCGCGACAGGCCGCTGGCGCCCCACCGCTGGGCATCAACACGGCGCGCCGACACCATCTCCTCCATGGCCCTCGCACCCCGTGCGGGCCCTTCGACACCCGATGGAGGAGACACACATGAACACCCTCGCACCGACCGCCGCCTGGTCGGACAAACGCTACCTCTGGCTGCTCAGCCCGGCCATCCCGCTCATCAGCGTGCTGGGTCTGGTCGGCTACCAGCAGACCCATCAGACCTGGTTGCTGTGGCTCTTTCCCTTCGTCGTGCACGTGCTCATCCCCGTGCTCGACTGGCTGTTCGGCGAGGACTTCAGCAACCCGCCCGAGTCCGTCGTGGCCGAGCTCGACCGCGACTTCTTCTACCGCGCGCTGCTGTGGCTGTTCATCCCCTTCCAGATGGCCGGCACCGTCCTGGGCGCCTGGCTGGTGGCCACGCACGACTTCGCCTGGTACGAAATGGTCGGCCTGATCATGAGCGTGGGCGGCTTCAACGGCATCGGCATCGCGACCGCGCACGAGCTGGGCCACAAGAAGGAGTCGCTCGACCGCTGGCTGGCCAAGCTCACGCTGGCGCCCTCCGGCTACGGCCACTTCTACGTCGAGCACAACCGCGGCCACCACAAGCGCGTGGCCACGCCCGAGGACCCGGCCAGCTCGCGCCTGGGCGAAGGCTTCTGGCGCTTCCTGCCGCGCACCGTGATCGGCAGCCTGCGCTCGGCCTGGGAGCTCGAGCGCGAACGCCTGAACCGCCAGGGCAAGTCGGTCTGGAGCCTGTCCAACGACAACCTGCAGGCCTGGGCGATGACCCTCGTGCTCTTCGGCGCGCTGGTGGCCTGGCTCGGTCCCGTCGTGCTGCCCTTCCTGATCCTGCAGGCCATGTACGGCGCCTCTCTGCTGGAGGTGGTGAACTACGTCGAGCACTACGGCCTGCTGCGCCAGAAGGACGCCTCCGGCCGCTACCAGCGCTGCGAGCCCGAACACTCGTGGAACAGCAACCACATCGTGGGCAACATCCTGCTGTACCACCTCCAGCGCCACTCGGATCACCACGCCCACCCCACGCGCCGCTACCAGGCCCTGCGCCACTTCGATGACGCGCCGCAGCTGCCATCGGGCTACGCGCTGATGATCACCGTGGCCTACTGCCCGCCGCTGTGGTTCGCGCTCATGAACAAGCGCGTGGTCAGGCACTACGGTGGCGACCTCAGCCGCGCCAACATCCACCCCGCCGCGCGCAGCCAGGTGCTCGCTCGCTACGGCCAAGCCAAGCGCTGACAGGAGCCCCACCATGAGCCTCGAGACCACCCTCACCCATGACACATGGCAATGCGGCAGCTGCGGCTTCGTCTACGATGAGGCCGAAGGCTGGCCATCCGAGGGGATCGCGCCCGGCACGCCCTGGGCCCAGGTGCCCCAGGACTGGCGTTGCCCGGACTGCAGCTCCTCCAAGGATGACTTCGTGAAAACCTGAGACAGACCGTTCGCAAAGGAGTGCGATGCTGCTGGAGGCCCTGACATCCGTTCGAGACCTGGGCCGCCTGCAGGAGATCGCCTCCGTGCTGATCCGCTACGGCTTCGGCGACGTGGTGCGTCGCCTGGGCCTGGCCGACGTGCTTGAAAAAGCCGGCCACGCGCTGCACTGGGACGACGCCCAGGCCTACGCCCACATGCCGCCGCCCCAGCGCGTGCGGCGCGCCCTCGAAGACCTGGGCACCACCTTCGTCAAACTCGGCCAGATCCTGTCCACCCGAGTGGACCAGTTCGAGCCCGAGTGGATCGCCGAGTTCAGCCAGCTGCAGGACCACGCCCCGCCCAGCCCCTGGCCCGAGGTGCTGGCCCAGCTCACCGAAGACCTGGGCGCACCGCCCGAAGCGCTTTTTGCCCGCTTCGACCCGCAGCCCCTGGCCGCCGGCTCCATCGCGCAGGTGCACGCCGCCGCGCTGGCCGATGGCACCGAGGTCATCGTCAAGGTGCGTCGCCCGGGCATCAAGCCCCGGATCGAAGCCGACCTGCGCTGGCTGGCCCGGCTCGCCACCTCGCTGGAGGCCGACCACCCCGAGCTGCGGGCCTTCCAGCCGCGCGAGATGGTTCGCCAGTTCGCGCGCTCGCTGCACCGCGAGCTCGACCTGGCCAACGAGGGCCGCCAGTCGGACCGCATCGCCGCGAATTTTCGCGACTGGCGTGACACCGGCCACACCGGCGACATCGAGCCCCCCATCGTCATCCCCCGCATCCACTGGCCGTGGACCCGCGAGCGCGTGTGCGTGCAGGACCGCGTCAACGGCATCGCAGGACGCCGGCTCGACCTGGTGGACGCCGCCGGCCTGGACCGCAAGCTGCTGGCGCGTCGAGGGGCCCGCGCGGTGCTCAAGATGATCGTCACCGACGGCCTCTTCCACGCCGACCCGCACGCCGGCAACGTCTTCTACCTCAGCGGCAACCGCATCGCCTTCATCGACTTCGGCATGGTGGGCCGCCTGAGCGCGGCGCGGCGGGACGAGCTCATCCGGCTGCTCGTGGGCCTGGTGCAGCGCGATCCGCAGGCGGTGGCCGACGTCATGCTCGACTGGGCCGGTGAGCACGCCACCGACGAGGAAGGCCTGGTGATGGACCTGCAGGCCTTCGTCGACACCTACCACGGCCTGACGCTTCAGCAGATCAACCTGGCGGCCATGCTCGGCGAGTTGACGGCGCTGCTGCGCCAGCACCACCTGGCCCTGCCAGCGGACCTGGCGCTGCTGTTCAAGTCCTTCATCACGCTAGAGGGCATGGGCCGCTCGCTCGACGGCGACTTCAACATGGCGGAAGAGGCCTTGCCCCTGCTCAAGGCGGCGGTGCGGGCGCGCTACCGGCCCAAGGCGCTGGCGCAGCGCGGCTGGCGGGCGCTGGACGAAACCCTCTCGCTCATCGGCGGGCTGCCGCATGACCTGGCGCGCCTGCTTCGCGCGGCCCGGCGTGGCCGGCTGGAGGTGCACATCGACATCGCCAACCTCAACCGCGTGGGCAACCAGGTCGAATCCGCCCTCAACCGCCTGGTGGTGGGCCTGGTGGTGGCCGCGCTCATCGTCGGCTCGTCCATCGTGATGACGGTGCCCGGTGGCCCCACGCTGCTGGGCCTGCCCTTCTTCGGCCTGCTCGGCTTCGTGGGCGCCACGGTGGGCAGCCTGTGGCTGATCTCGTCGATTTCGCGCAGCGCCAAAGCCAAACGGCTCAGCGAGCGGTCCGAAGACATCGTCTGAGCCGTTGCCCAACGGCGAAACCGGGCACCGGTCCGACCAGCAGCGCCGGTGACACGCCCGGCCCCGAGATCAAGCGCGTTGGCGACGGCGCCCCACGAAGCCGCCGATCGCGATCAGCCCCGTGGACAGCATGGCAAGGGATGAAACCTCGGGAACGGCCGGCGAGACCACGGGCACCGTCGCCACGTTCAGGCCAGCCAGGAAGTAGGCTTCAGGGGACTTGTGCGAGGCATAGCCGAAGGTGAAGGTGCTGCCGATCAGCGGCGTGGCGAAGTTCACCGGGTGTCCACCCTGGGTGCCAAAGCCGTACTCGATGAAGGCGCCACCATCGACCGACAGGGTGAACCCATCGAACTTGTCGAGTTCGTTGTTGAGGGCATGGCTGCTGCGGTCGTTCGGAAAGAAGAACAACTGGCTCAAGCTCACCTGGTTGCCAAAGCTCAGCGTGAGGGTTTCCTTCTTCGAGTTCAGCGAGTAATCGCCATCGGCGATGACGAACTTGCCGTGGTGGTTCTGGTAGCCCGTGACCACGCCCAGGCCGGCGTTTTGCCAGTGGCTCTGGTTGACCAGGGCGAGGGTGTCGACGTCGGCGCCATCCTGAGCCGTGACGGTCAGCTTGCCCGCGGCCGTCTCATAGGTCAGCGCGGTGGCGCAGGCACCTTGGCCTTGGCACAGGTTGCTGCCCGCATGAGAAGCCGTTGCACCGTTCAACACCGAGGCGGCGCCAGACAGGGTGCTGTCGGTGAAGGAAACGATGGCCGCCTGTGCGGCGTTGAAGCCACCGAAACCGAGGCTCAGGGCGACGAGGGCAATGCGAGAAACAACCATGATGTGGGCCTGCTTGAATGGGAAGAAAGGAACGACTGAGGGCAGGATACAAAGCCCCTTTCGTCCTGTCTTGCGCGAAAGCCCACCTGATCCGGTGGCGGGCGCAACGCCATCGGCAAACGCGTGACATCGTTCACGCCCGAGCGCATCAAGGCAAGGCTTTTGCGTTCCTCAATGGATGCGGCACCCCATCCACATCGGTGCGCACCGGCTCGACGTGCCACTGGCGCACCCCTTTGCGATCCACCGTGAGAAACAGCATCCAGCCCGTGCGCTGATCGAGGCTGTCAAAGCCGTCGAACACGAAGTTGCCCAGGCTGTAGACCACGGGCTTGCCACGGTAGACCTCGGCGTCCTGCACCACGTGCGGGTGGGCGCCCACCACCGCGTCGGCCCCGGCATCGATCATCAGGCGGGCGAGTTGCCGCTGGCGCGCGTTGGCCACCGGCTCGCCCTCGCTGCCCCAGTGCATGAAGGGGATGACGAGGTCGGCGCGGTGCTCGGTGCGCGCGCGTCGGATGTCGTCGGCCACCTGCTCGTCGTCGCTCCAGGCGCTGCCCGGGCGGTCCGGCCCGGCCTCGAAACTGCGCGGGAAGAACTCGTCGTAGGCCAGCAGGGCGATGCGCAGGCCGTGCTTTTCGATGACGAGGGGGCGGTGGGCCTCGGCCAGGTTGCGCCCGCCGCCGACGCGGGGGATGCCGCTGGCGTCCAGGTGCCCGAGCATTTCGGTGAAGGCATCGCGGCCGAAGTCGCCCACGTGGTTGTTGGCCACGGACACGACGTCGAGGTGGCGTTTGAGCACCGGCAGCACGCGCGGGTGGGCGCGAAAGGTCCAGGGCTTGACCAGCGCCCGGCCGCCGCGCGCGATCACGCATTCCAGGTTGCCGATGCGCACGTCGGCCTGCCGCAAGCGTTCGGCGACGTGCGCGAACGGATCGCGCCCGGAGGCGATGACGCGCCCCGGCCCATCGGCCAGCATCACGTCGCCCACGAAGGCCAGGCGCACGGATGGACCGGCATCCGCCATGGATGCGGCGGAGGTCGACGCGGTGCGTTCAGGTTCAGGCAGCACCGGCCCGGGCCGCCACAGAGGCGGCAGGCCACTGGACTTGGGTTCGGGCTGGGGCACCACCACGTCGGCCGCACCGGGTGGCGGCCCCGGTCGGACGGCGCAGCCGTAGACCAGCTCGCGCCCCAGCACCGCCGAGTAGGCGTGCTGCCAGCCGGTGAGCGAGGGCACCTCGCTGCCCAGGGGCCAGGGTGGCGAGCGGCGCAACTGCTGCACCAGTGGCTCTTGCTCGGCCTCGAGGTCGAACACCTGCGTGGTCACGTGTTCGATGCGGCCGCCTTCGCCTGCCTGGCCCCGCACGATGGCGCGAAAGGCGAAGCGCTGCCCCACGACGTGCTGCCTGGCCAGAAGCGGCTGTTCGGTGGGCGGGGCGTCGAGGTGCCAGCTCTGGCTGGCGTAGCGGATCTCGCAGTGCAGGTGCTCGGCGATGGCGTCGGATGCGCCGCAGAACGTGAACGCCCAGAAGGTCGCAGCAGTGATCCGGCCCA
This sequence comes from Burkholderiales bacterium RIFCSPHIGHO2_01_FULL_63_240, assembly GCA_001770725.1. Taxonomy (GTDB): domain Bacteria; phylum Pseudomonadota; class Gammaproteobacteria; order Burkholderiales; family Burkholderiaceae_C; genus Aquabacterium. The sequence goes on from MERU01000013.1 coordinate 40,460, forward strand.
GCCCGCGGCGCAGGTGTGTGAAGGAAGAGCCCATGCCTGATTTCTGATGAGTGTTTGTCAGGCACCGATTGTCCGCACAACGGCGCAGAAAAAAAGGGACCCCCCTGAAGGTGATCCCTTGTCAAAAGGCCCCGCGCACCGGTTGCAGCGCACGTGGCCATCCCACCACGCAGGAGCGGGAGACGCGCCCTTGCGTGAAACCGTTCAAGGTGTCGACACGGTCCTCATCGCTGCGCCACCCGCGCCATGGCCTGGTCCCCGCCCAACGAGCCCATCGGCGTCACGTTGCCCGAGAACGCCTGCCCGCCCGCCAGCTGCCCCGTGCACTTGCCGAACACGTAGTCCGCTTCGTTGACGTTGCGGGTCTGCAGCCAGTAGCGCCAGGTGCTCTTGGGCCAGATCGCGAAGTTGATGCCATCGGCCGTCTGGTACCAGCTCTTGCAGCCCGAGCTCCACACCGTGCCCTTGAGCGCCTCGGTCATCTCGCCCAGGAACCGCGTCATGGCCTCCGGCTTGACGTCGATGTAGTCGGCGCCCTTTTGCTTGACCAGGTCGATGCACTTGATGATGTAGTCCACCTGGGCTTCGATCATGAAGATGATGGAGTTGTGGCCCAGGCCGGTGTGCGGGCCCACCAGCATGTACATGTTGGGGTAGTTGGCCGTGGTGATGCCCAGGTAGGACGTCGGGCTCTTGGCCCAGTCGGCGTGCACCTCGTGGCCGTTGCGGCCGCGCAGCTCGAAGTTCTTCATGTAGATGCGGGGGTCGACGATGAAGCCCGTGCCCAGGATCACGCAGTCGAGCTGGCGCTCCTTGCCGTCCTTGGTGACGATGCCGTTCTCGGTGAAGTGCGAGATGTCGTCGGTCACCAGCTCCACGTTCTTGCGGTTGAAGGTGGGGTACCACTTGTTCGAGATCAGGATGCGCTTGCAGCCCAGGGTGTAGTCGGGCGTGAGCTTCTTGACCAGCGCCGGGTCTTTCACCTGGTAGCTGATGAATTTTTTCAGCAGGCCTTCGCCGATGCGCGCCATCCAGGGGTTGAGGATGGGCCACAGGCGCGACTCGTTGGTCCAGTAGCAGCGCCAACGGTGCAGGGTGCGCGTGAAGGGCAGGGCCTTGAAGGTCCACTTGCGCAAGGCCGAGTACGAACGCTCGTCACGCGGGATGACCCAGGCCGGCGTGCGCTGGAACACGTGCAGCTGGGCCACCTCGGGTGCGATCTCGGGCACGTACTGGATGGCCGAGCCGCCGGTGCCGATGGACGCCACCTTCTTGCCCTTGAGCTGGTAGCGGTGGTCCCACTCGGCCGAGTGCATGACCTTGCCCTTGAAGGTGTCCAGGCCCTTGATGTCGGGCATGGCCGGCACGTGCAGCGGCCCCGAGGCCAGCACCCAGTGGCGCGCGATGATGGTCTCGCCGCCCAGGGTCTTGATCACCCATTTGCCGATGCCTTCGTTGAAGACGGCGCTGTCGACTTCCTGGTTGAACAGGATCTTCTCGCGCAGGCGGTATTTCTTGACGGTGTCGAGGATGTACTGCTGGATTTCATGCCACGGGGCGTAACGCTTGGACCAGTCCGACTTGGTCTCGAACGAGAACGAGTACATGTGCGACTGCACGTCGCAGGCCGCGCCCGGGTAATGGTTGTCACGCCAGGCCCCGCCCACTTCGCCCTTCTTCTCGAGGATGAGGTAGTCGTTCATGCCGTGCTTTTGCAACTGGATGGCCATGGCCAGGCCGCCGAAGCCGGCGCCGGCGATGGCGACCTCGACGTGGCGGACGTTGTGGGTCGGGTTGGCTTGAGCGTTCATGGGAGCGTGCCTTTCTGATGAGGTTCCGTGGGCATCGCCTTTGCCTGCGGCAAGCGGGCGATGTGTCTCCGTGTGCCCCCATGGTGCAAGCCCCGCAGCCCCCGCACCATGCTAGATTCGACCAATGATTGATCGTTTCGGCCACATGGCCCGTCAAACAGCCCTCTTGCGGGCCCCCGATTGACATACGTCAAATGAGCACCCGTTCCATCCTCGGCCTGATCTACCTGGTGCAAGGCATGCAGCAACTGGGCGAAGACCCCAGCGCGGTGCTCGAACGCCACGGCCTGAGCCTGGAGCGCCTCGACCCCAGCACGCGCATCGACCGCACCCGGGAGCTGCGCATCTACGCCGACCTGGCGGCCTCCATCACCGACCCGCTCATCGGCCTGAAGCTCGGCGGCTTCTATGGCCTGGCCGGCTACGGCCCGCTGGTGATGCTCTTGATGACCTGCGAGACCGCTTACGACGCCCTGCAGACCGGCATCCGATACCAGCGCCTGACCTACCTGTTCGGCACCCTGGGCTTCGAGCCTGGCGAGCATGTCAGCGCGCTGGTCCTCGCACCCATGGCCATGGAGCCGCGTGCCTTGCGCTTTCGGATCGACGGCGAGATCGCCGGCACCTACAAGCTGGTGCGCGACATGCAGGTCACGCTCGGGCTGGACATCCACGCCGAGCGCATCGACATCCCTTACCCGCGCCCCGACGACGCCGCAGCCTATGAGCGCTACTTCGGATGCCCCGTGAGCTTCGGCCACGAGCAGGCGCGCTTCTGGATCCGCAACGAGCACCTGCGCCTGCGCCTGCCCACCGCCGACCGCAACGCCCACGCCATGTACCGCACCATGTGCGACCAGCAGCTCGTGGCACAGCAGCAAAGCACCGAGACCCTGTCTGACCGCGTGCTGACCCACCTGGGCCTGTTCAGCGGCAGCTACCCCACGGCCGAGGACGTGGCCAAGTCGCTCGACCTGTCCGAGCGCACCTTGCGTCGCCAGCTCAGCGACGAGGGCAGCAACTTCCGCGACCTGCTGGCCCAGGCCCGCTACGCCAAGGCCCGCCACCTGCTGACCCACACGACGCTGCCGGTGGAGGCCATTGCCCAACAACTGGGTTACGCTGAGTCAGCGGCGTTCATCCACGCATTCCAGCGCTGGGCGGGCAAAAGCCCGGCGGCCTGGCGCCACAGTGGTGCACAGGGCCACGGGTCCAGCGGTGACGCCAGCACCTGAGCCCTCGCAACGCCGCCCCCGCCAACCGCCTGGCCCCTACAATCGCGCCCCCGCCCCACCTCCGCATCCGACCAGCCGCCCATGAACTTCTGCGCCATCGACTTCGGCACCTCCAACTCGGCCATCGCCATCGAGGCCGACGCCGGCATGCGCCTGGTGCCACTGGAAGGAGGCCCTCAGGGCGAGCACCTGACCATGCCGACCGCGGTGTTCTACTGCACGGACACCGACGACCTGCCAGCCTCGGCCCTGCCCGGACCGGGTGGCGACGACACCCTGCCGCGCTGCTTCGGCCGCGCCGCCGTGCAGGCCTACATCGACGGCTACGAAGGCCGGCTCATGCGCTCGATGAAGAGCGTGCTGGGCACCGCCCTCGTCGACCAGACCACCGAGGTCGGCAACGGCCACGGCGTGCGCTACCTCGACATCGTCACCGGCTACCTGCGCCACCTGCGCGCACAGGCCGAGAAGGCCGGTGGGCGGCCGCTGAGCCAGGTGGTGCTGGGCCGCCCCGTCTACTTCGTGGACGACGAGCCCGATCGCGACGCCGCCGCCCAGGCCTCGCTCGAAGCCGCAGCGCGCGCGGTGGGCTTTGCCGACATCGCCTTCCAGTTCGAGCCCATCGCTGCGGCCTTCGACTTCGAGCAGCAATGTGAACGGGAAGAACACGTGCTGGTGGCCGACATCGGTGGCGGCACCTCCGACTTTTCCGTGGTCCGTGTGGGCCCCGAGCGAGCGCAGCGCCTGGAGCGCCGCGACGACATCCTCGCCAACCACGGCATCCACATCGCCGGCACCGACTTCGACCGTCACCTCTCGCTGGCGCGCATCATGCCGATGCTGGGCCTGGGCAGCTTCGGACCCAGCGTGCTGGGCCAGCCCCCGCGCCCCGTGCCCAGCCGCGTCTACTTCGACCTGACCACCTGGCACCTCATCAACACGGTCTACCAGCCGGCGCGCGTGGCGGAGCTGCGCAACATGGTCGACTTCTATGGCGACCCCGTGCACCACCGACGCCTGATGAAGGTGGTGAGCGAACGCCTGGGCCACGCGCTGGTCGGCCGCGCCGAAACCGCCAAGATCGCGGTGGCCGAAGGCGGCAGCACCGACATCGACCTGGGCCTGATCGAGGCCGGCCTGCACAACGGGCTGAGCGCAGAGCAGGCCGACCAGGCCCTGCGCGCCGACCTCGAACGCATCGTGGCCTGCGCGCGCGACACCGTGAAGCAGGCAGGCCTGCAACCCGACCAGCTGGGGGCGCTCTACTTCACCGGTGGCTCCACCGGCCTGGCGCTGCTGACGGATGCGCTGCAAGCGGCCTTCCCGACCGCGCGCGCGGTGCGGGGCGACCGGCTGGCCTCGGTGTCCACGGGCCTGGGGCTGTACGCCAAGCGACTGTTCACCGCCTGACCCCTGCCAAGCCGCCTCAGGCGGTGAGCACGATCTTGCCGACGTGCTGGCGGCTTTCCATCAGCCGGTGCGCATCGGCCGCCTCGCCCAGCGCGAAAGTGCGGTGCACGTGCGGCGCGCAACGCCCGGCCGCCAGCGCCGGCCACACGCGCTCACGCAACTGCTGCGCGATCTCGGCCTTTTCGGCCGGGGTTCGCGCCCGCATGGTCGAGCCGGTCACCACCAGGCGCTTGAGCAGGATCGGCATGATGCTGATCGACTCGACCTTGTCGCCGCCCATGAAGCCGATCAGCAGCAACCTGCCGTCCTTGCGCAAGGCCGCGAGGTTGCGCTCGAAGGCCGAGGCGCCCAGGATGTCGAGGATCAGGTCCACCCCCTGGCCACCCGACCAGGCCATCACTGCGGGCAGGAAGTCCTGCGTGCGGTGGTCGATGCTGAGTTCGGCGCCAAAGCGGCGCGCCACCTCGCCCTTGTCCGGCCCGCCGTCGGTGGAGACCGCGCGCAGACCGAACTCGCGCGCCAGCATCAGCGCCGTCATGCCGATGCCGCTGGTGCCGCCGTGCACCAGCAGGGTCTCGCCCGCGCGGGCGCGGCCCATCATGAACAGGTTGGCCCAGACGGTGAAGAAGGTCTCGGGCACCGCCGCGGCATGCACGAAGTCCAGCGCTGCCGGCTTGGGCAACAGCTGCGTGGCGGGCACGAGGCAGAACTCCGCGTAGCCGCCGCCATCGGTGAGGCCGCAGACCGCGTCGCCTGGCGCGAAGCCCTGCACGCCAGTGCCCTGCGCGACCACCTCGCCAGCCACCTCCAGACCCGGCACCGGCGTGACGCCGGGCGGCATGGGGTAGAGCCCGCGTCGCTGCAGCACGTCAGGCCGGTTCACGCCCGCGGCACGCACCTTCACCAGCACCTGGCCAGGCCCGGGCTGGGGCACCGGCACGCGACGCGCCTGCAGCACCTCGGGGCCACCGGGTTGCGAAAAGCCGATTTCGGTCATCAGGTCGGGCAAGGCGGACATGGCGTCGGCTCCGTTTTTTGCGATGACCCGATTGTGTGGGCGTCAGGCCCGCGAGGCCTTGCTCATTCCTCTTCGAGTTTGGTCTCGCACTCCGCATCGCCCGGGTTGACGTGGCAGCGGATGCGCTTGAGCACCTTCAGGCCGCGCTTGTCATACAGCCCCTGCTGCGTCAGCTGGATGCGCGACTCGCGCAGCAGCAGCGTGTACTTGACCGCGTCGTCCGCATCCAGGTCGACCCACTGAGAAGGCGGGATGGTGGTGTCGGCGCGGCGGATGAGCTGCAGCATGCGGTCGAACTGCCCGGCCCAGAAGGTGCGCGACTTGGCGCCGAAGCCCTCGGGGAATCGGTCGTGGCGGATGATCATCTGGTAGGACACCAGCAGCAGCGGAAAGCGCACCACCCCACCCTTGCTCCCCAGGCCCTTGTGCAGCTCCAGCGGCTGGTAGGCGATGGTGGGCGCGGCCATCATGTCGGCCTGGCCGCTGTTGAATTTCAGGTGGAAGTTCGAGATCGTGGCCGACACCGGCACCGCCTTGATGCGCTGGATCATGGCCGCCTGCGCCTTGTCGTAGTCGAAGGCCACGATGCGCTTGCCCGCCAGGGCCTCGACCGAGCTGAGCTTGCGGTCGTTGACGAAGGGGTAAGCCGCACCAGCCGGCGCGATGCCCGCGACCTCGTGCTCGCCGTTGGTCATCAGCTTGCCGACCTGGGGCGAGGGCGCTGCGTAAGTCTGGATCAGCTTGCGCATGACCTCGTAAGAAGCCGGCATGTCGACGTTGCCCTTGCGCACGATGGTGGTCGCGCCCAGCGAGTCGATGGAGCCGGCCACGGCGTTGAACTGGCGCGAGCGAAAGGCGGTGCCCACAAAGCCATCGCACTGGCCGCTTTTGTAGGCTTCCAGGGCCGCTGCCTCGTCGTTGTAGCCCTTGAGTTCGAGGAAGACGCCGTCGCGCTGCATGGCCAGCGCGTAGTCGCGCACCATGTTGAACAGGTCACCGGATGCGCCGATGAAGTCGTAGACACACACCTTCTGCGCGGCCTGCGCGGGAGACGACAGGAGCGATGCGGCGCAAACCACCGCGGCCATACAACGAAGCCATGCCATGTGAAACCATCCCTCGATCGAATGCAGTGGGAGATTGTCGGCGCCCCATCGGAGCGCACAGGCGCGACCACTCGCAAGCGATGTAACCGATTGCCCCTATTGACTTCGGGTTCCCCCTCGGGGTGGAAGCGCGACCTCAGAGCTGGACGAGGCGCTCGAGGGCCCGGTTGAGCGTGTCCGCCGACTTCGCGAAACAAAAGCGGATGACGCCGTGGTCACGCGCATCAGGATAAAAAGCCGACACCGGGATGGCGGCCACACCGTGCTCACGCGTGAGGCGCTCAACGAAGGTGCGATCGCCCTCGTCGCTGATGGCCGCGTACTTCACGCACTGGAAGTAGGTGCCCTGGCAGGGCAGCAACTCGAAGCGCGAGCCCGCCAAGGCCTGGCGGAAGATGTCTCGCTTGCCCTGGTAGAGCGCCAGCAGCTGCTCGTGCCAGCCCGGCCGTGTCATGAACTCGGCCAGCGCCACCTGCGACGGTGCATGCACCGTGAAGACGATGAACTGGTGGGCCTTGCGGAACTCGGCCATGAGCTCGCGCGGCGCCAGCGCATAGGCCACCTTCCAGCCCGTGGCGTGGTAGGTCTTGCCGAAGCTGGAGACCACGACGCTGCGCTCGGCGAGCTCGGGGTGGCGCATCACGCTTTCATGGCGCACACCATCGAACACCATGTGTTCGTAGACCTCATCTGACAGCACCACGATGCCCGTGCCGCGCACGATGTCGGCCAGCGCCTGCATGTCATCGGCCGTCCAGACCGTGCCGCTCGGGTTGTGCGGGCTGTTGATGACGATCATGCGCGTGCGCGGCGTCACCAGCGCCTTCACGGCCGCCCAGTCGGGGCGGTAGAGCGGCGGCGCCAGGTCGGCGTAGACCACCTTGCCGCCCTGCAGCTCGACCGACGGCGCGTAGCTGTCGTAGACCGGTGTGAAGACGATGACCTCGTCACCCGGGTGCACCAGCGCCGCGATGGCCGTGAACAGCGCCTGAGTGGCACCGGCCGTGACGGTCACCTCGTGGGCCACGTCGTACTGAGCGCCGTAGAGCTGCGCCACCTTGGCCGCGATCGCTTCGCGCAGCACCGGCATGCCGGCCATGGGCGCGTACTGGTTGTGCCCGCCGCGCGCGGCCTGATCGAGCAGGCTCAAGAGCTCGGCCGGCGGCTCGAAATCGGGAAAGCCTTGCGAAAGGTTGAGCGCGCCGTGCTCCTGCGCCAGCGCGGACATCACGGTGAAGATGGTGGTGCCCACGGCGGGCAGGCGCGAGCGCAGGGCAGGCGAGAGGTCGGAGGACAAGGTCGGCATGCGGTCAGCATAGCTTCGCCCCGGCTTGACCTGTCAGCGAACGCAACAGGGCCGCCGCGATGACAGCGGCTTGCGGCCCCGGCCGAACCCCGTCCGAGCCATGTCCGATTTTGGCCCCTGCCAATGGGCCCGCCCGCACGGCCAAGCGACTGACACCTTGCGTCCCTACAGTCACTCCCCGGCGCGCCGCCCCGTCCACCCCATCCGAGAGCAACCATGTCTCAACAAGACCGTCGCAGTTTCCTGCGGACGCTGGGTCAGGCCGCCGGTGCCAGCGCCGCGCTTGCCAGCTTCCCTCCCGTCATCCAGCGCGCACTGGCCATCGAAGCCAACCGCCGCACCGGCACCCTGCAAGACGTCGAGCACATCGTCGTGCTGACGCAGGAAAACCGCTCCTTCGACCACTACTTCGGCACCTTGCCGGGCGTGCGCGGTTTCGCCGACCCCTTCCCCATCCCCGTGATGGACCGCGCCGGCACCTTCACGCGCAAGAGCGTGTTCGTGCAGCCCGTCGGTGGCGCCGCCGCCGTGCCCGGACGCCCTGGCTGGGGCAGCACCCGCACCGCCATCGCGCCCTTTCACCTCAACACGCAGCAGGACTTCAACGTCATGCGCGTGGCCGGCACGCCGCACAGCTGGCCCGACGCCCAGGCCGCCTGGGACGAAGGCCGCATGAACAACTGGCCAGCCGCCAAGCAGCCGCACTCGCTGGGCCACTACAAGGAAGCCGACCTGCCCTTCCAGTTCGCCCTGGCGCGCGCCTTCACGCTGTGCGACCACTACCACTGCGCCACGCAGACCGGCACCAACACCAACCGCCTGTTCCTGTGGAGCGGCGGCAACGACCCGCTGGCCATCGCCGGTGGCCCCTCGACCGACAACAGCCGCGACTGGTTCAACGAGAACCCCGCCACCGACTACACCTGGACGACCTACCCCGAGCGCCTGCAGGCCGCCGGCATCACCTGGCAGGTCTACCAGAACATGGCGGACAACTTCACCGACAACTCGCTCGCAGGCTTCCGCCCCTTCCGCAACGCCTGGTACCAGCGCCCCGGCTACTCGCAGGAGCTGCGCGAGCGCGGCATCAGCACGCGCGACCTCGACCAGCTCAAGGCCGACGTGCTGGCCAACAAGCTGCCCCAGGTCAGCTGGATCGTGGCCACGGCCGAAGGCTCCGAACACCCCGGCCCCTCCAGCCCCGCATCGGGCGCCGACTACACGGCCCGCGTGCTCGAGGCCCTGACGGCCAACCCCGAGGTCTGGGCCAAGACCGTGCTGTTCATCAACTTCGATGAAAACGACGGTTTCTTCGACCACATGCCGCCGCCGGCCGCGCCTTCGTACCTGACGTACGACGCCGACCCGGCCAAGGCCAAGCTGGCCGGCGCCTCCACCGTGGACACCACCGGCGAGTACCACCACGTGCTCAATGGCTCGGACGCGCGCTACCACCACCGAGCCTACGGCATGGGCCCGCGCGTGCCGATGTACGTGATCTCGCCGTGGACCAAGGGCGGCTGGGTCAACTCGCAAGTGCACGACCACACCTCGGTGATCCGCTTCATGGAAGAGCGCTTTGGCGTGCAGGAGCCGCTGATCACGCCGTGGCGCCGCGCCGTCAGCGGCGACCTCACCAGCTGCTTCGACTTCGCCAACCCCGAAGACAGCGCCTTCGTGCAGGACCTGCCGGCCACCGCCGCCCTGCGCGCCCGCTCCATCTTGCTGACCAACACCAAGACCCCGGCCACGCCCACCACCCTGGTCGCCCCGGTGCAGGCCGCCGGTGTGCGCCCGGCCCGCGCGCTGCCTTATGACCTGCAGGTGCACGCCAGCGTGGGCACCGGCGGCGTCAGCCTGCGCTTTGACAACACGGGCGAAGCCGGCGTGGTCTTCCACGTCTACAACCGCCTGTCGCTGCAGGAAGCCCCGCGCCGCTACACGGTCGAAGCCGGCAAGCAGCTCGAAGGCAGCTGGGCCATGGCCGCCGGCTCGGCCTACGACCTGTGGGTGCTCGGCCCCAACGGCTTTCACCGCCACTTCGCGGGCACCCTGCCGCGCGCCGGCACCGTGCAGCCCCGCCCCGAGGTGCGCGTCGAAGCCGACCGCGTCAACCTCGAGCTGGTGCTGACGCTGGCCAACACCGGCACCAGCACCGCCACCTTCACGCTGCAGGCCCTGCGCTATGGCGACGACAGCACCCGCATCTGGGCCGTGCCCGCCGGCAGCACGCAAACCGTGCGCGTGCCGGTCGACCGCGACCACCGCTGGTACGACCACCTGCTGCGCGTCAAGGAGCTGACCGGTTTCGGCCGCCGCCTGGCCGGTCACATCGAGAACGGCGAGCCCTCGGTCAGCGACCCCGCCATGGCCGGTCCCGCCGTGCTCGACCAGTTCCGCATCTGAGCAACCTGATCACACCCGGAGTACACATGATCAAGCAAGCATGCGCCCTGGCGCTCCTGTCCTTCTGCCTGGGCGCGCAAGCCCAGGCCCTCGGTGAGAACCTCATCGTCAACGGCGACGCCGAAGCCGGCATCAGCGGCTGGACGATCTTCGACGGCTACAGCCCCATCCAGGCGGTCGCCTATGGTGACAACTGGGTCAAGCCCACCCAACCCGGTCCGGTGGACCGCGGCCTGGGCATGTTCACCGGCACCGGCGCGCGCGCTGCCGCCTACCAGTGGCTCGACCTGGGCGCGCTGGCAGGCCAGGCACTGAGCTATGACCTCAGCGGCTGGCTGGGTGGCTGGCTCGCTCAGGAAGACAACGCCTTGCTGTACGTGTCCTTCCTGGACGCCAGCAGCAACGAGATCGGCCACGCCGACATCGGCCCCGTCGGCCCGGCCGATCGCGGCAACCAGACCGGCCTGTTCCTGCGCCAGGCTTCGGGCCTGCTGCCCACCGGCACGACCAGCCTGATGTTCTCGCTGTCGATGGAACGCCTGGGCGGCGGCGACAACGACGGCTACGCCGACAACCTGTCGTTCAAGCTGACGTCGGCGGTGCCCGAAGCCAGCTCGCTGGCCTACCTGTTCGCGGGCATGGGCCTGATCGCCGGCCTGCGCGCCAAGCGGCGCGCGAGCTGAATCAGTCCTTGAGTCGGAAGGCCGCCACCGTCTCGACCAGTTGCTGCGACTGCAGCTTCAGGCTCTCGGCGGCGGCGGCGCTTTCTTCCACCAGCGCGGCGTTCTGCTGCGTGGCCTGGTCCATCTGCGTGATGGCCTGGCCGATCTGGCTGACGCCCCGGCTCTGCTCGGCGCTGGCCACGCTGATCTCCGACATGATGTCGGTGACGCGCTGGATGGACTGCACCACTTCGGTCATGGTCGAGCCAGCTTGATCGACCAGGGCGCTGCCTTGCGACACGCGATCGACGCTGTCGGTGATCAGGTTCTTGATCTCCTTGGCCGCCTCGGCTGAGCGACCTGCCAGGCTGCGCACTTCCGACGCCACCACCGCGAAGCCACGGCCCTGCTCGCCTGCACGGGCCGCTTCCACCGCGGCGTTGAGCGCCAGGATGTTGGTCTGGAAGGCGATCCCGTCGATCACCCCGATGATGTCGGCGATCTTGCGCGAGCTGTCGTGGATGCCACGCATGGTGCTCACCACGTTGCCCACGATCTCGCCACCGGCCACCGCCACGGTCGCGGCGTCCTGGGCCAGTTGGTTGGCGGTGCGTGCGCCTTCGGCGTTGTTGTGCACGGTCGAGCTCAACTCTTCCATCGATGCGGCGGTCTGCTGCAGGGCCGAGGCCTGGTTCTCGGTGCGCTGGCTCAGGTCGAGGTTGCCGTGCGCGATCTCGGTGCTGGCCGTGGCCACCGACTCCGAGCACAGGCGCACGCGCCTGACGATGTCGGCCACGCCGTCGCGCATGTTCGCGATGGCGTGAAGCAGGCTGGCCTGGTCGCCCGGTTGCAGGTTGATGGCCACGCTCAGGTCGCCAGCGGCGATGCGACGCGTCACCTCGGTGGCGTACAGGGGCTCGCCGCCGATCTGACGCAACAGGTGACGGGCCACCACCAGACTGATGCCCAGCAGCACGGCGGCCAGCACGGCGCTGCCGCCAGCCATGATCAGCGCGTTGCGCGCCACCACCGCGTTGACGTTGTCGATGTAGACGCCCGAGCCGACCACCCAGCCCCAAGGCGCAAAGCCCTTGACGAAGGACAGCTTGTCGACCGGCTCGGTGCTGCCAGGCTTGGGCCAGGCGTAATGGACGAAGCCCTCGCCATGCGCCTGCACCGTCTTGACGAATTCGATGAACAGGGCCTTGCCACTCGGGTCCTTGGTGCCCGACAGGTCCTTGCCTTCCATCTCGGGCTTGATCGGGTGCATGACCATGCGTGGCTGCATGTCGTTGACCCAGAAGTATTCGTTGCCGCTGTAGCGCAGCGCGCGCAGCGCCGCCATCGCCTGGGCCTTGCCTTCGGCGTCCGACAACTTGCCCTGCTTGACCTGCTCGTGCGCGTGGGCGATGACGCCGTGGGCGATCTCCACCGTCTGGCGAACGGCGGCCTGTCTCTCGTCCATGATCAGGCTGCGCTCCTGGGCCAGGAAGGAGGCACACAGGATGGCGATGCCCACCAGGGCGCTGCCGATGATCAGCCCCAGCTTGCGGGACATGGTCAGGGAAGAAAGCTGCACCATGGCGGCGACTCCTGAAAGAGGTCGATGACGTTTCCGAGGATGGGGAAGCGTCGACGCACCCCACCGGGCCGCAGGCTTCCAACAGGTCTTTCGGCAGGCACCCGACCGCCTTGACATGTTGGCCGTGAAAATTGCCGCAACCGATCGCTGCCTGCGCAAGGCTTCCTGGACCGAGCCGCCACGTCAACGCCAGATCAACGCTTTGGTGCACACCTCGCACCAACAATGTGCCACTTGAGGTGCGAAGGCCCATGCCTCCCAGGCGTCGGCCAGGCACGTTGTTTGCGTTGGATCAAATCGACGGAGTAGAAGCGTTCAGTCCGGTGCCCTGCCAACCCTGGCGACACCGACAGGAAATTGCTCCCGACGACGGCTGCGGTGCACGCGCCGGTTGTCGGGTGTGAGGCAGAGCCAACCGAGGCAACGCCCCACGAGCTGAACGACCGCCGAGCCCCGCATGCCGCCCGACCGACCCCAACCGGCAAGAGGCCCACGCATGTCCGCCACCGTCACACCCCACCGCATCGCACCTGTCCAAGCCCGCTCCCGCCTGCTTCGCACCCTGGCTTTCGGACTGACCCTCACCCTGGGCCTGATCGCCCCCACCCACGCCCAGGAAAAGCTCACCTTCCTGACCAGCTGGTACGCCCAGGCCGAACACGGCGGGTTCTACCAGGCCGTGGCCACGGGCCTGTACAAGCAGGCCGGCCTGGACGTCACCATCAAGATGGGCGGCCCGCAGGTCAACGGCATGCAGCTGCTCAGCGCCGGTCAGGCCGACCTCATCATCGGCTACGACTTCCAGGTGCTCTCCGGCGTCGAGAAGGGCCTGCCCGTGGTCACCGTGGCCGCGAGCTTTCAAAAGGACCTGCAGGGCATGCTCACGCATGGCGACGTGAAATCGCTGGCCGACCTCAAGACGCGCACCATCCTCGTGGCCGGCAACAACCGCACCAGCTGGTGGCCGTGGCTGAAGTCGAAGTACGACTTCAAGGACGAGCAGACCCGCCCCTACACCTTCAACCTGCAGCCCTTCTTCGCCGACACCAACGTGGCGCAGCAGGCCTACCCGTCGTCCGAGCCCTTCCAGGCCATGAAGAAGGGCGTGCCGCACAAGTTCTTCCTGTTCGCCGACGACGGCTACCCGCCTTACGGCACCAGCATCGTCACCACGCAGACGCTGCTGAAAAACAAGCCCGACGTGGTCAAGCGCTTTGTGGAAGCCTCGATGAAGGGATGGGTCAGCTACCTGAAGAACCCCGCGCCCGGCAACGCCCTCATCAAGCAGGACAACCCCAACATGAGCGACGAGCAGATCGCCTTCGGCATCCAGCAGATGAAGGCGCTGCAGGTGCTGGGCAGCGGCGACGCCGCCACGCAAGGCGTGGGCACCATGACCGAAGCGCGCTGGAAGGCCACGCGCGATTACATGGTCAAGGAAGAGCTGCTCAAGGCCGACGCCCCTTGGCAGAAGGCCTTCACGCTGGACATCGTCAAGCAGATCAAGGTCCTGCCTTGATTTCACTGGAGCACACCATGCTGGCCCCCAACCCCGCTTTCGTCACGCCCGTCGTCGAGGCGCTGTCGGTCTGCAAGACTTACCGCAACGGCACCCAGGCCCTGGCGCCCACCGACTTCACCCTGATGCCCGGCGAGTTCGTCTCGCTCATCGGCCCCTCGGGCTGCGGCAAGAGCACGCTGCTCAAGCTGGTGGCCGGGCTGATCGAGCCCAGCGACGGGCGGCTGCAGTGGTGGCGCCAGAGCGCGCTGCTCCAGGGCGCACAGGCCCCTTCTGGCCGGCGCCTGGCCTTCGTTTTCCAGGAGGCCACGCTCATGCCCTGGTCCAGCGTGGAGGCCAACGTGCGCCTGCCGCTGGAGCTGCAGAAGGTGCCCCGTGACGAGGCCGAGGTGCGCGTGGCCCAGGCGCTGCAACGCGTGGGCCTGAGCCGCTACGCGCGCCACAAGCCACGCGAGCTGTCGGGTGGCATGCAGATGCGCGTGTCCATCGCCCGCGCCCTGGTCACCGAGCCCGACCTGCTGCTGATGGACGAGCCCTTTGGCGCGCTCGACGAGATCACCCGCAACAAGCTCGACGAGGACCTCAGGCAGCTGTGGGCCGAGAAGGGCCTGTCGGTGGTGTTCGTGACGCACTCGGTGTACGAGGCCGCCTTCCTGTCCAGCCGCGTGGTCGTGATGGCCGCGCGCCCGGGCCGTGTCTTCCAGGAGGTCACGCTCAACCACGAGGGCCCGCGTGACGCGGCTTTCCGCGCCTCGCCCGCCTTCGCCGCCACCTGCCGCGAGCTGTCGGACCTGCTGCTGCAGGCCAGCCTGGTCAGCGGCAGCGATCAGCTTGAAACCGCCTGAAGGAAAGCCCGAACATGACCACCATCCTCGATGTTTCGGCCGCGGCCACGAGCACCGCACCGCCCGCGACGATCCGTGCCCGCCCCCGCAAGGCCACACCCTGGGCCCAGTCCGAGCGCTTCCTGCGCGTGGCCGTTCCCGCCACCGTCGGCCTGATGCTGCTGGTGTTGTGGGAAGGCCTGGTGCGCGCCTTCGCGGTGCCCGAGTTCCTGGTGCCCGGCCCCTTGCGCGTGGCCCAGGCCCTGCACGAAGACTTCGCGATGCTGATGAGCGCCCTGTGGACCACGCTGAGCATCACCGCCGGCGCCTTCCTGATGGCGACCCTCGTCGGCACGTTGATCGCTTTTGCCTTCGTGCAAAGCCGCTGGGTCGAGCTGAGCTTCTTTCCGTACGCGGTGCTGCTGCAGGTCACGCCGATCGCGGCCATCGCCCCGCTCATCATCATCTGGGTGAAGCACCCCACGGCCGCGCTCATCGTGTGCGCGGTGCTGATCGCGCTGTTCCCCATCATCGCCAACACCACCATGGGCCTGCGCAGCGTCTCGCCGGGGCTGGCGGCGTTCTTTCGCATGCAGGGGGCCACGCGCTGGCAGACGCTGGTGCGGCTGCAGGTGCCAAGCGCGCTGCCCTACTGGTTCGCCGGGCTGCGCATCTCGTGCGGGCTCTCGCTGGTGGGCGCCGTGGTGGCCGAGTTCGTGGCCGGCACGGGCGGGCAGGGCGCGGGCCTGGCCTACCAGATCCTGCAGTCGGGCTACCAACTCAACATCCCGCGCATGTTCGCGGCGCTCGCGCTCATCAGCCTGACCGGCGTGGTGCTGTTCTGGGCCATGCTGGCGCTGAGCAACGCCGTGCTCAAGGGCTGGCATGACAGCGCCCACACCCAGGAGCGCTGAGACCATGCGCAGCTTCCTCATCCAGGGCGCATCGGCCCTGCACACGGGCGACGCCGAAGGCGCCATCCGGACACCCGCGCAAGGCACCGACGTGCGCGTGCGCGACGGCCTCATCGCCGAGGTCGGTGCCTTGGCGCCCGAGCCCGGCGAGGCCGTGGTCGACGCCCGCGACGCGGTGCTCTACCCCGGCTGGGTCAACACCCACCACCACCTGTTCCAGACCGTGCTCAAGAACGTGAGCGCCGGCCAGGGCGTGCCGCTGATGCCCTGGCTGGAGGCCGTGCCCTACCACCACGGCCCCCTCATCGACGAAGAGGCGCTGACCGTGGCCGCCACGTTGGGGCTGGCCGAGCTGCTGCTGTCGGGCTGCACCACGGTGGCCGATCACCACTACCTGTTTGGCGCGGGCGTGGGGCACGACCCGGCCGCCGTGCTGTTCGGCGCGGCCGAATCGCTGGGCGCGCGCTTCGTGCTGCTGCGCGGTGGGGCCACGCGCACGCGCAGCTTCGCCACCAGCGAGCACCCGCCCATGCCGCACGAGTCGCTGGACCAGATGCTGAGCTCGCTGGACGACACCGCGCGGCGCTTCCACCAGCCGGGCGGCGACGCCATGCGCAAGGTCGTGATCGCCCCCACCACGCCTTTCTACTCGAGCACACCCGACGAGCTGCGCGAACTCGCCCGCACCGCCCGCCGATGGGGCCTGGGCCTGCACTCGCACCTGTCCGAGACCACCGACTACGTGCGCTTCGCCGCCGAACAATGGGGCATGCGCCCCGTGCACTGGTGCGCGGAGCACGAATGGATCGGCCCCGATGTGTCGTACGCCCACATGGTTCACCTCGATGACAGCGAAATCGCGCTGTGCGGCGAAACGCGCACCGCCATCGCCCACTGCCCGCAAAGCAACGGCCGCCTGGGCAGCGGTGTGGCGCCCGTGCAGGCCCTGCACGACGCCGGCGCCGTGGTGACGGTGGGCGTCGACGGCGCCGCCTCCAACGAGGCCGCCGACATGGTCAACGAGCTGCACGCGGCCTGGCTCATCCACCGCGCGGTCAAGGGCGCCCATGCGCAACCCGCCGAGCAACTGGTGCACTGGGCCACCGATGGCGGTGCGCGCGCGCTGGGCCTGACGCAGGTGGGCCGCATCGCCGTGGGGATGCAGGCCGACCTGGCGCTCTACGACCTCAACCACCCGCGCTACGCCGGCCACCACGAGCTGGCCACCGCACCCGTCACCGCCGGCGGCGGCGCCCACCTGCGCCGCGTGTGGGTGGCGGGCCGCGAGGTGGTGCGCGACGGTGCCATCCCCGGCTTCGACCTGCCGATGTGGCTGGCGCGCGCGCGACGCGTGGTGCAGCGCCTGCAACAACGCACCGGGGTGATCGCATGAAGCCCCATGTCCTTTTTCACCTGAGCGTAGAAGCGGTCAGCCGCGGCGCCCTGCCCCGAGCAGGCACCCGGTCGGGCATTGCGCTCGTTTTCAAACCTCGATAACTGAAAGCGAGTCCCCCACATGCTGACCACTCAACAACCCGTTCTGCGCAACTTCTGGTACGCGGTCATGCCGCTGTCGATGTTGGTCGATGGTCCCAAGCCCTTCACCCTGCTGGGCGAGAAGATCGTGCTTTTCCTGGATGAAAACGGCGAGCCCGCGGCCCTGAAAGACCGCTGCTGCCACCGAACCGCGCAACTCAGCAAGGGCTGGTGCGAAGGCGGCAAGGTGGTGTGCGGCTACCACGGCTGGACGTACGACCGCAGCGGCGCGGTGGTGCGCATCCCGCAGTACGAAGCGGACCGCGCCATCCCGTGCCAGTTCAAGACCACGTCTTACCGCTGCACCGGCCGCTATGGCTACGCCTGGGTCTGCCTGGGCGAGCCCATCGACGACATCCCGGCCATCCCCGAGTTCGACAACCCGGCTTACCGCACCATCTTCCAGTTCTACGAGACCTGGGCGACCAGCGGCCTGCGCTTCATGGAGAACTCCTTCGACAACTCGCACTTCAGCTTCGTGCACCGCAACACCTTCGGCGTGGCGGCCTCACCCAAGCCCAGCAGCTACCGCATCGAAGAAACGGCCAGCGGCTTCTACGCCGAAACCGTGATCGAGGCCGTGAACCCGCCCCACCTGCAGAGCGTCAGCGGCGTCAAGGAGCCCATCACCACGCGCCACATGCGCAACGAGTGGTACCGGCCGTTCGCCCGCCGGCTCGACATCGAGTACCCCAGCGGCATCCGCCACATCATCATCAACAGCCTGGCGCCCATCGACGACGGCCACATCCAGGTGGCGCAATGGCTGTTCCGAAACGACACCGAGGCCGACTGCCCGGCCCAGACGCTCATCGACTTCGACTTCGAGATCACGCGAGAGGACAAGGAGATCATCGAGTCCACCGACCCCGATGCCATGGTCGACGCCAGCCGCCATGGGGTGGAGTACTCCATGCCCTCGGACAAGCCGGGCATGATCATGCGCAAGCAGCTGCTGGCGCTGCTGCGCGAGCACGGCGAGCAGGAGGTTTTCAGGGCGCCGTCGGGTGCAGCAGCGTGAGCAGCAGCACCGCCGCCGCGGTGGCGCGCACGTCGTGCGGCTCGCCACCGGCCAGGGCCACCAGCTGTCCGGCGGACAAGGTCCTGGGGCCCTGCGGCGTGCCGACCACGACCTGACCCTGCAGGCACTGGAGGGTCAACTCGCCCGGCACGGTGTGTTCGGGCATGTGGTGGCCCGCCGGCAGCACCAGGCGCATGAGTTGCAAGCGCGCCGTGCGCAGCAGGCTGACGCTCACCGGTGCAGCGACAGCCCCTGGTGCGGGCAAGAGGTCGACGACGTCATCGGGCTGGGCGTGGGGCAGGGCCATGGCGGCGCCTCCTGTGTCAGGCTGATCTGGCTCGGCGGTGCAGGCGCACGATGGCTTCCCCCGTTGGCGAGGCCACGGCGTCGGCCAGGGTGTGGCGGTCCAGCGCATCGTAGAACGCCTCGTTCGCCTCGTCGAGCAAACCCTTGAGTGCACAACGGCCTCGCAGCACGCAGGGGGGCTCGGCGCAGTCGATGACCTCGGTGGTGCGCTCGAGGGCGCGCACCACCTGGCCCAGGCGATAGTGCGCCAGCGGCCAGGCCAGGCGGATGCCGCCGCCCTTGCCGCGCACCGTGTGCAACCAGCCCTGCTGCCCCATGAACTGCACGACCTTGCTGAGGTGGTTGTGCGGCACCTGGAAACGCTCGGTGACCTCGGCGATCGTGGTCACGGCGTCGGGCGCCAGCGCCGAGAGGTCCATCAGCACGCGCAGGCCCAGGTCGGAGAATCGTGTCAGTTGCATGGGTGCAGCATAGCCGCAGGGCCGAGCCCGTTCAGGCCGCCACCCCGCCCGTGCCAAAGGCCTCGGCGTGGATGCGCTCCTGCGGCACGCCGCGGGCCCGCAGCACCTCGATCTGCGCTGCCATGAACCCCCTGGGTCCGCACACATAGTGGTCGGCGTTCGACGGCAAGGACTGATCGGTGAGGTCCAGGCGACCCAGTGCGTCGTGTGCGGTGCCGGTGACACCATCGATCGCTTCTTCGTGCACGATCCAGGCCGCGCCATCGGGCAGCCCCTGAACCAGCTGCCGCACGCGCGGTGCAAAGGCCTGGGCGCCCGCATGGCGCGCGGCATGGAAGAAGCGCACCGGCCTGCGCGAGCGCTGCGCGTGCAGGTGTTCGAGCATGGCCATCATGGGCGTGATGCCCACGCCTGCGCTGATCAACACCACCGGGGTGTCGCGCTCTTCGTGGAGGAAGAAGTCTCCCGCCGGCGGCGCGACCTCGATGACATCGCCTTCGGCCAGGCGCTGGTGCAGGTGGTTGGAGACCATGCCCTCGGGCAGGGCCGCCTCGCTGCGGTCGCCCGCTTCGCGCTTGACCGAGATGCGCAGGTGGCCGCGCCCCGGTGCGTCCGACAGGCTGTATTGACGAGGCTGGCGGTGGCCCAGTTCGGGCACGACCACCCTCACCGAAACGTACTGCCCTGGCTTGAACGGTGGCACCTGACCGCCATCGGCGGGCGCCAGCTCGAACGAGGTGATCTCGTCGCTCTCCGCTTGCTTGCGCAACACGCGGAAGGTGCGCCAGCCCGTCCAGCCGCCTGGCTGTTCGGACGCCGCCTGGTAGAGGCTGCCTTCCAGGCCGATCAGCACGTCGGCCAGTTGCCCGTAGGCCTGGGCCCAGGCGTCGATGACGGCGGGCGTGGCCGCATCGCCCAGCACCTCGCTGATCGAGGCCAGCAGGTGGCGGCCGACGATGCCGTAGTGCTCGGCGCGGATGCCCAGGCTCACGTGCTTGTGCGCGATGCGTTCGAGCACCGGCGCCAGCACGCTCGGGTCGTCGATGTGGCGGGCGTAAGCGGCCACCGCCATCGCCAGGGCCTGTTGCTGGGTGCCGCTGCGCTGGTGTCCCTGGTTGAAGACCTCGCGCAGCTCGGGGTTGTGCTGGAACATGCGCGCGTAGAAGTGGCGGGTCAGGTCGACCCCGTGGGTTTCGAGCACGGGGGCGGTGGCCTTGACGGTCTGGCGAACGGTCGAATCGAGCATGGCGGAACAGGTGTGGTGGATGAATAGATGCATTCTGCATGCATCTTTAAACCCCTGTCCAGTTGCCGGGATGTGAGGGCCCCTCGAATCGGGTCTTCGGGCTTGCATCGAGAAGAGAGGGACAGGTGGGTGGATGGGTGCTGCGTTGGTCTTGCGAGGCTCGGTGGGTGGGGTGGGAGTGATCCGGCCCTGCGCGGGGCATCACCGAGCTTTGCTGGCATCACCCCTTGAACACCGACCAGGTGGTTGCCGAGCCATGACACCGCACATGTCGGGCCGGCTCACACCCACCCCACCCACCGAACCCGAACCACCGCGCACGGCGTGGGGATGGCGGAAGAAGAAGGGCGACGCAAAGCGTCGCCCTTCTTCTTCCTTCTCCGCCTGCCACGTTGTGTCGCGGGCAGGGGGCGAGGGGGGCCTGCGCAGGGCCCATTCGCGGTGTCCTGACTCGGCAACAGCCAGGCTGGTGTTCAAGGGGTGACAGGTGCAATGCGCGGTGGCGCCCCGCGAGCGTGGTCCCGGAGCAGGCCCCCCTCGCCCCCTGCCCGTTGCTCACCCGTGGCAAACCCAACCCACAACCATCAAGACTCCAACACCTCCAACCACGGCGAAGCGAACTCACGGCACAGCCTCTGCGACTGGTCGTCGTCCAGCGGCTGCTGCGTGAGCCCGCAAAAGCCCCCCATCGGCGTGCGCTGGTGGTGCCGGCAGCCCTGGCAGATGCCGAAGGCGCGACGCTGGTTCAGGCGCTGGCAGGTCGACAGCACGTGCCGCAACATCTGCGTGGCCTGCTCGGCCTGGGGCATGCCCATGCAACGCGCGATGTCGCCCAGGCGCAAGTGGGTGAGCAGGCGCTGCACCACGTCCTCGCCCGACGCCGTGAGCGAGAGGTGCTGCACCCGGCGGTCCTGGCTGTCGGGCGTGCGACGCAGGTGGCCGGCCTGCTCCAGCAGGGCCACCGACTTGGACACCGTGCCTTTGGTCAGGCCGAGGTAATCGGTCAGGCCCGCCAGGGTGTTGCTGTAGCGGTTGGCCCGGTCCAGGAACAACAAAGCCCGCAAGTGGACGATGTCCATGCGGTGCAAAGCCGCGAAGCGGTGCATCTCGTGCAGCAGCAGCTCGGCCAGCTGCAGGGTCAGCTCCGTGAAATGCAAAGCCATGGCAGCGGGGGATTCGGCGGGCGAAGGCTCGGACATGAGGGGCTCAGGATGGGGAAGGCGCCGGCATCCGGGCCTCGCCGAGTTCGGTCGGTGTCAGCAACCGCCGCGGGTCGGCTTCGACCTCACCGCTGTCGCGGCGCCGGGCAAAACGCTCGCGCCAGTTGGGGCTGAGCTCGGGCAGTTCGGCCAGCGCCGCGAGTTCGGCGGCCGAATGCACCCGTTGAAACAGGCAGCGCTGCACCTTGGCCAGGCTCCACATCGGGTGAGGCCGGGCCAGCAGCTCGATCGCGTCACCCGCTTCGATGCAACCCGCCTGCAGCACGCGCAGGTACCAGCCCATGCGGCCACTGTCCTGCACCCTTCGGGCCATGTCCGCCTGGCCGAAGGCGATGTTGAGCTTCCAGCAGGGCAGGCGCCCTTGCGAGACCTGCACCAGGGCCGAGCCGATGCGCAGCACATCGCCGATGCACTGCGAGGCCTCGTCCAGCCCTTGCGTCGAGAGGTTTTCGCCGAAGGCCCCTGGTCGCCACAGGCCCGCCCCGGGCCACAAGGCATGCCACGCCGAGTAATGCTCGAAGGGGTAGGCATGCAGCGCCTTTTCCGGCCCGCCATGGTGGCGGGTGTCGGCGCAGGCGTCGCCTGGCACGCCATCGAGCTCGACGCTCAGGCGCTCAACGGGCTGGCGCCCCAGCGAGCTGAGGCAACCTGGCCTGAGCTCACGGGGCCGGCCCACCAGCACCTGCCGCACCAGGCCGAGGCGATGGCGTGCCATGCCTCAGGCCCAGACCAGGTCGGCCACCCAGGCGTGCAGCATGGCCTGGCCCGCCCGCTCGAGCAGGGGGCCATGCGTGCGCGACTGCGAGCGCAGCGTCGGCACGTCCAGGCCCGCCCCGGCCAGCTCGCCGGTGTGGCCGATCAGCCAGCACTCGAACTGCCGCGTCAGCGCCTCCGGGTGGAACTGCAGCGCCAGGACGTTGCAACCCACGCGGAAGGCCTGGTGCGGGTAAACCGGGGACGACGCCAGCAGCTCGGCATCGGCCGGCAGGTCGAAAGTGTCGCCATGCCAGTGCAGCACCGGCACGCCCGAGAGGTGTTTGAGCGGCGACTGCAGCCCGGCCTGGGGCAGCTGCAACTCGCCCCAGCCGATCTCCTTGCGCCCACCGGGGTAGACGTTGGCGCCGAGCGCCCGGGCGATGAGTTGCGCACCCAGGCAGATGCCCAGGGTGGGCCGGCGCGCGGCCAGGCGCCGCTCGAGGGCGGCCAGCTCATCGACCAGGAAGGGGTAGCGATCGGTCTCGTAGACACCGATCGGCCCCCCCAGCACCACCAGCAGCTCGGCGTCGTCGATGGCCTGGGCCACGTCGTCGACACCGGCCTGCACCACCCGGATCGCGTGGCCCAGCTCGCGCAAAGGTGGCGCGAACGAACCGAGGTCCTCGAAGGCCAGGTGTTGGACCACCGTGACCACAGCTTGACGAGCACTCATGCACTGGCCTCCACCACAACAAAATCGTCCTTCGACGCGCCGCAATCGGGGCAGGTCCAGTCCGACGGCAAGTCGTCGAAACCGGTCCCTGCGGCGATGCCCTGGGTTGGCGCTCCCGTTTCGGGATCGTAGCGCCAGTCGCAGATCAGACATTCCCAGACCATGCGCCTCCCCCTCAGATCAGCGAGGCACGCTCAAAGGCCGCCAGGCCCTCGCGCGTGTCCAGGATGCCGACGTCCTCGGCCAGGCGCACCACGCCGGAGTAGTCCACGCGGTCGAGCGCGACCTGGTTGATTTCACGGCAGTCCTCGATGACCTCGCGGGCATGGCGCACGCCCAGTTGCTGCAGCACGTCCAGCCAGAGGTCGAGCTCCTTGTCGGCGAACCAGTGGATGGACTTGGGCAGCGTCTCGGCGAAGAAAGTGCGCTGCGAGCTGCTGAGCGCCTGGTAGAAGTTGCGCGTGAGCTCGGCGAAGATCTTCGAATGCGCCAGCTCGTCGTGCCGGTGGGCGGCCACCGTGGCGCGGTTGAGCGGCTGGATGCTTTCTTCTTCGGAGAGCTGGTGCAGGTAGTCGCTGATGAAGATCTCCGAGACCACCGCCGTGCTCAGGCGCACCAGCATCGGTGCCCAGTCGGCCACGTGGCGGGCCTGCTCCTGCTGCATCTGGCGCACCAGCGCGAACTGCGGCACGCGGATGTGGCTCAGCTCGCGGTGGGCCCGCGTCAGGCGGTTGGCGTTCTTGACCAGCAGCAGGTGGTAGGCCTCGTCGACCAGGGTCTCGCAGACGATCTCCTTGGCCCACTCGTTGTCCAGGCCCGGGACGTTGTCGTAGAGGATGTCCTGGCACGCCGGGCTGACGATGTCGAGCTCGATGGCCACCGTCTTCTCGTTGTAGATGATCCAGCCCGCGGCCAGGACCTGGCGCTTCGTGTGCTCATCGAGCGCCTGGTAAAGCGGGTGCATGTGAAACGGCAGCAGCTTTTCCAGGAAGTCCGGGCGTTCTGCGTCGTAGTGCAGGTCCGGTTCGCGTTGTTTGACCTGGGCGCGTTGGCCCCAGCCTTTGGCGATGCGGGTGAGCAGCTCCATGGAGCGGCTCGCCTCGTTCGCATGCCGGTGATTGGGCATCGTTGCTTGCATGGCGAGCTCCTGTTTCAGCGCAGGTTGCCGGAGATGAATTCGCCGTGCGGCATGTCCAGGCCGTCGGCGGACGAGAACACCTTGGTCACCTGGCGGCTGGCCACATCGATCTTGAGGATGTGGTTGCTGTAGTAGCTGGAGACGTAGGCGAAACGCTTGTCGTTGGTCAGGCTGATGACGTGGGCCACCTTGAAGTCGGCAGGCAGCTCGACGCCCGGCTTGAGGCGCTTGAGCAGCTTGGGTGCGTTGAGCTCGCTGATGTCGAAAAAGGCGATGTAGCCAGGGCCGACGTTGCCGTCGAGCGTGTCTTCCTCGGCCACGATCAGGGTGTTGCCCACCACGGCGACGTCCGAAGCCGGGCGGTACACGCCCACGCCGTCGACTGAGTTGGTCGGGCCGAGCACGCGCACGGCCTGCATGCGGGCGACGTCCAGGCGCCAGACGCTGGGGCCGATCACCGAAGCACCCGCCGGCGTCAGGCTGGTCGAGCCCGACTGCATGGTGCCGATGAAGGCGTAGCGGTCATCGACCCAGGTGGTGAAGTGCGAGAACGCTGCATATTGGTTTCGCGAGCCCAGGGTGATGCTGCCGACCTGGAACAAGGCGCCCGTGTTGCGGTTGGGCACATACACCTTGACCTGGTTCAGATCAAACTGGTAAGGCGCGCTCAGGCCGATTCGTCCGCTCGGGTTGAAATAAATGCCATGCAATTGACGGCTGTCGTTGCCGAAATTCTGCTTGCGAACGATCTGGTTGGTTTTGTTGTTCAGCACATAGATATTCGAATTCGTGTACCCCGTGAGGTAGGTGAAGTCGGTGCCGGGCAACAGCGTGGGGCCATGGATCTGGGCGTACTTGGGGAACCAGGCCGACGGCACCGGCGGGATCGGCTGGGCCGGCGAGGTCTGGGTGGGCACCGGGATGGTGGAGAGCTCGCCCGCGTTGCCCATGGGGATCATGGACTCGAGCGAGACGTGCGCGGTGCGCTGGGCCCAGTCCACCATGTCCAGGTGCAGGGCGGCAACCTTGGCGCCTTCTGCCGCGTTCGCGTCGGTGGAAATGAAGATCTTGCCCTTATCAGGCGTGATCCAGCTGTGTTGGCAGATCACGTCAGGCCAGTTGCCCGTGTGCTTGAGCGGCGTGATCACCAGCTCGTCGGTGTCGACGTTGATGAGGATCAGGTCGCAATGCATCATGTTGACGGCCGACATGATCTGGTGGGTTTCGCCCTCATGGGCATGGGCCGAGGTGGTGGCGAGCGCGATGGCCAGCAAGCCGGCCTGGGTGATTTGTTTGAGTTTCATGCTTGGTTTCCTCTGAGTTAATTGAATTCAAGGGCCCCCCCTGGTTTTGAATCGAAACGATATCGGCGCAAAAAGGGAGCGTCAACTTCGCTTCTAGGGGGACGGTGCAACGAATCGAAACAACAACGCAATTCAGGTCCGGCCTGTTTCAGCTCCGTGAAAGAGGCCTGGCCTTTTCGGCCCAAAATGGAAACCGGCCCAGTGGCCGGCGTGTCATCAATCGCAGTTTTGCAGCTCGATGATGGCAAAGCCGGTTTCGGCGATTTCGGCCTCGACCTGTGGTGGGGCGAACTCGGTGTGGCAGAAGCGGCACTCCTGCGAGGTGAGCTGTTCGGGCGGCACGCCCTTGGCGGCCAGGTAGCGGCGGCCGTGGGCCAGCACGAGGCCCGGGTCCTTGTCGGTGTCCTGGTCGCGAACCAGGATGTCGAAGTGCATGCGGCGGCCATCGGGGCGGCGCACATAAGTGTCGAAAACGGCGATCTTCATGGTGTCTTCCTGATGGGTGGGGTGGGCTCAAAGGGGGATGCACACGGCACCGGCGTTGGCACCGGGCGCAAAGGCCGGCGCCTGGCTGGCATCGGCGCAGGCACCCGGTGGGCGTTCGATCAGCCCACCCAGCAAGGCGCCCAGGCGCAGGTCATCGAGGTGGCCGAAGTGCTGCAGCGCGAGCTGGCCGTCGCGGTCAAAGACCATCAGCGTCGGCGTGCCTTCCAGGGCCCAGGCGCGCATGGTTTCGGGCAACAACGAGCCCTCGCGCGGGCGGTCGATGGCAATCGGAAAGGGCAGCCGGTACTCGTGCACGAAGGCGCGCAGGGCGTCGGGCGTCATCACGTGTTGATGCTCGAACACGCTGTGCAGGCCGATGACCACCAGGTCGTCACGCGAGAAGGTCAGGTGCAGGTTGCGCGCCTGCGGCAGGCTGAGCGTGGCGCAACCACGGCACAGCATCTGGAAGGCGCTGACCAGCACCACCCGGCCGCGCAGGGCTGGCAGGCTCAGGGGCTCGGCGGTGTTGAGCCATTCGCTGGCTTCGATGTCGAAGGACATGGTGGCTTCGGGTTGGGTGCGATGCGGTGCATCGGAGCGCCCCGCCCGGCTGGGGCGAGGCGCTGGCGGGAGCGACTCAGGCGCGGGCCAGGGCCGCCCAGGTCACTTCAGGGCGACCTTGGGGAAGTCGACCGGGATGTCCAGGGCGACGTTGATGTAGTTGGTGTAGAGGTTCAGGGCCACGTGGGCCAGGATCTCGACGACCTGCTCGTCCTTGAAGCCGACCTCGTGGAGGTTGGCCACTTCGGCCTCGCTGACCTGGGCGCGCTGCTCGACCACCTTCAGCGCAAAGGCCAGGGCAGCGGCGGTCTTGGGGTCGGACGACTGCCCGACCTGGGCGGCGGCCATGTCGGCGGCCGAGGCACCGGCGTTCTGACCCAGCACGGTGTGCGCGGCCAGGCAGTACTCGCAGCGGTTGCGGTTGGCGATCGCGACGGCGATCTGCTCGCCGAGCTTGGCGCCCAGCGTGCCTTGGCCCAGGGCGCCGAAGGCGGCCCACATGCTTTGCAGCGCGGCCGGCGAATTGGCCACGGCCTTGAACATGTTGGGGGTGGCGCCGAAGGCCTGCTGGACCTGGCCCAGCAGGGGTTGGCTGGCGGCGGGAGCGAGTTGGGGAACGATGTTGACGCGGGGCATGGTGATCTCCTTGGAGGGACTCAGGTTGGCTTGGAAAACTGCGGGGGAAAGGGCCTGGCACTCAGGTCACTTGTTGACCTTGCCGGGCAGGGACAGGTCACCGGAGGCGACCTTGAAGACATTGCTGACACAGAGCAGCGGGTTGTGCACGCTGGCGTTGACGCGCAGCGCGGCGGTCACGCCATCGAAGGCACCGGCTTCGACGGAGCCGATGTCGTCGAAGGGCACGCGCACCTCGACGAACTCGTTCTTGAAGGTCGGCGACCAGCCCGGGCTGTCGATCAGGATGGGCAGGCCGGGCCAGGTCTTGGGCAGGCGGGGCTTGGCGCCTTCGGGGATGTCGACCACCTTCAGGGCGCCCTTGCCACAGGCGTCGTCGGGTTGCAGCACGACCCAGTGCGAGTGCCAGACGTTGCCGTCGTTGCCGGTGTTGCCGTCGCCGTTCTCGTCGAACAGCGGGGTGTCGTCGAAGTCGGGGTGCGAGGTCACCGCAAAGGCCAGGATGCCGGCCTTGGGCTCGAAGCCGACGGCCGACGGGTCGAGGCTGGTGGGCCAAACGTAGGAGAACACCGAGCTGCCGGCGAGCTTGCCGGACTTGGTCGGGCGGGTGGCGCCGGCCTTGCCCGAGACGGCCATGTGAAAGACCGCGGTCTTGCCGTCGGTGCTGACGCGGGTGTGGACCACGTCGAAGGGGGCCTTGACGGCTTTCTTGCCTTCGGTGGAGATGCCGCCGTGGTGGCCCGTGCCGTGGGCATGGGCGGTGCCAGTCACGCCGCCGATCAGGCCGGCGAGCAGCAGGGCGCTCAGGTGGGAGGGCTTCAACGCTTGCATGGGATCCTCTGTGTTCGAAGTGGGTGTGAGGTCAGTGTCACGGCCCGGAAAGCATTCGTTGATACATTCCGTACGCACGACATACCACTTCGTACAGACCACCCATGCAAGCCGCGCCCCCCATCGACCGCCTCTCGGGCATCCTCGAGCGCTTTCGCGTGCAGGCCCAGCTGCACCACACGGGCGCGCTGTGCGGGCTCAGCCACTTCGACGCCTGCGACGGACATGGCTACCTGCACGTGCTGCGACGAGGCACGCTGGAGGTCAGCCACCCCGGCTCGCACGAGGTGCCCCAGGCCCTGCGCCTGGACGAGCCGACCCTGCTGCTCTACCCGCGCCCCTTCACCCACCGCTTTCACAACCCGCCGGTGGACGGATCGGACTTCACGTGTGCCCGGCTGGCCTTCGACGGTGGCGCGCAGAACCCGCTGGCGCGCGCCCTGCCGCCGCTGATTGCGCTGCCGCTGGCGCGGGTGCAGGGCCTGGACTCGGCGCTGGAATTGCTGTTCGCCGAAACCGATCGCGTGCGCTGTGGCCAGCGCCTGCTGGCCGACCGGCTCTTCGAGGTGGTGGTGCTCAAGCTGCTGCGATGGCTGCTCGATCACCCGCAAGAAGCGGGCATCCGCCCCGGCCTGATCACCGGTCTGTCGGAGCCGCGGCTGGCGCGGGCGCTGGTGGCCGTGCACGACGCCCCAGGTGAGGCCTGGACGCTCGAGCGCATGGCCGAGCGCGCAGGCATGTCGCGCACGGCCTTCGCCAACGCCTTTCGCGAGGTGGTGGGGCAGACCCCGGCGGACTACCTGGCCGACTGGCGCATCGCGCTGGCGCAAAGCCGGCTGCGCGACGGGCGGCCCATCAAGGCCCTGGCCGAGGAGCTGGGTTACGCCAACCCGTCGGCGCTGTCGCGGGCTTTCAGCGCCCGCACGGGCCTGTCACCGCGCGACTGGCTCCGAAACGAAGCCCAGCGGGACAGCGCGGGGGCCTGATCCTCAGCGCCCGGTGCGCTCGAACGTCGACACCGCCCGCATCAGTTCATCGGCCTGGCCCTTGAGGCTGCTCGAGGCCGCGGCCATCTCTTCAACGAGGGCGGCGTTCTGCTGCGTGGCGCGGTCCATGTCGCCCACGGCGGTGCCCACCTGGCCGACGCCATCGGCCTGCTCGCTGCTGGCCACGCTGATCTCACCGACGATCTGGGTGACACGCTGGATGCTGTCGACCACGTCGGTCATGGTGCGGCCGGCCTGATCGACCAGCTGGCTGCCGGTCTCGACGCGCTCGACGCTGTCGTTGATCAGGCCCTTGACGGCCTTGGCCGCTTCGGCCGAGCGGCTCGCGAGGCTGCGCACCTCGGCGGCCACCACGGCAAAGCCCCGGCCCTGCTCGCCCGCCCGGGCCGCTTCCACCGCTGCGTTGAGCGCCAGGATGTTGGTCTGGAAGGCGATGCCATCGATGGTGCCGATGATGTCGCCGATGCGGCGCGAGGACTCGTGGATGTCGCGCATGGTGCTCACCACCTGGCCCATGACCTCGCCACCCTGGCGCGCCACGTTGGAGGCGCTGAGCGCCAGGTCGTTGGCGGTGCGGGCGTTGTCGGCGTTTTGCTTGACGGTCTGGCTGAGCTCTTCCATCGAGGCCGCCGTCTGCTGCAGGGCGCTGGCCTGCTGCTCGGTGCGC
Source organism: Burkholderiales bacterium RIFCSPHIGHO2_01_FULL_63_240 (assembly GCA_001770725.1). Lineage (GTDB taxonomy): Bacteria > Pseudomonadota > Gammaproteobacteria > Burkholderiales > Burkholderiaceae_C > Aquabacterium. The sequence continues at coordinate 70,102 of MERU01000013.1, forward strand.
GAGGACAGGTCCATGTTGCCCTGGGCGATCTCGCTGCTGGCGGTGGCCACGCCATCGGCGTTGCGGCGCACCGTGTCGAAGACGCGGCCGATCTTGCCCATGAACTCGTTGAAACCGCGCCCGATGGTGGCGAGTTCGTCGTGGCCCTCTGCGCTCAGGCGCACCTCCAAGTCGGCGTCCGCGCCTGCCAGGCCCTCCATGGTGCGGCTGAGGGCCTGCAGCGGCCGCATCAGGCGACGCACCAGCCAGACCATGGCGATGGCCGCGGCACCGCAGGCCACCAGCGCGGCCATCACGGCCGCCCACAGGGCCTGGCGGGCTTCGGACAGGGCCTCGCTCAAGGGGTAGGACAGGCGCACGCTCCAGGGCGCCACGCCCTCCTGGGCCACCACGGGCTCGAACAGGTGCACCCAGCCTTGCGCGTCTTCGTAGCGGTAGGGCTGGCCCTTGGCGATGTGGTCCAAGGCTTCGGGCGGCAGGTCGTCGGCCTTCTTGGCCAGGCGATCGGGCTCGTGCACCGCCACGTAAAGGCCACCGGCCGACAGCAGCGACACCCGGCCACCGGGCATGGGCGCCATCTTGTCCACGCGCTCGGACAGGGCCTTGAGCGGCAGATCGGACCCCGCCATGCCCAGGAAGCGCCCACCAACGACGACGGGCGAAGCGATGGTCGCCATCAGCACGTCCTTGCCGGCGACGGCGTACATGTAGGGCTCGATGAGCGCGTCCTTGCCGGTGCGGCGGGGGATGTCGTACCAGTCGTTGGCACCCGCCTTCTCGTAGTCCACCAGCGGCTCGACGGCGATGCTGCCGCTGCCCCGGTTCCAGTAGGCGATGTAGCGGCCCGTCGCGTCGTGCGCCGGGCCCTTGCCCGCGAACTCGGCGTCGCGGCCGTCCAGGGCGTTGGGCTCCCAGATCGCGTAGGTGCCGATGAACTCGGTGTGGGTCTGCAGCACCTGACGCGCCATGGCATCGATCTGATCGCGGCTGGGCGCGTGACCCGAAGCCTTCATGCCCTGCATCGTGGTGGCCAGCGTCCTGACGGCCCCGAAGCTGCGCCCCAGTTCGTTGGCCACCGCACCGGCGGCTTCGCGGGCGGCCAGCAAGGCCTGCTCGTCGGCCTGCTCGTGGGCCATGCCCGAGGTGCGCAGGCCCATCACCGTGCTGGTGGCGGCCACACACAGCACACACAGAGCGGTGGCAGCGATGGACAACTTCGCGGTCAAGGACAGGCCTTGCGGCAACCGAATGGGGGTCAGGGTGTTCATGAAAGATCCTTCTTGTGTCACTGGCAAGAGGGAACACGTGCCCAAGCCAGTTCCTGACTATCGGCAGGCGGCGGCGAGGCTGAAGCGCCAAATCGATCACGCACCAAAGCCTGGCGCACGCACCCTGGTGGTGCCGCGCGCACCATGTCATGAGTTGCCCCCCGATCCCCCATCGGCCCCCCTTGGTCCGACATCCCGGGTGGGCTTGAACCCGTGCCACCATGCCGCCCAACGACCGGATCGATCAGACAGGAGAAGTCCCCCATGCCAAGCCCATCCGCCCCAGCCGGTACCACCCATGACGTGCTGATCGTTGGCACCGGCTTCGCAGGCATCGGCATGGCCGTGGCGCTGCAGCAGGCCGGTCGCCGGGACTTCCTGCTGCTCGAACGCGCAGGCGACGTCGGTGGAGTCTGGCGCGACAACAGCTACCCCGGCGCGGCCTGCGACGTGCCCTCGCACCTGTACTCCTTCTCCTTCGCGCCCAACCCCGACTGGTCGCGCGTGTTTTCCACACAGGCCGAGATCCACGCCTACCTGCAGGGCTGCGTCGAGCGCTTTGAGCTGCGCCCGCGCATCCGCTTGAACGCCGAGGTGCAGGCCGCCCAATGGGACGACGCCAGCGCGCGCTGGACGGTGACCCTCGTCGGCGGCGAGCAACTGCATGCCCGCGTGCTGGTCACCGGCATGGGCCAGCTCAGCCGCCCCGCCATGCCGAAGCTGCCTGGCCTGACCGACTTCGCGGGCCCGAGTTTCCATTCCGCCCGCTGGGACCACGGCTGCGACCTGCAGGGCAAGCGCGTCGCCGTCATCGGCACCGGCGCCTCGGCCATCCAGTTCGTGCCGGCGATCGCGCCGGGCGTCAAGCAGCTGCACGTCTTCCAGCGTTCGGCGCCTTACTTCCTGCCGCGTGCCGACCGCGCCTACCGCGACTGGGAAAAGGCCTTGTTCCGCCACGTGCCCGGGGCCATGAAGTTGCACCGGCTGTGGATCTACCTGAGCTACGAGTACCGCGCACTGGCCTTCACGCGTTTCGGTGGGCTGATGAAGGTGGCGGTGGGCGTGCCCTTTCGCCGGCTGCTGAACCGGCAGGTGAGCGACCCCGCGCTGCGCAAGCGCCTCACGCCCGACCACCCGATCGGCTGCAAACGCATCCTGCTCTCCAGCGAGTACCTGGCGACCATGGCCAGGCCGAACGTGAACCTGGTGACCGCGGGCATCCGGCGCGTCACGCCCAAGGGCATCGAGACGGACGATGGCCAGCACCACGATGCCGACGTGCTCATCCTGGGCACGGGTTTCGCGGCCACCGATTTCCTCGCACCGATGCAGGTGCAAGGCCGCGGCGGCGTCGAGCTGAACCAGGTGTGGTCGCAAGGCGCCAAGGCCTACCTGGGCGTGAGCGTGCCTGGCTTTCCCAATTTCTTCATGCTCTACGGGCCCAACACCAACCTGGGCCACAACTCCATCGTCTACATGCTCGAGAGCCAGGTCGCGCACGTCATGCGCTGCCTGGCGCAACTCGATGCGCGCCAAGCCCGAACCATCGAGGTCGATGCCGAACGCCACGAGCGCTACAACGCCCACATCCAGGCGCGCATGCAGGACACCGTCTGGCATGGCTGCACCAGCTGGTACGTCGATGCCAATGGCCACAACAGCACCAACTGGCCGGGCTTCACCTGGACGTATCGCTGGCTGACGCGCCACAGCGCGCTCGGTGTGTACCACCTGAGCCCGAAAGGCTGATCCGGCCCTGGGCAAGCGCGGGTGACAATGCACCGCGCGGGTCGGCTCAGCCGGCCCATCGGCCGGCCCCGGGGCCAGCCCCTTGACGGAGACGGGACATGGCGGTGGAAGGTGGGAGCAGCGACCTGCTGCAGGTGGTGATGCTGCTGGGCGCGGCGGTGGTGGCGGTGCCGCTGTTCAAGCGCCTGGGGCTGGGCTCGGTGCTCGGTTACCTGGCCGCGGGCCTGGCCATCGGACCGTTCGGGCTGGCCTGGTTCCGCGACCCGCACACCATCCTGCACACGGCCGAGCTCGGCGTGGTGATGTTCCTCTTCCTGATCGGCCTGGAGATGCGGCCCTCGCACCTGTGGGGCCTGAGGCGGGCCATCTTCGGCCTGGGCAGCCTGCAAGTCGTGGTCTGCGGCGCCTTGATGACGCTGGTGGGCATGGGCTTCGGCTTTGCGTGGCAGGTCTCGCTCATCAGCGCGATGGGCTTCGTGCTCACGTCGACGGCCATCGTCATGCAGCTGCTGGGCGAGCGCGGTGACGTCGCCGCGCCGCGTGGCCAGAAGATCGTCGCCATCCTGCTGTTCGAAGACCTGCTGATCGTGCCGCTGCTGGCGATGGTGGCCCTGCTGGCGCCCTCGTCGGCGGCCGACGCGGCGGACGCGGCCAGCCACCGCTGGGGCGCCATCGGCCTGGCGCTGGGCGCGGTGGGCGTGCTGGTGGCCGCGGGGCTGTGGCTGCTCAACCCGATGTTCCAGGTGCTGGCGCGCTCGAAGGCGCGCGAGGTGATGACCGCAGCAGCGCTGCTCGTGGTGCTGGGCGCGGCCTTGCTGATGCAGCTCGGCGGCCTGTCGATGGCCATGGGCGCTTTCCTGGCCGGTGTGCTGCTGTCCGAATCCACCTTCCGCCACCAGCTCGAAGCCGATGTGGAGCCCTTCCGCGGCCTGCTGCTGGGCCTGTTCTTTCTGGGCGTGGGCATGTCGCTGGACCTGGCCGTGGTGGCGACCAACTGGCCGCTGATCGTGGTCGGCGTGCTCTCGCTGATGAGTGCCAAGGCGCTGTGCATCTACGTGGTGGCGCGGCTGGCGAAGAGCTCGCACGCCGATGCGCTCGACCGCGCGGTGCTGATGGCGCAAGGCGGCGAGTTCGCCTTCGTGCTGTTCGCCGCGGCCATGGCGGCCAAGGTCATCGACCCGGTGGTCAACGCCAACATGACGGCCATCGTTGTTCTGTCGATGGCCTTGACGCCCCTGACCGTGCTGCTGCACAAGCGCTTTGCCAAAGCCGCTGCCGTGTCGATGGACGGGGTCGAGGCGGTGAGCGAACACACCGCCAACGTGCTCGTCATCGGCTTCGGCCGCGTGGGACAGATCGCCAGCCAGGGTGTGCTGGCGCGCGGTGCGTCGCTGACCATCATCGATCACGACACCCAGGTCATCCGCGACACGGCAGCCTACGGCTTCAAGGTCTATTACGGTGACGGCAGCCGGCCCGAGGTGCTGCACGCCGCCGGCGCGCACGAGGCCTGCGCGGTGCTCGTGTGCATCGACGACAAGGCCGCGGCCACGCGCATCGCCGAAAACGCCAGGCACGTGTGCCCGCAGGCCCAGGTCATCATCCGCGCCTACGATCGCGAGCACGCGGTGGAGCTGGCCAAGGCGGGCGCCGACGTCTACGTGCGCGAGACCTTCGAGTCGGCCATGGTGCTGGCGCGCGAAGCGGTGCTGGCCACCGGTGCCAGCGCGGACGAGGCCAACGAGGTGATGGCGCGCGTGAGGCGCCGCGACGCCGAGCGCTTCGAGATGGAGGTGGCGGGCGGCCTGTTCGCCGGACGGGCGCTGGTGCTGGGCAACGTGGCCAAGCGGCAGCACCAGATCGAAGCCAGCCCGGCCGTGAACACCGCCAGCTGAAATCGCCCCGGGGCTGCAGGCCCTTGGCCGTGGTCGGTAAAATGCTCGCGTCGGCTCCTGTGGGGCCGACGGCGTTCTCAGGGCGGGGTGAAACTCCCCACCGGCGGTATCCGTGCCTCGGCGCGGGAGCCCGCGAGCGCCCGCTGTGCCCCGCGTGGGTTCGGCGGGGTCAGCAGACCTGGTGCGAAGCCAGGGCCGACGGTCACAGTCCGGATGAAAGAGATCGCGTGTTTTCGGCGTTGGCACCTTCGGGTGCGAGCGCCGCGTTCGCGCGCGCCCTGATTCAGGCTCATCTCCCAACGAGACTTCCATGAATCAGACTTCGACCCAAGCTCCTTGCCAACCTGCTCGCATCGCCATCGTGTCGGCCTCCTGGCACCGCGACATCGTGGCCCAAGGCACCGATGCCATGAAGGCCGAGCTGGCCCGCACCGCCGGGCTGCGCAGCGAGGTGGACCACTTCGAGGTGCCCGGCGCCTTCGAGATCCCGCTGCACGCGCAGCGCCTGGCCCGCTCGGGCCGCTACGCCGCCATCCTGACCTGCGGGCTGATCGTCAACGGCGGCATCTACCGCCACGAATTCGTGACGTCGGCCGTCATCGACGCTCTCATGCGCGTGCAGCTCGACACCGACGTGCCGGTGTTCTCGGCGGTGTTGACGCCCCGCGACTTCCACGAGCACGCCGACCACCAGGCCTTCTTCACGCAGCACTTCGTCAAGAAGGGCGAAGAGGCCGCCAGGACCTGCGTGGCCACGCTGCTGAGCCTGGCCAGCCTGCCGGTTGGCCAGGCGGCACAAAGCCGGCCAGCGCTGGCGGCGTGAGCACGGCATGCGCACCCTGCTCATCGTCCAGCACAGCCTGACCGGCGGCACCCTGCAGATGGCCCAGGCCGCTGCCGACGGCGCCCGTCAGGAAGGCGGTGTCACCGTTCGCCTGCTGCACGCCTCGCAAGCGGGCCCCGACGATGTGTTGCAAGCCGATGGCTACCTCTTCGCCACGCCCGAGAACCTGGCGGCCATCAGCGGTCAGCTCAAGGACTTCTTCGACCGCTGCTATTACCCCGCGCTCGATCGCCTCAACGGCCGGCCCTACGCCAGCCTGATCTGCGCTGGCAGCGACGGCCACAACGCGGCGCGCCAGATCGAGCGCATCGCCACGGGCTGGCGACTGCGGGCGGTGGCCGAGCCATTGATCGTCTGCACCCATGCGCAGACGCCCGAGGCCATCCTCGCGCCCAAGGTGATCGACGAGGACGACCTGGTGCGCTGCCAGGCACTGGGTGAGTCGATGGCAGCGGGCCTGGCGCTGGGCGTGTTCTAGCGCCCTGCCTCGCCCGCGAGCTCCTGGAAGAAAACCGCCGTGAAGTCGTCGGCCGGAAAGAAGGTCTCGATGCGCAGCTCGTCGGTGGTCACGTCCTGCGCGGTGCCGAAGGTGCTCAGCAGGCTGAAGAGGCGCAAGGTGACCTCGCCCAGGCCCAGCTCCACGTTGACCGTGGGCGTGAGGGCTGCGGCGGCGGCAGCGCCATGCGGTTTCGCGGCCCGGCCCCTGGGCTGGTCGGTGTGTGAGGATGTCGGCAGGCCCGACATGGCCGACAGGTCCTGATGCAGGGCGTGCAAGGCCTGATCCATCGGCGCGGCCACGATCTCGCGCTGCAGGCGCTCGAGCATGTGCGGCGCCACCTGCTCCCAGTTGCGCACCAGTGGGCGCAGGCCCTGCGGGTGAAAACTCAGGCGCAGCACGTTCTTGTGCCCACTCGGGTCGACCCGCTGCCACACCTCCGCGGGCTCGCCCAGCATGCCGATGAGGCGCTCGGCAGCGCGGTTGCGCAGCAGCGAGTTCCACTGGCGGTCCAGCACGAGGGCGGGGTAGGGCTCGTGGTGCAGCAGCGTGAGCTCGAGCGCGCGGCGCACGCTGGCCATGTCGTCGTCGCTCAGGCTGCGCTGCTCGAACACCGGCGCGAAGCCCCCGGCGTGCAGCAGCAGGTTGCATTCGCGCAGGGGCAGGTCCAGTGTTTCGGCCAGCGTCAGCAGCAGCTCGCGGCTGGCCCTGGCGCGGCCTGACTCGACGAAGCTCAGGTGCCGCTGCGACACGCCGGCCACCAGCGCCAACTCGAGCTGCGACAGGCGCCGCAGCTGCCGCCAGGCCTTGAGCAAGGCGGGCAGGCTGGCATCGGCCTGATGCGGTTCGCGAGACAGGGCGTGAGGCGGTGAGCGCGGCAGCATGGGCCGATTCTGGCGCAGCCGCACCAAGCTGGCGATGACCTGGCAGGTAATTGATGGCCCGTGCGGCCTTGCCTAAATTGGGCGCCATGTTCAACCCCAGGGTCACAACCGACCCGACGAAAGGATCGCCATGAACCTGCGTCAACTCCTGCTGGGGGCCGTGCTGCTGGCCTTCACCACCTTCTCGCTGCTCGTTGTCGGCGAGGTGGGCTACTTCGGCCTGTGGCAGGCCGGCTTCGCATCCAACGCCTCGCTGCAGATCCTGCTGGACCTGTGCATCGCATGCGGGCTGGGTGGCCTGTGGCTCATCGGCGATGCCAAGCAGCGCGGCGTGAGCGCCTGGCCCTGGCTGATCGCCGTGCTGGCCCTGGGCTCGATCGGGCTGCTGGCCTACCTGTTCCTGCGCGAGCGCAGCGCACTGCCCCGCCCTGCGCACTGAGCCCACCAGTGACCATGGTGCGGTCGCGGACATCTCCGTGGCATGCTTCGCTTTCGACGGCACCGCTTTGCGCTCGCACCATGCCCCTGTTTCACGTTTCTTCCCGCGGCCGCCAGGTTCGCCCGCGCCCCTCGCAACGGGCCTTGTCCTGCCTGGCCACCTGGGCCGCGCTGGGCCTGACAGGCTGCAGCTCCGAGCCCCTCCAAACCCCTGCGGGCCAGGCCGCGCGGCCACCCGCCGCCGTGGCCGCCGAGCCCGATGCGGCCGCGCCCAGCGACGCACAGCGCTTTGCTGCGTGGCGCGCCGAGTTCCGCGCCACCGCGCGCGCCGCCGGCATCAGCGAAGCCACGCTCAAGGCGGCGCTCGACGTGGCCGAGTTCCGCCCCCGCACCATCGAGCTCGACCAGGCCCAACCCGAGTTCACGCGCAGCACCTGGGACTACCTCGACAGCGCCGTCTCGCCCACACGCGTCAGCAACGGCCAGGCCAAGCTGGCTCAGTGGCGCGCCCAGGCCGATGCTGCAGCAAGCCGCTACGGCGTGCCTGCACCCGTGCTGGTGGCCGTGTGGGGCATGGAGAGCAACTACGGACAAAACTACGGCGACGTGCCCGTGATCGACGCCCTGGCCACCCTGGCCTTCGAAGGCCGCCGCGAGGCCTGGGCACGTGGCGAGCTGCTGGCCGCGCTGAAGATCATCCAGCAAGGCGACGTCGACCACGATCACATGATCGGCTCGTGGGCCGGCGCCATGGGCCAGACGCAGTTCATGCCCTCGGCCTTCCTGGCCCGCGCGGTGGACGCCGATGGCGATGGCCGCCGCGACATCTGGCGCAGCATGCCCGATGTGTTCGCCTCCACCGCCAACTACCTGCACCAGGCTGGCTGGGTGGCGGGCGAGGCCTGGGCGCCCGAGGTGAAGTTGCCCGAAGGCTTCGACGTGTCGAGGGCCGATCCCGGCGTGCGCCAGGACGCCAGCCAGTGGAACGACGAAGGCGTTCGCCTGGCCGACGGCTCACCGCTGCCCGCCATGGCGCAAGCCAGCATCCTGCAGCCTGCGGGTGCGCGCGGACCGGCCTTCCTGGTGGGGCGCAACTTCCGCGCCGTGCTGCGCTACAACAACGCCACCAGCTACGCCTTGGGCGTGAGCCTGCTGGCCCAGCGAATCGACGGTGGGGCGCCCGTGCAGGCCGCCTGGCCGCGCGATCAGCGCGCGCTCAGCCGCAGCGAAATCAAGGCCCTGCAGGCTGCGCTCAACCACAAGGGCTTTGGCACCGGTCAGCCCGACGGGCTGGTGGGCCCGGCCACGCGCGGCGCCCTGCGGGACTGGCAACGCAGCGTGGGGTTGCCCGCGGACGGCTTCCCGACGGCGGAGTTGCTGGCGCGACTGCAGGGGCAGTGAGCGCAGGGGATGGGTTGCCACGGGTGAGCAACGGTCACGGCGCAAGGGGGGCCTGCTCCGGGACCACGCTCGCGGGGCAGCACCGCGAACTGCTGTCTTCACCTCTTGAACACCAACCAAGTGGTTGCCGAGCCATGACACCGCGAATGGGCCCTGCGCAGGCCCCCCTTGCACCCTGACCGCGATACACCGTGGCAGGTGGCGAAGGAAGAAGAAGGGCGACGCAAGCGTCGCCCTTCTTCTTCCGCCAGCTCACGCAGTGCACGGTGGGTCGGGTTCGGTGGGTGGGGTGGGGGTGCGCCGGCCCGACATGTGCGGTGTCATGGCTCGGCAACCACTTGGTTGGTGTTCAAGGGGCGAGGGCACAACCAGCTCGGTGGTGCCCCGCGCAGGGCCGGCTCACCCTCACCCCGCCCACCGAACCAGCGCACCAACCGACGCACGCAACACCCACTCAAATTGCCCCTCCACAAAGAACCTAAAATCCGCCCCCTTTGACACGCGTTGCCATGCCCACCCAGGGCGGCCACCGGGCGCCATGAACATCACCGTCAGCGAAGAACTCAAGGCCTACATCGACCCCCTGACCCCCGACGAGCACGAGGCGCTGGAGCGCAGCCTGCTGGCCGAAGGCTGCCGCGATGCGCTGGTGCTGTGGGGCGACCTGCTGATCGACGGGCACAACCGCTACGGCATCTGCCAGCAGCACGGCATCCCCTTCCAGACGGTGCAGCACCCGCACTTCAAGTCGATGGACGACGTGCACCTGTGGATGATCGACCAGCACCTGGGCCGCCGCAGCGTGTCCGACTTCCAGCGCGGCGTGCTGGCGCTGCGCAAGCGCGAGATCCTGGCGCAGCGTCGCGAGCGTGGTGCCGCGCCTTCGCCGGCATCGACATCGGCGGATCAGCTGACAAACCAGGCTGAACCCCCCGCCGCCGCCGAGCCCGCCCCGCTGAAGAACCGCACCGACATCGCCCGCGCCGCGCGCCTGAGCAGCAACCAGGTGGTGATGATCGAGAAGATCCAGAACCAGGCCGTGCCCGAACTGGTCGCCGCCGTCAAGCAAGGCACCATCAGCCTGAACGCTGCCGCGGCGGTGGCCAGCCTGCCCGCCGACGAGCAGAAGGCCGCGGCGCTGGCCGGCAAGGACGAGCTCAAGCAGGCGGCCAAGCGCGTGCGCGAGGTCAAGCGCAAACCCACCACGGAACGCCAGGAACCGGGCGAGCAGCCCCAGGGCGATGAACCACCGTTCGAGCCCGGCTCAGGCCCGCACGACGAGGTGCAGGCCCTGCGTCAGCGCGTGGCCGAACTCACGGCGGAGAACGAGGCCTTGCGCCAGGAACTGGCGCAACTGAGGGCCGCCTGACTCAGGCCACCTTGAAGAAGGCCACCGACTCGACCAGGCTTTGAGACTGGGTCTTGAGGCTCTCGGCGGCGGCGGCGCTTTCTTCGACCAGCGCGGCGTTCTGCTGCGTGGTCTGGTCCATCTGCTGGATGGCCTGGGCCACCTGATCGACGCCATTGCTCTGCTCGCGGCTGGCCGACGAGATCTCGCCGACGATGTCGGTCACGCGACGGATGGCCGTGACGATCTCGTCCATGGTGCTGCCGGCCTGCTCGACCAGTTGCGCACCCCGGTCCACCTGCTCGACGCTCTGGCCGATCAGGCTCTTGATTTCCTTGGCGGCTTCGGCGCTGCGTTGCGCCAGGCTGCGCACCTCCGAGGCCACCACGGCGAAGCCTCGGCCCTGCTCGCCGGCACGCGCCGCTTCGACGGCCGCGTTCAGCGCCAGGATGTTGGTCTGGAAGGCGATGCCATCGATCACGCCGATGATGTCGCTGATCTTGCGTGAGCTGTCGTTGATGCCCTGCATGGTCTGCACGACCTGGCCAACCACCTCGCCACCTCGCAGGGCCACGGCGGAAGCGCCCTGGGCCATCTGGTTGGCCTGGGCGGCCGAGTCGGCGTTGTGGCGCACCGTGCTGCCCACCTCTTCCATGGTGGCGGCCGTCTGCTGAACCGCGGAAGCCTGCTCCTCGGTGCGCTGCGACAGGTCCAGGTTGCCCTGGGCGATCTGGGCGCTGGCCGTGGCCACGCCCTCGGCCGAGCCACGAACACCCGACACCACCTCAGACAGGCGTGACTGCATGGTGCGCAGCGAACCCAGCAGGCGGCCCAGCTCGTCGGTCGAGTCCACGTCGATGCGTTGCGCCAGGTTGCCAGCGGCCACCCCTTCGGCCACGTTCAGCGCCGAGGCGATCGGACGGGTGATGGAACGCGTCAGCCACAGCGCCGCGACCGCACCCACGACGACGCCCGCGATGGCCGCCAGCACCAGGATGTTGCGAGCCAAGGTGTAGGTGTCCTTGGCAGAGCTGCCCGCCGCACGGGCGCCCTGGCTGTTGATTTCGATGATCTTGACCAGGTCGCCCGACGCCTCGTCGAAAAGCTTGTGCCCGTCACCTTCGAGCAAGGCGCGGGCCTGCTCGTTTTCGTTCTGACGCGAGTGCGCGATCATGCGCTCGTGCATCTGGCGGTAGGTGGCCCAATGCCCCGAGAACTTGGCGTACAGCGCCTTCTCTTCGGCCGATGAGATCAATGGTTCGTAAACCTTGATCAGGCGATCGAACTCGGCCTCCAGTTTTTGCATGTCGGCCTCGATGCGCTTCATGGCCGCTTCGTCCGTGTTGAGCACATGGCGGAACTCGAGGATGCGCTGGTCCGAGGTGTTGGTGTTGATCTGGTTCACCACCTCCACGCTGGGCAACCAGTTGTCGACGATTTCAGCTTCCTCTTTTGCCATGCGACCCATTTGCTGCCAGGCCAGCAAGGCCATGGCCAGGATGAGCAGGAGCAGACCCCCGAGGACGGCGCCCAGGCGGTGGGCGATGCTGGCAGACAGGCGCATGGCTTTCCTTCGGAATGGCGGACACGACACCTGCGTATCGTCCCCCCAAGCTTGGACTTGAAGGAAAAATCGGCAAAAGTTGCAGTCCAGGCGCCCTCCGATGGGGCGCCTTAACTCAACGCGCCAGCTCGGCCCTCATCGCGTCGATCACGTCCTTGTAGCCGGGCTGGCCGAAGATGGCAGAGCCCGCCACGAAGGTGTCCGCACCGGCGTCCGCCACGCGGCGGATGTTGTCCACCTTGATGCCACCGTCGACTTCCAGGCGGATGTCGCGCCCGGAGGCCTCGATGACCTTGCGCACCTTTTCACACTTGCGCAGCGTGCTGTCGATGAAGCTCTGGCCGCCAAAACCTGGGTTCACGCTCATCAGCAGCACCACGTCGACCTTGTCGATGACCCACTCGAGCACGTCGATGGGCGAGGCGGGGTTGAACACCAGGCCGGCCTGGATGCCTTCGGCCTTGATGAGCTGCAGCGTGCGGTCCACGTGGGTGGAGGCATCGGGGTGGAAGGTGACGATGTCGGCGCCGGACTTGGCGAAGGCCGTGGCCAGGGCGTCAACGGGCTGCACCATCAGGTGCACGTCGATGGGCACCTTCGTGCCATCGGCTTTGACGCTGTGCTTGCGCAGGGCCTGGCAGACCATCGGCCCGAAGGTCAGGTTGGGCACGTAATGGTTGTCCATCACGTCGAAGTGGATCCAGTCCGCGCCGGCGTCGATCACGTTGCGCACCTCTTCGCCCAGGCGGGCGAAGTCGGCCGAGAGGATGCTGGGGGCGATGCGGAAGGTGCGTGGGTTGGACGACATGGGAGGGCGGTTCCTGGTGGGGCGGCGGGACACGGCTGGGCGCCGAAACCGCCATTCTAGGAAACCCGCCCGCCCGAAGCGCAAAAAGCGCTCAGTACCCGGCCGTGCTCTGTGCCATCAGCCACGGCAGCCACATCGACTTGCGCTGACGGGCGATGCACTGGCGGGCCGGCAGCTCGCCGCTGACGGACTTGTCGACCGCGTAGGCCACCCACTCGGCGTGCGCGTCGGTCAGCTCCAGCGTGGAGTAGCCCTGGCGGCTGCTGTCGAAGAACTGGATGTGGGGGTTGTTCAGGCGCACGGCGGGTGCGGCCAGCGCGCGGCCGATGAGGACCTTGGTCTGCGCGTCGGCCTTGGCCGCCAGCATCTCGGCCAGCGTCGACGAGGTCACCGAAGGCGTCATGAACTCGGCGCCCACGTAGTTGTCCAGCGCCAGCGGGTTGGCGTTGCCCCAGTCGTGCTTGATGTTGCTGGCCATGTAGGTGTGCAGGTCGCCCGTGGCCACCAGGAAGTTGCTGACCTTGGCCTCGCGCAGGGCCCCGGTGAGCGCGCGGCGTTCGGCCTGGAAGCCGTCCCAGGCGTCGACGTTGAGCGGCGCCAGCTGCGTGCCCAGGAAGGTCACGGCCAGGCGGCCGAAGAAGGTCTGGTTGCCCATGAGCTTCCAGGTCGCGCGCGAGCCCGTCAGGCCATCGACCAGCCAGTTGAGCTGGGCCTTGCCCAGCAGGGTCTGCTCTGCGCTGCTGTACTTGGTGCAGCCCAGCGGGAAGTAGCGCTGGCCGAAATCGCCCTCGCCGCAGGCGTGCGCGCTGCGGTAGGTGCGGTTCTCGATCATGAACAGCTCGAGGAAGCCGCCGAAGTTGAACTTGCGAAAGACCTTGAGCGCTTCAAACGGGTGCGTGGCCTGCTTGTCGAAGCTCACGCGGGCGGGCACGTACTCGCTCCAGGCGCGCTGCGAGTCGAGCTTGAGGCGCCGCAGCAGGCCGGCGTCCGCGCCATAGGAGGCATCGGTCGTGAACGGGTGGTCGGGCGCGCCCAGGGTGTCGCGGGCGTAGTCCCAGTAGCTGTCGTTGGCCGTCTCGTGGTCGTCGGGCACGCAGATCAGCGTGTGGCGCTCCATCAGGGCCTGGATGTGGGGGTCGCGGCGGATGGTGCGGTAGATGAAGCGGTAGTCGTTGACGTCGAGTGCCACCGTGCCCCCCGAGGGCAGCACCATGGTGCGGTCGGCAAACGGCAGGCTCTGGAAACGCGGATCGCCCGCGGTTTCGTAGATGAAGTCGCCCAGGTGCAGCACGTGGTCGATGCTGTCGTCGCGGGCCACATGGGCCAGGGCGCCGTAGTAGCCGTTGGTGTAGTCCTGGCAGGTCAGCAGGGCCAGCTTGTGGCGCTTGCGCTGGGCATTGGCGGCGGGCAGGGTGCGGCAGCGACCGGTGCGGCTGACGGTGCCGTCGTAGATGAAGCGGTAGTAGAAGGGCCCGCCCGAGGCCATGGCAGGCAGCTGGCCGTCGAGGTCGACCTTGACGGTGTGGTCGCGCTCGGGGCCGATCTCCTCGGCTCCCACGCGGGCCTGCACCAGCAGGGTGTTGAACTGGGCGTCGAGCGCCACCTGCAGGAACAGGGGCTCATTCGAGCGCACCGCCGCCGGGTCGATGTGGGTCCACAGGATCACACCGGTCTCGCTCGGGTCGGCCGACGCCACGGACAGGTCGAACACCCGGGCGGAATCGGTGCGCAGGTTGCGCGTGTCCAGTGGCACCAGGCCCAGGCTCATCCACGACACGGCGCGGGCCTGCCAGGTGACCATCAGGCCACCACCAGCGACCCCCAATGCAGACAGGAAACGACGGCGATCCATGCGGGTGCTCCTCTTGTAGCGATGTAAAGAACTGCCATTGCGCGGCGTCCGATGTTCGGTGTCCAGCGTGACACCCCCATGAAGCGTCGGGACTTCCACCCGGACCTGTCCGGATCCATTGCCTAGAATGGCCCACATGAACCAGGCCGAATTCACCTGCAGCGTGCAACCGAGCTACCTCGAAGAGCAAAGCGACCCGTCCTGCCACGAGTACGCCTTCGCCTACACCGTCACCATCGTCAACAGCGGCGAGGTGTCGGCGCAGCTGATCGCGCGGCACTGGGTGATCACCGATGCCATGGGCCAGACCGAGGAGGTGCGCGGCCTAGGCGTGGTGGGCAACCAGCCCCTGCTCAAGCCAGGCGAGCGCTTCGAGTACACGAGCTGGACGCGGCTGAACACGCCCCATGGAACGATGCACGGCACGTTCTTTTGCATGACCGAAGACGCCCGACTCTTCGAAGCGCCTGTGCCGGTTTTCATGCTGGCGCGCTCGCAGTCGCTGCACTGAGGTCCAGCAAAACGATGGCGGTCATCTCCAAGCTCCTGTCCCCCTTCACCCGTCAGGCCTGGTGGCCACGGCCCGGCAACGGTTTCGAGATCGAAGCCTGGCTGGACCAGGCCGATGCCGACGCGCCCCTGGTGGAGCGCCACATCTGGCTGATCCGCACGCTGGACTGGGTGCGCCGTGGCGAGCCCGTCAGCGGCCTGCAGAACGTGGTGCGGCTGATCGATGCCAAGCCCGAGCGGCGCACCCGCGTGGTGGCCCTGCTGGCCGCCTTCTGGCGCGACACCGACGTGGCCGCGCTGCTGGCCGACTACGGTTTCTCGCCGCGCTCGGCCTTCCTCAACGAGCTGGGCGAGCGCGTGCGGCGCCGCCTGCTGCCCGCCAGCCCGGAAACCGCCGACCTGTCGGTGCTGTTCAACCTGCTGTTCAGCGACCCGGGTGACGCCGACTGGCTGGCCCGGCTCGACGAATCCACGCTCGAGCAACTCGGAGCCTTGCTGGTCGACGGCCTGCGCGCGCCCACGGCTGGCGAGCCCACTGCGCTGACCGCGCGGGCCCTGGGCTGGCGCGACCCGTTCTGCGACGCCATGCTCTACCTGGCCGCCCAGGTGCGTGCCATCGGCTTTTCGCCGGCCTTTCGCTCGCGCATGGGCATCAGCCTGGGCCAGGACTTCGACGCGCCCGCGGCCACCAACGCCGACGCCAGCGCGCGCAACGCGTTTCGCCAGCTCGGCCACGTGGTCGAACGCCTGCGCGACGACATCGGTGCGCACCTCAAGGACCACGCCGGCGAGCCATGGTCGCCGAAGCTGCTGCAGGACGCCCAGTACCTGCGCGCGCTGCTGCACACCTGCGCCCAGGCGGCGCGGGGCCTGCACGGGCACCTCGACACGCAGGGCATCTCGGTCAACCTCGTGTTCCAGATCGACCAGCTGGCGGGGCGGTGCGAGCGCATCGAGCTGCTGCTCGACGCCGTGCTGGCGCCCGAGCCCACCCCGTCCCTGCACCACCTGCTGCTGACCCTGGTGCAGGTGGGCGAGCGCCGCCGCAGCGTGCGCGCGCTGTTCTCGCAGCACACCTCGCAGCTGGCGCGCCGCGTGGCCGAGCGCAGCGCCGAGACCGGCGAGCACTACATCACCCGCAACCGCGCCGAATACGCCGACATGTTCAAGCGCGCCTGCGGTGGGGGCGCGGTGCTGGCCGGCACCACCTTCATGAAGTTCGCGGTGCTGGCGCTGGGCCTGTCGCCCTTCATGGCCGGCTTTGGCGCGGGCGTGAACTACGCGGTGAGCTTCGTGCTGGTGCAGTGGCTGCACTTCACGGTGGCCACCAAGCAGCCCGCCATGACGGCGCCGGCCATGGCCGCCAAGCTGGCCGATGTGCGCAGCGACGAGGCGGTCGAGTCCTTCGTGGACGAGGTCGCTCACCTGCTGCGCTCGCAGGTGGCCGGCATCCTGGGCAACCTGCTGGTGGTGGCACCGCTGGTGCTGGGGGTGCAGCTGCTGATGATCCGGGCCTTCGACCACCCGCTCATCAACCAAGAAGAAGCCGAGCACGCGCTCCACGCCCTGACCCTGCTGGGCCCGACCCTCTGGTACGCGGCCTTCACCGGCGTGCTGCTGTTCGCGTCGAGCATCCTGGCGGGCTGGGCCGAAAACGCCTTCGTGCTGCACCGCCTGGACAGCGCGCTGCACTGGAACCCGCACATCCGCGCCTGGCTGGGTGCGGAGCGCGCCGCGCGCTGGTCGAGCTGGTGGCGCGACAACATCTCGGGCCTGGCGGCCAACATCTCGCTGGGCTTCATGCTCGGCCTGGTGCCGGTGATCGCCCACTTCCTGGGCCTGCCGCTGGACGTGCGCCACGTCACGCTGTCCACCGGCCAGGTCGCCGGTGCGCTGGGCACCCTGGGCTGGGGCATGCTGCACGAGCCGGCCTTCTGGTGGTGCGTGGCCGCCCTGCCGCTGACCGGCGCGCTCAACGTGGGCGTGAGCTTCACGCTGGCGCTGCGCGTGGCGGTGCGCTCACGCGGCGTGCGCGTCACCGACCGCTCTCGCCTGTGGCGTGCGGTCGGCCGGCGCCTGCTGCGTCAGCCGATGTCCTTCCTGGTGCCGCCGCGCTCGGGGGGCTGAGCCGCCTGGCCGTCAACACCCCCAGCGCCATCACCGCCATCACCGCCCGGCGCTTCGTCGGGGGCTGCATCGTGCAGTTCGCCGTCGCGGCGCCCCGAGAACATCGTCCACCAGATCAGGAAGACCAGCACCGCCAGCGCGAGCGCAGCTTCCAGCACAATCAGTCCCATGTCTTGCGTGTTCCCGTCGAGAAAGTTCTTGGTGTCGCGATCCGGCCTGATGGCCCTGACCGGTGTCATTGTAGGAAGCCTCAGCGCCTGTGGCAGCCACCTGCCCCCGCGCGGCGACGGCGGGGCCCCCATCGCGCAAGCACCCTGGCCCTCGTCAAGCCCCCCCGTGCCCGATGGCCCGAGCCTGCTGCGCGCCAAGGCCCGCTGGGTGCAGGCCGGCTGGAGCGACCTGCCCGGCTGGCAGGCCGACCGGCTCGGCCAATGGTGGCCGGCCCTGGTCAAGGGCTGCGGCAAACCCGCCGCCGGCTGGCACAAGCTGTGTGACGAAGCCCGCCGCCTCGGCCCGGACTGGGGCGAGCGCGTGGGCGACGACTTCGTGCGCCAGTGGGTCGAGACCCAGCTGCAGCCCTGGCGGGTGACCTCGCTGGACGGACAGGCCACCGGCTTGCTGACCGGCTACTTCGAGCCCCTGCTGGAAGGCCGCCGCACGCCCGACGCCCGCTTCGCCTGGCCGCTGCACCGCCCGCCCGCCGGCCTGGGGCAGCGCAAGCCCTTCTTCAGCCGCGCCGAGCTGGAGTCGACGCCCGAAGGCCGCGCCGCCATCGCCGGGCGCGAGGTGGTCTGGCTGGCCGACCCGCTGGACGTGCTGCTCATCCAGGTGCAGGGCTCGGGCCGCGTGCGCCTGCTCGACGAACTCACCCCGCAGGGCGCGCCCAAGGTCGTGCGCCTGGCCTTTGCCGGCCACAACGACCAGCCCTACCAGTCGGTGGCGCGCTGGCTGGTGGACCAGGGCGCCTTCACGCTGGAGCAGGCGTCCTGGCCGGCCATCCGCACCTGGGCCCAGGCCAATCCCGCGCGGGTGGGCGAGATGATGGCGGCCAACCCGCGCGTCGTCTTCTTCCGTGAAGAAGCGCTCACCGACCCGGCATCGGGGCCCAACGGTGCCCAAGGCGTGCCCTTGACCCCGGGCCGCTCCATCGCCGTCGACCGCGACAGCGTGCCGCTGGGCACCCCGGTCTGGCTCGACAGCACGATGCCGCAGACCTGGGTGGCAGGCGGGCTGCCGCCGCCCTCGCCGCTGCGCCGCCTGGCCATGGCGCAGGACACGGGCGGGGCCATCCTGGGCGCGGTGCGGGCGGACTTTTTCTGGGGCTGGGGCGACGAGGCCCTGGCGCAAGCCGGCCGCACCAAACAGCCGCTGGCGATGTGGGTGCTGTGGCCCCGGGGCAGCCAGCCCTGACGCCTGCCGACGCGCCTTGCACAACAAGGCGTGAAATGCCGCACGGCCTGCGCGTTGTTCGGCCAAACAGCCGAGGCCGCAAACCGGCAAAGTAGGCCACCTCACCCCACGGTGGCCTCATGGACCGTTTTTTCCTGCTCCCAATGGGCGCCGATGCGCCCAGCCTGCTGCCCTATGGCGCCCACGACCCGATGCTGGTCGTGCTGTCGGTGTGCCTGGCCATCTTCGCCTCGACGATGGCGCTGCACGCCACCGAGCAGGCGCGCGTGCTCACGCAGTCGAGGCTGCGCTCGGTGACGCTGCTGGCCGGCAGCCTGGCATTGGGCTGCGGGGTCTGGGGCATGCACTTCATCGGCATGCTGGCCTACCAGCTGTGCACCACCGTCACCTACGACACCGACCTGACCACCGCCTCGGTGCTGCCCAGCGTGGGCGCTTCCTGGGTGGCGCTGCGGCTGCTCGCCAGCGACCGGGTCAACAACCGGGAGCTGGTCATCGCCGGGGTGCTGGTGGGCGCGGGCATCGGCGCCATGCACTACACGGGCATGGCGGCCATGCAGATGTCGGCGGCCCTGCGCTACGACCCGTGGATGTTCGCCCTGTCGATCGTCGTGGCCGTTGCCCTGGCCGTGCTGGCCCTGTGGGTGCGGCATGGCCTGGCCGTGCGCCTGCCCCGTTACGACGGCTGGCGCCTGACGCTGGCCTCCGGGGTCGTGATGGGCATGGCGATTTCGGGCATGCACTACACCGGCATGGCCGCGGCCCGCTTCGTCGGCACCCCCACCCAGGAATTCGATGTCGGCACCGCCCACCGCATCCCTCTGGCCCTGGGCATCACCCTGGTCACCGTGGTGGCCAGCGTGCTGGTGGGCGCGGCGGTCGGCCTGGCGCGCTACCGCCAGCTGCTCGCGCGCGTGCAGTCGAAGGAAGCCCGCCTGCGCGCCATCACCGAAACCTCGATGGACGCCATCGTCGTCTTCGACGAACAGGGCATGGTCCACAAGTACAACGCCTCGGCCGAGCGCATCTTCGGCGTGCCAGCCAGCGAGATGCTCGGCCACAGCGTCACGCGCATCATGGTCGAGCCCTACAAGAGCCTGGCCACCGCGTCGTTCGACCAGTTCCTGGGTGCGGTCTCCCACGCCATGGGCGTCGAGCTCGAAAGCCACTGCGTGCACACCGACGGCCGGCGCATCCCCATCCGCCTGGTGATGGGCCGCATGGTGTCGCTGCAGGAGCGGCTGTACGTCGCCTTCATCACCGACATCAGCGAACGCCAGCGCATGGAGATCGAGCTGCGCGACCGCGAGGCCCAGTTCAGTTCGCTGATCTCCAACATCCCCGGCATCTCCTACCGCTGCCGCATGGAGCCGGGCTGGCCCATGGTCTACATCAGCGAAGCGGCCGAGCGCGTCACCGGCTGGCCGACATCGGCCTTCCTGGGCACGCCGCCGCTGATCAGCTTCGCCCAACTCGTGGCCGCCGATGACGTCGAGCGCATCGGCGCCATCGTCAAGCAGGCCGCCGAGGCGGAAACCCCCTTCGTGCTGGAGTTCCAGCTGCGCACGCGCAGCGGCAAGCTGCGCTGGATGTGGGGCCACGGCAGCATCGTGCGGGCGGTCGAAGACAGCAGCGTGAAGTGGATCGATGGCGTGCTGCTCGACATCACCGAGCGCCGCGAGATGGAAGACGAGCTGGTGCGCGCCAAGGAAAAGGCCGAGGCCGCCGCCCAGGCCCGCACCAGCTTCCTGGCCAACATGAGCCACGAGATCCGCACCCCGATGAACGCCATCCTGGGCTTCACCGACTTCGTGCTCGATGGCGAGTTGCAGCCCGCGCAGCGCAAGCACCTGGAGACGGTGCACAAGTCGGCGCGCAGCCTGCTGCACCTGCTCAACGACATCCTCGACACCTCCAAGCTCGACCGTGGCGCGCTGGAGATCGAGTCGCTGCCCTTCTCGCTGCCCGAGCTGGTGCACCAGCTGTGCGCCGAGCAGTCCATCCAGGCCGATCGCAAGCGCCTGAAGCTGCACGGCTCGGTGCCCGTCGAGGTGGGCGACGTGGTGCAGGGTGACCCGCACCGCCTGCGCCAGATCCTGCTGAACCTGCTGGGCAACGCCATCAAGTTCACCGAACGCGGCGAGGTGGAGCTGAGCTGCCAGCGCGAAGGCGAGCGCGTGCACTTTCGGGTGCGCGACACCGGCATCGGCATCGTGCCCGAGCGCCAGGCCACCATCTTCGAGGCCTTCACGCAGGCCGATGCCTCCATGAGCCGTCGCTTTGGCGGCACCGGCCTGGGCACCACCATCGCCAAGCAACTCACCGAGCTGATGGGCGGTCGCATCTGGGTCGAGAGCACACCGGGCATCGGCAGCACCTTCCACGTCGACCTGCCCCTGCCCATCAGCAGCGAAGCCGCCGCTGACAGCACGCAGACCGAGGACGGGCCGCTGCAGCTGCCCCCCTTGCGCATCCTGGTGGTGGACGACGTGCCCCAGAACACCGAACTCGTCTGCGTGGTCATGGGCCGCCAGGGCCACCAGCTGAGCGTGGCCCACGACGGGCGCGAAGCGCTGGCCCGTTTCGCCGAACAAGCTTTCGACGTCGTGCTCATGGACGTGCAGATGCCCGTGATGGACGGCCTGAGCGCCTGCCGCGCCATCCGCGAGCTCGAGGCGCGACGCGGCAGCCCGCGCACCCCCGTCATCGCCCTGTCGGCCAGCGTGCTCGACGAAGACCGCGCCGCCGCGCTGGCCTCGGGCATGGACGGCTTTGCCAGCAAACCGCTGGACCTCGACGCCCTGAGCCGCGAGATCGCCCGCGTGACCGGGTGCACGCCGCTGGGCGCGGCCGTGGCCGACGACGCCCTGGCGCCCACCCACGACGACGTGTGCCTGGACCCCGTGGCCGGCGTGAAACGCTGGGGCGACCGCGCCAGCTGGATGGGCGCGCTGCAAAGGTTCGCGCGCGCGCAGGCCCTGCCCGATCAAGACCACGACCTCGACGCCGAAGCCCAGAAGGCCACCGCCCATCGCCTGCGCGGCGCCGCGGCCAACTTGGGCCTGCCCCAGCTCACGCGCGCCGCGGGCGTGGTCGAGGGCCTGCACGCCGACGCACCTGCCGAGCAGCGCCAGGCCGCCTGGCACGCGCTGCAGGCCGCCATGGCGGCCATGCAGCAAGCCGTCAACGAGGTGGCGACAGGCACCTCGCCAGCCGATGCGGCCAACCAGGCCAGCACCCAAGCCACGCAGCTGGACGACGCCACGCGCCAGCGCCTGCTGCAACAGGCCCTTGCACTGCGCCCGGCCTTCGGCCGTGGCGAATGCCGCGACGACGAACTCGATGCCTTGTGCGAGGCCTGGCGCCCGCACGCAAGCGACCAACGCCTGGCTGCGCTCAAGCAGGCCGCCGACGACTTCGATTTCGAGGCGGCGCTCGCGCTCCTCGACGCCCTGATGGGCGAACTGCCTGCACCGGAGGCCCTGGACCATGCCTGATGCCGAACAGCGACACCGCCCGACGCTGCTGATCGCCGACGACGAACCGACCAACCTGCAGGTGCTGCGGCAGATCCTGCAGGCCGACCACCGCCTGCTGTTCGCCAAGGACGGGGCCAAGGCGGTCGAGCTGGCGCAGTCCGAGAAGCCGGACCTGATCCTGCTCGACGTGATGATGCCCCACATGACGGGCCACGACGCCTGCCGTGCGCTCAAGGCCAACGCGGCCACGCGCGACATCCCCGTCATCTTCGTGACCGCCATGGCCGACGCCGAAGACGAGGCCAAAGGCTTCGATCTCGGCGCCGTCGACTACATCGTCAAGCCCGTGAGCCCACCCATCGTGCGCGCCCGCGTGCGCACCCACCTGTCGCTGGTGCGCATGGACGAGCTGCGCGAAACGCGCATGCAGATCATCGAGCGCCTGGGCCGCGCCGCCGAGTACAAGGACAACGAGACCGGCCTGCACGTCATCCGCATGAGCCACTACGCGCAGGTGCTCGCGCTGGCCGCGGGCTGGTCCGAGTTCGATGCCGAGGAGCTGCTGGCCGCCGCACCCATGCACGACATCGGCAAGATCGGCATCCCCGACCACATCCTGCTCAAGCCGGGCCCTTTGAGCCCGGAGGAGTGGGCCGTGATGCGCAGCCATCCGCGCATCGGCGCTGACATCATCGGCGAGCACCGCTCCACCGTGCTGCGCCTGGCGCGCGAGATCGCGCTGGGCCACCACGAGAAGTGGGACGGCAGCGGCTACCCGCAGGGCCTGGCCGGCGAGGCCATCCCGGCGTCCGCGCGCATCGTCGCCATCGCCGACGTGTTCGACGCGCTGACCACCGCGCGGCCCTACAAGCAGGCCTGGACGGTGGAAGCGGCCATCGAGCAGGTGCGCCGGGACGCCGGCAAGCACTTCGACCCGACGCTCGTCGAGCTGTTCATGGGCGTGCTGCCCCAGGTGCTCGCCATCCGCGAGCGCTGGAAAGAAGACGACGCCGCAGCGGCCTGAGCCGCCAGCAGGCCCCGTCTTTCAGGGCCCGATCTTGACCGACAGGCCAGTGGTCAGCGCCATGTCGTTGCGCTTCTGGTCGGCGGCCACGCGGCTGGTGTACGTGTCGGTCAGCGCGATGGTCAGGGCCAGCGTGCGCGTCATGTCCACGTTGAGCGCCGCGCTGAGCTTGAAGAGGTGGTTGCGATCGCCATCGATCGACAGGTAGCCCTCCAGGCGCTGCTTGAAGGACACCGTCGGCGTGAACTGCGCGGTGTACTCGTTGCCGATGAGCAGGCTGTTGCTGGCAAAGCGCGAGTCGGTCTCGCCGCCGATGGTCTTTTCCTCGCGATAGCGGCTGACGGTGCGGCCCAGGCCCGCGAACACGTCCAGCGTGCGATCGGGCTCGTTGATCAGGTGGCGCCCCAAGCCAAGGGCGGCCTGGGTGCGCACCTTCAGCTCGATGACGCGGTCGTGTTCGAGCCCCATGCGCGCGAAGGCGAAGTACTCGGGGTCGATGTCGCGGTCGTGCTGCGCGGTGCCGCCCCACTTGCCTGCGGTGGTCTCGCGGTCGCTCTTGGCGCCGCTCTGGCTTTCGCTGACCAGGGCGGTCAGCGTGGTCTTGCCCCCGTCCTTCCTGCGCGAGACGTCCACGTCGACCTGCGCGGCACGCGAGCGGCTGTTGCCCGAGGTGGCCGACAGCGAGGCGGTCATGCGGCCGACCCAGGCCAGCTCCCGATCGTGCTCGGCAACGGCTTGAGGTTGAGCGGTCGCTTGCTGTTGGGCCTGCGCAGAGCAGGCGGCGGTGCCCAGCGCCAACCCCAGCGCGGCCATGACATGTCGATTCATGCGAACAAAACTCCTGTTGAACCCCCGACATTGTCGGTCAATGGCCCCCCTAGGCCGTCAGGAAACGCGCCCCGCTCCCTTGTCGTCGCCAGACCATTGGTGAACAATCTCTGGGGCTCGCCAGCATCAAAATATCCAGGGATGGCACGTCGGCACATGGACTCCGTTCGCATCGTTCACCTCAGCGATCTGCACTTCGTGCCCGGCAAGGACATGCAGGTGTGGAACGCCGTCAGGGACTTCATCAACCAGACCGTCAGGCCCCACGCGGTGCTGATCACCGGCGACGTCACCGACTCCGCCGGCGAGGCCGAGTTCGACCTCGCCTCGCAGTGCCTCAACAGCCTGCAGACCCAGGCCGACGGGGGCGACACCCAGAAGTTCCGCATCGTCGCGGGCAACCACGATCGCTTCCTCTACCGTGGCAACCACCCCCCTTTTGGCATCGCCCGCTTGTTGCCATCCCGCTGGCCCAAGGACAAGCAGCGCCGCTTTGACGGCACCTTCCAGGCCCAACAGGTGCCCCACAACGCCCCTTGCGACCTCGAGCTGTGCGCGGCCCCCGAATCGCCCCATGGCGTGACCTGGAAGATCCGCTTGCTGGGGCTGGACTCTTCGGCCGACCAGAAGTGGTTCGCACAGGGCCACGTCAACCCCAGCCACATCCACGAGGTGTGCCACAGCGCCGCCAAGGCGCAGGACTGCGACCTCGTCATCGCGCTGGTGCACCACCACGTGCTGCCGATCCCTTCGGTGGAAGAGCGCAAGGGCCAGCTCGAAAAGCTCATCGACGCCACCGGCCTGCTGAACTCCGGCACCCTGATGGCCGCGCTCTCGCGCAACCAGATCGACCTGGTGCTGCACGGCCACGAACACGCCCCGCATCAGGCGCGGTTTGCCGGCGCGGACGAGCTGGCCACCGACGTGGCCCTGATCTCTGCCGGGTCGACAACAGGCGACGAAACGCTCAAGGGCTGGAACCTCAACCGCGTTCACTTCAACGTCATCGAGCTCGATTCGGATCGATCGGTGTGGCTGCGCCAGGTCGAGGGCAAAGGCGCCCAGTTGCAGTTTCGCCCCGGCCGCAAGGCGCTGATGACGTCGACCGACCTGCGCCTGAGCCGCTTCATCCGGCGCAACCGCAACCTGGGCGAGCAAGCGGCCCACAGCGAGGTGCGTGACCTGCCACGCAGCCGCCTGCGCAAGACGATCGAGTTCAAGGCCAACCGGGACGTGGAGGTCACCGAAAGCCGGACCGACTGGCTGGTGAGCCCGCACTGGCAGCAGCTCACGAGCAACGGCAGCGGCTTCGCCCCCGAAGAGGCCATCGCCCATTTCGAATGGGCCGATGGCGGGTTGGACAGCCGCGCCGCCCTGATCAGCCGGGTCAACGGCTCCCACGACGAACACCGCCTCGACTTCAAGGCGCCCAACCGCAACCAGGCCAGGCTGGCCAAGTGCGTCAACGTGCGCTGGAAGTGGACCGCCGCCGCCGTCTACACCCAGGCCGAGCTGGACATGCTGCCGGACACCGCGCGCCAGGGCCCCCGTGGCGAAGGCCGTGAATTCGCCTCTGTCCTGTGCCACGACGAGGTCAAGGAGCTGATCCTCACGGTCAAGCTGCCCTCGTACTTCAGCCCCAAGCCCGATGACGTCGAGGTGTACTACGAGCACCCCTCGCACCCTGGCGTGCGCCAGCAAGCCGTGGAGCTCAAGCCCTTCCTGGATGTGTTCGGTGCCGGCAACCTGGAGCTGCGCATCCGCTACCCCATGCCGGGCTACCGCTACGGCGTGTCCTGGCGGGTCACCGACGACAAGCTCGACACCGCGGGGCTCCACCGCAGGCTCAAGGCGCTGGTCGAAAAGACGGCGGCCATCCAGGAGTTCATGCGCACCTCACTGCAGCACTGGTCGCCCGACTCGCAGCCTCGCTGGGACATCTACCGCTTCCACGAAGAGCAGCAGGCCTTCGTTCGCCTGAGCATGGGCGACGGCGCGGGCTCCGATGTCCACCCCGTCCGGGATGCCCGGGGGCTGATCCGCGCCGCCGCCTGGGGAGACGCCATCGTGGTGGAAAAAGACCTGGCCAACGGCCGCCATGAATTCCACGCTTCCGAGCGGGTCATCAGCTACCTGCCGCTGCTGCGCCGCGACAGCGACTTCGGCTTCGCGCCCGCGCTGCTGCGTTTGTCATTTGTTTCAAATCCCCTCGGCCAGGACAGTCTTCGGGACTGGCTGGAAGAGGCAAAATTCTTCACGGCAAGAATTGCGCTGCTCGTCGCCCATGTCGGGTGAGCGCCATTGCAAAATGGCCCCCCACGCTTCATCTTGCATTCATACGCCATCGTCCCAGCAGGAGTGCCCCACGTGAAAATCCTCTCCAGCACGCTCACGATGCCGAAGTGGCAAAAGGCGGATCGCCCGCTGTTCCAGGTCGGCGCCCTGCCCGAGCCAGCGCCCGAGGCGCTGGAGCAGGGCCTGCCGATGTCCGTCCTGCCGCAAACCGTCCAGGACGACCTGCGCGACGGCAAGGCGGTCGACATCAGCAACGCCGTGCCCGTCCCCTCCGAGTGAGCCCGCCCAGCCGGGCGCTGTGCTGGGCGTTCTGCCTGGCACTCAATAGGTCTTGTACGGCAGGAACTTGCCCGACATGACGATGTTGACGCGGTCGCCCATCGGGTTGGCCTCGCGCTGCAGGTCCATCTTGAAGTCGATGGCGCTCATGATGCCGTCGCCGAACTCTTCGTGGATCAGGGCCTTGAAGGTGGTGCCGTAGACGCTGATGAGCTCGTAGAAGCGGTAGATCAGCGGGTCGGTGGGCACGCTGGTGGGCAGCGAGCCCTTGTAGGGCACTTCCTGCAGCCACAGGCGAGCCTCTTCGGGCAGGTCGAAGATGTCGCCGATGGTGGCGGCCTGCTCGGCCGTCAGCGTCATCTGGCCCAAGCAGGCGGCGGTGACCCACTCCTTGCTCAGGCCCACTTTGCTGGCCACATCGGCCCACTTGATGCCCTTCTTGACTTTGGCTTGGATGATGAGGTCGGTGACGTCTTCGCGGTTCATGGTGCGGTCCTTTCTGTGTGGGGTCGGTGAGGGTTCAGCGGGTCACTTGAATTGGCGATCGGCTTCGTTGATCGCCACGTCGTTGATCGAGGCCTCGCGGCGGGCCATCAGGCCGCGCTCGTCGAAGGTCCAGTTTTCGTTGCCGTAGGCGCGCCACCACTGACCGGCGTCGTCGTGGTACTCGTACTCGAAGCACACCGAGATGCGGTTGCCTTCGAAGGCGAACAGGCGCTTCTTCAAGCGGTAGTCGTGCTCCCGGGCCCACTTTCGCGTCAGGAAGGCCTTGATGGCCTCGCGCCCGGTGAAGAACTCGCTGCGGTTGCGCCACCACGAGTCCTCGGTGTAGGCGGCGGCGCAGCGCTCGGGGTCTTTCGAGTTCCAGGCGTCTTCGGCCATCTGCACCTTCAGGCGCGCGGTCTCTTCGGTGAAGGGCGGCAGGGGCGGGCGCGAGATGGGTGCGGCAGCGGGCTCGGACAGGTTGGCGCTCATGGTGGCTTCCTCAGTGTTGTGATGCGGGTTCTTCAGGCTGCGGCCTCGTTCAGGGCCACCAGGCCAGGCCGCACCTCGGGCGGGTGCTCGGGCGCGCGGCCATGGCTCAGGTCTTTGGAGCGCGCCACCAGGAAGTCGACCAGGTGGTTGCGCAAGGGGTAGAACTGCGGGTCGTGGTGCAGGCCGGCGCGGGTGCGGTCGCGCGGCAGGGTGTTGACCACGATCTCGGCGACGCGGGCGCGCGGCCCGTTGCTCATGAGCAGGATGCGGTCGGCCAGCAAGATGGCCTCGTCCACGTCGTGCGTGATCATGAACACCGTCTGCTGCGTCTCGGCGCAGATGCGCAGCAACTCGTCCTGGATGGTGCCGCGCGTGAGCGCGTCCAGCGCGCCGAAGGGCTCGTCGAGCAGCAGCATCTTGGGCTCGATGGCAAAGGCCCGCGCGATGCCCACGCGCTGCTTCATGCCGCCCGACAGTTGCGAAGGCAGCTTGTCGATGGCGTGGCCCAAGCCCACCAGTTGCACGTACTTTTCGACGTGTGCATTGATCTCGGTCTTGCGCTTGTCGGGCCACTTCGAGCGCACCGCGAACGCGATGTTCTGGCGCACCGTCAGCCACGGCATCAGCGCGTGGCCTTGGAAGACCACGCCGCGCTCCAAGCCCGGCGCCGTCACCTCGCGGCCGTCCATGAAGACGTGGCCCGTGCTGCTGTGCTCCAGCCCCGCCAGCGTGTTGAGGATGGTGGTCTTGCCGCAACCCGAGTGGCCGATGATGCAGACGAACTCGCCGCGGCGCATGGTGAAGTTCACGCCGTCGAAGACGGGCTCGGGCGCGCCGGGGTAGGCCTTGCCCAGGCCTTCGATTTTCAGGAAGTCAGTCGACATAGGTCACCGCCTTTTGCAGACGGGCGAAGGCCCCGTCCAGCACCATGCCCACCAGGCCGATGACCAGGATGGCGAAGATCACGTTGGGCAGAGAGAGGTTGTTCCACTCGTTCCACACGAAGTAGCCGACACCCGTGCCGCCCACCAGCATCTCGGCGGCCACGATGACCAGCCACGCGATGCCCATGCTGATGCGCATGCCGGTGAGGATGGTGGGCGCCGCTGCGGGCAAGATCACCTCGATGGCGGTGCGCCACTTCGAGACCTCGAGCGTGCGCGCCACGTTGAGCCAGTCGCGCCGCACGCTGGCCACGCCGAAGGCCGTGTTGATCAGCATCGGCCAGATCGAGCAGATGAAGATCACGAAGATGCCCGAGGCGGCCGAGTCCTTGATGGTGTAGAGCGCCAGCGGCATCCACGCCAGCGGCGAGATGGGCTTGAGCACCTGGATGAACGGGTCGAGCGCGCGGTGCACCAGGGGCGACATGCCGATGGCAAAGCCCAGCGGGATGGCGATCAGCATGGCGATGAGGTAGCCCAGGCCGACGCGGCCGAGCGAGTAGGCCAGCTGGATGCCGATGCCCTTGTCGTTGGGGCCGTTGTCGTAGAAGGGGTCGGTGAGGTGCTCCCACATCACGCGGCCCATCTGCGCCAGGGTGGGGAAGTTGCTGCCCGCCGAGTCGCCTTGGGCCGCCGGGTCCTTGCCCATGAGCTTCATGTACTCGATCTGCTCGGGGCTCAGCGCGGGGCCGGCCGCGACCTTGGGCAGCGTGGCCAGGTGCCACACGCCCAGGATCACACCCAGCAAGATGAGCGACAACAGCGCAGCCCGAAAGCCTTCGCCTTGCCACCAGGGTTTTGCCACGGCCATGGTTGTTCTGCCTTGCTCTGCGGGGGTCAGGTGCGCTTGATGGCGAAGCTGTTGATGTAGGCCTCGGGCTTCGCCGGGTCGAACGCCTTGCCCATGACCTTGAAGCCGGGGTAGGCGCCTTCGGGCGGGGTTTCGCCCAGGGCCTTCATCTGCTTCTTGGCGTCGGTCAGCAGGAAGACCTGCTCGGCCAGCTGCTTGTAGTTGACCTCGCCCTTGACGTAGCCCCAGCGCTTCATCTGCGTGAGCATCCACACCGCCATCGACTGCCAGGGGATGGGGTTGAAGTCGGCGCGGTCGGGCACGTTCTTGACGTTGCCCAGGCCGTCGGCGTACTTGCCGGTGAGCACCTGCGTCAGCACGGCTTCGGGCTGGTTGAGGTACTCGCGCGGCGAGATGACCTTGGCGATCAGCTCGCGGTTCTTGGGCTGGCGGGCCATGGCGGCCGACGTCAGCACGGCGCGGTACAGCGCGGCGAAGGTGTTGGGGTTCTGCTGGATGAACTCGGCGCTGGTGCCGAAGGCGCAGCAGGGGTGGCCGTCCCACAGCTCTTTGGTGAGCAGGTGGATGAAGCCGATTTCTTCGAACACGGCGCGCTGGTTGAAGGGGTCGGGGCCCAGGTAGCCGTCGATGTTGCCGGCGCGCAGGTTGGCCACCATCTCGGGCGGCGGCACCACGCGGATCTGGATGTCCTTGTCCGGGTCCAGCCCTGCTTCGGCCACGTAGTAGCGCAGCAGGAAGTTGTGCATCGAGTACTCGAAGGGCACGGCGAACTTGAAGCCCTTCCACATCTTCGGGTCGCGCTTGTCCTTGTGCTTGTTGGCCAGGGTGATGGCCTGCCCGTTGGTGTTCTGGATGGTGGCCACGTGCATGGGTTTGGCGTTCGAGCCCAGGCCCATGGTCATGGACAGCGGCATGGGCGAGAGGAAGTGCGTGGCGTCGTACTCCTTGTTGAGCATCTTGTCGCGGATGAGCGCCCAGCCGGCGGTCTTGACGACGCTGACGTCCAGGCCCTGCTTTTTATAAAAGCCCAGGGGGTGGGCCATGATCAGCGGGGTGGCGCAGGTGATGGGGATGAAGCCGATCTTGAGTTCTTTCTTCTCAAGCGGGGCGGCTTCTTGCGCCATGGCTTGCAGGCTCGTCACCGGCAGCACGCTGGCAATCGCCGACATGGCGGTGCCTTTGCCGACGGCGCGCAGGAAGCGGCGGCGGGTGGCTTCTTGCGGGAAGAGGGCCTTGACCAGGCTGGCTTCGATGAAGTCGCGCGAGTAGGACTCGAAGGCTTCGGTTTCGCTGCGGGCCTTGAGGGTGTCGATGGCGTGCTGGTGCGCTGCGCTGTCGTGATCTTGCGGGGCGTGGTCACCGCCGCAGGCGCAGCTCAGGCGAAGGGGGCGATCGGCGTCGTAGGGGTCGAAGTGACGGGTCATCGTGGGCTCCTGGGCGGGCGGCTGGCTGGTTGGCCGGCGGGGCTGGGGTGGAGCTCACTTTAGGAATTGGCTGCGGGTTTGGGGATCGTGGTGGGTGTGATTTGCTTGTAGGGCTGGCACTACAAGGGTTTCGGTTTGAGCGCTTTGTCGGGGCAGCGCGAGGCGGGGGCTGCGGCGCTGTGCGGTCGGGCTTCAAGGGTGGTGGTCCGCACAGCGCCTTCGCCCCTTTTCCGCCTCGCTGGTGGCGTGCGACGGTGGATGGGCGCAGCAGGTCACTTCGGGGGCATGACCTTTTCGAAGGCGAACATCTCGTCTTCTTCGCCGCCTTCGTGCGCAGGGCCTGGCACCTGGTTGGGGTCGGGGTGGTGCCGGTTGTAGAAGGCGACGATCTTGAAGCCGCACTTGTTCACGTAGAAGTGGATGTTCCTCTTCTCGAAGTACGGGGTCGCCGTTGCCCAGACCCGGGTCTGCGGAAACGCCTGCTCGATGGCTTGCCACGCTTGCAGCCCCAATCCACGGCTTTGGTGGCTGGTGGCGACGAACAGGAAGGCCAGGGCGCTTCGGCCAGTCACCGGGTTGATCGTCACGACGGCGCCGCCTGCGCGTTGCGCGCCCGACATGATCCAGAGCGTGACCGCCCCTTTGGCCTGGCACGCCTGCTCGATGTCCTCGTCAGCGGGGATGGGCTCGTCGAGTGGGTGGCCCTGGTCTGCTTCTGCGGCCACCCGGAAGGACGCCTGCAGCGCGGACTTGAACTCACCCAGGCTGCTGGCATCTGCCTGTTGCAGCCAGACTCGGCCGCTTTCCTTCGGGTCATTCACGGTCTGTGTTCCTCGCTGTGCTGACCCAGCGGTCTTTGCGCGGGTCAGGCGACCGAAGCATAAGCCTCACTGGGTTGCAGGTGTTGCACTTCGCTGCCGAATCCGCCGTGGTCCAGCCGCTAGATTTGCGGCGGCTTGGGTGGCTCGGGCTCGCTGGTGCGCAGCCCAAGTGCCCATGCCCATCAAAACATGCCTGGGAGGGCCGATCCATGAACGAAGAACATGGGGTGTCGCCGCGCGAGCTCCAGCTGCTGCGGGAACTCGCCAAGGGGTCATCCAACCGCGAGGCGGCGGCCGCGCTGGGGATCAGCGAGCAGACGGCCAAAACGCATCGTCGCAACCTTCAAGCGAAGCTGGGCACACACACCGGCGGCGAGCTGTTGACGCGGGCCAGGGCTTTGGGGCTGTTGCCGGCCCTGCCCCAGCCCCCAGCCCTCGGGCACAACTGACCTGCTTTCCGCGCGCGAGCGGCAGGTGCTGGCCCTGGTGCTGCTCGGCAGGACCAGCAAGCAGGTCGCCAGGGCCCTGCACATCAGCGACCTCACGGTGCGCAAGCATCGGGAGAACCTGATGCGCAAGCTGGGTGTTCAGCGCACCCAGCAGCTGCTGGCGACTGCCCCGAGCGAATACGACAAAGGAGGTATTCACGATCAACAGGGGAAGCTTGAGCATCTCTCTGAACGCCCCACACGGGGCACCAACAGGGAGAGAACATGACCCACGCTTCCACGAAGCGATCGCCGCTTCGCGCCCTCCTGACCGCAGCCAGGCACTGGCTCGCCATTTCAGCCTTGGGCCTCGCCGCCTCGTCGGCACAGGCCGTGCCTTGTCCCGGCGACGTGCCCAACTCGGTGAACGAGTGCATCGAGTACGTCGTCTACCGGCTGCAGACCTGGCCCGGCTACCTCGAGGACGCAGCCGGCCGGCGATCGGACTCGCAGGCCGAGGCCAACGCCTTCGATGCCAAAGAGAGCGCGTCCATGCTCAAGGAGTTCAAGGGCAAACCAGGCGACCAGACTTTGGCCATTCGCTCCGTCGTGCGCGTGCTGAGCACGATCAACAGCGACTACTGCAATTGCAACTTTGAACTCAACGGTGCGGCCTGCCGGGGCGACAACGTGGACCGCAGCCAATGCGTGCGCACCTGTCGTTACGAGAGGCAACGGGGTCAGGCCGAGGTCTGCACCTGGGCGGCACGCGTCGTGCGCAACTCCGGCGGCCATTGGTACTCGTTCAGCGCCTCCACCGAGTTCGGGCCAGGCAAGCGCTGGGCTCGCAACTACCCCAGGGTCAACCCCCTCAACGCGGACTGGTCGCAGTCGCCGCCCATCATCAAGCGCGCGAAGTGCCTGAGCGACCTGCTCAACGCCCAGGAGAACCTGGACTTCGATGCCTTGTTCACGGCCCAGGGTGGCCCCGGCACCTGCCCCAACGTCAGCCAGCAAGAGCTGCAAGCCGAAGCCACGCCTCGCTAGGCCGGCCCGTCATCGCATTGCTCGCGTTCGCGAGCCCAACCGCCGCGCCCTGCGTCAGGGCCGTCAAAACCCAAGGAGAAGCATCATGGGAGTTTCAACCGCCGTCGACAAACAGATCGCCGCCGACAAGAAGCTGGGCGAGAACATCGCCAACCAGCAAAGCCTCATGGACACGTCCATGCAGCCCTTCGTGGAGAAGTTCGACCCCTTCGTTCTCAAGTTCTACCAGGACAACAAATGGACCGGGTTCAAGGGCATCGGCAAGGGCTTTCGCCACGACGTCCAGTCGCAGACCACGTTCAGCCTTGAGCAGATCACCGACCTGATCCGGGAAACGGCCAAGGACCTGCTGGCAGGCAACATCGGCGGGTTCATCAACGCGCCCACCGAAGACGTGCAGGCCGCGGGCAAGGCGGCGAAATCCGTCTCGCTGGACGGGCCCGAGTTCATCGTCTCGGCGGTGGTGGCCACCATCAGCTCCGTGCTGGGGCTGTTCACCTTCCATTCGGAGGGGCAGGTCTCGCAGGGCATGGAAAGCCATCGCATCGCACCGGGCATCACGCTGCACGCCTATGGCTACAGCGCGACGACTTCGGCGTCCGGCGTCACCGAGCATGCTTCGCTGCTGTTGAGCGGCATCGGGTACCAGCTGATCTGGTGCGTGGAGCAGCAGAAGATGGAGCAGGACATGACGTTCATGGCCTTCATCAGCAAGCAGCTGACCAAGCTGGAGGCCGCGCTGGACACCATGCGCGACAAGCTCGACGCGATGGAAGAGGACCCGGACACCGACGACGACAAGATCGAGCACTACAAGCGCCGGCTCACGGACCTGGAGACCACCATCGACAACTTCCGGGCCAAGGCAAACGCGCTGGTCAAGGAGTTCAGCGGCGGCAAGGTGCTGGCGGCCTGACGACCGACTGCGGCCCCGCCCGCCCCGCCTTTGCCGCTTTTTGCCTGAGTGGTGGCGTGCGAAGGCGGGGCTGTGGGGCGGGCGGGGCCGATTGCCGAGCTGTTGGGGCGGTGCGCCAAGCAAATCGGGTGGCGCGTGGGGCTTTTTGGGTGGCGCGCGGGGTGTTTGGCTCGGTGAGCGGAGCTGTTTGCTCGGCGAGCGGGGCTTTTGGCTCGGCGCGCGAGGCTGGGAGCTCGGTGAACGCACCTCAGTGGGGCGTGAGCGGGTGCTGGAGCTCGGCGTTTGTCTGAAATTACTCGGATCGTGTCCGGAAAAGACTGGTGCGCCGAGCTTTTGGGGCTCAGGGCGGCCCAGCAGCACGTCACCTCGCTGATTTGTTCTCGCTCGCGTGTTTGAAGACCTGCCCGATGGAGGTGGCCTCCGGGGCATACCAGGACATGGCCAAGCCCGACAAGGCGACAAAAGCTGCGGTCAAGGCGAATGGGGCGAGGGTGGAGCGCAGGACGCTGGTGAGCCAATAGCGCCGCTCTTCGGACTTCAAATGCCTGAAGAGCGCGTAGGCAAGCACGCCGTCCACCAGCACCTCGGCAAACAGGACGGGCGCGATGTAGACGATGTAAAACGAGGCGAAGGCCAGCCCGACGGCCAGGGCGACGGCGATGGCGATGACCGCCAACGGGATGGCAAATTCCTCCGCCTCACCGATGCTGCCGGCGGCCTCTGCGAGGGCGTCACCCGCGCTTTCACGCGAGGCGGTTGATCCGACCGAAGAAGCGTCAAACGACCCCGTCGCGCCACCGCCTCCGAAGTCACCCCCGCCACCGCTTGCGCAGTCAGCGGGTGGTGTGCAAGGCGAGTCCGAGGGCCCGAGGCCCGTCAGGTCAGGCAGGTCCTGGTAGTCCTGGGCGTTCGTGCGCAGCCACAGCCAAATCAGCAAGAGGAAGAACAGGTACGCGCAGGCCAGCGCCAGCGGGTAGCGAACGGCCATGGCGTCCACGCCAAGGCTCAGCATGCAGTAAGAGGCCAGCAGGCCAAACACCCCGGTCAACGTGACCAGGAACAGCATCTGAAGCCGGGGGAAGCCATGGCGTCGAAGGCGGGACTCGACCCGCGCCAGGGCCTGCGCGCGCGTTGGATGAGCGCGGGCGACCTCAGCTGTTGCGCGCATTGCCTTGCGCCTGTTCAAGCTGAGAGATGTCCTGAACCCAAGGCATGGCCGAACTGCACCACTTCTGCCAGGTGGGCGGCAGCTGCGCGCGTTCATCCAGAACGCCGACACGAAGCCCAATGGCCGATGGGTTGTCGACGCCATGGGTGAAGAGCGGAGAGCCACATTCCGGGCAAAACGCCTGTGCCCTGCGCGAGCCGCTCTCAGCGACCTTCACATAGATTTTCGGCTCGCCAGATTCGATTTGAAACGTGCCGGCGATGGCTGGCGTCGAAAGGCGGAAGGCCGTGCCCGTCAGCTTCTGGCAATCATGGCAATGACACACGCTGGTCAGCTTCGGGTCAACTTCGGCGCTGAACTTGATGAGGCCGCAATGGCAACTGCCGTGGACTTTCATTCGTGTCCTCCTGATGGTGAGGGAATCATGCCCCACCTTGGAGTGCTCAGGGCTTCATTGCGGGCGGTGGAGGCTCAGAGCGAGCGCCCGAGCTGCTTTTCGACCTGCTTGCGCTCCCACTCGGCGCCGAAGAAGGGGATGAACTTGCAGACCGACGCCAGCGATTTGAGGGGCTCGGCGCT
The DNA here is from genome assembly GCA_001770725.1 of Burkholderiales bacterium RIFCSPHIGHO2_01_FULL_63_240. Taxonomy (GTDB): domain Bacteria; phylum Pseudomonadota; class Gammaproteobacteria; order Burkholderiales; family Burkholderiaceae_C; genus Aquabacterium. The sequence continues at coordinate 105,714 of MERU01000013.1, forward strand.
GGCGGGTTGCCCGTTTTCGATGCGCTAGATGGTGCGGGAGCTGAGCCCGCTCAGTTCAGCGAGTTGCTGCTGTGACCAACCCCGTTGCAGGCGCAGTTTCTGAATGTTCATGGGAATGAGTCCTTGTCATCACGGGGGTGAGGTTGGGGCAAAGGGGCAGGACGCGCCACGACATGAGCACGACAGTAAGGTGACACCAAGACTACAGGAGGCACGTAACGTGTTGATCAAGGGATCGCCACGCTTATCCGCGCAAACGCACTCCGTATTGCGACGAACAGTCTTGCAGTGAAATGTACCCACCTGGGCTCAGTTGAGTAACGGCACCCCCAGAGATTCCACAGCCTTGACGCGAGCGCGAGTACGGTGGCTCCTTTTTCACGTGCCTAGAGCGCTTGTCTACGAGACAAAACTCTCTACCGATGTATAAAAATTGCGACGGGTGCAATATTATTATTCATCAAGAATTACGCATTTTGTCTACGTGCAGAGCCAAGAATGATTTTAGGTGTCCAGCTTTGCTTTCCCGCCGGAAAACTGTCATCACAATCAGAGCGCCAGGCTGATCACCTCGCCCGTTTGCATTTAGGTGAAGGCTTGTTGTAATGGACTGGACAGCTGCGCCGGATCGACCTTTTGGATCGAGCTCGAAATTCACAGGTCGCCCAATTTGCGGCACATAAACCCTACCCTTGTATGTATTACTGTTGTAACTACTAACTCTTCCAATAATGCGCTCCACGTCAATTGATTGCCTTGTTTCAGACATGAATTCATAAGTATGCATGCTTAGCTTGCTACTTAATGGAATAGGCTGCGTGTCTAATATCATTGCCACGCTGGCCGTTTTTGCCGTTCCCATTGCAGTTATGGGGCGATGCATCTCCCGAATAGCAGTGGAGCACTTCTCAATCAATGAGTCAGCCTGGCTTTCGGTGACTGGCTTGATTTTGAGTTTATTGCGCTGGGCCTCTTCATAAATCTGCCCCAACGTCCTGTTGTAATCGACGTGCACACCTAGACTTTCAGATATCACATAGTCATAAAGCGAGTAAACCATATGACCGATTGGAGAGTCTTTGGGAGCCGTTCCAAGTTGATATATTCCAGTCAAGCCAACCACAATATAAGCAGGGATTTTCCAGCTCCCTGCTTCAGGAGGGGCAACAAATATACGCGCACCTTTGAGCGCTGGGGCTTGGGTGATAACTTCGCCATTGAGCACAAGGTGAGTGGTTAAAGCGAGCGATCTTTGAAAGCCAAGCAACGCTTGCGCAACATCGTAGAAATCAATGAAGGCATCGTCGGAGTTTGCCCCCCTGAAGGATAAGGTAACTGGTATCTCTGTGATCATTGCGTTTCCATCCCTAAATTCCATTACGGCTCTCGTAGAGCAAAGCGTTTATCGCCCACGTTAACCGACGCACAAGCGCAAGGGCACCCAAATTGGCAATGAAAGTGGCGAGGCCGCGGCCTGCGTCTTTCGTGCCTGCGTGAACGAGTCGTTAGAAACCTGTCCGTGACCGGCTATGAAATGAGCGGCTCATAAGTAAATGCGGGCGTGAGCGCCAAATGCGCTCCAAAAACAACATCCCAAACATCTGCGTCCGTAAGTGGCGCGTCACTGCGGACAGTATCGGATGTTAACGCGTGTAGCCGATACTTCTCCCAAGTGGCTAAATATTGAAGTATTCCGTCAATGTTCTTCTGTTCGGGCGTCTGTGCCGAGACCTTCTGAATGCACTTGATAAGTGTATCCAAATAAAAATGCAAGTTTTCGACGAGTGTTGGCAAGTAAGGGAGCGCACTCGCGCTGTGCATGATCGAGTTTCTTGTATGATAGATTCGCGACAAGTGCCATTTGACTTTCTGTCTATGGTGTTTTAGCGTCTTCTGCGTTTCGGTGCGGTTTTTGAATATTTCGGATATATGCCAAATCCTATTCATCAAAAGCGGATGCTTGACTAAGTGGGACGCAAACTCATCCTGCGCCTTTTTGTGATCTGGACATAACACGAGCCTTGTAAATTTGCAAAAATTGGATGCGTCACCGGGAATTCCGGAAATCACATCCTTGCACATAGGAAAGTTTCGAGTTACATCGCAGTAGGCTGAGGTGAGGATTTTTTGCGGATAAGTTAGAGTAAGGGCCGGGAGCAAGCACTCCGAAAAGTACTCCAGCCGCTGGCTTTCCCTACCCGGCCTGGAGACAAGCGCCTCAAATCCAGCCCATAAGTCAATAAGCTGATTCTCAGCGGAATTGGATTTGAGTGCAGACTGATGCAAACGCAAGGTTCGCCTAATTTTGTTGGCGGAATTGCTCTTAAGGGCTGTACCATGTGTGATAGCGCCCATTTCAAGCATTTCGTCCTCCGTCGCGCTTGTATGACTCACCCAGCAGTGCATAGGGTCCAAGGCTTCATGGAGGCGAAAAATTTTGCCGCTATTTTTATCTCGAACCAAGGAAAGTTTGGAGCTCTGCAAACCCTCTTGATGAGCGTAAAACTTCACAAGACCAACGAACTCATTAATGATAGAACACGATATTTTCTGCGCCTGAGCTGGGCTCAGTTGCTTCTTGGTCGTTAGCTGCAAATAATATTCATCTTGCCGGATCGAATCCAAGAATTTCCTTTGGTCGGCCGAAACCCCCTCCCAGCCGGGGGGTTCTTTTGTTATTGTGATGTTGAATCTCGCAAGCAGCTGAGGGTATTTTGAAAAGCTCTCTGATCCTATGAACAAGCAATCGTAATCCGACGGCTCACCCAGAAAATGAAGGAAAAACTTCTCCAAGAGTTGCTCGACCTCAAAAAAACCTCTCTTTTTTAGCTTGGTAATTAGTGTATTTTGTGTTACGTAATAAGTATGACGCCTAGGGAAACCGAGGGTCTCAGCCTGAACTATAAATGATGCTACGAGGCTTGCTAAATTCTTCTTTTCTTTTGGAGACTCAAGTATGATTTTCTTTATTTTGACTATTATTGATTCAAAATAATTCCCGATCGCAATTCTTAAGCCTGACGCCCCTCTGGCGATCCTGTCTGCTTCAGCGAGGTTTTCAGTAATACTGCCAATGTAAAACGTTGCTAACTTCTTCTGTCGGCTTGACAACGCCGCGTCTTTGCCTACGCTGGCCGAGAGCTCCTCAATGAATGGTCGAAGAGCATCTTTTGAAATCCCGGCAGTATGATTTGCCTGCGCAATATTCTGTAGCTCTAAGGTTCTCGAAAACGTGTTAAGTGCTGGCGCTTTGAAGCTGTCATCCGTTAAGTCATATAGTTGCTCATCAAGCGAAAGCGCAAAAAATATTAGCGCATCGTGATGCGGTGTATTCGATTCAGCTTTTATGAGGTTTTTGCGCATAAATTGAGTCGCTTTGGCGAATGTTATTTTCAACTTCAATAAACTAACTCTTCCTTAGTGGAAGCGTTGGCCTAACGCGCCGCACTGCCCACCGCGATCGGTCTGCAAGTACATCTTTTGCATCAACGGCCCTTAATTAGCGCTATATCGTTCAGGAAGCCTAATCCAACCCGTTACAAATGTGTAGGCCCCCAGCGCCACATTTTCCCCGCAAGCCCACGGCGGGGCTTAAATGGCGAAACCGGCTCGGCTTTGGCGTCTCGCGGGTGTCGAGGCGCAACGCGGCAAGATGGGCGCGCGAAGCGTCCTCGCGTCTGCAGCTGGCTTGAGTTGTTTGAACCCAGCGCCCGCATTGCGCGGAGTGAGTTCATAGGCCCCACCTTGCCGCGCGAGTACCGGACGCAGTTCAGGCCGAAACCACCTGCTGCCTCACGGCATACAGCGCCAGCTCCACGTCATTGCGCACCCCGGTCTTCTCCAGGATCCGCGCCCGGTAAGTCGACACCGTGTTCGGCGACAGATTCAACAAAGAAGCAATCTGCCCCACCGACTGCCCCTGCGCCAACAACCTGAACACCTGGCTCTCACGCTGCGACAGGCTCTCGTGCGGCGCATGCGCCGACACCTCGCTCACCGCGTTGGCCAGCAAGTCCGCCACCGAAGGCGTCAGGTAACGCCCGCCCGCCGCCGCCTTGCGCAAACCCGCCACGATGTCGTCCGGGTCGGCACTCTTGTTCAAGTAACCCGCCGCCCCGGCGCGGATGCACCGCACCGCGAACTGGTTGTCCGGGTAGGTGCTCAGCATCAGCACCGGCAGCCCCGCGAACTCGCTCTGCAACTGCCGCAGCACCTCCAGCCCATCGCGCCCCGGCAGGGCGATGTCCAGCAGCACCGCGTCCACCCCGCCCGGCGAGGCACGCAAGCACTGCAGCGCCTCGCCGCCATGCGCGGCCTCCGCCACCACCACGATGCCCTCGTAATCGGCCAGCACCTGGCGCAGCCCCTCCCGCACGATGCGGTGGTCGTCCACGATCATCACGCGCACCGCGTTCATGCCGCCCGCTCCTGCTGGTGCGTGCGCTCCAGCGGCATGCTCAGGATCACCTGGGTGCCCTGCCCCGGCTCGCTGGTGATCTGCAACCAGCCGCCGTGGTGCCCGGCCCGCTCGCGCATGCCCATCACCCCGAAGGCGTCGGCCCGCTCGAAGGCGCTCGGCGGTGCGCCCTTGCCATCGTCTTTCACCAGCAAGGTCAGGTCGCCCGGCGTGGCCCGCACGCGGATGGTCACCTCGCCGGCCTGCGCGTGGCGCGCCACGTTGCTGAGCATCTCCTGGAAGATGCGGAAGATGGCGGTGGCCTGGTCGCCGTCGGGCGCGGGCAGGTTGGGCGCGATGTCGATGGACCAGTGGCATTGCCACTCGCCGCTGTCGATGAAGTCCTGCACCTGCCAGGCCAGCGTGGCCCACAGGCCCTGGTGGTCCAGGATGGAGGGGCGCAGGTCGGTGATGATGCGGCCCACGTTCTCCACCGCGTTGTCGATCAGGCCGCGCATGCCGTGGCACTTGCAGCGCAGCGTGGGCTCGTCGGCCACGCGCTTTTCCAGCCAGCTCACGTCCATCTTCAGGCCCACCAGCAGGCTGCCCAGCTCGTCGTGAATTTCTCGGGCGATGCGGGTGCGCTCGTCTTCGCGCACGTGTTCGAGGTGGGCCTGCAGGTCGCGCAATTGCGCCAGGGCCTGGCTGAGCGCCTGGGTGCGTTCGGCCACGCGGCGCTCGAGCTGCTCGCGGGCCTGCAGCAGCTGTTGCTCTTGCTGCTTGCGCTCGCTGATGTCCACGAAGGTGACCACGGCGCCCAGCACCTGGCCGGCGTCGAGGATGGGGTAGGAGGTGTACTCCACCGCCATCGGCGTGCCGTCGCGGCGCCACAGCACCTCGCTGTCGATGCGGCAGGGCACGCCCGCGCGGAAGGCGCGGAAGATGGGGCAGTCGTCCACCGGGTAATGCGCCCCGTCGGCGTGGTGGTGGTGCGTGAGCTCGTGCATGTTGCGGCCCAGCACCTCGTCGGGGGTGTAGCCCAGCATGCGCGCGGCCGCCGGGTTGATGAAGCTGCACCGGCCTTCGGTGTCCACACCGTAGATGCCTTCGCCGGTGGCGTCGAGCAGCAGGCTCAGGCGGTCGCGCCAGACGGCGGCGGCGCGGGCGGCCTGGGGCACGGGCTCGGCAAGCAGGGCATCGGCAGGCAGCGAAGCGGGGTGGGACATGGTCCTGCCCCGGTTTGCAAGGGGCGTGCCACGCCGCCCCCGGGGTTCAGCCCCCGTAAGCGCGGCGCAGGGCCTCGGCCAGTTGCCGGTGAGCCAGCTCCGCCTCGGGGATGAAGCGGCCCAGGTTGATGAAGTCGTGGATCACGCCAGGCCAGACGGTCAACTCGGTGGGCACGCCGGCTTGCTGCAGCTTTTGCGCGTAAAGCTTGCCCTCGTCGGTCAGCGGGTCGCACTCGGCCAGGCCGATCCAGGCCGGGGCCAGGCCACGGTGGTCGGGGGCGTGCAGGGGCTCGCGGTGCCAGCGCTCGCGCAGCTCGCCACCCCGGGCGTTCGTCTCGAACCAGTGCATCAGGTCCCACGACAGCAGGGTGTTGGCCGAGTAGGTCAGCAGCGAATCGGTCTTCATGCCGAGCTGCACCGAGGGGTAGAACAGGGCTTGCAGCACCAGCGGGATGCCGGCGTCGCGCGCCAGCAGGGCGGTGGACGCGGCCAGCGTGCCCCCGGCGCTGTCGCCACCCACGGCGATGCGGCGGCGGTCCAGGCCCTTGCCATGGCCGTGCTCGGCCAGCCACTGCAGCGCCGCGAAGCTGTCGTCCAGCCCGGCGGGGAAGCGGTTTTCAGGCGCCAGGCGGTAGTCGAGCGCCACCACGGCACCGCCGGAGTGCTGCGCCAGCACGGTGCACATCGACTCGCAGGTTTCGATGCCGCCGATGATGAAGCCGCCGCCGTGCAGGTACAGCAGCACCGGCAGGTCGGGCTCGGTGCTGGCGGCCCACAGGCGGGCGCGCATGTCGCCCCCCGGCCCGGGGATGGTGAAGTCTTCGACGCGGGCCATCGGCAGAGGCGGGTGGGCCGTGGCGCCCACGCCGATCTTGTAGGACTGGCGGGCCTGCTCGATGGGCTGGGTGTAGATCGGCGGGAAGCCCGCCCGCTTGACGTTGTCCATCAGGGCCTGCACGGCCGGGGTGAAGGGGCTGCGGGGGGTCTCGCTCATGGTTGTCTTGTCTTTCGTGACTTCAGGGAAGGACCCAGGCACAGGTCAAGGTGCGGTGACCCGGATCTCGAGTTGCTCCGACCGGCTCTCGTCCAGGCTCCGGGTCGACAGCGTACCGGATTGCGTGTTCGAGCTTTGCCCGCCGTTGCGCGCCACCACCGTCCATTCGCCCAGGGGCACGCTGACGGTGCTGCTCAGCTCGCTGCGGCGCACCTGCCCATCGGGGTCGAGCTGGCCGCTGTAGGCGGCGCCCGGCTGGGCCGGCTCGCTCGAGCGCGCTTCGAGCTCGATGGTCACGGGCGCGCGCCCGCCCGGCCAGCGCGGCGTGACGACCAGGCCCTGGCCCAGGTCGATCCACGTCGTCTGCGGCACGATCTGGATGGGGCTGCCACGGCCACGCCCTGGGTCGCGTGCTGGATCACGGCTGCGGCCACCGTGGCGCTCGGCCACCTCGTCGCCGTCCTGGCCCGAGCCTTCGAGCGGCCCGTACGAGGTCCAGCCACCACCGCCGCCCTGCCCGGCCCCCCAGGCCCACTGCCAGGTCGTCACGGGCTGGGAGCTGCCAAAGAACAGGCGCGCCCGCCCGCCGTTGAGCACCGTCACCTGCTGCACCGAGTTGCCGCTGGACTCGGTCTGCGTGGTGCCGTAGGTGACGCCGGCCTGGCCGATCACGCCCCGGCGGCTGTCGATGATGACCCGGCCCGTCTGGATGCCACCCTGGCGCAGCTGGCTGCTGCCCTGGCCGCCGATGCGCCACTCCACCAGCAGGTTGCGCGCGGGCAGGTCACGGGGGCCGGCGAGCGCGGCCGAGGGCACCAGGGCAGGCCAGGCCACCAGGCAGCTCACCGCGCAGGCCAGGACAAAACGGCGCTCAGGGATCAGGGGGGGCAGGTGCATGGTCGGGTCTCCGGTGGGGGCATGACAGCACGACAAGGAATGCGATCGCAAGATGTGAAACCAGCAACAAGGCCGCCGAGCGTGCTCATTTCCACATGTCAACAAATTCTCGGATGCGAGATGCTCAGGTCACGGTCTCAAGTGCCGAAAAGTGTTCAATCTGCCACGTCAGTCGCTGTCCGCATGGGTTGGCGTGGTGATTCAATGATTCCCCGAGCGATGGAGGCGGGTCACATGCAACTCGAAGCCCTTTTCAAACAACCCCAGGCCCTGCCGGCGATCCCCAAGATCGTGCACGAGCTGATCGACAGCTTCAACAACCAGGACGTGTCCATCGACGAGATTGCCAAGAAACTGGCGGCCGACCCGGTGCTCTCGGCCCGGCTGCTGCGCCTGGCGAACTCGGCCTACTACCATGTCTCGCGCACCATCGGCACCGTGGGTGAAGCGCTGTCGATGCTGGGCTTCGTGACCGTGCGCACCCTGGTCATCAGCTCCGGCCTGACCGGTGGCTACAAGGCCATGCCCGGCATGGACCTCAACAAGTTCTGGCGCTACAGCCTGCACACCGCCGCCGTGGCGGGCTGGCTGGCCAAGAAGACCGGCGTCAACGGCGACCAGGCCTTCACCGTGGCCCTGATGCACGCCATCGGCCAGCTGGTGATGCACGCCGGCATGCCCGAGCAGATGCTGTCGCTGGACAAGCAGGCTTCGCCGCTGGACTGCCGCCGCCTGGACATGGAGCAACAGTCCTTCGGCTACAACTTCGCCACCGTGGGCGCCGAGCTCTCGCGCCAGTGGCGCTTCCCGGTGAGCTTCGCCGAGGCGATCTCGCAGTTCCCCGATCCGGTGGCCGCACCGACCTTCAACCCCGTCGCCGGCGTGATCCACCTGGCCGCCTGGCGCGCCCGCGCCGAGCACAACGGCCTCAAGCCCGACGAGATGGAAGCCACCCTGCCCAAGGACGTGGCCAAGAAGCTGGGCCTGAACGCCGACACCCTGCTGCAGGACATGCCGCCCCTGTCGGAGCTGTCCGAAGGGCTGGAAGCGCTGCTGAGCTGATCTTTCAGATCGACAGCGGGTCCACATCCACCGCCCAGCGGACGAGTCCGCTGCGGCGGTGTTGCTGTGCCAGGGCCAGCCAGATGGGCTGCGCCTCGGTGAGCAAACGCTGCAGCGCCGGCCGCTGCGGCGACTCCAGCATCATCTGCGCACGTTCGATGTCCGCCACACGCTGCACCGGCGTGGGCACGGCCGGGTAGAGGGTCACCCCACCGGCGATGTGTCCCACCGATTCGGCCGCGGCGCGCAGGAAGTCGGTGGCGGCGTCCTGCGTCTTGGCTTCGGCGCGCAGCAGGGCCAGGCTGGCGTAAGGCGGCAGGCCCGCCGATTGGCGCTCCTGCAGCTGCCGGGTGGCAAAGGCTTCGTAGTCGTAGTCGCGCAGCGCCTGGTAGAGCGGGTGCAGCGGGTGCCAGGTCTGCACCCACATCTCGCTGTGGCCGGCCACGTCGGCATCGCGCCCGGCTCGGCCCGCGGCCTGCAGCAAGAGCGCGAACTGACGCTCGGCGGCGCGGAAGTCGCTGGCGAACAGCGCCGCATCCGGGTTGACGGCCGCCACCAGCGTGATGCGCCGGAAGTCGTGCCCCTTGGCCACCATCTGCGTGCCCACGAGCACATCGACGTCGCCCGCGTGCACGCTGGCCAGTTGCGTCTCGAGCGAGCCCTTGTGTTTGGTGACGTCGGCGTCGATGCGGCCCACGCGCGCGCCGGGCAGCGCCTCGGCAAGCTGCTCTTCCAGGCGTTCGGTGCCCCGGCCCACGGGCTGGATGTCCTGGTTGCCGCAGTCGGGGCAGGCGCGCGGCACGCGTTCGGTGAAGCCGCAATGGTGGCAGCGCAGCGTGCGGTCGACCTTGTGGAACACGCGCCAGGCGCTGCAGTGCGGGCAGCCGCTTTGCCAGCCACAGTCACCGCATTGCAGCACCGGGGCGTAGCCGCGCCGGTTGAGCAGCACCAGGCTTTGCTCTCCCCGCTCGACGCGCTCGGTGATGGCCGCCAGCAGCGGCGCCGACAGCGGCGGGGCCGACTCGCCCCGGCCCGGCTTCGGGGCCCGCGACATGTCCAGCAGCCGCACCTTGGGCATCACCCCGCCGCCGATGCGCTCGGGCATGGCCAGGCGCAGGTAGCGGCCGGTGCCGCCTTCGCTGGCGGGCAGGGCGTTGAACCAGGTCTCCAGGCTGGGCGTGGCCGAGCCCAGCAGCACCGGCACGCCTTCGAGCCGCCCGCGGTAGACGGCCAGGTCGCGCGCCGAGTAGCGGGCGCCGTCCTGCTGCTTGTAGCTGGGGTCGTGCTCTTCGTCGACGACGATCAGGCCCGGGCAGGGCAGCGGCGTGAACACCGACAGCCGCGTGCCCAGCACCACGTCGGCCTGGCCGCGCAGCGCCATCAGCCAGTTGCGCAGGCGCTGGGCCGGCGTCAGGCCGCTGTGCAGCGAGACGATGCGACGCCCCGCAAAGCGCGCCGCCACGCGGGCTTCGAGCTGGGGCGTGAGGTTGATCTCGGGCACCATCATCAGCACCTGGCGGCCAGCATCGAGCACGCGCTGGGCCTCGCGCAGGTAGACCTCGGTCTTGCCGCTGCCGGTGCTGCCCCACAGCAGGCTCGTCTGGGGTGGCGACGCGGCCAGGCGGGCCAGGGCCTCGGCCTGCTGGGCGCTGAGCTCGGGCAGGGGCTGGGGCGGGCTCGGGGGGGCGCCATCGGCGGTGTCATGGGCCGGGTCGTCGGGAGCCGCTTTGCCTGCCGCCGCCAGCTCGGCCGCCACGGCCTTGTCCAGCCGCTTGAGCCGGCGCGCCAGCTGCACCTGGTCGAGCTGGCGCAGCTCGGGCGGCAGCACCATCAGCGCCATCTCGCCCAGGCTGCGCTGGTAGTAGGCGGCCGCGAAGGCCACCAGCTTGCGCCAGGCCTCGGGCAATGGCGGCAGCGCCTCGAAGGTTTCGAGCACGGCCTTGAGCGATTCGGGCGGGACGTCCCCCTGGCTGGCGACCGGGTCCCAGACCACCCCGGTGACCACGCGCCGACCCAGTGGCACCCTCACGAGGGCGCCGGCGGGCAGGGTTTGGGGGTGCAGGTAGTCGAGCGCGCCCCACAGGCCGCTGTGCTGGGGCGCCTCGACCACGACCCCGACGCGGCAGGGCGCCTCGGGCGCGGTCGGAACAGGTGCGTGCATGGCGGGGATGTGTGTCAGGCAGATTCTGACAGAGGCGTGAAGACGGCCCGCCAAGTGCTTGATTTTCCTGGGGCACACCCTTATCCACGGGGACTGTGGATAACTTTGTGGGAAAGCTTTGCAGACGCGCGCTAAGTGCTTGTCGCACCGACGTTTGGGTCAATTTGCCTCAGAATGAGGCAACGCGAAGCACCCTCTATGAATCAATGACTTAGACGCGTGCTGCGGCGCTTTGCCCGGCTTTGCGGACCCGCCCCAGCGCGGTGCACCCGCTTGGCGCCAAATGGGGATAACTGAGTCGCGAGCGATCAAAACAAAGGGTTTGCCCCAGTTGCTTGAAACCTGACACGGTTTGTCTCCCTCTGTGAACTTTGTCACAGCAGGCGCACGATCCGAAATCCCGGCGGACCGGGGTGGCGCATGGAACAACTCGCGACAGCCCCCCTCGGCATCGGGCACCCCTCACTTAGGGTGCAAAGCCGATGCGACTCGCCAAGAGTGCCCTGTAAGTGCTTGATTCATGGGCTTTGCAGCCGAATCCACAGCCTGTGGATAACTTTGTGGGCAAAAACTGGGAGAACCCGTCTCCACTTTGCGCACCCCAGGCTTTCCCCAGGTTGTCGCTGACTTGCATCAAGGTGATTTTCTTCAATCAAATCAATCACTTGTCACGTTGACACAGGGCATGCGGGGCGTTTGGCGCGATGGGGAAATTCAGCCCGTCCGCATGCTGCGTTTTGGGGATAAGTGCGGGCGCTTGAGCACGGTTTTCGCTCGGTTGTGGTCCGAAATGGGGAATCGGCTGGCGGGGCGCTTGCGCCGCGGCGCCGGCATGCCCTGCGGTGGCCCGTGGCGGCCCGGAGGCCCGCCTGGCGCCCCTGCGAGCAAGGGGCCTCCCGTGGCTCGGTCGGCTGCGTCAACAGGCTGACTCTCGGGTTATGCTTTGCGGGTGTCACCGCGCGGGTCGCCTGCTGACGTGCCCGGGAGCACCATCCACAACCCATCATTCCTTAGCGAGACAAAAGATGAGCTTCTCGATCGAATCCAAACTCGGCGACCTGCTGGACAACGAAACCACCAAGGCCATCCTGGAAAAGCACCTGCCCGGCATCTCCACCCACCCGCAAATCGGCATGGGCAAGGGTTTCGCCCTGTCGATGGTGGCCAAGTTCTCCGGTGGCCTGATCACCGATGACCTGCTGCAAAAGGTCGACGCCGAACTCAAGACCCTGGGCTGATCGCCCTGCTTCGGTGAGCGCCAGGCGCGCTCCCTCGGCAACAAAAAAGCCTCCCCAGTCTCAGGACTCGGGAGGCTTTTTCCTTGGTCGCGCAGGTGGGTGGCCGTGACCAGGCCACCCTGGCAACGCTCACCAGTTCTCGGTGGGCTGGCCGCAGTCGGAGCTGGCCGGGGCCACATCGCAGCGGATGCGCTTGATGATCTTCAGGCCCTTCTTGTCGTAGAAGCCCTTCTCGGCCATCTCGATGCGGCCGTCGCGCATCAGGTTGATGTAGCGCTCGGCGTCCTCGGGCGAGGGGTCCATCCAGAACTTGGCCGGGATGGTGGCGTCGGCGCGCTTGATGAGCTCGATGACGGTGTCGAAGCGGCTGAACCAGATCTCGCGCGACTTCTGGCCGTAGCCTTCGGGGAACTTGTCGCGCTTGAAGATCATCTGGTAGGTCAGGATGGTCAGCGGGAAGCGGTGCACCGCGCCCTTGGTGCCCATGCCCTTGTGCAGCTCCAGCGGCTTGAAAGCGATGGAGGGGGCCATGACCACGTCCACGTTGCCGTTGTTGAACATGGTGCCGAAGTTCATGACGTCGGCGGCCACGGGGCGGGCACCCACGCGCGAGATCAGCTGGGCCTGGGCCTTGTCGTGGTCGAAGGCGGCCACGCGCTTGCCGCTGGAGGCCTCGAGGTTGGAGATGGCGCGGTCGTTGACGAAGGCGTAGGCCGCACCCAGCGGGGCGATGCCGCCGACTTCGAAGTTGCCATTGACCATCAGCGAAGCGGCCTTGGGCGAGGCAAAGGTCTGCACCGTCTTGCGCACGACCTCGATGCTGCTGGCCATGTCCAGCTTGCCGTTGCGCACGATGGTGGAGGCGCCCACGGAATCAAGCGCGGCGGTCATGGCGTTGAACTGGCGGGTGCGCAGCGCGGTGGCCATGACGGCGTCGCACTGACCGGTGCGGAAGTCTTCAACGGCCACGCGCTCGTCGATGTAGGCCTTGAGCTCGATGTCGGCGCCGAACTTCTGCATCTCCAGCGCGTAGTCCTTGGCGGAGTTGTAGCCGTCGCCGGCGGTGCCCAGGATGTCGAAAACGCAGACCTTCTGCTTGGCCGCCTGGGCAGCGGGCGCAAAGCTCAGGGCGGCGGCCAGGGCCACCAGGGAACAGGCGCCCAGGGCGCGATTCGGATGGAAAACGGGGGTGTGCAAGGGGTGGTCTCCGCTCGGGTTGGCGCAGCGGATGAGCCCAGGGTCACCCGCGAAAGCGGCAAGCATAGGCGCGGCAAGGCCTTCGAGGGATCGCCCTCAGGGGTAATCCCCAACCCACATCTGCAGGCCAGACGTAACAAATTCCGTCAGGTTTCAGATCCAGCCGACGCAGCGCGAAGACCCGCAGGCGCAGCGCAGCCGCCCGGCATGGTGGGTCGGGCCATAACGGGCGGTGAGCTCTTCGCCCTGGGCGATGTCGCGGATGGCGTAGAAGGCCACCCGGCCCTGCTGCACCTTCAGGACCATGTTGGGCTCGCAGGCGTGGTTGGCGTGGCGCAGCGGGTCGCTCGAGGCCGAGGCGTCGACGGCGCGCTTGTCCGAGATGGCGACCATGAAGATGCGGCCGGTTGTGCGCTCGGCCTCGCGGGCGCGGCGGCGCGCTTCGGCCAGGTCGATGAACTCGCCGCGGATCTCGCCGATCTTGTCGCGCGCGGGGATGGCTTCGCCGGCGAAGGCGCCCAGGCCGTCGATGCGGCTGGGGCCGACGTGGACGAGGTGCTTTTGCGGGTTGGCGGGCTGGCCGGTGGCGGCATCAGCCGGGGTGGCAGGCGGCGAGGTGGGCTCGGCAGGGCGGCCGGGACGGGCATGGAGGGACGGCATCCCTCAATCTTGCGTCCATTCGAGGACCTGCCAGCGGGTGGTGACCCCCGCGAGCGTGACATCGGCCTCGTCGCTGGTGCGCCAGCGCTGCATCGCACACGGCAGGGCGAGGCCTTCGCGCTCGGGCAGGGTCGAGCGCTCGATGCGCCAGGTCTGGCCATCGAGGCACCCGAAGCTGACCTCCTGGTCGAGCCAGGCCAGGGCATGTTCGGGCTGGGCCAGCAGCACATCGACCAGGGCGTGGCCCGGGTTCAGGCCACGGGGCCAGGGGCGGCGGCGGTCGCGCACCAGGCACAGGTGCACGCCCGCCTGCATCAGGAGGCGGCCGTCGGGCTGACCTTGTTCGTCGATGCCCGAGAGCACGCGAAAGACGCCCACGGAGTCGGGCAGGCGCTCCCAGGTCTCGGTGGCCTCGCTGTGCTGGTCGATGCGGACGATGCGGTCGGGGGCGTCGAAGACGATCCAGGCGGCATCGGGCGCCAGCGCGGGCGGCTGGTAGTCGATGCGGCGCAACCAGGAACACAGCTCGCCCTGCGGGTGGGCATCGACGCGGGTGCAGCCGGCAAAAGCGCTCTGGTGGGTCAGGGCCGCCAGTTGCTCAGGGCCGAGCGCAGACAGCGGCGCCGACACGCGTCCCGCCATGGCCTCATCGGGGACACGGAGGTCGGCATGCCAGAGGCTGGTCTGGAGCCAGCGTGCCCAAGTCGAAGACGCGGCCGGCTGCTCCGCGGACGGGTGCAGCCAGGTTCGCATCCAGACGCCGCGGTAGTCGGTCGGCACGCGGACCGAGGGCGGCATGGCGAACGGTTGATGCATGGGGTGCAGGAACGTTCTGCGCACTTTACACACAGGCCGGCCATCGACACGACACATCCACACCACATCGTGGAAACGAGGTCCGGACCTAGGGTTTTCGCCATGGCGATCAGGGTGCTTCGTCCACCTGGAGCTCGCGCGCGTCGGCTCGGCCCTGGTCGTCGACCACACGCAGCACGTAGCGGCCCGGCCTCGGGGGGCTCCAGCTCAGGGCCGTGCCCGGCTGGCCCCGCCCGATCAGCACGTCGTCGGCGAACCAGTGCAGGGTCCGCACCCCCGGGCCGCCCTCGGCCCGCAGGCTCAGCGCGCGCGCGTGCCCGGTGCGCAGCACGTAACGCACGCCGCGCAGTGGCTCGTGGATCTGCGGGGCCTGGCCTTCGGAGGGGGTCGCGTCGTCGCAATCGGCCTGGAGCGCGCGCCGGGGCAGGCCCGCCTGGCGGAACAGGCGCCGCATGTCGCTGCCCCATTGCTCGACCACCACCTCGCGGGCGTGGGGCGGGCGCTCGCCCGCTTTCGCGCAGACAGGCTGACCCGTGCGCTCGTCCACCCAGATGGCGCGGTGCAGCGTGCTGGCGCGGATGGGCGACTTGCCGGCGATGAACCAGGTCTTCGCTTTGACGGGGCACAGCGCATCGGGCATGCCGCCGGTGTCGGCGCAGACCTCGACCTGGCGCAGCTGCGGCAAGCGCCCGCGCACCGGCTCCCCCGGATCGAGCCCTTCGGCGCGCAGCGCATCGACGATGCGCACGAACAGCGGCGCGGCGGCCTGGATGCCGACGAAAGCGGGGTTGCCCGCGCCATCGAACTGCCCGATCCAGACCACCAGCACGTGGCGGCCGAAAACGCCCGCCGTCCACGCATCGCGAAAGCCCCAGGAGGTGCCGGTCTTCCAGGCGATGGCAGGCCGGGCGGGCTCGGCCGTGTCGGGCCGGGGCGTCTGGCGCAGCATGTCGAGCGTGATGAAGGCGGCTTCTTCGCTGAGCACCTGCAGCGGCGGATGGTCGGCCTCTTCGGCGGCCTGGGCGCGGGCGTCTTCGCGCGTGTAGGCGAGCTGCCGGATGCGCCCGCCATTGGCCAGCACCGCGTACAGGCGCGCGAGCTCCTCCATGGTGACCTCGCCACCGCCCAGCACCAGCGCCAGGCCGTAGTGCGCTTCGCTTTGCAGGCGGCTGACCTGGTTGAGTTGCAGGAAGCCATGCAGGTTGGGCCGGCTCAAGCGCGCGGCCACCGACACCGCCGGGATGTTGCGGCTGCGGATGAGGGCGTCCTGGGCGCTCAAGGGGCCGACGAACTGCCCGTCGTGATTTTCTGGCGAGAAGGCACCGAACGAGCTGGGCGCGTCCTTGAGCATGGTGCGCGGGTGCAGCAGGCCCTGGTCGAGCGCAAGCGCGTAGATGAAGGGCTTGAGCGTCGAGCCCGGCGAGCGCTTGGCCAGGGTGCCGTTGACCTGTCCTTCGATCTCGGCGTCACGGTAGTCGGCCGAGCCCACCACGGCGCGCACCTCCATGCTCTGCGTGTCGAGCAATAGCGCGCTGGCGTTGCGGATGCCGCGCTCGGCGTGCGTGCGCACGTAGCCGTGGATCACGCGCTCGAGCGTGCGCTGCATGCGCACGTCCAGCGTGGTCTGGATGTCGGTGCTGGCGTGGGTCTCGCGCGGGCGGGCCAGCAGGGCATCGGTCAGGTGGGGCGCCAGGAAGGGCAGCTTGGCGCGGCCCCGCGCGGGCGGCGTCAGCAGGGCCTCGGGTGCGTGCGGGCGGGCGTCTTGCGGGTGGCGTTGCTGCCAGATGGCCCACAGGCGGTCGCGCGCGGCCTGCAGCTCGGCATTCTGCCCCCGGCTGGCGATGCGCTTGACCGGGTTCTGCGGGATGACGGCCAGCGTCAGCGCCTCAGGCATGGTCAGCGCCTGCGCCGGCTTGCCGAAGTAGATGAGGCTGGCGGCTTCGACGCCTTCGATGTTGGCGCCGTAGGGCGCGGTGTTGAGGTAGGCCTCCAGGATCTCTTCTTTGCTGTGGCGCAGCTCCAGCCACATGGCCAGGCCGATCTGCGCGAGCTTGCCGGGCACGTGGCGGGTGTCCAGGCCGTGCAGCCTTCGGGCCAGTTGCATGGTCAAGGTCGAGCCGCCCTGGCGGCGACCGCCCGTGAAGGTGGACCAGGCGCTGCGCACCAGCGCCGCCGGGTTGACGCCCGGGTGCCAGCCAAACCAGCGGTCTTCGTACAGGCGCACGCTGTCGAGCAGCACGGGCGACATGCGGTCCAGCGGCACCCACAGGCGGTACTGCTGGTCGGGCGCGAGCGTCAGGCGCAGCAGCTCGCCGCCTTGCGCGCGCACCGCCACCGAGCCGCCAAAGCGTTCGCTCAGCGGCTCATGCGGGGCCCAGCGCAAGGCGAGCAGGCAGACCGCCACGCCGGCGGCCACCTTCAAGCCCTTGCGCCATGCCGGTTTCACTCACTTCCCCAGCGGCTTGACCGTGAAGCGGCCACCCGCCGAGCGCGCGAAGATGCGGCGCTCGTACATGGCCTCGCCAAAGGCGGCGGGCATGCTGAACTCGCCGACGTTGGTGGCGCGGGCCTTGTAGGTGACCTCCATCATGTTGCGCCCGACGTTGCCGAAGAACAGCACCCGGTCTTCGCGCACATCGACGAAATCCAGCGACCAGGTGCCGCCACCCCCCAGGCGACGGCGCCACAGCGGCTCGTCGGTTTCTTCCGAGGCGTCCACGGGCTGCTGCACCGGCTCCAGGCCACCGGGCAGGATGTCGACCAGCGCCACCTGCGGGATCTGCGCGCGGTCCAGGCTGCGCACGCGCACCCGCACCGTGACCTCGTCACCCAGCTGGGCTTCGGTGATGACCTGGCCCGAGGCGTTGAGCACCTCGCGCACGATCTCCATGCCTTGCTGCAGGGGCTTGTCGGGCAGGCCGCGCTCGAAGCCGGACTCGGACCAGCTGTAGAACAGCGGCAGCTCGCCGCCCTGGCCGATCTTCACGCGCGCGGTGCCCTGGGGCACGGTGGCACGCGCCATCGGCAGCAGCTCACCCAGGGCCAGGGCCTGCACCTGACCTTGCGCATTGAAGGCCTGGGCCTTGAGCGGGCCGCTGGCTTTGGCCGACTGGGCTGCCGCCGTCGCATACGCATCGACCGCCAGGATGGTGCTGGCCGACGAGGCCGTGCTGTACCAGCCGTCGCGGATCTGCTTGGCCAGGTTCTCCCAGGTGGCCGTGGGCAGCGCGGCCAGGCGCTTGGGGAAGTGGCGCGCCACCAGGTAGATGAGCGCGGTGTCGTGGCTCAAGGGGTCGTCGAGGCCATCCCAGCCCCGCGCTTGGGGCGGCTGCGCCTTCATGCGGGTGAGCAGGTCCTGCCACACGGGCTCGATCAGCTCGTTGGCCACGCTGTCCTGCTTGAGCAGCTGGTAGCTGGCGGCCAGGTAGGCCGCGCCCAGGTGGCGGGACAGGCGCGCATCCTGCCCGGCCTTGCTGCGCAGCGTCTCGCGCAGGTTGGCCAGCGCGGCGGGCACGAGCACGCCTTGGCGGGTCAGCAGGTAGGCGCCTTGGGCGCGCTGGCGCCAGCCTCCGAGGCCGTTGCCCCCCGCGCCAAGCTGCGCCTGCAGGAAGTCGGACGACTTGGCCATCAGGTCGGCCGGGGCCTTGAGCTGGCGCTCGCGGGCTTCGAGCAGCAGCTGCATCGCCTGCGTGGTCGAGTACAGGTCGGACGGGCCGCCCGGCCAGTAGGCCAGGCCGCCATCGCCGTTCTGGCGCGAGCGCAGCTGCGTCAGGTAGCCGGTCCACACCTTGTTGGCGTCGAAGGCGCTTTGTTCGGCGGCGCTGCGGCCTCGGGCCACCTCGCGCGCCAGCTCGGGCCGGCTGGCCAGGATCACGGCCGGCAGCGTGCGGCTGGTGATCTGCTCGGTGCAGCCGTAGGGGTACTGGTCGAGGTACTGCATCAGCCCCGAAGCAAACGCCCAGGGCGTGGCCGAGATGGCCAGCTCGCTGCGCGCCAGCTGCGGGTAGACCTGCGCCTGCGACTTGAGCTCACCCGAGCCGACCAGCGTGCCGCTTTGCACCAGCGTCACGCGGGCCGAGGCCGGGCGCACGCTGAGCTCGGTGCTCAGGCGCGCTCGGCTGGCGCCGCGTTGTGCGGTGAAGGTCACGGCGCTGGAGCCCAGCTGGGCTTGCGCGTCGCTGCGGGCGCGCACCTTGAAGACGGTGCTGGCTTCGCTCAGCGCGCTCACCTTGAGCGTGCGAGCGGCTTCGCCCACCACCTCCAGGCCCGGGCCCACGGCCAGGTTGAGCTGGATGGGCGCGTCCTTGCCCGAGCCGACGATGTTGTTGGCCAGGCCCACGCCCACCTCCACCACGTCGCCCGGGCTCATGGCCAGGGGCACGTTGGGCAGCAGCACGAGGTCGCCGCGCACGGTGGTCTGGGTGGTGGCCGCGGCCACGGTCTCGTCGTTGACGGCCACGGCGATCACGCGCAGCGAGCCGTTGAAGGACTCGGGCACGGTGTAGCTGAACTCGCGGCTGCCGTTCACCTCGACCAGGCCCGACCAGTAGGCCACCGGCTTGTCGCGCTTGCGCTTGAAGGGGTTGAGGTGCTTGCCCAGCTCACCCTCGCCGTCGCCACCGGGTGCCGCGCCCATCATCAGCTTGCGGAACTCGGGCAGGATCAGATCGAGCGTCTGCAGGGTGCTGACCTCGAGCGCGCGCTTGCTGAAGAAGTGCTTGAGCGGGTCGGGGTTCACGTAGCGGGCCACTTGCAGGATGCCCTCGTCCACCGCGAACACATAGGCCTTGGTCGGCGCGTCCGACTTCAGCGTCATCTTCACCGTTTCACCCGGCTTGACCAGCGCATTGCTGCTCAGGCTGATGCGGGCGGTGCGCCGCGCCAGGCTGGTGGCAAAGGGCACCACGCCGTGGCTGAGCGGGCTGGTGTAGACCTCGTCCGAAGCCGGGTCACGGATGAAGTGCACGCTGACGTAGCCATTGCCCTCGAAGTCCTTGGGCAGCGTGATCTTCTGCACCGTGGCGGTCTTGTCGGTCTTGAACCAGGTGTGGGTGTAGACCTTGTCGCGCTCGATGGTGATGAGGCCCGCGCCGATGTAAGGCGCCTGGATGCTCAGCTCGATGTCTTCGCCGGGCTGGTAGTCCTTCTTGCTCAGCTTGATCTGCAGCTCGGCGTTGCGGTCGAGCGATCGGCTGAGGTTGGCCGCACCGGCCACGCTGTAGTCGACCTGGGTCAGCACCAAGCCGTCTTCGTCACGCAGCTGGTAGGCAAAGTTGCCCGGCGTGGTGGTGTTCAGGCGCAGCTTGGCGCCCGAGGCTGCGATGGCGTAGGGCACTTCTTCGAGCGTGACGTCCTTGGCGCGCGACTCGTAGCGGTACAGGCCGCTGTTTTGCTTGACCAGCACCGAGAGCACGCGGTGCTCGACGCGCACGAGTTTGAGGCCCTTGACGGCGATGGGCTTGACCTGCGGGTCGACCGCGACGATGTCGACCTCGCGGGCGGCGTTGCGGCTCACGTAGCCCAGGTCGCCCGAGGCCTTGACGCCGACCAGGTAGGGCCGGTCGCTGACCAGGGCGCGCGCCTCGGCGGCCACGCTGCGCCCGCCTTCGGGCTCGAAGGCCTTGAGCAGCACGTGGGCCTGGTAGGTGGCGGCCTCGAAGCGGTCCAGGCGCAGCTCGAACGTGGCCTTGCCTTCGGCGTCGGTCTGTTGCTCGCCCAGGTCGTCGGTCAGGCCGTTGCGCGCGACCATGGGGTCGTGGAAGCGGTGGTCGGGGAAGGCGCGGAAGGCCGGGTAGCCAGGGCGCAGGGTCAGGGCGCCCGTCACGCGTCGGTTGGGGGCCGGCGTGCCGAACAGGTTCTGCACCGACACCTGGGCCTTGAGCTCGTCGGGGCTGACCCAGCCTTCGAGCGCTTCTTGAGACAAGCGGGCCGTGACCTTGGTGCGGTCGGGCAGGAACTCCTGCACCTTCACCGTGGTGCTGCCCAGCTGCAGCGGCGGCACGTCGGGCGCGCCGGGGCTGCTCTGGCGAGGCAGGCTGAGGTTGACGGTGTAGACGCCGGTGGGCGAGCTTTCTTGCGTGGTGTGGCTGAACTCGGCCGCGCCGCCCGCGCCCAGGCGCACGACCTCGCGGCGCACGGTCAGGCCGCGCGCGTCGACCACCTCCAGCTCCACGGGCAGGTCCTTGAGCGAGGTGGCCCAGTTGCCGGCCTTGACGATCACGCCCAGGTTGAAGGTGTCGCCCGGGCGGTAGATGCCGCGGTCGCTGAAGAGGTAGCCCGTCATCTGGTTGGGCACCCCGGCGCTGCGCAGGCCGCCCACGTCGAAGCGCGAGAGGTCGAGGTTGCGGTCGTAGCGGTTGAAGGGCAGGAAGCTGAGGTCACCCTCCTTGCGCACCACCATCAGCACCGGCGTCTTCTCGCGCTGGAAGGCCGCGAGGTTGGGCAGGCGGGTGTGGCCGCTGGCGTCCGTCACCTGGCTGACGAGGACCAGGCCGTTGCGCCCCCAGACCTCGACGGTGGCCCCGCCCACGGGCAGGCCGCTGGCGATGGACTGCACGAACACGTCGCGCGAGCCGTCGATGGTGCGCTTGGCGACCAGGCCCAGGTCGGTGACGAGCACCAGGCGCTTGTCTTCCATCGACTCGGGGTCGATGTCGCCGCCCTGGTCGCCATACTCGCCTTCGTAGCCGCCTTCCTCACCTTCGTAGCCGCTTTCGTCGGGCGTCTCGGTGGCGTCGACGTTCGAGCTGCCGGCAGCGCGCTTGGGGTCGTAGCCCTTCACACTGAGCAGGAAGATGCCGCGCCGCTCGCCGTTCGGGCCCTTGAGGTACTCGGCGAAGTCCACCGTTTCGTAGTGGCTGCGGCCGGGCTTGAGCTTGAGCGGCACTTCGCGCTCGAAACGCTCGGAGAGGTGGTCGGGCGTGACGCCGCGGTAAAAGCCGGGCTTGCCGAATTCACCCGAAGACTGGCTGATGAGCATGTGCAGCTGCTGCGGCAGCATGCGCGCGATCTCGATCTTCACGCCCGGCAGGTCGCGCACGAGGATGGGCAGCTTCTTGTCGCCCGACAGCGCCAGCAGCGAGCCCTGGCTGACGATGCTCAGCTCGGGCGCAAACGCCTTGAGCTGCATGACGCCGGTGCGCACATCGGCCAGCAGGTAGCCACCGGGCGTGCGCAGGCCCTTGGCCACCTGCACGTAGATGAACTGGCCGCCTTCGGCCGATGGCATGCGCAACGACAGGCCGTCGTTGACCTCGCGCTCACCGCTGATCGGCTCGAGCTTGACGCGCCTGGCGCGCTGCAGCACGGCCGGTGTCACCTCGGTGGGGTCGGTCCAGACGGTGGGCTCGCCACCTGGCTTGTCGGACTCGGGCAGCACCCAGGCCTGCACGGCCTTGGCGAGCTCCCGCTCGTGCACCGGCATGCTGGTGCCAACGTGCAGCACGTGCTCGGGGTCACCGGCCTGGTTGCTCACCACCGAGGCGCTGATGTCGTTGATGGCCAGGCTGTAGAGGCCCGGCACCTCGACCGATCGCTGCAGCTTGTCCGCCGAGCCTTCACCACCTTGTTGAGCCGTGACGCCAGCGGCCACGCTCAGGCGCATCGCCTGGGTCTGCGCAGGGATCGGCAGCGGCTCGGACATGACCGTGGCCAGCAGCTTGTGCACGTCGTAGGTGACGGTGAACTTGCGGCTGGAGCCCGCGTTCAGCCCGAAGAGGGATGCTTCCGGGTCGCCTTCGTCCAGGCGGATGGCGCCTTCGAGCGACTTGGTGTTGACCGGGTGGCTGAACCGCAACTGATAGACCACGCGGCGCAGGTTGACCTGCACCGGGTCCTGGTAGAACTCGGCGTTGTCGACCTCGATGGTGAAAGCCGGGGCCTGGAACTCGAACTCGCGCGACTTGAGCGTGACGTTCGGGGCCAGGGCCTTGCGGCCGATGCTCACCTTGTAGCGCTGCCCCACGGGCCAGTCGGCCTTGGGCTGGAAGACGAGCTGGTCGGCCGCGGTCCAGGTCCACTGGCCAGAGGCCGGCGGGTCCATGAGGATCTCGGTGGCGGGCTTGCCCACCTTCATGACCGGCACGGCCACGCCAGAGAACTTGACCACCAGCGGGTTGGGCGGCTGCTTGTCTTCGATCACCGTGCGACCGGGCGCCTCGACCTGGAAGGTGAGCTCGCTCTGGCTGCCCGCATCGGGGAGGAGGCCTTGCCACCAGCGCTTGAGCTGCGGCAAGTGCGTCAGGCCCGCAACGGCCACCGCGGCCACCACGAGGACTTGCAGCATGTGCCAGCGGCACCAGTTCAGCGCCGAAGCGCCCAGGCGCCCCAGGCCACGCAACCAGCCGGGCGCCTGCCAGCTGCCCAGAAGCAGGCCGAGCAGCCCGCCGAAGATGGCCAGCAGGGGCCGCCCCACCGCGGTCAGACGTTGCCCCACGGTGCCGAAGAAAGCGCCGATGCCCTGGTTGATGCGCGACAGCATGGTCACAGCCTCACTGGTTGGATGTTGTTCTGATGAAGGCACCCTGCTGGCCCGCATGGGCCAAGCAGGGTGTGCCGGGCAGCATCGTGCCTCAAATCACGGACGTTGCGAGCCCTGCCCCAGCAACTCGTACCAGTCCAGCTGGCGGGTGGCGACCATGACGGCGCTCAGCACGGCAAACAGCAGGAGCGAGCCCAGCACCAGCGCGTTTTGCTCCATCTGCAGCAGGGCGTAGAGCACGCCGTACAAACCACCGATGCCCGCCCCGAAGCCCAGGCCCGCGAGCCAGCCGCGCAACACGAAGCTGCCGTAGAAAGTCAGCAGCAGCGTGCAGGCCGCGCTGGCCGCCAGGTAAGCCCAGCCGAACGCCAGGTGCTCCGACAAACTCACCAGCAGCAGGAAGAACAGGCTCAAGGCGGCACCCACCAGCAGGTACTGGATGGGGTGCACGCGCAGGCGGCGCAAAACCTCCATCAGGCCCACGCCCACGAAGGTCAGCACGATGAACAGCAGGCCGTACTTGGTGGCGCGGTCGCTGAGCGAATACGGGTTGACCGGGTCGATGAAGGACACCCCGAAGGTTTCGATGCAACCGTTTTCGGCCGAGGTGGCCTCGTCGCTGCCCTCGGTCATCACGTAGGGGTTCAGGCGGGCCACGGCGCCGAACGGCGAGCACAGGCGCTCACCGCCGCGCCACGACTGCGAAGCGGTGCTGGCCAGCGAGCTGACCTTCCAGGTCGCGTCAAAGCCATCTGCGCGGACCACGCGCTCGCTGGGCAAAAAGCGCCCGCCAAACGAAGGGTGAGGCCAGTCGCCACGCAGGCGCACCAGCGTGGTGTCGGCCACCGGCGCCATCGAAAAGCCGCGCGTGCCCGCCAGCTCCAGGTTCAGGCGCACCGACAGGCCGGTGCCAGCCGCCGGCTGGACGCCCGCCAGCGGCGCGTGAAAGCCGCGCGCATGGTGCGCCTGCTCGCTGCCCGCCTGCACCGTCACCCGCTGGTCGTTGATGCGCAGCTCGGCAACGCGGATGCCACGCGCGTCGCTGACCGACACGGCCAGCACCGGGGCCTCGCAGCGGACCTCGCCGCCCGGCTGACGCGGCAGCAGGGTCAGGCCGCCCAGGTCGGCCCAGCTGGCCTGCACGCCGGCCTTCACGCCATAGCCATTGACCTTGAACATGCCGCGGTGGCGAGGGTTCACCCCCAACTCCGCATCGACCTGCACCTGCGTGGCGGGCAGACGCAGCACGTGGGTCTCGGTTTCAGATGTGGCTCGGCGTTGGCCTTTGTCGTCTTCATGGAGGGTCACCCAGGTTTCGGTGCAGGTGCGCGTGAGCACCGGCCCCAGCAGGGTCTGGCTGCCGGCCAGGCTGTTGGCCACGCTCTGCTCGGCCTCCTGCTGACGGCCCTGGCGCTCGTTGACCACGCCCTGCACGGTCCACAGCGACCACAGCAGGCCCAGGGTGACGGCGCCCACGGCGCCCATCTTGCTGATCAAGGGGAATCTCATCGTCTTGTCCTGTCGGTGTGATGACAGGCGCGATGGTGCGCACCGAGGGTGAGCAGACGATGAGCTGTGTGAAGCGGGTGTGAAGTCCGCTCAAACGCTGGGCAGGCACAGGGCCGCGCGCAAGCCCGGTTGCGCTGGCGTCAGGCGCAGCTCGCCCCCGTGCAGGGCCATGACCTGGCGCACGATGGCCAGCCCCAGGCCCGAGCCCTTTCGTGGCGGCTGCCCGGCCCGCTCGGGGCGGGCGGTGGAGTAAAAGCGCTCGCCCAGGCGCGGCCAGGCGTAATCGGGCACCCCCACGCCGTGGTCGCGCACCACGATGCACACGCGCGGGCCCTCGGCCTGCACGCTCAGCTCGATCACGCCGCCCGCCGGCGAAAACTCGATCGCGTTGTCCAGCAGGTTGCTCAGGGCCAGCTCCAGCAGCTCGGCTTCGCCCTGCACGCTCAGGCCCTCGGCCACCTCGGTGCGCACACTCAAGCCTGCCTGCTGCAGGCGCGGCGCATGGCTGCGCAGCAGCCGCTCGACCAGGCTGGCGGGGTCCAGGCGCTGCTGGTGGTCAAGGCTGTGGCGCTGCTCGAGCTTGGAGAGCTCCAGCAGGCGGTCGACCAGGCGTTGCAGGCGCTGGGTCTGCTCGCGGATCTGGCGGGCGAAGCGCTCGCGATCGGCCGCCGGCAACTCGTCTTGCAGCAGCTCGGCCGCGCCCCCGATGGCCGCCAGCGGGCTCTTGAGCTCGTGCGTCATGGCGCGCACCAGCTGCTCGACGTGCTCGTGGCCGTCGAGCCGGTCTCGCATGGCGGCCATGGCGTGGGCCAGCTCGCCCAGCTCGCCCGAGAGTTCTGGCGGGGGCTCGCGCTGGCCCCATTGCACGCGCTGGGCGTAGTGCCGCAGGCGCCGCACCGACCAGATCACCCAGGCCGTCACCGCGGCGCCCACGACCAGCGACAGGCCCAGCAACCACAGGCCCTTGACCAGGATTTCCTGCTGCGCGCGCTCGACGAACTTGGCCACCGAGCGCATGGGCTTGGCCACCGTGAGCACGCCGATGATCTGCTTGCCTTGCATGACCGGGGCAGCCACGTGCATGACCGAGCTGTCGTCGTCGGCGACCACGTAACGGGTGGCGCGCGCGCCGTACTGGCCCGACAGGGTGAGCGAGACGTCGCGCCAGCGCGAGTAGTCCTGGCCCACCGCGTTGCCACCATCGGGCAGACCGGTGTCGAAGACCACGCGGCCTTGGGCGTCGGTGACGTAGACGCGGTAGTCCAGCGTGCGCTTGCTCAGGCCCCAGATCTGCGCGTCCACCGGGCGGGCGGCGTAGTCGAGCACGCGGCGGGCGAAGCGGCTTTCGCGCAGGTCGGTTTGTGGCGCCATGGCGGCCAGGTCGTCCTGCGCCAGCTCGGCCAGGATGTTGGCCGTGTCGACCAGCATGTCCTCCATGACCTCGCGCACGCTGGGTTGGACCTGTTGCACGAACACGCGCATCACGAAGAAGGCCGCGATGCCGGTGATCAGGAAGAAGCCCAGCAGCAGGCGCAGACCCAGCTTCATGGCGCGCTCACAGCAGGCGGGGGTCGATGGCGTAACCCAGGCCGCGGTGGGTCACGATCAGCTCGGCCGGTGCGCCCGCATCGCGCAGCTTGCCGCGCAGGGTCTTGACGTGGGTGTCCACCGTGCGGTCGGTGCTGTCGGCGTCCTGGCCCCAGACGGCATCGAGCAGGGCCTCGCGGGGCCAGATGCGGCCGGGGTGGCGCAACAGCAGCGCCAGCAGGCCCAGCTCGCGGCGCGTCAGGGGCAACCAATGTTCGCCACAGCGGATGCGCTGGCCGGCTTCATCGCAAACCAGGACGGGCTCGCGCGCGGCCGGTGCGTGCTCGCCGCCCGCGCTCAACTGGGAGCGGCGGATGAGCGCACGCACCCGGGCGCACAGCTCACGCGGGCTGAAGGGTTTGGTGAGGTAGTCGTCGGCGCCGAGCTCCAGGCCCAGCACGCGGTCGATCTCTTCGGCGCGCGCGGTCAGCATCAGCACCGGCAGGGCCTGCAGCGTGGTGCCGGCCTGGCGCAGGCTGCGGCACAGGTCCAGCCCGCTGCCATCGGGCAGGCCCACATCGAAGATGACCGCCGCGGGCAGGGGCCGCCCGCTGTCGCGCAGCCGCCGGTCGGCTTCGCCCACCAGCATCACGTGCTCGACCTCGAAGCCTTCGCGTCCCAGCGCGTAGACCACGGTCTCGGCGATGGCCGGGTCGTCTTCGAGCAGGAGCAGCTTCGTGGCCATGGTCGTTGAGCGCCCCGCAGGGCTCAGGCCGGCAGCAGGCCGTCGGCCTTGAGCAGCTCTTCCAGGCACTGGTGCTGCAGCCCGTAGAAGGCCTTGATGTCGCGCACCTGGGCCACGACCTCGGTGTTGTCCTGGGGCTGGCTGCGCTTGACGGCCAGGATCATCTTGTTCTTGTTGGTGTGCTCCAGCGAGATGAACTCGAAGACCTGGGTGTCGTAGCCCGCCGCATCCAGCAGCATGGCGCGCAGGCCGTCGGTGAGCATCTCGGCTTCCTGCGCCTGGTGGATGCCGTGCTGCAGGATGGGCCGCAGCGGGTGCGGGCTCAGCAGCTGCGGGCGCACCTCCTTGTGACAGCAGGGCGAGCACAGGATGACCTGGGCGCCCGCCCGGATGCCCAGGTGGATGGCGTGGTCGGTGGCGATGTCGCAGGCGTGCAGGGCGATGACGACGTCGAGGTCGGCCGGGTGGTAGTGGCGCACATCGCCTTGTTCATAGTCCATGCCCTGCAGCTTGAGCTGGCCGATGACACGCTGGCACAGCTGGACCAGGTCGTCGCGCAGCTCGACGCCGGTGACGCGGGCGTCGCGCCCCATCGTGTTGCGCAGCCAGTCGTGCACGGCAAAGGTCAGGTAGCCCTTGCCGGAGCCGAAGTCCACCACGTGCAAGGCCTGGCGATCGGCCAGCGAAGACTTCGCCACGGCCGACGAGAACACCTCAAGAAATTTGTTGATCTGCTTCCACTTGCGCGACATGGCCGGGATCAGGTGGCCGTGTGCGTCGGTGACGCCCAACTCGCGCAGGAAGGGGCGCGAGAGTTCGAGCAGGCGGTGCTTGTCGCGGTTGTGGGCCTGGGATGGCGCCTCGGCCTTGGCATCGGGTTGCCGGGCCGCGCCGGCGAGCTTGCCCACGCGCACGCTGGCCTTGCCCTTCTTGCTGATCGCCAGCTGCACCTCTTCGGTGGCCGTGAACAGGTGGGCGTTGCGGAAGGCGCCAGCGCCGAGCCACTGGCCCAGCAGGCCCAGGCCTTCTTGCGTCGGCAGGTTCTTGGTGATGTCCTTGGTCGGAAAGCGCAGCAGGAAGCTCAGGTGCGGCTGGCCGCGCAGCTCGATGGGGCGCACCATGACGCGCTGCAGGCCCTGCCCCAGCTCCTCGATGGCCCCCATGCCGCCCTGGTAGGCCACCAGCAGCACCTGCTGGCACACACCCTGAACCAGGGCCTCGCGCGTGAGCGTGGCAAAGCGCTGCAGCGCGGCGGCGTTGGCCGCGGCGGCATCGGTGTGGGAGGAAGCGGACTCGGGGGACTCGGGCATGGGGGGCACGTAAAGTGGCACGTCAGGGGGCTCGTCTGGGGGCTCTAAGGTGCGCGGTGGCAGTTCGTCATTGTGCCCCGCAGCAGCTCAACCAGGCCCGGGCCGCGTGCCCCAGGTAGCGGTCGGCGGCCCACACGTGCGCCACCACCCAGGACAGCTCCCGCGCCGGCAGGGCCCGCACCACCAGGTGCCGTGGCAGGTTCAGGCGCTGCAGCAGCGGCTGGGGCAACACCGCCGTGCCCATGCCCGACTCCGCCATGGACAGCAGGAAGTCCCACTGGCTGCTCTGCGCCACCACCTTCGGGCTCACGCCCGCACGCTGCCAGGCTTCGCGCAGGTGGCGCCCCAGCGCGAAGCCTTCGGCGGGCACCACCACGGGCAGGCCGTCGAGGTGGGCCAGGCCCGGGCGCTTGAGCTTCGTCCAGGGCGCGTCGGACGTGGCCACCAGGCAGATGGGAAAGCGGCCGAGCTCGGCGGTGGCCAGCGTCGCACCCGCCTGCGACACCGCCGGGGCGTGCAGGGGCAACACGCTCACGCCCACCTCCAGCTCACCCGCGGCCACGCGCGCCTCGATCACGTCGCCACCGGCTTCCTCCACGCTCAGCCGCACGCCAGGGTGCCGCGCCCGAAAGCGCTGGATCAGCGGCGGAAAAAAGCCATTGACCATCGGCGGCAGGCCCAGCGTCAGCTCGCCGCTGTGCAGGCGGGTCAGGTCGGCCACCTCGCGCTGCAGGCCCTGCATCGCGCCCAGGGCGTGCTGCCCCTGTTCGTAGACCACGCGGCCCACGTCGGTGAGCTGCACCCCGCGCGTGTGGCGAATCAGCAGGGGCGAGCCGATTTCCTCTTCGAGCTGGCGCACCATCTTGCTGATGGTCGATTGCGTGACGTTGAGCGCCTGCGCGGCCTGGGTGAAGCTGTCGCGGCGAACGGTTTCGATGAAATAGCGCAGGGCTCGCAGGTCCATGGTGGCCTCGTGTTCATTCCATCTGTGAATGGATGCGATGAATATAAGTCGCTTTACGACTTGCGCGCCCCTGCCGAATACTGCGCCAGCCTCCTGCCGCCACCGCGCCGGCCGGGGGACGTGTTCGCCCACCAAAGGAGACCCCATGCACGCCGACCGCATCCGCCACGCCGCCCTGCGCGACAAGGTCATGTCCGCCGACGAAGCGGCCCTGCTCATCCAGCATGGCATGACGGTGGGCATGAGCGGCTTCACCCGCGCCGGTGACTGCAAGGCCGTGCCCTTCGCCCTGGCCGAGCGCGCACGCCGCAACCCCAGCGAGCCGCTGCAGATCACGCTGATGACGGGTGCATCCCTCGGCCACGATGCCGACAAGGTGCTCAGCGACGCCGGCGTGACCGCGCGCCGCCTGCCCTTCCAGGTGGATGCCAGCCTGCGCCAGCGCATCAACGCCGGCGAAGTGATGTTCATCGACCAGCACCTGTCGGAAACCGTGGAGCTGCTGCGCAACCGCCAGCTCGCGCCCGTGGACGTGGCCGTGATCGAGGCCACCTGCATCACCGAAGACGGCCACATCGTGCCCACCACCTCGGTGGGCAACTCGGCGAGCTTCGCCATCCTGGCGCGGCAGGTCATCGTCGAGGTCAACCTGAGCATGCCGCTCGAGTTGCAGGGCCTGCACGACATCTACATCCCCAGCTACCGGCCTCACCGCCAGCCGATTCCGCTGGTGGACGTGGCGCAGCGCATCGGCACCACGGCGATCCCGATCGCCCCAGACAAGATCGCCGCCATCGTCTTCACCGACCGGCCAGACAGCCCCTCGACCGTGCTGCCGCCCGACGCCGAGACGGCCGCCATCGCCGACCACCTCATCGACTTCCTGATGCGCGAGGTGCGCGCCAACCGCCTGACGCCCGCGCTGCAACCGCTGCAGGCCGGCATCGGCAGCATCGCCAACGCGGTGCTGCACGGCCTGGTCGACTCGCCTTTCGAAGACCTGCGCATGTACTCCGAGGTGCTGCAAGACAGCAGCATCGAATTGCTCGATGAAGGCCGGCTGAGCTTCGCCTCGGCCTCGTCGATGACGCTGTCAAGCAGCTGCTACGCGAGGGTGATGAACCACCTGGGGCGCTACCGCGACCGCCTGGTGCTGCGCCCGCAGGAGATCAGCAACCACCCCGAGGTGGTGCGCCGCCTGGGCCTGATCGCCATCAACACGGCGCTGGAATGCGACATTTACGGCAACGTGAACTCCACCCACGTGGCCGGCACGCACATGATGAACGGCATCGGCGGCTCGGGCGACTTCGCGCGCAACGCCCACCTGTCGGTGTTCGTGACCAAGTCGCTGGCCAAGCGCGGTGCCATCTCCAGCATCGTGCCCATGGTCACGCACGTGGACCACACCGAGCACGATGTGGACGTGATCGTGACCGAACACGGCCTGGCCGACCTGCGTGGCCTGGCGCCGCGCGAGCGCGCCCGCGTGGTCATCGACCAGTGCGTGGACCCGCTCTACCGAGACCTGCTGAAAGACTACGTGCGCGACGCCAGCCGGCGCGGCGGCCACACGCCGCACGTGCTGGAAGAGGCCTTCGCGTGGCACAAGCGGCTGCGCGAGACCGGCTCGATGCTGCCGGCCGACGCGTTCGCGCAGGCCTTCAGCGAGGCCTGATCAGCCTTCGGTGCGCGGCGGGCGCGGCGCGCCTTCGCGACGGGGACCGCCACGGCGCTGCTCACCCTGGCCGCCTTCGCGGCGTGGGCCTTGCCCCTGGCCCGGGCCACGCGGGCCTTGACCAGCGCCAGGGCCACGGCCGCCGCGGTCGTCGCGTCGGCCACCTTCGGCGCGGCGGTCACCGCGGCCATCGCCGCGCTGATCCCCTCGCGGGCCACCACGGTGGTCAGGGCGACCAGCAGGACGTGGGCGGGCCGCATCTTCGGCCGCTTCGGCGCGGGCCTGGGCCAGCAAGGCGTCGAGCTGATCGGGTGCGATGCCCTTGAGCGCGCAGAAGTTGGCGGCCGTCAGCTTGGTGGTCTCGAAGCCGCGCAGCAAGGCGGAGCGCTCGCGGCGGCCGGCTTCTTCCTGCTCGCGCTTGGCCTGCTGGTTGCCACGGCGGCGGGCCAGCTCTTCCAGCGCCACCTGGCGGTGTTCTTCGGAGAACTCACCCGCCGGGTTGCCATCGAGGTCAAAGCGCTGCTTGGCCTTCGAGGCAGCGATCAGGTAGGACGTGGTGCCGGTGTGGCGGCGCAGGAAGGCCGACAGCACCTGCTTGGTGAACACGCCCGGGGCGCGCTCCTGGATGTCGGCCTGGATGCGCAGCTTCAGCGGCTTGGGCTCGCCACGGAACAGCGCCGGGAAGAGCTCGGCCAGGCGGGCCTTGGTGTCGGCCACGCTGGGCTCGCCAGCCTGGGCGGCTTGAGCGGGCTGAGTGGACAGGCTGGCTTGAGCAACGGCTGCATCCACATCGCTTGCAGATGCCACGGTCTCGGGCGCACCGTCCGCTGCATTTTCTGCTGCACCTTCGCTGGTCACAGCATTCACGCCTTCGGGCTGCGGCGCTGCGGCCACGGGGGCGGCAGGCAGTTGGTCGTCGGGCTGGTTCTCGGGGGTGGCAGACATGGGTGCGCGCAAAAGGTCTAAACCCGCATTGTCGCGCGCTTCGGCCTTTTTCAGAACACCCGCGCCAGCAAGGCCCCTTCGTAACGCGCCTCCAGCGGGATGCGCACGTGCAACGGGCTGCCCGGCGCGGCCGTGATCGGCTCGCCATCGAGGTTGCGCATGTTCTCCAGCTTGATCGTCTGGTTGCCGAAGGGGTGGATCACCTCGATGGTGTCGCCCACGTCGAAGCGGTTTTTCACCACCACCTCGGCCCAGCCTTCGGCCACGCCCTTGACCTCGCCGCAGAACTGGCTGCGGTTGAACTCGGAGTGGCCGGTGATGTAGTTCTGGTAGTCCTGCGCGGGGCGGCGCTCCAGGAAGCCCGAGGTGTAGCCGCGGCTGGCCAGGCCTTCGAGCTGGATGAGCAGGTCGCGGTTGAAGGGCCGGCCAGCGGCCGCGTCGTCGATGGCGTGGCGGTAGACCTGGGCCACGCGCGCCACGTAGTACAGCGACTTGGTGCGGCCTTCGACCTTGAGCGAGTCGACACCGATCTTGGCCAGGCGCTCGACGTGCTCGACGGCGCGCAGGTCCTTCGAGTTCATGATGTAGGTGCCGTGCTCGTCTTCCATGATGGGCATGAGCTCGCCGGGGCGCTCGGTCTCTTCGATCAGGTAGACGTTGTCGGCGGCGGGGTGGCGCTTGCCGTCGCCACAGGCGCTGGGCGCAAAAGCCGCGGCCTGCGCATCGGCCTGCTCCTGCTCGAAGTTGAAGACACCTTCGAGCTTGATGGGGATGGCCTCGCCGCTGTCGGACTGTTCGGTGGCCGATTGCGTCTTGTAGTTCCAGCGGCAGGCGTTGGTGCAGGTGCCCTGGTTGGGGTCGCGCCGGTTGAAGTAGCCCGACAGCAGGCAGCGGCCGGAGTAGGCGATGCACAGCGCGCCGTGCACGAAGACCTCGATCTCCATGTCGGGGCATTCCTGGCGGATCTTCTCGATTTCGTCGAGGCTGAGTTCGCGCGAGAGGATGATGCGCTGCACGCCCATCTTCTGCCAGAACTTGACGGTGGCGAAGTTGGTGGTGTTGGCCTGCACCGAGAGGTGGATGGGCACCTCGGGCCACTTCTCGCGCACCATCATGATCAGGCCGGGGTCGGCCATGATGATGCCGTCGGGCTTCATCTCGATGATGGGCTCGATGTCGCGCAGGTAGGTGCGGATCTTGTCGTTGTGCGCGATCAGGTTGCTGGTGACGTACAGCTTCTTGCCGCGTTGTTTGGCCTCGCTGATGCCTTGAGCGAGCTGCTCGATCTTGAATTCGTTGTTGCGCGCGCGCAGGGAGTAGCGCGGCTGGCCGGCGTAGACGGCGTCGGCGCCGAAGTCGTAAGCGGCGCGCATCTTCTCGAGCGAGCCGGCGGGCAAAAGCAGTTCAGGGGTGCGGGGCATGGGCGAGATTGTGCCGCGCCCCATGGCCCCAGGTCACGTGGGGGCATCTCGCCGGGCGAAACAGCGCCCCATGGCGCTCAACGGCGCTCAGCCGCTCCGGGGCGGAAACCGGTGCGCCAGGCCCGCGCAGAGCACGTCCAGCATGGCTTCGAGGTGCAGGTCGGTCGGCATGCTGGGCACCCAGTTGTCGTCCTCGCCCATGACCAGCAGGCGCGCCGTCAGGCCGTGGATGCCTTCCCACAGGATCTGCACCATCAGCTCGATGTCTTGCGGCCGGTCCGAGAGCAGGCCCATCCGGGCCGCCTCGCTGACCAGCAGGCGGCCGGCGGCGTAGGGGTCCTGCGCCGGGTTGCCGTGCTGCACGCGCGCGGCCTCGTTGGGGGCATGCGGGCGCCGCGTCATGAAGACGAAGGCGTATTCGTCGGGGTGGTCGATGCCGAACTTCACGTAGGCACGGCCCATGGCGCGCAGGCGCGGCCAGCCCGGCTCGGCCTGCTCCACGGCCTGCGTGATGGTGCGCGTGAGCTCGAGCAGGTCTTCGTCCATGGCCTGCGTGATCAGCGCGGCCTTGTCGCCAAAGAGGGTGTAGACGACGGTGGTGGAGTAGCCCGCCAGCTCGGCGACCTTGCGCAGCGAGATCTCGCCCATGCCGCCCTTGCGGATGAGCTTGCGCACGATCTTGATGATGGCCTTGCGGCGCTGCTCGGCCTCGCGGGCCTTGCGCTGCTCGGTGGGGGTCAGGGACACGGACCGCTTCTTTCGCAGGTTCAGGGTTTGCCTGAGTCGGCACGACTGTGGGATGAGCGTATCTTAATAACACTGTTATTTTTCATGTCAGTGTTTCAGTAAATGTCCTTGTTTCGTCAAACCCGCCTCGTCGCTGGACTGGGCCTGCTGCTCGCGCTTGGCGCCTGCCAGGAGCGGTCGCCCACGCCGCCCGCCGACGCGGACGTGCTCGCCGCCGAAGCCCTGCGCCCTGCCCGGCCCGAGCTGGCCGCCATCTACGAGCGCAGCTGCATGGCCTGCCACGGCGTGCGCAGCGCGGCGCCCCTGACGGGCCACGGCCCCTCCTGGCAACCCCGCCTGGCCCAGGGCATGGACACCCTGCTGAAACACACCCGCGAAGGCCTGCGCGGCATGCCGGCCATGGGCCTGTGCCCCGACTGCGGCGAGCAGGACTTGCGCGACCTCATCTCCTTCATGAGCACACCTCGATGAGCCAAGCACCCGCTGCCTCCCGTTCCACCACGCGGCGCCAGCTGCTGACCGGCACCGCCGCCCTGGCCCTGTTCGACGCCCTGCGTGGCGGCACGCTGGCGCAGCTGGTGCTGCCCGGTGCACAGGCGCAGACACAGGCCCCATCGACGCAACGCCGCTGGCAGAACTGGTCGGGCCTGCAGCAGGCCACGCCCGCGAACTGGGCCACACCGGCCAGCGAAGCGGAGCTGCAGCAGCTGCTGCGGGGCACGAAAGGCGAGGTGCGCCCAGCGGGCTCGGGCCACTCCTTCACCGCCCTGGTGCCCACCCAAGCCACGCTGGTCTCGCTCGACCGCCTGGCCAGCGTCGTGAACATCGACAAAGCCGCCATGACGGTCACCGCTCAGGCGGGCATGCGCATCGGCGCCCTGGCCCGCGCGCTGGACACCCAGGGCCTGGCCCTGCGCAACCAGCCCGACGTGGACGTGCAGACCCTGGCAGGCGCCATCTCGACCGGCACGCACGGCACCGGCGCGCAGCTGCCAGCGCTGCACGACGACGTCGTCGCCATGCGACTGGTCAAGCCCGATGGCGAGGTCGTCGAGGTCCGCGCCGACCAGGACCCCGACCTGATGGCCGCCGCACGCGTCTCGCTGGGCAGCCTGGGTTTCATCACGCAGGTGACGGTGCGCGTGGTGCCGGCTTTCAACCTCGCGCGCCACGTCTGGCTGCAGCCCCTGGACAGCCTGATCAACGAGGCGCCCAGGCTGGCTGCCCAGCACCGCCACTTCGAGTTCTACGTGCTGCCGCACACGGGCTACGCCGCCGGCATCCGCCACGACGTGTACACGGGCCAGGACCTGATGCTGCCCAAGCCCGGCGACGAGGACGTGCTCGGCGACCTCAAGAAGCTGCGCGACTGGCTGGGGCGCTTTCCGAAGCTGCGCCGCTGGGCCGCGCAGCAGGCCATCGACCCGGACATGACGGAAGCGGCGCGCCACCGCTCCTTCAGGCTGCTGTCTTCCGTGCGCCCCACACGCTTCAACGAGACCGAGTGGCACCTGCCGCGCGAACGCGCGCTCACCTGCCTGCGCGAGGTCGTGGCCAAGCTCGAGTCGCGCAACGAGGTCTTCTTCCCGCTGGAGTTCCGCTTCATCCGCCGCGACGAGGCCTGGCTGAGCCCCTTTCACAACCGCGACTGCTGCTCGATCGCCGTGCACGCCGCCGCCGATGAAGCCTGGCAGTACCTCATCGACGACTTCGCCCCGATCTTTCGCGCGCACCAGGGCCGCCCGCACTGGGGCAAGCTGCACCGCCTGGGCGAGGCCGAGCTGTCGAAGGCGTACCCGCGCTGGGCCGACTTCCAGGCCGTGCGCCGCCGCTTCGACCCGCAGGGCCGCCTGCTCAACGACCACCTGCGCCAGGTGTTCGGCCAGGCCTGAGGCAGCATCGACATGGCTTTGCTGAACCGACGTCAATGGCTGGGCCTGGCCGCACTCGCGGGCGGGGCCACCGCTTTGTCGCTGCGCCCCGCTGAAATCGGCGCGCCTCACAGCGCCTTCTTCGCGCGCCTGAGCAAGGCCCTGCGCGAGGCCGGCCTGAACCAGCCCACCCTGGTCATCGACCGCGAGCGCCTGCACGCCAATGCCCGACGCGTGCGCGCCAACCTCGCCCCCGGCCTGGCGCTGCGGCTGGTCAACAAATCCCTGCCCAGCCTGCCCCTGCTCGACGAGGTGGCGCGCTTGACGGGCACGCATCGGCAGATGGTCTTCAACCAGCCTTACCTGCGTTTGCTGGCCGAACAGCGGCCCGACAGCGACGTGCTGCTGGGCAAGCCCTTCCCCGTGGCCGCGGCGGCGCAGCTGCTGGCCCAGCCGCCTCGCAGCGGCTTCGACGTGCCCAGGCAGGTGCAGTGGCTGGTCGATTCGCCCGAGCGGCTGGCGCAGTACCGCGACCTGGCCCGCGGCCAGCAGGTGGCGCTGCGCATCAACCTCGAGATCGACGTGGGCCTTCACCGAGGCGGCCTGCCCGATGCCGCCGCGCTTGAGCAGGTGATCGCCTTGCTGCGCGAAGAGCCGCGCCTGCACTGGTCGGGCCTGATGGGCTACGACGCGCACACCGAGAAGATCCCCGACGTCGCCGGCTCGCGCGAACGCGCACGCGCCCACGTGCTGAGCACCTACCGCGAGCACCTCGCGGCCCTGCGCGCCAGCGGCCAGACGCCCGTCGATGGCGTGCTCACGCTCAACACCGGTGGCTCGCCCACCTACCGCCTTCACCGCGCCGATGGGCCGGCCAACGAGGTGGCCGTGGGCTCGGCCCTCGTCAAGCCCACCGACTTCGACACGCCCCTGCTGGCCGACCTGCAAGCCGCCGCCTGGATCGCCACCCCGGTGCTCAAGGTGCAGGGCTTCCTCGCGCCGAACGGGGTCGAGCCCCTGGGCCAGGCCGCGCAGCTGTGGGACCGCAACCAGCGCACCGCCCACTTCATCCACGGCGGCCACTGGCTGGCACGCCCGGCGTCGCCCGAAGGGCTGCAGGCCAGCGGCCTGATCGGGCCCTCGTCGAACCAGCAGCTTTTCCTGGGTTCGGGCCGGCAAGGCCTTCGGCCCGACGACCTCGTCTTCTTGCGCCCGACGCAAAGCGAGGCGGTGCTCCAGCAATTCGGCGACATCGCCGTGGTCGAAGGCGACCGCGTGGTCGCGATGTGGCCGGTGTTCCCGGCGCGCGGATGAAACCATGAAGAGAACCAAACTCCAGATGTCCGCGCTGATGCTGGCCGCCGCCGCGCAGCTCGCCTTCGCACCACGCGCGAAGGGCGCCGACGCACCCGGCTGGCGCGTGGGCGTCGGCATGAGCGACGTCACCGGCGAGGCGGCCGAGGTCGGCATGATGGGCTATGCCGAGCTGACGCAAAAAACCAGCGGCATCCACCAGCGCCTGCGCGCCCGCGCCTTCATCACCGAGGACTTGCGCACGCAGCGCTCGGCCGTCATCGTGGTCACCGACACGGGCCTGGTGACGCAGGCCGTGCACCAGGCCGTGATGAAGCGCCTGGCCGCGAAATTCGGCGATCGCTACACCGAGCGCAACGTCATGCTCACGGCCACGCACACCCACGCCGGTCCCGGTGGCTACTCTCACCACGCGCTCTACAACATCACCATCCTGGGCTTTCAGCAGCGCACCTTCAACGCCATCGTCGACGGCATCGTCGAAGCCATCGAGCGGGCGCACGCACGGCTCGCACCCGGCGAGGTGCGCCTGAACCAGGGCGAGCTCACCAACGCCAGCCGCAACCGCTCGCCACTGGCCTTTCGCCTCAACGCCGCCGAAGACCGCGCCCACTTCCCGCAGGAGATCGACCCGCTGATGACGGTGTTGAGCTTCCGCCAGGCCGGCCAGGACATCGGTGCGCTGAGCTTCTTTGCCACGCACGGCACCAGCATGACCAAGCACAACACCCTCATCAGTGGTGACAACAAGGGCTATGCGGCCTGGCACTGGGAGCACGACGTCGCCGGCGTTCAGCACCTGCACGACACGCAGCCCTTCGTGGCCGGCTTCGCGCAGACCAACCCTGGCGACCTCACGCCCAACCTCAACGCCAAGCCCGGCAGCGGCCCCACCGAAGACGAGTTCGAGAACACGCGCCTCATCGGCCTGCGCCAGGCCGACAAGGCCGTGGCGCTGTCTCAGAAGGCCAGCGAAGCCCTGGGCGGCGACATCGACTCGCGCATGCGCTACGTGGACATGAGCCGCGTGCAGGTCAGCGGCGCCTACACCCCTGACGGCAAGCCGATGAAGACCTGCCCGGCCGCCCTCGGCAGCAGCTTTGCCGCCGGCAGCACCGAAGACGGCCCCGGCCCCGGCATCGCGAAAGAAGGCCAGCCCAACCCCTTCCTGACGGCCGTCGGCGGCCTGGTCTTCTGGCCCTCGGCCACGCTGCGCGAATGCCATGGCGTCAAGGAGGTCGTCATCCCCGTGGGCAACATGAAGCCCCATCCCTGGTCGCCGGAGGTGCTGCCCCTGCAGGTGATCAAGATCGGCTCCATCGCCTTCGCCGGCCTGCCCGCCGAGCCCACGATGATGTCGGGCTGGCGCATCCGCAAGCAGCTGGCGCGCACGCTGGGCATGGACACCAGCCGCGTCATCGTGGTCGGCTACAGCAACGCCTACACGCAGTACGTGACCACCCCCGAGGAATACAGCTTGCAGGACTACGAGGGCGGCAGCACGCTGTTCGGCCCCGCCACCCAGCCGGCCTACACGCAGGAGCTCGACAAGCTCGCCCAGGACCTGGCCTTGGGACGCCCCAGCGCCAACACCCTGACACCGCGCGACCTCAGCCAGAGTCAGCTCAACTTCCAGCCCGGCGTGGTGCTCGACCTGCCCGCGCTCGGCAAGCGCTTCGGCCAGGTGCTGCTCGAGCCCCAAGCCAGCTACACCGCTGGCCAGACGGTCAGCGTGCGCTTTCAGACCGGGCACCCCAAGAACAACCTTCGGCGCAACGGCAGCTTCCTGCTGGTGCAGCGGTGGAACGGCCAGGCCTGGCAGACCATCGCCGACGACAGCGACTGGGCCACGCGCTATCGTTGGCGTCGCACGCTGGGGGCCGAGTCGGTGGCCGACATCGACTGGGCCATCCCGGCGGGTGCGGCCAGGGGACGCCACCGCATCGTCCACCTGGGCGATGCCAGGAACCTGCTCGGCCAGGTCAGCGCCTTCAGCGGCCAGACGCGCGAGTTCGAAGTGCGCTGAACGCCCGCCGAATTTGTCACGCGCGCCGCCCCATCGCGTCGCCAAGGCACATCACCCCGGGCACGAAAGGGGCAAGCGAGGCCATACTGACCGATCCAGGAACCAGCGCCTTCGCACCCATGTCCGCCCACCCGCCCATCGAACCCGCCGCCCCATGGCAAAGCGCCATCGAGCGCATGGGCGACAGCGTGTGGGACTGGCACCTGCCCACCGACACGGTGTCGATCACGGGCATCCTCTTTCCGCAGGGCAACGAGCTGCAGGGGTCGCGCGAAGGTGTCTGGGCGCAACTCATCCACCCGGACGACCGCCCGCGCGTGGACGAGTCGCTGCAGCGTCATTTCGCGGGTGAGTCGCGCTTGTTCGCCAGCGAGTACCGCATCCGCACCCCCGGGGGGGCCGAGCTGTGGGTCATCAGCCGCGGCGCCATCGTCGAGCGCGACGCCAAGGGCGCGCCGGTGCGCATGATCGGCACCATCACCGACATCAGCGCCACCAAGCAGGCCGAGCGGTTCGAGCACTTTCGCAGCGGCATCCTCGAGATGCTGGCGCGGGAGCGCAGCCTGCCCGCGCTGCTGGACGCCATCGTTCGGGGCGTCGAGGACCTGGTGCCCCGCAGCCTGTGCAGCGTCCTGCTGCTCGATCGGGAGCGCGGCCTGCTGCAGCATGGCGCCGCCCCCAGCCTGCCTGACTTCTACAACCAGGCCATCCATGGGGTGGCCATCGGCCCCGAGGTCGGCTCCTGCGGGACCGCGGCCCACACGGGCCAGCGCGTCATCGTCGAAGACATCGCCCACAGCCCGCTGTGGGACCAGCACCGCCCGTTCGCCGAACAGGCCGGCCTGGGCGCGTGCTGGTCGCAGCCCATCGTCTCGGCCGACGGCGCGGTGCTGGGCACCTTCGCGATCTACCACCGCACACCCCACCACCCCGAGCCCGCTCACCTGCGCCTGATCGAGCAGACCGCCGCGCTGGTGAGCCTGGCGATCGAGCGCGTGCGGGTGGAAGAACGCCTGCACCTGGCCGCCAGCGTGTTCACGCATGCCCGCGAAGGCATCATGATCACCGAGCCCGACGGGCGCATCATCGACGTCAACGAGGCCTTCACGCGCATCACCGGCTACTCGCGCGAAGAAGCGCTGGGGCAGAACCCGCGCTTTCTGAAATCGGGCCGGCAGGACCGGGCCTTCTACGCCGAACTCTGGCGCCAGCTCATCGGCAACGGCCACTGGGTGGGCGAGGTCTGGAACCGACGCAAAAACGGCGAACACTACGCCGAGATGACGACCATCAGCGCCGTGCGCGACGAGCAGGGCGTGACCCGGCAGTACGTGGCGCTGTTCTCGGACATCACCGAGCTCAAGGAGCACGAACAGCAGCTGCAGTTCAACGCCCACCACGATGCGCTCACCGGCCTGCCCAACCGCGTCCTGCTCGCCGACCGGCTGCTGCAGGCGATGGGGCTGGCGCGTCGGCGCGGCCAGAAGCTGGCGGTCATCTACCTTGACCTCGATGGCTTCAAGGACGTCAACGACCAGCACGGCCACGGCGTCGGCGACCAGCTGCTGATGGCCGTGGCCCAGGGCCTGCGCCAGGCCCTGCGCGAAGGCGACACCCTGGCGCGCCTGGGCGGCGACGAGTTCGTCGCCGTCATGCAGGACGTCGAGGCCGAGCAGCAGATGCTGGCGGTCGCCTCGCGCGTGCTCGCGGCGGCGGCCAGGCCCGTGTCCGTGGGCTCGGCCGTGGTGCAGGTCTCGGCCAGCGTGGGGGTGACCACCTATCCACAAACCGAAGAGGTCGACGCCGACCAACTGCTGCGCCAGGCCGACCAGGCCATGTACCAGGCCAAGCTGGCCGGCAAGAACCGCGTCCACGTCTTCGACACCGAAGCCGACCGCAACGTGCGCGGTCACCATGAAAGCCTGGCCCACATCCGCCAGGCTCTGCGCGACAACGCCTTCGTGCTGCACCACCAGCCCAAGGTCAACATGCGCACCGGCGAGGTGATCGGCACCGAGGCGCTGATCCGCTGGCAGCACCCCGAACGCGGCCTGCTCGGCCCCCTGCACTTCCTGCCCGTCATCGAAGACCACCCGCTGTCGCTGGAGGTGGGCGAGTGGGTCATGAACACCGCGCTGAGCCAGATGCAGGCGTGGCTGGACCAGGGCCTGCGCCTGCCCGTCAGCATCAACCTGGGTGCGCGCGAACTCCAGCAGGCCGACTTCGCCGAGCAGATCCGCCGCCGACTGGCCGCCCACCCTCGCGTGCAACCGTCGGACCTCACCCTGGAGGTGCTGGAGACCAGCGCACTGGGCGACCTGGCGCGCGTCTCGCAGGTCATGAACCAGTGCCGCGAACTCGGCGTGCGGTTCGCGCTCGACGACTTCGGCACCGGCTACTCGTCGCTGGCCTACCTCAAGCGCCTGCCCGTGCAGCAACTCAAGATCGACCAGAGCTTCGTGCGCGACATGCTCGACGACGCCGACGACCTGGCCATCCTCGAAGGCGTGCTCGGCCTCTCAAGGGCCTTCCGGCGGGAGGTGATCGCCGAGGGCGTTGAAACCGTCGAACACGGCGAGATGCTGCTGCACCTGGGCTGCGAGCTTGCCCAGGGCTGGGGCATCGCTCGCTCGATGCCCGCCGACGCGATCCCCGACTGGGTGCGCACCTGGCAGGCGCCGGTGCGCTGGACGCAGCTGGCCCCAGGCCACTCGGACGCGCTCGGCCTGCGCCTGGCCCAGGTCAAGCACGGCGCCTGGATCCGGGGCGTCGAGGCCTTCCTGCGCGGCCAGCGCGGCGAACACCCGCCGCTGGACGCCAGGCTGTGCACGTTCGGCCAATGGCTCACGCATGACGCGCCCCGGCTGAACGCCCCCGAGAACGAGCTCGCGGTCGTGGCATCTCTGCACCATCGGGTCCACGACCTGGCTGAAAGCCTGTGCCAGATGCACCTGCTGGGCCGTGCCGAAGAGGCCGTGTCGCGCCTGCCTTCACTGCACGCCCTGCGGGACGAGCTGCTCGAGCGCCTCGGCAGGCTGCCTCAGGCCGCGTCCTGAGCCACCAGCACGCCGTCCTCCAGCCGCGCCGCACCGACCCGCTCCAGCTCCTGCGCCATGAAGGCCGCGATGGCCTCGGGCTCGAGCGGGTAGAGCGCGCGCATCGCGTCGTTGCCCTCGAAGGTGCTTGAGACCATCTGCGCCAGCTCGGCCAGGCTAAGGCGCCGTGCTTCGAGCAGCTTGAAGGCCAGCAGCACCTTGAGCGCGTTGTCGGCGTTGCGACGGGGGTCTTCGCTGAGCCACTGGAT
Organism: Burkholderiales bacterium RIFCSPHIGHO2_01_FULL_63_240; assembly: GCA_001770725.1. Taxonomy (GTDB): domain Bacteria; phylum Pseudomonadota; class Gammaproteobacteria; order Burkholderiales; family Burkholderiaceae_C; genus Aquabacterium. The sequence goes on from MERU01000013.1 coordinate 148,201, forward strand.
GCGCGATCGCGCCGCCTGCAGGGCCGCGCTGACGGCGCCGTCTTCTTCGCTGAAAGGCGCCCCATGCCCGGGGATCACCACGCGCGGCTCAAGTTGTGCGATCAGCTCCAGCGTGGCCGCCTGCTCGGCGAAACCGGGGATGCCCGCCAGCTCCGGGAAGATCACGCCAAAGCCCTTTTGCCACAGGGCATCGGCCGAGATCAGCACACCCAGGCGCTCGCACCAGAACATCACCATCGCGTGGTCGTGGCCCGCGGCCGGCAGCACCCGCCATGACTCGCCACCCAGCTCGATGGCCTGGCCCGGCTGCAACACGTGGTCGTGTTGAAACCGCGGGCACAGCTGGCTGGTGCGGCGGTAGCTCAGGCGCTCTTCGTCCCAGGCATCGACCAGCTCGGCCTCGCCCGGCGGGATCCAGATCTCGCAGCCGTGCTCGGCCTGCAGCAACGCGTTGCCACCCGCGTGATCGGAATGCAGGTGGGTGTTGACGATGCGCGCGAGCCGCCGGCCCTTCAAGGCCTCGGCGATCAGGCGACGCGTGCCATCGCCTTCGGTGACGTAGCCCGTGTCGATGACGGTGGTCACGTCGTCGTCGGCGAAAACGACGTGGTTGGACGACAACCAGCCACGTTCGATGACGCGGAGGGTGGCAGGCAAGGACTTCATGCGAACAGTTTGCACCGCATTGGAGGCTCACGGGACGATAGGACGCCAGCAACAGCCATCTGTCCGGAAACCCTGTGTTGTTTGACCTTTCGTGCCGATGTCCGAATCTCACAATGCTTTCATGCGACGCCCGGCCGACGAGGCGCCGCAAGCCCTTGTGTCCAGACACCTCCGAGGCTCTCATGCACACAGCACACATCGCCGGCACCCGCACCCCAGCCGTGCCGGTTCCCACCCCCCAGCCCCTTGCCACCAGCGGTCGCGACACCCAGGCCCGCCAGCGGCGCCTGCGCGACTTCTTTCGCTACCACGGCGCCTGGGCGCCAGGGGTGCGACTGTTCCGGCGCATCGGCTTTCGGGCCAAGGCCAGCATCCTCACCGCGGTCTTCCTGGTGCCCATCACGCTGCTGTCATGGCAGTACTTCAAGGACAAGGCCGCGACCATCGAGTTCACCCGAGCCGAGCGCGTGGGCGTGAGCACCATGCAGCACCTGGTGCCGGTGATGAAAGGCGTGATCGACGTGCGCAACGCGACGCGCGCCATGCTGGGCGGACACGTCGCGCAAGCCGACCACCAGGCCGCGCGCCAGGCCACCGACCAGGCCTTGGCCGCCCTCGCCCAACACGTCGCGCAAAGTGGCGACCCCCTGCAGATTTCGGCCAAGGTGCAACAACTGCAGGAGAGCTGGCAGGCCACCGCCAGCGCGAAGAACGGCGTCGATGCACAAGGCCGCACCGTGTTCGGCCCTGTCACCTCCGCCGTCGTGGCGCTGCTCTATGCCGTGGGCGACAACTCCAACCTCGTGCTCGACCCCGACCTGGACAGCTACTACCTGATGAACGCCCTGGTGCTGACCCTGCCGCAAATGCTGGAGAACACCGGCCAGCTCTGGGGCTGGGGCACCTACGCCCTGTCTGCCGGCGGCCTCAACCGCGAACAGGCCGCCAAATGGGCCGTCTGGAGCGCGCGGGTGCATTCGGGTGCCGAAGACATGCGGCGTTACCTGGAGCGGGCCATGTCCGCCAGCGACCTGCTGCGTGCACAGGCCGACCTGAGCGCGCTCGAGCGGGCCGAGGCCCTGCGCAAGCTGGGTGACCAGGCGGTGTCCCAGTCCGGGCAGCAGGCCCACGACTACCACCGAGAAGGCCAGGCCACCGTCGCCGCGCTATCGGGCATGTACGCGCACCACCTGCCCCTGCTCGACCAGCTCCTCGAACAACGCGAGGCGCGCCTGACCCAGGCCCGCGACGCCACGGCCGCGGTGCTGGCGCTCAGCCTGCTGCTGTCGGCATACCTGTTCGTCTCGTTCCGCAAGGTGCTCGAAGGCGGCCTGCGCGAGGTCGTGTTCCACATCGACGCCATCCGCGACGGCAACCTCGGCACGTGCCCCCGCGCCTGGGGCGCCGACGAGGCCGCCGCACTGATGACCACCATCGCCGACCTGCAGGCTTCCTTGCGAAGGATCGTCACGCAGATCCGCGACTCGGCCGACCACATCGTGCACGCCAGCCAGGAAATCGCCTCGGGCTCCAGCGATCTGGCGCGGCGCACCGAGGCCTCGGCCAGCGGCCTGCAGCAGTCCGCATCGGCCATGGCCCACATCTCGCAAACCGTGCGCAGCACCGCCGACGTCGCGGCAGAGGCGTCCTCGCTGGCCACGCAAAATGCCCGGGCAGCCCATGACGGTGGCCAGATCATCCACACCATGATCAGCACGATGGACGACATCCGGCAGTCGTCGCGCCGCATTGGCGACATCACGTCCACCATCGACGGCATCGCCTTCCAGACCAATTTGCTGGCCCTCAACGCTGCGGTGGAAGCCGCCCGCGCTGGCGAGCAGGGACGGGGCTTCGCCGTGGTGGCCGCGGAAGTGCGCGGCCTGGCGCAGCGCGCCGCCAACGCCGCCCGCGAGATCAACCAGCTGGTCTCCGACAGCGTGCGACGCATCGAGTCGGGCACCGCCGTGGTCGGTCAGGCCGGATCGGCCGTGGACGGCATCGTGCAGCAGACGCTGCAGATCAACGAGTTGCTGGCCCGCATCGCCGAAAGCGCCCGCAGCGAGGCCCAGGACGTGCAGCAAACCACGCAGGCGGTGCAGTCCATGGACGAAGCCACACAGCAGAACGCCACTTTGGTTGAACAGACCGCCGCGGCCGCTGCGTCCATGCGCGATCAGGCCCAGGTGCTCGCTGGCGAGGTGGCCACCTTCCGGCTTGCCTGACCGCGTTCAGGCACCCTTGTGTTGTGGACGGTCGATGGCTGCGATGGGGTCGCCCCAGCTGCCATCGACCTGCCCTTTGGGGGTCAGCCGTGCCGGATCAGGTGGTCGAAGGCACTCAACGCCGCCGTGGCACCCGCACCCGCGGCGATCACGATCTGCTTGTAAGGCACGTTCGTGCAATCACCTGCCGCGAACACGCCCGGCACGTTGGTGTGGCCCTTGGCGTCGATGAGGACCTCACCGAATTTCGAGAGCTCCACCGTGCCGCGCAGGAACTCGGTGTTGGGCACCAGGCCGATCTGCACGAACACGCCTTCGAGCGGCACCAGGTGCTCTTCACCGGTCGCGCGGTCCTTGTACTTCAGGCCGTTGACCTTGCCTTCGCTGCCTGTGATCTCGGTCGTCTGAGCGTTCGTGTGGATGGTCACGTTCGGCAGGCTCTTGAGCTTGTTGACCAGCACCGCATCGGCCTTGAGCTGGTCGGCGAACTCGATGAGCGTGACGTGGGCCACGATGCCCGCCAGGTCGATGGCGGCCTCGACACCCGAGTTGCCGCCGCCGATCACGGCCGTGCGCTTGCCCTTGAACAGCGGACCGTCGCAGTGCGGGCAGTAAGCCACGCCCTTGTTGCGGTATTCCTGCTCGCCCGGCACGTTGACGTTGCGCCAGCGCGCACCGGTCGACAGGATCACCGTCCTGGCCTTGAGCACGCCACCGTTTTCCATCTTCACCTGGATGAGGCCACCCTCCTGCTCGGCCGGGATCAGCTCGGTGGCCTTCTGCAGGTTCATGATGTCGACGTCGTAGGCACGGGTGTGCGCTTCGAGCGCAGCGGCCAGCTTGGGGCCGTCGGTCTCGAGCACCGAGATGTAGTTCTCGATGGCCAGCGTGTCGTTGACCTGGCCACCGAAGCGCTCGGCCGCGATGCCGGTGCGGATGCCCTTGCGAGCGGCGTACACGCCCGCTGCGGCACCTGCGGGGCCACCACCCACGATCAGCACGTCGTACGGCGCCTTGGCGTCGATCTTGGCGGCTTCCTTCGCGGCGGAGTTGGTGTCGAGCTTGGCCACGATCTCGTCCACGGACATCTTGCCCGAGGCGAACACCTGGCCGTTCAAGAAGACCATGGGCACGGCCATGATCTCGCGCTTTTCCACCTCTTCCTGGAAGGCGCCGCCTTCGATGATGGTGGTCTTGACCTTGGGGTTGAGGATGGCCATGAGCGACAGCGCCTGCACCACGTCCGGGCAGTTGTGGCAGCTCAAGGACATGTAGACCTCGAAGTTGAAGTCACCATCCAGGGCTCGGATGTTCTCCAGCGTCTCGGCTTCTTCCTTCGGGGGGTGGCCGCCCGTCCACAGCAGCGCCAGCACCAGTGAGGTGAACTCGTGGCCCAGGGGCAGGCCGGCAAAGCGCAGGCTCGTGTCCGCACCCACGCGCTGCAGCGTGAACGAAGGCTTGCGGGCGTCCTGCCCGTCGGTCTTCAAGGTGATCTTGTCGGCGCGCAGACCTTGAATCGTCTGCAGCAGCTCGAGCATCTCGCGCGAGTTCTCGGAGTCACTCAGGGATGCGACGATCTCGAAAGGTTGTTGCACCCGCTCCAGGTAAGCGGCGAGTTGGGCCTTGAGGGTGTCGTCCAGCATGTTGGGCATCCTTTGATTTGAGTTCAAGCGACTTCGGGAACCGGCCTCCTCATGGGTTTGCGAGTGGAGGAGGCCAGGGTCATGCACCCACCCGCCTCGTGGGCGAGCAGGGGAGCAGTTTTCAACGGTGTGGTGAGGTCAGGCCTCAACACAGGTCAAAGCTTCGGTGGATCGCAACAGCGCGATCAGATCTTGCCGACCAGGTCCAGCGAGGGAGCCAGGGTCTTGGCGCCTTCCTTCCACTTGGCGGGGCAGACCTGGCCAGGGTTGGCGGCGGTGTACTGGGCGGCCTTGAGCTTGCGCAGGGTCTCCGAGACGTCGCGGGCGATTTCGTTGGAGTGCACTTCGGCGGTCTTGATGACGCCATCGGGGTTGATCACGAAGGTGCCGCGCAGGGCCAGGCCTTCTTCTTCGATGTGCACGCCGAAAGCGCGGGTCAGCTTGTGGGTGGGGTCACCGACCAGGGGGAACTGGGCCTTGCCGACGGCCGGCGAGGTCTCGTGCCACACCTTGTGCGAGAAGTGGGTGTCGGTGGTGACGATGTAGACCTCGGCGCCGGCCTTCTTGAACTCTTCGTAGCTGTTGGCAGCGTCTTCGATTTCGGTCGGGCAGTTGAAGGTGAAGGCGGCCGGCATGAAGATCAGCACGGACCACTTGCCCTTGAGGGTCTCGTCGGAGACGGTGATGAACTCGCCCTTGCCGCCGCGGTTGACGAAGGCTTCGGTCTTGAAGGGCTGAACTTGGGTGTTGATCAGGCTCATGGCTTGTTTCCTGGTAGAGGTTGGTTGTTGAACACCCACCGATGGAAAAAGGGGGTGTTGTCGAAGAAACAGGATCGATCTTAGGCCAGCCCATTCCATAAAGCGAATTGATTGAACAAATACGGTCGATTGGTTGAGGCTATTGATGCGCCATCGCCACGGGTTCTCCCTGTCAGGCAATTTCCGACAGCACGGGCAGCCGCCAGCCGACGCTTTGCGCAGCCAGCGCCCTATCAAGAAAACTGGCCGGTGTTTGCACAATGACTCCATCGACAACGCCAAAGCGAACGACGCCAGGCACCCCCAGCACCCAGGAGCACACGATGAACGCCGACCAGATCCTTGCCGAAATCCGCGAAGTCAACCTGTCCTACCTGATGCTGGCTCAAAGCCTCATCCGCAGCGACCGCGAGCAAGCCCTCTTCCGCCTTGGCATCTCCGAAGAAGCCGCCGAGCGCCTGGCCTCCCTGTCGCCCGCCCA